>NZ_JBHTII010000001.1:0-2681040 GCF_042677065.1 Microbacterium insulae | reverse complement strand
AAAACTGACCGACGAGGTTATTTGGCATTTGACAAGTGCACGCTGTTGAGTTCTCAAGGATCGGACGCACCCACCCACCAACCACCAAGGCCAGCACAGCAGGGCAACTTCACAACCTTATCCGACTCGGATTCGACGTCCGACCGCAGCCCGGCCGACCGGCCGTACTCGCGGGACCTCAAGGTTCCGAGGGGAAGACTCCCATTCTAGACCCGAAAGCCGCTCGCCTCAATGAGGTGATTCGAAGGGAGGTGGCCCGCCGCTTGAGGGGGGTGAGGCTCTCGGCCTCGCCGCGTCCCTGTGGGGCGAACAATAAGAACATTACGCCAGATCGACGCGTACGGCGAATCCGCGCGACATCCCGGGCGTGTCGTGCCAACCCACACGTGGGACGACTGACTGCACGCCTCCGCCTCGCGCCCAGCTGGCGGTCGCGTCACGGCTCGCAATCCGTCGGGTGACAGCCGGTCGTCGGCGCTAGCGTGGAGGACATGAGCGACGAAGGATGGGTCTGGGGCTTCGGCCTCGCGACGACCGCCGAGGACGGCACCGTACTCGACACGTGGTACCCCGAGCCCGAAGTGGGGCGCATCCCGCTGGGACTGGATCCCGCGATGCCGCCGGACGAGCTGGAGCGGCTCGCAGTACCGGACGCACGGCGTGGCGTGACCATCGACGTCGTCGCCCTCGAGATCGAACTGGCGGCCTCCCCCACCTCGACGTCGGACGCCTACCTGCGCCTCCACGCCCTCTCGCATCGCCTGGTCGCTCCGAACGAGGTGAACCTCGACGGCGTGTTCGGTCACCTGCCGACCGTCGCCTGGACCAACGCGGGACCGATGCACCCCGACACCGTCACCCGCATGAGGCCGTTCCTGGTCCGCGACGGGATCCAGGTGCAGGGGCTGGACAAATTCCCCCGGCTGCTCGACTACGTCACACCTCCGGGCGTTCGCATCGCGGATGCCTCGCGCGTGCGCCTCGGCGCCTACCTGTCCCCCGGCACCACCGTCATGCACGAAGGGTTCGTCAACTTCAACGCCGGCACCCTCGGACAGAGCATGGTCGAGGGACGCATCTCGCAGGGGGTCGTCGTCGGAGACGGAAGCGACATCGGCGGTGGCGCGTCGATCATGGGCACTCTCTCCGGTGGGGGAACCCACCAGATTTCCGTGGGTTCCCGCACGCTGCTCGGAGCGAACGCCGGCATCGGCATCTCGCTGGGCGACGACTGCATCGTCGAGGCGGGGCTCTACGTCACCGCGGGATCGAAGATTCTGCTGGTGGACGAGCCGGCCCACGCCGACGGCTCCCCGGCCACCGTGAAGGGCTCCCAGCTTTCCGGAGCCGACGGGATGCTCTTCCGCCGCAACTCGGTGACCGGCGCAGTGGAGGCGGTGCGCCGGGCGGGGGCGGGCGTGACGCTCAACGAGGCACTGCACGCCTGAGCGAGCCCGCCCGACGGAACGGTTCTGCGCGATCAGACCCTCACGCGCACCGAGAGGCAGGTCACGCAGCCCTCGAGCTTCTCGAACTCCGTGACCGGCGTCGTGACCACCTCGAGCCCGCGCGAGCGATAGAGCGCCGCCGTAGCCGGCGCGTCCGCGGACATCAGCACCGTCGAGTCGTCCAGCACCACGACCGCGGTGCCGTGCTCCTCGGGGATCGCCAGGAAGTCCGGGAAGACCGACGGATCGTCGACCAGCGGTGCAAAGCCCACGACCGTGCCGTCGGGGAGAGCAGTCACGGCGCTCTTGAGATGCAGCACCTTCGTCACGGGCACCTCGACGAGGCTCCACCCGCGCGCGTCGAGCACGTCGCGCAGTTGTGCGATGCCCTGAGTGTTCGTGCGCGACGACGTGCCCACGTACACGGTGCGTCCCACTTTGAGGACGTCACCGCCGTCGAGCGTGCCGGGGTCCTCGATGCGGACGAACGGGATTCCGGATGCCGCGACCGCCGCCTCGACGGACTCGGACTCGCCTCGGCGCGACACAGCGCCGGCTCGGCAGAGGACGGCGAGTTCGTCGAACATCACGACGGCGTCCTCGACGAAGACGCCATCGGGCTGCGCGTCGGCGGGATCGACTTCGACGACGTCCCAGCCACGCGCGCGGAACACATCGATGTACGCCTCCCACTGGCGCTGGGCGAGTTCGGGATCGACCGGCACGCGGTCGAGATGGGTCAGCTCGCCGTCGGCGAGGGTCATCGAGGGACGACGGACCAGGAGGCGCGGCATCCGCTCAGCCTCCGAGGATCGCGGCGCGCGCCGCGGCGCGCTCGTCGGCGGAGATCACCCCGCGCTCATGCAGGGACTCGATCTCGGCCAGCCGCTCCTCGAGGGACTTGGCCGGCGTCGCGGCGTCGGCCGCGCCCGGTCGCAGCGCGTCGCTGCCGAGCACGCGTGCGGCCAGCTCCGCGTCCACGGTCAGCGGGTCGTGGCCGGCTCGCTTCAGAACGGCATACTTGCGGACGCCGACGTAGAGGGAGAATCCGATGACAGCGAGCACCAGCACGACGAACAGGACGAAGATCCCCGAGAAGGCCGACGGGATGCTCGGATCCGCGAAGCCAGGATCGAACGAACCCGGATCGACCGGCGGGACGAAGTCATGGCTCACCATGTCCACACCCTAGCGGGGTCGGGTTCCGGTCTTTCGAAGCGCGAGACGGAGCTCAGACGCCGGGATAGTTCCGCTCCCCCGCGCCGATGTAGAGCTGCTGGGGACGCCCGATCTTGGTCTGCGGGTCGCTCGCCGCCTCGCGCCACTGCGCGAGCCAGCCGGGAAGGCGACCGATCGCGAACAGCACCGTGAACATCCGCGTCGGGAAGCCCATCGCCTTGTAGATCACGCCTGTGTAGAAGTCGACGTTGGGATACAGGCGGCGCTCGCGGAAGTAGTCGTCGTTGAGTGCGATCTCCTCGAGCTGCTTGGCGAGATCGAGCAGCGGATCGCTCACGCCAAGAGCCTCGAGCACCTCATCGGCGGACTCCTTGACGAGCTTGGCTCGCGGATCGTAGTTCTTGTAGACCCGGTGGCCGAAGCCCATCAGCTTGACGCCGTCCTCCTTGTTCTTGACCCGCTCCACGAAGCGCTGCACGCTCTCGCCCGAGTCCCGGATGCGGCCGAGCATGTCGAGCACCGCCTCGTTCGCGCCGCCGTGGAGCGGCCCGTAGAGCGCGTTGATCCCGGCAGAGATCGAGGAGAACTGGTTGGCGCCGGTGGAGCCGACGAGACGGACCGTCGAGGTCGAGGCGTTCTGCTCGTGGTCCTCGTGGAGGATGAGCAGGCGCTCGAGCGCGCGCGACATGACCGGGTCGACCTCGTAGATCTCCGAAAGTACGCCGAAGTTGAGTTTGAGGAAGTTGTCGACGAAGCCCAGTGTGTTGTCGGGGTAGAGGAACGCCTGCCCGATGCTCTTCTTGTGCGCGTAGGCCGCGATCACGGGGAGCTTCGCGAGCATGCGGATGGTGTTGAGCTCGACGTGCTCGGGGTTGTTCGGGTCGGACTCATTCTCGTAGTACGTCGAGAGTGCCGACACGGCCGAGGACAGGACCGACATCGGGTGCGCCGTGTGCGGCAGCGCGGAGAAGAAGCGCTTGAGGTCCTCGTGCAGGAGCGTGTGGTGGCGGATGCGGTCGTCGAACGCCGCCAGCTCGTCGGCCGTAGGCAGCTCGCCGTAGATGAGGAGCCATGCCACCTCGAGGTAGGTGCTGTTCTTGGCGAGCTGCTCGATCGGATAGCCGCGGTAGCGCAGGATCCCCTGGTCGCCGTCGATGTAGGTGATCGCGGACTTGGTGGCGGCCGTATTGACGAACCCGTAGTCCAGCGCGGTGTGCCCGGTTTGACGCGTGAACGTCGACAGATCGACACTCGGGGCGCCGTCGGTCCCCTGCAGCAGCGGGAACTCGGCGACCGTGTCGCCGATCGTGAGGGTGGCCTTCTCGTGCTGGGTACCCGCGTCGCTCACGGCGCCTCCTCGCGATTCCTGGTCGTGCCGGGGGTGTCGTCCGCCTCCCGACGCGCAGGGCGCTCTGTGAGGACGGTGCGGGGACGGGGATGCCGCGCCGCCGCGTCATTACAGCCTAGTGCGCTCACACGCCTACTGCGGACACGACCAAAGGGATGCGGGATCCGAAGGAGGATTCCTCATAAGTTCGTGCGGAGCCGCGCCGCCGCAGCGGAGACCCGCTCGTCGGCGGCCGTGAGGGAGAGGCGCACGTGGTGCGGGAAATGCGGACCGTAGAAGTGACCCGGACCGGCAAGGATACCGAGGCGGGAGAGCCGGTCGAGACTCTCCCACGCGTCTCGCCCCTCGGTCGCCCACAGATACAGCCCGGCTTCGCTCGCGTCGATGCGGAACCCGGCGTCCTCCAGTGCGGGCCGGAGGACCTCCCGACGGTGGCGGTACCGCTCCTTCTGCGCGGCGACGTGGGCGTCATCCCCCAGCGCCGCGACCATCGCCGCCTGCACGGGCACCGGGAGCATGAGCCCGAGGTGCTTGCGGGCGGTGAGCAGCCGGGCGACGACGGCCGGGTCGCCGGCGAGGAACGCGGCGCGATACCCGGCGAGATTGGACTGCTTGCTGAGCGAGTAGACCGAGAGCACCCCGGTCATGTCCTCCCCCACCACCCTCGGGTCCAGCGCCGACGGGATCGGCTCGGTGTCCCACGGCGCATCCCAGCCGAGCTCGGCGTAGCACTCGTCGGACGCGAGGACCGCGCCGAGGACTCGTGCCCGGGCGACCGCGGCGCGAAGCGCGGAGACGCCGAGCACCGCGCCGTCGGGATTGCCGGGAGAGTTCACCCACGCCAGCCGGGTGGCTTCCGGCCATTCGGCCGGGTCGTCCGACGCCAACGGGGTCGCTCCGACGAGGCGCGCGCCGACCTCGTAGGTGGGATACGCCGCCCGAGGATGGACGACGACGTCCCCCGGTCCGAGGCCGAGGAGGAGCGGCAGAAGTGCGACGAGCTCCTTCGATCCGACCGTCGGCAGCACGTTGTCGGGTGCGAGGCCGACCACGCCGCGGCGGCGCGCGTACCAGTCCACGATCGCCGAGCGGAGTCCGGGCGTCCCGACCGTCTGCGGGTAGGCGTGGGCGTCGGTCGCGGAGCGGAGAGCGACTGCGACCACGTCGGGGGTCGCGTCTACGGGAGATCCGATCGAGAGGTCGACGATCCCGTCCGGATGCGCGCGTGCGCGCTCGGCATAGGGCGCGACGGCGTCCCACGGGTAGTCGGCGAGATCGGCGACGCCCATCAGCTCACGCCCCGCAGCGCGGATCGCGCGATCGCGGCGACGGCGGTCACGGAGCCTGGGGCGGGAGCGCGGCGATGACCGGGTGGTCCTTGTGGATCACACCGACCTTGGCGGCTCCGCCGGGCGAGCCGATGTCGTCGAAGAACTCGACGTTGGCCTTGTAGTAGTCCTGCCACTCGTCGGGCAGGTCATCCTCGTAGTAGATTGCCTCGACGGGGCAGACCGGTTCGCAGGCACCGCAGTCCACGCATTCGTCGGGGTGGATGTAGAGGGAGCGCTCGCCTTCGTAGATGCAGTCCACCGGGCACTCGTCGATGCACGCGCGGTCCTTGACGTCCACACAGGGAAGAGCGATCACATACGTCACGGTGTCAGTCTAGTTGCGTCGGTCGTGGCCGGTGGCCGGGACGGGTCGCCTGTCCCCCGAAATCCGGATGCCCCGGCTGCTCTCTCCGCGGGGCGCACGTTCTCCGGCCAGGCGACCACGATCGCCACCAGAATGGGCAGCGCGATCGTCCAGATGCTCCCCAGCGGCGACTCGGGGACGATGACGGAGCCCCCGGGGCCCTTCCCCGAGAAGACGAGGGTCGACAGCATCATCCCCAGGCCGGTCGCCAGCGCGGCCCACCGGTCGCCGGTGAGCAGCCGGACCGCTACGAGGAGTGCGGCGCACCCGATGACGGCGAGGACCAGCCCGAGCGGGAACCAGCCCAGTTCATAGGCGTGCGCGATCGTGCCGGCGAGGCCGTAGACCGCTCCGACGAGCAGTGCGACGACCCACGTGCCGAGGCGGGCGGGAAGAGAAGAGCGCACCCGATGACTCTACCCGCGCCGACCCGGCGCCCCTTCGGGCATGCTCACACCGCCCAGCCCCACAGCCGCAGGAGCGCCGCCGTGAGTGCGGCGGCGGCCACCACGACGAGGAAGGGCGCGCGGAGCATGAGCAGACCCGCCGCCACGAGCACAGCCGGCACGCGCGCGTCCACGACGATCGCCTGCCCGGCCCCCAGGGTCTGCACGGCCACGAGCGCGGCCAGAAGCGCGACGGTCAGCAGGTCCGCGATCCGCATGGGCCGGGGGGCCTCGAGCCACTTCGGCGGGATGAGATAGCCGACCGTCTTCAGTGCGACGCAGACGATCGATGCGATGAGGAGGGCGGACCACAGCGTCATGGCAGCCCCTCCCGCTCGGCGACGTCGTCGGGTTCGATCCCGTCGGCGGGGAGCGAGGCATCCTCAGGCGTTCCGAGCCAGTTGAGCCATCCGACGATGATCGCGACGGCGGCAGCGATGATCACGGGCACCCCGGGCATCAGCACCGGCGTGAGGAGCGTGGCGACGACGGCGGCCGCGATCCCGACGACGATCGGCTGCCGGTGCCGCAGCCGCGGCCACAGCAGCGCGAGGAAGGCGGCGGCGGCCGCGGCATCCAATCCGTACGCGCGCGGATCTCCGAGAACGTCGCCGAGGAGGGCACCGGCGAGCGTCGACAGGTTCCAGCCGAGGTAGATGCCGATGCCGGTCACCCAGAACCCGACCGCGCGCGCGTGGGCGGTGCGCTGGGCGAGCGAGACCGCCGTGGACTCGTCGATCGTGAAGTGCGCCGCCGCGGCCCGCTTCCAGAAGCCCGGGCCGATGACGGGAGACATGCGCATCCCGTAGGCGACATTGCGCACGCCCAGCAGGGCGGCCGACGCGATCGCGGCCGGCGCGGCGCCGAGTCCGCCGGCGCCGACCACCCCCACGAATGCGAACTGCGATCCGCCGGTGAACATCAGCAGGCTCAGCACGCAGGTCTGCCACACGTCGAGACCGGATGCCACGGCCAGTGCGCCGAAGGAGATGCCGTACGCGCTCGTGGCCAACGCCACCCCGAGACCTTCGCGCAGGGCGCGGCGGCCCTCGCCCGCGGCATGCGCATCGTCGAAGGTCGGATCGAGGGTCACCCGGCGATGCTACCGACGACGCCGGACGTCGCCCGCGTGCCGCCCGACCATCCGTGGCCCGGTGTCGCGGAGGAGCCGTAGGTCAGGCGTTGGCGTCCTGCCGCTTCAGGCGTGACGCGGCACGGCCGCGCTCGGTCTGGTCGAGGATCACCTTGCGGATGCGCACCTTCTCGGGCGTCACCTCGACGCACTCGTCCTCTCGCGCGAACTCGAGGCTCTCCTCGAGGGAGAGCTGACGCGGCGGGGTCAGCCGCTCGAGCTCGTCCGCGGTCGATGAGCGCATGTTGGTGAGCTTCTTCTCCTTGGTGATGTTGACGTCCATGTCGTCCGCGCGCGTGTTCTCGCCGACGACCATGCCCTCGTAGACCTCCTCGGTGGGCTGGACGAAGAAGCTCATGCGCTCCTGGAGCGCCATCATGGCGAACGGCGTCACGACGCCGGCGCGGTCGGCGACGATCGAGCCGTTCTGCCGCGCCTGGATGTGACCGGCCCAGTCGTCGTAGCCGTGGGAGATCGCGTTGGCGATGCCGGTGCCGCGAGTGACCGACAGGAACTCGGTGCGGAAGCCGATCAGCCCTCGCGAGGGGACGATGAACTCCATGCGCACCCAGCCGGTGCCGTGATTGACCATGCTCTCCATGCGGCCCTTGCGTGCCGCGAGCAGCTGGGTGATGGCGCCGAGGTACTCCTCGGGAGCGTCGATCGTGAGGTGCTCGAAGGGCTCCTTGACCTTGCCGTCCTCGCCCTTCCGGGTCACGACCTGGGGCTTGCCGACCGTGAGCTCGAAACCCTCGCGGCGCATGTTCTCGACGAGGATCGCCAGCGCGAGCTCTCCGCGGCCCTGGACCTCCCAGGCGTCCGGGCGTCCGATGTCGACGACCTTGAGCGACACGTTGCCGATGAGCTCGCGGTCGAGGCGATCCTTGACCATGCGCGCAGTGACCTTGTGCCCCTTGACCTTGCCGACCAGCGGCGACGTGTTGGTGCCGATCGTCATCGAGATCGCGGGGTCGTCGACCGTGATCGCCGGAAGCGGCCGGACGTCCTCGGGATCGGCGATCGTCTCGCCGATGGTGATCTCCTCGATGCCGGCGATGGCGACGATGTCGCCCGGACCCGCCTCCTCGGCGGGGTATCGCTCGAGCGCACGCGTCTTGAGCAGCTCGGTGATCCGGGCGTTGGAGTGCGAGCCGTCGTGCCGCACCCACGCGACGGTCTGCCCCTTGCGCAGCGTGCCGTTGAACACGCGCAGGAGCGCGAGGCGGCCGAGGAAGGGGCTCGAGTCGAGGTTGGTGACCCATGCCTGCAGCGGCGCATCGTCGTCGTACGACGGCGCGGGCACGTGCTCGAGGATCGCGGCGAAGAGCGGCTCGAGGTCGTCGTTGTCGGGCAGTTCGCCGTTGGCCGGACGCGTGCGCGACGCAGCGCCGGCGCGGCCGGAGGCGTAGACGACGGGGACGTCCAGGAGGGCGTCGACGTCGAGGTCGGGCACGTCCTCGTGCAGGTCGGAGGCGAGTCCGAGGAGCAGATCGTGCGCTTCCTCCTCGACCTCCGCGATGCGCGCATCCGGGCGGTCGGTCTTGTTGACCAGGAGGATGACGGGGAGCTTCGCTTCGAGCGCCTTGCGCAGGACGAAGCGGGTCTGCGGCAGGGGTCCCTCGCTCGCGTCGACGAGGAGGACGACGCCGTCGACCATCGACAGACCGCGCTCGACCTCGCCGCCGAAGTCGGCGTGGCCCGGCGTGTCGATGACGTTGATCGTCACGGGGACGTCGGTGTGCTCGCCGTTGTACGTGATCGCCGTGTTCTTGGCGAGAATCGTGATGCCCTTCTCGCGCTCGAGGTCGTTGGAGTCCATCGCACGCTCCTCGACGTGCGCGTGATCGCCGAACGACCCCGTCTGGCGCAGCATGGCGTCGACGAGCGTGGTCTTGCCGTGGTCGACGTGCGCGACGATGGCGACGTTTCGGAGGTCCGGTCGGAGGGCGCGGGCCATGAAGGAATCCTTGCGAGAGAGGGAGAGGGCCGGGATGCCGGCACCTCAGCCTATCGCAGGCAGCCGAAAGCGGCCTGGGCGCCGGAGCGCCCAGGCCGCTTTCGTTCGGTCAGTCCTGTCCGGCCAGGAGTGCCGCGCGCGCTTCGCGGCGCACGCGCTGCTCGGCGGGGTCGGGAACCGGCACGGCCGCGATGAGTCGCTGCGTGTACGGGTCCTGCGGGTTGCGGAGGATCTGCTCCTTCGACCCCTGCTCGACGATCCTGCCGTGCTGCATCACGACGATGCGGTCGGCCAGCAGGTCGACGACGGCGAGGTCGTGCGTCACGAACAGCGTCGCGAACTGCTTCTCCTTCTGGATCTGCTGCAGCAGCTCGAGGACGCGGGCCTGCACCGAGACATCCAGTGCGCTCGTCGGCTCGTCGGCGACGAGCACCGTGGGGTCGAGCGCCAGCGCTCGCGCGATGCCGATGCGCTGGCGCTGACCGCCGGAGAGCTCGTGCGGGTAGCGGTTGCGGAAGTCGCGCGGCAGCTCCACCATGTCGAGCAGCTCGCTGACGCGCGTGCCGATCTCCTTGCGGTCCCGGCCGGCGAGCTCGAGCGGCTCGCCGATCGACTGGCCGACGGGCCAGCGCGGATTCAGCGACGAGCCCGGGTCCTGGAACACGATTCCGAGCTTGCGGCGCACCGCGCGCAGCTGCTTCGCGTCGACTCCGACCATCTCCTGGCCGGCCACGCGGAGCTGACCCTCGGCGATGGGGACGAGTCCCACGATCGCGCGCGCGATCGTCGTCTTGCCCGAGCCCGATTCGCCCACGAGACCCACGACCTCGCCGGGCTGAATCGACAGGGATGCCTCGGAGACCGCCCGGAAGGCCGGGACGCGGCCCCGCTTGGGGTAGTCGATCGACACGTCCTCGAGCAGCAGCGCGGCGGTGGAGTCATCCCCCGCCGACTGGACGTCGGCGACAGCCGTGCCGAGGCCGAGGTGCGGCACCGACGCCATGAGCGCGCGAGTGTAGGGATGCTCCGGCGCGGTGAACAGCTGCTCCGCCGTGCCGTGCTCGACCACGTCGCCATCCTTCATCACCATGACGTCGTCGGCCATGTCGGCCACCACGCCCATGTCGTGGGTGATGAGGATGATCGCGGAGTCGAGCTTCTGGTGCAGATGACGCAGAAGATCGAGGATCTCGGCCTGCACCGTGACGTCGAGGGCCGTCGTCGGCTCGTCGGCGATGAGCACGCGCGGGTCGAGCGAGATCGACTGTGCGATCATCGCGCGCTGACGCTGCCCGCCCGACAGCTGGTGCGGGTACGAGTTGTACGCCTTGGTGGGGTCCGGCATCTCGACGAGGCCGAGCAGCTCGATCGCGCGGGCCTTCGCCTGCTTGCGGGTCATGCCCGGGCGGTGCGTGAGGATCGTCTCGGAGATCTGGAAGCCGATCGTGTAGACGGGGTTCAGCGCCGTCATCGGCTCCTGGAAGATCGCCGCGATGCCCTCGCCGCGCACGCTGCGCAGCATCTCGGGTCGTGCACCGATCAGCTCGCGGCCAGCGAGCTTCGCGCTTCCGGTGACCCGGGCGTTCTTGGGCAGCAGGCCCATGATCGCCATCGAGCTCGTGCTCTTGCCCGATCCGGACTCGCCGACGATGGCGAGCACCTCCCCGGGCATGAGGTCGTAGCTGACGTGCTTCGCGGCCGCGGCCCACTTGCCGCCGACCCAGAACTCCACGCCGAGGTTGTCGACGGACAGCACCGGGCCGCCGTCCTGGGGGACGTGTCCGCGCATGCGGGCACCCTCTTTCGTGCTCATCGGCTGATCTCCCGTGTCAGGATGGGCGCATGCCCGAACCGGTCACCTTCCGCCCGCGCGGCGGGCAGATCCTCGCCTGGGTGGCGATCGGCGTCTGCGCCCTCGGTCTCGTGTTCATCGTCGTCTCGGACGGCTTCGCGTCCCTCGCGGTGTGGTCCTGGCCGATCGTGCTCGTCGCGTGGCTCGCGTGGGCGCTCTACGTGCGCCCCTCCGTGCAGATCAGCGAGGGCTTCATCGAGATCGTGAACGTCTTCCGCACGCACCGGGTGCCGTGGGGCGACGTCGCCGACGTCGACTCCCGCTACGCACTGACGGTCCGCACCACCGGCGGGCGCAGCATCCGCGCCTGGGCGGCACCCGCGCCGGGTGCGCGGCAGGCCCTCACGACGAGGCGCGAGGAGGTCTCCCGCACCCCGGGCGAACTGGACACGCGCCGCCCCTCGGACGCCGAGGGGACCCCGAGCGGCGATGCGACCGCCCTTGTGCGACGCACGCTCGAGCAGTACCGCCGCAGCGGCGGGGACACGACGCCCGGCGGCACCGTCACGACGCTCAACGTCGGCGTGATCGGTGTGACCGCGGTGCTCATCGCGGCCACCGTGCTCGCGCTCGCGCTGCCTCACGACTGATCGCCCTCACGTCGCGAACGGTCCTCGTCCGGTGCCTCGGGTCCGGGGAGCGATCCGCCTCCGAACTCGTCCATGTACGTCTCGTCGTCGGTCGAGGTCGGGGCGTCCACCATCATCACGCCGCTCGAGGACGGGATGGCCGCCACGGCGCGATTCGCCTTGCGCGCGCTGACCTTCGCCTGCTGACGAGGGTCGAATGCGTCGCGGAGGCCGTCGCCGATGAAGTTGATGCACAGCGCCAGGATGACGATGAACAGACCCGGCCACCAGAACAGCCACGGCCGCGTGCGGAACGCCTCACGGTACTCGCTGATGATCTGGCCGAGCGACACGTCGGGCGGCTGGATACCGAATCCGATGAAGCTCAGCGCGGCCTCGATCAGCACCGCGGCGCTCATGAGCAGCGTGGTGTTGACGATGATGACGCCGACCGCGTTGGGGAGGATGTGGCGGAAGATGATCCGGCCGTTGCTGGCGCCGGCGACGCGCGCGGCGTCGACGAACTCGCGCTCGCGCAGAGCCAGGAAGTCGCCGCGAACGAGTCGCGCGAGTCCGGTCCAGCTCAGGATGCCGAGGAACAGGCCGAAGACGATGGCGCTGTTGCCGCCGAGCAGCTTTCCGATGATCGAGCCGATCACGATGATCGGGATGATGATGATCACGTCGGTGAAGCGCATGATCAGCGAGTCGACCCAGCCGCGGAAGAAGCCCGACAGCGCACCGAAGAGCACGCCGAGGATGAGCGACACGATGCCGACGAGGAACATGACCGTGATCGACTGCTGCGTGCCGCGCATGACCTGCGCGAACACGTCCTTGCCGAGGGTGTCCTGTCCGAAGGGGTGCTCACCCAGCGCGAAGGGGAACAGCGTGAGCGTCGGCTGTCCGCCGTTCACGATGGGGTAGCTCGTGAACCAGTCCAGCGGCCACCAGCCGGGGATGCGGAGCCCGTTGATCGACAGGGTGCCGTCGCCGCTGGCCTGCAGCTTGCCGGTCCCGCCGATCACCGTGCCCACCGAGGTGAACGCCAGGATGATGACGAGGATCAGCACGACGAGGGCGATCATCGCTCCCGTGTGGCGGAAGAAGCGGCGTCGGACGAGTGCGCCCTGGCTGAGGCCGGCGACCGCCTTCTGCTCGATGGACTGCTCGCTGCCGCGGTCCTGCGGCGCGTCGGTGGGGGTAGTGGTTACCATGTCAGCTCACCCGGATCCGGGGGTCGAGGGCGGAGTACAGCAGGTCCGCGATGAGGTTGAAGACCACCGCGAGCACGCCGGTCACCAGGAAGAAGCCCATCACGAGGTTGACGTCGCCGGCGTTCAGACCGTCGACGAACAGGGCTCCCATGCCCTTCCACGCGAAGATCGTCTCGGTGATGACCGCACCGCCGATGAGTGCGCCGATGTCGAACGCGATGATCGTGGCGATCGGGATGAGGGCGTTGCGCATCGCGTGTCGCATGACGACGGTGCGCTCGTTCAGGCCCTTGGCGCGAGCGGTGCGCACGTAGTCCTGGTTCATCACCTCGAGCAGGCTCGACCGCGAGTACCGCGTGTACGCCGCGATCGACACCAGCGCGAGCGCGATGGTCGGCAGCACCAGGTGGGCGAATCCGTCGAGGATCTCGAACCACATGTCGCCCTGCAGCCCCGGCGTCGATGAGCCGATCGTGGCGATGACGCCGCTCTGCGGAATGCGGTCCACGTAGTCGGTGTAGACGAGCATGACGCGGTCCACGACGATCACGAAGAACGTGATGAAGCTCACGATCGCGGCGGTGCGGGCCGCTTCCTTCTTGCCGTCCCCGCCGATGAGCACGCCGACGCCGATGCCGATGCCGATGGCCGCGAGGGCGGTGAGGAGCAGCATCCATCCGGTCGGCACGTAGAAGAACAGGTACTGGATCGGGTAGTACAGCGCGGCCCAGATGCCCACCACGATGAGCGCCGCGTAGAGCGTGCGGCGGTTGGCCAGGCCCGTCGAGAGCGCGGTGATGCCCACGGCGGCGCCGACGCCGGTGATGATGACGCCCACGATGCCGATCGAGGGGTCGGAGAACCATCCCGTGAGGCCGAGGAATGCGAGCAGTCCGCCGGAAACGACGAAGGCGGCGGCGAAGGTGATCAGGCGCCTCCGCCACGATCCTCCGATGATCGCCATGAGGATGATGCCCCAGACCAACCCGGTGATCAGTATGGCCGGCACCGTCACCACGGGATTGGCGAGGAACTCGTTGAAGCGGATCGCGCCGTACTCCTTGAGGAGCACCGCGACCCAGAAGATGGGGAGCGAGTAGACGATGAAGGTGAGGAACGTCACCGTGTAGTCGAAGCCGCTGTACTGGCGGAGAGCGGTGATGATGCCGATCGTGAGGCCGAAGATGATCGCGACGATCGTGGCGGCGGTGACCAGCTGGATGGTGGCGGATGCCGCGGACGCGAGCGCGTCGGTCACCTCCTGGTTGCTGCGGCTGAAGGCGACGCCGAGGTCGCACTGCCCGATGAGGCACTTCGCCGCGCCGCCCAGCCACATGAAGTAGCGGACCACGATGGGGAGGTCGAGGCGCAGCAGCTCGATCCGGTTCTGGATCTGCTCCTCGCGGTTCGGGGAATTGCTCGCCCGGAGTTCCTGCAGCGGATCGGCGGTGATCGCCGTCAGGGTGTAGACGATGAAGGAGGCGACGAGGAGGACCAGGGCGATGGCGCCCAGGCGTCGCAGGATGAAGGTCAGCACGGAAGCCCTCTCGGATATGGGGCTGAGGTCATGATTCTACGTCCGTCCCGGAGCACCGATACGGCGCCCCAAAACTACTACGAGGAGGGCTGAGCGGCATCTGTGCACGCGGCGCAGCCCCGATTGGACATGACTGTGGGTGCCGAGGGTTCGCCTCGGCACCCACAGTCTCGATTCGATGTCCTCCCGGGTGGGCGGTCGCCCGCCCACCCGGGAGCAGCGGGAATTACTCCGCCGCGGCGTCCGCCGGCGTCCACTCCCAGAAGTTCCAGAAGTAGTCGGGGCTCAGCGGCATGGCCTTGACCTCGGTCACCTTGTCGCTGTTGACCGTCAGACCCGGGAACTGGAAGATCGGGATCGTGACGGCGTCCGCCCAGATTCCGGCCTCAGCGGCCTCGAGCAGGTCGGTCTGTGCGTCGAAGTCCGACGTGATGTTGAGCTCCTTGAGCGCAGCGGTCACCTCGTCGTCGCAGTAGCCGTTGTAGTTTCCGCCCTTGGCCATCGGGTCGTCGTAGCAGGCGTAGATCTGGTCGGATCCACCCACCGCGAGGCTCGTCTGCGACCACGCGAACAGCGTCGCGTCGTGCGGGTTGATCGGCTCGGCCGACGGGTCGGTGAAGACCCAGTCGGGCTCGCTCTCGTCGACCAGCTCGAAGCCGGCCAGAGCGGCCGAGGCGGAGATCAGCTCGAACTCCTGGGCACGACGAACGTTGCCCTCGGGGTACCAGAAGCCGACCTCGACCGGACCGGTCACGCCGGCCTCGGCGAGCAGCGCCTTGGCGCCGTCGATGTCGACCTCGGCGTAGTCAGCCGAGCCGTTGGACTCGGACAGGACCGGGTAGCGCTCCGGGTCGGCGATCGACACGAGGTTCGTGTTGCGGACGACGGCCTCGGGGTTCAGCGGCTTGATGATCTTGTCGACGATCTCCTGGCGCGGGATCGTCTTCAGGAACGCCTGGCGCACCTTGAGAGCAGCCTCCTCGTCGCCGCCGTAGGTGGCGGGGTCGAAGGGACCGCCGTTGTTGACGGTGAGGTCGACGTGCTCGTGCGAGGCCTGGTCGCCGGTCTGCACCGTCGCCGTGTCGATCTCGTTCGCGAGCTGGAGGATGTCAGCTGTGGGCTGACCGGACCAGATGTCGAGCTCGCCCGACTCGAGGGCCTGGAGCGCGGTGGTCGAGTCGGCGATCGTGCGGATCGTGATCTTCTCGAACTTCGGCGACGGACCCCACGTGTACAGCGGGTTGGCGGCGATCGAGATGTACTGGTCCTCGACGATCTCGTCGACGATGTACGCACCGCTCGTCAGCGCGGCAGCCGGGCTGTCGGGCAGCGTGGTGTAGCCGTAGGCGTTGCTCCACGCGTCACCCAGCGCGGCGAGGACTTCCTCGTCGCCGTCGGTGATGGCCGTGACGACCTTCTCCTTGGCGTCGGTGGCGAACTCCTTGGCGGCGTCGCTGTAGGCGGTGAAGTCACCCTCCTCGCCCGACTCCTTCCAGGTGTCGTACGCAGCCTGCACGTCGGAGTACTCGTCCGGGAAGGCGAGCGCGTAGGTGCCGTGGGCGGAGACGCCGATCGGTCCGACGAGCTCCCAGTCCACGTACGGCTCGTCGTAGACGAAGGTGATCGTCTTGTCGCCGGTCTCGGGGGTCTCGGTGATGAGGTTGTAACCGGTGGTTGCGGCAGGCGAGAACGCCTCGTTGACGTTGCCCGACAGAGCAGCCCACTGCAGGAGCATGTCGGCCTCGTCGATCGGCACGCCGTCGGACCACACCGCGTCGGAGGTGATCGTGTACTCGACGGTCAGCGGGTCTTCGCTGGTCTGCTCGTACGAGCCGAAGTCGGTGTTCTTCACCAACTCGGGCGTGTTGTTGTAGTACGAGAAGCTCGTGTCGGTCATGTACTTGACATTGCCGTTGGCCGTGTTGTTGCCGGCTGAGCTGTCGTCGTTGAAGTGGAAAAAGCCCGAGTTGTACGCGGTGGTGATCTCGGTGCCCTCCACGACCTCAGACTGGTATGGGTTGCCACAACCGGAGAGCACGATTGCTCCCGCTGCGACGACACCCACGCCCGCCATAAGACGCGCGATCTTCACATTTCCTCCTGTGCAAGGGTTGAGTGCCCAGCCTGTGGCAGCTCTGGACACGGACACGGACACACTAAGCACGGCGCGCGAACATGGCAAAACAGAACAGCAAACCGTTACATATCCTTAACTCAACGCTACGCGCGTGTGACAATCTGACAACGTGCAACGTTTCGCGTCTGGGAATCTGCCCGACACTGGCCCTGTAGACCATGCGACCCGCGTACGGCTGCGGTGGGAGATCGCGCTCGTGCTCCTGCTGTCGGTCGGGCGCTCCGCGATCTACGCCGTGCTCGGTCTCATCCAGGCTCTGCAGCGGGAGGCGTCGCTGGGCGACCAGCAGACGTCGCTCAATCCGTCAGCGGGCGCCGAGGAATTCTGGGACGTGCTGTACCAGTTCCTCGGCCAGGGGTTCGCGCTGGTCCCGGTCGCGCTGGCGATCTTCTTCCTGTGGGAGCCGGGCACCTCGGCGTTCCGGCGGATCGGGCTCGACTTCACCCGGTTCGGCGGAGATCTCGGCCGGGGCGTGGCCCTGGTCGCCGTGATCGGCATCCCGGGGCTCGGGCTCTACGCTCTCGGTCGCGCGCTCGGTCTCACGGTGCTCGTCGAGGCCTCGCCGCTGGACACGTCGTGGTGGACGATTCCGCTTCTCCTGCTCGCGGCGCTGCGCGCGGGGCTGACCGAGGAGGTCATCTTCATCGGATACCTCTTCGACCGTCTGCGGCGACTCGGCTGGGGGACGTGGACGATCATCCTCGCGACCGCGGGCCTGCGCGCCGCGTACCACGCGTACCAGGGATTCCCCGCGATGATCGGGAACTTCGCGATGGGCGTCGTGTTCGGGTGGTGCTACCGGCGCTGGGGCCGCGTGATGCCCCTCGTCATCGCGCACACGCTCATCGATGTCGTCGCCTTCGTCGGCTATCCCCTCGCGGCCGCGCTGTGGCCCGATCTCTTCGCGCCCCCGGCGCCGACCCCGAGCCCGAGTCCGACGCCGACGCCGAGCGCGGGAGCCTGAGGCAGAAGGATGCCGGGGGCACCGGCATCCTTCTGCTCCCGCCGTCAGGCGAAGGCCTCGATCGGCGGGCACGCGCACACGAGATTGCGGTCGCCGTAGGCCTGGTCGATGCGGCGCACCGGAGGCCAGTACTTCGTGCGCACCAGGGTGGGGACCGGGTAGACCGCGGTCTCGCGGGAGTACGGGTGCTTCCACTCGCCCGCGACGACGGACTCGGCCGTGTGCGGGGCGTGGACGAGCGGGTTGTCGTCGGCCGGCCACTCCCCCGCCGCCACCGCGTCCGCCTCGGCCTTGATCGCGATCATCGCCTCGATGAACCGCTCGATCTCGCCGAGGTCCTCGGACTCGGTCGGTTCGACCATCAGCGTGCCCGCGACGGGGAACGACATCGTCGGGGCATGGAAGCCGTAGTCGATGAGGCGCTTGGCGACATCGTCCACCGTGACCCCCGTCGCCTCGCGCAGCGGCCGCAGGTCGAGGATGCACTCGTGTGCGACGAGATCGCCGTCGCCGGTGTATAGGACCGGATAGTGGTCGCGAAGGCGGAAGGCGATGTAGTTCGCCGCGAGGACAGCGGCGGCCGTGGCATCCCGCAGACCCTCGGTGCCCATCATGCGCACGTACGCCCACGAGATCGGGAGGATGCCCGCTGACCCGTGCGGGGCCGCCGAGATGGGACCGCCGTCGAACACGCCGCCCGGGTGGTCCTTGCGCTGCGACAGCGGGTGCGACGGCAGGTACGGCGCGAGGTGCGCCTTGGCGGCCACGGGACCGACGCCCGGCCCGCCGCCCCCGTGCGGGATCGCGAAGGTCTTGTGGAGGTTCAGGTGCGACACGTCGCCGCCCAGGTCGCCGAAGCGCGCGTAGCCGAGGAGCGCATTGAGGTTCGCGCCGTCGACGTACACCTGACCGCCCGCATCGTGCACCGCCTGGGTGATCTCGAGCACGTCGTGCTCGTAGACGCCGTGCGTGGACGGATACGTGATCATGAGGGCGGCGAGCTCGTCCGCGTGGGCCGCGACCTTCGCCCGAAGGTCGTCGAGGTCGACGTTGCCCTGATCATCGCAGGCCACCACGACCACCCTCATGCCGGCCAGCACGGCCGAGGCGGCGTTGGTGCCGTGCGCCGAGGACGGGATGAGGCACACCGTGCGGTCCGCGTCGCCGTTGGCGCGGTGGTACCCGCGGATCGCCATGAGACCGGCCAGCTCGCCCTGCGACCCGGCGTTGGGCTGAAGCGAGACCGCGTCGTATCCCGTCACCTCCGCGAGCCACACCTCGAGCTGCTCGATGAGGGCGAGGTAGCCGCGGACGTCGGATACGGGCGCGAAGGGGTGCACGCGCGAGAATTCGGGCCACGACACCGCCGCCATCTCGGTCGCCGCGTTGAGCTTCATGGTGCATGAGCCGAGCGGGATCATCCCGCGGTCGAGCGCGTAGTCGCGGTCGGACAGCTGCTTGAGGTAGCGCATCATCGCGGTCTCGGAGCGGTGCGCCGAGAACACCGGGTGGGTGAGGTACTCGTCCGCGCGGACCAGCGAGGACGGTACCCCGGCCAGCGGCTCGGCGTCGGCGAAGGGCAGCGTGCGCTCGCCCTGTTCGCCGGCGCCCAGGAACTCCCCCTCCGGCAGCCCGAACGCCCAGGCGACGGCTGCGAGGTCGTCCGCCGTCGTGGTCTCGTCGACGGAGACCCCGATCGAGGCCTCATCGGCCCAGAAGAGCTGGAAGCCCCGCTCCCGCGCGCGCTCGATGACGCGACGGGCGTAGCCGGGCACGTGCACGCGCAGCGTGTCGAAGAACGAGTCGGACGAGAGGGTCAGGCCGTAGCCCCGGAGCACGGTCGCCAGCGCCTCGGCCTTCTTGGCGACCTCGGTCGCGATCGCGCGCAGCCCGTCCGCACCGTGGTAGACCGCATACATCGACGCCATGACGGCCAGCAGCACCTGGGAGGTGCAGATGTTGGAGGTCGCCTTCTCACGGCGGATGTGCTGCTCGCGCGTCTGCAGCGCGAGGCGGTAGGCCGGCCGGCTGGCGGCGTCCTGCGAGACGCCGACGACTCGACCGGGAAGCTGCCGCTCGAGGCCGGCGCGCACGGCCAGGTACCCGGCGTGCGGCCCGCCGAATCCGAGGGGCACTCCGAACCGCTGCGTCGTGCCGACGGCGATGTCGGCGCCGAACGATCCCGGAGAGCGCAGCAGCGTGAGCGCGAGGAGGTCAGCGGCGACGACCACGAGCCCGCCCTGGGCGTGGAGGGCATCCACGACCTCGGTCGGGTCCCACACGCGACCCGTCGCCCCCGGGTACTGCACGAAGGCCCCGAACGCGTCGGGCTCGGCCTCGGGTCCCGAGCGGCCGAACGAGGTGTGGTGCAGCTCGATGCCGACGGCCGCGGCGCGATGCGCCAGCAGCGCCTTGGTCTGCGGCAGCGCGTCGGCGTCGACGAGGAAGACGTTCGATGCGGACTTCGATGCGCGCCGGGCGACCAGCATCCCCTCGACGACCGCCGTCGACTCGTCGAGCATCGACGCACCGGACGTCGCGAGCCCCGTGAGATCGGTCACCATCGTCTGGAAGTTGATGAGCGCCTCGAGCCGGCCCTGAGAGATCTCGGGCTGGTAGGGCGTGTAGGCGGTGTACCAGGAGGGGTTCTCCAGGACGTTCCGCGCGATCACCGACGGCGTGAACGTGTCGTAGTAGCCCAGGCCGATCATCGGGCGCGCCGCGCGGTTCTGCGACGCGAGGACACGGAGCTCGGCGAGAGCCTCCGCCTCGGTGGCAGCGATCGGGATGTCGCTCGTCTCGCGGGCGGGCGCCTGGATGGATGCCGGCACCGCGCGCCGCACGAGCGAATCGACCGTGTCGTAGCCCAGGGCGTCGAGCATCACGCGCTGGGCTGAGGCATCCGTCCCGATGTGCCGTGCCGCGAATGCCCCCGTCATGCGTCGCCGCCGGTGAGCGCGACGTACGCGTCGCGGTCGAGGAGCTCGGCGACCGCAGCGGCGTCGACCTTGAGCTTGATGAGCCACCCGGCCCCGAACGGGTCGGAGTTGACCAGGGACGGGTCGTCGACGACGGCGTCGTTCACGGCCACGACGTCGCCGTCGAGCGGCGCGTAGAGCTCGCCGACCGACTTGGTCGACTCGATCTCGCCGCACACGTCGCCGCCCGAGACGCCGGAGTCGACGGCCGGGAGCTCGACGAACACGACGTCGCCGAGCTTGTCGGCCGCGTAGTCGGTGATGCCGACGGTGGCGACGTCGCCGTCGAGGGCGATCCACTCGTGCTCGGCGGTGTACTTGAGGCTGTTCAGGTCGGTCATGGCGTCCTCCGGAATGGGCGGTGCTCGGTCAGGTGGTGCGGCGGTAGAAGGGAAGGGCGGTCACGGTCGCGGGGATGCGCGTGCCCCGCACGTCGAGGGCGAGCACGGTGCCCGGCTCGGCGACGGAGGGCGCGACGAGAGCCATGGCGATCGGATGCCCCAGGGTCGGGCTGAGCGCGCCGCTCGTGACCTCTCCCACGACGTCGTCGCCGCTGAGCACCGGGTAGCCGGCGCGACCGGCGCGCTTGCCCTCGGACACGAGGCCCACGAGGACCGGGGCGTCCGAGGCGACGACCGCGGCGAGACCCGCACGGCCGACGAAGTCGTCCTTGTCGACGGCCACGACACGGCCGAGCCCGGCCTGCGCCGGGACGATGTCGCGCGTCAGCTCGTGCCCGTACAGCGGCATGCCGGCCTCGAGTCGCAGCGTGTCCCGCGAGGCGAGACCCGCCGGGACCAGCCCGTGGGGCTCGCCCGATCGAAGCAGCGCATCCCACACGGCGCCCGCGGAGGCTGCGGGGACGTAGAGCTCGAATCCGTCCTCGCCGGTGTAGCCGGTGCGGCCGATGTCGATCGGGACCGGCTCGGCGCCCGGGGCGGTGAAGCGGGCGTGCGTCATCCGGTAGTACCGGAGGTCGTCGAGCGACCCGGCGAGGTCCGTGATCTCGGGTGTGGACGCCAGGATCGCCTGCGAGGACGGACCCTGCACGGCGATGAGCGCGATGCGATCGGTCGCGTCGTCGATCGCGACCTCGAACGACGCCGCCCGTTCGGTCAGCGCCTCCGCCACGGCGTCGCGGTTGCCGGCGTTGGCGACGACCAGGAAGCGCTCGGCGCCGTGACGGTACACGATGACATCGTCGACGATGCCGCCGTCCGCGTCGAGCACGAGGCTGTATTTGGCCTGGTCGTCCACGAGCGCGGACAGGCGGCCCGCGAGCGCATAGTCCAGGAACGCGCCCGCGGCCGGGCCCGTGACGATGAACTCCGCCATGTGGGAGATGTCGAAGATGCCCGCCGCGGTGCGCACCGCGTGATGCTCCGCGAGGTCGGAGCTGTAGCGGACCGGCATCGACCACCCACCGAAGTCGGTGAAGGAGGCGCCGAGGGACACGTGGCGGTCGTGCAGCGGAGTCGTGCGGGGGTCTGTCATGAGTTCTCCCGTTCGCGGTCGGGCGGACGCCGGACGGCGCCGTGGAACTCCCCCTCTGTCATGGGCCTGAGAGCTTCGCCCCCTCTGTGGGAGAAGGGGGCTTTCACCTTCGGCGGATCGCGGGCGGGTGAGGATGGAGACGCGTCGCGCTCATCTCACCTGGCGGGTTTCGTTACGGCGGCAGGGCCGCCTACTCAACCCGATTCTTGCTTCGCTCGAAATCGCTTTCCAGAGTCGGCCACACCCATGCGGTACGCGTACCTGAGAGATTGGCGGGGAGGCTTGCTCCTTCGGTGCCCGGCACGACTGCTGCCGAGGCTCTCCCGCACGGGTGGTAGGCCGGTATTGACTTGCCGTGCCAGCATACCGGTCGCCGTCGGCGTCAGCCGATGCACCGGCCGGACGGCACGGCGTCCGTGAGCAGGGGCGCCTCCGCCGACACCGGAGCGAGTTCGTCGACGGTCATCGCGTAGCCGCGTTCGGGGTCGTTCTCGGCTCTCGCGAAGACCACGCCCGCGACGGCTCCGTCCTCGGTGAGCAGCGGACCGCCGGAGTTGCCGGGGCGGACGGCGGCGCGCAGGTCGTAGATCTCGCGCAGCGACGAACTCTCGTCGTAGATGTCGGGTATCGGTGCCCGCCCGGTCGAGAGGACCCCCGCCGGCACCATCGTGAACGGTCCTCCCAGGGGATACCCCTGCACGACCGCCGGTGCTCCCGCGCCGAGCCTGTCGGCCAGCGGCAGCGGCTCGGCCGCGAGCCCGTCGACCGCGATGACGGCGAGATCGTCGACCGGATCGAAGTAGACGATGCGTCCCTCCCTCGCCCCGAGGCCCGGGAGTTCGACGAGGGGCCGCTCGACGCCCGCGACCACATGGGCGTTCGTGACGACCCGGTCGGGCGAGATCACGAAGCCGGTCCCCGTCGAGCTGCGTCCGCACGCGTACGCCGTGCCCGATACGCGCGCGACGGATGCCGCGGCGCGGGCGAGTTCGGGGTCCTCCAGATCGGCCGGCGGGATGTCGACCGCCGGCGAGTCGAGCAGATCGCCGAGCGCCGGCAGCCCTTCGTCGAACACGAAGCTGCGAAGCTCCGCGATCGCCGACGCGACGGGGGGCGGTGTGAATCGCTCGATGGTTCGCAGGACCGACGACGAGGACAGGGCGGTGGAGATGACGGGCGTGCCGGTGACGGCGAGGCTCGATCCGGCGAGCGAGAGCGCGAGGGCGGCGACGGCGACCCCCACGACCCCTCCCAGGACGCGGTCCAGCGCGCGCAGGGGCCGCACGCGATCGACCCCGCGGCGGACGGCCGATCCGACGGCCGAGCCGAGGACCGCTCCCCCGATCACGAGAGCGGCCGCGGACGCGAGCACGAGGGCCGGCCGCCACTGCTGCGTCGGCAGCGCGTCGTTGACGAGCGGCACGAGCCAGAACGCCGCGGCGCCGCCCAGCACGAGACCCGCGAACAGCCCGAGGCTCCCCGACAGGCCTCGTCCGATGCCCGCGGCGAGTCCGAGGACGAGGAGGACGAGGAGCAGCACGTCGACGACGATCATGCCTCTCCTCTCGGCTCCCGCCCCCTCGTCCGGGGAGAGGCCAGCGTACGCATCGAACCTGTGTGACGGCCGCAGTTTGCCCTTCGTGTCATGGTGACACTAAGATGGATGCGAGGTAATAGTCACCATGACCAGAACCAGCACACTCGATCCCCGCTCCGCCGACGCATCCGTCGACGTCACGCGGGTCGCCGTGTCGACCGTGATCTTCACCCTGCGTCGGCTCCCGGGAGCCGACGCACCCCGCGTGGCGCTGCCGCTCGTCCGGCGCACGCGCGATCCCCACGAAGGGCAGTGGGCGCTTCCGGGCGGATGGCTCGACGTCGCCGAAGGACTGGATGCCGCAGCATCCCGCACCCTCGCCGAGACCACGGGACTCTCGCCGAGCTATCTCGAGCAGCTCTACGCGTTCGGAGCCGTCGACCGCTCCCCCACCCGCGTCGTATCGATCGTGTACTGGGCGCTCATCCGGCCCGACGAAGCGTCGGACGACAGCGTCGAGAACGTTCAGTGGTTCGATGCCGCCTCGCTGCCCGCTCTGGCGTTCGACCACAACGACATCGTCGAGTACGCGCTGTGGCGGCTGCGCAACAAGGTCGGCTACAGCCGCATCGCGCACGGCCTCCTGGCCGACGAGTTCACGCTCGCCGAGCTGCGCGAGGTCTACGAGTCGATCCTCGACCGCCGCCTCGATCCCGCGAACTTCCGCCGCCAAGTGGAGAACTCGGGCACCCTCATCCCCACCGACCGCTTCCGCACCGGCAGCCACCGACCGGCCCGCCTGTACCGCTACAACCAGGATGTCGAGCTCGCCGATCGCGGCCCGCTCGGCGTCCGCCAGTGAAAGAGACCGCCATGTCCGCCGTCAACCTCACCCTGCAGCCCCACCCGCCGATCGACGCCTCGGTCGACCACGCGATCCAGGCGATCGTCGCAGGCGCGTCCACGGCTGAGACGTGCAACACCGACCTCGCGGCCGGGCCGTGGGACTTCGACGCGCGACCCGGCTACGGTCCCGGATCGTCGATGGGGGACGTCATCCCGACCGGCGCGCCCCGACAGGGCGAGCTGCCCCACGAGTACCGCGAGGCCTCGGAGGAAGAGCTCGCACGGCGCATCCGGGCCGCGAAGGCGACGCTGGGCGACCGCGTCGTGGTGCTCGGCCACTTCTACCAGCGCGAGGAGGTGATCGTTCACGCCGACTACGTCGGCGACTCGTTCCAGCTCGCGAACGCGGCGCTGGAGCATCCCGATGCCGAGGCGATCGTCTTCTGCGGCGTGCACTTCATGGCCGAGACCGCCGATCTCCTCTCCCGCCCGGAGCAGGCCGTCATCCTGCCGAACCTCGCCGCCGGCTGCTCGATGGCCGACATGGCCGACATCGACCAGGTCGAGGAGTGCTGGGAGCAGCTCGCCGACGTGTACGGCGACATGGAGGCCGTCGACCCCGACGGGCTCGTGCCGGTGATCCCGGTCACCTACATGAACTCCTCGGCCGCGATCAAGGGATTCGTCGGCCGACACGGCGGCATCGTGTGCACCTCGTCGAATGCCCGCACCGTGCTGGAGTGGGCGTTCGCGCGCGGGCGCCGCGTGCTCTTCTTCCCCGACCAGCACCTCGGTCGCAACACCGCCAAGGCGATGGGGGTCCCCCTCGAGCAGATGCCGATGTGGAACCCGCGCAAGCCGCTCGGCGGGGCATCCGCCACGGAGCTCGAGGACGCGCGCGTGATCCTGTGGCACGGCTTCTGCTCCGTCCACCGCAGGTTCACCGTCGACCAGATCGAGCGGGCGCGCGCCGAGCACCCCGGCGTGCGGGTGATCGTGCATCCGGAGTGCCCGATGGACGTCGTGGATGCCGCGGACGAGTCCGGCTCCACGGACTACATCCGCCGCGCGATCGAGGCGGCGGCCGAGCCGGCCACCTTCGCGATCGGGACCGAGGTGAATCTGGTCCAGCGCCTCGCGGCCGCCCACCCGCAGCACGAGATCTTCTGCCTCGACCCGGTCGTGTGCCCCTGCTCGACGATGTACCGCATCCACCCCGGGTACCTCGCGTGGGTCCTCGAAGGACTCGTCGCGGGCGAGACCCGCAACCGGATCGTCGTGCCGCAGGACGTCGCCGACCCCGCACGCCTCGCGCTCGAGCGCATGCTCGCGGCCAAGCCGCCGGCCGCGCCCGCCGCGGACTGGGAGAACGCGTCGTGAAGGCGCAGGTCCACGTCGTCGTAGTGGGCAGCGGGATCGCGGGGCTCACAGTCGCGCTGCACGCCGTCGAGGGCGGCTGCCGCGTCACGCTGGTGACGAAGGACGTGCTCGAGCACGCCAACACGCGCTATGCCCAGGGCGGGATCGCCGGGGTCATGTTCCACGACGACCGCGTGGAGGACCACATCCACGACACGCTCGTGGCGGGGGCCGGCCTCGGCGACCCGGCAGCCGTGCGCGTGCTCGTCGAGGAGGGCCCTGCCCGCATCCGCGAGCTGATCGCGCTCGGCGTCGCCTTCGACCGCGACGCGCGGGGCGAGTTCGTCAAGGGCCTGGAGGCCGCGCATTCGTATCCGCGCATCCTCCACTCCGGGGGCGACGCCACCGGAACGGCGATCGAGCGGGCGCTGGTCGCCCGCCTCCGCGCGAGCCGCGTGCGCGTCATCGAGCACGCCTTCCTCGTCGACCTGATCGTGGAAGAAGGACGCGTCCGCGGCGTCGAGCTCCTGATCGGCGACCGGCAGGCCACGGATGCCGCACCCGCCGTCGCCGGATCGCGCGAGGAGCTCACTGCCGACGCGGTGGTGCTCGCCACCGGAGGAGCGGGCGAGCTCTACGCCCACTCCACGAACCCCGCGGTCGCCACGGGCGACGGGATCGCTGCCGCCCTCCGCGCCGGCGTGGACGTGCGCGACCTCGAGTTCTTCCAGTTCCATCCCACCGTGCTGCCGGGGCGCGAGGACGCTGCGGATCCCGGTGGCCGCGACGCCTTCCTGGTGTCGGAGGCCGTGCGCGGCGAAGGCGCGACGCTCATCGACGAGGAGGGGCGCCGGTTCGCTTTCGATGCCCACCCGGACGGCGAACTGGCGCCCCGCGACGTCGTCGCCCGCGCCATCGCCGACCGCATGGAGCGACAGGGCGGCCGACCGGTGCTCCTCGACACGACGCACCTCACGGCGGGGGGCGTCGACGAGGCGGACCGCGCCGCGTTCCTCTCCCGGCGCTTCCCCACGATCGACCAGGCCGTGCGTGCGCGCGGATGGGACTGGGCCCGGGAGCCCATCCCCGTGACGCCGGCCGCCCACTACCTGATGGGTGGCGTGACGACCGACCTTCACGGGCGCACGACCCTCCCGGGCCTCTACGCGGTCGGCGAGGTCGCGCGCACCGGCGTCCACGGGGCCAACCGGCTGGCGTCGAACTCGCTTCTCGAGGGCGCCGTGTTCGGGGCTCGTGCGGGCGACGCGATCGCGGCGGACGCGGCATCCGGAATCTGGCCGACCGGGCCTGACGGATCGGCGAGTTCGGAGGAGTCCGCGGCGCACGCCACGGCTCCCGCGGTCCCTGCCGACGCGCCGCCGTTCACGCGCTACGCGCTGCAGGAGCTGATGTGGGACCACGCGGGACTCGTCCGCGACGAGGAGGGGCTGGCGCACGCGGCGGCCGTGCTCGCGGCCTGGCGGGCCGTTCCGCGCACGCCGCGGACCGAGGCGGAGTTCGAGGACGAGAACCTGCTGCTCGTCGCCGGCGCCCTCGTCGCCGCGGCCCGCGCCCGTTCCGGATCGGCCGGCGCCCATTTTCGAGCGGATGACCGTCCGCAGAGCGCGGCGACGGGCCACGCGCACGCCGAGGTGGTCGCATGCTGACCCGCGCCCTCATCGACCGGGTCGTCTCGGCCGCGCTCGAGGAAGACGCCCCGTGGGGCGATCTCACGAGCGAATACCTGATCGCCGAGACGGCGCACGCGCGCGCCGACCTCGTCGCCCGGGAGCGCGGGCTCCTCAGCGGCGGGGAGGTGTTCGCGGCGGCGTTCCGGCTGACCGACCCGCGCATCGACGTCGACCTCCGGGTCGAGGACGGACGACCGTTCGAGCCCGGCGACGTGCTCGCCGTCGCCACGGGACCCGCGCGCGGCGTGCTCACCGCCGAGCGGGTCGGGCTCAATTTCGTCCAGCGGATGTCGGGGATCGCCACCCTCACCGCCCGGTATGTCGCCGAGGTCGCCCACACCGGCGCCCGCATCGCCGACACGCGCAAGACGACGCCCGGTCTCCGGGCGTTCGAGCGCCGGGCCGTCCGGGACGGCGGGGGCCGCAACCACCGCTGGTCGCTCTCGGACGCCGTCATGGCCAAGGACAACCACCTCGCCGTCCTCGCGGCCACCGCGCCGGGAGAGTGGGGATCCACCGTGACGGCGGCGCTGCGAGCCGCCAAGGACAGGCTCCCCCACACCGCGCACCTCGAGGTCGAAGTCGACCGGCTCGAACAGATCGAGTCCGTGCTCGCCGCAGGGGTCGGCACGATCATGCTCGACAACTTCTCGCTCGACGACCTGCGCACCGGCGTGGAGACGGTCGCGGGGCGCGCGACGGTCGAGGCGTCGGGCGGTGTGTCGCTCGAGACCGTGCGCGCGATCGCCGAGACCGGCGTCGACGTCATCTCCGTCGGCGCGCTCACGCACTCCGCGCGAGCACTCGACCTCGGCCTCGACATCCGCATCGACGCGTGAGACCGCCCATGGGCATGCTCTACCTCGACAACGCGGCCACTGCACCGGTGCGCCCGGAGGTCCTCGACGCGATGATGCCCTTCCTCACCCGGCGGTTCGGCAATCCCTCCAGCCATCACACCGTGGGCGAGGACGCGGCCTCGGCTCTGGCCGATGCCCGCGCTCGGGTCGCGAGCGTGCTGGGATTCCGCACCGGCGACGTGATCTTCACGTCCGGCGGCACCGAGGCCGACAATCTCGCCGTCAAGGGGATCGCGCTGGGCCGCGCCCAGCAGCGCGGGGCGCGGCGAGTCGTCACGACCGCGATCGAGCACGAGTCGATCCTCGGATCCGCGGACTACCTGCGGCGCCTGCACGGCTTCGACGTCGACCTCGTCGCGGTGGATTCCGTCGGCCGCGTGGCTCCGGATGCCGTCGCCGCCGTCCTCCGCGACGACACCGCGCTGGTGAGCATCGGGTACGCCAACAACGAGGTCGGCACCGTCCAGGACGTCCCCGCCATCGCCGCCGTGGCCCGCGAGCGCGGCGTGCCGATCCACGTCGACGCCGTCCAGGCGGCCGGCTGGCTGCCGCTGTCCGCCGCCGTGCTCGGCGCCGACGCCGTCTCGCTCGCCGGTCACAAGCTCGGCGCACCGAAGGGCACCGGCGTGCTCGCGGTCCGCGGCCGCATCCCGCTCGAGCCGCTGCTGCACGGCGGCGGACAGGAGCGGGGGCGCCGCAGCGGGACCGAGGACGTCGCCGGCGCCGTGGGGCTCGCCACCGCGCTGGAGCTCGCCGAGGCCGGAAGAGCTGAGGCGTCCACGCGCGTGAGCGCGCTGCGGGACCGGTTCATCGAGCGGGTCCTCGCGGCAGTGCCGACCGCGGCCCTCACCGGCGATGCGGTGCAACGTCTGCCGGGCACCGCCAGCTTCACCTTCGCGGGCACCTCCGGCGAGGCCGTGCTGCTGGAGCTGGAGCGTCGCGGGATCGTGTCGTCGAGCGGGTCGGCCTGCGCCGCCGGCAGCGACGAGCCCTCGCACGTCCTCGTCGCGATGGGAGTCGACCCCGACCTCGCGCGGACGGCCGTGCGCTTCACCTTCCCCACGTCGCTCGCGGAACCGCTCGACGCGGTGGCGGCGGCGGTCGCGGCATCCGTCGCGGCGGTACGATCGGGCGGGTGACCCCGCCGCCCGCGCCCGTCGTGACCGTGATCGTGCCGGGCTTCGACGTCGGCCCGTACGCCGACGAGGCCCTCGCGTCCCTTCGCGCGCAGACGCTCGGCTCGTGGACCGCGATCCTCGTCGACGACGCGTCCACCGACACCACGGCAGACATCTTCGACCGCGCGGCCGCCGACGATCCGCGATTTCGCGTCGTGCGCCAGCGGGTGCGATCGGGGCTCGGCGCGGCGCGCAACGCCGGGCTCGACCTCGTCCAGACCCCCTACGTGGGCTTCCTCGACGCCGACGACCGGTTCGCCCCGCGCGCCCTCGAGCGACTGGTGTCGACCCTGGAGCGCAGCGGCAGCGACTTCGCGGTGGGAGCCTACGTCCGTCTTCGCCCCGATCCCGGCGGCGGCTACACGCCCGGTCCGGTGCAGCCGTGGGTCGCCGCGGCCACGGATCCCGAGCGGATCGGAACCGACCTCGACGCCCACCCCGAGGCATCCGGCAACATCGTCGCGTGGTCGAAGGTGAGCCGGCTCGACCTGTGGCGGCGGGAAGGGCTGCGGTTCCCCGTCGGCAAGGCGTACGAGGACCAGGTCGTCGCGCAGGAGATGTACACCCGCGCGCGGGCGTTCGACACGATCCCCGACGTGGTGGTCCAGTGGCGCGAGCGAGCCGACGGATCGTCGATCACGCAGCACAGATCCGAGCTCCCGGTCCTCCGCGACTACCTCGAGGCGCTCGCCGGCGGCATCGCGGTGCTGGATGCCGCGGGCCATCGCACGGCGGCGGACGCCCGCGTCCGCCTGATCGCGTCGATGGACCTGCCCCCGCTCGTCGACATCGCCCGCACCCACCCGGACGACGAATACCGCCGCGCGCTGGGCGACTTCATCCGTGCTCTCGCCGCGCGCCCGGGCATGGACGTGTCTGACCCGGCACGCGGCCTGGCCGGCGCGCTCGGCTGGTAGTGGCCAGTCAGGTGCCGGGCACCTCGGGCGTGGGGACCCACGGCTCGACGGGAGGTGCCACGGGAAGGCGGAGGGGCGGCTCGGCGGGCGGGCGGTCGGCCCGGCGGTCCGGGTGGTCGCCGGCGAGTTCGGACGCCTCCGCGTCGAGGATCCGCGACGCGGCGAGCTGCTGCGCCGCGAGCTCGGCGTAGAGCCCGCCGCGATCGATCAGCTCCGCGTGCGTTCCGGACTCCACGATGCGACCTGCCTCGATCACATGGATGACGTCGGCGGCGATGACGGTCGAAAGCCGATGGGCGATCGACAGCGTCGTGCGGCCCCGGGCCGCGGCATCCAGCGCGTCCTGGACGACGCGTTCGGAGACCGTGTCCAGCGCCGACGTGGCCTCGTCGAGCAGGAGCACCGGTGGATCCTTCAACAGAACGCGCGCGATCGCGATGCGCTGCTTCTCACCGCCGGAGAGGCGATAGCCGCGCTCCCCCACGACCGTGTCGTAGCCCCGCTCGAAGCCCTCGATGACGTGGTGGATGTTGGCCGCGCGGCACGCCGCCTCGAGCTCGGCGTCGGTCGCGTCGGGCTTGGCGTAGCGGAGGTTCTCGCGGATGGTCGCGTGGAAGAGGTAGGTCTCCTGCGACACGATCCCGATCTGATCGATGATCGACTCCTGCTGGAGCAGCCGTACGTCCTCCCCCGCGAAGAGCACGGTTCCGCCGGATGCCTCGTACAGGCGCGGAGTGAGGTAGAGCACGGTCGTCTTGCCCGCTCCCGACGGCCCGACGAACGCCACGTGCTGGCCGGGCTCGGCCGTGAAGGTCACTCCCCGCAGCGTCGGGCGGCTATCGGGGGCGGAATCCGGGTACCGGAAGACGACGTCGCGGAACTCGATCCGCCCGAGCGGCCCTGGCGCGGCGCCGACCGGAACGGCGTCGGGGACATCGCTGATCGCGGGCCGCAGGTCGAGGTACTCGAAGATCCGCGCGAACAGGGCGGCGGAGGTCTGCACGTCGAGACTGACGCGCATGAGCCCCATGAGGGGCATCAGCAGACGGGCCTGCACGGTGGTGAAGGCGACGATGGTGCCGGCGGTGATCACGGCGTCGCCGCCCGTGATGAAGTAGCCGGACACCAGGTAGATCACGGCGGGGACGCTCGCCATGAGCACCTGCACCACCGCGAAGAACCCCTGTCCGCTCATCGCGCGGCGCACCTGCAGGCGCACCTGGTTGCGGTTCTCCTCCGCGAAGCGCGCGGATTCCGCGCGCTGCCGGTTGAACGACTTGGAGAGCAGGATGCCCGACACGCTCAGCGTCTCCTGCGTGATCGCGGTGAGCTCCGACAGCGATTCCTGGGTCTCCCCCGCGATCCGCGCCCGGACCTGTCCGACCCGCCGCTGCACGATCACGAGGATCGGCATGAGGACGACCGCGATCAGGGTGAGGCGCCAGTCGATGATGATCATCGCCACGAGCGAGGCGATGACGGTCACGACGTTGCCGAGGATGCTCGTGAACGTGTTGGTGAGCACGCCCGAGACGCCGCCGACGTCGTTCTGGAGGCGCGACTGGATGACGCCCGTCTTGGTGCGGGTGAAGAACGCGAGTTCCATGCGCTGGAGGTGATCGAACAGCTGCACCCGCAGATCGCCCGTGACCCGGTTGCCGATCGTCGAGGTGAACCACGTCTGGACGACGCCCAGCGCCGCAGAGAAGAGGAACAGCACGACCATGACGGTCACCAGCCGCCACAGGAGCGGGAGGTCGGGCGGCGAGCCGTCGGTCGGGAAGAGGGCGTCGTCGAAGATGCGCTGGACGATGAGCGGGGGGATCACAGCGACGCCCGCGCCCACGACGACGAGCACCGCGGTGAAGACGAGGGACCACGTGTAGGGACGGAAGAGGGCGACCACGCGGCGCCCGAGATGCGGGATCGCCGGTGCGGCCGCGTTGAGCTTCTTCTGCGCCTCGATGTCGACGCCGCGGAAGCCCGGGTGCCCCCCGCCGCCACCACCGCCGCCGCGCATGCTCACCCGATCGAGACTACTGACGGCGGCGGACGTGAGGGCTAGGATTGCGCCATGACTTCGACTCCCGAAACCCCTGCGCACGACGGCTCCGACCTCGCGGCGCTGCGGGCGGAGATCGACGAGCTGAAGTCGATCCCCCAGGAGGAGCTGCTCAACCCGCTTCCCTCCGGCGTGGAGGAACGCGAGCCCGCACCTCGCCCGACCGACGCGATCGGCTCCGAGAAGTGGGACCGCCCCGCGTCGGAGGAGACGCTCGAGAACTAGCGTCCGTTCTCGCCCGGACCCTCCCCGAGTGAGAAGCCGGAGCGATCCGGCCCCCGCGGGAATGCCGTGTCGGACCCCGCAGTTATCGTGATGGTTCGCCGTCTTCGGCACGGCCGTCGCACCGCATCTCCGCATCGCCGATCCCCGCGCTCCGCGCGGCGATCCGCCCTCGCCCAATCCGATCGACCTTCCCGAGGAGACGACCTATGGCCGCCACCGACATGCAGCCCGCCACCGGCAGCGTCGGCATCCCCGCCGCCGCATCGACCCCGACGCTCGGCCCCCGCGAGAGCCGCGTCATCTGGCTCCTGCTGGCCGCGGCGTTCGTCGCGATCCTCAACGAGACCACGATGGGCGTGGCGATCCCCCACCTCATCACCGATCTGGGCATCACCGCGCTGTCGGCGCAGTGGCTCACCACCGCGTTCATGCTGACGATGGCCGTGGTCATCCCGATCACCGGATTCCTCCTGCGGCGATTCACCACGCGCGCGATGTTCATCGCCGCAATGGGACTGTTCTCCCTCGGCACCCTGGTCGCGTTCCTCTCGCCGGGATTCCCCGTGCTGCTCATCGCGCGGGTGGTGCAGGCCTCGGGCACGGCGATCATGATGCCGCTGCTGATGACCACTCTGATGACCGTCGTGCCGGCCGCCATCCGGGGCCGCATGATGGGTCGCGTCAGCATCGTCATCTCGCTCGCCCCGGCGATCGGCCCGACGCTGGCCGGTGCGATCCTGAACACCTTCGAGTGGCGCTGGATCTTCGGCCTCGTGCTCCCGATCGCCGTCGTGGCCCTGTTCGTCGGCGCCCGCTGGATCCACAACCTCGGCGAGACCACCCACGCCCCGATCGATGTGACGTCGGTGATCCTCTCCGCGCTCGGCTTCGGCGGGCTCGTGTTCGGGCTGAGCCAGCTGGGCGCGGGTGGCCACGGGGGCGGGGCGGAGGCCGCCGCCGCGACCGCCGCGTCCACCACGACGCTCGTCGTGGCCCTGTCCGTCGCCGTGGTGGCGCTCGGCCTCTTCGGCTGGCGTCAGGTCGTGCTCCAGCGCACCGACGACGCGCTGCTCGACCTGCGGGTCTTCCGCAGCACCAACTTCTCGCTCTCGATGGGGCAGATGGTGATCATGTCGATGGCGTTCTTCGGCGCGATCACCGTCGTTCCGCTGTACCTGCAGAACGTCCTCGGGGCCGACCCGCTCACCGCCGGGCTGGTCGTGCTCCCGGGTGCGCTCGCCATGGGCCTCGCCGGTCCTCTCATCGGCCGCATCTACGACCGCCGCGGCACGACCGTGCTGCTCGTCCCCGGCGCGATCATCACGAGCGCGATGCTGTGGGTGTACACGACGTTCGGCACCGAGACTCCGGTGTGGATCGTCGCGATCGCGCAGACGGTGCTCTCGCTGGGGCTCGCCCTGTCGTTCACGCCGCTGTTCACCGCCTCGCTCGCATCGCTCCAGCCGCGCTTCTACTCTTACGGCTCGGCGGTCGTGGGTACCGCTCAGCAGGTGGCGGGCGCGGCCGGCATCGCCCTCATGTTCGGGGTGATGGCCGCAGCGTCCTCGGCGGCGTCCGAGGCCGGCGCGAGCGAGGTCGCCGCCGGCTCCGCGGGCACGCACGCCGCGTTCCTCACCGCGGCGTTCCTCTCGCTCCCGCTGCTCGTCGGAGCGTTCCTGATCCGCAAGCCGGCCGACGAGCCGATGGGCGCGCCGGCAGGGCACTGACTCCCGGGCACGGCGACGCGGATGCCCCGCCCCCTCGACGTGGGGCGGGGCATCCGCGATTCTGGTGTCCACGGCGAGCAGACAACCGCCGCGGACGGAGGCGCACATGATCGTGGACACCCCGAACCCGGACTCGGCCACCGGCCACGTCGCGAAGATGTACAGCGACGATCTCGAAGCCGACGGCCTTGTTTACGCCCACACGCGGGCGATGGCCGTCAACCCTGAGGCGCATCAGGCGTTCGAAGCCCTTCTGGGTGCCGTCATCCCGTCGATCGGGGTCCGCACGTACGAACTCGCGACGCTCGGGGCCGCCCGCGCGATCGGATCGCCGCACTGCCTCCTCGCACACGGTCGCAAGACGCTGCGCGCGGACCTGATGGATGAAGAGCAGCTCGAGCGGCTCGTCCGCGATCCCGGCGACGCCGGCCTGAGCGACGCGGACCTCGCCGTGGTCGACTTCGCTGCGCGACTGTCGCGCAATCCCCGGGAGATGACCGATGCCGACTCCGAGCGCCTGCGCGTCGCCGGTTTCACGGATCGGCAGATCGTCGACATCACCCTGGCGGCTGCTGCGCGCAATTTCCTCAGCCGCGCGCTGCTGGCGCTTGCGGTGCCCGTCGACGAGGTCCCCGGCCTGTCGCCCAAGCTCACCGCCGCCCTGCTGTCGCCGCTCGAGACCTGACCCCATCGCGCTCGCGCTCGCGGTCACCGGCCTCAGTGGTGGATGAACGCCTTGAGCAGGATCAGCACGCCGCCGAAAGCGGCGGTGAAGACGGCGCTCAGGAGGCGCGGCCACCAGTGGGTGCTCCACTTCGCGACCGCCGCCCATCCGAGGGCGCCGAGGATCACGGTGTTCACGATCAGCGCGATCCACAGCGAGGTCGCGTCCTCGATCACGCGCGTCGTGCCCAGGAGGAGGACCAGGAGGGGCGCGACCGCCGCAAGCACCATGCCGGACGACTGACGGGCCGCCGCGCGGATGCTCGCGCGAAGTCCGCCCTGCCCCTCCGTCGCCGCGAGGCGCCCGAGGGTGCCGGCGTACACGTGAGCGGCGTAGAACACGAGCACCGTGACGAGCACCGTGACGAACGCGCCCCACGACCCGCCCCCCGCGCTGACGACGATCATGCCGGAGACGAGGATGAGACCGTAGATGGCCTCCTCGGTCATGAGGACCCGCGCGACGCGCGGCGTGATGTACAGCTGATCGTCGGTCATCGGTGGGTCAGCCCCTCGCCCCGCCGTCGACGATTCAGACGGTGCTGCAGCTGCCGCCGCCGCAGCACGAACCCGCCGACTCGACCACCGTGAGGAGGTTCTTGTCATCGGTGACGGGCTGGAGGGTCGCGGGAGTGGGAGTCTGCGAAGTCGTCATGACGCCATGCTACCCGCGCACGCACGCGCGGGATTCCACGGCGTCATAGCACCACACCGCCCGTCTGACACGTCGGACAGTACTGCGCGGTGGTGCTCGCGAACGAGAAATCCCGCACGGTGTCGCCGCAGACGGGGCACGGCTCTCCGCCGCGACCGTGGACACGCATCGCGGCGACCTTGGCGGCTTTCAGTTCGTCGATGGGGATGCCGCGCCGCGCGTCGATCGCTCCCCTCACGGTCTCGACCGTCGCGCGATGGAGGCGATCCACCGCATCGTCGTCCAGTGCTGCGGCGTGCGCCACCGGTGAGATGCGGGCGGCGTGCAGGATCTCGTCGGAGTAGGCGTTCCCGATCCCGGCGAGCGACTCCTGCTCCTGAAGGATCGCCTTCACCTGCTTGCGGCGGCCGCCGAGCGCGGCGACGAGGTCCGCCCGAGAGAATGCCGGATCCGCCGGGTCGGGTCCGAGCTTCGCGATCGCCGGCACGGCGATCGGGTCGTCGACGACGAAGAGGCCGAGGGACACCCACGTTCCGGCATCCGTCATCTCCACCGTCTCGCCTCCGTCCAACCGAAGCTCCGCCAACGCGGGTGGGGCGTCGGTGGCCGAGGCGTCGGCCGCGGGCGTGTCGTCGGTGGCGTCGCGCCACCGCATCCAGCCGTGGCGTCCGAGCGAGACGACGAGCGCCGCGTCCTCGCCCACGTCGAGCGCGACATGCTTGCCGAAGCGACGCGCCGCGGTGATCTCGCGCCCCGACAGCGTGGACGGCGGCGACTGACGCGTCTTCACCGTGCGGAACTCGAGGATGTCGACGTCGGCGATGCGACGGCCGGCGGCGCGCCGCCCGAGGAACTCGACGAGCGACTGCACCTCGGGCGACTCCGGCATGACCACATCCTGGCACCGGGTTCCGACATCGCGCGTCAGGTCAGGGCCTTGCGGAGGAACACCTGCTCGATGCCGTCGTCGCCCTCGACCCGACTGGACTCGCGGTAGCCCGCACGCTCGTAGAGGCGCAGGTTCGCCTCACTCAGCGACCCCGTGAAGAGCTCGGCCTCGAGGCATCCGGCATCCCGGCCCCGCTCCTCGACCGCGTCGAGCAGGCGAGAGCCGATGCCCCGGCCCTGCACGTCCGGCGCGATCGCGAGCCGGCCGATGAGCAGGAGCTCGCCGTCGGCGCGGGCACGGACGACGCCCAGCATGCGCCCGGCCTCCCGCGCGACGCAGCCGACGTTCTCGGCGAGCTCGGCGCGCAATTCCTCGAGGGTCTGGGTCAGCGGCGGCATCTGGACGCTGTTGTAGATCAGCGCCTCCTGCACGAAAGCGGCGCGCTGGAGGGTCAGCGCCTCACCGGCGTCCTCGGGCGTGATCGGCGAGATATCGATGACGTCGTCGGGCATGTCCCCTGTATACGCGGCGAGCGACCTCAGAGGAAACCCCTGGACAACCCTCAGATGGTTAGGCAGGCGAACCGGAATCAGCGTGTGCGCGGCGGCGCAGTACCCTTCCTCCCGTGGGAAGACTCCTCTACGGCAGCGACGGACAGGCGTTCGAGATGGACGACCGCGTTCTGGCGCACCTGCGCGTCGTCTTCATGAACAAGCTGCGCCGCGCCGAGCCCTTTCTCTTCCACTACAGCGAGCACACCGGCACGCGCAGCATGTGGGTGCACCCGGCCGTCCCGATCGTCTTCCACTTCTACGGCGGACGACCGCCCGCCATCAATCGGGGCTGGATCGACGCTCTCATGCGCGAGGCGAACAGCGCGCACGGCCTGCGAATCGTTCCCGAACCCGAGACCGCGGCGCCGCTCGAGACCGCCGAACCGCAGATCTGAGCGGGGTCAGGTGCACTCCTCATCGACCTCGTCGGCGATCTCCTCCAGGAAGCGCGCCAGATGCTCGGCCTCCTGAGCGCCGAGGCGGCTCGCGAGGTCCCGGATGCGCGCAGCCAGCGGGTCGATGTCCTCGAGGTCGGCCGATCGGTCCACGGGCACGACGCGCTTCGAGCGTCCGTCGTCCGGATTGCGCTGGAACGAGATCAGACCGCCGCTGTGCAGGCGATCGAGGATGCTCGTGACCGAGGCCGCAGAGATCCCGAGGTGGTCGGCGATCTGGGTAGGGGTCACATGCTCGCCCGCATCGGACTTCTCCAGGATGTAGCGGGTGGCGGCACGGGCCGTCTCACTCGGGCCGCACTGGGCCTGGCGCCGGCGGGCGAGTCTGGCCTCGGCGAGCCGCAGGCGCTCGACGGCCCGCGCGGCCGCGGTGGCGGCATCCTGCTCCGAGGCGGACAGGGACGTACTGATCGACGGAGGCACGTCCCTCTTGTAACCGGGCACGGGCGCGCGTGTCAAGGCCGCCAGAGGGCCGCCCGTCCCGCACGTGGGACTGAGGGTTCGGAACCCCCATACAGGTCTGAAAATCCGAAGTCAATCCCCTGGACGGATCCCGATTCCCGACGGACTCTATCGTGCTTGCCCGCAGCATCACCCGGAGTCCCCGTGCCGCACCTCGACATCGCGCCCGTCCCCGCGCGCCGCCCTCGCCTTCCCTCGACCACCCCGTGGCCTGCCCGCCGCTCACGTCGAGCGCGTCCGACGGGCGGTCGCTCGTGACGTCCGGGGTCGTGCGGTGGCAGTCCGCACGGACGGCCAGTCCCGCCGAAGCGCGGGAGTCGATCACGGAGCTGTACTCGACCACGGTGGATTTCGCCGCGACATCCGACCGTCGGTTCGGCTACGGGATGTCCGCCGCCGAGGACGACACCGTCTCGGTCGCCGCGCTGCGGTTCGAAGGCCGGTGCCGCTCGGGAGCGGAGTCGTTCGACGACGTGGTGATCGCCCACGCGGTGCGGGGTTCGCATCGGTGGCGGGTCGGGGAGGAGCGGGGCATCGGTTCGGTCCCCTTCATGATTCCGCCGGGCGTGGAGCTGCGCGTGGAGTTCACCAGCGCTCACATCCGCACCGTGAAGCTGGATGCCGCGTACGTGCAGGATGTCGCCGAGTCCTTGAGCGGCAGCCGGGACGAAGTCTTCCGCGCCGAGGGAGTCAACACCCGCCGGCGCCACCCCGGACTCGTGGCCGAGGCCCTCGCCAGCCTCGAGACGATGATGGCGCAGTCCTCGGTGCGGGACTCCGCGCTCGTCCGGGCTCAAGTTCGGCGCCACGCCGTCGTCTCCATCCTGAGTTCGTTCCCGCTCGTCGAGCTGGATCGACAGCCGGACCGCGGCATCCAATCGCGTCGCGTGCGCCTCGCGGTCGCGTTCATGGAGGCGCACGCGCACGAACCGATCACCGTGGGTGACATCGCGATCGCCTCGGCGACGACGACACGCTCGCTGCAGTCGGCGTTCCGTCGCGCGTACGACATGACGCCGATGCAGTACCTGCGGCAGTTCCGTCTGGGCCTCGCGCGCGAGGAGCTGCTCGCGGCGCCGGCACCTCGACTATCGGTGCGGGATGTCGCGTTGCGATGGGGCTTCGCGCATCCGGGTCGATTCGCGCAGCAGTACGCCGCGACTTTCGGCGAGCACCCGTCTGCGACGCTCCGCCGGTAGCGATCTGCCCGCGTGATTCGCTGTCGAGCCGGACTCTGGGCAGCGTCTCGCCGCAGCCGATATGGCACATGCCAGCGGGGAGACCGCGAGACCGCGTCTAGGCTGATCGGGTGCGCGAGTTCGTCCGAGGAGCAGCCCTGCTCGCGCACGGGTTCGCGTTCTGGCGCTCGCGGCCGGGGCTGATGGCCCTGGGCCTCGTCCCCGCGGCGATCGTGGGCGTCGTCTTCCTCGCCGGCCTCATCTCGCTCGGCGTGTTCCTCCCTTCCGTCACCGACGCGCTCACCCCCTTCGCCGACGACTGGCCAGGGATCTGGGCGACCGTGATCCGCGTGACCGTCGGCACCGCACTGTTCGCCGCCGCCCTCGTGCTGGTCGCGGTGTCATTCACCGCGCTGACGCTGATCGTCGGCGACCCGTTCTACGAGCGCATCTGGCGAACGGTGGAGTCCGACGCCGGAACGACGGTCGCCGAGGCACGGTACGGATTCTGGCGATCGGTCGGCGACGGGCTGTGGCTGGTCGTGCGGGGCATCGGGGTCGCGCTGGCGGCGACGCTCATCGCCCTCATCCCCGCCGTCGGCGGCATCCTCAGCACGGTCTTCGCGGTGACCTTCACGGGTTGGCTGCTGGCCGACGAGCTGACCTCGCGCGCGTTCGTGGCCCGTGGACTGCTGCCGCGCGAACGCAAGGCGCTCATGCGCAGGCACCGCGGACGGATGCTCGGATTCGGTGTCGCGACGCAGCTCTGCTTCCTCGTCCCGCTCGGCGCCGTGGTCACCATGCCGGCCGCGGTCGCGGGCGCGACGCTGCTCGGTCGCGAGGTCGTCGGCCCGTCGCCGGACTGACGTCGGCGATCAGGACTTCCGCGGAGAGGCGGCATCCCACCAGACGAGCACGCGGGAAGCGAAGAGCGTCAGCCACTTCGAGGGCTCCCCCTCGGGCACATCGACGTCGAACCACGTGCGCCCCGCGAGCGGCGTCGTCTGCAGCCAGCGCCCGTCGGGCTGACGGGCGGCACGCACGACCTCGACGGCGTCGGCCAAGCGCGGGTCGGGAGCGATGCCGTCGTGCAGCGCGGCTTCTCGGAAGTAGTCGAGCGCAACAAGGGCGCTGTAGCGATGACGGTTCGGGTAGACGAATCGATCGACGAAGGGCCCCACGCGCTCTCCGGTGCTCGCCCGGTACAGCAGGCGCCGCGTCAGCAGGTACTCCTCGCCGCGGCGCCGCGCATCACGCAGGCTCGTGTCTGCGGTGAGCTGCTCGTACTGGAGCAGACCGCGCAGCGCGTTGAGGGTCGAGTGGAACGACGACCGCACCGAGTCGCCCTCCTCGGCCTCGCAGTTCCACCCGCCGTCGGCCAGCTGGTGCTCGGGGAACCAGACGGCGAGCGCGGCGACATCGGCACCGAGCCACGCCCCCGTGGCCAGGGTGTACGCGTTGATGCAGACGTCGACCTCGCCGCCCCAGTACGGGAGATCGTCGTAGTCCCACCTGCTGTTCGCGTCCAGCCGAGCGGCCGTGTCGGACAGGGCCGCGGCATCCGCCCCCCACTCCCGGAGGTCGCGCAGCACCCACGTCGTGGCGATCCACGGCTGGCCGGGCTGGTTCGGCTCATCGCTGTCGAAGAAACCGGCGGGAAAGAACGAGCCGCCGGCCCATTGCCCGTCGGGATCCTGCTCGGCGAGCAGTCGCGCCCCGTACCCCTCCTCCGTCACGCGAGCCCGCGTCGCCTGCCACCGTGCGGGCGGAGCGCCCAGAAGGTCGCGCTCGACCTGCCATCGGAGGGCCGGGTCGGAGTCGAGCAGCCAGTCGCGAACGGTCGGTGAGATCGGCATCCCTGCACGCTACCGATCCCCGACGACATCGGCACCGCCCGCTCCGCCGACGAAGCCAGGGACCGCCGGTCCCTGGATGAACCCGCCCTGAATAGGTCGCCGCAACCCGCGCAGGATCGAGGACGACACGCGCACCACCACCTCGAGGAGAACCCATGCCGCGCACGATCGACATCCCCGTCCCCGACCTCTCCGGCCGCACCGCGCTCATCACGGGCGCGAGCGACGGCGTAGGCCTCGAGATCGCCGCCCGGCTCGCCCGCGCCGGCGCGGACATCCTCATGCCGGTGCGCAACCGGCAGAAGGGAGAGTCCGCGCGGGCGCTCATCCGGGAACGCACGCCGGGCGCCGACATCCGCCTCCTGCCGCTGGATCTGTCGTCGCTCGAGTCCGTCACCGCCCTCACCGAATCGCTCCGCTCCGGCGGCACCCCGATCCACATGCTCATCGCGAATGCCGGCGTCATGACCCCGCCGACCCGGCAGCTCACCGCCGACGGCTTCGAGCTTCAGCTGGGCACCAACCACCTCGGCCACTTCGCGCTCGTGCTCGGTCTGCTGCCGCTGCTGCGCGCGTCCGGTGCGCACGTCACGAGCCAGGTGAGCGTCGCCGCCGATCAGGGCGCGGTCAACTGGGACGACCCGAACTGGGAGCACGACTACGATCCGATGAAGGCCTACAGCTCCTCGAAGATCGCCTTCGGGCTGTTCGCCAGGGAGCTGCAGCGTCGATCGGATGCCGCGGGCTGGGGCATCCGCAGCAACCTCTCTCATCCGGGCATCACCCCGACCAACCTGCTGTCCGCTCAGCCGGAGCTGGGTCGCCCCGACGACACCGCCGCGGTCCGGGTCATCCGCGCGATGTCGCGCCTCGGCCTCTTCGTCGGCACGCCGCAGAGCGCCGCACTGTCGGCCGTGTTCGCCGCCACCGCGCCCGACGCGCAGGGCGGCCGACTCTACGGTCCGAAGGGATTCCGTCATCTCGGCGGACCGCCCGCCGAGCAGCCGCTGTACTCACGTCTGCGCAGCGAAGAGGATGCGCGGCGGGTGTGGCGCCTGTCGGAGGAGCTCACCGGCGTGCGGGTGCCCGCGTGACCGAGGAGGCGAGGATCGACGGTCCCTGGCTGGCGCGAGCGGGATGCCGCAGACTCGGGTGATGGACAGAGCACAGCTGGCCGACTTCCTGCGACGTCGGCGCGAGGCCCTGCAGCCGGAGGACGTCGGGCTGCGCCGAGGGACGCGCCGGAGGACGGCGGGACTCCGGCGCGAGGAGGTCGCCGCTCTCTGCGACATGTCCACCGACTACTACAGCCGCCTCGAGCAGGCCCGCGGCCCCCAGCCGTCGGAGCAGATGCTCGCCGCGATCGCCCGCGGGCTGCGCCTCACGCTCGAGGAGCGGGACCACCTCTTCCGCCTGGCCGGACACACCGCACCGGTGCGCGCGCTGCGCAGCGAGCACGTCTCCCCCGGACTCCTCCGTATCCTCGACCGCCTCTCGGACACTCCGGCGCAGGTGATGACGGAACTCGGAGAGACGCTCGCGCAGACCCCCGCCGCGCGCGCACTCTTCGGCGATGAGACGCGCTTCGAAGGATTCGCGCGCAGCGTGGGCTATCGATGGTTCACGGATGCCTCGGCCCGCGATGTCTATCCGGCCGAGGACCACGCCCATCACTCGCGGGCGTTCGCGGCCGACGTCCGCACCGTCCACGCGAAGTTCGGCGCGTCATCGAGAGCCGGGGCGATGGTCGCCGCGCTCCTGCGGGAATCACCGGAGTTCGCCGCGATCTGGGCCGATCACGAGGTGCGCTCAACCCATGCGCGCGAGAAGCGGCTGCAGCATCCGGAGGTCGGGGTGATGGACCTGCAGTGCCAGTTCCTCATCGACCCCGAGCAGGGGCAGACGCTGCTCGTGCTGACCGCCACCCCGGGGACGGACAGTTACGAGAAGCTGCGGCTTCTCTCCGTCATCGGCACCCAGGAGGTCAGTCCCAGTCCAGGTACTCCTCGATGATCGTCGCGGTCTCGATGGGATCGGAGGACGGGAAGAGGTGACCGTGACCCGCCAGGGTCTTCACGCTCGCTCGCTCGGGGGCGGTCGCCTGCAGCCGCTCGCCGTCGGCCGGGGAGTTCACGTCGTCGTCCGCCCCCTGGACGATGAGCACGGGGATGACCGGCGCCAACGGGATGTCGACGTCCTCGACGCCGAGCAGCAGCAGTCCGTTCGCCCGATCCGAGTGGGCTCCGACCGCCTCGCGGGCGACGGTGCCGCCGAAACCGTGCCCACCGATCCAGGCGTGATCCCAGCCCAGGTGGTCGAGGACCGCGATGACGTCGTCGGCGTGCTGGCCCGCCGGCAACTTCCCTCCGGACCCGGCGCGATAGCCGATGCGCACGACGTGGAACCCCGCCTCCTCGGCGAGGTAGTGGCCGACCACGCCGAGGGCATCCTGACCCCGCTCGGGCACGAGCACGAGCTTGACGGGACCGTCACCCTCCTCGACGAACGGAATGCGGCGGTCCTCGGGCTCGAAGTACCGGATCTCGGTCACGGGGGTCCTTTCGGGTGCGGAATCAGACGTTGAAGCGGAACTTTGATGCTGAATGCATCGAGTTCCACATCGCTGCAATACCCTTGATTTTCCGCGGGTTTCTACGCGTTCTGGTCCGTTTGAATTCGTACGGATTCAAACGTCTTGCGGACTTTCTGCGGACTACGAGGTTACCGAACGCCATACGAGGACGTGCGCCGCTCACCCATGTCCGATACCTCATCTGAGCCCAGGATGATCAGAACCCGGTGCAGCTGACCGGCCGTGCCAGCGACTTGATCAATTGGTAGGCCGGGTTCGCTTGCTGAGAGCCTGACGGCTCAGGCCAGTTCGCGATGAGAGGGATGCCCACGACTCTCCCTCGCTCCGGAGCCTCCGGACCAGCACATCGCGTTCGGCGAGCAGCGCACGTTCGTGTTTGTGCAGCTTGCTGAGCTCCTTCGAGAGATCGGCGATGCGTCGAAGGTCGACGGAGCGAGATGCGCCGCGCTGATCAATCCGTGTCGCCACGCCCTTTCCGATTCGCGACGGGGATCGTCGCGTCTCTGCGGTGGTCACCGGACCCCGCGTAGCCTGCTCTCCCCGTGGAGCATAGAGGGGACGCCCGAACGCGTCGAAGCCCTGCTGATCGACTCCGAGAGCCACGCCTCCTTCCGACTGGCTGTCGTCGTCCGAGTGGGAGGTCGTGGAGCGCTCGGTACCGTCAATCGGCTTCCTTTGTCGCCTTTTCGTCATGCAACCAGGTTGACGTGCGATGCCAGTGAACTCAAGCCGTCGAGAGCCAGCCACCATTTGGTGCCTGCGTGCATCGCCAGTTACGTTGCTGCCTCCGAATTGCTGGTTGGCCGATGGCGCGCCCTGGACGAGTGAGGGTCGGTTATCGCGTGCGGGGTATGGCGTCCATAAGCTCTCGGGCTGATCTTTCCGTTCGGGCGGCCCCGGTTCGCACGCGGCGGGAGGACGCTTTCCGGATAGTTCTGTCGCTTTCGCGAGCAGTTCAGGCCTTGTTCTTCCGCGTGAGCCGTGGGGTGGTTAGTGTGCGGATTACGCACCTTCTTGGACGCCCGAGCCTGTCGGTGATGATCGCGTGGTTGGTTGTCCGAGGGGAAGTGCTGTGGCTGGTCGACGTTCACGGTTCGGGTTGTTTCTGGGCGGCAGACGCGGGTGGGCGGCGGTGTCTGTGGTCACGACGGGGTTGCAGGTTGCGTCGGTGACGCCAGCGCAGGCGTTGGTGGTGCCGCTGGCGTTGCCGACCGCGCCGACGACGACGGGGGTGACGGGGGACCGGCCGGGGGCGACGGAGCTGTCGTTTTTCGTGTCTGATCAGACCACGGTGTTCGTCGATGTGGGCTCGGGGAACCTTCGCGTGCAGAACCGGAGCCTTGCACTTCCCGGGGTGACGGGGTCGGTGGGCATCGGCCAGTCGTACAACTCGCGCAGCACGTCGGCCGGGTCGACGTCGACGCCGGCGGCGCATCGGTGGTCGTGGGATGTCGGTGGCGCGGGGTTGTTGTCGGCGGGTACCGGCGGGAAGGTGGTGTACACCTCGGGTGATGGGGCGACGTGGGTGTTCACGCCGGTGTCGGGATCGCCGGGGGCGTTCACGGCACCGGGTGGGGTGATGGCGGATCTGGCGGCGGTGGGCTCGACGTACACGTTGACGTGGCGCAAGACCCGAACGGTGGTCACGTTCAACGCTGACGGGCAGCCCACCTCGATCGCGGACCGTAACGGCAACAGCACCGCGCTGAGTTACAGCGGCGGCATCCCGTCGACTGTGGTGTCGACGGCGGGGCCGACGCCGGCTCGCACCGCGGCGTTGTCGTACTCTTCCTCGACGTACACGCTGACGGTGACGCAGACCTCGGGCGCTTCGAGCCGGAACGTGAAGTACGTGAAGGACCCGTACTCGAACCTGGTGAAGATCACCGACGCCAACGGCAAGGACACGCTGTTCGGGTACAGCGGAAATCAGCTCACCTCGATCACGGCCCCCGGTGGTGCGGTGATCGGGATCAGCTACAAGTCGGGCACCGACAAAGTTTCCCGCATCAGCCAGAACAACACCACCGCCGGGTCGCCGGGCACCTCGCACACCCGTTTCGAATACGCATCGGGCACGCAGACGTTGGTGGCGCGGCCGAACACGAACCAGTCCGCGTCGGTCAGCTCCGTTCCCCACATCACGTACACCCTCGATTCCGCCTCGCTCCTGGTCACGGGGTCGGTGGATGAGATGGGCCGCTCCCGTGCGGCGACCTACACCCCCAACGGGGATGTCGCCACCGCCACGCAAGGCACCGGCGGGGGCGCGTCCACGACCACCGCGACCTACGGGGCCAACAGCGGCGACTCGCTGACCTCGGTGCAGTCTCCGGCTGGGGCGACCGCGTCAGCGGCGTACACGAACACGGCCGCGTCGACGAAGTACCTTCCGTCATCGACGACGGACTCGGCCGGCAACACCACCACGTACACCTACAACGGGGCGGGCAACCCGCTGACCAGTTCGAACGCGCTGGCTGCCACGAACACGCTGACGTACAAGAGCAACGGCACCGTGGCGACCGCGCTGGCGCCGGGAAACGGCACCAACACCACCCAGTACGGGTACAACAGCAACTCCCAGCTGTCCACCCTGACCCCGGTGACCGGGTCCTCGCTCGGATCCCGCGCGTACACCTACGACGACTTCGGTCGGGTGCGCACCGCCACCGACGGCAAAGGCGTGACCACCACCTACAGTTACGACAACCAGGACCGGCTGCTGTCCACCGCGTTCACCGGCGGCACCGCGACGGTCACCACCACGTACACCGACACCGGGCTGCCCGCCACCAGAGTGGACGGCAACGGGACCACCACCTACGGGTACGACCAGCTCGGCCGGTTGATCACCCGGGTCAACACGTTCGCGGGCGGCACCATCAGCTACGGGTACGACCTGTCCTCCAACCTCACCTCCGTCACCGACAGTCGCGGCACGACCACGAACCAGTTCGATGATTCCGGGGTGGCCACCAAGATCCTCTACCCCTCCGGGTCGGGTGTGAAGACCCTCGCGATCGGCACCGATGACCAGGGCCGCCGCACCGATGTGTGGTTGGACACCAACCCCACCAACTCGGCGTGGAAGGGCCACACCCACCAGGACTACGACGCCAGCGGCCGCGTCTCCCGCTCCATCGCCGAAACCGTCGACACGGGCGGCAACCCGGTCACCGTCACCGACGTGTCCTACTGCTACAACACCACCGGCACCCCACCCACCTGCGGGACGGGGGCCGCCACGGACCGGGCGAAGCTGCAATGGGAGCGGAACAACCTCACCGGGCAGGTCACCACCTACGGGTATGACACGGCCGGTCACCTCACGTCCGCGGCCCAGACCGGCGGCACCAGCCCCACCGCCTGGACGTACACGTACGACGCCCGCGGGAACCGGCTGACCGCCACCGCCACCGGCGGGGTGAGCTCGTCGCAGACGCTGACGTTCAACGCCGGCAACCAGGTCACCACCGCCGGGTACAGCTTCGACGGGGCGGGGAACATGACCGCTGACCCCGCCGGGACGTACACCTACAACGGGGCGCAGCAGATGACCGGTGTCAGTAACGGGTCCGGGTCGTTCGCGTACAAGTACGCCGGGACCAGTCAGGTCGAGGTGGTGCAGCAGCAGACCTCCACCACCACCTACAAGCTGGTGTACGGGCGGCTCAACCAGGTCGGGATGCCGGTGATCGAGCAGGCGAAGATCGGCAGTGTGACGGCGTATGTGGAAAACGACCCGGTCACCGGGCAGCCGCTCATGCTGCGCACCTCGACCGGCGCGGTCAGCTTGTACGTGTACGACGGCACCGGCAACCCCACCGCGATCCTCCGCGATGTCACCGGCACCGGGTACGTGTACACCTACGACCCGTACGGGCTGGCGACCCTCTCCTACACCAGCGGCGGGTCAGGCACCGGGCAGAACCCGTTCCTGTTCAAAGGCGGCATCCAAGACCGCGCCACCGGGTGGGTCCACTACGGCAACCGCTGGTACAACCCCACCACCGGCAGATGGACCCAACAAGACACCCTCGACGCCCCCATCGACCCCCAAAACGCCAACAGGTACGCCTACGCCGGCTGCGACCCCATCAACAACATTGATCCCACCGGCCAGCTAACTTATTGTCAGCAACTCAATTCCGCCGCGGCGTTCTTCGGTGTTGTGGCCGCTGGAGCCACCGCCTACGCCGTGTACACCTCTCCGGGAAACGCCGTTCCTGTCGCCGGTCAAGTCAATACGGGCGGGGCGGTCGTCATTGCAGCTCTTACTGGATTGGCCGGTGCATTCTTCTTCGCCCAGGGAGTACTCGCAGGATGTTGAATACGGTACTGCTTGCACTGGGATTCGCGGCGCTGTTCGTCGCGCTCGCTGCGTTTGTGCTCAGACGACGCCAGAGACGACCGCAAACAAGGTCGGAGTTGGTGTCACTCGGAGCTCTGCTTGCGGTTGCAGTTGTTCTGTTCGTCGTCGTGGTCGTTCGCGTGTTACTGCCTGAGCAGCAATGAGCCTGAGCGTAGGTACAACGACGAAGGGTGCCGCTGCCACGGTCACCGACAGTCGAGGTACGAACGCGAACGAGTTCGATGATTCCGGGGTGGCCACCAAGATCCTCTACCCCTCCGGGTCGGGTGTGAAGACCCTCGCGATCGGCACCGATGACCAGGGCCGCCGCACCGATGTGTGGTTGGACACCAACGCCACCAACTCGGCGTGGAAGGGTCACACCCATCAGGACTACGATGCCAGCGGCCGCGTCTCCCGCTCCATCGCCGAAACCGTCGACACGGGCGGCAACCCGGTCACGGTCATCGACGTGTCCTACTGCTACAACACCACCGGCACCCCACCGACCTGCGGGACGGGGGCCGCCACGGACCGGGCGAAGCTGCAATGGGAGCGGAACAACCTCACCGGGCAGGTCACCGTGTATGGGTATGACACGGCCGGTCACCTGACGTCCGCGGCCCAGACCGGTGGCACCAGCCCCACCGCCTGGACGTACACGTACGACGCCCGCGGGAACCGGCTGACCGCCACCGCCACCGGCGGGGTGAGCTCGTCGCAGACGCTGACGTTCAACGCCGGGAACCAGGTCACCACCGCCGGGTACAGCTTCGACGGGGCGGGGAACATGACCGCTGACCCCGCCGGGACGTACACCTACAACGGGGCGCAGCAGATGACCGGTGTCAGTAACGGGTCCGGGTCGTTCGCGTACAAGTACGCCGGGAGCAGTCAGGTGGAGGTGGTGCAGCAGCAGACCTCCACCACCACCTACAAGCTGGTGTACGGGCGGCTCAACCAGGTCGGGATGCCGGTGATCGAGCAGGCGAAGATCGGCAGTGTGACGGCGTATGTGGAAAACGACCCGGTCACCGGGCAGCCGCTCATGCTGCGCACCTCGACCGGCGCGGTCAGCTTGTACGTGTACGACGGCACCGGCAACCCCACCGCGATCCTGCGCGATGTCACCGGCACCGGGTACGTGTACACCTACGACCCGTACGGGCTGGCGACCCTCTCCTACACCAGCGGCGGGTCGGGCACCGGGCAAAACCCGTTCCTGTTCAAAGGCGGCATCCAAGACCGCGCCACCGGCTGGGTCCACTACGGCAACCGCTGGTACAACCCCACCACCGGACGCTGGACCCAACAAGACACCCTCGACGCACCCCTCGACCCCAACAACGCCAACCGCTACGCCTACGCCGGCTGCGACCCCATCAACAACCTCGACCCCACCGGCCAATTGACACTCGCGTGCACGTCTGCTCTCCTACGCCTGAGCGGGAACATCCTTGGGCAACTGGTTCGCGTCGCCGGGTTCACCGGTTTGATCTTCGGCGCTTCCGTGATTCCGCCCGCGGCCATTCTTACCGCGGGGGCGCTTCTTGCCGCGGGTTCCGCGATCGGGGCGTTCACCACCGCGATATCCATCAACGACGTGGCGCGTCAATGCTGAAGCGTCGCCTCCTATTTTGGACGTGGGGCGCGGCTGGTCTCGGCGTCGTCGCACTCTTGCTCACACTGCTTTCCGGCCAGTTCGATGCAGTCACATGGCTCACTCTCTTGTCACTCATCCTCAGCATCGCTGGCGTGATAACCATCGCCGTCAGCCTGAGCAACAAGAAGCCCGAGGAATGAGGAGCGCGCGTGGCCCATCTATGTGCGGATCGACGTCGGCAGATGACTGGTTCGAGCTCGTCGCCGACCGAGAGACGCGGTAAGTCAGGCATCAGTTCTCGCACCATCCCCCGACCTCCCGCCGACGGTGATGCAGCCGGTCGGATCTGACCTGGCTCCAATGGTTACTTTGCGGTGGCGGTGCAGCACTGGTGCGAGCGGTTGCCGACAAGCCAGGCGTAGGGCATCGCGTCGATAGGCGGCCAGCCAGGGCCGGAGCGTTGGAGATGTCAATGTGGAGCACGCGCAGCGGAGCGAGCATGAACGACATTGACATCAACGAGCGTGGCCGAGGATGGGCATCGAGGCGATTGCCCGTCATTATGGGTCGTGACGTGCTCGGATTCGACTGGCCCGCAGCGCCGGGGCAAGTGGAAAACGACCCGGTCACTGGGCAGCCGCTCATGCTGCGCACCTCGACCGGGGCGGTCAGCCTGTACGTGTACGACGGCACCGGCAACCCCACGGCGATCCTGCGCGATGTCACCGGCACCGGGTACGTGTACGCCTACGACCCGTACGGGCTTCCCACCCTCTCCTACACCAGCGGCGGGTCAGGCACCGGGCAGAACCCGTTCCTGTTCAAGGGCGGCATCCAAGACCGCGCCACCGGGTGGGTGCACTTCGGAAACCGCTGGTACAACCCCACCACCGGACGCTGGACCCAACAAGACACCCTCGACGCACCCCTCGACCCGAACAACGCCAACCGCTACGCCTACGCCGGCTGCGACCCCATCAACAACACCGACCCCACCGGGAATATCTCATCTTCGTGCGCCTGGGACTTGATCGACATCTTTGGAAATTTGACCGCAGCCGCGCTGAACCTCGGCGTACTAGTGGGAGCCTCCTCGACGGGAATAGGCCTCGGACTCGGCGCGCTGACTACGATTAACTTCGTGCTGAACGTTACGAGCGCGGCGTTCGCATTCGGAAGCGCTCTGAGGACATGCCGATGAGCACGACGCCGTCATCAGAGAATGGTGCCCTTCAGAAGCGCCTCGAAGAAATAAGGGTTCAGCTGGTCAAGCTCGCAGCTACCGGCATGCTCTCTGGGGGCGTCGGTCAGGCGGCGGTGTCGCTGGAGTCCAAAAAGCTCGAAGAAGAGGCCGATGCGATCCGCAGGAAGCTACTGGGAGCGGAGACAGCGGACCCGCTTCGCGATCGGGATGTGACCCAATGACCAAGCCCGCGAGGCTCAAGTGGTTTGCGCTGCTCGCGCTCTCGGCGTTCATCCTGCTCACGGGCAGTATCACGCTCGTCTTGACCATTTTGAACAACCGCCCCGGCGTGGCGCTAGTGGTCGCACTCGGCTCCCTGGTGGGAGCCATACTGCTGGGAATTCTGGCTGTTCGAGGTCTGCTGCGAGACCGTTCGAGGCAGTGAGTTGCGTGACAAGCGCGTGCCTCTACGACAACCAGGATCGGTTGCGGTCCACCGTCACCGGCGGGACCTCGTCGTCCGCAGACGGGATGAGTTCACCGCCATCGTCGCGCAACACAAAATTGGTCGCTATGCGTCGCAGCAAGTTTCTTGATGCCGCCAGCAACGGCAACCAAGTAGCGATCCCGCGCCGACGAGTTCAGACTGTCAGTTGAGGTCGAGTCGTCCCACGCGATCGGAGTCACCCTGTGGCGAGCATCAAACAGCGTCCTGACGGCTCGTGGCGCGCCCGCTATCGCGACGAGACGCACAAGGAACTCTCTCGCCATTTCGACACGAAGCGCGACGCCCAGCGCTGGCTGGACGAGGTGACAACATCCGTTATCACAGGGCGCTACGTCGACCCACGCGCTGGCACGATCACTCTCGCGCAGTACTACGCCGACTGGTCGACGCGTCAGCTCTGGGCAGCAGGGACCGTCGTCGCGATGGACCTCGCCATGCGGACATGCACCTTCCGCGATGTCGAGCTTCGTCGGCTCAGCCGGTCGCATGTCGAAGCGTGGGTGAAGGAGATGGCATCGCGGGGTCTGGCTCCCGGCACCATCAAGACCCGCGTCAACAACGTTCGTGGCGTCATCCGCGCGGCCGTTCGTGACCGGAGGATGCCCGAAGATCCGTCGATCGGGGTTACACTCCCCCGCCTGCGCAAGGCCGAGGCGTCAATGCGTGTTCCGACCCCAGAAGAGGTCGGAGCGATCATGGCTGCTGCCGAGTGGTGGTTCCGGCCCTTCGTGGCCGTGTGCGCGTTCGCCGGCCTTCGGCTCGGTGAGGCAGCGGCGCTCCAGGCCGATGACATCAACTTCTTGCGTCGACAGATCCACGTGAGACGCCAGGTGCAGCGGCACGCGGAGAACGAGATCGCGCTGAGTCCGCCGAAGTATGGGTCAGAGCGGGTGGTCTTCGCAGCTGACGAGCTGCTCGCAATCCTCAGCCAGCACTTCGCTGACCACGGCACATTCGGTCCAGAGGGATGGCTTTTCATGGGTCAGTACGGACTACCGCCGCACCAGAACACGGTCGGCTACTGGTGGCGCAAGACGCTCGCGGCCGCGTCTGTCGACGGCATCCGTCTCCATGACCTGCGCCACTTCTACGCATCCGGGTTGATCGCCTCGGGCTGCGACGTCGTCACCGTCCAGCGCGCGCTCGGGCACGCCCGCGCGACCACCACCCTCAACACCTACAGCCATCTCTGGCCAACCGCCGAAGACCGCACTCGCGCCGCCGCCGGCGCGCTCGTCGCGGCGGCGCTGCAATCTGCGGCATCGACCGACAGTGCCGGACAGGGAAGCCGCTAACCACCCGGCGGAGCCCAAACGAGTCGCCCAAGGGTGGTCGTTTCGAGCCCGCGCGGACCCGCTAGCGCGGGTTTTCTGCGGACTTTTTGCGGACTAGATCATCGAAATCCGATCAGAACCCGCGGAATTCCGCGGGCAAGTGACTCGGGTCAGACGTTGAAGCGGAACTCGACGACGTCGCCGTCCTGCATGACGTAGTCCTTGCCCTCGAGGCGGGCCTTGCCCTTCGCGCGGGCCTCGAGGACCGACCCCGACTCGACGAGGTCGTCGAACGAGATCACCTCGGCCTTGATGAAGCCCTTCTCGAAGTCGGTGTGGATGACTCCCGCCGCCTGCGGCGCCTTCCAGCCCTTGCCGATCGTCCAGGCCCGGGCCTCCTTCGGCCCGGCGGTGAGATAGGTCTGGAGCCCCAGGGTGTCGAAGCCGATGCGCGCGAGCTGGTCGAGTCCGGACTCGTCCTGCCCCGTCGAGGCGAGCAGTTCGGCGGCGTCCTCGGGGTCGAGGTCGATGAGCTCGGACTCGATCTTGGCGTCGAGGAAGACCGCCTTGGCCGGGGCGACCAGGGACTCGAGCTCCGCCCGGCGCGCAGCATCCGTCAGCACCGCCTCGTCGACGTTGAAGACGAAGATGAACGGCTTGGCCGTGAGCAGCCCCAGCTCCTTGATGGGCGCGAGGTCGATGCCCGAGGCCGACAGCAGCTCGCCGCGCTGGACGGCGTCGCGCGCCGCCTCGGCAGTCTGGAGCACCGACGGGTCGAGCTTGCGTCCCCGCACTTCCTTCTCGTACCGCGCGATCGCCTTCTCGAGGGTCTCGAGGTCGGCCAGCTGCAGCTCGGCGTTGATGGTCTCCATGTCGCTGCGCGGATCGACGGCACCCTCGACGTGCACGACATCGTCGTCGGAGAATCCGCGCACGACCTGGGCGATCGCGTCGGCCTCGCGGATGTTCGCGAGGAACTTGTTGCCGAGTCCCTCTCCCTCCGACGCTCCGCGCACGATGCCGGCGATGTCGACGAACGAGACCGCGGCCGGCAGGATCCGCTCGCTGTGGAAGATCTCGGCGAGCGTGTCCAGGCGCGGGTCGGGGAGGTTCACCACACCCACGTTGGGCTCGATGGTCGCGAAGGGGTAGTTCGCCGCGAGCACCTGATTCTTGGTGAGGGCGTTGAAGAGGGTGGACTTGCCGACGTTGGGCAGTCCGACGATTCCGATGGTGAGAGCCACGGGGCTCAAGTCTAGTTGCGGAGGGAACGGCGCCGCGCCGAGCGTCAGAGCAGGGCGAGCAGTCCGCGCAGATCGGCGATCGTGTGATGGGGATCGGATGCCACGGCAGCCCCCCTCCGATTGATCCAGACGGCCGTGAGACCGGCGCCGACGGCCCCGCCGACGTCGGCGGTCTGATTGTCGCCGACGTGAATCGCCTCATCGGAGCCCACGCCGAGGACCCCGAGAGCCAGCTCGAAGATCTCGCGCTCGGGCTTGCGGTGCCCTACCTCGCCCGACACCACGACGGCATCGAACCCATCGAGGCCGACCGTTGCGAGCTTGCCGCGCTGGAGCGCGCTCGGACCATTGGTGATGACGGCCGTACGCAGCCCCGCCCGACGCACCGAGGCGAGGACGTCGAGGCTCTCGTCGTACAGCACCGCCGCGGCGGACTCCAGCGCGATCTGCCGCGCGTGGACCGCTTCGGCCGCCTCCCGGTCCTCGACACCGTGCCGCCGCAGCACCGCCTCCCACACATCGAGGGGCAGCGCGTCGGTCGGGATCGTCGACAGCGCCGGGCTCTCGCCGACCCCGAACCAGTAGGCATGGAGCGCCGAGACCGCCTCGTCGACGAAACCCGGAGCGAGCCGCCGCACGACCGCCTCCTCGGAGGCCGCCTGCCGTACGACCTCGTCGACGTGATCGTCGCGCAGCAGCGTGCCGTCCAGATCGAAGCACACCGCCCGGACGCCGATCATGCGGGGTCCACCCGCCACCGCATGAGCACGTTCCCTGATTCCTGCCACTCCCGCACGCCCAGCAGCTTCAGCGCGACGGGCGGGCGGTCGTCGAACAGCGGCACACCCGATCCGGCGATCAGCGGGAAGGTGACCAGATGCAGTTCGTCCACGAGTCCGGCTCGCATCAGGTCGTTCCAGAGCACCCGCCCGAGCAGGACGAGGATGCCTCTCCCCTCGCCCGAACGGAGAGCGGCGACCTCCGACCTCGCTTCGGCGACGGGGACGGTGCGCACGTTGCGATAGGGCGCGAGGTCCTCGGCGGTGATCGTGTCGGACACCACGACCTTCTCGATGTCGAGGATCAGCGCGGCGAACTCGCGGCGGATCGCGGAGGCGCTCGGATCCTCGAGGACGCCGGTCCAGTAGCCGAGATTGCCGAGCGCGGACCGGCGGCCGGACAGCACGAGCGTGCCGGCGTCCCGGAGCAGCGACGTCGTGTAGTGGTCGAAGGTGTCGGCCCCCGCGTAGTCGGGGTGCTGATGCTCGAAGAACGACGCGATGTCGTGGTCGTCGTCTTCGTACCTGCCGTCGACCGTGACGAAGTTGCAGACCGTGAGTGTGCGCATGGGGTCACGCTAGCCCGGACGGCGGACGCCGGGATCGCCGCCGACCGCACAGGCGGGTCGGCGGCGCGCCTCCGCGGCCGCCCGGCCATCGCGGGCGAGGGTGGGGGCGTGGCATTGGACTTCACCGCGATCGACTTCGAGACGGCGAACCCGAGCAATGCCTCGGTGTGCGCCGTCGGCCTCGCCCGGGTCCGCGACGGCGTCGTCGTCGACGAGACCGGGTGGCTGATCCGTCCGCCCGCCGGGCACGACGTGTTCTTCGACCTCAACACCCGCATCCACGGGATCCGGGCGGTGGATGTCGCGGACGCCGCCACCTGGACCGAGCAGCTCCCGGCGCTCGCGGCCTTCATCGGCGATGACGTGCTCGTCGCCCACAACGCGGGCTTCGACATGGCCGTGATCAAACGGACGTGCGAAGCGACCGGCGACGACTGCCCGCCCTACCGCTATGCGTGCAGTCTCCAGGTCGCGCGGCGCGTCTATCAGCTCGAGTCGTATCGCCTTCCGTTCGTCGCCGCGGAGGCCGGCTTCGGGGCGTTCGCCCACCACAACGCGACCGCCGATGCCCTCGCCTGCGCCCACGTGATGATCGACGCGGCCCGACGCGTGGCGGCCGACGACATCGACCTGCTCGCGGAGTACTGCGGCGTCCGGGTCTCGCAGATCGCCGTCGCAGCGCCCCCGGTCACGTCCTTCGTGGTGGCCTGACGAGCGCCGACACCGGCCCGTCTGCGCGCCGATGTCGGCGGCCCCGTTCACGATGGACCCATGGACGCCTTCCTCGTGTCGATCATCGCCGTGGTGACGTTGCTCGCGGGCGCCCTCGCCGGCTGGACCGCCGGGCTCGCGAGGGCCGCCGCTCGCACCGCCCGTGAGCAGGCCGAGCTGCGCGCCCGACTCGCAGCCGCCGACGCCGCGCGGCAGGGTGTGCAGGCACAGCTCGAGCACCAGCAGCTGCTGTACCGCGAACTCGCGGCGCAGGCGCGTCACGACCAAGCCTCCCGCGAAGAGCGGGAGCGACGCGAGCAGACCGTCCTGCGGGCCCTCGCCCCGGTGCACGAGACGCTGACCGCCATGCAGGCGAAGGTCGGCGAGCTCGAGCGCGACCGGCACACCCAGTTCGCGACGCTCGCCGAGCAGCTGCGCAGGGCACAGGAGTCCGACGAGGCGCTGCGGTCGACGACCGAGTCACTGGCCAGCGCCCTGCGGTCGGGATCGACGCGCGGGGTGTGGGGCGAAACGCAGTTGCGGCGCGTCGTGGAGGCGGCGGGCCTCACGCGCTACGTGGACTTCGATGTGCAGACGTCGATCCGGTCGGATGCCGGGGCCGGCCGACCCGATATGGTGATCCGCCTCCCCGGCGACAAGGCCATTGCCGTCGACGCAAAGGTTCCGCTCGACGCGTACCTCGAAGCGAGCGCGATCCCGCTGACGGCGCAAGGGCCGGACGCCGCCCGGCGGCGAGAGCTCCTCGACAAGCACGTCCGAGCACTGCGCGCGCACGTGGACGCGCTCGCGAAGAAGGCCTACTGGTCAGGACTGCCGTCGAGCCCCGAGTTCGTCGTGTGCTTCGTCCCGAGCGAGTCGCTGCTGGCGGCCGCCCTCGAGGAAGATCCGGCGCTGCTCGATCACGCGTTCGGCAAGCGGGTCGCCCTCGCATCGCCCGTGAATCTGTGGGCCGTGCTCAAGACCGTCGCCTACACGTGGACGCAGCAGGACGTCTCGGCCGAAGCGCGGGCGCTGTTCGACCTCGGCAACCAGCTCTACGAGCGTCTCGGTTCGCTCGCCGGCCACGCCGACGATCTGCGCCGCGCGATCGAGCGCACCGTCGACAGCTACAACCGGTTCGCCGGCTCGCTCGAGTCGCGCGTGCTCGTGAGCGCCCGCCGGTTCCCCGGGATCGACGCGACCAAGCTCGACGCCGTCACGGAGCCGGCGACCATCGAGAAGAGCCCGCGTCGCCTCACGGCGCCCGAGCTGCTCGAGGGCACACTCAGCGAGGACGGACCGCCGCGATCGAGCGCGGACGCGTCGAACCTCTCGCGCGAGCACGACATCGACTCCGGCGGAGCGGAGGCCGCCCGTACCACTGCCGCAGCCGACCTCGGAGAACTCCGGAGCCGGATCGCCCCCGCTTCGGACTGACGAAGGTCAGGCGCCGCCGGGCACGAAGCTCAGCAGTCCGATGACCAGCGCCGAGACGCCGACGAAAGCGCCGATCATCCACCATGCGCTGATCTCGTGGCCTTCTTCGCGGCGCACGCGAAGGAGGACATCAGGACGACGGGCGGGGTCCACCGCGTTCGCGACGACCGCCTGCGCGCCCGTCTGCGTCGACGGACTGCTCACCTGTCCGGACATGGGGACTCCCTCGCATCGAGAATTACGTGCGTCACCGTCGACCGCCAACGATTCTGCCAGACGGTTGCCTCGAACGCGTCACGAAACGGTCACAAGAGCCCCACGAGCAACATCTTTCACCGCGACACGCGGCGAAAGATGATCAGAGCCACTTCGACGTGAGGTGCTCCGACGTGATGCGACGCAGGGTTCCCGACGCTCCACGCAGGACGACGCTCTCGGTGTACACGTAGCCGCCCTCCCGGCGGACCCCCGCGACGAGCTGGCCGTCGGTGACACCGGTCGCGACGAAGATCGTGTTGCTCCCCCTCACCAGGTCGTCCGCCTCGTACACGTGGTCGTCGAGCTTCAGGCCGGCATCGATGCCCTTCTGCTTCTCGTCGTCGTCACGCGGCCACAGCCGACCTTGGATGTGGCCGCCCAGCGCCTTGATGGCGCATGCCGTCACGATCCCCTCGGGGCTTCCGCCGATCCCCACGCACATGTCCGTGCGCGCGTTGTGCCGTGCCGCATTGATCCCGCCCGCGACATCGCCGTCGCTCATGAGGCGCGTGCCGGCGCCGGCCTCGCGGATCTGGTCGATCAGATCGTCATGACGGGGCCGATGGAGCACCGATACGACGATCTCGTCCACCGGCTTGCCGAGTGCTTTCGCCAGCAGGCGGATGTTCTCGCCGATCGGGAGGCGGATGTCGACGACGCCGACGCCGGCGGGCCCCGTCACCAGCTTGTCCATGTAGAAGACGCTCGACGCGTCGAGCATCGTGCCGTGATCGGACACCGCGATCACCGAGAGGGCGTTGTTCCTGCCCGCCGCCGTGAGGGAGGTGCCGTCGATCGGGTCGACGGCCACGTCGCACTGCGGACCCCGGCCATTGCCCACTCGCTCGCCGTTGAAGAGCATGGGGGCCTCGTCCTTCTCCCCTTCACCGATCACGATCGTGCCGTCGAAGTTCACCGTGGTGAAGAACGCCCGCATCGCGTCGACGGCGGCACCGTCGGCCGCCTCCTTGGCCCCCCGCCCGATGAACGGCACGGCGCGGATCGCGGCCGCCTCCGTCGCTCGCACCAGCTCGAGCGCGAGGTTCCGGTCGGGGTGGAGGGGGCTCATGTCGGCAGTCAGACTCACCATGTCGCCAGCCTAGCCATGGCCGGTGGTCGGCCACCGTGATTTTCCACGCTCGCAGCGTTAAGGAAGCGCGATTCTTTCGCGTGCGGCAGGACCCGCCCTCGATGGGCGACCTCGCGGCGCCGGAGCATCCTTCGCCGCGACCGAGGCACCGCTAAAGTCGACATGACGCCCCCTCACGACCAAGGAGCACCCATGCCCGTCGCCACGCCCGAGCAGTACGCCGACATGCTGGACCGCGCGAAGGCCGGTGGATTCGCGTACCCCGCCATCAACGTCTCGAGCTCGCAGTCGATCAACGCCGTTCTGCAGGGGCTCACCGAGGCCGGGTCCGACGGCATCATCCAGGTCACCACCGGCGGGGCGGACTACTTCGCCGGCCACACCGTCAAGGCTCGCGCGACCGGGGCGATCGCTTTCGCGAAGTTCGCCACCGAGGTCGCCAAGAGCTACCCGATCACCGTGGCGCTCCACACCGACCACTGCCCCAAGCCCGCACTCGCAGACTTCGTGCTGCCCCTCATCGAGGCCTCCGAGGAGGAGGTTCGGGCCGGACGCAACCCGATCTTCCAGTCGCACATGTGGGACGGCTCGGCCGTGCCGCTGGACGAGAACATCGAGATCGCCCGGGAACTCCTCCCCCGCCTGAAGAACATCAACGCCATCCTCGAGGTCGAGATCGGCGTCGTCGGCGGCGAAGAGGACGGTGTCCAGCACGAGGGATCGAACGAGGCCCTCTACACGACCGTCGCCGATGTCACCAAGGCGGTGGAAGCTCTCGGGCTCGGCGAGAACGGCCGCTACATCTCCGCGCTCACCTTCGGCAACGTCCACGGCGTCTACAAGCCCGGCAACGTCAAGCTCCGTCCCGAGCTCCTCGGCGAGATCCAGGAGGGCATCGCGTCGAAGTTCGGCACCGGGCCGAAGCCGCTCGACCTGGTCTTCCACGGCGGCAGCGGCTCGACCGACGAAGAGATCGCCCTCGCCGTCGCGAACGGGGTCGTGAAGATGAACATCGACACCGACACCCAGTACGCCTTCACGCGCTCGGTCGCCGGCTACATGTTCACCAACTACGACGGCGTCCTCAAGGTCGACGGCGAGGTGGGCAACAAGAAGGCCTACGACCCCCGCGCGTGGGGCAAGGTCGCCGAGTCCGCGATGGCCGCGCGGGTCGTCGAGGCCACGAAGCAGCTCGGCTCGCACGGCAAGTCCCTCGCGGCCTGACCTTCGCGGTCGGGAGCGCGCTGCGGGCAGCGCCGGACTAACGGATGCTGTTCTCCAGCGCGCTCCACACCGCGGGGTCGTTCATCAACGGGATGAGCACGAGGATCGCGGACGCCGACATGAAGACGACGCCGCCCACGAGCGGAATCCACCACGATAAACGGCCGCGCCGCACACTCATCCACGACACGACCGCGGTCACGAACCAGCCCGCGGCCAGCACGATCGCAGCCGCGATGCCCCACGGGCGCCCCGCGGCGGGGTCCGACAGCGTCGCGTCGACGCCCAGCAGCCCGAACATCGTGTCGGTGTACTCGGTGAAATCCACCAGCGCCGGGAAGGACGCCACGACGTTCACGAGTCCGTAGGCGAGCAGCGCGAAGGTCACGATCCGATCGACGGCTCGGGAGCGGGTAGCCGTCTCAGGCGGAGCAGCCGCAGGGCGCTCGGCGGGCGAGACCGGTACGGGCTGCTCCGGGACGGGTGCGGGCTCGTAGACGAGGCCGACGTCCGGTTGCGCGATGCGCGCGCGCTGCTCCTCGGGCGTCGCGTACTCGCCGTACTGCGGCCGCGGCCGCGGGTCGGGCGCCGAGGCCCCGCTCATGAGCGGCCCCGGCCACCCAGCGCACGGTCGTCGCGGCGGCCCGAGGCATCCTGACGGAGCTCCTTCGGGAGCGAGAACATGAGGTCCTCCTCGGCGGTGCGGATCTCTTCGACATCGCGGTAGCCGGCGCCGGCGAGGTCCGACAGGACCTCCTGGACGAGCACCTCGGGAACCGACGCACCGCTGGTCACGCCGACGGTCTCGACGCCGTCGAGCCAGGCCTGGTCGATCTCGTCGGCGTAGTCGACGCGGTACGCGGCCTTCGCGCCGTACTCGAGCGCGACCTCCACGAGCCGAACGCTGTTGGAGGAGTTGGCCGAACCCACCACGATGACGAGATCGGCGTCCTTCGCGACCTTCTTGATGGCGACCTGACGGTTCTGCGTCGCGTAGCAGATGTCGTCGGACGGCGGGTCCTGGAGCTGAGGGAAGCGCTCGCGCAGACGCCGGACGGTCTCCATCGTCTCGTCGACCGAGAGGGTGGTCTGGGAGAGCCACACCACCTTGGACGGATCACGGACCTCGATGGTGTCGGCCTCGTCGGGCGAGTTCACGACGGTGACGTGGTCGGGCGCCTCGCCGGCGGTGCCCTCGACCTCCTCGTGCCCCTCGTGGCCGATCAGGAGGATCTCGAAGTCGTCGCGCGCGAAGCGCACCGCCTCACGGTGCACCTTGGTCACCAGCGGGCACGTTGCGTCGATCGCCCGGAGATTCCTGTCGGATGCCTCGCTCACGACGGCCGGCGAGACTCCGTGCGCGCTGAACACGACGTGCGAGCCCTCGGGGACCTCGTCGACCTCCTCGACGAAGATCGCGCCCTGCGCCTCGAGCTCGGTCACGACGTGGATGTTGTGGACGATCTGCTTGCGGACGTACACGGGCGCGCCGTAGCGCTCGAGCGCCTTCTCGACGGCGATGACCGCGCGGTCCACCCCGGCGCAGTAGCCCCGGGGCGAAGCGAGCAGCACCCGCTTCTGTCCTTGGACCGGGATATCCTGAAGGCGTTCGCGCCGCCGCGGTACGCGCGGGACGGGCATGCTCACAGGTCGGTTCCCCACAGTGCTGCTGGTCACCCCTCGATTCTATGGGCGGCCCCTGGGCGCGGGCCGTGCGACGACATCCGGTGCGAGAGGACTTCATGACGACCTTCCAGCCGGCACCGGTGCCCGGCGAGGCCCCACCCGCGGATTCGGTGCGACCGAAGGACTCCACGCCGCAGGCGCCGACGTCCGTCTCGCGGCTCAACGAGACCATCCGCGGGTTCATCCAGACCTGGGGCTCGGTGTGGGTCGAGGGCGAGATCACGTCATGGAACCTGCGCGGCGGCAATGTGTTCGGGCGGCTCAAGGACAACGTCACCGACGCCACGCTCGCCTTCCGCATCTGGTCCTCCACGCGCGAACGGCTCCCCGCCGACCTCAAGGTCGGCGACCACGTCGTGGCGTGCGTGAAAGCCGACTTCTTCGTCAAGACCGGCGACTTCAGCTTCGGCGTCTCGGCCATGCGCCACGTCGGCCTCGGCGACCAGCTCGAGAAGCTCGAGCGGCTGCGGTCCCAGTTGCGCTCCGAAGGACTGTTCGACGCCGCACGCAAGAAGCGGCTGCCGTTCCTGCCCCACACGATCGGCCTGATCACGGGAGAGAACTCCGACGCCGAGAAGGACGTCCATCGCAACGCCGAGCTGCGCTGGCCGCAGGTGCGCTTCCGCACCAAGTACGCCGCCGTGCAGGGTGAACGGTGCGTCCCCGAGACGATCGCGGCGCTCAAGGCGCTCGACGCCGCTCCGGACGTCGACGTCATCATCATCGCCCGCGGCGGCGGCGACCCGCAGACCCTCCTCGGCTTCAGCGACGAGCGCCTCGTGCGCGCGGTGGCGACGGCATCCACTCCGGTCGTGAGTGCGATCGGCCACGAGAACGACCATCCGCTGCTCGACGACGTCGCCGATCTCCGCGCGTCGACGCCCACCGACGCCGCCAAGCGCGTGGTGCCGGATGTCGCGGAGCAGCGTGCGCTCATCGCCCAGCTCCGCGCGCGCCTGACCGGCCGCCTGAGTCAGCGCGTGAGCCACGACATCGCGCAGCTCGAACAGCTGCGCTCCCGCCCGGCCCTGCGCTCGCCCGAGTCGATCCTCACCTCGCGGGCGCAAGAGGTCGAGCTCCTCGTCGGGCGCGGTCGGTTCCGCGTCGATCGCGCGCTGGACGCGCAGGCGCAGGCCACGTCCGAACTCCGGGCGACGCTCCGCGCGCTCTCCCCCGCGTCGACGCTGGCGCGCGGCTACGCCATCGCCCACCTGTCCGACGGGACCATCGTCCGCGACGCCGCGCAGGCACCGGCATCCGCCCGCGTCGTGGTCACCGTCGGACGCGGCTCCTTCGCGGCCCTCTCGGAGGGGGAGGTCGCCGAAACCCCCTCACCCGACGACCACGACGCCGCCGGCGGTGCCGTCGCACCGATCTAGGATGGAGGCATGACCGAGTCGAGCGGAGCCACGCAGGACGTCTCGTCGCTGACGTTCGAGCAGGCCCGCGATGAGCTCGTCCGCGTCGTCGCGGAGCTCGAGCAGGGCGCCCCGACGCTCGAGCAGTCACTCGCACTGTGGGAGCGCGGCGAAGCTCTCGCCGCTCGGTGCGACGAATGGCTTCTCGGCGCGAAGCGCCGGCTCGATGCGGCACGCTCTGCGACCGAGTCCGCCCCCGCGGAGCGCGTGTGATGGCCCACTCGCCCCGCATCGTCGCCGAGCTCGGCCGCGAAGAGACCCCCGAAGAGACGGCCGCTCGCAAGGCCGAGTCGTCGCGCGTGTACCGCGCGAGCCAGAACAGCCGCAACCTGTTCGCGGCGCTCATCGTGACGATCGCGGTCGTGGTCGTGATCATTCTCGCGGTGCCGCGCGGCACGCCGCCGGAGCCCGAGCCGATCGACGTCGCCGTCGTCGCCGAGCAGGTGTCCGCCGCCGAGGAGCGCGCGGTCATCGCGCCGGAGGTCCCCGAGTCCTGGCGGGTCAACGTTGCCGAGGTCGACGGAGAAGCACCCCGCGAGTGGACGATCGTCTACGCCGACGAGACGTGGTTCCTGCGGGTCGTTCAGGGCTTCGACGCCGATCCGGCGTGGCCGACGCGTGTCCTGTCCGGCGCGAACACCGACGGCACGGTGTCGATCGAGGGCATCGTGTGGGACCGCTACGACATCACCGACCCTTCGCGCGCGGGGAACGTCACGGTCGCCCTGGCCACCCAGGCCGGCGCCGACACCGTCCTCATCTACGGGCGCGCGGGTCAGGACACCCTGGAAGAGGCCGCCGCGGCCGCCGCGCCCGAGATCGAGCGCCTGCGCGAGGCCGCCGAGTGAGCGAGGAGGCACCGTGAGCGAAGAGCCGACGCCCCGCAAGGTGTGGCACGAGATGCAGCGAGGCAATGCGCGGTTCGTCGCCGGAGAACCCCGCCATCCGCGCCAGGACGTCGAGCGTCGCCACGACCTCGCCGCCGGCCAGCGCCCGAGAGCCGCACTGTTCGGCTGCTCCGACTCGCGCCTTGCCGCCGAGATCATCTTCGACAAGGGACTGGGTGACCTCTTCGTCGTCCGCAACGCGGGCCAGGTCATCTCGGACTCCGTGGTCGGCAGCCTCGAGTACGCCGTGGCGGTGCTCGGCGTGCCCCTGATCGTGGTGCTGGGCCATGACGAGTGCGGCGCCGTCAACGCCGCGATCGACAGCACGCGCGCAGATGCCCCGGCCCTGCCCGCCCACATCTGGAAGCAGATCGCCCCCATCGTCCCCGCCGTGCGCCGCGTCGTGCGCGCCGGGACGGTCGACGGCGTGCCGCCCGTGACGATCGACCACGAGCAGGTCGGCCGCGAGCACCTCCGCGACACCGTCGCCGAGCTGCTGCACTCGTCGGAGCTCATCAGCGACGCGGTCGCCGAGGGCCGGCTCGCCATCGTGGGGGCCAACTACCGACTCGCGGAAGGAACCGCCGTCCCCGACGTGATCGTCGGCGACGTCGGGGACGACGCCTGATCACACTCGCCACCAACGGAGGAACGACGAAGTGACCGACATCGAGTACCGCATCGAGCACGACACGATGGGTGAGGTGCGCGTCCCCAAGGACGCCCTCTACGCCGCGCAGACGCAGCGCGCCGTCGAGAACTTCCCCATCTCGGGCGACCCGCTCGAACCCGCCCAGATCGTCGCGCTCGCGCGCATCAAGAAGGCCGCCGCTCTCGCCAACAAGGAGCTCGGCACCCTCGATGCCGACATCGCCGACGCGATCGCGCGGTCCGCGGACCGCATCATCGCGGGCGAGTTCGCCGACCAGTTCCCTATCGACGTCTACCAGACCGGCAGCGGCACCTCGTCGAACATGAACATGAACGAGGTGCTCGCCACCCTCGCGACCCGCGACCTCGGCCGACCGGTGCACCCGAACGACCACGTGAACGCGTCGCAGTCGTCCAACGACGTGTTCCCGACGTCCGTCCACATCGCCGTGACGCAGGAGCTCATCGACGACCTCATCCCGGCGCTCGACCACCTCGCCGTCGCCCTCGAGGCCAAGGCGGACGCGTGGAAGACCGTCGTGAAGTCCGGCCGCACGCACCTGATGGACGCCACACCCGTCACGCTCGGCCAGGAGTTCGGCGGCTACGCGCGCCAGGTCCGTCTGGGCATCGAGCGCGTCCAGGCCGTCCTCCCGCGGGTCGCCGAGGTGCCCCTGGGCGGCACGGCCGTGGGCACCGGGATCAACACGCCCCTCGGGTTCCCGCAGAAGGTTCTCGAGCTGATCGTCTCGGACACCGAGCTTCCGATCACCGAGGCGAAGGACCACTTCGAAGCCCAGGCGAACCGGGACGGCCTGGTTGAGACATCCGGCGCCCTGCGCACGATCGCGGTCTCCCTGACGAAGATCAACAACGACATCCGCTGGATGGGGTCGGGACCCAACACCGGCCTGGGCGAGCTGCACATCCCCGATCTGCAGCCGGGCTCTTCGATCATGCCCGGCAAGGTCAACCCCGTCGTCCCCGAGGCGACGCTCATGGTGTGCGCGCGCGTGATCGGCAACGACGCCACCGTCGCGTGGGCGGGGGCCTCCGGATCGTTCGAACTCAACGTCGCGATCCCCGTGATGGGAACGGCCGTCCTCGAGTCGATCGAACTGCTCGCCAATGCCTCCCGCCTGCTGGCCGACAAGACGATCGACGGTCTCGAGGCCGATGTCGAGCGCGCCGCAGCCTACGCGGGCATGTCGCCCTCGATCGTCACGCCGCTCAACAAGCTGATCGGATACGAGGCGGCGGCGAAGATCGCCAAGCACTCGGTCGCGAAGGGCATCACCGTGCGCGAGGCCGTCATCGACCTCGGTTATGTCGAGCGCGGCGAGCTGACTCTCGACCAGCTCGACGAGAAGCTCGACCTGCTGTCGATGACGCACCCGGGCTGAGCGCACTCCGCGTGTTGCATCGGGCGGCGGGGCGGGATAATCGCAGAGTGGCACGACCGTCACCCCGCCCGATACCCGCGCGCGTCAGGATCCTGGCCGCGATCCTCGCCGTGGCCTGCGTGGGCCTGGCGATCGTGGGCAGTGTGACCTTCCTCGTGCAGCGCGAGCGCGTGATCGTCGAAGTGGACCACCGACTCGACGCGCAGGTGGACGGACTCCGCACCTTCGCCGATCCCTCGTCAGCGGCCGCCGACGACGGCACGTCCGACTCCCCCACCGGACCGACCACCGCGAGCGAGGTGGTCGACGTGCGGGACTTCACGACGCTCGACGACTTCCTCCGCGCGGCCATCGCCACGTTCGTCCCGGCGCGCAACGAGGGCACGGTCGCGGTCATCGACGGCATTCCGCGCTTCCGGCCCGGCACTCTGTCGGGATTCGACATCTCCGACGACTCCGACTTCATCGCGCGTGCGGTCGAGGAGACCTCGGCCGACGAGACGACGCGCGGGACCATCACGACCGACGAGGGATCGCTGCGTTACATCGCGGTGCCCGTGACGATGCAGGGCGACGACCGGCGCGGGGTCTACATCCGCGCGGTCAACATCGCGGCCGAGCTCGAGCCCGTCACGGCGGCGATGGCCACGTACATGATCGCCGCGGTCGCGGTGCTGGCCGCGATCGGCGTGGTCGGCTGGTTCGTGACCGGCCGACTGCTGTCCCCGATCCGCCAGATGCGCGAGACCGCGGATGCCATCTCCATCACAGACCTCTCCCCGCGCCTGTCGACCGCGGGCAACGATGACATCTCCGACCTCTCGCGGACGGTCAACTCGATGCTCGATCGCATCGAGGGCTCGGTCGACGTGCAGCGTCAGCTCCTGGACGACGTCCGCCACGAGCTCAAGACCCCGATCACGATCGTGCGCGGGCACCTCGAGCTCATGGACCCCGCCGACCCGGGCGACGCCGCGTCCACGCGCGAGATCGGCATCGCCGAACTCGATCGCCTGGCCCGCCTGGTGGAGGACATCGACCTGCTCGCCGCCGCCGAAGGCGACTCCTACTCGATGGGGGACGTCGATCTCTCCGCGCTCACGGCGCGCGTCGGCGAACTCGTCGCCGTCATCCCCGAGCACGACTGGAAGGTGGTGGCGACGGCCGACGGCGTCGTGCGCGGTGACCAGGACCGTCTGCTGCAGGCGTGGCTCCAGCTCGCCGACAACGCCGCGAAGTACACACCCGAAGGCTCGCCGATCGAAATCGGCAGCGCCGTCGACGGCGACGGCGCCCATCTGTGGGTGCGCGACCACGGCCCCGGCATCCCGCCTGCCGCGCGTCACCGGATCTTCCGCCGATTCGACCGCGCGTCGGGCAAGCGCACGGTCGGCGGGTCCGGTTTGGGCCTGGCGATCGTCGATGCGATCATGAAGGGTCACTCGGGGAACTGCGTCGTCACCGACACCCCGGGCGGCGGAGCCACGTTCACGATCCACCTGCCCCCCACCGCCGCCGAGCTGCCCGCTCCGGTCCGGGCGGGCGACGTCCTTCAGCGGGAGACAGCGTCATGACCAGGATCCTGATCGTCGAGGACGAGCCCCGCATCGCCGCGTTCGTCAGCCGCGGCCTCGAGTCTGCCGGCTACGACACGATGGTCGTCGAGGACGGTGCCGAGGCCCTCGCGACGGCCCTGCGGGGCGACGCCGACCTGGTCCTCCTGGACGTCGGCCTGCCGACGATGGACGGCTTCGAGGTGCTGCGCGAACTGCGCGCCCAGGGATCGGTCGTCCCGGTGATCATGCTGACCGCGCGTTCCAGCACGCGCGACACCGTCGAAGGCCTGGATGCCGGAGCCAACGACTACGTGCCCAAGCCGTTCACGTTCGAGGAGCTGCTCGCTCGCGTGCGCTCGCGCCTGCGCGAGACGACGTCTCAGCTCGGCGTATCGGTGACCCACGGCGACGTCGTGCTCGACATCCTTGCGCGCCGGGCAACCGTGGACGGACGCGAGATCGATCTGTCCGCACGCGAGTTCGCGCTGGCCGAGCAGTTCCTGCGCAATCCGGGTCGCGTGCTCAGTCGAGAGCAGCTCCTCAGCCGGGTGTGGGGCCTGGACTTCGACCCCGGCTCGAATGTGGTGGACGTCTACGTCCGCTATCTCCGCGGCAAGCTCGGGTCGGATCACATCATCACCGTCCGCGGAGCCGGCTACCGCTGGGAGTGAGCTCGGAGCGCGAGAAGAAACCCCCGGCGCTGGGGGACGCCGGGGGCTGGGAAGACCGGACTGGGGGATCCGGCCGCTATCGATCGCGCCAAGGGGAGTGGCGCGAGCGGTCCTTCTTCTCGCCGATTCCGGGCGTCTTCGACGACTGGTCGGCGCTCGCTCCCGCAGGCGCGGGGCGGTCCTTGGGCTGCACCGAAACCGCGTCGGCATCCGAATCGGCATCGTTGCGGGTCTGCAGGCGGTCGGCGTCCGTGCCGGCGTCGTTCTGGAGCCGCTCGTTCAGCGCGCGCTCCAGGCGGGCGACGAACGCGTCGATGCGGTCCGCACTCCATCCCTCGCGCTCGGCCCAGGCCCGAACGAGCTCCCATGAACCCGACTTCATGGCCCGCTCGACGGCCTCCTCCTTCGTCGAGGGGCCTGCGGGCGACGAGGGCTGCGGAAGGGCCGGAGCAGGCTCAGCCGGCGTCACGACCTGCGCATCCGGCGCCGGCACGATCTCAGCGGGGGAGGTCTGCGGCGCAACGGGGTCGGGCGTCGTCGGCTCCTGTGGCGCGGCAGACGGCGACGGCTGCGCCGGAGAGGTCGGCGTGGGAGTGGGCACCGGTGCGGGATCTGCGGCTGCTCCGTCTGCGGACGCACCCCCTGCGGGCACGACCACGGGCGCCGCACCGACCGGCGCTCCGGCCGATTCGGCAAGAGCCTGCGAGTTCGTCAGCGCGACCACGCAGATGACCGCAACGCTCGCTGCGACCGTGGCCATGCCACCGATCGCCAGTCGCGTACGACTCTCCACACTCAGCCTCCCGTGCCCCAGTGCCGGGAAAGGGCACCCTTTCCATGGTGACAGACCCCGCGTGGCCCCTCGACGTGTGGGCGTGAGACTTTCCTCATGCGAAAGGGCTCGGCATCACGCGCCGCGCAACGGCAGAGGGGCCGGGATGCGGCATCCCGACCCCTCTGCGAAGCCGTCAGGCCAGCTCGCCCGCCTCGAGCAGATCCGTCACGAGTGCCGCGATCGCCGAACGCTCGGACCGCGTCAGCGTGACGTGCCCGAACAGGCCGTGGCCCTTGAGCGTCTCGATCACGGAGGCGACGCCGTCGTGGCGCCCGACCCGGAGGTTGTCGCGCTGGCCGACGTCGTGGGTGAGGACGACCCGCGAGTTCTGACCCATGCGGCTCAGAACCGTCAGCAGCACGTTGCGCTCGAGCGACTGCGCCTCGTCGACGATCACGAAGGCGTCGTGCAGCGACCTCCCCCGAATGTGGGTGAGCGGCATGACCTCGAGGAGACCGCGCTCCACGACCTCTTCGAGGACGTTGGACGAGACCACCGAACCGAGCGTGTCGAAGACGGCCTGGCCCCACGGGTTCATCTTCTCGGCCTGGTCGCCCGGGAGGTACCCCAGCTCCTGCCCGCCGACGGCGAACAGCGGCCGGAACACGATGATCTTGCGCTGCTGCTGACGCTCGAGCACCGCCTCGAGGCCCGCGCAGAGGGCCAGCGCCGACTTGCCGGTCCCGGCGCGACCGCCGAGGGAGACGATGCCGACCTCGGGGTCGAGCAGGAGGTCGATCGCGATGCGCTGCTCCGCCGAGCGTCCGTGGAGGCCGAAGACCTCGCGGTCGCCCCGCACGAGCTTGAAGGACCCCTCGCCGGTCACGCGGCCGAGCGCGGATCCGCGCTCCGAGTGGATGATGAGCCCGGTGTTGACCGGCAGGCCGCGCACGTCGTCGCTCGCGGCGACCTCGCTCTCGTAGAGGTCGGAGATGTCGTCGCCCGAGACGTCGATCGTGGCGATGCCGGTCCACCCCGAGTCGACCGCCTGCTCAGCGAGGTACTCCTCGGCGATGACGCCCAGCGACGCGGCCTTGACGCGCATCGGCAGATCCTTCGAGACCACGGTGACCTCCTGGCCCTCCGAGGCCAGGTGCATCGCCACGGCGAGGATGCGGCTGTCGTTGTCGCCCAGACGCATGCCCGAGGGCAGCACGCTCGCATCGGTGTTGTTCAGCTCGACGCGCAGCGTTCCGCCCGCGCCGACGGGGACCGGGAAGTCGAGACGACCGTGCTCGACCCGCAGCTCGTCGAGGTGTCGCAGCGCCTGGCGGGCGAAGTAGCCGATCTCGGGGTCGTGACGCTTGCCCTCGAGCTCTGTGATCACCACGACGGGGATCACGACGTTGTGCTCGGCGAAGCGGAAGAACGCCCGCGGATCGCTCAGCAGCACCGACGTGTCGAGAACGTACGTGCGGAGATCCGTGTCGAGATCGTCCGTCTGCTCGATGCGCTGACCGTGCTGCTTCTGTGGTGCTCGTGTGGTCACAACCCACTCCCGCCCCGGGTGGAGAACCCGGCAGTCACGAGTCGACCTGGGTCACGAGTCGTGGTCCGAACGGCCGACTCGAACGGGCGCCTTGCCCGATGTGATGAACGTACGTCGCACCGCGGACATCGGGCGGGCACGACACGCGCGGGATCGTGTCGCGCAGGTTAACTTTGCGGATGCCTCGGCTGAGGCATCCCGCTCACCAGACCCGCGCCGACGAGAACGCGGCGAGCGCGTCGCCGAACAGGCGCAGCGTGTCCGCTCCCGTCCCCACGTGCGGGGCGACGCGCACGAGGCCGGAGCGGACGGTGACCGTGAGGCCGTGGTTGGCGAGCGAAGCGGCGAGCGGGCCGGCGTCCGACGGCGCAGGCGCGAGCGCGACGATCCCCCCGCGCCGCTCCGGCTCACGGGGTGTGACGACGGGAACGTCGTAGCGATCGGCGAAGTACATCACGTCGCCGGTGCGCGCGGCCAGCTCCGCCTCGATCGCGCCGACCCCGGCATCCGCCACCTCCCGCAGCGCGGTCGCGAGCCGTGCCGCGGCGAGCGTGTCGATGCCGCTCACCGTGAAGGCGTCGGCGGATGCCGCGGGCGGGGGCACCTCGTCGAGGGGCAGCCCCGCCTCCGTGCCGCGGTAGCCCGAGAGCACGGGTGCGAGGCGCTCGAGGGCCCGGTCCCCGTACCACGCGAATCCTGTCCCCCGGCCGGCGCGCAGCCACTTGTACCCGTTGCCGCACACCACGTCGGCCGCCGTGTAGTCGGCCTCCATCGTGCCGAAGCCCTGGATGGCGTCGACGATGAGGAGCCGGTCGCCGATGACGTCGCGGATCGCACCGAGATCGGCGCGATACCCGGTCCGGAAGTCCACCAGACTCACCGCGACCGCGCGGGTGTCGTCGGTGAGGACGTCGCGGATCGCGTCGGGGGTGACGAAGCCGGCCTCGGGCTCGATCCACTGGAGATCGATCGAGCCGAGCGCGGCCGCCGCACGTGATGCGGCGACCGTCAGGCTGGGGAACTCCCCCCGCGCCAGCACGAGCCCTCCCGCCAGTCCGTAGATCGCCTGCATGAGTCCGTAGGTCGTCGACGGCTGGAGCACCACCTGGGCGGCGTCGGCACCGATCAGACCGGCGATGAGCTCGCGTGCCTCTTTCACGTGGACGTCGACGAGCTCGATGCTGCTGCGCCGACCCGAGCCGAGCAGCTCGGCGTCGGCGTGCGACTCGGCGCGCACGGCGGGCGAGAGCGGACCGAACGCCGCCCAGTCGAGATACCCCGGCTCCCCGTCGAACGACGCCAGGAAGGGGTCCAGATCCGTCACCCGGACATTCTGGCACGGACGGGTCGTGCGCGGAGGTGCCCGTCAGCTCCCGTAGCGGCGGTCCCGCGTGGTGAAGTCGCGGATCGCGCGGAGGAAGTCCACTTCGCGAAGATCCGGCCCGAGTGCCTCGACGAAGTAGAACTCGGAGTGCGCCGACTGCCACAGGAGGAAGTCGCTCAGGCGCTGCTCGCCCGACGTGCGGATGACCAGGTCGGGGTCGGGCTGCCCGCCGGTGTACAGATGCTCGCCGATCTGCTCCGGCGTGAGGCTCGCGGCGAGCTCTTCGAGCGAGCCGCCCTCTCCGTCGTGCTGGGCGATGATGCTGCGGACCGCGTCGACGATCTCGCTGCGACCGCCGTAGCCGACGGCGAGATTGACGTGCAGCCCGGTGTTCCCCTTCGTCCGGGTCTCGGCTTCGGCGAGCACGCGGGCGAGATCGGGAGGCAGGAGATCGGCGCGTCCGACGTGCTGCACGCGCCAGTCGCGTTCGTGGGAGAGCTCGTGCGCCAGTTCGGCGATGATCTCGATGAGGTCCGACAGCTCTCGCGAATCCCGCTTGCGAAGATTGTCGGTCGACAGCAGGTACAGGGAGACGACTTTCACTCCGACGTCGTCGCACCACTCGAGGAAGTCGCGCATCTTCGCGGCGCCCGCCCGGTGTCCGTGCGCGGCGGAATCGTAGCCGAGCTGCTTGGCCCAGCGGCGGTTGCCGTCGATCATCATCGCGACATGGCGCGGCACGGCCTCGCGCTCGAGGCGCCGCCGGAGCCGATTGATGTAGAGCCGGTAGAGGGGTCCCCTGCCCTCGTTCGACCACGCGCGCGCCACGGTCCAAAGGTACCCCTCGCACGACCCCTCCCCCAAGGTGACACCGGGTCTCATCGATCGCGGGACTCGGTATGTGCCGCTCGGGGCATGCCGCGGGGCCTACCCTTGAGAAATGAGCCGCAGCCGCTTCCGCCGAGGTCCCGACGTCCCGGTCCTCCCGCTCCTGGATGCCGCCGCCGTCGACGCCGCGGCGCCCGAGCTCAAACCGACGTGGCGCGGGTGGATCCACGCGGCGACCTTCCCCGTCGCGATCGCCGCGGGGATCGTCCTCATCGTGTTGGCCCAGGGTGCCCCTGCCAAGTGGGCGTCGGCGGTCTTCATGGCGACCTCGCTCCTGCTCTTCGGCAACTCGGCGCTGTACCACCGCTTCAACTGGGGTCCGACGACCCGGGCGGTGCTCAAGCGGATCGACCACGCCAACATCCTGCTCCTCATCGCCGGCACGTACACCCCCGTCGCCGTGCTCGCCCTGCCGCCCGAGCAGGGGGCGATCCTGCTGATCGTCGTATGGACGGGCGCGCTGCTCGGCATCCTGTTCCGCGTCTTCTGGCTCCACGCACCCCGCTGGCTGTATGTCGCGCTCTACCTCGCGCTCGGGTGGGCGGCGGTCATGTACCTGCCCGACCTGCTGCGCGCCAGCGTGTCGATGATGATCCTCATCGCGGTCGGCGGCGTGCTCTACACGGTCGGCGCGGTCATCTACGCCCTCAAGCGGCCGAACCCGTGGCCGGGCCACTTCGGCTTCCACGAGATCTTCCACGTGTGCACGGTCCTGGCGTTCCTGTGCCATTGGACGGCGTGCCTCATCATCGCCCTCCAGCCGTTCTCGCCGTCGCTCGGCCTCCCCGGCTGAGCAGGGCGGTTCACGCGCGCGGTTCGCGTCCGCCCGCGTCGTCCGGCGCGGGGCCGCCTGCCTCGGGGGCCGAGTCGCCCGCGGCAGCCGAGGCGTCATCGGTCTCGGTCGCCTCGACGGCTCGCGCCGCCTCCGCTTCCGCGTCGAGCTGCTCGTTGATGTCGGCGCGAACGCGTCCGCGGCGGATGCGGCGGTTCATGTCCCACACGAGGAAGATCACGGCGAGCGCCACCAGTGCGATGGCGACGAAGCCGACCACACCGGGGGTGACCGTGTCGGGATCGGGCAGGGACGGCGTCGGGCTGGGCGTCACAGTCGTCGCCGCGCGCGCGACGGCGACGAGCGCATCGTGCATGGGTGGTCCTCGTTCTGCTCCGGACGGGTCGGCGGCCTGGCGTCGACCGCGCCCCGGAGCGCATAGCCTGGAGGTCCAGCCTAATCTTCCGACGGGGCGACGATGACGACACAGGACATGCTCGACGACCGCTACGGGCGCACGCGCTCACCGCGGCGACGCTGGGCGATCGGCGCGGGCATCGCGGTCGCCGCGGTCGTCGTGGGCTTCCTCGCGTGGACCACGGCGCAGAACGCGGCGAACGCGGTCGACGTGGACACCACGGGGTTCGAGGTCGTCGACGACCACTCCGTGAACCTCCGCTTCCAGTTCACCGCACCGGTCGGACGCCCGGTCGCGTGCGCGATCGAGGCCCAGGACGAGGAGCACGGCGTCGTGGGATGGCGGGTCGTCGAATTGCCCGCCTCGGACGAGCACACGAGGGCCGTCAGCGAGACGATTCCCACGACCGCGCCCGCCACGACCGGTTTTGTCAACTCCTGCTGGGTGACGTAGTCTGGCCCGACTGCAGTTCACCCACGCCCTGGCCGCGAGCCGGGGCGTTCGGTTTATCGACCGTCCCCGCAGACCGAAGGAGTCAGCCGTGTCGAACGATGCCCCCGTGACCTTCCTCACGCAGGAGGCCTACGACCGTCTCGCCGCCGAACTCGAGCACCTCTCGACCACGGGCCGCGAGGAGATCGCCAAGCGCATCGAGGCCGCGCGCGAGGAGGGCGACCTGAAAGAGAATGGCGGCTACCACGCCGCCAAAGACGAGCAGGGCAAGCAGGAGGCCCGCATCCGCACTCTGCAGCACCTGCTGAAGACGGCGACCGTGTCGGAGGCGCCCGAGTCGACGGGAGTCGTGGAACCGGGGACCGTGATCACGGCCGTCGTCGCCGGTGGCGAAGAGGTGTTCCTTCTCGGCAACCGCGAGATCGCCGTCGGGTCCGAGCTCGACGTGTACAGCGAGGCCTCCCCGCTGGGTGCGGCGATCCTCGGCCGCAAGGAGGGCGAGACCACCTCGTATACGGCGCCGAACGGTCGCGAGATCACCGTCGAGATCGTCAAGGTGGAGACCTACACCGGCCAGTGACCAGCGGCAGGTCATGAGCCGGCGAGCGCTCAGTCCGGCCTGACCGTGGGAACGTAGCCCGCCTGCTCGAGCACCGAGATGACGTGGGCGCGGTGCTCCTCCCCTCGGGTCTCGACGCTCAGCTGCAGGATCACCTCACTGATCTGCAGTCCCTGGCCGTGGCGCGTGTGCAGCACCTCGATCACGTTGGCTCCCGCCTGCGCGAGGAGCTCCGACACCCGGGCGAGCTGCCCGGGCCGGTCGGGCAGGGGGATCTGGAGGGTCATGTAGCGCCCGGATGCCGCGAGCCCGTGCGCGACCACACGCTGCAGCAGGAGTGGGTCGATGTTGCCGCCGGACAGGACGCTGACGGTGGGGCCGGATGCCTCCACCTTGCCTGCGAGGATCGCGGCGACCCCGACCGCGCCGGCCGGCTCGACCACCTGCTTGGCCCTTTCGAGCAGCACGAGGAGCGCGCGGGCGATGTCGTCCTCGCTCACTGTGACGACGTCGTCGACGAGATCCTTGATGATCGAGAACGGCAGGTCTCCCGGGCGCGCCACGGCGATGCCGTCGGCGATCGTCGGGCGCGTGGCGACCTCGAGCGGATGCCCCGCGCGGAGCGACGACGGGTAGGCCGCCGAGTTCTCGGCCTGAACCCCGATCACCCGCACGGTGCGACCTTCCGCGGCCGCGCGGGCCTTCACGGCGGCCGCGACGCCCGCGATCAGTCCGCCGCCGCCGATGCCCAGCACGATCGTGTCGAGGTCCGGCAGGTCGTCCATCAGCTCGAGGCCGAGAGTTCCCTGCCCCGCGATGACGTCCGGATGGTCGAACGGGTGGATGAACACCGCGCCGGTCCGCTCGGCGAACTCGGCGGCCAGACGCAGCGGCGTCTCGACGGTCGCGCCCTCCAGCACGACGTCGGCGCCGTAGCCCCGCGTGGCCAGCAGCTTGGGGACGGGAACGCCCAGCGGCATGAAGATGGTTGCGGGGATGCCGAGCGACTGCGCGGCGAGCGCCACACCCTGCGCGTGATTGCCGGCGGATGCGGCGACGACGCCGCGGGATCGCTCCTCGGCCGTGAGGCGGGAGAGCCGGTAGGTCGCTCCGCGGATCTTGAACGAGCCCGTCCGCTGCAGGTTCTCGAGCTTGAGGTGCACGGGCACGCCGAGCAGCTCGGTCAGGTGGAGGGACTCGTCGAGCGGCGTGTGCGTGATCGTGCCCTCGAGGACGGCGGCGGCATCCTCGAAGTCGCGGAGGGTGGGAGGCGCCGCGGGCTGTGCGATGGGCGAGGTCGTGGTCATGGGCGGAGTCTCCTCGGGCGCGGAACGGTGCTCCAGATCAGGTCGCCGGTCGGTCTGCGCCCGGTCTCCCACGCGCGTTCGCCCAGGTAGACGGCCACGACATTGACGAAGGCGGCCAGCGGGACGGCGAAAAGCGCGCCCGGGATGCCGGCGATCATCGCGCCGCCCGCGACGACGAGCACGACCGCGAGCGGGTGGACCTTGACGGCGGATCCCATGAGCAACGGCTGCAGGACGTGGCCCTCGAGCTGTTGCACGCCGAGGACCACCGCGAGCATCGCGAGGGCGATCCAGGGCCCGTTGTAGACGAGGGCGAGGAAGACGGCGATCGCTCCGGTGACGACGGCACCGACGATGGGCACGAAGGCGCCGAGGAAGACCAGCACCGCGACGGGGATGGCGAGCGGCACGCCGAGCAGGAACGCGCCCAGGCCGATTCCGACCGCGTCGATGGACGCGACCAGCATCTGCGTGCGGGCGTAGTTGACCACGGTCACCCACCCCGCGCGTCCGGCGCCGTCGGCGGCGGCGCGGGCCTTCTTGGGGAAGAGCCGGAGGGTCCACCGCCAGATCCCCGCACCGTCGGCGAGGAGGCACAGCAGGATGAAGAACGCCAGGATGCCGCCGGTCAGGACGTGCCCGACGGTCGACCCGATCGCGAGCGCCCCCGACCACAGCAGTTCGGCCTGCTCCTGCAGGAACGCCCACCCCTGAGCGAGAAGGTCGTCGATCTGGGTCGCGGTCAGGTGGAGCGGGCCGTCGATGAGGTATGCCCGGAAGCGCTCCACGGCCTCGACGGTGCTGGACTGCACGGACGGCCACTCGCGGGCGACCTGCCAGGCGACGAGCCACAGCAGCCCGGAGACGATCGCGAGGGTCCCGGCCACGGCGATCACGATCGCGAGCCATCGCGGCACGCGGTGCCGCAGCATCCAGCTGAACACGGGCCACAGCAGCGCGGTGAGCAGGATGGCGATGAGCAGAGGGATGACGAGCAGCTTGAGCTGGATGACGAGCCAGATGCCGACGCCGATCGCGGCGGCGACGACGAGGAACCGCCAGGAGTAGGCGGTGGCTATCCGCAGACCGCGGGGCACGCTCGCGGACAGCTCGGTGGAGACGACCCTGCTGCGGTCGCGGAGGGCGTCGAACACCGAGCCGCGGGGCTTGTCGTCGTGGCCGGTCATTCGGCCAGTCTAGGCGCGCCGCATGCCCCGCCGTTCATGCGTCTGACGGCGTGCGGGAGCCGGGACGGCGGTGTCGGAACGGCTCGTTAGGCTGGCGCGCGTGAGGTCTTCCCTGAGTGCCGGAGAGGCACGTCGCATCGCCCTCGCGGCCCAGGGGTTCGCGCGTCCGCGGCCGGCAGACCCCGGCACCCGGCAGCTCAACCTCGTCCTCGCGCGCATGGGGACGCTGCAGATCGACTCGGTGAACGTCTTCGCACGGTCGCACTACATGCCCCTCTTCTCCCGCCTGGGCCCGTACGACACCGATGCCCTCGATCGGCTGCTCTTCGCCCGCCGTCCCTCCTACGTCGAGTACTGGGCCCACGTGGCGTCCTTCATCCCGGCCGCTGACTGGGCGCTCTTCCGGTTCCGCATGCGCGACCTGCGGACGAGGTACGGCAGCAAGCCCGGGAACTGGTACGACAGCCACAGGTCCGTCGTCGGCCAGGTCCGCGCCGAGCTGGCCGATCGCGGACCCCTCCGTGCGGCGCAGATCGAGCATGAGGCCAAGACCGGCGCACGCGGGCCGTGGTGGGACTGGGATGTCGTCAAGAACGCGCTCGAGTACCTCTGGATGTTCGGGGAGGTCGCGATCGCCGGCCGTCGGGGCTTCGAGCGACGGTACGGCCTCGCCGAGCACGTGATCCCTGCCGACGCGCTGACAGCCGACATCCCGCGCGCCGACGCGATCCGCGAACTCGTGAGACGCGCGATGGCCGCCTCGGGGGTCGCGACCGCCGCCGACGTCGCCGACTACTGGCGCATCGCCGACCGACCGTCGGTTCTTCAGGCCCTGTCCGACCTCACCGACGCCGGAGAGGTGCAGCCCGTCGGCGTGGCGGGGTGGACGACGGCGGGGCGTCCTGCGAAGGCTTGGCTGCACCGGGACGCCCGCATCCCGCGTCGCATCGACGCCACGGCACTGCTCACCCCCTTCGATCCCGTCGTGTGGTTCCGCGAGCGGGCCGAGAGGCTCTTCGACTTCGACTACCGCATCGAGATCTACACGCCGCCGGCCAAGCGGCGATACGGCTACTACTCGCTGCCGGTGCTCGTCGACGACGACATCGTCGGCCGGATCGATCTCAAGGCCGACCGCGCGGCATCCACCCTCCGCGTCCAGTCCGCGTGGTGGGAGCCCGGCAGGCCGGCGGATGCCGCAGCCCGCGTGGCCGACGAACTCCGTGCGGCCGCGCGCTGGCAGTCGCTCGAGAGGATCTCCGTCTCGAGCTGGGGCGACGCGGTCGACGACCTCGCCGACGTCCTCCCCGAAGCGACGCGCCATGACGGACGCCCGGGGGTCGACGTCCTCGCCGGCGAACGGGCCGATAGCGTTGGTCTGTGAAGCGCGGCGCAGTCGTCGGAATCGTGGTGGGGGCGGTGGCCGTCGTCGCCGTCGTCGTCGGCGCCGCGGTCTGGTGGTCCTCCGCTCAGCCGCAGACAGTGGATGCCGCGGCACGCGAGTATCTGCGCGCCCTCGAGGAGGGCGATGCCGCCGCCATCGAGTCGCTCCGTGACGCACCGCTCGACGACGTCACGCGGTCCGCTTTCGCGTCTGCCGACGCGTACATCGTCGATCCGCGGATCGCGCGCGTCGACGAGGACGCGGCGAGGGCGGCCGTCACCGCGGATGCGGAGATCGCCGGTGAGCGGCGGAAGATCTCGTTCGCACTCGAGGAGGCGGAGGGCGAGTGGCGGCTGACCGACGACATTCCCGTCGTGCGGATCGAGACCGCCTTCGGCGGCTCCCCCGGCGGTGGCGACTCCGTCTGGATCGGCGACGCGCTCGTAGGGACGGCCGACGACGTGGGTCTGCTCCCGGCCGTCTACACCGTCCGGGCCGCTCCCCGGGGCATCTTGGCCGGCGAGGTGAGAGCGATCGTGGCCGAGACGGGCGCAACGGTGGAGCTCGACACCTCCCTCGCGGCCGACGCCGCGTCGCTCGCGCAGGAGCAGCTCGATGCTTACCTCGACGGCTGCACGGCTCCGGCCGCAGCAGTGCCCGACAACTGCGGCATCCGCGTGCCGTGGGCAGCCGACCTCGCCTCCCTCGAGCGCATCGCGTTCCGCGTCGAGCAGTACCCCGCCCTCCGGCTCGCGGACGACGGAGCGTCCTTCGAGGCCACCGGCGGGATCCTCGTCGCCACCGCCACCGGACAGACCCGCGGCGGCGAGCTCGCGTCGTTCACCTATCGCGCCGAGGACTGGGCCGTGCGCGGCGCGGTACGGTTCACCGGCGACGAAATGGTGCTCTCGGTCGACTGATCACGCTTCCGGCACCCCTCGCGTCTCGAGACCGAGCCAGGTTGCCAGGTCACGGATTTCGCGGTTCACAGCCGCAGCGGTCTCGAGGTCGAACGGCACATCCTCGTGGATCGCGTGAACGGCGAGGACTCCGGCTTTACGGTCCGCCTTCGCGTCGAGCTTTCCCACGAACCGGTCGCCGTGGAGGATCGGAAGGGCGAAGTACCCCCAGCGGCGCTTCGCCGCAGGCTTGTACATCTCGAGGAGGTACTCGTACTCGAAGATCTCTTCGAGGCGTCGCCGATCGAAGACCAGACGGTCGAACGGCGACAGGAGCGCGGTGCGACCGGCGAACGCGTCCAGCTCGGCGACGGCGTGCGGATCGACCCGCCACGTGCCCGCGACCCCTTCGACCACGGCCTCCTCACCCACCGTGCCGACGTCGATCGGCTCGATGGGCTGGGCGAGCCCCTTGGCGCGGCTGATCCCGAGCGAGGTCAGGCGACGCTCGGCGCGCTCCCTCGCCGCGTCCGCGGCGTCGATCTCCTCGGCATCCGGTGGATAGACCCGCTCGGCGATGTCGAACAGACGCCCGGCGGAGTCGCGCCCGGCGATCGCGACCTCGCCGCGGAGCACCAGCATCTCGAGCATCTGGAGGGTGTTGCGGTTGTTCGTCCACCCGGTCGAGCGCCACGACACCTGTGCCGTATCGGGTATCTCGGCGGGGCGCAGCGGACCGTCGGCGCGAAGACGCTCGAGGATCTCCGCCCGGAACACCGCATTGGCCGTGAGCCACTCCCTCGCCTCGCGCGATTGGGGACGCACCGCCATCTCGGGTCTCAGGAGCGGCAGGTCGGCCATCGTGCGGTAGAAGCCGCCCCACTCGAAGACGGCGCGGTCCTCCTCGACCAGTCGCACGAGGTCGGCGGGCTGGTACGGCCAGCCGAGGCGCGACCACAGGATGAGGTCGGCGCTCGGCGCGATCGCGGCCGTCGGCTCGATGTTGACCACCGTGAGAGCGTCGATCGTCTCGACGATGCCCGCCGGCCGTTCGGCCGCGAGCAGTTGCGCCCGAACGGCGATGCGTCGCGCCTGCTCGCGCGTGAGCTCATGCATGGAGCGAGGCTAGCGGGAGGCTCGGACGCTGATGATCCCGCGGACCCGAGCCGCATGAAGGCCGCTTCGCGGCATTGATCCGGCTCGCGTCAGAACTGGACGCGGGGAGGCTCGGAGATGGCGGCGCCGTCGATGACCTCGAAGAACTCCCTCTCCTGGAATCCGAGATTGCGCGCGAAGAGGTTGTTCGGGAAGACCTTGATCTTGGTGTTGAGCTCGCGCACCCCGCCGTTGTAGAAGCGGCGCGACGCCTGGATCTTGTCCTCCGTGTCGACGATCGACTGCTGCAGCTGCAGGAAGTTCTGGCTCGCCTGCAGCTGCGGATACGCCTCGGCCACCGCGAACAGCGACCGCAGCGCCTGCTGCATGTGCCCCTCGGCAACGCCCGCTTCTGCCGGGCCGCCGGCGGTGAGGGTCTCGGCGCGTGCGCGGGTGACGTTCTCGAAGACCGCCTTCTCGTGGGCCGCATAGCCCTTGACGGTCTCGATCAGGTTCGGGAGCAGGTCGGCACGCCTCTTCAGCTGGACGGTGATGTCGCTCCAGGCTTCGTCGACACGGACGTTGAGCTGAACGAGCGAGTTGTAAGTCGCCCACAGGTAGATGCCCGCGATGGCGATCAACGCCACCACGATCACCACCGGGATCAGCACTTCCCACATAACCGTGACTCCGTTCGAGGTTTCCCTCATCCTAGCGACGGGTTCCGTTGGGGCGAACGCCGCTCCGCACTACTCCCAGGGGTTACCCACCGAGGACCCGATCGAGGTACGGGTTCGCGAACACCCGGTCCGGGTCGAGGCGGTCGCGCAGCGCGGTGAAGTCGTCGAAGCGCGGATACCGGTCACGCAGGGCCGCGGCATCCAACGTGTGCATCTTGCCCCAGTGAGGTCGCCCGCCGAGGTCGAGCATGATGTGCTCGACGGCGTCGAAGTACTCTCGCGGGTCGTCGCGCCAGTAGCGGTGCACCGCGATGTAGGCGGAGTCGCGGCCGTGCGCGGTCGAGAGCCACCGATCGTCGGCCGCCGCGAAGCGGACCTCGACCGGGAAGGAGATCCGCCACCCCCGCTCGTCGACGAGCGCGCGCAGCGCCTCGAACGCGGGGCGGGCGTGGGCGACCGGAAGCGCGTACTCCATCTCACGGAATCGGACGGACCGCGAGGTGGCGAAGACGCGGTGGGAGGCATCCGTGAACTCCCGATCGCCCCACATCGTGACCGAGAGCCGATTGATACGTGGGATCGTCGCCGGCACCGTCCGCGCCACGCTGCAGGCGACCTGGTGCAGCGCGCCGCCGACGAGGCGGTCGTCGACCCATTTGCCGAAGGCCGGCAGGGGATGCCGCGGCGCGCTCTCGGGGAGGCGGGTGTTCGTCTTCGTCATGGCGCGATCGGTGTGGGGGAACCAGTAGAACTCGAAGTGGTCGGGCTCGGCCGCACGGGCGTCGAGGCCGTCGAGCACGGCGGCGAGCTCTTCGGGCTGTTCCACGGCATGGAGCACGAAGGCGGGAACGCACTGCAGCGTGACCTCGACGAGGATGCCGAGCGCACCGAGTCCGAGAGCCACCGCGGGCACGAGGTCGGGGTCGTGCTCCTCGTCCACGGTGAGCAGGTCGCCGGATGCCGTGACCAGCGTCGCCCCGACGACCTGCGCGGCGATTCCCCGGAACCGGGCACCTGTGCCGTGGGTTCCCGTGGAGATCGCCCCGGAGATCGACTGGCGGTCGATGTCACCGAGATTCTCCATCGCGAGGCCGTAGGGCGCCAGCAGGCCCGGGATGTCGTACAGGCGGGTGCCCGCGCGCAGGGTCACACGCGCGCGCTCGCGATCCACGGCGACGAGCCCCGACAGGTCCGTGAGGTCCAGCAGCACTCCCGGTGCAAGGGCGATGCCCGTGAAGCTGTGGCCCGCGCCGACGGCCTTGATCGTCAAGCTCTGGGCGGCCGCCGCGGTGACCGCGCGCTGGACGGCCTCGGTGGTGCGGGGGAACTCCACCCGCCGCGGGCGGACGGACTCGGTCCGCCCCCAGTTCTGCCAGGTGCCACCGGGCCGGGTCACAGGAACGCCTTCCCCTCGCCGCGGTAGGTGGGCACCTCGCCGACCAGGTGTTCGCCGTCCACGACGTGATACCGGTCGATCCGCTCGGCCAGTTCGCCGCTCTTCGCGTGACGGAACCACACCCGGTCCCCCACCCGGAGGCGGCGGGCCGCCGCCCCCGCGAGCGGCGTCTGGACCTCGCCGGCACCCTCGCGAGACATCGCCTTCAGCCCTGGGGGCCACACCGGGAGGGGCTGGCGTGATGCCGCGGGCGGCCCCGACGCGATCCAGCCGCCGCCGAGGACGGTGGCCACCTCGGCGGACGGCTTGCGGACCACCTCCAGCGAGAAGGCCGCCGCCGGAGCAGGATCGAACGCGCGGTAGCCGTCGAAGAGATGCCCGGCCAGCAGACCGCTGCCCGCCGTGAGCTCGGTGACCGACTGATCCGATGCCGTGTACTCGAGCGACCCGGTCCCGCCACCGTTCACGAACTCGAGGGGCGCGACGTCGCGGAGAGCGGCGACGATGCCGGCCCGGCGGTCGAGCAGTTCCGCCGACGAGCGTCGCTGCATCCAGCGGATCACCGCATCGCCGGACCCCGTCGCGTCGCCCTGACCCGCGATCTGCGCCTCGTACATCATGAGCCCGACGAGCCGGAATCCCGGACGGGCGACGATCGTCCGGCCGAGAGCAGCCACCTCGCCGGGATCGTGCACGGGCGACCGGTGCACGCCGATGTGTCCGAGGCCCGGAGCCCGCCACGAGGCATCCGCATCGATCGCGACACGGACGAACGGGCGCGAGCCGGGCGCGGAGACGCCGTCGATGAGATCGAGCTGCGCCGGGTCGTCGACCATGAGAGTCACCCGCGCCGCGGCCTCCTCATCGGCGAGGAGCGCCGCGATCGCCGCCCGATCGGCGGTCGGGTAGCCGAGCACGACGTCGTCATGCCTCCGGGCGAGCCACAGCGCCTCCGGGAGGGTGAAGGCGAGGATGCCGCGATAGCCCGCCATGGCGAGCGTGGCGTCGATCACCTCGCGCACGCGCACGGACTTGCTGGCCACCCGAATGGGCACGCCGCCGGCGCGCACCACCATGTCGATCGCGTTGAAGCGGAGGGCGGGCAGACTGAGGACGCCGATGGGGCCGGAGATGCCGGCGACAGCCTCGTCGAGGGCATTCCAGTACGACGCGGGATCCTTCCAGGTCTCGGTCGCAACGGTCGAGGAAAGCAGGTCGAGGCTCATTCGGCCCGCTTCGGGTGCGCGCACATGGGGCCAGCCTAAGCCCCGGCGCGACCCGGCTCCTCACCCTCCGGGAGCGATCCCGTCTGAACGACGCAGCTCGGCGCAGACGTCGAGGCTACGCACGTACCCCCGCTGGGACTCGAACCCAGACTGAAGCGATTTTAAGTCGCCTGCCTCTGCCGATTGGGCTACGGGGGCGCCGCCTGCGCGGACCCCTCCACGGTAGCGGTCAGCCGGTGGCGCCGGCGGTCGCCTTCTCGGTGGGTGCCTTCTCGGCCTTCTCGGGCTTCGCGCCGGCAACCGGGGCCTTGTCGCCCGCCACGCTCTTCGGGTCGATCGCGGGAGCCGCCGGGCGCGGGCGCGCGGCGAACTCTTCGAAGACGTAGCGCGGGTTCTGGACGGTGGAGAGGTTGACCATGTCGCGGCCGAGCCAGAAGTTGTTCCACCAGCCCCACAGCACGCGCCACTTGCGCTCCCACGTCGGCATCGCCAGGCCGTGGTAGCCGCGGTGGGCGAGCCACGCGATCCACCCCTTGAGAGCGATGTTGCCGGACTGGAAGACACCGACCCACAAGCCGAGGCCCGCGACGGCACCCATGTTCTTGTGGAAGTACTCGCGCGGCTCTTCGCCGCGCAGCACCGCGACCAGGTTCTTCGCGAGGAGCTTGGCCTGACGAACCGCGTGCTGTGCGTTGGGCACGCAGTAGCCGCCGACACCGCCGCCCGAGAGGTCGGGGACTGCGGACACGTCACCGGCCGCCCATGCACCTTCGACGACGTCTTCGGCGGTGCCCACGCGCAGATCGGCGCGGGTCTGGATACGGCCGCGCTCCTCGACGGGAAGGTCGCCACCGCGCACGACGGTCGGGTTGGCCATCACGCCCGCGGTCCAGATGATGAGGTCGCTCGGGATCGTCTCGCCGGTGGAGAGCTCGATGTTGCCGTCGATCGCCCCGGTCACCTGCGTGTCGAGGTGCACGGCAGCGCCGCGCTGCGCGAGGTTCTTCAGCACCCACTCGCTCGTCTTCAGCGACACCTCGGGCATGATGCGACCCATCGCCTCGACGAGGTGGAAGTGGGTGTCGTCGAAGGTCAGCTCGGGGTAGCTCTTCACGAGCGACGAGGCCAGCGAGCGCAGCTCGGCGAAGACCTCGATGCCCGCGAACCCACCGCCGACGACGACCACGGTCAGCAGGCGGTCGCGCTCGGGACCGGGAGGAAGCGTCGCGGCCTTGTCGAAGTTCGACATCAGGCGGTCGCGGATCGCGACGGCCTCTTCGATCGTCTTGAGGCCGATCGCGTTGTCGGCGATTCCCGGAATGGGGAACGTGCGAGAGACCGCACCCGCGGTCACCACGATCTGGTCGTACTCGAACTCATACGGGTCGCCGGCGATCGGCGTGATCGTCGCGATTTTGTTCGCGTGATTGATCCCGGTGACCTTCGCGGCGACGACGTGCGTCTTCTTGAGATGACGACGCAGCGCGACGACGGAGTGGCGAGCCTCGATCGAGCCCGCGGCGACCTCCGGCAGGAAAGGCTGGTACGTCATGTAGGGCAGCGGATCGACGATGGTCACGTCGGCCTCGCCCTTGCGCAGGTGCTTCTCGAGCTTCCAGGCCGTGTAGAAGCCTGCGTATCCGCCACCGACGATGAGGATCTTGGGCACGGTGTTGGTCACGTTTGGAGGCTCCTGGAGTGTCAGCGGCTCGGCGCGCGGGACGCCAATCGGATGCGTCGGACAGCTGCGGTGACGCCGAGCGCCACCAGTATAGCCGTCGCCGTCGCGACCGAGAGGGGCAGAGTGCCGTAGATGACGGTCTCGCGTGACGGCAGCAGGGGGGATGCCGCGCGATCGACGACGTCGGCCGGTGGCAGCGGAGCGACCTCGAACGGCTCGACCGGACGCGTCGGCACCGGATCGCTCTGCGCCCGCCGGTAGATGCGGATCCACTCCGAGAGACTGCCCATCGGATTGGCGGCGACCGTGGGGACCGAAGCGGACACGGCGGCCGCGGCATCCACCAGCCCGTAGCCGTAGAGCGGATCGGGGACCGCGCTCGCCCCCGAGGCGGGACGCGCGGTCTCGACGATGCGGTTGATCACGTTGGCGGCGTCGAGCTCGGGATGGGCCGAGCGCACCAGGGCCACGATGCCCGCGACGATGGGCGCGGCGCCGCTCGTGCCGTTCCACAACACCAGCCGTCCGTCCGCCGAGACGCCGACGAGGTTCTCGCTGGGGGCGGAGACCCCGATCGTGATGCCCTGCGTGGATGCCTCAACGCTCGCCTTGCCGAGCGGATCGACGCCCGCCACGGTCAGCACTCCCGGGATCGTCGCGGGGGCGCCGACGCGCGTCGTCCCGCTCCCCCGGTTGCCCGCGGCGACGACGACCACCACGTCGTTCTCCATCGCGTAGAGGAACGCGTCGTCCCACGAGCGGTCCCAGTCGGGCACGTTCGTCGTGAGCGACATGTTGATGACGTCGGCGCCGTTGTCGACCGACCAGCGGATGGCCTCGGCGATCTGCTCGGTGAAGCTGCGCGTCGCAGACGCCCCGAAGCCCACCGACACCGAGAGCAGCTCGGCTTCGGGGGCCACACCGATCATCCCGGTGTCGGGGCCGGTGCCGCGGCCCGCCGCGAGCGACGCGACCCAGCTGCCGTGGTTCGAGTCGACGGCTCCCACCGGTGTGCGTCCGTCGGGCGTGCCGATGCCCGACACATCGGTTCCGCCGACGACGGCACCCTCGAACTCGACCGGACCGCGACCGATGCCGGTGTCGATCACCGCGATCCGCACGCCGTCTCCGCGCGTGGTCTCCCACGCCTTCTCGATGCCGTAGTCCTCGAGCCAGTACTCGGCCGAGCGGACCGGATCCTCGTCGGGCGCCTCCGGAGTGGCGGCGGCCGCCGGTGTCGCGCCGACGAGCGTCAGCGCGAGGACGGATGCGGCCGCCGCGGCCAGGAGCCGTCGGCTCATCCGGCCGCCCCGGGCTGGGCGCACACGCAGCGGCGCGGCGACCAGGACGAGCGTGCGAGTGCGAGGTCCCCGATGGGATTGACCCCGGGCCCCGCGGCGAGCGCATGGCCGGCGAGGGCGTGGAGGCACTTGACGCGTGTCGGCATGCCGCCGGCGGAGATCCCCTCGATCTCGGGCACCTCGCCGTAGGCCGCGCGGTCCGCCAGGTAGGACTCGTGGGCGCGGAGGTACGCGGCCTGCAGGTCCTCGTCCTCCGCGAGCGCGTCGGCGAGCTCCCGCATCACATGGTCGGCCTCGAGCACCGACATCGCGGCGGTCGCGGCCGGGTGCGTCAGGTAGTAGAACGTGGGGAACGGCGTGCCGTCGGGCAGCCGCGGCGACGTCGCCACGACAGTGGGATTGCCGCACACGCACCGCGCCGCGATGCCCACCACCCCGCGCGCGGGACGACCCAGCTGCTCGCGGAGCACCGCCAGGTCGGCGTCGGTGGCAGGGGGCAAGAGCGCGGTCGTCACGTCGGCAAGGCTACCGGCGGCGGCTGGGATGCGGCTGGAACCGCATGGCGTGAGACGAGTGTCAGGGAGTCACGGACGGCGTGGGATCGGGGACGCCGATGGTCGGCACGGACACGGTCGGCGACAGCCCGGCCTCGGTCACGGATCGCACGAGCTGCGACATCCAGTCGGTGCGGGTCTGTTCGACGTCCTCGCTCACGGGCGCCTGCTCCTGCGGTGCGAGTTCGGGCGGCAGGTCGTTGTCGACGAGGTACACCACCTCGCCGGGACGCACGTAGTAGAGCCGCTCGCGCGCCTGGGTCGTGATGTAGGCCGGATCGGACCACCGCTGGCGTTCGGCCTCGAGGTCGGCCACCTCCTCGCGGCTGAGCTCGACCGCCGACTCGAGCGCCGCGATCTGCTGCCGCTGATCGACATAGGTGCCGATCGTGGGGACCAGCACGAACGCGGCGAGCACGACGAGCCCGAGCATGATCACCATGAACCCCGACAGGCGGATGCCGCCGAGCCACGCGCGCACGTCCACGGGCGCCCGCGGCGGACGCCGCGAGGGACGGGAAGGGGGACCCGTCGTCTTCGCCACGGCTCCCCCTCTCGTCGATGTCAGCCCTGGAAGCGCGGGAAGGCCGCGCGGCCGATGAACGTCGCCGCGTCGCCCAGCTCTTCCTCGATGCGCAGAAGCTGATTGTATTTCGCCACGCGCTCGCTGCGGGCGGGCGCGCCGCTCTTGATCTGACCGGCTCCGGTGGCCACCACCAGGTCGGCGATCGTGGTGTCCTCGGTCTCGCCCGACCGGTGGGACAGCATCGCGGTGTAGCCGGCACGGTGGGCCATGTCGACCGCGTCGAGCGTCTCGGAGAGGGTGCCGATCTGGTTGACCTTCACGAGCAGCGAGTTGGCGACGCCGCGCTTGATGCCGTCGGCCAGGCGCGTGGGGTTCGTCACGAACAGGTCGTCGCCGACGAGCTGCGTCTTGGTGCCCAGTGCGTCGGTCAGAGCCTTCCAGTTGTCCCAGTCGTCCTCGGCGAGGGCGTCCTCGATCGTGACGATCGGGTAGTCGTTCACGAGGCCGACGTAGTACTCGGTCAGCTCGGCGGCGGTCCAGTCCTTCTGGTCGAGGCGGTACACGCCGTTGTCGAAGAACTCGGTGGCCGCGACATCCAGACCCAAGGCGATGTCGCGTCCGGGGGTGAAGCCGGCCTTCTCGATCGCCTTGACGAGGAAGTCGAGACCCTCGCGGTTGCTCGGCAGGTCGGGGGCGAAGCCGCCCTCGTCGCCGAGGCCGGTCGCGAAGCCCGCGGCCTTGAGCTCGCCCTTGAGGACGTGGTACACCTCGGTGCCCCAGCGCAAGGACTCGGAGAACGTCTCGGCGCCGATGGGTGCGAGGAAGAACTCCTGCATGTCGATGCCGTTGTCGGCGTGCTCGCCGCCGTTGATGACGTTGAACAGCGGCACGGGGAGGATGTGCGCGTTGGGGCCGCCGAGGTACCGGAAGAGCGGGAGGTCGGCCGAGTCCGCCGCCGCCTTCGCCACCGCCAGCGACACGCCCAGGATGGCGTTGGCGCCCACGCGGCTCTTGTTCTCGGTGCCGTCGACCTCGATGAGGATCTCGTCGACGATGCGCTGCTCGCTGGCCTCGACCCCCTCGATCGCGGGGCCGAGCTCGTCGATGACGGCGCCGACGGCCTTGAGCACGCCCTTGCCTCCGTAGCGGCTCTTGTCGCCGTCGCGCAGCTCGTACGCCTCGAACGCGCCGGTCGACGCGCCGGAGGGGACGGCGGCGCGCTGGACGATCCCGTCGTCGAGCAGCACCTCCACCTCGACGGTCGGGTTTCCGCGCGAGTCGAGGATCTCGCGCGCGCCTACAGCCTCGATCAGTGCCACAGGGGACTCCTTGCTTGTGGAGGGTGGATCTTGGGAGCGTCGTCGGTCCGCGTCCGAGTCTAGTGATGGCGGATGCGCCGCACAGGCGCCGGCGTCAGGTCACGACGGCGAGCGCCACGCCGTCCCATCCCTTGAGGTCGAGGGTCTGCAGCGCCGTGGCGTCGAAGCGCGGATCCCGCCCGAGCATTTCGAGGCCGCGCTGGACGCCGATGATCTGCGGGTTCTCGGTCGCGGGGTTGGCGACCTCTCCCCCGCGCACGGTGTTGTCGACGACGACCACCGTCCCGGACCTGCCGAGGCGGGCCGCCCAATCGAGGTATACGGTGTTCGACTCCTTGTCGGCGTCGATGAACACCAGGTCGAACGGCTCCTGGCCCTCGAGGGTCGGCAGCACGTCGGCACCGCGGCCGAGCCGGATGTCGACCTTGTGCCCGACGCCCGCCCGATCGAGGTTCGCCCGTGCGATCTCGGCGATGCGGGGCTCCGCCTCGATCGTCACCACCCGGCCGTCATCCGGGATGCCGCGGGCCATCCAGATGGTGGAGTACGCGCCGAGCGTCCCGATCTCCAGCACCCGCCGCGCGCCGCTGATACGAGCCAGCAGGTGCAGGAACTTGCCGTTGACCGGCGCCACCTCGATCGCCGGCAGCCCGGCCGCGTTCTGGTCGGCGACGGCCCCCTCGAGAGCCGGATCGTGGCCGATCAGAGTCTCGGTGAGGTAGGCGTCCACGCGGCGCCACTGATCGGGGGTCGGATCGCTCATGGCCCCAGCCAACAAGCCCTGCGGAGGCGCCGTCAAGAGCCGTGATTGTGGGCGCCCCACAACGGATGCCGCATCCTCGGCGGACGTGGGCAGGATGGGCGGATGCGAATCACACCGCGCCGGCTCGCAATCGGGATGAGCCTGTGGGCGCCGAACCTGTGGAGCGGCATCCGCGTCACGCACTTCGCCGAGGACTGGACGCAGGCCACCGTCGAGCTGCACGTCAACGCGCTCACGCGCAACTACGTGGGGACCGCGTTCGGCGGGTCGATGTCGGCGATGACCGACCCCTACTTCTTCATGCTCGTGATGCACCAGCTCGGACGCGACTACGTCGTGTGGGACACGCGGGGAGAGATCGAGTTCGTCAAGCCCGGTCGCGGAGTGCTCACGGCGCACTTCGCGGTCCCCCGCGAGAGGGCCGAGGAGCTGCGCGAGCGCGCGCGAGGCGGTGCCAGCGTGCGGGAGTGGTTCGAGACCGAGATCACCGATGCCGCCGGGGACGTCGTGGCCCGTGTGCGGCGCGAGGTCTACGTCCGCGAGAAGCGACGCGTCACCGAGTCCGCCGCCGCCGTGTGACCGACGTCACGTGTCGCGCTCGGCGATCGCCTCGTCCTCCCGGTGGTCGTCGGCCTCCCCCGGCGGGTACTCGGCGACGTCGGCTCGACCGCGCAGGAACAGCACGCTGGCGATCAGTCCGCCCCACACGATGAGGATGGACAGCACCAGGAACACGATGGCGATGGGGGTCACGAGCGCACCTCCTTGCGCGCGGTGCCGGTACTCCCGGTCGATTCCGGCGGGAAGGCGGGCCACGGCGTGAAGTCGTCGGGCGAGCGGCGCCAGGGCAGGATCGAGAGCACGATCGCCCCCACGAACAGCAGCGCGATCGCTCCCCACCCGAACACGGCGAGGTAGAGGGGCGGCAACCCTCCGTAGCCGTCGACGATGAGCGTCACGATCCGCGCGACGAGCATGTAGCCGAGGACCACGGGACCGAGGACCCCGACCAGCACGACCCAGATGGAGCCGACGCGGAACGTGGAGAGCGCGTTGAGGTGATACCTGAGCTCTCCGCCCTTGCGCGCGACCCAGATGACGAGGATCGACGTGAGGATCGCCGACACGACGATGCCGATGTTGTTGGTCCACTGATCCACGACGTCGAGGGCGAGGAGGCCGGTCGTGGTGGAGAAGACGAGCACCGACAGGATGGCCGAGACCACTCCGACGCCGAGCGCGGCGGCTCGCCGCGAGATCGCGAGCTTCTCCTGCACTGCCGCGGAGACGACCTGCAGCACCGAGATCAGCGAGGTGAAGCCCGCGAGGGCGAGCGAGCCGAAGAAGAGCGCCCCGAAGATCGGACCGCCGGGCATCTGGGAGACGATCGCGGGGAACGTGATGAACGACAGGCCGACGCCCGTCAGTCCGTCCAGTTCGGCGATGGAGACACCCCGCTCGAACGCGAAGAAGCCGAGCGTCGCGAAGACGCCGATCCCCGCGAGGATCTCGAACGACGAGTTCGAGAAGGCGACCACGAGCCCGGGGGTTGTGAGGTTCGACCGACGCCGCCGGTAGGAGGCGTAGGTGATCATGATCCCGAACGCGATGGAGAGGGAGAAGAAGATCTGGCTGTACGCCGCGATCCAGACGTTCGGATCGGCGAGAGCGGCCCACTCCGGGGTGAACAGCGCGTTGAGCCCCTCGGCGGCGCCGTCGAGGAAGAGGGCGCGCACCACGAGGATGACGAACGCCACGACGAGGATCGGCAGCACGATGACATTCGCGCGCTGCACGCCCTTGGCGATTCCGGCGGCGAGCACGACGATCGCCATGACCCACACCGCGACGAGCGGGATGAGCACGCCCGGGACGAACTCGAAGCTGAACCCGGGGTCACCGACCTGGAGATAGTCGCCGGTGAAGAAGGCGGCGGGGTCCTCGCCCCAGCGCAGGTCGAACGAGAAGACGAAGAAGCTCAGCGCCCACGCGATCACCACGGTGTAGTACAGGCCGATCACGAACGCGATCGTCGCCTGGAACCAGCCGAGCGACTCCATCCACCGACCCGCACGGCCGCCCAGTCGGCGGAAGGCCGTCGGCGCGGCGCCGCGGAACCGGTGCCCGATGGCGTAGTCGAGGAAGAGGATCGGGATGCCGGCGGTCAGCAGGGCGACGAGGTACGGGATGAGGAAGGCGCCGCCCCCGTTCTCGTAGGCGACCCCGGGGAAGCGCCAGATGTTGCCGAGGCCGACGGCCGAGCCGATCGCTGACAGGATGAAGCCGACCTGACCGGTCCACTGCTCACGCGGAGCCGGGGCGCCCGCCGGTCGGCTGTCGGTGTCGGTGCGGGTCATGGGACCTCCTCGCGTCCACCGCGCAGGCTATCAGGACGATCCCCACGCGGCGATCACCTCCGGGAGGAGTGCGTCGGCGGTGCGCCGGTACCCCAGAGCGCTCGGATGGAACCGATCCAGGCTGAACATCTCATCGGGCTGCGTGACGAAGAACGGTCCCACGGCGCGTCGGAGCGACACCACGCGCGCACCCGCGAAGGCGGACGCCTCCGCCTGCGCGTCGGCGAGCTGCCGCGACAGGCGCGACCCCAGCGAGCGCAGCGGCTGCGGAACCGGCCGCAGCGCTCCGAGGTCCGGACACGTGCCGACGACGACGTCTGCGCCGAGGGCGCGGAGGCGCTCCACCGCGGCGACCAGGTGGGCGATCGCGGTCGAGACGGGAACCCGGTGGGTGACGTCGTTGCCGCCCACGATCACGACCGCCACGTGCGGGCGATAGTCATGCGGAAGACTGTCGAGCTGGACGGCGAGCATGGACGACTCGGCGCCGACGAGGGCCGCCGTGTGCAGGCGGACGGGACGGTTCGCGGCGCGGGCGAGTCCCTTCGCGAGCCGTGCCCCGAGGGTGTCCTTGCGGCGCTCGGCTCCGAGTCCGGCCGCGATCGAGTCTCCGAACATCGCCAGCTCGATCGGCTCGCCCTCGTGACGCCTGCCCCAGACCCGGTCGGCGTCGAGCGCTACCTCGCCGAGCGGCTTGCCGATGCGCCGGCGGGCGATGCGGGCCTGGCGCTGCAAGAGCACGCGCGCCCCTGCGAGGCCCGCACCGACGGCGGCGACCGTCGCGGCGCTCGCGACGACGGCACGTGCGGGACGCATGGGCACATCCGACCTTCCCGGCGTGAACGACGGACGTCGCCGCGGTGACGCGGCGGTGACCGGCGCAGCCGCACAGGCGGATGCCGCGGCATCCGTGTCCGGTGCGACACCTCGTGCCGCTAGGGTTCGCTCGTGAGTTCCCCATCGCTGCAGCGCCGGCTCGGGCTCGGCGATGCGGTGTTCATCGGCCTGGGCTCGATGATCGGGGCGGGCGTGTTCGCGGCGTTCGGCCCGGCGGCCGCGGCGGCGGGGGCGGGCCTGCTCATCGGGCTGGCGCTCGCGGCGGTCGTCGCGTTCGGCAACGCCACCTCGACGGCGCAGCTCGCGGCCGTTCATCCGACGTCGGGCGGCGTGTACGCGTACGGTCGGGCCGAGCTCGGCCCGTGGTGGGGCTTCGTCGCCGGCTGGGGGTTCGTGATCGGCAAGACCGCGAGCTGCGCCGCGATGGCGCTGACCTTCGCGGCCTATGCCGCGCCCGCCGGCTGGGAGCGCCCGGTGGCGATCGCCGCGGTGGCGGCCCTCGCCACCGTGAACTGGTTCGGCGTGACCCGCACGGCTCAGCTCACGCGGATCCTCGTCGTGGTCGTCCTCCTCACCCTCGCCGTCGCCGTCGCCGCGGGCGCGGCCGCCCCCGACTCTGCCGGGTGGCTCGCACCGCGCGAGCTGTGGCCCGGCGGCGTCTACGGCGTCCTGCAGTCCGCCGGGCTGCTGTTCTTCGCGTTCGCGGGCTACGCCCGGATCGCCACCATGGGCGAGGAGGTCCGGGATCCGGCGCGCACGATCCCCCGGGCCATCGTGCTCGCATTCGCCGGAGCCGTGGTCGTGTACACACTGGTGGCGCTCACCGTGCTCTCGACGCTCGGCCCCGCCGGGACCGCCGCCTCGACGGAGCCCGTCGCCGCTGCGACGGCGGCATCGGGATGGCCGTTCGCGGAGCCCGTCGTGCGCGTCGGCGCTGCCGCCGCGTCGCTCGGCGCGCTCCTCGCCCTCATCGCGGGCATCGGGCGCACGTCGTTCGCGATGGCCCGCGAGGGCGACCTTCCGCGCGTGCTCGCCGTGGTCCACCCGCGCTGGCACGTCCCGCACCGGGCGGATGCCGCGATCGGGGTGGTCGTCGTGCTCCTGGTGGCCGTGGTCGACCTGCGCGGCGCGATCGGATTCTCGTCGTTCGGCGTGCTGCTGTACTACCTCGTCGCGAACATCGCCGCGTTCCGCCAGCGCGGCGAGGCGCGGCGATACCCGCGTGCGCTGCAGGTCGTCGGCGCCATCGGATGCGTCGTGCTCGGCGTGACGCTGCCGTGGCAGGCGGTCGTCGCCGGAGTGGTGGTCGCCGCCGTCGGCGTCGCCTACCGGATGCTGCGGCTGAGGTTCACGCGAGCGGCTTGACCTCGAGCGACCCCGGTGCGGCCCCGGCCTGCACCGCGGCGAACGACGTGTACCCGTCGGCGGCCGCGCGCTCGAGCAGCGCCTTGAGGTTCTTCGTGCGTTGCTCCAGGCGCACGCGAGACCCGGCCGCGACGAACCCCGCCTTGTGAGCGAGCAGCTCGCCGTCCGGCACGTCCCGGTCGTGGACGAGGACGATCGCGGCGGCCGCGCCGCCGTCGGCGGCGGGCACGAGGTCGACGATCCGCTCGAAGCCGATCGAGAATCCGACGGCGGGGACGTCCTGGCCGAGGAAGCGGCCGATCATGCCGTCGTAGCGGCCGCCGCCGCCGAGCGAGTAGTCGACCGACGGGTGGGCGAGCTCGAAGATGGTCCCCGTGTAGTACCCCATGCCCCGCACGAGGAACGGGTCGAACACGAGCGGCACCTCGGGGGACCCCTCGCTCGATCCGCCCCGCGCCGCGGCGACGGCCTCGCCGATGCCGACGAGGTGCGCGACCACCTCGTCCGGTGCGCTTCCCGGGAGGAGCTTCCGGATCTGGCGCTCCCCGAACGGGTGGTACTCCATGGTCACCGGGCGGGTGAGGAATCCCTCGAACGCGTCGACGGCCACGGCGGTCGCTCCGCGCTCGCGCAGCTCCGCGGCCACGCCCGCCGGTCCGATCTTGTCGAGCTTGTCGATCGTGATCAGCACCTCGGGGCGCTCGTCGGCGCCGAAGCCGAAGGAGTCGAGCATCCAGTCCAGCGCGCGGCGGTCGTTGATGCGCACGGTGCCGCCCTCGAGCCCGAGCGCATCGAGCGTGTCGAGGGTCGCGGCGATGAGCTCCGACTCGGCGCGGGCCGAGGCATCCCCCATGATGTCGATGTCGCACTGGACGAACTGGCGGTAGCGGCCCTTCTGGGGACGCTCCGCGCGCCACACCGGCGCGATCTGGATCGCGCGGAACACGGTCGGCAGCTGGCCCCGGTGGGTGGCGTAGAAGCGCGCGAGCGGGACGGTCAGGTCGTAGCGCAGGCCGAGGTCGGTCAGCTGCGAGGGATCGTCGGCGGCGGCCGCGATCGCGTCCGCGTCGAGGCCGCGCTTGAGGACGTTGTAGGCGAGCTTCTCGTTGTCGCCGCCGATCCCGGCGTGCAGGCGGGCGTACTCCTCCATCACCGGCGTCTCGATCTCGTCGAACCCGTGCGCGCGATAGCGGTCGCGGATGACGGCGAGCACGCGCTCGCGGCGGGCCTTCTCGGCGGGGAGGAAGTCGCGCATGCCGCGCGGCGGGTTCACGGATGCCACGGCACTAGCTTTCCAGATCGCCGAGGTCGCTCTCGGCGGACCGGATGTCGGCGCTCAGCGCCCGGAGTCGCTCGCGCAGGGCGCGCTCGGCATCCCACCCGTGCGCGCGGGCCATCACGACGAGCGCGAGCAGGGCATCGCCGAGCTCTGCCTCGGAGGAAGGCCCGTCGGCGGGCTCGACCGCGACGCCGACCGCGGCGGCCTTGCCCAGCAGCTTCTGCGCGAGCGCGAGCGGCGGCATCCGGTCGCTCACGCCGTCCAGCACGCTCGTCCGGGCGCTCTTCTCCGCGGCCTTCGCGGCGTTCCAGTGCACGAGCACCTCTTCGGGGGTGCGCGCCACCGCGTCGCCGAACACGTGCGGATGCCGTCGCACCATCTTCTCGGTGAGGCCCCGGGCGACGTCGTCGATGTCGAAGGGATCCTCGGCGTCGCGCGAGGCGATCTCGGCGTGGAAGAGCACCTGCCACAGCAGGTCGCCGAGCTCCTCGCGCAGTTCGGCGCGGTCGTCCTCCTCGACCGCGTCGATGAGCTCCGCGCTCTCCTCGACGAGGTAGGGGACGAGCGCCCGGTGGTCGATCTGCTGCGTCCACACGCAGCGGTCCCGCACCGCACGCATGGTGTCGGCGGCCGTCCGCAGCGGATCCGGCGGCGCGGTCTCGCCCGTCACCGGAGCTGACCCTCGGTCTCGGGCGGCAGCTCCTCCGCGGGCTCGGCCGGTCGCAGACGACGGTAGTGCGCCGCGCGCGCGCTCACGAGGATCGCCGCCAGGACCATCGAGATCATCGATCCGCCGAGCACGCCGAGTGTCGCCTCGTCGCGGATCAGCGGCTCACCCGCGAACGCGAGCTCGGAGAGCAGGAGCGAGACCGTGAACCCGATCCCGCCGAGCGCCCCGGCGGCCAGCAGATCGGCGAACGACAGTTTCGGCGTCTCGCCGCGATGGACGACCCGCAGCGAGATCCACCCCGCGAGCGAGATACCGACGATCTTTCCGACCGGGAGGGCGACCAGCACACCCCAGAACGCGGGCGAGAGCTGTGTCGGCGAGACGGCGGGGATGACCACCAGCGCCGCCGAGAACGCGAACAACGGCAGCACGATGCCGTTCACCCAGGGCTCGAGCTCGTGACGGGTGCGCAGAGCGGGACGCTGGGCCATCGCGAGGCCGAGAGCGACGCCGGCGATCGTCGCGTGCACGCCCGACTTGTAGACGAGCACCCAGGTCGCCAGCGCGAGCACGACGAGCACGATCGCGATCGGCACGCGTGCCCGCGTGTCGAGCCGACGGCTGAGGAGGCCGAACGCGACGACGGCGAGCGCCGCCAGCGCGAGCAGCCCGATGTTGACGTCGTCGGTGAAGAGCACCGCGATGAACACGATCCCCACGATGTCGTCGAGGATCGCCAAGGCGAGAAGGAAGATCCGGATGCCGGAGGGCAGGCCCTTTCCGAACACCGCGAGCACTCCGAGGGCGAAGGCGATGTCGGTCGCCGTCGGGATCGGCCAGCCATCGGAGGCGTTCGAGCCTCCTGCGAAGGCGAGGAAGACCCCGACGGGGACGATCACGCCTCCGGCCGCGGCGATCGCGGGCTGGAGGGCCTTGCGAGCGGAGTTGAGCTCGCCGTTGGTGAGCTCGAACTGGAGCTCGACGGCGACGATGAAGAAGAACACGGCCAGGAGTCCGTCCTGGACCCAGTGGCCCACCGACATCTCGAAGACGCCGGGGATCCCGATGTAGGTCTCCTTCACGCCGACGATCGCCGGCCCCCACGGCGAGTTGGCGAGCAGCAGGGCGAGCACCGCCGAGCACAGCAGGACGATCGCCGGGAAACGGGCAGAGCGCAGCAGGGACACACGGGTCCTTTCGTCGGAGACGGGTCGGCGCAGTCGCACCACGCCGACCAGACTTCCCGGCACACCAGTGAACGAGTCTACCGACCGCGCATCCGGGGTGAGCGGCGGCGCCCGTCACAGAGGGACGCGCGTGACATCGACGAAACGTGACGGCGTTAGCGTGGATCCATGCGCGAACTCACCCGAACCGAAGCGATCGACCTCGTCGGGCGCTTCGAGGCCGAGCAGGAGATCCCGGAGCGCATGCGCGCCGACGTAAGCATGCTCGGGTCCCTCCTGGGACAGGTTCTCCGCGAGAGCGGGTCACCCGGCCTCTACGACGACGTCGAGCGTCTCCGCATCGCCACCATCCAGGCCTACACCGATGAGACGCCGGAGGCGTTCGAGCGGGCCGCGGCGATCGCCGACTCCTTCACCGTCCAGCGGGCCGACGAGGTCGCTCGGGCGTTCACCGCCTACTTCCATCTCGTGAACCTCGCCGAGGAGCACCAGCGCGTGCGCATCCTGCGCGAGCGCGACGGACGACCCGACCGCGAGCAGGCGACCGACTCCGTCGCCGCCGCATTCGTGCGTCTCGCCGCGGAGGTCGGCGACGACACGGCCCTCGAGCGGCTGCAGTCGCTGCGCTTCCACCCGGTCTTCACCGCCCACCCGACCGAGGCCCGGCGGCGCGCGGTGTCCTCCAGCATCCGCCGGCTCGCCGCGCTCCTCGAAGAACACGACGCGTCGCTGCGCAACGGCGCGGACCAGCGGCGCGCGGAGCGTCGGATGCTCGAAGAGGTCGACACCCTGTGGCGCACGGCGCCGCTGCGGCCCGAGAAGCCGTCTCCGACCGACGAGGTGCGCGCCGTCATGGCGGTGTTCGACGAGACCCTGTACACCGCCGTGCCGCACGTCTACCGACGGGTCGACGACGCCCTCCAGGGTCCCGCCGCCGGCGGGCGCGCGCCAGTCGTGCGCCCGTTCGTCCGCGTCGGCTCGTGGGTGGGCGGCGACCGCGACGGCAACCCCTTCGTGACGGCATCGGTCACGCGCAAGGCCGCCAAGATCGCCAGCGAGCACGTCCTGCTGGGCCTGGAGCGCACGACGAGCCGGATCGGCCGCACGCTCACGCTCGATGCGACCACCACCCCGCCCAGCGCCGCCCTGGCCGCCCTCTGGCAGCGGCTCTCGGCCGCCGACGAGGACGCCGCGAAGGAGATCGCCAAGCGCTCCCCCGACGAGCCGCACCGCCGCATCCTCCTGCTCCTCGCCCGCAAGCTCACCGCGACCCGCGAGCGCAACGCCGACCTGGCGTACCGCGATCCCGAGCACTTCCTCGCCGACCTGCGCACCGTGCAGGAGTCGCTCGTGCAGGCCGGCGCGCCTCGCCAGGCGTACGGGCACCTGCAGCAGCTGCTGTGGCAGGTCGAGACGTACGGGTTCCACCTCGCCGAGCTCGAGGTGCGCCAACACTCGGCGGTCCACGCGAAGGTGCTCGCCGAACTCGAGGAAGGCGGACCGCGCAGCGAGCAGACCGAGGAGGTCCTCGACGTCTTCCGCGCCGTCGCGTTCCTCCAGGAGCGCTACGGCCCCCGCGCGGCAGGCCGCTACATCGTGTCGTTCACGCAGTCGGCCGACGACCTGGCCGCCGTCCACCGACTGGCGCGCCATGCCGTCGGACCGGAGGGCGACGTGCCGACCCTCGACGTCATCCCGCTGTTCGAGACCTTCGCCGACCTTCAGGCCGCGCCCGCCATCCTGGCCGAGATCGTCGAGCACCCCGAGTTCGCCGCGCGGCTCGAGGCGACGGGACGCCGACTGGAGGTCATGCTCGGCTACTCGGACTCGTCGAAGGACGTCGGCCCGGTCGCCGCGAACCTCGCCCTGTACGAGGCGCAGGCGGCCATCTCGGCGTGGGCGCGCGAGAAGGGCATCCAGCTCACCCTCTTCCACGGTCGCGGCGGCGCGCTCGGCCGAGGCGGCGGCCCGGCGAACTCCGCGATCCTCGCGCAGCCGCCCCACTCGGTCGACGGCCGGTTCAAGCTCACCGAGCAGGGCGAGGTCATCTTCGCCCGCTACGGCGACCCGGCGATCGCCATGCGTCACATCGACCAGGTCGCCGCGGCGATCCTGCTCGCGTCGTCCCCGTCGAACGAGGAGCGCAACCGGGAGGCCGCCGAACGGTACGCCGACGTGGCGTCCACCATGGATGAGGCATCCCGCGCCCGTTTCTTCTCCCTGGTCAAGGCGCCCGGATTCGCCCCGTGGTTCGCGCGCGTGACGCCCATGGAGGAGCTCGGCCAGCTCGCGCTCGGCTCGCGGCCCGCCCGTCGCGGACTCTCGGTCGAATCGCTCGCCGACCTCCGCGCCATCCCGTGGGTGTTCGCGTGGACCCAGGCGCGCATCAACCTCGCCGGCTGGTTCGGGCTGGGAACGGCGCTCGAGGCGGTCGGCGACGAGTCCAGGCTGCGGCGCGCGTACGAGGAGTGGCCGCTGTTCCGCACGCTGATCGACAACGTCGGGATGAGTCTGGCCAAGGCCGACGACCGCATCGCGCGTCACTACCTGCAGCTCGGCGACCGGGACGACCTCGCCGACCTCGTCCGCGAGGAGATGGCGCTGACCCGCTCGTGGGTCATCCGCCTCACCGGCGGGACCGAGCTGCTCGCCAACAAGCCGGTTCTCCAGCGAGCCGTCAAGATGCGCAGCCCGTACGTCGACGCGCTGTCGCTCCTCCAGCTGCGCGCCCTGCGTGCGTTGCGGGATGCGCCGGAGGGATCCCCCGTCGACCCCGACCAGCAGCGGCTGCTCCTGCTGTCGGTGAGCGGCGTGGCGGCCGGACTGCAGAACACGGGCTGACACGCGCGTCGCTGCCGGGCCGCGCATCTCGGAGGGTTACCGTGTCGGCATGGCACGGACGATCGTCGCCGAAGTGTGTCCCCACTGCCGTTCGCTCGATGTGCGTGCGACCGAGCCGCGGTGGTTCGTCGTCGAGTTCCCCCGACGGGGCGAGCTCGACGACGGCTGGGTGGACCGCCTCGAATTCGCGTGCCGCACGTGCGGCGGCACCTGGGACTGACGGGCCCGGGAGGAATCGGATGCCGCGGGCCGCGGCATCCCGTCAGTCGACCCGTCGATCGTCCAGGTGGCGCGCGAGGCTGCGGCCGTACCGCTCGGTGAGCTGCACCATCAGGTCGGGCGTCTCGCGGTCGAGGCCGAACACGTAGCCCGGGAAGTCGAGATCGCGCTGCGCGGCCCAGATCTCCTCGTGACGATCCGGCGGGAGCACCTGCGGCGGATCACCCACCGCGACCCACGCGATCGGCACCACGGTCTCGGGCGGCAGTGTCGTGCGCAGGTGGACGACGCCGTTGATGCGCACCTCGCTGCGCTCGCCGATGCGCGCGCCGTTGAACACCCGCGTGCCGGTCGCGAGGAACACCTCGTCACCGACGGTCGCGCCCGAGATGCTGGCCATCGGGCCGACCAGCACGTGGTCGCCGATGTGCACGGGATTGGTCGCCGTGGCGCGGATGAGCGCGTTCTCCATCACGATGACGTTGTCGCCGAGGGTGATCGCCCCGCCTTCGGCCGTGATCACGGCGCCGTGCAGGACCTGGCAGTCGGCGCCGATGGTCACGTCGCCGCTGATCACCGCCGTCGGCGCGATCACGGCGGTGGGGTGGATGCGGGGCTGCGCCCCGAGGTGCTCGAACCGCATCGTTCCTCCTCGGTCGGTGCCAGCGTAGCGGCCGGGCCCCTCGCGCGCGTCAGTCCGCGGCGGGTGCGGCCTGGTCGGGCTTGCGCTCGGGCCACAGCTGATCGAGCAGCTGCCCGACCCACGCGATCAGGTCGGCATCGGAGACCGCTTCGCCGCCCGCCGTCGGCAGCGGCACGACGAGGGCGTCGCCCCCCGCGAGCAGCTTCGCCTTCGGGTAGAGGCGCTGCACGCGCACCCGCATCGAGTCGGGCAGGTTCGCCGGTGCGATCCGCAGGTTCGGCCCCATCGCGACGACGTCGGCGAGCCCGGCCCGCGCGGCGCGCCGGCGCAGGCGCGCGACGGCGAGAAGCCCCTCGACATCGGCGGGCGGATCGCCGTACCGGTCGGTGAGCTCCTCGACCACGAGGTCGATCGCGTCATCCTTTGCGGTGGCGGATGCCGCGGCCGACAGCTTCTGGTACGCCTCGAGGCGCAGCCGCTCGCTGTCGATGTACGACTCGGGGATCCGCGCCTGAACCGGCAGCTCGAGCCGCAGCTCGGTGGGTCCTTCGACGTCGTCGCCGCGGAAGGCCGACACCGCCTCGCCGATCATCCGCAGGTACAGGTCGAACCCGACTCCCGCGATGTGGCCGGCCTGCTCGGCGCCGAGGAGGTTGCCGGCCCCGCGGATCTCGAGATCCTTGAGCGCGACCTGCATGCCGCTGCCCAGGTCGTTGTTGACCGCGATCGTCTCGAGGCGGTCGGCCGCGGTCTCGCTGAGCGGCTTCTGCTCGTCGTAGAGGAAGTACGCGTAGGCCCGCTCGCGCGCGCGCCCGACGCGGCCGCGCAGCTGGTGCAGCTGAGACAGCCCGTACTTGTCGGCGCGGTCGATGATGATCGTGTTCGCGTTGGAGATGTCCAGCCCGGTCTCGACGATCGTCGTCGACACGAGCACGTCGGCGCGGCGCTCCCAGAAGTCGTCCACGACCTGCTCGAGCTGGTGCTCCCCCATCTGGCCGTGCGCGACGGCGATGCGCGCCTCGGGCACGAGCTCGGCGAGGTGCGCCGCCACCCGCTGGATGGACTGGACCCGGTTGTGGACGTAGAACACCTGGCCCTCCCGCAGCAGTTCGCGGCGGATCGCCGCGGCGATCTGCTTGTCGTTGCGGGGGCCGACGAAGGAGAGGATCGGATGCCGGTCCTCGGGCGGGGTCTGGAGCGTCGACATCTCGCGGATGCCCGTGACCGCCATCTCGAGGGTGCGCGGGATCGGGGTCGCGCTCATGGCGAGGATGTCGACGTTGGTCTTGAGCTTCTTGAGCGCGTCCTTGTGTTCGACCCCGAACCGCTGCTCCTCGTCGACGATGAGCAGCCCCAGATCCTTGAACACGACCTTCTCGGTGAGGATGCGATGCGTGCCGATCACCATGTCGAGGGTGCCGTCGGCGAGGCCGGCGACGATCTCGCGCGCCTGCTTGTCGGACTGGAATCGCGACAGCGCCTTGACCTTGACCGGGAAGCCCGCGAACCGCTCGGAGAAGGTCTCGAGATGCTGCTTGACCAGGAGCGTCGTCGGGACGAGCATCGCCACCTGCTTGCCGTCCTGGATCGCCTTGAACGCTGCGCGGACGGCCACCTCGGTCTTGCCGAATCCGACGTCGCCCGACAGCAGCCGGTCCATCGGGATGGGCTTCTCCATGTCGGCCTTGATCTCGTCGATCGTCTGGAGCTGGTCGGGCGTCTCGGCGAACGGGAAGGCCTCTTCGAGCTCGCGCTGCCAGGGGGTGTCGGGACCGAACGCGTAGCCCTTCGCCGCCATCCGCGCGGAGTACAGCTTGACGAGCTCGACGGCGATGTCGCGCACCGCCTTGCGGGCACGGCCCTTCGCGGCCGCCCAATCGCTGCCCCCCATCTTCGACAGTGCGGGCGCCTCGCCTCCGACGTAGCGCGAGAGGAGGTCGAGCTGATCGGTGGGGACGAAGAGCTTGTCGCCGGGGTAGCCGCGCTTGGACGGGGCGTACTCGAGCACGAGGTACTCACGCACGCTCTTGACGGCGTTGCGTCCGCCGCTGGAGACCTCGCGCTGGGTGAGCTCGACGAAGCGGCCGATGCCGTGGGTGGCGTGCACGACATGGTCGCCGGGCTTCAGCTGGAGCGGATCGACGACGTTCCGACGCCGCGAGGCGAGCTTCTTCACGACGCGCTGGTCGCCGCCGATCGTGCGGCCGTAGAACTCGGTCTCGGTGAGCACGGCGAGCTTGGCGTCGGGCTGCTCGAATCCGCGCTCCAGCGAACAGGCGACGAGGTGGGCGACGCCCGCCTCGGGAGCCTCGGCGAGATCGTCGACCTTGCGGGCGGCGATGCCGCGCTCGGCGAGCACGTCCCGCGCGCGCTCGACGAGCCCCGTGCCCTCCGCGGCGACGACGACGCGCCATCCCTCCGCGAGCAGCGCGCCGACGTGCTCCGTCGCGCCCTCGACGTTGCCGTGGAAGGACGGCACCGCGGTGCCGGGCACGCGGACCGCGGCAGAGGCCTCGAGCGCGCTGTCGACGTCGAGCAGGCCCTCTGCCGCGGCATCCGCCTCTCCGGAGTCGAAGGCGCTCAGCGACCACCAGACCTGCCCGCGCGCCCGTGCGGCGTCGCGCAGCGCGGGGAGGCTGAGGAAGTCTCCCGCACCGAGGTCGATCGGGGTGCGGGCGCCCGCCGTCGCGGCGCTCCACGCGGCCTCGAGGAACTCGCGATTCGTCTCGCCGAGGGTGATCGCGCGCGTGACGGCGCGCTCGGGGTCGACGAGGGCCACCGCGGCATCCTCGGGCAGATAGTCGGCGAGGGTCACGAGGTGGTCCACGACCGCGGGGAGCAGCGACTCCATGCCCTCGACGGGGATGCCCTCGGACATGCGCTCGAGCATGCCGGCGAGCCCGGGGAACTCGTCCTTCAGCTGCCGTGCGCGCCCGCGGACCGCCTCGGTCAGAAGCAGTTCGCGGCTCGGGATGAGTGAGACCTCGCCGACCTCTCCGGGAAGCGAACGCTGGTCGGCGACCGAGAACGCCCGGATCTGATCGACCTCGTCGCCGAAGAACTCCACGCGGTACGGGTGCGCGGCGGTCGGCGGGAAGACGTCCAGGATGCCGCCGCGCACGGCGAACTCGCCGCGCCGCGACACCATGTCGACGCGGTGATAGGCCAGTTCGACGAGGCGCAGCGCGATGTCGCTCAGCGACTCCGCGCCCTCGGTGCGACCGACCACGAGCTCGATCGGCGGGACGTCGGCCAGCCCCGGCGCAAGCGGCTGGATCGCACCGCGCACCGACGCCGTCACGACGAGCGGCTGCTCGCCGGACCAGCGGCCGATGCGGCCGAGCACGTCCAGCCGGTTGCCGACGATCTCGGCGCTCGGGCTGAGGCGCTCGTGCGGCAGGGTCTCCCACGCGGGGAAGTGGAGCACCTCGGCACCGGGCAGCAGTGCGCCGAGCGCGGGGCCGAGCGATTCGGCGCGGCGACCGGTCGGGGTGATGAGCAGGATCGCGGGCGGGCGACCGGCCGCGCGCCGACGCTCGAGGAGTGCCGCGAGGAGCGGGGCGGTGAGCCCCTCCACGAGCGAGAAGTCGGCGTCGACGGATGCTGCGGCCACGGCATCCCGGAAAGACTCTGCCTGTTCGAGGGCGCGCACGATCCCGGGAACTGTCACCGGACGAGTCTATTCGCTGGCCCGGACACCGGTCGCACGATGCGGCGGGCGCAGACCTCGGCCGACACTGCGCACCCGTCGGCGCGCCACGCCGCCTGCGCGCCCGGACCGATCGGTCTCGGCGGGCGGCCTCGTAGGATGAGCGCGTGAGCGAACCCCGACCGGAGAGCCCGTCGACCGAGCAGGCACCCACCCCGCAGGTGCCCGCGTGGACGCCTCCGGGAGCGCCTCCGTTCGGGGCTCCGACTCCGACGCCGCCGGTCGGATACGCTCCCCCGGCCGGATACGCGCCCCCGGCGGGATACGCGCCCCCGACCGGATACGCGCGCCCTGGGGCTCACCTCCCTCCCGGGGGCATCCCTGCGCCGGCCGCGACAAGATCGGGCGCTTCGGCTCCCGCACGTCGCGGACTGGGGGTCGTGGCCCTCGTCGTCGCACTCGTCGCCGTCGTCGGCTCGGCGCTGGCCGCAGCGGCCGCCGCGTTCGGAATCGGTCTCGGCACCGGTCGGGAGATCGCACTGCAGCCGATGGGCGCCAACTTCGACTGGTCGCTGCTCACCCCGGTGCGCGACTGGGTGCTGCTGGCCGAGGCGTCGTTCTGGATCGGCACGGCGCTCGGCGTGTGGGCCCTGATCCAGGGGATCGTCGCGATCGCCACGGTGCGCGGACGCGGAGCCGGGATCGCGGCCGTCGTCATCGCCGCGATCGGGCCGATCGTCTTCGTCGCGATGCTGCAGGGGTTCCTCACCGCGGGGTACGCCGCCGGCTCGGGCATCGGCGGCTGACGCGGGTGCGCGCGGGCAGTCGCGCGCAGGGTCAGACCCTCGGGGCGTGGTGCTTCTGCTGCGCCGCGAGAAGCCCCTCCCCGACGACCAGCTCGACCGCATCGGCCGCATCCGCCAGCAGGACGGGCAGGTTCGCGCGCTCACTCGCCCCGAAGGGGTCGAGCACCCAATCGGCGGGATCCTGACGGCCGGGCGGACGGCCGATCCCCACGCGCACCCGCGCGAAGTCGGGCGACCCGAGGGCCTTGGCCACGTCGCGGACGCCGTTGTGCCCGCCGTGACCGCCGCCGGACTTCAGCTTGATCGTGTCGAACGGGATGTCGAGCTCGTCGTGGACGACGACGATCCGGTCCGCGTCGATCCCGTAGAACTTCGCGAGTCCCGCGACGGGTCCGCCCGAGACGTTCATGTACGTGTTGGGCTTCGCGAGGATCAGCTTCGCCGAGCCCGGACGCAGCCACGTCTCGGCGACGCGCGCGTTCGCCTTATGCGCCCGGAAGGACTCGCCGCGTCGCTCCGCGAGCTCGTCGACGACCATCTGGCCGACGTTGTGCCGGGTGAGCTCGTATCGCGGCCCGGGATTGCCCAGCCCGACGATCAGCCACGCCTCTGCCATGTGTTGCCCGTTCCCTCCGACGACGAAGCCCGTCCCTTCAGTATCGGGGACGGGCTTCGTCGGATGCTGCGGTGAGCCCTTACTCGGACTCGGCCTCCTTGGCCTCCTCGGCCTCCTCGGCCTGCTCGGCGGCGACCTCGGCGTCGGCCTCGGCGATCTCGTCCTCGGCGGCGAGCGTGGCCGCCGGGACCGAGATCGCCACGATGAGCGTCTCGGGGTCCGCCACGAGCGAGGCGCCCTTCGGGAGCTTCAGGTCGGCCGCGGTGATGTGCGTGCCGTCCTCGAGGCCCTCGACGTCGACCTCGACGTGCTCGGGGATGTGGGTCGCCTCGACCTCGAGCGCCACCGTCTGGGCGTCGAGGTTGGCGATCGTGCCGGGGAAGGGCTCGCCCAGGACGAGGACGGGGACATCGACCTGGATCTTCTCGCCCTTCTTCACGACGAGGAGGTCGATGTGCTCGATGAGCTGGTGCACGGGATCCTTCTGGACGTCCTTCACCAGCGTCAGCTGCTGCGTGCCGTTGACCTCGAGCTCGAGCACCGCGTTGGCGCGGCGGATGAGCAGCGCGACCTGGTGGCCCGGCAGGGCGACGTGGACGGGGGCGGTGCCGTGCCCGTAGATGACGGCGGGGATCTTGCCGGCGGCGCGCAGGCGGCGGGCGAAGCCCTTGCCGAAGTTCTCGCGGACTTCGGCGTGGACCTTCGTGTCGGTCTCGGTGGCCATGATGTCTCCTCGCGGGCGTGAGCCCGTTCTGATCGCGGGTCCGCGCGGATGGCGGGCCCAGGTATGTGGGTCTTCTCGACTCGAACGCGCGCGCGTGAGGAAAGCCGTGGGCCTGCTCCACTGCGTCGATCACGGATGCCGCACCCGCCGAAACCGGCCGGCCCGAGGCATCCCTCGCCGAAGTTCAGCCCCGAGTTTACCAGCCTCCCCGCTACGATGAGGACCGTACTCGATCCCCACCCGGAGGACCCCGATGGAATACGGCTTCCTGTCCCACCTGCTGCTGTGGCTGATCGGCGCGATGGCCGCGGTGGGCGCGGTCCTCACCGTCGGCGCGTTCTGGTCGATGGGGCGCGCCGGGTACCGCAAGGACTGACGATCCAGCTCGCGTCCCCTCCGCCGGCGCGGTGAGGGACGCGGCGTCCGCGCGTAACACGGAGGGCCCAGACTCTAGGCTGGAAGAACCCTCCCCCGAGAACCCAGGAGTGCGTGTGTCTCAGAGCGACCCTTCAGCCCAGACGAATGTGTCGAATGACCGGGATGACCAGCCGGGCTCGACACGGGAGCATGAGGGGGCGCCGGCGCCGGAAGAGGTTTCGCGGCCGACTCCCGAGCCGACCGGTCCCGCGGGCACGGGCGCACCGACGGCGAACATCGGTGTCGTGGGGCTTGCGGTGATGGGGTCGAACCTGGCCCGCAATCTCGCGAGCCGCGAGGGCAACACCGTCGCGATCTACAACCGCAGCCACGAGAAGACCGATGTCCTGGTGGCCGAGCACCCCGAGGCAGGATTCGTGCCGGCGTTCTCCTATGAGGAGTTCGCGGCCGCGCTCGCCACGCCGCGGACCGCGATCATCATGGTCAAGGCGGGGCGCCCGACCGACGCGGTGATCGATTCCCTCGTCGACGTTTTCGAGCCGGGCGACATCATCGTCGACGGCGGCAACGCCCTGTTCACAGACACCATCCGCCGCGAGAAGGCGGTGCGCGAGACGGGCATCAACTTCGTCGGCGCCGGGATCTCCGGTGGCGAGGAGGGGGCGCTGCACGGGCCTTCGATCATGCCCGGCGGCTCAGACGAGTCGTGGGTCACCCTCGGCCCGATCCTGCGCTCGATCGCCGCGATCGCCGAGGGCGAGCCGTGCGTGACCCACATCGGGCACGACGGTGCGGGGCACTTCGTGAAGATGGTGCACAACGGCATCGAATACGCCGACATGCAGCTCATCGCCGAGGCGTACGATCTGATCCGCCGCGGCACCGGCAAGACCCCCGCCGAGATCGCCGACGTGTTCGCCCGGTGGAACGAGGGCGAGCTGGAGTCCTACCTGATCGAGATCACCGCCGAGGTGCTGCGCCAGGTGGATGCCGCGACCGGCCGGCCGCTGGTCGACGTGATCCTCGACCAGGCCGGCGCGAAGGGCACCGGCGCCTGGACGGTGCAGACCGCACTGGACCTGGGCGTTCCCGTGTCGGGCATCGCCGAGGCGGTGTTCGCGCGATCGCTGTCCAGCCACCCCGAGCAGCGTGCCGTCGCCGGCGACCTCCCCGGACCCGTCGAAGGCCTCGAGGTGGAGGACGACGACGCGTTCATCGAGGACGTGCGCCTGGCGCTGTACGCGTCGAAGATCGTCGCCTACTCGCAGGGCTTCGACGAGATCCGCGCCGGCGCCGCCCAGTACGACTGGACCATCGACCTCGGCGCGGTCTCGAAGATCTGGCGCGGCGGCTGCATCATCCGCGCCCAGTTCCTCAACCGCATCGCCGACGCGTACGCCCAGACGCCCGACCTGCCGGTGCTGCTGACCGCGCCCTACTTCGTCGAGGCGCTCGGCCGCGCCCAGGGAGCGTGGCGCCGAATCGTCCAGACCGCGGCCGGAGCCGGCATCCCCGCGCCCGCGTTCTCCTCCTCGCTGGCCTACTACGACGGGCTGCGGGCGGAGCGGCTCCCGGCCGCTCTCGTGCAGGGACAGCGCGACTTCTTCGGCGCGCACACCTACCAGCGCATCGACAAGCCCGGAACCTTCCACACCCTGTGGTCGGGCGACCGCACCGAGATCGAAGCCGAAGACACGCACTGACCCGAGGCTCGCCGGGGCGTCAGCGACGCCTCAGGGCACCACGTTGTGGTTGCGGCAGAAGAGGTTCTGCGGGTCGTAGCGACGCTTGACCTCGGCGAGACGTGCCATCGTCTCAGGCGGGAACATGCGCGTCACGAGCCCGGGATCGGTCGACGGCGTGAAGTTGCCGTACAACCCCGCGCCGAGCGCCTCGATGGCGTCCCACTCGGCCTGGATGAGCGCGCGGTTCTCGTCGTGGACGAGACCGGGCACGTCGAACGCACCCGCCATCGCGAACCACTGCGCGTCGCGCGCGGGGAAGGCGGTGGCGCTCTGCGGGACGTCGCCGAAGGCTCCGCCCAGCGAGCGGAGGAACAGCACCGACGCGGCGTTGGCCTCGCGGAAGGCGCACAGCCGGTCGATCACATCATCACCCAGCTCGACGAGCAGCGTGTTGCCCCCGAGGAATCCCGGCGCAGGCTGCTCGGGGTCGGCCGGCGGCATGTCCATGAGCACGTCAGGGTAGGACCTCACGCCGAGCTCGGACTCGGAGACGCCCTCGACGGCGAGAAGGGGCGCAATGGCCGAGCGGAGGGCGTCTTCGTCGTCGCCGACCCAGCACACGGTGATCGAGGCGCCGGCGGGCGCGTTCGGATCCATTGCCGGGATGTCCATGTAGGTGACGGTGAGCTCCCGTGGCGCGGAGCGCATCACGTCGCGCAACTCGCGCAGCACCGGACGCGCGTCGCCGGACACCGCGAGCGCGCCGAACACCACATGCGGGAGCGGATGAGCACGGAAGTCGAATCGCGTGACCACGCCGAAGTTGCCGCCGCCGCCGCGCAGCGCCCACCACAGCTCGGGGTGCGAGGTGGCGTCTACCTCGAGGACCTCGCCGCGCGCGGTCACGAGCTGCGCGCCCTCGAGCTGATCGACGGCGAGGCCCCATGCCCGCACCATCCAGCCGATGCCGCCCCCGAGCGTGAGGCCGCCGACCCCCACCGACGCGGTGTCGCCGGAGCTGATGCCCAGCCCGTGCTCGGCCAGCGCGTGCGCCACGCCGCCCCACGTGGCCCCGCCGCCGATGTGCACGAGTGAGCCGTCGACGCGGACGTCGTCGAGGGCCGCGAGATCGAGCGTGAGGCCACCGGGCACGGCGCCCCACGCGCTGTGGCCGCCGCCGCGGACCATGACGTCGAGCCGCTCGGCGGCCGCGTACCGAAGTGCCGCCCGCACATCGTCGACCTCGGACGCGCGCACGACCACGGTCGGCTCGCCGACGCCGGAGTGGAAGGCCCGAGCCGAGTCCCAGTCGGCGTCACCCGGTCGGACGACGGTGCCACGGGAGAGGGAGAGATCAGTCACCCGCGTCACGCTAACCGTGGCCGCCGACATCCGCCACCCTTCTCGTGCCGAGCGGGCTCGCACGACCGCCTCGCTGACCCCCGCGCGGTCGTCTGCACCCGCTCGGGCAGGATGTCGGGAACGATGACTAGGGTCGGATGATGACCAGCAGGCGAGTGCTCTACATCGGCGGGACCGGAACCATCAGCGCGGCGTGCGTGCGGCGCAGTCTGGAACGCGGCGACGAGGTGACCGTGCTCAACCGCGGCACCTCACGGCGACCGCTCCCCGAAGGCGTGCGCGAGGTCGTCGCCGATATCCGCGACGCCGCGTCGGTGCGGGAGGCCGTGGGCTCCGCGGAGTACGACGTGGTGTCGGACTTCCTGTCGTTCACGCCGCACCACGTAGCGACCGCGCTCGACCTGTTCGAGGGCCGCACCTCGCAGTACGTGTTCGTCAGCTCCGCGTCGGCGTACGAGAAGCCTCCGCGGCGCCTGCCCGTGACGGAGTCGACCCCCCTGCGCAACCCCTTCTGGCAGTACTCGCGCGACAAGATCGCGTGCGAGGATCTGCTCGTGGCCGCCCATCGCGACCGCGGACTGCCCGTGACGATCGTGCGCCCGTCGCACACCTACGACGAGCGGCTCATCCCCACCCTCGGCGGCTGGAACGACCTCTCCCGCATGCGGAACGGCCGGCCCGTCGTGATCCACGGCGACGGCACGAGCCTGTGGACCATCACGCACGCCGACGATTTCGCCGTGGCATTCACAGGGCTCCTCGGCCACCCCGAGGCGATCGGCGATGCGTTCACGATCACCGGCTCGCACGCCCCGACGTGGAATGCGATCTACGCGTGGCTGGCCGAGGCGGCCGGCGTCTCGTCGCCGGACTTCGTGCACGTGGCATCCGACACGATCGCCGCCTTCGCGCCGGACCTCGGTCCCACGCTGATCGGCGACAAAGCGCACTCGATGGTCTTCGACAACAGCAAGGTGACGGCGCTGGTGCCCGAGTTCGGCACGACGATCCTGTTCGACGAAGGCGCGCGCCGCATCGTCGAGCACTACGACGCTCACCCTGACCTCCGGCGCCCCGACGCGGACCGCGACGCGCTGTTCGATCGCATCGCGGCCCACGGTCGCTCCGCCGGATGAGGCGGGTCAGCGGGTGATGTCGCGCACCGTCCCCCTCTCGAGCCGCAAGCGTCGGCGCGCGCGCGTCGCGACTGCCGAGTCGTGGGTGACGACGACGAGGGTGAGGCCTTCCGCGCAGAGCGACTCGAGCATCGCCAGGATCTCGTCGCGCATCGACTCGTCGAGGTTTCCCGTCGGCTCATCGGCCAGCAGCACGCGAGGACGCTTGACGATGGCCCGCGCGATCGCGACGCGCTGCTGCTGACCTCCCGACAGCTCGAGCGGTCGGTGATCGGCGCGGTCGGACAGCCCCACCTGGGTGAGCGCGGCGGCGATCCGCTCCGCCCGCTCCCCCGCGTGCAGGCGGAGGGGCTCGAGTGCCATGTCGACGTTCTCGGCCGCCGTCAGAGTCGGGACGAGGTTGAAGCCCTGGAACACGAACCCGATGTCGCGCGCGCGCACGCGTCCGAGCTCGGCATCCGAGGCCCGGGCGAGGTCGACCCCGCTGAGCATCACGGAACCCCCCGTCGGCCGGTCGAGCGCGCCGAGCAGCTGGAGCAGGGTCGACTTCCCCCCGCCGGTCGGGCCCTGGATGGTCACGAAGTCGCCCTCGGCGATGTCGAGGTCGATGCCGGCGAGCGCCGTCACGGCGCGGTCTTTCTGCTGGTAGGTGCGCGTGACCCCCGCGAGACGGTAGAGCGCGGCGGGGGCGGCACCCGTCCCGCTGTCGTGCGCGCTGTCGATCATGGTCATTGTGCTCTCTCCTGTCGGATGGGTCGGGGGCGTCGGGGGTATCGGTCGTGTCGCGGCGGCGGCGCCTGCCGCGGTGGGTTCGGCCATGGGATGCCTCACCCCACCGACCGCAGGGCTTCGGCCGGGCTGAGCCGCGCCGCGCGCCAGCCGCCGAACGCGCCGGCGACGAGGCCGCCGAGGAGGGCGAGGCCGACGGCGGCCAGCACCACCCAGAGGGTGACCGGCGCTTGGAGGACGATCTCGGCGGTCTGCGGCGAGAAGGGGTTCCCCGCGAGTCCGCCCCCCGGTCCGCCCATCACCGTGTCCGCGCTCGGCACGCCCTGCGTGCCGGGTCCCGCGGCCGGCGCCGTCGAGATGGTCGGCGCGATGAGGTTGATCGCGGCGATCCCGGCCAAGCCGAGCACGAGACCCGCCGCACCGCCGAGCAGTCCCTGCACGAGCGACTCGCCCCCGACCTGGGCGACGACGCGGCGGTTCGACCATCCCAGAGCCTTGAGCGTGCCGAACTCGCGCGTGCGGCGTGCGACGCCCGAGATCGTGAACAGGACGGCGAGGACGAGGGCCACGACGAGGACGATGACCGAGAGCCACGTCCCGAGGCCGGCGATGAGGGCGGACGCGCTGGAGAGCGAGCCGGAGACCGACGCGGCCAGATCCGACTGCGAGCTGACCACAGCCTCCGGCAGGGTGTCCTCGAGGGCCGCCTGGACGGTGTCGATCGCGTCGGACGACTCGGCCCGCACGTACACGGTCGAGACGACCTCGCCCGCGCCCGAGAGCTCCTGCGCGACCTCCAGCGGAACGTAGACGTTGGCCGCGGTGTCGGCATCGCTCGAGGTCGAGGCCACGATGCCTACGACCTCGAAGTCCTCGCCGCCGATGTCGATCGTGTCGCCGACGGCGACCTGGGCCGTCGCCGCGTACGCGGCGTCGAGCACCGCGACGTTCGCGCCGCCGTCCTCGGCCGTGAGTGCGCGGCCCTCGGCGATCGCGACAGCCGACAGGGGCCCGACCGAGCTCGCGGCCGGGTCGACGCCCAGCACGCTGAACGAGTCGACGCCGAACGAGCCGCCGGCGAAGCCGCCTCCTCCGCTTGCGCCACCGCCGGGCGGCGCCTGATCGGTCGTGCCCGGCTCTGCGCTTTCGTCGGGAGGCTGCGGCAGCTCTCCCGAGAACGTCACGTTGGTGAGGCTCAGGGCGCCGGATGCCTCGGCCACGCCGTCCACGGCTGCGACGTCGTCGACCGTCCCGGACTCGAGGTCGGTGCGCAGGGGTTGAGAGACGAGTCGCGACTGGCTGAGCTCGGTCGTTCCGTCCTCTCCCGTCTGCCCGCCGTCCTCGCCGAAGTCGAAGCGTGCGCCGCCCTCGCCGGGCTCGGCCGTCGCTCCGCTCACCGTGAGGTCGGTGCCGACGCCGTAGACGGACTCCAGCGCCGCGGCCTGCGCGTCGCGGACTCCCGCCGCGAGCGCGTTGACGATCATCACGAGTGCGATCGCGATCGCGAGTCCGGTCGCGACGATGATCGTCTGCTTCTTGCGGCCGGCCAGCTCCCGCCGCAGGTACGTTGCGTACATGGGTCTCCTCCCGGCGGGCGGGGTGCCTGCCGTCGAGGCGACGCTAGGGACGGAAGCGATGCGCATCGTCGGTCCCCGCTATGCACGGCATATGGAGCACCGCGGGCGACGCCGCATTCTCACAGCACCCGCATAGCGTGCTCCATAGGAAGCCCATAGGTCCGGGAGCACAATGGACGCATGACCTCCGCGACGCCTGCCCTGCTGCGACCCGACGGCTCCCCCCTGCGCGTGCTCGTCGTGGACGACGAGCAGATGCTCACCGATCTGCTGTCGATGGCGCTGCGCATGGAGGGCTGGGAGGTGCGCACGGCGGCTTCGGGGTTCGAGGCGCTCCAGTCCGCGAAGGAGTTCTCTCCCGATGCCATGGTGCTCGACATCATGATGCCCGACCTCGACGGAATGGCGGTGCTCCAGCGTCTGCGTCACTCGGGCGATGACGTCCCCGTCCTGTTCCTCACGGCGAAGGATGCCGTCAGCGACCGCGTCGCCGGGCTCACCGCGGGCGGGGACGACTACGTCACGAAGCCGTTCAGCCTCGAAGAGGTCGTCGCTCGCCTGCGCGGGCTGATGCGCCGGGCGGGCACGGCGCATGCGTCCGGCGCCGAGCCGATCCTGCGCGTCGCCGACCTCACGCTCAACGAGGACAGCCACGAGGTCGAGCGCGGCGGCGAGGGCATCGAGCTGACCGCCACCGAGTTCGAGCTGCTCCGCTATCTGATGCGCAATCAGCGCCGGGTCGTGTCCAAGGCGCAGATCCTCGACCGGGTGTGGAACTACGATTTCGGGGGCCGGTCCAGCGTCGTCGAGCTGTACATCTCCTACCTGCGCAAGAAGATCGACCAGGGTCGCGAGCCGCTCATCCACACCGTGCGCGGCGTCGGCTACATGATCAAGGCGCCGCAGTGACGACCGAGGCGCCGGCAGCGCACGCGGATGCCGCGCGCCCGCGCGGTGCCGAGGCATCCGGTCGCCGCCCCTGGACCCTCCAGCGCAAGCTCATCGTCACGGTCGTCTCGATCACGTCGTTCATCATGGTGCTCGTGGGCGTCGCCACCAGCGCGATCCTCGGCTCCGTCCTCGAGGCGAATCTGGCGGCGCAGGTCGCCAACGCCGCCTCGCGCACCTCCGCGCTCGTGCAGCGGGAGCTCGCCTCGGGCATGACCGCCGCGCAGATCCTCCGCGAGCAGCCGCAACAGCCCGGTCTGCTGCTCGCCGTCCAGCAGGCTCCGGGACTCGCGCCGACCGGCGCCGTGATGGGATCGGACTCCACCGTCACGCCCCTGACGGACGATCAGATCGCACAACTGCTCGAGACCGAGGAGGAGACCTTCGTCGTGTCGATCGACGAGGTCGGCACGTATCGTGTCGAGGGACGCGCGACCCCCGCCGGCATCGTGGTGGTGGGCATCCCCCGCAACGAGGTGGCCGCGAACATCGGCCAGATGCTGACGACGATCGGGCTCCTGACCGCCGGCGGGCTGATCCTGCTGGGCCTTGCGACCGCATGGACGATCCGCGCCGGGCTTGCGCCGCTGCGCGCGGTGGCGGACACGGCCGAACGCGTCTCGAAGCTGCCCCTCGACCGCGGCGAGGTGTCGATCGTCGAACGCGTCCCCGTCGCGCAGGCCGACCCCGCAACGGAGATCGGGCGCGTGGGCGAGGCGCTCAACACCCTGCTCGACCACGTCGGCGATTCGCTGTCGGCCCGCCAGCGCAACGAGGAGCGGATGCGCGCGTTCGTCGCCGACGCGAGCCACGAGCTGCGCACGCCGCTCGCGTCGATCCGCGGCTACTCCGAGCTCTCGCTGCGCGCACTGTCGCAGAACCACGACGACGCCACGATCGACACCGCCGAGGCATCCCTGGACCGCATCCAGGCGCAGTCGCTGCGCATGACCACGCTCGTCGAGGACCTTCTGCTCCTGGCACGGCTCGACGAGGGGCAAGAGCTCGTGTACGGCGCCGTCGACCTCACGCGCCTCGTCGTCGAGGCGGTCGGCGACGCCCGACCAGCGGGTCCCGGGCACACGTGGGTGCTGGACGTCACGGACGAGCCCGTGCAGGTCGCCGGCGACACCGGGCGCCTGCACCAGGTCGTGGCGAACCTCCTCGCCAATGCGCGCACACACACGCCCGAGGGGACGACCGTCACCGTGACGGTCCGGCGCGACGGCGACACGGCGGTGCTCCGCGTGCACGACGACGGACCCGGCATCGACCCGCGCGTCCGTGACGAGATCTTCGAGCGCTTCTCACGGGCCGACCGCTCCCGCGCGCGCCAGACCGGCGGTACGGGGCTCGGGCTCTCGATCGCGCGCGCCATCGTCGATGCGCATGGCGGCACGATCACCGTCACGAGCGAACCCGGCGACACCGCCTTCGAGGTGCGCCTGCCCGCGCGACCCGAGGATCCGGTCCCCGCGGCGTGAGCACGCGGCTCAGTACCCGCTGAAGGCGTCCGTCGTGATCGACCGTGCGCGCTCCAGAGCGGGCGCGAGGTCGGCGATGAGTCCCGCCGGACCCGAGATGTACGCATGGCGTACGGCGATGTCGGGCACGATCCGCAGCAGTCCTTCCGCGTCCAGGCGCACCCCGCGCGCCCAGACCCAGTTCGCCGGGAGCCCGGCCGGCTCGTCGCGCGTGAACACGATCACGGGGATCCCCGATGCCTCGAGATCGGCGCGGTACGCCAGCTCCGAGGCCTCCGAGGCCACGTAGACGAGCACGATGTCGCGGTTCTGGCCGAGGGCCTGCAGGTGCCGCAGCTGAGAGACGAAGGGCGTGACGCCGATGCCGGCGGCGACCATCAGGATCGGCGCCGCGTCGCGCTTGGGCAGGACGAAGTCGCCCCACACTCCCGTGATCGCCAGGCGCTCGCCCTCACCCACGTGCGCCAGGGCCTTCTTGAACGAGCTCTGGGGCGTGGAGGTCTTGCCGTCCTTGAACGCCACGCGCAGCAGCGGGAGGTCCTCGGGGGCCGATGCGATGCTGAACTCGCGGCGCGTCCCCCGCGCGTCGGGATGGGGGTGCGGCACCTCGAGCTCGAGATACTGGCCCGGCACGAACGACAGCCGGTCCTGCACGCGGAACGTGAGCTCCTGCACGGTGGGCGTGGGCGCCGCGCGAGCCGCCAGAGTCAGCCGCACGGCGGTGCGGAGGGCGAACGCGAAGGCCACGAGGTTGCCGATGAGGAGCGCACGCTCCTGTCCGAGCGAGATGCCGCCGACGAAGATCGGCCAGCCCGCGAGCGCGCCGACGATCCCGGCGACGAGGAACTGCTGCCAGCGACGCGGCGGCAGGGTGAGGGGCTCCGACAGCATGAAGGCGCCGAGGAACAGGAACGGCGACGACAGCAGCACCTGCCAGAACAGCCCCAGGGCGTCGACCTCGACGCCGGCGAGGTTGTATTGCGCGGCGGTGCGCAGCACGGCCACCGCCACCGCGACGACGAGGAACACCGCCACCACCCGGACCTTCTCGGTGCGCCACAGCACGGCGAGCCCGAGCAGGATCACCGGGGCCGCCAGTGCGGGGGTGCCCACCCACCACGACGACGCGCCGAGTGCCGGCCATACGAGCGCGAGCAGCGTGAGGACCGTCGCGCCGACCGCCGCGGGGTTGAAGATGTGGCGTCCTCGCCAGGCGAGCACGTACTTGGAGAGGGATGCCGCGGCCGCGGCGATCGCGATGCCGGTGAGCGCGACGGGATCGAGCGTGGGGCGCAGGACGAAGAGCAGGATGTGCGCCGTGATGAGCGACGACTCGACGCGCCAGGCGAGTCCGAGCAAGCGCTGGGCCGAGGCATCCACCCCCGCGCACACCGCCGCGAGCACCGCGAGCGTCGCGAGGAGCTCGAGCGGGTCGGGAGCGACCAGGTCGAAGAAGGACAGAGCGAAAGACACCACCGCGAGCGCGGCGAGCGCCACGTAGACGACGCGGTACATCGAGACGCGGCCGAGGAGGGCGAAGACGCGGTTCCACACCGCCGTGACCGTGCCGAGCACGTCACACCGCCCGGAGCGGCTGCGGGGCGCCCACGGGGAGGATCACGCGGATGCCGTCGCCCGGGCGCACCTCTCCCCCGGCCACCACCACCGACATCACACCGGCCAGGCGCACGGTCTCGCCGCGGTCGTCGACGTGCACCAGCTCCTTCATGAGTCCCTTCGAGAGCCCGTCGATCTGCCGGCACGGATTGCGCAGGCCCGTGAGCTCGACGACCGCGTCGTCGCCGATCGCCAGCCGGGTGCCGAGCGGCAGCGCGAGCAGGTCGACGCCCGCCGTGGTGACGTTCTCGCCGAGGGCTCCCGGCGCGATCCCGTGGCCGCGCCGCGCCATGTCGGCGAACAGCTCGGAGTGCAGCAGGTGCACCTGCCGCAGATTCGGGGCGGCCGGATCGCGCCGCACGCGCGAGAGATGGGTCACGGTCGATCCCGCGTGCACGTCTCCCTCGACACCGTGGTTCGCGATGAGCACGATGCTGTCGCGGGTGGGCTTGCTGAAGCGGTGCGCGTCGTCGCGGGCGACGGCGACGACGTGTCCGGACGGGGAATCGCTCACGCCTCCACGCTAGCCTCTCGCGTGAACAGTTCGGCGCGGCATCCCGGCGACCACTCCACCGTTCCGGCCGACGTCATGCGCACCCATGCGACGCCCCACTCGGCGGCCAGGCGCGGGCCGCCGTCGAAGAACAGCGCGGTCGCGACGGCGTCCGCGTGCATCGCGTCGCGCGCGACCGCCCACGTCGCCGCGACGGTGCGCACCGGCACGCCCGTGCGGGCGTCGAGCACATGGTGGAGGCCGTCTCCCCACGCCCTGCGGTTCGTCGCCGACGCGCAGAGGGCGGCATCGGTCACCTCCCACACGCCCACGGCACGCCGAGGATCGAACGGATGCTCCAGCCCGATGCGCTGCGCCCGGCCGCTGACCGCGAGATCCCCACCGGCGTCGACGATCACCGGCCCGGGCGAGAGCTCGCTCACGAGGGCGTGCACGAGGTCGACGAGGCGCCCTTTGCCGAGGGCGCCGACGTCGATCATCGCCGGCGCGTCGAGGGAGAGCATCCCGTCGCCCCACGCGAGCAGCGACGTCCACGCGCGCGGCGCGGGGACCGGCCCCGTCGACGCGAGCGAGTAGCCGGGGTCGTAGCCGAGCCGCTCCAGCGAACGGCCGACGAGGGGGTTCACGGCACCGTCCGTGGCGTCCGAAAGCGCACGGAAGGCGTCGAGCATGACCGTCGCGTCCGGGGGTGCGACGACGCGGCCGCCCGTCGCCGCGAGTCGGCCCACGGTCGAATCCGGCCGGAATCGGGACCAGTCCGCGTCGAACTGCGCGACGACCCCCGACACGGCGGCACGCGCGCCCGCGTCGAGCGGCGTCGCGGTGACGATCTCCCACGCCGTGCCGATCGCGTCGAACCGCCAGGACGCGTTCGCGTCCGGGAGCGGAGCGCCCACGGGCTACGCGGCCGCCTCGGACTTGATCGCCTCGATGGCCTGATTGAACCCGGCGCTGGTGAGCGACGATCCCGCCACTCGGCTCACGGCGAGGTCGTCGATGTCCTGGCCGACGACGGCATCGGAGATCCCGCCGATGAACTGGCCCTGATACTGCTCGGACTCGGGCCGCTGCGGATCGCCGGTCACCTCGACGGACGTGACGATGTCGTCCTGCAGGGTGACGGTCACCGAGATGGACTCCACCGACTCGGGCGTCGCGTACGACCCCTCCGCCGTATAGGTGCCGTCCGCGTAGGAGCCGCCCGACGAGCCGCCGTCCGCGGTGTCGTCGACGGAGACGTCGCCCGTCGTACCCGTCGTGCCGGGAGCACAGCCGGCGAGGACCGCGATCCCGGCTGCGGCGGCGAGGGTCATCCCGGCGCGAACGGAACGGGGGGCGACGGCGGTGCGGATCATGGGTCCTCCTCGGTCGTGGGTTTCGCGGCGGCCGCTCGACGGCGCCTGCGCAGCATCCTGACAGCGCTCGCTATGAGCGCCCTAGGAACGAGCGACGATCCGGCCCAGCGGCGAGTCAGGCGGCGCCGTCGAACATGCTCGTCACCGAGCCGTCTTCGAACACCTCGTGGATGGCGCGCGCCAGGAGCGGCGCGATCGGCAGGATCGTGAGGCTCGGGAAGCGCTTCTCTTCGGGGACGGGGATCGTGTCGGTCACGACGACCTCGTCGATCGCGGTGCTCTGGAGGCGCTGGGTCGCCGGGTCGCTGAAGATCGGGTGCGTGGCGGCGACGATGACCTTGATCGCGCCGTTCGCCTTGAGCGCCTCGGCCGCCTTCACGATCGTGCCGCCGGTGTCGATCATGTCGTCGACGAGCAGGCACACGCGTCCGTCGACGTCGCCGACGATCTCGTTCACGGTGACCTGATTGGCCACCTTGGGGTCCCGCCGCTTGTGGATGATGGCCAGCGGCGCGCCCAGGCTGTCGGACCACGTGTCGGCGACCCGCACGCGGCCGGTGTCGGGCGAGACCACGGTGAGCTTCGCCCGGTCGTCCTGGGTCAGGGTGGTCTCGAAGTACTCGAGCAGCACCGGCTTGGCGAAGAGGTGGTCGACGGGGCCGTCGAAGAAGCCCTGGATCTGCGCCGCGTGCAGGTCGACGCTCATGACCCGATCGGCACCGGCGGTCTTGAGCAGATCCGAGACGAGCCGCGCGCTGATGGGCTCTCGGCCGCGGCCCTTCTTGTCCTGGCGGGAGTAGGGGTAGTAGGGCGCGACCACGGTGATGCGCTTGGCCGACGCGCGCTTGGCCGCGTCGAGCATGATGAGGGTCTCCATGAGCCACTCGTTGACGGGCGGCCCGAAGCTCTGGATCAGGAAGAAGTCGCAGCCGCGGATCGAGACCTCGAAGCGGGTCAGGATCTCCCCGGAGGCGAAGGTTCGGTACTCGGTGGGAACGAGCTCGGTGCCCAGCTGCGCCGCGACGTCGGTCGCGAGTTCGACGTGCGAGCTGCCCCGCGCGACCACCAGCCGCTTCTTGGTCTTGGCGACCAGACCCGGCGCGATGTCGTTGTCGCGGTCGAGCTCAACCGTCTTCTTCTTGCGCGCCATCGTCCGCCTTCTGTGCGGACCGAGCCCTGGCCGCGACCTCTGCGGCGCCGGTTCCCGGTCTGTTCTTCTCGACCCACCCCTCGACGTTGCGCTGAGGGGCGACGCTGAGAGCGAGGGCGCCGGCGGGCACATCCTTTCGGATGACCGCCCCGGCCCCGGTCTTCGCGCCGTCTCCGATCCTAACGGGCGCGACGAAGACGTTGTGCGAGCCGGTGTGGACCTCGTCGCCGATCTCGGTGCGGTGCTTGGCGAGATCGTCGTAGTTCGCGGTGATGGCCCCGGCGCCCAGGTTCACGCCGGTGCCGATCGTGGTGTCGCCGATGTACGACAGGTGCGGCACCTTGCTCCGCTCCCCGATGGTGGAGTTCTTCGTCTCGACGAAGGTGCCGATCTTCCCGCGATCGCCGAGGTAGGTGCCGGGGCGGAGGTAGGCGAAGGGCCCGACGTTCGCACCGGCGCCGATGACCGCGAGCGTGGCGTCCGCGCGCGTGACGACGGCGTTCTCGCCGACCTCGCAGTCCACGAGGCTCGTGTCGGGACCGACCGTCGCACCGGCGGCGATCGCCGTGGAGCGCAGGATGTGCGTGTTGGGCAGCACCGTCACATCCGGCCCGAGCGTCGCGGTGACGTCGATCCACGTCGTGGCGGGATCGAGGATCGTCGCACCCTCGAGCTGCCAGCGGCGCACGGTGCGGGCGTTGAGCAGACGCGCCGCCTCGGACAGCTGCACGCGGTCGTTCACGCCCAGGGCGGCCGCGGCATCCGGCGCACTCGAGGCCGCCACGGGGCGTCCTGCGTCGCGCAGCAGCGCCACCACGTCGGTGAGGTACTTCTCGCCCTGCACGTTGGCGGTTCCGACGCGAGCGAGCTGCGTGCGGAGCTCGGCGGCGCGGAACACGTACACGCCCACGTTGATCTCGGTGACGGATGCCTCGTCCGCCGTGGCGTCCTTCTGCTCCACGATGCGGGCGACGCCGCCGTCGACGTCGCGGAGGACGCGGCCGTATCCCGTCGGGTCCTCCACGACGGCGCTGAGGAGCGTCGCGGCCGATGCGCCCCCGCGGTGGGCGCTCAGGAGCGCGGCGAGAGTGTCGCCCTCGAGGAGCGGCACGTCGCCGCTCAGGACGAGCACGTCGCCCGCGAAATCGTCGAGCGCCGCGAGCGCGAGCTCGACGGCCCGGCCGGTGCCCGGCACCTCGTCCTGGTCGACGATCACCGCTCCCGGCGCCTGCTCGGCGATCGCCGCGGCCACGAGATCGCGCTCGTGGCGCACGACGACGGCGAGCGTGTCGGGCGCAAGGGTCGCGGCCGTCTCGATCACGTGCCCGACGAGGGGGCGGCCGCCGATGCGGTGCAGCACCTTCGGCAGCGAGGACTTCATTCGTGTGCCCTGACCCGCGGCCAGCACGATGACGGCGAGGGAGGGGGCGTCGGTCTTGTCGGTCATGCTCCGCCGCCAGGATTCGAACCTGGGCCTCACAGCTCCAAAGGCTGTCGTGCTGCCGTTACACCACGGCGGATCGCCGCGTCGGCGGCCGTCGTCAAGTCTGCCACGCCCTCGACGACAGGCCCGGCCCGCCGACGTCGATAATGGGGGGATGCCCAAGGAGACGGACGAGGTCGACCGCATCGTCGGCGCGTGGACGACGCAACGCCCCGACCTCGACTTCTCGCCGCTGGAGGTGCTCTCGCGCGTCGATCGGCTGTCGCGCCACCTCGACCGCGCGCGGCGCGAGGCGTTCCGGCGCAGCGAGCTCGAGCCGTGGGAGTGGGATGTGCTGTCCGCCCTCCGCCGCGCGGGCGAGCCGTTCCAGCTCAGCCCCAAGCACCTCCTGCAGCAGACGCTCGTCTCGAGCGGGACGATGACGAACCGCATCGATCGCCTCGTCGGCCGCCGGCTGGTCCGCCGCGAGGCCGACCCGGACGATGGCCGCAGCATCCTGGTGACCCTCACCGACGAGGGCAGAACACGGGTGGATGCCGCGATCACACGCCTCGTGGATGCCGAGGCCGTGCTGCTGGCGACCCTCTCGCGCAGCGATCGGGAGCGCCTGGCCGGACTCCTGCGCAAGCTCAGCCTCGGCTTCGACGTCTGAGCCGCCGCCGGGACGGTCCCGCGTCAGTCCATCTGCTCGGTCAGCTCGAACCAGCGCGCCTCGATCTCGTCGCGCTCGGACTCGAGGGTGCCGATGCGGGCCATCTCGTCGCCGAGCCCCACGTAGTCGGACTGGTCGTGATCGGCCAGCGCCGTGCGCGCGGCGGCGATCCGCGCCTCCAGCTTCTCCAGACGGCGCTCCAGTGCGGTGGCCTCCTTCTGCGCGGCGCGCAGGTCGGCGCCGGTCAGTCCGGACGGCACTGCGGGGGACGCCGCGGCATCCGTCCCCCTTGACGGAGCTGCCGACCGCTCGCGCTCACGGAGCCGCAGGTACTCGTCGACGCCGCCGGGCAGATGACGCAGACGACCGCCGAGGATGGCGAACTGCTGATCGGTCACGCGCTCGATGAAGTAGCGGTCGTGCGACACCACCAGGAGCGTCCCCGGCCACGAGTCCAGCAGGTCCTCCATCGCGGCGAGCATGTCGGTGTCGAGGTCGTTCGTCGGCTCGTCGAGGATCAGCACGTTGGGCTGCTCGAGCAGGATCAGCAGCAGCTGCAGGCGGCGCTTCTGGCCGCCCGAGAGGTCCTTGACCGGAGTGGACAGCTGAGCGCTCGAGAAGCCCATGCGCTCGAGGAGCTGGCCCGGCGTGAGCTCCTGCGCCTTCGACCCCGCGCCGAACGTGTAGCTGGTGCGCAGCCCGGCGATCACGATGCGCACCGCGTCGTCGAGGTGCTCCTCCAGCTCGTCCAGCCGCTGGGTGAGCGTCGCGACGCGGACGGTCTTGCCGCGCTTGACGCGCCCCGCGGTCGGCTCGAGGTCGCCCGAGACCAGGGCGAGGAGCGTGGACTTGCCCGCGCCGTTGACGCCGAGGATGCCGGTGCGCTCCCCCGGTGCGATGCGCCACTCCACGGGGTGCAGCACCTCGCGGGCGGGGCCGCCGTCGGGGGACGGATAGCTGACCGCCGCGTCGAGGAGGTCCACGACGTCCTTGCCGAGACGGGAGACGGCGAGCGACTGGAGCTCGGTCTTGTCGCGGATCTCGGGCACGTCGGCGATGAGCGCGTTGGCCGCGTCGATGCGGAACTTCGGCTTCGAGGTCCGTGCCGGGGCCCCGCGCCGCAGCCACGCGAGCTCTTTGCGCGCCAGGTTCTGCCGGCGCGCCTCGATCGAGGCCGCTTGACGGTCGCGCTCCACGCGCTGCAGGATGTAGGCCGCATAGCCGCCGTCGAACGGCTCGACGATGCCGTCGTGCACCTCCCACGTGCGCGTGCACACCTCGTCGAGGAACCAGCGGTCGTGGGTCACGACGAGGAGACCGCCGGCGCCGGTGGCCCAGCGCCGCGTGAGGTGATCGGCCAGCCACGCGATCGCCTCGACATCGAGGTGGTTGGTGGGCTCGTCCAGGAAGAGCACGTCGTGGTCGCCCGCCAGCAGGGCGGCGAGCGCGACGCGGCGTCGCTGGCCGCCCGAGAGCCCGGCCACCGGCCCGTCCCACGCGACGTCGGCGAGGAGGCCCGCGATCACCTCGCGCGTGCGGGGGTCGCCCGCCCACTCGTGCGAGGGGCGGCTCCCCACGACCGTCTCGGCGACGGTGAGCGCGTCGTCGAGCGTGTCCGCCTGGTCGAGGACGCCCACCCGCACACCGCTGCGCACCGTGACGCGCCCCGCGTCGGGGACGAGTCTTCCCGCGAGCATCGCGAGCAGGCTGGACTTCCCGTCGCCGTTGCGGCCGACGATGCCGATGCGGTCGCCCTCGTCGACGCCGAGCGAGACGCCGTCGAAGACGACCTTTGTCGGGAACTCCAGGTGAAGGGCCTCGGCCCCGAGAAGATGTGCCATGTCCCCTCCAGGCTAGGCGAGGCTCGCCCGGCGCCTCGCTCCGATTTGAGTTTTGAATACCCCCTGGGGTATCGTTTGCTGGGCCCCAGGGATACCCCCCGGGGTATGGGAGGACATCGTGAGACTGATCATCGTGGGCGGAGTCGCCGCAGGCATGAGCACGGCTGCGCGCGCCCGCCGGCTGGACGAGAGCGCCGAGATCATCGTGCTCGAGCGCGGGCCCGTCGTATCGTTCGCCAACTGCGGCCTGCCCTATCACGTGAGCGGGGAGATCCCCGCCGAGGCCGACCTGCTCCTGCACGATCCGGCGTCCCTGCGGGCCTCGCTCGATCTCGACGTGCGCGTCGGGCACGAGGTGATCGCGGTCGACACCGCCGCGCGAACGGTGACCGCCCGGGCGATGGACGCGGTCGTCACCCTCCCCTACGACGCGCTCGTGCTCGCCCCGGGGGCGTCGGCCGTGACGCCGCCGATCCCCGGCCTGGACTCACCCCGCGTGCACACCCTGCGCACCGTCGCCGACGCCGTCGCCCTGCGCGGCCACGTCGTGCGCGGAGACCGCCGCGCCGTGGTGCTCGGAGCGGGATTCATCGGGCTCGAAGCCGCGGAGGCCTTCCGGCACGCAGGACTCGACGTCGACCTCGTCGAGCGCGCCGATCAGGTGCTGCCGCCGCTCGAGCGCGAGCTCGCCGCTCCCCTGCGCGACGAACTGCTCCGGCTCGGCATCCGTGTCCACGAAGGCATCGGCGCCGCCCGCATCGAACGAGGCGTCGTTTCGGACGAGGTCGTCCTCGACGACGGCACCCGCGTAGAGGCCGACGTCGTCGTGCTGTCGGTCGGTGTGCGGCCCGACACCGGGTTCGCCCGTGACGCCGGCATCGAGACCGAACGCGACGCCATCGTGGTCGACGCGCACGGACGCACGTCGGCTCGCGGAGTGTGGGCTGCCGGAGACGCGACGGCGGTGCGCAACGCGATCACGGGCGCCATCGCGCCCGTCGCCCTCGCCGGACCCGCGAACCGCGCCGGACGACTGGTCGCCGACGACATCTTCGGTGTCCCCGGCGCCCGCGTCCAGGCGCCCGCGCAGGGGACCGCGATCGTGCGCGTCGGCCGACTGGCCGTCGCGATGACCGGGGCCACGAGGGCACAGCTCGAGGCTGCCGGCATCGGCTTCCGCACTCTCCACCTGCACCCGAACCAGCACGCGGGCTACTTCCCCGGCGCGGCGCCGATGCATGTCGTCGTGCACATCGGCGATGACGGAAGGCTGCTCGGCGCACAGGCGGTCGGCACCGAAGGCGTCGACAAGCGCATCGACGTCCTCGCGACGGCGATGCGCGCGGGAATGGGCGCCGCCGATCTGATCGACCTCGACCTGGCCTACTCCCCGCCCTTCGGACAGGCGAAGGATGCCGTCAACCTCATCGGGATGGTCGCCGAGAACGTGCTCACGGGTCGCCTCCGGCTCTGGTACGCCGCAGACCTCGACCGGATGCGCGAGGACGCGATGATCCTCGACGTCCGCTCATCCGCGGAGTACGCGTCCGGGCACATCCCCGGCTCACTCAACGTGCCGCACACCGAGTTGCGGGCGCGAATCGACGAGGTCCGCGACGCGGCCGCCGGCCGACCGGTGCGCGTCCTGTGCGCGGCGGGCGTGCGATCGAACATCGCCCACCGCGTGCTCGTCGCGCACGGGTTCGACTCGGCCTCGCTGTCCGGCGGGATGCGCACCCTCGAGCACTGGTACGGCGCCGATCTCGATCGCATCCTCACCCGCGAAGGAGCCTACGCATGATCATCACCGGAACCGCCGAGGAGCAGGAGGCGACCCGCAAGCGCATCGCCAACCGGCTGCGTCGCGCGCAGGGGCAGCTCGCGGGCGTGATCGCGGCCGTCGAGTCCGGCCGATCGTGCCGCGACGTCGTGACCCAGCTCGCCGCCGTCACGAGCGCGCTCGACCGCGCCGGCTTCGCGATCGTGTCGGCGGCGATGCGCGACTGCGTCACAGATCCCGCCGGCGCCGAGGAAGCCGAGGGCCTCACGGCCGAAGAGCTCGAGAAGCTCTTCCTCGCGCTCGCCTGACCGGTGCGCGCCGAAAGAACGAGAAGGAGGACATGATGTGCAGAAGAGTGACATGCGCGGTGTGCGGCAAGGCCACGTGGGACGGCTGCGGTCAGCACGTGGAGGAGGCGCTGGCCGGAGTGCCGCAGGCGCAGCGGTGCGCCGGGCACGACCCCGCCCCCCGCGGCGGAGGGCTGTTCGCCGCTCTCCGACGCCGCTGACGCGTCAGTACCAGATGCTCAGGCGCGGCGGGGTGTTCCACGAGAACACCCGCGCCGCGGTGACGATGTCGGTCGACCGTACCCGGCCCGCCACGGCGAGCGTCGCGAGCGACACGCCGCCCAGGTAGGCCGCGGACAGTTCCTCGATGCCGAGCGACACCTCGACGGCCTCCGTCGGTGCGTCGTCGCCCGCCGGGCGCACACGCCCCACGCCGTCGCCGTCCACCTCGAGAAGGAATCGTCCGGCGGCGTGCCCGAGCGGATCGGCGACGTCGAGCAGCAGGGCACCGGGCGCGTTGTAGCGGCGCACCTCGAGAGCGGCGAGCACGTCGAGGATGCGCACGTACTGGTGGTCCCGCACGCTCACCTGAGCGGCGCGCTGATCGGCGATCATCCACCGCAGCGGCTCGTCGACCGACAGCTCGTCGGCGTGCACCTCGGCCACCAGGTCGAGCTCGAGAAGGAAGCGCCACAGCGCCGCGTAGGCGTCGTCGCCGTCGGCCAGCAGGTAGGCCACGCGCACCGTCGCCTTCGTGAAGTCGTCGTGGTTCTCGCTCACGGTGTACAGCGCCAGTCCGCGCACGACGCCGGACGGATCGGTGTACTGGACGGCGCGCTTGTCTCCGGCCTTCTCGGCGGTGGGTGTCGTCCCCGCGAAACCGTCCCAGTGCGAGCCGGGCACGTCGATCTCGCCGGCGACCCGCAGACGGACGCGCTCGTGGAGGTCGGGGACGAGCGCACGCAGCGTCTCGCGCGAGATGAAGTCCACTCGCCCGTCGGGTCGGGGCCCGATCCAGCCCGCGCGTCGCGTCTCGATGCGCCACGACGCGCTGGCCGCTGCCGGCGCGAAGCCGTAGCGCCCGTACAGGGGCGACTCGCTCACGGTGAGCATGGCCATCGGGATGCCGCCTGCCGCCGCCGCACGGAGCTCGCCCTCGAGCATCGCCCGCGCGATCCCCCGACGTCGGTGGGTCGGAGCGACCGTGACGGCGGAGATCGCGCACGAGGGAAGGGCGCTGCCACCCGGGACGGTCAGCTCGCCGAGCCAGGACGCGATCGTCGCGACGGGCGCCTCGGGCACCGGCGCCGTCGGGTCGTAGACACCGGTGAGCCGCCGGTACGCCGACCGCTCGCGCGCGGACGCGATGTGCTCCGCGGTGCGCTCGCCGTCCTGGAACCCGCGTGCGACCGACTGCAGCCAGGGCGCGAAGTCGTCGCCCTCGACGCTCGTGCGCCGGTAGTCCAGCCCGCCGCCCGCGAGCCTCACGCGCGACTGCTCGTCGACCGGTGCGGCGCGGAACGCCGCGCGGTCGGTGTCGGGTGCCGCCGGACCGTTCGTGGTCATCGTGCGTCCTCCAGGGTCGATCGTCAGAGCCGGATCACCCGCGCGCCCGCGACGGGCCCGTGCACGTGGAGCGCGGTCAGTCCCGCGGCCGAGAGCATGACCTGCACCTCGAGAGCGGACTCGGGATCCGGTGCCAGGAATGCCAGCGTAGGCCCGGACCCCGACACCAGGCCCACCAGCGCACCCGAGCGCTCGCCGAGGTCGAGGACCTCGCGCAGCGCGGGCCGCAGCGAGAGCGCCGCCGCCTGCAGGTCGTTGCGCGTGTGCTCCGCGAGGGCGACGGGGTCCGCGGCGCGCAGGGCGTGGAGGACCGAGCGATCCACCTCGGGCGCCCCGACGGGGGGCGCGATGTCGTTCCGGGCGCGCAGCGCGTCGAGGTGCGCGTACACCTCAGGAGTGGACAGCCCCTCCTCGGCGGGCACGACGACCCAGTCGAAGCGGCCCTTGGCCAGCGCCGGGCTCAGCTGGTCCCCGCGTCCGGTTCCGATCGCGGTCCCGCCCATCAGCGCGAAAGGCACGTCCGCGCCGAGTCGCGCGGCGAGCTTGTGCAGTTCTGTCGTCCCCAGATCGGCCCCCCACAGCGCATCGCACGCGACGAGCGCGGCCGCGGCATCCGCGGAGCCCCCGCCCATGCCACCCGCGACCGGCACCGCCTTGACGATGTCGAGGTGCACGCCACCGCTGTGGCCGATGCGCTGGGCGACGAGCCGGGCCGCGCGCAGGGCGAGGTTGCGATCGTCCGAGGGGACACCCGACACGTCGACCGTGCCGGAGACCGAGACGGTGAAGTCCACCGCCTCGGTGGCCCAGACCTCCTCGTACAGCGACACGGCCTGGTAGGCCGAGGCGACGTCGTGGTAGCCGTCGGACTGCACCTCGCCGACCTCGAAGAAGAGGTTGAGCTTCCCGGGGGCGCGCACGTGCACCCGGTTCTCGGCCAGGGCTTCGCTCACGAGGTGGCCGACTCCGCCCACAGGTCGACGTCGATGCCGTCCGAGAGGGCGTCGATCTGCTCGAGCTCCTCGGTCGTGAAGGCCGGTCCGTCCAGAGCGGCGAGGTTCTCGTCGAGCTGCGAGGGGCGGGACGCCCCGATGAGCGCCGAGGCGACCACGGGGTCGCGCAGCACCCACTGGATCGCCATCTGCGCGAGAGACTGGCCGCGCTCCTTGGCGACGACATCCAGTCCGCGCAGCGTCGCCAGCCCCTTGTCGCTGAGCGGCCCCGCGGGCAGGGAGCGCCGCTGCTGCGCGCGATCGGCCTCTCCCCCGCCGAGGTACTTGTCGGTGAGGAGTCCCTGCGCGAGCGGGGTGAAGGCGATCGCGCCCATCCCCTCCTGCTTCAGCACACCCGTCAGGCCGTCCTCGACCCAGCGGTTGAGGATCGAGTACGCCGGCTGGTGGATCACCAGCGGCGTCCCGAGCGAGCGGGCGACGGATGCCGCGACCGCCGTGCGCTCGGCGCTGTAGGACGAGATGCCGACGTACAGCGCCTTGCCCTGGCGCACCAGGGTGTCCAGCGCGCCGACCGTCTCCTCGACGGGCACGTCGGGGTCGACGCGGTGGGAGTAGAAGATGTCGACGTAATCGACACTCATCCGCTTGAGCGACTGCTCGGCGCTGGAGATGAGGTATTTGCGCGATCCGCCGTTGCCGTACGGACCGTGCCACATGTCGTAGCCGGCCTTGGACGAGAGGATGAGCTCGTCGCGGTACGGGGCGAAGTCCTCGCGCATCATCCGCCCGAAGTTCGTCTCCGCGGTTCCGTACGGCGGGCCGTAGTTGTTGGCGAGGTCGAAGTGCGTGATCCCCTTGTCGAACGCGTGGCGGAGCAGGGCGCGCTGGTTGTCGAAGGGGATGTTGTCGCCGAAGTTCCACCACAGCCCGAGGGACACCGGTGGAAGGGTGAGGCCCGAGGTGCCCACGCGGCGGTAGTCGCGCAGATCGTAGCGGTCGTCGGCGGCGGTGTACGGGCGGTGGAGGTCTCCTCCGCCGGAGCGGTAGTTCGGCTGGTCGGTCACCGGTCCAGGCTAGCGGCGGAGGCCGCCGGGTCGCAGGGTGTGCGCGAAGAGGCCAGGCACACCCGCCGAGACGCTGTCAAGGGCATCGGCGGAAACGTCGCCGTAACGCAGAGTGCCTAGGGTGAGAAGGCCCGGCCGCGCGATGCGGCCCTCACCCCCCGCAGCGAAGGAGGATCCGTTGCCCGCACTCTCGGTCGTGCCGAACCCCCAGGACAGCTGGTCGTCGCTCCTCGCGCGCCCCGACATCGCGCTCGAGGGCGGCTGGCTCCATCTCGTGCACGACTCGGTCACCCCCGAAGAGGCGCGCACCGCGGATCTGCTCCTCGTCGCCGACGCCCTCGAGTCCGCCGGCATCCCGGTCCTCCTCATCCGCCACGACCGTCGGGTCCCGGCGCTCGTCGTCGATCTGTCGCGGCGCGTCGAAGCGATGACGGCGCTCGCATCGGCCGGTGAGCGCGAACCCCTCTACGTCAAGGGCAAGGGGAAGCAGGCCCAGCGGGCGACGGAGGCGACCGTTCCGCCCGATGCCCCGCGAATGCTGCGCGTCTTCCGTCCGCGGCTCGCGCGCGCGGGCGGACTGCGCTACGGCGCATCGCTGGGCGCGCGAGTCGAGTTCTGGCGATTCGGGGAGGAGCTCGTCGAGGCCCCGCACGACAACGCGCTCACCCGGCGCCTCACCCCCGTCACCGACCTCGAGCCGGTCATGGTCGAGCGCTACGGGAGGATGTGGCCCTCCCTCGCGGGCATGTTCGACCTGCAGCCGCACGAGTTCGCCGAGGACGTCGACATGGTGTTCTCGTGGGTCGACGGCTCGTCCAGCGAGTTCCAGCGGCAGCGCGCCGCACGCATGGAGGAGTACGTCGTCGGCGAGGGCGACGCCGGACCGGCCCGGTACCGGCACGTCGATGAGCTGCGGTACGCCCTGCGCAGCGTGCACATGTACGCCCCGTGGGTGCGGCGCATCTTCATCGCGACCGATTCGCCCGCTCCCTCGTGGCTGGTCGAGCACCCGAAGGTGACGATCGTGCGCAGCGAGGAGTTCTTCGCCGACCCCGCCGTCCTCCCGACGCACAACTCCCACGCCGTCGAGGCGCAGCTCCACCGGATTCCCGGGCTGGCCGAGCACTTCCTGTACTCCAACGACGACATGTTCTTCGGCCGGCTCGTGGAGCCCGAGATGTTCTTCACCCCCGGCGGCCTGACGAAGTTCGTCGAGTGCGAGGTGCGTATCGGCGCCGGCGGTCCCGCGGCTCATCGCAGCGGTCACGACAACGGGCTGCGCGTGAACCGTGCCCTGCTGGCCGATCGATTCGGCCGCTCGATCGTGCGCGACCTCGAGCACTGCGCCACGCCGCTGCGCCGCAGCGTGATGGCCGAGCTCGAGCAGACCTTCCCCGAAGACTTCGCGAGGACCGCGGCATCCCGTTTCCGTTCCGCGACGGACATCTCGGTGACCAACAGCCTGTACCACTACTACGCGCTCATGACCGGGCGGGCCGTCGCGACGCGGCAGCCGCGGACGCGGTACGTGCAGACCACGCTCGCGGCCTCGCTCGCGCGCATGGAGCGTCTCGCGCGGCGGACCGACGTCGACATGTTCTGCCTCAACGACGGCGGCGAGACCGAGGTGCCCGAGCAGCTGCGCACGCGGGTCGTGCGGGACACGCTCGAGCGCATGTTCCCGGTGCGCGCCCCGTGGGAGCGCGCCGAGCTCACCGCGGCAGAGCGATCGGCGCGGTCGGCGCATCCCTCCGCGCGTCGCTGAACGGTCCGATCCCCGCGTCTGCCAGGCGGCGCTGCGCCTCGGCGGCGTCGATGTGCTCGAGAGTCCGCGGCGCGTCCACGGGGACGACGGAGTGCACCACGGTGTCGTCGTACAGGTGGATGAGGTTGAACGCCTGCGCGCCGTCCTGCGGCCGCGTCCCGCCCGTCGGGACGGTGAGGTCCTGCGCGTAGCAGGTCGACGACGCCACCGACACCGGGATGCCGGCGAACGTCGCGAACGTCGAATAGTGCAGGTGCCCCGCGATGATGGCGCGCACGTCGCTGCCGCGGAGGACCTCGCCCAGGCGTCGCTGATCGCGGAGTTCGACGCTCGCCGCGAGGGGCAGCACGCTCGGAACGGGCGGGTGGTGCATCGCGAGGATGGTGCCCAGCGGTGCGGGGGTCGCAAGGACGTCCGCCAGCCACGCCAGCTGCTCGTCTCGGAGCTCTCCGTGGTGGTGGCCGGGCACGGTGGAGTCCAGAGTGATCAGCCGCAGACCGTCGAGCTCCGCGACGTCGTCCACCGGCGCGGTCCCTCCGGGCTGATCCAGCAGCGCGCGGCGGAAGCCGTCGCGGTCGTCGTGGTTGCCCATGACCCAGAAGACACGGGCGCCGATGCGCTCGGCGAACGGCTCGACGAGACCGCGCAGGTCGGCGTAGGCGCCGGGCTCGCCCAGGTCGGCGAGATCGCCGGTGAACACCACGGCATCGGGACGGATGCCGCTGCCCTCGATGGCGGTGAGGGCGCGCGCGAGGCGCTCGGCGCCGTCGACGAGGTCGAAGAGGCGCGAACCGTGCGCGCGCAGGTGGGTGTCGCTGATATGAAGCAGGACCCGCTCCGGGTCCGGGTGCTCGGCGGTCGGCATCTCCACTCCCCGCCCCGTGGACGAGACGGGACTTGCGGGAATGTTACCGGCGTGTTTCGTCGCTCCCAGGTGAAACGCGGTGAACGCTGAGGGAACCCTTGGGGTCAGATCACCCGCGCGATGCGCGCGAAGTCGTCGATCGACAGCTCCTCGCCGCGCGCGGTGGGCGCGACATCCGCCCTCTCGAGAACGGCGGATGCCTCGGCCGCGGTGCCTCCGAGCACACCCGCGAGCGCCTGACGCAGCATCTTCCGGCGCTGCTGGAACGCCGCGTCGATGATCGCGAAGACGCGGCGGCGCTCCGCCTCGCTCCCCCGCGGCTCCGGGTCGCGATGGAAGCCGACGAGCACGCTGTCGACGTTGGGCACCGGCCAGAAGACCTGACGCGACACCGTGCCGGCCAGGCGCCACCGCCCGTACCACGCCGCCTTCGCGCTGGGGGCTCCGTACACCTTGGATCCGGGTGGGGCGGCGAGGCGCTCGCCGACCTCCGCCTGGACCATGACCACTCCGCGCTCGAGGCGTGGGAACGTCTCGAGGAAATGCAGCAGCACCGGGACGGACACGTTGTACGGCAGGTTCGCCACGAGCACCGTCGGGTCGCCGGGGAGCTCGGTGATCCGCAGCGCGTCCGCGTCGACGACGGTGAGCGCGCCGTCCGCCACGCCGTGCGCGGCGGCGGTCGCCGGAAGCCGCGCGGCGAGGCGATGATCGATCTCGACGGCGGTGACGGATGCTCCGGCCTCGAGGATCGCGAGGGTCAGGGAGCCGAGCCCGGGGCCCACCTCGACCACGGAGTCGCCCGCCGCGACCTCGGCCACGTGCACGATCTTGCGCACCGTGTTGGCGTCGACGACGAAGTTCTGACCCAGCTTCTTGGTGGGAGTGACGTCGAGGTCGGCGGCCAGCGCGCGGATCTCGGCGGCGCCGAGGAGGGACACGGGCATGGGTTCACCCTACCGACTGATCTTCCGCGCGCCGTGCGGCCCTCTCGCCCCTGTCCGCGGCGCACGCTAGCGTGACGGAATGGCCGGCACCGGATCGATCCCCGCGGACGCGTTCTCCCTCAAGAGTCCCTACGGACGACGAGCGATCGGCCTCTCGGTCGCGGCTGCCGTCGGGGGCTTCCTCTTCGGCTTCGACTCCTCGGTGATCAACGGCGCCGTGGACTCGATCTCCCAGGACTTCGCCATCAACGACGTCCTCACCGGCTTCGTCGTCGCGATCGCGCTGCTGGGCTGCGCGGTCGGGGCGATCGTCGCCGGCAACCTGTCGGACCGCTGGGGCCGGCTGCGGGTGATGTTCCTCGGCGCGATCATGTTCTTCGTCAGCTCGCTCGGCGCCGGTCTCGCCTTCGCCGTGTGGGATCTCGCGCTGTGGCGCGTGATCGGCGGACTCGGCATCGGCATCGCCTCGGTCGTCGCACCCGCCTACATCGCCGAGATCGCCCCACGCCAGATCCGCGGCGGCCTGGCGTCGCTGCAGCAGCTGGCGATCACGATCGGCATCTTCTCGGCGCTGCTCTCGGACGCCCTGCTCGCGGGTGCGGCGGGCGGCGCCGACAACGTCCTGTGGTTCGGCCTGGAGGCCTGGCGATGGATGTTCATCGTGGGGGTCGTCCCGTCGGCCGTGTACGGCATCCTCGCGTTCACGCTTCCCGAGTCCCCGCGGTACCTGCTGGCGAAAGGGAGGACCGACGAGGCCCGCGCGATCTTCGCGCAGCTCGTGCCGCCCGCCGACCTCGACCACACGATCCGCGATCTGCAGACCGCGATCGAGACCGACCGCAAGAACGCCGGGGTGTCGCTGCGCGGACCGGTGCTGGGGCTCCAGCGGATCGTGTGGGTGGGCATCATCCTGTCGGTCTTCCAGCAGTTCGTCGGCATCAACGTGATCTTCTACTACTCGACGAGCCTGTGGCAGTCGGTCGGGTTCGACGAGGGCGACTCGTTCCTGATCAGCGTCGTGACCTCGATCACCAACGTGCTGGTGACCCTCGTGGCGATCTTCCTCGTCGACCGGGTGGGTCGGAAGCCCATCCTGCTCACGGGCTCGGTGATGATGACCCTGTCGCTCGGCCTCATGGCGGTCTCGTTCCTGTTCTCGACCACCAACGCGCAGGGCGAGGTCGAGCTCGGCGCACCGTGGGGACCCATCGCGCTCGTGGCCGCCAACGTCTTCGTGATCGGCTTCGGCGCGTCGTGGGGGCCGCTCGTGTGGGTGCTGCTCGGCGAGATCTTCCCGAGCCGCATCCGCGGAAAGGCGCTGGGCGTGGCGGCGGGCGCCCAGTGGATCGCCAACTTCCTCATCACGATCTCGTTCCCCGCGATGTCGTCGTGGTCCCTCCCGCTCACGTACGGCATGTACGCGGTGTTCGCCGCCCTCTCGTTCGTCTACGTCGCGTGGCGCATCCCCGAGACGAAGGGCATGGACATCGAGCAGACCGAGACGCTCTTCACCCACCGCGGGGCCGCGCCCTCGTCCTGACACCCACGGGCACGCCGCGCGCGCGGGCATAGGATCGTGGGATGCCCTCTCTCGGCGAGCTGATCGCGCCCCGCCGGATGGGACGGGACTTCCGCTGGCTCCTGTCCTCCTCGTGGACCAGCAACCTGGGCGACGGGATCGCCCTGGCCGCCGCACCCCTGCTGATCGCCTCGCTCACCGATTCGGCGGTGCTCGTCGCCGCGGGCGCCATGATGCAGTTCCTGCCGTGGCTGCTGTTCGGCCTGCTGGCCGGTGCTGTCGCCGACCATCACGACCGGCGCCGACTGGTGATGCTGGCCAACGGGCTGCGGGCGGTCATCGTGGGGCTCCTGGTGGTGTTCCTCCTCACCGGACAGGCGACCGTCTGGATCGTGCTGGCCACCGCTTTCCTCTACGGCACCGCCGAGGTGTTCGCCGACTCGGCCGGCAGCACCCTCCTGCCGATGGTCGTGAAGCCCGCCGACCTCGGCATCGGCAACGCGCGCATGCAGGCCGGCTTCCTCGTCGCCAATCAGCTGGCCGGTCCGCCCCTGGGCGCGTTCCTCTTCGCCGTCGGCTCGTTCTGGCCCTTCGTCCTGCAGGTGCTGTGCGTGAGCCTCGCCGTGCTGCTCATCTCGAGGATCTCGCGCACTCCGGTGCCGGAGCATCCCGCCGCCGACCGCGGAACGAAGGTGCACGCGATCCGGGAGGGACTGCGCTGGCTGCGTCACAACGCACCGGTGCGCACGCTCGTCGTCATCATCCTCGTCTTCAACATCACGTGGGCGGCGCCGTGGGGCGTGCTCGTGCTGTACGCCACCGAGTACCTCGGCATGGGTCCGGTCGGCTACGGGGCACTCACGACCGCCTCCGCGCTCGGAGGATTCGTCGCGGTCTTCGCGTTCGGATGGCTCGAGAAGCGCGTGTCATTCGCGACGCTCATGCGGGTATGCCTGTCGTGCGAGGTGCTGATGCACCTCGGGTTCGCGCTGACGACCTCGCCCGTCGTGGCGTTCGCGATCATGTTCGGCTTCGGCCTGTACGCCTTCATCTGGGCGACCATCTCGACGACCGTCCGCCAGCGACTGGTGCCGATGGCACTGCAGGGCCGCATCGCGTCGGTCAACATGGTCGGCGTGTTCGGCGGGCTCGTGATCGGGCAGTTCATCGGGGGCGTCCTCGCGCAGCTGTTCGGGCTCACGGCTCCGTGGTGGTTCGCGTTCGCCGGTTCCGCGATCACGCTCGCCCTCGTGTGGCGCTCGATCTCCCATATCGCCGCGGCCAAGCCCGTTCTCGACCCGGACGAGGTCGACCGGATCCGTCCCGAGGACGAGCCGGGCGCGGGCGGGATGCCGCTGCCGGACTGAGCCGTCGCTCGGGCGGTCGCCCGCCGGAGCCCTGGCGCTGCAGTTCGCGGCATCCGCAGCGTCGCGCGACGCAGCGCTCGCCGGAAACTGCCGCCGGTGCGTCGCCGCGCTCAGTCCTCGAACGGACCGTAGACCTCGAGCGTGTTCGCGGCGATCTGGGCGCACAGCTCGTCGAGGTCGACGCCGAGCTCCTGCGCCAGGAAACGCACCGTCACCGGGATCAGGTAGGGGGCGTTCGGGCGGCCCCGGTGCGGCGTCGGCGTCAGGAACGGGGCATCCGTCTCGACCAGGATGCGCTCGCGCGGCGTCACCCGGAGCGCGTCGCGGAGGTTCTGGGCGTTTTTGAACGTGACGTTGCCCGCGAACGAGAGGTAGTACCCCTCCTCGGCGGCGATTCGCGCCATCGCCTCGTCCCCCGAGAAGCAGTGGAACACCGTCTTCTCGGGCGCGCCGACCCGTTCGAGGGTCGCGAGCACGGCGTCGTGGGCGTCGCGGTCGTGGATCTGCATCGCGAGGCCGTGCGTCTTCGCCAGCGCGATGTGCGCCTCGAAGCTCTCGAACTGGGTCGGCTGCCCGGACTCATCGGTCCGGAAGAAGTCGAGCCCGGTCTCGCCGATCGCCCGCACGCGGGGCTGCGCGGCCAGCTCATCGATCACGCCGATCGCCTCGTCCAGGCGTCCTGCGGCCGCATACGCGGGCGCTTCGTTCGGGTGGATGGCGACGGCGGCGAGCACGCGCGGATGGGACGCCGCCGCCCACGCCGACCAGCGGCTGGACTCGATGTCGCCTCCGGCCTGCACCACGCCGATCACGCCCACCTCCCCCGCTCGGGAGAGCTGCTCGTCGAGCGACAACCCGACGCCGTCCTCGATCTCGAGATGGGCGTGGTTGTCGTACACGGGCACGGCGAGCGGTTCCGGCGCGTCGGGGTAGCTGACGTCGCGCGACCCCTGCTCGCGGGTCCGGACGTAGTTGCTGGGGTCAGTCACCGGGTCGCTCAGACCGACTGCTCGACGCGCGGGAAGAGCGGGGCGAGTCCGTTCACCGACGTGCCCGGCTTCAGGATGCCCCAGCCCCCGGCCTCGCGGATCGGCTGGTCCTGCAGCCGACCGAGCGTCTCGGCCGCACCGAGCGCGATCCACAGCTTCTCGGTCGACACGGGCATGACCGGCGACAGCAGGACCGCGAGCGCGCGGAGCCCTTCGGCGGCGGTGTACAGCACGGTGCCGAGGCGCTCGCGCTGGGCCTCGTCCTTCGCGAGCGCCCACGGCTCGTTCTCGGTGATGTAGAGGTTCAAGGCGTCCACGATCGTCCAGACCGAGGTGATCGCCTCGTCGATCCGGAACCGCTCGATCGCCGCGTCCGCGGCGGCCGCGGCATCCGCCACCGTCTTCTGGATGTGCAGGTCGGCCTCGGCGTACGAGCCTGCGGGTGGCACGATGCCCTCGAAGTAGCGCTCGATCATCGCGGTGGTGCGCGAGGCGAGGTTGCCGAAGCCGTTGGCGAGCTCGGCCTGGTAGCGGGCCGACAGGTCCTCCCACGAGAACGAGCCGTCCTGCCCGAAGGCGATGGCCGACAGGAAGTAGAAGCGATAGGCGTCGGAGCCGAACACGTCGGTGATCTCGGTCGGCGCGATGCCGGTGAGCTTCGACTTGGACATCTTCTCGCCGCCGACGAGGAGCCAGCCGTGCGCGAACACCCCGCGCGGCACCTCGACACCCGCGGCCATCAGCATGGCGGGCCAGATGACGGCGTGGAAGCGCAGGATGTCCTTGCCGACCACGTGGAAGGCCGGCCAGCGGCGCGCGAACTGCTCGGGGTCCCCGCCGTAGCCGACGGCTGTGGCGTAGTTGAGCAGCGCGTCGACCCACACGTAGATCACGTGCGACTCGTCCCACGGCACGGTGATGCCCCAGTCGAAGGCGGAGCGCGAGATCGACAGGTCCTTCAGACCCTGCTTCACGAACGAGACGACCTCGTTGCGTGCCGACTCCGGGCGAATGAAGTCGCTGCCGGCGTAGAGCTCAAGCAGGCGATCCTGGAACTCGGAGAGCTTGAAGAAGTAGTTCTTCTCCTGGAGCAGCTCGAGCGGCTTCGAGTGGATCGCGCACACCTTCAGGCCCTCGAAGGGACCGGTGCCGTCGACGATCTCGGACTCCGGCTTGAATTCCTCGCACCCCACGCAGTACAGCGCCTCGTACTCGCCGGCGTAGATGTACCCGCGGTCGTAGATGGCCTGGACGAACTGCTTCACGCGCTCCTCGTGACGCGGCTGCGTCGTGCGGATGAAGTCGTCGTTGGCGACGTCGAGGGTCTTCAGCAGCGGGAACCACGATTCGCCGACGAGCTTGTCGACCCACTCCTGCGGCGTGACGCCGTTCGCCGAGGCGGCGCGCATCATCTTCTGGCCGTGCTCGTCGGTGCCCGTCAGCATCCAGGTGTCGTCGCCGGCCTGGCGGTGCCAGCGCGCGAGCGTGTCGACCGCCACGGTCGTGTAGCCGTGGCCGATGTGGGGCACGTCGCTCGGATAGTAGATCGGCGTCGTGATGTAGAAGGAACGGCCGGAAGTCACCCGAGGATTCTAGTCGCGCGGGGCGGGCGCCCCGGCCGGTGTTACCCGCGGACGGCGAGCGCCGCCTGGTAGAGCTCGCGCGACGAGTGGCCGGTGTACGCGGAGACCTCGCCCGCGGCATCCTTCAGACGCGTCCCCGACCGGACGAGCTCGAGGACCTGCGTGACCGCGTCGGGGAAGGCGACCTCGCGCCGCGCCGCACCGGCGACGACGATCACGAGCTCGCCGCGAACGCCCCCCTCTGCCCACGCGACGAGTTCGGACAGCGTCCCCCGCGCGACCTCCTCGTGGAGCTTGGTGAGCTCGCGGCACACCGCGGCACGTCGGTCGTCGCCGAACGCGGAAGCCATGTCGGACAGGGTCCCGGCCACGCGGCCGGGCGCCTCGAAGAACACGAGCGTGCGCGGTTCGGCCGCGAGGGCGCGCAGCGCGGCGGCCCGCTCCCCCGGTTTGCGGGGGACGAAGCCCTCGAACGCAAACCGGTCCGTCGGCAGACCGGAGACGGCGAGCGCCGTGAGGACGGCGCTCGGTCCGGGGATCGCCGTCACGGTGACGCCGGCCGCCGCAGCGGCGGCGACCACCCCGTAGCCCGGGTCGCTCACGGTGGGCATGCCGGCGTCGCTCAGCAGGAGCACGTCCCGGTCGCGGGCGAGCTCGACGAGCTCGGAGGCACGGTCCTTCTCGTTGTGGTCGTGCAGGGCGATGAGCCGCGGCCGATTCGCGATTCCGAGGGCGGCGAGCAGGCGCTGCGTGGTGCGGGTGTCCTCGGCCGCGACGACCGTCACGGTCTCGAGCGCCTCCACGAGCCGTCTCGACGCGTCGCCGAGGTTGCCGATCGGGGTCGCCGCGAGGATGATCACGCCCTCAGCCTACGGCGGCTCGCCGCGCTCCCAGAGTGGTCGCGCGGAGCCCGCCTACACTGTCACCGTGACGCACGCCGCCCCTCGACTGGACGACAGCACGCCGGCCGAGCCGCTGCTGCCCGCCGTGCGTCCGAGCCTCTACGAGCGCTTCTCCGATCGCCTGGCGCGGGATGTCTCGGCCCGCCGCCTCTACGCGTGGCTCGGTCCCGCGCTCGTGGTCCTGCTGGCGGCCGTTCTGCGCCTGTGGAACCTCGCGGCGGCCCACGACTTGATGAACCAGTTCGACGAGACGTACTACGTCAAGGACGCGTGGACGCTGTCGCAGCTGGGGTACGAGGCATCCTGGCCGTCCGAGGGCAACGCGAGCTTCCTGGCCGGCGATGTCGACGTGTTCAGCCAGAGCGCGGCGTTCGTCATCCATCCCCCGCTGGGCAAGTGGATCATCGCGCTGGGGATGATGGTGCTCGGTCCCGAGTCGGGGTGGGGATGGCGCATCACGACGGCGCTTCTGGGCACGGCGGCCGTGCTCGTGCTCATGCTGATCGCCCGGCGACTGACCGGCTCGACGACGTTCGCGGTGGTCGCGGGGCTCCTGATGGCCGTGGACGGCATGGCGATCGCGATGAGCCGCGTCGCTCTGCTGGACACCCCGCTGACCTTCTTCGTGCTGCTGGGGTTCCTCTTCGTGCTGCTGGATCGCGAGCGCACGATGACCCGCATCGCCACGACCGTGGCGGCGCGCTACGACGGCGACGAGCCGCCCGCGTGGGGACCGATCCTGTGGAACCGGCCATGGATCCTCGCCGCGGGCGTCGCGCTGGGCGCGGCGTCGGCGGTCAAGTGGTCGGGCGCCTGGGTGCTCGCCGGGCTCGGCATCTACCTGGTCGTGACCGATGCCCTCGCGCGGCGACGTGCCGGCGTGCTGTTCTGGCCCACGGATGCGATCCGCCAGGGCGTGGCGACGTTCGTCCTGCTCGTCCCCGTCGCCGTCGGCGTCTACCTCGCGTCGTGGACCGGCTGGCTGGTGACCGACGGCGGATACGACCGGCACGCGGCCGACGCGGCGCCGGCGACCGGGCTCTTCTCGTGGGTGCCGCTGCCGCTGCAGAGCCTGTGGATCTACCACACGACGATGCTGAACTCCGCTTCCTCGATCACGTCGGGGCACACCTACGCCAGTCCGGCCTGGCAGTGGCCGCTGCTCATCCGTCCGACCGGCATGTACTACCACCACGACGCACTCGGAGTCGACGGGTGCACCGCCGTGAACGGCTGCTCGTCGGTGATCTCCAGCATCCCGAACCCGCTGGTCTGGTACGCCGGCGTCGCCGCCGTGCTGTACCTCGCGTATCGCTTCGTGGTCGCGCGCGACTGGCGGTACGCGTTCGTCCTGACCGGGATCGGCCTGACCTACGTCCCGTGGCTGTTCTTCCCCGAGCGGACGATCTTCCAGTTCTACACGGTGCTCGTGCTCCCCTTCGTCCTGCTCGCCCTGACCTTCGCGCTCCGCGACATCGCCGGGCCGCGGCACGCGGAGGCCTACCGGCGCCATACGGGTCAGCGGCTCGTGTGGGTGTTCCTCGGCGTCGCGCTGGCGCTCGCGGCGTTCTGGTATCCGGTGATCTCCGCGATGCCCGTTCCGTACGACTTCTGGCGGCTGCACAACTGGCTGCCCACCTGGGTCTAGTCTCCGCCGAGCAGGGCGGGTTCGGTGACGGGGAGGCGGCACGCGAAGTCGCGGCAGTCGTACGCGGTCGCCGGAGAGGTGGAAGTCTTGGCCTCGAAGAGCGCGAATCCCGCCGCGGCGAACTCCCGTGCCCGGGCGGCGGAAACGACGGCGATGACGTCCGCGTCGAGGCTCCGCGCCGCAGCGGCGAGCGGGTGGACTGCGTCGTCGGTGACGACGACGACCTGCCGGGGCGGGATCGTCAGGGCTGCCGCGGTCCGCAGCAGCGCGGCGTGTGCGAGCGGCTGGGCGAGGGCCGCGGCGACACCGGATGCGACGATCCGCTCGGCGACCTCGCGGTAGCGTGGTCCGGCTCCGAGTGTCCATAGCGCGAGGGCGGCTTCGGCGAGGGCCGCGGGGCCGGACGGCTCGTCGCCGTCGGAGGAGGCGTCCGGCGCGGCGAGTCCCTGAGCGGCGAGAACCGGGTCTCCCCCGCCCGGAACGGCGAGGGTGCCGTCGGGGGCGACGCACGCCTCGACGAGCTCACCCGCGCGCAGGGCGTAGGCGGGTTCTGCGGTCGCGACGGCGAGGGCGACGAGGCCGCCCGCGAGCTGGCCGTAGTCGGAGAGGGTCGCTGCCGCGCGCGAGGGGATCTCGTCGAGCGACGCGCGCACCAGGCGGCCGTCCGCGGTGGTGTTGGTCTCGAGCACGGCATCGGCGGCCCAGCGCGCCGCCTCGATCCAGGATTCCTCGCCCACGCGCGCGCCCGCCCGGGCGAGGGCCCCGATGGCGAGACCGTTCCAGCCGGTGACGATCTTGCCGTCGACGGCCGGCGGCTCGAGGGCGGCGCGGGCCGCGGCATCCTGTTCGTAGTAGCCGCCTTCGCTGCGCGCGCCGTCGATCCAGGACTCCGAGTCCTGCGCCGCGCCGAATCCACCGGAAGGCTGTTGCAGCACGTCGATGAGGAACCGTGCGATGCCGCGCGCGGTGGGCTCATGTCCGGCCGCGAGCGCGACATCGAGCAGCTGCGCGTTGTCGGTGAGCATGCGTTCGAAGTGCGGAACGGACCAGTCGCGCCGCGTGGCGTAGCGGAAGAGGCCGCCCTCGACCGGATCCCGCAGCGCGGAGGACGCCATAGCGGCGAGGGCGCGGTCGGCGACCGCGGATGCCTCGGGTGCGTTCTCCCGCACGAGCCGAGCTTGCAGGAACCTCAGCGCTGTCGCGACGGGGAACTTCGGGCCCTCTCCGGCGCCGAAGCCGCCGTACTCGGGATCCTCGCGGCCGGCGAGGGCGCGGGCGGCAGCGGTGAGGTCATCGACCGTGGGGAGGGTGGATGCCTCGTCCCCCGCGCGCGCCCGGACGTCGGCGAGAGCCTCGACGACCGCGCCGGCGGTACCGTCGATCTCGTCGCGACGCTCCTCCCAGGCCTCCCGCACGGCCGCGAGCACCTGCCGGAACGCCGGCAGTCCGCCGCGCGGCTCCGGGGGGAAGTAGGTCCCGGCGAAGAACGGGCGTCCGTCCGGGGTCGCGAAGACGGTGAGAGGCCAGCCGAGGTGGGCGGTGAACGCTGACGCGGCCGCCATGTACGCGGCGTCGACTTCGGGATGCTCCTCCCGGTCGACCTTGATCGACACGAAGCCGGACTCCAGGTCGGCGGCCGTGGCCGGGTCCTGGAACGACTCGCGCGCCATGACATGGCACCAGTGGCACGTGGAGTAGCCGATCGAGACGAGCACCGGGACGTCACGCCGGCGGGCCTCGTCGAACGCGGCGTCGCCCCACGGGAACCACGGCACCGGGTTGTCCGCGTGGGAGCGGAGGTACGGGCTCGTGGCCTCCGTGAGGCGACGGTTCATACGGATGTCAGTTGACCTCGTCGGGGTGGGCGCTGACGCGTCCGCTCCCGTCGGGCTGGTCCATGGCGTCGATCGCGGCCATCTCGGCGTCGGTCAGCTCGAAGTCGAAGACGTCGAGGTTCTCCTCGAGCCGCTCGCGACGGACCGACTTGGGGAAGACGATGAACCCCTTCTGAAGGTGCCAGCGCAGCACGGCCTGGGCCGGACTCTTGCCGTGGGCCTGAGCGGCGGCGGTCACGGCCTCGGCGCCGAAGAGGTCGTACTTGCCCTGTCCGAGCGGACCCCACGACTCGATGTGCACGTCGTGCGCGGCCGCCCAGTCGGTGATGTCGCGCTGCTGGTACGCGGGGTGCAGCTCGATCTGATTCACGGCGGGCACGACGCCCGTCGCGGCGACGATGCGCTCGAGGTGCGGCACGAGGTGGTTGGATACGCCGATGCTGCGCGTGAGCCCCGCGTCGCGGAGCTCGACGAGCTTCGCCCACGCGTGCACGTAGTTGTCGTGCGCGGGGGTGGGCCAGTGCACGAGGTACAGGTCGACGTGCTCGAGCCCGAGCCGGCCGAGGCTCTCGGCGATGGCGGCGTTCGGCTCATCGCCGTCGTGGCGGTCGTTCCAGAGCTTCGTGGTGATGAAGAGCTCGTCACGCGGAATGCCGCTCGCGGCGACGGCGGCGCCCACGCCCTCCTCGTTGCCATAGATCGCGGCGGTATCGATGTGCCGGTAGCCGACTTCGAGCGCTTCGCTGACGGCGCGCTCGGTGTCCGCCGGCGGAACCTTGAATACGCCGTAGCCGAGCTGGGGGATGTCGTGGCCGTCGTTGAGTTTCACGGTGGGGGTCGTTGCCATGGGATCAAGCCTAGGAGCGTCGGGGGGCCAGAAGGTCAGGAGGACGGGTACAGCCCCAGATCGGGTTCGCTCGGCAGCGGCGGGCGTTCGGTCTGCCGCCCCCTCCGGCGCCAGGGCGCGGACCGCGATACGATCGAAGGCTATGTCCGCGCCCGAGCCCGTGATCTCCTATCCCCCGGAGCTGCCCGTCAGCGCCGCCCGGGACGAGATCGCCCGCGCGATCCGCGGCCATCAGGTCGTGATCGTGGCGGGCGCGACCGGGTCGGGCAAGACGACTCAGCTCCCGAAGATCTGCCTCGAGCTGGGACGCGAACGGATCGCGCATACGCAGCCGCGCCGCATCGCTGCTCGGACGATCGCCGAGCGGATCGCCGAAGAGCTTCAGATCCCGCTCGGGTCGACCGTGGGCTACAAGGTGCGCTTCACCGACAAGGTCGGCGCCGACACGCGCATCGCGCTCATGACCGACGGCATCCTCCTCAACGAGATCCACCGCGATCGGCTGCTGCGCCGCTACGACACGATCATCGTCGACGAGGCGCACGAGCGGTCGCTCAATGTCGACTTCCTCATCGGCTACCTCACGCGGATCCTGCCCGAGCGGCCCGATCTCAAGGTCGTCATCACGAGCGCCACCATCGATCCCGAGAGCTTCGCGAAGCACTTCGCCGACCGCAACGGAACGCCCGCGCCGATCATCGAGGTCTCCGGACGGACCTACCCGGTCGAGGTGCGCTACCGGCCCCCCGCGCAGGCGCCGAAGGGTGCCGAGCCGGGAGACGCCGACGACGTCGACGGCATCACGGCCGCCCTCCGGGAGCTCGATCGCGAGCCCGCCGGCGATGTCCTGGTGTTCCTACCCGGCGAAGCCGAGATCCGCGACACGATGGATGCCGTCCGCGGCATGTACGCGAAGGATTCGGCTCCCACGGAGGTGCTCCCGCTCTACGGGCGACTCAGCGCCGCCGAGCAGCACCGGGTCTTCGAGCGATCCGCGGTTGCGGGAGTCCGTCGCCGCATCATCCTCGCGACGAACGTCGCCGAGACCAGCCTCACCGTCCCCGGCATCCGCTACGTCGTCGACACCGGGACCGCGCGCATCTCCCGCTACAGCAACCGCAGCAAGATCCAGCGCCTGCCGATCGAGGCGATCTCGCAGGCATCCGCCCAGCAGCGGTCGGGCCGCGCGGGACGCACCAGCCCCGGCATCGCCATCCGCCTCTACGCCGAGGACGACTTCGCCGCGCGCGACGCGTTCACCGAACCCGAGATCCTCCGCACGAGCCTGGCCTCGGTCATCCTGCAGATGCTCTCGCTCGGCTTCGGCGACATCTCCTCCTTCCCCTTCCTCACGCCGCCCGACTCGCGCGGCGTCAAAGCCGCCCTCGACCTCCTCGTCGAGCTGGGCGCCGTGCGCGAACAGCGCCGCGACGGCGCGCCGCGTCTCACCGACCTCGGGCGCGAGATCGCGCGCCTGCCCATCGACCCGCGATTCGCCCGGATGCTGATCGAGGCGCGGCGCAGTGGCGCGCTGCGCGACGTCCTCGCGATCGTCGCCGGGCTGTCGATCCAGGACGTCCGCGAGCGCCCCGAAGAGCGCCGCGAGGAGGCGGACCGCTTCCACGCCCGCTTCGCGGATCCGACGAGCGACTTCCTGAGCCTGCTGAACCTGTGGAACCACCTGCAGGAGAAGCAGGCTCAACTCGGCTCGAGCGCGTTCCGGCGCCTGTGCCGCCAGGAGCACCTCAACTACGTACGCGTGCGCGAGTGGGCCGACGTCCACCGTCAGCTCAGCGCGCTCCTCGGCATCCGCCGGTCCACGCCGGACGGCACGGCCGACCCCGACGACATCCACCGCGCAATCCTCTCGGGACTGCTCTCCCAGATCGGCATCCTCGACGACCGCACGACCGCGAAGGCGCCGGCGCGCGGCGCGAAGCCCGAACGATCCGCCGAACGGCGCTCCGCCGAGTATCTCGGAGCCCGCGGCACGCGGTTCGCGATCTTCCCCGGGTCGGCGCTCCGCAAGAAGCGACCCACCGCGGTCATGGCAGCCGAGGTCGTGGAGACCTCCCGCCTCTTCGCGCGCACCGTCGCCGCCATCGACCCCGAGTGGGCCGAGCCCCTCGCGGGTGACCTCGCCAAGCGGCGGCTGAGCGAGCCGCACTGGTCGAAGGCGGCGGGCGCGGCATCCGCCTACGAGAAGGTCACGCTCTTCGGCGTCGAGATCATCCCGAAGCGCCGTGTGCAGCTTGCCCGCTTCGACCGGCCGCTCGCGCGAGAGCTGTTCCTCCGGCACGCGCTCGTGGACGGCGAATGGGATGCCTCGTCCCTCGACAAACGGCTGACCGCCTTCGAGCGGCGCAACCTCGAACTGCGCCGCCGCCTGGAGAAGATCGAGGAGCGGGAGCGTCGCCGCGACATCCTCGTCGGCGACGAGGCCGTGTACCGCTTCTACGACGCGCGCATCCCCGCCGACGTGTTCGACGTGCGCTCGTTCGAGTCGTGGTGGCGCGACACGGTCGCGCGCAGCCCCCGGCTGCTCGACATGACCGAGTCCGACCTCGTCGACGAGGCGTCGCGGGGCGACGAGCGGGATTTCCCCGCACGATGGCAACAGGGAGATCAGGTGCTCTCCCTGGCATACCGGTTCGAGCCCGGCGCGCCGGACGACGGCGTGACGGTGGTCGTGCCGCTCGCGCTCCTCGCCCAGCTGCGACCCGACGGGTTCGACTGGCAGGTCCCCGGGATGCGCGACGAGCTCATCACCGCGCTGCTGCGGTCGCTTCCCAAGGCGATCCGCCGACACGTGGTGCCCGCGGGCGACTGGGCGGCGACCTTCGCCGCCGAGCTGGCCGGACAGGGCCCCGAGTCCCACGACGGCCTGCCCCCCGTCGGCCTGCGCGAAGCCTTGGCCGCCCGCATCCAGCGCGTCGCCAACCAGCCCGTCACGGCCGCGGACTTCGAGCTGGAGCGGGTGCCTGCGCACCTGCTGGTGTCGTTCCGCGCCGTCGACGAGCGCGGGCGCGCCGTCGGCACGGACCGCGACCTCGCCGCGCTGCAGGATCGGCTCTCCGGCCGCGCCCGCGCGTCGGTCGCCCGTTCCCTGTCGCGGCAGCCCCAACCCGCCGCCTCCCGGCGCGGACCTCGCCCGGCAGACGCCGCGCCGGCGGCGACCTCCGCGTTCGCCGAGCGGACCGGCCTGACCGACTGGTCGTTCGACGATCTGCCCGATGTCGTCGACACGAAGGTCGCGGGCGGCGTCGTGCGCGGATACCCCGCGATCGTGGACGAGGGCCAGTCCGTCGCGCTGCGGATCGAGTCCACGCCCGAGGCCGCCGCGCGCGCGACGCGGGCAGGAGTCCGCCGTCTTCTCCTTCTCTCCGTCCCCTCCCCCTCGGCGTATGTGCTCGACCACCTGACGTCGGCGGAGAAGCTCGCGGTCGCGGCATCCCCGTACCCGTCGGCGAAGGCCCTCGTGGAGGATGCGCGCGTCGCCGTCGCCGACGCCGTGACGGAGCGCTCGACCGGCGGCGACCCCGTGCGGACCCGCGCGGCCTTCGACACCGTCCGCGACGCGCTCTCGGCCGCCGTCGTCGACGAACTCTTCGACACCGTGTCGCTCACCGCGCGGATCCTGACCGCGGCGCGCGACGTCGAGCGCGCGGTGCGGGAGCAGAACTCGCTGACGCTGCTCGGGACGCTGAACGACGTGAAGGGTCAGCTCGCCGGACTCGTGTATCCCGGCTTCGTGTCCCGCACCGGCCTCGCGCGCCTCGCGCACCTGGCGCGGTACCTGCGCGGTGCGCTCGAGCGCGTCCGCTCCCTGCCCGACAATCCCGGACGCGACCGGCAGCGGATGACCGAGTTCGAGCGCGCGGCGACGGTGTTCGCCGAGGCGGGGGGCACGATTCCAGCCCCCGCCGGCGCCACGCCCGCCATCGAGCACGCGCGTTGGCTCCTCGAAGAGCTGCGCGTGAGCCTCTTCGCCCAGCAGCTGGGCACGGCGGAGCCGGTGTCGCTGCAGCGCATCCAGAAGGCTCTGCGGGAATAGTCCCCGACGACGAGGAGGTTGCGCCTGCCATGGCCACAGCGATCGTGTACACCGAGATCGGAGGACCCGAGATCCTCCGCCCGATCGAGATTCCGACGCCGATCCCTGCGGCCGGGCAGGTCGCGGTCCGCGTCGAGGCGGCCGGCGTCAACCCGATCGACGCCAAGCTGCGATCGGGACGCCGTCCCTCCCCGAAGATCACCGAGCCGCGCCGGGTGGGTTCCGACGGTGCCGGCATCGTCACCGCGGTGGGCGACGACGTCGACGGATTCCGCATCGGCGACGCCGTGGTGTTCTCCGGCGCGAAGGGCGCGTACGCGTCGGACATCGCCATCGACGCCTCGCGCGTGCACAGTCGCCCCGCGACGGTGTCCGCAGCTCAGGGCGCGGCGCTGGGCATCCCCGTCGGGACCGCGTACCAGGCGCTCCGCTCGCTTTCCGTCGGGCCGGGCGACATGCTTCTGCTCCACGCCGGTTCCGGCGCGGTCGGACAGGCGGCGATCCAGTTGGCCGTGCTGTGGGGTGCGACCGTCATCGCGACGACCTCCGACCGCCGCGCCGACACGGTGCGCGACCTCGGTGCGATCCCGGTCGCCTATGGCGACGGTCTCGCCGATCGTGTGCGGTCGCTCGCTCCCGGCGGCGTCACGGCGGCCATCGACGCGGCCGGCACCGACGAGGCCCTGCAGACGTCCGTCGACCTCATCGCCGACAGGTCCCGCATCGCGACGCTCGTACGCGGACGGGATGCCGCGGCCCTCGGCATCCGCGCCTTCTCGGGCGGCTCCCCCACGCCGTTGACGCCTCAGCAGCTCGCATGGCGCGACGAGGCCGTCCCCGTCGCGCTCGCACTCCTGGCCGCGGGCCGTTTCTCCGTCGAGCTCGGCCCCCGCCTGGCCCTGGCCGACGCAGCCGAGGCCCACCGCCTCATCGAGCAGGGAACGGACGGGAAGGTCGCCCTGATCCCCTGACCGGCCCGGCGCAACAGTTCGACACACGGCACGCGGGGCGAGGCATCCCCCGCCGACAATGGGACGCATGTCTGACGCCCCGCGCTCCTTCGCGACCGCCCAGGTGCAGGCGGGGTTCACCGCGGGCGTCGCCGAGAACACCGCCGTGCCGCCGATCCACCAGTCCAATGCGTTCGAGTTCGGCTCGCTGCGCGAGGCACGCGACCTGTTCGCGCTCCGACGGGACGGCAACATCTACAGCCGCGCCGCGAACCCCACCGTGCTGGTGCTCGAGAAGCGGGTCGCCGAGCTCGAGGGCGGGATCGCCGCGGCCGCCGTGTCCTCCGGCCAGGCGGCCGTCGCGCTCGCGCTCCTCGCACTGGCCAAGCAGGGTGAGCACATCGTGGCCGCGCGGCAGCTCTACGGGGGCACCGTCGACCTGCTGCAGGACACGTTCGCGGACTGGGGCATCGAGGTCACGTTCGTCGATCAGGACGACCTGGATGCCTGGACCTCCGCGATCCGCCCCACCACGAGGGCGTTCTTCGCCGAGTCGATCACGAATCCGATCGCGCAGGTGCTCGACGTGCGCGCCGTGGCCGATGCCGCACACCGGGCGGGCGTGCCCCTCGTGATCGACGCGACCGTCGCCACCCCCTACCTCCAGCGCGCGAAGGACTACGGCGCCGACATCACCGTGCACTCGGCGACGAAGTTCCTCGGCGGGCACGGCACATCGCTCGGCGGCGTCGTGGTCGACCTCGGCACGTTCGACTTCGCGGCCGAGCCGGGGCGCTGGCCCCAGCTGACCGAGGTGTACCCCCGCGTGCCGGAAGGGAGCCTCATCGAGCGGTTCGGCGCCACCGGATCGCCGTTCATCGCCCTCGTCAAGACGAAGTACGTGCACGACCTCGGTCCCTCGCTCTCCGCGTTCAACGCCTTCCAGCTGCTGCAGGGGCTCGAGACGCTCGACCTGCGCGTCGCGCGCCACTCCGCGAGCGCGCTCGAGGTCGCGCGATTCCTCGAGGCGCATGGCGCCGTCGCGCGCGTGCACCACCCGGAGCTCGAATCGAGTCCGTGGCGTGCCGCCGCGGCGCGGTACCTTCCCCGCGGCGCGAGCTCGGTGTTCGCCTTCGACCTCCACGGCACCGGGGACGTCGAGGCGGACTTCGCCGCAGCCGAGGCGTTCGTCTCCCGGCTGCGGGTGGTCAAGCTCGTGGCCAACATCGGCGATGCCCGGAGCCTCGTGGCCCACCCCGCCTCGATGACCCACAGCCACCTGTCGCCCGCGCAGCTGGACGAGGCCGGCATCGCGTGGACGACCCTCCGACTGTCGATCGGACTCGAAGACGTCCGCGACATCATCGCCGATCTCGATCGCGCACTCGCGGGTGCGCCATCGGCCGCCGCCGCCTCCGAGCTGGCCGGCGCCGCCGCCCGGTGACGGCACCGGGGGCGCGAGCGGGGTCACCGGTCGCTACGCTCGGGGCATGACCTCTTCCCCGCCCGGCCTGCGCTGGGGCATCCTCGGTCCCGGCGGCATCGCCCGCGACTTCGCCTCCGACCTGCGCACGGCGGGCCTCGACCTCGTCGCCGTGGGATCCCGTCGCGCCGAGTCCGCGCGCTCGTTCGCGGCCGACTTCGACATCGCACGCGCGCACGGCTCGTACGAGGATCTCGTGTCCGACCCCGAGGTCGACATCGTCTACATCGCGACGCCGCACCCGTTCCATGCCGAGCAGGCGATCCTCGCTCTCGAGCACGGCAAGCACGTGCTCGTCGAGAAGCCGTTCACGCTCACGGGCGACGAGGCGGCGGCGGTGCGCGACGTCGCCGCCGACCGCGGCCTGCTCGCGATGGAGGCGATGTGGACGCGCTACCTGCCCCACATGGCGCGCGTGCGCGAGATCGTCGCGTCGGGCGCACTCGGGGAGATCCGCGCGCTCATGGCGGATCACACCCAGCGCATCTCCTCCGATCCCGCGCACCGCCTCAATGCGCTCGAGCTCGGCGGCGGCGCGCTGCTGGACCTCGGGATCTATCCGGTCTCGTTCGCGTGGGACGTCCTCGGGGAGCCCCTGGCCATCACGGCCTCGGCACGCCTGGGCGACACGGGCGCGGACACCGAGATCGCCACCGTGATGTCGCACGCCTCGGGCGCACTGTCGACCTCGCTGTCGGCGTCCCGCGCGGTGGGGCCCAACACAGCGCACATCGTCGGCACCGACGCCCGCATCGACATCGACCGGGTCTGGTACAGCCCGACGTCGTTCCGGGTGGTCGCGTCCGACGGCACGGTGGTGGAGGAGTACGCCTCCGACGTGCGCGGGCGCGGCATGGAGTACCAGGCGCTCGCCGCCGAGGACTACCTCGCCCGCGGGCTGACCGACAGCCCGCTGCTGCCGATCGACGAGACCGTGGCCATCATGTCCACACTCGACGAGATCCGCGGGCTGGTCGGCGTGCGCTATCCCGGCGAGGAGTGACATGACGGAGCTGCAGAACGCCCGCGTCGCGGTGTACCTCGACTTCGACAACATCGTGATGTCGTGGTACGACCGCGTGCACGGGAAGAACTCCTACTCGCGCGACCGGCAGAAGATCATCTCGGATGCCGCGAACCCCGAGATCTCCGAGCGGCTCACCGCCGCCACGATCGACGTCGGCGCCATCATCGACTACGCCACGTCGTTCGGGACCCTGGTCCTCACCCGCGCCTACGCGGACTGGTCCTCCCCGGTGAACGCCGTGTACCGCTCGCAGCTCGTCGCCCGCGCCGTCGACCTCGTGCAGCTCTTCCCGGCCGCGGCCTACGCGAAGAACGGCGCGGACATCCGGCTCGCCGTCGACGCCGTCGAGGACATGTTCCGTCTCCCCGACCTCACGCACGTCGTGATCGTCGCGGGCGACTCCGACTACGTCCCCCTCGCGCAGCGGTGCAAGCGCCTCGGGCGCTTCGTCGTCGGCGTCGGCGTGGCCGGCTCCACGGCGAAGTCCCTCGCCGCCGCGTGCGACCAGTTCGACTCGTACGACGCCCTGCCCGGCGTCGCCGCTCCCGTGCAGGCCCGGAAGGATGCCGCGCCTGCGCGTCGCCGCGCGCGCGCCTCCGCCGCCGACCCCGCCGAGGCCCTGCTCGATCGAGCGCTGCGTCTCGAGACCGACAAGGATGACGTCGACTGGCAGCATGCGTCGGCGGTGAAGAGTCTCATCAAGAGACTCGACCCGTCGTTCTCCGAGAAGGCCCTCGGGTACAAGAGCTTCTCGGAGTTCGTCAAGGCGCATCCGTCGATCGCCGAGGTCGACGAGTCGGGCAACGTCGTGCTCATCCGCCTCGCCGCCGACCGGCGCTGAGTCCGCCTTCTGCCCATGTCAGGAGATCTGCCGATTTCAGGTTCCTTCCGCGGAGCTGGGTCCTGAGTGCGGCAGACTTCCTGAGCCGCGCTGAGTCCGCGGGCCCGCGCCGATCCCGAAATCGCCCGTCGGCTAGAGTGTCGCCTGTGGCACGCCGAAACCCGCCGCCGGGATCGCAGACCTCGCTCCGCGAGGCCAATCGCGCGCGCCTGGTCGAGTCGCTCAAGCGACACGGCCGCCTGACGCAGGTCGAGCTTGCGGGCAGCACCGGGCTGTCGCCGGCGACGGTGTCCAACATCGTCAAGGAGCTCACCGCCTCTGGCATCCTCCACACCTCGTTCACCTCCCGCAGCGGGCGGCGCGCCACGCTGGTGTCGCTCGCCCGGCAGCTGGGGCTCGTCGCGGGCGTGCACTTCAGCTCACGGCAGCTGCACATCGCCATCGCCGACACGGCGCGCGCGATCGTGACGCAGTCGTCCCTCCCGCTGCCCCTCGACCACCGGCACGATGCCGAGCTCGACCGGCTGAGTCTGCTGCTCGGCGACATGATGGAGTCCCTGGGCGGCTCCGTGTCCGATCTCCTCGCGGTCGGACTCGCCCTCCCGGCGCCCATCGATCCGCGCACCGGAATGGTGTCCACGCCGGGTCTCCTGCGCGGCTGGGAAGGCGTGGACGTCGCCGCGAGCCTGTCGGCGCGCATCGGGCGACCGGTCTACGTCGACAGCGAGGCCAACCTCGGCGGTCTCGCCGAGGCGCGCGAGGGAAACGGACGCGAAGCGTCGTCGTCGGTGTTCATCCGCGTCGGCCACACCATCAGCGCGGGGCTCATCGTCGGCGGGGACCTCTTCCACGGCGTCAACGGCAAAGCGGGTCAGATCGGTCACGTGACGATCGATGAGAACGGCCCGATCTGCCGGTGCAGCAACCGCGGCTGCCTCGAGATGTACGCCGGCGGGCCCGCGCTCATGTCGCTCTTCCCGCCGAGCGACGGGATGCAGCGGCTCGGCGACCTCCTGCAGGCGGCGGAGGCGGGCGACGGCAGCTCGCGGCGCGTGATCGCCGATGCCGGACGCCATATCGGCATCGCGGCAGCCAGCCTCTGCAACCTTTTCGACCCCGAGCTGATCATCGTCGGCGGCGAGCTCGCGCAGTCCGGCGAGATCCTCATGGCCCCCATGCGGCACTCGCTCGAGCGCACGGCGCTCGCTTCCGCCGACGGTCTCCCCGAGATCGTCGGCGCGTCGTTCGGCGAATGGGCCGAGACTCGCGGCGCCATCGCGATCGCGCTCGATCATGTGACCGTCGATGCCCAAGCTCTCCCGTACACGGCGTAGCCCATGGTGCGGTCGAGATCAGGACGCGAGGTTCTGAGGAGGGCGCTCGGGCGCGTGGCGGCGGGAATGGTCCTCGCGGCGACGGTCGCGGCATCCGCCGTCGCGTGCGCGGCCCCCGCGGGTCCACCCGCCGACGGCGACGGATCGATCGCCCTCCTGCTCCCCGATGCCAAGACCGCCCGGTACGAGACGTTCGACCGCCCCTTCTTCGAAGCGCGCGTCGCCGAGCTCGGGGACTACGACGTGCTGTATGCGAACGCCGACCAGGATGCCGCGAAGCAGCAGCAGCAGGCGGAGTCGGCGCTCGCGGCGGGAGCGGGCGTTCTCGTGCTGGACGCGGTCGACGCCAACGCGGCGGTGAGCATCGTGCGCTCCGCGAACGCGAAGGGCGTGCCCGTCGTGTCCTACGACCGCCTGATCGCGGGCGGCGACCTCGCGTACTACATCTCGTTCGACAACGAGAAGGTGGGCGTCCTCCAGGCCACCGAATTCGTGGAGGCCCTCGAGGATGCCGAGGGCGGCGGCATCCTGATGGTGAACGGCTCCCCCACCGACAGCAACGCGGCGCTCTTCCGCAAGGGCGCCCACGGCATCATCGACGCGAGCGGACTCGAGGTGCTGGCGGAGTACTCGACGCCCGACTGGAGTCCCGACAAGGCCCAGGAGTGGGTCGCGGGCCAGATCGCCCAGTACGGCGACGACATCGTCGGGGTGTACGCCGCCAACGACGGCACGGCCGGCGGCGCGGTCGCGGCCCTGAAGGCCGCGAACGTGGATCCGTTCCCGATCGTGACAGGGCAGGATGCCGAGCTCGCCGCTCTCCAGCGCATCGTCTCCGGTGACCAGCACATGACCGTCTACAAGGCGATCAAGCCGCAGGCCGAGCTCGCGGCCGAGGTCGCCGTGGCGCTGCTGAACGGCGAGCAGGTCACGGCGCCGATGGAGATCGAGGGGGTCCCGACGACCCTGCTGGATCCCGTGGCGGTGACCGTCGACGACATCCTCGAGACGGTCGTGGCGGACGGATTCTGGACCGTCGACGACATCTGCACCCCCGAGTACGCCGATGCGTGCGAAGCAGCGGGCATCGGGTAGTGTCCTGACCTTGGCGAGGAGGGCATGACGGCATGTCGATGACACAGTCGCGCGCGGGCCGACCGCGCGAACGCGTGCTCACCATGCGTGGGATCGGCAAGCACTTCGGCGCGGTCAAGGCGCTCACCGACGTGGATTTCTGGGTCAACGAGGGAGAGGTCGTCGCGCTCGTCGGCGACAACGGCGCGGGCAAGTCGACGCTCGTGAAGGTGCTCGCGGGGGTGCACGCCCCCGACGCGGGGACGATCGAGTTCGACGGCGAGGTCGTCGACATCCCGAGCCCGGCGGATGCGCAGGAGCTCGGCATCGCGACGGTGTTCCAGGACCTGGCGCTGTGCGACAACCTCGACGTGGTCGCCAACCTCTGGCTCGGGCGGGAGCTCCGCGACGGCCTCGGCATGGACGAGGTCGACATGGAGCAGCGCACCTGGACGCTGCTGCGGGAGCTGTCGGCGAAGATCCCGTCCGTGCGCATCCCCGTCGCATCGCTGTCCGGCGGTCAGCGGCAGACCGTCGCGATCGCGCGGTCCCTCATCGGCGACCCGCGCGTCGTGATCCTCGACGAGCCGACGGCCGCGCTCGGCGTCGCGCAGACGGCCGAGGTGCTGAACCTCATCGAACGTCTGCGCGAACGAGGGCACGGCGTCGTCTTGATCAGCCACAACATGGCGGACGTGATGGCCGTGGCCGATCGCGTCGTGGTGCTGCGGCTGGGGCGCAACAACGGCGTCTACAACGTCGCCGAGGTGACCAGCGAGACGCTCATCGCGGCCATCACCGGCGCGGCCGACAACGCCGCCGCGCGACGCGCCGCCGAACGCCCCGCCCCCCGGGTGGCGGCCCCGCCGGAGCCGCCACCCGCGACCGGATCTGCCGAGGACACCGCCGACGATCACGACGCCGAGATCATCCGCATCCCCCAGGGCCGCCCGCGCCGGCCCTCCGGTCCGAAGGGCGGTCAGCGGTGAGCCGTGATCTGACGACGGAGCGGCCCGCCGAGGAGCCGCGACTGCTGAGCCTGGCCGGCCTGCGGTCCGCGGCGGAATCGCTCGTCGCCCGCATCCGCGGCGGCGATCTGGGCGCCGCGCCCGTCATCGGCGGGCTGATCGTGATCTGGCTCGTCTTCCAGGCGCTCAACCCGGTCTTCCTCTCGAGCGAGAACCTCGGGAACCTCACCATGCAGTGCGCGGCCATCGGCACGATCGCCCTTGGGGTCGTGCTCGTGCTGCTCCTCGGCGAGATCGACCTGTCCGTCGGGTCGGTGTCGGGGCTCGCGGCGGCGGTGCTGGCGGTGACGTTCGTTCAGTTGAACTGGCCGCTCGCCCTGGCCCTCGTCGCGGGCATCGGGATCGGCTGCCTCGTCGGTCTCCTCTACGGCTTCCTGTACACGCGGTTCGGCTTGCCGAGCTTCGTGATCACCCTCGCCGGACTCCTCGGCTTCCTCGGCCTGCAGCTGTGGGTGCTGGGCGACACGGGCACGATCGGGCTGCCGTTCGACTCGTGGATCGTGGAGTTCGCACAGGACTGGTTCCTCCCGCCGTGGGCCTCGTATCTCCTCGTCGTCGCGTCGGTCGGCGCGTACGCGTGGGTGCTGCTGCGTCGCGCACGGCGACGCGTTGCGGCGAATCTCGTGAGCCAGAGCAGTCTCGAGATCGGCCTGCGAAGCGGAGGGCTGCTGCTCCTCCTTCTGCTGGCGACGTGGTACCTGAACCTCCACCGCGGGGTCGGAGTGATGTTCGTGTTCTTCATCGCGCTGGTGGTGGCGATGAACCTGGTCCTCACCCGCACCCGCTGGGGCCGCGCGGTCTACGCGGTGGGCGGCTCGGTCGAGGCCGCGCGTCGTGCCGGAATCCGCGTGGACCGGATCTACCTCTCGGTCTTCGCGATGTGCTCGACCCTCGCCGCCGTCGGCGGCATCCTGGCGGCCGCCCGGCTGGCCTCGGCGGGTCAGAGCTCGGGCACGGGCGACGTGAACCTGAACGCAATCGCGGCCGCCGTCATCGGCGGAGCGAGCCTCTTCGGCGGGCGCGGGTCGGCCTTCTCCGCGCTCCTCGGGATCATCGTGATCCAGTCGATCTCGTCGGGCCTGACCCTCTTGAGCATGGACTCCTCGGTGCAGTTCATGATCACCGGCATCGTGCTGGTTCTCGCGGTCATCGTGGACTCGATCTCACGCCGGACGCGCGCTGCGACCGGCCGGGCCTGACCCGTCTCTGCATTCACTGCACGAAGGCGCGCGGCCGAACCGGCAGCGGCCCTCCCCCGCTGCAGCGTCAGATTGCCCGGATCGAGGCGCAGAACTCGACAATCTGCTCACCACTCTTCGAAAGCAACGACGGTCGACTCGTGAAGGGATGCCGTATCCCCACCCGTTGCCAAAGCGTTACGTTCAAGACTTGACGCCAAGAATGAATGCCGGAAATGATCGGTTCACGCGCGAAGTGCTGCAGGGACGATCCTGGGGCTCGCGCACTTCAATGACGAAAGGCGAATGATGAAGAAGTCTTCACTCCTCGCCGTGGCGGCCCTCACGGGCGCGGCCGCGGTGGTGCTCGCGGGCTGTGCGGGTGGGTCCGGCGGCACCCCGAGCGAGAGCGGCGACGGCGGCGGCGAAGCCACCGGCGGTCGCGCATGTGTGATCCTCCCCGACGCGGCGTCTTCGCCCCGCTGGGAGAACTTCGACGCGAAGTACCTGCAGGAGGGTCTGGAGGCCGCGGGTTTCGAGACGGACATCCAGAACGCGCTGGGCGACGTGAACAAGTACGCGACCATCGCCGACCAGCAGCTCTCGCAGGGCTGCGGCGTCATGCTCCTGGTCGACTACCAGGGCGCGGCTGAGGCCGTGGCCACCAAGGCCAAGGCCGAGGGCATCCCGGTCATCGCCTACGACCGTCCGTTCTCGGGAGCCGACTACTACGTGTCGTTCGACAACGTGGAGGTCGGACGCCTGCAGGGCCAGACGGTCCTGGACGGACTCGAGACCGCGGGCGTCGCGCCCGCCGACGCGACCGTCGTCTACATGGGCGGCGACCCGACCGACGGCAACGCGGCGATGTTCAAGGAGGGCGCCGTCGAGGTGATGGAGGCAGCGGGTATCACCGCGGCCGCCGAGCCTCCGGGCGTGTGGGACCAGGCCAAGTCGCAGACCAACTTCGAGCAGGCGCTGACCTCGCTCGACGGTCAGGTCGACGGGGTCTGGGTCGCCAACGACACCAACGCCGCCGGCGTCATCAAGGTGCTGCAGGACAACAACCTCCAGGGCGTTGCGGTCTCGGGTCAGGACGCGAACGTCGCGGGCCTGCAGAACATCCTCCTCGGCTGGCAGACCGCCACGGTCTACAAGCCGGTGAAGGACGAGGCCGAAGCGGCCGTCGAGGTCGCCGTGGCGCTCCTCAGCGGCGAAGAGGTCTCCACCGATGCGGAGCTCGAGGACGGCACGCCGTACATCCAGGTCACACCCATCCTCGTCGGGCCGGAGCAGGTCAAGGACGTCGTCGCCGCGGGCGACGCGTCGTATGACGACGTCTGCACCCCCGAGGTCATGGCGGCCTGCGAAGAGTTCGGGGTCACCGAGTAAGTTAGCGGTCAAAGCCGCGAGGGCGTCGCGTCATCGAGGCGCGGCGCCCTCGCGCGCTACCGGCACTCGGCAAGGAAGCGAGTATGTCACAGACGATCACAGCCACAGAGCCGATCATCGAGTTGGTCGGCGTCAAGAAATCGTTCGGTCCGGTCAGCGTCCTCAAGGGCGTGGACCTCAAGGTGTACCCCGGCAAGGTGACCGCCCTCGTCGGCGACAACGGCGCCGGCAAGTCCACGCTCATCAAGGGGCTCGCGGGGGTGCAGCCCTACGACGAAGGCGAGGTGCGCATCGACGGCGCACACCGCGACCTCCACACTCCACGCGAGGCCGCGGGCCTCGGCATCGAGGTGGTGTACCAGGATCTCGCCCTCTGCGACAACCTCGACATCGTCCAGAACATGTTCCTGGGCCGCGAGGAGACCTCGATCGGAACGTTCGACGAGGGACGCATGGAGAAGGAGGCGTCCGACACCCTCCGCTCGCTCTCGGTGCGCACGGTCAAGTCCGTGCGCCAGAAGGTCTCGAGCCTCTCCGGCGGTCAGCGTCAGACGGTCGCGATCGCGCGTGCTGTGCTGAAGAAGGCGCGGGTCGTCATCCTCGACGAGCCGACCGCCGCCCTCGGCGTGGCGCAGACCGAGCAGGTCCTGAACCTGGTCAAGCGGCTCTCGGACCAGGGAGTCGCGGTCATCCTCATCAGCCACAACCTCGCGGACGTGTTCGAGGTGGCCGACGACATCGCCGTCCTCTACCTGGGCCAGATGGTCGCGCAGATCCCGGTGAGCGAGACCACCCGCGACGACGTCGTGGGCTACATCACCGGAACCAAGTCACTGGGCGTCGACATCGTCGACACGTCCACGATCCGCACTGAGGAGGGAGCGGTATGAGCAGCAACGCGACCCGCACGGAAGCCGCACCCGATCCCGTCGCGAGCGATCTCATCGGCAGCGGCGTCGAGGGCGGCGTGGCCGACCAGGCGCGCGCTTGGTGGCAGCGCGTCCGCAGCGGCGACATGGGGGCTCTGCCCGCCATCGGCGGACTCGTCGTGCTCGGCATCCTGTTCACGGCCCTCAGCCCGTTCTTCCTGACGGAGCGCAACTTCGCCAACCTCCTGAACCAGGCGGCGACCCTCGTCGTACTGGGCATGGCGCTGGTGTTCGTCCTGCTCCTCGGCGAGATCGACCTGTCGGCCGGTGTCACCGGCGGCGTGGGCATGGCCCTCTTCGTGGTGCTGAACTCGCAGTTCAACATCCCGTGGCCCCTCGCCCTCCTCATCGGATTCGGGTTCGGGTTCCTCATCGGAGCCTTCATCGGCTTCTTCGTCGCGAGAGTGGGGATTCCCTCCTTCGTCGTGACACTGGGTCTGTTCCTCGGCCTGCAGGGCCTCGCTCTCGTCGTCATCGGACCGGGCGGCCTGTTCCGCGTCGAGGTGCCCGAGCTCATCGCGCTGCAGAACGGCAACCTCCCCGTGTGGGGCGGCTGGGTGATGCTCGGGATCATGCTCGCGATCTCGGCCGGAACCTCGTTCTGGGACCGCGCCCGGCGCACGAGGGCGGGCGTGCCCAACCGGGCGATCTCGCTCGTGTGGATCAAGCTCGCCGCGATCGCCGTGATCGGCGGCGCGGTGGTCTTCATCCTGAACCAGGACCGCGGCCAGTCGGTCAACGCCGTGCAGGGCGTTCCGAACGTCGTGCCGATCGTGCTGGTGATCCTGTGGATCGGAACCTTCGTCCTCGACCGCACGAAGTTCGGCCGGTACATCTACGCGATCGGCGGCAACGCCGAGGCGGCACGGCGCTCGGGCGTCAAGGTGCGCTGGATCAAGTGGTGGGCGTTCGTCATCTGTTCGAGCCTCGCGGTGTTCTCGGCGCTGCTGAGCGTGTCGCGCGTCGGCACGGTGGATGCCACGGTCGGACGTGACATCGTGCTGTCCGGTGTGGCGGCGGCCGTCGTCGGCGGCGTCAGCCTCTTCGGCGGCAAGGGACGCCTCATGCACGCGGCCATCGGTGCGCTCGTGATCGCCACGATCACGAACGGCCTGGGCCTGCTGAACCTGCCGGCGGGCGTCAACCTGCTCGTCACCGGCGGCGTGCTGATCCTCGCGGCGACGGTCGACGCGCTGTCGCGACTGCGCGGCAACGGCGTACGGACCTAGCAGCTCCCATCGAGGAGGCGCCGGGCGGAGGCATCCGCTCGGCGCCTCGTCGTTCGTCAGGACCGATTCCCGACCGCGACCAGCTCGTCGACCCACGCCGGGACGAGCGTCGTCGCGGGTCCGGTGCGCGCGTCGTCGAACGGCACGAGCGCGTCGCTCGGCTCGAGATTGAGCTCCACCGTCCAGGCGCCGAGAGCCGAGGCGAGCGCGGCGTATCCGGCGGCCGGGTAGACCGCTCCCGACGTGCCGATGGACGCGAACACGTCGCACGCGGCCACGGCGGCCTCGATGCGGTCGAGGTCGTAGGGCATCTCGCCGAACCACACGACGTCGGGCCGCAGCCTCCGCGCGCCGCACATCGGGCACGGCGGACGGGGCGCGAGGTCGGTGTGCCAGACGGGCCGCGCACCGCAGGCCGCGCAGAGCGCGCGTCGCAACTCGCCGTGCATGTGCACGAGGTTCCGCGTTCCCGCGCGCTCGTGCAGGTCGTCGACGTTCTGCGTCACGACGAGCAGGTCGTCTCCGAATGCATGCTCGAGCCGCGCGAGGGAATGATGGGCGGGATTCGGGACGACGGATGCCGCGGCCCGCCGCCGTGCGTCGTAGAACCGCTGGACGAGGTCGGGGTCGCGATCGAACCCCTCGGGCGTCGCGACGTCTTCGACGTCGTGCCCCTCCCAGAGCCCGCCGGCAGCGCGGAACGTCGGGATACCGCTCTCGGCCGAGATGCCGGCGCCGGTGAGCACCACGATGCGCATGACACCAGTGTGCCGCGGGACGGACCCGGGATGCCCCGTGTCACCCCCGCAGGAGCTCGCGGAGCGAGGCGATGGTGTCGGCCTCTGCCGCACGCTTGTCGGGCCGGTAGCCCTTCACCCGCGCGAACCGGAGGGCGACGCCGCCGGGGTAGCGCGTGGACCGCTGGACGCCGTCGATCGCGATCTCGACCACCGTCTCGGGACGCACGTGGACGGCGTACTCGGACCGGTGGGTCTCGATCTGCGGGAAGTGCGCGGTCTGCCATCGCAGCAGCTCGTCGGTGAGCCCCTTGAACGTCTTGCCGACCATGACGAATCCGCCGGCGTCGCCGAACGCCCCGTCGGGGTCGCGCGCACCGAGATGGAGGTTGGAGAGCATGCCGCGGCGGCGCCCCGACCCCCACTCGACTCCGAGCACCACCAGGTCGAAGGTCAGCACCGGCTTGACCTTGAGCCAGCTCTTCCCGCGGCGACCGGCGGCGTACGCGTCGTCGATTCCCTTCACCATGACCCCTTCGTGGCCGGCGGCCAGGGCGTCGCGGGCGAACCGCTCGGCCGCCCGCGGATCGTCGGTGACGATGCCCGGCATGCGCGCCGCGCCGACCGCGCGATCCAGCGCGTCGAGCCGCTCGCCCAGCGGCTCGTCGAGCAGATCGCGGCCGTCGAGGTGAAGGATGTCGAAGAACCACGGCCGGAGAGCAACCGTCGCGGACATCTCGGAGCCGAACCTCGACATCGTGTCCTGGAACGGGCGGGGCGCGCCGTCCTCGTCGAGGGAGAGCGTCTCGCCGTCGAGGATCATGCGCCGCCCGGGGAGCCCGCGGACGGCGTCCACGATCTCGGGCACGCGGTGGGTGATGTCGGCGAGACTGCGCGTGTACACGCGGACGTCGTCGCCGTCTCGGTGCACCTGGATGCGCGCGCCGTCGAGCTTGTACTCGACCGACGCCGGTCCGCCGACCGTCGCGAGCGCCTCGGTCGCACTCCCCGCGGTCGACGCCAGCATCGGGAGCACGGGACGACCGACCATGAGCGTCACGGACTCGAGCTCGCCGGGCTCGCCGAACAGCGCGATCCGGGCCGTCTCGCCGAGGTCTCCGGACAGCATGGCCGCGCGTCGGACGGCCGAGGCATCCGCCCCCGCCGCTCGCGCGATCGCGTCGAGGAGCACGCCCTCGAGCGCGCCGGTGCGCAGCTCGCCGAGGATGACGCGCGAGACGAAGTCCCACTCCCGGTCCGTCGCGCGAGCGGTGAGCGACTCGAGCGCGGCCCGCCGCGCCGCGACCGACCCCGGACCCTCGGCGACCGCGAGCCGGGCGAGCGCCTCGTCGACGTCGAGGATGGTGAGGACCGGCGCGCCGACGTGCCCCGCCTGGAGGGATCGGAGGCTGCGCCAGCCCACCCCGATCCGGCCCTGACGGGGACGGGCGACGAGGAAGCCGACCGCCGGAACGACCTCGTCCGCGTCCAGTGAGCGCAGGAGGGCGGCGAGTGCGTCGACCTTGGCCAGCCGCGACGAGGTCGCCGCGACCGAATCGGTGGCGTCGACCACGGAGGAGAGGAGCATCCCCGCAGTCTCCCACCCGCCGCCGACACCCGGGGCGCTCGCCCCCCCCGTCGCCCGGCCGCGCGGGTCAGGCGGTCGACGCGGACGATGCCGCCGGGGCGGGCGCGGGCCGCAGCACGCCGTCGTGGAGCTCGAGCACACGGTCGGCGCGCTGCACGATGGACGGATCGTGGGTCGACAGCAGGACCGCGACGCCGTCCTCGTGCGCGATCGACGCGATCAGCTCGATCATCGCGGCCGCCGTGTGCGAGTCGAGCTGACCGGTGGGCTCGTCCGCGAGAAGGATGCGCGGCGACCCCGCGAGCGCCCGCGCGATCCCGACGCGCTGCTGCTGGCCGCCCGACAGCTCCGCCGGCCGCTGCGAGGCGTGTTCGGCGAGACCGACCCGCCCGAGGAGACGCGCGACGCGCGCCGCGCGCTCCTTCGGATCCGTCCCCCGGATTCGCATCGGCAGTTCGACGTTCTCCTCGGCCGACAGCGCGCCGATGAGCCCGAACGACTGGAAGACGTAGCCGATGTCGTCGCGGCGGACCGCGTCGACCTCCCGCTCGCGCGCCTCGGTCAGCACGACGTCCCCGACCCGGACCGTGCCCGTCGTCGGCGGCTGGATCCCGCCGAGGACGTGGAGCAGGGTCGTCTTGCCGGCGCCGGACGGGCCGATGAGCACGACGAGCTCGCCGGGATGGAGTTCCAGCGCCGCGTCCGCCAGCGCCGCCACGTCGCCCGCGGGCGTGCGGTGGATCACGGACAGACCGGATGCCTCGAGCACGGGCTCAGTCATGTGAGGACTCTCCTTCCTCGGCGTCGTGCGCGCGACGGCTGCGACGCGTCTCGGGCGCGGACTCGCCGGACGGGGCGGGCGCCGGAGCCTGGCGGCCGTCACCCGGCCACACGCCGACATGGTCGGGATTCAGCTTGAGGCGCACCCGCTCCCGGAGCGAGAGCTGGTGCATGTACTCGGTGGGCAGCTGGAGGCGGCCGACCTTGTCGAGCACGACGAACTCCTCGGCCATGTCGTGCTCACGGCCCTCGTCGTCGGTGTGCGTCCACCGCAGGACCTCGGTCGAGGTCCGGCCGTCGCGGATCTGCACGGTGCGCTGCACGTGATCGGACACCGCGGGGTCGTGCGTCACGATGAGCGCGGTCGTGCCGAGCTCGCGGTTGACGGCCTCGAACGTGCCGAGGACCTCCGCCGACGCGTGCTCGTCCAGGTCGCCGGTCGGCTCGTCGGCGAGGAGCACTCGGGGCTCGTTCGCCAGCGCGACCGCGATCGCGACGCGCTGCTGCTGACCCCCCGACAGCTCCGCCGGACGCCGGTCGGCGACGGCCGCGACGCCCGCGAGCTCGAGCAGCTCTTCCGCGCGCGAGCCGTTGCGCCGGTCGCCGCCGATCGCGCGGGCGAGCTGGACGTTCTCGCGCGCCGAGAGATAGGGCAGCAGGTTGCGGGCCGTCTGCTGCCAGACGAAGCCGACGACCTCCCGTCGATAGGCGACGCGCTCGCGCGACGACAGCGACGGCAGGTCCCGACCCGCCACACGCGCCGATCCGGCCGTGGGGACGTCGAGCGCCGACAGGATCGAGAGCAGCGTCGACTTGCCCGAGCCGGAGGCGCCGACGAGCGCCACCAGCTCGCCGCGGTCCACGACGAGGTCGAGCCCCTGGAGGGCCTGCACCTCGATGTCCGCGACGGCGAAGATCCGCACGAGCCCTTCACAGACGATGTCGGCTTCTTGCATCAGTCCTCCTCGGTTCGGAGCACGGTCGCCATCGACGTCGTGCGCGCACTGGCCACGCCGCCGACGACGGCGAGGGCCAGGGCGGTGACGACCACGGCGATGAGGGTTGCGCTGAGCACGGGATCGACGGCGACGGCCGGCTGCCCACCGCCGCCGGTGAAGGGTCGCAGGTCGATCGAGGTCACGACGAGCAGCGGCAGCACGGCACCGAGCAGGACGCCGCCCACCAGCGCGGTGACCCCGAGTGGCACGAACTCCCACGCGACGATGCCGCGCGCGCGAGCGCGATCGAGCCCCATGCTCCGCAGGAGCGCGATCACGCGGGAGCGGGAGTCGCGCGCGACCCCCGCGATGAGCAGCAGCGCGACGACGGACAGGCCGACGGCGATCCCGAGCGCGGCGAACAGCACGAATCGCAGCGCGGACACGGCCGGGGATGCCTGGATCTCGGCCGTCGACTCCGACAGGATGCGGACCGCGTGCGCACTGCCGACGATGTCTCCGAGCTCCGCCGCGACGGCGGCGGCATCCGTCCCGTCTGCGACGTCGACGAGCACCGACCGCGGGAAGAAGCCGAAGCCGGTGACCGCGGCGTAGTCCGTCTCGTCCATGACGAGGAACTTCTCGGATCCCTGCACGCCGAGCACGCGCTCGAGGGTGCCGACCACCTCGACCGGTTCGGTCACGACGGTCGTCCGCCCCTCGCCGAGGCCGTCCGCGAGGACGGTCGACTCGACGATCTGCGGCGGGGTCGAGCCGGGCGCGACGAGCCCCTCGGGGAACCCGCCGACCATGCCGCGCTGCACCGCGGCGAGGCGATCGACCTCGGACACGACGACCTGCACGCTCTCGCGCCCGGAGGGCCCCACGACCGACACGTAGTCGCCGCGCAGCACCCCGACCGCGTCATCGACACCGTCGACCTCTCGCATGCGATCGATCGTGTCGGCATCGAAGTAGGGACCCGACAGGCGGATGTCGCCGCCCACGTCCCGCTGGGCGGCGACTTCGGCACCCCGATCGACCGTGGCGAGCACGAGCGACGAGAAGACGGCGATCGCGACGGCCACGAGCATCGCCAGGACGGCGGTGGTCCCGGCGGACGATTCGCGCAGATTGCGGGCCGCACCGACCAGGCCCACCACTCCCCGGCCGCGACGCGCCACCCGCAGGGCGGCGGCGATGGGCAGCGGATGGACACGCACGACGAGGAGCGCGACGGCGACGGTGGCCAGGAGCGGCGCGACGACGACGAGCGGATCGATGCCGTCCGTGGCCGGCCCGATCCCACGCAGGAAGAGCTGCGCAACGGCGACGACCGCGAGGAGGATCACAACGGCCTCGACGATGCGCACGCCCCTGCTCCGGACAGGGGCGTCGAGATCGCTGCGGGTCCGCTCGAGGAGGGCGGGTCGCAGAGTGAAGGCGAGGGCGAGCCCCGGTACGACGCCGACGGCGATCGCCACGATCGTCGGGAGCGGCCCGGCGTCGTTGCGCGTGACCGCTGTCGCGAGCGCGGTCGCCGCGACGGCGGCGGGAAGCCCCAGGATCAAGCCCTCGCCGAGCAGGAGCCGACGCAGCCGCGCGAGGGGCGCCCCCCGCGCCGACATCAGCGACAGGTCCGCGCGTCGGCGGCGGATCATGAGCGCAGCGGCCAGCACGACGAGCGCGACGCTGACCGCCAGAGGGCCGACCGCCGCGACGGCGAGGATCGCGCTCGCGGAGTTCGCGCGCGACAGGGCGGTCGACAGGACGCTCAGCACCTCGCTGTCGAACCGGACCCTCAGCTGACCCGCCTCGTCGACGGGCACGCTCGAGGAGGTCGCCGCCCGCAGGGCGGAGTGCAGCTGACCGGGTTCCGCCCCGAGCGCGGCGGCGCCGTCGGTCGGGTACCACAGCACCATCTCGGGGTCGTCGAACTCTCCGAGCGACTCCCGGGTCGCGGCATCCACCCATGCGACAGACGTGGCCTGGGGGCGGCGGTTTCCGTCGTCGAACACCGTCGCCGTCAACGATGTCGGCAGGTGCGCCCAGCGGTCCGCCTCGGGGTCGGCGGCCTCGGCCGTTCCGACGAGCTCGAACGCGGGGAGGTCATCCGCCCACTCGTCTGACGTCGGCGCGCCGGGATCGGCCGGGACCCCGCGCACCTCGCCGACGTCCCATTGCATCGTCTCGGCGGCGGCGGCGCTGAGGACGACCGGCACGGGGCCGTCGCCGTCCCACGGCTGCGCCCACTCCCCCTCCACCAGCCGGAGGTGCTGCTGCGCGTGCGGGTCGGAGAGGAGCTGCACGAGACCGAACGGCGCATCCGCGGGGAGATCGCGCGGGACAACGAGGGTGGGCTGCCCGAAGAGGGCGAACTGGGCCGGGCCGACGAGCGGGGCGAGCGCCGGCTCGAGGCCGTCGCGGTTGTCGGCCAGCAGCTGGCCCAGCGCGCCGAACACGTCGCCCGCGCCGGCATCCCACTCGGCCGCGACATCGGGGTCGGCGGCGGGCCCGAAGCCGGGGACCCCGAGCAGCGTCGCCGTCAGGTCGCGGGAGATCGCCGGCATGTCGGCGATCTGGTGGGCGACCTCGGCGCGCACGACCCCGACGAGGGCACGCGGGGCCGCAGCGATCACGAAGGCAGCGAACGCGATGAGCGCGACGATCACGATCGCGGCGCTGCGCGGCGTCGCGAAGCGCCTCCGGGTGAGAGCGAAGAGGCCGGGTGCCCTGGTCACTCGTCCTCCCGGAGCAGGGGGGCGAGGCGGGCGGGCGTGCGCACGCTGGCCACGATCAGGCAGAACGCGGCGGTCGTCAGGGCGAGGGCGACGGCGAGGACGACCGGCTGCACGCTCAGGGCGATCGGGTACGCGTCGGGCACGCTGCCGTACGCGGCCCGCACGAGCGGGGCGACGACCAGCCACGCGGTGACCGCGCCCGCGGCGAGGCCGCCCAAGACGCCCATCCCCACGGCGAAGAGGTCTTCCTGTGCGCGCAGCCGAGACGCACGCCGTCGTCCGAGCCCCATCACCGCGACCAGGGCGAGTTCCCGTGAGTCGGCTCGCGAGCGCATCCGGCGCAGCAGCAGCACGACCAGCGCCAGCACCACGGCGCCGGCGGCGGCCAGGGCGAACGAGGCCGCGGTCCCCGCCGCGTTCTCGGCTGAGCGCGGGTCGGCGACGATCGTCACGGTCTGTGCGAACTCCTCGGCGACGGCGGCCGCGGCCGCGCCCGGGTCGTCGGTCGAGAGCCAGGCCTGGGTGGGCACGATCTCGAAGGGACTCGCCATCGACAGCGCGCCGAGGTCGACGAGGATGCCCTCCCCCGACGTCGTCCCGGGAAGCACGGGCACGATGTCGACGACCTCGAACTCCGGCTCGATGTCGGGGTCCCGCATCTCGAGGGCGATCGTGTCGCCGACGTCGAGGCTCAGCGAAGCGGCGAGACCGGCGGTGACCACCGCGGCCACCGTGGCCGCGACCGTGGGGGCGACCGCGCGCGTGAACGGCTCCCCTGCGGCCGCCTCGGGCGCGAACCGGAGGGTCGAGCCGGTCACCTCGACCGAGCCCGGCGTCCCCGCGGCCGGCCGGAAGCCCGCGACGTCGACGGGCACGCCGCCGCTCGAGATGCCGTCGATGCGCGCCTCCCCCGGAAACACGCTCGCCGGATGGTAGGCGACCGCGAGCGCCGCGAGCGACCACTCGTCGCCTGCGGGAAGCGTGAGACGCGCCGTGTCGTCGGGGCGCACCCGCACGTCGGGGAAGGTGTTGCCGTTGTCATCTTCGACGATCTCGATGTCGGCGTTGGTGAACCAGAGCGAGGCGACGGCGCCGGATGCCGCGACCACCGTCGCGCGCACCTGCAGCGCCGGCGGGCCCTGCTGGAACGTCTCGCCATCGATCTCGAGCGCCGGCGCAGCCTCGGCGTGGACCGTGAGCGTGAGATCGTCGCCCGTCAGCACGGACCCGGTTCCGGGCAGGGCGAGCGCCGCACCCATCGCGGCGGGATCGATCGCACCGTCGGCGTCGAGCATCACGTCGCCGAGTTTCGCGGCCTCGACGGCGAGGATCGGGATGCGCGCGTCGGCGCCGTCCGCGCTCATCGGGCGGGCGAGCATCGAGGCGTCGGGGGACGCGGATGCCGCGACATCCGCCGCAGAGACATCCTGGGGGATCGTCCCGACCTTCACGTCCGCACCGACACGGAGCGCCTCGGGGGCGTCGCCGAGCGCCGTGAGGCTGGACTGGTACGCCGACGCGACGACGATCGATCCGATCGCGAATGCGACGACGGTGATCGACAGCGCGTGGCGGCCGGGCCTCCGGGAGGCGAACCGCAGCGGAGTCACCGGCGAGACGCCGCGCGTGGGAGACAGCATCGCGGCGACGGCGCGCGCAAGAGGCGTCGCCACGGCGACCGCGACGATCGCCGCGAGACAGAGGGCGAGCGCCGGTGCCAGCGCGACGAGCGGATCGAGGGTCACGTCGCCGTCCCCGCGCTCGACGATGGGCGTCCCCGCCTGCACGAACTGCCACACCGCGAGCCCGGTGATGACCGCCAGCAGGATGATCGCGCCGGCGCCGGCCACCGCACGCGCGCGCGCAGACCGGCTGTCCGCCGCCCGCCCGGTCGTGACGGCGACGACGAGGACGGCAACGAGCGACACGCCGGCGATCGCGAGGATCAGGACGGCCGGTGTCGGGACACCCCCGACCCCGGCGGCGCCCAGGACGGCGCCGACCGCTGCGCCCACCGCGGCACCCGGGACCGAGACGGCGAACGCCTCGACCGCGCCGAGAAGCACGAGATCCCGGCGCCGCGCGCCCCGCGCGCGAAGAAGTCGGCTCTCGGATTCGCGCGCCCGCACGGGCTCGAGGGCGACCGCGCCGACCACGACCGCCGTAAGGAGGGCGAGCAGTCCGAGGGCGACCGACGTCGGCCCCCGGCGCACCTCGATCCCCTCGCGGACGTCGGCGAGCGTGTCGCGGAGCCCGCCCGACTCCTCTGGTCGCTCACCCGTGCTCTCCTCGAGGGTGTTGCGAAGCCCGCCCAGCCCGTCGTCGAGAGCGAGCACCTGGGCGGCGGTGATCTCCTCCAGATCGGGGGTGAACACGAGGCTGCCGCCCTCCTCGGCGGTGAGAAGCGCGCTCCCGGCGCCCATGTCGGACAGCGCGGATGCCGCGGCGGCCGCGGCATCCGTCGGGGAGGTCTCGTCGAACGACAGGACCAGACGCGCGCGGTCGCCGGTCGCGGCGGCGAGGGCGCCTCGGGCCTCGCGCGTCTCGACCGAGGCGACGAGGCCGGCGACGCCGACCACGAGCAGAGCGGCGAGCCCGGAGACGACCGCGAGCGTGACGAGCGGGACGACGTGCGCACGTGCTCGGGCGAGGGCGAACCGGATTCCTCCGATCACCCGTCCCGCCTTTGCACTCTGGCACTCTAACCCAGCGCGCGGAAACGCTCCCGCGCATCGGGACGTCCGGTCTCATGAGCGGACCCTCATGCGGAGTTCTTCTCGTCGTCACCCGTCGCGCCTAGCGTGGAGGAGGCGTGCCCGGCGAGCAGTCCGGCGCACGGCACCGCTCCCCGGCGCCTTCCACGAGAGGGCGTCCCGTTCGAAGGAGAACCATGTCCCCCAGGCTCCGCGGCGCTCTCGCCGCCGTCACCACCGTCGGCCTCGTGTGCGCCGGCGCCCTTGTCGCGCTACCCGCATCGGCGGCGCGCGTCACCCACCCGGAGAACGGGAAGCGCACCGAAACGCTGCGGGTGGCAACGTACAACCTGTCACTCAACCGCAACGCCGCCGGACAGCTCGTGACAGACCTGTCGACGACCGCGAATCCGCAGGCGCGCACGGTTGCCGAGGTCATCCAGCGCACCGACCCCGATGTCGTGCTCCTGAACGAATTCGACTACGTCGAGGGCGGCGTCGCCGTTGATCTGTTCCGCGAAAACTACCTGGAGGTCGGTCAGAACGGCGCGACGCCCGTCGAGTACCCGTACGCCTTCGTGGCCCCCTCGAACACCGGAGTCGCGAGCGGGTTCGACCTCAATAACAACGGGGCGATCGGGGGCGGAGACGACGCCTTCGGATTCGGTGCCTACGAAGGCCAGTACGGCATGGTCGTCCTCTCGAAGCACCCGATCGCGACCGACGAGGTGCGCACGTTCCAGCACTTCCTGTGGAAGGACATGCCGGGCGCGCTGCTTCCCGACGACCCCGCCACCGACGCGCCGGCGGACTGGTACTCGCCCGACGAGCTCGACGTCTTCCGGCTCTCGAGCAAGTCGCACTGGGACGTGCCCATCGAGGTGGGCCGCCGCACCGTGCACATCCTCGCGTCACACCCGACGCCTCCGACGTTCGACGGCCCCGAGGACCGGAACGGGCTGCGCAACCACGATGAGATCCGCTTCTGGGCCGATTACGTCACGCCCGGGAAGGGCCGCTACATCTACGACGACGAGGGCGACCGCGGAGGCCTCCGGCCGGCGTCGTCGTTCGTGATCGTCGGCGACCAGAACGCCGATCCGCTCGACGGCGACTCGGTGGACGCGGCGATCGATCAGCTGCTGGACAACCGGCGGATCGTCGACCCGCGCCCGGCCTCGGCCGGCGCCGTCGAGGCGGCGGCGCTGCAGGGCGGGGCGAACCTCCTTCACCGCGGCGACCCCGCTTTCGACACCGCCGACTTCGCCGACGGCGCGCCGGGCAACCTCCGCGCGGACTACGTCCTGCCCTCGCGCGACCTGCGCCCGCGGGACGCGGGGGTGTTCTGGCCCGTGCAGGCCGATCCGCTCTCCGCACTCACGGGCGTCTTCCCCTTCCCGAGCAGCGATCACCGCCTCGTGTGGGTCGACGTCTCGGTCCCGCGCGCCGGCCGCTGAGCCTCCGGCGCGGGTGGCTTCCACGTCGCCCGCGCCGTCAGCCCCACGCGCGCACGAAGCGCTCGTACGCGTCGAGGGTCTCGTCGGGCACGATCGCGCGGAGAACCACTTCGTCCACGGCGGACCGGTACTCCGCGAGCCGAGCTCGGGCGTCGCCGGGGGCGATGGTCGTCTCATCGGGCTCGATCCCGACGCGCGCGAAATTCGCGGCGTACGCCGGATAGCCGGCGTAGCGCGCCGTCTCCTCGCCGAGCTTCGCGGCGGCGCCGGCATCGGTCGCCGCGCGCACATAGAGCGCGACCCGGGTGGCGCGGGTGACGCGCCGCGCCTCGTCGGCCTGCGCGGCGGCGATGTCAGGGGTGAGCCAGCTCAGCAGGAGGCCGTCGGAAGCCGCGGCCCCCGTCCGCCGCATCTTCGGGCCGAGCGCGCCGACGACGACGCGCGCGTCGGTGCCGGCGCGGAGGGCGGCCGCGGCATCCGTCATGCGCGCCAGCGCGCCCGAGGCGCCGGCACCCGAGCCGATACCCAGGACGAGCCTGTTCGTCGGCAGTGACAGTGCGTGGACGCGCTCGAGGATCTCGTGCGGGGCACGCCGGTCGACGGGGAGGACGCCCGTGGCGAGCACGAGCCGCTCCGTGACGCGCGCGACGGCGGCGAGCACGTCGAGCGCGTCATGCCCGGGGGTGTCGTTGACCCACAGCGCGTGAAAGCCGGCGGCCTCGACGGCCGGCGCGAGCTGCTCGGCGAGTGCGGGTCCGACGGCTGCGGCGACGCCCAGCGACAGGTCGGCGGTCACGACCGGGCGACCAGTCGAGAGAGCTCGGCGGCCATCGCGTAGAAGTGCCCCAGGTCGGTCCGGGAGGCGGGGAGCAGCACGACGTCGTCGACGCCCGCGTCGAAGAACGGCGCGAGCCGCCGCGCCACCTCGTCGGGCTCGCCCCACACGGCGCGCGCGGCAGGGTCGGGCTTGTCGCCGACATCGGCGATCGCGCGGGCTTCGGCGTCGGCGCCGAACGCGGCCACGACGTAGGCGACGATGTCGTGCCGCCCCGGACGGCCGGCCGCCTCGCGCGCCTCGCGGATCGCCCGCACCGCCATGCTCACCTCTTCGGGGGTGTGGCCGCTGTCGAGCACCGTACCGTCGGCCACTTCGCCGCTCAGTCGCAGCGTCTTCGGACCCTCGGCGGCGGCGTACACGAGCGGCGGAGTCTGGGGCGGATAGTCCAGGCGCACCCCGTCGAGGGTCACGTACCTGCCGTCGAGCGACCGCTCCTCGCCCGCCAGGAGCTCCCGCAGCGCGGGGACGTACTCGCGCATGAGCGTGAGCGGCGACGCGACGCGAGCGCCGATCTGGCCCATCCAGGGCAGCACGCCGTGACCGACGCCGGGGAGCAGGCGGCCGGGGAACAGCCTCTCGACCGTCGCGATCTCCATCGCCGTCGTCGCGACGTTGCGCATCGGCATCGGCGAGATCCCGATGCCCACGCGCAGCGCCTCGGTCCACGCGAGAGCGGCCGCGGCCGCGGCGAAGGCCGACGTGCGGAAGCAGTCCTCCCAGATCCACAGCTCGGGAAGCCCTTCGCGCTCAGCCGTGAGAACGGCGTCCTGGAACTCGTCCGGGGAGTGCGTGTACGGATTGAAGATCGCGCCGATGCGTGCCATGCCGCCTACTCTGGCACCCCCGGCAGACACTTCCGTGCGAGACCGCCCGTTCGATCGGGCTGGTCTCGCACAGAAGTGTCTGCTGCCGGCCGGGCTATGCCGCCGCGGCGACAGGGACGCCCGACCGGACCATGAGGCCGTCGGTCGAGGCATCCACCGTCACGGTTCCGCCGTCGGCGAGGGCATCGGTCACGAACAGGTCGGCGATGCGGTCGTCGACCTCTCGCTGGATGAGCCGGCGCAGCGGACGCGCGCCGTACTCCGGCTCGTAGCCGTGCTCGGCCAACCAGTCGATCGCGGCGTCGGTCACGTCCAGGGCCACCTCGCGTCCGGCGAGCCGCGCCTCGGTCGCTCCGAGCAGGAGGCTCACGATCTCCCGCAGCTGCGGCTTCTCGAGCTTGCGGAACAGCACGATCTCGTCGATGCGGTTGAGGAACTCGGGCCGCATCGCCTCGCGGAGCTTGGCGAACACGCGATCGCGCAGGTCCCTCTCCGAGCCGAATCCGGTCGGCCCTCCCCCGTCGGCGAGGAAGCCGATGGCACCGCCGCGCGAGGCGAGGAACTCCGAACCGAGATTCGAGGTCATCACCACGACGGTGTTGCGGAAGTCCACCGTGCGACCCTGGCCGTCGGTGAGCCGACCGTCGTCGAGCACCTGCAGCAGCAGGTTGAACACGTCGGGGTGCGCCTTCTCGATCTCGTCGAACAGCACGATCGAGTACGGGTTGCGCCGCACGCGCTCGGTGAGCTGCCCGGCCTCGTCGTACCCGACGTATCCCGGAGGAGCCCCGACGAGGCGCGACACGGTGTGGCGCTCGCCGAACTCGCTCATGTCGAAGCGGATGACGGCGCCGTCGTCGTCGAACAGCGACGCCGCGAGCGCCTTCGCGAGCTCGGTCTTGCCGACACCCGTCGGGCCGAGGAACAGGAACGAGCCGACCGGCCTGCGCGCGTCGCCCATGCCGGTGCGGTTGCGGCGGACGGCCTTGGCGACCGCGGCGACGGCGTCATCCTGCCCGATGACCCGGTCGTGCAGCTCGTCCTCCAGCTGCGCGAGGCGCTCCCGCTCGGTCTCGGTCAGACGGTTCACCGGGATGCCGGTGGCCCGGCTGATCACCGCGGCGATCTCGGGCTCGCCCACGATCGCCTCGCCGCGGGCCGCGGCACCCGATGCGGTCGCGTCGTCGAGGCGCGCCTGGACCGCGGCGATCCGATCGCGGATGCGCGAGGCCTCCTCGTAGTGCTCGGCCGACACGGCGGCGTTCTTGTCGGCCTCGAGGGTCGCGAGCTCCTCCAGCAGACCACTCACGTCGACCTTCGCGCCGAGTCGCAGCCGCAGCCGCGCGCCGGCCTGATCGATGAGGTCGATCGCCTTGTCGGGCAGCACGCGCTCGGTCAGGTACCGATCGCTGAGCTCGACGGCGGCCCGGATGGCGTCGTCGGTGTAGACGATGCCGTGGTGCTCCTCGTAGGCGGGCTTGAGCCCCTGGAGGATCAGCACGGCGTCCGCCACCGTCGGCTCGCCGACCCGGACGGGCTGGAACCGGCGCTCGAGGGCGGGGTCCTTCTCGACGACGCGGTACTCCTTGAGCGTCGTCGCGCCGACGAGGTGCAGCTCACCGCGCGCGAGGCGCGGCTTGAGGATGTTCCCGGCGTCCATGCCGCCGTCTCCGGCGCCGCCCGCGCCGACCACGGTGTGGACCTCGTCGATGAAGATCACCAGCTCGCCGCGGTGCGCGGCGATCTCGTCCATCGTCTTGGTGAGGCGCTCCTCGAAGTCGCCGCGGTAGCGGGTGCCGGCGAGCATGGCGGGGAGATCCAGCGCGATCACGCGCTTGCCGAGCAGCTGCTCGGGCACGGCGCCGTCGACGATGGCCTGGGCCAGCCCCTCGACGATCGCGGTCTTGCCGACGCCCGCCTCCCCGACCAGCACGGGGTTGTTCTTCGTGCGGCGGCTGAGGATCTCGATGGTCTGCTCGATCTCGTCGGCGCGGCCGATGACCGGGTCCAGAGCGCCCTCGAGGGCACGGGCGGTGAGGTCGGTCCCGTAGGTGTCGAGCATCGGGGTCGCCGATGCCGCGGCATCCGCCTGCTCCTGCGTCGCCGGCGCGGCGCCGGCGGTCACGGTCTCGCGCAGCCCCTGAGTGAGAGCCTCCGCGGTGACTCCGGCCCGCGCGAGCACCTGGCCCGCCGGGGTGTCCTGCGCGAGCACGAGTGCGAAGAAGAGGTGCTCGGGGTCGACGTAGGTCGACCCTGAAGAGCGCGCGACCTGGAAGGCGTGGAACAGCGCGCGCTGCACCGACGGGGTGATGACCGCACCGTCGACGTCGGCGGGGTCGGATGCCGCGGGCAGGCGCTCGTCGGTCGCGCGAAGGATCGCGCGGGGGTCGGCGCCGATGTGCTCGACCGCGTCGCGGGCGGGTGCCTCGTCGACGAGGATCCGCAGCAGGTGGAGCGCGTCGAGCTCGCGCTGTCCGCGCTCGAGGGCGAAGCGCCCGGCACGCTGAAGGAGCTCCTGCGTGCGCGCTCCGAGGAAGCGACTGAGGTCGATCGACCGCTCCGCGCGCGCTCGCTCGCCCGCCAGGTAACGAGCGAGGAACTCGTCGAACGAGCTTCCGGTGTCGTCGGCGGAGGGGGTGAAGTCTTCGGGCATTCGGTTTCTCTCCTGAGAACTTGAGTGGAGTCGTGTCAAGTTTACGAACTTGAGCACAGCCGTATCAACTTAAACGGTCGATCGTCGGGCGTATTCCCAGACCCCGGGGACCGTTCCGTGCCGGCGGTTCCGCGGGCGGTAATCTCGATCCACCGTCCCGACAGGATCCGCACCATGCCCCACCCCCGCCCTGACTCCGCTGCCGGCCCCGTGGCGATCGTGCAGCCCGCACCGCCCGAGATCGACGAGGCGGCCGCCGCGCAGATCGCGCGCGATCACTGGGGCATCGCGGCGACCGCTCGGACGCTGGGCAGTCATCAGGACCGCAACTTCCTGCTCACACCGGCGCACGGCGACCGGCTGCTGCTCAAGATCGCCAACCCGAGCGTCTCGGCCGCCGAGCTGGAGGCGCAGTCCGCCGCCGCGGCCCTGCTGGCCGAGCAGGCGGGATGCCGCGCCCCGCGAGCCATCGCCCCCACGGGCGGCGCGACCGCCGTGCGCCTCGACCTCGACGGCGTCCGGGTGCATGCCCGCCTCCTGGAGTTCCTCGCGGGTCGCACACTGTCCGGTCACCTGCCGCCGCGGGTCGTCGAGGAGATGGGCTCCCTGGCCGCCCGCGTCGCCCTCGCGCTGGACGGACTCGACGCCCCCGGGGCGGAGCGCGTCCACCAGTGGGATCTGCGGTATGCGCGCACCGTCCTGGACGAACTGCTGCCCCACATCGCCGACGACCCCCTGCGAGCGCGCGTGACGGATGCCGCGGCATCCGCGTGGTCCGTCATCGAGGATCTGGGCGACCGCCTCCCGGTGCAGTTCATCCACGGCGACCTCACCGACGACAACGTCGTCACCGCCGACCCCGTCACGCGGCTGCCAGACGGCGTGATCGACCTCGGCGACCTCAACCGCACGTGGACGGTCGGCGAACTGGCGATCACCGTCTCGTCGCTGCTGCACCACGACGGCGTCGACCTTCGCGCCGCGATGCGCGCCGTGTCGGCCTACGACCGGGTGCGGCCGCTCGGAGACCCGGAGGTCGCGGCCCTCTGGCCTCTGGTCGTGGTGCGGGCGGCCACGCTCGTGGCGAGCGCGCACCACGTGCTGGCGACCGACCCGGGCAACGCGTACGCGGCGGGCAACCTCGAGCACGAGCTCGCGATCCTCGACGCGGCGACCTCCGTGCCGCTCGCGGTGGCGACGGCGCTCGTGTCCGACGCGACAGGGCGTGCGATCGCATCGCTCGGCCTCCCGCCCGCGGCGCCCCTGCTGCCCGGGCTCGATTCGCAGGACGTCGCGGTCGCCGACCTCACCCCCACGAGCCCCGCCCTCGACGCGGGGCGGTGGCTCGAGGCATCCGTCGAAGAAGACGTCCTGAGCGGATGCCTCGACCCCGCGCGCGCCGCCGTCGCCCGATTCGGGGAGGCCCGGCTCACGCGCTCGCGGCCGCACGATCCGGACGAGCCGCACAACGTCGCGCTCGGCGCCGAGCTGAGATTCGTCGCCGCGCAGCCCGTCGCCGCCCCGTGGGCGGGCACGGTGATCCACGGCGCGGCCGGCGTGACGCTGCGATCCCCCGCCGCGGACCTCGTCCTGGACGGCGTGTGCGCTGCCGTCCCCGACGGCGAGGAGGTCGCGGCGGGCGACCACCTCGGTGAGGCGGAGGGGCGGTTGTGGGTGCAGGCGCTCGCCCCCGGCTCGCACGCACCGCGATTCGTGCCGCGGAGCCTCGCGCGCGCGTGGCGCGTCCTCGTCGCCGATGCGGGATCGCTCGTGCCGGGACATCCGTCGGCGTCCGTGTCCGCCGGCCCGGCCTCGGACCCCGCCTCCCTGCTCGCGCGACGAGACGCCGTGTTCGCCGACGTCCAGGAGCACTACTTCGCCGAGCCGCCGGTGATGGTGCGCGGCTGGCGCGAGCACCTCGTCGACGCGGACGGCCGCGTGTACCTCGACACGCTCAACAACGTCACCTCGATCGGGCACGCTCACCCCCGCCTCGTCGAGGCGATCACACGGCAGTGGAGTCTGCTCAACACCAACTCGCGCTTCCACTACCCGGCTGTCGTGGAGTTCTCGGAGCGCCTGGCCGCGCTCCTGCCCGAGCCGCTGGACACCGTCTTCCTCGTCAACAGCGGCTCCGAGGCGGTGGATCTGGCGCTCCGGCTCGGCCAGGCGTGGTCCGGACGCACCGACGTCCTTGCGCTGCAGGAGGCCTACCACGGCTGGACCTACCTGAGCGACGCGGTCTCGACGTCGGTCGCCGACAATCCTGCGGCCCTCGAGACCCGCCCGGACTGGGTGCACACCCTCCCCGCCCCGAACGCGCTCCGCGGCCGACACCGCGGTCCCGACGCCGGGCGCTACGCGAAGGAGGCGGTCGCCGAGATCGACCGGCTCGCGGGCGGCGGCGCCGCACCGGGCGCCTTCATCGCCGAGACGCTCTTCGGCAACGGGGGCGGAGTGGCCCTCCCCGACGGCTACCTCGAGGCGGTCTACGCCGCCGTGCGCGCGCACGGCGGGATCGCGATCGCCGACGAGGTGCAGGTCGGCTACGGCCGCCTCGGCGAGTGGTTCTGGGGATTCGAGCAGCAGGGCGTGGTGCCCGACGTCGTGACCGTCGCCAAGGCGATGGGCAACGGCCATCCGCTGGGCGCCGTCATCACCACCCGCGAGATCGCCGAGCGGTATCGCGCCGGCGGATACTTCTTCTCCTCCGCGGGAGGGAGCCCGGTCTCCAGCGTCGTCGGCCTGACGGTGCTCGATGTGATCCGGGACGAACAGCTGCAGGAGAACGCCCACGACGTGGGCGGTTATCTCAAGGAGCGCCTCGAGGCGCTCGGGCATCGGCATCCGATCATCGGCGCCGTCCACGGATGGGGCTTCTATCTCGGCCCCGAGCTCGTCCGCGACCCTGCGACGTGGGAGCCGGCCACGGCCGAGACCGCCGCCGTGTGCGCACGCCTACGCGACCTCGGCGTGATCGCCCAGCCGACGGGCGACCACCAGAACATCCTCAAGATCAAGCCGCCGATGTGCTTCTCCCGGGAGAGCGCCGATGCGCTCGTGGCAGCTCTCGACCGCGTCCTGACGACCGGCTGGTGAGATTCAGTCCCGCCCGCCCGGCGGGCCGACGATCAGCAGGACGACGTAGAGCGCGGCGACCGCGAGCGCGATCAGCACCGCGAGCAGCCAAGCGCGGTTCAGGAACCAGCGCATGAGACGGTCGTGCCACGCGGCATCCCGAGGGTCGTCGGTCTGCTCCAGCCGCCACGCGCCGGCGAGGCGGCCGGATCGGTGCAGCCACAGCTCGGTGGGGATCGTCGCGTACGGGATCACCGCGCTCGCGATCGCCACGACCGTCGGGCCCACGCCCCACCGCTGATTCTTCGCCACGAGCACGGCGGTGGCGCCGTACGAGAGGAAGACGAACCCGTGGATGCCGCCGCCGACCGTCACGGCGACGGCGAGGTCCGTGGTCGCCCGCACGATGAGCCCCGCGATCAGCAGCGTCCACGAGATCGCCTCCGCGATCGCCAGGACTCGGAACAGGTTCAGGGGCGTGCGGAACACGGGTCTCCTTCGGGTGGGATGCCTCCAGCCTACGTTCGCGGCGAGGACGAACCCGACTCAGCCGCGTCCCCGCAAGAACGGAGGAGATTCGCCGCTCCGAGGGGCCGCGGGCCGTGACCGGCGCACTTCTTCCTCCGTTTTCGCCGCCCATCCGCCGATACCGTGGGACGGTGCACTACTCCCCCGCCGACCTGCGGCGCTGGCCCGACCTCGAGGGCCCCGATCTGCCGGCTTCCGATGCCGCGGACCGCCTGATCCTCGACGAGTCGGCCGCCGCTCGCGCCCAGGCGCCCGACGGCACGATCACGGTGATCGGAGACGGCTACGGCGCGCTCGCGCTCGGGGCAGCCGCGGACGGGGCCCGCGGCATCCGGGTCCATCAGGACGCACTCACCGGCGAGCAGGCGCTCGCGGCGAACGCCGAGCGGTTCGGGCTTGGCGGCGCGGTGGCTTCTCTCCCTCTCGCGGCGGAGCTCGTGACGGGCGCGCGCGTCGTGCTCCTGCGCCTGCCGCGGTCGCTGGACGCCCTCCGCGACATAGCGGCGCTGGTCGCCGCCCACGCTGCCCCGGACGTCGCCGTGTTCGCCGGAGGCCGCCTCAAGCACATGACCGTCGCCATGAACGACGTGCTGCGCGAGTACTTCACCCGGATCGACGTGACCCACGCGCGACAGAAGTCCCGCGTGCTGGTCGCCCGCGGGCCTCACGACGGGCATGAGCCGCTCCCGCAGATGCGGGAGGAGGACGGGCTCGTCGTGTGCGCGTTCGGCGGCGCCTTCGCCGGTGCGTCGATCGACATCGGCACGCGGTTCCTGCTCGACAACCTTCCCGCGCCGCCCGACGGGACGGATGCCGCGGTCGACCTCGCGTGCGGGACCGGGGTCGTCGCGACGACGCTCGCATTGCGGCATCCGTCCCTGCGGGTGTACGCGTGCGATCAGTCGGCCGCGGCCGTCGCGTCGGCGCGCGCGACCGCTGCGGCGAACGGCGTCGCGGATCGCGTGGAGGTCGCGCGCGACGACATGCTGGCGTCGCGGCCCGACGCGTCGGCGGACTACATCGCCCTCAATCCCCCGTTCCACGTGGGAGCGGCGATCAACGAGGGGGTCGCGCCGCGCATGTTCGCGCAGGCGGCCCGGGTGCTGCGTGCGGGTGGAGAGCTGTGGACCGTGTGGAACTCGGCGCTGCGGTACCGGGCGCCGCTCGAGCGTCTGGTCGGGCCCACCCGTCAGGTCGCGCGCAACGCGAAGTTCACGGTCACCGTGTCGACGCGGCGGTGACGCCGGGACGGGTCAGCGGCCGTCGCGCGTCGACCACAGCGCCCACGCGACGAGCACAGGCTGGAAGAACAGGCGGACGAGCCGCTTGCGGTCGGTGTCGAGGCCGAAGCCGTCCCGCCGCTTGACGTATTGCTCGATGTTGCCGGGGAACACCGCCACGAAGAACGCGGCCAGGAGGACGCCGATCCGCTGCCGTGACGCCGGCAGAGCGACGAGGGACGCGCCGAGCATGACTTCGGCTACGCCGGAGGCCACGACGACCGCGTCCTCGTCCATGACCTTCGTTGCGAATTCGGGCACTTGCGCGCGGAACTCGCGGCGGGCCCAGAACAGGTGGCTGACTCCGGCGAAGACCATGGCAGCCGCGAGCGACCACCGGGCGAGGGTTCTGAGCATGAGTCCACCGTGGCACAGGGCGCCACCGACAGGGCGCGCTTGACAACCCGGGCGCGATGCCGCGCGGACCGGTATCAGCCCGCGAGCTGCTCCGTGAGTCCGTGGCCCCATTCGCGCGCGCTGTCCAGTTCGCCGTCCACGAGCGGTCCTTCGTAGCCCTTCACGAGGAAGCTCATCGGCTCCTCCGTCTTGAATCCGAGCTTCCGGGCGATGCGGGTCGCGGCGTGCGACGCCGCGCCCGGGAGGAGCGCCATGTCGTCCACGCGGGTGTCGAACGCGGCGAACGGGATCGGCCGATCGGTCGCCGCGAGCGCCTCCAGCCACTCCCTGATGCCCTTGTCGGCATCGGTCACCGCTCCGCCTCGGCGCGCGGCTTCCCTGCGGGTCGCGTCCCTCGACATCGAGAAGACGTGCGTAGGCCCGCCGACCACCACGAGGTCGACATCGGCCGGGATCGCGGGCGGGGCCTGTGCGACGTCGGTGAGCGCGACATCCGCGCCGTCGGACATCCCGTCGGCGATCGCCGCGGCTATCCGATGCGTGTTTCCGAACATGGACTCGTAGACCACCAGTGCTCGCATGGCGACAGCGTGGCGCCCCGAGCAGCCCGTGCGGGGGTCTTTGGTCCCCCGGGGCGTCTGTGGTCCCCGCGGGACCTCTGGCCCGATGGCGAGGACGTATGCCGCCCTAGCCTGGTGCTGCCGGAGCAGAAACGGAGATGCAGATGACCGTGCAGGTGCGAATCGAGGATCGCCCCGAGGTGCTGACGGCCGGGGTTCGCAGAGTGGTGCCGATGGAGGCGCTCTCGCAGTTCTTCTCGGACGCCTTCTCCTCGACGATGCGGGTGATGAGCGAACAGGGCGTCGCCCCCGCCGGCCCGCCCTACGGCAAGTACTACGGTTCTCCGTCGGCCACGCTCGACGTCGAGGCAGGGTTTCCGGTCTCTTCACCGATCGCGTCGGAGGGCGAGGTCCGTGCCGGCTCTCTTCCCGGCGGCCGCATCGCCTCCGCCGAGCATGTCGGCCCGTACGACGACTTGGAGAAGACCTACGCCGCGCTCGAGCAGTACATCGGGGAGGCGGGCCTCCTGCCCGCCGACGTGATGTGGGAGAGCTACGTCACCGATCCCACCCTCGAGCCAGATCCTTCGCGCTGGCACACGCTGGTGTCGTGGCCGATCGCGGGAGAACGGACACCTGCCGCGTAGACGGTCGTGCCGTATCCGGCCCGTTGGCGGTGCGAATCAGATGCGCGCGTCTCCGCCCCGAAATCCTCGTCCTCGCTCGAGCCTGAGCTTGGGCTCGGAGGTCAGGACATCAGCCGGGCGGCAGCGTCGGGCACGTAGTTGTCGAGGTTCCGGGGCGGACGCTCATAGCCACGGGCATCAGGTCGCGACGGGATGACCACGCGGTCGGGATCGACGTGGTCATACGGGATGCGGGACAGCAGGTGCGTGATCATGTTGATCCGGCTCCGCCGCTTGTCGACGGAGGGCACCTCGAACCAAGGGGCTTCGGGGATGTCGGTGTGCACGAACATCGTGTCCTTCGCGCGCGAGTAGTCCTCCCACCGCGTGATCGACAGGACGTCGTTGCCGCTTAGCTTCCACCGTCGCATCGGATCCTCCGCACGCGAGCGGAAGCGTCTTTCCTGCTCGTCGGGCGACACGCTGAACCAGTACTTCAGGACGACGATCCCGTCCTCGACGAGGAGCCGCTCGAAGATCGGCGCTTGATGGAGGAAGCGGTGATACTCGGCGCTCGTGCAGTAGCCCATCACGTACTCGACGCCCGCACGGTTGTACCACGAGCGGTCCATCAGGACGATCTCCCCCGCTGCCGGCAGGTGCTGGACATAGCGCTGGAAGTACCACTGCGTCCTCTCCCGCTCCGTCGGCGAAGGCAGAGCGACGATGCGCGTCACTCGGGGATTGAGGTATTCGGTGACCCGCTTGATGGTCGAACCCTTCCCTGCGGCATCCCGACCCTCGAAGATCACCACGATGCGGGCACCGGTCGACTGCACCCACGCCTGCATGTCGACCAGCTCCGCCTGGAGGCGGCGCAGTTCGCGCTCGTAGAGCTTCTTGGGAAGCGGCATCGTCAAGTCCTCATCCTTCCCTGGTCGCGCTACGTCCTGTGGGGAGCTTTCTTCACGGCACCGACCGCGCTCGGGTCGAAGGTCCTGCGGTGGCCCTCAGGATCGGCAGGCCGCGCTCATCGTGCCCGATCAGGGCGAGCGAGACGCCAACGCAGGTCACCCGCGCTTCTGCGCTGTCGCGGGACCTTCGGCCCGTCCTGCCCCTCTCACCGGTCCGAACATGAAGTCATGCCCGAGGAAGTTCCGGTCGACGATCCGCGCCATGAGGAGCATCCGCTGCCGTGGAGCCGACCTGGATTGCTCGTCGGCGTCGACGGCTCACCCGCTTCACGTGCCGCGCTTCATGTCGCCGTGGCCATGGGGCCGAGGCTCGGCCTGCCGGTCCATGCCCTCGTGGTGTGGGACTTCGCAAGCCCGCTGAGCGGACATCGACTCGCTGCTCCTCGCAACTCGCGCCCGGAGACCGACGCGCGAGCCGTCATCGATGCGGCCCGGCGCGAGGCGTTCGCCGGTCCGCCCCCCGAGTGGTTCACGATCGGCATGGAGCGCGGCAGGCCCGGCTTCGTGCTGCTGCAGCATTCGGCGAACAGCGAGATGCTCATCATCGGAAGCCGCGGTCACGGGGGCTTCACCGGACTGCTGCTCGGCTCGGTCAGTTCTGTGTGCGTGGCGCATGCGCTGTGCCCGGTTCTCATCGTGCGCGAACAGGACGTCGCCCCCGTCGCTGGATGAGGAGTCATCGCATGTCGGTCGAGGGCCGCAAGCCTCCGACCGGTCGCCAGGCACCTGGGCAGATCCGCCTCACCGGTCGTGGACGACGAGGACCGGGCAGTCCGCGTGCGCAGCGCAGGCGTCGCTGACCGATCCGAGCAGAAGCCCCAGGAATCCGCCATGACCGCGTCCGCCGACGACGAGCATCGCGGCCTCCTTCGACATCTCCACGAGTTCCCGCGCGGGCTTCCCGCGTCGCAGGCTCGAGGTGAACCAAACCGGCGGGTCGCCTGCGAACACCCGGTCGGTCGCATCGCCGACGACGTCGACGACCCCTTCGGCCGGGTCGCTGTCATCCTCCGGGTGGAAGTACTCTCCCGACACGAGGGTGGGGTAGTCCCACACCACGACCGCGTGGACCGGCAATCCGAGCTGGGGTCCCATCCGCACCGCGTGCCGGAGCGCCGAGATCGACCCCGCCGATCCGTCGAGTCCGACGAGGATGCCCGGCCGGGACCACGGTAGCGGCGGTTGGGGTTTGTGGGGACGGGGGTCGCGCACAGTTTCCGGCATGCCTCCAGCATCGTGACACGCGGCCGTGGGCTCAGGGTCGAAGGTCCCGCCGGCGCTCACGGAATGTCAGGGATTCGTATAAGCGGCGGGTCGCTCGTCGCGGTTGCTGCGCGCCGTGAGCAGACGAAGGTCGGCTGGCACGAGGTGCGCCTGTATGACCAGCGCCGCCCCGTCCTCGGTGTAGACATCCGTCGTGGGCTTCCGGCCCTGCAGGGTGCGGAACCCGCCGTCGAACATATCTCGGGTGAGTGCAGAGGCCTGTGCGAACGGATCCGCTCGCAGAAGGTTGCGTGCCATCGGCTCCTCCTTCCCTTCGTGGGATTGTCTCCCGCCGCTTCGCTCGCATGCGGCCGACGCCCCGCGTCGCGACAGTGGTCCCTCGACGTCCCCGCCCGGCGAGACCGTGGGACGTTGGACTCAGCGCCCGGCGGACGCCTCCGCGAAGGTGCAGAGAGTGCGGTCGCGCTGACGTGGACGCTGACGATCGCCGTCGGCACGATCCGTCAGATCGTCGCGCCCGAGGAGCTCCCCTCGGCCCCCTCGTGGCTGGGCGGGCCGCAGGTCGCACTGCCGAGGAGTCGCCGCGCGAACGCCTCGGCAGCCCGCCGTGCCGGGTCGCCGTTGTCGTCGTGTGGCCACGGCGACACCTGATCAACCGGTCGCGGACGCGCGGTCCTTCACACGTGTGGGACACCCATTCGTCTCAACGAGGCGGCCGTTTCTCGACGAGCTGCATGCCTCTCGGGTTTCGTGCGACCATCTCGGTCTTCCGCGCGCCTTCAGACTTCTAGAAGTCCCAGTCCTCGTCCTCGGTGGCCTCGGCCTTTCCGATCACGTACGACGAGCCCGAGCCCGAGAAGAAGTCGTGGTTCTCGTCGGCGTTAGGTGAGAGCGCCGACAGGATCGCGGGGTTCACGTCGGTCACCGTCGACGGGAACATCGCCTCGTACCCGAGGTTCATGAGGGCCTTGTTGGCGTTGTAGTGCAGGAACTTCTTGACGTCCTCGGTCAGGCCGACGCTGTCGTAGAGGTCCTGCGTGTACTGCACCTCGTTGTCGTACAGCTCGTAGAGCAGCGAGAAGGTGTAGTCCTTGATGTCGTTGCGGGTCGCCTCGTCGACCTTCTCCAGCCCGCGCTGGAACTTGTAGCCGATGTAGTACCCGTGCACGGCCTCGTCGCGGATGATGAGCCGGATGAGGTCGGCGGTGTTGGTGAGCTTGGCACGGCTCGACCAGTGCATCGGCAGGTAGAAGCCCGAGTAGAACAGGAAGCTCTCGAGCAGGGTCGAAGCGACCTTGCGCTTGAGGGGCTCGTCGCCGCGGTAGTACTCCATGACGATCTGAGCCTTCTTCTGAAGGTTCGGGTTCTCGATCGACCAGCGGAACGCCTCGTCGATCTCCTTCGTCGAGCACAGGGTCGAGAAGATCGACGAGTACGACTTGGCGTGCACCGACTCCATGAACGCGATGTTCGTGTAGACGGCCTCCTCGTGCGGGGTGATCGCATCGGGGATCAGCGACACCGCGCCGACGGTTCCCTGGATCGTGTCGAGCAGCGTCAGCCCCGTGAACACCCGCATCGTGAGCGTCTGCTCCTCGGGGGTCAGCGTGTTCCACGACTGGATGTCGTTGGACAGCGGCACCTTCTCGGGCAGCCAGAAGTTGTTCACGAGGCGGTTCCACACCTCGAGGTCCTTGTCGTCCTGGATGCGGTTCCAGTTGATGGCCTGGACGTGATCCAGGAGCTGGAGCTTCTCGCTCATCTTCCTTCTTCTCTCGAAATCCCTGATCAGACCGTCAGAGCGTGCACGAGACGCACTCGCTCATGTCGGTGCCCTCGAGCGCCATCTGACGCAGACGGATGTAGTAGATCGTCTTGATGCCCTTGCGCCACGCGTAGATCTGAGCCTTGTTGATGTCGCGCGTGGTGGCGGTGTCCTTGAAGAACAGCGTGAGCGACAGGCCCTGGTCGACGTGCTGCGTCGCGGCGGCGTACGTGTCGATGACCTTCTCGTAGCCGATCTCGTAGGCGTCCTGGTAGTACTCCAGGTTCTCGTTCGTCATGAACGCCGCCGGGTAGTAGACGCGCCCGAGCTTGCCTTCCTTGCGGATCTCGATCTTCGCCGCGATCGGGTGGATCGACGAGGTCGAGTTGTTGATGTACGAGATCGAGCCGGTCGGCGGAACCGCCTGCAGGTTCTGGTTGTAGATGCCGTGCTGCTGGATCGAGGCCTTCAGCGCGCGCCAGTCGTCCTGCGTCGGGATGTGGTGGCCGGCGAACAACTCGGCGACCTTGTCGGTCGCGGGCGCCCACTCCTGGTCGATGTACTTGTCGAAGAACTCACCCGACGCGTAGGTCGAGTCCTCGAACCCGTCGAAGGTCTCACCGCGCTCGATGGCGATCTTGTTCGACGCCGTCAGTGCGTGGAAGAGCACGGAGTAGAAGTAGATGTTCGTGAAGTCGACACCCTCCTCCGAGCCGTAGTGGACGTGCTCGCGGGCGAGGTAGCCGTGGAGGTTCATCTGACCCAGGCCGATCGCGTGCGACCGGTCGTTGCCGTCCTCGATCGAGCGAACCGAGGCGATGTGGCTCTGGTCGCTGACAGCGGTGAGGGCGCGGATGCTGGTCTCCACCGTCTTCGCGAGGTCGCCGCCGTCCATCGCGAGTGCGATGTTGAGCGAGCCCAGGTTGCACGAGATGTCCTTGCCGATCTGGGCGTAGGAGAGGTCCTCGTTGTACGTGGTCGGCGTGTTGACCTGGAGGATCTCCGAGCACAGGTTGGACATGTTGATCCGGCCCTTGATCGGGTTGGCCTTGTTCACCGTGTCTTCGAACATGATGTACGGGTAGCCCGACTCGAACTGGATCTCGGCGAGCGTCTGGAAGAACTCGCGCGCGTTGATCTTGGTCTTCTTGATGCGCGGGTCGTCGACCATCTCGCGGTACTTCTCGGTCACCGAGATGTCGCCGAACGGCACGCCGTAGACGCGCTCGACGTCGTACGGCGAGAAGAGGTACATGTCCTCGCCGTTCTTGGCGAGCTCGAACGTGATGTCGGGCACGACGACGCCGAGCGAGAGCGTCTTGATGCGGATCTTCTCGTCGGCGTTCTCGCGCTTGGTGTCGAGGAACCGCATGATGTCGGGGTGGTGCGCGCTGAGGTACACGGCGCCGGCGCCCTGACGCGCTCCGAGCTGGTTGGCATAGCTGAAGCTGTCTTCGAGCAGCTTCATGACGGGGATGATGCCCGACGACTGGTTCTCGATCTGCTTGATCGGAGCGCCCGACTCCCGGATGTTCGAGAGCAGCAGCGCCACGCCGCCGCCGCGCTTGGACAGCTGGAGCGAGGAGTTGATGCCGCGCGAGATCGACTCCATGTTGTCTTCGATGCGCAGCAGGAAGCACGAGACCAGCTCGCCGCGCTGGGCCTTGCCGGCGTTGAGGAAGGTCGGGGTCGCCGGCTGGAAGCGCCCGGAGATGATCTCGTCGACCAGGCTGGTGGCAAGCTTCTGATCGCCGTCGGCGAGGGCGAGCGCGGTCATCACGACGCGGTCCTCGAATCGCTCGAGGTAGCGCTTGCCGTCGAAGGTCTTCAGCGTGTAGCTCGTGTAGTACTTGAACGCCCCGAGGAACGTCTCGAAGCGGAACTTCTTGCCGTACGCGAAGTCGTTGAGCTCCTGGATGAAAGAGAACGGGTACTTCGCCAGCACCTCCGGCTCGTAGTACTCCTTCTCGACCAGGTAGTCCAGCCGCTCCTTGAGGGAATGGAAGAACACGGTGTTCTGGTTCACGTGCTGCAGGAAGTACTCCCGCGCCGCTCGCTTGTCGGCGTCGAACTGGATCTTCCCGTCGGCGTCGTACAGGTTCAGCATCGCGTTGAGCGCGTGGTAGTCCATGCCCTCGAAGCGCACCTCGGTCTTGAAGTCCTGCTCTGTCACTGCGGCGTCTGCCATCGTTCCAATCCCTCGCTCACGCGTTGTACGTCTTCAGGCGTGCCGAATACTTCGAGCCGGTACAAGTGCGGCACATGACACTTGCGGCTGATGATGTCGCCGGCGATGCAGTAGTGCTCGCCGAAGTTGGTGTTGCCCGCGGAGATGACCCCGCGGATCAGGCGGCGGTTTCGCTCGTCGTTGAGGAACCGGATCACCTGCTTGGGAACGGCGCCCTTCTCCTCGCCCCGGCCCTGGCCTCCGCCGTAGGTCGGGGTGACGAGGATGAACGGCTCGTCGACCACGAGGGGCATGTCGGCCGGGTGCAGCGGAATCCGCACCGCGCGCGCCCCCAGCTTCTCGATGAACCGCGCCGTGTTCCCCGACACGCTCGAGAAGTAGACGAGGAGCGGCGTCGCGGCCCGGTGCCCGGCAACCGCATCTCGCTGCGCGATCGCGGTTGCCATGGCGTCACGCGAGCCGCGAGGCGAGCTCGTCGATCTTGTCGGGACGGAAGCCCGACCAGTGGTCTTCGTCGGTGATGACGACGGGCGCCTGGAGGTAGCCCAGCGCCTTGACCTGCTCGAGGGCCGCGGGGTCCTCGGAGAGGTCGTGGATCTCATATGCGATGCCCTTCGAGTCCAGCGCTCGGTAGGTCGCGGTGCACTGCACGCAGGCAGGCTTCGTGTAGACGGTGATCGCCATGTCGATCGTGTGTCTCCCCTCACATCCACTTGATTGTCCGGCAGGCCCCCCGCCGGGAGACCAACACTACATGTGGGTACCGACATCCGGAAGCACCACAAGGGCTAGTAGTTACATCAGTGTGATTTTCCACCGTTCTCCCCATTTACAACACAGGTTCTCCACCGTTTCATCCACAGGGCGAGCCCGGATTCCGAACCTGGAAAAAGCCTGAATCACGCGCATTTCAGACTCGGCGTCGGCGGCTCTCCACAGAAGGGAAGGTACGCGGGGGCTCCGACATCCGATTCGCCTGTGGATAGGGCCCCACGGCGTGTCGCGGCGTGTCGCGGGCGGGCGATAACGTGGACGCGTGGCGGGCTACCGGGATCTCCTTCGCACTCCGGGGGTCGGCCGCATCATCGCTGCGCAGCTGACCGCGCGGTTCCCCAACGGCATGACGAGCCTGGCGATCCTGCTGCACATCGAGCACGTCACGGGCTCCTACGGCGCGGCGGGCCTCGTGCTGGCCGCGGCATCCATCGGCCAGGCGATCGCCGGCCCCGTGACGAGCCGCTGGATGGGGCGCTGGGGCATGCGCCCGGTCATCACCGCGACCATGCTCGTGTGCGCGATCTCGATCACCGCGATCGCGCTGCTCGCGCTCCCCGTGCCGGGGTACATGGCACTGGGATTCCTCAGCGGCCTCTCCACTCCCCCGATCCAGTCCGCCGCCCGGACGATCTATCCGAAGCTCGTGACGGCCAAGCAGCTGACGCCGCTGTTCTCGCTCGACGCCTCTCTCCAGGAGATCATCTGGATCATCGCCCCGGTGGTCATCACCGTCGTGGCCACACAGGTCGGCACCGTGCCGGCGCTGCTGCTCATCGTCGTGATCCTCCTCGGCGGCGGCGCGTGGTTCGTCCTGTCCCCCGAGGTCGGGCGCGTGCGCATTCCGCGGAGCCGGCGCAGCATCGGCAAGGTGCTCACCAAGGTGCCGGTGCTGCTGGCGACCGTGGTCGGGTTCCTGCTCATCGGCGCGTGCTCGGCCGTCGAGGCCGGGGTGGTGGCGACGTTCGACCACGGCGGACTCGAGGCCGGCATCGTGCTGGCACTGTTCTCGGTCGGCAGCCTCGCGGGCGGACTGGCGTTCGGCCATATCCCGATCGGGCCGTGGGCGATGGCCCGTCGCCTCGCGATCGTGACGGTCGGACTCGCCCTCACGATCGTGTCGCTCGACGTGTTCTGGCTGGGGGGCACGCTCGTCTTCGCCGGCATCGGCATCGCGCCGGCTCTCGCGGTGCTGTTCGCCATGACGTCCGCGAGCGTGAAGTTCAGCGACACCGCCGAGGCCTTCGGCTGGGTCGGCACGGGGCAGCTGATCGGTGCGGCCGCGGGCTCCGCGATCGCCGGGTTCCTCATCGACGACATCGGCCCGACGGGCGCGTACGTCGCAGCGACCGCGTTCGCGGCGGCCGGGCTGATCGTCGCCGTCGTGTTCGTCCGGGGCTTCCCCGACCTGCGCGGACGCGACGCGAGCCCCATCCCCGACACCGAACCGGTGTCCACCATCACGTGAGCCGATGCTTCAGCTGGCCATAGCGCGTCCATAGCGATCGCATAGTGCGCCGCGGTTGTCTCGCAGACATGACCGATCACGACACCCGCTGGACCGACGCGGACGGCCGCGTCATCGACGAGGATCACCGCGGCCTCGTCTACGACATCCGCACGCTCATCGACCGGCGCCGCGCCCTCGGCATCTTCGGCGGGGTGGCCCTCACGAGCCTGCTGGCCGCCTGCGGCGCCGAGGGCGGCGGGGATGCCTCGGCCGCCCCGTCCGGATCGCCCTCCGCGACCTCTGGCCCGACCGCGACGCCCACGCCCTCGGCGAGCGCGACGGCTGAGGCATCCGGTCCCGTCGGCGAGGTGCCCGACGAGACCGGCGGCCCGTATCCGGCAGACGGCTCGAACGGCGTCAACGTGCTGGACGACTCGGGGATCGTGCGCGCGGACATCCGCTCGAGCTTCGGCTCGTCGACGACCGTCGCCCCGGGCGTGCCCCTCAGCGTCGCGCTGACGGTGCGGGATGCCGCGACCGGCGCCGCGCTCGCGGGCCGGGGCGTCTACCTGTGGCACTGCGACCGCGACGGCCGCTACTCCCTCTACAGCCAGGGCGTGGAGAACGAGAACTACCTCCGCGGCGTGCAGGAGACGGACCAGAACGGGACGGTGCGCTTCACGTCGATCTACCCGGCGTGCTACTCGGGCAGGTGGCCCCACATCCACTTCGAGGTGTACGAGGACGTCGCGACCGCGGTGGCCTCGGGGCCGATCGTGAAGACCTCCCAGATCGCGCTCCCCGACGAGACAAACGCCGCCGTGTACGCGACTTCGGGGTACGAGCAGAGCGTGCGCAACGCGTCGCAGGTGTCGCTGCAGAGCGACAACGTGTTCGGCGACGACGCCGGGATCCATCAGATCGCGACGATGTCGGGCTCGGTGGGATCGGGCTACACCGCGTCGCTCACGATCGGGGTCTGATCAGTCGCGCCGGCGGAGCTGCTCCAGCAGCGCGAGGGCGTACGCGTCCGCCGGCTCCGGGTGTTCGAACACGCGCGCGCGTCCCTCGAGGTCCACCTCGACCTCGAAGGCGTCGGACAGGCGGCGAAGCGCCCGGAACGAGCGTCCGAGCAGCTCGCGCAGCTGGCTCTCGTGGGGCAGCCACAGCGCGTCCTCCAGCGCGACCGAGTCCAGCGCCCATTCGGTCGTGCCGTTGAAGGCGAGGATGCGGCCGGTCGGGTACTCCCGCGGCTCGATGGTCATCTCGCTCACCGTGAACACGTCGGCCTCGAACTCGGGCTCGTCTAGCTGGAATCGGTCGCCGGACCGCGGGTGCCACGTCAGCCCGGCATCCCGGAGCGCCAGGGCGAGGTCGGTCGAGATCATCCTCCCATTCTCCCGGCCCTCCCCGCGGTCGGGGCCGCGGCGACCAGCGGCGACCAAGAAATGAGGAAACACGCCGTGCCGGCGGCGGCCGGCGCCCGCCCCAAGGCGTTTCTCCTCGGTTCTCTGCGGGTCGGCGCAGTGCCCGAGGTCCGTAGCATGGCGGTATGCCTTCACCCGTGACGCTCCCCCGCCTCTCGTGGGGGCCTCCCGCCGCCGAGCGCCGCGCGCTCCTCGTGCACGGCCTGGGGTCCAACGGTCCGCTGATGTGGCGCTACGGCGTGGCCCTGGCCGAGGCCGGGTGGCGCGCCGACGCCGTCGACCTGCGGGGCCACGGCACGGCGCCGCGCGCGCTCGACTACACGCTCGCCGCGTACGGCTCCGACCTGTCGGCGACGCATCCGCACGACGGCGGCTCGTGGGATCTCGTCCTGGGGCACTCGCTCGGCGGCGCCGCCTCGACGCTCGCCGCGGCATCCGACCCGTCGTGGACGCTCCGTCTCGTCCTGATCGATCCCGCCCTCTCCCTGACCGACCACGACCGCGGGGTCGTGCGCGCGAGCCAGGAGGAGTCCTTCGCCGATCCGTCCGCGCGTGCGGTGCGGGAGAGCCACCCCACGTGGCACGAGCAGGATGTCGAGCTCAAGGCGCTGTCGGCCCAGCAGGCCAGCCGATGGGCCGTCGAGCAGACGAGCGCCCAGAACCCGGAGTGGGACGTGACGGATGCCGCGGCCTCCCTCACCGTCCCGACGCACGTCATCGCCTCCGACCCGGAGGTCTACAGCATCTTCGCCGGCAAACCCGCCGAGGCCGTGGTCGGGGCCAATCCCCGCATCACGATGTCGATCGTCGCGAATGCCGGGCACTCTCCGCACCGCGACGAGCCCGAGGCGGCAGTGGCGGCGCTCCTGGCGGTGCTGTCGTGACCGGCTTCGACCCGGCGGCGTTCCTGCCGGACGACCTGCTCGACCGGATCCGCGAGCGGGCGCCGATCCACGACCGGGACAACACCTTCCCCGAGGCCGACCTCGCCGACCTGAGGGAAGCCGGGTACCTCTCGATCCTGGTGCCGACCGAGCTCGGCGGTGCCGGTCTCGGGCTGGCGGAGGCATCCGTACTCCAGCAGCGGCTGGCCGGTGCGGCGCCCGCGACCGCGCTCGCCGTGAACATGCACCTGGTGTGGACCGGAGTCGCCAAGGTCCTCACCGACCGCGGAGACGAGAGCCTGCGCTTCGTGCAGGTGGGCGCGGTGGCCGGCGAGGTGTTCGCATTCGGCATCAGCGAGGCGGGCAACGATCTCGTGCTCTTCGGCAGCGGGACGGATGCTGCGCCCACCGCCGAGGGCGGCTACGCGTTCACCGGAACGAAGATCTTCACGTCGCTCTCACCGGTGTGGACCCAGCTCGGCCTCCACGGCCTGGACACGACGTCGCCCGACGGTCCGAAGGTGGTCTACGCCTTCGTCCCTCGTGGCGAGGAAGCCGCCGGCCGCGTCGTGTCGCGCGACGACTGGGACACCCTGGGCATGCGGGGCACGCAGTCGCGCACGACCGAGCTGCGGGGCGCGATCGCCCCCGCCGACCGCATCGCGCGGCGCCTCGACCCGGGACCGAACCCCGACCCGCTCGTGTTCGGGATCTTCAGTGTCTTCGAGATCCTGATCGCGTCGGTGTACACCGGCATCGCGCGGCGCGCGCTCGACCTCGCCGTGGAAGCCGCGGGAGCGCGCACGTCGAAGAAGTCCGGCAAGCCCTACAGTCAGGACCCCGACATCCGGTGGCGCATCGCCGACATGGCTCTCGCCTACGACGCGATGGTGCCGCAGCTGGACGCCCTGGCCCGCGACGTCGACCGGATGGCGGATCACGGGCCGCGCTGGTTCTCGCTCCTCGCAGGGCTCAAGCACCGCGCCGTCGTCGCCGCGAAGTCGGTCGTCGACGACGCGGTCCTGGTCGCGGGCGGCTCGTCGTACTTCTCCCGGAGCGAGCTGAGCCGTCTCTCGCGCGACGTCGTCGCCGGACTGTTCCACCCGTCCGACCCCGAGTCGGCGCACTCGACCGTCGCCGCCGCGTGGCTGGGGCCGCTCGCGGAGTGACCCGGGCCCGCGCGCCGCGCACGCCCCGTCCCGCACCGCGCGCGCAAGCCCCGCCGAGGTCCGAGATCCGCGTGCGAGGATGACCCCATGGCGCGCACTCCCACGGCTCTGCTGAGTCCCGCGGACCAGGAACGCAGGCGCGGACTGCGACTGATGAAGGGCGTCGCCCTCGGCGCTCTCCTCGGCATGGCGGTGGTGTTCGCGATCTCGTTCGCGTTCCAGGCGCAGGTGCCCGCGCTCGCGTACGTCCGCGCGGCGGCGGAGGGCGGCATGGTCGGGGCGCTGGCGGACTGGTTCGCCGTGACCGCGCTGTTCCGGCATCCGCTCGGGATCCCGATCCCCCACACCGCGATCATCCCCCACCGCAAGGACGAGATCGGCCGGACGCTGGGCGAGTTCGTCGAGACCGAGTTCCTGCGCGGCGACGTCGTGCGCACGAAGCTCGAGGCAACGGCGGTCTCCGCGCGCCTCGGCGAGTGGCTGCGCGAGCCGCCCCACGCCGAGCGCGTCGCAGCCGAGGGATCCGCGATGGCCGCCGGCGTGCTGCGCGCGCTGAGCGACGACGACGTGCAGGGCGTGATCGAGGACCTCGCCCGCGAGCACCTGCTCTCCCCCGAGTGGGGTCCGCCGCTCGGCGCGTGGCTCGGGCGCATCGTCGAAACCGGTGCGCACCACGGCGCCGTGGACATGGCCGTCGACACCGTCGGGGCGTGGCTGGAGGCCAATCGCCTCGCGTTCACGGGGCTCGTCTCGCGCAGGCTGCCGTCGTGGCTGCCGTCGGTCGCCAGCCGCCTCGTCGACGACACGGTCTACAACGAGGCGGTGAAGTTCGTCGCGGCCGTCCGCGCCGACCCCGACCACCAGGCGCGGCGCGCGATCGACGGCTACCTCGAACGGCTTTCGGACAACCTCCAGCACGACCCCGGCACGATCGGAAGGTTCGAGGACGCGAAGGCGACCGTGTTCGACAGCCCCCGCATCCGCGAACTCGCCGCCGAGGCCTGGAACACCGCCAAGGCCGGGCTCCTGGCATCCCTCGCCGACCCCGACAGCGGGCTGCGTCGCCGCGCGACGAGCGCCCTCGCGGAGATCGGCCAGCGCCTCACGACGGATGCCGCACTCCAGGCGCGCGTGGACTCGTGGGTCACCGATGCCGCCGTCTTCCTCGTCGACCGCTATCGCCACGACATCGCCTCGATCATCACCGACACCGTGGAGCGATGGGATCCGCACGAGACGACCGAGAAGATCGAGCTCATGGTGGGGCGCGACCTGCAGTACATCCGCCTCAACGGCACGGTCGTCGGCGCGCTGGCGGGCCTCGTCATCTACACGATCGCGCACGCGGCCCTCGGCTGACGGGCGCCTCCGGCACTAGCCTGATCCCGTGGCCGCCGACCAGCCCCTCTTCAGCTACGGGACGCTCCAGAACCCCGATGTGCAGCTCGACACGTTCGGGCGCCGCCTGTCCGCCGAGGACGACGTGCTCCCCGGCTACACCGTCGACTACGCCGAGATCGAGGACACCCGGGTCGTCGACCTCTCCGGCCTGTCGGTGCATCCGGTCGTGCGCCCGACCGGCAGCCCGCTCGACAAGGTCGTGGGCAAGGTGCTGTGGGTCACGGAGGACGAACTGGATGCCGCGGACGAGTACGAGGTCGCGCTCTATCGCCGCGTGTCGGTCGTGCTCGCGAGCGGCAGGACCGCCTGGGCGTACGTCTCGGTGTGAGCGCGCGGCACGCCCTCGACGGTCCGGGGGCGCGGCGGAGTAGCGTCGATCCCGTGACGCTCTCGCACGATCCCCTGTGGCCCCGCGCCGGTGGCTGGCCCGCGCCCGATGTGGCCTCCGGCGGCTGGGACGCCGTCCTGCTCGGCGTGCCGACCTGGCGGACGTCGCTGTCGCCGACCGGTGCGCACGCGACGCCCGTCGCGGTCCGCGACGCGCTGCGGCGCTTCAGCCCGACGCTGCTCGGCCCGCCGCCGATCGACCTGGCCGAGACCCTCCGGATCGCCGATGCGGGCGACATCGCCTCGCCGGACGGCCCCGAGGGCGAGGCATCCGTCCGGGCCGCGGTGCGTGAGCTCGCCGCGGATGCGGCCCTCGTCGTCGCCCTCGGCGGCGACAACTCCGCGACCTACCCGGTCGCGCAGGGAGCCGGCGCGACCGGGCTGATCACGCTCGACGCCCACTTCGACCTGCGCGACGGCGTCTCCAACGGCTCCCCCGTGCGGCGGCTGATCGAGGACGGCCTGGACCCGCGGCACGTCGTGCAGATCGGCATCGCCGACTTCGCGAACTCCGTGGCCTATGCGCGGCGTGCGGAGGAGCTCGGCATCACCGTCGTCGGGCTCGACGAGGTGCGCCGGCGCGGCGCCGCCGACGTCGTGGCCCAGGCGCTCGAGATCGCCGGCGATGGGGGCGGAGGCATCCACCTCGACATCGACGTCGACGTGTGCGACCGCTCCGTGGCCCCCGGATGCCCGGCGTCGGTGCCGGGCGGGCTGGCGGCGTGGGAGCTGCGCACGATCGTGCGCGCCGCGGCATCCGACCCCCGCGTGCGCAGCGCCGACATCGTCGAGGTCGACGCGACCGCCGACACTCCGGACGGACGCACCGTGAGGCTCGCGGCGCTGTGCGTGCTGGAGCTCCTGGCCGGGACGGCGGCGCGCGCATGATCCGCCTCGCGCTCGTGCGCCACGCCAAGTCGGACTGGGGTGACCCCGATCTCGACGACCACGACCGGCCGCTCAACGACCGTGGCGCTCAGGACGCGCCGCACATGGCGCGACGATTCGCCGAGAGCGGGTTCCGGCCCGACGTGATCCTGTCGAGCACCGCGCGGCGCGCGCGGACCACTGCTGACGCGTTCGCCGCCGCGACGGGCGCGAGGGTGACCCTCCAGGAGCGGCTCTACGGGGCACCGGCGGGGCTGCTGCTCGCCGCGGCGGCCGAGACACGGGCAGCCTCGGTGATGGTGGTGGCGCACGACCCCGGGCTGAGCGTGCTGGCGGGGCGCCTGTCCGACGGCGAGATCGCGCACATGACGACGTGCGCGGTGGCCACCTTCACGTGGAGCACCGACGACTGGGATGTCGCGACCTCCCTCGACGCCGACGACTGGACGTTCGAGACCCCGCGCTGAGCCGCCGAGGCTCGCAAGACCTCAAAGCCGTACCCCGTCCTTCCACACGGCGCGGACGAGCGGCACACCGGGCCGGTAGGCGAGGTGCACGCGGGTCGGGGCGTCCAGCAGCACGAGGTCGGCGCGCATCCCCGGCGCGATCGCGCCGACGTCGTCGCGCCGGAGCGCGCGTGCACCGCCGGCCGTCGCCGCCCACACCGCCTCCGCGGGCGTCATTCCCATCTCGCGCACGGCGAGCGCGATCATGAGCGGCAGCGAGCTGGTGAAGCTGGACCCGGGGTTGCAGTCGCTCGCGAGTGCCACGGTGACCCCCGCGTCGAGGAGCCGGCGCGCGTCGGGGTAGGGCTGCCGAGTCGAGAACTCCACGCCGGGGAGCATTGTGGCGACGGTCGCGGAGCCGGCGAGCACCGCGACGTCGTCGTCGTCGAGGTATGTGCAGTGGTCGACGGATGCCGCCCCCGCCGCGACCGCGAGTCGCACCCCCTCGCCCGGGCCGAGCTGGTTGCCGTGCACGCGCGGCAGCAGACCGTGGGCGACGCCGGCGTCGAGGATCCTTCGCGACTCGTCGGGTGTGAAGGCCCCGCGCTCGCAGAACACGTCGACCCACCGGGAGTGGGGCCGGACGGCACGGAGCATCGGACCGACCACGAGGTCGACGTACTCCTCACGGCGGTCGGCGTATTCGGCGGGGACGACGTGCGCACCGAGGAAGGTCACCTCGGGCGTGACCTCGGAGGCGAGGCGCGCGAGTCGCGCCTCGTCCGGGACGGTGAGGCCGTAGCCGGTCTTGACCTCGAACGTCGTGGTGCCTTGGGAGTGGAGTTCGGCGACGAGGTCGGCCAGGCGCTCGCGCAGCTCCTCGTCGGATGCCGCGCGCGTCGCCGCGACGGTGCGACGTATGCCTCCTGCGGCATAGGGCACGCCGGTCATCCGCGCCTCGAACTCGTCGGCGCGGTCACCGCCGAACACGAGGTGCGTGTGGCTGTCGACGAAGCCGGGCAGGACCGCGCGTCCGCCGGCGTCGACCACCGCGGCGCCCGCACGGACGGCGGCGACGGCCGCGGCATCCGCCCGGTCTCCGACCCACGCGATGCGGGAGCCCTCGACGAGCACCGCGGCGCCCCGGAGCGTTCCGCACGGGTCGCCGTCCCGCGCGACATTGGTGGTCAGCTCGCCGATGTCGGTGATGAGCGTCGCGATCACGGCTCACGCGTCCAGCATCGGCACGTTCAGACCGCGCTCGCGCGCGACCTCGGCCGCGCGCTCGTACCCGGCGTCGACGTGGCGCATGACGCCGGTTCCGGGGTCGTTCGTGAGCACGCGCTCGAGCTTCTCGGCCGCGAGGGCGGTGCCGTCGGCGACGGTGACCTGGCCGGCGTGGATCGAGCGGCCGATCCCGACGCCGCCGCCGTGGTGTATCGAGACCCATGCCGCGCCGGACGCGGTGTTGAGCAGCGCGTTGAGCAGCGGCCAGTCGGCGATCGCGTCGGAGCCGTCGGCCATCGCCTCGGTCTCGCGGTACGGCGAGGCGACGGAGCCGGCGTCGAGGTGGTCGCGGCCGATGACGATCGGGCCCGACAGCTCGCCCGAGGCGACCATCTCGTTGAACTTCAGTCCGGCGAGGTGGCGCTCCTTGTAGCCGAGCCAGCAGATGCGCGCGGGAAGGCCCTCGAAGTGCACGGCGTCACCGGCCCGGTCGAGCCAGCGCACGAGTCCGGCGTTGTCGGGGAAGAGCGCCTTGACCGCCTCGTCCGTCTTGCGGATGTCCTCGGGGTCGCCCGACAGCGCCACCCACCGGAACGGTCCGCGGCCCTCGGCGAACTGCGGGCGGATGTAGGCGGGCACGAACCCCGGGAACGCGAACGCGCGGTCGAAGCCGCCCAGCTGCGCCTCGGCGCGGATCGAGTTGCCGTAGTCGAAGACCTCGGCTCCGGCATCCTGGAAACCGACCATCGCCGCCACGTGCTTCGCCATGCTGCCGCGGGCGCGCGCCGTGAAGCCCTCGGGATCGCGGGATGCCTCAGCCTTCCAGTCCTCGAACGCGATCCCCACCGGCAGATAGGCCAGGGGGTCGTGGGCGCTCGTCTGGTCGGTCACGATGTCGACCTCGAGGTCACCGGCCCGGTGCCGGAGCAGGAGGTCGCCGAACACCTCTGCGGCGTTGCCGACCACGCCCACCGAGAGCGCCTCACCCGCGGCCTTCGCCGCGACGACCCGGGCGACCGCCGCCTCGAGATCGGTCGTGTACTCGTCGAGGTAGCCGTGCTCGACGCGGCGCGCGAGGCGGGACTCGTCGACGTCGACGATCAGGACCGCGCCGCCGTTGAGGGTCACGGCGAGCGGCTGGGCGCCGCCCATGCCGCCGGCGCCGCCGGTCAGGGTCAGGGTGCCCGACAGGTCGTCGCGTCCGAGGCTGCGGGCCACGGCGGCGAACGTCTCGTACGTGCCCTGCAGGATGCCCTGCGTTCCGATGTAGATCCACGAGCCCGCGGTCATCTGGCCGTACATCGTCAGTCCGAGCTGTTCGAGGCGGCGGAACTCGGGCCACGTCGCCCAGTCCCCCACGAGGTTGGAGTTCGCGATGAGCACGCGCGGTGCCCACTCGTGGGTGCGGAAGACGCCGACGGGCTTGCCGGACTGCACGAGGAGCGTCTCGTCCGGCTCGAGCTCGTCGAGCGTGCGCACGATGGCGTCGAACGCCTCCCAGCTGCGGGCAGCGCGGCCCGTGCCCCCGTAGACCACGAGATCCTCGGGGTGCTCGGCGACCTCGGGGTCGAGGTTGTTCATCAGCATGCGCTTGGCGGCCTCGGCGCCCCAGCTCTTCGCGGTGCGCTCGGGCCCGCGCGGCGCGCGGACGGTGCGGGCGGTGGCCGGGGTGGCTGCGGTGGCGGTCATCGTCACTCCTTCGTGGTGAGGTCATAGGCGGCCCGGGCGATGCTCGGATCAGGAGACCTGCCGGATTCAGGACCACCGGGGACAGAACCGTCCTGATCCGAGCCGATGTCCTGACCTCGGGCGAACGCGGCCCGGACGACGGCGCCGGACGCGACGAGCGCGGTGACGGTCTCCATGTCGGGCGAGAGGAAGCGGTCGCGTCCGGGACCGCCGACGCCCGCGCCGCGGAGGAGATCGCGGACGGCGCCGGTCGCGACGGCGGGCTCCAGCGGTGCGCGGAGGTCGAGGGCCCGCGCCGCGGTGAGCACCTCGATGGCGAGCACGCGGGCGAGGCCGTCGATGCCGCGCCGCAGCTTGCGGGCGGCGGCCCACCCCATCGACACGTGGTCCTCCTGCATCGCGCTCGAGGGGATCGAGTCGACGGACGCCGGCACGGCGAGTCGCTTGAGCTCGGACACGATGCCCGCCGCGGCGTACTGCGCGATCATGAGGCCCGAGTCCACACCGACCTCGTGGGCGAGGAACGGCGGCAGGCCGTGACTGCGCGCCGGGTCGAGAGCGCGGTCGGTACGCCTCTCCGAGATCGAGGCGAGGTCGGCCACGGCGATCGCGAGGAAGTCGAGCACGTACGCCACAGGTGCGCCGTGGAAGTTTCCGTTGGACTCGACGCGCCCGTCGTCGGTGAGGACGGGATTGTCGACGGCGGCGGCGAGCTCGCGCGAGGCGATGAGACGGGCGTGGTCGGCGGTGTCGCGGACGGCCCCGTGCACCTGCGGCGAGCACCGCAGCGAGTACGCGTCCTGAACGCGCGTGCACACCGACGGGTCGCGGTGCGACGCGACGGTCGGCGATCCGGCGAGCGCGGCGCGCAGGTTCGCCGCCGACACCGCCTGTCCGGCCTGGGGGCGGAGCGCCTGAAGGTCGGCGGCGAACACGGCGTCCGTGCCCAGCTGCGACTCGACCGACATGGCCGCGGCGACATCGGCCGTGTCGAGGAGCACCGAGAGGTCGTGGAGGGCCAGCAGCAGCATCCCGAGCATGCCGTCCGTGCCGTTGATGAGGGCGAGCCCCTCCTTCTCGCGCAGGACGAGGGGTTCGATGGATGCCGCGGCCAGCGCGTCGGCCGCGTCGCACTCCACGCCATCGGCGTCGCGCACGCGTCCTTCGCCGAGCGCGGCGAGAGCCGCGTGCGACAGCGGCGCGAGGTCACCCGAGCAGCCGAGCGAGCCGTACTCGCGCACGATCGGGGTGATCCCGGCGTTGAGCATCGCCGCGTAGGTCAGCGCGACCACGGGGCGCACGCCGGTGTGACCGGTGGTCAGGGTCTGCAGCCGCAGCAGCTGCAGCGCCCGTACGACCTCGCGCTCGACCTCAGGGCCGGTGCCGGCGGCGTGGCTGCGGATGAGGCTCGCCTGGAGCTCGAGACGGCGATCGGGGGCGATGAACGTCGTGGCGAGCGCTCCGAAGCCCGTGGAGATGCCGTAGTGCGGGTCGGGGTCGTCGGCGAGCCCCTCGACGAGGGCGCGCGCGGTCGCGACGCGGGCCAGCGCGTCCGGGTCGATCACGACGCGCGCATCGTGGCGGGCCACGGCGACGACGTCCTCGGGGCGCAGGGGTGTCGCGCCGACGGTGACGACGCGGGAGTCGATGACGGTGGTCATGGCTCGATTCCACACCCGTGCGGTGGCGGGCGACAGCGGGCCGTGGCATCCTGTGTCTGGTATGCCAGACACAAGCGCACCCCATCGCCCCCAGGTGCCGGCGGCGGATCAGACGCTGCGCATCCTGTCGTTCCTCGCACGCCAGCGCGGGCCCGTGGCCGCGCGGACGATCGCAGACACCCTCGGCATCCCGCGGTCGAGTGTGTACCACCTGCTCGATGCCCTCGCCGCACACGGCTTCGTGCTCCACTTTCCCGCCGATCGCCGGTGGGGACTGGGCACGGCCGCGTTCGAGCTCGCGGGCGGCTACGCGCGGCAGCAGCCGCTCGCGCGCCTGGGGCGACCGCTCGTGGCCGCCCTCGCGGATCGTGCCGGCGAGAGCGCGCACCTCGCCGTCATGACGGGCCGCAACGTGCTGTACATCGTCGAGGAGCGCGCGCCGCGACGCCCGGCCCTCATCACCGACGTCGGGGTGCGGCTGCCCGCCCACCTGACCGCGACCGGGCGTGCGATGCTGGCCGCTCTCCCTCGCGAGCAGGTGCGCGCCCTGTATCCGGATGCCTCGGCCTTCGCCGATCGCACCGGCCGAGGTCCGTCGCGTCCCGGGGAGCTGCGCGACGTGCTCCGGGAGGCGCGCGTGCGCGGCTACGCGGTGGAGGACGGCGAGGTCACCCTCGGACTCCGCTCGGCGGGGGTCGCGGTCCGCGACCACGCGGGCTGGCCCGCCGCCGCGCTGGCGATCACGTGGCCGGCCGAGGCCGACCGCGACCCCGAGTCTCTCGCGGCCCTGCTCACCGACACCGCCCGCACCCTCGAGCATCGCATCGGCCGCCACTGAACCCGCGCGCGCCCCTCCTCCTCGGCGGACGGAGCCTGGTCAGCGCACCACCAGGCGGGGCTCGACGAGCACGTGGGCCTCGCCCGCGGCGGCCGCGCGCGGCGCCACGACGCTTCCGGTCGGACCCATGAGCAGCTCGATCACACCCGCCGCCACCTGCTCGGGGAGCTGCTCGACGCTGCTGATCCCGATCGCTTCCGCCGCCGGGGTGTTGTCGAAGCCGATCACGGGCAGGTCGCCGCGCCCGGCCTCGGCCGCGGCGAGGTGGGCGCCGATCGCGAGCGAGTCGCTCGCGCAGACGATGCCGTCGACGCCGTCCGCGGCGATGAGTGCGGCCGTCGCGGCACGAGCCTCGCCCACGCTGTCCTCGCACCACAGCCGCTCGCCCGTCGCGCCGGCCGCCGCCATCGCGTCGCGCCACCCGCGCTCGCGGTCGTCGCCGGTGCCCGATCCCGCGGGCCAGCCGAGGAACGCGATCCGGCGACCGGCGACCCGCAGCAGGTGCTCCGTGGCCGCACGGGTCCCGGCGGCTCCGTCGACGTCGACCCACAGGTGCGCGGGCTGCGACACGTCGTCGTCGCCCCACGGTCGCCCGAAGGCGACGAACGGCACGCCGCGGTCGACGAGCCACCGCGCGCGGGGGTCGCCGTGGAAGGTGCCGGTGATCACGAACGCATCGACCTCACCGCCCTCGGTGAGCTCGCCCATGCGCGCGATCTCGTCGGCCGGGGTCCGCGCGGCGTAGAGCTGGATGCGCATGCCGCGCTCGCTCGCGCTCTCCGTCAGTGCGTGCACGAAGCGGTCGAGCACGACGCCGGCGATGCCGCCCGCGTACGGGTCGAGGTGGATGCCGATGGTCGAGCTCCGCCGCGTGCGCAGGCGCCGTGCCGCCATGTGCGGGCGGTAGCCCAGCTGCGCGATCGCGGCCTCGACCCGCTCGCGCGTCGACGCGCGGACGATCCCCGGCGTGTTGATCACGTTGGAGACGGTCTGGCGCGAGACGCCCGCCGCCTGAGCGACGTCCTCGACCGTCGGAAGCCTGGCCATCGCACCCCCTCACGCGGAACGCCGCTGCTCGAGACGTCATCCTAGGGCTCGGACAACCCTCTTGACAGGGGTGACATCTGCTTCCTACCGTATAGACGCACGAAAACTTTGATCGTTCAAAGTTCGCGTCGGCAACAAAGCCGACGTGGGTCGGAGTGACCCGTCACGGCTCATCGAAGGAGAGAGACTCATGACACGGCAACACACGCGCGCCTGGCTCGGCGCGGGAGCCCTGGTGCTCACCGGCACCCTCGCCCTCACCGGCTGCGGGTCGGGATTCGACGACGAGGGCGACACCGGCACGAACGGCGAAGCGGGCGAGCTCACGTCGAGCGACGACGGGCTGACGATCCTCATCGGATCGTCCGGAGACGCCGAGACGGCAGCCGTCGAAGAGGCGGTGGCAACCTGGTCCGAGGAATCGGGGGTCGAGGCATCCGTCCAGGTCGCCAACGACCTGCCCCAGCAGCTGTCGCAGGGCTTCGCCGCCGGATCGCCGCCGGACCTGTTCTACCTCGCGTCCGAGGCGCTCGCCGGATACGCAGGCAACGGCTCGGTCATCGCCTACGGCGACATGCTCGAGAACAAGGACGACTTCTACCCGTCCCTGGTGCAGAACTTCACGGTCGATGACCAGTTCTACTGCGCCCCGAAGGACTTCTCGACGCTGCAGCTGATCATCAACACCCGGTTGTGGGAAGAGGCGGGCCTCACCGAGGACGACGTCCCGACGACGTGGGATGAGCTCGCCGACGTCGCGGCGACCCTCACCACCGACGGCGTCACGGGCCTCGCGTTCGGCGCCGAGTACCAGCGTCTCGGGGCGTTCATGGCCCAGGCGGGTGGCCAGCTCGTGAGCGACGACGGCACCGAGGCTGTCGCGAACAGCCCCGAGAACGTCGAGGCGCTCACCTACGTTCAGGAGCAGATGGATGCCGGATCCTTCGCGTACGCGACGATCGACCTCGGCGCGGGCTGGGGTGGCGAGGCGTTCGGCACCGAGAAGACCGCGATGACCATCGAGGGCAACTGGATCACCGGGGCGATGTCCAACGACTACCCCGACGTCGAGTACCTCGTCGCCGAACTCCCGGCGGGCCCGGCCGGCCAGGGCACGATGCAGTTCACGAACTGCTGGGGCATGGCCGCCGACAGCCCGAACCAGCAGGCCGCCCTGGAGCTGGTCGAGTACCTGACCAGCGCCGAGCAGCAGCTCGCGTTCTCGGCCGCGTTCGGTCCGATGCCGTCGGTGCAGTCCGCCGCCGATCAGTGGATGACGGAGAACCCCGACATCACGGCCTTCCTCGCCGGCGCCGAGTACGCCCAGGGCGTGCCGACGAATGACGGGATCGCGGCGGTCATCACGGACTTCAACGCCTCGCTCGAGGGCCTGAAGACCGGCGATCCGCAGCAGATCCTCGACACCGTCCAGACCAACACCGAAGCAGTCGTGGGCTGACACCCATGACCGCGACAGCGACGGCGCCTTCCCGTGCCCGGAGCCCCCGCCAGGGGCTCCGGCGCGGGGAGGCGCTCGCCGGATGGCTGTTCACGGGTCCCGTGCTCGTCATCCTGGGCGTCTTCCTCCTGATCCCGGTGCTCATGGCGCTGTGGGTCAGCCTCTCCGACTGGGGCGGGCGCGGCAGCCCGTTCTCCAGCGATGTGAACTTCGTCGGGCTCGAGAACTACGCCGCCGTCACCGTCGACGGCGGGCTGCCCACGCGCGACTTCGGCATCGCTCTGCGCAACAACGCGTGGTACGTGCTGCTCGTCGTGCCGCTGCAGACCGCGCTCGCGCTCTTCCTGGCGATCCTCGTCAACCGTGCGATCCTCCGCGGCCGCGGCTTCTTCCGCACGGCCTTCTACTTCCCGTCGGTGACGAGCACCGTGGCGATCACGGTGCTGTGGCTGTTCCTCTTCTCCGCCACGGGCGTCGTCAACGAGATCCTGTCGTGGATCGGCATCAACGGCCCCAACTGGTTCAGCGACCCCACGGGCATCGTCCACAACGCCCTCGCATCGGTGGGCATCACCCAGGGCCCGGCGCTGCTCACCGAGAACGACTTCCTCGGCCTGTCCTGGTGGCAGTGGTTCGCCGGACCCTCCGTCGCGATGACCGCGCTCATCTTCATGGCGGTGTTCACGACGAGCGGGACCTTCATGCTCCTGTTCATCGCGGCGCTCCAGAACATCGGAGGCGAGATCCAGGAGGCCGCGATGATGGACGGGGCGAACGGCTGGCAGCGCTTCTGGCGGGTCACCCTGCCGCAGCTGCGGCCCACGCTGTTCACGGTGATCACGCTCGGTCTCATCGGCTGCTGGCAGGTGTACGAGCAGATCTACACCGGAACGCAGGGCACCCCCGGCAAGACCACCATCACCCCCGCGTACCTGTCGTACACGTCGGCGTTCCTCGACCAGAACTGGGGCATCGGCGCGGCGATCTCGTTCATCCTGTTCGCGATCATCGTGGTGTTCACCATCTTCCAGCGCTGGGTGCTCCGCGAGCGCCCCGTCTCGAAGCGCCGCGCACGGCAGTACCAGCTGCCGACACGCCCCGCGACGGCCACCCCGGCCGTCGCGGCATCCACTCGGGTTCCCGCCATGCCGGATCCGACCGACACGACCGATGAGGAGAAGGGGCGATGACCGGGACGACGCTGTCCGAGACGCTCGTGCTCAACGAGGAGCAGCCGCGCAACGCCAGGCCCACACGTCAGCGGATCCTGTCGAAGCGGATCGTCTGGCAGATCCTGCTGTACGTGCTGCTGGTCGTCCTGGCGCTGATCTACATCTATCCGTTCCTGGTGCAGGTGGCGACGTCGTTCAAGACGGAGGCCGAGGCCGCGGCCGACCCGATCTCCCTGATCCCGCAGACGATCACGTTCGCGGCCTACGAACGGCTGTTCGGCAACAGCGACTACCCGGTGTGGTTCGCCAACTCCGCGATCGTCACGATCTGCGTGACCCTCGGCCGCGTGTTCTTCGTGTCCCTCGCGGGATATGCGCTGGCACGGCTGCATTTCCGGGGTCGCGGGATCGTGTTCGCCGCGGTCATCGCCGTCATGGCGGTGCCGGGCGTGGTGCTGCTCATCCCGAAGTTCCTCGTGATCAACCAGCTGGGGATCTACGACTCCTACGCCGGCATGATCATCCCGCTGCTGGTGGACGCGGCGGGGGTCTTCATCATGAAGAACTTCTTCGAGTCGATCCCGGTCTCCGTCGAGGAGCAGGCGCGGATCGACGGGGCCGGCACGTTCCGCACCTTCTGGTCGGTGGTGCTGCCGATGGCCAGGCCCGCGCTGATCACGATCGTGATCCTGTCCTTCCAGGGGTCGTGGAACGAGCTGACGCACTTCATCGTGTCGACGCAGTCCCCCGAACTCACGACCCTGACCAAGGGCGTCGCGTCGCTTGCGGCCAACCAGCTCGGGCAGGGCCAGCAGTATCCGATCAAGCTCGCCGCCGCGGCGATCATGACCATTCCCGTCGCGGTGATGTTCTTCATCTTCCAGCGGCAGATCATGAACACCTCCGAAGGAGCCGTCAAGGGATGAATCCCTCCCCCGACGGGGCGTCCGCGCCCCTCCAGCCCCTGCTCGACGACGCGGTCATCGTGCTGCGCGCCCCCACCCAGCTGTGGTCCGGGCGCGACGGCGACCTGGGTGCGCAGCCGATCGACGGCGTCTACCACGGCGACGTGCGGCACGTCCGCGCGCTCACGGCATCCTGCCGCGAGTCCGAGATCGAGTGGATCTCCGTGGCACCGCACGGCCCCTCCCGCGTGGTGTTCGGCGGGCTGCTGCGCGGCGTGGACGACCGCACGCCCGACCCGAAGGTGCGGCTGATGCGCGACCGGACGGTCAGCGCGGGCGCGCTGACCGAGACCTGGACGCTCCGCTCGCGCCTCGACCGCCCGGTCCAGGCGACCCTCGTGCTCACGCTCGAGCCGGAGTTCGCGTCTCTGCACGAAGTGAAGGCCGGCATCGCCGCACCGCAGCCGCTCGAGGTGGATGTGTCGGATGCCGCGGCCACCGCCCGCGCCGGGCAGCAGTCCTTCGCGCTCGACGCCGGCGGGGCGCGGGTCGCCGCGGTGGAAGGGCTCATCACCGCCGAGTGGCCGGTCCGGGTGGACGCGGGGGGTGAGGCATCCGTCTCCTTCACGATCGCCCTCCACGACGAGACCCTCGTCGTGGAGGGGGCGGCAGCGCCCTGGGCGGGCGTGTCGGCACGTCCCGCGCGGACGGGCGAGCCACGGCTCGACCGGTGGCTCGACACGGCGCTCGGCGACCTCGACGCACTGCGTCTGACGACGACCGGCGACGGCGCGGACACCTTCTTCGCCGCGGGTGCGCCGTGGTTCTTCACGCTGTTCGGACGGGACTCGCTGTGGGCCGCACGCCTCGCGCTGTCCCTCGATGCGGGGATCGCGGCCTCGACGCTGCGGGTGCTGGCCGGGATGCAGGGCACGACCGACGACGCTGACACCGCGCAGGAGCCGGGGAAGATCCTCCACGAGCTGCGTGCGACGGCGCTCGAGATCCCCGGTGAGGGCGTGATCCTGCCGCCGCGGTACTACGGCAGCGTCGACTCGACCCCGCTGTGGGTGTGCCTGCTCGCCGACGCGTGGCGCGCGGGCATGCCCGAAGCCGAGGTGCGCGAGCTCATTCCCGCGCTCCGCCGCGCTCTGGGGTGGATCCTGGAGTCCGGAGACAGCGACGGCGACGGCTTCCTCGACTACATCGACCGCAGCGGCCGGGGCCTGGCGAACCAGGGGTGGAAGGACTCCGGAGACTCGATCCAGTGGCGCGACGGCGCGCTCGCGGACGGCCCGATCGCGCTGTGCGAGGTGCAGGGGTACGCGTACGAGGCGGCTCTCGCGGGTGCCGAGCTGCTCGAGCGGTACGGCCGGGACTCCGGCGACGGCCCGCAGCCCGAGGCGCTGCGGACGTGGGCCGCGCAGCTGCGGGAGCGGTTCCGCGTGGCGTACTGGGTGCAGACGCCCGAGGGCAGGTACCCGGCGATCGCGCTGGATCGCGACAAGCGCCCCGTCGACACGCTCACCAGCAACATCGGGCACCTCATCGGCACGGGCATCCTCGACGCCGACGAGGAGCGCCACGTCGCGGAGCTGCTCGCGGGGCCGTCGATGTCGTCGGGGTTCGGCATCCGCACGATGTCGACCGGCGCGACGGGCTACTGGCCGCTGTCTTACCACGGCGGGAGCGTGTGGATCCACGACTCGGCGATCATCGCTCGCGGCCTGCACCGCGCCGGGCTCGCGGAGCACGCCCGCGAGGTCGCCCTCGGACTCCTCGCCGCCGCGGACGGATTCGGCTGGCGCGTTCCCGAGCTCCACTCGGGGGATCCGGCGTCCGAGACGCCGGTGCCGACGCCGTACCCGGCGGCGTGCCGCCCGCAGGCGTGGTCGGCGGCGGCGGCGGTGGTCTGCCTCGACATCCTCGCCGACGCCCGGTGACGCGCGGCCGGCGGCCGGTCAGTCGACCTTCGACACCGTGCCGCCCGTGAGGGCGACGAGTTCGTCGTAGGTCAGCGGGAACACCGTGTGCGGGGTGCCGCCGGCGGCCCAGATCTCGTCATAGCGGGCGAGGTCCTCGTCGATGATCGTGGTGAGCGGGGCGGGGTGCCCGGTGGGCGCCACTCCCCCGATCGCCTGCCCCGTCGCCTCACGCACCTGCTCGGGCGTCGCCCGCCGGATGCTCCGGCGACCGAGACGCTCGGCGAGGGCGGCGGTGTCGACGCGGTGCGCGCCGCTGGTCATCACGAGCAGCGGCTCTTCGTCGGACCAGAACACGAGGCTGTTCGCGATCGCACCCACCTCGATCCCGAGCGCGGCGGCGGCGAGGACGGCGGTGGAGGCGGCATCCGGGAGCACCACGATGTCGCCGGTGATCCCGGCGGCGCGAAGGGAGTCGTGGACGAGGCGGCTGCGGGCGGGGAGGTGCGAGGTCACGGCCTCAGCCTACGAGGCCGCGGCCCGGGCGAGCCGGAACGGGCCCGCGATGTCATCCTCGCTGCGCACACCGACGCACGATTGCGCCGAAAGGCCCGACATCTGCACCAATCTGCTGCGTGTGGGGCGATGCGGTTGAACAGATCGCGTCGCAGTGCTCCAATAGAGGGGGATGCCGCAAAGCCGCGGCATCCGCGCGCACTGCCCACAAGGCCCGCCGAAGGAAGAACCGCGATGTCGCACACGCTGCCCTTGCCCGATTTCACCCACGAGCGCGTGGAGGTGATCACCGGCCGGCGCAGCGGACTGTTCATCGCCGTCGCGCTGCATTCGTCGGTGCTCGGCTCCGCCCTGGGCGGCGCAAGACTGTGGACGTATCCGCACTGGAGCGACGCGCTCGGCGACGCGCTGCGCCTCTCCGCCGCGATGACCTTGAAGAACGCCGCCGCGGGACTCGACGCGGGAGGCGGCAAGTCCGTGATCGCCCTTCCCGAGGGCACGATCCTCGACGCCGAGCGCCGTCGCGCCGCCTTCCTCGACCTCGGCGACGCGGTCGAGTCGCTCGGCGGCCTCTACCGCACCGCGGAGGACGTCGGCTCGACGACCGAGGACATGCTCGTCGTCAGCGAGCGCACCGAGCACGTCGTCGGCCTGCCCGACGCGGTGGGCGGCTCGGGCGAGCCGGCCGGACCGACCAGCCTGGGCGTGTACGAGTCGCTGCGCGCCACCCTCGAGCGGGTCACGGGTTCGGCGGACGTCTCGGGACGCCGCATCACGGTGTCGGGCATGGGACAGGTCGGCAGCCGTCTGGCCGTGCGCCTGGCCGCGGAGGGCGCCGTGCTCACCGTGACCGACGTCAATCCGGCCAAGCGGGATCTCGCGCTCGAGCTCGGCGCGCACTGGAGCGTGCCCGGCGAGGAGCACCTCGTTCCGGCCGACGTCTTCGTGCCCGCCGGCATCGGCGGCCTCCTCACCGACGACGTGATCGACACCCTCGATGCGAAGGCTGTGTGCGGTCCCGCGAACAATCCGCTCGCCGCGCGTTCGGGCGCCGATCGGCTCGCCGCGCGCGGCATCCTCTACGCTCCCGACTTCGTCGTCAACGCGGGCGGAGTCATCTACCTCGATCTCGAGGCGAAGAAGCTCGGCACGCGCGCCGAGATCATGGACCGCGTCTCGCACATCGGCGACACTCTGCGCACCGTGTTCGACGAGGCCGAGTCCCGCGGCGTCACCCCGCTCGAGGCCGCAGAGGGACTCGCCGCCGAGCGCCTCGCGGCGGGCGACCGGGGCCACGCGCTCGCGCACTGACCGCCGCTGCGAAGAGAGGTGGACGACGGGGGGGTACCGCCGCCCGCGTGGCCGCGGCATCCACCGTCCGCCGGGGGCTAGGTTGACGCCATGGCGGATGTCTGGCTCGCCGCGCTGAGCGGACTCATCGGCGGCGGCGCGCTGCTCGTGGGGGCGGTGGTCGCGTGGTTCGTCGACATCCCGCAGCGCGTCGTGGCGGGGATCATGGCGCTCGGATCGGGGGTCCTGATCTCGACGCTCGCCTTCGAGCTCGTGGAGGAGGCGGCCGAGGACGGCGGGCTCGTTCCGACCACCGTGGGTTTCCTCGCCGGCGCGGTGATCTACATCGTCGCCGACTGGCTCGTCTCGCGGCCGAAGGATCCGACGACCGACTCCCCCGCCAACATCGCGGCCCGACGCGCGGGCGCGAAGCTCGCGGGCGGCACAGGCGCGGCGATCGCGATCGGCGCGCTCATCGACGGCATCCCCGAGTCGATCGTGATGGGACTCTCCGTCCTCCAGGGCGGCATCAGCATCCCGATCGTCGCGGCGATCGCCATCAGCAACATCCCGGAGGGGCTCGGCTCGACCGCCGCGCTCAAGCGGAGCGGCTCGAGCGGTCGCAGGATCGCGCTGCTGTGGTCGAGCATCGCGCTCGTGACGGTGATCGCCGCCGTAGTCGGATTCCTCGCGTTTCAATCCGCGCCGCCGGGGTTGATCGCCCTCATCACGACGGTCGCCGCGGGCGGCCTGCTCGCGATGGTGTGCAACACCATGATCCCCGAGGCGTTCGCGCAGGAGCGCGCCCTCACCGGCCTCTTCGCGACGTTCGGCTTCCTCGCCGCGTTCCTGCTGCACGAGCTCGCCTGAAGTGCTGCACGAGCTCACTGTCCGCTCAGAACGGTGCGTCGCCGATCGCGCCGCCGACTGCGGTGAACACGGGCATCCGCCGTTCCGGCTCGACGACGTAGCGTCTTCCGGTCGGTGAGATCCACTCGAGCGCACCGCTGTCGATCTGTGCCACGGTCCAACCGCCGTGATGCTTGACGCGGTGGTGCCCCTTGCACAGCGGACACAGGTTCCACAGCGCGGTCTCACCTCCGTGCTCCCAGGCGACGTTGTGGTCGATCTCGCATCGCGACGCCGGCACGCCGCACCCTGGAGCCATGCATCGATCGGCTCGCCACCGCACGAGTCTGCGCAGCTCAGCGGTCGGTCGGTACCTGTCGCGGCCGACCGAGAGCACCATGCCGGTCTCGGGATGGGTCAGCACCCGCATCCACCCGTCGGACCCGCCGCACAGTTCCCGGGCCCGCTCATGCGGGATCGGCCCCACGCCTTCGACCTGCGCGGGCTCCGCGCCCGGTTGCGGCCGCTCACTCAGCAGCGAGAGCGCGGGAACGGTCACGACGACCGAGGCCCTCACACCGTGAGCGGCCTCGGGAAGGGCGGACGTCTCGCCTTCGATGAGCAGATCGCCCAGCACGTCGGCGCGCACCTGATCCAGCGTCCTCTCCTCGCCGTCGGCGGCCGTAATCGCCTTCGCCATGAGCGTCACTCGCGAGTGAACGGCGTGCGCCTCGACCGCCGGCAGGTACGCCATCAGCCACGCCATGCCGTCGTCGGCCGACTCGACGACGACGCGCCTGCGGCTCAGGGCGGACTCGTGCCGCTCGGACAGCGTGCGGACGCGAACCGTCTCGATGAGTCGGTGGAGGGATCGTCGGAACGTTCCCACCCCCTCCACCTCTGCCAGCGCGACGGCGCGCGGCGCGATGACGTCGTGGAACTCCGGCTCGACCCCGACCATCGCATCGGCGAAGATCTCGGCGTGCCGCTCGGTCGTGCGCCCCGTGCGCAGCGCGTCCAGCATGCGTTGGAACGTCGCGACGAGTACGTCAGCCCGCGCGAGAAGGTCGCCCGCGGCCCGTTCGGTGATGCGCAGGGCGGCGGCCAGTTCGAGGCGGATGCCGCGCTCGACCACGTCGGTGAGCGCGAGGCCGTGGCGCGCGGCGTCGTCGAGTGCCTCGCGATGCATCGAGTGCACGCGCTCGAACCGCTCGGACGCGAAGACCGCCATCATCGACGCGACCTCGATCACATGGTCGAGCGCGTCAGGTATCGGAGGCGCCCACTGGTCGCCCATCTCGTCGGGTCGCCGGGGAATCTGTGCCATGGGTCGACTTTAGAACATACGTACGATACTCAACGGAGTTGTCCACACCCACCCCAGCGCCACGTCGGCGCGCCGAGGGTCAGGCCTTCGCGACCGGCGCGACGAGCTCGGTGACCCACTCCGACTGGGGGCGGTCGTCGGGCGCGTGCACATAGACCTCGCGGGTCGGGCCCACCACGCGGTACCCGTCATCGGCGAGCTGCTCCATGAGCGACATCCACGATCTACCGATCGAAGCCATGTCGCCCCGGTGCGTGAGCACCGCAGCCTTCTCCACCGCGGGGAGCTCGACGACGTCGTACCCCTCTGCCCCCTGCGGCTCCGGGTCGGCGGTGAACGAGACGTGCACGGCGAGCTCCTCGGTGCCCGGCACCGACTCGTACCAGAACACGCCGGGTTCGCGCGGTCCGCGCCCCGTCGCCTCGATCGCGCCGACGAGGCGCGTGAGCAGCGGGTCCACGACGGGCGAGACGTTCTCGGGCCCCATCCCCGGCGCGCGTCCCTCGACGGCATACACGATGACGGGCTCGATCGGTCGGTATTCGACGGGTGCGGACATGGCGTCCTCTCCTTTCAGACGACGGAGACGCCCGTCGATCCGGGCGATGCGTTCGCGCTCCGCGGCGACGTGCTCCTCCAGCTCGGCGCGACGCCGGACGAGAAGGTCGTGCATCGCGCCCGGCACGTCGTCCGCGGCGAGCACCACCCCGATCTCGTCCAGGCCGCAGCCCAGCTCTCGGAGCTCCGCGATCCGCACCAGCGCGCCCAGCTGCGTGTCGGCGTAATGCCGGTACCCGGACCGGTCGTCGACCCGCGCGGGCGGCAGGAGCCCGACCGCGTCGTAGTGCCGCAGCATCCGCACGCTCACGCGCCCGAGGGCGGCGAACTCTCCGATGGTGTACATGGTGGAGACCACGTTCGACCCTGACACAGTGTCACAGTCAAGCAGATGCGCCGCGGGCCCACTCAACCTTGACACTTCTGTGCGACTGCCACACATCTTGCGGGGGCATCTCGCACAAAAGTGTGTCAGGAAGCGTGCGGCGCGGGTACCGTGCGGCGACGCGGGGATGCTCGCGGGCGGGGATGCTGCGGCGCGGGCCGCACGCACGACTCAGGCGGTCTGGGTCCAGCCGTCGGCCGCACCGGCGGGCTCATCGACCGTGAGACCGTGCAGAGTCTGGAGCGCGGTGTGCGCCTCGTCGAGCCGGCCGTCGACGGCGAGCTCGCGGATGCGCACGGACGGGCGATGCAGCAGCACGCCCGCCAGGTGACGCAGAGCCGCCTCGGTCTCGTCGCCGGCGCCGCGGGCGCGAGCCCGGGCGATCTCGGCCTCGACGATCCCGAGCACCTCGCTCCGCAGCGCCGTGATGGCGGGAGCCGCGGCGCGGTCGGCGGCGAACTCCGTCGCCGCGTCGCCCACGATGGCACGGGCGTCGGCGTGGGCGCTGAACTGCTCGAGCGGAGCGTGCAGGCGGATCGTCTCGAGATCGAGCAGCTCGACCGCCGGGACGCGCCCCACCTCGGGGTCGACGTTGCGCGGCAGCCCGAGGTCGATGACGAGGACGCGGTGGCCGGGCGCGAACGCCTCGGCGTGGACGACCGCGTCGGCAGTGCACGTGATCACGACGTCGGCCGCGGCGACGGCGGCGGGGAAGTCCTCGACCGGAACCAGACCGTGCTTCGCGGCGAAGGCGCCGGCGCGGCCCGACGGCGAGAACACCCGGAGATCCTGCGCTCCCCGCGCGCGCACGGCTTCGACCGTGCGGGACGCGTAGCGCCCCGTGCCCACGATCACCACGCGCGCGGCCGACCAGTCGGCGATGCGCGATGAGGCGAGCTCGAGCGCGAAGCGCACGAGCGAGCGGTGCGTGCCGCGCAGCCCCGTGCGGTTGCGGATGCCGCGGCTGGTGTGCGTCGCGCGCTGGAACAGCCGCTCCAGCTCACCGCTGGTCATGCCCTCGGCCCGCGCGGCGTCGAGGGCGCGGCGCACCTGCCCCGAGATCTCGTCCTCGCCCACGACCACGGACTCGAGACCGCTGGTCACGGCGAAGAGGTGCGCGGCGGCATCCGATCCCTGGTGCACCGCGACGGACGAGCGCAGCAGATCGGCGGGGACATCGGATGCCTCGGCCAGCGCCTCGACGACGGACTCCACGGCGACGGCCTCGCCGCCCGTGAGCGGCTCGTCGATGTCGAGGTAGGCCTCGAAGCGGTTGCAGGTCGCCAGCACCACCGCCCCGGCGACGAACAGCTCGTCGTCGACGAGCGCGCGCGTGGCGGCGGGAGCCCCTTGGGAGAGTCGCTCCAGGACGTCGAGACTCGCGTTCCGATGGTTCGCGGTGAGACAGAGGAGCACCCACCCATGTTAATCCACGGCCGCGCCGGCGTTTCGGAAGGGGAGCCTAAGGTGGTCTGCGTGCCCCTGGAAGAATCCCACCCTTCGCTCGCGGCCGGTTACGTCGCCCCGCCGCTGATCCGCGCGTACCGCGGCGAGCGCCCCGACACGACCCCGGTGTGGTTCATGCGCCAGGCCGGTCGCTCGCTGCCGGAGTACCGCGAGCTGCGGATGGGGACCGACATGCTCGACGCGTGCCTGGACCCCGCCCTCGCGAGCGAGATCACGCTGCAGCCGGTCCGCCGGCACGGTGTGGACGCCGCGATCTTCTTCAGCGACATCGTGATCCCGGTCAGGCTCGCCGGCGTCGACGTGCGGATCGTCCCGGGGCGTGGGCCGGTGCTGGCCGAACCGGTGCGCACCGCGGCCGCCGTGGCGGCACTCCCCCCGCTCGACCCCGAGGCACTGGCGCCGATCCGGGAGGCCGTGCGCCTCACGGTCGCGGGACTCGGCTCGACACCGCTCATCGGGTTCGCCGGAGCGCCCTACACGCTGGCGTCGTACCTCGTCGAAGGCGGTCCCTCCAAGGAGCAGCTGAAGACCCGCGCGCTCATGCACTCCGACCGCGACACCTGGGATGCCCTGCTGTCGTGGTGCGCCGACGTCACGGGCGCCTTCCTCGCCGCGCAGCTCGAGGCGGGCGCCTCCGCCGGGCAGCTCTTCGACTCGTGGGCGGGCTCGCTGAGCCTCGCCGACTACACCGCGCACGTCGCCCCGCACTCGGCGCGCGCGCTCGACCGCGCACGGGCGCTCGGCGTGCCCCTCGTCCACTTCGGCGTCGGAACCGGTGAGCTGCTCGCGGCCATGCACGGGATCGGCGTCGACGTCATGGGCGTGGACTGGCGCATCCCGCTCGACGAGGCGTCGCGTCGCGTCGGGGCGGACGTGCCGCTCCAGGGCAACATCGATCCCGCGCTGCTCGCGGCGCCGTGGCCGGTGCTCGAGGCGCACGTGCGGGACGTCCTCGACCGGGGGCGGGCCGCGCGTGCGCACGTCGTGAACCTCGGGCACGGCGTCCCGCCCGAGACCGATCCCGCCGTCCTCACGCGCGTCGTGGAGCTCGTCCACGCGCATGCCTGACTTCTCCGTCGTCGGGGGCGGCGTCGCGGGGCTCGTCGTGGCCCGGCGGCTCGCGGCATCCGGCGCCGACGTCGTGCTCCACGAGGCATCCGGTCGCCTGGGCGGCACCGTGGCGCGACACGACGTCGCGGGGATCGCGCTCGACGCGGGGGCCGAGAGCTTCGCGGTCCGCGGCGGAGTCGTGGCTGCGCTCCTCGACGAGCTCGGACTCGCCGACGACATCGTCGTGCCGCGTCCGGGCTCGGCGTGGCTCCAACCGGCCGTCGGCGAGGCCGTGCCGCTTCCGGCGACGGCGCTGCTGGGGATCCCCGCCGACCCGCAGGCCGCCGACGTCGTGCGGGTCATCGGGCGCGAGGCCGCCGACGAGGCCGCCCGCCTCGACGCCCTGCCCCTCGCACCGGATGCCGCGGCATCGAGCCTCGGGGAGCTCGTGCGCTCGCGGTTCGGGGCAGGCGCGCTCGACCTGCTCGTGGCCCCCGTGGTCCACGGCGTGCACTCGCAGCATCCCGATGATGTTCCCCTCGCCCGCGCGCATCCCGGGCTCGCCGCCGCCCTCGAGCGGACCGGTTCGCTCGGCGGGGCGGTCGCCGCGCTCCGGGCGGATGCGCCTCCCGGCGCGGCGGTCGCCGGCATCCGCGGCGGCCTCCACCGCATCGTCCCCGCCCTCGCCGCGGATCTCGAGTCCCGCGGCGGCGACATCCGCCTCGGCTCGCGCATCGACGACCCCGAGCGGCTTCCCGGACGGGTCGTCGTGGCCGCGCCGGGCGTGGCATCGGTGGCTGGTCCGGGCCGGCGGATCGACCTGGTGACCCTCGTGGTCGAGCAGCCGGAACTGGATGCCGCACCCCGCGGCAGCGGCCTGCTCGTCGCCGACGGAGCCCCGATGGCGGCGCGCGCCCTCACCCACGCGACGGCGAAGTGGGAGTGGCTGCGCGACGCGGCCGGCGGAGCGCACGTGCTGCGGCTGTCGTACGACGCCCCGCCGTCCGACCCGGTCGTCGCTGCGCGGACCGACGCCGAGGCGCTCCTGGGGGCCGTGCTGCCGACGATCCTCGGGTCCGCGGTCGTCACGTGGACGAGGCCCGCGGGAGCCGCGGGATCCGCTCTGCCGGTCGTCGGCGAGACCGTCGCCGGATCCGGCCTCGCCGGCATCGTCGCCCACGCCGAGCGCACCGCGCAGGAGCTGCTGGCGGGCTGAGGGCTCACCGGGCCCTCAGCCCGGTCACGCGGGGCGGGTCCGGCGGCAGGGTGAAACAATGGAGGGCATGAGCGAGAACTCGGCTGTCCCCCCGTCCGAGACCGAGGCGCTCGGCTACACCCTGTGGGCCGTGTTCCGCCGGGACCCCGCCCACCCGGCCCCCGCCGGAGACCTGAGCGCCGCCGTCGCGGAGGTCGAGGCATCGGGCGTGACGATCCGCGGCTGGTACGACGTGTCAGGCCTGCGCGCCGACGCCGACCTCATGGTGTGGCTGCACGGCACGGACGTCGCTCCCGAGAAGCTCCAGTCGGCGCTGCGCATCCTCCGGCGCGCCGAACCGCTCACGACGCTCGTCCCGGTGTGGAACGCGATGGGCGTGCACCGCGACGCCGAGTTCACCGCGAACCACCTGCCCGCCTTCATGCGCGGCAAGGACCCCGAGGCCTGGCTCACCGTCTACCCGTTCGTGCGGTCGTACGAGTGGTACATCCTGCCCGAGGACGACCGCCGCGCGATGCTCGCCGATCACGGCCGCAAGGGCTCGGAGTACCGGCAGGTCCTCGCGAACACCGTCGCATCGTTCGCGCTCGGCGACTACGAGTGGATCCTCGCGCTCGAGGCTCCCGAACTCGTCGACCTCGTCGACCTGATGCGCCACCTGCGTCAGACCGAGGCTCGCCGTCATGTGCGCGAGGAGGTCCCGTTCTTCACGGGCCGTCGGATCGCCCTCGACGAGATCGCCGAGGTCCTCTCATGAGCGACGCACTGCGCATCGGCACGCGGGGAAGCGCCCTGGCTCTCACGCAGACGGGCATGGTCGCCGACGACCTCGCCGACGCGACCGGCGCCCGCACCGAGCTCGTCACGATCACGACCGACGGCGACCGCTCGAACGAGCCGCTCTCGCGCGCCGGCGGCGCGGGGCTGTTCACCGGCGCTCTGCGCGATGCGCTGGTCGCGGACCGCTGCGACCTCGTCGTGCACTCGCTCAAGGACCTCCCGACGGCCCCGCACGACCGGCTCGTGGTCGCCGCGATCCCGGCGCGCGAAGACCCCCGCGACGCCCTGTGCGCGCGCGACGGGCTGACGCTCGAGACGCTGCCCGAGGGGGCCCGCGTCGGCACGGGATCCCCGCGCCGCATGGCGCAGCTGCGGTCGCGGCGTCCGGACCTCGAGGTCGTCGACATCCGGGGCAACGTCGACACGCGACTCGGCAGGGTCGCCCCCGGAGACCTCGACGCGGTCGTGCTCGCCGCCGCCGGCCTGCGCCGCCTCGGCCGCACCGACGTCATCACCGAGTACCTCGACGCCGACCGCTGGCCGACCGCCCCGGGCCAGGGCGCGCTGGCCGTCGAGGTGCGGCGCGGCGACGAGGAGCTCGTGCGCGCCCTCGACCACGCCGAGACCCGCGCCGCCGTCGAGGCCGAGCGCGAGGTGCTGGCCCTCCTCGAGGCGGGCTGCTCCGCACCGCTGGGCGCCCGCGCGGTCGTCGACGCGGGGCTGCTGCTGCTCTCGGCGAGCGTCTACAGCCTCGACGGCACGACCGTCCTCACGTCGTCGCACGCCGCGGCGTGGCCCGACGACGGCGATCCGTCGCGCGAGGTCGCCGCGCGCGTCGCCCGTGAGCTGCTCGACGCCGGCGCCGCCGGCCTCACCGGAGAACGCCCGTGATCCCCGCTCCGTCCGGCCCGACCGTGCGCCCCCGGCGCCTGCGCGCCACGCCCGCTCTGCGACGTCTCGTGGCCGAGACGCGCCTGCACCCCGCCGACCTCGTGCTCCCCGTGTTCGTGCGGGAGGGCGCGGCCGAACCGGTGCCGATCTCGTCCATGCCGGGCGTGGTGCAGCACACGACCGAGAGCCTCAAGCAGGCGGTGACGGATGCCGCGGCCGCCGGCATCGGCGGGATCATGCTGTTCGGCGTGCCCGAGCACAAAGACGCCGTCGGCTCCGGCGCGACCGATCCCGACGGCATCCTCAACGTCGCAACGCGCATCGCGGTCGCCGAGGCCGGAGATGCGCTCGTCGTGCAGACCGACCTGTGCCTGGACGAGTTCACCGACCACGGCCACTGCGGCGTGCTCGACGGGCGGGGCGCCGTCGACAACGACGCGACGCTCGAACGCTATCGGGACATGGGCCTCGCGCAGGCCGAGGCCGGCTCCCAGCTGCTCGGGCTGAGCGGCATGATGGACGGCCAGGTCGCCGCCGTCCGCGATGCGCTCGACGGAGCAGGACACGCGTCCGTGCCGTTGCTGGGCTACGCCGCGAAGTACGCGTCGGCCTTCTACGGACCGTTCCGCGAGGCCGTGCAGTCCTCCCTCGAGGGCGACCGCCGCACGTATCAGCTCGACCCCGCCAACCGGCGCGAGGGTGCGCGCGAGATCGACCTCGACGTCAGCGAGGGAGCGGACATCGTCATGGTCAAGCCGGCGATGAGCTATCTGGACGTGCTCGCGGATGCCGCGGCATCCAGTCCCGTCCCCGTTTGGGCATACCAGGTCTCTGGCGAGTACGCGATGATCGAGGCCGCGGCGGCCCAGGGGTGGATCGACCGCCGCCGGGCGATCGAGGAGTCGGTGCTCGGCATCCGCCGGGCGGGGGCCGACGCCGTGCTGACCTATTGGGCGACCGAACTGGCGGGGTGGCTGCGATGACCGGGGCCTCGACGAACGAGCGGGAGTTCGCGCGCGCGCGCGCCGCGATGCCCGGCGGCGTGAACTCCCCCGTGCGAGCCTTCGGCTCGGTGGGGACGACCCCGCGGTTCTTCGTGTCGGCGTCCGGCCCGCGGGTCACCGACGTCGAGGGACGCGAGTACATCGATCTCGTCGGGTCCTGGGGTCCGGCGATCCTCGGGCACGCGCACCCCGCGGTCGTGAGGGCGGTGCAGGATGCCGCGGCCCATGGCCTCGGCTTCGGCGCGTCGACTCCCGGCGAGACCGAGCTCGCCGAGCTGATCGTGTCGCGCGTGAGCCGCGACGGTGCGCACCCTCTCGAGCGGGTGCGTCTGGTGTCGACGGGCACCGAGGCGACGATGACCGCCATCCGCCTGGCGCGCGGCGCAACCGGCCGGGATCTCATCGTGAAGTTCGCCGGCCACTATCACGGGCACTCCGACGGTCTTCTCGCCGAGGCGGGCTCGGGCGTCGCGACGCTCGCGATGCCCGGCTCGGCCGGTGTCCCCGCGCCGATCGCCGCGCAGACGCTCGTCGTGCCGTACAACGACCTCGACGCGCTGCGCGAGGTGTTCGCGGCGCGCGGCGACGACATCGCGGCGATCATCGTCGAGGCGGCTCCGGCGAACATGGGCATCGTGCCGCCGGCGCACGGCTTCAACGCCGCGGTCGCAGACCTCGCCCACGAGCACGGGGCCCTGCTGATCCTCGACGAGGTGCTCACCGGGTTCCGGGTCGGCCCAGCCGGATGGTACGGCGTCGATCCGGTGCCCTTCTCCGCCGACCTCATCACGTTCGGCAAGGTCGTCGGCGGCGGCCTCCCGCTGGCCGCGCTCGGCGGATCGGCGGCGCTCATGGAGCTGCTCGCCCCGCTCGGCCCCGTCTACCAGGCGGGCACGCTCAGCGGCAACCCGCTCGCCGTCGCCGCCGGACGCGCGACGCTCGAGAACCTCGACGCCGCCGCCTATGCCCGCATCGACGCCGCCGCGGAGCGGATCGCGGATGCCGCGGCATCCGCCCTGGAAGTCGCCGGGGTGACGCACGTCGTCCAGCGCGCGGGGAACCTGTTCTCGATTCAGTTCGCCGCCGAGGCGCCGACCGACTACGAGACCGTGAAGGCGCAGGAGGCGTTCCGCTACCCGCCGTTCTTCCGCGCGATGCTCGACCAGGGCGTCTCGCTGCCGCCGTCCGTGTTCGAGGCGTGGTTCGTCTCGGCCGCGCACGACGACGAGACGGTGGACCGCGTCGTCGCCGCCCTCCCGGCCGCCGCGCGGGCGGCCGCCGAGGCGACTCCGGACTGACCCGCCGCGCGGTAGCGTGCCCGTATGGGCAGACCTGTGGCGCTCGTCCTCGTCGTCGCGGCCGCGCTCGCGCTGAGCGCGTGCACGAGCGCGCCGGCCGCCGTGCCGGCGTCGTCCCCGCCCGAGCCGGCACCGAGCCACGACATCCTGGTGCACACCATCGCCGACGCCGTCGACGAGGAGTTGCGCGACGAACTGCTCCAGCTGCTCGAGGAAGACCAGGCGGAGCGTCTGGAGGGGGCGAACTTCGGCGGCGACGCGCCCCGCACCGAGAGGCTGGCCGAGATCATCGCCGAGCACGGCTGGCCGGGGTACTCCCTCGTGGGCGAAGAGGCCGAGGACGCGGCCTGGGCGGTCGCACAGCACTCGGACCACGACGTCGACTTCCAGAAGACCGCGCTGCAGTCCCTGACCGCGGCAGTGGAGGCCGGCGATGCGTCGCCGGGCAACCTCGCCTACCTCACCGACCGCATCGCCGTGAACGACGGGACGGACCAGACATACGGCACCCAGATCGCCTGCACCGAGGACGGTCCGCAGCCCGTGGTCCCGATCGCCGACGAGGCATCCGTCGATGAAAGACGCGCGGATGCCTCGCTCCCCCCTCTCGCGGACTACTACGCCGAGATGGAGGCGATCTGCTCCGAGGGTCCGTGAGCGCTGTCATCCACGGCGCAGGCGGAGACCCTCACGCTGCGACGGGCACCCTCGGGAGGATCACGTCGAAACGGCAGCCGCCGGGGACGTTGCGGGCGGAGATCTCCCCGTCATGCGCCTGGACGATGCCGTGCGCGATCGCCAGGCCGAGGCCCGAGCCTCCGACGCGCGGCACGGGCTCCGGTGTGCGCGACGCGGCCGAGCGCCACCCCGCGAGGAAGATCTTGGGCATGTCCGCCTCGGCGATCCCACCGCCGGCGTCGACCACCGAGAGCATCGCCGTGCCGTCGCCGACGTCCGTCGTGGTCACCGAGATGACGCTCCCGGGAGGCGAGTGCTGGATGGCGTTGATGAGCAGGTTGCCCACGACCCGGGCGAGCTCACGGGCGTCGCCGACCACGGTCAGGTCCCGGCTCGGCGACTCCCGGATGGTGATCGCGTGGGCCCGGGCGACCGCGCTGAGCTCGGCGACCGCGTCGCTGACGAGATCGTAGAGCGACACGGGCTCCATATCGAGGGCGAGGCGCCCCGACTGGATCTTGGAGAGCTCGAACAGCTCGTCCACGAGGGCGGAGAGGTGATCCACCTGCGCCCGCATCTGCCGGTGGAAGCGTTGCGGGTCGTCGGCCAGCCCGTCTTCGAGCGCCTCGGCCATGGCCCGCAGGCCCGCGAGCGGCGTGCGCAGGTCGTGCGAGATCCACGCCACGAGCTCGCGCCGGGAGGTGTCGAGCGCATCGACCTCGCGTCGCGCATCCTCGAGGCGGCGGCTCGCGCGGGCGAGCTCGATCTGCAGCGTTCCCAGTTCGGAGCGGTCCTGCGCGGCCGGCGGCTCCACCTGGGCGCCGTCGCCGATGTCGCGGGCGAAGCGGCGCAGCCGGTCGGTCTGGAGCGTGAAGGTGCGGGCCAGGACGACAGCGGCCCCGAGCGACACGACGGTCGCCGTGCCCGCCACCCACATCGCCACCGTCAGGTCGTGCGGAGACAGGTACATCGCCTGCGCGACGGCGATCATCCCGATCGCCACGGACAGGGTCGCGGTGAGCACCACGATGAGCAGCTGGACCAGCAGCGTCGAGCGCCGAGCGATGCGCAGCGCGACCAGGCCGAGTGCGCCGACGACGAGCGCGCACGCGAGCGCGACGCCGACGATGGCGATGAGGTCGCCGAGCGGGATCATGCCGCCTCCTCCGGATCGAAGCGGTATCCCACACCCCACACGGTGCACAGCCGGATCGGGTCGGCGGGATCCTCCTCGATCTTCTCGCGCAGCCGGCGCATCGTGACGGTCACGGTGGACAGGTCGCCGAAATCCCATCCCCACACGGCGCGCAGCAGTTCGGCGCGCGTGAACACGCGACGCGGATGCTTCATCAGGAACGAGAAGAGATCGAACTCGCGCGTCGACAACGCCAGCGCCCCGCCGTCCTTGGTCACGACTCGCGCGGAGGGGTCGAGGTGGAACGGTCCGAGGTCGAAGGGCGCCTCCGGTGCGTAGTCGGACAGGCTCCGGCGAAGGACGGCCTGCACGCGCAGCACCAGCTCGCGCGGCGAGAAGGGCTTCGTGATGTAGTCGTCGGCTCCCGCCTCCAGCCCGCCGACACGGTCCTCGGGCGCCCCGAGGGCCGTGAGGAGGATGACCGGGATGTCGGCGCTCCGCCGGATCCGCCGGCACACCTCGGCACCGTCGATGCCGGGGAGCATCCGGTCCAGTACGACCAGGTCCGGTGCCTGACGAGCGATGGTGTCCAGGGCAGCGAATCCGTCCGTCGCCATGTCGACGATGAACCCCGCGGCCTCGAGATACGTGCCGACGACTTCGCGCACGGTCGGGTCGTCCTCGACCACGAGGACGCGCCGATCGACCAGATCGGCCATCGGGGTCGCCGTCCGTGCGGTGGGCATGCAGAAAGGATAGGCCCGCCGCCCGCACGCGCATGGGGCAGGGCGGCCGCCCCGCACGGGATGTCCCCGCTTCGTAATCCTTTGCCCTCCTGGGCGGGATGCCGCCGGGCCTAGCGTCGGGACATGACCGCCGTGGACATCGTCTTCCCGTGCCTCGACGAGGCGGCGGCGCTGCCCGCGGTCCTCACCGCCGTGCCGGCCGGGATGCGCGCGATCGTCGTGGACAACGGCTCCCGTGACGGGTCGGCCGAGGTGGCCGCCGACCTCGGCGCCGTGGTGGTGCGCGAGCCGCGCCGCGGATTCGGCGCGGCCGTTCACGCCGGGCTCCTGGCCGCGACCGCCCCGGTGGTCGCGATCTGCGACGCCGACGGATCGTTCGACTCCGCCGACCTCGCGCGCGTCGTCGCGCCGGTGTCGGCCGGCGAGGCCGACCTCGTGCTCGGTCGCCGCCGCGCCGCGCGCGGGTCGTGGCCGCTGCACGCGCGGGCGGCGAACGCCTACCTCTCGGCGCGGATCCGCTCGCGCACGACGGCGACGCTGCACGACCTTGGCCCGATGCGCGCCGCTCGCCGCGAAGGGCTCCTCGCGCTCGACCTCGAGGACCGACGCAGCGGCTATCCCCTCGAAATGGTGCTCAAGGCCGCGACGAGGGGGTGGCGGATCGTCGAGGTCGACGTGGACTATCGCCCGAGGATCGGTCGCTCGAAGGTGACCGGGACCATCCGCGGGACGGCGACCGCGATCGCAGACATGTCCCGTGTCCTGCGGGAGGTGACGCCGTGACCACGGTCGTGCTCATGGCGAAGGAGTGCCTCCCCGGGCGGGTCAAGACGCGCCTGCACCCTCCCTTCAGCCTGGTGGATGCCGCGCGCATCGCGGAGGCGAGCCTCAGCGACACGATCACGACGCTCAGCGCGCTCCCGGTGGAGCGGCGGGTGCTGTGCCTCGACGGCGAGGATGCCCCGCACCTGCCTCCCGGGTGGGAGGTGCTGCCCCAGGCCGCGGGCGGCCTCGACGAGCGCATCGGCGCGGCGCTCGATGCCTGCCGGGGTCCCGCCCTCGTGGTCGGCATGGACACGCCCCAGCTGAGCGCCGATGACGTCGCGGACATCGGCGGGTGGCCCGACGACGTCGACGCGTGGTTCGGCCCGGCGGAGGACGGCGGATTCTGGGCGCTCGCGCTCCGCGAGCCGCGCGGCGACCTCGTGCGGGGGGTGCCCATGTCCCGCCCCGACACCGGGGCGCGGCAGCGGGAGCGCCTCGAGGCTGCGGGCCTGCGCGTCGGGACGCTGCCGAGGCTCACCGACATCGACGACGCGGAGTCGCTGCGCGCCGTGACGGGGCTCCTGAGGGACGGGCGTCTCACGGCACTGCTGCGAGAGCTCGCATGACCGACCTCGCCCCGCCGTTCGACGCCTTCGGCGTCCACTACGAGCGCGCGCTGCGCACCCCCACAGGTCCCGTGGTCCTCCGCGACGCGGCCGGTTCCGCGGGGACCCGTCACGACGTGGGGCGGTACCTCGGCGATGCCGACGCCGTCGAGCGCCGCCTCGCACGCGAACTTCCCGGGCCCGTGCTCGACATCGGCTGCGGACCCGGCCGGATGGTCCGCGCCGCCAGGGAGGCAGGACGCGAGGCGCTCGGAGTCGATGTCTCCGAGGCGGCGACGCGCATCGCGCGAAGGCGCGGCATCCCGGTGTGGCACGGCTCCGTGTTCGACGTCCTCCCCGACGAGGGGGCCTGGGGTACGGCGCTCCTGCTCGACGGGAACATCGGCATCGGGGGCGACCCCGCCGAGCTCCTCACGCGATGCCGGAACCTGCTCCGGGCGCGCGGCACGGTCGTCGTCGAGGTGCACCCCGATCCACGTCGGGACCGGCGATTCCACGCCGTTCTGACCGATGAGAACGGGAACGCCGGAGCGACCTTCCCGTGGGCCGAGGTCGGGCGCCGGGCGCTGCGCCGCCACGCCCGACGCGCCGGTCTGGTGCGGGCGCGCGAATGGCACGCGGGAATCCGGTGGTTCGCCGAGTACCACCGCTCGTGATCAGCGCTCGGGTCGTCGCGCCCTGCGCAGAGCCGTGCGCCAGATGACGAGCACGACCGCCGCGATCACGCCCCACACCACGGCGAGACGCAGGGCGTAGTCGCCCACGAGGATCGTGGGGTTCGCCGAGCCGCGCGACTGGGCCCAGATCTCGGGGAGCACGAAGAGCGACAGCACCGCACCCACCGCGAACCCGACCTGGACGGCCGCGGTCACCGTGCGCGGGCGCTCGTCGGCATGGCGCCACCACGCGGCGCGGATCGCCGACGTCGCCGGGGCGAGGACCGCATCGTGGACGACGAGAACACCGACCAGCCAGACGGCGAGGGCGAGCAGAGATGCCGGCGGAAGGGTGGTCACGAGCAGCACGGCGCCGTACAGCCCGAGGGCGGTCCCCGCGAGAATCAGCAGCACGCGCGCGATCCTCATGCCGGCAGCTCCTCGATGCGGGCCAGCCATTTCGTCTGCAGCACCCCGGGACGGCCCGGCGCGATGATGCGTGCGGGGTGACCGTGGTCGAGGTTCAGCGGCTCGCCGTTCACCTCGAGCGCCACGAGCGTGAGCGGATCCCACGCGTAGTGGGCCGGCATCGTCGTGGTGCGGTACGCGCCGCGCGCCTGCAGGCTCTCGAGGCGGATCGTCGCGGTCCGGGATGCTCCGACCTCCGCAAGCAGGTCGCGCAGGCGCACGCCGCGCCAGCGTGCCGTCGTGCTCCACCCTTCGACGCAGGCGATCGGAAGCACCGACTCCGTCTGCGGCAGGGCGGCGAGCGCGTCGCGGTCGTACGCGCGCGTCGCGCCGAGGCCACGCACCTCGAGCCTCCATCCGGGATCGGCGGCGGACGTGGTGACGCCGGCCTGTGCGGCCGTGCGGTTCACCGGGAGGCCCTGGGGTCCCTCCCCCTTCACGCGCGGGGCGAACAGGTTCAGAGACGCCAGCGCATCGAACGACTGCCCCGCGGTGAGCGCCACCAGCCCGACGGTCGATGCGGCGACCCCGGAGAGGAAGACGCGCCGCCCGAACTCCTCGCGGCTCATCGCCCGGCCTCCCGCCGCCAGTGCTGAGCGATCACGGGGAGCTTGACGGCGATGTGGACGAGGAGCGCGCCCATGATCACCCACGACAGTCCCCAGTGCGCGCGGGGGAAGGAGAAGCCCCACGGATACCACTGGAAGGTGTTGAGGGTCCCCATCACCAGCTGGAGCACCGACGACGACACCAGCACCGCGATCGAAGCCCGCTCGACGGCGTTACCCACGGAGCGGATCGGTGGCCAGGTGAACAGGCGAGGGTAGACGACCCACAGCTTCGCCAGCACGAGCGGCAGCAGGGCCGTGCCCACTGCGACATGCGTGCCCTGCGTCCAGGCGTACAGCTCGACCGGTCGCGTGGGAAGGGGCAGCCAGGCGAGCGGATGCTGCTGGAGGTGGCTGTAGACACCGGTGAGGAAGCACACGAGGAACCCCACCGCGATCACACGCCCGAGCACGACCGCCGTCCGCGGCCTGCGCTCCGGCGCGTCCAGCGCGTGCCGCAGCCGCGCGGCCCCGCTCTCCAGGACCGTCGCGAGCCGGTCGGTGTACCCCGCCATGCCGCCCAGTGTCGCGCGATCGGCACCCGGACCGGAGCGGCATCCGCTTACGAACCGGGGACAGCGCCACCCGCAGGCGTCACGGAACCGTAATGTCTCCGCGCACGCCGCGGGAGGCGGCGTTGCCAGGCTGGGGTCATGGAACGCGAGGCGACGGGCGACGGCGGTGACGTCCGCGTCGGCGTCATCGGAGGTTCGGGACTCTACGAGCTCATCTCGGATCCCCGCACGGTAGAGGTGCCCACCCCCTTCGGGTCGCCATCATCGCCGATCACGCTCGGCGAGTTCGGCGGGCGCCGCGTGGCCTTCCTGGCGCGGCACGGCCGGGGACACGGCATCCCTCCCCATCGCGTTCCCTACCGCGCCAATCTGTGGGCGCTGGCGTCGATCGGCGTACGGGCCGTGATCGCGTCGTCGGCGGTGGGGAGCATCACTCCGGACCTCCCGGCGGACACCTTCGTCGTCCCCGACCAGCTGATCGATCGCACGCGCGAGCGCGCCGACACCTACTTCGACGATGCGGACGTGCAGCACCTCGGCTTCGCCGACCCCTTCGACCCTGCCCTGCGCGCGGCGCTGTGCGATGCCCTCGCCGCCCGCGGTGAGCGCTTCTCCCCCGTCGGCACGACGCTGGTGATCCCCGGGCCGCGGTTCTCCACCCGTGCGGAGTCGCGCGGATGGAGGCTGCTCGGGGCCGACATCCTCAACATGACCCAGTATCCGGAGGCCGCGCTCGCCGCCGAGCTCGGCGTCGCGTACGCGAGCCTCTCGTTCGTCACGGATGCCGACGTCGGGCACGAGCCCGACGACGAGGCCGTGACTGCGGATGCGGTGTTCGCGCGGCTGACGGCCGCGCGGGACCGCATCACGGGCGCCATCGCCGACGCCGTCGCCGCCCTTCCCGCCGAGCCGACGGTGCGGCCGCTGGTGGATCCGGCCGCCTCCGCCCGCGTGCTCGCGCTCCCGGTCGAGGCATGACCGGCACGCTCCTCGTCACGGGCGGTGCGGGCTTCATCGGCTCGCACGTCGTCGACCTCGCCCTCACGGAAGGGTGGCGCGTGAGGGTGCTCGACAGCCTGCGGGAAGACGTCCACGCCCTGGCGCCCGAGGTCCGCGACGATGTCGAGCTGATCCGGGGCGATGTCGAGGATCCGGATGCCGCGTCCCGCGCGCTTCGCGACGTCGACGTCGTGTGCCACCAGGCGGCGAAGGTGGGCCTCGGCGTGGATCTGGACGACGCCCCCGACTACGTGCGCTCCAACGACCTCGGTACGGCCGTGCTGCTGTCGCAGATGGCCCGCTCCGGTGTGGGAAGGCTCGTCCTGGCGTCGTCGATGGTCGTGTACGGCGAGGGCCGGTACCGCGACGCGCAGGGTGTGATCGCCGCACCGCCCCGCGGTATCGACGACCTCGAGGCCGGCCGGTTCGAGCCGAGGTCGCCGCGCACCGGCGAACCGCTCGTCCCCGAGCTCATCGACGAGGATGCGCCGCTCGATCCCCGCAACGTCTACGCGGCATCCAAGATCGCGCAGGAGCACCTGGCGCGAGTGTGGGCGCGCGAGACCGGAGGGCGCGCGGCGCTCCTGCGGTATCACAACGTCTACGGACCGGGGATGCCGCAGGCGACGCCGTACGCGGGCGTGGCCTCGATCTTCCGCTCGGCCCTCGAGGCCGGGCGCGCGCCGATCGTGCTCGAGGACGGCGGGCAGCGACGCGACTTCGTGCACGTCGGCGACGTCGCGGCGGCGAACCTCGCCGCCGCGGCGTGGACCGCGGACACGGACCCCGGCACCGCGCGCGCGTTCAACGTGGCCAGCGGCGAGGTGCACACGGTCGGCGAGATGGCCGCCGCCCTCGCCGACGCCTTCGGCGGTCCCGCGCCGGTGATCGCGGGCGGCTACCGGCGCGGCGACGTGCGCCACATCACCGCCTCCTCCCAGCGACTGCGCGACGAGCTCGGATGGCGCCCGAAGGTCGCCTTCGCCGACGGCATGCGGGAGTTCGCCGCCGCTCCCCTGCGCCCCCCGGCGGGACGATGACCGCGCCCATTCCGGTCGCGACGTCGCCCGACCGCGTGCGCCACCGAGCGGCGGTCGTCGGCCTCACGGTGACGCTGGTGCTCATCGCGGCGGCGATCGCCCTCCCGCTGCTCACGGGCTGGGAAGTGCGAGCGGGCAAACTCGCGCCGCTGCACTCGATCTTCGTCGCTCGCGTCGGGCCGGGAACGCCGTTCGCGATCCTCCTCGCGGTCCTCGGAGTGATCTACGCGCCGCGGGTGGTGCAGTGGCCGTGGCGTCGGCTGTTGGCCGTCGTATACGGCTACGGCGTGGCATGGATGGTCGCTCTCGCCACCGTCTACGGGGTCGAGGGTCTCGGCGGCATCCTGGACAACCGCACCGAGTACCTGGGCACCGCGCGAGCGGTGACCGACTTCGCCGAGACGCTGCGCATCTACATCGACCACATCCCGATCGACAGCCCCGACAACTGGCCCGTGCACATCGCGGGGCACCCACCGGGCGCCCTGCTCTTCTTCGTCGTGCTGGTGCGGCTCGGGCTCGGCAGCGCGCTCGCGTCCGGCATCGTCATCACCCTGATCGCCGGGACGACCGCGCTGGCGGTGATGTCGACCGCGCGCCGATTCGGTGCGGAGGACCTCGCCCGCCGCGCCGCGCCTTTCCTCACGATCGGCCCCGCAGCGCTGTGGATGTGCGTCTCGGCCGACGCGATGTTCGCCGCGGTCGCCGCTTGGGCGACGTTCCTGCTCGCCGTGGCGGCGACATCCACTCGCCTCTGGGTGCAGATCGCCGCCGGCCTCGGCTCCGGGGTCCTCTACGGATCGTGCGTCATGATGTCGTACGGCCTCCCGCTCCTGGGGATCCTCGCGATCACCGTGCTGATCCTGGGGCGGTCCTGGCGGCCGTTCCCGTTCGCCGTCGCGGGTGCGGTCGCCGTGGTGGGGGCGTTCGCCGTCGCGGGATTCGCGTGGTGGGAGGCGCTGCCCGTGCTGAGCGAGCGCTACTGGGACGGCATCGCGAGCGACAGGCCGGGCGCGTACTGGACGTGGGCGAATCTCGCGGCCGTCGCCATCAGCGCGGGCCCTCTCGTCGGTGCAGGGATCGCGGTGGCGGTGGTCGAGGTCGTGCGGCGCGATGACGCCGGGCGCGCCGCCGCGCGGCGCGTGGCCTGGCTCGCGCTGGCGGGCGTCGGGATGTGCATCGCGGCGACGCTGTCGCAGATGAGTCGCGCCGAGGTGGAGCGGATCTGGCTGCCGTTCGTCCCGTGGATGCTGCTGGGCACCGCGCTCCTGCCAGAACGGTGGCGGCGCGCCGGACTCGTCGGCCAGGCCGCCTTCGCGATCGTCGTGCAGACGCTCTTCTACACGAGGTGGTGACCGGGCGCGCCGGCCTCGGTCGCAATGGCCGGGGCTGACTCGGTCGGTGCCGAGGCACGGGTGCGGGTGAAGAGCAGGTAGCCGATCATCCAGAACTCGCCGATGGTGGCCACCAAGGGAAGGGCCTCGGCGACCGGCGCGAGGTCCGGCGCGAGCAGCAGCAGGAAGGCGCTCGCGACGTACGCCGCGCCCCCGACGATGAGCGTCCAGCCGAGCACTCGCACCCACCCGGCAGAGAGCACGGCGAGGCCCATCGGGATCAGCCACAGGCCGAAGAAGAGGTTGCCCGCGCTCCACGCCGCGTCGTGGAGGCTGAACAGCAGCAGGACGGTGGCCGCAGCATCCCCTCCCGGTGCGGCTTGTTCGGCGGCCCCGAAGACGATGGCGACGGCGACCCCCCAGAGGGTGGTGGCGAAGAGGATGGCGACGGCGTTGACGAGCCCGAATGCGGCGATCGCGACGGCGGCCATCGGCCGCGCCTCGCGGAAAAGGGCGTAGAACGACACGGCGAGGACGGCCTGCACCAGGACAACCCCGAGTTCGAGAGCGACCCCCCACCGTGCGAGCGTCTCATCGGCGGCGAGGTTGTCGAGCGTCGCGCTCGCGTCGCCGACGACGATCAGCTGCGAGCGGATCACGAGGTAGGACAGCAGTCCGGTCACCGCCAGGAGGACGTAGAGCAGGCCGGTGACTCGGCGTGTGGTGAGGAACGAACGCATGGCACGACTCCGATTATGTAAAGGATTCTTTACATCGGAGGCTAGACCCGTGGCCAATCGCGTGTCAAGAATTCTTTACCTCTTGGATGCCGGTGGCCCTGGCAAATGCCTGGAAATCGCGCTCATGCGACGCGGCACCGTAGACCGACGCGTAGCGTCGCGCACATGCGCAACACACGGAGAGGAACCGGATCCACGTTCGCCATGGTGGTCAGCGCGCTGGCTGTCTGCCTGCTCACCGCGACGGGATGCGGTTCATCAGAGGAGCAATCGCCCCGCTTCGAGGGCGACCCCGATGTCTACCGTTACTCCGCGGGAGACGGGGTGAACATCGAAGGCGTGGGCCCGCTCGCCGTGCGCAACGTCCTGGTCGTCGCGAACGAAGAAGGCACCGAGGGCAATCTCGTGGCCGCGATCGTCAACGAGTCCGACGCGGATCAGGTCCTCACGATCGAGGTCGGAGAAGGGAGCTCCCCGCAACTCACGATCGACATTCCCGCCGGCGAGACGATCAGCTACGGCGACAGCGACAGCCTCGCGGATGCGCCGCTGATCGAGGATCTCGGCGCGATCCCGGGCTCGACGGTCGCTATGACGTTCCAGTCAGGCGATGCCGACCCCGTCACCGAGCAGGTCCCGGTGCTGGGCGACTGCCTCCCCTATCTCGACGGCCTCGAGCCCGGCTCGACCGATCCGTGCGACGATTCCGATCGCTGAATCTCCGCAGAGTGTGAGGACTCCGTCGGTCGCTGACGCGACCTCCTCCTCGAATCACTCGTGCACATCAACCAAACGACGAAACGCCCCGCAAGGGGGCGTTCCGGCGTTTGGTGGACCTGAGGGGACTCCGTCGGTCGCTGACGCGACCTCCTCCTCGAATCACTCGTGCACATCAACCAAACGACGAAACGCCCCGCAAGGGGGCGTTCCGGCGTTTGGTGGACCTGAGGGGATTCGAACCCCTGACCTCTTCATTGCGAACGAAGCGCGCTACCAACTGCGCCACAGGCCCGTGAACCTCCGTTAGGTTATCACGCTCGCACGATCGCCCCGCACGCCACAGCGCCCGCGGAGACGGCTACGCGCCGACGGCCCGACGACTGAGCAGGTCGCGGACGTGCGCCTCGATCTCGGCGTCGTCGACAAAGCCCATGCGGGCGAAGTCCGCGCCCGCCGGGGCCGCCGCGCGGGCCACGCGGGCGGTGTCGATCGACGGCGGACGCTGCGCCTCGGCACGCTCCCGCAGGGACTCTTCGAGCGCGGCCTGTCGCAGCGACTCCTTCGCCGCCTCCGCCTCGAGCACAGCGGCTGCGCGCGAGCCCGCCGATGCGGTGAGGGGGCGCGGCAGTTCGCGCGGCTCCCACTGCCGGGAAGCCTGCTCGAGCGGAACGTCCTGCACACGCGCCTCGGCGCGCTCGGCGGGGGACGCGACACGGACGGCCGCGCGCGCCGCAACGCGGGAGAGCCGGGAGAGGACGACGCCGGATGCCGCGGCCACCGCGACCCCGCTCCACAGCCAGAGCTGCGAACCGGTCGTGACGACCTCGACGACCCCCCACCCGGCCAGGGCGATGCCGGCGACGCCGACGAGGGTGGCGATGAACCGGAACCGACGCCGGGCACGCGCCCGACGCGCCGCGGGCGCCGACCGGGCGGCGCGGATCTCGGCGCGAGCGGCGGCCTGCGCCGCCTCGACCTCCGCGCGGGCAGCGGCCTCGGCGGCGGCGCGTTCCGCGCGGGCGCGCTCGAGTTCGACCTTGGCGCGCGCTTCACTGGACTGTCGCTCCGCGCGCGCACGCTCGAGATCGACCCTCGCCTGCTCGAGCGCAGCCGACTCGCGCTGGGCGAGCGCCTGCCGCGCGAGCCGCTGCTGCGCCATCGCCGTGCGGGCGTTGAGCTCCAGGCGCACCTCGTGCGGCGTCTCACTCGTCTCGGCGAGCACCCGCAGGGCCTGGTTGAGCCGCACGGCATTGCGCTCGGCGGCGTCGAACTGCCGACGACTGTGCCACGAAGGCAGCAGATAGACCAGCCACAGGAGCACCGCGACGAGCACGATCACGCCGCCGCCCCATACCTGCCCACCCATGTCGACAACGGTAAGTGACGCGGATGCCGGGGCGCGGCATCCGGTCGCGTGTCGCCCTATGCGTGCAGGCGATCCGCCGGCGGCACCGTCGCGGCCTCGCGCGGTGCGCGCCCTTCCGCCCAGCGGCGCAGCACGCCTTCGGGGACCTCCTCGCGGACGAGCGCGAAGGCGTAGTGGTCGCGCCAGTCGCCGTCGATGTGGATGTACCGTCGGCGAAGCCCCTCGTAGCGGAAGCCGAGCTTCTCGACGACGCGCAGGCTCGCCGCGTTCTCGGGGCGGATGCAGATCTCCATGCGGTGGAGGCGGAGATCGGTGAAGCATACGTCCGTCGCGAGGGCGACGGCGGTGGGCGTGATGCCCCGGCCGGCGAAGCGCTTGGCAACCCAGTAACCGATCGTCGCCGACGCCAGCGAGCCGCGCGCGATCCCCCACACGTTGAGCTGACCCGCGATCTCGCCGTCGTGCTCCATGACGAACGGCACCCCCGTGCCGTCGCGATACTGCTGGAGAAGGCGCCGGATGCCGAGCCGCATGTCGAACGAGACCGGTCCGTCGGGCGACGTGGCCTCCCACGGACGCAGCCAGTCGCGGTTCGAGAGGAGCTCGCTCTGGAGAACCCGCGCGTCTCGCGGACGCACGAGACGGATGGACACCGGCCCGTGGCGACGAGGAGTCGTCAGGTCCACGCGACCACCCCCTCCAACGGGCGGCGTCAGAGATTCGCCGCGAACTCCTTGAACCACGGCCGCAGCTCGGGGCCGAGATCGTCGCGATCGGCGGCGAGCTGGACGATGGCCTTGATGTAGTCCACCCTATCGCCGGTGTCGTATCGGCGGCCGTTGAACACGACCCCGTACACGCCGGGTCCGTCGGGATCGGCGGCGAGCTCCTGGAGCGCGTCGGTGAGCTGGATCTCGCCGCCCTTGCCGGGCTTGGTCCGCTCGAGGATCTCGAACACCTCGGGCGTGAGGATGTACCGGCCGATCACGGCGAGATTGGAGGGGGCATCCTCCTTCTTCGGCTTCTCGACCAGGCCGGTCACCCGGACGATGCCGTCGGCACCGGTCTCCTCGACCGCGGCGGCACCATACAGGTGGATGTGGTCGGGATCGACCTCGAGAAGTGCCACGACGGTCGCGCCCGTGCGCTCGTGCTCGGCGATCATCGTCGTCAGGAGCGGGTCGCGGTCGTCGATGAGGTCATCGCCGAGCATGACGGCGAACGACGAGTCCCCGACGTGGGCCTTCGCCCGCAGCACCGCGTGTCCGAGACCCTTCGGCTCGCCCTGACGCACGAAGTGAATGTCGGCGAGGTCGCTCGAGGCCACGACGCGGCGCAGCCGGTCGTCGTCGCCCTTGTCCTTGAGCTTCTCCTCCAGCTCCGGCACGGAGTCGAAGTGGTTCGAGATCGCGTTCTTGTTGCGCCCGATGATGACCAGGATGTCGTCGATGCCCGCCTGCGCCGCCTCTTCGACGACGTACTGGATGGCCGGCTTGTCGACGACCGGCAGCATCTCCTTCGGCATGGCCTTGGTCGCGGGCAGGAAGCGCGTGCCGAGACCGGCGGCGGGGATCACGGCCTTCATGGGGGTGTGGGGCATGCCTGGCATTCTAAGGTGCGCGTGACGGCCCGCCACGCGCGTTGACACACGCGACGCGCGACCGATAAGCGCACGAAACATCCCGGGCTCCGCGCGCCGCCTACAATCGAGGGCATGTCCGACGCGATCGCCGATGCGAAGCGCGCGCTGCGCGCCGAGCTCCGCGAGCGACGCCAGCTCCTCACGCCCCACCAGCGGGAGGCCGCGGAACAGGGCATCGGCGAGCAGCTCGACGCCCTCGTCGACCGGCTCGGCGCGACCTCGATGTCGTGCTTCCTCTCGACCACGACCGAGCCGGGAACACGCGCGTTCGTCGCCGCCGCGGTGGACCGCGGCATCCGGGTTCTCCTCCCGGTCACCCGCAGCGACGGGCTCCTGGACTGGTCGGTGGCCACGCGCGACCTCGACATCGCCGAGGGCATGTTCGGACTCCCCGAACCCGTGGGCGAGCTGATCGGCCCCATCGCCGTCAACGACGTCGACCTCCTCGTGATCCCCGCCGCCGCCGTCGACCGGCACGGCATGCGGCTCGGATGGGGGCGAGGCTACTTCGACAAGACGATCGGGTCGATGGACCGCTGTCCGCCCGTGTACGCGGTCGTGTTCGACTCCGAGGTCCTCGACGAGGTGCCCAGCGACGTGCACGACCAGTCCGTGACGGGCGTCGTCACCCCCACACAGACCCTTGACCTCGCGCCCGCCCGGCGCTGACCCACCGAGAGATCCATGCCGACCTACGCCTACGCCTGCAAGCAGTGCGGCCACCGCTTCGACGCGGTCCAGTCCTTCGCAGATCCCGCCCTGACCGAATGCCCCGAGTGCGCCGGACCGCTGCGCAAGGAGTACGGCTCGATCGGCGTGACCTTCAACGGCTCGGGTTTCTACCGCACAGACTCGCGCGCCGCCGCGGGCGGTGGGTCATCGGGCGGCTCGTCCGAGGGAGGGAAGGATGCCGCGGCTGGCGGCTCGTCCTCATCTTCGACATCATCGAAGTCCGAGGCGAAGGCCTCGCCCGCGCAGACCGGGTCCTGACCGGCGGGAGCCGGCGACAGTGAGGAGCACCGCATGATCAAGGGCTTCAAGGAGTTCATCCTCCGCGGCAACGTCATCGACCTGGCGGTCGCCGTGGTCATCGGCGCCGCGTTCACGGCCGTGGTGAACGCGATCGTCGCGAGCATCATCACCCCGCTCATCGCCCTGTTCTGGAAGCCTGACGCCGAAGGCACGGTCGGCATCACCGTGAACGGGCTGTGGGGGCCGGTCACGTTCCCCATCGGCGACCTCATCAACGCCATCATCGCCTTCCTCGCGGTGGCGGTGGTCGTGTACTTCGTGTTCGTCTACCCGATGAACCGCATCAAGGAGCGCGCCGCTGCCAAGGCCGGCGTAAGCCCGGCCGACGAAGAGCCGAAGCTCCCGACCGAACAGGAGATCCTCGTCCAGATCCGCGACCTGCTCTCCGAGCGGCCGCGCGCGTAGGAAGGTACACGCCGCGGCGCGGCGCACTCGATCTTGACCCGGCTCGCGTCAACGCCGCTGCGCGGCATTGACCCGATGACACCAGGGAGATCTCGATACACGCCGCTGCGCGGCGCACTCGATCTTGACCCGGCTCGCGTCAACGCCGCTGCGCGGCATTGACCCGATGACACCAGGGAGATCTCGATACACGCCGCTGCGCGGCGCACTCGATCTTGACCCGGCTCGCGTCAACGCCGCTGCGCGGCATTGACCCGAGCCGCGTCAATAGTGCGGGGGGACGTCGCGCTTCAGACGGTCGTCGTTCGGTCCGGGCGCGCCTCCCGAGGCGTCGGCGGGGGCATCCGTCGCCTCCTCGTCAGCCGGTACCGGCTCCGCGCTCGTCCCCGGAGCGGGCGTGAGCTTCACCCGCCGCGAGCCGGGTACCCGCTCGATCCGCTGGCGGTCAGCCGGCATCGATCGGCTGCGTGTCGGCCTCAACCCGAGGAGTCTCGGGCGGTACGCCGAGCATCCTCGCGATGCGCTCGGCGACGCCTGCCGGATCGCTGTAGAGGTCGAACGAGTGGACCCGTACGTAGTGCCAGCCGAGACGACGCAGGATCTGCGGGCGCAGTCGCAGGGATTCGCGCAGGGACTCCCCGATCGTCTCGGGGTCGCTCTCGACGACGACCGCTTTGCCGCCGTACTGCGCGACGAGCGGCAGCAGTCCGCGGTAGTGCACGTCGACCGAGAGACCCAGGCGCCGCAGCTCGCGTGCGAGCGCCAGCGTGAGCGGGTCGGCGAGGTCCTCGAGTCGGGCGTCGCGCGCACGGGCGGCGATGTTGCCGAGGATCGACATGAGGGTCGCCGCGCCGTGCTCGAGTCGCCCGTCGTCGAACGCGGACGGCCGGATCGACGACACGATCACCATCGATCGGCGGGCGCGCGTCATCCCGACCGTGAGCAGGCGCTCGCCGTCGGGCGTGGAGAGGTCTCCGAAGTCGCTCAGCACGCGCCCGTGCTTGGTGAGCCCGAACCCGAGCGAGAAGATCACGCGGTCGCGGCTCTCGGCGACCGACTCCTCGAGGGTGAGCACGGCGAACGGCTCGGCGGTGTCGCGCGAGACGAAGTCGGCGACGTCGGAGCGTCCGGCGAACGCCGCCCCGACGGCCGCGCGGATGCGCTCGGCGTGCCGCGTGCTGGCCGTGACGACCATGAGCGACTCGGTCCCGCGGTTGACCGCGTGCTCGACGACGAGCGTCACGACGCGCTGTACCTCGGCGTCGGGGCTCTCGACCGCGCCCGTCACCGGGTCTGGGGTTCCCGTGCCGCCCTCGACGTAGTCCACGCCGAGGCTGCCGCGGCCGAGGTACGACCCTGCCCACGGGAGGGAGACGAGTTCGCCGCCGTAGAACGCATCGTTGACGAGTTCGGCGAGGTCCTCGCCGCCCGCGCGGTAGCTGCGAGTGAGGGTCTCGACGGGCAGCAGCTCGGCGAGGCGCTCGAACACGCTCACCGAGTCGAACGGGATCTCGGGCTCGGGTTCGTCGCCGGGGATTCCGGCCGCGACCCGGAACGGGGTCGGCTTCTGCGTGACCGGATCGCCGAAGACGACCACCTGACGCCCTCGGCGGAGCGCCGGTGCGGCCTCCGCGAGGCACAGAGCCGCGGCATCCGCGATCACGACCACGTCGAACATCGGCGACGCGGGCAGCAGTGGCACGTCGTAGGGCGAGGCGAGCCACACCGGCGCGAGGGTCTTCGAGAGCGTCGGTGCGATCTCGGCGAACCGCGTCGCGGTGAGCTCACCGTTCTTGAGCGCGAGCTTGAGCGCGGCGGCCTCGTCGGCTTCGTCGACGATACCGATGCGCCACTGCGTCGCGAGCTGGGATGCCAGCAGCGGGCCGGATGCCGCGGCGTGCGCCTCGTCGACAAGACGGAAGTCGCGCTCGAGGCGGTCGACGACCGCGGTGTTCGCGCCGAGCACGGCGCGGTCGGTGCGCAGCAGCAGCTCGAGCGCCGACTGCCACCAGGCGAACTCGAGCTCGTCGGCGACGCGGTCCTCGGGCACGTGGCGCACCGACAGCTCGGTGAGCAGCGGCTCGAGTCCGAGTGCGGCGAGTTCGGTGCGCAGGGTCGCGCGCTCCTTGAGGTTGTCGAAGACGTCGGAGTCGGCCGCGAGACCCGCGAGGGTGCGGACGAGCTGCTTCACCGGGAGCGTCTCCAGACGGTCCGCGCCGGTGCGGCCGAGGATCGCGTCGAGTTCGGCGAGCTCGGCTTCGACGCGCGACAGGGCCACGTGCACGTCGGACAGCCCGATCGGCACTTCGGGCGTGACGCCGGCATCGACGAACCGCTGCCACTCCGTGCGCTGCTGCTGGATGCGCACGAGCGCCTCATACATGTCGGGAACGTGCACGCCGGGGCGCACGTACTCGCGGGACAGGCGACGCAGCCGGCGGCGGTTCGGGGCGCTCATGTTCGGCGAGTCCCGCCGCGAGCCGTGGGCCTGGATCAGCTCGCCGAGCGGCCGTTCGAACACCGTGAGGCTGAACTTGTCGAGCGAGTCGCGGATGCCCTGCAGCAGGCGCAGGTACACGCCCAGCTCGGCGATCGTGTGGAACGGGCGCATACGCGTCTGGGCGATGAGCTCGTATCCGCGCTCGAGGAGGTTCGGAACGTCGCTGCGATGGAGCTTGCCCGCGAGCGCGTGCGCCGCGCGGGCCTCCTCGGTGGTCGCGAAAGAGACGCCGTACCAGGGCGAGTCATCGGGTCCGAAGCGGAACTCTCCGAGCCGGGCGGCCGCCGCGAGCTTCGCCGCCGCCTCGGGGCGGGTGTCGGCGAGTCGCTCGAGCGTGACGGCTCCGAACCGGGCGGCCGTGGACGGCGGCGTCGGGCTGCCGGCGAGGGTGGCGAGCGCCCGCAGGATCTCCAGTACCGACACCCCGAGGGATGGATGCTTCGCCGTGACCGCTCCGCGATAGTCCCGCAGCACGCCCCGCAGTCGCACCAGCGCGTCGTCGATCTCGGCGACCTTGGGCTTCTCGGCCTTCTCGTTGCGGCCGATCGCGCGGATGAGGTCGGCGCGCAGACGCCGCGGCGAGACCGCGAGGCCCGCGAGCCCGATCCCGGCCAGGCGGTGGCGGATGCCGTCGATCGTCGAGCTGCGGGCGCTCACGACGAGCACGCGCTTGCCGTCGCGCACGAGGGCGCCGACCGCGTTGATGACCGTCTGGGTGCCGCCGGTCCCGGGGAGGGTGTGCACCGCGAGAGACTGGCCCGCGGCGATGCGGGCGAGGACGCGCTCCTGCTCGGAGTCGGCGTCGAGGAGGAGGGTGTCGGAGGCGGGCGGCCGCTCGTCCGGGCTCGCCGGCTCGACCGGCTCGCGCCGGGCGGTCAGCGTCTCGCGATCGGCCGGGTGCCCCGCGAGCGCGTTGAGCACCGGGTGGTCGAGGTCGGCGGCGTCGCGCGACATGCCGGTGGCGACATCGGCGAAGCTCGACACCAGGAGGCGCGGCTTGACGGTGTAGGACTCGATCCACGAGGTGAGCGCGCGGAGATGGTCGATGACGGGCTGCGGCTTGAAGACGCCGCCCTCGTAAGCGAGTGCAGCCAGCCCGGCGCCGTCCAGCTCGATCGAGAAGTGCGCCAGCATCGCACGCACGAGCTCGGGATTGACGATGAACGAGCCGTGGAGTTTGAGCTCGAAGTCGGAGTGGTGCCGCCGGATGGCGAGCGGACGCAGCAGCACCGGCGCGGAGCACTCGAGCCCGCCGATGCGCCACTGCGCGAGACCGACGGCGAGGTGGACGGACTCGATCCCGCGGGTGGTGCGCAGCTCGACGTTCTTCGCGGTGATCCGCTCGGCCGCCAGGCGCGCGTTGCGCAGCGCGACCTCGTCGCGGAAGAGATTCGACAGCAGCGTCGAGCGGCCGGTGAGGAACTGCGGGAGGCTTCCCGGATGCGCCTTGGTGATCTCAATGGATGCGTCCAGCGCGTCGGTGAAGTGGAGGAGGGTCGACCGTCCTCCGAGCTCGGCGGCCTCCTGGCGCAGTCGCTCCCGCTCGGGATCGGCGATGTGGGCCACGACGACATCGGGTTCGGCGAGCCCGAGGTCGCTCGGCGTCACGGCGCCGTCGTACACCGCGTCACCTGCGCCGGCCACGACGCTGCCCTCTGCTCGCCACACACGAGCCACACTAGGCGTCGTTCTTCCGCCGCTCTTGCAGCGGGGCCGAGTTTCGCGGTATTGGGACACGCCGGGTGATCAGCCGTTCCTCCCCAGCCCGACCTCGCTCCCGCTTTCCCACAGCTGTGCGGGCCTGCGGCATCGCGAGTGGAGGACCGGGACAGGATGGTCGCATGACCTCGTCGAGCGCCCCGCGATTCCTCGTCCATCCCTCTCCCGTCGGCGACATCCTGATCGTCACGACGGCCGACGGGATCGTGGCACTCCACCCCTTCGACGGCCCGCTCGGCATCGAGCTCGAGCGTGTGTCCCTCGCGCTGCGCGAGCAGGCGGTGCCCGCCGACACGGATGCCGGGGCCGCCACAGGCCCTGGATCCGAGGCCGCACGTACCGCGGCGCGGCAGCTGGACGAGTACTTCGACGGCGAACGCCGGCGGTTCGATCTCCCCCTGGACTGGCGGCTCGTCCGCGGGTTCACGCGTGCGGCGCTCGAGGCGGTGTGTGACATCCCGTACGGCGAGACGGCGGGTTACGGCGAGGTCGCGATCAGCGCGGGCAGCCCTCGAGCCGCGCGTGCGGTCGGCACGGCGTGCGCGACGACGCCGTTCTCGATCATCGTTCCGGTGCACCGTGTGGTGCGCGCCGACGGATCGCTGGGCGAATACGGGGGCAGGCCCGACGTGAAGCAGTACCTCATCGATCTCGAGCGTTCCGCGAGCCGGTAGCGCGCGATCGGAGAGGCAGACGCACTGCGGCGTGGGGACCGCAGTGACCGGTCGCGGGCTGGGAGCCGCGACCGTGGGGATCGCGGCTCCCGGGGGCCGCGGCATCCGGTGCGCGGGCGTGTAGGCCGCCCGCGCACGGCACGGCCCGGGCGGTGTGCGCCCGGGCCGTGCGATCCCCGATGCCGGGGCGCTAGTGCGAGGTGGCCTTCTCCGCGCCGTAGCCGGTGAGAGAGCGCACCTCCATCTCGGCGGCCTTGCGGCGGTCCTCTGCTCGCCGGGAGGTGACGGATCCGAGCCAGCCCAGGAAGAAGCCGAGCGGAATCGAGACGATTCCGGGGTTGTTGAGCGGCCAGATGGGCGTTCCCACCTTGAAGACGCTCGTCTCGCCTCCCCAGAACACCGGCGAAAGGAAGATGAGGATCACGGCGGCGGCGAGTCCGCCGTACATGCTCCACACCGCGCCGCGCGTGGTGAACCGGCGCCAGAACAACGAGTACAGGATCGTCGGCAGGTTGGCCGACGCGGCCACCGCGAATGCGAGCGCCACAAGGAACGCCACGTTCTGGCCCTGCACGCCGATGCCTCCGAGGATCGCCAGGACGCCGATCACGATCACCGTGCGGCGGGCGACTTTCACCTCGCCGTCGGGCGGGACGTTGCCCTTCTTCACGACGTTGGCGTAGATGTCGTGCGCGAACGATGCCGCAGCCGTGATCGTGAGGCCAGCGACAACGGCGAGGATCGTCGCGAAGGCGACCGCCGAGATGAAGCCGAGCAGGACGGGTCCGCCGAGCGCCAGCGCGAGCAGCGGTGCAGCGGAGTTCACTCCGCCCGGTGCGGCGGCGATCTGCTCCGGCCCGACCAGTGCACCCGCGCCGTAACCGAGAACGAGGGTGAGCAGGTAGAACAGGCCGATCAGCCAGATCGCCCACACCACCGAGCGACGGGCCTCCTTGGCCGTCGGCACCGTGTAGAAGCGCATCAGCACGTGCGGCAGTCCCGCCGTTCCGAGCACGAGCGCGATCGCCAGAGAGATGAAGTCCCACGGGTTGGCGCCGTACTGCAGGCCGGGCCCGAGAATCGCCTCGCCCTGCGGCGATGCGGCGACGGCGCTCTCCAGCAGCGCATTGAGGCTGAAGCCGTTGATCGCGAGGACCCAGATCGTCATGACGAGCGCGCCGCCGATGAGGAGGAACGCCTTGACGATCTGCACCCAGGTCGTGCCCTTCATGCCGCCCACGAGCACGTAGACGATCATCAGTACGCCGACCACGGCCACGACGATCGACTGCCCGAGCTGCTCGGTGATGCCCAGCAGCAGCGACACGAGGCCGCCGGCGCCGGCCATCTGGGCGAGGAGGTAGAAGAAGCACACCGCGAGAGTGGTGAGGGCCGCGGCCATCCGCACCGGACGCTCCTTGAGGCGGAAGGACAGGACGTCCGCCATCGTGAACTTCCCGGTGTTGCGCATCAGCTCGGCCACGAGCAGCAGGGCGACGAGCCACGCGACCAGGAAGCCGATCGAGTAGAGGAACCCGTCGTAGCCGTTGATGGCGATCGCACCGCAGATGCCGAGGAAGGATGCCGCCGACAGATAGTCGCCGGAGATGGCGAATCCGTTCTGCGGACCCGTGAACGAACGCCCCGCGGCGTAGTAGTCGGCGGCGGTCTTGTTGTTGCGGCTCGCGCGGATCACGATGAACAGCGTCACGGCGACGAAGGCGCCGAAGATCGAGATGTTGAGGACGGGGTTGTTCTCGACCGTGGTCACGGCCGCTTCGACCGCTCCGAAGAATTCATTCACGGGGCCACCTCATGCTGCTCGAGCTCGTCACGGATCTCCTCGGAGATCGGATCGAGCTTGCGGTTGGCGTACCAGACGTACGTCATCGTGATCGCGAACGTGGTGACGAACTGACCGAGCCCGAACAGCAGGCCGAGGGTGATGTCGCCCCAGACGCGCTGGGCCATGAACTCCGGGGCGAATGACGACAGCAGCACGTACGCGAAGTACCAGACGAGGAATGCGATCGCCATCGGGAAGACGAATCCTCGATGGCGGCGTTTGAGCTCGACGAATCGCGGCGACTCCTCCACTGCGATGTAGTCGATTCCGCCGGGTGGGGCGGTGTCGGTCCGCGGATCGGACATGTGGCCTCCTTGCCTCATGAACCGGCGCGTCTATGCGCCGAGTGGGGACTCCGGGCGGCGGGCGAGTGACGCGACCCGGTGGTAGGGTCGACGCTACGAAAAGCGGCGATGACGCCGTCACCCCCGGAAGTAGGTAGTGCGTGGGAGCGCAGACCGGCACCCATCGACCGACCGGCGCCGAGCCGCTCGGCGGCCCCAGCGACGCCCAGATGCTCGCCGGCGCGGTGTCCGACCTCGTCCGCCGCACACGGCTCCCCGTCGCGTTCGGCGGCTTCGAGAACGACGAGGCGATCCACATCACGTCGATCGTCGGTGCGCGCACGCGCAGTCTCGAGGGGCTGGTCGTGCGGGCGTCGCGCGGCCTGGGCGGACGCGCCCTCGTCGAGAAGCGGCCGCGCCTGGCTCTGGACTACCGCTCCTCCCGCACCATCACCCACGACTACGACCGGGCCGTGCTGGGCGAGGGCATCGCGACACTGTTCGCCCTCCCGCTCGTCGTCTCCGGGCGTGCCCGCGGCGTGATCTACTGCGGCTCGTGGGCGGAGTCCCCCGTCGGCGACATGGTCGCCCGCCACGCGTTCGCGGTCGCCGAGGAGCTCTCGACCGAACTCCGCATCCGAGAAGAGGTCCGACGCCGGCTGAGCTTCGCGCCGCCGGCCCCCGAACCATCCCCCGTCGGCCCGGTGGCACGCGAGGTGCTTCGCGAAACGTATGCCGAACTGCGCAGCGTCGCCGCCACCGTCGGAGACCCCGGAGTGCGCGATCGCCTCACCGCCATCGAGCGCCGGCTCGCGGCGCTGTCGGCGTCCGAGACCGAACCACCGCTCGACCTCGATGTGCGCCTTTCCCCACGCGAAACCGATGTGCTCGCGTGCGCCGCATTGGGCTCGACGAATTCCGAGATCGCGACGACGCTTTCCCTTCGGGAGGGAACGGTCAAGTCCTATCTGCAATCCGCGATGACGAAATTGGATGCCTCCACCCGCCACGCCGCGGTGGCTCGCGCGCGCCGCGCCGGACTTCTTCCCTGACGCACTCCGATCGCATTTCTTTTCCACACCGCGGTCGATTATCCACATCTCGCGGCGAAATTCGGTCGATCGAATACTGAAAGCGACAATTCGGCGTAATGTGCCATTCATGGCCCGCAGAATCGTGCATCAACTCGTCGACGACCTCGACGGCACCGTCCTCGAAATCGGCGAAGGCGAGACCGTGCTGTTCTCGCTCGACGGCGTCGCTTACGAGATCGACCTCACCGCCGGCAACGCCGCAGCGCTGCGCGACGCCCTCGCACCGTACGTCGACGCGGCGCGGAGCGTGTCGCGCGGTTCCGCCGGCGCGTCGTCCGGGAGCGGGCGCAAGCGCCGGCGCACCGGACAGCAGGACTACTCGGCCGTCCGGGAATGGGCGAAGCAGAACGGGCACCAGGTGTCTGAGCGCGGGCGGGTTCCGGCATCCGTCCTCGAGGCCTACGAGGCGGCGCACTGACGCGAGCCGCCTCGCGGACGTCACTGCTGTGAGACCTGGGCGAGGTGCATGACGATCTCGTCCACCTTGTCCTTCGCATCGCCGAACAGCATCTGCGCGTTCTCGCGGTAGAAGAGCGGATTCTGCACACCGGCGTAGCCGGATGCCATGGACCTCTTGAACACGATGACGTTCTGCGCCTCCCACACCCGCAGTACGGGCATGCCGGCGATCGGCGAACCCGGATCCTCGGCCGCCGCGGGGTTCACCGTGTCGTTCGCGCCGATGACGAGAACCACGTCCGTGGCGGACAGGTCGTCGTTGATCTCGTCCATCGAGAGCACGATGTCGTAGGGCACCTTCGCCTCCGCGAGCAGCACGTTCATGTGCCCCGGCAGGCGTCCCGCAACGGGATGGATGCCGAACCGCACGTTCACGCCGCGCTCACGCAGCCGGTGCACGAGGTCGGCGACGCCGTGCTGGGCCTGCGCGACCGCCATGCCGTAGCCGGGGGTGATGACCACGCTGGATGCCCCCGACAGCATGTCCGCCGCCGTCTCGGCGTCGATCTCGCGGTGCTCGCCGTACTCGGCATCCGCGCCGCTGGGCGCCTCGATCCCGAATCCGCCGGCGATCACCGACAGGAACGACCGGTTCATCGCCCTGCACATGATGTAGCTGAGGTACGCGCCCGATGAGCCCACCAGCGCGCCCGTGACGATGAGCAGGTCGTTGTCGAGCAGGAACCCCGCCGCGGCAGCGGCCCACCCGGAATAGCTGTTCAGCATCGAGACGACGACGGGCATGTCGCCGCCGCCGATGGAGGCCACGAGATGCCACCCCAGCGCGAGCGCGAGCAGGGTGACAGCGATGAGCAGCCACAGCTCGGGGGTGATGACGTACCAGACGGTGAGGACGACGAACACGATCAGCGCGCCGAGGTTGAGCGCGTTCTTGCCGGGAAGCATGAGGGGTGTGGACGAGATCCGTGCCGACAGCTTGAGGAACGCCACGATCGACCCCGTGAACGTCACGCCGCCGATGAACACACCGATGAAGACCTCGGCGTGATGGATGTCGGCGAGCGTCCCGACCAGTCCGGTGTCGGAGAGGGCGCCGTTCCAGCCGACGAGCACGGCGGCGAGGCCGACGAACGAGTGGAGCAGCGCGATGAGCTCCGGCATCCCGGTCATCTCGACGACGCGAGCGCGCCACAGACCGATCGCGGCGCCGACGAGGATCGCGACGACGAGCAGCACCATCCCGAGCGAGCCGCCCGGTGTGCTCCAGGCGTCGGCGGCCACGAGCCCGAGCGTGGCCGCGAGGGCGATGGCCATGCCCGCAATGCCGTAGGCGACGCCGCGCCGGCTCGTCTCATGCTTGCTCAGACCCGCAAGGCTGAGGATGAACAGGAGGGCCGCCACGATATATGCCGCCCCCGCGATCTGGCCGACATCGACGGTCATCGGCTCTCGCCCTTCTGGAACATGGCGAGCATCCGCCGCGTGACGGCGAAGCCGCCGAAGATGTTGATGGATGCCAGCAGCACCGCGACCGCGGCGAGGATCTGCACGGTCAGGTCGGGCGCCGTGATCTGGACCATCGCACCCACCACGATGATCCCGGAGATCGCATTCGTGACGCTCATGAGCGGGGTGTGGAGCGCATGGGCGACGTGCCCGATGACATAGAAGCCGACGACCACGGCGAGCGTCAGCACGAGGAAGTGCTGAGGCAACGGCGGTGGCGCGAACGCGCAGACGGCGAACAGCACGGCGATCCCGGCGGCGATGAGACCCGTCCTCGCGCCGCGCGACATCCCCTTCGTGTCCGGGGCGGCGGCGGAAGCGGATGCGGCGGCCGACGAAGCGGGTGCGGGCGCCGCAGAGACCTGCACCGGCGGCGGAGGCCAGGTCACCTCGCCGTCGCGGACGACGGTCGCCGTCCGCTGCACGATGTCGTCGAAGTCGAGCGTGAGTTCGCCGTCCTTCTCGGGCGTGAGGAGCTTGAGCAGGTTCACCAGGTTGGTGGCGAAGAGCTGCGAGGCCTGCTGGGGCAGGCGTCCTGGCAGATCGGTGTAGCCGAGGATGACCACGCCGTTGTCGGTCACGACCCTCTCCCCCGCGACCGAGCCTTCCACGTTGCCGCCCTGGGCGGCCGCCATGTCGACGATGACGCTGCCGGGGCGCATGGATGCGACATCCGCCGCCGTGATGAGGCGCGGCGCGGGGCGGCCGGGGATCAGCGCGGTCGTGATGATGATGTCGACGTCGGCCGCCTGTTCGGAGTAGATCTCGGCCGCGCGCCGGTCGTAGGCGTCGCTCGTCGCACGGGCGTACCCGTCGGCCGACACCTGCTTGTGCTCCTCGGGCACGACGACCTCGAGGTACTCGCCGCCGATCGATGCCACCTGATCGGCCACCTCGGGGCGGGGATCGGTCGCCCGCACGATCGCCCCGAGGCTCGAGGCGGCGCCGATCGCCGCCAATCCGGCGACTCCCGCGCCCGCCACGAGCACCTTGGCCGGCGGAACCTTCCCCGCCGCGGTGACCTGACCCGTGAAGAACCGCCCGAATTCGTGGGCGGCCTCGATGACCGCGCGGTAGCCCGAGATGTTCGCCATCGAGCTGAGCACGTCCATCGACTGCGCGCGGGAGATGCGCGGGACGGCGTCCAGCGCGACGGCCGTGAAGCCCCGCGTCGCGAGCGACTCGACGAGATCGGGTCGCAGCGCCGGGCTCAGGGTCGCGACGATCGTCGCACCGTCGGTCAGGTGCTCGATCTCGGCGGGCGTCGGCGCGTTCACCTTGAGGACGATCGGCGCCGCCCACGCGGTGGCGGTGTCGACGACGGAGGCGCCGGCCTCTTGGTACGCCTCGTCGGGGAAGGACGATCCGTCCCCCGCACCGGACTCCACGACGACGTCGTAGCCGAGCGCGATGATCTTGGGGACGGTGGTGGGCGTCGCGGCCACCCGGTTCTCTCCGGGCGCTTCGGCGACGATGCCGATGCGGGTCATGCGTTCCTCGTGATCGAGTGCGGGAGTCAGGCCCACCCTGCCAGAGGGCGGGGACGTTCAGCCTCGCATTACCGGCGAGGCGACGGCAAGAAGCCGGATTCTTCACACCGGGAGAGGTTCCGGCAGCGCCGCGGCGCATCCGCGGCGACCGAACGTGGGAATCCCCTCCGAATGGCGCTCTGTGCTTGAGACCTGCCGCGGATCTCGGAATCGTGGCCTGTCCGCAGTCCGCTACGGAAGGAAGAACATCATGCTCACGATGACCCAGACCGCCGCAGAGGCCGTCAAGCAGATCGTCGCGCGAGTTCCGCAGGCCGAAGACGGAGGCGTGCGCATCCGCGACGCGGGCGCCGACACGGGGTTCGAGCTCAGCGTCGCTCCCGACCCGGAGCCCACCGACACCATCGTCGTCACGGACGGCGCGCGGGTGTTCCTCGACGAGACGGCCGCGCACGCGCTCGATGACCGCGTGCTCGACGCCGAACTCGGCGGTGACGGCTCGGTGCGCTTCGCACTCGGCACGCAGGCCTGAGCAACTGGTCTTCGACGGCCCCGGCGCCTCGGCGTCGGGGCCGCTCGTCTGCCGGCGCCGCGCGTCACTCCAATTGAGTGCACAGCTCGAAGACGTACGCCGGGTCAGCGGGAGAGGTGAGATCGCGGTCGCGCAGAACGGCGGAGCGCGGCATCCCGCCATCGAGACAGGCGGCGCGGAAGACGGCCGCGTCGTACTCGACGTCGATGACCCGCTCGCCGTAGACGCCTTCGTACGCCGCGCACTCGTCGAACTCGGCGCACTGCTCCGCGATGGCGAAGTCGAACTCCGCTTCGTCGCGCATCGTCCGGGAGTCCTCGGCGGAGTTCTTCTGCGCGGCGGCGAGCCCGGCCTCGTGCGCCACCTCGACCAGGTCTTCGGCGAGCTCGACATTGTCCTCGAGGGTGAGCGCGCCGTCCGTGCGGGCATACGTGTCGAGGTTGTCGAACTCGACGGCGTCGAAGCCGGCGCTCGCGCACGCCTGGATCCACGGTGTGAGGATGTCTTCGATGGCCTCGCGGTTGTCGTCGGTCGAGGTGTCGAGGATCACCTCGTCGGGCCAGTCGGGATCGATGACCGGGTCGCCACCGGCGCCGGCGAGCAGGAGCTCGTCAGGCCAGTCCTGCTGTTCACCCGGCTGCGTCTGGAACGCGTTGACGTAGCAGATCGAGTACGCGTTCGCCGGTGGCGGCGACGTGCGGTCGCGGACCACGATGTCGACGCCGTCGGGGGGCGGATACCCGTCACCGAGCTGATAGTCCGGTGCCCCACCTTCGGGCGGGAGTGTGACGCTCGACTCCCCTCCCGCGCACGCCGTCAGGCTCGCGATGACGGCTGCGACGACGATGACGGATGCCGCGCCCCTCGTGATGGTCATGGTGCGACGCTACTCGCGCGCGGCGATATCGCCGCGCGGGTTGACGTGACGCCGGATCGGTGGGATCGGGGTTGGTACAGTTGACGGGCCAGCCTCTGTAGCTCAATGGAAGAGCAGTTCCGTCCTAAGGAAACGGTTGGGGGTTCGAGTCCCTCCAGGGGCGCCACACCGCGAGCCCAGCGCCGCGACGAGGCTCGTCCACCGGCCGACGTCACCGTCAGCCGGCCGCCTCGATCTCCCAGCTCTCCGCGAGCATGATGCGGTCGCCGCCGGCGGACTTCGCGCGGTACATCGCGAGGTCGGCGCGACGGATCAGCTGATCGGCGAGGAGCATGCTGCCGATCGGCGCGATCGCGACGCCGATGCTCGCACGGAACGGCAGCGCGTCGGCCGGGTCATCCGGGTCCCCGTGCAGCACATCGAGGATGCGCCGGGCGATGTCCATCGCGACCTCCGGGTCCGCGACGTCGCACGCGATCACGAATTCGTCGCCGCCGTACCGGGCGACGATGTCGTGGGCGCGCACCGCACGAAGGAGGCGGGAACCGGCCTCGCGCAGCATCCGATCACCGGCCTGATGACCGAACCGGTCGTTGACGCCTTTGAATCCGTCGAGGTCGATGAAGATCGCCGCGCACACGCTCGCACCCATCATGCGGCTCATCCCCGCTTCGAGGAGGCGGCGATTGGGCAGGCCGGTCACCTCGTCGTGCGTCGCGGCGTGCGCGAGCCGCGCCTGCAGCCGCAGGGTCGCCAGCGCCTGCGCCGCCTGGTTGGCGAGCGCCTCGGCGAGCGGTGCGGCTTCGTCGTCGAAGGTGCGGTCGTGGTGGAACCAGCTCGCGAATGCGCCGAAGTCGATCTCCTCGTGGTGGAGCGGCGCGGCGATGAAGGCGCGGACGCCGGCGGCACGCATCGCGGCACCGAACCCGGGGATCAGCACCTCGGCCTCACCGGGCTCGACGATCTTGACCACTCGCCGAGGGGCGCTGACGAGCGCGATGAGGGCCTCGACGTCGAGCCGGCCCTCGAACGGATCCGTGCCTGCCGCGCGGTCACTCGAGCCGTCCGGCCGATGCAGGTACACGGCGGACTCCTCGGCGCGGTAGGCGCGCGCCGTCGTGTCGGCCAGGACCCCGGCGAGCACCTCCTCGCTCGTCGCCGTCGAGAAGGCGACGGATGCCTCCATCACGAGCTGCAGGCGCGTTCGCGTGCGGTCGGCGAGCGCGTACCGCTGGCGCAGGTCGGAGAGCGCCCGCCAGCGCTCGGATGCCTCGGCGACCACCAGCACATCGCCGTCACCGTCACTGTTGCGGGTGACCAGCACCGCGCGCTCGTGCGTCGCCGCGTCGAGCATGATCCACGGGCCGTCGCCCACCTCGCGCGGGAGGAGATCCTCGTCGGAGTGCACGAGGAGCTGGTCGATGCTGCGACCTACGAGTTCGCCGCGACGGGTCCCCGCCCACGCGGCGAACCACTCGTTCGCGTCGCCGATCACACCGCGCCGATCGACGTGCACGACGCCGACCTGGAGCGCGGTCACGCCGCCCTCGTCCAACCCACAGCCTCCCCCGCGAACCCGCAGGAAAACGGGCCGCTGACGGAACGATATCCCGGCGCAGCACCGCAGGGGAGGCTCGCTGTCCAGAAAGCGAAAACGCCGGTCCGCGAGCGCGCGCGTGCGGTCAGCGGTCGCGCTTCTCCGGCTTCGCGGACCGCTCCGCCTCGCGGGCTGCCTTCTCCGCATCGCGGGCGGCCTTCTCCTGCTCCCGCTCCGCCTTCTCCTGCGCCTTCGCGGCCTCATGATCAGCCGCCGCCGCCGCGCGTTCCTCGTCGCGGGCGGTCTTCTCCGCATCGCGGGCGGCCTTCTCCTGCTCCCGCTCCGCGTTCTCGGAGGCGCTCCTGGCGCCACCCTCCTGCTCGGCAGTGTCGGATGCTGCACCTGAACTGCTCGCCGGAACGATGTCGTCGCTCGCGTCGGTGACGGCCCCGTCCTCATCTGACGGGACGAGGGATGCGGGCGCATCGAGTTCGGGTTCCGTCGCGATGACCTCCGGCTGCTCCACCTGCCCCGCGAACGCCCACCAACCGGCCGGTATCGCGAGCCCGGCGATCAGCGCGGCGGCGCCGATCAGGATCACGGCGCGACGTCTGCGCAGTCCCCGCGCACGTGACCGTCGGAGGCTCGCGCGCTCCCCCGACCCGGGCGCGACACGCGTGGGCGGCACCGCGGCGATCTGCGGCACAGTGGCGACCGGTGGCGCGGCGACGGCGGGCAGCACGGAGAGGGCGAGCGGTTGCGTGGGCAGAGAGGTCACCGGCACCGTCGAGCCGGAGGTTCTGGTCGCGGCCACGATCCGCTCGGGACGGGCGGTCCGGCACAGGGCGGTGGCGATTGCCACCACCTCATCCGCAGTCGGGCGCTCGGAGGGATCGATTGCGATCATCCGGCTGAGCAGCCGCGTCCAGACCGGGCCGACGGCTTCGGGGATCCGCGGAGGCTCGACGAGCCGCGCCATGATCGCCCCGATCCCCGACGCGTGCGGGTACGCCCGCTCGCCGGTCAGGGCTTCGAGCAGCACCAGCCCGAGAGCATAGATGTCGGCGGGGGTGGCCGCAGCATCCCCCTTCACCTGCTCCGGTGCGAGATACGCGGCGGTGCCGACGACCATGCCGGGGGTGGTCAGGCGGGTGCTGTCGAGGAGGAAGGCGACGCCGAAGTCCGCGAGCTTGGCGTGGAACGGCACACGCGAGAGCGCCGACGGCGCGAGGAGGATGTTGGACGGGGTGATGTCGCGATGCACGACCCCCGCTCGATGGAGAGCCTGCAGTCCGGACGCGAGGTTCACCGCCAGCGAAGCCGCCTCGAGTTCGGTGAGCGCCCCGTCTCGCAGACGATGGGCGAGCGACGGCCCGTCGACGTACTCCATGACGAGGTACGACGCGCTCGGATCCTCGATCCGGGCATCCAGCAGGGTCACGAGAGAGGGATGCTCCACCGCGGCCAGCAGCCTCACCTCATTGCGCACCCGCTCCGGCGTGTTGGACACGTCGCCCGCGGGTTTGACGACCTTCACCGCCACGGATCGGCCGAGCACGACATCGTCGGCCCGGTACACCCGGCCCATCCCGCCCTGGCCGATGCATTCACCCAGGCGGTAGCGACCGTCCAGAAGTGGCGAAGCGGGTGCCTCATCCCACGCTCGATCCACCGTCTCCCCTCCCCTGCCATACCGGAAGACCCGTATGACTCAGGGAAACGTACCGCCGGGGGGCGACTCCGACAGGTCTCTTGACAAACGTCGAGACGTGCGCATCGACCCGCGGCGCACAGGGAGGGAGCATGATGCGGGAGCGCGATGAGGACGGGACCGGACGCACCGGATCCCGGACGCTGGGGACATCCGGGATCCGGCTACCGACAGCGGTCTCGCACTCCAAGGCAACGAATTCCGCCCGGTGCTGCGAAGTCGGCTGGGGAACCGTTCTCCGCGCAGGCGCTGGGGACGCCTGCACGAACGACCGTAGCGCGTTCGGGCCGGAGGCGTGCGGGATGACCCCGCGTGGCGCGCCGCCCGAGTCGCGCCGGGGACCGCGGCATCCCGCACAATGGCGGCATGCCGATCATCGACAACGCGGTGTACGTGGCCGGGCACCGCATCGACAATCCCACGAACCTCGAGGACACCTTCGAGTACATGAAGGCCAAGAAGGGCATGGCGTGGATCGGCATGTTCCGGCCGACGCCCGACGAGATCCAGCAGGTCGCGCACGAGTTCGCGCTGCATCCGCTGGCCATCGAGGACGCGCTCACGGGTCACCAGCGGTCGAAGCTCGAGAGGTACGGTGACATCCTCTTCCTCGTCCTGCGGCCCGCCCGCTACGACGACGCATCCGAGACCGTGGAGTTCGGCGAGCTCCACGTCTTCGTCGGTCCCGACTTCGTCGTCACGATCCGCCATGCCGAGTCCCCCGACCTCGCCCGGGTGCGGGCCCGCCTCGAGAACCAGCCCGGGCTGCTGGCCCGAGGACCCGAAGCCGTCCTGTACGCGATCCTCGACGAGGTCGTCGACGAGTACTTCCCGGTCGTCGACGGCGTGGAGAACGACATCGATGAGATCGAGGACGCCCTCTTCGGTGGCGGCGACCCAGGACTCTCACAGCGCATCTACGAGCTCTCACGCGAGGTGATCGCGTTCCAGCGCGCGACGCAGCCGCTCGCCGAGATGGTCGAGGGGCTCCTGCGCGGGGCCGACAAGTACGGCGTCGACATCGAGCTCCAGCGTGCGCTGCGCGATGTGCACGACCACGTCCTCAAGGCGATCGATCGCCTCTCGGGCTTCCGCGCGATCCTCGAGAACGCGCTGACGGTCAACGCCACCCTCGTGACCCAGCGGCAGACCGACACCGCGCTGGTGCAGAACGAACAGGTGAAGAAGATCTCGGGCTGGGCGGCGATCCTCTTCGGACCGACCCTCGTCGGCACGGTGTACGGCATGAACTTCGAGTACATGCCCGAACTCGACTGGGTGCTGGGCTACCCGATGGCGCTCGCACTCATGGCTGCGACGAGCGCCGCGCTGTACCTCACGTTCAAACGGCGGCGCTGGCTCTGACGCACGACGGGAGCACCGGCCGGGCGCCGCGATTCAGGCCGTGACGGTGTTGCCGCACATGCCGCACACACCTGTCGCCGGCACCTCGACGAAGCAGTCGGGGCAGAGCACGGAGGGACGCTCGACCGTGGGCGCGGGACGACGTGGCGCGGTCCGCCGCTCCCCCGTCCGCGGTGCGCTGCGCCGAGGTTCGATGGTCGGGGTGAGGCGCGGCGGGGCGGGGCGATGGTCGAGGCAGTAGAAGCGCACGTAGCCGCTGTGGTTCTTGGGGTGGCGGTGCTTGACCGCCCACAGCTCGGTCCGCGGCAGGGGCTCGGAGTCGGCGCCGCACACGAAGCAGCGCGCGTCTTCTCCGGGTGAGACCTCGGACACGAGCACGGGGACGTCGAAGGCGAGGCCGTCGCGCCAGTCCGAGCTCGCGACGATCCGCATGACGTGTCCTTCCGGCATCCGGCAGACGCGCGAGAACCGCGGCGACGATCCACTGGAGCAGTCCTTCGAGACTACCCCGCGCACATGGACGCAGGGTGCACGAGGAGTGACGGCGGGATCGAGGCCGGGCGAAGCATCCACGGTCATCGGAAGTCGCGCGAGTGATGCTGCACCCCCACCCGCAGGTCTTCGAAACGATCGGCGAGAACGTTCATCACTCCCTCGGGCGAGCGCTCGAGCACGCCCCGGACGATGAGCGCGGGCGCGTCGCGCGCGACGCGCCGATAGCGGTTCCACACGCCGACCGAGCAGATGACGTTGACGACACCGTGCTCGTCTTCGAGATTGAGGAAGGTGACGCCGGATGCCGTGGCCGGCCGCTGCCGGTGGGTGACGAGTCCCGCCACCTCGATGCGCCTCCCGGTCTCATGGGTGCGCAGCCCGCGCGAGGTGAGCACCCCGCGGGCGTCGAGTCCGGAGCGGTAGTGGCTCATCGGGTGGTCGTCGGTGGAGATGCCGGTCGCCCACAGATCGGCTGCGAGCCGCTCGTAGCTCGTAGGGTCGGCGAACAGCGGCGGCTGCACCGCCACGAGCGAGTCGGGCAGGAACTCCGGCCGGTCCAGTGCGGCCGACCCGGCGAGCCAGATCGCCTCACGACGCCCGAGGCCGAGGCCCTCGAAGGCGCCGGCGGTGGCGAGGGCCTCGAGCTGCACCGCGGTGACGCTGGTGCGCCGCACGAGGTCCCGCAGGTCACGGAAGGGTCCTTCGGCATCGCGGGCGGCGACGATGCGCTCGGCGACCTTCGCGCCGATGCCCTTGACCCCGGCGAGGCCGAGGCGGACCGAGAACCTCCCGTCGCGGCGGTGGGCGGCGGACTCGTCGGGTGCGTCGATGGCGAACAGCCCGACCGGCGGCTGGTGGCGGTCGGCACACGACTCCCGGCCGGTCGGCCCGAGCCGCTTCGGGTCGGCTGTCTCCTCCGCGGGCTCGAGCACCGCGTCGACGCCGGAGCGCTGCAGGTCGGGGCGGCGCACCTCGACCCCGTGACGGCGGGCGTCGGCCACGAGCGAGGCGGGCGAGTAGAAGCCCATCGGCTGCGCGCGCAGGAGCCCGGCCAGGAACGCGGCCGGATAGTGCAGCTTGATCCACGAGCTGGCGTAGACCAGCAGGCCGAACGACAGCGAGTGGGACTCGGCGAAACCGAAGTTCGCGAACGCCTGGATCTTCGCGTAGATGGCATCGGCCTCGTCGCCCACGAGGCCGTTCTCAGCCATCCCCGCATAGAGCTTGTCGCGCAGCGACTCGATGCGCTCGATGCCGCGCTTGGACCCCATGGCCCGCCGCAGCAGGTCGGCGTCCTCACCGGTCAGCCCGCCCACGGCCATGCCCATCTGCATCAGCTGCTCCTGGAAGACCGGGATGCCGAGGGTCCGCTCGAGCACGGGCTCGAGCTTCGGATGCGCATAGGTGACGGGCTCCATCCCGAGCTTGCGCTTGACGAAGGGGTGCACGGCGCCCCCCTGAATCGGACCGGGGCGGATCAGCGCGATCTCGATCACCAGGTCGTAGAACCGCCGCGGCTGCAGGCGCGGCAGCAGGCCCATCTGGGCACGGGATTCGACCTGGAACACGCCGATCGAATCCGCCCGGCAGAGCATGTCGTACACCGCCTTCTCCTCCTTGGGCAGGGTCGACAGCTCCCACTCCTCGCCCGTCGCGGCTCGGATCATGTCGAAGCAGTACTGCAGCGCTGCCAGCATCCCCAGCCCCAGGAGATCGAACTTGACCAGCCCCATCCATGCGGCGTCATCCTTGTCCCACTGGATCACCGTGCGGTTCTCCATGCGGGCGTGCTCGATGGGCACGACCTCCCCTACCGGCCGGTCGGTGAGCACCATGCCGCCGGAGTGAATGCCGAGATGCCTCGGCGCCTTCAGCAGCTCGCCGGCGAACTCCAGCACGCGGTCGGGGATGTCGTGCCCTGGCCCCGTCTCGAGATGCGCTCCCCACCCCTCGACCTGCTTGGACCAGGCATCCTGCTGCCCGGGAGAATGCCCGAGCGCCTTGGCCATGTCGCGCACGGCGTTCTTCGGACGGTACTGGATGACGTTGGCCACCTGCGCGGCCCGATCGCGCCCGTACTTCCCGTACACCCACTGGATGATCTCCTCCCGCCGGTCGGAGTCGAAGTCGACGTCGATGTCGGGCTCCTCCTCTCGCAGGCTGGACAGGAATCGCTCGAACGGCAGGTCGTAGGCGATCGCATCCACCGCCGTGATGTCGAGCAGATAGCAGATCGCACTGTTGGCCGCGGAGCCGCGGCCTTGGCACAGGATGCCGCGGCGCCGCGCCTCCTGCACGATGCCGTGCACGATCAGGAAGTAGCCCGGGAAGTCCTTCAGCTCGATGACCCCGAGCTCCTTCTCGATGCGCGCACGGTTCTCCTCCGTGAGATCGGGGTACTTCCGCGGCACGGCCTCCCACACCAGGTGCCGCAGCCACGACATCGGCGTGTGCCCGTCGGGGACCTCCTGCCGGGGCAGCGCCGGCTTCGCGCGCCGCAGCGGGAAGGCGAGCTCGTCGGCCAGCGCGACCGTGCGGGCGACGGCGTCCGGATGGCGCACGAACCTCTCCGCCATCTCCGCCCCCGAGCGCAGGTGGGCACCGGCGTGCGATGGAAGCCAGCCGTCGAGCTCGTCGAGTCCGCGGCCTGCGCGCACCGCCGCGACCGCCGCGGCCAGGAGCTGCCGCCGGGGCACGGCGTAGTGGACGTTGTTCGTCGCGAGCAGCGGGAGCCCACGCTCGCGCGCGATGCCCGCGAGCACGTCGTTGTCGCGCGTGTCCAGCGGATTGCCGTGATCGATGAGCTCGACGTGCACCGCATCGCGCCCGAACAGGTCGACGAGCCGGTCGAGCTCGCGGGACGCCCCCTCGGCCCCGTGCTCGGCCAGCGCACGACGCACCGCGCCCTTGCGGCATCCCGTCAGCACCGCCCATAGGTCGCGACCCTGGTCGGCGAGCTCGTCGAGGAGGTAGACGGGCCGCCCCTTCTCGGCCCCTTGGAGCTGTGCGTGGGTGATCGCCCCTGCCAGGGCGTGATAGCCCTCTTCGCCGCGCGCGAGAACGAGCAGGTGGGCACCGGCCGGATCGGCCTCGCCGTTCTGCGGTCGGGGAAGCTCGAGCGACAGCTCCGCGCCGAACACGGTCTTGAGCTGGAGGGCCTCGGCGGCCTCGGCGAAGCGCACGATGCCGTAGAAGCCGTCGTGGTCGGTGATCGCCAGGGCGTGGAGGCCGAGGCGCTCGGCCTCTTCGGCGAGCTCTTCGGGGGCGGACGCCCCGTCGAGGAACGAGAACGAAGAGTGGGCGTGCAGCTCGGCGTACGGGATCGCCTCGGCCGGACGGGCGATGCCCGGCGGCACGTAGGGGCCGCGCTTGTGCGACCATGCGGGACTGTCGCCGCCGTCCGCGCCCGCGGGGCGTCCGGTCGGGCGGCGCCGGTCGCTCAGCACCCGCTCGATCTCGGACCACGGCACGGACGGGTTGTCGAACCCCATCAGCGGCCTTTCTCCGGGCCATCTGTCGCGTCAGTCATAGACCGCCTCCGCCGTCCAGGCGTCGCCCTCGCAGACGAGCAGCCACGCGCCGCCGTCGGCGTCGACGACCTGGAACCGGTGCGCCAGGCGCGAGCGTGCAGCATCCCACGTCCTCTCCACCACCGGCCACGGGCCCGCCCATGCCCGGATCGCACGCCGGCGTCCGCTCTCGATGAGCACCGCCGGCACCGCCGACACGCTTCCCCGCTCGTCGACGTCGATCAGTTCGCCGCCGAGGGCGCGCACGTCGACGGGGACCGGTTCGGCGAACACCGTCGTCGGCAGCGGATCGGGCAGGCTCCCCGGCCACGGTCGCGCCCGCTGAGCCGCGAGCCCCTCGGGACCCTTCGCATGACGATCCCCCCAGGGCACGAGCACCTGCCGCTCGATCAGCCAGCGCCCGCCTCCGATCGCCGGGGTGAGCACGCCGCGATGCCCGAGCATCGCCTGCACCCGCGACAGCGCGTGATGCACCTTCTCTTCGGGTCCGCCGCCGAAGATGGCCGGGGCGTGGTGGGATGCCGCGTCGACAGCCTCGGGAGAGATCCGCACGAGGGCGACGCCGCTGCGCAGCATCGCCCGCTCGCCCGTCGCGCCGCCGTAGGCGCCGACCTCTTCGGACAGCTGCCAGCGCACGCGATCGACGACGGCCGCCGCGTCGAAGGATCCCGGATGCAGCCAGACACGCTCGCTGCGCTCGCCGCGGTCTCCGACCAGTTCGACGCGCAGCTCGGTGCACACCAGGTCGACCGCGCCCAGTCCCGCGATGAAGTCGTCGGCGGTGACCCTCATGCCGAATGCGACCTGGTCGGCGATCTCGAGGGGCGGCTCGAACGCGACCTCTCGCGCCAGCTCGGGTGGCGGCGTACGGGGCCGCACGGGCTGCGAGTCGCGCCCGCCGGAGAGGGCGTGCAGTCGGAGACCGCGTTCGCCGAAGCGCTCGCGCACACGGTCGGGCGGCATCGCGGCGAACTCTCCGAGCGTCTGCACGCCGAGCCGCGCGAGGAGGCCGACGAGGTCGTCGGAAGCGGACGGCGCCGCACCCGCTCCGAGAGAGGAGGCATCGAGGACACCCACCGACAGCGGCGCGAGAAAGCCCGCAGCACCACCAGTCGGCACCACGCACACCGGCTCGGCGGCGGTCGCCCCGGACTTCGCCGCCTGCTCGGCCGTGAACGGGCCGTCGGCGACCCCGGCCCGTACATCGGGCAGGCCGTGACGCTGCAGCGTCTCGAGCAGCATCCGCGCCGCCTCGGTCTCGCCGCCGTAGTAGCGGGCGGGCCCGCGGGCGCGCAGCGCGCACAGCCCGGGACGCACGAGCTGAACCCCGGGAGCGCGCTCCTCGATCGCCGCCACGAGAGGGGCGAAGGCCCGATGGTCGCGCGCGGGATCTGCCGGAACGACCGTGAGCCCGGGGCAGCGCGCCTGCGCGTCGCGCCGGCGCTGCCCGCGTCGCACACCCTCGGCACGCGCCGCCGCGGAACACGCCACGACGAGATTGCGCTCGATCACGGCGATCGGCCCGGCACGGCCGGGCGGCGAGGACTCTGCGGCCTCGTGCAGCAGTGCCGTCACCGGCCAGTCGGGGAACCACAGCACGAGGCTGCGAACGGGAGCATCCGCGATCATCAGCTCACCGCCCGGACCTCGAGCGCGCTGTCGGGGCTCCAGCGCGCCTCGACCGGCACGGCGGAGAGCCTCGGCTCGGCCACAGCGGAGATCGCCCCGGCCCCATCGGGCAGCATCAGGCGGGAGTGGCGCGGCCTCGGCCACCGACGACTCGACGCCGTGACGGTGACCTCGCGACCGGAGAGGTAGCCGTGGCCGCGACCCACTCCCGACCACTCCTGGGCATCGACGTCGAGCACGGCCTCGGCCTGCGGCCACGGCCCCTGCACGAGGAGCACCGCGCCACGGTCGCGCAGCCGTGCGGCCAGCCGCGAGATCTCGGCATCGGGCGCGCGTCCGGTCGGCCGCACCGCCACCACCGGCAGCACTTCGGCGACGGTGGCCGTGACGGCTAGCCACCGCGCTCCGGGCTCGGGGATCAGCACCAGCCGCGACAGGTCGACGCCCAGCCTCTCGGCGGCTTCGGCGCCGAGCCGCGGCATCCCCACCGCGGCGCACCAGGACCCGGACTGCGACGGCTGCGCCATCAGAGCCAGCAGGAGCGACGTGGAGCGCGACAGCGAGTAGGCGGCTCCCGGACGCAGTCCGCCGCCCGGGAGCAGAGGGGCGAGCGCGGGATGCACGGGGAGGACCGGGGCATCGAGGCGACGGCCCTGTACGCGCTCGAGCTGCGCGCGCAGGGAGGCCACGTCTCCTGCCACGCCGGCACGATCGCGCACTGCCGTCATTCGATCATCCTAGAATCTTTGTTCTAATGAATCAATCCTGAGGATGACGCTACTTCGTACCTCCGACACAGTTCACGCGGCCGAGAACGACCGCGTGGAACGTAGAGAGGAGATGTAACCGACAGAGGACCCGAAGACGCGGAATCACCCTCCGCCCGTCGCATCTCCTCCGCTCGTGACAGCCGGGGACCGCGAACGCCGCGGTGACTCAGGCTGCGAGGGCCAGGTACGGCTCCCAGCGAGGGTCCGTGCGCTCGGTGCCCCGCACCGTCCACTGCGCGCCACGCGGCGGAGTCGGGGTGAAGCGCAGCTCCCACTTCATCTCCTGCGGCGTGCGATCGCCCTTGACGTTGTTGCAGCGAAGGCAGCACGCCACGAGGTTCTCCCACGAGTCACCACCGCCGCGCGAGCGGGGCAGCACGTGGTCGATGGTCGACGCCGAGGCCCCGCAGTACGCGCAGCGGTGCGCGTCGCGACGGAGGACCCCGCGCCGCGTCACCGGTACGCGGCGCCCTCCGGGCACCCGCACATAGCGCGTGAGGATGATCACCGCCGGGCGATCGTAGGCACGTCTCGTGCCCCACACGGGTTCGCCATCGGTGTGCTCGATGACGGTGGCCTTCTCGTTCATCACGAGCACGAGAGCCCGTTTGAACGACACGACGGCGAGCGGCTCATAGCCCGCATTCAGCACCAGAGTGCGCATTGATCATCCTCTCGAATGGCCGGGACGGCTTCTCGGTTATTCGACTTGCGCGACGAGGAGATCTGCGCAGGGGCATGAAAAAAGGCGCTGTCTACAGACAGCGCCCTGGAGCCACGGCAATGCCGCGGCATCCACTCGTGCAATGCCGGAGGACGAGGCGCCCGAGCGCATCCATGGTTCGGATGCGTGGTGTGCTGCCCATCGGCTCCCTCCGCTTCTCTCAGCGTCGGATTCAGGCTAACGCACCCCGAGAGCCCGAGGGCGGCAGCCGAAGATGAACGCCGCGTGGCGTGTCGGCATACGACGGATCCCCCCGGAGCAGACTCCGAGGGGATCCGGGAGACGATCGTCAGCCGGCGTTGGCGTTCAGCCAGGCGAGCGGGTCGACGTTCGAGCCGTTGAGGTACACCTCGAAGTGGAGGTGGTTGGCCGTCGAGCGGCCGGTGCTGCCGACGAGCCCGATGAGTTGTCCGGCCTGCACGGTCTGCCCGGGCACGACCTGTCGGGTGCCGTAGCTCATGTGCGCATAGAGGGTGTTGACCTGCTGCCCGTTGATGACATGGTCGATCGTGACGGCCACGCCGTAGTCGTAGTAGGCCTCGGACGAGACCTTCACGACTCCGGCTGAAGCGGCATAGATCGGGGTGCCCGCCGGGGCGACCAGGTCGATTCCGCGGTGCGCGCCGCCTCGCGTGCCGAACGTGTCGGTGAGGGTGTAGCTGGTCACCGGCCATCGCACGGCACCCGTGCCGGGCGCGACCATGTTGAGATCCACGTTGTAGCTCACGCTGGGGCTGCTGCTCTGCGCCGCCGCCTGGGCAGCCTGCTGTCGCGCGCGCTCGGCGGCGGCCTCGGCTGCCTTCTTCTTGTCGATCTCTTCCGAGGTGGTCGCGGAGTAGCTCTCGCGCGTGAGCTCGGCGCCGACGGCGTCGGAAGCGATGACGACGGACTGCGCGTCGTCGACCGCCATCTGCTGCAGTGTCACCGGCGCTTCCTCCTGGAGCACACCGGCGAACGCGGGGATGGCGGCCGTGGCCACCAGACCGCCGACGATGCTGAGCACGGCCAGACTGCGCAGCTGCTTCGCCGCGCGACGCGGAGCGGTGACGGAAGGGCGAGGGGATGCCGCGGCAGCAGCGGGCACGACGGCTGCGGTCCGGCGGGCCGGCGTACGGTGCGCACGCGAACGACGCGTGAGACTCGTCGCGTCGGTCGTGGGCTCGCTCGCGGGCGAATCGATCTGTTCAGCCAATAGTTCCTCCGGCGCCTCGGCGCCGGGGGCGCTGGCTCGTCGGCATTAGGTGTCGGGGCACGGTCTGCGGGCTTCACCGCGGGGACGACGAGCCAGGGAGGCAATCCACGCGGGGTCCGGTCGGCGGGCTTCTCGCCTGGTGGACTTCTCGAGGCTACCCGAAGGTAACGAATATGTCACGCTCTCGCGCTGGCAACTCCCTGGGCATGCCCCTCGCGCAGCTGAGGAGAGGCGGCACCGAAGGTCAGCGCCGGTCGTCGACGAGGAAGATGTGGGAAGCGACCTCGACGGGCAGTTCGAGACCCTCCTCGCTGCCGTCCATCTGCACCAGGACGTAGCCCTCGTTGTAGCGGTAGTCGCCCGACGCGCCCGGCACCACGCCCGCGCCCTTGAGCTGCTGGAGCAGCTCCGGGTCGACCTGGGCAGGTTCGGCGAGGCGGCGCACGGTGCCCGAGATCGGCTGACCGGCCTCGTTCAACCGTCGCACGAGCCCGACCACGCCCTGCTCGAAGCCGTTCGCCGGCACATCGCCGAGCTGATCCAGCCCGGGGATGGGGTTGCCGTACGGCGACTCGGTCGGGTGCCCGAGAAGCTCGACGAGGCGGCGCTCGACCTGCTCGCTCATCACGTGCTCCCAGCGGCAGGCCTCTTCGTGCACGTACGCCCAGTCGAGGCCGATGACATCCGACAGCAGGCGCTCGGCGAGGCGGTGCTTGCGCATCACGTCGACGGCCTTCTGCCTCCCGGAGTCGGTGAGCTCGAGGCTGCGGTCCTCGGTCACGACGACCAGGCCGTCGCGCTCCATGCGTCCGATCGTCTGCGACACCGTCGGCCCCGAGTGACCGAGGCGCTCGGAGATGCGCGCGCGCAGGGGAACGATGTTCTCCTCCTCGAGTTCGAGGATCGTACGCAGGTACATCTCGGTGGTGTCGATCAGGTCGGTCATCTCGCGGTGTCCTCGTTCGTGAAGGGGCCAGGCAAGCCTATCCAATCCCCCGGACACGACGGCCCCGCTCCCCTTGTGCGCCGCGGCTCGTGACCGCATGATTCACACATGAGCGACAACGCCGCGCACAACCCGATCGACGCCGTCATCCAGCGCTTGTCCGAGCGCTTCCCCACCGTCCCCGTCGAGCGAATCACCGCGATCGTCGACGAGCAGCTCCAGTCGTTCGAGGGCGCGCGGGTCACTGACTTCATCCCCGTGCTCGTCGAGCACGAGACCCACGACATCCTCCGGAAGGAAGCCGTGCCCGCACCGATCAGCGAAGCGACCGCCGCAGCGGCGATCTCGGCGCCGCAGGGCGACGACAACCGGCCCGATCCTTCCGAGGTCGAGCGGAGCCGCGAGCACACCGGGCTGCTGCTCGGCGATCTCGACAACTGACCGCGCCGAGCGGGTCGTCACGCCCCGTCACGCGGCCGGGCCGCGGAGAGCGCCGACTCTAGAATCGAGCCATGCCCCACGTCACGCTGCCCCGCGAGATCCTGCCCGCCGACGGACGCTTCGGCTGCGGGCCCTCCAAGATCCGCGCCGAGCACCTGGCCGCGCTCGCCGGCCCCGGCGCAGCCCTGCTCGGGACCTCCCACCGTCAGGCCCCCGTGAAGGATCTCGTCGGACAGGTGCGCGCCGGGCTCGCCGAGCTGTTCCGTCTCCCCGCCGGCTACGAGATCATCCTCGGCAACGGCGGCTCCACCGCCTTCTGGGATGCCGCGGCCTTCGGTCTGATCGAACGGCGCAGCCAGAACCTCGTCTTCGGCGAGTTCGGGGGCAAGTTCGCCGCCGCCGCCCGGGCTCCATGGCTCGAGGCGCCCGACGTGCGGGAGGTCGCCGCCGGCACACGCACGGTCGCCGAGCCTGTCGAGGGGGTCGACGTGTACGCGTGGCCCCACAACGAGACGTCCACGGGCGTCGCCGCGCCGGTTGAGCGGGTCCACGCCGACGCGGGCGCCCTCACCGTCATCGACGCGACGAGCGCCGCCGGAGGCATCGACTTCTCCGTGCACGACGCCGACGTCTACTACTTCGCCCCCCAGAAGAACCTCGGTTCGGACGGCGGTCTCTGGTTCGCGGCGGTCTCCCCCGCGGCGATCGAGCGGATCGAGCGGATCGCGGCATCCGGTCGGTACATCCCCGAGTTCCTCAGCCTGAAGAATGCTCTCGACAACGCGCGCCTCAATCAGACCCTCAACACTCCCGCGCTGACGACGCTCTACCTGCTCGACAGGCAGGTGGACTGGATCCGCGACCACGGCGGCCTGCAGTGGGCGGATGCCCGCACGCGCGAGTCTTCGAGCGCGCTCTACGCGTGGGCGGAGGCGTCGTCCTTCGCGACGCCCTTCGTGGCCGACCCCGCCGACCGCTCCCCCGTCGTCGTCACCATCGACTTCGACGAGGGCGTGGATGCCGCGGCGGTGGCCAAGAGCCTCCGCGCGAACGGCATCGTCGACACCGAGCCATACCGCAAGCTCGGGCGGAACCAGCTGCGCGTCGCCACGTTCGTCTCGATCGACCCGGAGGATGTCCGGCAGCTGATCCGGTCGATCGACTACACCGTCGAGCGACTCTGATCCGCGGAGATCACCGCTGATCCGGCCAGCGGCGACGGCACCGGTTCGAGCACCGACGCGACGATCGCCTCGATCGCGAACTGCGACGCACGGCCGAGGTCGAGTGCGGTCGGATCGAGCAGCCACTGCACCTGCAGGCCGTCCATGACGGCGAGGATGGCGGTGGCCGCGTCGGCGACGGTGTCGGGCTCAGTGATGCCGCGCTCGGCGCACACGACGGCGAAAGCGTGGGCGACCTCGCCGCGCAGCGTCTCGTACCGCTTCTGGAAGAACGCCCGACCGGGGTGGTCGCTGGTCACGGACTCCGCCGAGAGCACGGCGTACGCCTGCACGATGCCCGGCCGCTGGGCATTGGCGAAGGCGGTGCGCACGAGGTGGCGGAAGAGGTCCATCCCGTCCGGGATGTGCTGTTCGGCGAGGTCGGCGACGTCCGTCTGGTCGCGGTGCGCGAGGACCTCGAGGAGGAGCGCGTCCTTCGACCCGAAGTGATGGAGGATGCCCGCGTGGGTCATGCCGACCTGATCGGCGATCTCTTGGAGCGTTCCGCCCGTGAAGCCCTTGGCGCCGAAGATCTCCGTCGCGGCGTCGAGGATGTCGCGCCGACGCGCGAGCGTCTCGGGTCGCGAACGCGGCTGTCTGCGCTGTTCGGTCACGGCGTCCGCCCTCTCATCTCCCGGCGGATCAAGAGTCTACGCACGCGTGCGCGCTGCCGGTGGCTGACCCGCTTGCATTACTTACTTACTTGCTTGTAAGTTGATTCGGCAATCACCCCACGACGTCGTGGTCTCCCGTGGAAACGCCGACGTCACTCACGAAGGAGAAGCAATGAGGCTTAGGTCCTCCCTCGTCGCCGTCGGCATCGCCGCGGCGATCGTGCTGAGCGGCTGCGCAGCCGGCGGCACGGACTCCGGCGACGCCGAGCCGGGCGCCGCCCTGACCATCGCCAAGCCCGACGGCGCCATCACGACGGAGTCGAACAACCCCTACCTGGGCGACTCGTCGGCGTCGAAGTACGGCTACGGAAAGGTCATCTTCGAGTCCCTCGCGCTGGTCAACCCGACCGGAGACCTCGGCACGACGCCGTGGCTGGCCGAGTCGGTCGAATGGAACGACGACTACACGCAGCTCACGGTCACGGCGCGCAGCGGCGTGAACTGGAGCGACGGCGAGGAGTTCACCGCCGACGACATCGCGTTCTCGTTCACCCAGGTGCTCGACGGCAAGCTCAACGACACCAACGCCCTCGATCTGAAGGCCGTCACTGTCGACGGCGACACCGTCACGATCGACTTCAACAGCTCCAAGTACACCCAGCAGGCGCGGGTGCTGCACTTCCAGATCGTTCCCGAGCACATCTGGTCCGACATCGCCGACCCCAACACCGACCCGCTCACGGGTGAAGGACAGGTCGTCGGCACCGGCCCCTACGTGCTCGACTCCTGGACCACCGAGTCGGTCACCCTCGCCGCGAACCCCGACTATTGGGGCGGCGACCTCGCCGTGCCCGAGCTGCACTACGTCTCCTACGGCGACAACGCGGCGCTGACCACCGCCCTCGCGACGGGCGAGGCCGATTGGGCGCAGGCGTTCATCCCGCAGATCGAGGACAGCTACCTGTCGGCCGACCCCGAGCACAACAAGTTCCTCGCCTCGCCGACCGCGGGGGCCGGCACGCTGTTCATGAACCTGCAGACCAAGCCGTTCAACGACCCGGCGCTGCGGCAGGCGCTCGCGTGGGCGATCGACCGCCAGGCCTACGTCGACATCGCCCGCGAGGGGGCGAGCGAGGCCATCTGGAGCGTGACGGGCCTCGGCGCGCTGCTCGAGGACGAGATCATCCCCGAGTATCAGGGGCAGGAGTACTCCGTCGACGTCGACAAGGCGCGTGAGGTCCTGACGGACGCGGGCTACACGTGGGAGGGCGAGAGCCTGATCGACCCCGACGGCGAGCCCGTCGCGTTCTCGATCTCGGTGCCCGCCGGATGGAGCGACTGGAACACCGAGCAGGCACTCCTCGCCGAAGAGCTCAAGGAGGGCCTCGGCATCGAGGTCAAGGTCGACCAGCCAGACTGGGGCGGGTGGGATGCCGCGCGTCAGGAAGGCACCTTCCAGGCGATCATCCACTGGCTCGAGGACACCGGCAACGCCTACGGCCTGTACACGTCCACGATGGACCCGAAGTGGATCGTCGACGGCAAGGCCGCGTTCAACTTCGGCCGCTTCGACGACCCGGCCGTGACCGAGGCGCTCAACACGTATGCCAACGCCGCGTCCGAGGCCGAGCGTGACGAGGCCCTGGCCGTGATCCAGACGGCATTCGTCGAGAACGTCCCGGCGATCCCGCTCGGAGCCCATCCCCTCCTGGGTGAGTTCAACACGCGCAACTACGTCGGGTGGCCGTCGGAGGAGGACCAGTACGCCTCCGCCGACCCGACGCAGCCCGCGATCGTGCAGATCCTGACCCAGCTGCAGCCCGCCGGATGACGACCCGCAGGCGGGGCGGATGCGGCGGCATCCGCCCCGCCTGCTCGTCCACCCTCACGAAAGCGAACCAGCGCCGATGACCGACCCGCTGCTGTCCGTCCACGACTTCTCCATCGTCTACGACGTCGATCCGCCCGTGCGCGCGGTGAAGAACGTCACCCTCGAGCTCGAGCGCGGCGAGATCCTCGGCCTCGCCGGCGAGAGCGGATGCGGGAAGACCACCCTCGCCTACGGCGTCCAGCGGCTGCTGCGGCCACCCGCCGTGATCACGAGCGGCTCGGTGGTCTTCCACGACGCCACGGGCGAGGACATCGACGTCAACGGCCTCGAGCCGGAGGAGATGCGCCGTTTCCGCTGGGACAAGATCTCGATGGTCTTCCAGGGAGCGATGAACTCCCTCAACCCCGTGGCGACCGTCGGCGCGCAGCTCGAGGACGTGTTCGAGGTGCACCGCCCGCAGCTGACGCGCCGAGAGCGGCGCGCCGCCGCCGCCGAACTCCTCGAGATCGTCAAGGTCGGCGCCCAGCGCTACCGCTCCTATCCGCACGAGCTGTCCGGCGGGATGCGCCAGCGGGTCATGATCGCGATGGCGCTCGCGCTGCGGCCGCAGCTCATGGTGATGGACGAGCCCACGACCGCGCTCGACGTGCTCGTGCAGCGCGAGATCCTGCGGCAGATCTCGCACCTGCGACACGAGTTCGGCTTCTCGGTGATCTTCATCACCCACGATCTCCCGTTGCTCCTCGAGATCAGCGACCGCATCGCGATCATGCGCGACGGCGAGATCATCGAGCTCGATACCGCCGAGCGCATCTGGACGGACCCTCGGACCGAGTACACCCGGACGCTGCTCGCCTCCTTCCCCCGACTGACCGGCGAGAAGGGGGTGGTCCACCGATGACCGTCCTCGAATTCGACTCCGTCACCAAGGCCTACTCCGTACGCGGAGCGGGCGAGATCAAAGCCCTCGACGACGTGAGCTTCACGCTCCGGTCCGGCCGGACGATCGGCCTCGTGGGCCAGTCGGGCAGCGGCAAGTCGACGATCGCGAAGATCCTCACCCAGCTCGAGACGCCGACGAGCGGTGAGGTGCGTCTCGACGGCGCGCCGATCCCCCGTCGCGGAAAGGGTCTGCGCGCGTACCGGCAACAGTTGCGCATGGTGTTCCAGGACCCCTTCGCCTCGCTCAACCCCTACCACTCGATCCGCTACGCGATACAGCGCCCGCTGCAGCTGGACGACGTGGTCGCCAAGGATCAGCTCGACGACGAGGTGCGGCGCCTCCTCAGTCGCGTCAGGCTCGACCCCGACTCGGTCATCGACCGCCGTCCGCACGAGCTGTCCGGCGGCCAGCGCCAGCGGGTCGCGATCGCCCGCGCCCTGGCTTCGCGTCCCCGACTCCTCGTCGCCGACGAGCCCGTGTCGATGCTCGACGTGTCGATCCGCCTGGGGGTGCTCAACCTGCTCGCCGACCTCCAGCGCGAGGAAGGTCTTGGGGTGCTCTACATCACGCACGACCTCGCCACCGCGCGGCACTTCAGCGACGAGATCCTCGTGCTCAATCAGGGTCGCGTCGTCGAGCGCGGACCGGCCGACGACGTGATCCTGCGCCCTCAGAACCCCTACACGCAGGAGCTGCGCGCGGCATCCCCCGATCCCGACTCCCACTTCGCGCACGCGACAGGCATCCTCGGAGGTGACAGGTGAGCGCCGTGACGCCGCAGCTCCCGCCAACCGATTTCGACGCGATCGAGGCGGGGACGACCGCCACGGGAGCCGTCAGGGGACGCGCCCGCATCCCGTGGCGATTCCTCGGCAACCGCGCTCTGTTCTACCTGTTCACGCTGTGGGCTGCGATCACGATCAACTTCTTCCTCCCGCGGCTGATGAAGGGCGACGCGGTCACGGCCTACCTCGCCCGCAACCGCAATGTCACCCCCGAGGCCGCCGAGGCGCTGCGCGCACTGCTCGGCCTCGACACCGACACGTCGCTGTGGCAGCAGTATCTGGACTACTGGGGCCTGCTGCTGCGGGGCGACCTCGGGATCTCGCTGCTGCACGGCATGCGCCCGGTGACCGAGGTGGTCGGCCAGTCGCTCATCTGGACGGTCGGCCTCGTCGGCTTCGCGACGCTCATCGCGTTCACGATCGGAACCGTCGGCGGCGCGATCGTCGGATGGCGCCGGGGCAGCCGCCTGGACGCGCTCATCCCGATCACCACCTTCCTGAGCACGATCCCGTACTTCTGGCTGGGTCTCGTGGCCATCGCAGTGTTCTCGGTGATGCTCGGATGGTTCCCGATCGGCAAGGCCTACGGCGTGGGGGTGACGCCGGAGTGGTCGTGGGAGTTCGTCGGCGAGGTCGTCCACCACGGGTTCCTGCCCGCCGCGACGATCATCATCGCATCGCTCGGCGGCTGGATGCTCGGGATGCGCAACATGATGCTCACGGTCCTCGACGAGGACTACGTGATGGTCGCCCAGGCCAAGGGCATGCCGAACAGCCGCGTGCTGTGGCGCTATGCCGCCCGCAACGCCGTGCTCCCGCAGATCCAGAGCTTCGCGCTCGCCCTCGGCTTCATCGTCGGGGGCACCATCGTGATGGAGGTCGTCTTCAGCTATCCGGGCGTCGGCAAGCTCCTGCTGGATGCCACGAACGCCAAGGACTACGCGCTCATGCAGGGCGTGTTCCTCGTGCTGACCATCTCGGTCCTCCTCGCCAATCTCCTCGCCGACGTCGCCTACGCATTCCTCGACCCGCGCACGCGCCAGATGGAGTCCTGACCATGAACACGATCACCCCGGACACCACCACGCGGCGCGCGGCGGGCACTCCCGCCACCGCCACCGTCCGCCGCCCCGCCCCCGCCGGGAGGAGCCGGCTCACGCGGAGACCGACCTTCTCGTCTCAGCTCGGCTCGGCGTTCGCGATGTTCCGAAACGGCAAGTCGATCACCGGCCTGTCCATCCTCGGATTCTTCGTCCTCGTGGCGATCTTCGCGGACGTCCTGGCGCCCTACTCCCCCACGAAGGTCGACAACACGTCCCGGTTCCAGCCGCCCTCCGCCGCGCACTGGCTGGGCACGACGCACATCGGCGAGGACGTGCTGAGCCAGGTCATACACGGCACCCGGGGTGTCATCGTGGTGGGGTTCCTGGCCGCCATCATCGCGACGATCCTCGCCGTCGTCATCGGCGTGCTGTCGGGCTACCTGCGCGGCTGGCGCAGCGAGGGCCTGTCCGCGCTCACGAACGTGTTCCTCGTCATCCCGGGCATCCCGCTCATCATCATCGTGGCGGCGATGTTCGAGGACCCGCCGCTGATCCTGATCGCCGCGGTCCTCGGTCTGATCGGGTGGGCGTGGGGCGCGCGCGTGCTCCGCGCGCAGACGATGTCGCTGCGCAGCCGCGACTTCGTGCTCGCCGCGAAGGCGAACGGCGAGCCGCTGCGCCGCATCATCGCCGTCGAGATGCTCCCGAACCTCATGGCGCTGATCGCCGCGAGCTTCGTCGGCACGGTCACCGCGGCGATCATCGGGCTGACGACGCTGTCGTACATCGGAATCATCCCGGTCACGACCTACAACTGGGGCACCATCCTCAACTGGGCCGGCGCGCAGGGCGCGTTCCGGCAGGGGCAGTGGTGGTGGTTCCTGCCACCCGGCCTGTGCATCGCCGCCATCGGCGTCGCACTCTCGCTGATCAACTTCGGCATCGACGAGTACGTCAACCCCCGCCTGCGATCCGCCGGCGAGCGTGCTCGCGCCCTCAAGAAGAAGGGCATGAACGTCAACGACACCGTCACGGCCGTCCGCACGGAGGCCGCGACATCCCGACAGGAGAATCCGTGACCGACGCCGTCCCCTACCTCGACCCGTCCCGCCCCGTCGACGACAGGATCGCCGATCTGCTCGGCCGGATGACGCTCGAGGAGAAGGTCGGGCAGATGCTTCAGCTCGACGCGCGTGAGGACCTCGACGACCACATCCTGCGCATGCACGCCGGGTCGATCCTGCACGCGTCCCCTGCGCGAGTGCTCCGCGCCCGCGATCTGACGCTCCAGACGCGCCTGCAGATTCCGCTGCTCGTCGGCGAGGACTGCATCCACGGGCACGCCTTCTGGGAGGGCGGCACGGTCTTCCCCACCCAACTGGGCATGGCCGCGACGTGGGATGCCGCGCTCATCGAGCGGGTCGCGCGGGCGACCGCGGCGGAGGTCTCGGCGACCGGCATCCACTGGACGTTCTCGCCCGTCCTCTGCATCGCCCGCGACCTGCGCTGGGGGCGGATCGACGAGACGTTCGGCGAGGATCCGTATCTCATCGGCGAGCTCGCCTCGGCCATGGTGCGCGGCTACCAGGGCGGCGGACTCGACGATCCCGACGCGATCCTCGCGACCGCGAAGCACTTCGCCGGGTACTCCGAGACCCAGGGAGGCCGTGACGCGAGCGAGGCCGACATCTCGCGGCGCAAGCTCCGCTCGTGGTTCCTGCCGCCGTTCGAGCGTGTCGCCCGTGAGGGCTGCCGCACCTTCATGCTCGGATACCAGACGACCGACGGCGTGCCGATCACCGTCAACGACTGGCTGCTCAACGACGTGCTGCGCGGAGAGTGGGGCTACACCGGGACGCTCATCACCGACTGGGACAACGTCGGCCGCATGGTGTGGGAGCAGAAGGTCCAGCCCGACTACGCCCATGCCGCCGCGGCGGCGGTGAAGGCCGGGAACGACATGGTCATGACGACGCCGGGCTTCTTCCGCGGCGCGCTCCTCGCGATCGAGCGGGGGCTCATGAACGAGGGCGACCTGGACCGGGCAGTCTCGCGGATCCTGAAGCTCAAGTTCGAGTTCGGGCTTTTCGAGAACCCCCGCCTGCCCGATGCCGAGCGCATCGCACGCGTCATCGGCAGTCCGGGACACACCGACCTCAACCTCGAGACCGCGCGCCGCTCGCTCGTGCTCCTCCGCAACGACGGGATCCTCCCCTTCGACACCGCGGTGCCGCGGCGAGTGGCCGTGGTGGGACCGCTCGCCGACGACGCCCAGACGCAGCTCGGCGACTGGGCGGGCTCGTCCGGACAGGTCGACTGGCTTCCCGAGGGACAGCCCCGCGAGCTCATCACGACCGTGCTCGACGGTCTGCGTGCGCGCGTACCGGCGACCTGGGAGGTGGAGTTCGCGCGGGGCGCCGACATCCTCACCCTCGAGCAGGATCCCGAGGGCGAGGTCTTCCCCGACGGCCAGCCGCGGCCGCAGATCGTCGTGCCCGCCGAGCCCGACCCTGCTCTCATCGCCGAGGCGGTGGCCGTGGCGGAGGCGGCGGACTACGTCGTCGCCGTCGTCGGGGACCGTGTGGAGCTGGTCGGCGAGGGGCGCTCGACCGCGACGCTGGAGCTGCTCGGCGGACAGCAGGCGCTGCTCGAGGCCCTCGCGGCGACGGGCACCCCGCTGATCGTGGTGCTGCTCGCCTCCAAGCCTCTGGTGCTGCCACCGGCGGTGACGGATGCTGCGGCCCTGGTGTGGGCGGCGAATCCCGGCATGCACGGCGGCCGTGCGATCGCCGAGCTGCTGCTGGGCGAGATCGAACCGTCGGGCCGCCTCCCGATCTCGTTCGCTCGGCACGTCGGACAGCAGCCGACGTACTACAACCAGGTGCGCGGACAGCACGGAACGCGCTACGCCGACCTGACGCAGAGCCCTGCTCACGCGTTCGGCGAGGGGCTGTCGTACACCACGATCGAGTACTCGCGCCTTCGTCTCGCCGACGGCGACGTGGGCGAGACCGACGTCGTGCGGGCGAGGGTCACGCTTCGCAACACCGGCAGCCGACCTGCGCGTGAGGTCGTCCAGGCCTACGTCCGCGACTGCGTCACGTCGGTCAGCTGGGCGGACAAGGAGCTGAAGGCGTTCGTCGCGGTCGAGATCGAGCCGGGCGCCGAGGTGACGGTGGAGCTCGCGGTCCCCGTCGCCGAGTGCACGATCGTGGATGCCGCCGGCAACCGGATCGTCGAACCCGGGGAGTTCGAACTGCTCGTGGGTGCGTCCTCGCGCGACGAGGCTCTGCTCGTCGCGCGCTTCACCGTGTCAGCGGCGGAAGCCCGACTTCCGGCGGAGCTCGCGGACGCCGTCGCACTCACCACGTGACGCGCAGCGGCGGCGCGGGCGGTCAGTCCTCCGCGTCGTCGTCCTCGTCCGATTCGTCGTCGTCCTCGTCCATCTCGTCGTCGGACTCGTCGTCGTCCTCGTCCTCGGCTTCTTCATCGAGTTCGTCGATGTCGACGCCGTCGACGTCGCCCGCGTGGAGGATCGGGGAGCCGTCGTCATCGAAGTCGGCCGCGTCGAGGTCGTCGACATCGTCCAGGTCCTCGGCGTCCTCTTCGTCGTCATCCGACGCGTGTGGGGTCTCGGCGAGGGCGACCTGAGCCGCCTGATACTCGGCGAGCCGCACCGCCCACGGCACCCACTCGGGCGCCAGCAGCGCGTCGTCGCCCGGGAGCAATTCGACTTCGAGCACCGTCGGGGCGGCGCCCTCGACCCGGGCGAGGCTGACCGTCCAGAACCACCCGGGGTAACCGGAGAGCCGGTTCCCGAATCGCAGCGAGACGACACCGTCGGCCTCGACCCGGTAGCCGGCAGCATCGCCCACCGTTGCGGCGGGCGTGATCTCCCGCAGCGCGGCGAGTGCGAGGTCGTGCGCCTCGAGCAGAGCGGGGTCAGGGTCGGCGGTCCCCCCTTCGACGGGCGCCTCCGCGGCATCCGTCTCCTCGGTCACTGCCGCCTCCGCGGGCGCGTCGACCGGATCAGGCGTCGAGTTCATCGGCCACCTTGCGCAGGACCGCCGCGACCTTCTTGCCGTGCGAGCCCGAAGGGTACCGACCGCGCCGAAGGTCGCCGCCGATGCCGTCCAGCAGCTTCACGAGGTCCTCGATGATGATCGCCATGTCGTCCGCGGGCTTGCGGGAGCGCTTGGCGAGGCTCACCGGCGCCTCGAGCACGCGCACCGAGAGAGCCTGAAGCCCGCGCTTGCCGTCTGCCACGCCGAACTCCAGACGGGTGCCCGCCTTGAGGGCGGGCGTGCCCGCGGGCAGGGCTGTGGCGTGCAGGAAGACGTCCTGGCCGTCATCGGTGGTGATGAAGCCGAACCCCTTCTCCTCGTCGTAGAACCTGACCTTGCCGGTGGGCATCGGAGACCTCGCTTGTACGTGCCGCGTGACGGCGGGCATGACGGAACAGGGCCGTTCGACCCCTTCACCAGCCTACGCCACGACTGTCCCGGTCCACCGCCCGCGGGTCCCTGCCGCTAGGCTGAAGCGGATGAGCACGAACACTCCCGGTGAGGATGTCCCCGTCCGGCGGATCGATCGCCTCCTGGCATTCATGTCCCTGGGCCTGCTCGTGCTGTCGATCGTCAGCTTCTTCGCGATCATGATCGCCTCGGCATCGGGGGCCGACATGGCATCCGGCATCTGGCCCCTCGTCGGCGTGCTGGTCTACATCGCGCCGATCGTCGCCTTCGCGCTGATGCTCGCCGTGCTGATCATGAGCTTCGTGCGGAGGTCTCGGGCGAACCGAGGCGGCTGAGTGGTCTCCGACGAGCGTGCGCTCGCGACCTGGCTCGCCGGTCGTGACGATGACGGCCTGGCCGCCACGCTCGCCGCGCGAGCCGTCCCGCCGTCGGCGGCGTGGCACGACTTCTTCGACGCCGCGGAGGCTCTTCTGGATGCGGCATCCGTCGACCGCGCGCTCACTGTTCTCGCACGCCCCGCGCTCGCCGCTCTCGCCGCCGACCCGCCCGCGCCGGACGCGGGGCTCGTCACGCTGGCGCTCACCACCGGCGACGGCCGCCCCTACGACGCCGTCGCCGAGCGCGTCGCGGAGCTCGTCGCCGCGCACCCCGCCGCCTTCTCCCCCGCTGGCCCGCTGCCCAGCCCCGCGCCCGCCGACGAGCGCACGGCGGCAGCCGCCGCGGAGCGGGCTTTCACCGCGGCCGGATCCCTCGCCGATGTGCTGATGGCGGCCCTGCACGCGCCGATCGCCCGCACCGGAGCGGGGACGGTGTCCGCAGCCGACAGGAAGCGCCTGGCCGAAGCGGGCGCGATCGGCGAAACCGACGACCTCGAGGATCTCCTCGCGGCCGCCGGCGCGGCGGGCCTGGCCGTCGCCGCGGAGCGCGCGTGGCTGGTCACCGATGCCGGAGAGCGGTGGCTGACCGCGCCCACGACGGAGCGCTGGACGCGCGTCGCCGAGGGGTTCCGGGACGCTCTGCCGCGCGGGCTGCGCACGCCGGGCGGCGGTGCGACAGACCCGGCGGGGTGGGACGACGCCTACCCTCTCGATCCGCACTGGCCCGACCGGCTCGCGCGCATCCGCCGCGTCGGCACGCAGTGGGGGCTTCTCGCCCAGCCCGGCACGGAGTTCGCCTGGACCGCCGCGCTGCGCGAGGGGCTTCCGGCGGATCCGTCCGGCATGGCCGCGCATCTGCCCGCCGAGATCGACCGCGTGTACCTCCAGGCCGACCTCACCGCGATCGCGCCCGGCCCCCTCTCGCCCGCGCTCGACCTCCGGCTGCGCGGCATCGCGCAGCGCGAGTCGCGCGCGCAGGCCTCCACGTATCGGTTCACCGCCGAGTCGCTCGGGGCCGGCATGACCGAAGGCGAGACGGCCGAGTCCATCACGGCATTCCTGACGGAGCTGTCGCTCACCGGCATCCCGCAGCCCCTGGCCTACCTGATCGAGAGCACCGCCTCGCGCCACGGACTCGTCCGCGTCGGGACGGAGACGGCCTCGGGCCGCACGCGCGTCTCGACCGGCGACCCCGCGCTCCGCGACACCATCGCCGTGGACCAGGCGCTCCGCTCCCTCGGACTGCTCCCCGACGGCGACGCGCTCGTGTCCCGGGCGGACCGCGACGCGGTGTACTGGACGCTTGCCGATGCCCGCTATCCGGTGGTCGCCGTCGACCCCCGGGGGGCGCCGGAACTCGTGCGCCGACGCGCGGCGGCCGGGGCGCCGCCGGCGCCCGCCTCGCCGTCACGGACGTACGAACGGCTCATCGAGGTACTGCGCGGCGGTCACGGCACCGACGGCGAGACGGGCTGGCTGGAGCGCGAGCTCGAGCAAGCCGTGCGCGGACGCAGTGAGATCGTGGTCGCCGTGCGGATGCCGGACGGCTCGGAGCGCGCCTTCACGCTCGAGGCCTCGGGACTCGGCGGCGGACGACTCCGCGGCCGCGATCGCGCGGCCGACATCGAGCGCACGCTCCCGGTGTCCAGCATCATCAGCGTGCGCCCGACCTGAGTCGCCCCGGTAAACTGGTCCGTTATGGCTGACGGCCCCCTTATCGTCCAGAGCGACCGCACCGTGCTGCTCGAGGTAGCGCATCCGGACGCGGAGAGCGCTCGCCACGAGCTGGCGATCTTCGCCGAACTCGAGCGTGCGCCCGAGCACATCCACACGTACCGCATCACGCGCCTGGGGCTGTGGAACGCCCGCGCCGCGGGTCACGACGCCGCCGACATGCTCGCGACGCTCGAGCGGTGGTCCCGCTTCCCCGTGCCGCCGTCGGTCTCCATCGACATCGCCGAGACGGTCGGCCGCTACGGCCGGCTGGTGATCGAGCGCACGCCCGTCGCCGAGGACGGGTCCGGCGGCGACCTGGTGCTGAGGTCGACGGATGCCGCGGTCCTGGCCGAGGTCTCCAAGAACAAGCGCATCCAGCCGCTGCTGATCGGCCGCCCGTCCCCCGACTCCTTCGTCGTGGACGCCTGGGCACGAGGGCACATCAAGCAGGAGCTCCTCAAGATCGGCTGGCCCGCCGAGGACCTGGCGGGCTACACGCCGGGGACGCCGCACCCGATCGACCTCGCCGAGAACGGCTGGCACCTGCGGCCGTATCAGCGGGAGGCCGTCGACATCTTCAGCGACGGCGGATCCGGGGTCGTAGTCCTCCCGTGCGGCGCGGGCAAGACGCTCGTCGGCGCGGGCGCGATGGCGGCCACCAAGACCACGACGCTCATCCTGGTCACCAACACCGTCAGCGCGCGGCAGTGGCGAGACGAGCTGCTCAAGCGCACTTCGCTGACCGCCGAGGAGATCGGCGAGTACTCGGGGCAGTCCAAAGAGATCAAGCCGGTCACGATCGCGACCTACCAGATCCTCACCGCCAAGCGGAAGGGGCAGTACGCGCACCTGGCGCTCCTCGACGCGCTCGACTGGGGCCTCATCGTGTACGACGAGGTGCACTTGCTTCCTGCGCCCGTGTTCAAGCTCACCGCGGACCTGCAGGCTCGGCGCCGGCTCGGCCTCACCGCGACACTGGTGCGCGAGGACGGCCGCGAGGGCGATGTCTTCAGCCTCATCGGGCCGAAGCGGTTCGACGCGCCGTGGAAGGAGATCGAGGCGCAGGGCTTCATCTCCCCCGCCGTCTGCTACGAGGTGCGTGTGGATCTTCCCGCGGGCGACCGGCTCGAGTACGCCGCGGCCGCCGACGACGAGCGCTATCGCCTCGCCGCCACGGCGGCCGCGAAGATCGGCGTGGTCCGCCGGCTCGTCGAACGTCACCGCGGCGAGCGCATCCTGGTCATCGGCCAGTATCTCGACCAGATCGACGTGCTGGCCGACGCTCTCGACGCCCCCAAGATCACCGGCGCGACGCCGGTCGACGAGCGCGAGGAGCTCTACCAGGCGTTCCGCGTCGGTGAGATCTCGCTGCTCGTGGTGTCGAAGGTGGCCAACTTCTCGATCGACCTGCCCGAGGCATCCGTCGCCATCCAGGTGTCGGGATCGTTCGGTTCGCGGCAGGAGGAAGCTCAGCGGCTCGGGCGCCTGCTGCGGCCGAAGGAGTCCGGTCACACCGCGAGCTTCTACACGCTCATCGCGCGCGACACCGTCGACCAGGACTTCGCGCAGAACCGCCAGCGGTTCCTCGCCGAGCAGGGCTACAGCTACACGATCCTTGACGCGGACCAGGTCAATGCGGCGTAGCCGCGTTGAGGTGGTCCGGGTCAAGGTTGAGTAGGTGACGAAGTCGCCGTATCGAAACCTCCCACGTGCGCCAGGTCAATGCGGCGTAGCCGCGTTGAGGTGGTCCGGGTCAAGGTTGAGTAGGTGACGAAGTCGCCGTATCGAAACCTCCCACGTGCGCCAGGTCAATGCGGCGTAGCCGCGTGCACCGCGGAGCTCAGCCGGCTCGAGCGAAGAAGTCCCGCAGCAGATCCTGCACGGCGCCGGGATCGTCATCGGTCATGAAGTGCGCCGCCCCCGGCACCTCGGCGATCTCGAGGTGGTCGGCGAAGCGCGACGTGTCGCCGCACTGTCGACGGACGAAGTCTGCGGTGAGCGGGCGGTCCTCCGCGCCGAAGGCGTAGAGGATCGGCATCGTCAGACGCCGGCGGCGGTAGCTCCCGCCCGCCATCCTCGGCATCTCGGAGAAGACGAGCCACCGATAGACCTCGTTGATCGCCGCATCGATCTCGGGCCGCCGCATGGGTGCGAGGTAGGTCTCGACCGTCTGGGGATCGAGCGGCCTCACGACGTAGGGCGGATCGAAGACGTGGGCGATCGAGCGACCCCGGCGGTGGAACAGCAGAGGCGGGATGTGCCGCATCGCGGGGAGCATGGCCATGCTGATGGGCATGAAGGGCGGAGGCACCGACAGCACCGCCATCGCACGCACCCGTTCGGGTGCGGCGTAGGCGAGATGCGCGGCGGTGAGGGCCCCCATATCGTGCGCGACGAGGCGGAATCGGTCCACACCCAGGGCATCCAGGACCGCGAGGAGGTCGTCCATCTGGGTGAGGCGTCCCATCCCCCTCGATTCGGCGCGCGTCCAGCCGAAGCCCCGCAGGTCGGGGCAGAGGACGCGGTACCTCTCACCGAGGGCCTTGCCGATGACGCGCCATTGCCACCAGTGCTGCGGAAGGCCGTGCAACAGGACGACCGGCTCGCCCGTACCGGTCATGGCGACGTGCGTCGTGAGGCCCGGATTCTCCACGAACCGGTGTTCGAACCCGGGTACCGAGGGAAGGTCGGGGCCGGGCGGCGTCGCCGCGGCGGAGCGGCGGGATGCGGCATCCATGGGGCCCAAGATACTACGTTTGTAGTGCCCTGTCACTACAAACGTAGTACGACTGCTAGGCTCGCCCGGTGACGACGACTCGCGAACGATCGCTGGATGCCGCGGTCGAACTCGTCGGCACGCACGGCATCCGCGCCCTCACCCACGCGCGCGTCGACGCTCAGGCCCACCTCCCCCGCGGGTCGACCTCGAACCACTTCCGCACCCGCTCGGCCCTGCTCGCCGGCGTCGCCGCCTGGATCGCCGAGCAGGAGACGCGCGATCTCAGCGCGGCGCTCTCACGGCCCTTCGACGACCTCGACGGGTTCGTCGAGACGTTCAGCACCGCGATCGAACTGCTCACCGGGCCTTACGCCGTGCGCACTCGCGCGCGCTACGCGCTGTTCCTCGAAGCGGCAGGCGACCCCGACGTGTACGGCCCGATGCACGCCCAGCGCGAGGGCATGGCCACGTGGAGCCGCAACCTTCTGACGTCGCTCGGGGCGCGGCATCCGGAGACCGCCACGCGTGCCTTCATGGCCTTCGCCGACGGCATCGCGCTGCACCGCCTGAGCGTCGACCCCCAGGCCCCGGTTCGCGAGAGCGTCGCCGTGGCAGTGCGAGGATGCCTCGAGGCGTGAGGCCGGCGTCTGGCGCCTCTCCGACAGATATCCAGACACCGCATGGCAACCATCGACATAATGAGGGCATGACCGCACCGCGCATCCTCGTCGTGGACGACGAGCCGAACATCCGCGACCTGCTCATCACGAGCCTCCGCTTCGCGGGGTTCCAGGTGAGGGCCGTGTCCAACGGCGCTCAGACGATCTCGGCGGTGCTCGAAGAGGAACCCGACCTGATCGTCCTCGATGTCATGTTGCCCGACATGAACGGCTTCAGCGTCACGAAGCGGCTTCGCGGCGCGGGCTACACCGCACCCATCCTCTTCCTGACCGCCAAGGACGAGACCGAGGACAAGATCACGGGCCTCAACGCGGGCGGTGACGACTACGTCACGAAGCCGTTCAGCCTCGACGAGATCGTCGCCCGCATCCAGGCGATCCTGCGCCGCACGATGCAGGCCGACGAGGAGTCCGTGATCCGCGCGGGCGAACTCACGATGGACCAGGACACGCACGATGTCCAGGTCGGCGAGGTGTCGATCGACCTCAGCCCCACCGAGTTCAAACTGCTGCGCTATCTCATGCTCAACCCGAACCGGGTGCTCTCCAAGGCGCAGATCCTCGACCACGTGTGGGAGTACGACTTCAACGGCGACGCCGGAATCGTCGAGAGCTACATCTCGTACCTGCGCCGCAAGATCGACCCGCACTCGTCCGAGCCGCTGATCCAGACCAAGCGCGGCTTCGGCTACATGCTGAAGGCGGGCAAGCCCGCGTAACCCGCGGCACGACTCGAGGAGCCCTCCCTGGCCCACAAGACGGACGCGATCACCCGGTCGTGGCGCGGCACCAGTCTGCGCGCCAAGGTCACCGGGGTCACCGTCGCGCTCCTCGCTGTCGGGCTCTTCGCCGCCGGCATCGGAACGATGGCGTTCCTGCGCAATGCGCTCGTGTTCAACCTCGACGCCCAGCTCGAAGCCCTCGCCCCCACCGACGTCGCCGGCGGACTCATCGACATCGAGCGGGACGGCGAGCAGGTCCGTTTCACCGTCAAGCCGGACGGCGCACCGACGGACTACGTGGTCGCCCTCTATGGTCCCGACGGCGAATACATCATCAGCACGGGCGGCACCGGCGAGAGCGAGCCCGATCTGCCCGAGGCGATCCCCCTCCAGCAGACCACGTCGCAGGGACTCGCCCCGTTCCCGCTGGCGAGCACCGAAGGCGGCGGCGCCTGGCACGCCAGCGTGGACACTTACCAGATCGACGGCGTCAGCAGCCTCTTCACCCAATTGGTCGCGCTCCCCGTCGCCCCCATCAACCAGGTCGTCGCCAACTATGTCGCGATCTACACCATCCTCGCGCTCCTGATCCTGGTCGGCGGAGCGGTCATGACGCGATTCCTGGTCACGCTGACCTTCCGCAGCCTCGGGCAGGTCGAGTCGACGGCCGAGGCGATCGCAGGCGGCGACTTCAGCCTCCGCATGACCGACATCGAGCCGACGACCACGGAGGTCGGACGACTGAAGACGGCGATCAACGCGATGCTCAACCGAGTGGATGCCGCGATCTCGCAGCGCGACGCCACCGTCAGGCAGATGCGGCGGTTCGTCGGCGACGCCAGTCACGAGCTGCGGACGCCGCTCGTGACGGTGCGCGGGTACGCCGAGCTGTACCGCATGGGCGCGATCCGCGGCGACGACGACGTAGCGCAGTCGATGGAGCGCATTGAGAAGGAGGCCATCCGCATGGGCGTCCTCGTCGAGGATCTCCTCGCCCTCGCGCGGCTGGACGAGCGGCGCGATGTCGTGATCGCGCCCGTCGACCTCCGCCCGGTGGCGAGGGATGCCGCACTCGACCTGCGCGCGGCGGCGCCGCTCCGCCCCGTCGCCGTGATCGACACGACGGTCGACGAGCTGCCGCCGCCCGTGCTCCCGGCCGCGCCCGATGAACCCGACGACAGGCGCCGGCCGCCGACCACGGCGCTGACGCGGGCCGGGGCCACGCTCTCGCTCCTGCGCCGGCGCCCCAAGCCGGTCCCCGCGTCGAGCGCGACGGGGGCGCGTGAGGTGCCGCCGATCTCCCCCGCACGCGTGGCCCCGCCACGGGCCGACGCACCCCTGCCGATCGTGCTCGGCGACGAGAACCGCATCCGCCAGGTCGTGACGAACCTCATCGGCAACGCCCGGCGCTTCACCGCCGACGATTCGCCCATCGAGCTTCGGATCGGCGTCGACGCCACCGCCCTGATGGGATGGGTGGAGGTGGTCGACCACGGCGAAGGCGTGCCCGACCAGATCAAAGACAAGATCTTCCAGCGCTTCTGGCGCGCCGACACATCCCGCACACGCGAGACGGGCGGCTCGGGCCTGGGCCTGTCCATCGTCGCGTCGATCGTCGAAGCCCTGCACGGCAGCGTCGACGTGACCGACACTCCCGGCGGCGGCGCCACGTTCCGGGTCGCCTTCCCGCTCGCCGAGCAGCGTGACGCGGCGGAGCACCTTCACATCGAGACCCGGCCGCTCGAGCGTCTCCGCCTCGACACCGACTGATCCCACCCGGCGAGTCGCCTCCTCCCCAGCGTCCTCCAGCGGCGGGGAGTGCACGGGATCCCTGCCGGCGCGATGCTGCGGGCCTCCGCACACCTAGCGTGGCGTGGACACCGGGACGCGGCATCCGATCCGCCCCGAGGAAGGAACACACATGGCCGTCTTCTCCGTCGACAGCGACGCCGTCCTCGCCGCCACTGCGGGGGTGCGAGGCACGATCGATCGGCTTCAGGCCGAATCCAACGCGATGATGACGCAGCTGACCCAGCTGCAGGGCTCATGGACCGGGTCGGCGTCGGTCGCCTTCCACTCCGTGACCGAGCAGTGGCGCGCAACGCAGCGCCAGGTCGAGGACACCCTCGGCGGCATCAGCGTCGCGCTCGCCGCCGCTGCCCGCCAGTACGCCGAGGCCGAGCAGGCGACCGCCAGCCTGTTCCGCTGACGCCGGGCACGACGAAGGGCCCCTCCCGGAGGAGGGGCCCTTCGTTTCGATGAGACGAGGTCTCGATACGGCGCCTGCGGCGCCTACTCGACCTTGACCCGGCGCGGGTCAACGCGGCTTCGCCGCATTGACCCGCGACGCGTCAAAAGTCCATGCCACCCGTGGGGTCGCCGGCGGGAGCCGCGACCTTCTCGGGCTTGTCGGCGACGACGGCCTCGGTCGTGAGGAACAGGCCGGCGATCGACGCAGCGTTCTGCAGCGCCGAACGGGTCACCTTGGCGGGGTCGATGATCCCCTGGGCGAACAGGTCGCCGTACTCGCCGGTGGCGGCGTTGAGACCGTGGCCCGCCGGCAGCTCCGCGACCTTGTTCGCCACGACACCCGGCTCGAGACCGGCGTTGAGGGCGATCTGCTTCAGCGGAGCCTCGATCGCGACCCGGACGATGTTCGCACCGGTCGCCTCGTCACCCGACAGCGACAGCTCGTCGAGCGCCTTCTTGCCGGACTGGATGAGCGCGACGCCACCGCCGGGGACGATGCCCTCCTCGACGGCCGCCTTCGCGTTGCGGACGGCGTCTTCGATGCGGTGCTTGCGCTCCTTCAGCTCGACCTCGGTGGCCGCACCCGCCTTGATGACGGCAACGCCGCCGGCGAGCTTGGCGAGGCGCTCCTGGAGCTTCTCGCGGTCGTAGTCGCTGTCGGTGTTGTCGATCTCGCGACGGATCTGGGTCACGCGGCCCTCGATCTGAGCGCCGTCGCCGGCACCCTCGACGATCGTGGTCTCGTCCTTGGTGACGATGACCTTGCGAGCGCGGCCGAGCAGGTCGAGGGTGGCGTTCTCGAGCTTGAGACCGACCTCCTCGGTGACGACCTGACCGCCGGTGAGGATCGCGATGTCCTGCAGCTGCGCCTTGCGGCGGTCGCCGAAGCCGGGCGCCTTGACGGCGACCGACTTGAAGATGCCGCGGATCTTGTTGAGCACCAGCGTGGCCAGCGCCTCACCCTCGACGTCCTCGGCGATGATGACGAGCTCCTTGCCGTCCTGGATCACCTTGTCGACGATGGGCAGAAGGTCCTTGATGTTGCCGATCTTCTGGTTCGCGATGAGGATGTACGGGTCTTCGAAGACCGCCTCCTGGCGCTCCGGGTCCGTCACGAAGTAGGGGTTGATGTAGCCCTTGTCGAAGCGCATGCCCTCGGTGAGCTCGAGCTCGGTGCCGAAGGTCTGCGACTCCTCGACGGTGACGACGCCCTCCTTGCCCACCTTGTCGATGGCCTCGGCGATGAGCTGCCCGATCTCGGGGTCGGCGGCCGAGATCGACGCGGTCGCGGCGATCTGGTCCTTCGACTCGACCTCCTTGGCGCCCGCGAGAAGCTCGGCGGTGATCGCGGTCACGGCCTTCTCGATGCCGCGCTTGAGCGAGATCGGGTCGGCGCCGGCGGCGACGTTGCGCAGGCCCTCGCGAACGAGCGCCTGGGCGAGGACGGTGGCCGTCGTCGTGCCGTCACCGGCGACGTCGTCGGTCTTCTTGGCGACCTCCTTGACGAGCTCCGCGCCGATCTTCTCGTACGGGTCGTCGAGTTCGATCTCCTTGGCGATGGAGACGCCGTCGTTCGTGATCGTGGGAGCGCCCCACTTCTTCTCGAGAACGACGTTGCGACCGCGGGGGCCCAGGGTCACCTTGACGGCGTCGGCCAGGGTGTTCAGGCCGCGCTCGAGGCCACGACGGGCCTCCTCATCGAAAGCGATGATCTTTGCCATGTGTGTTTCGTCCCTCCAGGACGGGGCTTATGGATTAGCACTCAACAAAGCGGAGTGCTAATCCATTCTGGCACTCGCCCCTGGGGAGTGCAAGCCGCCGCGATCACCCCGACACACGCGGAAACGGGATGCCGCAGCATCCCGTTTCCCGACAGCCCGAGCGCGAGGGATCAGACCACGCGCACCGACTCCGCCTGCGGGCCCTTCTGTCCGGTGCCGACGGTGAACTCGACCGTCTGGCCCTCCTCGAGGACGCGGAACCCCGACATGTCGATGTTCGAGTAATGGACGAAGACGTCCTGTCCGTCGGCCGTGATGAAGCCGAAGCCCTTCTCGGCGTTGAACCACTTGACGGTGCCCTGAGTCATGCGAATCTCCTGATGCTGGTACGACTGCGATCATCGTATGCACGCCGGGAGATCCGCCGAGGCCCCCGGAAGCGGTTGTTGACACGCCGAGACACAAGTGTTTACCCGCCGGAAACACAGGGCCCGCCGGCGGTCGATCAGCCTGTCGGTTCGGGAGTCTGCCCGGCCGCGGTGCGGTCCAGCCCGATGACCACCGTGAGCTGCTTGGTGTCGGGGCTCGCAGGCTGGTAGACCTCGCTCTGCTCGATGCGCGCGCCGCCGATCACCTCGGCGAGGCCCGCCGCGGCGGCCTCGTCATCGGGTGTCAGGTAGTAGACCGTCGTCTCGGGGAAGTCGTCGGCGCTCGCGTCGCTCGGGAGCACGTTTCCGTCGGCCCACCCCGCGGCCACGACGACGTCCTTGAGCTGGGTCGCGAGACCCTGCTCCGGCGTGGCGTTGAGGATGACGACCTGATAGCTCGTGTCGACCACGGGGGTCACCTGGGCAGTGGGGGCGATCGTCGGCTCGGGGGTCGGGAACAGCTCGATGCGGCCCGAGGCGAGCAGAGTGCCGAAGATGCCCACCGCGATCAGGACGATCGTCGCCAGCGCAGCCCACAGCAGAACGACCCCGCCGCGCAGCCTCGGGTTCTCGGCCCGGTGGGCGCCCACGCGGCCGGCGTCGGGAAGGTCGTCGAAGCGATCCCGGGGGAAGGACGTTTTCGGCACCTGACGATGCTACCCGGGGCGATGCCGCGAAACCGGCAGGCGCGGCCTCAGCGCGCTCCGCCGCCGGCGGCGTGACCCTCGCGCTGTCGCGCCCTCGCGTCGCGCAGGCGACGGAGCCGCTTGACGAGCATCGGATCGTGCGCCTGGGCGTCGGCGGTGTCGATGAGGCGCCCGAGCAGCTGGTAGTACCGCGCGGGAGACAGGTCGAGCTCCGCGCGGATCGCCTCCTCCTTCGCGCCGGCGTGACGTCGCCACTCGTTCTCGAAGGCGAGGATGGCGCGGTCGCGGTCGGAGAGGGGCACGCCTTCACGCTAGCCGCGCGACCACCCATCCCCCGTGCGCCACTCCACGAAAGCACCGAGGGGATCGACGGCCGCCACGGGCTCCCCGTCGAGCCCGAGGACGAACCCGCGCCAGGTCCGCGGGTCGACCGGTGGATGCCACGTCCCGTGAAGACCAGGGGGGTCGATCGAGATCCACACCGCGTCCAGCTCATCCAGCGCGTTGAGCAGCCGCTCGCGCGCGTCCCGTGGCATGTGCGGCAGCACGCCGGGGGTCGTGACGACGAGGGTCGCATCGAGCGGCGCCGAAGCGCACGCCGCCGCGAGCACGCCCGGTTCCGAGGCGTCGGCGGCGATGATGCGCGGCTGGGCGGAGGCCGCGACATCCAATGCGGCACGGATGCGATCCGCCCGTCCGAGCTCGCCCGGCCACACGAGCGACGTGAGGAACCTCCGATCGGCCGGATCGGCCGGGTCGAGCGGCGCGAGGTCGATCCCGGCGCGCCACACGATGTGCGGCATCCGCAGCGGCGGCTCCCCCGCCACCTCGCACTCCAGCACGACGGGAGACGGGCCGGCCGGGGGGTCGAGGGCGACGCCGTGGGAGAAACGGTACGAGTACCGGTCCGGGAGCAGGCACAGGCCGGCGCTGGCGCCGATCTCGAGCAGCGCGACGGGACCCTCGACGGTCGAAAGGGCGGGCAGCAGTGCCGCGCAGCGCTGCGGCTCGTTGGTCTGCAGACGGCGGGCGGATGCCTCGGCCACCACCGCGTCGGCATGCGTGATCACCCAGCGGGCCCACTCCGGGTAGGGCGCCTCGGGCGCTCCCAGCATCCGTGTCACCGCGAAGACGAGCGGCGGCTGACGGCGGGTCTCGGGAATGCGCGCGAGGATCGCGGCGAGCGCCTCATCGTGTGCGACGCCCGCCGCCCACTCCTCGTACAGGTCGCTCCGACCCGGAGCCTCGACGCGCGCGAAGCGCGCGTAGCGCTCGGCGACCGCGACCGCGCCCGCGTCGACGGCCCGGCCGGACGGCGGGGAGAGGTCGTCGGGTTCCACCGCTTCATTCTCGCGTCCCGGCGCGCTCCCCACGGTCCGCGGGCCCCGCGACTGGGGTTGAATGGAGATATGACCTACGCCGTTGACAAGAGCGACGCCCAGTGGCGGACCGAGCTCACACCCCAGCAGTACGCCGTCCTGCGCGAGGCCGGCACCGAGCGTGCGTGGACCGGTGAGCTCCTCGACGAGAGCCGGGCCGGCCTGTACACGTGCGCAGCCTGCGGAGCCGAGCTGTTCAAGAGCGGCACGAAGTTCGACTCCCACTGCGGCTGGCCGAGCTTCTACGAGTCGATCCGTCCCGAGGCCGTGGAGCTCATCGAGGACCGCAGCCACGGGATGGTGCGCACCGAAGTGCGATGCGCGACGTGCGGATCGCACCTCGGCCACGTCTTCCCCGACGGCTTCGGCACGCCCACCGGCGACCGCTACTGCATGAACTCGATCTCGCTGAACTTCACCCCCGAGCCCTCGTGAGCGCAGAACCGTCCGCCGTCGGCGGCGCCGAGCACCCCGACCCGGTCGCGGCGGGCCCGGCGCTCGAGGCGGTCCGCGCGCGGCGCTCATGGTCGAAGGTCACCGACGACGCGCCCACGCACGCCGAGCTGCTGACGCTCGTGTCGGCGGCCGGCCGCGTCGCGGACCACTCCTCCCTGCGTCCGTGGCGGCTCATCGAACTGCGCGGCGGTGACCGCGAGGTGCTCGGCCGCGCGATCAACAAGGCCCAGGGCGAGAAGGGTGCATCGTCCAAGCCCCTGCGCGCACCGCTGCTGATCGCGGTCGTCGCCAGCTACCGCAAGAGCGGGAAGGTGCCGCGGTGGGAGCAGGAGGCGGTCGCCTCCGGTGTTGCTCACATCCTCAGCCTCCTGCTGGACGAGGCCGGGTGGGGCGTGATCTGGCGCACGGGCGAGTACACGCGCTCGAAGGCCGTCGCCAAGGCGCACGGTCTCGGCAAGAACGAGGAGCTTCTCGGCTGGCTCTACGTCGGCGGGAAGCCTCCCCGCACGCGGCTCGGGCGTCGCAAGGGTGTGGAGGCGCGCAAAATCGTGTCGCGCATGCCGAAGCCGGCCAAGGGCTGACGCGGAGGCGGCCGAGGGTCAGCGCCGCCCGAGCGAGCGCCACGGGAACACGGCGACCACGACGGAGGCGAGCGCCACGCCCACCATGGCGATCTCCTGGGCGATGCCCGGACTCGCCGGCGCGGGCCACAGCGCGTCGAGGGCGACCGAACTGAGCAGCTGCCCGACCACTGCGCCGAGACCGAGCAGGAGCACGCCCGTGTCCCGCACGATCGCGGCCGACAGGAAGATGTAGACCACACCCAGCGGCCCTCCCAGATACAGCCACCACTCCGGCGGCAGCGCCCGCGGGGGCCCGACCACGGACACATGGACGGCGGCTGCGATCGCGAGGAGCGCGGTTCCGCCGAGGAAGTTGACGAAGGTCGCCGTCAGGGGTGTTCCCACCCGTTGGCGGAGCCGCCCGTTCGTGGCCTGCTGCCACGCGATCGCGATCCCCGCGAGGAAGGGCAGCACCAGCATCCACACCGGCACCTCCGCGATCGAGTCGCCCACGAGGGCGAGCCCCACCGCGGCGAGCGCGAGCGCGCCTCCGAGGAGGCGGGGGACGGTGACGGCGACCACGCCCGCCGGCCCGAATCCGATGCGGTCGAGGAGGAGGCCGTTCACCGTCTGCCCGGCGACGACGCCGACGGTGTAGAGCGAGACCCCGATCAACCCGACGGCCAGGCCCTGCGTGGCGACCGTGAGGGCTCCGGCGGCGCCGCCCGCCAGCATCCACCACGGGATGCCACCGGTGCGCACACCTGTGACCAGGCGCGCGAAGCCGGCGCGACCGGCGGGCAGGACAGCCGAGAGCACGACGAGGATGAGCAGGCCCGATCCGAAGGAGACGACCGCCGCAACGAAGCCGTCGTCGAGGCGGATGCCGAGCTGCCCGTTGACGCGCGCCTGGAGCGCGGTCATCACCCCGATCGTGACGGCGAGACCGAGCGCCAGCCACCCGGGGAGGCGCCGGGGCGCAGTCGACGAGGCCATCGAGCCGGCTACGGGACTTGAACCCGTAACCCCCTAATTACAAGTTAGGTGCGCTACCAATTGCGCCAAGCCGGCAGAGAGGACCAGTCTAGCGGCGGCGGTCGTCACGACCTCACGGGGTGGGTGTCGGGCTCGGCGTCTCGTCGTAGTAGGCGTCGCTCGCGACGGTGAGCACGAACTGCGCGAACTCCTTGGGGTCGTCCATCGCGCCCACGTACTGGACGCCGTTCACAAGCACCATGGGGGTGCCGGTGAGCGAGAGCCCGTCGGTGTCCGGAAGGCCGTCCAGGGCGCGCTCCGTCGCCGTCTTGGCCCACGACGCGTAGTCCTGGTCCTCGATGCACGCGCGCACGACCTTGGCTCCCTCGGCTCCCGAGGCGATCGCCATGTCGGCCAGCTCTCCGTCGGTGTAGCCGTCCTCGTCGATCGCGGGCTGCTGGGCGAGAAGGGCGTTGTTGAAGGCGAAGAAGTGCTCGGGCGAGTGCTCGGCGACGCAGGCGGCCGCGCTCGCGGCGCGCAGGGAGTACTTGGTGCCGTTGGACTTCGAGGTGAGCATCGCGACGGGGAAGTAGCTGAGGGTCGCCGCATCCTCGGTGACCCACTTCGACAGCTGCTGCGCATTGGCGACCTGGAAGTCTCGCGAACCGGTCGAGAGGTAGTCGACGTAGACCCGGATGTCGACGACGGGCTGCTCCGTCGGCGACGTCGTCGGCTCGGGGGTCTTCTCGGTCGTGGGCTCGGGTGTCGGGGTCTCCCCTTCGACCACGCCCGCACCACCGGCGTCGGCGCCGGTCTGGGCGACGCCGGTGACATCGTTCACGACGAAACCGTCGTCGATGACGTTCGCCGGGCTCAGGACAGGCTTGGACGCGGCCGACGAGACCGCCCACGTGACGACGGCGCCGACGACGACGACGACCGCCAGAACCGCGGTCGCGATGACGGCCGCCCGGATGGCCCGTGCGCGCGACTGGCGCGCCTGCACCTGCAGGGCCTTCTCGCGCACTGCATCGCGCCGCTCGCTGGCGGTGCCGGCGTTCGTGGGATCGTCGCTCGACATGGAACCTCTCGGGACGGAGACGGGGGCCGGTGACCGGCGGAAGCCGTCGGGGAATCGGCCGCTGACGATGCTAGCCAGACAGCCTGGGAAATGCCCAGACGGGGGCTCGATGCGAGCCGTGTCATACTGGTCGTGCGCCCGATGGCGGGCGCGCGGGTCAAGCCCCCGCTCATTCCATCACTACGGATCGTCCGGCACGTACCTGCCGGTGAAGGAGAAGAGAACATGGCGTCCGTCACCTTTGACAACGCAACCCGTCTGTACCCCGGGGGCACGCGCCCCGCTGTGGACAAGCTCGACCTCGAGATCGCCGACGGCGAGTTCCTGGTTCTCGTCGGCCCGTCGGGCTGCGGCAAGTCCACGTCCCTGCGCATGCTGGCCGGCCTCGAAGAGGTCAACTCCGGCCGCATCCTCATCGGCGACCGCGACGTCACCGATGTGCCGCCGAAGGACCGCGACATCGCGATGGTGTTCCAGAACTACGCCCTCTACCCGCACATGACCGTCGCGGAGAACATGGGCTTCGCGCTGAAGATCGCCGGCGTGGGCAAGGAGGAGCGCGCTGCTCGCGTCCTCGAGGCCGCCAAGCTCCTCGACCTCGAGCAGTACCTCACGCGCAAGCCGAAGGCGCTCTCGGGCGGTCAGCGTCAGCGTGTCGCCATGGGCCGCGCGATCGTCCGCCAGCCCCAGGTGTTCCTCATGGACGAGCCGCTGTCGAACCTCGACGCGAAGCTGCGCGTGCAGACCCGCACCCAGATCGCCTCGCTGCAGCGCCGCCTCGGCGTCACGACGGTCTACGTCACCCACGACCAGACCGAGGCCCTCACGATGGGCGACCGCATCGCGGTGCTCAAGGACGGTCTGCTCCAGCAGGTGGGCACGCCGCGCGACCTGTACGAGAAGCCCAACAACGTCTTCGTCGCCGGCTTCATCGGCTCCCCCGCCATGAACCTCTTCCCGGCAGCGCTCGCCGAAGGCGGCGTCATGTTCGGGTCCGAGGTCGTCCCGCTCGACCGCGACACCGTCGGCCGTGCGCACGGCTCCGAGGTCACGGTCGGTGTCCGTCCCGAGGACATCACCGTCGGCCCCGCCGACGGCAAGGGCCTCTCGGTGGTCGTCGACCTCGTCGAGGAGCTCGGCGCCGACGGCTACCTCTACGGCCACACCGACATCAACGGCAAGCGCACCGACATCGTCGCGCGCGTCGACGGACGCAGCCACCCGCACGCCGGTGAGACCGTCGCGCTGGCCGCCAACCCGGGTCACGTGCACGCGTTCGACATCGAGACGGGCGAGCGCCTCAACGACAAGGCCATCGCCTCGGCGTGACGCGATTTCCGTCGCAACGGCGCGGGTGGGACGATATCCCCCCGCGCCGTTGCGCATTCTCCAGGGGGTGATCGTGCCGGACTCCTTGAGCATCACGGCCAGCAGCGTCGACCCGGGGCTGCTCGCCCTGCCGTGGTCGACCACGCTCGCCGACTGGCCGTCGAAGGACATCGTCTATCTGCCCAAGGGCATCTCACGCCATCTCGTGCGCTTCGCGAACCTGTCGGGCCGCGTCGTGGCGATCAAGGAGACCACCGAGCAGATGGCCCGTCGCGAGTACGACATGCTCGGCAACCTCGCCCGCCTCGACGTCCCGTGCGTCCAGCGCGTCGCTGTCATCGCCGGGAGGACGGATGCCGCGGGCGACCCGCTGCCCGCGGCACTGGTCACCGCCCACCTCAAGTTCTCCCTCCCCTACCGCGCGCTGTTCACGCAGGTGCTGCGCCCCGACACGGCGACCCGACTCGTGGACGCCCTCGCGGCGCTCCTGGTGAACCTGCACAACGTCGGCTTCTTCTGGGGGGACGTGTCGCTGTCCAACACGCTCTTCCGTCGCGACGCGGGAGCGTTCGCGGCGTACCTCGTCGACGCCGAGACCGGCGAACTGCACGAGAGCGGCCTCACCCCCGGTCAACGCGCCCACGACCTGGACGTCGCACGCACGAACATCGCGGGCGAGATCATGGACCTCGAAGCCGGCGGACGCCTCGAGGGCGGGGTCGATGCGATCGCGATCGCGGACGGCATCGTGTCGTCCTACCACTCGCTGTGGGCGGCGCTCACCGACCGGGAGACGTTCGGCGCAGACGAGGTGTGGCGCATCACCGAGCGCGTCCAGCGCCTGAACGACCTGGGGTTCGACATCGGGGAGATGTCGATCAAGACCACCGAGGACGGCACGCGGGTGTCGATCCAGCCGAAGGTCGTCGATGCGGGCCACCACACGCGACGCCTCATCCGTCTCACCGGGCTGGACGTGGAGGAGAACCAGGCCCGTCGCCTTCTCAACGACCTCGACGAATTCCGCGCGCGCGTCTCACGACTGGGCTCCGACGAGGAGATGGTGGCCCACGAGTGGCTCACCCGGGTGTTCGAGCCCGTTGTGAAGGCGATCCCGTGGGATCTGCGCGCCAAGCTCGAGCCGGCGGAGGTGTTCCACCAGGTGCTCGAGCACCGCTGGTACATGTCGCAGGCGCGCGGCCGATCCGTCCCGCTCGCGGAGGTGCTCACGAGCTACATCGACGAGGTGCTGCGGCATCGCCGGGACGAGGCCACCCTGATGGGTCCCCCGACCGAGACGGTGTCGCTGCCGGTGATCACCTCGAGCATGCCCGTCGTCGACGACGAGGATGAGGAGATCGACTGGCGCGACCTCGTGTGAGCCGGCGTCAGACGAGCATCGCGAGGGGGTTCTCGATCCGGCGCGTGAACGCGGCGAGCCACTCCGCGGCGAGGGCGCCGTCGAGCACCCGGTGGTCCGCCGACAGGGTCACGGTCATCACCGTCGCGACCGTCAGCGCGCCGTCCTCCTCGACGACCGGCCGCGGCGCGGCCGCACCGACCGCGAGGATGCCGGAGTGGGGGGGATTGATGATCGCCGAGAACTCCTTCGTGCCGTACATGCCGAGGTTCGAGACCGAGAAGGAGCCCCCCTCGAGCTCGTGCTGCTTGAGGGCGCCCTCGCGTGCTCGGGTGGCCAGGGCCCGGACCGTCTCGCTCAGCTCTCCCAGCGGCAGGCGCTCGACGCCCCGCACGACGGGCGTGAGGAGCCCGCCCGGGACCGCGACGGCCACGGCGACGTCGACGCTCGAGAATCGGCGGGTCGCGGCATCCATCCAGATCGCGTTCGCATCGGGGACGTCCTGCATCGCTGCGCCCACCGCCTTGAGGACGAAGTCGTTGACGGAGACGCGGCGGGCGGGGTCGGAGTTGATCCGCTCGCGGAGCGCGAGGAGTTCGTCGACGCGGCAGTCCGCCGTGAGGAAGAAGTGCGGCACCGTCGTCGTGCTCTCGGTGAGCCTGCGGGCGATCGCGCGCCGCATCCCGGTGTGCGGCACGTCGACGTGCGCGGCGGGCTCGGAGGCGGCCGGCGCCGGCGCTGGAGCCGGCGCGGCCTTCGCCCCGGCGTCGGCGGAGAGCTTCTCCAGATCGCTGCGGACGATCCTGCCGTTGGGCCCCGTCCCCACGATGGTCTCGAGATCGAGCCCGCGCTCTTTCGCGAGGCGCCGCACGAGGGGGCTGGCGAAGAGGCGGCGGGGCTCCGGGGTCGACGCAGCGGCGGGCTCGGACGGCGCCGTGGCAGACGGGGCTGCCGGTGCGGATGCCGGAGGCGCGATGTCCTTGGCGGTGGATGTCGGCGCAGGCGGGGAGGGCGGAGCCGACGGCTCCTGCCGGGCCGGTTCGGAAGCGGCGGAGGGCAGCTGAGCTCCCGCCTCCGCGAGGGCCTCCTCCGCGCTCTGCCCCGGAGCGGCCAGCACGGCGATGGGCGCGCCGACCGCGGCCGCCTCGCCCTCGCCGACGAGGATCCCCGCGAGCGTGCCGGCCTCTTCGGCCTCGTACTCGACGACCGCCTTCTCGGTCTCGATCTCGACGATCGCCTCTCCCGCCGACACCTCCGCTCCCACGTCGACGAGCCAGGACTGGATGGCAGCCTCCGCGGCGCCCGCCGCGAGCGCGGGCATGCGCACCACGGCGGCCATCAGCGGTCCCCCCATCCGGCGCGGATCCGTTCGAGACCGGCGACCACTTCTTCGGTGCGGGCGATCGCGGCGCGCTCGAGCACCCGCGAGATGCTCGGGCTCGCCGTTGCGCCGGTCACGCGCTCGATCGGCTGGTCGAGCCAGTCGAAGTGCCGTCGCTGCAGTTCGTCGGCGAGCCAGCCCCCGTAGGACGGACCGCGTGCACCCTGTTCCACGATCAGCACGCGATTGGTCTTGCGGATGCTGGCGCCGACGGTCTCCCAGTCCAGAGAGGCTCGGTCCAGCCACCGGAGGTCGATGACCTCGGCGTCGATCCCGGTCTGCTCGACGGCCTCGAGCGCGTGCCCGACCATCGACAGGTAGGTGAGGACGGTGACGTCCGCGCCCTCGCGCTTCACCGAGGCGGTGCCCGGCGGGATGACGTAGTCGAGATCACCCTCGGGCACGCGGTCGGCGACGCCGTAGAGGTCGACGTGCTCGATCACGAGCACCGGGTCCTCGATCGCCAGGGCGGCGTTCATGAGACCGACGTAGTCGGCCGCCGAGGACGGCGCGACGATGCGCCAACCCGCCTGGGTCGCGAAGATGCCGGCGGGATCCATGAGGTGCTGCGACCCGTAGCCCGATCCCATCGCGACCTTCGTGCGCAGCACGAGCGGGACGGTGTTGTTGTCGCCGAACATGTGCCGGGCCTTGCCGATCTGGTTGAAGACCTGATCGGCGGCGACCCACATGAAATCGGGGTACATGAACTCGACGACCGGACGGAACCGGCCGTCCAGCGCGACCCCGCCCGCCAGACCGAAGAAGCCGTTCTCGCTGATGGGGGTTCCGATCACGCGGTCGGGTCCGTACTTCTTCGCGAGTCCCTTGGTCGCGCCGTTCGTCCCGCCGTTCAGCCGGTGCACGTCCTCGCCCAGCACGATGATGCGGGGATCGGTCTCCATGCGGCGGTCCATCGTCTCGGCGACGGCGTCGACGAACTTCACGGCGCGCCACCCCGTGTCGCCCGGCTCACCGGGGAGGCCTTCGAGTTCGGACGCATCGCCGCGGATGCCGTGGTCGACGGTGGCGGGATCGGGCCACAGCGCCGGCCGGATCCGGCGCGTGCCCGCGCTGTCGGGGTCGTCCTCGGTGACCGAGGCGACCGCGTCGGCCATCGCCGACACGGCTTGACCGCGAACGGCCTCGATCTCGTCGGGCGAGAGCAACCCCAGCTTGGTGAGCTCGGTCGCCATCCGCTCCAGCGGATCGCGCGCGCGCCAGCTCTGCTCCTCGTCCTTGGTCCGGTAGCCGAACGCACTTCCGGGATACGGGCCGTTCTGGTGGAAGAAGCGGTAGACCTCCGCCTCGACGATGGTCGCCCCCTCGCCGCCGCGCATACGGTCGAGCGCTTCGCGCGTCGCGAGATGCACGGCGAGCGGGTCCATTCCGTCCACGCGCCATCCGGGAACGCCGAACCCCTGCCCGCGCACGGAGAACCGCGGATCGGCGGAGACCTCGTCCGCGCGGGTCGACACGGCGTAGAGGTTGTTCTCGACGAAGAACATGAGCGGCAGCTTCCACGTCGCCGCGAGGTTCATCGTCTCGAGCACCGAGCCGATCTGGCTGGCGCCGTCGCCGAAGTAGTTGATCGAGACGTCCGTCGTGCCCGAGTGGGCCTGCGCCCACGCGTTACCGGCGGCCACCGGCGCCCCGCCGCCGACGATGGCGTTGGTGCCCAGCGCGCCCGCCTCCAGCCATTGCAGGTGCATCGATCCCCCGCGCCCTCCGGAGAAGCCGGGCGCGAGGCCGAGGATCTCGGCGAGCGTGCGCTCGAGGAGTGCCTGAAGGGGCGGAGTGACGAGGTCCGCGGGATCGAGTCTGCCGTCCGCGACGTGCTCGATCGTCTTGGCGAGGAACTGGTGGTGGCCGCGGTGCGATCCGTTGACGGCATCCGTCGAGCGCAGCCCGTGGATCGATCCGACCGCGCCGCCCTCCTGTCCGATGCTCGAGTGCGCCGGGCCGTGCACGAGGCCTTGGGCGGCGAGATCGAGGACGGCCTCCTCGAACGCGCGGATGAGGTGCAGTTCGCCGAGCATCGTCATGAGCATGGAAGGGTCGGCCGCCTTCCAGTCGGCTGCCGTCGTCGTGAGCTCGACCCACGGGGTCCCGGTCTCGAGCCGGCGGCGCTTCGGCATGTTCGTCTCCATCGATGCTCATGCTCCGCGAAGTGCGGATTCCACCACCATACCGCCGATTGCATCCAATCTCAATCCTTTGCTCGCTAGAGTTTGCCGCGCTTCTGGTGCGCTCCGGCGTCCGTGGATACAATCAGGCAGGACCTCAAAGACGAAAGGCCTCGCGATGGCTCTTCCCGGAGTGCGTGGAATCGACCACATCGGGTTCACGGTGCCCGATCTCGAGCAGGCGGAGAGGTTCCTGGTCGACATCCTCGGCGCGGTCCCCGTCTATGTCCTGGGAGCGAAGCGAGCGGACGACGACTGGATGTCCGTACAGCTCGGCGTCCATCCGCGCACGGTGATCGAGGAGATCCGCTTCTACCGGCTCGGCAACGGAACGAACCTCGAGGTGTTCGCCTACGACAGCGCTGATGGGCAGGCGCCGCAGCCGCGCAACAGCGACATCGGCGGGCACCACCTCGCGCTGTATGTCGACGACCTCGATGCTGCGGCAGACTATCTGCGGAGTGCGGGCGTCGAGGTCATGGGCGAGCCCGTCGCGAGCGCGGGAGCGTCGGCCGGCCAGCGCTGGCTGTACTTCCGCTCCCCCTGGGGGATGCAGTTCGAGCTCGTGAGCTTCCCCCATGGCAAGGCCTACGAAGCGGGAGCGCCCACACTGCTGTGGCACCCCGCGCGACCGGGAGAGTGACATGAGCGCAGCCGCGACCAGTGCCGCCGACGCCGCGCGCACGCGTGACGGCGACGCGGGCGTGCGCATCGCGGACGGCATCCGCACGGGGATCGTCACCGGCCGATTCCCCCCGGGGACGCGCATCCGGCAGGAGGATCTCGCCGCGCAGTACGGAGCCAGCCGGGTCCCCGTCCGGGAGGCGATCCGTCAGCTCGAGTACGAGGGCCTCGTGACCGTCGTGGCGAACGCGGGCGCGTGGGTGTCACGCCTCACCCTCGCCGAGTGCGAGGAGATCTACCTCATGCGGGAACGGCTCGAGCCGCTGCTGCTCCGCTTCAGCGCGCCGCACCTGACGCCCGACCAGCTGGAGTCCCTCGCGGTGCTCGCCCAGCGGATCAGCGTCGTCGGCGCCGACACCGACGCCTTCCTCGCGCTGGACGCGGAGTTCCACCTCGCCAGTTACGAGGGCGCGCGGACCTCGCAGCTCGGCGACCTGGTCCGGCGGCTCTGGAACAGCACCGCCCCCTATCGCCGCGCCTACGTCGCCTCATGGGAACCCGAGTCCCGCCGCATCGCCCACGAGGAGCACCACCTGATGGTGGCCGCTCTCCGCGACGAGGACGTCGAGGAGGCCGAGCGCATCCTGGCCGGACACATCCGGCGCACGCGCCGCCAGCTCGCGCGTTCCCCGGAGATCTTCGAGGCCTGACCGTCCGTCAGGTGAGGCGCCAGCCCCGATCGACGTAGATGCTCGTCCCCGAGACGCCCTGGTTGCGCAGCAGGAACTGCGTGGCATCCACGATGTCGGCCATCGTCGCCAGCTCGCCACCGGGGGTGCGGCCCTTGTAGCCGTCGAGGACGCCTTCGGGCTTGGACGCCCAGAACGGGCTGTCGCCGATGATCCCGGGGTGAATGGCGTTGACGCGGACGGGAGCGAGCTCGAGCGCGAGGGTGCGGACGAGTCCCTCCACTCCCCCGTTGATCGTCGACACGGTCGTGGACCCCGGGTACGGGGCATCCTTCGCCCGTCCGCCGAAGAGCACGATCCCCGTCGCGCGCGACGGATCGAGGCGATCGAGAAGTGCGTGCACGACCTCCGTGTATCCGACGAGCTTCAGCGTCACCAGGCGCCGTGCGCGGGCGATGTCGTAGTCGCGGACGGTGTTGGCGTCCCGCTCGATCGCCGCAAGCACCAGACCGTGCACCCGCCCGACCGACGAGAGCCGCCCGGCGATCGCCTCCGGCTCGGAGATGTCCAGTGCGACCGCGCTCGCCCGGTCGCCGATCGAGGCCGCGACCTCGTCGGCGCGTTCCTGATCGCGTCCGGTGATGATGACGCGGTCTCCCCGCGCGACGATGTCCTTCGCCAGCTCCAGCCCGATGCCGGACGTGGCGCCGACGACGACGATGGTGCGTTCGCTCATTGGTCCTCCCTGGGTGGGGTGTAGAGGCCCCGGCGCATCACCTCGGCGGCGGCGCCCCAGTCGAGGCGCTCGAGCTCCGGGTCGGCCAGGGCGGTCTCGTAGACGCGCCGGAGCGCGGGCGCGGTCGGCAGGGATGTCTCCGTCTCGGCGGCGACCTCCTCGGCCAGCCGCAGGTCCTTGAAGCCGAGGCTCATCACGAATCCGGGCGGCGAGTAGGACTGGTCGACGATCTCGGCGCCGTAGCCTCGGTAGACGACGCCGTCGAACAGCGTGCTGGTGAGCAGCTCGTGGAAGAGCGCCGGGTCGACGCCCTGCCGCTCGGTCATCGCGATCGACTCTCCGAGCGCCTGGATCGCGTGGATGATGTTGTAGTTCACGGCGACCTTGACGGCGTTCGCCGTGCGGGGTCGCTCGCCGAGGCGCCAGACGCGGGCACCGAGCGTTTCGAGGACCGGCAGCACCGCCTCTACCGCGGTGCGCGGGCCGGCGGCGAGGATGTTCAGCCCACCCGCTGCAGCCACGGTCGGTCGCCCGAGCACCGGAGCGGCCACATACTCCACACCGGCGGAGGTGAACAGCGCCGCCAGCCGGTCGGCGGCGGCGGGGCTGATGGAGGCGGTGTTGATGTGGATGCCGCGTGCCTGAGCGACCGCGGAGGCGTCGAGTACGCCCTCCGCCGCCTCGTCGTCGGCGAGCATCGATATCGACAGACCCGTCGCGAGCGCCTCGCCGGGGGTGGCGACGAGCGTCGCACCGGCGTCGACGAGCGCCGTCGCCGCACCGGGCGAACGGTTCCAGACGCGCAGGTCGTGACCGGCATCGACCAGCCGGCGCGCCATCGCCGACCCCATCGTGCCGAGGCCGACGAATCCGATGAGCGCCATCAGGCCTCCCCGCGTCCCCACGTCGTGTTGAGGTGGGACTGGCTGTCGCGCTGGAGGTTCAGCGGACCGTCGACGGTGTAATAGCGCTTGCCCGCCACGATGAGCTCCTCGGCGGGGAACTTGGTGATCACCTCGCAGCCGTCGGCGGTCACCACGACCTCCTCCTCGATGCGTGCGGCGCCCCAGCCGTCCGCGGACGGCCAGTACGTCTCGAGCGCGAAGACCATGCCCTCCTGCAGCACTTCGGGATGATCCAGCGACACCAGGCGCGAGAAGATCGGCTTCTCCCAGATCGACAGGCCGACACCGTGACCGTACTGGAGGGCGAAGGCCGCCTCCTCGTCCGGGAATCCGAACTCCTGCGCCGTCGGCCACACCTTCACGATGTCGGCCGTCGTCGCACCGGGGCGCACGAGGGCGATCGCTCGGTCCATGTACTCGCGGGCGCGCGTGTACGCGTCGCGCTGAGCCATGCTCGCCGAGCCCACGGCGAAGGTGCGGTAGTAGCAGGTCCGGTACCCGTTGAACGAGTGGAGGATGTCGAAGAAGGCCGGGTCGCCCGGACGGATCAGGCGATCGCTGAAGACATGCGGGTGCGGCGAGCAGCGCTCCCCGGAGATCGCGTTGACCCCTTCGACGTACTCCGAGCCCAGGTCGTAGAGCGTCTTGGCGACGACCCCGACCGCCTCGTTCTCGCGCACGCCGGGGCGCAGGAAGCGGTACAGCTCCTCGTACGCGGCATCCACCATCGACGCCGCCTGCGTGAGGAGGCGGATCTCGTCGCCGGTCTTGATGCGGCGGGCCTCCATGAACAGCTGCTGGCCGTCGAGGACGCGGATGCCCTCCTTCTGGAGCGCGAAGAGGATCGGCAGTTCGATGACGTCCACCCCGAGAGGCTCGTTCGCGACGCCGAATTTCTCGAGCTCGCGCTTGATCTTCCGCGCCACGCCCTCGGCGATCTCGGCATCCGGCGTGAAGGCGCCGCGCAACGTCGAGATGCCCGCGCGCGCACCCGACTCCAGGCGCGGCCGCGGGGCGTTCTCGTGCGGTGCGTTGGGATCGGCATCCATCTCCGCCGTGGTGACGTCCAGCCACGGGTTGTACAGAGCGTGGTGCTTGGCCGCCGATCCGAAGTCCCACGAGATCGGGTCGCTGTTGCGCGTCAGGAGACTGAAGCGGATCAGCTTGTCCATCGCCCACGTGCCGATGTGGGTAGCGGTCATGTAGCGGATGTTGGAGAAGTCGAAGGCGAGGACCGCGCCGAGCTCCGAACGGTCCAGCTCGGCCTTCAGCCTCGCCAGGCGCTCCCTGCGCAGTCGGTCGAAGTCGACCCGCGCCTCCCAGTCGACCGCGTTGGATCCCGTCGTCCCGGTGTTCTTCATGGCTGTCCTCTCTTGGATGCGTCCCGCGGGCGGAGCGGCGATCGGTCCCTCGTCGCGGCGGTCATCAGCCCGACCTCAGCGACGTCAGCTTGGCGCGATCGTTCCGCACGATCGCGATGACCATCGGCACGATGGCGGCGAAGAGCACGAAGGCGCCCTGGATCCAGAACTGCCACGACAGGCCCACGCCCAGGAACGACAGCGCGCTCGTCACGGTCTGCAGGAGGATCCCCGCGGCAGCGACGGCGAGGGCCGATCCGGACCCGCCGAAGATGCTCGCCCCGGCGATCACCACGGCCGTCACGGATGTGAGGGTGAGGGCCTGCGCCGCGTTGGCGTCGCCGATCCCCGAGCGCGAGTAGACCACGAGCCCGGCGAGCGCCGCGAGCGTTCCGGCGGCGATCGCGGCCCACAGGCGCGTGCGGGGCACGCGCACGCCCATTCGATTCGCCTTCACGGCGTCCGATCCCGCGGCGCGCAGTCCGCGGCCCGGTCCCGTGCGCTGGATCACGAACCACATCGCGATCGCGACGCCGACGGCGATCGCGAGCACGACGGGGACACCGGCGATGGCCAGACCGAGGGTCGTGAGGAGCTCACCGCCGGCCGAGCCTCCGGGATATGGGCGCAGCACCTGTGCGATGCCCAGCACGGCGATCGAGGACACGAGGGTCGCGATCACCGGGGGCAGGCCCAGTCTGGTGACGAGCAGACCGTTCACGAGTCCCACCAGTGCGCCGGCGGCGAGCGCGAGCACCGCGCCGACGGCGAAGAGGCCGATCCCCTGCTGCCCGAAGAAGGACACGATGACGGCCGACAGCGCGACGACGGATCCGATGCTCAAGTCGATGCCGCCGGTGATGACGACGACGAGCTGCGCGAGGCCGACGAGGATGAGGACCGCGGCGGCTGCCAGGAGCTGGCTGATGCTGAGCGGACTCAGGAACGCGGACGACACGAACGACGCCACGATCGAGAGCGCGACGGCGAGGCCGAGCAGGACGGCCGCCTGCCCTTCTCCGGCCAGGAGCCCGCGGCCGCTGCGCCGCCGGCCGGTCTTCGCGACCGCCACGTTCGCCGTCTCCGATGAAAGGACCGCAGCCCCGGTGATGGCTCGCTCGTCCACCTCGTCGCCCGTGAGGCTCGCCTGCACGCGGCCACGGGAGAAGACGACGACGCGGTCGCACAGCCCCTCGAGCTCCACCGCGTCCGTGGAGAGGACGACCACGGCGACGCCGGCGTCGGCCATCGCGCGGAGGAACGCGTAGATCTCGACGCGCGCCCCCGCGTCCACTCCCTGGGTGGGATCCTCGACGAGGAGAACGCGCGGATCGCCGAGGCGTCCCCGAGCGAGCAGCACCTTCTGCTGACTTCCCCCCGAGAGGGCACTCACGGGCACCTCCAGGTGCGGCGCCTTCACGGCGAGTCCCTCGATGCCCTGGCGGGTCAATGCGTACTCGCGACGTCGATGGACGAATCCGAAGGGCATCGCGATCTTCAGCGAGGGTGCGACGGTGTTCTCGCGGATGGACATCTTGCCGAACATCGCCTCGCCGATCCGGTCACCGGGCAGGAAGGCGATCCCCGCCGCAGCGGCCGACCGCAGCGACGCGATCGACACCTGCTCTCCCCCGACGAACACCTTGCCGCCGGTGGCGCCGCTGCCGGCGATGCCGCGGAGCACGGCGCGCTGCCCGTTCCCCTCGACCCCGGCGAGGCCGATGATCTGGCCGGGATGCACGGCGAAGGAGACGCGGTCGTAGCCCGGCCCGCTGAGTTCCACGACCTCGAGCGCCGGGACGGCGTCGACCGCGGGTGCGGGGGCCTTCGCGGGGAAGGTGGTCTCGAGCGAGCGTCCGATGATGAGCTTGACGATCTGGTCGGCGGTGAAGTCCGCGACCCGGCCCCGCCCCACGACCTTCCCGTCGCGGAGGACGCTCAGGTCGTCCGCGATCTCGATGACCTCGGGGATGCGGTGGGTGATGTAGATCACGGCCACGCCCTCGGCGACGAGCGCCGTGACGCGTTCGAACAGCCAGGCCGTCTCCTCCGGGCCGAGGGCCTCGGTGGGCTCGTCCAGCACGAGGACGGAGGGCTCGGATGCGAGTGCCGCGGCGATCTCGACGAGGTGCGCCTCGCGCAGCGAGAGCGACGACACGGCCGCTGCGGGATCGATCGACAGCGACAGACTCGAGAAGAGGCGGGTCAGCCATCCGTGCGCCGCGCGCCGGGTGGGTCGCTTCGATTCCGGGAGGAGCAGCATCATGGCGTCGACGACGCTGAGCGACGGCGCCAGAGCGGGAGTCTGGTAGACGATCGCGAGCCCCGCCTCCCTCGCCTCCCTCGGCTGGATCCGCTCGTACGTGCGGCCCGCGAGGCCGATGGCTCCGGCATCCGGAACCACCGACCCCGCTGCGATCCCCACGAGTGTCGACTTCCCCGCGCCGTTCTCACCGAGGACGGCGTGCACCCTTCCGGCCGCGACATCCACCGTCACACCGTCGAGAGCCTTGACTCCCGGGTAGGTCTTGGTGATGTCGGTGAGCGTGAGGGCGGAGGCGACCGCCGTGGGGATCTGGTTCATCAGCCGAACAGCTCCTGGATCTCGTCCGCCGTCAGCAGTGTCGACGGCGTGGCGTCGGACGGCGCGTCGGGAAGGCAGGCCTCCTCGGGGCTGATGGCGCCGGGGGTGGTGCCGGTCGAGTCCTCGTACAGCGCCAGTTCGTACAGGGACGGCTCGCCGTTGGAGCCGCCCTGGAAGGCAGCGACGGCCTTGCGCAGGGCGACGCGGCCGATCCACGTGCGAGACGAGACCGTCGAGAGCTCGTAGCCCGGGTTCGCCTCCTTCAGCTCCGCGAAGCCGCAGCTGAGCGAGTTGTCATCGGTCGTCGTGATGATGGGGAGCGTCTCTCCCGCAGCCTCGTACGCCCGGATGACGCCCGACGCCGATGCACCGTAGTCTGCGATCACGGCGTCGATCGGCGTGCCCTGAGCCAGGACACCCGCCATGGCCTGCTGGGCCTGCGCCGGGTCCCAGTTGGTCGTGATCGGCTCGTCGTTGACGAGCGTGATCTGCGGGTTCGCGTCGAACACCTCCTTGGCGCCTTCGAACTCCTGCGACGACACGAGCGCACCGGCGGGACCCCCGAAGAAGACGACGTTGCCGCCCTCCTCGCCGAGCTGATCGACGACCCACTGCGCCTTGGAGGCACCCACGAACTGCGGGATCTGGTCGGTGTAGTCGAGGTAGTCCACTCCGGCCTCGCCCTGCGGGTCCGACGCGAAGTTGATGACGATCGAACCGGCCTCGGTGGCTTGGCGGATGGCGGGCAGGTGCGCCTCTCCGGGACCGGCGTCCGGAATGACGAGGATGATGTCGGTGCCCTTCGCGGCGAGGCTCGTGATGCCCGACGTCGTGGCCTCGAGATCACCGCGGCCGGCGACGAACTCCACGCTCGTGATGGCCGGGCACTTCGCCGCCTCGCTCTCGATCTCCGCGAGCACCGTCTTGGACCAGGTGTTCGTGCCGTAGCCGTCGACGACGCCCACGGTCATCTCCTCGGCATCGTCGGCGCACACCTCCGACATCTCGATGAACTGGTCGACCGTTCCGACGCTCAGCGCGGCGATGTCGGCCTCGAGGTTGTTCGGCGCGCCGTCGGCGCCCTCGGTCTGCTCGCCTCCCGTGCTGTTCGTGGACGAACAGCCGGCGAGGATCAGGGCGCTCAGTGCGAGCGCAGCCAGCGCGCCCCGCCTGATGGTTGCTGTGGTATTCATGGATGGAACTCCCCTTCGAGTTGGGTGATGGGTGAGAGACCGCACGATCACTCGGGTGTGGGGGTGGCAGCCCCCGATCGACGACGCATCATGGAACGGATGCGCGACGTGCTCCCGCCCAGCTGCAGCTGCGCGACGATACCGACGCCGATGATCAGCGCCTGGACGATGTTCTGGACGGCTGTCGCCTGGGTGAAGGTCTGCACCAGCTGGCTGAGCTGCGCGAGGAAGAGGGCGCCCAGCGCCGTTCCGACGATGCTCCCGCGACCACCCGTGAGCGCTGTGCCGCCGAGGACGACCGCGGCGATCGAGGGAAGCAGGTAGTCGTCTCCCGCGGTGAGCGTGGGGGTTCGCAGCAGACCGGCCAGCAGCACCCCGCCCATGGCGGCCAGCGCGGTCGACAGCGCGTACGCGGCGACGGTGTAGCCCCGCGTTCCGATGCCGACGTTGGCCGCGCTGCGCGGATTCTCACCCACCAGCTCGAACCGGCGCCCGACCCGGGTCCACTTCACGACGACGTGGGCGAACACCACCAGTCCGACGGCGAAGAAGACGAGGACGGGTATCCCGCCCACCCGGCTCAGGGCGAACTGGCTGAGGGCCTGCGGGCTCTGTCCCGCGAAGCCGCCGGAGAGGGCCTGGACGGTTCCGATCATGAGGGCGTTGGTCGCGATGGTGACGACCAGGGGCGGGAGGCCGAAGAACGCCACGACGAGGCCGCTCACGAGCCCGAACACGGCGGTCCCCACGATCGCCACGACGATCGCCACCGGCAGCCCGAGGGCGTCATCACCGCCGAAGCGCGCCACGATGAGCGCCCCCAGCGTGACGGCGCCCGGGATCGAGAGGTCCAGTCCGCCCTGCTGGATCACGAGCGTCTGGCCGATCGCGACGATCGCCATGAGCGCCGCGAACGGGAGCATCGACACGATGGCGGTCGGCCCGACGCTCCCCGGTGCGATCAGCGGGCTGACGACGAACAGCGCGGCGACCGCGATGAGCGCCCGCGTCCCCGGCCACGACAGGACCATCGCCGGCAGCGGAGCGTGGTCGTTCGGGACCCGACGCACCTCCGTGGATGCGGCGGTCATGACGATGCCAGCTCCGGGTGCCACGACCCGTCGAGACGGGCCTCGGGCATCTCGCCGAGAAGATACTCACGGGAGGCCAGCGCGTCCGCCTTCAGCCGATCCAGATCGACGCCGATGAGCTGCCCATCCTCCTTGACCCGCACGCCCTGGACGAACACGTCGCGGACCAGCCCGGGGTGCGCGGAGTACACGAGGCTGCCGATGGGGTTGTTCAGGGGCGTGAGGGCGAGCGACCGGTCGTCGAGCACCACGATGTCCGCGGCCTTCCCGACCTCGAGCGAACCGGTCCGGTCCGCGAGGCCCGCGGCGTGCGCGCCGTCGATGGTGGCGAAGCGCACGACCTCGGCGCAGGTGAGGCTGATCCGTTCGAGGACCTCCCCCGTCTCGACCGACGGTGCGTTGTCCAGCGCGCGCTGCATTCCGATCGCGGTGCGCATGGTGGCGAACATGTCCCCGCCGTTCGAGCTGCACACGTCGATCGAGAAGGTGGGCCGGATGCCGGCGCGCAGCAGTCGTCCGGTGGCGGGGAATCCGTGACCCATCTGCATCTCGACGTCGGGCGCGACGGATGCCGTTCCCCCGCTGTCCGCGATGAGCTTCAGCTCGTCGTCGCCGAGGGTGCAGCAGTGGACGTACGTCGTGCGGTCCGACAGCAGACCGTCCTCGGCCAGCTTGCGGATCGGGCCGGACTTGCCCCAGTATCCGTCGCCGACGTGGACGGTCACCCGTAGATCCAGGTCCCGCGCGAGCTCGAAGTCCGCCCGGTTGACCTCGGGGGTCGTGAACTGCGGACCGCGCAGTGCCAGCGCCATCGTGACGAGACCGTCGTCGCTCGCGAAGTGCTCGTCCCGTACTCGGCGCGCGTCGTCGGGGTGCACGACGGCGGACGGGAGCGATCCCCACTGCGCCGCGCCGCCCCCGTGGGCGAAGACGGCGCGCATGCCGGTGTCCTTGAGCGCCTTCACGGCGGCGTCCGCGTGCTGCGGTGTGGCGAGATTGTGCGACCAGTCCACGAGCGTGGTGATCCCGGAGTCGAGAGCCTCGAGGGCCCCGAGGTAGTTCCCGGTATACGTGTCCTCGGGACGGAAGTGCTTGCTCAGGCCCGTGTGCAGGCCGGCGAGGTACTCCGTCAGCGACCAGTCGGAGGCGAGGTTGCGGACGATCGACTGCCATGTGTGCCGGTGCGTGTCGACGAACCCCGGGTGGACGATTCGACCGGTGACGTCGACGACCTCGGCGCCGGCGGCGTCGATCCCGACACCGATCTGCTCGATCGTCCCGTCTGCTCCGATGAGGATGTCGGTGTTCTCCAGGACTTCACCCGGCGTAGCCGCCGTGATGACGGTTCCGCCGCGGAGGAGGGTGCGAGTGCCGCCCATATCGTCGTGACTCCCTTGTCAGCCGGGCTCGCGTCCTGCGGGCCTTCGATCGTGTCGATCCTAGAAAGCGTGACTGCACGCCGTCAAGTATTTGTTATCACTTTGCGACCCTTGTCCAGTCACGCTGCAGAGCACCAGACGGACCTAAGCCCGCTCACGGTAGAGGGGGATGTCGATGGGGGGCTGAGGGATGAAGCCCCCGTGGCGACGCATCTCGCCGTAGAGCCGATCGTGCGACTCCTCCAGCCGGCGTACGGCAGCGGACGGGTCGACATGGGTCAGCACGCCGCGCCGCTTCACGACCCGGCCGTCGACGAGCACGGTGTCCACACAGCCGGCGTTGGCCTGCGAGATGACCGCTCCCGTCGGATCCGCACGGTTCCAGCCCGCCTGGCTCACGCCCCGCATGTCCACGAGCACGATGTCGGCCCGCTTTCCGGGCGTCAGCGAGCCGACCAGGTGGTCGATGCCGGCGGCTCGCGCACCGTTGATGGTCGCCCAGCGCAGGGCATCGCGTGTCGTCCACGACATCACCTGCGGCGCGAGCCACCGGGCGTACCCGGGCTCGTCGGCGCGGTAGCGCGAGGCTTGAAGGACGAGTCTGCTGTGCGAGATCATGTCGCCGCTGTTGCCGCTGACGCAGTCGATGCCCAGGCTCGGACCCGGCGTGTGGCGTGTCGTCTCACTGATCGCGGGGTATCCCATCCCCATCTGCATCTCCGTCTCCGCGCAGACCGAGACGGTGACCCCCGTTCCCTCGAGCATCGCCCACTCGTCCGCGGTGTTGAAGGTGCAGTGGACGAGCAGGAGATCGTCCGCGAGCAGACCGTGCCGATGCATGACCTCGACATCCTTGAAGAGCTGGCGCACCATCACCTGGTTCGCGTGGATCGTTATCCGCGCGCCGAGGTCGCGTGCGAGCCGGAACTCGCGCACGACGTCATCGATCGGCGCGATCGCGAGCTCCTGCGGGGCGATGCCGAACCGGAGCAGCTGATCGTCGCTCGCGAAGTACTCGCTGCGGATCTCCTCCGCCAGCTGGGCGCGCGTCTCGAGGTCGGAGGGATCTCCCCCGCTCGAGCCGCCTCGCGACTGGCTCCACGTATTGGTCAGGATCGGCGTCAGCCCGTGCGCATACAGTGCGCGCACGCCCGCGTCGCGCAGCCCTCCGACGGCGGCGTGGGCGCACTCGGGGTCGAGGATGTTGTGGCAGTAGTCGACCAGCGTCGTCACGCCGCTGTTGAGTGCGTCGAGCGCGCCGACGTAGTTGCCCGCGTACATGTCGTCGGCGGTGTACCGCGGGGCCATCTGCAGGCGGATCCCGCGCAGGTAGTCCGGGATGTTGCCGTCGGCCAGGATGCCGCGCAGCGCGGTCTGCCATGTGTGGCGGTGCGTGTCCACCATGCCGGGTATCGCGATCATCCCCCGGCCGTCGATCACCTCGTCGGCGTCCACCACGAGGCCCGGTTCGATGCGTGAGATGACTCCGTCGTCGACGAGGATGTCGGTGTCGTCCAGGTCGCCGATCTCGTCGTCCACCGTGGCGGCGGCTACGCCGCGGATCAGGGTTCGCATCTCGCTCCTTCGCGTCGGACTGCGTCCGCGAGCACCACTTTGTTGCCCTCTACTGAACAGGACTGTACAGTCAAGACGCTTGTGTACAGCGGAAACGCACGCTGATCAACCCTTGAGTCGAGGAGGACCCATGGTGGACACGCAACCGAGGATCGCGATCCTGGGCTCCGGAGCGCAGGGCGCCGGCATCGGGGAGGATCTCGTCCGGGCGGGGCTGGACGTCACCTTCATCGAGCAGTGGCCCGCCCACGTCGAGGCCATGAAGGCCCGCGGCATCGAGGTCCGCCTGCCCGCGGAGACACGTGTGACGCCGGTCACCGCCATGCACCTGTGCGAGGTGGCGACCCTTCGGCAGCCCTTCGACATGGTCTTCGTCGTCGTCAAGGCCTACGACACCCGGTGGGCGTGCGAGCTCATCAAGCCCTACCTCGCCGACGACGGGCTCGTCGTCGGACTCCAGAACGGCATGACCCAGGACGACATCGCCGCCGCCGTCGGGCCGCACCGGACCATGGGCGCCGTGATCGAGATCGCTTCCAACATGTACGAGCCGGGGATCGTGAACCGGCAGACCCCGGCCAGCGGCTCGTGGTTCGCCGTCGGCGCGTACGACGACTCTGCTCGCGGCCGCGAGGGGGAGGTTCAGCGCGTCCTCTCCCACACCGGCACCGTCGCCGTGTCGGATGACATCCGGTCGTCGAAGTGGATGAAGCTCGTCGCCAACGCGGGCGAGCTCGTCCCGTCCGCAATCCTCGATGTCGCCCTCGCGGATGCCGTGGCGATGCCCGGTGTGCACGACTTCATGGTCGAGTGCGGCAAGGAGGCGGCGCGCGCAGCCGTCGCCGACGGCTGCGCGCTCGTCCCGATCTTCGGCCTGCTCGACGCGAAGGTCGACGACCCCGACCAGTACGCGGCGGACCTGCTCGGCAAGGTTCTCGAGAGCTACTCCCTGCCGGACACCAAGACGACGGTTCTTCAGGACTGGATCAAGGGCCGCCACTCCGAGTACGCCGAGGTGAACGGCCTGGTCGTGGACGTCCTCCGGCGCGCCGGGGCCGCTGCACCCGTCAACGCGCACGTCGTGCGTCTCGCGCAGGAGATCGAGGCAGGGCGGCTCGAGCGCAGTCCACGCAACCGGGAGATGCTCCTCGATGTCGCCGTCCCCGCATAGCAGATCCTCTGGGTGGACACGGCTGTACAGGCGAGGCGTACACGATGAACGGTGCCAGAACGGTAGCCTGAACCTCCACGGGTCGGGATCGAGCTCATGAGGCTGCCCGATCCCCCCACGAGAGGAGCTGCCGTGGTCGCTGAGGACATCGGTGGGCGACTGCGCATGGCCCGCCTGCAGAAGGGTCTCAGCCTGCGGAGCGTGGCGAGCGCACTCGGGGTCTCGGCATCCCTCATCTCTCAGGTCGAGACCGGCAAGACCCAGCCGTCCGTCTCGACGCTCTACGCGATGGTGACGTACCTGGGCATCTCGATCGACGAGCTCCTCGGCGTCACCGCGGCTGCCGCGCCAGCGGCGGAGTCCGCACCGTCCGCGGCGCCGTCGGTCACCACCGGCCGAGCCGCCGTGCAGCGTGCCGAGGACAATCCCGTGCTCGAGATGGAGAACGGGGTGCGCTGGGAGCGCCTGGCCGCCGGCGAAGGTCCGGCCGATGCTCTGCTCGTCACTTACGAGCCCGGAGCGACCAGCTCGGTCGAGGGAAAGCTCATGCGGCACGCCGGCGTCGAGTACGCCTATCTGCTCGAGGGCCAGCTGACCGTCCAGATCGACTTCGACACCTACACCCTGCGCCCCGGCGACAGCCTGCACTTCGACTCGGTTCGTCCGCACCTGTATCTGAATCGCAGCGACCGGATCGCCCGCGGGATCTGGTTCGTGGTCGGTCGTCGCGAGCAGAACCAGTCGATGCCGCCCGCGTCCGGCGTCGGCCAGGCACCGCCGACGTCGATCGGCTCCGCCGTCGACGTGCTTCGCGCCATGGACGACCTGGACTGATCAGGCCGTGTGCACCGCGGGGCGATCTTCGTCGATCCACGGGTCGATGAGCGTCTTCACCTGACGGCTCCTCCCCGCGAGCATCGGCTCGAGCGCATCGGCCACCACGCCCGACAGCGGGATGACCTCGGAGGCGATGTCGGTCCAATCCGCGCGAGCGCCGAGGAGTTCCACCGCGCGGGGCAGGTCGGCGGCGAAGGCGTGTGCGACCGTCCCGATGATGGTGTACTCGCGCAGGGTCCAACTGCCGAGGGGAACATCCACGTCGCCGCGCTGGATGCCGACCGGCACGATCGTCGCACCGGGCTGCGCGGCGGAGAGAACCTCCGCGAGTCCCGCAGAGGAGCCGCTCACCTCGAAGAGGACGTCGGCTTCCCAGCCGAGCTCGTCGAGCCGGTCGGACAGCGACACATTCCCCGCCGTCCCCGTCGCCGCAGCCCCCAGACGGGTGGCGAGCGCGAGGCGCTCCGGGCTGCGGTCGACGGCCAGGACTCGCGCCCCGGTGGCGACGGCGGCATGGACGAGGAACGCCCCGATGCCTCCGACACCGACGATGACGGCATCCTGCCCCGCTCTGAGGCCGCTGCGGGAGACGGCGTGCACGGCGATCGACATCGGCTGGGCGAGGCCGAGCGTGTCCAGCGGCAGACCGCTGTCGGACACGTCGAGGAGGATGCTCTCGGGGACGACGACGTGACCGGCCAGGCCGCCGTCGACCTGCAGCCCCGCCGTCCGGTAGGAGCGGCAGAGGTTCGTCCGACCCGTGCGGCAGGGCTTGCACCGCCCGCACGAGATCCCCGCGCCGCAGACGACCGTCGCCCCGACGGGAAGGCCGACGCCCTCGCCCACGGCCTCGACGACGCCCGCGAACTCGTGGCCGAGTGTCACAGGGAGCACGGTCAGCACCGGTCCGCGGGAGTACTCCGTCGCGTCCGAGCCGCAGACCCCGCACACGCCGACGCGGACCAGAACTTCGCCCGGACCGGGCGAACGGACCACTCGATCCTCGATGCGCAGATCGCCGGCGGCGTGCAGAACGGCCGCCTTCGTCGTGGTCACAGGGCGACCCCGTCCGGCACGGTCAGCTGCGACGCCTGCCGGTCGGCGACCATCGCCGTGAGATGGTCGGAGTACACCCGTGCGTGGGACGGCGCGTCGAGGTAGGCGGACAGGCCAGCTTCGTCGTCGACGAGGGCGACGACGGCGAAATCGGCCGGACTCGGGCGCAGTCTCAGGTTGGCGCCGCAGCGGTAGCCGCGGATCTCCGGGATGCCGCGCGCCATCTCCTCGAGCGCCGCGACCAGACGGGCGACATCGTCGTCGGTGACGCCCGGCTGCCAGCGGAAGAGGGCGACGTGGAGGATCATCGGGCCCTCCCGCCCCGTCGCTGCCTCACTCGCGCCCCTGCGCGACGACGTGCGCGTCGCCGTCGGTGTAGCGGTACGGGTTCTCGATCTCCTCGTCGACGGGGATCTCGGGGTGCATCCCCTCCTGCCAGGCCTGCTCGCCGAGCTTGGACCTCACGTACTCGACGGAGGCGGCGACCTTGTCGCGGATGGGCGCGAGAGGGAGACCGAGGCGACGGCCCTCGTACTTCACCACGCGACCGTTCACGACGACCGTGTGGACGTCGGCGGTTCCCGCCTGGTACACCACGTGCGCGTAGGGGTGGAGGATCGGGGTCATCGCCGGCGACTCGTCGTTCTTGATGAGCAGGAGGTCCGCGCGCTTGCCGGGAGTGATCGATCCGATCGTGTCCTCCATACCCAGGGACTTCGCGCCGCCCATCGTCGCCATGTGGAGCACGTCCTCGGCGCGGAGGCGATTCGCGACGATCGTCTCGCCGCGCGCGTGCGCCTCGAGGTGATCGCGCGACCGGTCCGCGCTCAGCGTGGCGCGCATCGCCGAGAAGAAGTCGGCGCTCCACCACACGCTCGTGTCCATCGACAGTGACGCGGGGATGCCGTGCCGGCGGATCGCCCAGGTCGACGGGTATCCCTGTCCCGCGCTCTGCTCGGACTCGGTCGCGACCGAGACGGTGCCGCCCGTTGCGGCGATCTTCTGGTAGCTCTGCTCGTTGAGGGAGGCGGAGTGCACGTACGTGACGGAGTCGTCCATGAAGCCGGCGTCGTACATCTGGGTGATGGCCGTGTCGGTCGTCGCGCCCCACACCCCCGCGTGCGTCGTGACCCGCAGACCCAGTTCGCGCGCGGTTTCGAAGGCTCCCTTCTCCGGGAAGTCGGCTGCGCCGGGGACGTCGAAGGCGAGCTGGAGCCCGAGCATGTCATCGGGGGCGTTGAAGTTGCGCGTCACGAACTCGCGGAACTCGGGGCTGTTGGACCACTCCCACGGCGCGCCGAGATAGTTCCCGTAGGCCAGCACGAACCGGCCGGGGATCTCGCGGAACGCCTGGAGGGCGGCTTCCCCGTACTCCGGCGTGCGCAGTCCGTGCGACCAATCGAGGGTCGTGGTCACGCCGGTGTCGACCGACTCCAGCGCGCTGAGCAGGTTGCCCGCGTAGACGTCCTCCGGACGGAAGACCTCTCCCCAATTGAGGTAGTAGAACACGAAGTACTGGCTGAGGGCCCAGTCGCCGCCGTAACCGCGCAGACCGGTCTGCCACATGTGCCGGTGCGTATCGACGAAGCCCGGCGTGACGATGCCTCCCGAGGCGTCGATCTCGAGGGTCCCCTCGGGGACCTCGAGCGAGACTCCCACGGCCGCGATGTCCTTGCCGATGACGAGGACGTCGGCGCCCTCGAGGACTCCCGGGGAGTCCATCGTGATGACGGTCGCGTTGCGGAAGACGAACGGGCGGTCGTCACCGAACTGGTCGGAGTGAGGGGCTGGAACGCTCATGTGTTCTCCTCATTGAGAATGTTCACCGTTGGTTTACACTCTCACTCCAAATCGTCGCAAAATCAAGTACTTTGTGCACCAAGCGCACATGACTCGACCAAGAACCACGACACTGTAAACCAATACTCAAGGGGTCAACATGACACGACCGACGATCGCCGTCCTCGGCGCGGGCGCGAACGGCGCGTCGATCGGGGCTGATCTCCTCGCCGCCGGCCACGATGTCACTCTGATCGAGCAGTGGCCCGCGCATGTCGAGGCCATGAGGTCGGTCGGGCTTCGCATCGCGATGCCCGACCGGGAGCTCACCGTGCAGCCCCACGCGCTGCACGTGTGCGAGGTCGCCGAGCTGCGGCATCCCTTCGACGTGGTCTTCATCGTGATGAAGGCCTACGACACCCGGTGGGCGGCGGAGCTCATCGCTCCGGTGGTCTCCGGCGACGGCCTGGTGGTGGCCCTCCAGAACGGCATGACGACCGATGCCGTCGCCGCCGCCGTCGGTCCCCACAGGGCCGTCGGCACGGTCATCGAGGTGTCGTCGACGATGAACGAGCCCGGCATCGTCCACCGTCACACCGCTCCGGAGAGGTCGTGGTTCGCCGTCGACGCAGACCCGCGAGCCGACATCGTCGCCGAGCTCCTCTCGACGTCGGGCGCGGTGGCGCGGTTCGCAGACATCGACTCGGCCAAGTGGATGAAGCTGGTGAGCAACTCCTGCGTCCTCGTCACGACCGCATCCCTCGGCCTGCCCATGGCCGACGCGATCGAGGTTCCCGGCGTCCGCGAAGCCATGCTCGCCGCCGGTGACGAGGCGCTCGCCGTCGGGCGCGCCCGCGGACACCGCCCGCTGCCGATCTTCGGGCTCGGGGAGGCCGACATCGCGGAGGAGGACACGATCGTCGAGGCGATGCTCGACATCCTCTACGACCGGTTCGTCGTCGCTGGAGCCACGACGACCGTCCTGCAGGACTGGCGTAAGGGACGGCGCAGCGAGGCCGGGGATCTCAACGGGCTCGTCGCCGCAGAGGGCGAGCGCCTCGGCATCGCCACTCCCGTCAACTCCGCCGTGACCACGCTCGCGCGCCGCATCGAAAGCGGCGAGCTGCCTCCCGGTCCCGAGAACGCGGCGCTCCTGCGCCCCTGATCAGTAGCCCACGGTGAAGCGCTCGCGCGAGTGCTTCGGCTCCTCGATCTCGTCGACCACGGCCACCGCGAGGTCCGCGCCCGAGATGAAGGACTCCCTGTCCTCGTCGGTGACCAGCACGTCGCCGCCGTCACGGTAGTGCCCCGTGCGCTCGCCGGGGTTCCAGGCGCCGAATCCGCCCGCGGGGTGGACGTAGAACCAGTCGCGAGACGCGGGCCCCTGCTGCAGATCCTCGAGGATGCCGATCGCCTCGAGCGCCTCCGGCTTGTACTCCTCCGTGAACGACGGCTGATCGACGACGCGCTCGCCTCCCGGCGCGACGAGGCTGCCGCCCGCCCCGCCGATCACCCCGACGCGGACTTCCGCGGGAAGCTCGGCGACGAGCTCGGCCACATTGCTGCGCACCTGCCCCGCCATGTCGCCGCGCGCGGGGACGGCGACAACGACGACTTCGACCCCTTCCAGCTCGGCCACGAGGCTGGGGACGTCGAGCAGGGTTCCCTCGACGTAGGTCGCCCCCTCGACGCGGTCGGATGCGACGCTGCGCGCGACCGACACGACCGTGTGACCGCGGCTCACCGCCTCGGCGACGATGTTGCTGCCGGCGTAGCCGGTCCCTCCGATGACGGCGATGCGAGCCATGCTGTTCCTTTCGACGGTTGTGCCGGATGCAAGATCGTCGCCCGCCGGTTCATTCCCATGAATACGCCGGAGGACGGCGTCCCGTCACCCCCGCGCGCTGCGGAGCGTGGCGACCTGGTAGAGCGCGACGGATGCCGCGATCCCCGCGTTGAGCGATTCGGCCGCCGCCGAGATCGGGATGGAGACGACCTGGTCGCACGTCTCGGTCACGAGGCGCGACAGCCCTTTGCCCTCGGAGCCGACCACGATCACCACGGGACGATCGGCCAGCTCGAGAGCGGGGAGGGACACGTCGCCGTCGCCCGCGAGGCCCAGCACGAACACGCCCTGCTTCTTGAACTCCTTGAGCGTGGTCGTGAGGTTCGGCGCCATCGCGACGGGGATGCGGGCGGCCGCTCCCGCGCTCGTCTTCCACGCCGCGGAGGTCACGCCCGCGGAGCGCCGCTGCGGGACGATCACGCCCTGTCCGCCGAACGCCGCGGTGGAGCGGATGATCGCGCCGAGGTTGCGGGGATCGGTGACACCGTCGAGCGCCACGAGCAGCGGCAGCCGGTCGTCCGCGACGATCTCCTCCAGGAGATCCTGCGGGTGCGCGTACTCGTACGGCGGCACCTTCAGCGCCACCCCCTGGTGGACGCCGTCGAAGCCGGCCATCCGGTCGAGTTCAGGACGCGTCACCTCGAGCACGGGGATGTCGCGATGCGTCGCGATCGACAGCATCTCCTTCACGCGGTCGTCCATCTCGACGCGCTGAGCGATGTAGAACGCCGTGGCCGGGATCTTCGCGCGGAGCGCCTCGAGCACGGAGTTGCGGCCGGTGACCGTCTCGCTGTCGTCTCCGGACTTCGACTTGGGCGCGCGACCCTGGCTCCCGCCCGGCTTCGCGCCGGGGCGCCCCTTGCCACCGGCGGCGGCGTAGCGCTCGGCGGCCGCCTTGCGCTTGCCAGCCGGGTGCCACGCACGGTCCTCGGCCTTCGGGGTCGGCCCGCGGCCCTCGAGCGAACGCTTGTTCTTGCCTCCGGTGCCCTTCGTGGGGCCCTTCTTGCCCTTCGCGGCGCCGGGGCGTCCTGGCTTAGCCATCTGTTCTCCTCACGCGGGGCTGCGCCCCGTCGGCTCCGCGGCGCGGAGCGGGGGTGTCGGCGACACCCCAATGTGTTCCGTCTGCGCTGTCTTCCAGCGCGATTCCCGCCGCGGCGATCGCATCGCGGATGCGGTCGGCCGCGGCCCAGTCCTTCTCGGCGCGCGCGACCGCGCGCTGTGCGATCATCTCCTGCACCAGCGCGTCGAGGGCGGATGCCTCGGCCGAGGCGTCCGACGCGCGCCACTGCGCGTCGAGCGGGTCAAGGCCCAGGATCGAGGTCATCTTCCTCACCTGTCGCGCCCACTCCCACGCCGCATCGTCGTCGCCGGCGTCGAGAGCGGAGTTGCCCGCGCGGACGGCGTCGTGGACGACGGCCAGCGCCTGCGGCACGCCCAGATCGTCGTCCATCGCGGCGGCGAACGCGGCGGGAGGCTGGTCGGACCACGGGCTGCCCGGCTCCGGTTCGACGGCGTCGCGGTCGTGCCCTGCGGGCGGCTCGGCCCGCCATTCGAACGGGCTCGGCGTGCGCTCCACGCGCTCGAGGAAGGTGCGGATGCGACCGACGGCCGCCGCCGCCTCCTCGAAGGCGCGCTCCGAGACGTCGAGGCTGGACCGGTAGTGCGCGGCGGCCAGCGCGTAGCGGAGCACGAGCGGATCGATCTCTTCGAGGACGTCGGAGGCGAGCAGGAAATTGAACAGCGACTTCGACATCTTCTGACCGTTCACGGTCACGAGGCCGTTGTGGACCCAGTACCGCGCGAACGGGTCGCCCGCCGCCGTCGACTGCGCGAGCTCGTTCTCGTGGTGCGGGAAGCGGAGGTCCAGGCCGCCGCCGTGGATGTCGAACTCGGGGCCGAGGTAGCGGCGCGACATGGCCGAGCACTCGATGTGCCAGCCCGGCCGCCCCTCTCCCCACGGCGATTCCCACGTCGCCGAGGAGGGCTCTCCGGGCTTGGCGCCCTTCCACAGCGCGAAGTCGCGCGGATCGCGCTTGCCGCGCGGGTCGGCGTCGGCAGCAGGCTCCATGGCGTCCAGCGACTGATTCGTGAGCGAGCCGTAGCCCGCCCACGACCGCACGTCGAAGTACACGTCGCCCGCGGCATCCGTTCCCGGCGCGGCTGGGTAGGCGTGACCCGCGGCGATGAGACGCCCGATGAGCTCCTGCATCTGCGGGATCGACGCCGTCGCGCGCGGCTCGTAGGTGGGGGGCAGAATGCCGATCGCGGCGTACGCGCGCGTGAACTCGAGCTCCATGCGGTATGCCAGGGCCCACCACGGCTCGGCGTCGGTCGCGTTGGCGAGCACCTTGTCGTCGATGTCGGTGACGTTGCGCACGAACGTCACGCGCGGGAAGCGGTGCGCGAGCCAGCGGCGCAGGATGTCGAAGCTCAGGGCTCCGCGAAGGTGCCCGATGTGGGGACCCGACTGCACGGTCGGGCCGCAGACGTAGATCGTGACGTTCTCGGGATCGCCGGGCACGAAGTCACGCAGAGCCTGCGCCTTGGTGTCATAGAGCTGAACCGTCACCGCACCAGACTACCCGCGCGGTTCCGGTACAAATGGGAGTCGTGCACGTACTCGCCGTCCTCGCCGCAGCCATGCTGTTCGGCACGACCGGCACGTCCCAGGCCCTCGGCCCGGACGCCACGACCCCGCTCTCGATCGGCGTCGTGCGCATGGTGATCGGCGGCACGGGCCTCGCGATCATCGCGTTCCTCCTCGCTGCGCGGCACGCGCGGCGCCGTCCGCCGGATACCGCCGCACCCCCGCGACTCGGATGGCGCGCGCTGGCCCTCATGGTGCTCACGGGTGTGTGCATCTCGATCTATCAGCCGCTGTTCTTCCTGGGCACCTCGCTCAACGGCGTGGCCGTGGGAACCGTCGTGGCTCTGGGCTCCGCGCCGATTCTCGCGGGCCTGCTGGAGTGGGCGCTCACGCGGCGGATGCCGAGCCCCACCTGGATGGGCGCGACCGCCCTCGCGACGCTCGGTGTGGTGCTCCTCGGTTTCGGCGGGGAGGCGGGCGGTTCCGGCGGGACGGACCCGGTGGGCCTCCTCGGGTCGATCGGCGCGGGAGCGTCGTTCGCGGTCATCGCGAACGCCCAGCGACGTCTGCTGGACGCCGGCTGGGATCCGTTCACCGTCGTCGGGGCGATGGGGGCGAGCTCGGCGTTGATCTGCGCGGTTGCCGTGCCGTTCGTCGATCTCACGTGGCTCGCCGCGCCGCGCGGCGCGGCGATGGCCCTGTGGCTGGGCCTGGCCACGATCTCCGTCGCGTACGTGCTCTTCACGTGGGGCCTGAGCGGTCTCACCGCCGCGACGGCCGCGACGCTGACCCTCGGAGAGCCGCTCACGGCGAGCATTCTGGGCATCGTGGTCCTCGGCGAGCGGCTGTCGGCGCTCGCGATCATGGGCCTCGTGGTGCTCGGCGCGGGCCTCGCACTGCTGGCCTGGGGTTCTCGCTCTCCTCGCGATCCGCAGCCGTACGCGGTCGAGGCGTGACGAAACCTCCGCGCAATCCGGCCGTGGCACACTGCTGACGACATGCAGACGACCATCGACATCCGGGACGACGACCTGTCCGGCGAGGCGACCCGCCGCCTCATCGCCGCGCACCTGGCGGGGATGCACGACACGTCTCCGCCCGAGAGCGTGCACGCGCTCGATCTCGACCGGCTGAGGCATCCGTCGATCTCCTTCTGGTCGGCGTGGATCGGCGGCGAGCTCGCCGGCATCGGCGCGCTGAAGGCCCTGGATGATGAGCGCGGCGAGCTGAAGTCGATGCGCGTGGACGACCGCTTCCTGGGCACCGGCGTGGGGAGAGCGCTGCTCCGGCACATCGTGGCGGCGGCACGCGAACGCGGCATGACGAGCCTGTGGCTCGAGACCGGATCGACGGCGGAGTTCCTGCCCGCGCAGCGCCTCTACGCCAGTGAGGGCTTCGTCGAGTGCGGGCCCTTCGAGGGCTACTCCCCCGATCCGTTCTCGGTCTTCATGACCCGCGAGATCTGATCAGGCGCGCACGACGACAGCGACTGCGAACGCCGCGACGCCCTCCGTGCGGCCGGTGAAGCCGAGTCCGTCGGTCGTCGTCGCCGACACCGACACGGGCGCACCGCCGAGGGCCGCCGAGAGCGCTGCTTCGGCCTCGCCGCGTCGGCCGGCGAACCGCGGACGATTCGCCTGCACCTGCACCGAGACGTTGCCGACGCGCCACCCCGCCTCGCCGAGGAGGCCGAGCGTCCGTGCGAGGAAGGCGTCCGCGTGCGCGCCCGCGTACTGCGGCTGGTCCGTACCGAAGTGCGTGCCGATATCGCCGAGCCCCGCGGCGGCCAGCAGCGCGTCCACGATGGCGTGAGCCACCGCGTCGCCGTCCGAATGACCCGAGAGCGCCGGCTCGCCGGGCCACTCGAGCCCCGCCAGCCAGAGGGACCCGTCGCCGCCGAAGGCGTGGACGTCGGTCCCGATCCCGACCCGCGGGATCGGCGTGTCGTGCTCGAGGCGCGCGGTCGAAGGAACGAGAGGTGCCTCGGCGACGAGACCGCGGGCGCGATCGAGGTCGGCGGGAGTCGTGATCTTGAACGCGAGCGGATGCCCCGGCACGGCGACGACGCGGTGGCCCGCATCCGCCACGAGCGCAGCGTCGTCGGTGAAGTCCCGCGTCGCACGGAGATAGGCCGCGTCGAGCACGTCGCGGCGGAACCCCTGAGGCGTCTGCGCGGCGGCGAGCTCGGAGCGATCGACCACACCCACGATGTCCTCGCCGGCGACGCGCTTGATCGTGTCGACGACCGGCAGCACGGGGATGGCGCCGTCGGCGCCCGAATCGACGGCGTCCCGCACGCGCTCGAAGACCTCCGGCGGGGTGAGCGCGCGGGCCGCATCGTGGATCAGAACGACCTCGACGTCGCCCCAGAGGGCTGCCAGGCCCGCGGCGACGGACGCCTGTCGCGTCTCGCCGCCCGCGACGACGGTCACGAGGTCACGACGGTCCTGCGCCGCCTCGAGCGCTTCGCTGAGGGCATCGCCCTCGCGTCTCGAGGGAGCGACGACCACGACCTGGGCCGCAGACGCTGCGAAGACGCGCGCCAATGCGTGCCGGAGGATGGTGTGCCCGTCGATTCCGACGAACCCCTTGGGGGCTCCCGCACCGAGTCGCGTCCCGGATCCGGCCGCGACCACGATGATGCCGACGCGGGGAACGGGTGCGATGGTCACGCGACCACGCTAGCGGGTGTCGTGCACCCGCTCAGCCGTCAACTGGCCAGGACTTCGTCGAGGATGACGCTGGCCTTCTCCTCGTCGGTCTTCTCCGCGAGAGCGAGCTCCGAGATGAGGATCTGCTTCGCCTTCGCGAGCATGCGCTTCTCGCCCGCCGACAGGCCGCGGTCCTGGTCACGGCGCCACAGGTCGCGCACGACCTCGCTCACCTTGATGACATCGCCGGAAGCGAGCTTCTCGAGGTTCGCCTTGTAGCGGCGCGACCAGTTGGTGGGCTCTTCCGTGAAGGGAGCGCGGAGCACCTCGAAGACCTTGTCGAGACCGTCCTTGCCGATCACGTCACGGACGCCGACGAGGTCGACGTTCTCGGCGGGGACCTCGATGATGAGGTCGCCCTGGGTGACGTTGAGCTTCAGGTACTTCTTGGTCTCGCCCTTGATGATCCGGTCTTTGACCTCGATGATCGTTGCCGCGCCGTGGTGGGGGTAAACGACCGTCTCGCCAACCTCAAAAAGCATGGAGTTATGTCCTTTCGGCAACCTCCAGGATACCACAGGCGACATACGCTAAGGTTCGCCGCCCCGGCCCCGCGCACAGGCCTCGCTCCGCCTCATCGAACCCCTAGAATGCTGAGGAAGCCGTCATCCGTCCTGGGAGGACCCGTGAAACCCCGTCATCTCGCGTCGATCGCCGTCGCCACCGCCCTGGTCCTCGGCACGACGGGCTGCAGCATGATCTCGCCCCAGGCCACCACGATCGAGTACTCGGCGGCTGAGGGCGTCAACGTCTACGACTCCGGCCCGCTCGACGTGCGCAATGCGTTCATCGTGGCGACCGACGACGGTGCGGTCGGCAACCTCGTGGCCGCCATCGTCAACGACACCGACGAGTCGCACACGCTGCGCATCGAACTCGGCGAGGGTTCGAGCGCCCAGTCCTTCGAGCAGACCGTCCCCGCGCGCACCACGGTGAGCCTCGGCGCCGACGGCGAAGACCCGATTCTCGTCGAGGGGCTCTACACGCCGCCGGGAGCCGACATCCCCGGCTACTTCCAGTCGGGCGACGGCGACGGCACGCTCATCTCGGTGCCCGTCCTCGACGGCGAGCTGCCCTACCTCGCGCCCCTCGTCCCCACGGTGACAGAGGTCGAGAGCGAAGGCTGAGCCCACTCACCGACACGCACAGACCCTCCCGGCACGAAGCGCCGGGAGGGTCTGTACGTGCGGGCGGTCAGCCCTCGAACCGGTAGCCGAGTCCGCGCACCGTGACGAGCATCTCCGGCGTGCCGGGGGTTCGTTCGATGCGAGAGCGGATCCGCTTGATGTGCACGTCGAGCGTCTTGGTGTCGCCGAAGTAGTCGCTCCCCCACACCCGGTCGATCAGCTGGCCGCGGGTCAGCACCCGGCCGGCGTTGCGCATGAGTACCTCGAGGAGCTCGAATTCCTTCAAGGGCATGCTGATCTCCGCGCCGTCGACGGCGACCGTGTGGCGGTCGATGTCGAGCACGACCCTCCCACCCTCGAGGACCCGGTCGTCGAGGTCGGCGTCCACCTGCGAGAAGCGGCGCAGCACGGCGCGCATGCGAGCGAGCAGCTCGCGGGCGGAGTACGGCTTGGTGACGTAGTCGTCGGCGCCCAGTTCGAGCCCGACCACGATGTCCACTTCGGAGTCCTTCGCCGTCAGCATGATGATCGGCACGGTGGATGTCGTGCGGATCTGCCGGCACACCTCGGTCCCCGGCATTCCGGGCAGCATCAGGTCGAGCAGCACGATGTCGGCTCCGCGCTCGCGGAACGCGACGAGGGCTGCCGGCCCGTCCTCGGCGATCTCGACGTCGTACCCCTCGCGGCGCAGCAGGTAGGCCAGCGGGTCGGCGAGGTCGGGTTCGTCCTCGACGATCAGGACACGGGTCATGCGGGGTCTCCGTTCGTGGAAAGCGGGTGGGATGCCTCGGCCGGCGCAGTCGCCGGTGCGGTCTTCTTCTTCTTCTTGCGCGTGCGCTTGGGCGCCGCCTGCTCGACGGGCGCCAGCGTCTCGGGGAGCCGGATCGTGAACGTCGACCCGCGCCCGGGGCGCGACCACAGCCGGACCTCGCCGCCGTGCCGCTGCACGGCGTGCTTGACGATCGACAGTCCCAGCCCGCTCCCGCCGGTGCGCCGCGCACGGGCGGGATCGGCGCGGTAGAAGCGCTCGAAGACGCGGTCCTGCTCTCCCTCGGCGATGCCGATGCCCCGATCGGTCACGGCGATCTCCACGATGCCGTCGACGAGCTTCACGCCGACGCCGACGCTCGACCCCTGCGGCGAGTAAGCGATCGCGTTGGCGATGAGATTCCCCACGGCCTCGCTCAGCACCTGGGCGTCGCCGCGGACGTAGAGTCCGCGCCGTCCGCCGCGGACGACCGTGACTCCCGCCGAGTCGGCCTGGATGGCGTGGGCGTCCACCGACGAGGCGACGACCTCGTCGACCGAGACGTCCCGCTCCTCGGTGAGTTCGTCCGACGACTGGAGGCGGGAGAGGTTCATGATGCGCGACGTGAGGAGGGCGAGGCGCGATGCCTCGGCCGACAGCCGCGCCGCGAACACCCGGACCTGGGGAGGATCGTCGGCGGCCATCTCGATCGCCTCGGCGAGCAGGCTCACTGCTCCCACCGGGGTCTTCAGCTCGTGGCTCGTATTGGCCACGAAGTCGCGCCGCATCTGCTCCACGCGCTCGTGCTCGGTGACGTCGCGCAGGACCAGGAGGGTCAGCCGCGGGGAGATGCGCGTGGCCCGCACCATGACGAGCCGCGGCTCAGCGGGAGGCGCTCCGCGGCGGAGGCGGATCGTCTCGCTCGCGGGCGCGCCTCCGTCGCGGGCCGCGCGGGCGATGCGGCGGAGATCGTCGGCGGGAACCGTCCGCCCCTCGACGAAGTGGAACGGCGCGGCCGGGGGTGAGGCTGCGAGCACCGTGGAGGAGGCATCCACGACGACCGCGGCGTCGTCCATGCCGTGCAGCACCTCGCGCACCCCTTCGGGGATCGCCAGCGAGGTCTCCGCCCTGGCGCGGTCGCGCGCACGGAGGGAGCCGGCGATGAGCGCGGAGACGGAGCCCCCGATGACGACGCCGGCGAGGAGGGCGAGCAGCGCGAGCTGCGTCGTGTCCATGGTCACAGCGTAGAGGGATGCCGGATCGCCGTTTCGCCAACCGAACGCCGCGCGCCGGCCGCGCCGGGTACTATTCACCGCGGCGGCACCGTTCGTTAACCTTCGCTGGCGACAATCGCCAGGCATCGTGGCGGCCGCTGCCGCCCGAGTCACGAAAGGTGCGTCATGCGCGAAGTCTTCCATCAGTCGCTCGAGGACGTGCAGGGTCGCCTCGTCGAGATCGCCGAGCTCGTCACGGTGGCCATCGACAAGGCGACGAGAGCGTTCAGCACGAGCGACGTCTCCCTGGCCGAGGAGGTCATCGAGGACGACGCCGTGATCGACGAGAAGGCCGTCGCCCTCGACGAGCTCGCCATCGAGATCCTCGCGCGCCAGCAGCCGGTCGCCCGCGACCTGCGGATCGTGGTCAGCGCACTGCGCATGAGCGCGTCGCTCGAGCGCATGGGCGACATCGCGGAGCACATCGCGCAGCTCACCCGCATGCGGTTCCCCGAGCGCGCGATCCCGAAGGGACTCAAGTCGACCTTCACCAAGATGGGCGAGCTCGACGTCGAGGTGGCGCGCCAGCTCACCGAGCTGCTGCGCACCCAGGACCTCAGCCTCACCGAGGTGATCCGCAACGCCGACGACGTGATCGACGACCTTCACGTCTCCGTGTTCGAGAAGGTCCTCTCCGACAGCTGGCAGGGTGAGGCATCCGCCACCGTCGATGCCACCCTCGCCAGCCGGTACCACGAGCGATTCGCCGACCACGCCGTCTCGGTGGCGAAGAAGGTCGCCTACCTCTCGACGGGCGACTGGACCCCCGCGACCGACGCGCTCGACATCATCACGGCTGAGACCGTCCAGCCGTAATCCCCCGCCACACGAAACGGACCGGATGCCTCTCAGCCGAGGCATCCGGTCCGTTGTCTTGGTCTTCGCGAGGTCTCGATACGCCGCTGCGCGGCTAATCGACCTGAGTCGACCTCACTTGCTGCCCTGGGCGGCGACCGCCGCAGCGCCCGCGGCGGCGGCCTCGGGGTCGAGGTAGCGGCCGGGCTCGACCGGCGCGAGGTCCTCGTCGAGGCGGTAGACGAGCGGAATGCCGGTGGGGATGTTGAGCTCGGCGATGTCGGCGTCGCTGATGCCGTCGAGGTGCTTGACGAGCCCGCGCAGCGAGTTGCCGTGCGCCGTGACGAGCACGGTCTTGCCGGCCTTCAGGTCGGGCACGATGTCGCTGTGCCAGTAGGGCAGCATGCGGTCGATCACGATCTTGAGCGACTCGGTGTCGGGCACCTCGCCGTCGATGCCCGCGTAGCGCGGATCGCCGACCTGGCTGTACTGGTCGTCGGCGGGAAGGGGCGGCGGGGGCACGTCGAACGATCGCCGCCACAGCATGAACTGCTCGTCGCCGAACTCCTCGAGGGTCTGCGCCTTGTCCTTGCCCTGGAGGGCGCCGTAGTGGCGCTCGTTGAGGCGCCACGAGCGCTTCACGGGGATCCACAGGCGGTCGGCCGTGTCCAGGGCGATGTTCGCGGTCTGGATGGCCCGGCTGAGGACGGACGTGTGCAGCACATCGGGGAGGATGCCGGACTCGGCGAGCAGCTCGCCGCCGCGCGCGGCTTCGGCCTTGCCCTGCTCGGTGAGACGGACGTCGACCCAGCCGGTGAACTGGTTGGTCTTGTTCCACTCGCTCTGGCCGTGTCGGAGGAGGATCAGCGTGTAGGGCGCGGTCATGAGCCCCATGATATCGACGCCCCGCACGGCCGCCGGGCCGATGACGCTGGCATCATGGGGGCATGCGCCCCGTCCGCTCCCCCGCTGCGCACGCGCGGCGGGTGGGGAGGGTCACGCGGGGCACGACCGGGACCAACCGATTGCGTCGGATCGACCGCTGGCTCGCCCGCCACCCGGCTCTGCGCCGGACCGACGATCCGCTCGTGGTCGACCTCGGCTACGGTGCGAGCGGCGTGACGGCGCTCGAGCTGCAGGCGCGCCTCGCTCGCACACGGCCGGACGTCGAGGTCCTCGGGCTCGAGATCGATCCGGCGCGCGTCGAGCGGGCGCGCGAGCAGCTCGCCGCGGTGCGCGCGGGCCGGACGCCGTTCGACCCCGGCGCGCGCGTCTCGTTCGCCGTCGGAGGGTTCGAGGTGCCCGCTCCGGCGGGCCGCCGTCCGGCGATCATCCGCGCCTTCAACGTGCTGCGCCAGTACGACGAGGGCGAGGTCACCGGCGCGTGGGACGCGATGACGGCGCGGCTCGCGCCCGGAGGCCTGCTCGTCGAGGGCACCTGCGACGAGCTCGGCCGGATCGCGACGTGGGTCGCGCTCGATCCGGACGGGACCCCCCGGTCGTTCACCGTGTCTCTGCGGCTCGCCGGGCTGGAGCATCCGTCCGTCGCCGCGGAGCGGCTCCCCAAGGCACTCATCCACCGCAACGTCCCCGGCGAGCGGATCCACGCGCTGCTGACGGCGCTGGACGCCGAGTGGGAGCGGGCCGCCGCCCTCTCGCCCTTCGGGCCCGTGGAGCGATGGCGCGGCGCCCTCGATGCCCTCGTGCGTGCGGGGTGGCCGGTCGGCGCACGCTCGCGCTGGCGGCTCGGCGAGCTGACGGTGCCGTGGAGCGCGGTCGCGCCGGGCTGACGTTCAGATGCGCGGGACGACCGTTCGCGCCTCCTGCGGCGACATGCCGGTCGCCACCAGCAGGTCCACCGCGAGGGGACGCAGCGCCGTGATGAGGTTCTGATCGCCCAAAGACGCGCCGGGGAGCAGCTCGGCGGGATCGAGCCGCGATGCCACGGCCGCAAGCGCGGAGCGTGCGGCCGGCTCGAGCGAGATGTCGTCCAGCGAGTCCGAGACGAACCCGGCGCCGCGGACGATCTCGGCGAGCAGATCCGCGGCGACCGGGCGGCTCTTCCCGTCGTCGCACAGGTACACCACGCGGCGTGCGACCACACGGAGGTTGCGGGTGGCCAGTTCCGCGGCCTCCCGGATGCGGTCCTGCCGTGCGAGCTCGAACCGCTGCCGCCGGAGGAACGGCGAGATGCGGGCGATCGCGATCCCCGACTCCAGTGACGTGCGCCACTCGTCCAGGAGCGGCTGGAGCGAGCGCGCCTTCTCGAGTCCGCGCTCGGCCCGCAGCCGGTCGCCGCGGCGCAGCGCCTGCGTGAGCGTGGCGGAGGTGCGCTCGACGGCGGCGAAGAGCGCACGCCCCTCGCGGAGCGCGTCGCGCAGCGGATTGCGCGGGATCAGCGCGGTCACGAGCAGGGCCGCGATGCCGCCGATGACGCCGTCGACGAGGCGCAGGAACGGCGCCGTCGCCGGGATCACCATCACGATGAGCGACTGGATGGCGGCGGCGATGGCGAACGCCGGCTGCGGTGACAGCAGGCGCGCGACGACGAGGGTGAGCCCGAGGGCGAGAGCGAGCTGCCACCACCCGGTGCCGGTGAGCAGGAGGAGGAGCTCGGCGACGAGGATGCCCACGAGCATGCCCAGCACGGTCTCGAGCACGCGGCGGGGTCGCGCGTCGCGCACCAGCCCGAGGCTGCCGACGGTGACGGTCGCCGCGAGGAGCGGCGCGGGGTGCCCGAGGACGTAGTGTGCGAACGCGTACGCCCCGGTCGCGGCGACGACGATCTGCAGGATGGGGATGGCCGAGTCCCGGACCCGCACGAGCGCGGGACGCGGACTCAGGCGCGCGCGCCATCCCGTCGGAACGGCCGTGGTGGTGGGCGGCGAGCCGGCGCCGCCCTGATCCGCCCGGCCCGCGCTCACCGCTGCGCGGCGGCCCGGCGCGAGAGCCTGGTGAGCCGCGGCACGTTGGCCGTCGCGCCCGCTTCGGGGGGAACGACGACCTCCTGGGCCGCCGCGATCGGACCGTCGTCCGTCTCGACGAGCAGCGTCGCGCCCGTCGGGGTCGACCGGCGGACAACGGCGAGGGCGATCGGCCCTTCCTCGTAGTGCAGCGCGGCCGAGGTGACCGCGCCGACAGCATCGTCGCCGGCCCGCACGATCGCGCCACGGGCGGGCAGCACGCTCGCGCTGCCGTCCAGCTGGAGCGCGACGAGGCGACGCGGGGGGTGCCCGAGGTTGTGCACCTTGGCCACCGTCTCCTGACCCCGATAGCAGCCCTTGCTCAGGTGCACGGCCGTGCGCAGCCAGTCCAGCTCATGCGGGAGCGCGCGCTCGTCGACATCCGCCGACCAGCGCGGGCGCCACGCGGCCACCCGCAGCGCGTCGGCGGCGACGAGTCCGGCGAGCGCGAGCTCACCGCGCGCCGCGGCTTCGGCGATCCGTCGTTCCTCGTCGCGGCCGACGATCGCCTCCGCCCAGTCGCGCTCGGCGCCCGGGTGCGGGGAGGTCATCGCGTACGCGTGGCCGCCCGGGGAGACGTCGGGCCACGGGTCCGTCCAGACGAGCGGGGCTCCCGCGGGATCGGCGGGAGCGACGGCGGCAAGGGCCGCACGGGTTCCGCCGACCACCGCGTACTCGTCGCTCGCGTCGCGCGGGTCCACGCGCAGGCGGAAGCGCATCCTCCGCAGCCACGAGAGAAGTCCTTCGGCGTCGGCGCGGTCGACGATGAGCCACGTCGTCTCGCCGTCGTCGATGACGGATGCCGCGTGCTCGACGTGCCCGTGAGGGTCGAGGACGAGGAGTTCGGTGCTCACTCCCGGCTTCAGCCCGGTGAGGGCCTGGGACGTGAGCGAGTCCAGCCATGACAGGCGGTCCTCTCCCGGCACGGCCAGGACCGCGCGATCCGAGAGTACCGCGACCGCCGATCCGGCGGCGAGGGATCGCTGCTCGGCGAGAGGGCTGCCGAGGTGCTGCAGCCCCGCCTCGTCGACGACGGCACCGGGGAGGGTTGCGAACGGGCTGTCCATCACTCCGCCCGCGCGAGTCGCGCCGAGGCGTGGGCCCCGAGCTCGTGGCCGAGCGCCGCCATGTCCCACGCCCACAGAAGGTGGCCGTCGACGAGACCGTACATGCGGGATGCCGCGGCGTACGTCTTCGCTCCGGCGGGGCGCACCACGGCATCGGTGGCGATGTCGATGCGGGGTCCGCGGATCTGACCGAGGTAGAGCTCGCTCACGCCGTCGGAATGCACCAGGACGACCTCGATGTCGAACCCGTCCTCGGCGTTGCGCAGCAGCTCGACGTCGTCGACCGTCCGCGCCGGCGCGGAGGTGACGGGCGGAAGGAGTCCGGGGCCGGGGTCGGCATCCGTCGCCGGCCGCGAGAGGCGCCAGTAGCCCATCTCGGACACCAGCGGCGTTCGAGCATCGCCCTCGCCGTTCAGCCACGCGCTGGCGGAGTAGTTGAGATAGTCGCCGCCGTCGTGGCTGAAGCTCACGCGATGCGTGAACTCACCGCTGTAGGTGTGGTCGGCGTAGTCGATGACGCCGGTTCCCTCCCACACGCCGACGAGCCACGACAGCGGTGCGAGGTCGGCGGGAAGGTCGGTCGGCAGATCGAACACGTCGCGGCCGATCAGCGCTGGCCGCGGTACAGGTTCTTCAGAACGACGACCGAGGTGAAGGCGATCGCGAGCGACGCAAGACCGAGAAGACCCACGAAGAAGAGCTCGAGCGCGAAGAGGTTCATGGCCCCAGTCTAGTGACGGGCACTCACATGGGGACGATCGCCGCCAGGCCGAAGCCGAGGCTGATGACGCCCATCACGACCAGGGCACCCAGCGCGCTCGCGGCGACGCGCTCGGTGAATCCCTGCGAGCGACCACCCCACAGCTGGACGGCGAAGGCGAGGATGAGGCATCCGCCCATTCCGACCGCCAGCCACTGCGCGCGCCAGTCGTCGGCCGCGAACATCCCCACCAGCACGGCGATGACGGCGGCGGCGACCCACACGGCGATGATGCCGCCGAGGGTGCGACGGGGAGCGAGTTCTGGCACGGCCACGGCCCCATTCTCGCCCACCGCGCCCCCGCGCGCATCCTCCGGCCCCCGGGCCGCCGGTGCCCCGCGGCGAGGTGCCCCCTCGCCACGCCCTACACTGGGGGCAGCGGCGTGCCCCCGCGCGCCGGGAAGGCGACGCTTTGGCACAGCTTCTGGTTCTGAGCTCCGCTCATGGAGCAGGTCCCGTCCTGCCCTCGCTAGAACTGCTCAGCCATCGCGTGCGCCAGATCCCCGCCGAGCCCGCGCAGCTGGTCAACGCCCCCAGCGCCGACGTCATCTTCGTCGACGCCCGCGTGGACCTCGTCGGCGCCAAGTCGCTGTGCAAGATCCTCAACACCACGGGCCTCGACGCCCCGCTCCTGCTGGTCGTCACGGAGGGCGGCCTCACGGCCGTGTCCACCGACTGGGGAGTCGACGACGTGATCCTCGTCACCGCCGGTCCCGCCGAGGTCGATGCCCGCGTGCGCCTCGCGGTCGGGCGCATGAGCAAGGAGCAGGTCTCGACCCGCATCCAGACCTCCGGGATCACGATCGACGAGTCGTCGTATTCGGCGAAGGTGCACGGGAAGCCGCTGGACCTGACCTACAAGGAATTCCAGCTCCTCCACTTCTTCGCGACGCATCCGTCCCGCGTCTTCACGCGCGAGCAGCTGCTCAGCGAGGTCTGGGGCTACGACTACTTCGGCGGCACCCGGACGGTGGACGTGCACGTCCGGCGCCTGCGCGCCAAGCTCGGCGACCTCGAGCAGCTCATCGGCACCGTCCGCAACGTCGGCTACCGCTTCAACGTCTACGAGGACGATCAGATCCCGGCGCCCCGCGAGCGCACCGGGGCCTGACAGTCGTTCACACTCTCGTCACGTGCGCCTGACATGATGAGGGGATGATCGATCACGAGGTCCTCGACGCCGGGCTCGGCGATGCGGACGACGACGACTTCGACCTGGACGAGGAGCTCGACGCCCAGCTGCCCGAGCACCGCTATCTCGATCGTGAGCTGAGCTGGCTCGCCTTCAACCAGCGTGTGCTCGAGCTCGCCGAGGATCAGACGCTGCCGCTGCTCGAGAGGGCGAACTTCCTCGCCATCTTCGCCAGCAACCTCGATGAGTTCTTCATGGTGCGCGTCGCCGGCCTCAAGCGTCGCATCGTGACGGGCCTGGCCGTTCCCACCAATGTCGGGCGCGCCCCCGCCGAGGTCCTCGCCGACATCTCGACCGAGGCGCACCGCCTGCAGCTGCGCCACGCGGACGCCTGGACGGCGATGGTGAAGCCCGCGCTGGCCGACGCCGGGGTGGCGGTCGTCTCCTACGACTCGCTCGATGATCAGGACCGCGCGGCGCTCTACGAGTACTTCCAGGCGCAGGTCTTCCCCGTCCTCATGCCCCTGGCGGTCGACCCCGCCCACCCCTTCCCCTACATCTCCGGACTCTCGCTCAACCTCGCGATCCGCATCCGCAATGCACGGACGGGCCGGCAGGAGTTCGCGCGGCTCAAGGTGCCGCCGATGCTCCCGCGCTTCGTCGACGTGCCCTCGAGCGACGGCGCGCTGCGCTTCCTGCCCCTCGAGGAGCTCATCTCCAATCACCTCGACGACCTGTTCCCCGGGATGGAGGTGCTCGACCACCATGCGTTCCGCCTCACGCGCAACGAAGACGTGGTGGTCGAGGAGGACGAGTCGGAGAACCTCATCCAGGCCCTCGAGGCCGAGCTGCTGCGCCGCCGGTTCGGGCCGCCGATCCGCCTCGAGATCACCGACGACATGGACGACCTGACGCTCGAGCTCCTCATCCGCGAGCTCGACATCACCCAGCAGGAGGTCTACCGCCTCCCCGGCCCGCTCGACCTGCGTGGGCTGTTCGATCTGCGGATCGACAGGCCCGACCTCAAGTTCAAGCCCCACGTGCCCACGACCGCGATGGCGTTCCAGCCGGGTGACAACAACGAGCGACCCGACGTCTTCGCCTCCATCCGCAAGGGTGACGTCCTCGTCCACCACCCGTACGAATCGTTCGCGACCAGCGTCCAGGCTTTCCTGGAGCAGGCCGCGAAGGACCCGCACGTGCTGGCCATCAAACAGACGCTCTACCGCACGTCCGGCGACAGCCCGATCGTCGAGGCCCTGATCGACGCCGCGGAGGCGGGGAAGCAGGTCCTCGCCCTGGTCGAGATCAAGGCGCGGTTCGACGAGGCCAACAACATTCTGTGGGCGCGCAAGCTCGAGAAGGCCGGGGTCCACGTGGTCTACGGGCTCGTCGGGCTGAAGACCCACTGCAAGCTCGCCCTCGTGATCCGCGAGGAGGGCGGCGTGCTGCGCAGCTACAGCCACGTCGGCACGGGCAATTACAACCCCAAGACGAGCCGCATCTACGAGGACTTCGGCCTCTTCACCGCCGACGATCAGGTCGGTCGCGATCTCACGCGCCTCTTCAACGAACTCAGCGGCTACGCCATCGAGAAGAAGTTCAAGCGACTGCTGGTGGCCCCGCTCCACCTCCGCAAGGGCCTCCTGCGCCTCATCGACAAGGAGCGGCGCAACGCGCTGGCGGGCAAGCCCGCCCGAGTGCGCATCAAGGTCAACTCCATGGTCGACGAGCAGATCATCGATGCCCTGTACCGTGCGAGCCAGGCGGGCGTGCAGATCGAGGTGTGGGTGCGCGGCATCTGCTCGCTGAAGCCGGGAGTGCCCGGGATGAGCGAGAACATCCGGGTGCGCAGCATCCTGGGCCGCTATCTGGAGCACTCGCGCATCTTCTCGTTCCACAACGACGGCGACCCTCAGGTGTACATCGGCAGCGCCGACATGATGCACCGCAACCTCGACCGCCGCGTCGAGGCGCTGGTGCGCGTCGTCGCACCCGCGCATCTGAAGGAGCTGGAGGACTTCTTCGACCTCGCCATGAGCGATTCCTCGAGCTCGTGGCACCTCGGCCCCGACGGCGAGTGGACGCGTCACAACGTCGGAGAGGACGGCAAGCTCCTCGTCGACGTGCAAGATCGCACCATGGCCAACGTGCAGCGCCGTCGGCGGGCACGCGCGGTGCGATGACCGAGACCGCGGTCTACGCCGCGGGTGGTGTCGTCTGGCGAATCGTCGACGGCAAGCTCCGTGTGCTGCTCATCCATCGCACCCGGTATCGGGATGTGACCCTCCCCAAGGGCAAGGTCGATCCCGGCGAGATGCTCGCCGAGACGGCCGCCCGCGAGATCTTCGAGGAGACCGGCATCCGCGTCGCACTCGGCGCGCCGGTGGGCGTCTCGCGCTACCGGCTGCCCAGCAAGCGCACCAAGATCGTCCACTACTGGTCGGCGGAGGCGACGGATGCCGCCATCCGGGCGTCCGCCTTCGTGCCGAACAAGGAGATCGCGGCCATCGAGTGGGTGTCGCCGAAGAAGGCGCTGGCCCGGCTCAGCTACCCGGTCGACGTGGAGATCCTGGAGAACTTCCAGCGCCTGGTCGAGGAGGGCGTGCTGCGCACCTTCCCGATCATCGTGCTCCGCCACGGCAAGGCCGTCGCGCGCGAGGACTGGGACGGGAACGATGCCGCGCGCCCGCTCTCGGCGCGGGGCAAGCGGCAGGCGAACTCGATCGTCGGACCGCTGCTCGCGTTCGGCGCGCGCAAGATCGTCTCGAGCCCGGCGGTGCGGTGCACCAAGACGGTGGCCCCGCTCTCAGCCGCTCTCGGTCGCAAGGTCGAGAAGACCCCGCTCATCAGCCAGGATGCGTGGGAGGAAGGCGAGTCCGACGCGCGGACGATCATCGGCCAGCGCGTGCGCAGCCGCAAGCCGGCCGTGCTGTGCAGTCACGGACCGGTGCTGCCCGACATCCTCTCCGAGCTCGCCCTCGCCACCGGAACGCTGCGCGGGTCGTATCTCGGGAGCGCCTCGGCGCTCGAGCCGGGGGCCTTCTCGGTCGTGCACCTGTCGGCCGACACCCCGGGCTCGGGGATCGTGGCGATCGAGACGCACATACCGAAGGTCTGACGCGTCGTCAGCGGTGGACGGCCGTTCATCCCCGTGCATGGATGTCGGCGACCCGTTCACCTCCCGTTCACCATCCGAGCGCAGTCTCTTAAGAGTCCGAGCCTACGTTTCAGAACGAGCCCCGCACCGGGCTCGCTACCCGAAGCCCTCTTGGGCCTCATTCCCTGACACGTGAAGGATTCACACAGTGAAGATCTCCCGCATCGCCCAGGTGGGCGCTGTCGCCGCAGTCGCGGCCCTCGCCCTCGCCGGCTGCGCCGCAAACGAAGGGACTCCCGGCGGTTCGACCGACGAGCCCACCACCTCCGACCTTTCCGGCGAGATCGCCGGCGGCGGCGCCTCGTCGCAGGAGGTCGCCGTCTCGGCGTGGACGGCCGGCTTCCAGACCGCCAACCCCGACGTCACGATCACGTACGACCCGGCCGGCTCCGGCGCGGGCCGCGAGTCGTTCCAGGCCGGCGCGTTCCCCTTCGCGGGCTCCGACCGCGCCTTCACGATCGAGGAGATCGAGGCGGGGCCGTTCGACGGCTGCGTCGACGGCTCGGGCATCATCGAGGTCCCGACCTACATCTCCCCCATCGCCGTGATCTTCAACATCGAGGGCGTCGACTCGCTCAACCTCGACGCGACGACCCTCGCGTCGCTGTTCTCGGGCGAGATCACGAACTGGAACGACCCGGCGATCGCCGCGCTGAACGAGGACGTGGAGCTCCCCGACCTCGCCGTGACGCCGGTGCACCGCGCCGACGACTCGGGCACGACCGAGAACTTCACCGACTACCTCTACCAGGCAGCGCCCGACGCGTGGCCGGCCGAGCCCGACGGCGTGTGGCCGCTCGACAGCGGTGAGGCCGCGCAGGGCACGTCGGGTGTCGTCTCCGCCGTCGCCGGCGGCAACGGCACCATCGGCTACGCCGACGCGTCGCGCGCTTCCGAGGAGGGCCTGTCGACGGCCGCCATCCAGGTCGGCGACGAGTTCGTCAGCTACTCGCCCGAGGCCGCCGCGGCGATCGTCGACGCTTCGCCGTTCGAGGAAGGCCGCGGCGAGGGCGACCTCGCGATCTCGCTCGACCGCACCTCGACCGAGGCCGGTGTCTACCCGATCGTCCTGGTGAGCTACATGATCGCCTGCCAGGAGTACGCCGACGAGGCCAACGCGCCGATCGTCAAGGGCTACCTGGAGTACGTCGCGAGCCCCGAGGGCCAGGATGCCGCGGCCGCCGCGGCCGGCAGCGCCCCGATCTCGGACTCGCTGCGCGAGCAGATCAACGCGGCGATCGACCTGATCGTCGTCCCGTAAGGCCCCGAGACCCGGTTCCGGCGCGACGCGCCGGAACCGGGTCTCACCCCGTAAACCCGAACCAGAAGGACACCATGACCACGACCACCGCCCCGGCCGCGGGCAAGGTCAAGCAGCGGCCAGGCGACCGCTGGTTCTCGGGCACCGCTCTGGCGGCAGGCTCGATGATCCTCGTGACGCTCGCCGCCGTGGCGATCTTCCTCATCGTCCAGTCGATCCCGGGCATCACCGCCACGAGCGACACCGCGTCCCTGCTCACGACGAACTTCTGGGCCTACGTCTGGCCGCTCGCCTTCGGCACGGTGTGGGCCTCGGTGCTGGCACTCGTCATGGCCGTCCCCCTCGCGGTGTCGGTCGCTCTCTTCATCTCCCACTACGCTCCGCGGCGCCTCGCCCAGACACTGGGGTACATCGTCGATCTGCTCGCCGCGGTCCCCTCGGTCGTCTTCGGCCTGTGGGGCATCCTGGTCCTCGCGCCGGCTGTCCAGCCGGTGTACGTGTGGCTCAACGCGAACATGGGATGGTTCCCCCTCTTCTCCGGCACGGTCTCGGCGACCGGCCGCACGATCTTCACCGCCGCCATCGTGCTCGCTGTCATGGTCGTGCCCATCATCACCGCCATCTGTCGCGAGATCTTCCTCCAGACGCCCGTGCTCCACGAGGAGGCGGCCCTCGCCCTCGGCGCGACCCGCTGGGAGATGATCCGCATGGCCGTCTTCCCCTTCGGCCGCAGCGGCATCGTATCGGCGTCGATGCTGGGTCTGGGACGCGCGCTCGGCGAGACGATGGCCGTCGCGATGGTCCTCTCGGCGAGCGGTGTCATCACCTTCCAGCTCTTCACCGCCGAGAACCCCAGCACGATCCCCGCGAACATCGCGCTGACGTTCCCCGAGGCGTACGGCGAGAACATCAACGTCCTCATCGCCACCGGCCTCATCCTCTTCATCGTCACCTTCGCCGTGAACGCGATCGCCCGCTGGATCGTCAGCCGGCGCAAGGAATTCTCGGGAGCCAACTGACATGACCACCGTGACTGCTCCCCCCTCGCAGGACACGCCGCCGGCCGGCGTCCGCGAGCACCAGCGGCTGACCAGCGGCCACCTCCCGAAGTGGGCGCCGTGGGGCCTCCTCGCCGGAAGCGCCGGCCTGACGGCTCTCATCTTCGCCGTCATGGCCGTCGCGAGCGGGGCGGAGTTCAGCCTCGCCGGCTGGGCGGTCGTCGCGGCGCTCGCCTACCTCGTGCTGATCACCGCGATCTCGAGCGTCGTGGAAGGCCGCCGCAAGGGCGTCGACCGCCTCGTCACCGGCATCGTCACCGTCGCCTTCGGAATCGCGATGGTCCCGCTCGTCTCCGTCGCCTGGACCGTGCTCGTCAACGGCATCGCAGGGATCTCGGCCGAGTTCTTCACCAGCTCGATGCGCAACGTGGTCGGCGAGGGCGGCGGCGCGCTCCACGCGATCGTCGGCACGATCCTCATCACCCTCGCGGCCGCCGTCATCTCGATCCCGATCGGCATCTTCACGGCCATCTACCTCGTCGAGTACGGCGCCGGCAAGCGCCTCGCGCAGGGCATCACGTTCCTCGTGGACGTCATGACCGGCATCCCCTCGATCGTCGCGGGACTGTTCGCCTACGCCGTCTTCGCCCTGATCTTCGGGCCCGGCATCCGCATGGGAATCATGGGGTCGATCGCGCTCTCCGTGCTGATGATCCCGGTCGTCGTGCGCTCGACCGAGGAGATGCTGCGGCTCGTCCCGAACGAGCTCCGCGAGGCGTCGCTCGCACTCGGCGTGCCCAAGTGGCTGACGATCGCGAAGGTCGTGCTGCCGACGTCGATGGCCGGTATCACCACGGGCGTCATGCTGTCGATCTCGCGCGTCATCGGCGAGACGGCACCGCTGCTGCTCACCGCGGGCGTCGCGACATCCATGAACTACAACCTGTTCGAGGGGCGCATGATGACCCTGCCGGTCTTCGCGTACACGCAGTACATGAATGCGGGCATCCCGGTGCAGGCCTACCACGACCGCGCGTGGGCCGCCGCGCTGACGCTCATCGTGTTCGTCATGGCCTTGAACCTGCTCGCGCGTCTGGTCGCGAAGATCTTCTCCCCCAAGCTGGGCCGCTGAGCCCCCGTACTCCCGAAGCGAAACCCGAGGAATCGTGTCCAAGAGCATCGAAGTCAACGACCTGAACGTCTACTACGGCGACTTCCTGGCGGTGGAGGGCGTCTCACTCGAGATCGCGCCCCGCAGCGTCACCGCCTTCATCGGCCCCTCCGGCTGCGGCAAGTCGACGTTCCTGCGCACCCTGAACCGGATGCACGAGGTCATCCCCGGCGCCTACGTCGAGGGAGAGGTCCTCCTCGACGGCGACGACCTGTACGGCGCGAACGTCGACCCCGTGCTCGTTCGTCGCCAGGTGGGCATGGTCTTCCAGCGCCCCAACCCCTTCCCCACGATGTCGATCCGCGAGAACGTGCTGGCGGGGGTCAAGCTCAACAACCGGCGCATCTCGAAGTCGGACGCCGACGCGCTCGTGGAGAAGTCGCTGAAGGGGGCGAACCTCTGGAACGAGGTCAAGGACCGCCTCGACAAGCCCGGCTCGGGGCTGTCGGGCGGTCAGCAGCAGCGTCTGTGCATCGCACGCGCGATCGCGGTCTCGCCCGAGGTCATCCTCATGGACGAGCCCTGCTCGGCGCTCGACCCGATCTCGACGTACGCGATCGAGGAGCTGATCGGCGAGCTCAAGAACGACTACACGGTCGTGATCGTGACCCACAACATGCAGCAGGCATCGCGAGTGAGCGACAAGACGGCGTTCTTCAACATCGCCGGCACCGGCAAGCCCGGCAAGCTCATCGAATACGACGACACCACCTCGATCTTCACGACGCCGTCGGTGCAGGCGACCGAGGACTACGTCTCCGGCCGATTCGGCTGAGCGGTCGCACCCGTCGCGAGGACGTGAAGGGTGTCGATGAGCGATCGGGGGTCGGATGCCGCGTCCCAGCCGCTCGAGACGAGCTGCTGGTAGCCGATCACGGCCGACACGACGAGGACGGCGCGTCGGCGGGCCTCGCCGGGCTCGACGCCGGATGCCTCGACCAGCGAGGCCAGGTACGACACGCGTCGCTCGGTGACCGACGAGACGAACTCGCGCACCGGCCCCGTCGCGTCCGCGTAGAGCGTTCGCTCGCCCGATCGCTGTCCGGTGCGGTGAGCGATGAGCTCGAGCAGGCCCGCTAGTCGGGCAGCCGCCGGTTCGATTCGCTCGACATCCCCGATGAGCCGCTCGGTCTCGAGCTCCCGCCAGCGGTCGAGGACGGCGTCGACCAGCGCGCGTCGGTCGGCGAAGTGCCAGTAGAAGGACCCCTTCGTGGCGCCGAGGGCGCGGGCGACGGGTTCGACGGCGACAGCCGTGATCCCGTCGGCGCTGAAGCGTTCGTACGCCGCCGCGACCCAGTCCTCGCGCGTGAGTCTTGCCATGCACCGTACCGTACCGTATAGTCTCAGCGCAGGCTCCATACGGATGCGTATGGCTCAGGGAGGCACCATGCGGCAACCCGCGTTCTGGTCGCTCGCGCTCGCGGATATCAGCGACCCCGACTACACGCAGGTCTGGATCGACGTGCTGCCGGCGCACGCCACCGCCGATCCTGCCGCGTGGGCCCGCAACCTGTTCTCACCGGCTTCGCTCCCCCGCTGGCTCTCGAGCGCGATCCTCGTCGCATCGCTCCTCCGGCGGCGCGAGGGACGCCGCTGCGAAGCGTTCGCGGTTCGGCGCGTCGAGGGCGAGGAGGCGCTCGTCTCGGTCGACGCCCGGCGCATCGACATGCGCGTCGGGGTCGGCGTCGATGAGGAGCGCGCGCTGGTGCGCGTCGTGACGGCGATGCGATTCAAGGGCCGGGGCGCCCGCCTGTGGTCGCTCCCGGTGCGGATGTCGCTCGCGCTGCTCATGCGCGGCATGATCGCCCGCGCGCGCCGCGAACTGTCGGGTGTGACGCGCTGAATCAGGTGCGAGGGCTCAGCAGGTATTCGTTGAACGACGCGGTCAGCTCGCGGTCGACCGCCACCGCGACCCCGTCGATGGCCGAGATGGGAGCGGCCAGCCGCACGCTCGACAGCAGCCACGCGGCATCCGCTTCTGCCAGGGCGGACACGGGGACGGTCTCGTACGCGGTTTCACGGCCCTGAACGGCGAGGTGCTCGAAGAGACTCAGCTGAGTCGTTCCGTGGAGGATACCCCCGTTGGGCGCCGGTGTGACGAAGCGGCCGCCGATCCGCAGCACGAGCGAGGCGGTCGGGGCTTCGAGGACGAAGCCGTCGGACGACACGAACACCGCGTCGTCGGCACCGCGCCGCTTGGCTTCGCGGATGGCGGCCATGTTGACCGCGTACGACAGCGTCTTGGCGCCCAGCAGCAGCCACGGCGCGCGCGCCGGGGTGTCGATCCCGTAGCCGCGGTCGAGGGTGACGATCCGCACGCCGCGTTCGCGGACGACGGTGTTGTCGGGCGCCTGGGCGGCGGTCACCCACGCGGTCGGCGCTGGCCCGTGCTCGACGCCGCGGCTCAGGATGAGCTTGATGACGCCCTCTCCGTCCGCCGGGCAGTGCGCGGCGGCGACGGTCACGGCCTGGCGCCACTGCTCGAGATTCGGCGTGGGAAGATCGCACAGCGCGGCGGAGTGAGCGAGCCGCTCGAGGTGGGCGGCCACCTCCTGCGCGTGGCCGTTCACGACGCCGATCGATTCGAAGATGCCGTCGCCGCGCTGCGTGCTGAGCTCCCCCACGCTGAGCGCAGGCGCGGACGGGTCGATCTCGCGGAAGCCGGCGGCGAAGTCCTCTCTCGCGTCGTCGGAAGCGGCCGGTTCGAGCACGAGAGCGAAGCGCCAGGTCATGTCAAGAGCCTACGGCCGGGAATGCCGCGGCCGGCTCCTCGGTTACACTGGATCGGCCGGGCCGCAGTAACCCCGGGCTCCATCTTCTGCCGCTGCGAGCGGCCTTGCGCCGAGAGGCGTTCTGCGGCCCGGCACCATCGTGCCGGGGCGGGAAACGCCTCTCCCGCCCAGCGGCATCCCACACCGGGCGTTCTGCGGCCCGGCACTCTTGTGCCCGCCCGCCGCTCAGGTGAGGGCTTCGCGCCGCCACAGGGCCGCGCACGCCGCCAGGTCCGCCGCGTAGTCCGACAACCGCAGGGCACGGGTCGTGAGTACCGAGGCACGCTCCGGCTCGGTCGGCTCGTAGTCATCGGCCAGGTGCGTCGCGCCCGCGGACTGCACACGGCAGAATGATGCCGCACGGTCGAGTGCGACGGCGAAGTCGCCCTCGAAGACGCCGCGCAGGATGCGGTCGATGAGCGCGACGAGCTCGTCCGGCCCGGCGGGCGTCGGCGCGCCCGCGATGACCTCGTCGGCCGAGGCGAGCTCGACGCGGCCCCGCTCGTACAGCAGGGCGGCCGTGCGCGGGTCGTCGTGGATCATGAGCTGGAGCAGGTAGAGGCGCCACAGCGCGCCGGGGAGGGTCTTCGCCGGCGAGCGCGACCACAGCTCGGCGATGTCGTCGATCCCATGCTCGTCGGTGAAGGCCACGAGCCGGTCGACGACCTGGCCGTCCGGGTCCGAGCGAACCCGCGAGAGCAGCGCGTGAGCGGTCGAGTGCGCGACGCGCGACACCTCGGCCGGGTCCTCGGCCGAGAACAGCCGATCGAACAGCTCGGCCGGTCTGCGCACCGGCTTGTGGAAGTCCCTGGACTCGTCACTCACCCGCTCAAGGGTACCGGCGTCTCCCGCGCGCGGCGCGGCGGCCCAGGGCAGGCACACGACTCAGACCTGGTTGATGCGGATGTGATTGCCCGCGGGATCCCGGAACGCGCAGTCCCGCGGCCCCCACGACTGCTCCATCGGCTCCTGCAGGACCTCCGCGCCGAAGGAGCGCAGTCGCTCGAACGTGGCGTCGATGTCGCTCGTCGAGAACACGTACGGACCGGGGCCCGATCCCTTGACGACGAGGCGCTCGAGGGATTCGCCGTCTTCAGGCGACCGCCCCGCGATCGGGTCGGAGATCACGAGCGAGAGGCCCTCCTGGCCGGCGAACCCGAGGCTCACCCAGCGGTGTCCGTCGTACGCGACGTCGTTCACCACCTCGAGCCCCAGTCCATCGCGGTAGAACGGGATGGCGGCCTCGACATCGTCGACCGTGATCGGGCAGTACGCGAGAGAGATGCTGGTCATGCTCTCACGCTAGAGGAGCGCCCCGACGGCCGCTTCTCCGATCCTGCTCGATCGCGCTCGTCAGCGGCGGGGTCGGGTGAGGATCTTCGCCACGCACAGCGGCATCGCCTCGGCGGCGTCGTGGGGCCGAGCACTGTACGCGCTCGGCGTCTCGCCCACGATCTCGGTGAAGGTGGAGCTGAACGATCCGAGGGAGGTCGCCCCCACGGCGGTGCAGGCATCCGTCACCGACGCGCCCGCGCGCAGCAGCGCCATCGCGCGCTCGATGCGGCGGGTCATGAGATAGGCGTACGGGGTCTCGCCGTACGCGGCCTTGAACTCGCGTGAGAAGTGCGCCGGCGACATGAGGGCTTTCGCAGCCATCGTCGGCACGTCCAGGGGCTCCGCGTAGTCGCGGTCCATCAGGTCTCGTGCGCGGCGGAGGTGCACGAGCGCGGAAGTCGTCTGAGGGGCGGATGCCACGTCCTCACGCTACCCGCGCCCGCGGGTTCGCCGCGATCAGGCGGTGGGGATGGCGATGATCGGCTCCGTCGACGGCTGCCCGTTCGGCGAGCCGCCCTCGGGTTCGACCGTCACCGCGATCGTGTCGCCGGGCTCGAGGGCCCCCTGCAGGATCTCGGTCGAGGTGCCGGCCTGCGCCTCGAAGACACCCGCCGACACGGCCTCACCGCCCTCGCGGACGAACCACATCTGGAAGCTCTCGTCGTCGGCGATCTCGGGAAGGTCGTCCGAGACGAGCACGGCCTTGCCCACCGACTCCGACCAGTGCGCGGTCGCGATGCCGCCGTCGGCGAGGTCGTACGTGGCCGACTGGGCGTCGGACGCTGCCTCGATCTCCTGCAGGGCGACGACTTCCGGCGGCCGATTCACGTACTCGTTCAGCGTGACGGCCCCGAAGCCGAGCGTGACGAGGACGACGAGCGATGCGGCGAGCGTCAGGAGCCCGCGCGTCCAGTTGCGTCGTGAGATCGCCTGGATGGTGCTCGTCGTCGGCGACGGGTCCACCACCGGTGCGTCCTCATCGCGGTCGCGGGCGTCGGCCGGCGACGGCGCCGACACGGGCGCGGCGGCCGCGGCATCCGAGGCGGGCACGTCCGGCACCTGCGGCATCGTGGCGATGCGGGCCAGCAGTGTGGAACGGAGGGTTAGCGGTGGAGCGGCGGTCGGGATGCCCTCGGCGAGCGCCGCGGCGGCCTCGGCGTCCGCCTCGACCCAGTGCTCCCACTCGGGGTGGGCGACGCGGGCCTCCTCGAAGGCGCGTCGGTCTTCCGGCGAGAGCGCATGGAGAGCGTGGCCCGCGGCCAGCTCGGCGAAGTCCTTCTCATCCATCACGCGGTCACCCCCATCTCTGCCCTCAGGCGGGACAGGCCGTCCCGCATCCTCGTCTTTATCGTCCCCAGCGGCGCTCCCACGAGTGCCGCGATCTCGCTCTGACTGTAACCTCCGAAATAGGCCAGGGTCAGGGCTTCGCGCTGCGCTTCCGGCAACGACGTGAGGGCCGCCGTGACCTTCTCGCCCTCGATGCGGAGTTCCACCTGCTCGGCGACTCCGTCATGCGCGACGTCGAGATCGCGGAAGCCCGCACGCACGTCGCGATCCGTGCTCGCCTGCGACGACCGCACCCGGTCGACGGCCCGGCGATGCGCGATCGTGAGCACCCATGACCTTCCCTGTCCCCTGTTCGGAGCGAACTTCCCAGCGGATTGCCACACCTCGAGGAACACCTCCTGCAGCACTTCTTCGCTCTGCGACCGGTCCACGAGGACACGCAGGATGAGGCCGAACACGCGCGGAGAGAGGAGATCGTAGACGCGGGCGAACGCCGTCTGGTCGCCGCGCGCGACGCGCTGCAGCAGTTCGCCGATGCGGTCGACGGGTTCGGAGCCGTCCTCCGGCACGTCGATACCGTCGATCACCATTGCTCCAGCATGCCTTACTCGCGCCCTCTTCCCCGTGCGCACGAGGCTCCGGATTCGATCCAATCCGTTCCGGGAGGTCCTCCGAACAGCCCGTACGAGCCGCTCCCGCGGCCCGACCCCGCACCACGGGGCCCGCAGTTCACGGTCCATCAGGACCTCAAGAGGAGGAAGTCATGTCTCGCATCACCAGAAAGCGCCTTTCGGCCGGTCTCGCCCTCGCGGTCGCGGCGACGTTCGCGCTGTCCGCCTGCTCGATGGGCGGATCGACGGCGGCCCCGTCGGACGAGCCCTCGACCCCCGCGATGGAGGAGACCGAGGAGCCGATGGAGGAGATGGACCCCGCGGCCAACCTCGTCGGCCCCGGCTGTGCCGACTACGCCGCTGCCGTGCCGGACGGCGCGGGCTCGGTCGAGGGGATGTCGCAGGACCCGGTCGCCACGGCGGCCTCGAACAACCCGCTGCTCACGACCCTCGTGTCCGCGGTGAGCGGACAGCTCAACCCCGAGGTCGACCTGGTCGACACGCTCAACGGCGACGAGTTCACGGTCTTCGCGCCGGTCGATGAGGCCTTCGCCGCGATCGACCCGGCCGTGATCGAGTCGCTCAAGACCGACACCGACACCCTCACGTCGATCCTCACGTACCACGTGGTTCCCGGCCAGGTCGCGCCCGCCGACATCGTGGGCACGCACGCGACCGTCCAGGGCGCGGACGTCGAGGTCACCGGATCGGGCGACGAGCTCATGGTCAACGGTGCCAACGTCATCTGCGGTGGCGTCCAGACCGCGAACGCCACGGTGTACCTCATCGACTCGGTCCTGATGCCTCCGGCACAGTGATCGACCCCCTGGCTTAGGCCAGAACGGGGCAGAACGGCCGTCGGGGCGTGGCGAGGCGCACCGGCGGCCGTTCCGCATGCACGGATGCCGCGGCGGAGTCAAGAGCGTCGCTGCGCGCACGGGCCGGGCGTACTCTCTGATTCCGTCGGCTCCGCTCTTTCGATGTCCCCGTCGAGGACGGACCCGACGGGAGGACCATGTCGGATCTGAGGCAGGCCGGTGACCCGTCCACCGGCGAGATCCTGGCCCACCGCTATGTGCTGCGCGAGCGGATCGGCGAGGGCGGGATGGCGCGCGTCTACCGGGCGGACGACGAGGCGCTCGGTCGCACCGTCGCCATCAAGGTGCTTCGCAGCATCGATGCGGTCGCGTCGGTCGATCGGGCACGGTCGGAGACGGCACTCCTCGCGGCGCTGAACCACCACGGTCTCGTCACCCTGTTCGACGCGCACATCGCCGACGACGGAGTCAGCTACCTTGTCATGGAGTACGTCGACGGGATGACGGTTCGCGAGCGCATCTCTCAGGGCCCGATCCCGCCGGACCAGGTCGCCTCCATCGCGGTGGATCTGGCGGAGGCGCTGCACGTCGCCCACTCCTCCGACATCGTCCACCGCGACATCAAGCCGTCCAATGTGCTGCTCTGGCGCTCGCCGCTCCCGGGCAGGGAGTGGCGGGCCAAGCTCGCGGACTTCGGCATCGCCCACCTGCTCGACTCCACGCGGGTCACCACCCCCGGGACGATCATCGGCACGGCGGCGTACGTCGCGCCGGAACAGGCGCGAGGCGACGCGCCCGCGCCCGCAGCGGACATCTACGCCCTCGGCCTCCTCCTCATCGAGGCGATCACCGGAGAGCGTCCGTTTCCGGACGCCGAGGGAATCGGCGCTGTCATGGCGCGGCTGGCTGCACCACCGGCCGTCCCCGGATCCGTCACCCCCGAGTGGCGCGGACTGCTGCGCGGCATGACGGCGATGCGACCAGACGATCGTCCGTCGGCGCTCGAAGTGGCGATCACCGCGGAGCGTCTCGCGCTGGGCCGCGCCCCGCTTTCCGCTGCTCTCGCGGACGAGGCTACAGAGCAGATGCCTGCGCTCGCCACCGGACCGACGCGCGCGCTGCCGATCGACACGTCGGTCGAGGACCCGGCTGCCGCCGTCCGCACCACCCTCCTCCCTCCACCGCTGCCACCCGACGCGACGCCGCCGGCGGCGGCCGCGACGTCCGCCTCCGATTCCCCCACGTCCGCCCGCGGGCGGACGAAGCTCATCGCCGTGATCATCGCCGCGACCCTCATCGTCGGGGTGACGATCGCAGCCCTGTGGTGGTCGACGCAGATCGGCGCATCGACCGGACCGGACCCGACGCCCTCTGTCGTCGACACCCCCGCTCCCGAGCCGAGCGACACGCCCCCCGACCCCTCCCCAGCCCCTGGTGACGACGGGGCCGACGTGGGTGAGGGAGCCGACGGTGCGGGAGACGGGAACGGGAACAGCGGCGGGAACGGGAACGGGAACGGCAACGGGAACAGCGGCGGGAACGGGAACAGCGGCGGGAACGGGAACGGGAACAGCGGCGGGAACGGGAACGGCCCCTAGCCTCGGTGACGGACCGCTGCCGACGGCAAGTAGGCTTGGGGATCGAGGGCCTCTAGCTCAGTCGGTAGAGCATCGGACTTTTAATCCGCGGGTCGTGGGTTCGAGCCCCACGGGGCCCACCAGCCCGGGTATCTCTTCGGCACGAGAGTGGCCATGCCCGGCTCCGACATCCCGCGTGGGTCGTGTGTTGCCGCGATCAGCCTCAGGCAGGGCCGATCTCTCGCGACATCTCGAGCTCTCGCCCATTCTGGCCGACGATCGTACGGCCGGTCGCAGCGAAGCCGAGACCGGCGTACGCGGCGCGGGCGCGGGCGTTCTCCTCGTGCACGTCGAGGAACAGGATGCCGCAGCCCTGCCCCGCCGCCCAGTCGCCACCGGCATCGACGAGGCGCCGGAGGATGCCGCGCCCACGGTGCGCGGCCGCGACGTACACCGCGACCAGGAGCGCCGTGCCGGCGTCGCGCACACGACCGAAGTAGTCCGGCAACGCCGGTTCGGGCACGAGCACGGTGGCCGAGCCGACCCACGACGAGCCCAGCTCGGCGATGAACTGCGCGGAGCCCGACGAGAGCGCCGCGGCGGCCGCGCGATCGTCCCAGAACTCGCGCGGGCGGGCGGCCGCCGTCTCGTATGTCTCGAGGAAGGCGATTCCCGCCGCCGGATCCTGCAGCGCTTCCAGCCGGATGGCGCGCACCTTCGCCCCGTCGCCGGCGAGGACGCGCCGCACGCGAACCGGGGCGTCAGACACCGGAGTCGGCCAGCTCTGCACCGGCGTGCGCGAGCTCGGCCAGCGCCGCGTCGCTCGTCTCGTCGGCCACGCCGGCGACGAGATCCGTGAAGACCCGCACCCGACGGCCGTGCTCGATCGCGTCGAGCGCCGACGCGCGGACGCAGTAGTCCGTCGCGATCCCCGCGATGTCGACATCGACCACACCGTGGACCTCCATCAGATGGGCGACCGTCGCGCCCTCGTCGGTGGTGCCCTCGAAGAGCGAGTACGCCGGCTGCCCCTGCCCCTTCTTCACGTGGTGCGTCACGACGGCCGTGTCGAGGCCCGGATCGTACTCGGCGCCCTCGGTTCCGCTCACGCAGTGGACAGGCCACGTGTCGACGAAGTCGGGCTCCGGATGGAAGTGCCCGCCGTTGTCGCCCTCGGCATCGTGCCAGTCGCGTGACGCCACGATGACGGCGTACTCGTCCGCGTGGGCCTCGAGGTATCTGGTGATGCGCTCGGCGACGGCGTCGCCGCCCTCCACGCCGAGCGCTCCGCCCTCGGTGAAATCGTTCTGGACGTCGACGATGAACAGCGCCTTGCTCATGACTCGAGCGTACGCCGGTACTCCTCCCGAGTCAGCGCGTGACCATCGTCGGCGACGAGCGCCGGCTCGGCCGCCGCCTCGTCTCCGGGTGCTCCGTCGGGCGCGGCATCCACCCGCGTCTCAGGGCCGTGACGCCACAGCTTCGACGGCCACCAGATCGCCCGGCCGATGTCGTACGACAGGGCGGGGACGAGCAGCGAGCGGACCACGAACGTGTCCAGCAGGACGCCGAACGCGACGATGAACGCGAGCTGAGCGAGGAAGAGGATCGGGATGACGCCGAGCGCGGCGAAGGTCGCTGCGAGGACGAGACCCGCAGAGGTGATGACCCCTCCCGTCGCGACGAGGCCGCGGAGGATCCCGCGCCTCGTGCCGTGCACGAGAGACTCCTCCCGCACGCGGGACATCAGGAAGATGTTGTAGTCCACGCCGAGCGCGACGAGGAAGACGAAGCCGTACAGCGGAACCGCCGGATCCGCGCCGGGGAAGGCGAAGATCCCGTCGAACACGAGCGCGGCGACTCCGAGGGCGGTGGCGAACGAGAGGATGACCGTCGCGATCAGCAGCACCGGCGCGAGGATCGAGCGCAGCAGCAGCATGAGGATCAGGAGGATCACCAGGAGGATCACCGGGATGATGATCGTCCGGTCGCGGATCGAGGTGTCGTTGGAGTCGATGTCGGTGGCCGTCTCACCCCCGACGATGGCGGTCCCCTCGCCGAGCGCGGCGTCGAGATCGGTGCGCAGTTCGCGGACCGTGTCCTCGGCGGCGACGGAGTCGGCCGCGTCGGTGAGCGTGCCGATCACGAGCACGTCGCCGTCGGACACGGTCGCCTCGGGCGCTGGAGTCCCCGGCGGACCCACTGCGGTGAGCACCGGCTCGCCGTCCTGGAGCTCGACGGAGGCCTGGCCTGTCGGCGAGTCCTCGGATGCCACGGCCACGGACTCGATGCCGTCGCTCGCGTCGAGCACCTCGACGGTGCCGCCGAGCTCGTCCTCGGGGACGATCACGTAGACGGGGCTTCCCGATCCGGCCGGGAAGTGCTCGGCGAGCACCTCCTGACCGTCGCGCGCCTCGGATGCGCCGAGCACGAGGTCGCTCGACGGTACGCCGTCGGCCTTGAGCTGCGTGATCCCGACCGCGCCGAGGAGGAGGACGACGGTGCACACGATCCACACCGCGCGCGCGTGCCGTGCCACGAAGCGCGCCTGTCGCGGCCACAGGCCCTTGACGGGCTGCGTGAGGTCGTCGGGGATCATCGCGACCGGCTGCTTCGGGATGAACGGCCAGAAGGCGGCCCGTCCGACGAGGGCCAGCAGCGCGGGGAGGAACGTCAGCGCGGAGAGCACGGAGAAGACGATCCCGATCGACGCGATCGGGCCGAGTGCGCGGTTGGTCGCGAGGTCGGAGAGCAGGAGGCACAGCAGGCCGGCGATGACCGTGCCGCCGGAGGCGAGGATGGGCTCGAACGATCCGCGCCACGCTCGGAGCGTGGCATCCCACCGCCGGTCGCCGTCCGCCACCGCTTCACGGAAGCGCGCCACGTACAGCAGGGCGTAGTCCGTCGCGGCGCCGATCACCAGGATGAAGAGGATGCCCTGCACCTGCCCGTTGAGGACGAAGATGCCGGCGAAGGCCAGCCACCACACGGTGAGCAGGGCGACGCACAGCGCGAACACCGAGGTGAGCAGGACGAGGATGGGCAGGATCGGTGAACGGTAGACGATCACCAGGATGATGAAGACGGCGATGAGCGCCACGGCCAGCAGCAGCCCGTCGATACCGAGGAACCCCTCGACGAGGTCGGCCGTGAAGCCCGCCGGGCCGGTGACCCACCCTTCGAGCGGGGCGGCGAGATCCTCCTCCACCAGGGCCCGGATCTCCTCGACGATCTCGGCGACTTCGCCCGAGGCATCCACCGGTACGAAGAGCTGCGCCGCTTCGCCGTCCTCCGACGCGATCGGCGGCGACACGCCCTCGAGCACGCCGTCGAGCTCGGCGATGTCGTCGGCGAGGGTCTGCACCTCGCCGAGCTGCTCCTCCGTGAGATCGCCGTCACCGGTCACCACGACGACGGCCGGGATGCTGTCGTCCCCGAGGAAGTCGGTCAGCCGCTCGTTGACCTGCGTGGCGTCCGCGCTCTCGGGGAGGAAGGACGACCGGTCGTTCGAGGACACCTCGTCGACCTTGCCGAAGTAGGGTCCGCCGACGGAGCCGACGGTGAGCCAGACGAGCACGAGGACAGCGGGGATGCCGATGCGCAGCCAGCGGGTCGGCGTGCGTCGCGCGTGGTGAGGGGTCTCCATATCGCTAGCTTATCTAGCAAAATCCCCGTCGCGCGACCTCCCTATGCTGAAACGCGTGATCCCCGCCGTGCTGGCCCTCACGGGCGCCCTCGTCTACGGCGCCGCGGACTTCTTCGGCGGCCTCGCGGCGAAGCGACTCCGGTCGATCGTCGTCACGGCGGTCGCGGCACTGTCGGGCCTGGTCGCCCTCCTCATCGCGCAGCCCTTCGTCGGCGGGCTGTGGACGGCCTCGGCCGTCGGCTGGGGCATCTTCGCCGGCGTCTTCGGCATGCTGGCGATCGTCCTTCTCTACGCGTGCCTGGCGATCGGCCCGATGAGCATCCTCTCTCCGCTCACCGCTGTCGTCTCGGCCGTCGCGCCGATGCTGTGGGGACTGTTCGTCGACGGCGAGAGCCTCTCGCCCACCGCATCCGCGGGACTGGCCGTCGCGCTCGTCGCCGTCGTGCTGGTCGGCTTCATCCCGGGCGAGAAGGTCGTGCGCCCGAGCGCCCGTGGCCTGGTGATGGCCGTCGGCGCCGGTGTCGCGATCGGCGGATTCCTCATCACGATCGACCAGACCCCCGAGGGCAGCGGACTGGTGCCGCTCGTGCTCAGCCGCTCCACGACCTTCGCGCTCACAGCCCTGATCATCGCGGTGATCGTCCTGCGAGCCGTGCGGACCGGGCACCCCGCGTCGTCCGCCCTCTCCCCCACCGTCGGCCTCGGCGCGACCCCGAGCGGCCATGCCGACCTCGAGCACGCCGCAGCCGCCCATCCCACTCCCGTCCCCACCCTGGCGCGCGCGTGGTGGCTGGCCGTGACGTGCGGAGTGGTGGATGCCGCAGCCAACGCACTCGCGCTGATCGCGCTGCGCGCGGGCGAACTGGCCATCGTGTCGGCCCTCACCGCCCTCTACCCCGCGGGCACGATCCTGCTCGCGGCCGTCGTGCTGCGAGAGCGCGTCGCGGGCGTGCAGTGGGCCGGCCTCGTTCTCGCGCTCGTGGCCGGGGGAATGCTCGCGCTCGGGTGATGCCGGTCAGCCGCCGGTGAACAGCAGGATGCCCGAGACGACGACCGCGAGCACACCGAGGCCGATCAGGCCGACCGCGAGGTAGGCGACGGCGCGCACGGCCGGCGACCCCTGCGTCAGCCGCATGCGCCCGCGCGCACCGCGACGATAGAAGATGTCGGCCATGCCCTTGCCCTCGAGCGCCCGCTCCTGCTCGTGCGTCAGGTGCGCCTCGTTCACGCCCCCGTCCTCGTCGAACCAGCGGACGATGCGTCCGTGCTCGGTGTCTTCGAGCACGCCGCGGGTGGGCAGCCAGGTGCCGTCGAAGAGGTACATGATCAGCGCGACGCCCGCGATCAGCGCGCCGGCGGAGAACCCGACCCACGTGAAGATCTCGACGAGCGCGTCGATCGCAGAGTCCATCGGGTCCTCGTCTGTCTCCGGGTACGAAAGAGGGCCGCTTTCGCGACCCTCCGTCAGACTGGAGCCACCTAAGGGAATCGAACCCTTGACCTATTCATTACGAGTGAATCGCTCTGCCGACTGAGCTAAGGTGGCGCGCCCCGCTTGCGCGATGCACGATCAACGATCTTACAGGGTCGCCGAGGCGCTCGCGAACACGCGGGGACGACGCGGCGTCAGCCGCACACGAGGCCGTCCTCGGGAACCACCCCGTCGATGAGGTACTGCTCGACGGCACGGTCGACGCAGTCGTTGCCCTTGTTGTAGCCCGTGTGCCCCTCGCCCTCGCGGGTGATCAGCACCCCCGACGAGAGCTGCTCGGCCAGAGCCACCGACCACTCGTACGGGGTGGCGGGATCGTTCGTCGTCCCGACCACGACGATCGGCGGTGCACCCTCGGCGGTGATCGCCTCCCGGACACCCGTCGCGGGGTACGGCCACACCTCGCACGCGTCCGGACCGAACCAGTACGGCGCGACCGTGGGAGCCTCGGTCCGGAGCCGCTCCTCGGCAGCGGCGAGGTCGGACTCCGACGTGTCGACCGGGTAATCGACGCAGTTGTACGCCCGGAACGCCTCGGTCTGATTGTCGAGATACATGCCGCCCTCGCGGTTGTAGTAGAAGTCCGCGAGCAGGAACGCCGTCTCGGGGTCTCCCTGGAGGGCGCCGTCGAGGGCCGTCGTGAGGAACGGCCAGCTCTCCTGGGAGTAGAGCGCCGAGACGATCGCCGTCAGGAGGGAGTCGGCACCGAGCAGCCGGCCGTCTGCCGCAGGGAGCGGGTCGCGGTCGACCGACGCCAGCAGCGCACCGAGGTCGGCCATCCCGTCGTCGACGGAGCCGCGGAACGGGCAGTCGCTGCTCTCGAGGCAGTCGGCCATGTAGGCGCGCAGGGCCGACTCGAACCCGACGCCCTGGACCACGCTCACGTCGAGCCCGGGGATCGACGGATCGATCGCACCGTCGAGCACGAGCCGCCCCACTTTCTCGGGGAAGAGCTTCGCGTACGTGGCACCCAGGAATGTGCCGTACGAGTAGCCGAGGTAGTTCAGTTCGGAGTCGCCGAGGACGGCACGGAGGAGGTCCATGTCGCGCGCCGCGTTCTCGGTGGTGATGTACGGCAGGATGCCGCCGCTGTTCGCCTCGCAGGCGTCGGCGAAGGCGGCGTGACGCTCGAGGAGCTCGTCGGTCCAGGCATCCGACCCCCGCTCACCGGAGGGGATGCCGAAGAGATAGTCGTCCATCTCGGCGTCGTCGAAGCACGTCACCGCGGTCGACTCGCCGACTCCGCGGGGGTCGAATCCGATGACGTCGAACCGCTCGCGGAGCGGCTCGCCGACGGCGTAGGCGAGCGAGTCGCGGATCAGTCCGACGCCGCTCGCGCCCGGCCCACCCGGATTCGTGAGCAACGACCCGACCGGATCGCCTCCGGTCGCCCGGCTGCGGATCACAGACAGCTCGATCTCGCCCTCGGCCGGGTCGGCCCAGTCCAGCGGCGCCGTGACGGTCGTGCACTCCAAGCCGTCGTCGCACGCCCGCCAGTCCAGGGCCTGCTCGTAGAACGGCAGGAGGTCCTCGGGCACGCCCGCCGTGTCGGGCGCCGGGCTCGCCGTCGACACGGCGCCCTCTTCGGGAATGAGCGCGTACAGGCAGCCCGTCAGGGTGAGGGATGCCGCGGCCAGCGCCGCGACGAAGGCGACGACGCGGCGGGTACGGCGGTGAGGGGACGCGTTCACGGGATCCTTCCGCTCGCGACGGTGACGAGCATGCTCTCGAGGGCGAGGGTGGGGGCGGCGTTGAGTTCGACGTTCTCGCGCGTGGCCGCGATCCGGTCGACGACGATGAGGGTGCGTTCGGGCGTCCATGCCGCGGCGAGAGCACGCAGATCGGGCTCGAGCTCGCGGTTGATGAGGTCGGCGTCGCGGCCGAACTGCAGCATCAGCACGTCGCGGAACATCGACTCGAGGTCGGTGAGCACGCGGTCGATGCCGTCGCGGAGGCTGCGGGTGGCGCGGCGCTTCTGGTCGTCCTCGAGCGCCGAGAGCTGGGCGCGGACCGCGGGCGGCACGGGGGCGCCGTCGGCGATGCCCAGCGTGCGCAGCAGCGAGGAGCGCTCGGCCTCGTCGCGCTCCGCGGTGAGCGCCTTGGCGTCATCGGTCGCCGCCTGGACGATGCGACCGGCGACGTCGACCGCGTCTGCCACCCCCCTCACCCGGAGCACCGCGCGCATCGTGTCGTCGCGACGTGCGCGGGCCGCCGCATCGGTCGCGAGTCGCTGCGCCATGCCGATGTGACGCTGCGCGTGACGCGCCGACTGCTCGGCGACGCGCTCGTCGACGCCGGTGCGCTCAACGATCAGCCTCGCCACGTCGGCGACATCGGGCTCGCGCAGCCGCAGGGTGCGCACGCGCGAGCGGATCGTCGGCAGGAGGTCGGCGTCGCTCGGCGCGCACAGCACCCACACCGTGCGCTCCGGGGGCTCCTCCAGGGCCTTGAGGAGGACGTTCGAGGTGCGCTCGGCCATGCGGTCGGCGTCTTCCATGACGATCACCCGGTAGCGGCCGAGGGAGGGAGAGAAGTACGACCGCTCCACGAGGGCTCGGGCGTCCTTGATCGAGATGATCACGCCCTCGGTGCGCAGCGCCGTGAGGTCGGGATGGGTTCCGGCGAGCACCTGCCGCATCGCGTTCTCGTCGCCGGGCTCGGCGATGAGGGCGGCGGCGAACGCGTAGGCGAGCGTGGAGCGCCCCGACCCGGGAGGGCCGGTGATGAGCCAGGCGTGCGTGAGCGACTCCGGGTCGGATGCCGCATCCTGCAGCGTCGCGACGGCGTCGGGCTGACCCCACACCTCGCCCCAGGGTACCCCCGTCCGCGTGCGCGACGGCGCGGCGGACGGGGTGGACTCCATGCCTGTCAGCCTAGCCTCGGCCACCGACTCCCCCGCGGCTCAGCCGAGGAGCGCGGCGACGCGGTCGCGCACCGTCGCGGTGAGTTCCGCGGGCGGCCGCGCGGCGTCCAGCACGAGGAAGCGCTCCGGCTCTGCGCCGGCCAGGGCGAGGAACTCCTCGCGCACGCGGACGTGGAAGGACTCGCGTTCGGCCTCCAGCCGGTCGAACGGCTTGTCGTCGGCGTCGAGGCGTCGGCGGGCGACCGCCGGATCGAGGTCGAGGAGCACCGTCAGGTCGGGGAGGAGTCCGCCCGTCGCCCAGAGCGAGAGCTGTCGCACCTCCTCGGTGCCGAGCACGCGCCCGGCGCCCTGGTACGCGACGGACGAGTCCAGGTAGCGGTCCTGGATGACGACGTCACCGCGCTCGAGCGCCGGGCGCACCACGGTTTCGACGTGGTGGGCGCGGTCGGCGGCGTAGAGCAGCGCCTCGGCACGAGGAGCGACCTCGCCCCGGTGGTGGAGGACGATGTCGCGGATCAGTCGCCCGACCTCGGTGCCACCGGGCTCGCGCGTACGGACGACGCGGTGCCCGGCATCCGTCAGCCATTCCTCGAGAAGCGCCGCCTGCGTCGTCTTCCCGGCGCCGTCGCCGCCCTCGAACGTGAGGAACAGACCGGGTCGCCGCGGGCCGCCCGTCACTTCTTCGCCGGCGACTTCTTGGCGGGGGCGCGACGCGTCGTGCGCTTGGGCGCCGGGCCTTTGGCGCGCTTGTCGGCGAGCAGCTGGACGGCGCGCTCGTACGTCACCTCATCGGCGCTCTCGCCGCGCGGGATCGTGGCGTTGGTCTCGCCGTCCGTGACGTACGGACCGAAGCGTCCGTCCTTCAGCTTGATCGGCTTGCCGCTCGTGGGGTCGTTCTCGAACTCCTTGAGCGCGCTGCTCGCTCCGCGGGCGCCGTACTTCGGCTGGGCGTACACGGCGAGCGCCTCCTCGAGCGTGATGTCGAAGATCTGCTGCTCGCTCTGCAGCGTGCGCGAGTCGGTCCCCTTCTTGAGGTAGGGGCCGTAGCGGCCGTTCTGCGCGGTGATCTCGGTTCCGGACTCCGGATCGGCTCCCACCACGCGGGGCAGGTCGAGCAGGCGAAGCGCCGTCTCGAGATCGATCGTGTCGACCGACATCGACTTGAACAGCGACGCCGTCCGCGGCTTGGGCGCGGCCTCTTTCTTGGCGCCGCGCTTCTTGGGGGCGGGGGTGCCGGAATCCGGTTCCTGAGCCTGTCGAAGGGCTCCGGTGGAGGCATCCACCTCTTCGTCGGCCGGCGGGTCGGTCTCCTGCACGTACGGGCCGAAGCGGCCGTCCTTGACGACGATGAGCTTGCCGTTGGCGGGGTTCTCACCCAGCACGCGGTCGCCGGCGACGGGAGCGTCGATGAGCTCCTTCGCCTTTGCGGGGGTGAGTTCGTCGGGCGCGAGGTCCTCGGGGATGTTGACCCGGCGCGGCTCCCCCTCGGGGTTCTCGGCGTTCGGCACCTCGAGGTAGGGCCCGTACTTGCCGAAGCGCAGGGTGGCGACGTCGCCGATGGGGGTGGAGTTGAGAGCGCGCGCGTCGATCTCGCCGAGGTTCTCGACGATGTTCCGCAGGCCCACCTGCGCATCGGAGCCGAAGTAGAACTCTTTGAGCCAGTCCTCGCGCTTCTGCTCGCCCCGTGCGATCGCGTCGAGGTCGTCCTCGAGGGCTGCCGTGAAGTCGTAGTCGACGAGGTCGGCGAAGTGCTGCTCGAGCAGCCGCACGACGCTGAATGCGAGCCAACTCGGGATCAGTGCTTGTCCGCGCTTGGTGACGTAGCCGCGGTTGAGGATGACGTCGATGATGCTGGCGAACGTCGAGGGGCGGCCGATGCCCTTCTCCTCAAGCGCCTTGACCAGGCTCGCCTCGGTGTAGCGGGGCTTCGGGCTGGTGGCGTGGCCCTTCGGCTCCACCTCCTTGAGCCGCAGGCTGTCGCCGACCGCGAGCGCCGGGAGGGACTGGTCGTCTGCCTTGTCGGCGTCGCCGCGCTTCTCGTCCTTGCCCTCTTCGTATGCCTCGAGGAACCCCTTGAACGTGTAGACGGTGCCGGAGGCGGTGAACTCGGCGCGGCGGCCGCCGGCGTCGACGGCGAGTGTGACGGTGGTCGTCTCGTACTTCGCGTCGGACATCTGGCTGGCCATCGTGCGCTTCCAGATGAGGTCGTACAGCCGCTGCTCGTCGCGGTCGAGCTCGCCCGACACCGAGGCGGGCGTGCGGAACTCCTCGCCCGACGGACGGATGGCCTCGTGCGCCTCCTGCGCGTTCTTGCTCTTGCTCGCATATGTACGCGGGTTGAGCGGCACGGCCTTCTCGCCGTACATCGCGACGGCCTGCGCGCGAGCGGCCTGGACCGCCTGCGTGCTCAGCGCCGTCGAGTCGGTGCGCATATAGGTGATGAAGCCCTTTTCGTAGAGGCGCTGGGCGACGCTCATCGCGTGCTTCGCGCTCATGGAGAGCTTCCGCCCGGCCTCCTGCTGGAGCGTCGAGGTGGTGAAGGGGGCGCGGGGGCTGCGCGTGCCGGGCTTGGATTCGAGGGCCGACACGGATGCCTCGCCCGCCGTCTCGATCGCCTCGGCGAGCTTCTTCGCCTCGGCCTCGTCGAGGACCAGCACGGCCTTCTTCAGCACCCCTGCGTCGTCGAAGTCGGTACCGCGGGCGAGCGCCGCACCGTCGACCCGTGCGAGTCGCGCAGAGAACGACTCGGAGGCCTTCACCGCGAGCGTCTCGATGTCCCAATACGAGGCGGATACGAACGCCATGCGCTCGCGCTCGCGCTCGACGACCATGCGGGTGGCGGCGGATTGCACACGCCCGGCCGACGTGCCCTGCTGCACTTTGAACCACAGCACCGGGCTCACGTCCCAGCCGTACAGCCGGTCGAGGATGCGGCGCGTCTCCTGCGCGTCGACCAGCGCGAGGTCGAGTTCCCGCGTGTTGTCGACGGCGGCGCGGATCGCGTCCTTGGTGATCTCGTGGAAGACCATGCGGCGGACGGGAACCTTGGGCTTGAGTGTCTCCAGCAGGTGCCACGCGATGGCTTCGCCCTCGCGGTCCTCATCCGTGGCGAGCAGGAGCTCGTCCGCTCCCTTCAGCGCCCGCTTGAGCTCCGCGACGGTTTTCTTGCCGCGCTCGCTCTCGACGTAGTAGGGGTCGAAGCCGTTGTCGATGTCGATGGAGTACTTGCCGTACGCCTGCTTCTTGTCGGCGGGGATGTCCTTCTTGTCCGCGAGGTCGCGGATGTGCCCGACCGAGCTGAGCACCTCGTAGCCGTCTCCGAGGTAGCCCTGGATCGACCTCATCTTCGTCGGGGACTCGACGATGACGAGCTTCTTGCCTTCTGCCAAAGGGGGCGTCCTTTCTTCGACGCAAACCATACACGCCATATTTCGGTGTGGAGCCTGAGAGGTTCCCTCATGACGGCGGCCCGGCGCGCGCCGAGGCGCGCGCGGAGATCGGGCCGAGCTGCACCGCCACGCTCACCGTGGCGACCAGGCCGTCCAGTCCGCACTCCGTCACACGTGCTCCCCACGCGGCGGCCGTCTGCTCCGCACGCTCGCATGGCACACCGGTCGCCGCGCCCGATGCGGCGTCCGCCGCCGCGAGCGCCGCCGCATCGGCGGCTCCCGCCAGGCGCTGACCGGCGACGGCGGCGGCGGGCACTCCGGTCAGGCCGACGGCGACCACCGCGGCAACCCCCATGACCCCCACCGCCAGTGACGAACCGGCCATCAGCGGCCTCCGTCCAGCGCGCATCCGGCGGCCTCGAGCCGGATCCCCAGGAGCGCTTCGCTCGTGGCGGTCACGCACACGAGGTCGTCCCGCGCAGTGACGACCGCCGAGGCACTCGGCACCGCGTCGCTCACAGCCTCGCGCACGCGATCGATCGGCTCACCGCGCGCGGCCAGGCGCGCGGCGTCGGCGACGGCATCCTGGAGTCTCACCTGCCGAGAACCCGCCGCAAGCATTCCGGAGCCGAGCAGGAGGACCAGGACGACGGCGGGCAGCGCGACCGCGAACTCGGCGACGACAGAACCGCGGTCGTCGCCGAGACGCGGTGCGCTCACGCGACCGTGAGGGCTCGGCGGACGAGATCGGTCAGGATGCCCCGGACCTCGTCCGAGCGCATGATCACGACGAGGAGCCCCGCGAACGCGACCGCCGCCATGGTGGCGATCGCGTACTCGGCCGTGGCCGCGCCGGTGTCGTCCTCGTGCGTCACGGCGAAGAGCCGGGCCGCTCGGCGGGCTGTCAGGCGGGGAAGGGTCATCGGCAGCATGTGCATCTCTCTTTCACTGGTGGATGGGCGGGTGGGCACGGTCGGGCGGTCACCAGGAGATGCTCATCGTCGACACGACGCTGAGCACCATCGGCGCGACGCCGAGGAACAGGAAGGCGGGCAGCGTGCACACCCCGAGCGGCAGCAGGAGCCGTGACGACAGCCGGGCGGCGCGGAGCCGGCCGTCGATGCGCGCGCGATGCCGGGCGAGCGCCGCGGAGGCGCGGAGCAGCTCGACTGCGGGCACCCCGGCGGATCGGGAGAGGGTGAGGACGCGGTCGGTGTCGGGATCCGCCGGCGACCCCGCCTGTGCGACGAGGTCCGTCGCGCGCTCGATCGACACGCCGCCGCTCAGCGCGATCGCGAGCAGCTCGGCCGTGTGGCCCGCGACCTCGGCTTCGCCGCGTGCCCGGGCGACGAGCGTCGTCGTCCAGAGCCGGGAGAGCGCGATGAGCGCCACCCCGGCGAACAGGCAGGCGAGCCCCACCGGATGGCCCACGAGTGAGCCGAACGTGTCGAATCCGAGCACCGTCCCGAGCCCGACCGCGACGAGCGGCAGCCACCCCATGAGACGAGCCGTCCCGGCCGGTTCGGCGAGCGCGACACGGACCTCGTCGGCCGCCTCTTGCGCGTCGCGGAGCGCGGCGGCGAGGCCCCGCAGGCTCTCGGCGAGCGGTGCACCGACGGTGGTGGCGACACGCCACGCGCGGGCCACCTCCGCCCATCCCACGTCGTGGGCGGCGCCGGGCTTGCGGGACCGTCGGGTCGCGGGCGATGCTCCGACCGATGCGATCGCGTCGGGGAGCGTCATCCCTCGATCCACCGCGTCCGCGACGCGACCCGCTGCCTTGTCGCCGGCCTCCGCCAGGTATGTCCAGGCGCGGCCCGGCGCGACGCCCGCCTGGAGGAGCACCGCGAGCCTGAGCACGGTCTCGGCGGCCGCCGAGGCATCCGCTGCGGCGGCAGCACGACGGGTCACTCCGACCACGGCAGCTCCTCGATCGCCAGACGCCCGCGGTCATCGACGAAGGGCCGGCCGACGGCGACCAGCCGACGTGCGCCGTTCGAGCGCTCGACATGGAGCACGCGACCGATCGCGCTGGCGACCTGCCGGGCGAGCGCGCGGTCGTCGAGCCCCGCGAGCGCACCGAGCGCCTCCAGCCGCGCGGGTACGTCGTGCAGACCATTCGCGTGGACGGTGCCGGCCCCTCCGTCGTGACCGGTGTTGAGCGCGGACAGCAGCTCGCGCACCTCTTCTCCTCGACACTCCCCCACGACGAGGCGGTCGGGCCGCATGCGCAGCGCTTCGCGCACCAGCCGGGCAAGGCCGATACCCCCGGCGCCCTCGAGATTGGGCTGGCGGGCCTCGAGTCTGACGTGGTGGGGATGCGCGAGCTGGAGCTCTACGACGTCCTCGATGGTGATGATGCGCTCGTGCCGTGGCGCGCACCCGAGCAGGCCGCCGAGGAGCGTCGTCTTGCCGGCGCCCGCGGCACCGGAGATGAGGAGGTTCTCGCGTCGTTCGACAAGGCGCTCGAGGCTCCAGCGCACCCCGTCGTCGAACATGCCCGCGCCCTCGAGGGATTCCAGGGTCGGACGCGCCAGGCGCGGGACGCGAAGCGAGATCGCCGTACCGTCGGCCGCGACCGGCGGCAGCACGGCGTGGACCCGGATTCCGCCGTCGATCCGCACATCGACCGCTGGACTCGCGTCGTCGATGTGCCGGCCGCCGAGCGCGATGAGGGCGACCGCGAGGTCGCGGACGTCGGACTCGGCGGCGGCCCAGCCGGGCTCGTGGACCGGTCCGGAGCCCCGATCGACGAACAATCCCGCTGCGCCGTTGACGAAGAGATCCGTGACCTCCGGGTCGCCGAGGTACCGCGCGAGGGGCGCGAGGGACGGATGCCTCGGCCCCGGCATCGCGGCCGGCACCGCCGCCACGACACCGGCGGGCACAGGGGCCGGGGCGAGCACACGAGCCGGGGCGACTGCTCCGCGCGGGCGGACGACGAACGGTTCGGGCATCCTCCGACGCTAGGAGGCCGCCGATGCGGGAGGAGGCGCCGGTGGACGACCGGAGGAGAAGCCGTCGGGACGGGGTGCCTGGGGAGGAGGGGGCCCGGGATGAGTGCCGAAACGAAGGGCGGCATCCCATGGGGGGAATGGGATGCCGCCGCGCGCGACACCACTGTTCGGGGGGTGATTCGGGTGTCGCAATGCCAGAATCGATGTTCGGCCGCTGGACAGCATATGCGACGAGGGGGCCGCCGCAAAACGGATCATGAGAGCCTTCTCACTCATATATCGGTCGAGTCCGGGAACGCGCGTTGCCTACTAATGGGGGTAGTGAGCCGGTGTCCGGCTGGCTACATTTCGAGTCAGACTCGGCCGGGGACCGGCCTTCATCCCAGCCCGCGAAGGAGCGTGCTCAATGAGCAGCCAGATCGACCACCTGCTGAACGAGGACCGGCGTTTCGCGCCGAGCGAGGAGTTCGCGGCGGACGCGATCGCGTCGGCCGACCTGTACGACCGTGCCGCCGGCGACCGCGAGGGCTTCTGGGCCGAACAGGCCCGCGAGCTCCACTGGCACACGCCGTTCACGCAGACGCTCGACTGGTCCAACCCTCCCTTCGCGCGGTGGTTCGCGGACGGCGAGCTCAACGTCGCCTACAACTGCCTCGACCGCCATGTCGAGGCAGGGCATGGCGATCGCGTGGCGCTGCTCTGGGAAGGCGAGCCGGGCGACGAACGCCGCGTGACCTACGCGGAGCTGACGGACGAGGTCAAGCGCCTCGCGAACGTGCTCCGCGGACTCGGCATCGGCGCCGGCGACCGCGTCGCCATCTACCTGCCGATGATCCCGGAGGCGATCGCGGCGATGCTCGCCGTGGCGCGCATCGGAGCGATCCACTCGGTCGTCTTCGGGGGCTTCTCCGCCGACAGCCTGCGGGCGCGCATCGACGACGCCGGCGCGCGCCTGGTCATCACGGCGGACGGCGGATACCGCAAGGGCAAGGTGTCGCCGCTCAAGCCCGCCGTCGACCTCGCCCTGGGCGAGCGCAACGGGTCGGGCCCGCAGGAGACCGTCGAGCACGTGCTCGTGGTGCGGCGGGGCGGGAACGACATCGAGTGGACGGAGGGCCGCGACATCTGGTGGCACGACGTCGTCCCACAGGCATCCGCCGAGCACGAAGCAGAGGCGTTCCCGGCCGAGAACCCGCTCTTCATCCTGTACACCTCGGGGACGACCGGGAAGCCGAAGGGCATCCTCCACACGTCGGGCGGCTACCTCACTCAGGCGGCGTTCACGAACAGGACCGTGCACGACATCCACCCCGAGACCGACGTGTTCTGGTGCACCGCCGACATCGGCTGGATCACCGGCCACAGCTACGTCGCCTACGGCCCGCTCGCCAACGGCGCGACACAGGTCATCTACGAGGGCACGCCCGACACCCCCCACCCGGGCCGCTGGTGGGAGATCGTCGAGAAGTACGGCGTGACGATCCTGTACACCGCGCCGACCGCGATCCGCTCGTTCATGAAGATCGGCCGCGCGGTGCCGCAGAAGTTCGATCTGTCCTCGCTGCGACTGCTCGGGTCGGTCGGCGAACCCATCAACCCCGAGGCGTGGATGTGGTACCGCAAGATCATCGGGGGCAAGACGGCGCCGATCGTCGACACGTGGTGGCAGACCGAGACCGGCGCGATCATGATCTCCGCGCTTCCCGGCGTGACCGAGACCAAGCCCGGCTCCGCCCAGGTGCCGCTCCCCGGAATCTCGGTCGACGTCGTCGACGAGGACGGCTCGCACGTCGGCAACGGCAACGGCGGACTGCTCGTGATCACCGAGCCGTGGCCGTCGATGCTCCGCGGCATCTGGGGCGACCCGGAGCGGTTCGTCGAGACCTACTGGGACAAGTTCCGCGCTCAGGGGTACTACTTCGCCGGGGACGGCGCGCGTCTGGACGACGACGGCGATGTGTGGCTGCTCGGACGCGTCGACGACGTTATGAACGTCTCCGGACACCGGCTCTCGACGACCGAGATCGAATCGGCCCTGGTCGGCAACGAGGCGGTGGCCGAGGCCGCCGTCGTCGGCGCATCGGACGAGACCACCGGCCAGGCCGTGGTCGCGTTCGTCATCATCAAGCAGTCCTACCTTCACGAGCACTCCGCGGAGGGTCTCGCTCAGTCGCTCCGCGGATGGGTCGGCGAGCAGATCGGTCCGATCGCGCGGCCCCGCGACGTCTACATCGTCGGCGAGCTGCCCAAGACTCGCTCGGGCAAGATCATGCGCCGGCTGCTGCGCGATGTGGCCGAGGGCCGCGAGGTCGGTGACACCACGACCCTGGCCGACACCGCCGTCATGAGCGTGATCTCCGCCCAGGTGAGATGACCGCGATCGGATGCTCCGGCACCGCGCTGTGCCGGAGCATCCGTCGCCTGGGTCAGGAGAGGGAGAAGACGACCTCGACCTCGACGGGAGCGTCGAGCGGCAGGACGGGTACGCCGACAGCGGACCGCGCGTGGCGGCCCGCGTCGCCGAAGATCTCGCCGAGGACCTCGCTCGCGCCGTTGATCACGCCGGGCTGCCCGGTGAACTCCGGGACGGATGCCACGAAGCCCGTGACCTTGACCACCCCGGTGAGCCGGTCCACGCCGCCCGCGGCGGCCGCGGCCGCCGCCACGGCGTTGAGGGCGCACTGCCGCGCGTAGTCCTTCGCATCGGCGGCCGGAACGAGGCCTCGCCCTTCGCCCACCTTGCCGGTCGCGGGGAGCGCGCCGGACACCATCGGGAGCTGCCCGGCGGTGTAGACCAGGTCGCCGTGGAGCTTCGCCGGCACGTAGGCGGCGACCGGCGGGACCACCTCGGGAAGGTCGATTCCCAGTTCGGCGAGCCGCTGCGAGACCGTCATGCTCACTCCCCCTCGAACTGCCGCGCGGCCTGGGTCGCGGCATCCAGTCCGGTGTTGGCTCCGCCGCCACCGGACGGGCGCTTGAAGTAGGCCACGAGGCCGCCCTCGGGTCCGGGCACGACCTGCACCAGCTCCCACCCCTGCTTGCCCCAGTTGTTGAGGATCGCGGCGGTGTTGTGGATCAGAAGGGGCGTGGTGAGATACTCCCACGTCGTCATCGCGGCTCCTCGAGTCGGCGAGCGGAATCGTCTTGGTGAAGGCTGGGAAACGCCCTGTGGGCGCACGTCCGTCAGGGAATCGCCCAGGTAGTTCCCTTACGATCAACCCTATGCCTCATACCAATCGATCGGCTAGCGGTGTGCTCGGCGGCTTCGCCGGCCTCGTCGGCCTGAGCGCTGTGGCCGGCGTCCTCGTCGCCGCGACCGTGACTCCCGCGATCGCGCTCTCGGGCGCCGCGGCGACGAGCGCGATCACGATGTTCGACAACCTCCCGAGCGTGCTCGAGATCGACAAGCTGATGCTGCCGACGACGCTCTATGTCAAGGCCGACCCGTCGAAGGACGAGTACGTCGAGATGACGCAGTTCTACGACCAGAACCGCTCTCCGGTCGAGTATGACGAGGTCACGCCGGTGATGTACGACGCGATCCTCTCCAGCGAGGATCCCCGCTACTACCAGCACGGCGGAGTCGATCTCATCGGAACGACGCGAGCGGTGCTCTCGAACATCCAGGGCGGAGGCGAGACGCAGGGCGGCTCGACCATCAGCCAGCAGTACGTCAAGAACATCCTCGTCCAGCGCTGCGAGGCACAGGCCGAGACCGAGGAGGAGAAGCTCGACTGCTGGACCGACGCCACCACCGCGGTGGGCGACGAGGGGATCCAGCGAAAGCTTCAGGAGATGCGCTACGCCATCTCTCTGGAGAAGAAGTACGACAAGGAGTCGATTCTCCTCGGCTACCTCAACATCGCGAACTTCGGCGGACGCACCTACGGCATCGAAGCGGCCGCGAAGCGCTACTTCGGCGTGAGCGCGAAGGACCTGACCCTCGCACAGGCTGCCACTCTCGCGGGCATCGTGCAGAACCCCAACACCTACCGCATCGACATGCCCGCCGGCTCGATCTACGACGGCGACGGCGTCGGCTACAACAAAGCCCCCGATGGCTCGATCGACGACGTCAACCCGCGTCAGATCGCGGCCCTGACCTCGAAGCTCGACGCGGGCGAGATCACGCAGGAGCAGTACCTGGCGGCCGCCGACGGCTACAGCGCCACGAAGGGCCGCCAGCTCTATGTGCTCACGCGCATGCTCGACGACGGAAAGATCACGCAGGAGCAGTACGACGCTGCGGTGCTCGAGCCGATCACGCCCAATGTCACCTCCCCGAAGGTGGGCTGCGCCGCCGCGACCGGTCTTGAGTACTTCTGCCAGTACGTTCGCTACGTCATCGAGAAGGACCCGGCCTTCGGCGCCACACAGGAGGAGCGCACCGAGAAGCTGCGCCGCGGCGGACTGAACGTCTACACCACCGTCGACCTGCGCCTGCAGTACGAGGCGCAGACCACGATGAACACGCTCGCGCCGTCGTCCGTACCCGGTGGCTACTTCGGAGCGACGTCGATGAGCCTGGAGGCGGGCACGGGCCGCATTCTGGCCGTGGCGCAGAACACCAAGTTCAGCGAGTCGATCCAGGACGACCCGAACTACACCCCCATCGTCTACGCCGGCGACCTCGAGTTCGGCGGATCGATCGGATTCAGCGCCGGATCGACCTTCAAGCTGTTCACCCTGATCGACTGGCTCGAGAAGGGCCACTCCGTCAACGAGGTGGTCGACGGTCGTAACAAGGTGATCCCGCAGTGGCCGGACTCCTGCTACAACGGCGGCACCTACACCAACGTCGACCGGTGGAACCCCAAGAACTTCCAGAATCAGTCCGGCTATGTCGGCACCCCGATGCAGTTCACGCGCGACTCTCTGAACACCGGCTTCCTTGCGATGGCCGCCGAGCTCGACCTGTGCGACATCGGCAAGGTCGCCAAGCGCATGGGGGTCACCCTCGGCGACGGCGAGGACATCGTCATGACCGGCCCCAACAAGGTCATCGGCGACTCCGCGGTCTCGCCGCTGGCGATGGCCGCCGCGTACGCCACCGTCGCGAACAACGGCGTCTACTGCCAGCCGCAGGCGATCGACCGCGTGACCGACTCCGACGGCAACGAGATCGCCAAGCCCGAGCGCAAGTGCTCGCAGGTGATCGATCCGGCGGTCGCCGCGACGGCCGCGTACGCCTTCGAGGGCGTCATGCAGCCCGGCGGCAGCGCCTATCCCGGCAACCCCTTCGACGGCACGCCGGTGATGGGCAAGACCGGAACGCACGAGGAGACCCACACCTGGATCGTCGAGTCGAGCACGAAGGTCACCACCGCGGTGTGGACCGGAAACGTCAAGGGCCAGATCTCGCTCTACGACAAGTACTGGACCGGAAGCTACGAGCCGCTCAGCCGGATCCGCTTCCAGATGGCTCGTCAGCTCCAGCACCTGGCCAATGAGCTCTACGGTGGCGACCGCTTCCCCGGCCCGGACGGAAACCTTTCCCGCCAGGTGTACGCCGACCTTCCCGACGTCGTCGGCAAGTCCATGGACGAAGCCCGGGGCATCCTGCAGTCGGCCGGGTTCCAGGTGACCGACGGCGCCCCGGTGGACTCGGACCTGCCGACCGGCGTGGTCGCCGCGCAGAGCCCGGGAGCGGGCCGCGTGGCCGGCGGCACCGTAGTGACGATCAGTCCGAGTAACGGGCAAGGCATCAGCGTGCCCGACGTCGCCGGACGCCAGCTCGACCGCGCGATCGCCGACCTTCGCAAGGCCGGATTCGGCAACGTCCTGCCAGGCACGTGCTCCGAGAACGAGGACGCCGATGCCCAGGGTGAGGCAACCGGCACCAAACCGGCCGCCGGCACGGTGACCAACCGCAACACGGCCATCACCGTCGACTACGTCGCCCGCAGCTGCGGCGGCGAGGACGGCGACGGCGGCGGCGACGACTAGTGCCGCCGCGTACCTCGACCGCCCCTTCCCTCGCCCCCGCTGCGCTCATCGCGGCGGGGGCGGTGGGGGTTGCGGCGGCTGTGTGGGGGATCGCGATCGAGCGCTACCTGTTCACGGTGCGCTGGCACGAGCTGCCGATCCTCCCCGCCGGGTCGCGTCCGCTGCGCGTCCTGCACCTGTCCGACGCCCACATGGCGCCCTGGCAGCACCGCAAGCAGCGGTGGATCGCGGCGCTCGCCGACCTCGAACCGGATCTGGTCATCAACACGGGCGACAACCTGGGTCACATCGACGGCCTGCGCGGTCTCCGATCCGCCTTCGACCCGCTGCGCGGCATCCCCGGATTCTTCGTCCACGGGTCCAACGATCACGTCGCCCCGTCGCCCCGGAATCCGCTGAAATACCTCACCGGGCCGTCGCAGTCCTCGGGGAAGCCCCGCTCGGAACCCCTCGACACCGATGCCCTCGACGGCTACCTCGGCGAGGAGCTCGGCTGGCTCGACCTCAACAATGCGGTGGGCTCCGTGGAAGCCGCCGGTCTGCGCATCGATGCGTTCGGGGTGAGCGACGCGCACCGCGACTGGGATCGTCTCGAAATCCTGCCACCGCTCCTCGACGAGCTGCGCGGTGAGGCTGCTGCCGACCTCACGATCGGCGTCACGCACGCGCCCTACCGGCGGATCCTCGACGGGTTCACCGATCTCGGTGCGGACGTGATCTTCGGGGGCCACACGCACGGCGGCCAGGTCCGCATCCCGGGTTCGCCTGCGGCCCTCGTCGCCAACTGCGACATCCCGCTGCGACAGGCGCGCGGGCTGAGCGCGTGGTCGCACGGCGGCCGCCGGGTGCCGCTGAACGTGAGCGCCGGGCTCGGTCACTCCATCTACGCCCCCGTGCGGTTCGCGTGCCGGCCCGAGGCCTCGCTCCTCACGCTCACCTCCCGCTCCTGACCCGGATCCACCGCGGTTCGGAGCACACTCCGCGATCGGTTAGACTCGGAGGGTTGCAAAACGGGGTGTGGCGCAGCTTGGTAGCGCGCGTCGTTCGGGACGACGAGGCCGCAGGTTCAAATCCTGTCACCCCGACCGGAAACGAACGAGGCGAGGAGCAGATGACCGCTCCTCGCCTCGTCGCCTTCGATCTCGACGACACGCTGGCGCCCTCGAAGAGCGCCATCGACCCGCGCATCGGCGATCTCCTCATCGCGCTGGCCGAGCGCGTCGAGGTGGCGATCATCTCGGGCGGTCAGCTGGCGCAGTTCACGTCGCAGGTCGTCGATCGACTCCCGGATGCCGCGCCGCAGACCCTGTCGCGCCTTCATCTGCTCCCCACGTGCGGTACTCAGTACTACCGGATCACGCCGGACGGCGTGTCGACGGTGTACGCCCACCGCCTCACCGATGACCAGAAGTCGCGCGCTCTCGCCGCCGTCGAGGCCGAGGCGCGGCGCCTGGGGATGTGGGAGAGCGAGACGTGGGGAGACATCCTCGAGGATCGCGGCTCGCAGATCACGTTCTCCGCGCTGGGTCAGCGGGCGCCGCTCGAGGCCAAGCTCGCGTGGGATCCGACCGGCGAGAAGAAGAACTCGCTGCGCGCGGCCGTGGCCGAGCGCATCCCCGACCTCGAGGTGCGGTCGGGCGGTTCGACCTCCATCGACATCACGCATCGGGGCATCGACAAGGCGTACGGGATGCGCAAGCTGTCGGAGCAGACCGGGATCGCGCTCGACGACATGTTGTTCGTCGGGGACCGACTCGACCCCGACGGCAACGACTATCCGGTTCTGGCGCTGGGTGTCGCCTGCCGTGCGGTCGAGGGGTGGGAGGACACCGCCGACTTCCTCGACGAACTCCTGCCCGCCCTGTCCGAGCGCGGCTGACGCGGGTCAGACCTTCGCGGCGCGGGACCTCGGCGCAGCGCGCCGGGCGGGCGCAGGCGCGTCCACCGGCTGCAGCCTGCTCAGCTGCGTCACGTGCTTCGGCTCGAGTTCGGCGAGCGAGGACACGCCGAGGAGCTTCATCGTCCGTTCGATCTCGCCGCGCAGGATCTCGATCGTCCGGTCCACTCCGGCTCGTCCGCCCGCCATCAGTCCGTAGAGATACGCCCGCCCGATGAGGGTGAACTTCGCGCCGAGTGCGATGGACGCCACGATGTCCGCGCCGTTCATGATGCCGGTGTCGACCATCACGGTGGCGTCCCTGCCCACTTCGTGCACGACGCGCGGCAGCAGGTGGAACGGGACGGGCGCGCGGTCGAGCTGGCGCCCACCGTGGTTGGAGAGGATGATCCCGTCCACGCCGGCGTCGATGAGGCGCACGGAGTCCTCGACGTTCTGCACACCCTTGACCACGATCTTCCCCGGCCAGAGGTCGCGGATGACCGCGAGATCGTCATAGCCGATCGTGGGGTCCATCGCGGAGTCGAGCAGCTCGCCGACCGTTCCGCCGGTGGCCTGCAGCGACGCGAACTCCAGCTTCGGCGTGGTCAGGAAGTCGTACCACCACCACGGACGCGGGATCGCATTGACGATCGTGCCGAGCGTGAGCTGCGGGGGAATCGAGAAGCCGTTGCGCTTGTCGCGCAGCCGTGCACCCGCGACCGGGGTGTCGACGGTGAATTGGAGGGTGTCGAATCCCGCCGCCGCGGCGCGCCGGGCGAGACCGTACGAGATCTCGCGGTCGCGCATGACGTACAGCTGGAACCAGTTGCGCCCGTGCGGGTTCGCCGCCTTCACGTCCTCGATCGAGGTCGTGCCGAGCGTCGAGAGGGTGAAAGGGATGCCGGCGGCGCCGGCTGCGGATGCTCCGGCCACCTCCCCCTCGGTCTGCATGAGTCGCGTGAATCCGGTGGGGGCGATCCCGAACGGGAGCGCGCTCGGACCGCCGAGGATCTGGGTCGAGGTGTCGACCTCGGGCGCGGGACGCAGGATGCCGGGGTGGAACTCGATGTCCTCGAATGCCTGCCGGGCGCGCGCGAGCGAGAGCTCGCCCTCGGCTGCACCGTCGGTGTAGTCGAACGCCGCCTTGGGCGTGCGCCGCTTCGCGATCGCGCGCAGGTCGTGGATCGTGAGCGCCGATTCGAGGCGGCGCTTGCGTCCGTCGAGCTCGGGCTTCTTGAACGTCATCAGCTCGAGGAGCTCGGCGGGATTGGGCAGCTGTCGCTGGACCATGGGGCGTGCTTCCTTCAGTCGGTGGCGCGGGCAAGGCCCGCTTCGGCGTAGTAACCGGTGATGTGGTCGTGGACGAGGGTGCGGGCGCGGCGCGAATCACCGGCGTCGACTGCGTCCAGGATCGCGCGGTGCTCGGACCGCAGCCGGGATGCCGTGGCATCCCAGTCGGCGACGACCTCGGCGCCCGCCTGGACGTAGGACTCGATCGCCGTGCGGAGTCCTGCCATCATGGCGGCGATGACGACGTTGCCGGATGCCTCGGCCAGCGCGAGGTGGAGCTGCGCGTCGAGGGACAGGAACTCCCCGGGGGTCAGGTCTGCGGCATCCATCGCGTCGACCACGGCGTGCGCGGAGGCGGTGTCACGGTCGGTGGCGGCGGCCAGCGTGTCGACGACCGCCGACTCGAGGACGAGGCGCGTGCGGACCACGTCGTCGAGCGGGAACCCCTGGGCGGCGACCTGCAGCCGCAGCAGCGCCGACATGCCGCCCTGGGGCGTCGCGATGATGATGGCGCCCGAGGACGGGCCCGACCCCGTGCCGGTGCGGATGAGGCCCATGACCTCGAGGACGCGCAGCGCCTCGCGCACGCTCGACCGGCCGACGCCGAGCGTCGTGGCGAGCTCGCGCTCCGGCGGAAGCCGGTCTCCCGGCTGCAGGCGTCCCTCGAGCAGGTCTGCCTCGACGCTTTCGAGCACGAGCTGCCAGGCGCGGGCCGGCGGCGGGGCCGACGTCGGCGTTGACTGATCCACGGGACTCCTCGGTGTTGTGGTCGGACCACAGTAACGTGTGGTCCGACCACAAGCAACCGCTACCCTGGCGGCATGGACCCCCTTCTCCTCGTCCTCATCGTCGCCGGCGCGGCGAGCGCGTTCTGCTGGATCGCATCGCTCCTCACCAAGGACACGTCATGGGTCGACCGCCTGTGGTCGATCGTGCCCGTCGTCTACGTGTGGATCTTCGCCGGCGCGGCCCTGCTGGCGGGCGTCGACGCGACGCGGCTCGTCGTCATGGCCGTGCTCGTCACGGCGTGGGGCGCGCGTCTCACCTTCAATTTCGCGCGCAAGGGCGGATACACGGGCATGGAGGACTATCGCTGGGCGATCCTCCGCGGCCGGATGACGCCGCGGCAGTTCCAACTCTTCAATCTGTTCTTCATCGTCCTCTACCAGAACGCCCTGCTCGTCCTCATCACGCTGCCGGCCTACGTCGCGTGGCAGCATCCCGTGCCCTTCACCTGGCTCGACGCGATCCTCGCGATCGTGTTCGCCGGCTTCCTCGTGGGCGAGTTCGTCGCCGACCAGCAGCAGTGGGAGTTCCATCAGCGCAAGAAGGCCGCGGGCGGGCACCTCGAACCGGGCTTCGTCACCACCGGGCTCTTCGCCTACAGCCGGCACCCGAACTTCTTCTTCGAGCAGGCGCAGTGGTGGGTGTTCTACGCACTCGGCGCCGTCGCGCTCGCGGCGGACGGCGGCGGCTGGCTGAACTGGACCATCGCCGGAGCAGCGCTGCTGACGCTGCTGTTCATCGGATCGACCATCTTCACCGAGTCGATCACATCGTCGAAATACCCGGCCTACGCCGAGTACCGCAGGACGACCTCGATGCTCGTCCCGCTCCCCCGCCGCCGCCGGCGCGCCGCGGAACCGGCCGCACCGTAGGGTTCAGGCTCGCGCGTAGCCGTCCGGGTTGTTCGTCTGCCAGTTCCAGTAGTCGCGGCAGGCGTCGTCGATCGTGAGGCGGGTCGACCACCCGAGCTCGCGATGCGCCTTGGCGGGATCGGCGTAGCTCGCGGCGACGTCTCCGGCTCGGCGCGGCGCGATCCGGCGCGGGATGTCGCGCCCGCTCGCGCGCTCGAACGCGGCGATCAGCTCGAGGACCGACACCGGCGTGCCCGTGCCGAGGTTGAACACGTCGTACCCGGGCTGCGCGTGCTCCAGCGCGGCCACGTGGCCCGCCGCGAGGTCGGTCACGTGGATGTAGTCCCGCAAGCCCGTGCCGTCCGGAGTGTCGTAATCGGTGCCGAACACGGCGACCTCGGGAAGGGTTCCGATCGCGACGCGCGAGACGAACGGCATCAGGTTGTTCGGGATGCCGTGCGGGTCCTCGCCGAGGAGGCCGGACGCGTGCGCGCCGACCGGGTTGAAGTATCGCAGGCTGACGGCCCGCAGCGCGGGGTCGGCGGCCGCGGCATCCGACAGGATCTCCTCGATGATGCGCTTCGTCTTGCCGTACGGATTTGCGAGGTCTATGCCGGTGGGAGACTCCTCGGTGAGCGGGAGCTCCTCCGGGGTGCCGTACACCGTCGCCGAACTGGAGAACACGATCGTGGGGATGCCCTGCGCGGCCATCACCTTCAGGAGCGCGATCGTCGTGCCGACGTTGACGTCGTAGTAGCGGACGGGTTCGGCGACGGACTCGCCGACGGCCTTCAGACCGGCGAGGTGGATGACCGCCTGGACGGGGGCGTGCTCGCGCACGAAGTCCGTGAGGGCGTCCGCGTCCCGCACGTCGGCGACCAGCAGCGGGACGGTCTCTCCCGTGATCCGCTCGATGCGCGCGACGGCCTCCGCGCTCGTGCCCGACAGGTCGTCCACCACGAGCACGTCGTGCCCGGCCTCGAGGAGCGCGAGCGCGGTGTGCGCGCCGATGTAGCCGGCCCCGCCGGTGAGGAGAACTCGCATGCCGCCAGCCTAGTTGCCGGGGATGCGACCCCCCGACTCGCGCAGGTAGCACTCCGCGCACATGGACTCGTAGGTGACCCGGTCGCTGGAGAGCTCGTCGATCGCCACCTGATCTCCGTCGAAGACGAACCGCCCGCCCACGAGCCGCGCGTTGAACAGTGCCTTGCGTCCGCAGCGGCAGATCGTCTTCAGCTCCTCGAGGCTGTGGGCGAGCTCGAGCAGCCGACCCGAACCGGGGAATGCCTGCGTCTGGAAATCGGTGCGGATGCCGTAGGCGAGGACCGGGATGCGATCGAGGACGACGATCCGCAGCAGATCGTCGACCTGGACGCGCGTGAGGAACTGCGCCTCGTCGATGAGGAGGCAGGCCACCTCGACCTCGCCGTCGATCGCGGACTCGGGGATGAGGGCGTCCTCGAACCGCTCGCGCAGGCGCGCGCGATGCTCGGCGAAGAGAGCGCGCAGGTCGGCGTCAGCGGGAATGAGGAAGTCGACCGTCCGCTCCACGCCGAGACGGCTGCGGATCTGGTCGGCGCCCTTGGTGTCGACCTCGGGCTTGGCCAGCAGAACGTGCTGGCCGCGCTCCTCGTAGTTGTAGGCGGCCTGGAGGAGCGACGTCGACTTTCCGGAGTTCATCGCTCCGTAGCGGAAGTAGAGTTTGGCCACCGGGCGAGTCTACGGAAATCGGTGCCGCGGTCAGGCCGTGAGCGCCAGGGCCTCGGCGGTCTCGGTCAGCGTCTCATCGGCGACTTCAGGACGGGTGTTGAGCGTGTCGCCGTAGCTCGGGATCAGTTCGCGCAGGTGCGGCGCCCACGAGTCGACGCGATCGGGGAAGCACGTCTTGAGCAGGCCGAGCATGATCGACGCGGCCGTCGACGCACCCGGCGAGGCACCGAGCAGACCCGCGATCGTGCCGTCCGCGCCGGTCACGACCTCGGTCCCGAACTGCAGGATGCCGCCCTTCTCGGGGTCCTTCTTCATGACCTGGGCGCGCTGGCCCGCCTGGATGAGCTCCCAGTCCTCGTCCTTCGCCGTCGGCATGAACGTGCGGAGGCTGTCGACCTTGCGCTTGTGGTTCTTCAGGAGCTCGCCCACGAGGTACGAGATGAGCGACGGGTTGTCCCACGCGACCTTCAGCATCGGTCCGAGGTTGTGCGGGCGCACCTGGGTCACGAGGTCGAGCATCGAGCCGTTCTTGAGGAACTTGGGGCTGAACGTCGCGAACGGGCCGAAGAGCAGCGACGCCTCGCCGTCGACCACGCGGGTGTCGAGGTGCGGCACCGACATCGGCGGAGCGCCGACCGAGGCCTGCGAGTACACCTTGGCCTTGTGCTGGGATACGACGGCGGGGTTCGTCGTCTTGAGGAACTGCCCGCCGATCGGGAACACCCCGTAGCCCTTGATCTCGGGGATGCCCGAGCGCTGCAGGAGCTTGAGCGCCCACCCGCCCGCACCGACGAACACGAACTTCGCGCGGATGCTCCCGGGGGTCCGGCCGATCGAACGCCGGTAGCGGACATCCCAGGTGCCGTCGGCGAGGCGCTTGAGCCCGCGCACCTCGGTGTTGGTGCGGACGTCCGCGCCGCTCTCGGCGAGGTGCGCGAGCAGCTGACGCGTGAGTGCGCCGAAGTCCACGTCGGTGCCGGCCGGCACGCGCGTCGCCGCGAAGGGCTCGCCCTTGCGGCGCTTCTGCATGAGCAGCGGCGCCCACTGGTTGATGACGCGGGAGTCCTCGCTGTACTCGATGCCCACGAACAGCGGCTGGTCCTTGAGCGCCTCGTAGCGCTTCTTGAGGTACGCGACATCCTTCTCGCCCTGGACGAACGTCATGTGCGGCGCCGAGTTGATGAACGTCGACGGCTCGTCCAGCACGCCCCGCTCGACCAGCGACGCCCAAAGCTGGCGGCTCTGCTGGAACTGCTCGTTGATCGAGATCGCCTTCGCCGGGTCGACCGAGCCGTCCTTGCCCTCGGGCATGTAGTTCAGCTCGCACAGGGCGGCGTGCCCGGTGCCGGCGTTGTTCCACGCGTTGGAGCTTTCGAGCGCGACATCGGACAGCCGCTCGAAGACGGCGATCTTCCACGACGGCTGGAGCTCGTGCAGCAGCGTGCCGAGCGTCGCGCTCATGATCCCGCCGCCGATCAGCAGCACATCGACGGTGCCGGCGGGCATGTCGCTGTCGTCGGGGTGGGGCAGGGCGTCTGCGGGCGTTTCGGTCACCCGACGATTCTAGTTCGGGGTCGCAGTCGCGCAGACCGTGGGGCGGGCTTCACAGCGAAAGAACATCGCTTCTTGCGGCGACGCCAAGCGGGCGGGTGCCGTATCAGGCGTGGGCGCCCAGGGAAGCGGCGACGACCTCGGCGATCTGGACCGCGTTGAGCGCGGCGCCCTTGCGCAGGTTGTCGTTCGAGATGAAGAGCACGAGACCCTTGCCCTCGGGCGCCGACTGGTCGGCGCGGATGCGGCCGACAAAGCTCGGGTCCTTCCCGGCGGCCTGGAGCGGTGTGGGAACCTCTTCGAGTGCCACGCCGGGCGCCGACGCGAGGATCTCGCGCGCGCGGTCCGGGGTGATGTCGCGGGCGAACTCGGCATGGATCGAGAGCGAGTGACCGGTGAACACCGGGACACGCACGCACGTGCCGGCCACGCGCAGGTCGGGCAGCTCGAGGATCTTGCGGCTCTCGTTGCGGAGCTTCTTCTCCTCGTCCGTCTCGCCCTGGCCGTCGTCGACGAGGCTGCCCGCCAGCGGGATGACGTCGAACGCGATCGGCGCGACGTACTTCTCCGGCTCGGGGAAGTCGACCGCGGAGCCGTCGTGCACGAGGTCGAGCGTCCGGCCCTGAGCCAGCACCCCCTCGACCTGGCCGAGGAGCTCCTGGGCGCCCGCGAGTCCGGACCCGCTCACGGCCTGGTAGGTCGACACGATCAGCCGCTCGAGGCCGGCCTCGGCATCCAGCACCTTCAGCACCGGCATCGCGGCCATCGTGGTGCAGTTCGGGTTGGCGACGATGCCCTTCTTCGCCTCGGTGATCGCGTGCGGGTTGACCTCGCTCACCACGAGCGGGACGTCGGGGTCCATGCGCCACGCACTGGAGTTGTCGATCACGAGGGCCCCCGCCTCGGCGAAGCGCGGGGCGTGGGCGCGGCTGCCCGTCGCGCCGGCCGAGAAGAGGGCGATGTCGATGCCGGCCGGGTCGGCGGTCGCGACATCCTCGATGACCACGGTCTCCCCCGCGAACTCGACAGCCGTTCCGGCCGACCGGGCGGTCGCGAAGAGGCGCAGCTCGCGGATCGGGAAGCGGCGCTCGAGGAGGATCTCGCGCATGACGGTGCCGACCTGGCCGGTGGCGCCGACGACGGCGACGGAGAGTCCTGAATCGGAGATGCGGGTCATGAGGGATCCTTGGTGCGAAGAGGTCGCGCAGACGTCATCGGAGCGCGGGATTGTGCGATTCTATCGGCCGGTCATCCGTCGGCCGATCGTGTTACCGCGTCGCGCCTGCCGAAGGACGCAGGATTCGCGCCGAATCCCGACCGCGTCAGCGCCCGGTGCCGGCGTGGACCACGGCGTCGGCGTCGCCATCGAGTCCATAGGCGGTGTGGACCACGCGCGCCGCTTCGGCGAGATCGTCGCCGCGCACCACGACCGAGATGCGGATCTCGGACGTCGAAATCATCTCGATGTTGATGCCCGCGACGCTCAGCGCCTCGAAGAGCGTCGCCGAGACGCCCGAGTGGGTGCGCATGCCGGCGCCCACGACGGAGAGCTTGCCGATCTGGTCGTCGTGCACGAGGCTCTCGAAGCCGATCTCGGGCTGGTCTCCCGCGAGCGCCTTCAGCGCAGTCGCGGCATCGGTCTTGGGGAGTGTGAAGGAGATGTCGGTGCGCCCCGTGGCCGCCGCGGAGACGTTCTGCACGATCATGTCGACGTTGGCGCCCGACTTCGCGACGACCTTGAAGATCTCGGCGGCCTTGCCGGGGACGTCCGGCACGCCGATGACGGTGATCTTCGCCTGGCTGAGGTCGGTCGCGACGCCCGCGACGATCGGCTCTTCCATCTGTTCTCCTGTCTCACCGTCGGGAAGGGTCATGCCGGGGCCGAGCACGTAGGTCCCGACGCCCGAGCTGAACGTCGAGCGCGCGTGGATGAGCACGCCGTGGCGGCGGGCGTATTCCACCGCGCGGATATAAAGCACCTTGGCGCCGTTGGCGGCGAGCTCGAGCATCTCCTCGGCCGAGACGATGCCGAGCTTGCGGGCCCGCGGGACGACGCGCGGATCGGCCGTGAAGATCCCGTCGACATCGCTGTAGATCTCGCACACGTCGGCCTCGAGCGCCGCCGCGAGGGCGACGGCGGTCGTGTCGGAGCCGCCGCGTCCGAGGGTGGTGATGTCGCGTGTATCGCGGTTGAAGCCCTGGAATCCGGCGACGATCACGATCGCCCCCTCGTCGAGCGCGTCCCGCAGTCGAATGGGCGTGACATCGACGATGCGCGCGGCACCGTGGTCGGCGGTCGTGATCATGCCGGCCTGGCTGCCCGTGAACGAGCGCGCCTCGAAGCCCATCGAGTGGATCGCCATCGCCAGCAGCGCCATGGAGATGCGCTCGCCGCTCGAGAGGAGCATGTCCAGCTCGCGCGGCGCCGGGATGGGCGCCACCTGGGCCGCCAGGTCCAGCAGCTCGTCGGTGGTGTCTCCCATCGCGCTCACGGCGACGACGACGTCGTGGCCAGCGCGTCGGGCGTCCACGATCCGCTTGGCGACGCGTTTGATGCTCTCGGCATCCGCCACCGACGATCCGCCGTACTTCTGGACGATCAGCGCCACGTTCGAACTCCCGGGGGTGCCGTCGGGCGGCACGCAAGCGTCACGGAGGCGAGCGGATGCCGCGCCCCACCCGACCATCTTACGGACGACACCCTCCCCGGCCTGCCATGTGACCGGACACTGCGCGCACCGGGGCGCTAGCATCCACCCCATGGACGCGATCGCGCAGTGGTCGGACTTCCACGTCGCGATGCTCGGCGCGACCGCCGCCCTCGCGGGCCTGGTGATCGTGGCCGCGAGCGTCAACATCGCCGAGATCGTGAAGTCGGCGACCCTCACCTCGCGACTGGCCGCGGCGATCGCGGCCCTGGTCCTCGCGCTCGTGGTCTCGGCGATCGGTCTCGTGCCGGACGTCGCGCCGCTCTGGTACGGCGTGGCGATCCTCGTCGCGACGGCGGGAGCGGCGATCTTCCAGATCCACGCCACGGCACTGATCTTCCGCGACCCGGCGCCCGAAGACCGCGCACGAGTGCTCAAGGCGATGCTCGGCTTCGCGCCGATCCTCTGCTACGGCGTCGCGGGGGTCACGCTGGCGATGGGACACCCCGCCGGTTCGGTCGTCGCCGCGGCGGGCGCGATCCTCGCGATCGTGTCGGCGATCGTGGTGTCGTGGATCGCCCTGGTCGAGGTGCTGCGCTGACGGCGGCGCTCACCGGCGAGGGTCAGCCGGGAGCCACAGGCGGCAGCTCGGCCTCGGGCTCGGCGGCACCGGGGCGGACGAGAGTGCGCTTGCTCAGCACCCCGCCCGTAGCGGCGAGCCAGCAGCCGAGGATCACGAGCGGGAAGCCGATGAGCAGACCGAGGGTGAGGGCCTCGCCGAGGATGATCGTGCCGAGGACGATGGCCACGACCGGATTGACATAGGTGAACAGCGGGGCTCGTGCGGGCCCGACGCGGGCGATGAGCGCGAAGAACACGATGAAGGCCACGGCGGTGCACAGCACCCCCAGGAGCACGAGCGCGACGGTCGCGTCGACGGTCGGCACCTCGTGCTGGGTGAGCGCGCCGATCGGCAGATAGAACAGCCCCACGGCGAACAGCGAGAGGGTGATCGTGCCGAGCGCGGGAACGCCGCTGAGCTTGTGGGCGACGATGAACGGCGCGATGGCGTAGCAGACGGCCACGAGGAGCACCTCGCCGACGGCGAGCAGACCGCCCCCCTCGACCGACAGTCCCGGCCCGGCGACGATCACCGCGACCCCGGCGAACCCCACCACGAGCCCGATCGCGCGGGTGGGTCGGAGCACCGACCGGTCGCCGCCCGTGAAGGCGATCAGGGCGGCGAACAGCGGAACGGTCGCCACGAGCAGACCGGTGAGACCCGAAGGGAGCGTCTGCTCGGCGTGGCTGAGGAGCAGGAACGGGCCGGCCATCTCGATGGCGCCGAACGCGAGGACCCAGCCGATCTTCGAGAAGGCGGGGCGCAACGCCCCCTGCCGAAGCGCGAACGGCAGCAGTATGAGCGCGCCGAGCAGCGTGCGTCCGGCGACGACGGCTGCCGGCGAGTAGGAATCGACCGCCACCTTGATGAACAGGTAGGGGATGCCCCACACGACCGCCATGATCGCGAACAGCACCCACGCCCGCGCGTCGAATCTCTGGACCGTGCCGTTCACGTCGGGTTCCTCATCGCTCCAGCCTCGACTGCGCGCGCCGGGCGGGCGAGACGCTCGACCGCCAATCTACGGCGGACGTCAGACAGACCGTCGGCCCTCGAAGGCCCGGCCGAGGGTCACCTCGTCGGCGTACTCGAGGTCGCCGCCGACGGGCAGACCCGAGGCCAGACGGGTGACGCTGATCTCGAGGGTGTGCAGCAGCCGGCTCAGGTAGGTGGCCGTCGCCTCGCCCTCCAGGTTGGGATTGGTGGCCAGGATGACCTCCTGGACGGTTCCGTCGGCGAGTCGCTGCATCAGCTGCGTGATGCGCAGGTCGTCGGGACCGATGCCCGCGATCGGGCTGATCGCGCCGCCCAGCACGTGGTAAAGGCCACGGAACTCGCGGGTGCGCTCGATGGCGGCGACGTCCTTCGCGTCCTCGACTACGCAGATCAGGCCCCGGTTGCGTCGCGGGTCGCGGCAGATCAAGCAGCGGTCCTGCTCGGAGACGTTGCCGCACACCTCGCAGAAGCGCACCTTTTCTCGCACCTCGGCCAGCAGCTGCGCGAGGTGGGACACGTCGAAGTTCGGCGTCTGCAGGATATGGAACGCGATGCGCTGCGCGGACTTCGGGCCGATGCCGGGGAGTCGCCCGAACTCGTCGATCAGGTCTTGGACGATGCCGTCGTACATGGGCTAGCTGAACCTCGTGGGCGGTTCGTACGGCTCCTCGCGGACGAAGGTCGCTCCGAGCACCTGCCGCACAACCGCCTCGCCGTAGCGCTGCACGCCGCCGTTGCGCGTGGAAACGGTCGGGGGAAGCGGCGGGGCGACGACCGGCGGCACGGGGTCATCCGTCGCGGCGTCCGGCGCCGCAGCTTCGTCGTCGTCGGCTTCGGTGGACGGCTCGACGTCTTCGGGGCGCAGGACCTCGCCCTCGCGAGCGGGCGCCAGCGTCGCGACGCGCGCCCGCGCGGCATCCTCGGGTTCGTCGTCGACGGGGAACTGACCGGGTGCGGACATCGCCGGGCCGGGGTCGGGCGGCGGCGCATCGGCGTCGGTGGGGATCGGCGCGACGGCCCACTCGGTCACGGGGGCTGCGGCTGCCGGCGCCGAGGCACGCGCGGGGGCGGGGCGAGAGGGCGTCTCGGATCGCGCAGGGGGCTGCGCGGGTGGCGCGGGCGGTGAGGCGGGGCCCGCTTGTCCGCCGTGCTTCGCGAGGTACTTCACGCGGACGCCGAGCACGGCCAGGATCGCCTGGCGGAGGTCTTCGCTCGGCCCGCCGCCGGCTGCGCGCTGTTTGAACTTGGCCACATCGGCCTGGCTCGCGAAGGACAGCGTCAGCACGTCGTCGTCGAAGCCCGTGACCTCGGCGCTCGAGGCGAGCAGCCACGAGGTGCGGCTGATGTCTTCGAGGCGCACCAGGACCTCGGGCCAGGCGTCGCGCATGCGCTGCACGGTGACCGGGCCGGTCGGCGCCGGAGCAGCCGAGGCCGGGGAAGGCGCCGGCGGAGCAGCCGTCGGAGCGGCCGGGCCGGCGGACGCCGGAGCAGCCGTCGGAGCGGCCGGGCCGGCGGACGCCGGAGCGGCCGCAGGGGGCGTGTCAGCACCCGGGTCGGCAGCGTCGGCGGGAACCTCCAGGGGACGGCCGACCTCGACGGGGGCCGCGCCTCCTGACGCGGGCGGAGCCGCCCGCTCGACGACTGCCGGAGTCGCGTCGGAAGGGCGCTCGGGGCCGGGCGCTGCGCGCTCGACCACGGCCGCGGCGCGAGCGACTTCGGGAGCGGCGGGGGCCGCGGCATCCGTCGCCCGAGCCATCACGCGGGCGACCATGAGCTCGAGTTGCAGGCGGGGCGACGTGGCGCCGGTCATGTCGTCGAGGGTGGAGATGACGAGGTCGGCGATCGCCGAGAGCCGGGCGGTGCCGAAAGCGTCCGCTTGACGCTGCATGCGCGCGAGATCTTCATCGGAGACTCCGCGCAGCACGGCGGCCGCCCCCTGGCCGGTGGCGGACACGATGATCAGGTCGCGCAGGCGCTCGAGCAGGTCGTCGACGAAGCGGCGGGGGTCCTGACCGGTCTGGATGACGCGGTCGACGGCGCTGAACGCGGCCCCCGCGTCGCCGCCGGCGAACGCGTCGACGACTTCGTCGAGGAGCTCGGCGTGGGTGTAGCCGAGCAGGGAGACCGCCCGCTCGTAGCGCACGGTGCCGTCTTCGGATCCTGCGATGAGCTGATCGAGGAGCGAGAGCGTGTCGCGGGGCGACCCGCCGCCGGCGCGGACGACGAGCGGAAGCACGCCGGCCTCGACCTCGACGCCCTCCTGCACGCACAGCGACTGGACGTACTCGAGCATGGCGCCGGGCGGGACCAGACGGAACGGATAGTGGTGGGTCCGCGAGCGGATCGTGCCGATGACCTTCTCGGGCTCGGTCGTGGCGAAGATGAACTTGACGTGATCGGGGGGCTCCTCGACCAGCTTCAGCAGGGCATTGAAGCCCTGCGGCGTCACCATGTGCGCCTCGTCGAGGATGAAGATCTTGTAGCGATCGCGCGCCGGCGCGAACACTGCCCGTTCGCGCAAGTCGCGCGCGTCGTCGACGCCGTTGTGGCTCGCCGCGTCGATCTCGACGACGTCGAGCGAGCCGCCGCCGCCGCGCCCGAGCTCGATGCAGCTGTCGCACGTGCCGCACGGGGTGTCGGTCGGACCCTCGGCGCAGTTCAGGCACCGCGCCAGGATGCGCGCGGACGTCGTCTTGCCGCAGCCGCGCGGACCCGAGAACAGGTAGGCGTGCCCCACGCGGTCGCCGCGCAGGGCTGTCATCAGCGGCTCGGTGACCTGCGCCTGGCCGATCATCTCGCCGAACGACTCGGGCCGGTAGCGGCGGTAGAGGGCGGTGGTCACCCCGACAGCCTACGGCGAAGGACCGACATGCGTCCTCGCGTCACTGGGCGTCCGCACCGTGCTCGATGTCCGCGGCCCCGACGATCACCGGGATCGAGGAGGTGACCGTGGGGACGGAGGCCGACAGGTACGAGCCGTCCTCGCGGCGCACGTCGGTCAGCATGCCGAGCGTCGGGCGTCCGGGGATGACCCGCCCCTGACCCGCGAGGGGCACGGTGACGACCTCGCCGGAGCCGACGACGTAGCCGGTGCCTCGGACGCTGAACCCGACGGGGTCGCCGCCGGATGCCTCGACCCGCAGCTCGTCGCGCGTGACCGTGATGTCCAGCCGTGTCCCGTGCCAGTGCAGCGTGAAGGCCAGCTCCGGCCAGTCGGCGGGCAGGCGCGGGTCGAACGACAGCTCGCCGAAGTGGTCGCGCATGCCTCCGAAGCCCGAGACCAGCGCGGTCCACACGCCGCCGGCGGAGGCGACGTGCACGCCGTCCGCGGCGTTGTGGTGAAGGTCGGCGAGGTCGACGAAGATCGACTGGCGGAAGTACTCCAGTGCGAGGTCCTGGTAGCCGACTTCGGCCGCCAGGATCGCCTGCACCACGGCCGACAGCGTCGAGTCGCCGGTGGTCAGCGGGTCGTAGTACTCGAAGTCGGCGAGCTTGTCCTCGTCGGAGAAGTGGTTGCCCTGCAGGAAGAGGGCGAGCACGACGTCGGCCTGCTTGAGCACCTGGTACCGGTAGATGACCAGCGGGTGGAAGTGCAGCAGCAGCGGCCGCTTGTCGGGCGGCGTGTTCTCGAGGTCCCAGATCTCCCGCTCGAGGAAGACGTGATCCTGCGGGTGGATGCCGAGGGCCGGGCTGAACGGGATGTGCATCGCCTCGGCGGCACGCTCCCACCCCTCGGGCTCGGCGGGGTCCAGGCCCAGGCGGTCGACCATCTTGCGATAGATCTCGCCGTCGAGCTCGGCCATCTCCCGCACCGTGCGCGCCGCGAAGCGCAGGTTGAAGCGCGCCATGACGTTGGTGAAGAGGTTGTCGTTGACGACGGTGGTGTACTCATCGGGACCGGTCACGCCGTGGATGTGGAAGGTCTCCTCCGCCCCGTCGACCGAGCGCCAGAACCCCAGCGTCGCCCACAGCCGCGCGGTCTCGACGGCGATGTCCACGCCCTCACGGTGGAGGAACTCGTCGTCGCCCGTCGCGCGCACGTACTTGGCCAGCGCGAAGCTGACGTCGGCGTTGATGTGGTACTGCGCCGTGCCGGCCGCGTAGTAAGCGGATGCCTCTTCCCCGTTGATCGTGCGCCAGGGGAACAGCGCGCCGTGCTCGTTGAGCTGGAACGCGCGGCGTCGGGCAGCGGGGAGCATGAGGTAGCGCATCCGGAGCGCGTTACGAGCCCACAGCGGAGTCGTGTACGCCAGGAACGGCAGGACGTAGATCTCGGTGTCCCAGAAGTAGTGGCCGCTGTAGCCCGACCCCGTCATGCCCTTCGCAGGCACGCCCATGCCGTCCGCGCGCGCCGCAGCCTGCGCGAGCTGGAAAAGGCACCAGCGCGTCGCCTGCTGCAGATCGTCGTGGCCGCCGATGCGCACGTCCGAGCGCTCCCAGAAGCCGTCGAGCCACGTGCGCTGCGCGGCGAAGAGCGCGGCCACCCCCGTGACGCGCACGCGGTCGAGCGCCCGCCTGCCACGGTCGACGAGTTCGCGCGCGGGAACGCCGCGCGAGGTGTGGTAGCTCACGATCTTGGTCACGCGCACCGGCACACCGGCCTTCGCCTGCACCCGGAAGACGTTCTTGGCGATGTCGGGCTCGACCAGGTAGCGCGAGTCGTACTCGTTCTCGGTCTCCACGGTGTGATCGGCGACGACGGAGATCGTCATCCCCGACTCCCGCACCCGGTACGACAGCGCCGTGCGGTCGCCGTCCTGCCAGTACTCCTGCGGCTCGAGCACGCGCTCGTGCAGCGTCTCGGTCTTGCGAGGGTCGAACCCGGCCCGCTTCGGGCTGGAGGGCGTCCCGCCGTAGACGTCCTCGCCGTCCTGCCGGTTCAGCAGCTGGCAGCTGACCGTCACGGGGGCGTCGGCGTTGAGGACCGTGACCTCGATCGTCATGACGGCCAGGTGCTTCTCCTCGAACGACACCATCCGCTCGAAGTCGATCCGCACGTCCTTTCCCGACGGGGTGACCCACAGGATGTGCCGGCGCAGGACGCCGTCTCGCATGTCGAGCACCCGCTCGTACTCGCGGACGTCGGCGAGGTCGAGCGACAGCGGCTCGTCGTCCACGTACACGCGCATCACCTTCGCGTCCGGCGCGTTGATGATCGTCTGTCCCACCTCGGCGAATCCGTACGCCTGCTCGGCGTGACGGATGGGGAAGGTCTCGTGGAACCCGTTGACGAAGGTGCCGTGCTCCTGCGCGTGACGACCCTCGGGGTGATTGCCGCGCATGCCGAGGTAGCCGTTGCCCACCGAGAACAGGGTCTCCGTGACGCCGACGTCGTCGAGATCGAACGCGGTCTCGACGAGACGCCACGGGTCGACGGGGAAGCGATCGCGATCGATCATGCGGTGTGCTCCTCAGCGGGGTCGGAAGGGGTTGCGGCGACGAACTCCGCCAGATCTCTGACGACGACGTGGGCCCCCGCATGACGCAGGTCCTCCTCGCCGGCTCCGCGATCGACGCCGACCACGAGGGCGAATCCGCCCGACGCCGCCGAGGCGACTCCGCTCAGCGCGTCCTCGACGGCGGCGCTCCGCGCGGGATCGACGTTCAGCATGCGCGCGGCTTCGACGAAGACGTCCGGGGCGGGCTTGGACGCGAGGTGGTCGCGTTCGGCGATGACCCCGTCCATCACGACGGCGAACCGGTCGCGGATGCCCGCGGCCTTGAGCACCTCTTCGGCGTTCTTCGAGCTCGACACGACGGCGACGGTCGTGCCCGCCGCGGCGAGCGCGTCCAGCAGCGCGAGGGAACCGGGGTAGGGCGCGATGCCCTCGGCGCGCAGGACGCGCTCGAAGACCACGTTCTTGCGGTTGCCGATCCCGCACACGGTGTCGGCTGTCACGGGGTCGGACGGATCACCCCAGGGAACCTCGACGTCACGCGAGCGCAGCAGTGCCGCCACGCCGTCGTACCGTTTCTTGCCGTCGAGGTGGTCGAAGTAGTCGCGCTCGGTGTACGGCGGAGTGATCTCCCACGTCGCGAAGAGCTCCGTGAACATCGTCTCCCACGCGTGCATGTGCGCTTCCGCGGTGGGCGTGAGGACCCCGTCGAGGTCGAACAGGACGGCGTCGTAGGCGGTGAGATCGGGCAGGGAATCCATCGTCACTCCCCCAGCGTAACGAGCCGCGGGTCACCCGCGTGAGACGCCGAGCGTCTGCCGCGCGATCTCGAGCTCCTCGTCGGTCGGAACCACGAGCACGGCGACAGCCGAAGCATCCGTCGAGATGCGCCGGATGCCGCGTCCCGGCGCGAGATTGCGCTCCTCGTCGACCTCGATCCCGGCGAAGCCGAGCGTGTCGAGCGCTCTCGCGCGAACGAGGGGCGCGTTCTCTCCGACACCGGCGGTGAAGGAGATCACGTCGGCGCCGCCGAGCTGCGCCAGGTACGCGCCGGCGTATGCCCGCAGGCGGTGGACGTACACCTCGAAGGCCAGGCGCGCCCGCTCATCCCCGCTCGCGACGGCGGCGCGGATGTCGCGGAGGTCGGAGGACCCTGCGAGCCCCAGCATCCCGCTGCGCTTGTTGAGGAGGTCGTCGAGCTGATCGATGGACATGCCCTCGCGGCGCGCGAGATGGAACAGCACCGCCGGGTCGAGATCGCCCGAGCGCGTGCCCATCACCAGGCCCTCGAGCGGCGTGAACCCCATCGAGGTCTCCACTGACCGGCCGCGGTCGATCGCGGTGACGGACGCGCCGTTGCCGAGGTGGAACACGATCTGCTTGAGTTCGCCGACGGGGCGGCCGAGGAAGGCGGCGGCGGCCTCGCTGACGAACTTGTGCGACGTGCCGTGGAATCCGTAGCGCCGGATGCGATGGGATGCCGCGAGCTCGGCGTCGATCGCATACGTGTAGGCCTCGGGCGCCAGGGTCTGATGGAAGGCGGTGTCGAACACCGCGACGTGCGGGACGTCGCCGAACGCGCGCTTCGCGGCGCGGATCCCGGCGAGATTGGCGGGGTTGTGCAGCGGCGCGAGCACCGAGAGGTCGTCGATGTTGATCTCGACGAGGGGGGTGATCAGCGTCGGCTCGAAGAAGCGGTCGCCGCCATGGACGACGCGATGGCCCACCGCCACGGGAGCGTGATCCTCCAGCGAGGGTCCGTCCTGCGCGAACGCCTCGAGCATCACTCCGAAGCCGGCTGTGTGGTCGGCGATCGGCAGCTCGCGCGAGGAGGTCGCATCCGTGAAGGTCGCGCCGCCTCCGTCGGGTGCGGGTGCGCGCACCGTGTGGGTGGCACGACCCATCGCCTCGCCGATGCGCTCGACGAGGCCCGACGCGAGGGTGGCCTCGGCATCCATGTCGATCAGCTGGTACTTGAACGAGGAGGACCCCGAGTTGATCACGAGCACGGGAGTCACGCCGATGCCTCCCCCTGGGCCTGGATGGCGGTGATGGCGATCGTGTTGACGATGTCGTCGACCAGCGCCCCACGGGAGAGGTCGTTGATCGGCTTGTTGAGACCCTGGAGGACCGGGCCGATCGCCACCGCGCCCGCCGAGCGCTGAACCGCCTTGTAGGTGTTGTTGCCGGTGTTCAGGTCGGGGAAGACGAACACCGTCGCGCGTCCCGCGACCTGGGAGCCGGGCATCTTCGCTGCGGCGACGGCGGCATCGGCGGCGGCGTCATACTGGATGGGCCCCTCCACCGGCAGCTCCGGCGCCCGCTCGCGCACGAGTGCCGTCGCGGCGCGGACCTTCTCGACGTCCGCCCCGGAGCCGGACTCGCCGGTGGAGTAGGACAGCATGGCGATCCGCGGCTCGATCCCGAACTGGGCCGCCGTCGCCGCCGAGGAGATCGCGATGTCCGCGAGCTGCTCGCTCGTCGGATCCGGGATGACCGCGCAGTCGCCGTAGACGAGGACGCGATCGGCGAGCGCCATCAGGAACACGCTGGAGACCACGGACACACCCGGCTTGGTCTTGATGATCTCGAATGCGGGGCGGATCGTGTGCGCGGTGGTGTGGGCTGCTCCCGAGACCATGCCGTCGGCGAGGCCCAGGTGCACCATCAGCGTGCCGAAGTACGACACATCGGTCACGGTGTCGGAGGCCTGGGCGACCGTGACCCCCTTGTGCGCGCGAAGCCGGGCGTACTCCTCGGCGAACTTGTGGACGTGCACGGCGTCGAACGGGGACAGCACGTCGGCGGCGTGGATGTCGATGCCGAGCTCGATCGCGCGGGCGCGGACCTCGATCGGCTCGCCGAGGATCGTGAGGTCGGCGATGCCGCGCTTGAGCACGGTCGCAGCGGCGCGCAGCACGCGGTCGTCGTCGCCCTCGGGCAGGACGATGCGCTTGCGCTGGGCGCGGGCCCGGTCGATGAGCTGGAATTCGAACATGAGGGGCGTGACGACCGTCGCCCGCGCGACGCCGAAGGCCTCGAGGAGCTCATCGGTGTCGACGTTCTGCTCGAACAGCGCGAGGGCGGTGTCGTAGCGCCGCTGGGAGTCGGCGGCCAGCCGTCCGCGGGTGTTCATGATGCGCGCGGCGGTCTCGTACGTGCCGAGGTCGGTCGTGATGATCGGCACGTTGGAGTGGAGACCGTCCAGCAGACGCGTGACCGGCTCAGGCAGTTCGAACCCGCCGTTGAGCACGATGCCCGAGATCGAGGGGAACGTCCCCGACGCGTTCGCGAGAAGGGTCGCGAGCAGCACTTCGGACCGGTCGGCGGGGATGACCACCACGGCGCCTTCGAGCAGGCGCGGCAGCACGTTGACCATCGACATGCCCGCGACCACGACTCCGAGGGCCTCGCGCGTGAGCCGGTCGGGGTCGCCGGCCAGGAGCTCGCCGCCGACGGCGCGCATGATGCCGCGGATCGACGGTGCCACGAGGTAGCGGTCCTCGGGGATCGCCCAGACCGGGATCCGGTCGGCCGCGGGGCGCCCGGATGCCGCGAGCGCGGCCCGGATCGCGGCGATCGTGCCGGTGGACTCCGCGGGCTCGGCGCGGTTGGCGACGATCGCGAAGAGCTCCGCCCGGCCGTGCGCGAGCTCCGTCAGCGCCAGCGCGGCGATCTGCCCCATCTCGGCAGGGGTGCGCGGGAGTGAGGACCCGAGCTGCTCTGGCTGGGTCTGCCCCTGCGCCGACCGTCCGCCGAGCACGAGCAGCACCGGCGCGCCGAGATTCGCCGCGATGCGGGCGTTGTAGGCGAGCTCGGCAGGGCTTCCGACGTCCGTGTAGTCGCTCCCGAGCACCACGACGGCATCGCACTGAGCCTCGACCGCTTTGTACCGCTCGACGATCGTCGCGAGTGCGGCATCCGGGTCGTTCCTGACGTCGTCGTAGGTGACGCCCACGCACTCGTCGTAGGAGAGGTCGACGCCGTCGTGGTCGAGCAGCATCTCGAGCACGTAGTCGCGCTCGACGGTGGAACGGGCGATCGCCCGGAACACGCCCACGCGGGGGGTCGCGTGGCTGAGCGCGTCGAGCACTCCCAGCGCGACCGTGGACTTGCCCGAATGACCCTCCGCCGACGTGATGAAGATGCTCCGTGCCACAGCACCAGCCTAGGGGCGGGCACCTGCGCTCGGGCAGGGCGCCCGGGCCGCGGGTACGCTCGAGGGCCATGGACGCCCCTCGCCCCGGAATCGATGTCCCCGACCACCGCGGCCGCATCGGTCTGGACCGCATCGGCCGCGACCTCGATCGCAATCCGGACGTCAAGGTGACGGACGTGGAGGTCCTCGCCGCCGCGTGGCACGTGCTGCGACGCACGACGCTGGAGTACCGGGGTCCGTCCGGCCGGTGGGAGGTGCAGCAGCGCGAGACCTACGACCGCGGCAACGGCGCGACGATCCTCCTCTACGACCCCGCGCGTCGCACCGTGCTGCTCACCCGCCAGTTCCGCTATCCCGTCTACGTCAACGACCACCCCGACGGGATGCTGATCGAGACGGCGGCCGGGCTGCTGGACGAAGACGACCCGGCCACCGCGATCCGCCGCGAGGCCGTCGAGGAGACGGGCGTGGAGGTGGGCGATCTCGAGCACGTGTGGGACGTCTACATGAGCCCGGGGTCGGTGACCGAGCGGCTGCACTTCTTCGCCGCGCCGTACGACGGCGGCGCGATGGCGGGGCGCCGGGCCGGACTCGCCGAGGAGGGCGAGCACATCGAGCTCGTCGAGCTGGGGATCGACGAGGCGCTGCAGATGGTCCGGGAGGGCCGCATCCAGGACGCCAAGACGATCATGCTGCTGCAGTGGGCGGTGCTCGACGGCCCCTTCGCCCGAGGCGCCGCCGGGGAAAAGTAAGACTCTCCGCGAACCCGGCAGAGCCTGGTTACCCTTGCTACGTTTCCGTCCTGGGGGAGTTGGCCTGGATGCCGCCTCGCGGAGAGCTGCCACCAGTCTAACCGTTCGGCGAGCCGCACCGCGCCCCGCCCGGTGCGGTCCGGAGTCCCCCAGGCTTCTCCCAGGCCCCCGGCGACTCCCGCGTTGTTACGATCGACGGGTGGGCGGGCGCCGTGGCCCGCGCTGGGGACGACCCGCCGGAAGGCGGCCGAGGAGGTCTCGATGACGGATGCCGCAGTGACCGAGTCGACCGGCGCCTTGACCGCCGAGTCCTTCGCGCGAACGACCGAGGCGATCCTCGCGTCGGTGAGCGGTGTCATCGACGGCAAGCCGGAAGCCGTGCGCAGCGCGCTGGTGTGCCTGCTCGCCGAGGGTCATCTGCTCATCGAGGATGTGCCCGGCGTCGGCAAGACCATGCTCGCCCGCGCACTGGCCGCCTCCGTCGACGCCACGGTCCGCCGCATCCAGTTCACTCCCGATCTGCTGCCCGGCGACGTCACCGGCGTGAGCGTCTTCAATCCCGTCGAGCGCGAGTTCGAGTTCAAGCCGGGTGCGATCTTCGCCAACATCGTCATCGCCGACGAGATCAACCGCTCCTCCCCCAAGACGCAGTCGGCGCTGCTGGAGGCGATGGAGGAGGGCCAGGTCACCGTGGACGGGCGCACGCACCCGCTGCCCGCGCCCTTCCTCGTCGTGGCCACCCAGAATCCGCTCGAGATGGAGGGCACGTACGCGCTTCCGGAGGCGCAGCGCGATCGGTTCATGATGCGCATCTCGATGGGCTATCCGGATCAGCGCTCCGAGGCCCTCATGCTCCGCCAGCGCGACACCCGCAACCCGCTCGACCAGCTGTCCCCGGTGCTGTCGGCCGCGCGGGTGACCGATCTCATCGCGTGGGCGCGCGCGGTGCACGTGGCTCCGACGATCGAGGACTACGCGGTGGCCCTCGCCCATGCGACCCGCACGCACGCCGACCTGCGCCTCGGCGCCAGCCCGCGCGCGACGCTGCAGCTGGTGAGGGCGGCCAAGGTCTGGGCGGCCCTGGACGGGCGGGGATTCGTGATCCCCGACGACATCACGGCCCTGCTCGCCCCGGTCTTCGCCCACCGTCTCATCCCGAGCCGTTCGGCGGGCGGCGCGCGAGCCCGCGGCGCGGCCGACGCCGTCACGACGATCATCGAGCGCATCGCCGGGAGCGTCCGCGTCCCGATCGCCGCCCGTCAGTGAGGCCGCGATGAGACGCCTGTGGCCCTTGACCGTGCGAGGCACGGGCGCGCTCATCCTCGCGATCGCGTGCTTCGTGACGGCGAACGAGTTCGGGGTCACCGAGCTGATGTACTTCGGCATCCTGCTCGTCGCCGTGATCGTGGCCAGCGTCGCATCGCTCTACCTGTCGCGTCGGTCCGACGTCGTGACGCGATCGCTCACCCCGGATGTCGCGACGGTCGGGCGGGAGTCGCTGGTATCGGTGACCGTGGGAGTGCGGACCGCCCTGCCGACGCCGCCCGGGGTGTGGCAGGACGTGCTGCCCAAGGGCCTGCGCGGCAAGGCCGAGGGGGTCTTCCCGGCGCTCGGATCGGGGCTGCGACGAAGCGACCGGGTCGTGGAGCTGTCGTACGTGGTGACGGGAGCGAAGCGCGGCGTGCACCCGATCGGACCCCTTTCGGTGCAGTCCACCGACCCGTTCGGCCTCGCCCGCCGCCGGACCACGTTCGGCCAGCGGACACTCGTGACCGTCGCCCCGGCGCTCGTCGATCTTCCTCCGCTCACCGACTTCGCGGGCGAGTCCGGCGGAACCCTCCACACCACGACGAACCAGCTCGGGCAGGGCGCGGACAACCTCGTCGCGCGCCCCTACGCGCCGGGCGATTCGATGCGGCGCATCCATTGGCGAGCCACGGCGCACCGCGATGAGCTCATGGTGCGGCAGGAGGAGCAGGAGTCCACTCCCGAGGCGAGCGTCGTGCTCGACCGCGGTGCGCTGCGGTGGGCGACCGAGGCGCTCCAGGCGCCCGGCGGCGACCCCGGGTTCGAGGCGGCCGTGTCGGCGTGCGTTTCCGCGGTTGCGCGACTCGTCCACGACGGGTACGCCGTCGAGGTGCTCGACAGCGACGGGGCCGTTTTGGCCGAGCGGATCGACGGCGGCGACATGACGGAGGTCGAGGTGCTGCTGTCGCACTTCGCCACGTTGACGGCCCGGCGCGACGACTCCCTCGGCCGCCTCCCCCGGCTCTTCGCGGGCATCATGACCGGACCGGTCGTGGTGATCACCGGAAGACTGGATGCCTCGGACGCCGACGTCCTCACGCCGATCGTCCACCACAGCACGCTGCCGATGCTGTTCTCGGTGTCACCCGTCGGCAACGCGCTGGACCGCGCGGCCGATGCCGGGTGGCGCGTGGGCGCGATCGATCCCGAAGGCGATCTCGCGGCGGTGTGGGCGGGCGCCGTCGGGCGAGGGGTGAGCCATGTCCTCGGCTGACTCTTCGGGGCGCGCGGCCCGCCGCGGCGGCGAGCTCATCCTCACGCTCGCGCTCCTGGCGGCGCTGCTGGCCGCGCTCCTGCCGGTGATGCGGGTCGTGAAGCCCGGCGGCTGGCTCCTGGGCGCGGTGCTGCTGGCGACGGCGGTGCTCGCGGCCGGTTTCGTCGCGCGCCGCTTCCGGCTCCCCGCGGTCGCGGTCAGCCTCATCGAAGCGGGTGTGTGGGTCGCGTTCATGACCGTCGTGTTCCTGCGCCACACCGCCCTGCTCTGGGTCGTTCCGACACCCGAGACCTTCGAAGCGGTTCCGCCGCTCTTCGACGAGGCGATCGAGCGGATCACGTTCGGCGCCGCGCCGCTGGACGATCACCCCTCGCTCGCGTTCCTCATCGTCGGCTCGATGGGCCTGCTCGCGATCATCGTCGACCACGTCGTCCTCACCGCGCGGATGCCGCTGCTCGCATCGATCGGGATCGTCGCGGTGTCGCTGATCCCGGCGATCGCGGTCCCGCGGCAGGTGGACGTGATGGCCTTCGTGTTCCTGGCCGTCGCGATCCTCTTCCTGATCCGCGCCGAGACGCGATCACGCGAACGCCCGCTCGAGCGCGAGTCGGAGCGGGCGGCCGGCGTCCCCGCGACGGCTGTGGGCATCGGGGCGATCGCCGTCGTCGTCGCCGTCGTCGCCACGCCCCTCCTCCCCCAGCCGGCGGTGCGTGCCGGCGGCGGGCTCGGACCGGGCCCGGGGATCGATGCGACTCTTCAGCTCGGTGACGATCTGCGCCGTCCGGAGGAGATCGAGGTGCTGCGGGTGCGCACCGACGCGCAGTCGGCGCCGTACCTGCGGGCCACGACGCTCTCGCGTTTCGAAGGCGGGATCTGGGAGCCCGACCAGGTGCGCACGGTGCCGCTCGACAGCGAGCTGGGTCTCGGCAGCGTCGCCGTGGGGCCGGACGTCCGCGTCACCGAGACGACCACATCGGTGGAGGTGGTGAATCTGGCGTCGGTATGGCTGCCGGTGTCGTTCCCGGCCGTGTCGGTGAGCGGGCTCGACGGACGCTGGGCCGCGGTCCCGTACAACCGCACGGTCATCTCCCAGTCGGGGTCGACGCAGGGCCAGGCGTACGAGGTCGTCGCCAATGTCCCGCGTCCGTCGCTCGAGCAGATCCGCCAGTTCAACGCCGGTGGTCCCGAGCTCCGCGACCAGACCACCTCGCTCCCGCCCGAGACGCCCGACATCATCATCGACCTCGCAGCCGAGGTGACGGCGGGCGCCGACAACGACTACGACCGGCTGATCGCGCTGCAGCGCTGGTTCCGCGGCGGGGAGTTCCGCTACTCGCTCGAGGCTCCCGTCGAGGAGGGCTTCGACGGCAGCGGCGCCGAGGCGGTCGCGGAGTTCCTCGAGCAGCGGGAGGGCTACTGCATCCACTTCGCCTCCGCGTTCGCACTGATGGCCCGTTCCCTGCACATGCCCACGCGCATCGTGGTGGGGTACCTGCCGGGCGTGGCGACGACGGACGTCGTGGACTCGCAGACGGTGTACTCGGTCTCCAGCTCGCTGCTGCACGCGTGGCCGGAAGTGTACTTCGACAATGTCGGCTGGGTGCCGTTCGAGCCGACGGCGGGCCTGGGCGTCCCGACGGCGTTCTCGCCCGCGGCATCCCTCCCGGGCGATCCCGACGACCCGTCGACGGCGACGCCCGGGGCGACCCCGGCGCCGACGTCGACGCCCACGGCGGACCCGAACAGCCCGATCGATCCACGCGACGAGGCACTGCCCGGGACACCGCTCGGCGGGGCGAATCCGCTGCCGTCACTCGGCGTGGCGCTGCTGATCCTCCTGCTGCTGGCCGTGCCGTTCCTCGTGAGCGAGCTGCGGCGGCGGCAGCTGACGGCGGCGGGCCGGGGCGGCGATGCCGCTGCGGCGTGGACGCTCGCGCAGGACGCGGCGATCGACGTCGGCATCGCGGTGCCCGCGAGCGAGAGCCCGCGCAGTTTCGCCCAGCGCCTCGTCGACCTGCACGGCGCCTCGCCGGAAGACCTGGAGACCCTGGTGCGCGCGATCGAGCGCGCGTCTTATGCGCCGACGGGCGCGCGGGACTACTGGCTGGGGGACGCGGCGACGGATGCTGCCACCGCCGTGCGCAGGCAGCTGCTGGCCGCGGCGCCTGCCTCCCGGCGGATCTTGGCCGTGATCGCCCCGCGGTCGCTCATCGTCCGTCCGGGCAGCGTCTACGCAGGAGGCGCTCCGGCGACCAGGTAGGATGTTCCGTGGCCCTCCGGGGCCCAGGAGGATTCGCCTAGTGGCCTATGGCGCACGCTTGGAAAGCGTGTTGGGTGCAAGCCCTCAGGGGTTCGAATCCCCTATCCTCCGCAACGCGTGAAGGGCCGTCCCGAAGGGGCGGCCCTTCACGCGTTACTCGGCAGAGTGATTCGAGGAGGAGGCCCGCTCTGGCGGGCCGACGGAGTCCCCTATCCTCCGCAACGCCAGAGCGATTCGAGGAGGAGCCTCGCGCAGGGGGGCGACTGCCCTGGCTACCGGTGTACGATCGCGATGAAGGCACCGGGACCCAGCGCCTCTTCAGTCCGATTCGAACGGCGGGGAGCGATGTCCAGCACAGCCGGCGACGTTCCCCCACACGATGCCTTCTCGCTCGCCGCCGCCGCACTCGTCCGCGAGGGAGGCGTCGATCTGTGCTCGCCGCTGAGAGACGCCGTCGCGATGGCCGGCGCGGTGATCACCACCCTCGGGTCACCCATGGGTTCGCAGACGGTGTGCGCCAGCACGAGCCTCGGTGCACGCATCGCCGAGATCCAGATCGACCTCGGCGAAGGCCCGTCGTGGGAGGCCTTGCGCTCCCGGCGGCCGGTCGCGGCATCCGATCTTCAGCTCGACGGAGGAGAGATGTGGCCAGCCGCGTGGGCGAGTCTTCAGGAGCTCGCCGTGGGGTCGCTCTATGCGTTCCCGCTCTTCATCGGCACGGTCGGTATCGGGTCCATCGCTCTCTACTCGATGGTTGCCCGCGAGTTGTCCGGCGCTGATGTCTCCGCGATGAGCCGGCTTGCCGTGATCGTCTCCGGCACCCTCCTGCGCCGGGCGCTGCACAGTCTCGAGGCGACAGACCATCCGGCAGCCGACGAGCCGTTCTCGCGCCGGGAGGTGCATCAGGCGACCGGCATGGTCGCGGCGCGGAACGGGATCGGCGTGGATGACGCACTCCTGCTACTCCGCGGCCACGCGTACGCGGTGGGCCGACCGGTGCGAGACGTCGCGCTCGATGTCATCGCTCGGCGACTCGACCTCACCCTGTGACACGCCAGAGCTTAGGATGACGACATGACGTCGCTCACCCGCGAGCATCGGCTTCTGGGGACCTTCGTCGCCCTGGCGGACTCGCTGGTCGACGAGTTCGACGTCGTCGATGTGCTCCAGCGGCTCGTGGACGAGTGCATCTCGCTCTTCGATGCGTCCGCCGCCGGGATACTGCTCCTGAGCCCGTCCAATGAGCTCGAGGTGATCGTCTCCACCAGCGAGCGGAGCGAACTCGTCGAGCTGATGCAGCTGCGAGTCGGCGCCGGCCCCTGCGTGGAGGCCGCGACGACCGGGCAGGTCGTCTCTGTGGACGACATCGACCAGATCGCCGACCGCTGGCCGGCATTCGCGGCCGACGCGCGGGCTTCCGGGTTCTCGTCGATCCACGCGATTCCCCTGCGACTGCGGGACTCGACCCTGGGCTCCCTGAACCTGCTGCGCGACGAGCCGGGGACTCTCAACGAGGCGGATGCCGCCGCGGCGCAAGCCCTGGCCGACATCGCCACCATCAGCATCCTTCAGCAGCGGCTGGTCGAGGAGTCCGAGCTCGCAAAGGCTCAGCTCCAGCGCGCGCTGGACAGCCGGGTGGTGATCGAGCAGGCCAAGGGGTATCTCGCTCAGCGCCTCGACATCGACATGGATGAGGCGTTCGCGCGGATCCGGCACCACGCGCGCTCGTCGCAGACACGCATCGGCGTGGTCGCGAGCGAGGTGATCGCCGGCCGCCTCGAACTCTGAGTCCCGAGCTACACGGTCTGCCGCTGGACCAGGAGCGGGCACTCGAACGGATCGCGCTCCCCGAGCCCGACGCGGTTGATGTAGCGCACAACGATCCCGTACGACTGCCAGAGCCCGGTCTCGGTGTAGGGCACGCCGTGCTCGCGGCAGAAGGCGGAGATCATTCCGGATGCCGCGCGCAGGTGCGGACGGGGCATCGACGGGAACAGGTGGTGCTCGATCTGGTAGTTCAGACCGCCCATCGCCGTGTCGAGCCAGCGACCGCCGCGCACGTTGCGGCTCATGAGCACCTGGCGGCGAAGGAAATCGACCTTCACGTCGGCCGGCACGAGGGGCATCCCCTTGTGGTTCGGGGCGAACGACATGCCCATGTAGACGCCGAACAGGCCGAGCTGCACACCGAGGAAGGCGAACGCTATGCCCGGCGAGAGCACGAGGAAGACGAGCGCCCCGTAGCCGACGAGGCGGATCGTGATGAAGGCGATCTCGACGGGGCGCCGGCGGAGCGGCTCGCGCGAGAACACTCGCCGCACGCTCGAAGCGTGCAGCGAGAGCCCTTCCAGCAGCAGGATCGGGAAGAACAGCACCCCCTGATGCGCGATCAGCCAGCGCAACGGCCCGCTGCGGCTGGCGCGCCGGCGGTCGGCCTGCTGCGGGGTGAAGGCGATCACCGGCAGGTCGATGTCGGGATCGCTGCCGATCTTGTTCGGGTTCGCGTGGTGGCGAGTGTGCTTATGCTGCCACCATCCGTAGCTCATCCCGACGAGGAGATTGCCGATGACGAGGGTCGCCCAGTCGTTCCATCGACCCGAGCGGAAGATCTGCCGGTGCGCGGCGTCGTGGCCCAGCATGGCCACCTGCGTGAGCACAACCGCGAGCACGGCCGCGGTCACGAGCTGCCACCACGTGTCGCCGACGACGACGAACGCGACGACGATTCCGACGATGGCGAGCGGCGCGACGATCAGCTTGGTCCAGTAGTAGCCGTAGCGGCGGCGCATCAGGCCGCTCGTCGTGACCAGCTGCGAGAGCTCGGTATAGGCGTTCGGCGTCTTGGGCTCGGTCGATCGAACGGTCGATCGGACGGGGCCCGATGGGAGGACGGTCATTTCGGTACCCCTGTCATCTCCACCGCGCACAGAGTGTGTCGCGTCGATGACGGGGTCCGGGTCACTTGATCTCAGGGTACGCCCGATTCCGGGCATGCGCATCGGCCGGGTCGTGCACCGGCCGAGTCGCTAGGCGCCGGGGCGCTTGGCGCGCTGGCGGAGGATCCCGAAGATGAGCGTGCCGACGAACAGCACGATTCCGATGATGGCCAACCACAGGAGGCCCTCGAAAGCGAATCCCACGATCGACAGCACCACCCAGGCCACGAGCAAGATGAGAAGAACTGTCCACATGATGCTGACCTTACGCTCTCGTCGTCTGCGGAACGAGGTGGGCCAGTAGATCCGCCACCCCGATGGAGCACACGCCGATGCGTGCGTCGCCGATGCCGATCGGTATCCAGAGCACGCCGTCGACGATGATCCCGCCGCACGAGTACACGACGTTGGGCACATAGCCGTCCCGGCGCCCGTCCTGGGCCGTCAGGATCGGAGCCGTCATCCTTCCGAGGACGATCGTCGGATCGTCGAGATCGAGAAGCAGCGCCCCGAGCGAGTACCGGCGCATCGGTCCCACCCCGTGCACGAGGACCATCCAGCCCTGCGGTGTCTCCAGGGGTGGGCCGCAGTTGCCGGTCTGGACGATCTCCCACGGTGCCTCGGGCCTGTGGACAGTGCCGACGTGATCCCAGATCACGCCGTCGTGTGACTCAGCGAGCGAGATGCTGTCGCCGCCGATGCGGCTCAGCGCGAGATACCTGTCGTGCACCGGACGAGGAAACAGTGCCATCCCCTTGTCCTGGGCGGCCTCGCCGGTCAGGCGGTGCACGGCGAACGCTCTCAGGTCGTCCGTGACGATGAGGCGCGGGGCGATGTCGCGGCCGTCGTACGCCGTGTAGGTCCCCCGGTACTGGACGGCGCCCGCGAGATCCGTGAACCGCACGAACCGCGCGTCCTCCATCCCGTTCCGCTCCTCCGCTGCGACCGGGATCAGCACGCGCTGACTCACGCCGCTTTCCGCGGAGAAGACGGCGCGATAGACGGAGGCCGTCAAGTCTCGCAGCGCGTCGATCTGTCGGGGGCTGTCGGCCCGCCGCGTGAGCGCGGTCGGCAGAGCGGCGACCGTGGTCTCCAGGTCGGACGCGGTGAATCTCTCGGGGAGCGACTGCAGCACGCTGTGGGAGATCTCGTCGAGCATCCCTTCCGCCTCGACAGCCGCCCGGAAGTGCGCGACGCTCCAGTCGCCCTCCTCGATGCGCGCACGCCACAGCGGTCGCTTCCGCTCGCTGAACGCCCACTGCGTGCCCGGACCGACGACGGCCTCCGCGAACCCGATGGACGAGCGGTGTCCTTCGCCGATCGACCGGACGGCGATGGCGAGGCGAACCTGCCCCGGCTCCAGTCCCGACTGATCCGGATGCTCGACCGCAGAGGGATTGCACAGTGCGGCGCCCTCCACGGCGTACTCCGAGGTGAAGGCCGCCCCGAGCACGAGTCGCTGTGCTTCGGTGATCTCGACGGGATCGGTCAGGCGGGAGCTCACGACGTCGGCGTTGCCGAGAAGGAGATCGCGGACGTCCGGATGCCGCGCGCCGAAGTCGCGGATCAGCTCGGCGGCGAGCGCGTCGGCGGTCTCGACCGGAATCGCCATGACGCGCTCGGTGATCTCTGCGGCGCGCGACCGGTGCCCGGTGAACTCCTCGCCGGGCAGGAACAGCTGCCCGATGACGCGATCGGGCTGCGGCGCGAGTTCCGCCGCGTGGATGCGCGCCGTCATCGCGCGGCCTGCTCACTGTGGCGGCGAGCCTGCTGCAGCGTGCTGAGCGCGGCGAGCGTCGATTCGGCACCGCGGTTCTCGTTGCGGCCGTCGCGTTGGAGACCGTCGTAGCCGGCGCCGGTCTGTTCGTCGAACAGGATCGCGCCGGTGTCGTTGTCGCCGGTGAACCATCGCCACGCGAGGGCGATCGGCGCGAGCCAGGACGGGTCACCGGTCACGGCGTACGCGCACGCGCACGCGTCGGCGAGCGCCGCCAGTTCGATCGGCTGCTGATCGAACTGCGGTCCCCCCTCGCCGGCTCCGCGCCCTTCGGTCCCGGTCACGGAGAACCGGCCGTCCGCCGTCTCGGTCGAGAGGAGGAACTCGAGCATCCGCAGCCCCTGCGCCGCAGCATCCGCGTCGTCGAGGGCATGCCCCGCGGCGATCAACGCCTCGGGGATCGAGGCGTTGCCGTAGGTGAGACGTTCCTCGGGCCAGAACCAGTCCGCGTCCTCGAGTGCTGGCATCGCTGCGACGAAGTCGAGGAGGAGCCCACGGGCGATGTGATCGTCCGGGCGCACGCGCGCGATCTCGGCGGCACCGAGCGCTGCGTATGCCAGCGTCCGCAGGCTCGCGGAGCGCTCGCGGGCGGCCAGGCGGAAGGTTCGCATCGCCCGGGTGCGCGTCCAGGGATCGCGCCCCTGCGCGGCGACGGTGCCGAGGGCCCACAGCAGCCGTCCCCACCAGTCGCCCATCGCCGGCTCATCGGTCCATTCGCCTTCGGCGCTCATGCGGTTGTGCGCGAGCCCGTCCGCGCGAACGGCGGACTCGAGGAAGCGCAGGTAGATGGCAGACAGCCGTGCCAGTGCGATGGTCTGCTGCGGTTCCCGGACCACGACGATCAGCGCCCGCGCAACATCGTCGACGCAGTATCCGTGCTCGTAGCGCGGCTCGCCGAACAGGGCATGCTCGAAGACGCCCCTGTGATCCGTCAGGACCCCGAGGTGCGCGTACGACGGCGACGCGTCCATCACGCCGCCCGAGCGGCGAGGAGCCCTGCGCTGAGTGAGCGGTAGCGATCGGCGACAGCGGACCACGTCGTCTCGTTCGTCTCGCGGAGGGCGGCCTCCCGCATGCCGCACGCGACGGACGACTCTGTGAGGATCTCCCGCAGCGCCCGCGCGATGGCGTCCGGGTCCCGGTGCGCGACGACCGTGCCGGCTCCGCCCGACAGCAGCTCGACCGCATGGGGGAAGCCCGTCGCGACCACGGGCACGCCAGCAGCAACAGCTTCGGCGAGAACGCCCGACGTGGCCTGATCGACCGAGTCGTACGGCAGCAGGACCACGTCCGCCGACGCGATGAGGGCGGCGAGCTGCTTCGGTCCGAGGTAGCGCCCGTCGACCCGCACGGACGACTCCACGCCCAGCTCGCTCGCGAGGCGCGCGAGGGAGGTGCGGTAGCTCTCGCCAGCCTGCGCGAGCACCTTGGGGTGCGTCTGACCGGCGACGATGTACTCGACGCGCGGGGTGAGGTCGGTGAGCTGCGCCATCGCTCGGATTCCCCACTCGACACCCTTGCCCGGTGAGAGGAGCCCCCATGTCACGACGCGCCGGCCGCTGTGCGGCTCCGCACCGCCGAGGGCCACGTGCTTCACGCCGTGCGGGATGATTCGGACACGGGCGAGGTCCACCGCGTAGTGCGCTGCAAGGTTCTCCCTCGCGTGGACCGTCATGACGACGACGACCGAGGCGAGCCGGCACACTTCCGTGAGCACCTCCCGCTGATGGGCAGTAGGCGAGACGAGGACCGTGTGGAGCACGACGATGGTCGGGACATTCAGCGCCGCGAGCACCTCGAGAACCTGATCGCCGTCGCGCCCACCGTAGATCCCGTACTCGTGCTGCACGATCGCGACGTCGCACCCGTTCAGCGCCATGGTCGCGCGCAGGGTGCTGAGCCGGTCGCCGGCGATCAGATCGGTGCGGACTCGAGAACGCGCAGTCGCGTGGTGGCGGGTGCGGTCCTCGGGCTGATCGAGGGCCCGCACGATCGTGCCGTCCTGGTCGCCGCCGAGCACCAGCGCGTCGGAGAGGGACTCGGTGAAAGTTGCCAGGCCACAGCGGGTCGGCGGAAATGTGCTGAGAAATCCGTAGTGGGTCACGATGAGGCTCTCTGATCTTGCCCGGGCGGATTCGCGGCGGGCGATGCGAGACGTCTGCCAGCGGCACCCCCCGTGGAACCGCGCCCCCATCGCCGCAGTCCGGTCCACGTCCGAGATGAAGATCCGGACGCTGTGATCGCCACGGTACACCGCCGACCTGGGCGTCGCCCCGGATCAGCCGCGCAGCACCGACTCGTAGACGCGGAGGTACTGGTCGACCATGCGCTCCACATCGAACCGGGCGATGGCGTGATCACTGACCCCCCGCCGGTCCAACGAGACCAGGGCGGGAAGCGCTGCGACAGCCTCGTCGATCGAGGCGACCGCGGTGCCGGTCACCCCCTCGTCGATGACCTCGGCCATGGACCCGCGGCGGAACGCGAGGACGGGCGTGCCGCAGACCATGGCCTCGACCACCGAGAGCCCGAAGGGCTCGTCGAAGTCGATCGGGTGCAGGAGCGCAACAGCATGCCCGAGGATCCGGGCGCGTTCCTCGGCTTCCGCCGCGCCGAGGAAGACCACGCGGTCTCCGTCGACCCGGGGTTCCACTTCGTCCCGGAAGTACACGGCGTCTTGGACGGGGCCGCAGATCACCAGACGGAAGCCCGCGCGTCGAGCGATCTCGATCGCCGTCGAGGTGCCCTTGTCGGGATGAATTCGCCCGAACGACACCAGGTAGTCATCCGGATCGGCGACGAAGGGCAGCTCTCCCGCGTCGATGCCGTGATGGATCGTCGCGACGTACTCGAGTTTCGGGGAGCGATCAGAGTCCGAGATGGAGACGAACGCCGAGGTGGATGCCATGTAGGCGGGCAGGATCGCAGGGCCGGAGAATCCGTGGATCGTCGTGACCATCGGCGCACGCCACTGGGCACTGAACGCGAGCGGCAGCCAGTCCAGCTGGTTATGCACGAGATCGAACTCCCCCGAGTGCTTCAGGACGTGGGCGACGTGGAGTGCCTCCCATACTCTGCCGTCCATGGACGGGTCCTCGGCATACCCGTGTGGCGCCACGGCGTCGAGGTCGGCATTCGTGATCGAGTCACGCGTCGCGAAGAGCGTGACGTCGACCCCGCGACGCACGAGCCCCTCGGTCAGCAGGCTCGTCACGCGCTCCCACGGCCCGTAGCTCGCCGGCGGTGTTCGCCAGGCGATCGGCCCGAGCATCGCGATCCTCACCCGAGGGTCCGCAGGCGGGCGTCAACGGTCGGGATCGTCACTCCTGAGAACTGCGCGCCGTCCGCGTGGGGTGAACCCCTGGATAGGCCGGCTCGAAGACGACGGACTCGGCAAGGGTCGCCACTGCGGCTGCGCGCTCGTGCTCGTTCTCCGCCGCGATCTCGAATTGCGCCGCAGTCGCCTGCCGCCGGGCGCGCACGTCGGCGCTGATGGCGGCGAGTCGCTCGGCGAGGTGTCCGGCCAGCCCATCGCGCAGCTCCTCGAGATTGGTGTTCGCGATCTCGAGCCGCCGGTCGGAGACCGCCACCTCGACCGTGGGGTAGCCCGCCCGGGTCAGGAACTGACGCGTGGCCACACCGAGGATGTCCCTGACCTCATCGGGATCGGGTCGCCGTGTGAAAACCGCCTCGACCGTGTAGCGGTCAGGGGCACCGTCGGTCAGCAGTGTCGTCGGCAAGGACCCGACGAGCACCGATCCGAGCCCGAGAAGCGCCACGTCGGCGCCATTCGTCTCTGTCTGTGTACTCATGATCGGACGTTACGCCCCCATCCTGTGCGGCTCACAGGTCCGAGTCGTCTGCCCGCAGTGCTTTGTGCCTTTCGCCCTCGAGTTCGCCGACGAGCTCGCGCACTGCCGCGGACACGTCGTCGCGCATGCCTCGGACGCCGTCGAGGTCCCACGTCGCCGGATCGGGAAACTGCCACTCGACGCGCCGGCCCGACACCGCACCCGGCAGATCGAGGCCGGGCTTCATGGTCACCACCACGTCCGCCGTAGCCAGATCTTCTGCTGTGACGCGACGCGGGCGTGCGCCGGTCGTATCGGCGCCGACCTCGTGCAGCGCCTCGGCCACGATCGGATTGATCTCGCTCGCCGGTTTCAGGCCCCCGCTGGCGGCGATGAAGCGGCCGGGGGCGATCACCTCCAGCAGGTGGGTTCCGAGCTGCGACCGGCCGGCGTTGTGCTGGCAGATGAAGAGAATCGTCCGCGGCGCGCTCATGCGACGATCCCGGCTGCGTCGTGAACCCGGGACCAAGCCTGAGTCGCCGCCTGGACGGCATCCCACGGCGACCCGAGAGGTGGCGTATAGGACAGGTCGAGGTCACTGATCTGGTCGACGGTCAGTCCGGCGAAGAGAGCGGTGGCGTACGTGTCGACGCGCTTCGCCGTCTCCGTACCCAGGCGACCGACGAGCTGCGCGCCGAGCAGGAGCCCCGTGCGCTCATCCCCCGTGATCCGGATGCTGATGGGCTGAGCCCCGGGGTAGTAGCGCTTGTGATCGTCGGCGACACTCTGGGTGGTCGCGGGTGCGTAGCCGCCGGCGACCGCCTCGAGCTCGCGCAGCCCGGTACGCGCGGCGACGACGTCGAACACTTTGACCACCTGGGTTCCGACAGAGCCCGCGAAGCGACGTGAACCGCCGAGTGCGTTCTCACCGGCGATCCGGCCCTGCTTGTGCGAGGTCGTGCCGAGGGGGAGGTAGGTGACCCCGAGGAGTCGATGGTGCGTCACGACGCCGTCGCCTGCGGCGAGCACGTGCGGGATGCCGGTTCGCATCTGCTCGTCCACGACCACCGCTCCGCCCGCGCCCAGGGTGGCACCGGCGGCCTCGAGCAGCGCGGTGTTGGGACGGACCCCGACGACCGCGAGAACGATGTCAACCACGTGCGATACGGGCTCGCCGAGGTGCTCGGCATGCACGACGAGGCCGGCGTCGGTCTTCTCCACGGACTTCACCGTGGTGTTCGTATGGACCTCGACCCCGTGCTCGACCAGCTCGTCGTGAACGAGGCTCGAGAGCTCCGGATCGAGCGTCGAGAGCACCTCGGGGCCGCGCTGCAGCTGGATCACGCGCATGCCCCTGGCCCGGAAGCCCTCGGCCATCTCGAGTCCGACGTAGCCTGCGCCGATGATGACGGCGGTCCGAGGATCGCGCTCGGCGAGGTCGCGCTCCAGGGCGAAGGTGTCTCCCATCGAGTGGAGGACGTGCACCCCGTCGTCCGGGCCGAGTTCTCCCACCCCCGCGATCCCGGCGAACGTCGGGAGCGCGCCGGTGCCGACGATCAGTTCGTCGTATCCGATCTCGCTCTCGCCGCCGACGCCCTGAACCGTCAGCCGACGGCGGCCGGCATCGATCCGCGTGGCGAGGGTGTTCAGACGCAGCTGCATCCCGGTGGCCTCAAGGTCCGCGTGTGTGCGGTGGGCCAGCGACTGCCACGGCCTCACGTCACCGGAGAAGTAGTACGGGATGCCGCAGATCGAGTAGTTCGGGTACTCGTCGGCCACCACCACGGTGACGTCTGCGGTCGGATCGAGTTCGCGAGCGCGCAACGCGGCGGAGATTCCCGCGTCGCTGCCGCCGATGGCGACGATGTGCATGGAGAGTGGGTCCTCGTCTTCGGTGTTCTCGTGGGTCGGTGTTGCCGGCGGGAGGTCAGCGGAGCGTGGCCAGCTCGTCCTGGGCGATCAGGACCTGCTCCGGCGTGAGCGGCACGACCCTCGCCTGCTCGGCGATCTCGACCGCGTTCTCGACGTAGAAGTCGACGAAAGCGCTCACTTGAGGCTTGTCCGCGTACGAAGCGTTGCTCACGTAGATGAACAGGGGGCGGCTCAGCGGGGTGTAAGTGCCGGCCTGGACGGTCCGCGTGGTCGGGGCGACACCTTCGATCGAGACCGCGACGACGTCACCCTCGCTGGCCTGGACGTAGCTGAGCCCGAGGAATCCCACCCCGCCGTCATTCCTGCGGACTCCGGCGACCGTGTTGTCGTCGTCCTCGGACGCGCTGTAGTCGGTGCGGATCTCGTGCTCGGCACCGTTGATCGCCTCGGTGAAGAAGTCGAGGGTCCCGGAATCGCTTCCGGGGCCGAACAGGACCAGGGGCTCATCCGGGAAGGTCGGATCGATCTGCTGCCAGCTGGTAACCGATCCCTGCGACTCCAACGCCCACATGGTCTCCAGCTGCTCGAGGGTGAGATCACGCGCCCAATCGTTGGCGGGATTCACGATGACCGAGATCCCGTCGTTGGCGACGACGATCTCGGTGAACTCGACACCGCCTTCCGCGCACGCCGCGCGCTCCTCGGCCGAGATCTCGCGCGAGGCGTTCGAGATGTCCGTGGTCCCCGCGCAGAAGGCGCGAAAGCCGGCCGTGGTGCCCGTCGTCGTGACCTTGATGTCGACTTCCGGCTGCCTGCCGACGAACTGATGACGAGCTGCCCGGGTGAGCGGGGCGACGGTCGACGATCCGTCGGTGACGATCTCGCCGCTGACGCTCTCCGACCCGGCTCCGGGCTCCGCGGCGCATCCGCTCAGAACCAGCCCGGAGACGAGCGCGGCGACACCGAGCGGCGTGGTCGCCCACCGGTGGCGTCGCGTCACGCCGCCCGTGGTCATGCCGCGCCGCGATTCGGGAGGATCTCCGACAGGAGGCCCTCGATCCGGCGTCGGATCTCGTCGCGGATCGGGCGCACCGCTTCGATTCCCTGACCTGCCGGGTCGTCCAGCTCCCAGTCCTCGTACCGCTTGCCGGGGAAGATCGGACAGGCGTCGCCGCAGCCCATCGTGATCACGACGTCCGATTCGCGGACGGCCTCCACGGTGAGCACCTTCGGCGTGTTGCCGGCGATGTCGATTCCCTCCTCCGCCATCGCCTCGACGGCGACGGGATTGATGGAGTCTTTCGGAGCCGACCCCGCGGACAGCACCTCCACGTCGTCGCCGCCGAGTGCGCGAAGGAACCCGGCAGCCATCTGGGAGCGACCCGCATTATGGACGCAGACGAAAAGGACGGTGGGCTTGGCGGTCATGGAGACTCCTTCTCTCGAGAAGAAGCATAGACCATCATCTATCTATTTACGAGTCCGTGTCCCAACGACGGAGAGGTCGTCGAGCAGTTCGCGCACCCGAGCCTCGATGTCGTCGCGAATCGCGCGAACGCGTTCGATCGGCTTGCCCACCGGATCCTCGACCTCCCAATCGAGATAGCGCCGTCCCGGGAAGATGGGGCACGCGTCGCCGCACCCCATCGTCACCACCACATCCGCCGCGCGGACCGCCTCATCGGTCAGCGGCTTCGGGTATTCCGCTCCGATCGGCACGCCGATCTCGTTGAGCACCGCGACGACCGTGCTCCTGATTTCGCCGGCCGGTTGGGAACCGGCGGTGTGCACCGTGACGCTTTCGCCGGCGAGCTGTCGCAGGATGCCCGCCGCGATCTGAGAGCGACCGGCATTCTGCACGCAGACGAACAGCACGCTGGGCCTTTCGTTCATCGCGGCCTCTGCATGGAGCATCGCGTCGAGGCGGCTCGCGGCGAAATCCGCCGTCCGGCTCGCGAGCAGCGGAGAGCTCCCGCTCCGGGCGAGCAGCTCGTGACTCTCGTCCACTGTCAGCCGGACGGTCTCCGGACTGAAGGAGCCCCGGAAGCGGAGTGCGAGGTCGTTCGCTATCCGCTCGAGGTCGGGCACGCCGGGAATCACCGGAACACCGCCGAGCAGCGCGTCCACGCGGTCCGCATGCTCGGGGGCGATGGAATACCACACGCGCCGACCGTCCGGCTCGCGCTCCACGATCCCCTCGGCGTGGAGCGCTCGCATGTGGTGGCTGACCGTCGGCTGGCGCAGCTCGAGCGCCTCGGCGAGCCGGCCGACGAGCGTCCGTCCCTCATGCGAGTCGCGGATCAACCGGAGGATCCGCGCGCGGGTCGGGTCGCCGATCGCGGTCAGTTCCCCCTCACCGGCGCGACTCATAGACCTCAGTCTATCGAGTGCCTTTCCTCGGGCGCCGATCGACTCCACACGTCATGCCCGCACGCAGAACCCGGTGCGCCGGCGCAGCACGCCGAGTCTCAGGCGAGGAGGAGGCCATCGGCGGATCCCCGAGCGCACCAGGGACTGGATGCGGCGACCGAATGAGCGCATGCTGGAATCGTGAGCGCCATCAACCCGGAGAACGAGTACGGCACGGTGCAGGTCTGACTCGAGGTCGCGACGGCCTCAGCGGTCGCCGTGAAGTCGCGCCTTCGCTTCGTGCCGATCAGGACGGCGACGACTGAGCGGCGGGCAGCTCAGCCGGCGCCCAGCCATTCCTCCAGCCGGAAGATGGGATCGTAGAGCCCGGCGTCGAGGATCCATGCCTGGAGCTGCTTGTCGAACCCCGTCAGAACGGCGATCCCGACGAGCACGAACAATGCTCCGACCGTGCGGCGGAACCACCCGCGCGGGTCGGTCAGCCACCCGAGCCGCTGCACGAGCCGACGGCCGAGGAGGCCGATGAGGAGCAGCATCCCCGCCAGTCCGACCGCATAAGCCACCACATAGACGACTCCCGTCGCAAACGAGGCGGGCAGCACCACGGCGACGATCAGCGCGTAGGTGGGGCTGCAGCTGGAGAACACCGGCCCGAGGGCCGCGCCGGTGAGGATGTCGCCGCCGTAGCTCTGCCGGGACACCGATCGGTCGAGGGCGGCCCCGGTGCGCGCCTGCAGACCGAGGCGGGCGGACAGTCGTTCCCAGACCGCGGGAAAGAGAAGGTCGATGCCCAGCAGGATGACGATCACGCCCGACACGATCTGCCACACCTGCGGGGGAACGCCGAGCAGGGCCGTCGTCGCCTTGAGCGCCAGCGTGAAGACGACGACGCTCACCGCGAGCGAGAGCGCGATGATGTAGGGCCGCCAGCGGGCCCGTCGTGCTCCCCCATCTCTCACGATCGAGCCGCCGATGATGACCGGGAGGAGCGGGAGCACGCAGGGGGCGAGCACCGTGAGGACTCCCGCGGCGAACGCGCCGATGAGCGACGCGGTCATCGGCGGTTCACGGGATGGCGGCGAGGAGCGAGTCGACGGACGGATCGTCGTACAGAACCGCCGAGGAGATCTTCTCGCCGGAATCGTCGACGAAGACGATGGTCGTCTGCAGGGTGACGCCGTACTTCTGGCGGAGATCGGTCCGGTCGTCGAAGTCGACCTTGAACACCGTCAGCCCGTCGGGCGCCCCCCGAGCCTCGAGGTCCTCGTCGAGGGACCGGCACTGCGGGCACCAGTCCGCGTGGAAGAACAGCGCCTTCGCTCCGGACGTGGCCTCGATCGCTCCGTCCGAGTACTCGACGTAGGAGCCGGCCGTGCTGGCGGATGCGTCAGCGTCGACGGTGGCCGAGGGCTCGCTCGAGACGGGCGCGCTCGGGGCCGGTGAGCCGGTGTCGGCCGCGGTCGCACAGCCGGTCAGCGCGAGAGCCGCACCGATCACGACTGCGGCTGCTGAGAAGGTGCGTCGGTGCACGTCGCTCGCCTCCGCTTCGCAGGGGTCGGGTGGTGCCTCGATTCTAGGTGCGGCGGCACCGCGCGGATCGGCGCGCGGCGTCGTCGTCAGGAAGTTCACGGCTCGCGCGACGGCAACTTCGCGTCAGTCGACCCCGTTGCGAGCACTCCGTCGTTCGATGAGGACCGTGTCCCGCCACTCCCCGGCGCGCGCGCCGATCCGCGCCCGGGCGATCCGCTCCCGCCGTCCGACCGCCCGAAACCCCGCGTCCTCATGAATCCGCAGGCTGGCGATGTTCTCAGGGAAGACGCTCGATTGAATCGTCCAGAACCCGGCCTCCTCGGCCGCGTCGACGAACGCGAGCAGCAGCGCCCGGCCGATCCCCCGGCCGCGGGCGCGGCGATCGACGTAGATGGAGTGCTCGACGACCCCGGCGTAGACGGGCCGCGACGAGACGGCGGACGCCGCCGCCCACCCCACGACGACGCCGAGATCGTCCTCCGCGACGAGGCGACCCTGGGCGAGCTTGCCGGCATCGAACGCCTCCCACGTCGGCGCGGCGGTCTCGAAGGTCGCCTCACCGTCCTCGATGCCCTGCGCGTAGATGCGCTCGACATCGATCCAGTCATCGGGCTCCATCGACCTGACGCGGGTCATGAGCAGCAGCCCACACCCGCGCCGAGGTCCGTCGAGCACACACCGGTCGCCGGCAGGGTGAGGTCGACGCGGGAAGCCGACTCGAGATCTCCGGCGAGCCACGCGGCGACCGAGCGCACCTGCTCGTACCCCGTCGCCAGGAGGAAGGTCGGCGCGCGGCCGTAGGACTTCATCCCCACGATGAAGAAACCCTTCTCGGGGTGGGTCAGCTCCCGGAACCCGTGAGGCTCCACCGTTCCGCACGAGTGGACGTTCGGATCGATGAGCGGAGCGAGGCGCCTCGGAGCCTCGACGATCTCGTCGAGTTCGAGCCGCACCTCGCGGAGCATGTGGAGATCGGGGCGGAACCCGGTCGCGTTCACAACCAGATCCGTCTCGTGCGTCACGGCCTCGCCGTGTCGGTGCCCGGCGAGCTCCACACCGCTCGAGGAGCGCCGGGCACGGATGATCTCGAACCCGTCGACGACGTTCACGAGTCCGGCGCCGACCGCTTCATCCACGCGGCTGCCCAGGCGTGCCCTGTCCGGCAGCTCGTCGTCCGGCGATGACGAGACGCGTACCGCCCGGGTGTTCCTGATCAACCACGTCACAGTGGTCCCGGTCTCCTGGCGAGCCAGTTCCGCCAGAGCCAAGAGTGTGTTCGCTGCCGAATGCCCGGCGCCGACGACGGTGGTGCGGCGACCGGCGAACCGCGCGCGGTCGCGGCCGAGAACATCGGGAAGCGCCGGGGTGACGGCATCCCGGATATCGTCGAACCCGAGCAGATCGAGCCCGTTGGACGACAGCGAGTTCGGGGTCGAGTACGTTCCGGACGCATCGATCACGGCCCGCGCGGAGAGCTCCTCGACGCCCGTCGCGGTCGTCACGCGTACCGCGAACGGCGTGGCCGAGCGTGCCGTCGAGCGCGTGCGGTCCATCCCCTCGCGGGTCACGGCGAGGACTCGCACGCCGGTGCGGATGGTCGACGCGATCGGCTCGAGCGCCGCGAGCGGCTCGAGGTACGACGCGACCAGCTCCGCGCCGGTCGGCGCGCCCTCGGGATCGGGGAGCACCCAGCCGGAGGATTCCAGCATCGCTTGCGCGACCGGATCGACCAGGTGCTTCCACGGGGAGAACAGTCGGGTGTGCCCCCACGACCGGACCGCTGCGCCCACGCTGTCCCCCGCTTCGAGGACCGTGACGTCGATCCCCCGGTCGACGAGGTGGGCCGCGGTCGCCAGCCCGATCGGCCCGGCGCCGATCACGATCACAGGAAGAGTCGACAGTCGATCTCCGGTCGCTACGCGAGGAGTGAGGTCGAGCAGGGTCACGAGTGCCTCCAGGATATCGATGACTTTCGATATTGCAGTCTGGCCGTTGTATCGAAGGGTGTCAATATCGACTATGGTCGATGCATGATCGCACTCGAGGTGACCGACGTCTCGGCATCCTGCTGCACCCCTCTCGTCCGCGACACCCTCACCGCCGAGGCCGCAGACGAGCTCGCCCACACGATCAAGGCCTTGGCCGATCCCACTCGCCTCCGTCTCTTGTCGATCGTCGCCGCGTCGGACGGCGGCGAAGCGTGCGTGTGCGATCTCATCGAACCGGTCGGACTCAGTCAGCCCACGGTGTCCCACCACCTCAAGGTCCTCACAGAGGCGGGCTTCCTCGCGCGCACGAAGCGCGGCACCTGGGCGTACTACGCGCTCGTGCCCGGAGCCCTCGACCGCGTCTCGCAGCTGTTCGTCGCCTCGTGAAGCGCACGGCCAGAGCGACGGTCGGCGAACTGCTCGGGAGCGCGGGGCTCGCGGCGGTCGTGGTCGGATCGGGGATCGCGGCGCAGCGGCTCTCCCCCGGTGACGTCGGACTGCAGCTCTTCGAGAACGCCTTCGCCACCGCACTGGGTCTCACCGTGCTGATCCTCGTGTTCGCGACGGTCTCGGGGGCGCACTTCAACCCGGTCGTGACCCTCGCCGACATCACGCTGCATCGCGAGCGCTGGTCGATCGCGGCGGTGTATCTTCCGGCCCAGTTCGTCGGATGCATCGCCGGTGCCGTCCTGGCCAATCTCATGTTCGGCGAGCCGGCCGTCCAGTGGAGCACGACCGAACGCAGCGGACTGCCCCTCCTGCTGGGCGAGGTCGTCGCGACCGCGGGGCTCGTCCTGGTGATCTTCGCGCTCGTGCGGACCGGCCGCTCGCATCTCGCCGCACCCGCCGTCGGCGCCTACATCGGCGCGGCGTACTTCTTCACCTCGTCGTCGAGCTTCGCGAACCCTGCGATCACCGTGGGCCGCATGTTCACCGACACGTTCGCCGGGATCGCGCCGGCATCGGCGCTCCCGTTCATCGCCGCCCAGCTCATCGGCGCCGCGCTCGGCTGGTGCGCCGTCCGCGTCCTCTTCCCGACGGCGGTCGAGCGTGCGACGATCGACGCCTGACGGGCAGCTGCTCGCGTCGTCGACGACGGTCACACGGGCGCGGGCGCCCGGGACGCAGCATCCCTCGCCGCCGCCAGCGTGAGGAGGTCGCCGTGGAGGGGCCCGATCACCTGCACCCCGATCGGCACTCCCCCGGCGTCGACGCCCGCGGGCACGGCGACCGCCGGAAGCCCCAGGAAGTTCGCGGCGACCGTGAGCACCAGCGCCCGCCATGCGGCGGTGGCGGCATCCTCTCCGCCGAGGTCGAACTCGATCCGCGGCACGACCGAGGTCTGCACGGGGCCGAGGACGATCGGATGCTCGACCTGGAACCTCCGCCAGTCCGCGGCGATCGGCGCACGGCGCGCCCACGCGGCCGCGTATCCCGCCGCCGTCTCGAACGGCCGCGCCGCGGCGGTGCTGTCCCGCAGGAAGCGTGTCGCCGCCTCCCCCAGCGGCTCGGGAAGGACGGCGGGGTCGAGCGTGAGGAGCATGTCGGTGCAGGCGAGCCGCCGCCACAGCACCGCGGCATCCTCCAGCATCGGAGGCTCCACCTCCTCGACGGTCCAGCCGGCGGCCGAGAGCCGCGCGGCAGCAGCGTCGACGGATGCCGCGACCTCGGCGTCCACGCCCCACCCGAGGGGGTCCCGCACGACGGCGACGCGGCGCGGCCGGTCCTCGGTGCCCGCGCGGGGCAGATCGAGGGAGACCGGGTCGTCGGGGTCGGGGCCCGCGACGACACCGAAAACCAGCGCGAGGTCGTCGACCGAGCGCGCGAGAAGGCCGTTGACCGAGAACTGCTGCAGCGTCATCGCGACGGGCATCCCGCGCACGGCGGCGCGGGGCACCCGTCCGAACGACGGTCGCATGCCCGCGATGCCGTTCGCGGCGGCCGGGATGCGGACCGACCCGCCGAAGTCGTTGCCGAGTCCGAGCGCGGCCATGTCCGTCGCGACGGCCACTGCGTCGCCGCCGCTCGATCCCCCCGCGGTGCGCGCGGGATCGAACGGATTGAGCGTGCGCCCCCAGAGGTCGTTGTCGGTGTCCCAGCGCATGCCGAAGTCGGGCATGTTGCCGCGCCCGATCGGGATTGCGCCCGCCTCGCGGACGCGCCGCACGATCGTCGCATCCGCCTCCGGCACGGCGTCGCGGGCTCCTCGCCAGCCCTGTGTGGTCGCCGACCACGTGAGGTCGATGTTCTCCTTCACCGAGAACGGGACGCCCGCGAGCGGGCCGGGGTCGCCGCCGGAGGCGACGACGGCATCCACTCGCCGCGCCTCCTCACGGGCGCGATCGTCGAAGACGACCGTGAGCGCTCCGAGACGGGGGTTCGCAGCGGCGGCGCGCGCGAGGTGGCGCTCGATCACCTCGACGGCGGTGGATCGGCCGGCGCGCACGTCCGCGGCGATCTCGGCGGCCGAGCTCACCCCTCGAAGTCCTCGGGCTCGACGTCGTCGAGGAACCTCTTGAATTCGTCCAGGCGCTCCGAGGCATCCGTCTCGGTGAGCACGTCGGGGACGCCGGCCTCGTCGAGCACGGCCTCGGCGACCCAGATCCCCGCACCGGTGCGCGACGCGAGCGCCACGGCGTCCGACGGGCGGGCGTCGACGACGATGACGCGCTCCCCGACGTGCAGAGTGATCTCGGCATAGAACGTGCCGTCGTCGATGCGGGTGATCTCGACCCGCTGCAGTTCGGCTCCGAGCGCCTCGATCATCGTGCGCATGAGGTCGTGAGCGAGCGGCCGCGGCACCGGCGCCTTCTCGACGGCCACGAGGATCGACGTCGCCTCGAGCTGGCCGATCCAGATCGGCAGCACCATCCCGTCGCCGGGGAGCTGGTCGATGGGCTTGAGCAGCAGCACGTGCTGACCCGACGCGTCGAGCGCCACACCGGCGATCCTGACCTGCATCCCGCACACCTCCTCGCCGCATCCGTTCCTGCCATCGTAGACACGCGAGAGCTCCGCGAGGTCGGTGGTGCGGGTCGTCCCCGCCCCGGTCATTCCCGGCCGCGTCGACCCGCGCCGGTGTTTATTCATTCAGCGGAATGGATGCTGCAGGCGTACCGTTGCAACCGACATGCAGCGCTTCGGAACCCTCTCCTTCGGCCACTACGGCCCCCTCGGCGGGGGGCGCCAGCTCTCCGCCGGCGACTCGATGCTCCAGGCCATCGACCTGGCGCAGGGCATGGACGACCTCGGGGTCGACGGCGCCTACTTCCGCGTGCACCACTTCGCCCGGCAGCAGTCCTCGCCGATGCCGCTGCTCGCGGCGATCGCCGCGAAGACCGAGCGCATCGAGGTCGGCACCGGCGTGATCGACATGCGCTACGAGAATCCGCTGTATCTCGCCGAGGAAGCGGCATCCGTCGACCTCATCTCGGGCGGCCGACTCGCGCTCGGCGTGAGCCGAGGGTCACCCGAGACCGTCGTGCGCGGCTACGAGGCCTTCGGCTACACGGGGTCCGCCGACCCGCGTGGCGCCGACATCGCGCGCGAGCACTTCGAGCTGTTCCTCCGCGCCATCGACGGCGAGGGACTTGCGGAGCGGGATGCCTCGTCCCCGTTCGGGACGGGAGCGAGCGGCCTCCAGCGCGTCGAACCGCACTCCCCAGGGCTGCGCTCCCGCGTGTGGTGGGGAGCGGGGAACCGCGACTCGGCCGAATGGGCCGGCCGCATCGGGGTGAACCTCATGTCGTCGACGCTGCTCACCTCGGCCGACGGACGCCCGTTCGATCTCCTCCAGGCCGAGCAGATCGACGCGTTCCGCGCGGCATGGCGCGAAGCGGGGCACGAAGGAGAGCCGCGCGTGTCGGTCAGCCGCTCGATCTTCCCGCTGATGACGGCCGAGGATCATCTGTACTTCGGCGGACGCCAGGACGGCGACCAGATCGGCGTCATCGACGGGATGCGGTCCACCTTCGGCAAGACGTACGCGGCCGAACCCGACGTGCTCGTCGAGCAGCTGAAGGAGGATGCCGCGATCGCCGCGGCCGACACGCTCATGCTGACGATCCCGAGCCAGCTCGGGGTCGAGTTCAATCTGCGCGTCGTCGAGGCGTTCGCGACCCACGTCGCTCCCGAACTCGGGTGGCGGGGCACACGCGTCTGAGCGGCCGGCGGACGTCGTCGCGACTCAGCCGTCGTCGGCTCCGGCGTCCTCTGTTCCGGCGTCCTCTGTTCCGGCGTCCTCGATGAGGTGCAGCTGCGTTCCGTCCGGGTCGATGAGGAATCCCGCGCGGAGTCCCCACTCCTGGAGGGCGACCGGGACGAGCCGCGGAATGCCGATGGTGTTCTCGGGCACCCCGCTGTCGCGCACCCGGGCGTAGAGCGCGTCGAGGTCGCCGACGCGGATGCTCGCCATGAACCAGCTCTCGTAGGGGTCGTGCTCGGGCGCAAGGAAGAACTCCAGCACGATGCTGCCCCGCGAGAGGATCAGCCACCCGCCGTCTCGATGCGTCTGCTCGAACCCGAAGCCGCCGTAGAACGCGGTTGTCGCGTCGAAGTCGCGCGACGGCAGGTTCGGCACCGAACGGTCCATGGCCCGAATCTACGCCAGTCCGACCACCCGCATGCCGAGCCACTCACCGAGCTCCGAGATCTCGGCACGCACCATCTCGGTCTCTTCGGGCTCGAACGGCAGGAACTCGTGCACCGCGTTCACTCGCAGCTCCTGGCGCTCGCGGTCGACCGCGGCATCCAGCATGCCGACGAACCGGTCGCCCAGCAGGATCGGGTGCGCGAAGTAGCCGTACACGCGCTGCGGTGCGGGCTTGAACTGCTCGAGCACGTACTCGAACTCGAACACCTCGGCCAGGCGCGGGCGGTCGAAGAGCATCGAGTCGTACGGGTTGAGGAACGCGACGCGTCCCCCCTCGTCGCGGTCGAGCGCGGAAAGCGCCTCGGGATCGACCCGGAAGGCCCATGAGCTGCCCTCGACCCTGGCCGGCTCGCCTGCCTCGCCAACCTGCGACCACGGCGACTTCCGCTTCGCGATGCCGAGCGCCTGCAGGCGCCGTTCGGCGAGCATGCGCGCGGCGTCGTCGGCACCGAGTTCGGGCAGGTGCGCGGGATAGACGCGCTCGGCGAGATCCCACCGTCGGTGCCGGCCCTCTCGACCCACGATCGCCACGAGTCCCTGGCGACTGAGGAAGTCGAGCATGTGCGGGACCTGGTTGCGGCCGGACCAGCCGTCCGGCGCGCGATCGACCTGCGCGGTGTCGGGGATCTCGCTCGCCAGCAGGGGTCCTTCGGCGCGAAGTCGGGCCAGCACGTCCGCCTTGAACCGGGCGTTCGCCTCGAGCCACTCGCGACTGCTCTCGCGACGTGGCCACTCCCGCATCCCCGGCGCAAGAAGCGGGAGCAGGCTCGCCGGCCGGAACGCCCCCTCGAACTCGAACAGCAGCCGGTCGCCCTCGACCGCCTTCTGCAGCTGACCCGGCTCGTACGACCACCCGATGCGCGACCACAGCACCGTGTGCTCGCACGGGGCGATCGTCGCCGTCGGGTCGATCTTGACGTAGCCGAGCTGCTCCGCCACCTCCACGACGTCACCGGGTCGATCGGCGTCGAGCAGCTGCGCCCGCACCGCGATGCGGCGCGCCTCGTCGCGGCTGAGACGGTGCGTCACGACGCCGCGCGGCCCGAGCTCGCCTCGGACGCATCGAATCCCGCGCGTTCGAGCGGGAGCTCTCGCTCGCGGTCCCACGGCTCGGTCCAGCCGAGGCGGTCGAAGAGACCGTCGAGCACCATGCCGGTGAACCCCCACACGAGGTGGGGCTCTTCTCCGGGGGACGGGACGAGGAAACCGGGACCCCGCCACACCTGACCGTCGCGCCGGATCACCGTGGATCCGCGGTTCGCGGGATCGAGGAGGTCGGCCACGGGCGCGCGGAAGACGTCGGAGGACTCCGCCTCGTCGACCACCCGGACGGGGGACGGATGCCGCCACCACGCGAGCACCGGAGTGACGAGGTGCTGCGAATAGAGAAGTGGGATGTCTTCGAGCACCCCGAGCACCTCGACCCCCGCCGGATCGAGGTCGGTCTCCTCTCGTGCCTCGCGCAGCGCCGCCGCCACGGGCCCTTCGTCTTCGGGGTCGACGCGCCCGCCCGGGAACGCCACCTGGCCGGCATGGGAGCGCAGGGTCGACGCGCGCGAGAGCAGCAGGACATCCAGATCGCGCGAAACCGCGTGCGCCTCGTGACCACTCGGCATCGAGTCGAGGACGCCGAACAGCATCAGCACTGCGGCCGGCCGCGCATCGGCGGCCGACGGCAGGCCGGCCAGACCCGGGAATCCGCCGCGCTCGCGGGACGCGGCATCCGCCAACGCCGCCAGCTGCGCACGGGCAGACGACGAGGAGGATTCGGCGAGCATTCGTTCAGGCTACGCCGCATCTCGGACACGGGAGCCGGTGCGCGACCGAGCCCGGCGAATTACGCTCATCACATGGGCGAGCACCCTCCCGCGGGCTGGTACGACGACGGCACCGGCCGTCAGCGCTGGTGGGACGGAGCACGCTGGAGCGACGAGTACATCGATCTGCGAGAGGCCAGGACGGAGCTCCACACCGGGTCGGCCCCGGCGGCAGCCGGCTCGGCCGCGGCCGGCTGGTACGACGACCAGCGCGGCCGTCAGCGCTGGTGGGACGGTACGCGCTGGACCACGGCGGTGCGGTACAGCGGTCAGGAGCAGAGCTTCGCGGGGATCGTGCTCGATGGTCGCTGGGTCCATTTCGGAGACCTGAGCCAGCCGGTGGGCGGGGTAGAGGCATCCGTCGACACCGGCGATGCGCTGTTGCGCTCCCCCGCCTTCACCCGGAACGCCGTCGAGCGCCGTCTGTTCGGCTCCGCGGGTCCGATCACCCCGCGGACACTCAACCGGGCGATCGATCGATCGCGTCGCTACCTCGTCGTCGCCGGATCGGCCCAGGTGTGGATCGCCGCGATCACGGCCGATCAGGAGACCGAGGCGCAGGTTTTCGCGGGATGGGTTCGCGCGAGTTCGGCGCACTACCGATACGGCTGACATCGCGGCAGCAAGCGGAATCCCGGCCCCGCGACCGGGGATTTTCGTGAACCGCGCTCCCATGTAACGTTCAGGTAACGCACCGGAACCGTCCAGACGGGGTGGGCAGACTCGGGGACTTGTGCCCGCCAGCGGGCCCCTGGCGCCCGCCCGAGGGCGCCCTCCCCGATATACGGAACCCGGTTATCTTCATGCGCTCCAGTTCACTTCCCGCTGCTCTCCGCCGCGCCCGCGTCGCCCGCCGTCGCACCCGCCGCCGCTCCGCCCTCATCGCCACGGGCCTCGCGGTGGGGATGTTCGCCACCGCGACCGCGGCCACCGTTCCCCCGATCTCGGCGGCCGAGGCGATGGGCACCGAGAACGGCGTCGCGCTCGCCTCGTTCACGATGCCGTCCGAGCCGACGGCCGTCATCCAGGAGGACGGCTCGGACCCGATCTCCCGGGCCGCGCACAGCGCCCTGGACGACGCGGATGCCGCGATCGACGCCGCCGCACAGGTCACCGCCGACGCGAAGGGGTCGAAGCTCGATCTCGGTGACCTGGAGACCACGGTCGACACCTCGGACCTCGGAGAGGCCGCGGAGCGTCTGACGGGTGGTCTCGACCTGCCCGCGCCGCTCGTTCCCGACCTGATCGACGACGTCACCGCCCTGACCGCGACGGTGGAAGCGGATGTGACCGAGGTGCGCGAGGGGCTCGAGGCCGCCGAGGCCGAGGCCGCACGCAAGGCCGCCGAGGCCAAGGCGCGCGCCGAGGCGGAAGCCCGTGCCGCCGCCGAAGCCGAGGCCCGCGCGGCCGAGGAGGCCGCACAGGCCGCCACGCCCACGACCCCCGCTCCGTCGCCGGTCGGCGTCGGAGGCGGCGCGAGCCCGGCAGAAGCACAGGGCATCGCCCAGGGGATGATCGCCGGCTACGGCTGGGGCGGAGACCAGTTCTCCTGCCTCGTCTCCCTATGGAACCGTGAGTCCGGCTGGAACTACGCCGCCTACAACTCCTCGAGCGGCGCCTACGGCATCCCCCAGGCGCTTCCGGGCAGCAAGATGGGCAGCGCCGGCGCCGATTGGCAGACCAACGCCGCCACCCAGATCAGCTGGGGCCTGGGCTACATCGCCGGCCGCTACGGCTCGCCCTGCGGCGCGTGGTCGCACTCCGAGTCCGTCGGCTGGTACTGACGCCGGATCCTCATTTCGCCTCGCGAGAGCGGGCGGGCTTCGTGCCCGCCCGCTCTTGTGCGTCCTCCGTTGTGCAGGCGGATGCTGCGGTTCGGACTTATGCACCCGCAACGTCGGCTCAACGAAGGATGTCGTAGCTATGTTCTAATGTCGGTGGCATGAAAGCAGCATCTCCGGATGATGAGCCGGTCGAGCCCCTTGCGCCCGTCAGCGGGCCGGGCCGCGCCGTCGACGGCTCAGGCGACGAGTGGCTTGCGCCGGTTCCCGACGATGTGGATCTGGTCACCGAGGTGGCCGCAATGATGGCGGTCTTCGCGGCGCAGCAGTTCGCCCGCGTGGATGCGCTGCGGATGAACGCTCTCGAGGATGTCGCACGGTATGGAGGCGGAGCGGTGGGGATCGTCGAGCGGTCGTTGCGGCTCGAGCTGGCCGCGGCGTTGCGGGTCACCGAGCATGCCGCGGGCATGCTCCTGGCCCGCGCCGAGGCGATGGTGCACCGATACCGGCCGGCGCTCGAGTCCTTGGGGCGGGCCCGGATGACCGAGCGCCACGCCCTCGTCCTGATCGAACTCCTTGACGCTGCGACGGCCGAGGTGCGCGCCCGGGTCGCGCCGAGGGCGGTGGCGCTCGCAGAAGAGCTCCCGGTGGGGTCATTCCGGCGGGCGCTGCGTCGACTGATCGAGACCGAGGACTCGGCCACGCTCACCGAACGCCACACGAGCGCTCTCGGCGAGCGGCGGATGCTGATCGAACCGGCCGCCGACGGCATGGCGTGGCTGCACGCGCACGTGCCCGCCGTCGAGGCCCACGCGATCCATGCCCGGGTCACTGGCATGGCAAAGGTCATTACCGGGCACCCCGAAGAGACCCGGACGCTAGACCAGGTACGCGCGGACGTGCTGTGCGACCTTCTCATCGATGGCGAGAGTCCGGCGCACCCGGCCGACGCTCGCGGGATCCGGGCGAGCGTGGCCGTCACGGTGCCCGCGCTGGCGCTGCTCGCCGAAGACGACGCCGACCGGCACCAGCGCGGCCTGGACCCCGCGACCGTCGAAGGCGTCGGCCCCGTACCCCTCCGAACCGCGAAAGAGCTGTGCGGGAGTGACGGCGGGTGGATGCGCGTGCTCACCCATCCCGAGACCGGAATGGTGCTGTCGGTGGGCCGAACACGGTATCGACCACCCGAGGCGTTGCGCCGGCTGATTCGATGGCGGGCCGACCGCTGCATGGCCCCCGGATGCGGGATCCCCGCCTCGCGGTGCGAGATCGACCACAACGTCGCCTGGGAACACGGCGGACACACCGCGCTCCACAATCACTCTCCGCTCTGCAAGGGGCATCACACCGTGAAGCACCACGGGGGCTGGATCGTCGAGCATCTCCCCGACCGCGGTGGCGCACTCGTGTGGACATCCCCCACGGGCAGGCAGTATCTGGTCGAGCCCGAACGGCGGGTCCCCGTCTTCCGACCCTCCGGACCGGCCGACGTCCCGCGCGCCCCCTTCTGAAGGCCGGGCCGGCCGGGCGCGCGTCCCCTGCTCAGCGAAGGAAGTCCGCGGGGTCGAACTCGTCGATCGGCACGACGCGCACGCGCGGAAGCGGGGCGTCGAACGCCCCGGCGTCGTACTCGATGTCGAACAGCTCGAGCCCCGGGATCGCCCCGAGCTCCGCACTGCGGAACTCCGTGAACGCGATGACCCCGACGCGGCGACCACCCCCGACGAGGGCGGCGAGGTCATCCACGAAGTCCCGGTCATGACTGACGAGCACGACGTCGTCGTCTCGATCGGCGAGGGTCCGCAGCGTGCGCTGGATCGCGATGTCGACGACCTTCTCGTCCGCGTCGCCCGACAGCGGCACCGGCGTGTAGCCGAGCGCGAGGAGCGCCTGCACGAAGGGCATCGGCAGATGCGAGCTCGCGTTGAGGAAGAACAGTCCACGCGAGGGCTGGGCCCACCGCTCGGTCACGAAAGTCAGCAGGCGGTCCCACCGCGGCCGCTCCTCGGGCTGCGGCCGCCGTCCGAGGATCGATCCGCCCAGCGTCGCGTCGATGTTCTCACCGTCGACGAGCACCCAGCTCCTGCGCTCCGACATGTCGTTCCTCTCTGGCGCACCGGTTCAGGCGGCGCGCAGGACCTTCTCCATCGGGCGGCCCTTCGCCAGCTCGTCGACGAGCTTGTCCAGGTAGCGGATCTGCTGCATGAGCGGGTCGTCGATCTCTTCCACGCGTACCCCGCACACGACGCCCGTGATCGAGGACGCGGCCGGGTTGAGGTCGGCATCCGCGAAGAAGTCCTCGAATGTCGTCCCGGCGTCGAGATGCTCGCGCAGGCGTGCATCGTCGAATCCCGTCAACCACTCGATGACCTCGTCGAGCTCGACCGTCGTGCGACCCTTCCGTTCCAGCTTCGCGGCATAGAGCGGATACACCGACGCGAAGGGAAGGCCGAAGATGCGGTGCACGCCGTCAGCGTAGCCCGTCCGGGAGCCTGTCGCCGGAAGCGCGCAGCCGAACGCAGTGATGGCCCCGGGCGGGTGCCCGCCCGCCGGGGCCATCGCGCTGCTGCAGGAGTTGACCGGACCCGAAAACCGATCCTCGACCGCACCGCGCATCACTGCTCCGCCAGGCTACGGTCGCCCCCGACCCCGAGGTGTGCCCTTGACGGCGCCCGTCTCGAGGTGATATCGATCCGGATTCGAAGCGCGTTCCCAGGTTCGCGGGACCAAAAGGGGGGCGGCATCCGTTGTGCTGAAGTGACGGCGCAGCCAGCGGCGTCACCCCAGGAGGACCACTTGAATCCGAACGACTACCCCAAGACCCCCGAGGCGCTCAGCCGACTCACCGACAGCCAGTACCGCGTGACGCAGGAGGACGGCACCGAGCCGCCGTTCCGCAACGCCTACTGGGACAACCACGAGGACGGCATCTACGTCGACGTCGTCTCCGGCCAGCCGCTCTTCTCCTCGGCCGACAAGTACGACAGCGGCACCGGATGGCCGAGCTTCACACGGCCGATCGAGCCCGCCGCGGTCTCCACGAAGACCGACCGCAGCCTGTGGATGCCGCGCACCGAGGTGCGCTCGTCCGGGGCCGACAGCCACCTCGGCCATGTGTTCTCCGACGGCCCTCGCGATGCCGGAGGCCTGAGATACTGCATGAACTCGGCCGCGCTGCGCTTCGTCCCCGCCTCCGACCTGGAGGCCGAGGGCTACGCCCAGTACCGAGACCTCTTCCCCCACGAGAACCAGGAGCACGCATCATGACCAGCGGACCCTTCGACACCGGTGAGATCACCCGCACCCCCGGCACCGAGACGGCGGTCCTCGCCGGCGGTTGCTTCTGGGGCATGGAGGACCTCATCCGCCGCCAGCCCGGCGTGCTCGCCACGCGCGTCGGCTACACCGGCGGCGAGAACGCGCACGCGACCTACCGCAAGCACCCCGGCCACGCGGAGGCCGTCGAGATCGTGTTCGATCCGTCCCAGACGACGTACCGCGACATCCTGGCGTTCTTCTTCCAGATCCACGACCCGTCGACCCTGAACCGCCAGGGCAACGACATCGGCACGAGCTACCGCTCCGCGATCTTCCCGCTCAGCCCAGAGCAGGAGCAGGTCGCGCGCGACACGATCGCCGACGTCGACGCCTCGGGACTGTGGCCGGGCAAGGCCGTCACCACGATCGAGCCCGCCGGGCCGTTCTGGGAGGCCGAGCCGGAGCACCAGGACTACCTCCTGCGCATCCCCAACGGCTACACGTGCCACTTCCCCCGCGCGGGATGGGTGCTTCCCAAGCGCGCCGACGCGACGGCCTGACCGGAGCGAAGAACGGATGCCGCGTCCCGGCCGGGGCGCGGCATCCGTCATCGGAGCCACCGGTCAGCCCTCGCCGACCATGACGACGACCTTGCCGCGCGCCCGGCCCTCGCCGTGCCACGCCAGTGCCGCAGGAACCTCCTCGAGGGGGTACGTGCGATCGATCGGCACGACGATGTCACCGCGTGCGCACGCTTCCGCGACGGCCTGGAAGGCGCCCGGCCCCTGACGGACCATCAGCACGCCGAGGCGCGTCCCGGTCAGCAGGCCGACGAGCGGACCGACCGTCGCCATCCGCAGCACCGCCCGTGCCGTGCCGCCGACGACCACGCAGCGCCCGCCCGGGGCGAGCGCGCGACGATACGCGAACACCGACCGGTACGCGACCAGATCGACCACGAGGTCGTAGGGACCCGTGCGGGTGAAATCGGTGCGGCGATAGTCGATCACCTCCTCGGCTCCCAGTCCGCGCAGGAAGTCCAGCTTTCCCGCGTTGTCGACGGCCGTCACCCGGACGCCCCTCGCCCGCGCGAGCTGGACGGCCAGCGCCCCGGTCCCACCCCCGGCGCCGTTGAGGAGCATCCTCGAACCCGGCTCCGCGAGCGCGACGGCCTGCGACGCGATCGCGGCCGACTGCGGTAGTGCGGATGCCTCGGCGAAAGTCAGCGCGGGCGGCTTGTGCACGACCGCCGACGCCGGCAGTGAGAGGTACTCGGCGAACCCCCCGCCGCGCGGCAGGTTGTCTCCGTAGACCTCGTCACCGACGGTGAACCCGGTCACGCCGTCACCCACGCCGATGACGCGGCCGGCGACATCCGTACCGAGGATCTGATTCCGCGGACGATGCAAGCCCCCGAGCCGGGCGTAGGCGGGCGAGCCCCGCAGTCCCTCCCAGTCCGACAGGTTGATCGACACGGCGACGACCTCGACCAGCACCTCGCCCGGACCGGGCGAGGGCGCGGGAACATCGCGGAGCTCGAGGACCTCGGGCCCGCCGTACCTCTCATACGCCACGGCACGCACAACCCACACCCTACGCATGTGGTGCCGGCGCTGCGCGTGAGCACGCTCCGACGCTCGCGTCAACCCGTTCCGTGCGCCCCTCTCGCTCCCTACGCTGGCCCGACCGGAGCGAGGAGGCCGCCGTGGCAGAGGGACTGCACAAGGGAGATCGCGTGAGCTGGAACACGTCGCAGGGCCGCACGCGCGGTCGTATCGTCGAGCGACGCACGAGCGACTTCGAGTTCGCGGATCAGCACTTCACGGCCTCGTCGGAGGAGCCCGCCTTCATCGTCGAGTCGGAGAAGAGCGGCGACCGCGCGGCCCACCAGGGCTCGGCGCTGCGCAAGCTGAAGTCCTAGCGCCGCGCCGCCCCCGCGAGCACCGCGTGCAGGAGCGGGATCACGGACACCGCCATCAGCACCGTGCCGAACACCTGCTCGTCGGCGCGCAGGACGGCGCCGCCGATGAACAGGCCGGCGAACAGCACGGCCGACACGGCCCGCCGGACGACGCGCTCCAGCGATTTCATGCGCTGCTCGGCCCGAGGGGACTCCACGGAGAGCCGTCCTTCTTCGGCGCGGGTGACCAGATCGTCGACGCGACGCGGCAGTCGCGCCGCGATCGCCGCGACCGAGACGGCCTCCTTCGCCACGGCGCGCACCACGTTGCCGCGCTCGTCGCGGATCAGCTGATCGGCGTAGGGCTCCACCGCATCCCACATGTTGAAGCTCGGCTCGAGCGAGCTGCACATGCCCGACGTGAGGGAGACCGCACGGACGATCAGCAGGAAGTTCTCGGGGAGCTGGAACGGCAGGGACCGGATGACATCGCCGAACTCCCGCGCGAACGCCTGGAACTCCCGCGGGTCCACCTGCTGCAGTTCGGCGAAGCCCATGCCCCCGAATCGGGCGAACAGGGCCGTCATCGCCCTCTCCAGCTCGGAGGTGTCGGCCGAGGGAAGCAGCACCCCGACGTCTCGGATGCTGTCGACGAGCTGCTTGCCGTTGCGCGAGGCGACCGCGATGACGACCTGCTGCAGATCGCGGCGCAGCCGATCGGGAACCTCCCCCATCATCCCGAAGTCGATGAAGGTGAGGCGCCATGGCCGCTCCGCCTCCGGCGTGGGGGTCACGAAGATGTTCCCCGGGTGCGGGTCGGCGTGGAAGTAGCCGTCGCGGAACAGCTGCTCGAACATCACGGTCGCGAACTCCGCGGCGACCTCCGCGGGATCGATGCCCGCCTCGCGCAGCGCATCGACGTCGTTGATCTTGATCGCCGACACGTCTTCGAGCGTCAGCACGCGTCCGGTCGAGCGCTCCCACGCGACCTCGGGTGCGGAGACGCGCGGATCCCCCGCGAAGTTCTCCGCGAAGCGCACGGCGTTGCGGGCCTCGTGACGGTAGTCGATCTCCTCGTAGCTGGTGTGCGCGAACTCCTCGATGAGCACGGGCAGGTCGACGTGATCGCGCACGATCCGCACGCGGCTGAGCCAGCCTGCCACGCGGCGGAGGGCGGCGAGATCGACCTCGACGATCCCTTCGATCCCCGGTCGCTGCACCTTCATCACGACGTCCGCGAACCCGGTCTCGGCGGCGTCGTCCGGTGAGAGTTTCGCGCGGTGGGCCTGGCCGAGGGATGCCGCGGCCACCGGGACCGGATCGATCTCGGCGAACGCCGACTCGAGCGGCAGGCCGAGTTCCGCCTCGGCGAGCCGGCGGATCGCGGCGAAGTCCACGGGCGGGACCTCGTCCTGCAGACCTTCGAGCTCCTTGGTGATCTCCGGCGGGAGCACGTCCAGGCGCGAGGACATGAACTGCCCCACCTTGATCATCAGCCCGCCGAGCGAGACGGCGAGCACGTGGAAGTTCCGGGCGAGTCGCGTGAGCCGGCGTGCGCGACCGCGAGCGGCGAGGCTCCCGAGCCCGATCCGGGGAAGGAAGAGCTCGAACCACCACGCCTGCACCATGTAGCGCGCGGCGAAGCGCAGGATGCGGCGGTAGCGGGCGCGCGACCTCCCGGCGTCGGCCATGCGGTCTCCCTGGATCGGGAACGGACCGGGCCGACGTTCCGGCGGCATCCGGTCAGTCCTGGGCGAGGATGGAGTAGAGCTTACGGCGCGCCTCGTCGAGCACGTCGACCGCCGCCTGGACCTGCTCCGGAGATCCGCTCGTGGCGACCTGCGCGGCCGCCTGGGCGAGCTTCGCCCCGGCCTTCGGCAGCACCGTCGACCGCGCGGCATCCCTGCGGCTCGCCGACTCCCACGGAGCCGACCGCCCCTCGCTCGCACCGGCCTCGGCGCGACCCGCCTCGGTGAGGGAGTACGTCTTCTTGCCGCCGGACTCCTCGGCAGTGATGAGTCCCTCGTCGGCGAGCAGCTGAAGCGTCGGGTAGACCGAGCCCGGGCTGGGCTTCCAGGTGCCGCCGCTGCGCTCCTCGATCTCGCTGATGATCTGGTAGCCGTGCATCGGCCGATCGGCGAGGACCGTCAGCACGGCGTGTCGCACGTCGCCGCGTGCCATGCGCGGCGGCATCACCCGCTGCTCGAACATGTCCCGCAGCTGGTCCATGGCCTCCCACAGCCCGCCCGGGCGACCCTGGCCCTGACCACGGCTCTGCGCACCGAACCAATCCCCTGTGAACGAATCGCTCATGACGACCTCCCTGGATGTCCTCACCGATATACCGGCGATACTCGACGATATATCGTTAAGCCGATCGATGCCAGGTCACCCCGACGTCTCGACCGGCTGCCGGAGAATCGTCCGGAGTCGTTCGGGGGCCGTTCGCCGCGCATCACCGAGGTAGACCTCGTGATGCTTGCCGCGAGGCCGCAGTCCGGCGCCCGGGAGGAACTCGTGGTGCATGCGCTCCAGCACCGGGCCTTCGGCGTCGTACGGCCCGACGTGCAGTGTCTGCACGCACCGGCCCTCGGTGAGCGTCTCGAGCCGGAGCAGCCCGAGGGCAGGCGCCGCCCCCTTCTCAGCCACGGCACGCCGAGCCGACTCGAGGTGGTCGGGGAGGGTCCAGTCGGGGACGAGGATCAGCATCGTCCAGTCCCACTGCGACTTCTCGCGTGCCGAGGTGAACGCGCTGAGGTCGTCGGACCACCACAGTCCCTCCAGCGGCATGACGACATAGTCGCGATCGAGGACGCGCTTGCTGTGGAACTTGAGCGCGAACGCCGCACCGTAGAGCGCCGAGACCGCGTCGCGGTACTCGGACACCGTGTTCGGATCCCCGTGCCCGTCGATCATCAGGTACTGCTGCGCGGGCACGTCGACGACCTCGAACCGCCCGCGCGGCGCACGGTACGCGGCGAGCTCCTTCTTCAGGTCGATCTTCACGCCTGGACTCTACGCATCCGGCGCGCGATTAGCCCGACATCGCCGGAAATGCAAGGGGTGTGCACCGGCCGCTCCGCCCGATGAAGCTGGGGACATGACCCAGATCATCGAGAGCATCGACGTGGACGTGCCCGTCACCATGGCCTACAACCAGTGGACGCAGTTCGAGAGCTTCCCGAACTTCCTCGACGAAGTCGAGTCGATCACCCAGCTCGACGACACCCACAACCACTGGAAGGTGAAGGTCGGTCCCTTCGAGCGGGAGTTCGACGCCGAGATCACCGAACAGCACCCCGACGAGCGCGTCGCGTGGCGCAGCACGGGCGGCGACACCGAGCACGCCGGCGTGGTCACCTTCCACAAGCTCACCGACACGAGTTCGCGGGTGACCGTGCAGATCGACTGGGAGCCGACCGACGCGATCGAGAAGCTCGGATCGCTTGTCGGCGCCGGGAAGCACGCCGTGAAGAAGGACCTCGAGAACTTCAAGGAGTTCATCGAGAAGGCCCCCCGCGAGACCGGCGCCTGGCGCGGCGACGTCCCGCGCTGACCGACCTGCCGGATGCCCCGAGCCCGCGCCGTGCGGGGGCCGGGGCATTCCCGGGCCCCGGACTCGACCGTGTCCGCGGGTGCGGCCACACTGGAGCACATGTCCGAGCAGTCGTGGGTGCTGCACGTCGACCTCGACCAGTTCATCGCGGCCGTCGAGGTGCTCCGCCGTCCCGAGCTGGCGGGCAAGCCCGTGATCGTCGGCGGCCGAGGAGACCCCACCGAGCGCGCCGTCGTGTCGACGGCTTCCTACGAGGCCCGCGTGTTCGGGGCCCGCTCGGGGATGCCGCTGCGCATCGCCGCGCGGAAGGTCCCGGACGCCGTCATCCTCCCCGTCGACGCGCCGACGTACACCGCGGCATCCGAGGAGGTCATGGCGACTCTTCGCGCGCAGCCCGGCGCGGTCGTCCAGGTGCTGGGGTGGGACGAGGCCTTCGTCGGCGTGCGCACCGGCGACCCCGAGGCCACGGCGCGAGAGATCCAGGCGGCGGTCCTCGACCGCACGGCGCTGCACTGCAGCGTCGGCATCGGCGACACCCTGATCCGCGCGAAGAACGCCACAGACTTCGGCAAGCCCCGGGGCGTCTTCCGCCTCACCGCCGACAATTGGCTCGAGGTCATGGGAGACAAGCCCACGGCGGCGCTGTGGGGCGTCGGCTCGAAGGTGTCCAAACGCCTCGTGGGACTCGGCATCCACACCGTCGACGAACTCGCGCGGGCCGACGTCGACGCGCTGGCCGCGGAGTTCGGGCCGAAGATGGGCCCGTGGTACCGGCAGCTCGGGCGCGGTGACGGATCGTCCGTCGTCGACGACACGCCGTGGGTCGCCCGCGGACACGGCCGCGAGACGACGTTCCAGCAGAACATCGTCGATCGCGACGACATCGATGTCGCGGCCCGCGAGCTGCTGACGCACGTGCTGGCGGATGTCGCGGCCGAGGGCCGCCCGGTCGTCGGGGTGGGGTTGAAGGTGCGCTACGCGCCGTTCGTCACGAAGACCTTCGTGCACCGCATCGCCGCGACCTTCGACCGCGAGACGGTCATCGCCGAGACGATGCGGCTCGTCGACCGGATCGAGCCCGGACGCCCACTGCGACTGCTGGGGGTGCGGGCGGAGATGGAGATGCCCGACGATGCGCGCGAGGGGCACACCCCGACCCGCGGCGGCTGGTGACGACGAAACCCTGGAGTCGAGCGCGCGCATCCGCTAGTGTTCGTCGCAACGGCGGTTGGGGAACCGTTGGGGCGGTGGGGGAACCGCTGGCTTGACTCAACTGGGGATGAGATGGGCGACGACACTCGAGCGGGGCTTCCCGCTGCCGGATGGCTTCACGACTCCGCGACCGGCCAGACGCGCTGGTGGAACGGCTCGGAATGGACCGACCACACCCGGCCGCTGGACCCGGTCGTTCGCACGATGACCGCGACGCGGCCGCCGACGACGGGCCCTGTCGCGCTCGCGCACACGGCGCCCGCGCCGCCCACCTCTCGGAACGGTCCCGCGAAGGCCGCCCTGGTGCTCCTGCTGATCTCGGTCCTGGGCGCCGCCGGGCTCGCGTGGCTCGCCACCGGCATGACACCGACGACCGCGCTCGTGGTCGGCGTCGGCCAGATCGCCGTGCTGGTGGTCGCGTTCGTCCTGTCGATCGTGGGCGTCGCGGTCGCGCTGCTGCGCCCGACCCGCAAACGCGAAGCCGTCATCGGGCTCGTGCTCTCGACGGCCCTGCTCGGATTCGTCGCGTTCCGCATCGTCACCGCACCGGCTGCCGTGGACGCGAGCGCGCTCGAGAGCGAGATCGCGGCGTGGGCGATCGGTCAGACCGGCGAGGTCTCGCAGGTGACCTGCCCGGCCAGCATCCCGCAGACCGCGGATGCGGTGTTCACGTGCGCCGTGGTCGGAGAGAGCGGCGCCGGATGGGAGGTCGCCGTGCGGGTGCAGGCCGACGCCATCACCTGGGAGCCCGCGCCCTGACGGCCGGTTCCGGCGCCGGGATACCGTGGAGGCGTGAGTTTCCCGTCCCCGACTGTGCCGCTGTTCGTGTACGGCAGCCTCCGACCCGGGATGGAGCTGTGGAGCGCCATCGAGGCGCACGTCGACCACGTCACGCCCGCGAGCGCGGCCGGGCGACTGCACTGGCACGTCGGCGGCCAGTGGCCGCTGCTCGTCAGCGGGGGCTCGGGTCGTGTGCGCGGCGACCTGCTCGCCCTGCGCCCGGGCGACGAGGTCAACCGCGTGATCGTGGACGAGGAGCTCCGGTACGGCTACGACGCGCGCTGGGTGCGGGTGCTCACGGACGACGGCGACGAGGTCGAGGCGCTCGTGCTGCTGTGGCCGCGCACGTCCGAGGTCGGTCCGCTCATAGCCGGCGGAGACTTCTCCGGAGCGCGATTCCCAGGCCCCGCCTGAGTCCGCGAGAGCGCGGGCGCAGCCAACGTGGGTGGGCTCAGGTCACGCGGATGAGCGTGCGCTGCCAGCCGGTCGAGCCGTCGGGGGCGATCGGGGCCCGCTCCTCGATCTGCAGGTCCCCGGCCCGGTTGACCGCGCGCACGGTGACGTTGTGGTTTCCGGGAGTCGCGTCCCACTCCAGCATCCACTGCACCCACGTGTCGTCGTTCACCGGCGACGACAGCGTGGCGGCCTGCCACGGTTCGTCGTCGATGCGCACCTCGACGCGCTCGATCCCCACGGTCTGCGCCCACGCCACCCCGGCAAGCGGCACGCGGCCGGCCGGCACCGGCTGACCGGTGCGAGGGGTGTCCATGCGCGAGGAGAACTTGATCGGCGCCTTGGCGCTGTAGCCGCGCGGGGTCCAGTAGGCCTCGTCCGCCGCGAAGGTGGTGACCGTGAGGCCCGTCAGCCACTTGGTGGCCGAGACATAGCCGTACAGGCCGGGAACCACCATGCGCACCGGGAAGCCGTGCTCGAGCGGAAGCGGTTCGCCGTTCATGGCCACCGCGAGGATGGCATCGCGGCCCGCGTCGGTGAGGGCGTCCAGCGGTGTGCTGGCGGTGTAGCCGTCGACGCTGCGCGAGAGCACCATGTCCGCGTCGCCCTGCGGGCCGGCGAGCGCGAGCACGTCCCGCACCGGCACGCCGAGCCAGCGCGCGGTGCCGACGAGCCCTCCGCCGACTTCGTTCGACACGCACGTGAGCGTGATCGAGTACTCGTCGAGCCCCATCCCCACGAGCTCGTCGAAGGTCAGTTCCACCGTCCGATCCACGAGTCCGTCGATCCGCAGGACCCAACTCGCCGGGTCCACGGACGGGACCGTGAGCGCGGTGTCGACGCGGTAGAAGTCCGCGTTGGGCGTGTAGAGCGGCGAGATCCCGGGGACGTCGAGCTCGGCGCCGTCGGGCACGGTGACGCGGGTGCGCGGCTCCGGAAGGCGCAGCGCGCGCCGCACCGCCGCGATCGAGGTCGTCGCGACGTTGGCCACGCGGGCACCCACACCTACCAGCAGAGCGGATGCTCCGGCGATCGTGAGCACCTGCAGGAACGCGCGGCGATCCGGGCCGGGCGCCGCGGGCTCGGAGCCTGAGTCGGACCCGGCCGCGCGACCGTCGCGCCAGCCCCGGAGGCGCCGGACCGCCACGGCGAGCACGATCGACCCCGCGACGGCCCCGAGGACGGGAGGGAGCCAGGCCCACGCCGACGCACCGGCACGCGTGACGATGGCCGCCATCGACAGTGCTCCCGCGACGCCGAGCGCGACCACGCCGAGCGGCGGCCTCACCAGCTGCAGCACGCCGGCGATCGCGGAGGCGATGACGACGGCCACGCCGAGCGAGCCCAGCAGGACGAGCTTGTCCTGGTCGCCGAACGTGGAGATCGCGAACTCCTTGATCGGCTGCGGCACCACATCGATGACGAAGGATCCGACGGCCAGGATCGGGCTACTCTCGCGTGCGACGACGAGCGCCGCGAGCTCCGCGACCGCGAGGAAGACCGCCGCACTCACCACTCCGGCGAGCGCCGCCCACGCGGCGTATCGCGCCCACCTCATCCGTTCCGCCATGCCGAACCCCGTTCCGCCGTCGTTGGGTGTTCGGCGCCGTCGGCCCCGCGGATTGCCCGGCGCGGGGGTCGCAGCTCCGCGATCACCCCCGGTCGAGGAAGGCGACGCCCCGTACGGGCGAGCCGTCCCCTGCCAGGCGGAGGGGGAAGAACCCCACGCGAACCCGGTCAGGCACGTGCTCCAGCCCGCGGACGTTTTCCACGACGAGGGCGTTGCTCCCGAGCACCACCTCATGCACCGGGAACTCCGCCGGCTCCGGGTCTGTGAGATCGGGACTGAGCGTGTCGACCGCGAGCACCCGCATCCCCCGCCGCAGCAGCTCTCCTGCGGCAGCAGAGGAAAGCGCCGGATGCCTCGTGCGCCCCTCGTCTCTGAAGAGGCGCGCCCAGCCGGTGTCGATGAGCACGATCGGCGGCAGGATCTCCGGGAGCTCACCGCTCGGGTCGAGTCGCTCCCATCCGAGCACCTCGGCCTCTCCGGCCTCACGGACCCGGAGGACGATCGCCTCCCCGTACAGCTCGTCCAGGCCGACATCCGCCATCGTCCTCCCGCCGGCGATCGTGTGCGACGGCGCGTCGACGTGAGTGCCGGTGTGCGAGCCGAGGTGGAGCGCCGTGACGGCCACGCCGTCGGCATCCAGGGTCAGCGCGGGGCCGATGGCGACGGGCGGATCCCCGGGGTACACGGGCATCGCGTGCTCCACGGCGTGGCTCAGGTCGATCAGTGCGACCCGAGCCTTCCCGGTGCGAGACGGCGACTCACCGTGCATCGACGGTGTCACTGAGGTTGTGCGCCGGCGCGAAACCGCCTTTGGTCCTCCCAGGGAGCGACAGCAGCAGATAGAGGAGGAAGGTCACGACGAAGGCCGGGACGGTCGCACCGAACGGAAGCGGCCACACGTACGCCCAGACGTAGGCGAGCACGGCTCCGACCAGCCACGACCCGACGGCGAGCCAGTTCACACCGCCCCGGTACCAGTAATGTCCGCCGCGCGGTTCGAGGATGTCCGACTCGTACGAGCCGCGCTTGATGAGGTAGTAGTCGACGATCATGATCGCGAACACCGGCGCGAACAGGGCGCTGATCGTCACGAGGAAGGTCGTGAACTGAGCGAGAAGACCGAAGAAGGTGGCCCCGATGATCGAGATGACGCCGAGCACGAGAGCTGTTGCGAGGAACGGCACCCGTCGACCCGGGATGGCGTTGACCACCGTGGTGACCATGCCGTAGACGACCATCGTGTTGGTGGCCATCACCGAGAGGAAGATCGCCACGGCGAAGAGCGGACCGAAGGGCTCGATGATCGTGACGGGATCGAACGGGATCGCCTCCCCGCCGCTCAGGACGACGTAGCCCATAGCGGTCGCCCCCAGCGACATCGAGATGACGGTCGACAGCGTGTAGCCGATCCCGGAGCCGACCGCACCGGCACGGGTCGTCCGCGCGAAGCGGTTGAAGTCCGCCGCCAGCACGGTCCACGAGATGGCGGTCGCCAGCACGACGTCGAAGACGAGGCCGGGCGAGTAGAACGCCTCCGGGTTCGCCGGGATCGCGGCGAAGTCCGCCGGCGAGTACGAGGTGAACGCCACAACGAAGATGTACGCGGCGATCGCGAGGATGACGGCCGCGAACCACGGCTCGACCCTGGCGACACCGGCATGTCCGAAGATCGCCAGGATCACGACGATCGTCTGGCACACGACGGCGAAGAGCACCGGGCTGGAGAAGCCCGTGAGCGCCGCCACGATGTAGTCCAGCGAGATCCCCGCGAGCATGGCCTGGACCCAGCTCCACCCCATGAGGATGATGACGTTCGCCGTGACGGGGAGCAGGCTTCCGCGCGTCCCGAACGGGCCGCGGGTGAGGGCCATGGTGGGCAGGCCGGTGCGGGTGCCGATCGCGCCGACCAGCACGAGGACGGCGGCGCCGACGACGGTGCCTCCGACGATGAGGGCGATCACCACGCCGTAGGGGACGTCGGGCACGAAGAGCGTCCCCGTGAGCAAGGTGGTCACGACGAGATTCGCCGCGAGCCAGATCATGAGCATGCGGCCGGACGTATACGTCCCGCGGACGGCGCCGGCGTCGTCCGACTGTTCCTCCAGTCGACGTTCGAGTCGGGTGTAGAGCGACATCTTCGGGCTCCTCGTGGTTCGGGTTGTGCGGTCAGGAGAGCGGGGAGAGATGCTCGTGGACGGCGACGAGATCGTCACCGTCCAGAGCGAACACGATGGTCTCCCGCTCGCGGTAGGACTCCCGGCCGTCGGCGGTCTGGACGGTCGTATCAACGGTGTGCGTGAAGACGGCCGCGCCGGGGAGGACCTGCACGCGGCGATCGCTCGAGGTGCAAGAGAGGACCCGCCATCCGCTCGCGACCCACTCATCCCACCGTCGCTCGTACTGCGCGCGGTCGTCGAGTCGGGCGGCCTCGGTGTGGAAGACGAACGTCGCGTCGGGGGCGAAGGTCGCGAAGTAGCGGTCCCGGTCGGTAGCGGAGAACGCCGCGACGATGGCGGATGCTGCGGCCTCGACGGCCTCGGGCCGGGGAGTGTTCACGGGTGAGCCCTTCCCGTGCTCGGCGCCATCGCGCTGAGCAGTTCGTAGATGACGTGGCTGGCGGCCACGGCCGTCAGCTGGGCGTGGTCGTAGGACGGCGCGACCTCGACCACGTCGGCGCCGACGATCCGCAGGTCGGACAGCGCCCGCAGGATCCGCAGCAGCTCGCGGCTCGTGAGCCCGCCGGCCTCGGGCGTTCCTGTGCCCGGCGCGTGCGCGGGATCGAGCACATCGATGTCGATCGAGATGTAGAGCGGTGCGTCGCCGATCCGGTCGCGGATGCGCCGGATCGCGGCATCCACGCCTCGCTCCTCGATGTCCTCGCTGGCGACGATGGCGAACCCGAGGCGCTGGTCGTCCTCGAGGTCGCTCTTGGCGTACAGCGGGCCGCGGATCCCTACGTGCATGCTGGCCGTCAGGTCGATCAGCCCTTCCTCGGACGCACGGCGGAACGGAGTGCCGTGAGTGACGGGAGCCCCGAAGTAGGTGTCCCACGTGTCGAGGTGGGCGTCGAAGTGCAGCACGGCGACCGGCCCGTGGTCCGCCGCCACCGAGCGCAGCAACGGCAGCGCGACGGTGTGGTCGCCTCCTATGACGACCAGTCGGTCGGCGCGCGTGCGCAGGTCGCGCGCGCCCGCCTCGATCTCGGCCACGGCTGCGGAGAGGTCGAACGGGTTCGCGACGAGGTCCCCGGCGTCCACGACCTGCTGGGCGCCGAAGGGGAAGACGTCCTGCGCCGGGTTGTAGGGACGCAGGAGCCGGGAGGCCTCTCGCACGTGCGCGGGTCCGAAACGCGCGCCGGGGCGGTAGCTGACCCCGCTGTCGAACGGGATGCCGACGACGGCGATGTCCGCTCGCTCGACCTCATCGAGCCGCGGGAGCCGGGCGAAGGTGGCGATGCCCGCGAAGCGCGGGACGACGCTCGCGTCGACCGGACCCACCGGTCCGGCCGAGTCGGCGGGGCGCTCGTCAGGGGCAGGGGGTTGCATATTAGACAACCTTCGATACTCTATGGACAACCACTGCGGAAAACTTACGCTTGCCCGAGAGGCGCGTCAAGAGTCCCCGCATCGAGGAGGAGCGAGATGCGCGCGATCCATCCCACCGCCGAGGAGTCCGCGACCCCCATCGGCGCGCGCCTCCGCGCCGCCCGGACGTCGCAGGGCCTCTCCCTCGCGGACCTCGCCGGAACCACCGGTCTGTCCAAAGGGTTCCTGAGCCGGGTCGAGCGGGACGAGACCTCGCCCAGCGTCGCCACTCTCGTGCAGCTCTGCCAGGTGCTGTCCCTGCCCGTCGGCGCGCTCTTCGCCGAACCGGAGGTGCAGCACATCTCGTACGGGAGTGCGCCCAGGATCAACCTCGGCGGCATCGGCGCGGATGAACGGCTGCTCACTCCGCGTGGTGAGCAGCGCGTGCAGCTGCTCCGTTCGGAGCTGGAACCGGATGCCCACGGCGGAGGCGAGCTGTACACGATCAACTGCGACGTCGAGGTCCTCCACGTCGTCTCCGGTTCCATGTCGGTGCGGTTCACCGATCGCGTGGTGATCCTGCACGCCGGCGACGCCCTGACCTTCCCGGGTCGGGAGCCGCACACGTGGCGCGTCGAGGGGGGCCGGCCCGCGGTCGCCCTCTGGATCATCGCGCCCGCACCGTGGAGCGGATCGTCCTGAGCCGGGCGCGGCGCACCGGCCTTCCCGTGGCCCGGGGGACCCCGAGTCAGTCGAGCTCTGCGAGCCAGTCGATCGCGAGCTCGTGCGACCGGATCCCGTAGTCGAGCGTCGCCCGCTGGTAGCGGAAGATCTCGCCGTACGCGTCGGGGATCTCCGCCGCGTCCAGCTCCGCGGCGACGGCCCGCAGGTCGGCGAGGGCCGCGGCGGCGCTCTCGCGCAGCACGTCGAGCGCGGCATCCCGCTCAGGCCCGTCCGGCAGGAGCCCGAGCAGGAACACCTTCGCGAGCATCGAGGTCTCGGCTGCCGCCCCGCTGAGCGGTTCGCGCATCCACGCCCGCCACGCCTCGAGGCCCTCCTCGGTGGGCGCGTGGAGATTGCGGCGTCGCGCGGAGGACGAGGCATCCGTCACCGTCACCCAGCCGCGCGCCACGAGCTGCCGCAGGGCGCGCTGCAGGCTGCCGAAACTCGCGCTGTAGAACAGCGACGGCCCGGCGGCGAACTGCTTGTGCAGGTCGTAGAGCGACATCGGGGCGATCATCAGCAGCCCCAGGATCACGAATTGCACGTGGCGCTCCTTTCGAGACTCTGCCAATGTATCCCTTAGATATATCTCAGGGGGATATCACCGATGAGCCGACACACCGACATCGAGGCGGATCTGCACAGGATCGTGGAGGGCTTCGCCCGCAAGCGGATCGGGTTGCCCGCACCTTCCGCGCTCGTCCGCGCCCCCGGGGTCGAGTTCGCCGCGGGCGAGCGCGAGCGTCGTTTCCACGCCGCGAGCGTCGGCAAGATGCTCACCGCCACCCTCGCGTTCCAGCTCGCCGAGCGCGGACGGCTGCACCTCGACGCCCCACTGACGAGCCTGCTTCCGGCACCCGAGTTCGCGGGACTCTTCCGCGGGAAGGATGCCGCTGCCGCCGTCACTCCGCGTCACCTGCTCACGCACACGAGCGGGGTCGCCGACTACTTCGAAGGACCGAACGACACCGGCGAGTCCTTCCCCGCCCGCATCACGCGTCGGCCCGATGAGCGTTTCGCGCCCGACGACCTTCTCGCCTTCTCACGCGAGCACCAGCGCCCGGTCGGACGCCCCGGCGAGCGCTTCGCGTACTCGGACACCGGCTACGTCCTGCTCGCGCGCGTGATCGAGGAGGCCGGCGGGGCCCCGCTCGGTGCGCAGCTGCACGAGCGCATCCTCGACCCGGCGGGCATGGCTCAGTCGTGCCTGCTGTTCCACACGATGCCCGGAGGCGCGGCATCCGTTTCCCACCCCGGTGCGGCGCTCGACCTCGCCCCGGTCCTCGTCGACGGGGTCGACCTCAGCCGAGCCGAGAGCCTGAGCTGCGACTGGGGCGGCGGCGGTGTCGTGAGCACCCTCGACGACCTGGCCAGACTCGCCGCTGCGTGGCATGGCGGCGCCCTCATCGGCGAGGCCGCGCGAGAGGAGATGAGTGCGTTCGCGCACCGGTTCCGCCGCGGCATCCACTACGGGGCCGGACTCATGCAGCTGCGCTACGGCGGGTTCTTCCCGCTCCTGGCAGGCCTCCCCCGCACGGTCGGGCACCTCGGTGTGACGGGCGTCCACCTGTTCACCGAGCCGGAGCGCGACATCACGATCGTGCTCAACCTCCACTCGACGGCCGAGATGACGCGCAGCTTCCAGCTCCACATCCGGCTCCTCCAGCGCGTGCTGCGCGCCGTGCGGTGATCTTCACGTCCGATGTATCACGACCGGTCGCGACCGCTCCTTCCCAGCGACGCCGGTCATCTGCTCAGGGTCGGGGGGCAGCTGAGCCACCGACCGGATCACGCCGCGGCATCCGCCCCGTTCTTTCGGCGGATGCCGCGGCACCTCCGCGTGCGCGCGCGAACGGGCTCGGCGACCGGCCGGTTAGCACTGCACCGCGCCCGAGGCAAGGGCCACCCCGGCGGCGCGCCGCGGCGTTAGCGTCGAGTCGTTCCGAACAGAGGAGAACGATCGTGGCAACGACCACCGCCAAGAAGAGCCCCTCGAAGTCGAGCGCCGCGCCGGCGCGCAACCGACGCCGCAGCGCCCGCGGCGGAGCCGGCGCAGAGCTCACGAACGAGCAGAACGCCGAGCAGGGATTCACGGCCTCCGAGTCGCTCAGCGAGAACCTCCAGAAGGTGCTCGTCGACCTGATCGAGCTGTCGCTGCAGGGGAAGCAGGCGCACTGGAACGTGGTGGGCCGGAACTTCCGCGACACCCACCTCCAGCTCGACGAGATCATCGACGCGGCGCGCGAATTCTCCGACACCGTCGCCGAGCGGATGCGGTCGCTCCACGCGCTGCCGGACGGGCGCAGCGACCTCGTCGCCGAGACCACGACCCTGCCGGAGTTCCCCCAGGGCGAGATCGCGACCGCCGAGGTCGTCGATCTCATGACCGAACGGCTCGATGCCGTCGCCACGACCTGCCGCGACGTCCACGACGACGTCGACGAAGAAGACCCCACCAGCGCTGACATCCTCCACGCGATCCTCGAACGGGTGGAGCAGCTCTCGTGGATGGTGAGCGCGGAGAACCGCACGCCGAAGCGGTGACCCCAGGCGCCCCTCCCGCTGCCCACCTCCTCCCCTCGGGACGGTGGGCAGCGGCGCGTCCGGGGGCCGACGGGTCAGAACACGAACAGCTGTCCCATGATGAGGATCGCGACGAAGAAGACCCCGACGATCGCCGCGATGACGCCGAGCGTCTTGCCGGAGAGGTTCGCGACGCCCCAGCCCACGAGGAAGGGCAGCGCCAGCAGGAGGATCGCCACGATCCACCAGAACACCACGTACCCCGTCGTGGACGCCCCCTCGAGGCGTCCTCCGAAGAGCTGCTGCGTGCTCGGGTGCGTAGCGAAGCGCACAGCCGCGGAGATCGGAACGGCGACGAAGGCGAAGATGATGATGCCGATGAGCGCGCCCCACAGTCCGGGGCTGCCGTTGCCGCTGAGGACGCCGCCGTGGGGTTCCTGGTCGTGACGAGTTGCCATGGCGACGACCTTATCCAAAGCGTGCGGGACGCTCGCGTCCCCCGATCAGGATGAGAACGGCGGGACCTTCGGCAGGGGCCCGACAGCGGCGCTGGCCATAATGGTGCCATGGCGGTCGGATACAGTGCGATCTCGAGCTACTCACGCGTCGAAATCATGCATCTCGTGCAGCAGCGCCCGCGGCGCACGATCGCCGAGATCGTCGAGGCGACGGATCTGCATCCCAACACGGTGCGCGAGCATCTTCAGCGGCTGATCGACGCGGGCTATGTCGTCCTCGAAACCGAACGCCGCACGACGCGCGGTCGGCCGCGCGTGCTCTACAGCGCGGCGACGGGCACGGCCGAGGCATCGAGCCCCATCGCCACCCATCGCGTGCGGGAGGCCGCGCGTCGCGGCGATCTCCTGCGCCGCGTCTACCCCGGGACCCAGGCCGCGACCCTCGCTCCCGACGCGCTCCACCAGCTCGACGCCCTGATCGACGACCTCGGCGACGCCGGCTTCGATCCGCTCGTCGACGAGACGGCGCTCACGGTCGACCTGTCGCCGTGCCCGCACGCGACGTCGGCACGTCACCGCGAAACGCTGTGCCGCGTGCACGTGGGCCTCATGGAGGCCGTGCTCGCCCAGGCGGGCGGACCGCTGGCGGTCGAGGGGATCGCCCCCGCGTGCGATCCGGCGCAGTGCGTCGTGCAGCTGTCGACTCAGCCGGCGGCGCCGAGCCCCACGCGGTCCGCGCGGGAGTAGACGTTCATCGACTCCCCGCGCACGAAACCGGCGAGGGTGAGACCGGATGCCTCGGCCAACTCGACCGCGAGGGACGACGGCGCCGACACGGCCGACAGGAGCGGGATTCCCGCCATCACCGCCTTCTGGACGAGCTCGAAGCTCGCCCGCCCGGACACCTGGAGGATCGTGCCGCGCAGCGGAAGCCGGTCCTCGAGGACGGCCCACCCGACGACCTTGTCCACCGCGTTGTGGCGACCGACGTCCTCGCGCACGACCAGGAGCTCCCCCGTCGCGGCGTCGAACAGGCCCGCGGCATGGAGCCCGCCGGTCTTGCCGAACACGGGCTGCTCGGAACGGAGCCGGTCGGGGAGGGACAGCAGCAGGTCCGCGTCGACGGTCGCGGCATCCGAACCCACGTCGTAGGTCGAGACCGTCTCGACAGCCTCGATCGAGGCCTTGCCGCACAGCCCGCACGAACTGGTCGTGTAGAAGCGGCGCGCGAGGTCGGGGCCGGGCGGAGCAACACCGGGCGCGAGGGAGACATCCAGGACGTTGTAGGTGTTCTCGGCGCTGCCGGCGACGCCGACCGCTCCGGTCAAGGGACCGCCGCAGTGGATCGCCGAGCGGAACTCTCCCCCGTGCGCGATCACGCCTTCCGACACGAGGAAGCCCGCGGCGAGCTCGACGTCGTGACCCGGCGTGCGCATCGTGATCGCCAGCGGCGCTCCGCCGACGCGGATCTCGAGCGGCTCCTCCACCACGAGGGTGTCGCTCCGGCGCCGCGTGCCCAGGCCCTCGTCGGTTCGGGTGATCCGCACGACGGGACGGTGGACGGTGAGCCGCCCCACGGTCAGCCGCCGATCGCGTTCATGCCCCGCACGGGCTGCAGGAACGCCGGATCGTCGATCGCGTGACCGGGGAGCTTCCCGCGCACGCAGGAGCGCAGCATCCCGTCGATGTCCTCGTCCCGGCCCGCGCCGGCGCGGAGCACCGGCAGCAGGTCGTACTCGGTGGTCGAGAAGAGGCAGTTGCGCAGCTGCCCGTCCGCGGTGAGCCGCAGCCGGTCGCAGTCCCCGCAGAACGGCGCCGTCACGGACGCGATCACGCCGACGGTGTGCGGTCCGCCGTCGAGGAACCACCGGGCCGCCGGCGCCCCCGCGCGCCCAGGCACGGGCGTGAGTGCCCACCGCCGGCCGAGGGCGGTGAGGATCTCGTCCTGGGTCACCATCCGCGCCCGATCCCACGTGTGCCCGGCGTCGAGGGGCATCTGCTCGATGAACCGCATCTGCGCGTCGTGGGCGACGGCGAACTCGACGAGATCGATGAGCTCGTCCTCGTTGACGTCGCGCATGGCGACCGCGTTGAGCTTCAGCGGACGGAGGGGGGATGCCGCGGCCGCGGCGATCCCGTCGAGCACATCGTCGAGCCGATCGCGCCGCGTGAGCTCGCGGAACCGCTCGCGCCGCAGCGTGTCGATCGAGATGTTCAGGCGCGCGAGCCCCGCGGCGACGAGGTCGGGGAGCACCTCGCGCAGGCGGATGCCGTTCGTGGTCATGGCGATGTCGACCGGACGGCCCTCCGGGCCGCGGACGGCGGCGAGGCGCCTCACGACGTCCACGATGTCGGTGCGCAGCAGGGGCTCGCCGCCGGTGAGCCGGAACGTCGTGACCCCGTCCGCGGCGGCGACGCGGGCGACCTCGACGATCTCGTCCACCGTGAGGATGCTCGATTTCGCGAGCCACTCGTTGCCCTGCTCGGGCATGCAGTACGTGCAGCGCAGCGAGCAGCGGTCGGTGAGGGAGATGCGCAGGTCGCGGTGGACGCGCCCGTGGGTGTCGACGAGCGGGTCGCCCGGGCGCCCGCCGGAGGAGGCGTCGAGGAGCGGCTCCCGCGGCCGGGGCGGCCGCGCCGCGATCGTGACCGGGACCGCCGTCACGCGGGGATCCTGCCGGTCCGGGGCCGATGCGCCATGGTTCGAGCGTAGCCCCGTGTCCGACGGGTCGGCTCCGGCCGGTTATTCACGGCCCCGGGTGGTGCGCCCCGCGCGGCGAGGTGGGATGCTGTCTGCGAAAGCGGGTCGGCGGCTCGCTTCAATGTGGTCTGACCACATGATACTGTGGTCAGACCACAGGATGTATTCGAGCGATCGGAGGAACGCATCGTGGATCTCCTGGACCCCCTGCTGCTCGCCCGCTGGCAGTTCGGCCTCACGACGCTCTACCACTTCCTCTTCGTCCCGCTCACGCTCGGCATGGCGCTCACGGTGTCGATCTTCCAGACCGCCTGGTTCCGCACGGGCAACGTGAAGTGGCTCCACCTCACGCGGTTTTTCGGGAAGATCTTCCTCATCAACTTCGCCATGGGCGTGGTGACGGGCATCGTGCAGGAGTTCCAGTTCGGCATGAACTGGTCGGCCTACTCGCGGTTCGTGGGCGACGTGTTCGGCGCCCCGCTCGCGTTCGAGGGCCTCATGGCGTTCTTCTTCGAGGCGACCTTCATCGGCCTGTGGATCTTCGGCTGGGATCGCCTGCCCAAGGCGCTCCACCTCGCGAGCATCTGGATCGCCACGATCGGCGCCTGGTTCTCGGCGTACTTCATCCTCGCGGCCAACGCGTTCATGCAGAACCCCGTCGGCTTCCGGATGGCCGACGACGGCTCCCGCGCCGAGATGACCGACTTCTTCGCGGTCCTTGGAAACCCCGTCGCGCTCGCGGCCCTCCCCCACACGCTGTTCGCGGCGTTCATGATGACCGCGGGCGTCATCATCTCGATCTCGGCCTGGCACCTGCTGCGGGGGCAGAACACCGAGATGATGCGCACGTCGCTCAAGTACGGCCTGTGGGGCATGATCGTCGCGTTCGCCGGCGTGGCGCTCTCGGGCGACCAGCTGAGCCTCGTGATGGTGCAGACGCAGCCGATGAAGATGGCGGCCGCCGAGGCGATGTTCGACAGCGCGTGCGGGGCGGATGCCTCGTTCTCGATCTTCACGCTCGGAACCCCCGACGGCACGAGCGAGCTGTTCTCCCTCCGGGTTCCGTTCCTCCTCGCGCTGCTGTCGACCCACTCGTTCGACGGATGCGTGGAGGGCATCAACGACCTCAACCTGGCCTACACCACCGAGATGTTCCCGCAGTTCGCCGACCAGGTGGACGGGAACTTCGCGCCGATCCTGTGGGTCACCTACTGGTCCTTCCGCTGGATGATCGGGCTCGGCGCCGTCGCGGCGCTGACGGCGGTCGTGGGATTGTGGCTCACGCGCAAGAAGGCGAAGCGCGACGTGCCGACCTGGGCGTGGAAGCTCGCCGTCTGGGCGTGGCCGGCCTCGCTGCTCGCTCTCCTCGTGGGGTGGGTGTTCACCGAGATGGGCCGCCAGCCCTGGATCGTGTTCGGCCTCATGCTCACGGAGGACGGCGTGTCGCCGACCGTCCCCGGCTGGACGGTGCTCATCTCGCTCACGGCCTTCACCCTGATCTACGCCGCACTCGCCGTGGTCGAGTTCGGGCTGATCGTGAAGACCGCCAAGAAGGGCCCCGACCCGCTGCCCGGACCCGATGACCCCGACCCGCGCGAGCGCGCGGTCGAAGACACCCCCACGACGGTCTACTAGGAGCACCCCATGGACCTCGCATACCTCTGGTTCTGGATCGTCGGCTTCCTGTTCGTCGGCTACTTCGTCCTGGACGGGTTCGACTTCGGCGTCGGGATGTCGCTGCCGTTCCTCGGCAAGGACGACATCGGGCGCCGGCAGATCATCAACACCATCGGACCCGTGTGGGACCTGAACGAGACGTGGGTGATCGTCGCGGGCGCGTGCCTCTTCGCCGCCTTCCCCGAGTGGTACGCGACGCTCTTCAGCGGCTTCTACCTCGCACTGCTGCTGATCCTGCTCGCTCTCATCCTGCGCGGCGTGTCCTTCGAGTACCGCCATCAGCGCGAAGGCCTGCGCTGGAAGCGGGGCTTCGACCGCATGATCGTCATCGGCTCCGCGGTTCCCGCCCTGCTGTGGGGCATCGCGGTGGCCAACATCGTCCAGGGCGTGCCGCTGGACGCCGACCACGAGTTCACCGGCTCGCTGCTCACGCTCTTCAACCCGTACGGCCTGCTCGGCGGGCTGACGACCCTGCTGCTCTTCTTCACCCATGGCGTGTACTTCGTCGCGCTGAAGACCGACGGGCAGGTCGCGGCGGACGCGCGACGCCTGGCCGGACGCGCCGGCGCGCTCACGATCCTCGTCGCGGCGGTGTTCCTCGCGTGGACGGTCGGGATGGCCTTCGGGGAGGATCGCGAGCTCGCGGGCGCGACTGCGGTGCTCGCAGTGATCGCCGCGGCGCTCCTGGTCGCGTCGTGGGTCTCCAACGCCCGGGGCCGTGAGGGATGGGCGTTCGGCTTCGGCGCGGGCACCATCGTGACGGCCGTCCTGGCGCTGTGGTTCGCGCTGTTCCCCTACGTGATGCCGTCCCGCCCCGACCTGGCGAACAGCCTCACGATCGAGAACGCCTCGAGCACCGACTACACCCTCATGATCATGTCGTGGGCGGCGCTCATCTTCCTTCCGCTCGTGCTGCTCTACCAGGGCTGGACCTACTGGATCTTCCGCAAGCGCGTCTCGCGCAGCCGCATCGAGAAGGCGGCCGCCGTCGCCCACTGAGCCTCGGCGGCGGGTCGCAGCATCCCCTCACCCCCGGATCCGCGATCCGAACACCGAATGAGACACCTTTGTGCGAACTGCCCTGTTCATGACGGGCGATCTCGCACAAAAGTGTCGGTGGGACGGGGTGGGTAGGGTCGAAGGGCGATGAGCGATACCGAGAGCGCGGGGCCGCCGCGCACGTCGAACAGGCCGGTCGACCCGCGCCTGCTGCGGTACGCCAGGGCCTCGCGGGGCTTCTTCGTCGCGATCGGCGCGATCGCCGTCGCACAGACGGCCGTGGTCGTCGCGTTCGCGTGGCTCCTGACGCGGGCGATCACCGGCGCCATTGCGGGGATGCCGCTCCCCGAGCTCTCGTCGACCCTCGTGGCCCTCGCGGCGGTCGTGGCCGCGAGGGCCGTCCTGCTGTGGGCGCGAGAGGCGGTCGCGGCGCGCGCGGCGGCCCGCGTGCAGACGCAGCTGCGCCAGGCGCTCGTCGAGGCCGTGGGAGTCCTCGGACCGGAGTGGCTGGCGATCCGCAACTCCGCGCAGCTGGCCGTGACGGCCGGGCGCGGCCTCGACGCGCTCGAGGCCTACTTCGGCCGCTACCTCCCCCAGCTCGTGCAGACCGTCGTGGCCACGCCGATCATCGTCGCGGTGATGTGGTGGCAGGACTGGATCTCGGGCCTCACCGTGGTGCTGACCCTGCCGCTGATCCCCATCTTCATGGTGCTCATCGGACTGGCGACGCGCTCGGTGCAGCAGAAGCAGTGGCGCACGCTCCAGCGGCTCGCGGCGCGTTTCGCCGACACCGTCCAGGGGCTCTCCACGCTCAAGGTGTTCGGGCGCCAGCACCGGGCCGCGGCATCCATCGAGCAGGTCACCGGCGAGTACCGCCGCGAGACCATGCGGGTGCTGCGCATCTCGTTCCTTTCCGGCTTCGCGCTCGAGTTCCTCGCGAGCATCTCGGTGGCGATCATCGCCGTGTCGATCGGGTTCCGCCTCCTCGACGGGGCGATCGCCCTCGGGGTCGGCCTCTTCGTGCTGCTGCTCGCGCCCGAGGCGTATCTCCCGCTCCGCCAGGTCGGCGTGCAGTTCCATGCGGCCGCCGAGGGCGTCGCGGCGACCGACGACGTGTTCGACGTACTCGACGCCGCGCGGTCGACCGGTCGGGGCCGCGCGACCGCTCCGACCGCTCCGGACGCTCCGACCGCTGACGGCGTCGCCCCGGGAGCCGTGCTGCGACTCGACGACGTGCGCGTGCTGCGCGGCGGGCGGATGCTCCCGCCGGCCTCGTTCGAAGCGGCACCGGGCTCCGTCGTGCTCATCGAAGGACCGAGCGGTGCGGGCAAGACCAGCACGCTCGCCGCACTCCGCGGTGCGGCGGACTTCCGCGGCACCGCGGAGTACGGCGGGGCCGACGTGCGGGCGCTCCCGCCGTCGGTGTGGCTGGCGTGGGCGGGGCAGCATCCCGGACTCGTCGCCGGCTCGATCTCCGCGAACGTCGCGCTCGGCGACGATGAGGCCGAGCCGGCGCTCGTGCGCCGCGCGCTCGAGATCGCCTGCGCCGGGGACCTCGACCCCGCGCGCGAGCTCGGCGTGCAGGGCGCGGGGCTGTCGGGCGGCCAGGCGCAGCGCGTCGCCGTGGCGCGCGCGGTGTACCGGCTGCTGCGCGGGCGCGCGCGCGTGCTCGCCCTCGACGAGCCCAGTGCGGCGCTCGACCCCGAGACCGAGGGGAGCCTGTGGCGGGGACTGCGCGCCCTCGCCGACGAGGGCGCGACGGTGCTGCTGATCTCGCACCGCACGAGCGCGCGGACCATCGCGGACCGGGTCGTCCGCCTCGAGCCGAGCGAGGTGGTCGTGTGACGGACACGACTCCGACCACTCCGGCCGACATCCTCCGCGGTGCCCTGCCGCCCGGCCGTCGCCTGTGGCCGGCCCTCGCCTCGGGCTTCGTCTCCGAGGCGTCCGCGGTGGCTCTTCTGGCGGTGAGCGCGTGGCTGATCGTCCGCGCGAGCGAGCAGCCGCCGGTGCTGTACCTGTCGGCCGCGGTGGTCGGCGTGCGGTTCTTCGCGCTGTCCCGCGCCTCGTTCCGGTACCTCGAGCGCCTCACCGGGCACGACGCGGCGCTGCGGCAGCTCGCCGCGACGCGCGCGTCGCTCGTGCGGCGCCTCGTGCCGCTCGCACCCGACGGGCTCGCGCGCACGCGTCGCGGGTCGGTGCTCGGCGCCCTCGTCGACGACGTGGACGATCTGCAGAACCTGCCGCTGCGGGTGGTGCAGCCGCTCGTCGCGTCCGCCGCGGTCGCCGTGGGGGCGGTCGTGCTCGTCGCGTTCGTGTGGTGGCCGGCCGCGCTCACCCTCCTCGCGTGCCTCGTCGCGGCCGCCCTGGCCGCCACGCTGTGGGGCTGGGCGGCCGGCGGCCGGGCCGAGCGCGAGATCGCGCCGTTGCGCGCGCGGCTCGCGGACGCCGTCACCGACCACCTCGGAAGCCTCGACGTCCTCGTCGCTTACGGCGCGGAGCAGGGCAGCCGGGCACGCATCGCGGAGGCCGACGCGGCCCTCCGCCGCGCGGTCGTACGTCGATCGGGTGCGCAGGCGGGTACAGCGGCCGTCGTGTCCGTCCTCGCCGGCGCGGCGTCGATCCTCGCCGTCCTCGCCGTCCTGCCGGGAGCGGCGTCCGGAGCCCTCGACGGACCCTCGCTCGCGGTCGCTGTGCTGGTCCCGTTGGCCGTGTTCGAGGTGTTCGCGGCGGTCCCGGCGGCGGCCGCCGCGTGGCGGCAGGTCCGAGCATCGGCCGAGCGCATCGCCGACGCGGTTCCCGACAGCCTCCCCGACGGACTCGTCGCCGAGCACGTCGCGCCGCGCGGCCAGGCCCCCGCCCTCGGCGGCGGTGTGCGTCTGCGCGACGCGTCGGCGCACTGGCCCGGAGCGGTCGAAACGGCGCTGCAGGGCGCCGACCTCGACGTCCGGCCCGGCGAGCGGGTGCTCGTGATCGGCCCCAGCGGTGCCGGGAAGACGACGCTCGCACACGCGCTCGTGCGGTTCCTCGAAGTCGAGGGCGGTTACGACATCGGCGGGCGGTCGGTGCACGGACTCGCCGGCGACGACGTGCGTCTCACCGTCGGCCTGTGCGAGCAGCGGCCCATGCTCTTCGACGAGGACATCCGTCAGAACCTGCTCTTCGCGCGCGACTCCGCGACGGACGCGGAACTCGAGGAGGCCCTTTCCCGCGCCGGGCTCGGGGCGTGGCTCCGGGCGCGCGGCGGCCTCGGCGCCCGCGTCGGCGAACGGGGCGCCCTGGTGTCCGGCGGGCAGGCGCAGCGCATCGCGCTGGCCCGCGCGCTGCTGCGCGACTTCCCCGTGCTCGTGCTCGACGAACCCACGGCGGGCGTCGACCCCGAAGCATCCGACGCCCTCCTCGCCGACCTGCTCGGCGCGGTGGGTCCCGACCGCGCGGTGGTGCTCATCTCGCACGTGACGGTGCCGCGCGGACTCGTCGACCGGGTCGTGCGCATCGAGGGGGGTCGTCTGCGCGCCTGACCGGCGGACTCAGCTCGGCGGCTCCGACTTTCTGGCCTCGACCCGTTCGCCGGGCTCGTCGCTCGCCGCCTGCGCCGCGGCGGCGATGCGGCTCGCCATGCCGGCGAAGACGAAGCCGTGGAACGGCAGCACGGCGAGCCAGTACAGGCGGCCCGCCAGTCCGCGGGGGAAGAAGACCGCCCGCTGGTCGTAGCGCGATCCGTCGCCTTCCGGCGTCGCGCGCAGCTCGAGCCACGCGAGCCCGGGCACCTTCATCTCGGCGCGCAGGCGCAGCATCCGTCCCGGCTCGATCGCTTCGACACGCCAGAAGTCGAGCGCGTCCCCGACGCCCAGGCGCTCCCGGGATCGCCGGCCGCGAGCGAGGCCGATGCCGCCGACGAGGCGGTCCATCCAGCCGCGGATCGCCCACAGCACGGGCGACGAGTACCAGCCGTTCTCGCCGCCGATGCCCTCGATGACGCGCCACAGCGCCTCGACGGGGGCCGAGGTGTGCGCCGTGCGCGCATCGGTGAAGACCACCTTCCCCGCCCACTCCGGGTCGTTGGGGAGCGGATCGCTCGGCACACCCAGCACTTCGCCGTCGGCCCAGCTCGTCTCGACCGTGTCGGTCTCGACGCGGCCCAGCGCCATGCGCACGGCCTGCCGGTAGGGCGTCAGTCCGTCGGCGGGACGCGGGATGAGGTCGTCGACGTCGTGGTCCTTCATGACGCACTCGTTCTGCAGCGACTCCACGAGCGGGCGGGCGAGGGATGCCGGGATCGGCGTCACCAGGTTGACCCACAGCGAGGCCAGCCGAGGCGTGAGCACCGGGAGCGCCGCGATCGGGCGCTGATGCAGCCCCGCCTCGACGGCGTAGCCGTTCATCATCTGGCCGTAGCGCAGCACGTCCGGGCCGCCGATGTCGACGGCCCGGTTGACGTCGGGCGACACCCGTGCGGCACCCAGCAGGTAGTGGAGCACGTCGCGGACCGCGATCGGCTGGATGCGGTTGCGAACCCAGCGGGGCGCCGGCATGTACGGGAGAACCTCGGTGAGGTGGCGCACCATCTCGAACGATGCCGAGCCGGATCCGATGACGACGCCGGCCTGCAGCACGAGGGTCGGCACCCCGCTGCCGAGGAGAACCTCGCCCACCTCGACGCGCGAGCGCAGGTGCGGGGAGAGCGGCGCACCCGCAGGGTGCAGGCCTCCGAGGTAGACGATGCGCCGGACGCCCGCCTCGCGCGCGGCACCGGCGACCGTTTCGGCGGCGCGGCGATCAGCGTCGGCGAAACCGCTGCCGGCCGCCATCGAGTGCACGAGGTAGAACAGCACGTCGACTCCTGCCATCGCGTCCGCGACGGCAGCGGCATCCGTGGCGTCGCCGGCGAAGGTCTCCACACGCTCGCCCCACGAGAAGGCCGCGACGCGAGCGGGCTCGCGAGCCAGCACGCGCACGGCGTAGCCCGCGGCGAGCAGCCGGGGCACGAGTCGTCCGCCGATGTAGCCGGTCGCGCCGATCACGAGGGCGCGCGGAGGCGTGCCGTCGTCGCGGGGCTCGGCCACCAGGGCCGGTTCGCGTCCGGTCGGGGCGGAGAAGTCGTCCATGCCTGCAGGCTACGCGCCGCGGCTGCGGGGATGAAGCACTTGACGGGACCGCCGAGGTCAGTCCAGCGGCATGCCGAACGCACGGACGTCGTCGTCGGAGGGGAGCGGCGTGAATCCCACGCGGGGATAGAACGCGACCGCGCCGGCGTTGTCGGCGGAGGCGATCAGGTGGAGCCCGCGGACTCGGCGCCCCCGGAGCTTGCCGACGAGGGTGTCGATGAGCCGGCGGCCGAAGCCGGTGCCCTGCGCCTCGGGGAGGAGATCGATGTGCAGGTGGGCGGGGTACCGCTCGGCGTAGGGGGACGCGGTCGCCCCGCGCGCGTACGCGTAGCGGACGATGGCGTCCTGGCGGCTTTCGACGGACGAGGGGAGGGGCGGGCGCCGCGTGCGGGCCGGCCACCACTCCGAGCGGAACCACTCCTCGAATGCGGCGGTGTCGGGCGCACACACGATATAGCCGACGACGCGGCCGTCGTCGGCCTCGACGACCCACGCCAGGTCGGGATGGCGTGCGACGTAGGGCAGCACGAAGATCTCGGCCCACAGCTCGTCGTCGTCGAGCACGCCGGTGGCATCGGACCCGGCATCGGCCGTCCGCAGGCACACGTCCGCCAGGGCGGGTTCGTCACCGGAGCGGAAGGGACGGATGCGCACGCGACGAGTCTAGGAGCCGCTCACGACACGGGGATGAGCCGCACGTCCGACGCCGCGAGCCTCAGGCGCACGGGGACGCCCGCGACGAGGCCGAGCTCGGCCGCCCGGTCGGCCGGGAGGTCGACCGCGACCTCGGGTTCGGCTGTGCGCACCCGCACGCCCGCGGGGGTGTGCTCGAGCCGCGTGATCCGCGCCAGCCATTCCCCCTCGCGCGCGGCGGCGGGCTCGAGGCGCAGCGCGCTCGTCCAGGTGTCGTCCACGACCGACTCGATCTCGACCGACGACGGACGGAACACCGCGGCGACCTCGTGACCGTCAGCGGGGAGGGATGCCGCGCCCTCCGCCGCGAGCACGAGCGGGCCCTGGCCCCACCGGCCGGCGCGCACCGTTCCGACGACCCGGTTCAGCCCCGCCACGGCGGCGGCGAAGCGCGAGGCCGGCGCGGCCAGCACCGCGCGCACCGGGCCGGACTGGGTGACGCGACCCTCCTCGAGCACGACGAGGGTTCGGGCGAGGGAGACCGCGTCGACGGCGTCGTGCGTCGCCACGACCGCCGTCGTCCGGGTCGCGACGAGCTGCTCGTGCAGGAGGGCCCGCACATCCCCCGCCGTCTCGGTGTCCAGCGACGTGAGCGGCTCGTCGAGCAGGAGGACCGCCGGCGACGTCGCGAGGGCCCGCGCGAGCGCGACCCGCTGCTGCTGCCCTCCCGAGAGCTCCGCGGGTCGCCGACCGCCCATCCCCGCCAGCCCGACCCGCCACAGCCACTCGTCCGCCTCTCCCCCGGCGACCTCCTTCGGAGCGCCGTGGACGCGCGGGCCGAAGGCGATGTTCTCGTGGGCGGTGAGGTGGGGGAACAGCCGCGGCTCCTGGGCGAGCAGCACGATCCCGCGCCTCGACGGCGTGGTCCGCACCCTCGGCTTGGGTCCCCGGTCGAGCTCCCGCTCACCGAGCCGCACGTGTCCCTCGCCGAGTTCGACGAGCCCGGCCAGGACGCCGAGGAGCGTGGACTTGCCCGCGCCGCTCGGACCCATCACGGCGACCGTCTCGCCGGGTTCGGCGCGCACGGCGGCGTCGAGACGGAATCCGGGACGCTCCACCACCACGCGGGCATCCAGTCCGGCGGCGGTCATCGCTGCGCCTCCGGTCGCCACGCGCGGACGAGCAGGAGCACCGCGACGGCGGTGACCAGCAGGAGGAGCGACAGCGCGACGGCCGTGCCCTGCGAGACGCCGGCGCCGTTGAAGGCGGTGTAGATGGCGAGCGGCATCGTCTGGGTCACTCCCGGCGCGTTGCCGGCGAAGAGCGCGGTGGCGCCGAACTCGCCGATCGCGCGCGCGAAGCACAGCACGATGCCCGCGATCAGGCCCGGCGCGGCGAGCGGAAGCGTCACGCGGCCGAGGATGGTCCAGCGCCCCGCGCCGAGAGCGGCCGCCGCCTGTTCGTAGCCGACCCCGGTCGTCCGCAGCGAGCCCTCCAGCGCGAGCACGAGGAAGGGAAGGGCGACGAACGTCTGCGCCAGTACTACCGCGCTGGTGGTGAAGGGGATCCGAAGGCCCCACTCCGCCAGGATGCCGCCCAGCCAGCTCGTGCGGCCGAAGAGGAACAGCATCGCCACGCCGCCCACCATCGGCGGCAGCACGAGCGGCACCGTGACGAGCGCGCGGAGCACCGCTGCCGTCCGCGCACCGCTGCGGGCGATCAGCAGCGCCAGCGGCACCCCGAGAACGACGCACGCCGCGGTCGCGATGAGACCCGTGACGAGGGAGAGCACGAGAGCGGAGACCGCCTCGGGCGAGGTGATGTCCGTCCACAGCGTGGACCAGTCGACCCGGAGCACGAGCGCCGTCAGCGGCAGCGCCAGGAGCGCCAGTCCGAGGACGGCGGGCACGGCGAGGACCCGCGGGACGAACCCGGCGCGTGCGCCACCGGCGGCCGTCACGGCGCCCCGAATCCGAGTGCGTCGAGCACGGAGCGGCCGTCGTCCGACAGTACGAAGACGACGAAGGCCTCCGCGGCGTCCGGGTTGGCCGCCTCGGCGAGCGCGGCGACCGGATAGCGGTTGACCACGTCGGCGGCCCCCGCCGCCTCGATCTGTTCGACGTCTCCGGAGCCTCGCGCGTCGGTCGCGTAGACGAGTCCGGCGTCGGCCTCGCCCGCCGCGACCTTGGTGAGCACGGCGGTCACGTTCTGTTCCAGGCTCGCGGGCGCGACGACGACGCCGTTGTCGGCGAGCAGGGTCTCGGAGGCGGCGCCGCACGGCACCTCGGGGGCGCACAGCACGACGGTGAGGTCGCCGCGCGACAGGTCTTCGATCGCCTGGACGCCGCCGGGATTCCCGGCGGGAACGATGATGACGAGCGTGTTGGAGGCGAAGAGCTCGGGGGCGCCGGCGAGTCCGGCGTCGACCACCCGCTGCATGTTGGCCTCGTCGGCCGATGCGAACACGTCTGCGGGAGCGCCCTCGATCAGCTGCGTGGCGAGGGTGCTCGACCCGTCGTACGAGATCGGCAGCACGTCGAGCCCCGGATGCTGCGCCTCGAACTTCGCCGCCAGCTCGTCGAAGGCCGCACCCAGCGATGCCGCCGCGAAGATCCTCAGCTCGCCGGCCGGCTCGTCGCCCGCGGGCGAACCACCGGCCGGCTCCTCTCCCGCGGGCGCGCACCCCGTGACGGCGAGCAGACCTGCGACGAGTGCGGCCACGACGGCGGGACGAGAGCGCACGGGTCAGGTCCTCGGGGTCTCGACGATGACGTTCGTGGCCTTGACCACGGCGACGGCGAGCGATCCGACATCCAGCCCGAGGTCGTCCACCGCCTCGGCCGACAGGATCGACACGACCCGGTGGGGTCCGGCCTGGATGTCGACCTGGGCCATGAGGCCGTCGCGCTGGACCCGGGTCACGAGCCCGACGAAGCGGTTGCGCGCGCTCGAGAGCACGTCGCCGGTCTCGGCGGGGGCCGACGCGAGCGCGACCGCCTTCGCGGCGAGCGCGTCGCCGGGGATCTCGGCCGGTGTCGAGCCGGTGGTCGGAAGCGCGCCGGCGTCGACCCACCGGCGGACCGTGTCGTCGCTCACCCCGAGCAGCCTCGCGGCCTCGGCGATCTTGTAAGCGGGCATGTCCGGAACCCTAGCACCGCATGCGCGGACGATCGCCCTCGATGCATCCGCTCTTGCGGATATCTCGCCTTCCTGCGCCCGCCGTCGCCGCCCCGCAATACCCTGGAGCCATGCCGTTTCCGCCGCTCGTCGACCCCCTTCCTGCCCTCCCCGAGGACGAGGTCGTCCGGACGGCGCGTCACGCGCGTCTCGCCGGCTTCGGCGACCTCGCACAGCGCCGGCTCGCCGCCGCGCACGTCGCGGTCGTCGGCGCGGGAGGTCTCGGCTCACCCGTCGTGCTCGCGCTCGCGGCCGCCGGCGTCGGAACACTGACGGTGATCGACGACGACGAGGTCGAGGCATCCAATCTCCAGCGTCAGGTGATGCACCGCGTCGCCGACATCGGGTCCGCGAAGGTCGACTCGGCCGTGCGCGTGGCGGGCGAGCTCGCGCCCCGCACCGTCGTGCGGGGGGTGCGCGAGCGCCTCACCTCCGGCAACGCCGCCCGGCTGCTCGCCGGTGCGCACGTCGTCGTGGACGGCACCGACACGTTCGAGACGAGGGATGCCGTCGCCACCGCCTGCGAGCACCTCGGGGTCCCGCTGGTGTGGGGCGTCGTGCAGGAGTTCCACGCGCAGGTCACCGTGTTCTGGTCCGCGCCGCCCGCCGGGTTCCCGGCCGTGCGGCTGTCGGATCTGCATCCCCCCGAGACCGCCGGGGACGTCCCGACGTGCGAGCAGGTCGGAGTTCTCGGACCGCTGTGCGTGCAGACGGGAGCGATGCTCGCGACGGAGACGGTCAAGCTCATCACGGGTGTCGGCGACCCGCTGCTCGGCCGCGTGGTCGTCATCGACGCGCTGCGTGGCCGCACCGACGACATCCCCCTGCGCGCGGCGCTCGCGCCCGTGACGGCTGCGCGCGTCACCGCGGCACCGCACGTGGACGCGGTGCCGCACGTCGACGCGGTGCCGCACGTCGATCTCGCCGCCGCCCGTGCCGCTCACGCCGCCGGGGCTGTTCTCCTCGACGTGCGCGAGCCCCACGAGACCGCGTCGGGCGTCCTGCGCGGCGCGCGCGAGGTGCCCCTCGCGCGCCTTCTGGCCGACCCGGCCCTGGCGGGCGCGGGACCGGTCGTCGTGATCTGCCAGGTCGGCGTGCGCGCGGAGCGGGCAGCGCGCGCGCTGCGCGACGCGGGGATCGAGGCGTCCGTGCTCGCGGGCGGCATGGACGCGTGGGCTCCCGACCGGCGGCGGACGCCGGCATGAGCCCCGACGAGCTCCTCGCCGTCGAGGACCACCTCGCCACCGTCCTCGCCGCGGTGCGACCCGTCGAAACCGTCTCCGTGTCCGTGTCCGCCGCGCGAGGCCGGACCCTCCGCACGCCCCTCTGCGCCGCCGTGGACATCCCGGTCTTCGACAACTCCGCGATGGACGGCTTCGCCGTCCGGTTCGACGACGTGGCCGACGCCGCACCCGAGGCGCCGGTGAGGCTGCGCGTCGTCGCCGATCTGCCCGCGGGGACGAGCCTCGACCCGGCGCTCTCCCCCGGCGAGGCGGCGCGCATCATGACGGGTGCGCCGGTGCCGTCCGCGGCGACGGCGATCGTGCCGTTCGAAGACACCTCGGGGGGCCTCGCGGATTCGCTCGAGATCGTCGAGGTCCTGCGAGCGCCGACGGCCGCGGGCGCTCATGTGCGTCGCCGTGCCGACGACGCACGCGCCGGCGACGAGCTGCTCCCTGCGGGGGTGCTGCTGGGTCCGCTTCAGCTCGCGGCCGCCGCCGCGGCGGGTGTCGTCGAGGTCGAAGTGAGCCGCACGCCGCGGATCGCGATCGTCTCGACGGGATCCGAGCTCGTCGCTCCCGGCGCACCGCTGGCCTACGGCCAGATCCCAGAGTCCAACAGCGAACTGCTCGCGGGGCTCGCCGCGGAGGCGGGCGCCGAGGTGGTGCTCCGGACGCGGGTGGATGACGAGGGCGAGGGGCCGCGCGAGGCCGTCACCGCCGCGGAGCGCTTGGGCGCCGACGTCGTGGTGTTCTCGGGCGGGGTGAGCGCCGGCGCCTACGAGGTCGTCAAGTCGACGCTCGGTGACGTGATGGCGTTCACGAAGCTGCGCATGCAGCCCGGCAAGCCGCAGGGTTTCGGCAGGGCGCCGTCGGGCACGCTGCTGTTCGGGCTCCCCGGCAATCCCGTGAGCGCGGCGGTGTCCTTCGAAGTCTTCGTGCGCCCGGCCCTCCTGCGCATGCAGGGCCGCACCGAACTCGACCGTCCCCTCCTGCGGCTGCCGGCGGCGGTCGGCTGGCGCACGCCGCCCGCACGCGCGCAGTACCTGCCGGTGACGATCGACCGCAGCGATCCCGCCGGCTGGCGGGTCGTTCCGGCCACTCGCGGAGCCTCGCACCTCGCCGGCGGTCTCGGCCGCGCCGAGGCCTACGCCGTCGTCCCCGCGTCGGTGGTCGAGGTCGCGGCGGGGGACGCGGTCGATGTCATGCTGATCACATGAGCTTCACGCACCTGGACGAGGGCGGCCACGCCCGCATGGTCGATGTCACGGGCAAGCAGCCGACGGTGCGCGCTGCGACGGCGCGCGGGTTCGTGCGGTGCTCGGCCGAGGTCGTCGCGGCCCTTCGCGACGGCACCGTTCCGAAGGGCGACGTGCTGGCCGTCGCGCGCATCGCCGGCATCCAGGCGGCGAAGCGAACCCCCGACCTCCTCCCCCTCGCCCACGTCATCGGGGTGCACGGCGCGGTCGTCGACCTCGTCGTCGAGGACGACGGCGTCGCGGTCGAGGCCACCGTGCGCACCGCGGACCGCACCGGCGTCGAGATGGAGGCGCTCACCGCCGTGTCCGTCGCCGCGCTCGCCGTGGTCGACATGGTGAAGGCGCTCGACAAGGGCACCTCGATCGAGCGCGTGCGCCTGGTGGCGAAGACCGGCGGCAAGAGCGGCGACTGGGTGCGCCCCGACGGGGCGTGACGTGACCGGACTCGGCGCGATCCTCCTCGCGGGCGGGCGCGGCACCCGGCTGGGCGGGGCCGTCAAGCCGCTCCTCGACGTGGGCGGCGCCACGCTTCTCACGACGGCGGTCGCGGCGGCACGGGATGCCTCGGCCGACCCGATCACGGTCGTGGCACCGGTCCTCGACCCGGACCTGGCGGTCGAGTGGGTGCGAGAGGATCCGCCCTACGGCGGCCCCGCGGCGGCCACGGCGGCCGCCCTCGAGTCCTGGCCGGTGGCGTCCGAGCCGGAATGGACCCTCCTCCTCGCGTGCGATCTGCCCGAAGCGCGCGCGGCGGTGCGCCGCCTGGTCCACGATCTGCCGCTCCTCCCCGCCGACACCGACGGCCTGTGCCTCGGCGACCCCGCGAGTCGCCCGCAGTGGCTGACGGGGGCGTACCGGACGGCCGTGCTGCGGAACGCGGCATCCACTCTCCCCGACCACGGGACGGGCGCGTCGATGCGGGCCCTGCTCGCCGACCTCGCGATCACCGTGGTGGCCGCACCGGCGCCGCTCACCCGGGACGTCGACACGTGGGAGGATCTGGAGCAGGCGCGCACCCGCGCCGCGCACGAGGAGTCGCCATGACCGATCAGTCCCGCACCCTTCCGCCTGAAGCGCTCGACGCCTGGGCCGCCGCGCTGCGCGAGCGATTCGCACTCGCCGACGCCGACGTCCCCGTCTCCGCCGTGCTCGACCTGACGCGCGACGTCGCGAACGACGTCGCGCGTCCGGCGGCGCCCCTCGGCGCCTTCGTCGCCGGACTCGTGGCGGGGCGGGCCGGCACCGACCCGGCCCAGGTGCGGGAAGCTCTCGACGCCGTGGCGGAGCTCGCCGCGGGGTGGGACGCGTGATGCCGGTCGTCCGCTACTTCGCCGCCGCACGCGACGCCGCCGGACGCGACCGCGAGGAACGGACCGAGGCGACGGTCGGCGAACTCCGGCTCGCGGTCTCGGCCGAGCACCCCGCCCTCGGCGGAATCCTGCCGCGCTGCGCGGTCCTCGTCGGCGGCTCGCGCGTCGACGACGCCACCGCGCTGACGGGCGACGACCTCGTGGACATCCTCCCGCCCTTCGCGGGCGGCTGACGGCGCCCGGGGCCTCAGCCCGCCGGCCTCAGCCCCCGAGACCGAGCCACGTCGCGGTGCCGTCGACCTCGACCTGCCTCTTCCACACCGGGAGAGAGGTCTTGATCGTCTCGATGACGGCGCGGCACACCTCGAACGCCTCCGCGCGATGGGCCGCGGCCACGGCGATCACCACGGCGGCGTCCCCCACCCCGAGGTGCCCGACGCGATGCGAAGCGGCGACGGCGGCGCCCGTTTCGCCGATCGCGTCCTCGCAGATGCGGCGCAGCGTCGCTTCGGCATCGGGGTGCGCGGTGTACTCGAGTCTCACGACGGCCGCCGCGGCATCCGGGTCGTGGTCGCGGACCCGCCCCACGAAAGTGGTGACGGCGCCCGCCGCGACATCCTCGACGGCGTCGAGGTGCGCGGCGAGGTCGAGCGGCTCGGAGCTGATCGCCGCCACGCGCACCGGCATCAGTGATCGCCCCCGCCCAGCTGGTCGAGCACGTGCCCGGCGACCGACAGCAGCACCGGCATCCCCGAGGCGACGCCCCGCGGCGAGCCGGGGAGGTTGACGATGAGCACTCCGTGGGGATCGGCGACTCCCGCGATTCCCCGCGTCAGCATGCCCGCCGGCTTCTCCGCCGCGCCCCGTCGGCGAAGCTCCTCGGCGATGCCCGGCACCTCCCGCGTGACCACGCGCAGCGTGCCCTCGGGTGTCTCGTCGCGCGGCCCGACGCCCGTCCCCCCGGTCGTCACGATGAGCTTGACGCCCGCCATGATCTCGGCCTGCAGCGCCCGCTCCACGCTCTCGGCACCGTCGGACACGATCACGGCGTCGTCGCACTCGTAGCCCGCGCCGCGGAGCGCGGCGACCGCGACGGGACCGCTCTCGTCGGGACGCGCGCCGGTGGACGACCGGTCGGAGACGGTGATGACGGCGGCGCGGGTCATGCCCCCAGCCTAGAGAGCCCGCACGCCCCGCAGGCGGGCGGCGCGTCAGTCCCGCCGATCGAGCCGCACGATGACGGACTTGGAGGTGGGCGTCCCGCTGACGTCCGCGACCGAGTCCAGCGGCACGAGCACATTCGTCTCGGGGTAGTACGCCGCCGCGTTCCCGCGCGGGGTGGGGTAGGGCACCAGGCGGAACGCCTCTGCCCGGCGCTCCTGCAGCACGCCGTCCGGGCTGCGCCACTCCGACACGAGATCGACGACATCCCCCTCGGCGAAACCGGCCGCGGCGATATCCTCGGCGTGCACGAGCACCACGCGACGGCCGCCCCGGATGCCCCGGTAGCGGTCGTCCTTGCCGTAGATCGTGGTGTTGTACTGGTCGTGCGAGCGGAGCGTCTGCAGCAGGAGCCGGCCATCGGGGATACGGGGGTACTCGAGCGGGTTCACCGTGAACCGCGCCCGTCCGTCCGCCGTCGCGAACCGCCTCGAGTCGCGCGGCCCGTTCGGCAGGTGCAGTGTGCGACCCTTGTCGATCCGCTGCTCGTAGTCGTCGAAGCCGGGCACCACCCGCTCGATGTGACCCCGGATGAGCGCGTAGTCGGCTTCGAGGGCGGCCCAGTCGGCCGAGGGGACGGATGCCGCGTCCCCCGCATCGCCGAAGACGAGGTCGCACAGCCGCGCCACGATGGCGACCTCGCTGAGGAGGTCCTCCGACGGCGGCGCGAGACGACCACGCGAGGCGTGGACCGCGCCCATCGAGTCCTCGACGGTGACCCGCTGCTCGGCACCGCCGCGCCGATCGCGGTCGGTGCGGCCGAGCGTGGGCAGGATGATCGCCCGGCGTCCCGGCACGACGTGCGAGCGGTTGAGCTTGGTCGACACGTGGACCGTGAGATCGACCCTCGGCATCGCGGCCTCGACGACGGCGGTGTCGGGCGTGGCCGACACGAAGTTGCCGCCCATGCCGAGAAAGAAGCGCACGCGGCCGTCGCGCATCGCGCGGATGGCCTCGACGGTGTCGTAGCCGTGCTTCCTCGGCGGAGCGAAGCCGAACTCCGCGCCGAGCGCGTCGAGGAAGGCCGCCGACGGCTTCTCGTAGATCCCCACCGTGCGGTCGCCCTGCACGTTGGAGTGCCCGCGCACCGGGCACACCCCGGCGCCGCGGCGGCCGATGTTCCCCTGGAGCAGCAGGACGTTGACGACATCGCGCAGGGTCGGAACCGAATGCTTGTGCTGCGTGAGACCCATCGCCCAGCACACGATGGTCGCGCGCGAGGTGCGCACGGCTTCGCCCACCCGCCGCAGCTCGGCCTCGGACAGCCCGGTCGCCTCGACGAGCGCCGGCCACGCGGCATCCGCCATCGCGTCCCGGTAGGCCTCGAAGCCGCTCGTGTGCTGCGCGAGGAAGTCGTGGTCGAGCACGTCGCCGCGTTCGGCCTCCGCCTCGAGCAGATGCTTGCCGATCGCGTGGAACAGCGCCTGGTCTCCGCCGAGCCGGATCTGGACGAAGTGGTCCGCGAGCGTCGTGCCCCCCAGCGCCAGGCCGCGGACGGTCTGCGGATTCTCGAACCGCAGCAGTCCCGCCTCGGGCAGCGGGTTGACCGCGACGATCGTGGCGCCGTTGCGCTTGGCCTTCTCGAGCGCCGACAGCATCCGCGGATGGTTGGTGCCCGGATTCTGTCCGGCGACGATCAGCAGGTCGGCGTCATGGATGTCCTCGATCGTCACGGTGCCCTTGCCGATGCCGATGGTCTCGGAAAGAGCCGAGCCGCTGGACTCGTGGCACATGTTGGAGCAGTCGGGAAGGTTGTTCGTGCCGAGCCCGCGGACGAGGAGCTGGTAGAGGAACGCCGCCTCGTTGGAGGTGCGCCCGGACGTGTAGAAGACCGCCTCGTCCGGGTCGTCCAGGCCCCTCAGCGCCTCGGCGATCTCACGCAGCGCCGCGTCCCAGTCGAGGGGGCGGTAGTGGGTCGCGCCCTCGTCGAGGATCATCGGATGCGTCAGCCGCCCCTGCTGGCCGAGCCACCAGTCGTCGTGCCCGCGGAGGTCGTCGACCGAGTGGGTGGCGAAGAACTCCGGTCCGATGCGGCGGAGCGTCGCCTCCTCGGCGACGGCCTTCGCGCCGTTCTCGCAGAACTCCGCGACGTGGCGCTTGTCCTCCTCGGGCCACGCGCAGCCGGGGCAGTCGAAGCCCTCCTTCTGGTTCACGCGCACGAGGGTCTGCACCGAGCGGGCGACGCCCATCTGCTCCTGCGAGATCTTCAGCGCGTGCAGCACCGCCGGCACTCCGACGGCGACCGACTTCGCCTTCGTGACGCGCACGCGTGCCTCGTCGATGTCGCGATGCGGGGGCTTCTTCGCCATTCCCCCAGGCTAGGCGCTGCGCGCCTCGACGGGTCGCCCGCCGGCCCCGGTCAGCGGCGCCCCGTGCCGAAGACGCCCCGGATGACTCCGCTGAGGATCGTCTGCGTGGCCTTCGAGCCGAGGATCTGCTCGATCGGCGACTTCTCGGCCGTGCGGGACGTGCGCGTCGTACGGGCGGATCCCTGCGTCTTCTTCAGCAGTCGCTCGTACTCCTGCTGGGCCTTCTTGTCGGCCGCCGCCTGCGCCTTGTCGATCGCCGCCTGCTGCTTGGCCAGCTCGGCGTCCGCCTTCGCCTTCGCCAGCGCCGCCTCCTCGGCCGCGGCCGCGTCGTCCGCCGCCTTCATCTTCGCCGCGAGGAGCTCGCGCGCCGACTCGCGGTCGATCGCGGTGCCGTACTTCGCCAGCAGGGGGGATGCCTTCACCGCGGCGTCGATCGCCGGGTCGGGGGTCGGCGACATGAGCCCCTGCGGAGCACGCAGCCGCGTCCACGCCACGGGAGTCGGCGCGCCCTTCTCGCTCATGACGGTCACGATCGCCTCGCCCGTGCCCAGCTCCTGCAGCACCCGTTCGAGATCGTAGCCCGAGGTCGGATATGTGCCGACCGTCGCGCGGAGCGCCTTGGCGTCGTCGGGCGTGAAGGCGCGCAGCGCGTGCTGCACGCGCGACCCGAGCTGCGCCAGCACGTCGGAGGGGACGTCCTTCGGGGTCTGGGTGACGAAGAACACGCCGACCCCCTTGCTCCGGATGAGGCGCACGGTCTGCACGATCGCGGCGAGGAAGTCCTTCGACGCGTCCCGGAACAGGAGGTGGGCCTCGTCGAAGAAGAAGACGAGCTTGGGCTTGTCGGGGTCTCCCACCTCCGGGAGGAGCTCGAACAGCTCGGCGAGCAGATACATGAGGAAGGTCGAGAACAGCGCCGGCTTGTCGATCACCCCCGGGACCTCCAGGAGGCTGATGATGCCCCGTCCATCCGGCGCGGTGCGCAGGAAGTCGGTCACGTCGAACTCGGGCTCGCCGAAGAACACGTCGGCGCCCGCGTCGGCGAACGTGATGAGCTCCCGCAGGATGACGCCCGCCGTCGCCGCGGAGAGGCCGCCCAGCTCCTTCAGCTCGGGCTTGCCCTCGTCGCTCGTGAGGTAGGTGAGCACGGCCCGCAGATCGGACAGATCCACCAGCGCGAGGCCCTGCTGATCGGCGTAGTGGAAGACGAGTCCGAGGCTGGACTCCTGCGTCTCGTTCAGGCCGAGGACCTTGCTCAGCAGCAGCGGCCCGAAGCCCGACACCGTCGCCCGCACCGGCACGCCCTTGCCGATGCCGCCGAGCGCGAAGTACTCCGTCGCGGACGCCTCGGGCTTCCAGTCCTGCCCGATCCCCCGCGTCCGGGCGAGCAGCTTCTCACTCGGCTCCCCCGGCGTCGCGACGCCCGAAAGGTCTCCCTTGATGTCCGCGGCGAACACCGGCACGCCCTTCGCCGCGAGCTGCTCGGCGAGCCCCTGCAGCGTGCGGGTCTTGCCCGTGCCGGTCGCGCCGGCGACGAGGCCGTGGCGGTTCATCATGCCGAGCGGGATGCGCACCTGCGCCGCGGGCACGGCCTCGCCGTTGACGAGCGCGCCGAGGTCGAGGGTCGTCCCTTCGAACGTGTATCCGGAGACGACCTTGGCCACCTCGTCGGAGGAGAGCGGGCCGTCGGCCGCTCCCGCGTCGACCGGGGCGACCGCGGGCTCGGGTCCGTCAGCCGCGGGCTCGGCCGACGCAGGCGCGGGTGCCGCGGGTGCGGGCTCAGCCGGCGCAGCGTCGGCGGCCGCAGCATCCGCGTTCCCCGCGGCTCTCGCCTTCGCCGCCTCCGCCTCGGCGGCGGCGAGGGCGGCCTTGGCCTGCGCCGCGCGGAGCTGAGCCTCCGCCGCTTCCGCCTCGGCGCGGAGGCGGGCGAGCTCGGCCTCGGCGGCGGTGACGGCGGGATCGGGTGGGGATGGCGCGGTCATGCCGCTCAGCCTAGCGACGCCGTCTTCTCGCTCGCGCGAGCGTTCTCCCGGGCCATCGGCACGGCGAAGGCCGCGGCGACGATCAGCGCCGCACCCGCCCCCACCATCGCGCCCCCGACGGTGTCGCTGAGCCAGTGTGCGTGGAGGTAGGTGCGGCTGAACGCCATCAGCACGACCCACACGGCACCGACGATCGCGACCCAGGCGCGCGGGAAGAGGATGAACGCCGCGACGGCGAGAGTGGTCGCGTTCGCGACGTGGCCGGACGGGTAGGAGCCGTAGTCCGAGAGGACGATGATGTCCTCGGGCCGCACACGCCCGAAGAGATGCTTGAGCACCTGCACCGCACCTGCGGAGGCCGCCTCGGCCGCGAGGAAGTATGCGGCCGCCCAGGGGCGCCGCAGGAGGACCAGCGCGACGGCACCGCCGAGCGGCACGGCGAGGACCGCGAACCAGCCGCCGCCGACCCAGTCCATGAACCGTGCGAAGCCGGTCAGAACCGGGGCGTACCAGTCGGCGACGAGGGCGTTCCACCACACGTCGATCGCGAAGGGCTCCTCACCGCGCGCGAAGATCCACCACCCCAGGCCGCACGCGACGGCGATCAGGCCGACCCCGATCGCGAGGAAGACGAGAGCCGTTCGTCTGTCGTTCACGCCCCCGTCATCCATCGGTCCATTCTGCCGGTCGCTCGACCGGATGGGGCCCGAACGCACCGAACCCTCCGGACTCAGGGCGCGAGGCGCTCGACCGTGCGCGGGCGCACGACGAACCAGAGCGACAGCACGCCGATCACGGCGCACCCGACCATCACCGCGGCCATCGTCGTCGCGGTGATCCCGGAGCCCACCGAGATCCAGCCGACGAGCGGCGTGATGACGCCGGCGACGCCGAAGTTCGTCGCTCCGATGATCGACTGCGCCGTCCCGGCGGCCTTGCCGTGCCGGTCGAGGGCGAGCACCTGCACGCAGGGGAAGGTGAACCCGCACGCGGTCATGAACACGAACAGCGGCACGATCGTGCCCCACAGTCCCAGCCCGAGCTGATCGGTGACGATGATCGCGGATGCCGCCACCACGAGCACCGCGGTCGACCCCGCGAGGACCCACTGCGGGCCGATGCGCGCGGCCAGTCGCGCAGCGACCTGCACGCCGACCACCACGCCCACGGAGTTCGCCGCGAAAAGCAGACCGTACTGCTGCGGGTCGAAGCCGTACGCCTCCTGGAAGAGGAACGACGATGCCGAGAGGTACGAGAACAGGCCGCTGAAGGTCATGCCGCCGATCACGAGCACGCCGAGGAACACGCGGTCGGTGAGCACGCTGCGGTAACGCTGCCACACCGTCGTCGTCCCCTTCTCGTGCCGGCGGGCGGGCGGCAGGGTCTCGGGGATGAAGATCGCCGCTGCCACGAGCATCACCGAGCCGTAGACGCCGAGGACGACGAAGACGCCGCGCCAGGGCATCGCGAGCAGGAGCGCGGATCCGACGAGGGGTGCCAGCACCGGCGCGACACCCGAGACGAGCGCCAGCCGCGAGAGCATGACGACCAGCCGCCGTCCGCCGAAGAGGTCGCGCACGACCGCGGCCGCGATCACCCCGCCGGCCGCCGCGCCGGCGCCCATGAAGACACGCGCGAGCGACAGCAACTCGAGCGACGGTGCGAGGGCCGCGGCGATGCTCGCGACCACGTGCAGCCCCGTCACGACGAGGAGGGGGACGCGCCTGCCCACCTTGTCGCTGAGCGGACCCACGACGAGCTGACCGAGCGCGAAGCCGACCATGGTGCCGGTGAGGGTGAGCTGGATCGCCGCCGCCGTCGTCTGGAACTCCGTCTGGAGGACCGGGAACGCCGGCAGGTACAGGTCGATCGTGAACGGCCCGAGCGCCGTGAGCGCACCGAGCAGGACGATGTAGAGGACGCGCCGCCGGTGCGTGAGTGAATCGCCCGGGTGCAGCACGATGGGCGCGGTCGCCGGGTTCGCGCCGAGCGTCCGGATGGCTCCGGTCTGCGTGGGTCGGGACGAGCCCGCCCCGGGGGAGGCGGCGCGCTGGGTCGGGATGGAAGCGGTGTCGAGCAACGTGGATTCTCTGTTCGGCGGCGAAGCGGTGAGGCGTCGACGCCGGGTTTCCGGCTCAGGCGCGCACAGGGGACGGAGGGTGATCGACGGCGAACGTCGAATCGATTCGACACCCATTGTATCGGATGCCTCGTGGCGCTCCGAACGCGCGGGCCGAGGCATCCCGAACCGCCTCGCGGTGACCGCGCGGCGCACTGTCGGCGCCTTCCCAGTCCGCCCCTTCATGCGCTCGCATAGGATTGCGGTGTCCCTTCCCCGCCCGCGGACGGCCCTCGCGCCGCGCCGGGTGCCCGAGCCGGAATCACGAACATGACCCCGACACCCCCGAGCCCCGCCGACAAGCGCACGAGCGGCAACCCCGCCAAGCAGGCCGAGATCAACCTCACCGTCAAGCAGCAGCGGGAGCAGAAGCGCCAGGAGAAGCTGGCCGAGTATCAGAAGCAGCTGGCCAAGCGCCGCCGCAGCAAGCTGGTGTGGTGGGTGGTCGGCGTCACCGCCGCCGTCGTCATCATCGGGCTCATCGTCGCCTCGATCGTGTTCGCGCCCGCGCCGGCGCCGACGTACGACCGCGGGAACAGCGACGGCAGCGGCATCGAGGGCATCGAGACCTTCGAGAACACCGCGAACCACGTCGACGGAGCGGTCGAGTACCCGCAGACTCCCCCCGCCGGCGGCGACCACAACGCGGTGTGGCTCAACTGCGGCGTGTACACCCAGCCCGTGCCCAACGAGAATGCCGTGCACGCGCTCGAGCACGGCGCCGTCTGGGTCACCTACGACCCGGCCCAGGTGTCCGACGCCGACATCGCGACCCTCGAGGCGGCGCTCCCGTCGACGTACACGGTGCTCTCGCCGTACGAGGGCATGGACAGCCCCATCGCGGTGAGCGCATGGAACGCGCAGCTCAAGGTCGACTCCGCCGACGACGAGCGCATCGAGCAGTTCATCCGCGCCTACTGGCGCAGCACCAACGCGCCCGAGCCGAACGCCGCGTGCAGCGGCGCGCTGGACGCCCCCGGCAAGAAGTAGTCGCCGTGACCGACGAGGAGGCGCCCGCGCCCTCCAGGCGGTGGCCCGTCGTCGTGGTCGCGATCGTCCTGATCGCGGCGCTCGCCTTCGCGATCGGCCGGTTCTCGACCTTCGGCGCGCAGAGTCAAGGCAGCGCTCCCGGGACGAGCTCTCCCGAGGCGGGGTTCTCCCGCGACATGCAGGTCCACCACGCCCAGGCCGTCGAGATGGCCATGGAGATCTACCGCAAGACCGCGGACCCCGAGCTGCGCGTGCTCTCCTACGACATCGCGACCGGGCAGGCGGCTCAGCGCGGCGAGATGTACGACTGGCTCGTCAAGTGGGGCCTCCCCCAGAGCGGTGAGCCCATGATGACGTGGATGAGCGGCCTCGGCGACGGTCACGCGCACGGCGGCGCTGCGGATGCCCCGCTGAGCGACGAAGAGGCGCTCGAGGCGATGGGCATGGCCTCGCCGGACGAGCTCTCGGCGCTCCGGGACGCGAGCGGGCAGGAAGCCGACTGCCTCTTCCTAGAGCTCATGATCCGCCATCACGAGGGTGCGATCCCCATGGCCGAAGCCCTGCTCGAGCTCGGCACCGATCCCCGGGCCCTCGAGTTCGCTCAGGCGATCAAGGGCGGCCAGACCGCCGAGATCGACGCCATGCAGTCCATGCGGGCGCGGCTCGGCTGCGACTGAGTCCGGGACGACCCGCCGGACCGGACCCCCGCCGCGTCAACGCTCCCCGGACACGACGACGGCGCGGCGCCCGAACCCCCCGTTCGAGTGCCGCACCGTGTCGCGTGATGTCAGCCCTTCGTCGCGCCCGCCAGGAGCCCGCGGACGAAGAACCGCTGCAGGGCGAAGAACACGATCAGCGGGAACAGGATCGTCAAGAACGTGCCCGCCGCCTGCAGGAACCACTGGTTGCCCCACGTGCCCGAGAGCGACGCCAGCGATTGCGTCATCGGCAGCGATGACGACGGCGCGAAGATCGTCGCGACGAGCAGGTCGTTCCACACCCAGATGAACTGGAGGACCGCGTACGACGCGAGAGCGGGAGCGGCCAGCGGGATGATGATCCGGAAGAAGATCTGCCCATGCCCGGCGCCGTCCACGCGCGCCGCCTCGATCACCTCGTGCGGGATCTCCGCGATGAAGTTGTGGAGGAGGAACACCGCCAGCGGGATCGCGAAGATCGTGTGCGCGATCCAGATCGTGGCGAAGCTGCGGTCGACGTCGCTCATGTCGAGTCCGGGGAAGATCGTCACGCCGTTGATCGTCAGGCCGCGCGAGAACAGGCTCAGCAGCGGCACCAGGGCCATCTGCAGCGGCACGATCTGCAGCGCGAACACCGCGACGAACAGGACTCCCTTGCCCTTGAAGTCGATCCACGCGAACGCGTACGCCAGCATCGAGGCGACGGCCATCGCGAAGAACGCCACCGGGATGGTGATCGCGAGCGAGTTGACGAACGACTCCGCCAGGGTCAGCGTCGTACCGCCGGCGGTCAGCGCCGCCTCGTAGTTGCTGAAAGTGAACTCGGGATCGACGAAGACCGTCCACCAGCCGGTCGACTGCACGTCGGCCGGAGGCCGGAACGACGTGACCAGCAGACCGAGGGTCGGGATCGTCCAGAAGAACGCGATCGCGATCGCCGCGATCGTCGCCCCCTTCGACGACATCCGCTTCTGGGCGAGCTTCTCGTGCTTGCGCGTCTCGCGCGCGACCTGTCGAGCCGTCGGTGCGTTGGGCACCGGCTCGATGACCTCCACTCCGACGGTCATCGGATCTCCCTCTGCTTCCTGATCTGGACCACGTTGAACACGATCAATGGGACGACGAAGAGAAACAGCACCACCGCCAGCGCCGCGGAGTGCCCGTAGCTCTGGAACCGCTGCTGCTGGTTGACCATCTCGAAGGCCAGCACGGTCGTGTCGTTGCGACCACCGGTCATGACGGCCACGATGTCGTAGATCTTCAGCGCGCCGATGGCGATCGTCGTGAACACGACGACGATCGACGAGCGGATGCCGGGGACCGTGACGTTGCGGAACCGCTGCCAGGCACTGGCCCCGTCGAGCGCAGCCGCCTCGATCTGCTCGGTCGGCACGGCCTTGACCGCCGCCGACAGGATCACCATCGCGAGGCCGGTCTGACTCCAGATGAAGACCGCCAGGAGGAGCAGCGTGTTGATCAGCGGCTGGATCGTGAGCCACGGCACGGGTGGCAGGCCGAACGCGGTGACGATCGCGTTGAGCAGTCCGATCTGGTCGCCCTGACGGAAGTCGTACATGAAGCCCCAGATGATGCCGGCGCCGACGAACGAGATCGCGAAGGGCATGAAGATCAGGATCTTGAGCGCCTTCTCACCGCGCGCCCGGTCGATGAACACCGCGTAAGCGAGGCCGATGACGGTCGCGAACGTCGGTGCGACGAGCACCCAGATGATCGAGTTGATCACCGACCAGAAGCCCTGCGGATTCGTGAAGACCCAGATGTAGTTCTCCATGCCGACGAACTGCTCGCCCGACTTGTCGAAGAACGACTGGATGAACGTCGCCACCGCCGGGTAGACCAGGCCCACCAGGAGAAGGATCGACGCGGGGGCCGCGAACAGGATCAGCTGGTACAGGTGACCCGCGCCCTCCCGGGCCCGGTAGTCGGCCCAGAACAGCAGTGCCCCGAGGATCACCGCGATGCCCACGACGTAGATGACGGCGTTCTGGTACGGCCGCAGCATCATGAAGGCGAGCAACGGCAGGAGGAAGCACGTTGCCAGCCGCAGCCAGAAGTATCCCCTCCCCTTGCGCGGAGCGAACTCGATGAGCAGGAGGATCAGTCCGACCACCGCGAAGAACACGACGAGGACGACGGCGATCTGCAGAATGGGGTTCAGATCGCCGAGCCAGCGGAAGAAACTGTTGAACGACAGGCCGATGGTGGTGGGCCGCGCGTCCTCGACGGGCGGCCGCGTCACCATGAACAGGAACAGTGCGGCCAGGAGAATGAAGCCGATCGTGGTGACGAGGATCGTGAGGCGGCGCTTCTTGGAGAGGCCGGCCTCCTTCTCGTCCGAGTATTCGGTGCCTGTGCGAGCGGCTTCCGTCGCTTCGGGCACCTGGGTCGTATCGGTCATGGATGCCTTCCGAGTGCTTCATCGGACTGGGATGGAATCACGGTCGACGTCGGGGGCCGACCGTTCGGGTCGGCGGGCCGCTCGCGCGAACGAGCGACCCGCCGGTCCTGTGAGCAATGCTCAGTTGTCGTAACCTGCCTGGATGTCGCTCAGCACCGTCTCGGTGTCCTTGCCGTCGATCCAGTCGACCATGCCGCGCCAGAACGAGCCTGCGCCGACGGTGGACGGCATGAGGTCGGAGGCGTCGAAGCGGACCGTGGTGTTCGGGTCCTGCAGCAGCGTCATGGCCTCGGTCAGGAACTCGCTCGAAGCGAGGCTCGGGTCGGCGTTCAGGTTGGCCGAGATGTTGCCGCCGAGGGCGACACGCTCGTCGGCCCACGCCGCCGTCGACATGTACTCGAGCACGGCCTGCGTGGCCGCGTCGTCGGAGAACGCCGTGACGAACTCTCCGCCGACCTCGATCGTGGCGGCACCGGCCTCGTAGCCGGGGAGCACGAACGCGTAGACGTCACCGTCGGGCGCCACGTCGGGAGTGGCTCCTTCGGCCGTCTGCACGTCGAGGAAGTTCGCCGACAGGAACGACGCCTGGTGCGTCATCGGGCAGCTGCCGTCGGCGACCTTGGCCGCGACATCCGCGAACGCCGTCGAGTTGATGCTCGCGACGTTGCCGTAACCCGCGTTGACCCACTCCGGGTTGAGCAGGATCTCACCGACGGCGTCGAACGCCTCCTTGATCTCGGGGTCGGTGAACTTCACCTCGTTGGCGACCCACTGGTCGTAGACCTCGGGACCGGACTGCCGCAGGACGAGGTCCTCGATCCAGTCGGTGCCGGGCCAGCCGGACGCGGCCTCGGACTCGAACCCGGCGCACCACGAGGGTCCGCCGGTCTCCTCGGCGATCGTGGCGGAGATCTCCAGCAGCTCATCCCACGTGGTCGGGACTTCGATGCCCCACTCCTCGAAGGATGCCGGCGAGTACCAGACGTAGCCCTTGATGTTGGCGAGCATCGGCGCCGCGTAGAAGACGTCGTCGACCGTGCCGTAAGCCTTCCAGTCGGGCGACCAGTTCTCGTCGACGTTCGCCTCGACCTCGGGCGGGGCCTCTTTCACCTCTCCGGTGCCGACCAGGGTCTTCAGCAGACCCGGCTGGGGCACGATCGCGATGTCGGGGGCGTCGCCACCCTGGACCTTCGTGACGATGTTGCCCTCGAATGCCTTGTCGCCCGTGTACTCGACGATCACGCCCGTCTCGGATGTGAACGCGTCGAACGACTTCTGCATGTTCTCCGCCTCGATGCCGGTGATGCCACCGGAGATCGTGACGGTTTCGCCTTCGATGTTGCCGTCGTCGGTCTCGTCGCCGCCGCCCTCGGCGCAGCCGGCGAGCGCCAGGGCCGCGACGGCGGTCGCTCCGACCGCGGCCAGCATGCGCCGGCGGGATCGCTGTGCAGTCATTAGTGCCTCCTCGTTGAGTTCCACGGGTCGGGGTTGGTCCCAGACCCCGCTGCAGGAACGTAGGGAACCGATTCCATGTTCACGCTAGGGGATGGATGGTGTCGACACAATCACGCCGGATCACAACTCGATAAATACGCCGAGCGCGCTGGAAATCCACGCAGTGAGACGGCACAATGAGGCCGGAACCGGTTCCACAATCGCCTCGTCGCGAGGAGCCGCCGGACTGCCGAGGAGGGCCGATGGCGGGCATCGCCGAGGTCGCGCGCGCCGCGGGCGTGTCGAAGTCGACGGCCAGTCGCGCGCTCACCGGCGCGGGATACGTGTCTGAGGACACCCGCGCACGCGTGCGGGATGCCGCCGCGGCCCTGGGCTACGTCCCGACCACGAGCGCCGTGAGCCTGGTGACCGGGCGCACCCAGACGGTCGGCGTGGTCATGCCGACCGTCGACCGCTGGTTCTTCGCCCACGTCCTGGAAGGCATCCAGGACGCGCTCCTCGAGCGCCGCTACGACCTCGCGCTCTACAGCGCTCCCCCGGAGTCCGACGCCCGGCGTGCGATGTTCGAGCACTTCCTCGCGCGGAAGCGGTTCGACGGTCTCATCGCCGTCGGCATCGAACCCAGCGCCCACGAACTCGAGCGGCTCGTCGCGTTCGGCAAGCCCGTGGTGAGCGTCGGCGGCTACGACATCGGAACCAATGCGGTGTCGATCGACGACCGGGCCGCCGGACGGATCGCCACCGAGCACCTCGTCGGTCTCGGGCACCGCGAGATCGTCTTCCTGGGCGGCGACGCCGACGCCCGGCGGACGAGCTACGGCGACGGTCAACGCCTCGCGGGATACCGAGCCGCCATGCGCGAAGCCGGGCTCGAGGCATCCCTGTCCCACGTGCCGTGCGGGGTGTCGATGCCCGGCGGCTACGCCGCGGCCGTCGACCTTCTCGGGGATCGCCGCAGCCGGCCCACAGCGGTCGTCGGCGTGTGCGACGAGGTGTCGGTGGGGGCCATCATCGCGGCAAGGCGGCTCGGCATCCGCGTCCCGGATCAGCTCAGCGTCGTCGGCATCGACGACCACTCGTACGCCGAGATGTTCGGGCTGACCACGCTGCAGCAGAAGCCCCACCAGCAGGGCCGCGCGGCGGTGCAGCTGCTGCTGTGGCAGCTGGACGACCCGGATGCCGCGACCCACCGCATCTACGAGGCGTCGCCGCTCCTCGTCCGCGGCTCGACGGCCGCCGTCGACGACGAGGCCTCGGCCATCGTCGGTGCCGGTCCGCGCACCTCCGGCTGACAGCACGAGGGCCCCGGATGCCGAAGCATCCGAGGCCCTCGCGGAACGAGTCGAGCTCGCGCGATTACTTCAGGGTGACCGAAGCGCCGGCCTCTTCGAGAGCGGCCTTCGCCTTGTCGGCGGTCTCCTTGTTGGCGCCCTCGAGGACGGCCTTGGGAGCACCGTCGACGACGGCCTTCGCCTCACCGAGGCCGAGCGAGGTGAGCTCGCGGACGACCTTGATGACCTGGATCTTCTTGTCGCCGGCAGCCTCGAGGATGACGTCGAAGGAGTCCTTCTCCTCGGCCTCTTCGGCGGGGGCGCCACCGGCCGGCGCGCCAGCGGCGGCAACGGCGACGGGGGCGGCGGCGGTGACGTCGAAGGTCTCCTCGAACGCCTTGACGAACTCGCTGAGCTCGATGAGCGTGAGCTCCTTGAACGCGTCGAGCAGCTGCTCAGTGCTGAGCTTTGCCATGATGATTCTCCTTGATTCGGGGTTTTGCTATGCCGGGCCGGTTCAGGCCGCGGACTCCTGCTTCTCGCGCAGCGCGTCGACCGTGCGAACGGCCTTCGACGGCAGCGCGTTGAAGACGTAGGCCGCCTTGGTCATCGAGGCCTTCATCGCGCCGGCGAGCTTCGCCAGCAGGACTTCACGGCTCTCGAGGTCGGCGAGCTTGCTGACCTCTTCAGCGCTGAGGGGGTTTCCGTCGAAGAAACCGCCCTTGATGACGAGAAGAGGGTGTGCCTTGGCGAAGGCGCGCAGACCCTTCGCGACGGAGACCGGGTCACCGTGCACGAAAGCGATGGCCGACGGACCCTTGAGGTCGTCGTCCAGCGACGTGATCCCCGCGTTGTTCGCGGCGATCTTGGTCAGCGTGTTCTTCACCACGGCGTATTCCGCGTCCTGACGAATGCTGTTGCGCAGCTCCTTGAGCTGGGCGACCGTCAGACCGCGGTACTCGGTCAGCAGAACGGCGGTCGAGTCCTCGAAATGCTTCGTGAGCTCGGCGACCGATGCTTCCTTCTGCGCCATGGCCACTCCTTGTGTGTACGAGACGCTCCGCGATGGCGGGGCGCCGGCCTCGACATCCGCTCATCTGCTCTCGTCACGGCAAAGAAAAAAGCTCCGGCGCAAGCGCACGGAGCGGAATCCTGATCCAGGAGAATCGTTCGTGTCACCTGCGCGGGCCCCTGCGATGCAGTGCTTCGATCCCGTGTGCTCGCGCACACGACGATGACCGGCGGTCTTCGGTTGCCGCAAGTCTACGTGACGCCCCGGATGCCGCCAAATCGGGCCGGGTTCCGCACATCCCGAGCTCGCCGGTCGACGGCGGCCGTCGAGTTCCGGGCTCCTCGCCGAGAACGCATCGTGTGTGCGTCGCAGACGTGGTCGGTCGGCGACATCGTGCGTTCCCGTCGGGGAAGCGGGAGACCGGGTCAGCGCGGGAGACGGATGTGGAACGACGCGAGCCTCTCGGCGAGGGCCTCCGGTGTGCGGACGTGCTGAGGCTCAGCGCGCACGAGCTGCTTCCCGGTCGTCCCGCGGATCCAGTCCTCGCGGCGCTTCTCCGCCAGCAGCACCTCCTGGAGCGTACGGCCGGACCGCAGCGCCTCGTCGTACTTCCCGATGCCGTCGATCTCGAGAAACGCGCCGACCTCCTCCAACTCCAGATCGACCCACCACAGCGTGCCGTGAGGGCTCGGGACGGGAATCTGGAGACCGATCCGAGCGAATCCGAGCCGAGCCGCTTGCACCCGCGCGACGCTCTCGGCCGGCGATTCCGACCGTCCGTCGGCGAACTCGATGACCTGCGCGGCCTGCCGCACGCCTCGCACGCCCCCGGAGCCGGCGACTCGACGACGCATCCGCTCGCGCCACGCCGCGGCCGCGGCGAGGTCGTACTCCCGGGCGGCGAAGGCGACGACTCTCAGGGCCGCGTCCGCGGCGGCCACAGCGGTCTCGAACGACAAGGTGCGCGCGAGGTCGAACACCGTACGATCGAGCGCAGTGACCCGAAAGGCGCCGCGGAACGCGACATCCTCGTCGGGAAGCACATCGTGATGTCGACGCAGACCCGCTCGGCTCGCCACGTGCTTGCCGCCCGGGATGGTGACGTGCACGGCGGGCGGTTCGTGCCGGAAGAGCGGGAGCCCCCAGATCACCGCAGCCGACTCGTACGATGCCACGGAGTTTCCGCCGTTCATCTCGGCGAACGCCGCGGTGACCTCGAGCAGGTGTCGTGATTCCGGCCACAGCGCGTCCCACTCCGCGGAGCGCACATACCGGCCGCGCTGGAGCCGCCGCAGCGCCCCGCCGCGCACGGCGGCGGCGATCTGCCGCTCCGTCCACCGGTCTCGGCGGAGGGCGGTTCGTGAGACGACGAGGCCGCGGGCCTGCTCGAGGGAGAGGTGGTGCCGCATCGGTCGATCTTCGCGGCGCCACCGCGGTGACGTCGCCCGAACAGCGCGATCTCGTAGGCAACGTCGTTCAGCGCCCGTTGTGGAGGAAGCTCGGTCCAGGCGCCGAGCACGTGCGTTCTCGCCGAGACTCCACGTTCGGCGCGTCTCTGACGTGGTCACTCGGCGCGAACGTGGCTTCTCGAAGGCGGGCCGCGAGGCGGGCGGGCGGCGGTCGGTACCTCGCCCGCTCAGGCCGTGATGAAGGCGCGGTAGCGGTCGAGCGCGGCCGACACCTCGGCGGCGGACGCGGAGTCGGCCGTGAAGAGCTCCGGGACGGGATCGTCGGCGTGACGACCCACCGCGACGGAATGCGTCCACACGCCGACGATCCGGCCCCGCGCGACGATGATCGGTCGCACGATGCCGTTCATGCTCGGTCCGACCGCCCGGAGGAACTCCGGCGCGCACGGCACCGTCCGGTCGGCGTAGGAGAGGTAGTACTCCTCGAACGGCGGCAGCGCCACGACCTCCGGCGCCGACGCGAGGCGGCGCGGCGCGGGACCGGCGGCGACGTACTGCGGTTCGTGGCCGTCGCCCACGACCGAGAGGCGATCGGATGCCGCTTCCGCCGCGGCACGCGAAACACCGAGCGGCAGCCCCGACCACCACGCGAAGTCGCGCGCTCCGGCGGGGCCGTGCGAGGCGACGTAGCGCGCGAACAGCTCGGCGGGCGGATCGGCCGGGGTCGCGGCATCCGTCACCCACTCCTCGAGGAGCACGATGTACTGTTCGCGCGCCGGCCCGCTCTCGCGCGGCACGACCGGACCCTGGCACACCACGGCGCGCAGCGAGAGCGCGACGAGCAGGTGATAGCCGCGCTGGCCGACGGTGGTCACTCCCCCGCCCTCGAGCACCTCGAACAGCTCCCTGCGGGTCAGGCGGTTGCCGCCGCCCAGGGCCGCGCGAACGAGGGCCTCGGCCCGCACGAGCTCATCGGCGTCGATCGCCTCGGCGCGGTGGACGGCGGCGGCCTGGCGCGCCTGGCGCTCGCCCGTGACGGAGAGGACCCACGCGAGATCGCGAGCCGGGATGACGTGGATGGTTCCGCGCATCGTCCACGACCGCACGAGCTCGCCGCGCTCGAAGGCCGCGTCGACGTCGCGCACCGTGACGCGGCCGCGCGTGCGGGCGGCGAGCGCCCAGCGCCCGCCCCAGAACTCCTGACCCTGCGTCGCGAGCATGTGCGATGCCGCCTCGGCCACGGTGGCCGCGGGCGCACTCAGCCGGTGCGAGCGGAGTCGGCGCTCCCGGACGGCCGCGGCATCCATCGCCCCATCATGCCCGGGAGCGCCGACATCAGGCGAAGGGGTTCGCCGTCAGGGTGTACTTCGTCTGGAGGTACTCGTGGATGCCCTCGGCGCCGCCCTCGCGGCCGAGGCCCGACATCTTCCAGCCGCCGAACGGGGCGGCGGCGTTGGAGACGACGCCCACGTTGAGGCCCATCATCCCGGTCTCGAGCCGTTCGATCATGCGCTGCCCGCGAGCCAGGGACTCGGTGAAGACGTAGGACACGAGCCCGTACTCGGTGTCGTTGGCGATGCGCACCGCATCGTCCTCGTCGTCGAACGGGATGATGGCAAGCACCGGCCCGAAGATCTCCTCGCGGAGGATGTCGCTGCCCGGCCGCACGTCGGTGACCACGGTCGGCTCGTAGAACGTGCCGGTGCCCTCGACCTCGTTGCCGCCGGTGCGCACATGCGCGCCGCGCTCGACGGCGTCGGCGACGAGCGCGGCGGCCTTGTCGACGGCGTCCTGATTGATGAGCGGACCGATCGCGACGCCGTCCTCGGTTCCGCGGCCGATCTTCATCCCCTGGACGCGCTCGGTCACGCGGCGGGCGAATTCGTCGGCGACGGAGCGCTGCACGATGAACCGGTTCGCGGCGGTGCAGGCCTGGCCGATGTTGCGGAACTTCGCCAGCATCGCCCCGTCGACGGCCTTGTCGAGATCGGCGTCCTCGAACACCACGAACGGCGCGTTGCCGCCGAGCTCCATCGACGTGCGCAGAACCCCCTGCGCGGCCTGCTCCAGCAGCCGCTGCCCGACCTGGGTCGACCCGGTGAACGACAGCTTCCGCAGGCGGGGGTCGCGGATGATGGGCTCGGAGACCTTGCCCGAGGTCGACGTGGTGAAGACGTTGACGACCCCCTTCGGAAGGCCCGCGTCCTCGAGCAGCTTCGCGAAGGCCAGCGTGGTGAGCGGGGTCAGCTCGGCGGGCTTGATCACCACGGTGCACCCGGCGGCGAGCGCGGGCGCGATCTTGCGGGTCGCCATGGCCAGCGGGAAGTTCCACGGCGTGATGAGGAAGCAGGGTCCGACCGGATGCTGCGACACGATCATGCGGCCGGTCCCCTCGGGATTCGCGCCGTAGCGGCCCTGCACGCGGGCCGTCTCCTCGCTGAACCACCGCAGGAACTCTCCGCCGTAGGCGACCTCGCCGCGGGCCTCCGCGAGCGGCTTGCCCATCTCGATCGTCATCAGCAGCGCGAAGTCCTCCTTGCGCTCCTGCAGCAGGTCGAACGCGCGACGCAGGATCTCGGCGCGCTCCCGCGCGGGCGTCGCCGCCCAGGCCGGGAATGCGTCGGCCGCGGCATCCATCGCGGCCTTGCCGTCCTCGACGGACGCGTCCGCGATCTCCTTCACGACGTCGCCCGTCGCCGGGTCGTACACCTTCAGAGTGCGGCCGTCTGCGGCCTTGCGCCACTCGCCCCCGATGAAGAGCGCATCGGGCACCGACGCCAGCAGATCGGTCTCACGGTTGTCGGTCACAGGGGACTCCTCGTCGGTCGCGGATGCCGCGGCATCCTGCTCAGGTGGACTCTCGGGGCAATTCTGCCCGGGGAGCGGTCGCCGCTCCGATGTACGCCGTGTACAGGAGCGCCACGGATTTCTCCCGCCGGTACTGCGGACGTTCGGGCCGGCCGGGTGATCACGGGGACCCGTGACCGCCGAAGGCCCCCGCGAGGAAGTCCGACAGTTCGTCCCTGGCATCGAGGGGCACCACGGCGGCGACGTATTGATCGGGGCGCACGACGACCACGACGCCGTCCCGCGACAGCTCGCGTTCGGCGAAGATGTCGGCCGTGCTCCACGCACTCGGCCCCGCGGCGTAGACCTTCTCCCAGTCGGTGAGCCCGAGCGGGCCCGTGCGGGGAAGGAAGACGCCGGGGACCTTCGTGAGGTCGACGTCCTCGTGGCGCTGCTGGTAGACGACCTTCACGTCGAACACCGCGTCCTCGTCGGCATCGGCCGGCGTGTGCCGCGCGAGCGGCGACGACGGCGACGCGGCCCACTCCGCCCAGTCGGCGAGCGCGGACTGCTCACCCGCGGCCGGCCGGTCGGCGAACGCGTACACGCGCCAGCGTCCGTCGGCCTTCGCGTGGTGGCCGAGGTGGATGACGTTGCCGTCGCACACGCGGGAGACCTCGACGGACGCGAACCGCTTGCCGAGGGGGAATCCGGGGGCCAGATCCTGATGCGCGGCATCCGCGACGATCATCGAAGGGCCGTACTGCGTCATGAACCCGGACGGGAACTCGGCGGTGCCGAGGTAGAACGTCGCGAGCTCCTGCGGGTCGGAGATCTCGTCGGGCTTTCGCGCCATGAGCGACGACCACTCGCGGTCGAAGTCGATCAGCTGCTGGGCGACCGGCTGACGCTCGGCCGAATACGTCTCGAGGAGGGAAGCGGGAGCGAGCCCCTCGAGGACGTGGCCGAGCTTCCAGCCCAGGTTGAATCCGTCCTGCATCGACACGTTCATGCCCTGACCGGCCTTCGCGCTGTGCGTGTGGCACGCGTCGCCGGTGAGGAAGACGTGCGGGGTCCGGCCGTCGTCGCCGTCGTCGAACCGGTCGGTGACGCGGTGGCCGACCTCGTAGACGCTGTGCCACGCGACCTGCTTCACGTCGATCGAGTACGGGTGCAGGATCTCGTTCGCGCGGCGGATGATCTCTTCGACCGGCGTCTGCCGCACACGGTGGTCGTCGTCCTCCGCCACTTCGCCGAGGTCGATGTACATGCGGCTCAGGTAGCCCCCCTCGCGCGGGATGTGGAGGATGTTCCCCGCGGTGGAGTTGATGGCGCACTTGGTGCGCCAGTCCGGGAAGTCGGTGTTCACGAGCACGTCCATGACGCCCCAGGCGTGCGCCGCGAAGTCGCCGACGTGCACGCGGCCGATCGCCGCGCGCACGCCGCTGCGGGCCCCGTCGCATCCGACGACGTAGGTCGCGCGGATCGTCCGCTCCTCGCCGGCGCGCTCCCCGGTCGTGTGGCGCACGCGCACCTCGACCGGTCGCGCGCCGCCCTCGTGGACCGTGAGGCCGAGGAACTCCACGCCGTAGTCCGGGACGATGCGCCCCGGCCCGAACCGGGCCGCCTCGGCGAAGTAGTCCAGCACGCGCGCCTGGTTGACGATGAGGTGCGGGAACTCGCTGATCTTGAGGGCGTAGTCCTCGGTGCGGGCGGTGCGCACGATGTTGCGGGGATTCTCGGGGTCGGGCCCCCAGAAGTTCATGTACGCGATGTTGTACGCCTCGGCGACGATGCGCTCGGCGAACCCGAACGCCTGGAACGTCTCGACGCTGCGAGGCTGGATGCCGTCGGCCTGGCCGAGCACGAGGCGGCCGTCGCGCCGCTCGATGATCCGGGTCGACACCCCGGGGAACTGCGACAGCTGCGCGGCGAGGAGCATGCCGGCCGGCCCGGAGCCGACGATCAGGACGTCCGTCTCGTCGGGGAGATCGGCAGGCCGGTCGATCCCCGTGCCGGCGGCGTCCTGGACGCGCGGCTCGCCCGATACATAGCCGTGGTGGTGGAACTGCATGAGACTCCTCGCGCGTCGTTGCGACGGTGAACCGGGTGTTCTATATTCGAACACGTCGTTCTACTATTGAACAGATCGTATACGACCCGATCCGGACCGGCAAGGGAGGCGCCGAATGACCGACCAGCGCGGCCCCGCATCGCAGACCTTGAGTCGAGGCATCCGGATCCTCGAGGTCCTCGCCGACGCCCGCGAGCCCCTCACCATCGACGAGATCGCCCGGCGTCTGGACGTGCACCGATCGGTCGCCTACCGGCTGCTGCGGACGCTCGAAGACCACGGTCTCGTCGCGCGCGACGACGCCGGCCGCGTGGCGATCGGCGCGCGCATGGCTGCGCTGGCCGCGGGCGTCGCGCACGACCTCCAGGCCGAGGCCCTGCCCGAGCTCACCGCCATCGCCAACGAGCTGGGCGAGACGAGCTTCCTCTCCGTACTCGACCACGACGAATGCGTGACGCTCGCCAGCGTCGAGCCGCGGCACGCGGTCGCCTCGGTGGCGCAGCGCCCGGGGACGCGGCATCCCGTCACGCGCGGCGCCCCCGGTAAGGCGATCCTCTCGCTCCTGCCGTCCACCGCGTGGCCGCAGGAGGCCACCGCGACCCTCCGCGAGGAGGTGAGGGATGCCGCGCACCGCGGCTGGTTCGAGAGCCACGACGAGGTCATCCCGAGCCTGCGGGCCGTCGCGGTTCCCCTCGATCTGCGCGGCCGCGGGCCCGCCGCGCTCGCCGTCGTGTATCTCGCCAGCCGGCACGAGCCGGACGCGATCGCCGCGCGGCTCGCGCACTCGGCCGGCGTGATCCGCGCCGCCCTCGGCGCCTGACCGGCGAATGCACCGACTCCTCGGATCCGCCCAGGATCGGCGCCGAATGCCGCCGACGGGGCGAGACAGGGACGGATTCCGAGGAGTACGTGCCGTCTGGCGAAGCCCCTATACTCGGTTTCGTCCGGCGGGGACGAACCCGCCGGTGCTCGAAAAATGGGCACGCAGCGCGGACGCGCGAGACACATACGGCCTCACACCCGTTCCTCGTCTTGCTGGAGTCCCCATGCCGACCGTCTCCGCGCACGTCGCGCTCACCCTCGCCCGCCACATCGACCACGTCTTCGGGGTCATGGGCAACGGCAACGCCTACTTCCTCGACGCCCTCGAGCGCTCGACCGACGTGCACTTCACCGCGGTGCGGCACGAGGCCGGCGGTGTCGTCGCCGCCGACGCCTACCACCGCGCATCCGGACGCCTCGCGGCCGCGACCGCGACCTACGGCGCGGGATTCACCAACACCCTGACAGCGCTCGCCGAAGCCGTGCAGGCCCACGTGCCGCTCGTCCTCGTCGTGGGCGACGAGCCGACGTCCGGTCCCCGTCCGTGGGACGTCGACCAGATCGCGCTGGCGTCGGCGGTCGGCGCGCGCACCTACACGGTCGGTCGGGCGGATGCCGCAGCCACCACGGTCATCGCGATCGAGCACGCCCTGACGTACCGCGTGCCGACGGTCCTCGCGATCCCGTACGACGTCGCGTCGCGCGAGGCGGGGCCCGTCCCCGAAGCACCTGAGCCCGTCCTGCCTACACCGCTCGGGCCCGTCGGGCCCTTCGCCCGCGCCGCGGTCGAAGAGCTCGCGGCGGCGCTGGCCACCGCGGAGCGCCCGTTCCTCCTCGCGGGACGCGGAGCCTGGGTCTCCAGCGCGGGGCCCGCGCTGGGCGAGCTGGCCGATCAGGTCGGGGCGCTGACCGCGTCCACGGCGCTCGGGCGGGGCGTGTTCCCTCGCACGGAGTTCGACCTCGGGGTCACGGGTGGGTTCGGGGCCGAGGGGGCGATGGAACTCGTCCGCGAGGCAGACGTCGCCGTCGTCTTCGGCGCCTCGCTCAACCAGTTCACGATGCGCTTCGGCGAGCTCTTCGCGCCGGGGACGAGGGTGTTCCAGGTGGACGTCGCCGCGACGGCGACCCACCCCCACGTCGGCCGGTTCGTGCGCGGTGACGCGGCGGTCGTGGCGGGCGAGGTCGTGTCGGCGATCCGCAAGCGGGGCTTGGCGCCCAGCGGGTGGCGCGAGCGCGTCGACGTGGCCGCCGCCCGCGGTTACGACCGAGGCGACGAAGTCGCGCCCGACGGCCGGCTCGATCCCCGGTCGGTGGCCGCCCGCATCGGAGAGCTGCTCCCGAGGACCGCGCCGTCGTCTCGGACGGCGGACACTTCATCGGCTGGGCGAACATGTACTGGCCGGTGGCCTCGCCCGATCGGATGATGATGGTCGGCACCGCCTTCCAGTCGATCGGCCTCGGGTTCCCGTCCGTCGCGGGCGCGGCCCTCGCGAAGCCCGACGCCACGATCGTGCTCACGACCGGCGACGGCGGCGGGCTCATGGCCCTGGCCGACCTCGAGACCGCCGTCCGGGTGGCGGGCGGGCGCGGCATGGCCGTGGTGTGGAACGACGCGGCCTACGGCGCAGAGGTCAACCTCTACGGCCTCAAGGGCCTCGCCGAAGGGCCGATGCGCATCCCCGAGGTCGACTTCGCCGGCCTCGCCACCGGCGTCGGGGCCGAAGGGGTCGTCGTGCGGACCATGGGAGACCTCGACCGGCTCGCCGAGTGGACGCGGGAGGATGCGGCATCCCGGCCCTTCCTGCTGCTGGACTGCCGCATCTCGGGAGCCGTCATCGCCCCGTACCAGGAGGAGATCATCCGCGTGAACTCCTGACTCACTCGCCCGTGAAGTCGGGCTTCCGCTTCTGCTGGAACGCCTGGAACCCCTCGCGGTAGTCCGCCGTGGTGCGCAGGGTCTCCTGTCCGCGGGCCTCCTCCGCCAGCGCATCCCAGAGCCGGTCGTCGCGGAGCCGCGCGATGAGGCGCTTCGAGGCGACGAACGCGGCCGTCGGGCCCGACGCCACCACCTGTGCGCGGTCGGCTGTGAAGTCGAAGACCTCCTCGACGGGCATCGAACGGCTGAAGAGTCCCGCGGCGACAGCCTCCGCGCCCGACATCAGCTCTCCCGTGTAGATCAGGTCGAGGGCGCGGTGCGCGCCGAGCCTCTCGTACAGGAGTGCGTGACCGCCGGAGTCGAGCATCGCGCCGAGACTGGCGAACGGCGAGCCGATCTTGGCGTCGTCGGCGACGTAGACGACGTCGGTCGCGATGGCGAGCCCGAGGCCGACCCCCAGGCATGCGCCGTGCACGGCGGCGAAGGTGGGCGCGGGGAAGGCGGCGATTCGCCGCATCAGCGTCTCGACGCCGGCGAGATACCTCGGTACGTCGTCCGTGGCCGGATCCACGCCGGAGATGTCCCGGCCCGCACAGAAGGCGCGGCCCTCGGCGCGCAGCACGAGCGCGCGCACACCGGCATCCTCGGCCGCGCGGTACGCGGCATCCATCTCGCCCAGCTCCCGCAGCGACAGGGCGTTGAGCTTCTTCGGCGCATTGAGCACGACCTCGGCGACGTCGCCGGTCAGGGAGAGATCGATCATCGGTGCCTCCTATACGTCGTAGTCGACCACGACCCGGTCGGTCGTGGGATGGGACTGGCAGGTCAGAATGTAGCCCCGCTCCAGCTCATCCGGTTCGAGGGCGTAGTTCTCGGTCATCGTGACCGACCCCTCGACCAGTCGCGCGCGGCACGTCCCGCACACGCCGCCCGCACACGCGAACGGCGCGTCGGGGCGCACGCGAAGCGCGGCGTTCAGGATCGACTCGTGCGCCGACACCGGACTCTCGACCGTCGAGGACTGCCCGTCGAGCGTGACCTCGACGTGGTGGACGGGTTCGTCGGCGCGAACCTGCACAGCGCGACCCGAGGGCGCCTCGACGCGGCCGGCCTCGCCCGTGGTGAACAGCTCGTAGCGCACGTGCGCGGGGTCGACGCCGATGTCGTCGAGCGTGTCGCGGCACAGCTGGACGAGGGCGAACGGACCGCACAGGAACCACTCGTCGACCGTGTCGGGAAGGACGAGGGAATCGAGGATGCGGCGCAGCCGGTCCTCGTCGATCCGTCCCGAGAGCAGCGGCGCCGCGCGCTGCTCGCGCGAGAGCACGTGGTGCAGCGCGAGGCGCGACGGATAGCGGTCCTTCAGGTCGGCGAGCTCCTCGAGGAACATGACGTCCGTCGTGGAGCGGTTGGTGTAGACGAGCGTGAACCGCGACGTGGCGGAGCGCGCGAGCACGGTCGCCGCGAGCGCCATGAGCGGCGTGATCCCCGAACCCGCCGCGATGCCGGCCACGTGCGCGCCGTCGAGGTCCGCGAGCGTCGAGGTGAACGTCCCCTGCGGGCTCATGACGTCGAGGCGGTCCCCGGGCCGCAGCTCGGTCTGCGCCCACGTCGAGAAGCGTCCGCCCTGATCCCGCTTGATCGCGACGCTGATCGTGCGCGGCCCGTCCCCTCCCCCGCCGGCGTCTTCGGCCCGGCACAGCGAATAGGACCGCCGCACCTCGTGCCCGTCGAGCACCGTGCGCACAGCGACGTGCTGACCGGCGAGGTACCCGAACTCGTCGCGGAGCTTCTCGGGCACGGTGAAGGTGACCTCGATCGAGGCATCCGTCAACCGTCGGACGGCCGCCACGCGCAGCGTGTGGAAGCGGGTGCGCCGGCGGGTTCCGCGCGGGCCGCCGACGGCGCTGCCGAGGAGCGATTCGGCGATGCGGGCGTTCTCCGTCGCCGACGTGTCCGATCCCATCAGTGCACCTTGAAGTGGTCGAAGGGTTCGAGGCACGCGCGGCACTCGTAGAGCGCCTTGCACGAGGTGGAGCCGAAGCGCGCGAGCTCGCGGGTGTCCAGCGAGCCGCAGCGCGGGCACTTCACGCCCAGCGCCACCCGGATCGGTCCCACCGCCGCGCGGCCGGTCGGCGGCGCGATGCCGTACGCACGCAGCTTCTCCTTGCCCGTCTCGCTCATCCAGTCCGTCGTCCAGGCGGGTGCGAGGGTGAGACGCACGTCGACGTCGTCGAATCCGGCGCCGGTCAGCGCGAGCACGAGGTCGTCCCGAATCGCGTCGACGGCCGGGCAGCCGGAGTAGGTCGGGGTGATCGTCACCGTCACGCGCCCGCCGTCGACCGCGACGTCACGCAGGACGCCCAGATCCTCGATGGTGAGGACGGGCACCTCGGGATCGACGACGGCCGCCGCCACCCGGCGTGCGAGCTCGGCATCGGGGGTCGCGGTCACCATGACGCCCCCGGATGCTGCCGCGCGAGCACCTGCATCTCGGCGAGGAGGTAGCCGAGCGTCGGGAAGTGCGTACCCCGGCGACCGCCGCCCGACGACACGAACCCCGCGGGGCGATCGATCCCGGCCTCGGCGAGCACCGCATCCACGACCGAGTCGAACGGCGCACGCAGCGCAGACGGGCGCGCGGCGATGCCCTCCAGCCGGTCGATGACCGGCTCGTCTCGGAAGAGCTCGTCGACGTACGGCCACACGTCGGCGACGGCGCGCAGCATCCGTTCCCTCGACTCCTCGGTGCCCCCCGCCAGCCGCAGCGTCCACTGCACGGCGTGGTCGCGGTGGTACTCGACCTCTTTGACGGCCTTCGCGGCGATCGCGGCGAGCGTCTCGTCGGACGACGCCTGGAGCGAGGAGTACAGCTCGTACTGATAGACGGATGCCGCGAGCTGGCGCGCGATCGTGTGCGCGAAGTCCCCGTTCGGCTGCGCGAAGAGCCACGCGCACCGGAATCCGTCCTCGTCGCGCCAGTAGGCCAGGTCGTCCTCGGAGCGACCGTCGGCGGTCCCCGCGTAGTGGAGGAAGGACCGGGCGTGGCCGAGGAGGTCCAGCGCGATGTTCGCGAGGGCCACGTCCTCCTCGAGCTCGGGGGCGCGCGCGATCCACATCCCCAGCTGCTGCGACAGGATGAGGGCGTCGTCTCCGAGCCACAGCGCGTACTCGGCGACGTCGGCCGTCGCCGAGCGGTCGTCGGCACCGAGGAGCTCCGCCGACAGCTCGATCCGGTCGACGGTGACCTCGCCGTGCGGCGACCGCTCATCCGCGTGGCTCACAGGTGCGGCACCCCCTCGGAGGCCGTGTAGTACACGGCGTGGCGGTAGTTCTTGCCGGCCGGGCTCTCGAAGAACGCGCCCTTCGAGTCGGGATCGCTCGTGGTGATCGCGTCGGCGGGCACGACCCACACGCTCGTGCCCTCCCCGCGCCGGGTGTAGAGGTCGCGCGCGTTGCGTAGCGCGAGCTCGGCGTCGGGGGCGTGGAGCGATCCGGCGTGCACGTGGCTGAGCCCGCGGCCGGCCCGCACGAACACCTCCCACAGGGGCCAGGTCTCGCGCTCGGACGTGCCGGGGGTCGCCATCAGGCCACCTGCCCTTCCGCACGGGCGGCCTGCTTGCGGGCGTACTCCGCCGCGGCCTCGCGCACCCACGCACCCTCCTCATGGGCCGTGCGCCGATGGCGCAGCCGCTCGGCGTTCATGGGCCCGCGCCCGCGCAGGACCTCGTGGAACTCCGTCCAGTCGATCTCGCTGGTGTGCCAGCGCTGCTCGTCCTCGAGCCAGCACAGCTCGGGGTCGGGCAGCGTCACGCCGAGGACCTCGGCCTGCGGCACGAGCATCCCGATGAACCGCTGCCGAAGGTCGTCGTTCGAGAAGCGCTTGATCTTCCACGCCATGGACTGGGCGGAGTTGGGTGAGGAGTCGTCCGGCGGACCGAACATCATGAGGCTCGGCCAGTACCAGCGGTCCACGGCGTCCTGCGCCATCCGGCGCTGCGCCGGCGTGCCCTGCATGAGAGTCAGGAGGATCTCGAAGCCCTGCCGCTGATGGAACGACTCCTCCTTGCAGATGCGCACCATCGCACGGCCGTAGGGTCCGTACGACGCGCGGCAGAGCGGCACCTGGTTGCAGATCGCGGCACCGTCGACGAGCCAGCCGATCGCACCCATGTCCGCCCACGTCGGTGTCGGGTAGTTGAAGATCGACGAGTACTTGGCCTTTCCGTCGATCAGCTGCTGCGTCATCTCGTCGCGTGTGATGCCGAGCGTCTGGGCAGCCGAGTACAGGTACAGCCCGTGGCCGGCCTCGTCCTGGACCTTGGCCATGAGAATCGCCTTGCGCTTGAGGCTCGGGGCGCGGGTGATCCAGTTCCCCTCGGGCTGCATGCCGATGATCTCGGAGTGCGCGTGCTGGGAGATCTGCCGGATCAGCGTGCGACGGTAGGCCTCCGGCATCCAGTCGCGCGGCTCGATGCGCTGCTCGGCGGCGATGAGCTCGTCGAAGCGCGCCTGCTCGGCCGCCTCGTCGCCGGCGATCACGCTCAGCTCGGGTGCAGTCATCATCGACTCCTTAATTACAGACCGTTCGTTCAGTAAGTCTACCTCGACGGATGCCGCGGCGGACAGCGCGCGCGTCAGTCCACCGGCTGCGCCCGTCTCGTCGTGACCGAGCGCCCTCGGAACTCGGCGACGACGTCGCCCGTCTCATCGGTGACGGTCACGTCGTACAGACCCGCCCTTCCCGAGAGCGCGCGCCGTCGCGCGTGAGCGGTGAGGGTCTGCCCGGCACGCGTGGGCTTGAGGAAGGCGATGTCCGCGCCCGCGGCGACGGTCACGTCGTCGCTCTCGTTGCACGCGATCGCGAAAGCCGTGTCGGCGACGGCGAACACCATACCGCCGTGCGTGATCTCGAACCCGTTCGTCATGTCCTCGCGCACCCGCATCGACACGACGGCCTCCCCCGGCTCGTCGCGCTCGACGATCATTCCGAGCGCGGCCGAGGCGCGGTCGCGCCGCATCATCGGGCGGAGCGCGTCGGTCACGGCGAGACTCCGGCCGGCTCCTTCGCCACGAGGGTCAGCACGTCGTACGAGGCCACGAGCTCGTCGTCCTGATTGCGGATGACGGCGTCCCAGCGCACCTCGCCGTACTCGTCCGTCTCCCGGGGCGTGATCTGCTTCGCCGTCAGCACCACGCGGATCTCGTCGCCGGGAGAGACCGGCGTGACGAACCGCAGGTTCTCGAGGCCATAGTTGGCCAGCACCGGCCCGGGCTCGGGGTCGACGAACAGCCCCGCCGCCCAGGACACGAGCAGGTAGCCGTGTGCGACGCGTCCGGGGAAGAACGGGTTGGCGGCGGCGGCCTCTTCGTCCATGTGCGCGTAGAACAGGTCGCCGGTGAACCGGGCGAAGGTCTCGATGTCGTCGAGGGTCACCGCGCGCGAGGCCGAGACGACCTGGTCGCCGACTGCGAGTTCGGACAGCGGCTTGCGGAACGGATGCCGGTCGGTCCGGGATGCCGCGCCCTGGTGCCACACGCCGGTCAGGGCGGTCAGCATCTCGGGCGAGCCCTGCACGGCCGTGCGCTGCATGTGGTGCAGCACCGCGCGCATCCCGCCGAGCTCCTCGCCGCCGCCGGCACGGCCCGGACCGCCGTGCACGAGGTGCGGAACCGGTGCGCCGTGCCCGGTCGACGTACGCGCGTCGTCGCGGTCGAGGAAGAGGATCCGTCCGTTGTAGGCGGCCGTCCGGGACAGGAGCGTGGCGGCGACGGAGGGGTCGTTGGTGGCGACGCTCGTCACGAGCGAACCGCCGCCGAGGCTCACGAGCTCGGCGGCCTCCTCGACCGTGGCGTACGGGAGGACGCTGGCAACGGGTCCGAAGGCCTCGACCTGATGGACGGCGGGGGCCGAGGCATCCGCGAAACCGATCAGCATCGGCTCGACGAAGGCGCCGCGCTCCGCCACGCCGGTGGAGCCGTCGGACCGCACGACCTCGGGAGGCTCGGTCGAGCCGAGGAGCAGCCGCCCCCCTCCGTCGACGAGTGCCGCGACGCTGCGCCGCACCTCCTCTCGCTGCTCGAGCGAGACGAGCGGGCCCATCGTCACCCCTTCGGCGCGGGGATCGCCGATCACGACGCGCTCGGCGATCTTCGCCCGCACCGCGTCCACGAGCGCGTCGACCTGCCCGGCCGGCACGATCGCGCGGCGGATGGCCGTGCACTTCTGCCCGGCCTTGGTCGTGAGCTCCACGAGGAGCTGACGCACGTAGGCGTCGAACTCCGGGGTGCCGGGCACGGCGTCCGGACCGAGCACCGAGGCGTTGATCGAGTCGGTCTCGCTGGTGAACCGCACGCCGACCGTCTGCACGCACTCGTGGGACCGCAGGCGCTCCGCGGTCGAGGCGCTGCCGGTGAACCCGACGAGGTCCCCGAGCCGGAGGTGCTCGAAGAGGTCCGGCACGCTCCCGCTGACGAGCTGCAGCGAGCCGTCGGGCAGGAGACCGGTCTCGACGAGGATCCGCACCCACGCCTCGGCGACGTATGCCGTGGGGCTCGCGGGCTTCACGACGCTCGGGACGCCCGCGAGGAACGCCGGAGCGAACTTCTCCAATGCGCCCCACATCGGGAAGTTGAACGCGTTGATCTGAACCGCCGCTCCCGGGAGCCTGGTGTACACATGCCGCCCGAGGAATGAACCGTCCTTCGACAGGACCTCGACGGGTCCGTCGAGGTAGACGCGCCCGTCGGGCAGCTCGCGGCGGGCCTTGGACGAGTACGTGAACAGCACACCGATCCCGCCGTCGACGTCGCTCAACGAATCGCGCTCGGTCGCACCGGCGCGACGCGAGAGGTCGTAGAGCTCCTGCTTTCGTTCGGTGAGCACCTGCGCGAACCGCTTCAGCAGAACGGCGCGCTGGTGGAAGGTGAGCGCGCCGAGGCTCGCCTGCCCCGTCGTGCGCGCGTAGTTCAGCACGGCGCCGAGATCGATGCCGGCGGTGCTGAGCCGGCACACCTCCTCACCGGTCGAGGAGTCCCGCACGACGACGGGTGCCGCCTCCTGCCCGGGCTCCTCCGACGGCGCCCACCACTGTCCTCGCACGTAGCTGGGGAGGATGTCTGTCACTGGTCGCTCCATTCGTAGAATCCGGATCCGGTCTTGCGTCCGAGGCGCCCCTCGGCCACCATGCGGCGCAGCAGCTCCGGCGGGGCGAAGCGATCGCCGAGTTTCGCGTGCAGCTCCTCGGCGATCCCCAGCCGCACATCCAGCCCGACCAGGTCGGTCGTGCGCAGCGGGCCGGCCGGATGCCGGTAGCCGAGCTCCATCGCGACGTCGATGTCGGCGGGAGAGGCGACGCCCTCCTCGACCATGCGGATCGCCTCGAGCGCGAGGGCCACGCCGAGCCGGCTGGACGCGAAGCCCGGCGCATCGCGCACGACGACGGCGGTCTTGCCGAGTGCCTCCACCCAGCCCCGGGCTTCGTCGGCGAGGCCTGGCTCGGTGGCGGCGCCGACGACCACCTCGACGAGGGACGACAGGGGCACCGGGTTGAAGAAGTGGAGCCCGAGGAACCGCCCCGGTCGGGCGAGTCCCGCGGCGAGGTCGTCGATCGAGATCGAGGATGTGTTCGTGGCCAGCACGGCAGCACCGTCGAGCACCGACTCGGCCCGGCGCAGCGCGTCGACCTTGAGCGTGCGATCCTCGGGCACCGCCTCCACGACGAGTCCGCAGCCCGCGAGAGCGTCCACGTCGGCGGCGACCCGGAATGCGCCGTCGCGCCCGGCGACCGAGGGTCCGGCCGCACCTCGCGCGACGGCCTTGTCGAGACTCGCACGAAGGCGGGCGGATGCCGCGGCCGCGGCATCCTCGTCCCGCTCCACGATCACGACCTCGGCACCCGCGAGGACGAAGACGTGCGCGATGCCCGTGCCCATCCGCCCCCCGCCGAGGACGCCCACGCGGGCGGGCACCGGGCCCGCGCTCATGGACGGCGCCGTTCCAGGAACGCCGTCATGCGGCGCACCTTCTCGGGGCTCTCGAAGAGCTCGGCCTGCAGCTCGAGCTCGACCTCGGGGTGCGCATCCGCGGGTGCGGCGAGCGCGCGCTTGGTGTGCCGCGTCGCGAGCGGATCGTTCTGCGCGATGCGGTCGGCGAGCGCGTGCGCTGCGCCGAGCAGCTCGTCGGGCTCGTGCAGCGATGACAGCAGGCCCCACGCGACGGCCTCGTCGGCGTCGAGGACGCGTCCGGTCAGCAGCAGCTCGGCCGCCCGCGCCTCGCCGACGATCTGCGGCAGCCGCCACGTCGCACCGGCGGCGGCGATGATGCCGAGCCCCGTCTCGGGATTGCCGATCCTCGCTCGCGGCGTGCCGATGCGCAGGTCGGCGGCGTAGGCGAGCTCGGCGCCGCCGCCGAGGGCCCAGCCGTCGACGGCGGCGATGACGGGCATCGGCAGAGCGCGGATACGCGCGAACGCGTGGGTGTTGATGCCGCGGCGGGCATCGGCGGCTCGGCGATCGCGCAGCTGTGCGATGTCGGCGCCCGAGGCGAACACTCCCCCGGATCCGATGAGGATGAGCGTGCGGGGACGGGCCTCCAGCTCGGCGCACAGCTCGTGCAGGCGGTCGATCATTGCCTGATCGATCGCGTTGCGGACCTCGGGGCGGGCGAGCGTGGCGACGATGCGGTCGTCGCGGCTCTCCACGCGCAGGGCGTCGGTCATCGGCATCCTCTCGGTCCGCTCCATCGCGGCGAATCCATAATACCTAACCGATCGTTCAGTAATAGCACCGTGTCCGGGTGTCAGACTGAGGGCATGGTCGATCCGATCCCCGTCCGGCGCGGGCGCCCCGGCTACGACCGCGCACAGGTCCTCGCCATCGCGGTGGCGCTGTTCAACGAGCAGGGTTACGACGCGACGTCGGTGGCGGATGTCGCGGCCCGCCTCAGCCTCTCCAAGTCCGCGCTGTACCACCACTTCGACTCGAAGGAGCAACTGCTCGCCCTCGCCCTCGATGAGGCGCTGAGCGGGCTCGAAGGCGTGCTCGACGCGCCCGCAGCATCGGCGGGATCGGCGGCAGAACGTCTCGCCGCGGTGCTGCACGGCGCCGTCGCTGTGCTCGTGGACCGTCTGCCCTACGTCACGCTGCTCCTCCGGGTGCGGGGGAACAGCGTGATCGAGCGCACCGCCCTGGACCGCCGTCGCGCGTTCGACCACCGCGTCACGGCGCTCGTCGAGGAGGCGCAGCGCGACGGGCTCGTGCGCGACGACCTCGACGGCGCGGTCGCCACGCGCCTCGTCTTCGGCATGGTCAACTCGCTCGTCGAGTGGTATCGCCCGGGCGGGCCCGTCGACGCCGAGCGCCTCGCGCACGACGTGGTCGCCGTCTCACTCGACGGCATGCGCACGCGCTGAGCCCAGCACGGAATCGACCCCCGACGATGCGCCGAGGGTCGATTCGGTACAGGTCCGGTGCCGGAGCCGGAACGGGGGTCAGGCTTTGGAGAGACCGTAGATCGGGCTGGCGGCCTGCTCCTCTTCGTGGTCGGGTCCGAGCGGGATGCCGGACCGGTCGCGCAGCAGCAGCGTCGCGATGAGTCCGATCACCGTCATCCCCGCGAGGTACCACGTGACGCCCGCGGTGGAGCCGGTCGACTGCACGATCCACTGCGCGATGGTCGGGGCGAACGCGCCGCCGAGGATAGCGCCGATGGCGTAAGAGATCGAGACGCCCGAGAAGCGGATGCTGGCGGGGAACAGCTCGGAGTACAGCGCCGCCTGCGGACCGTAGGTGAAGCCGAGACCGATCGTCAGGACGCACAGCCCCACGGCCAGCAGAGCCACGTCGCCGGTGTTCACGAGCGGGAACAGCAGGAACACACCGGCGAGCTGGAGGATCCAGCCGATGATGTAGGTCGTGCGGCGGCCGATGATGTCGGACAGCCACCCGGCGATCCACGTGAAGACGAGCCACGACACGGCGGAGAGCGTGACGGCGCCGAGCACGTCTGCGGGGGTGAGGCCGACGGGGCCGGCGGGGTCGGTGGCGTACCGCTGGATGTATCCGCCGGTCGTCATGTACCCGACGGCGTTGTTGCCCGCGAAGACGAGCGCGGCGATGATCACGAGCAGCGCGTGGCGACGGAAGAGCTGCACGATCGGCATCCGCGTCTCCTGCTTGCGCTCGGCGAGCTCGGTGAACACCGGGCTCTCCTCGACGCGGCGGCGCACGTAGTAGCCGATGAGGATGAGCACGAACGACAGCAGGAACGGCACGCGCCAGCCCCACTCGAGGAACGCGTCACCGGGGGCGATGAGCGCCATGAGGCCCATGATCCCCGAGGCGAGCAGCAGGCCCAGGGGCACGCCGATCTGCGGCGAGGCGCCGAAGATGCCGCGCTTGGCCTTGGGCGCGTGCTCGACGGCCATGAGGACCGCGCCACCCCACTCGCCGCCGGCGGAGATGCCCTGCAGGATGCGGAGGAAGATGAGGAGGATCGGGGCGGCGATGCCGATGGCCGCGTACGTCGGCAGCAGACCGACGAGCGTCGTGGCGGCGCCCATGAGGATGAGGGTCCACATCAGTACGACCCGGCGTCCGAACCTGTCGCCGAAGTGACCGGCGAGGAACGCCCCGAGCGGCCGGAACAGGAAGCTGATGCCGACGGTGAGGAAGCTGAGGATCTGCGCGAATCCCTCGCCCGCCGGCGCGAAGAACAGCTGACCGAAGACCAGCCCGGCGGCCGACGCGTAGATGAAGAAGTCGTACCACTCGACGGTGGTTCCCACGACGGTCGCGAAGACGACCCGACGCCGGTCGACGGGGCTGGCGATGGTGCCGGTCGGTGTGAAACCGGCCTCTGGCTGCGGGGTGCTCATGGCGTGACTCCTGTGTCTGTGGCTGACGACTTCGTCACCGGCATACTTCGACGAGAACGGTTGCCGGATGTGCGACGATCATATACGATTTCGGATACGACGCAAGAGTGAGGACGCTCATGATGGACGAAACGACGACGGATGCCGCATCCGCCGCCCCCGACCCCCGGTTCGCCGCCCTTCCCGGCCGCCCCGGCAAGGTCATCGCGATCCACCTCAGCTACGCCTCCCGCGCCGATCAGCGCGGACGGCGGCCGCAGCATCCGTCGTACTTCTTCAAGCCGTCGAGCTCGCTCGCACCCTCGGGCGCGGCGATCGAGCGACCGGCCGGCACCGAGCTCCTCGCCTTCGAGGGCGAGATCGCGCTGGTGATCGGCGCCCCGGCCCGCCGCGTCGGGCTCGCCGAGGCCTGGAGGCACGTCAGCGGGGTGACCGCGGCGAACGACTTCGGCCTGTACGACCTCCGTGCGAACGACAAGGGCTCGAACGTGCGCTCCAAGGGGGGCGACGGCTACACACCGGTCGGCCCCGCCCTGATCGACGCCCGGGCGGTCGACCCGACCGCGCTGCGGGTGCGGACGTGGCGCAACGGCGAGCTGGTCCAGGACGACACGTCGGCCGGCATGATCTTCCCGCTCGCGCAGCTCGTGGCTGACCTGTCGCAGCACTTCACCCTCGAAACGGGCGACGTCATCCTCACCGGGACTCCGGCCGGGTCCTCGGTCGCGGTCCCCGGCGACGTGATCGAGGTCGAGGTCGACGTTCCCGGCGGCCCGTCCTCCGGACGCCTGCTGACGACGGTGGTCCAGGGCGAAGCGGGCTTCGATCCGGAGCTCGGCTCCCTCCCCTCCGTCGACGACCTCCAGCGCACCGAGGCGTGGGGCTCGCGCGAGGCCGCCGGGCTGCCCGCCGAGTCCTCCGAGTCAGGCGATCTGCCCGAGTCAGGAGCAATCAGCGCCAATTCTCCTGAGCCTGGCGGATCTCCTGAGTCCGAACGCGCCCTCTCCCCCGAGCTGCGGGCGCAGCTCGAGGCCGTGCCGGTCGCGGGCCTCAGCGCCCAGCTGCGCAAACGCGGGCTCGACAACGTGACGATCGACGGCGTGCGGCCGCTGCATCCCGAGGCGAAGCTCGTCGGCACCGCACGCACGCTGCGGTTCGTGCCCTTGCGCGAAGACCTCTTCGCGGCGCACGGCGGCGGCTACAACGCTCAGAAGCGGGCGTTCGACGCCGTGGGCGAGGGCGAGGTCATCGTCATCGAGGCGCGCGGTGAGACCGGCTCCGGGACGCTCGGCGACATCCTCGCCATCCGCGCCCACGCGCGCGGAGCCGCCGGCATCGTGACCGACGGCGGCGTGCGCGACGCCGATGCCGTCACGGCCGTCGGCATCCCGGTCTACACCGCCGGGCCTCACCCGGCCGTCCTCGGACGCCGTCACGTTCCCTGGGACTACGACGTCACGATCGGATGCGGCGGCACGACCGTGCAGCCGGGCGATGTGATCGTCGGCGACGCGGACGGGGTCATCGTGATCCCGCCGTCCCTCGTCGAGGAGATCGTCGACGCGGCCCTCGCACAGGAGGAGGAGGATGCGTGGATCGCCCGGCAGGTCGCGGAAGGGCATCCCGTCGACGGACTCTTCCCGATGAATGCCGAGTGGCGCGCGCGCTATGAGGCCGAGGGAGGCGCCCGATGACGCCGCTCGAAGCGCTGTCGGCGAACGACTCCGCGCTCAGCAAGTCGCAGCAGGCGTACCGCTGGATCAAGGAGCGCATCGCGAACCAGGAGTTCACGCCCGGCTACCGGCTCGTGCTCGGCAGCATCGCGGGCGAACTCGACATGAGCGTCGTCCCCGTCCGCGAGGCGATCCGCCAGCTCGAGGCCGAGGGGCTCGTCACGTTCGAGCGCAACGTCGGCGCGCGGGTGTCGATGGTCGACGACTCGCAGTACCGGTTCAGCATGCAGGCCCTGTCGATCCTCGAGGGGACGGCCACGGCCCTCGCCGCCCGGCGGCTCACCGCAGGCGATCTGCGGAACGCGCGCCGCATCAACGAGCGGATGATCGAGACCCTCGAGCACTTCGACCCGCGCGCGTTCACCGCGCTGAACCAGGAGTTCCACGCGGCGCTGTACGACAAGTGCGCCAACCCGCGCCTGCTCGAACTCGTCCGGGCGGAGTGGGCGCGCCTGGGGCACCTGCGCGACTCGACCTTCAGCTTCGTTCCCGGCCGCGCGCAGGAGTCCGTGCGCGAGCACGAGAACATCGTCCGCCTCATCGAGATCTCCGCACCCCTGGGCGAGATCGAGAAGGCGGCCCGCCGCCACCGTTCGGCGACCCTCGACGCCTACATGATCCACGAGCACCCTGACGAGGCTCTCGGCCTCCCCGCCTTCTGATCCTGCCGAAGGAGCATCACCGCCATGACCGACACCCAGACCCGCACCCGCCACGTCCCCGCCGACCTGCCGTCGCGCATCCAGCACTACATCGACGGCGCGTTCGTCGACTCGGAGGACGGCGACACCTTCGACGTGCTCGACCCGGTCACCAACGAGACCTATCTCCAGGCCGCCGCGGGCAAGAAGGCCGACATCGACCGGGCCGTCGCCGCCGCCCGCCGCGCGTTCACCGATGGCCCCTGGCCGCGGATGCTGCCGCGCGAGCGGTCGCGCGTCCTCCACCGCATCGCCGACATCGTCGAGAGCCGCGACGCCCGCCTCGCCGAACTCGAGTCCTACGACTCCGGGCTTCCGATCACGCAGGCGCTCGGCCAGGCGCGACGCGCGGCCGAGAACTTCCGGTTCTTCGCCGACCTCATCGTGGCTCAGACCGACGACGCGTTCAAGGTGCCCGGCCGTCAGATCAACTACGTCAACCGCAAGCCGATCGGTGTCGCCGGACTCATCACCCCCTGGAACACGCCGTTCATGCTCGAGTCGTGGAAGCTCGGTCCCGCGCTCGCGACGGGCAACACCGTCGTGCTCAAGCCCGCGGAGTTCACGCCGCTGTCGGCATCGCTGTGGGCCGGCATCTTCGAGGAGGCGGGGCTCCCGCAGGGCGTGTTCAACCTCGTCAACGGACTCGGCGAGGATGCCGGCGACGCCCTGGTGAAGCATCCCGATGTGCCGCTGATCTCGTTCACCGGCGAGAGCCGCACCGGGCAGCTCATCTTCGCCAACGCCGCGCCCTTCCTGAAGGGTCTGTCGATGGAGCTGGGCGGCAAGTCGCCGGCCGTCGTCTTCGCCGACGCCGACCTCGAGGCTGCGATCGACGCGACGATCTTCGGCGTCTTCTCGCTCAACGGCGAGCGCTGCACCGCTGGGTCGCGCATCCTCGTCGAGCGTCCGGTCTACGAGGAGTTCGTCGAGCGCTACGCCGCGCAGGCCTCCCGCGTGGTGGTCGGAGACCCGCAGGATCCCGCGACCGAGGTCGGCGCGCTCGTGCACCCCGAGCACTACGACAAGGTGATGTCCTACGTCGAGCTCGGCAAGACCGAGGGCCGGCTCGTCGCCGGCGGCGGACGACCCGAGGGGTTCCCGACCGGCAACTACGTCGCTCCCACGGTGTTCGCCGACGTCGCACCCGACGCGCGGATCTTCCAGGAGGAGATCTTCGGGCCCGTCGTGGCGATCACGCCCTTCGACACCGATGAGGAGGCGCTCGCGCTCGCCAACGGCGTGAAGTACGGCCTCGCCGCCTACGTGTGGACGAGCGACCTCAAGCGCGCCCACAACTTCTCGCAGGCGATCGAGGCGGGCATGGTGTGGCTCAACTCCAACAACGTCCGCGACCTGCGCACCCCGTTCGGCGGCGTGAAGGCCTCGGGCCTCGGTCACGAGGGCGGCTACCGCTCGATCGACTTCTACACCGACCAGCAGGCCGTGCACATCACGCTCGGACCCGCCCACAACCCCACCTTCGGCAAGAACTGATGCGGTTCGCCGCATTCGGTACCCACGAGCAAGGACGCTGACATGACCCACCGCGACGACATGACCCTCACCTCCTCGGGCTTCTTCGTGAGCCAGGAGGCCCCGATCCGCTCCGACAACCCGGTGCCCACCCCCAGCGCACCGGCGCCCGATATCCTGCGCTGCGCCTACATGGAGCTCGTGGTCACCGACCTGGCCGCGTCGCGCACCTTCTACGTCGACGTTCTCGGTCTGCACGTGACCGAAGAGGACGACGCGACGATCTACCTGCGCTCCACCGAGGAGTTCATCCACCACAACCTCGTGCTGCGGCAGGGTCCGGTGGCCGCCGTCGCGGCGTTCTCCTACCGGGTGCGCACCCCCGAGGACCTCGACCGGGCGGTCGCCTTCTACGAGGAGCTGGGCTGCGACGTGCGTCGCAACCCCGACGGGTTCGTGAAGGGCATCGGCGACTCCGTGCGCGTGATCGACCCGCTCGGCTTCCCCTACGAGTTCTTCTTCCAGACCGACCACGTCGAGCGGCTGTCGTGGCGGTACGACCTGCAGACGCCCGGCGAGCTCGTCCGGCTCGATCACTTCAACCAGGTCACGCCGGACGTTCCCCGCGCGGTGAACTTCATGCAGGCGCTCGGCTTCCGCGTGACCGAGGACATCCAGGACGACGAAGGCACCGTCTACGCCGCCTGGATGCGCCGCAAGCCGACGGTTCACGACACGGCCATGACCGGCGGCGACGGACCCCGCATGCACCACGTCGCCTTCGCGACGCACGAGAAGCACAACATCCTCGCCATCTGCGACAAGCTGGGCGCGCTCCGCCGCTCCGATGCGATCGAGCGGGGTCCCGGACGTCACGGCGTGTCCAACGCGTTCTACCTGTATCTGCGCGATCCCGACGGGCATCGGGTCGAGATCTACACGCAGGACTACTACACCGGCGACCCCGACAACCCCGTCGTCACGTGGGACGTCCACGACAACCAGCGGCGGGACTGGTGGGGAAACCCGGTGGTGCCGTCGTGGTACACCGAGGCATCCCTCGTCCTCGACCTCGACGGCAACCCGCAGCCCGTCGCGCAGCGCACCGACTCGTCCGAGATGGCCGTCACGATCGGCGCCGACGGATTCTCGTACACACGCCCGGGCGAGGACTCGATGCCCGAGTACAAGCAGGGCGAGTACAAGCTCGGCCACCAGCTGTAGCCGAGAAGGAGAACGGATGCTTCCCCCCGAGACGATCGCGCAGCTCGCGGCCGAGCTGGCCGAAGCCGATCGCACGCACGGAGTGATCCCCCGGATCACGGCCCGCTACCCGGACGCGACGGTCGAGGACTCGTACGCGATCCAGGGCGTGTGGCGCGACGCGAACATCGCCGCCGGGCGCACGCTCGTCGGACGCAAGATCGGGCTCACGAGCAAGGCGATGCAGCAGGCGACGGGCATCACCGAGCCCGACTACGGGGTGATGTTCGACGACACGGTCTACCGGTCGGGCGACGACATCCCGGCGGGCCTGTTCTCGAACGTGCGCATCGAGGTCGAGCTCGCCTTCGTGCTGGCGAAGCCGCTCGAGGGCCCCGACGCGACCCTCGAGGACGCGCTGGCCGCGATCGACTACGCCGTCCCGGCGCTCGAGGTGCTCAACTCCCACATCGAGCTCGAGGGCCGCACGATCGTCGACACGATCTCCGACAACGCCGCGTACGGGGCGATGGTGCTCGGGGACGTCCGGAAGCGGCCCGACGAGATCGACCTTCGCTGGGTCCCGGGAGTCCTCAGCCGCAACGGCGAGATCGAGGAGACGGGCGTCGCCGCCGGCGTGCTCGGGCATCCCGCGACGGGGGTCGCGTGGCTGGCGAACAAGTTCCACCAGCATGGCGCCCGCCTGGAGGCGGGTGAGATCATCCTCGCGGGGTCGTTCACCCGGCCGATGTGGGTGCAGCGCGGCGATGTCGTGCGCTGCGACTACGGACCGATGGGAGTCATCGAATGCCGCTTCGTCTGAATCCGACGTTCCGCGACGCTCTCGCGGGTGCGCAGCGCCCGCTCGCGGGGATGTGGGTGTGCTCCGGCTCGCCGCTCGTCGCCGAGATCTGCGCCGGAGCGGGCCTGGATTGGCTGCTGATCGACATGGAGCACTCCCCCAACGGCCTCGAGTCGGTGCTCTCCCAGCTCCAGGCCGTCGGCGGGTACCCCGTCACACCCGTCGTGCGCGTGCCGATCGGCGACGTCGTGACCCTCAAGCAGGTACTCGACCTCGGCGCGCAGAACCTCCTCGTGCCGATGGTGTCGTCGGCGGCGGAGGCCGAGGAAGTCGTGGCCGCCGTCCGCTATCCGCCGCGCGGGCGCCGCGGCGTCGGGTCCGCCCTCGCACGCTCCGCCCGCTGGAACCGCATCGACGGCTATCTCGCGCACGCCGACGACCACGTCTCGCTGTTCGTCCAGATCGAGACCGTCGAGGGTGTCGAGGCAGCGGCCGGCATCGCCGCCGTCGACGGGGTCGACGGCGTGTTCGTCGGGCCGAGCGACCTCGCAGCGTCGATGGGGCTGCTGGGCCAGCAGACGCATCCGGATGTCGCGGCCGCCGTGCGCCGCACCTTCGACGCGGTGCGCGGAGCGGGCAAGCCGGTCGGCGTGAACGCCTTCGATCCCGACGTCGCGCAGTCCTACCTCGACGCGGGCGCGTCGTTCGTGCTCGTCGGCGCCGACGTCGCGCTCCTGGCCCGCGGCTCGGAGGCGCTCGCGGATCGCTGGGGCGCGGCATCCGCTGACCCGGCCCTTCCCTCGTACTGACCCACCGCCCCCGCGCGCCTGCTGCTCGCCGAGGTTGTCAAGGGGCGACGGGCGATGACCCGGCGTGGCACAGTGAGAGCATGCGCAGAGAAGTCTCGAGCCGGATCGTCCTGGACGTGACCACCTCGGCGGACCTCGTCTTCGCCGTCGCGGCGAGCACGCAGTACGCGCCCGCCGACGAGGAGCTCTCCGTGAGCATCGACGGCTCACCCGTCGCAGCGATCGAGCTCGCCGACGCCCACGGCACGCGGCTCCACCGTCTGGATGCCGCACCGGGGCGGCTCGAACTCTCGTACCGCGCGACGATCGACGCGGAGGCCGAGCCGCTCGGCGCCTCGGAGACCGACCTCCTCGTGTACGGGCGGCCGAGCCGCTACGCCGAATCCGACGCGCTGGCACCCACCGCCGGGGCCGAGTTCGCCGGCATCGAAGGCTCGGCACAGCTGCTCGCCTCGGTGTCGTCCTGGGTGGGCACCCGGCTGTCCTACGTGTCGGGCTCCTCGCTTCCCACGGACGGCGCGACCCGCACGCTGCTCGCCCGCCAGGGCGTGTGCCGCGACTACGCGCACCTGTGCGTGGCGCTGCTCCGCGGCCTCGGCATCCCGGCCCGCCTCGTCGCGGTCTACGCGCCGGGCCTGTCGCCCATGGACTTCCACGCGGTCGCCGAGGCGTGGATCGAGGGCGCATGGCGGGTGGTGGATGCCACGACCCTCGCCCCGCGCTCGACCCTCGTGCGGATCGCGACGGGCCGCGACGCCGCGGACACCGCGTTCCTCACGGTCGTCGCCGGCCGGGCGGATCTGATCGACGTGGAGGTCACGGCGACGGCCGACGTCCTCCCCGACGACGACCTCGACCGGCTCGTCTCGATCCGCTGACCTCGCGGGCCCTCGCGGGCGCCTCGCGCCACGTGGCACAGTGAGTCCATGAAGAAGTGGATCGTGCGGTTCGTCTCGCTGCTCGTCTTCAACGTGGTCGTGCTGCTCGTCATCGGGTTCCTCACCCCCGCACGCGTCGGGTGGTCGGCCCTGTGGGCGGGGATCGTGCTCACGGCGCTGTCCATCTGGATCAAGCCCGCCGTGCACGGCTGGTTCCGCGGGATGGCGGCCAAGTCGGCGTCGCAGCGCACGCGCGCGGGCGAGAAGCTGGTCGAGTTCCTGCTCGCGTTCGCCGTCGCCCTCCTGGTGTGGATCGTGACGGTGTGGCTGTCGGGCGTCAGCATCGGCGGGGGCCTTCTCGGATCGTTCTGGGGCTACGCGCTCCCGCCGCTCATCCTGCTGATCGGCTGGGCGATCTACGACCGCATCGACGATCGGGTCGAAGCGCGCGCCGAGGCCCTGTACGACAGGGCCTCGGGTGGCCGGACGGCGACGACAGACGGCGCGACGGCCCCGAGCATCCCGCAGAATCCCGAGGCCGCCGCAGCCGGAAGGCGTGAGCTCGACGACGGCCTCACCGAGGAGCAGCGCCGCATGCTCGACGAGCTCGGAAAGGGCTGAGGCCCGCCGCCCGCGCGTCCCTGTCGATCGGGGGCGCGCTCGATCGTCACCACGGTGTCGCAACCACAACGAAGGGATGACACCATGCGCTACGCGCTCCTCCTCCACTACCCCGAGATGTCCGCCGCGGAGCTCGGACCCGAAGCACTCGCCGAAGGCATGCGCGAGTTCGACGTCTACGCGAAGGCGCTGGATGCCGCGGGCGTGCTGCGCTCCGCCGAAGTCCTGCAGCAGTCCGACCTCACGACGACGGTGACCGCCCACGACGGCACGCTGCGCGTGCAGGACGGTCCGTTCGCCGACACCAAGGAGCAGCTGGGCGGCACGTTCGTGATCGAGGTCGACGACCTGGATGCCGCGATCGCCTGGGCGGGCAGGGCGCCGTCGGTCGCGTGGGGCGCCGTCGAGGTGCGGCCCGTCGGCACACGCTTCGTCGACGGCGGGTGGACGGGCTTCGACTACCGATGACCGGCGACCCGCGGGCGGCCGCCGAGCGTGCGGCCCGCGACTCGTACGGGCGGCTGCTCGCGCTCCTGGCGGCATCCACGCGTGACATCCCGCTCGCCGAGGATGCGCTCGCCGACGCGTTCGAGAGGGCGCTCGAGACCTGGCCCGCCCGCGGCGTCCCGGACAACCCGGAAGGATGGCTCCTCACCGTGGCCCGCAACCGACTGCGCGATCACTTCCGCTCGGCGGCCGAGCGGACCGGCGCGCCGCTGAACGAGGTGCTCGTCGCCTCACTCGCGGACGAGACGGATGCCGCGACCCTCGTCGCCCGCACCGAAGAGATTCCCGACAAGCGCCTCGAACTGCTCTTCGCGTGCGCGCACCCGGCGATCGACCCGGCGATCCGGCCCGCCCTCATGCTGCAGACGGTCCTCGGGTTCGAGGCCGCGCAGGTCGCGCGGGTGTTCGGTGTCGCACCCGCGGCGATGGCCCAGCGGCTCGTGAGGGCCAAACGACGCATCCGCGACGCCGGCATCCCGTTCACCGTCCCCTCGCGGGCCGACATGCCCGACCGCCTTCCGGCCGTGCTCGAGGCGATCTACGGCGCCTACGCGATCGACTGGCTCGACCAGGGCGACGCCGTCCGCGACTCGATCGCCGACGAGGCGCGGTGGCTCGCGGTGCTGCTCGCGAGCCTGCTGCCCGAGGAAGCGGAGGCGTGGGGTCTCGGGGCGCTCCTGACGTTCGCGCAGTCGCGCGCGCCGGCACGGGCCGTGCGGCCGTGGCCGCCGCTGGACGAGCAGGACCCGCGGGTGTGGGATGCCGAGCTCATCGCCGAGGGCCGGTCGCTGCTCGCGCGTGCCTCGGCGCTCGGCAGGCCGCTCGGCAGGTTCCAGCTCGAAGCGGCGATCCAGGCCGTCCACTGCGATCGCGCGCGCACGGGGGCCCTCGACACCGACACGCTCGTCACCCTGTACCGCGGGCTCGTCGCGATCGCGCCGTCGGAGGGGGCTCGTTCGGCCCTCGCGGCGGCCGAGGCCCGTCGATAGTCCGCGGTCTGCGAGCATGGCCTGATGGCGGGCACGACGGCGGCACTGATCCTCGCGACCCAGCAGTTCGACGAGCACCCGGCCTACGCCGACCCCGATATCGATGTGTTCCTGTTCGTGGAGTCCGCGGCCCGCTTCGCGGCGATGCGATCGCACGCGCACAAGGCCGTCCTGCTGCTCTCGGCGATGCGGCACACGGCGGCGCGACTCGAAGCCGAGGGCCGCACGGTGCACCGCGTGGCCCTCGACGAGGGGCTCGGCTTCGCCGCCGGGCTCGAGCGCCTCCTCGACGAGCACGGCATCGAGCGGCTCGCCTGGATGAGCGCGACCGACCGCGGTGTCGACGACCGGATGCTCCGGCTCTGCGGCGCGCGAGGCATGCGGACGCGGCGCTATGACGACGCGCTCTTCCTCACGTCCGCCGCCGACGCCGACGCGTGGTTCGCCGAGCATCCCCGCACCCCGATGGAGGATTTCTACCGCTGGCAGCGCCGGCGCACCGGCATCCTCATGGACGGCACCAAGCCCGCCGGCGGACGATGGAACTTCGACGCCGACAACCGGAAGCCGCTCCCGCGCGGCGGCCTCGACATCCCTCCGCTCGAGGAGCCGGTGCGCGACGAGATCACGTCCGCGACGATCGCCGACGTCGCACGACTTCTGCCCGACCTGCCGGGCGATCCCGGGGAGTTCTGGCTCCCGGTCACCCCGCAGGACGCACGCAGACACCTCGAGCGGTTCGTCGCCGAGCGCCTCGAGCGCTTCGGGCCCTACGAGGACGCCATGGACGCGGACGAGCCGTTCCTCTTCCACAGCGTGCTCACGCCGATGCTCAACATCGGGCTGCTCACCGTCGACGAGGTGCTCTCGGCGGTCACGGGCGCGCACGACATCCCGACGGCCTCGCTCGAGGGCTTCGTCCGGCAGGTGATCGGGTGGCGCGAGTACATGCGCGGCATGTACCGCGTGCACCCCGAGCTCGAGCACGCGAACGCGCTGAATCTCTCGCGGCCGCTGGAGGAGTGGTGGTACACCGGCCGCGGCGTCCCCGCCGACCTGCCGATCCCGGTCCGCACCGTGCTCGAGCGGGTGCACCGCTGGGGGTACGCGCACCACATCGAGCGGCTCATGGTGCTCGGCAACTGGTTCCTGCTCGAGGGGTATTCGCCCCGCGCGGTCTACCGCTGGTTCCTCGCGCTCTTCGTGGACGCGTACGAGTGGGTGATGGTGCCGAACGTCATGGGCATGAGTCAGTACGCCGACGGCGGCCTCGTCGGCACGAAACCCTACGTGTCGGGCGGCGCGTACCTGCAGAAGATGGGGTCGTGGTGGCCGTCGGCGCAGGCCGCCCGCGACTCCGAGTTCACCTCCGCCTACTGGCGCTTCCTCGAGATCAACGAGCCTGTGCTCGAGGGCAACCCGCGGCTCTCGCTGCCCCTCGCCCAGATGCGCCGGCGGAGAGACGAACGAGCCGACGGACGCTGAGCGCGACGACGGGCTGGGCTCGGGCGCGTCACCGCAGCTCCGCCAAGTCTCCCGTCGGCAGGACGATCCACCCCTCCCTTCGCGCGCGCTCGATCTGATCGGCGTCCGGCCGCTCCGAGCGTCCGAGCGCCGCCGCTCGCGCGGCGAGCGCCGCGAGCACGGCATCCAGCGCATCGGGCGACGCGATCAGGCGAGGCAACTGATCGCCCAGCGACAGCCAGGGCGCTGCGCGCTGCACGGCGTCGACGACCGCTCGGCGGGCCCCGACATCCACTCGATATCCCTTCACGTGGACTCGCCAGGCGCGCGCGCTCGCCCCCGGATACACCTCGGCGACGGCGCCCGTCTCCCCCGATCGGTCGACGACGATCCCGGCCCCGGACAGGCGCTCGAGGAGGGCGGCGCACCGCATCGCCGTGAGACCGAGCCGATCGGTCGCGACGCTGAGCGGCCACCTCCCCGTCCGCGAGCGCACCACGCGATCGGTTTCGCGGTACGCCAATCGCCGCCGCCACTCGATTCCGCCGTCGGGGGGCGAGGCGTGCCGCAGGTCGGCGTGATCGCGCACGAAGGCCACGAAGTCGTCGGGCCACCCGAAGGCGCAGTCGATCCCGAGCTTGTCGACCTGTTCGGCCGCAGCGACGATGTCGGCGTCGGAGACGCCGACATCCAGCCGCTCGAGGTGGGCGCCGTGATCGTCCCACGAGATGATCGCGAGCGCCGTGCGGGTGTTCTCCGCGGCGAGGTCCACCCCGCCGGTGCGCATCGTGATCGCGGTGACCAACGCCGATCAGCCGCGGTCGGGAAGCTGCTGCAGCGTCCACCCGTTGCCGTCGGGATCGCTGAACGTCACGAAGCGCCCCCAGTTCTGCTCGTCGACGCCTTCGGCCTCGACCCCGGCATCGCGGAGCTGGGCGAGCGCCGCATCGGCGTCCGCGACGACGACCTGGATGTTGTCGAGACCGCCGGGCTCGATCTTGCTGCCCAGGCCGGTCCCGATCGCGATCGAGCACGCCGACCCGGGCGGGGTCAGCTGCACGAAGCGGAGACCCTCGTACGGCACGGAGTCGTGATCGGCGTGGAAGCCGATGCGGGTGTAGAAGTCCTTCGCGCGGTCGACGTCGGACACCGGCACGAAGATGAGCTCGATCTTCCAGTCCATGGGCTCACAGTAGGCTCCACCGCGGACATCCGGCGTCCGCAACCGCGCCGGGATCGTGCTGATCACCCCTTGGTGAGATCCTCGGCCAGCATCACGATGATGCCGCTCGGACCGCGCACGTAGGTGAGTTTGTACACCCCCTGGTAGTCGGCGACGCCGCGGAGCGGATGACAGCCGTGCCGCGCCGCGATCTCGAGCGCCGCGTCGATGTCGTCGACCGAGAACGCGACGCGGTGCATGCCGATCTCGTTCGGGAGTGTCGGCGCGGTCTCGATCGCGTCGGGGTGAAGGTACTCGAACAGTTCGAGCTGACCCTGCCCGTCGGGCGTCTGCAGCACGGCGATCCTCGCGTGATTTCCGTCGAGCCCGACCGCCGTGTCGGCCCACTCGCCGCTGATCTCCTGTCGGCCGACCACCTCCAGGCCGAGGTCGGTGAAGAACGCGATGGTCGCGTCGATGTCGCGCACGGCGATGCCGACGTTCTCGAGTCTGATGCCCATGGGTCGACGCTAGCCCGCCAGGTGGTGTCCGGGGAGGGCTGCGTGGAGCGGAACCGCGCTCAGCCCGCCGCGAGGCCGTCCTGCCAGCGGCGGTGCTCACGTGCGACGAGTACCGCGAGGATGCCCCACACGCCGAGGTCGTCGCCCAGCCCGAGGGGCCCGAGCACGAGTTCGGGGATCAGGTCGACGGGCGACACGAGATACGCGACCGCCGCCACCGCGGCGATCCACGTCGACGCGGCGATGCGATGCTCGCCGCGCCGGAGAGCCTGGAAGAACGTCCACCACATGCCGTCAATTCTGCGACGTCCCGTGCGCGCGACAGGTCGTCGAGACCGACCCGTGATCGAACACCCGGCATTCGCCGAGCAATCTGCCACGCGATGATCAGGTGCGCTCTGCGGTGAGGATCAGCCGCCTGTCAAGACCCCTGCGTTTGAGCTCTGGCCGCGCCACGCTGGAGCCACGGACGAAGGGACCGCCATGTCGGACACTCACGAGAACCCGCTCCACGAAGCCGCCGACGAGGAGCACGGCGCGATGCCGATGCCCCATGGCGCGGAGGAGGGCACCCCGCCGGTCGACGGCGCCCTGCCGATGCCGCACGAGGGCACCGACGAACCGCCGGTCGACGGAGCTCTGCCGATGCCGCACGGCGACCAGGACGAAGCCGCGCTGCCCCCCGCGGACGGCGCGCTGCCCATGCCGCACGGCACCGACGAGGGCACGGGGCGCGCCTGACCGGACCTCGCTCACGGCACGGCCGGGCCGGCGGCGTCGAACTCCCGACGCAGATACTTCGGCGCCTGTGTGCGCCACGCCTCCGCGACGAGCTCGGCAAGGTGCTCCCGGTCGATGCCGGCCATCCGGAACGCGACCTTCGGCTCGCTCCACGCGGTCGTCGCCGGCAAGAACACCTCGGGCTCCATCTCCCGCAGCGCCAGCGCATCCTCGCGGTCGGCGACCTTGACGGCCACAACGAGCTCGCTGGCGACGATCGCGCGGACCTCATCCGGAATGCTCGGCCACGGATGGCACTCCCAGGCGTAGAGCTTGTTCCGGACGAACCAGGCCGCCCCACCGGTCGTCGCGCGCTCCTCGCTCCCGGGCAGCCGCGCCGTCGTGCGACGGACGTCGTCGAGGGTGGCCATCGGCTGTTCAGACGCGCTCGCGCACCACGCGCGCGGTCGCGGCGGGATCGGGGCGATGCATCACGGACTCCGGCACGATCACGAGCTCGGCGTGGGGCATCGCCTCGGCGAGGCGGTCCGCCGCGGTCACGAGCACCGGAAAGGTCTGCTCCCCGCGGAGGATCGTCACCGGTGCCACGGCGCGCATCTCGTCGGTCGGCGTCGAGAACAGCCTCGCGAGCGTCGCGTCGTACACGGTCGACTGCGCGAGCGCGACGAGTGCGTCGAACTGCTCGCTCTGCCGGATCTGCTCCACCATCGCCGGCGGGAGCTCCACCCCCTCGAGCTGGAACGTCACGACGGCCTCACCGCGCTCACCGGCGTCGACCATGGCCTGAAGGCGGTCTCCCAGCCGCGGGTCGGGTTCGTCGACGCCGAAGCGGAACGGCGGCTCGGACAGGAAGAGCGCCCGGAACGGCACGCCCTCCGACGCGGCGTACAGCGCAAGCACCGCACCCGACGAGTGCCCGAGCGCGATCGCCTCCCCGCCCACGGCGTCGACGACGGCGGCGAGATCTGCCACCTCGTCGGCCGGGGTGGAACCCCGCCGGTCGCCGCTCGATCCCCGCGCGCGCCGGTCGACGGTCACCGCGGTGAATCCCGCGTCGACGAGGGCCTCCGCCAGGGGTCGGCCGTCGGCGGCGACCGAGAACGCCCCGCCCACGATCACCACCGCGGGCCCGTTTCCCGTGCGCTCGAACGCGATCGTCGTTCCGTCGGCGGACGTCGTCATCTCCATGCCGAGAGTGAACCACGCGGTTCCGACACCCGGAACCCCGCACGCGGCGGCCCGACTCAGCCGCGCTCGGCGGCCTCCACGACGTTGGTCATGAGCAGTGCCACCGTCATCGGTCCCACGCCACCCGGATTCGGAGAGAGCCAGCCCGCGACCTCTGCGACGTCGGGCGCGACATCCCCGTGCACTTTGGACTTCCCCGTCTCCGGGTCGACCTCGCGCGTGACGCCGACGTCGAGCACCGCGGCGCCCGGCTTGACGTCCTCGGCCCGCACGATGTGCTTCACCCCCGCGGCCGCTACGATCACGTCCGCGTCGCGCAGATGGTGCGCGAGATCGGCGGTGCCCGTGTGGGTCAGGGTGACCGTCGCGTTGTACTCGCGGCGCGTGAGCAGCAGTCCGATGGAGCGGCCGATCGTGACCCCGCGCCCGACCACCACGACGTGCTTGCCGGCGAGGTCGTAGCCGTTGCGGATGAGCAGCTCAATCACGCCGCGCGGAGTGCACGGCAGCGGCGTCGTGATCGGCGAGTTCACGTTGAGCACCAGACGGCCGAGATTGGTCGGGTGCAGGCCGTCGGCGTCCTTCGCGGGGTCGATGCGCTCGAGGATCGCATCGGTGTCGAGGTGCTTCGGAAGCGGAAGCTGCACGATGTACCCGTGGCACGCCGGATCGGCGTTGAGCTCGTCGATCAACGCCTCGACCTCGGCCTGCGTGGCGTCGGCGGGGAGTTCGCGCTGGATCGAGTTCATCCCGATCGACTCGGACTCGCGGTGCTTCATGCCCACGTAGAGCTGCGAGGCGGGGTCGGCGCCGACGAGCACCGTCGCGATGCCCGGCGTGATGCCGCGCTCCTTGAGGGCGGCGACCCGCACCGCCAGTTCGGCCTTGATCTCGGCCGCCGCGGCCTTGCCGTCCAGCTTCTGTGCCGTCATGTGCGGCTCCTCTCGCGTGTGCGTCGAGACAGGGGATCCGTGGCGAGACAGGGGACGTCGTCGCCCGTGTCGACGAGGTCCACCGTCTCGCGAAGGATCTGACCGATCGGCGTTACTGCTGCAGACCGGGGTAGAGCGGGAACGCGGCGGTGAGTGCCGCGACACGGGCGCGGAGCGCCTCGACGTCGGCGCCGGGGAGGAGCGCGAGTGCGATGACGTCGGCGACCTCGGTGAACTCGGCATCGCCGAAACCGCGCGTCGCGAGCGCGGGCGTGCCGATGCGCAGACCCGAGGTGACCATCGGGGGACGCGGGTCGTTGGGGACCGCGTTGCGGTTGACCGTGATGTGGATGTCGTGAAGAAGGTCCTCGGCCTGCTTGCCGTCGATCTCGGCGTTGCGGAGGTCGACCAGCACGAGGTGCACGTCGGTGCCGCCCGAGCGGACGGTGATGCCGGCATCCGCGACGTCCTGCTGCGACAGTCGCTCGGCGATGATGTGCGCGCCGCGCAGGACGCGCTCCTGGCGCTCCCGGAACTCGGGGGTCCCCGCGAGCTTGAACGCGGTGGCCTTGGCCGCGATCACGTGCATGAGAGGTCCGCCCTGCTGGCCCGGGAACACGGCCGAGTTGATCTTCTTGGCGATGTCGGCGTCATTGGTGAGGATGAAGCCCGAGCGGGGGCCGCCGATCGTCTTGTGCACCGTCGACGAGACCACGTGCGCGTGGGGCACGGGCGACGGGTGCAGGCCGGCCGCGACGAGTCCGGCGAAGTGCGCCATGTCGACCCAGAGGAGGGCTCCCACCTCGTCGGCGATCGCGCGGAACGCCGCGAAGTCGAGCTGACGCGGATAGGCCGACCAGCCGGCGATGATCACCTTCGGCTGGTGCTCGATCGCGAGGCGGCGCACCTCGTCCATGTCGATGGTGGATGTCTCGGGGTCGACTCCGTACGCGACGATGTCGTAGAGGCGGCCGGAGAAGTTGATCTTCATGCCGTGCGTGAGGTGGCCGCCCTGGTCGAGCGACAGACCGAGGAGCGTGTCTCCAGGGCGCGCGATGGCGTGGAGCACGGCGGCGTTGGCGGTCGCGCCGGAGTGGGGCTGGACGTTGGCGAACTCGGCGCCGAACAGCTCCTTCGCGCGGGCGATCGCGAGTTCCTCGGCGACGTCGACCTCTTCGCAGCCCCCGTAGTAGCGGCGGCCCGGGTAGCCCTCGGCGTACTTATTCGTGAGCACCGAGCCCTGCGACTGCAGCACCGAGACGGGCACGAAGTTCTCGGACGCAATCATCTCGAGATATCCGCGCTGGCGATCGAGCTCGCGCTCGAGCACCTGGGCGATCTCGGGGTCGACCTCGGCGAGCGGGGCGTTGAAGTACTGATCGGTCATGACGATCTCCTTGTGTTTCGATACGCGCGCAGAGCGCGCTACTCAACAACCGGGTTTCCCCTGCATAGCGTGCCCTCGACCCAGGCGTGCGGTCGAATCACTGTGTGGGTCGCTCCCCGGTGGTGGCCCACCTCAACGCCAGTCGCGACATCCCGAGCATAACGGATGCCCCGTCCCTGGCCCGCGCGGATGACCCGCTGCTAGGCTGGCCGGCAAGCCTTTTGTTAGGACTCTTTACATCCAGGAGCCACCGTGTTCGCCGCCGTCGTCCCCGCCCCCGCTTCGCTCGCGCCGACCGGCGGGTCGCCGTTCCGACTGAGCGCGGCCACCGTCTTCGGCGGAGACCCGGATGCCGTGGCCGCCCTCACCGCGCTCGTCGCCGCCCGCACGGGGCTGCAGCCCGCGGCCGGCGCCGCACCGGCGGTCCGGCTCGTCGTGGAGCGGGGCGGCGCGCCGGAGTCCTACCGCCTGACGGCGGACGAGGCATCCGTCGTCGTCACCGGCGCCGACGCCGCCGGCCTGTTCTACGGGGTCCAGACGCTCGGGCAGCTGATCCGCCCGTCGGACGAGGGGTGGATCGTGCCCGCGGTCGAGATCGAGGACGCGCCGCGCTTCCGCTATCGCGGAGCGATGCTGGATGTCGCGCGCCACTTCCACTCCGTCGACACCGTCAAGGGGTACATCGACCGCGCCGCAGGGCTGAAGCTGAACGTCCTGCACCTGCACCTCAGCGACGACCAGGGCTGGCGCATCGAGCTGCACTCGCGCCCCGAGCTCACGCGGCGCGCGTCGGGGACCGCCGTCGGCGGGGATGAGGGCGGTCACTTCACCAAGGACGACTATCGCGCGATCGTGGAGCACGCCGCCGCGCGGCACATGATCGTGGTGCCCGAGATCGACATGCCCGGCCACACCCATGCGGTCGGCCTGGCGTACCCCGAGCTCGTGGAGGAGCCCGTCCTCAGCGATCACATCCGCGAGATCGCGAACGAGTACGGCGGCGAGCTCCCTCGGAACGGCATGCCGTACGACGGCATGGCCGTGGGGTTCTCGTCGCTGCGCATCCACGACGAGGCGACCTACGACTTCGTCGCCGACGTCTTCGGCGAACTCGCCGGGATGACCCCGGGGCCCTACCTGCACCTCGGCGGCGACGAAGCACTCGGCACGCCGGACGAGGACTTCGCGCTCTTCGTGGCGCGCGCGAGCGAGATCATCGCCGACCTCGGGAAGATCCCGATCGCGTGGCACGAGGCGGGGAGCGCCGCCGGGCTCGCCGACTCCACGATCGGTCAGTACTGGGGCTTCGTCCGCCCGACCGAGGGCATGGACGACAAGGCCCGCGCGTTCGTCCGCAACGGGGGGCAGCTCATCCTGTCGCCGGCCGACGCGATCTACCTCGACATGAAGTACCCCTCGGGGCCGGAGCTCGGGCTGGTGTGGGCGAACGGCCCGACGAGCGTCCGCCGCGCGTACGAGTGGGAGCCCTCGGGGGTCGTGGACGGCATCGACGAGTCCGACATCCTCGGCGTCGAAGCCCCGATGTGGACCGAGACCATCCGCACCGCGGACGAGCTCGACACGATGGCCTTCCCGCGGCTCGCGGCCGCAGCCGAAGCTGCGTGGTCGCCGGCGACCGGCGGGAGCGCCCTGCGCACGTGGGAGTCGTTCCGCGAGCGGGTCGGCGCACTCGGACCCCTGTGGACACGGCTCGGGATCCGATTCCACCCCGCGGACGAGATCCCGTGGACCGTGGAATGAGCACGCTCGTCCACTCGGTCCGGCTCGTCGACGACGGGCACGTGACCGACGACGCGTGGATCCTCTTCGAGGACGGGCGGGTCGGCGCACGCGGCCAGGGCGGCTCGCACCCCGACGCATCCGCGATCGTCGACGGAGAAGGGGGATGCCTCACCCCGGGCTTCGTCGACATCCACGGGCACGGCGGCGGAGGGGCGTCCTACGACGACGGTCCGGGCGCCATCCGCGAGGCACGCGCGCTGCACCGCGCCCACGGCACCACGCGCGCCGTCGTCTCGCTCGTGACGGCCACCCTCGACGAGCTCGCCGAGCGCGCCGCGATGGTCGCCGAGGTCGCCGAGCAGGACGACACCGTCCTCGGATCGCACCTCGAAGGCCCCTTCCTCGACCCCGGTCACAAGGGCGCGCACACCGCGAGCCTCCTGCGGGCGCCGGACGCGGCATCCGTGGCCCGACTGCTCGAGGCCGGCCGCGGCACGATCCGCCAGGTCACGCTCGCGCCGGAGCTCCCCGGGGCCCTCGACGCGGTGCGACGGCTCACGGGAGAGGGTGTCGTCGTCGCGGTCGGACACACCGACGCCGATGCCGACGCGGCACGCCGCGCCTTCGACGCCGGGGCGAGCGTGCTCACCCACGCCTTCAACGCGATGCGCGGCATCCACCACCGCGCGCCGGGACCCGTCGTCGCCGCGCTGCGGGATCCCCGCGTGACGCTCGAGCTCATCGCCGACGGCGTGCACATCGACCTGGAGGTCGTCGCGACCGCGTTCACCGCCGCGCCGGATCGGATCGCGCTCGTCACCGACGCGATGGCCGCCGCGGGCTCGGACGACGGGCACTACCGCCTGGGCGGCCTCGAGGTCACCGTGTCGGACGGCGTGGCGCGGCTCGACGACGGCACGATCGCGGGCTCGACCCTCACCCAGGACGCGGCGCTGCGCCGAGTCGTGGGCGCGGGTGTCGACCTCGGCCTCGCCGTCGCGGCCCTCACGAGGGTCCCCGCGCGCGCGATCGGCCGCCCGGAGCTGGGGCGACTGGATGTCGGCGCGATCGCGGATGCAGTGCTGCTCGACGGCGAGCTCGGCGTGCGACGGGTCTGGGTCGCCGGCGAAGCGGTCTGACGCCGCTCACCCGCCTGACCCCGGCGCACGTGCGGCGGGACCGGCGGGGCGGGGCCGATGCTCCCTCCCCCGAGTTCGCATCGTCCCGCCACCGCCGTCCGGACGGCGACGCCGTCCCGACCCTGCCGTCCGTGTCCCCCGACGCGTCGGGCAGGGTCTCCGACTGATGAGACGAGCGAGCCGTCATTCTCTTACGCGAAGCAGCCGAATTCGTTGCGGGGGTCGCCGGCCCGAGCGTTCCGACGGCCGACGACGGCCGGCCGGCCGCGCCCGGGGCGCCTAAACTGGAACCCATGTCGTCCCCCGCCGATCACGCATCGTCCGCCGAGCCCGCACCGGGGACCCGCGCGCCGCTGTCGGCGATCGACATCCTCGCCTTCCTGTGCGAGCTGTTCGCGATCGTGTCGCTCGCGATCTGGGGCTTCGCGTCGTGGCCGCTGCCGTGGAACATCGTCGCCGGCATCGGCGCGCCGCTCCTTGCGATCCTGGTGTGGGCGCTGTTCGTCTCCCCGCGTGCCGTCGTCGCCGTGCACCCGTTCGTGCGCGCCGTGGTCGAGCTGCTGGTCTACGCGGCCGCGACGATCGCATGGTGGAGCCTCGGCCAGGCGTGGACCGGCCTGATCTTCGGCGTCATCGCCGTCACGGTCGGGGTCATCGCCGGACGGCGACGCCTGGCGTGACCGAGCCCGCCGCAGTCATCGAGCGCCTGCGCGCCGCCCTCGGCGAGCGCGTGGACCTCACCGCCGAGTCGCGAAACGCCGCGCGCGTCGACAAGTCGGGGCACGCGGCATCCGGCGTCCCCCTCGCCGTCGTCCACGCCGCCTCGGTCGAGGACGTCCAGTCCACCCTCCGCATCGCGAGCGAGACGGGCACGCCCGTCGTGACGCGCGGTGCCGGCACGGGTCTGGCGGGCGGCGCCAACGCCGGCGAAGGCGAGATCGCGCTGTCGGTGAGGGCGATGGACCGCCTTCTCGAGGTCCGCCCCGACGACCTGCTCGCCGTGGTCGAGCCCGGCATGCTGAACGCCGACCTCAACGCCGCCCTCGCCCCGCACGGGCTGTGGTGGGCGCCCGACCCCGCCAGCCGGGCGATCTCGACCGTGGGCGGCAACATCGCCACGGGAGCGGGCGGGCTGCTGTGCGCGAAGTACGGCGTCGTGCGCGACGCGGTGCTCGGCGTCGACCTCGTCCTCGCAGACGGGCGGCTGATGCGACTGGGCCACCGCACGGTCAAGGGCGTGACCGGCCTCGATCTCACGTCGCTCGTGATCGGCTCCGAGGGGATGCTCGGGGTGGTGGTCGGCGCGACGCTGAAGCTGCGCCGCCTGGTACCGGGCGAGGTGTGCACGATCGCGGCGACGTTCCCCGACGTGCGCACGGCGGCCGAGGCATCCGCCGCCGTGACGGCGTCCGGCCTCCAGCCGTCGATCATGGAGCTGATGGATGCCGCGTCCCTCGCCGCCGTGCACGCGCTACTGTCCCTCGAGCCGCCCACCCCGGGCGCCGCTCAGCTGACGATCCAGACCGATGGGCCGGCGGCCGTCACCGAGGCGGACGAGATCGGCGCGGTGCTGCGGCGAGCCGGCGGCACCGTCGCCGTCTCGCACGACCGCGAAGAGGGCGAGCGGCTGCTCGCGATCCGACGGTCGATGCATCCCGCGATGGAGTCCCTCGGCACGGCGCTCATCGAGGACGTCTCCGTCCCGCGCAGCGCGCTGCCGGCGATGTTCGACGAGATCGCCCGCGTGGAGCGCGAGCACGGGATGACCATCCCGACGGTGGCGCACGCCGGGGACGGGAACCTGCACCCGAACTTCATCTTCCAGGCCGAGCCCGACGCGTACGGCGTGGTCGAGGCGCCCGCGCATATCTGGGCGGCGGCGGACGACCTCTTCCGCGCCGCGCTGCGGCTGGGCGGGACTCTCACCGGCGAGCACGGCGTCGGCGTCCTGAAGCGTCGCTGGCTCGCCGACGAGCTCGGCGACGACCAGTGGGAGCTGCAGCGGAGCATCGCCCGCGTGTTCGACCCGCGCGGCATCCTCAACCCTGGCAAGGTCTTCGGCGCGTGACCGCGGCCCCGGTCGTCCACGTCAGCGCCGCCGTCGTGACCGACGAGTCCGGACGCGCGCTCGTCGTGCGCAAACGGGGCGCGACGGTGTTCCAGCAGCCCGGAGGCAAGCCCGACCCGGGCGAGAGCGCCGTCGAGGCGGTCGCGCGCGAGGTGCGGGAGGAGACGGGCATCCTCGCAGACACCGCGTCCTTCGTGCCGTTGGGACGGTACACGGATGCCGCGGCCAACGAGCCGGGGCACGTCGTCGTGGCCGACGCCTTCGCCCTGCGCGTCGCGGACGGCACCGGCAGCCCCGCCGGCGAGATCGCCGAGCTGCGTTGGATCGGCCCCCGCGAGGTGGCGACGACCCCGCTCGCCCCCCTGAGCCGCAATCACCTGCTGCCGCTGGCCTGGGCCTAGCGCCCGGTCGACTCCTGCGGGGCGGGCGGATAGACCTGCACGGGCGCGGGCGGCGTGACGGTCTCGAGCTGCGGCGCGAGGACGAGAGCCGCGATGCCGAGCACGAGCTGGGCGGCCGCCACCGCGATCACTCCGGCCGTGTAGACGAGGGGCAGAGCGGCGGGTCCGACGGAAGAGGAATTGAGCGCCACGGCGACCACGATGGCCTGCATAGCCGTCGCCGCCACGAGCACGATCAGCGGCATCCACCGCACCTTCGCAGGGACGACGCCGGCGCGAGCGATCTGCACGGTGGCGACGACCAGGGCGGCGATCAGCGCGATCTGCATGACGTCTCCGATCGGGATCGGCCAGGACCCCTGAGGCAGCGCCGGAACGATGCTCCAGACGACCGTGCCGGTGACGGGGAGGAGCGCGGCGACGAGGAGCGCCGTGACTCCGAGCGGCCTGCGCGCGACGACGCTGCCCCGCCCGCGCACCCCGAGTGCGAAGACGAAGAGGGATGCCGCCCACAGCGCGGCCGAGACGAAGCCGATACCGGGAACGAAGAGCCCCTGCGTCGCGAGGGGGAACAGCGCGCACGCGGTCAGCAGCCCGCCGCCGATGAACCATGCCGTCCGGGCGTCCTTGGCCGAAGCATCCGTCATGCCGTCAGCCTACGACCCGTGCCCGGCGGTCGAGCTTCCCCTCGAGACAGGGGTCCTCGCCGAAGCAGGGCGGCATGCGACCCCGTGTCGGCGAAACCCCCGGTCTCGGCACCGCCAAAGAGGGCTACAGGCCCTGCCACGCGGGCTTGTTCGCGAAGGCGTAGCGGTAGTAGTCGGCGTGGGCGAGACGTGAGGCGGCGGCCTCGTCCACGATGACGGTCGCGTGGGGGTGCAGCTGGATCGCCGAGCCCGGCAGGGATGCCGTCAGCGGACCCTCGACGGCGCCCGCGACCGCTTCGGCCTTGCCCTCGCCGAACGCCAGGAGCACGAGGTGGTGAGCGCGCAGGATGGTCCCGAGCCCCTGCGTGATGCAGTGGCGGGGGACGTCGTCGATCGAGTCGAAGAAGCGGGCGTTGTCCTCGCGCGTCTGCTCGGTGAGCGTCTTCACGCGCGTCAGCGAGGCGAAGGAGGACCCCGGCTCGTTGAACCCGATGTGGCCGTCCGTCCCGATTCCGAGGATCTGCAGGGCGACACCGCCGGAATCGCGGATCGCGGCCTCGTAGTCCTCCCCCGCGTGCTCGATGCCGGCGAGCGTGCCGTCCGGCACGCGGATGCGCGCGGGGTCCAGGCCCAGCGGCTCGACGACCTCCCGCGCGATGACGGACCGATAGCTCTCGGGGTGGGACGGGTCGAGCCCCACGTACTCGTCGAGCGCGAAGCCGCGCACGCGGCTCACGTCCACGCCGGCAAGACGCGGACGGAGGGCCTCGTACACCGGCAGGGGCGTGGAGCCCGTCGCGAGACCGAGGACGACCTCCGGATCCGCACGGACGAGCCGCACGATCTCGTCGGCCACGAGGGCGCCGCCGGCCGCGGCATCCCGCACGATCACGACCTCAGCCATGCGTGAGCGCCCCCTCCGCGTCGCGGGCGGCGCCGATGAGCGCCGCACCGAGCGCCGCCGCCGGCGAGCCCGCGGGCAGCAGCTCCACACGCTCCTCGAGATGCAGCGAGCGCATGAACGGGGATGCCTCGGCGCTGGCAGCGAGCTCGGCGCGGACGTCCGACATGAGGCGGTCGCCCAACGCCGTGATCCCGCCGCCGAAGACGACCGCGTCGACGTCGGCCGTGAGCACCAGGACGCGGACGGCCGCGGCAACTCCGCGAGCGAGGCCCGCCCGCAGCTCGCGAGCGCGCGTGTCGCCCGCATCGGCCGCGTCGAACACGTCGCGGACGGGCAGGGCGCCCGATCTCGCCCACCGCTCGGCGATCGCGCCGCCGCCGGCGAGGGCTTCGATGCAGCCGCGCTGCCCGCAGCGGCACAGCGGACCGTTGGGGTCGATCGAGATGTGACCGACCTCGCCGGCCGTCCCCCGCGCGCCGCGCCAGAGGCTGCCCTCGCTCACGATGCCGGCCGCGACGCCGGTGCCCAGGTTGAGGTACGCCATCGAGCCGGAGCCGCCGTGCAGGGCGAATGCGCCGAGCGCCGCCGCCTTCACGTCGTTCTCGACACCGACCGGCACGCCGAGCGTCGGCGCCGTCGCCGCGACCAGGTCCAGTTCGTCGACGCCGAGGTTCACCGCGTGGACGACGCGCCCCGTGCCCGGTTCGATCTGGCCCGGGATGCCGATGCCGACCGAGCGGATCACGTCATCGGCGACACCCGGCTCCGCGCCGAGCGCGCGCACGGCAGTGAGGACGGTGCCGATCACGGCATCCGCTCCCCAGCCCGTGGCCAGGCGGACGCGGCCGACGATCGTTCCGGAGGCGTCGACCGCGACCGCGTCGGTCTTGGTCCCACCGACGTCCAGCCCGACCTTCATCGCCCCGTCTCCCCGCGGGAGAGGGTGTGGTGCACCGCGCGCATCAGCCCTTGACCGCCCCCGACACGAGGCCGCCGGTCATGCGGCCCTGCACGATGAGGAAGAAGATGACGACCGGGATGGCGATCATGGTCGAGCCGGCCATCACCGCTCCCCAGTTCACCGCGCCGCCGACCGACGACGACTGGAACGCGTTCAGCCACGGCATGAGGGTGAGGTTGTAGCCCCGCAGGAAGAGGAGCGCCATCGTGAACTCGTTCCACGCCTGGATGAAGGCGAAGATGCCGGTGGCGACGAGGCCCGGGGCCAGCAGCGGGAAGGTGACCTTCCAGAACGCCTGCGACTTGGTGCACCCATCGATCATGGCGGCTTCCTCGAGATCGGCGGGGACGCCGGCCACGAAGCCGCGGAGGGTCCAGATCGTGAACGGCACGACCATCGCGACGTAGACGATCCCGAGGCCCAGCAGCGTGTTCATGAGCCGCCAGTCGTCGATCATCCCGTAGATCGTGAACATCATCGCCTCGCCGGGGATCATCTGGACGACGAGCACCGCGACGATGAAGGTCCAGCGTCCACGGAACTTGAAGCGCGCGAGCGCGACCGACGCGAGGAAGGCGAACAGCAGCGTGACGACGAGCACGCCGGCCGTGATGGTCAGCGTCGTCGGCAGCGCGTGGGCGAAGTCGGTCTGGCCGGCCGCGGCTTCGCGGCCCCACGCGGACCGGTAGTTGCTGAACGTGAAGTCGAAGGGGAAGAGGCTCGGCTCGCGGCTGATGATCTTCGAATTCGGCGTGAACGACAGGTTCACCATGTAGTACACGGGGAACACCGACATCACGAAGACGATGAGCGCCGCGATGTTGAGGAACGTGCGCGTCACGACGCGCTTGGCGGATGGGCGGCGCGCGTCGATGGAGCCGCGCTGGGGCGTCTTGGCGTTGCCGACCTCGCCGAGGACCTCGTCGACTCCGACGATGCCGAGCTGCGTGCCCGTTGAGACCTGGGTGCTCACAGTTCCTCCTCCTTGAGCGTGGTGCGCACATAACCCCACGAGAGGATGAGCAGCAGCGCGACCATGACGACGCCGATCGCGGCCGTGAAGGCGACCTCGCCCGGCCCCTGACGGAACAGATAGGTGCCGAGCACGTTGGTCTCGGACGCGATGCCGCCCCGGCTCTGCAGGGCGTACACCTGGGTGAAGATGCGCAGGTTCCAGATGATCTGCAGCACCAGGACGACGGTGAGGACGCTGCGCAGGTACGGGAACACGATGTTCCAGAAGCGCTTCCAGCCGTTCGCGCCGTCGAGCGACGACGCCTCGAGCACTTCGGCGGGAACCTGGCCGAGCCCGGCGTAGGTGGTGAACGCGACGAAGGGCACGCCCTGCCACACGACGATGATCGTGAGCACGAAGAAGAACGAGAAGGGGTTGAGCAGCCAGGAGTGGTTCGTCCAGTCCTGGGTTCCGGTGATCGTGTTGAGCGCCCAGTTGACCAGGCCGTACTGGGTGTCGAAGATCCAGCCCCACACGACGGTCGCCGTCAGCGGCGGCATCGCCCACGCCAGGAGCAGCCCGACCGAGACGACGATGCGCCACGCGCGCCCGAGGCGCGTCATGAGCACGGCGATCAGCACCCCGAGCACCATGATGAACACGGTCATCACGACCATGAGGGCGAGGCTGCGGATCAGCACTTCCGGGAAGTCGGACTGCGTGAACAGGTCCAGGTAGTTCTCGAAGCCGACGAAGTTCGGCATCGTGCCCTGCACCTTGTTGCGCACGGTGTAGTCGGTGAACGACTGGATGACCATGAGCACGGCGGGGTAGGCGACCATCACGCCGAGGATGATCAGGGACGGCGCGAGCAGCACCCATGCGCTGCGGGCGTCGCGCCTGGCGCGGGCCTTCTCCCGTGAGACGGGCGGGCGGGATGCCGCGCCCCGGGGCTTCTCGGCGGGGCGCACCGCGGTGGCGGTTTCGCTCATGTCGTCTCCTCTCTGGCTGTTGCGGCCGGGCGCGGCGGCGCGTCCGGCGGTGACGGGTGATGCGGAGTGGACCGTACTCCTGGTCGGACGCCGGCATCGCGTCCGGAGTCCGACCGGGGGCTCGGTCCGGGGTGTCGGGGTCCCGATCCCGGTGGACCGGGACCCCGCACCTCCGGGGGGCTTACTTGTTGAGGATGTCCTCGATCTGCTGGTCGAGCTCCTCGGCGACCGTCGTGACGTCCTCACCCTGGGCGATGCGCACGAGCGCGTCGGGGATGATCTGCGCCGCCTCGACCTCGCCCCAGTTGGGGCTGGCCGGGGTGAACTTCGAGTTCGCCAGAGCCTCGGCCTGCGCCTTGGCCGAGTCGGTGTCGGGCAGAGCCGACGCCGCCGACTTGATGCCCGGGACCAGACCCTGCTCGGCGAGGAGCTTCTGGTAGCCCTCCGAGAGCATGATCTCGAGCGCGGCCTTTGCCTTGCCCGGGGCGTCGCTCTTGTAGGCGACGGCGACGTTCGAGCCACCGGCGAAGATCGGGGCGGTCTCGCCCTCGGTCAGGCCGGGAAGAGCGAAGGCGCCGAGGTCCTTGGCGTAGGTGTCGGGGCATCCGTTGGACACCTCTTCGCCCGCCGCCTCGTCACCCCACGGCCACGCGCCGGTCAGGTTGCCCTCGGCCCATGCGGGCGTCGAGAGGAAGCCGACCTCGCCGGCGCAGAACGCGATGTTGCCGAGGCGCTCGTTGCCGTCGACGGGGGCGACGGTGGCGTTCTCGTAGACGTCCTGCAGCATCTCGAGGCCCGTGATGCTCTCGGGGCTGGAGAACTGCGCGTCCCACTCCTCGCCGTCCTGGACGGCGATCTCGCCGCCGTTGGCCCACACGTAGGGGAGGGCGTTGTACCAGTCGCGGCCGGGAGCGTAGATCCCCGAGACGGTGTCGGTGGTCAGCTCCGTGCCCTGCGCGACGTACTCGTCCAGGGTCGCCGGGAGGGTGTCGCCCACGATCTGCGGCGTGTAGAACACGACACGGCCACCCGCGTAGTACGGCGCCGCCCACAGCGAGCCGTCGTACGTGCCGGCCTCGACGAGACCCGGAAGCAGGTCGTCGCCGCCGAGCTGCTCCTGAATGTCGGTGATGTCGAGGAACAGGCCCTTGTCGGCGAAGCCGATCGCCTGGGTGTTGCCGACCTCGACGACATCCGGCGCGTCGTTGGACGACAGCGCGGCCTCGTAGGTGTCGGACACGTCGGCCCAGGTCTTCTCCTCGATCGTGAGGGTCCAGCCGTCGTTCTCCTCCTCGAAGGTCTCCTTGAGGTAGTCGCGCGCCGTCTGCGGCGTGTCGGCGCCGACCAGCCAGACGGTCAGGTCGCCGGTGGCGGGCTCGCTGGGGGCTGCTTCGCCGCCGCCTGCACATCCGGCCAGAACGACAGCCGAAGCGCCGACGAGCGCGAGGGCTCCGAGCTTCTTGTTCATGGTGTCTTCCTTTGTGTTCTCTTGGTGGTTTGGGTGGGCCGGGTGACCCATCCGGGGGGATTTGGGTGCGGTGTCACGACACCCCGAGTTGTCCCGACAGGACCATGACGGCGGCGCCGCGCAGGACGATGTCCTGGCCTTGCTCCGTCATCCGCACGCGCACGCTGTCGTGGAACTGAGCCAGCGTCCGGGCGCGGAGGGTCTCGACGGTCGCTTCCGCGAGAGGTCCGTCGAGAAGTTCGATGGGGCCGGAGAGCACGATCTCCGACAGGTCGAGGGCGCCGACCACGGGGGCGAGCGCGATGCCGAGGCGCTCCCCCGCGTCGCGCAGGATGCCGTCGCGATCGGCGGCGGATGCCTCTGCCAGCCGCGCGGACAGCGACGGGACCGAGAGCCAGGCCTCGAGGCATCCGACCTTCCCGCACACGCACACGGGACCGCCGTCGGTGCCGACGGTGACGTGGCCGATCTCACCCGCGGCGAAGCGGCTGCCGCGCATCGGCTGGCCGGCGGCGAGCAGTCCGGAGCCGACACCGCGGCCGACCTTGACCAGGAGCACGTCGTCGCCGGCTCCGCCGAACGTGTACTCGGCGAGCACCGCGGCGTTGGCGTCATTGGCGACCAGCACGGGGAGGCCGAGGGCGTTCTGCAGCGCGCCCTCGAGGTCGAAGCCGGCCCAGCCGAAGTTGGGTGCGGTGAGGATCACGCCGCGGTCGTCGACGACACCCGGCGTTCCGACGCCGATGCCGAGCACGGGCGCGTGCGAGTCCTCGACGAGGACCCGCGCGAGCTCGACCACGGTCGACACGACGTCGTCGGCGGCCGGGAGCGGGACCTCGCGCCGCGCGACGATGTCGCCGTCGAGGGTGAGCACGGCGCCGATGAACGATTCGCTGCCGGACAGGTCGATCCCCACGATCCGGTGTCCGGAGCGGTCGAGGTCGACGAGGATGGCGGGCTTGCCGGGGCCGGATGCCTCGCGCACCCCCATCTCGGCGACGAACCCGTCGGCGATGAGCTCGGCGACGAGGTCGCTGATGGTCACGCGCGTCAGCCCCGTCTCGCGGGACAGGTCGGCTCGGCTCATCGAGCCCTGGTGGAACAGCGTCTGCAGCACGAGCGAGCGGTTGTGGCCGCGCGCGTGCTCGGGCAGGACCTTCGCGCCGTGGCGCAGCGTGCGCCCGGCGGTGAAGGCCCGGCCGTTCCCTGAGGTGTGCGGCGACTCGAGAGTGGAAGAGCCGCGCTGCACTTCCGATGCAGACATGTTTGTTAGTAGACCTTACGAACAAACATGTCGCAACCCGTTCGACAGATTTGCACGGGGTGTTTACAAAACTGTTACATTCCGCGGGGACGGGGATGCCTCACCCTCGCGGCCCTCGATTCCGGACGCTTCGCTTACAGTGGAACGATGCTCAGCGCCCCCCTCACCCGCCGCCTCGCCGCCGCCGCGATCGTCCTCGGCGCCCTCTGGGGCGTGACGGGCTGCACCGGACTCCCCTCCTCCGGGTCGGGATCCGGCTCCGGCTCCGGCTCTTCCGGCTCGGAGACATCCGACGGATCCGGCTCGGGCGGCCAGACCGTGGCGGAGGCGTGCACGCTCGTGAGCGACACGATCACCTCTGCGACCGACGAGTTCGAACAGGCGACCTCCGACGACCCCGCCGCTGTGGCCGATGCCTTCACCGCCGCCGCCCAGAGCGTTTCCGACGCCAGCGCCGAGGTCACCAACGAAGAGGTGGCCGCCCTGCTGCCCCCGCTGCAGGATCTGTTCGAGCGCGTCGCCGAGCTCCTCCCCGCCATCATCGAGGGCGACACGGCCCGCGCGGCGGAGTTCCAGGAGGTCGGCGACGACCTGCAGACCACGATGGGCGAGTTCGACGCCCTCTGCGGCTCCTCGGAGTAGGACCCGCGCGGAGTCTCGCAGAGCCCGCCACTCCCTCCGCCGGCAACCGTGACCACGTCGTTGCGGACCCTCCCAGACCCGTCCCTTACCATGGACGGAGAATCGCGCCGAAACCGGGGGGTGAACAGGTGACAGATCTCGCGACCGAGGAACGCGCCGACGAGGCGGGCCGCGACATCGGCGTCCCCGAGGAGCCGGCCTACGCCTGGGCTCCCGCCGAACCTCGACCGCGCAAGAGCCGCAAGGGACTGTGGATCGGCCTGACCGCCGGCATCGCCGCGATCGCCGTCGTGGCGTCCTCCCTCATCCTGCTCGCCCCCGGAACCGCGGTCGCGGGGGTGGGTATCGGCTTCCTCACGCCCGGCGCCGCCGTCGACACGATCCGCCAGCGTCTCGCCGACACGACGGTCGTGATCACCGGCGAGGGCGGCGACGCCGTCGTCACCGGTGCCGATCTCGGCGCGTCCGTCGACGCCGAGGCGATGGTCCAGGCGGCGTACGCCGAGCATCCGCTGTGGAACGTGACCTCGTGGTTCCCGGAGTCCACCGCCGCCGCGGTGACGATCGACGAGCAGACCGCGACCTCCGCACTGCGCGCCGAAGCGCCCCAGCTCTACACCGACCCGGTCGACGCGACCCTCGCCTTCGATGAGACGGCGAATGCCTACGTCGCCCAGCCCGCGGAGCCCGGCACCGGCATCGACGTCGAGGCGCTCCGCGCCGCGCTCGAGGACGCCTTCGCCTCCGGGCAGACGCGGGTCGAGATCGCGCCCAGCACCGCACCGGTCGACGCCGAGCTCCCGACGTACGTGGCCGAGTCCACGGCAGATCGCCTCAACACGATGCTCGCCACGGCGGGCTTCTACGTCGGCGACGAGCGTGTCGTGCCGGTCTCCCCCGCCGTCGCGGCCTCGTGGCTCGAGGTCTCGCCCTCCGGCGAGGGAACCTTCGAGATCGCCGCGGATGCCGCCGCCATCGGAAAGATCGTCCCGACCCTCGCCGCGTCCGTCGACCGCGACCCGGTGAAGGCCGTCGTCGTCACCGACTCCTCCGGAGAGGTCCTGCGCGAGGTCACCCCCGGCGTGAGCGGCCGCGTGCTCGGCGAGACGAACGGCATCGCCGACGAGTTCGCCGCGCAGCTCGCGACGGGCGACGCCCGGTACCAGCTGCCCGTGAAGGAGACCGACTTCGCCACCACGGCTCTCGAGCGCCGTGTCGAAGTCGACCTGGGTGCACAGACCCTCTACATGTTCGAGAACGACGCGGTCGTCCGCTCCTTCCCGATCTCGTCGGGCCTCGCCGAGACCCCCACGCAGCAGGGTCACTTCCGCGTGTTCGCCTTCGTGCCGATCCAGGACATGGGCTGCTTCCCCGGCGCGCCGTACTGCACCGCCGACATCCCGTGGGTCGCCTACTTCAACGGCGACCAGGCGTTCCACGGCGCGTACTGGCACAACAACTTCGGCAACCCGATGAGCCACGGCTGTGTCAACATGCCGATCCCCACGGCCAAGGCCTTGTACGACTGGCTCGAGGTCGGCACCGAGGTGTGGATCCACGCCTGAGCCTACGCGCACGACGAGGCCCCCGACCTCGTGAGGGCGGGGGCTTCGTCGTGGAGTCAGCCGAGCGAGTCGATGATCTCGTTGAACGTGGCCGACGGGCGCATCACGGCCTCGACGAGCTCGGCGTCGGGACGGTAGTACCCGCCGATCTCGGCCGGTGAGCCCTGTACGGCACCCAGCTCGGCGACGATCTTCTCCTCGTTCGACGCGAGCGCCTCGGCCACGGGGGCGAAGGCGGCGGCGAGCTCGGGATCGGCCTGCTGCGCGGCGAGCTCCTGCGCCCAGTAGAGCGTCAGGTAGAAGTGGCTGCCGCGGTTGTCGATGGTCCCGAGCGCGCGGCCGGGCGACTTGTCGTTCTCGAGGAACGTGCCGGTCGCGGCATCCAAGGTGTCTGCCAGCACCTGCGCGCGCACGTTCTCCGTCGTGGTCGCCAGGTGCTCGAGCGACGCCGCGAGGGCGAAGAACTCGCCCAGCGAGTCCCACCGCAGGTAGTTCTCCTCGAGCAGCTGCTGCACGTGCTTGGGGGCCGAGCCGCCCGCACCCGTCTCGAAGAGCCCGCCACCCGCGAGCAGCGGCACGATCGAGAGCATCTTGGCGCTGGTGCCGACCTCGAGGATCGGGAACAGGTCGGTGAGGTAGTCGCGCAGCACGTTGCCGGTGACCGAGATGGTGTCCTCGCCCTTGCGCAGCCGGTCCAGCGAATACTGGGTGGCCGCGGAGGGCGCCAGGATCTCGATCGTGAGCCCGTCGGTGTCGAGCTCGCCGAGGTAGGTCTTCACCTTGCCGATGAGCGCCGCGTCGTGCGAGCGGTTCTCGTCGAGCCAGAACACCGCGGGTGCGCCGGTCGCGCGGGCGCGGCCGACGGCGAGCTTTACCCAGTCGCGCACCGCGACGTCCTTCGTCTGCGTCGCGCGCCAGATGTCCCCCGGCTGGACGCTGTGCTCGAGGAGCACGCGGCCCGAGCCGTCGAGCACCTGCACGGTGCCGGTCCCGGAGATCTCGAACGTCTTGTCGTGGCTGCCGTACTCCTCGGCCGCCTGGGCCATGAGCCCGACGTTCGGGACGGTGCCGATCGTCGCGGGGTCGAGCGGACCGTGCGCGATCACGTCGTCGATCACGGTCTGGTACACGCCGGCGTAGGAGGAGTCCGGGATGACCGCGAGCGTGTCTTCTTCGGCGCCGTCCGCACCCCACAGCTTGCCGCCGTTGCGGATCAGAGCGGGCATCGACGCGTCCACGATCACGTCGGACGGGACGTGGAGGTTCGTGATCCCCTTGTCGGAGTTCACGTAGGACAGCCGCGGGCCGCGCTCCAGGTCGGCGCGGATCGCCGCGGCGATCTCGTCGCCTCCCTCGACCGAGGGGAGCCCGGCGAGGATCGCGCCCAGACCGTCGTTGGCGGTGAGACCGGCCTCGGCGATCTTGTCGCCGTAGCGGTCGAACACGTCGGCGAAGTACGCCTTCACGACGTGACCGAAGATGATCGGGTCGCTGACCTTCATCATCGTCGCCTTGAGGTGCACCGAGTAGAGGAGGTCGTCGGCCGCGGCATCCTTCAGCGTGTCGGCGAGGAACGAGTCCAGCGCGGCGGCCGACAGGAACGTGGCGTCGACGATCTCGCCCGGCAGCACCTTGATGCCCGACTTCAGCGGAGTGACGGTGCCGTCCGCCGCGACGTGCTGGATCGACAGGACGTCGTCGGACTCGATGACGGTCGTCTTCTCGTTGGACTTGAAGTCGTCGTGACCGAGCGTGGCGACACGGGTCCGGGACCCCTCGGCGAAGGGCTTGTTGCGGTGCGGGTGCTTGCGCGCGTAGTTCTTGACCGACAGGGGCGCCCGGCGGTCGCTGTTGCCCTCGCGGAGCACGGGGTTGACCGCCGAGCCCTTGATGCGGTCGTACCGGGCGCGGACGTCCTTCTCTTCGAGCGTCTGCGGTTCGTCCGGGTAGTCGGGGATGTCGTAGCCCGCAGCCTGGAGCTCGGCGATCGCCGCCTTGAGCTGCGGGATGGACGCCGAGATGTTCGGCAGCTTGATGATGTTGGCCTCGGGCAGCGTCGCGAGCCCGCCGAGCTCGGCGAGCGCGTCGCCCACCTGCTGCTCCGGCGTCAGACGCTGCGGAAACGCCGCCAGCACTCGCCCCGCGAGCGAGATGTCGCGGGTCTCGACGTCGACTCCGGCCTGGCCGGTGACGGCCTTCACGATGGGCAGGAAGGACGCGGTCGCGAGTGCCGGTGCCTCGTCGGTGTAGGTGTAGATGATGGTCGAGTCGGTCACCGGTTTCGTCTTTCTTTCGGGGATCTCCCCAGCGTATCGCAACGGGAAAATATCTCGACATCGAGATATCTGACCGGATGAACTCCCTGTAACGGAGCCGATCCGATCGTGCCCGGAGCGCACTTCCGGGCTAGCCTGGGCGTATGGGTGAACTGCGCCTCGTCGAACTCTCGGCCTCCACCATCGTGGCGGTCAACAACCTGTCGCTGAAGCCGGGGCAGGAGCAGTTCCTCGCTCCCGTCAGCTACGGCATCGCGGCCACGGTCGTCAACCCTCAGACCACGTGGCAGCGGGTGGTGCTCGACGGAGACGAGGTCGTCGCGTTCGTCAGCGCGAACTTCGACGGCGAGGCACCCGTCGAGCACTTCCAGTCCGTCCTGTGGCGCATCAACGTGGATGCCGACGACCAGGGCCGCGGCGTCGGGCGATTCGCCGTCGAGCAGCTGCTCGAAGAGGCCCGCAATCGCGGCTTCGACCGCGTGGACGTCATCTACGAAGCCGGTGAGGGGGGCCCCGAGGCCTTCTTCCAGCGCGTGGGCTTCACGCCCGTCGGAGAGACCGAGTACGGCGAGGTCATCGCAGAGATCCGTCTCTGAGCGACAGCGCGTGTCCGTCGAAGCTCCCGCCCGCATCCTCGCCGTCGACGCGGGGCAGACGGGGATCAAGGCACGGCTGACCGGCGGCGGCATGCCCGCCGAACGCCTCTTCCCCGGCATCCTCACGCACCAGCCGCTCTTCCCGCAGCTCGCGCGGGTCGTGCGCGAGGTCCTCGACGCCGCCGGCGCCGGCCCCGGCGTGACGGTGACGGCCGGCGTGTCGGGACTGACGGATGCCGAAGCGGATGCCGCGGCCCTCCTCGCGGTGATCGCCGACCCTCGCGCGCGGAGCGTGCGCCTCGCCCACGACTCGACGACGTCCTTCCTCGGGGCGATCGGCACCGGAGTCGGCGCCGTCGTCGCCGCCGGCACGGGCGTCGTGACGCTCGCGGTCGGCCCGACCCGCGTCGCGCGCGTCGACGGGTGGGGCTACATCATGGGCGACGCCGGAAGCGGCTACTGGATCGGCCGCGAGGCGCTCGACGCGGTCATGCGGGCGTACGACGGCCGGGGTCCGCGCACGGCGCTGCGCAGCGCGGTCGAGGCCCGCTGGCCCGAGCTCCCCCAGGCCTACATCGCGCTGCAGTCGGCCGACGACCGGGTGAGCATCGTCGCCTCCTTCGCGGCCGAGGTCGCACGACTGGCCGACGCCGGCGACGCCGTGGCACAGAGCATCAGCGAGCGGGCCGGGAGCGAACTGGCGCACAGCGTGATCACCGCGCTCGTCCGCGTGGACGCCGGGGTCGGAGAGCCCGCGGCAGTGTGCGCGATCGGCGGGGTGCTCCGGTCGGGTCACGTGCGCCACGCCTTCGAGACGCGCGTGACCGCCGGTCACGCGGAGGTGCACCTCGCCGAACCGCGCGGCACCGGACTCGACGGCGCGGTCGCCCTCGCGGACCTGCCGGCGCAGCATCCGCTCTCCGCGCACGTGTCGACCGCGACCGCCTGACGAACCTCGGGCAGAGGACGACGGATGCCCCGGCCCCCGCGCGAGCGGAGACCGGGGCATCCTCGGGTCAGACGAGCGACTCGCGCCAGGCCGCGTGCAGCTTGGCGAAGCGACCGTCGCCGCCGATGAGCTCCTCGGGCGCGTCGTCCTCGATGATGCGGCCGTGCTCCATGACGAGGACGCGGTCGGCGATCGCCACCGTCGACAGGCGGTGGGCGATGATGATCGCCGTCCGGTCGGCCAGCAGCGTCTGCAGGGCGTCCTGGATCTGCCGCTCGGACGGGATGTCGAGCGAGGCCGTCGCCTCGTCGAGGATCAGCACGGCCGGGTCGGCGAGGAAGGCCCGTGCGAACGAGATCAGCTGGCGCTGACCCGCCGACACGCGGCCGCCGCGCTTGTTGACGTCGGTGGCGTAGCCGTCCGGGAGACGCTCGATGAAGGCATCCGCCCCCACCGCCCGCGCCGCGGCGCGGATCTCGTCCATCGTGGCGTCGGGCTTGCCGAGCGCGATGTTGTCGGCCACCGTCCCGCTGAAGAGGTAAGCCTCCTGGGTGACCATGACGATGGCGCGGCGGAGGTCCTTCGGGTGCAGCGAGCGCAGGTCCACCCCGTCGAGCGTCACCCGACCCGCGGTGGGGTCGTAGAAGCGCGAGACGAGCTTGGCGAGCGTCGACTTGCCGGCTCCGGTCGTGCCCACGAGCGCGATGGTCTGCCCCGCCGGGATGTCCAGCGAGAAGTCCGGCAGGATCACCCGGTCGTTCGAGTACCCGAAGAGCACGTCCTCGAAGCGCACGTGCCCGCGGGCGCTCCACAGGTCGACGGGCTTGACCGGGTCGGGAACCGTGGGCTCCTCCTCCAGCACGCCCGACACCTTCTCGAGCGCCGCCGTCGCGGACTGGTACGAGTTCAGGAAGAACGCGACCTCCTGCAGCGGCGAGAAGAAGTTCCGCACGTAGAGGACCGCCGAGAGCAGGAAGCCGATCTCCAGCGCACCGTCCACGACCCGGATGCCGCCCCACGCGATCACCACGGCGAGGGTGAAGGATGCCACGGCCATGAGTCCCGGCTCGAACGTGCCGAACAGGCGGATCGAGCGCATGTTGACGTCGCGGTACTCCAGCGCGCGCGCGCCGAACTCCTCGTCGTTGCGCCGCTCCTTGCGGAACGCCTTGACCGCGCGGATGCCCGTCATCGTCTCGACGAACTTGACGATGACCTGCGCGCTGATCACGCGCGACTCGCGGTACACGAGCTGCGACCGGGTGTAGAACCAGCGCATCAGGAGGAACAGCGGGATCCCCATGACGGTGAGGATCAGGCCCGACTGCCAGTCCACGAGGAACAGCGCGACGAGCGTGAACGCGCCGTACAGGATGCCCGACACGAGCTCGTTGAGCCCGCCGTCGAGGAGCTCGCGGATGGTGTCGAGGTCGCTGGTCTGCCGCGAGATGATGCGGCCCGACGTGTAGGACTCGTGGAACTCCAGGCTCAGCCGCTGGGTGTGGAGGAAGATCCGCTTGCGCAGGTCGAGCATGATCGCCTGCGTCAGTCGGGCCGCCACGACGACGTACCAGCCGATGAGGGCGGCACCCCCCATCGCGGTCACGAGATACACGGCGACGACGAGGATCGTCGGCATCCAGTCCATCTGCTCCACGGCGGCGGGCAGCGCGTTGTTGATCCCGATGCCGATCAGCCACGGGCCCGCGACGCGCAGCGCCGTCGAGATGACGAGCACGACGCCCGCGAGGATGAGCTGGCCGCGGACGGGCGTGATGAGCGAACCGAGCAGGCGCAGCGAGCGCTTGCGGATCGCCTTGCTCTCGGCGCGCGTGTAGTCGGAGCGGTCTTCGCCGCTCGTGCCGGTGACGGTCGTGGTGCTCACAGGTTCACCTCCCAGTCCTGGTCCTGTGCTCTGGCCCGCAAGCGGGCCTCTTCGACCTCGAGGCTCGAGATCACGTGACGGTAGTGCTCGCTCTCGCGCAGCAGCTCGGAGTGCGTTCCGACCGCGGTGATGCGACCGGCCTCGAGCAGCGCGACGCGGTCGGCGAGCATGACGGTGGACGGGCGGTGGGCGACCACGAGCGCCGTGGTGTCGTGGAGCACCTCCCGCAGAGCGTCCTCGACGAGCGCCTCGGTGTCGACGTCCAGCGCGGACAGCGGGTCGTCGAGCACGAGCACGGCCGGCCGTGCGGCCACCGCCCGCGCGAGCGCGAGTCGCTGACGCTGACCGCCCGAGAGCGACAGCCCCTCCTCGCCGATGATCGTGTCGACGCCGTCGGGCAGATCGTCCACGAAGGCGGCCTGTGCGACCTGCAGCGCCTCGCGCATCACGCGCTCGGCCTCGGGGCTCCCGGGCTCGAGATCCTCGCGCCCGAGCAGGACGTTGTCACGGACGGACTGCGAGAAGAGCGTCGCGTCCTCGAAGGCCATGCCGACGTGGGTGCGGAGCTCGTCGAGCGTGAGGTCGCGCACGTCGACGCCGTCCACCGTCACGCGGCCGCCCGTCACGTCGTACAGCCGCGCGGGCAGCGTCGTGAGGGTCGTCTTCCCCGAGCCGGTGAGTCCGACGAGGGCCATCGTCTCGCCCGGTCGCAGCGTCAGGTCGATGCCGTCGAGCAGGTCGCGCTCGTGAGCCGCGGCATCCTGATACCGGAAGTGCACGTCCTCGAAGACGAGCGCACCGCGCGGCCGGTCGATCGACCTCGGACTCTCGGGATCGACGATCGTGTTCTGCTCGTCGAAGACCTCGAAGATGCGGTCCGTGGCGGTGCGGGCGTCGAGCGTGAACGAGAAGAGGAAGCCGATGGACTCCATCGGCCAGCGCAGCACGGTCGCCATCGCGAAGAACGCGATGAGCTCGGCCGTCTGCAGCTGCCCGAGGGTGGCCAGGTAGATGCCGGCGCCGAGGCACAGCGCGAACGCGATGTCGGGAAGCAGCACGAGCCAGAACCAGATCCAGCCGACCGCGCGGGCCTTGCGCAGCTCGGTCTCGCGCAGCGTCTCGGCCTGCGCCGCGAACTTGCGGAGGGCATGGGTGCCGCGGCCGAACGCCTTGAGCACGCGGATGCCGTGCACGCTCTCCTCGACGGACGTCGCGAGGTCGCCCGCCTGATCCTGGCTCAGCCGGGCGAGCGACCCGTAGGTCTTCTCGAACCGGTAGCCGGCGTACCACAGCGGGGCGGACGTGATGAGGAACAGCGTTCCGAGCAGCCAGTGCCACCGGAACAGCAGCGCCGTTCCGACGAGGATGGTCAGCACGTTCACGACCAGGAGCACGATGCCGAACGCCATCCAGCGACGGAGCATCGAGATGTCCTGCATCATGCGGCTGAGCAGCTGGCCCGACTGCCACTTGTCGTGGAACGACACCGGCAGGCGCTGGAGCCGGGAGTAGAACGTCTGGCGGATCTCGTACTCGACCCTGGTCGCGGGGCCCAGGACGAACCACCGGCGCAGCCACACCATGAGCGCCTCGGCGAGTCCGAGGCCGAGCACGATCGCCGAGCCCCACGCGATCTGGCCGAGGTCGCCGGAGGCGATCGGTCCCGAGACGATCGCCTCGAGCACCAGCGGGATCGACAGCGCGAGGAGGCTCGCGACGAGCGCGCTGAGTGCGCCCATCGCCAGGCGGGGAAGCACCGGCTTCGCGAACGGCAGGAGCCGGGCGAGAGCCTTCGGCGTGGACAGGTGCGCGCGCGGCGGCGGCGAGGACTGCGGTGGAGCGGCGGTGGTGGTCATGATCCTTGTGGGGAGGGTGGAGCGGAAGACCCGGGTTCGGGTCTGCGAAATGCGCGTGGCGCGGCGGAGCCCCCGGTGAGGGGAACGCTCCGAAGGGCGGCGGTATGCCGGAGTCGGCGGAGGCCGGGACGGACGGGTGAGCGACTACCCCTGAATGCGAGGGCGCTCCCACCCGGCGACGCGGAGGACGAGGGCGGTCTTCGCTGCGATAGCGGCCTGGGACATGTCATCCTCCTGGGGTGTGAGCGGACGGGACCGTCGGCGCCGAGACGACGCGACAGCCCTCCAGCGTATACCTGAGTGTTCGCTGAAGGCAACGCGCACTTTGCGCTCGGGGAGGCGGCTCACACGAGCGCGGGCACCCCGGCCTCGCGCTCGAGGAGCGCCCGCTTGACGGGCAGCCCCCACGCGAAGCCGCCGAGCGCGCCCCCTGTGCGCAGAACGCGATGGCACGGCACGAAGAGCGCCGGGGCGTTGCGGGCGCAGATGGCCGCCGCGGCACGCACCGCCGTCGGCGACCCCAGGGCGGCCGCGAACTCCGCGTAGGTCAGCGGGTGCCCGGGTGCGATGCCGCGAAGGGCCTCCCATCCGGCGCGCTGCATCGGGGTCCCGTGCTGCGATACCGCGACGGCGTCGATGGCGGAGAGATCACCGTCGTAGTAGGCGCGGGCGGCGGCTGCGGCATCCGTCTCCCCCTCGCGCAGCGCTGTCGGCCGGTCCGCGGCGCGCAGCCGGCCCACGATGCGGTCGGCGTCGTCGGTCCACCCCGAGGCCAGCACGCGCTGCTCGCCGTCGACGAGGATCGTGAAGGCGCCGTCGGGGGTGTCGATCGTCTGGATCGTCGCGATGGTCATGGGGTCTCCTCGTTCTCGTGAAGGAATGCCGCGCGCCGGCGACGATCGGGACCGGGCGGGACGGCCGCCCACAGGTGGGCCGTGAGGTAGCTGCGCCACGGTGCGCTGCCCGACGCCCACTCGGTGAGCGCGCGAGGCTCGGACGGGATTCCCGCCGCTGCGGCACCGGAGCGCACGGCGACGTCGCCCGGCAGGAAGACGTCGGGGTCGCCGAGCACGCGCATGCGCACGTAGTCGGCGGTCCACGGCCCGATGCCGGGCATCGCCAGCAGGGCGGCGCGCTGCTCGGCGGCGTCGTCTCCGCTCGTGAGCGTGAGCGAGCCGTCGGCCAGCGCGGCGGCGGCTCCGACGATGGAGCGGATGCGCGCGGCGGGGCCGCGCAGCACCTCGGCGCCGCGCTCCGCGATCGCCGCCATCGAGGGGAAGAGCCGCGTCGTGCCGGCGATCTCGTCGACCGGCTCGCCGAGCTCTCGCGTGAGGGCCGACAGTGCCGTGCGCGCGGCGGCGACGGTGATCTGCTGGCCCACCATCGCACGGATGAGCATCTCGTGGGGATCGGCGGCGCCGGGGACCCGGATGCCGGGCAGCCCGGCGACGAGGGGCGCGAGCTCGGGCCTGTGGGCCAGCGCGTGGTCGATCGCGAGCGGATCGGCGTCGAGGTCGAACAGGCGCCGCGCGCGGGTGACGAGGGTCGAGAGGTCGGCGAGCCGGCTCAGCCGGGCGCGGAGCCGCAGACGGCCCGCGTCGTCGAGGCGCAGCTCGAGCCACGCCGGACCGCCCGCGAGGCGCAGCGTCCGCGCGAAGGAGTCGGCGCCGGCGAGCTCCGCGCCCTCGACGGCGCGCGCGGCCATCCACGCGAACAGGCCGGCGGCGTCGATCGGCCCGCGGAACGGGAGGACGAGATCGATCGCGCCCGGCAGAGCCGCCGCCCGGTGGTCGTGCGGAACCGCGCGCCGCCGCGCGCGCAGCTCGAGCGGGGTCAGGCCGAAGACCTCGCGCACGGTGTCGTTGAACTGCCGCACGCTGGCGAATCCCGACGAGAAGGCGACGTCCGCCGCAGGCAGGTCGGTGCCCACGAGCAGCATGCGGGCGGTTTGGGCGCGGTGCGCGCGGCTCAGCGCGAGCGGTCCGGCGCCGAGCTCGGCCGTCAGCAGGCGCGTCAGGTGCCGCGGCGAGTAGCCGAGCCGCCGGGCGAGCCCGGGAACGCCTTCGCGGTCGACGACGCCGTCGGCGATGAGCCGCATCGCGCGCCCCGCAGCGTCGCCGCGGAGGTTCCACTGCGGCGAGCCCGGTGCCGCCTCGGGCAGGCATCGCTTGCACGCCCGGTAGCCGGCCTCGTGTGCGGCCGCGCTGGTCGGATAGAACGTCACGTTCGACGGCTTCGGCGTGCGGGCGGGACAGCTGGGCCGGCAGTAGATGCCCGTCGAGCGCACCGCGGTGACGAACTGGCCGTCGAAGCGCGTGTCGCGCGAGTCGATCGCGCGGTAGCGCTCATCGAACGTCATGGCCAGGCTCATGCCCCTAGCCTGACACGCTCCCCCGACACCCGCTCGCGGAAATCGGACACGGCGGTGGCGGCATCCGGACCGCGCTGCTCAGTGGAAGAAGTGGCGCTCCCCGGTGAAGAACATCGTGACGCCCGCCGCCTGCGCCGCGGCGATGACCTCGTCGTCCCGCACGGATCCGCCCGGCTGGATGATCGCGCGGATGCCGGCGTCGATGAGCACCTGCGGCCCGTCGGCGAAGGGGAAGAAGGCATCGGATGCCGCGACCGACCCGGCTGCGCGGTCACCGGCGCGTTCGACCGCCAGTCGGCACGAGTCGACGCGGTTGACCTGGCCCATGCCGATCCCGACGGTCGCCGACCCCTTCGCGAGCACGATCGCGTTGGACTTCACGGCACGGCAGGCCTTCCACGCGAAGATCAGGTTCGTCATGTCGTCGTCGGCCGGACGCTCGCCCGACACGAGCTCCCAGTCCTTCGCGACGGAGTCGATGTCGTCGGGGAACCGGTCGGCGTCCTGCAGGAGCAGACCGCCCGACACCAGGCGCACATCCATGCGCTCCTGGCGCCAGTCGGCCGGAAGCTGGAGCAGCCGGAGGTTCTTCTTGGCCTTGAAGACCTCGAGCGCCTCGGGCTCGAAGGAGGGCGCGACGATGACCTCGGTGAAGATGTCCTTGAGGTTCTCGGCCATCTTGAGCGTCACGGTGCCGTTCGCCGCGATCACGCCGCCGTACGCCGAGACGGGGTCGCACTCGTGCGCGCGCAGGTGGGCGCTCGCGATCGGGTCGAGGGCGTTCGGCGCGGTAACGGCGATGCCGCACGGATTGGCGTGCTTGATGATCGCCACCGCGGGCTTGACCATGTCGAACGCGGCGCGCAGCGCGGCATCGGCGTCGACGTAGTTGTTGTACGACATCTCCTTGCCCTGCAGCTGCGTCGCCTGGGCGATCCCGTGCCCGCCGACGCGGGTGTAGATCGCGGCGCGCTGGTGGGCGTTCTCGCCGTAGCGGAGCGTGGCCAGGCGCTCGGCCTTGATCGTGAGGTGCTGCGGCAGGTCGGCTCCTCCGAGTGTCTCCTCGGCGAACCACGTCGCGACGGCGCGGTCGTACTCGCACGTGTGGGCGAAGGCACGCGCCGCGAGATCCCGGCGCTGCTGGAGGGTCGTGCCGCCGTCTTGGACTGCCTGGATGATCGCGGGGTACGACTCGGGCGAGACGACGATCGCGACGTTGGCGAAGTTCTTCGCGGAGGCGCGCACCATCGCGGGACCGCCGATGTCGATCTGCTCGACCACGGCATCGCCCTGAGCGCCCGAGCGCACGGTCTCGACGAACGGGTACAGGTTCACCACGACCAGCTCGAACGGCTCGATCCCCAGCTCGGCCAGCTGCTGCAGGTGGTCCTCGAGCCGGAGATCGGCGAGGAGTCCCGCATGCACGCCCGGGTGGAGCGTCTTCACACGCCCGCCGAGCGACTCGGGGAACCCGGTGACCGACGCGACATCCGTCACCGCGTGACCGGCCTCGCGGATCGTCGTCGCGGTCGACCCGGTCGAGACGATCTCGACGCCCGCGGCCGCGAGTGCGTCGGCGAGCCTCAGCAGGTCGGTCTTGTCACTCACCGACACCAGGGCGCGGCGCACCGGGATGACGTCGCGGTGGGAGTACAGGGCGGGATCGTGGCTGGGGCCGGCCATGGAGGCTCTCCTCGGGGGGTCGGGTCAGGAAGCGGTCGGACTCGGGACGTCGCCGCCGGCGGCGCTCGATCCGGCGCGCGCCGATACGGCGGTCAGGTCGAGCTCGCCGTCCGCGATGCGGCGGACGACGTCGATGAGCAGGCGGCGCTCGACGGGCTTGATGCGGTCGTGGAGGGAGTGCTCGTCGTCGCCGGGAAGCACGGGGATCCGCTCCTGGGCGAGGATCGGCCCCGAGTCGACCCCGTTGTCGACGATGATCACGCTCGCTCCGGTCCGCTCGACGCCGGCGGCGAGCGCATCGCGCACGCCGTGCGCTCCCGGGAACTCGGGCAAGTAGGCCGGATGGGTGTTGATGATGCGGGGCGACCACGCGTCGACGAGCGGCGCGGGAAGCAGGCGCATCAGGCCGCTCAGCACGACGAGATCGGGCTGCCAGACGGCGAGCTGCCGGCCGAGCTCCTCACCCCACTCCTCGCGCGAGGAGAAGCGCTCCCACGGGACCATGAAGGACGGGATGCCGAACTCCTCGGCGTGCACGAACCCCTCGGCCTCGCGGTCGGCGCCGACGACGACGACGTCGGCGGGATAGGCGGGATCGGCAGCGGCGTCGAGCAGCGCGCGCAGATTGGACCCGGTGCCCGAGATGAGGACGGCGACCGTGAGCACCCGGTCAGTCTACCGGCGCGTCCGGACCGGATTTCCTCGGGCCGAGGTCGAGCGTGGGGCTGAGGTCCGGGTCGAACGCGGCAGGTCCGGCCGCGGCATCCCGGTCGTCCGCCGGATCTCGGTCGTCCGCGGGATCTCGGTCGTCCGCGGGCCGGGTCTCGACCGCGAGCCCCGTCTGGCCCGTCGGCGCGGCGTCGGCCGAGGCATCCCTCTCGCGGCTGCGCGGCGCGAGCAGGAGGATCGCCGCCCCCACGAGGACTTCGAGCCCGACGGCGAGCGCGACCGGTCCGGGCTGCGGGCCGAGCTGCGCGAGCCTTCCCGGACCGAGCGCTCCCGACGCGGCCGCCGAGAGGAGGGCCGCCGCGGCGCCCGACGCGACGGCGATGACGGCGGCGATCGCGAGCCGGGGGCCGAGCAGCTCGTGCTCGCCGGACGCCCCCGCGTCGCCCCCGCTCGCGATCAGCCGCGAGCGCGCGACCCAGCCGGCGAACGCGCCGAGCCCGACCGGCACGAGGGCGAGCAGCAGCAGCCACGGCGACGTCGAGTCGGGGAGGATGCCGAGCACCGGGATTCCCGGAACGACACCCGTCTGCGTGCCCGACGGCGACACGACGCCGCCCTCGCCCACCACGAAGCCCGGTCCGGCCGCGAACGCGATCCCCCACACCACCAGCGTCGGGAGATAGGCGAGCTGGCCGAGGGCGATCACGGCTGCGCCGAGCGCGTCGGCGTTCGCCGCCTGGAAGAGCGCGAGGATCTCGCCACCGCGCAGCACGACCGCGGTCGCCGTGACCAGAGCCCCCAGCCCGACGAGGCCGACCACCACCACGGCCGCTCCCCGAGCGCCGAGCGCGAGGACCGACCCCCACGCGGGATGAGCCTCGACGCGATCGCGGAGGGCGGCGACCGGCCCGGCGCCGGCCTCGCTCCATTCGGTCACGATCGCGCCCGCCACGCACGGCACCGCGAACAGCAGGGCGGGCACGACGATCGCCTGCCACGGCTCGGCGCCGGCCACCGGATTCCGCGCACTGAGCGCCACGAGGGCCGCGAGGGCGGTGAAGACGGCGATCCCCACGCCGGCGCCGGTGGCCCAGGCATCCGCCCGCGACGCGCGGACCCCCGAGCGGGCCGCGAAGATGACCGTGAACGCGGCGAACGCGAGCGGAGAGAGCGAGAGGGCGAAGGATGCCGCGTCCGGGTCGATCCCGGCGGCGGCGAGGTAGTCGGCCGGCAGCGTGATCGACAGCGGCACGAGATTGCCGAACTGCCAGACGGTCGCCGACGCCGGCCACAGGGCCGCCCAGTCCGCGGTCGCGCCGAGTCCGAAGACCCAGACCAGCGTGAGGGGCGCGAGGGTCGCGGCGATGCCGACGGCCACCGCGATGGCGGCGTCGACGGCGGCGAGAAGGGCGACGGTGAGGCGATGCATGCGCTCTCGACCCTACCCACGGCCGCGCCGCGGTCACCGTCGCGACCCGGCCGGTCGCGGCATCCCGAGCCGAAGCGGGAACCGTCGCCGCGCACGACTACTCTCGGTCGCGGAGGTCATTCATGAGCACAGCACCGACGCCCGCCGCCGACACGGCCGAAACCCCCGAACCGCGCGGCGGACTGGACCGGTTCTTCGAGATCACCCGGCGCGGTTCCACCGTCGGCAGCGAAGTGCGAGGCGGTGTCGTCACGTTCGTGACGATGGCCTACATCGTCATCCTGAACCCGATCATCCTCTCGAGCGGCGTCGACGTCGACGGCAACAGCCTGGGGTTCACCCAGGTCGCCGCCGTGACGGCGCTGACCGCGGGCGTCATGACGGTGCTCTTCGGCCTCGTGACGCGCCTTCCGTTCGCCTTCGCCGCGGGCCTCGGCATCAACTCGTTCCTCGCCGTCGCGGTGGTCGGTCAGGTGACGTGGCCCGAGGCGATGGGCCTCGTCGTCATCAACGGCCTCATCATCGTGCTCCTCGCGGCGACGGGGCTGCGCCGCATGATCTTCGACGCCGTGCCCATCCAGCTCAAGCTCGCGATCACGGTCGGCATCGGGCTGTTCATCGCCTTCATCGGCTTCGTCGACGCCGGCTTCGTGACCGCGACGGGCGCGTCCTCACCCCCGGTCGGCCTCGGGGTCGACGGGTCGGTCGCGACGGTGCCGACGCTCATCTTCGTCTTCACGCTGCTGCTCACCGGCATCCTCGTCGCCCGCAAGGTCAAGGGCGGCATCCTCATCGGGCTGGTGACGGGCACGGTCGTCGCGGTCGTCGTCGAGGCCATCTGGAACATCGGCCCGAAGTTCGACGGCGACCAGGTCAACCCCGGCGGCTGGGGCCTCTCGGTGCCCGAGCTTCCCGCCTCGCTCGTGAGCATCCCCGACCTGTCGCTCATCGGCCAGGTCTCGCTCGGCTCGTTCGAGCGGATCGGCGTGCTCGCGGCCCTGATGCTCGTGTTCACGCTCGTCTTCACCAACTTCTTCGACGCGATGGGCACGATGACCGGTCTCTCGAAGGAGGCCGGACTCGCCGACGAGAAGGGGGACTTCCCCCGCATCAAGTCGGCGCTCATCGTCGAGGGCGTCGGCGCGGTCGCGGGCGGCTATGCCTCGGCATCCTCCAACACCGTCTTCATCGAGTCGGGCGCGGGGATCGGCGAGGGCGCGCGCACCGGCCTCGCGAACGTGGTGACGGGCGCGCTGTTCCTCATCGCCATGTTCTTCACGCCGCTCGTGTCCATCGTGCCGAGCGAGGTCGCGGCATCCGCCCTGGTCATCGTGGGCGCTCTCATGATGGCGCAGATCAAGTTCATCGACTTCAGCGACTTCTCGGTGCTGCTGCCGGTGTTCCTGGCGATCACCGTGATGCCGCTGACGTACTCGATCGCGAACGGCATCGGCGCGGGCTTCATCGCGTGGGTCGTGGTGCGCTCGCTGTCGGGCAAGGCCCGCGAGATCAGCCCGCTGCTGTGGATCGTCGCCGCCGGGTTCGTGCTGTACTTCGCCCGCGGACCGTTCGAGGCGCTGGTCGGCGGCTGAGTCGCCCCCGGTCCGGGGCGCCCGGGCGTCAGCCCTCGACGGGCTCGAGGAGGAAGATCGCGATCTGACGATCGGTCTTGGCCTGGTAGGCGTCGTAGTCGGGCCACACCTCGACGGCTCGGGCCCACCACTCGGTGCGCTCGTCGCCCGAGAGCTCGCGTGCGAGGTAGTCGCGCTTGTCCGCCCCGTCCTGCAACTCGACGTGCGGGTTCTTGCGGATGTTCCAGTACCAGTTCGGCGGGTCGGGGTGCCCGCCCTTCGACGCCACGGCGAGGTAGCGCCCGTCGTGCTCGACGCGCATGAGTGCGGTCTTGCGGAGTCCTCCGCTCTTCGCTCCGACCGAGGTCAGGACGATGATCGGCACTCCGCGGAGGGTGTTGGCCTTCTGGCCGTTCGAGGCTTCGTAGGCCTCCGCCTGCTTGCGGGCCCAATCGGACGTGGACGGCTTGTACTCTCCGGTCAGCGGCATTCCCTCACCCTAACCCGCGCTCGACCCCCGGGCGCTCGCGCCGGATTCGCAGAATCGCGCCGGATTCGCAGCGGATGCCCCGAATCCTGCGAATCTCGAGGGATCCTGCGAATCTCGCAGCTCAACGGGGCCCCGAGTCGCGGGGAGGAATGCGGGAGGCCCCGCCGAAGCGGGGCCTCCCGACGGTGCTGCTGCGGTCAGAGCCCGGCGATGATGCCGCGCATGAGCTCGGCGGTCTCGCTCGGCGTCTTGCCGACCTTGACGCCGGCGGCCTCGAGGGCCTCCTTCTTGGCCTGGGCGGTGCCGGCGGAGCCCGACACGATCGCGCCGGCGTGACCCATGGTCTTGCCCTCGGGCGCGGTGAAGCCGGCGACGTAGCCGACGACGGGCTTGGTGACGTTGGCCCTGATGAAGTCGGCCGCGCGCTCCTCGGCGTCGCCGCCGATCTCGCCGATCATGACGATCGCCTTGGTCTCGGGGTCGGCCTCGAAGGCGGCGAGCGCGTCGATGTGCGTGGTGCCGATGATCGGGTCGCCGCCGATGCCGATGGCCGTCGAGAATCCGATCTCTCGGAGCTCGTACATCATCTGGTACGTCAGGGTGCCGGACTTCGACACGAGGCCGATCGGGCCCTTCCCGGCGATGTTGGCCGGCGTGATGCCGACGAGCGACTCACCGGGCGTGATGATGCCGGGGCAGTTCGGTCCGATGATGCGGGTCTTGTCGCCCTTGGCCTGCGCGTAGGCCCACGCCTCGGCGGTGTCGCCGACGGGCACGCCCTCGGTGATCACGACGAGCAGCGGGATCTCGGCGTCGATGGCCTCGACCATCGCGCTCTTCGTGAAGGCCGGGGGCACGAACGCGATCGAGACGTCCGCGCCGGTCGCGGCGATGGCCTCTTCGACCGTCGCGAACACGGGCAGCTCGACCGGGTTGCCGTCTTTGTCGTGGTGCAGCACGGTCGTGCCGGCCTTGCGGGCGTTGACGCCGCCGACGACCTGCGTGCCGGCCTTCAGCATGAGCGCGGTGTGCTTGGTGCCCTCGCCGCCGGTGATGCCCTGGACGATGACCTTGGAGTCCTTATTGAGGAAGATCGACATTTCAGTTGGTCCTTTTCCGGATGCTTCGGCTCAGGCGTTCGCGAGCTCGGCGGCCTTGTCGGCGCCTTCGTCCATGGTCTCGGCGAGTGTCACCAGCGGGTGACCGGCGTCACGGAGGATCGCACGGCCCTCCTCGACCTTGTTGCCGTCGAGGCGGACGACGAGCGGCTTCGAGGCGCTCGACCCCAGCTCGGCCAGCGCGCCGACGATGCCCTTCGCGACCGCGTCGCACGCGGTGATCCCGCCGAAGACGTTGACGAAGACCGACTTGACCTGCGGGTCGCCGAGGATCACGTCGAGGCCCGCGGCCATGACCTCGGCCGATGCGCCGCCGCCGATGTCAAGGAAGTTGGCCGGCTTGACGCCGCCGTGCTTCTCACCGGCGTAGGCCACCACGTCGAGCGTCGACATCACGAGGCCCGCGCCGTTGCCGATGACTCCGACCTCGCCGTCGAGCTTGACGTAGTTGAGGTCGTTCTCCTTGGCCTTCGCCTCGAGCGGGTCGGCGGCCGACTTGTCTTCGAGCAGCGCGTGCCCGGCGTGACGGAAGTCGGCGTTCTCGTCGAGCGAGACCTTGCCGTCGAGGGCGATGACCTCGCCCTCCTCGGTGAGCACGAGGGGATTGACCTCGACGAGCGTGGCATCCTCGCCCTTGTAGACCTCGTAGAGCGTGACGAACACGTCGCTCACCTTGTCGACGAGCGCGGCATCGAAGCCCGCGGCCTCGGCGATCTCGACGGCCTTCTGCTTGTCGATCCCGGTGAGCGGGTTCACGTCGATGCGGGCGAGGGCCTCGGGACGCTCGACGGCGAGCTCCTCGATCTCCATGCCGCCCTCGACGGAGCACAGCGACAGGTAGGAGCGGTTCGCCCGGTCGAGCAGCACCGAGAAGTAGTACTCCTTGTCGATGCGCGCGCCCTGCGCGACCATGACGCGCTTGACGACGTGGCCCTTGATGTCGAGGCCGAGGATGGCCTGGGCCGCCTCGAACGCCTCGTCGGGGGTCTTCGCGACCTTCACGCCGCCGGCCTTGCCGCGACCGCCGGTCTTGACCTGCGCCTTGACGACGACGACCCCGCCGATCTTCTCGGCCGCTGCACGCACCTCCTCCGGCGTGTCCGCGACGATGCCGGCGAGAACCGGCACCCCGTACTTCTCGAAAAGGTCACGTGCCTGGTACTCGTACAGATCCACAGTGCATTCCTTCGCAGGGGGCGAATGGGGTGGGATGACGCGAAAAGCGTCTCGACGTCGAGATATCGACCAGTCCCCCAGCCTACTACCGCCCGCTGGGCGCTTCGGACGCCGCCTCCGGGGAGGCGCCGTGGGCAGAGGCATCCTCGATCTCCTCGCCCGGCACGCGCGGCAGTCGCGCGAGGTCCCGCAGCGCGGGTCCTTCGATGCGGCGTCCGTCGGCGGTGAACCGCGACGCGTGCAGCGGGCAGTCCCACGTGAGCTCGGCGTCGTTCCACTGCAGCACTCCGCCGAGGTGGGTGCAGACCGCGCTCACGGCGCACGTGCGGCCGCCAATGGTCGCGATGCCCACGGGATGCCCCGCGCGGCTGGCGACGACGCCCTCCCCCTCGGCCGGACGCTGCACCGGCGTCGGCGCAGCCTGGGCGCCGAGCCATCCCGACGCCGCCTCCCATCCGACGCGGAGGTTCTCGACGCCGCCGCGCGCGAGGTCGGCGGGCACGGTGAAGCGGGTCGAGATGACGTTCATCCAGTCGGGGCGCTCGCGCCGGGGAACCCGGGTGATCTCCGCGGTGAGCCGCAGAGCCGCGGCCGGCGCGTTCGACAGGCCCCACTTCCCGTAGCCCGTCCCGAACCGGATGCGTCCCAGGCCCCTCGGCATCGCCCCCACGAAGGGGATGAGGTCGTGGGACTCGTAGTCCTGCGCAGACCACGAGGCGACCGGCTCGGCACCCGGGAAGCGACGTCGCGTCCACGACACCAGGGCGTCGACCCTCTCCTGCGGCGAGGATGCCCGTCCGACCGGGAAGCCGTTGCCCCCCACGATCAGCTGGGCGTGCGCGGCGGGGCCGTCCTGCGGGGTGACCGCGCGCACCGACTTCGTCTCGCCGTCGACGGCCAGGTACATGCCCTCCGGCAGCGGGCCGTCGGTCGCGAATGCGACGCACGACGAGCGCAGCCCCCGCACCTTGGCGAAGTAGAGCCCCCGGTCGGCGATGGGCGTCGCCGTGGCGAGCACGACGTGGGCGGCCGGCGCGAACCCGGCGTCCGTCTCCACGCCCGCGCGCGGCACCGCGTGGACCCGCGTGACACGCACGCCGGTGTGCAGCACGCCTCCCTCGCGGACGAACGCCTGCGCCAGGGCGACGAGGATGCGCTGCGGGTCGATCGCGACCTGCCGGTCGAGTGCGACGGCGTCGACGATCTCGAACGGCGACTGCGCGAGCAGATCGGGTTCGACGCGCCGCACGTCCAGACCCGCCTCGACCGCCGCGCGCAGCTCGGCGTCGACCGTCGAGACCCCCTGCGGCGTCTGCGCGTAGGAGTACGCCGCGCGGTGCGAGTACGGTACGCCGAGCTCGTCGGCGATGCCGGTGAGCCATCCCGCACCGTCGGTGTTGGCCCCGACGTACGCGCGCACGAGGTGCGCGGGGTGGTGACGGCGCAGCGTCGACAACACGGACCCCTGGAGGAGGCTCAGCTTTCCCGTGTTCGCGCCGGACGCGAGCGCCCCGACCTCGCCGGCCTCGACGACGGCGACGTCCAGGCCCTCGCGGACGAGCATGAGCGCCGTCGACAGGCCGGTCAGACCGGCGCCGACGACGACCACGTCGCGCCGCCTCCCCGGTTCGAACGGCGTGCCGCTCACCGTCTCGGCATCCAGCTTCCAGATCGGGTTCATCGCTCCAGCAAACCCCTGTCGCCGCGTTGCGGGAAGATGCTTGACAGCCCCACCGCCCACGCCGTCGAGACCGACACTTCTGTGCGAGATGCACCGTGACCGGAGGTGCGGTCTCGCGCAAAAGTGTGTCGCTCGACGGGGGCCGTCGCGGGCTAGGCTCTCCAGCGAGATGTCCGACACCCACGCCGTCCCCGCGACCGCGCCGCAGGCCGCGGTGGTGGCCGCTGCGCTCGAGCTGTTCGACCAGCAGGGTTTCGACCAGACGTCGGTGGAGCAGATCGCGCACGCGGCCGGGGTTTCGCGCTCGACGTTCTTCCGTCAGTTCGGAGGCAAGGACGACGTCGTCTTCGCCGACCACGAGCTGCTGCTGGACCGCATCCGCGACTTCCTCGCGGGCGACCACGACGATCCGTGGCGGGCGGTGTGCGAGGCATCCGTCCTCGTCTACTCGCACTTCGCGGCCGACCCGGAGCTCGCGCGCCGGCGATACGCGGTCGTCCGGCAGGTCCCCGCGCTGCGCGAGCGCGAGATCGTCACGGTCTTCCGGTACGAGCGGCTGTTCGACGAGTACCTGCGCGCATCGCTGCCCGGGCTCGACCCGATCGACGCCGTCGGGTTCTCGGCCCTCGTCACGGCGATCCACAACCACGTGCTTCGCCAGTTGCTGCGCGGCCCCAAGCGCGTACCGGTCTCGGTGCTCCGGCGCGCTCTCGACGATGCGCTCCGACGCTTCGGCGTGGCGCCGACGGAGCGGGATGCCGCGGCCGACGACGTCGTCGTCGCCGTGTTCCCCCGCTCGATGCCCACCGCGGAGGTCGCGCGCCGCCTCCGCGTGCGGCTGGACGAGTAGCGTCGGCGCAAAATCACCCCCCTCGGCGGACGGACGCGGAGTACCGTCGGCCCCATGACCACGGTCGACCCATCCCCCGCTGCCCCCTGGTACACGCAAGACGTCGAAGCGGTGGCCGCCGCCGTCGGCTCCGACCTGGAGCGCGGCCTCACCGCCGCCGAGGCCGCGAAGCGCCTCTCCGAGCGCGGCCCCAACTCGATCACGGCCGAGCCCGCGCCGTCGGTGTGGCAGGTCGCCCTGCGCCAGCTGGCCGATCCGATGAACGTGATGCTCGTTGCCGTCGCCGTCATCAGCCTGCTCATCGACCAGATCAGCGTCGGCATCCTGGTGGGCGCCCTCGTCGTCCTCAACGTCGTGCTGGGCGCGAAGCAGGAGCTCAAGGCCAAGGCCTCGGTCGACGCGCTCGCCAAGATGCAGATCCCTCAAGCGAGGGTCGTGCGCGACGGGTCGCTGCTGCAGGTCGACGCCACCCAGCTCGTGCCCGGCGACCTGGTCCAGCTCGAGGCGGGCGACATCGTGCCGGCCGACGGGCGCATCGTGCGATCGGCCACGCTCGAGACGCAGGAAGCAGCACTCACCGGCGAGAGCGCGCCGATCGCGAAGGATGCCGCCCCCATCGCGGACCCCGACACCACGCTCGGCGACCGGGCGAACATGGTGTTCCAGAACACTCTGGTCACCCGCGGCACCGCGTCGATCGTCGTCACCGACACCGGCATGGGCACCCAGATGGGGCAGATCGCGTCGATGCTGTCGGCCGTCAAGCCCGCCAAATCGCCCCTGCAGCGCGAGCTCGACTCGCTCACCGGCGTGCTGGGCTGGATCGCGTGGGGTGCTGTCGCGGTGATCATCGTCACGGGGCTGCTGCGAGGGCAGGAGATCGCGTCGGTCATCCTCCTCGGGATCTCGATGGCGATCTCGGCGATCCCGACCGGCATGCCCTCGTTCGTGCAGGCGATGCTGTCGTACGGATCGCGTCAGCTGGCCGAGCACAAGGCGGTCGTGAAGAACCTCACCGACGTCGAGACGCTCGGGGCGACGAGCGCGATCAACTCCGACAAGACCGGCACGCTCACGATGAACGAGATGACGGTCGAGTCGCTGTACTTCGGAGGCGACTGGTACTCCGTCGGCGGCAGCGGGTACGAGAAGACGGGCGAGATCCGGCAGGTCGTGGGCCTCCCGGTGCCCGACTTCACTCAGCTCGCCCTGGGGCTCACGCTGTGCAGCGACGCGACGGTGTCGGACGACGGCGCGGTGATCGGCGATCCGACCGAGGCGGCGCTGGTCGTGCTCGCCGCGAAGATGGGCGCCGACGCCGAGCTGACGCGCGCCAAGTTCCCGAGGGCGGCCGAGGTGCCCTTCGATTCCGCCTACAAGTTCATGGCGACGTTCCACGAGGTCCCCGCGGACGGGGCGACGCGCCTCGTCGCGCTCGTCAAGGGCGGACCGGATGTCGTGCTCGACCGGTGCTCCCACGTGTACACCGCAGACGGCCCGGTGCCGATCGCGACGGCGCAGGAGGCTGTGCTCGAGGCGAACCGCTCGCTGTCGGAGCAGGGCCTCCGCGTGCTGGCCTTCGCCGTGCGGCGGTTCGAGCCGGGGACGCCGGTGCCCGCCGACCCGATGGCCGAGGTGCGCGATCTCGCTTTCGTCGGCCTCGTCGGCATCATCGATCCGCTGCGCCCGTCGTCGAAGGAGGCTGTGCGCATCGCCCAGGAGGCGGGCATCGAAGTGCGCATGATCACGGGCGATCACGCCATCACCGCGGCGGCGATCGGCGCCAAGCTCGGCCTGGGGGCGGGAGCCGCGAGCGGTGCCGAGATCCAGGCGATGAGCGACGACGAGCTCAAGGCCGCCCTGCCGCACCTGCACGTCTTCGGCCGGGTGACACCCGAGGACAAGCTGCGCCTCGCACGTCTCATGCAGGAGGACGGCGCGGTGGTCGCGATGACCGGCGATGCGGTCAACGACGCCGCCGCCCTCAAGCAGGCCGACATCGGTGTCGCGATGGGCTCGGGCAGCGATGTGACCAAGCAGGCGGGGAAGATGATCCTCGTCGACGACAACTTCGGCACGCTCGTCACGGCCGTGCGCCTGGGTCGCTCGATCTACGAGAAGATCGTGAGCTACGTCCGCTACCAGATGGCGCAGCTGTTCTCGCTGGTGCTGCTGTTCCTGGTCGCGAGCATCTTCGACATCAACGACGGCGTGCCCCTCACGCCGATCATGGTGCTCTTCCTGAACTTCTTCATCTCGATCTTCCCGGTGATCGTGATCATGCTCGATCCCGTGCCCGAAGGCATCATGCAGAAGCCTCCGCGCGACCCGAAGAAGACGATCGCCAATCGGGGCGCGGTCGTCATGTGGTTCGTCTACGGCGGGCTGATCTTCCTCACGTCTCTCGTCCCACTCCTTCTCTACCCCGAAGAGGCCAGCTCGACGGAGCCCAACGTGCCCGTCACCATGACCTTCGTCATCGCCGCGTTCGGATCGATCTTCGGCGGCCTCGTGATGCGCCGCGACCCCGAGTCGGGGCTGAGCGCACCGATCGTCGTGGCGCTGAAGTGGCTGTCGATCCCGACGCTGCTCACGGTCGCGGCGGTCGAGATCGGCTTCCTGCAGAATCTCGTCGGCACCACCTCCCTCGGGGGCGATGCGTGGCTGCAGTGCTTGGGCCTCGCGCTCGTCGTCCCGGTGTTCATCGAGATCGAGAAGTGGCTGCGCCGTCGCCGGCTCGCGCGACGCGCGGTGGCGGGCGCCTGATGCGGTCGCCACGGCGGGCGCGGGCCGCGGCCGCGGCATCCGTCCTCCTCGCGCTTGCACTGAGCGGCTGCGACGGGTCGATCACCCTGCCCACGGCGCTGCCGACCCCGACGATCGAACTGCCGACCGCCCTCCCGACCCCCACGATCGAACTGCCCATCGCCGAACCGACGACCGAGCCGACCGCGACCCCGCGCCCGACCCGCACCCCGCGGCCGACGCCCACGCCCACACCCGAGCCGACCGTCCTTCCGACTCCCGAGCCGACGGTGGTACCGACGCCTGCTCCGACGACCTCCCCCGCACCGACACCCACCCCGACGGCCACCCCCACCCCGAGTCCGACCGCGACGGAGAGCCCGTCCGCGACCGCGACGCCGACGTCGGAGGCGGTGCCCGAGCAGGTGACGATCGGTTCCACGATGGCGTGGCTCATCCCGCTGGCGCTGCTGGCCGTCGGGGTCGGGATCGGGATCTACTTCCTCGTCCGACGGCGGAGGCAGCCCGCACCCTGATCGCGCCTGCACGCTTCGATGACACTCAGTCCTACGTCGGGCGACATCGAGTGCCACTAGACTGGACCCGATCCAGAGGAGAGCGGCATGAGCGACTTCACCCCCCGCCCCGGGCAGAGCGTCGACGGCTACGACGTCACCGGGCGCCTCGGCACCGACTACTACCAGGTGTTCGCCGACATCCCGGACGAGGACCGGGCGATCTGGCAGCGCGCGAAGGATTACGTCGACGAGGTCGGCACGCGCATGCAGGAGGCGTGGGATGCCGCGGCCTACCCGATCGACCTCGCGATGCGGATGGGCGAGCTCGACCTCTTCAACGACGGCATCGATCACCCCGACCTCACGCGCTTCTCTCCGCTGGCCGCGGGTCTGGTCAACATGGAGGTCTCGCGCGGCGACGGGTCACTCGGCACGGTGATCGCGGTTCAGGGCGGGCTCGCGCTGCGCACCCTCGCGCTGTTCGGGAGCCCCGCGCAGCAGGAACGCTGGCTCGAGCCCGTCGCGCGCGGCGAGGTGCCCGCCGCGTTCGCGCTCACCGAACCCGACCACGGCAGCGACTCCGTCTCGCTCGAGACCGCGGCCCGCCGCGAGGGCGACGCCTGGGTGCTCGACGGCGCGAAGAAGTGGATCGGCAACGGCGCATCGGGCGGCATCACGTTCGTGTGGGCACGGGTCGACTCCCCCGGGGACGAGACGCACGGGGCGGTCCGCTGCTTCCTCGTCGAGCAGGACGCACCGGGCTACACCGGCACGGTGATCACCGGCAAGGCGTCGCTGCGCGGCATCCATCAGGCTCACATCGTCCTCGACGGCGTGCGTGTGCCGCACGACGCCGTGCTGCCGGGTGCGAAGAGCTTCAAGGATGCCTCGACCGTCCTCTACTCGACCAGGTCCGGCGTCGCGTGGTCGGCCCTCGGCCACGCGACCGCCTGCTACGAGGCCGCCCTCGCCTACGCCCAGCAGCGCACGCAGTTCGGCAAGCCCCTCGCGAAGTTCCAGATGGTTCAGGAGCGCCTCGCCCAGATGCTCGAAGAGCTCACCGCCATGCAGCTGTACTGCCGGCATCTGGCCGACCTCGAGTCGTCCGGCGGGCTCCGTCCGACGCAGGCGTCGCTTGCGAAGTACCACAACACGCGTGCCGCGCGCCGGATCGCGCAGACTGCGCGCGACCTGCTGGGCGGCAACGGCATCCTGCTCGAGAACGGCGTCATGCAGCACCTGGCCGACATCGAGGCGATCCACACGTACGAGGGCACCGAGAGCGTCCAGGCCCTGCTCATCGGCCGCGACATCACGGGGATGAGCGCCTTCGCCTAGCAGGACCGGCCGCCCGCGGCAAGCCGTCGAGGGGGTGCTCGGCTCCGCGGCTAGCCTCGGGGCCATGGGACTGTTCCGCAGCACACCCCCGCCGGTCCACCGCGCCACCGCCGAGGTCGAACCGAGGGCGACCCGTCCGCCGTGGAGCCTGTGGGCCGACGGTTTCGGGCGGCTCGCGATCCGCTGTCTGCAGATCATCGTCGTCATCGCGGTCGTCGCGGGCGTGATCTTCGCGGTGCAGTCGCTCACGCTCGTGACCATCCCGCTGGTCATCGCTCTCATTCTCGCGTGCGCGTTCGCGCCGGTGATGAGGTTCCTGCGCCGCCGCGGGATACCGTCGGTGCTCGCCACGGTGCTGACCCTGCTCGGCATCGTGATCATCCTGGGACTGCTCGGATGGCTGATCGTGTGGGCGGTCCGTGACCAGTGGGACGATCTGTACGCCCAGGCCGAGGACGGATTCCAGAACGTCATCGCGTGGATCGAGACGCTCCCCTTCGACTTCCTCTCGCGCGATCAGCTCGACCAGGCGGTGGCCGCGGTGACCGACTTCATCACGAGCGCCCAGTTCGGCTCGGGCGCCCTCGCCGGCGTCGGGCAGGTGTTCGACTTCCTCACGGGGTTCGTGCTGCTGGTCACCATCCTGTTCTTCTTCCTCAAGGACGGTCCGCAGATGTGGGAGTTCCTCCTGCGACCCTTCCGCGGCGAGCACTACGTGCGGGCGCGCCGCATCGGCGACAAGACGGTGGGGGTGCTCGGCTCCTACGTGCGCGGCACCGCGACGGTCGCCCTCGTCGACGCGATCGGCATCCTGATCGGCCTGCTGATCCTGCAGGTGCCCCTCGCGGTTCCGCTCGCCGTGCTGGTGTTCCTTCTCGCGTTCATCCCCATCGTCGGAGCGACGCTCGCGGGAATCCTCGCCGCCCTCGTCGCGCTCGTCGCCAACGGCTGGGTCAACGCCCTCGCCGTCGTCGGCGTCGTCGTCCTGGTGAACCAGCTCGAGGGCAACTTCCTCCAGCCGGTGCTCATGGGCCGCTCAATGAAGCTGCACGCGTTCGTGATCCTCATCGCCCTGACCGTCGGCACAGTGCTCGGCGGCATCGTCGGCGCCGTGCTGGCGGTGCCGCTGGCGGCGGCGGCGTGGGGCGTCATCCAGGTCTGGGACGGGCCCGGGCTCCCCGCGCGGTGGGCGCGGCCGAAGCATCCGATCGAATCCTGATCACGCGGGAAGCCGACCGGTCTGAGGCCCCCGAGGGCGAAAGATAGGGCATCCGCCCGATGGGGAGGGCGCCCCTTAGGGAGCACAGTCGAACCTGTACGAAGCCGCCGGGGCCGAGGCGGCGGCGCTGTACGCGGCATCCGCCACCGGCTGACCCGCTCGTACGCGGCATCCCGCCCCTTCCGGCCGCGCGAGCTTCGGAGATATGCACGAATCTCGGAGGATGCGGCCGGAACTCTCCGAGATTCGCTCGATTCTGCGAAGGAGGCGGACCAGCGTCGGAGGCACCGGGCAGGATGGTGCCATGCCGTACGAGATCCCCGCGCCGATGCTCGCCAAGTCCGTGCCCGCCGTGCCCGATCCGGCGAAAACGCCGGGCGGGCTGAGCTACGAGCCGAAGTGGGACGGCTTCCGCGCGCTCATCTCGTGGGACGGGACGGATGTCGAGATCGGCAGCCGCGGCGCCAAGCCGCTGACGCGCTACTTCCCAGAACTTGTCGAGGCGTTCGCGCGCCTGCTGCCCGAGCCGTGCCTGATCGACGGCGAGATCGTGGTGCCCAAGGGCGAGCCGGGCCGACAGCGGCTGGACTGGGAGTCGCTCACCCAGCGCATTCACCCGGCGGCGTCGCGGGTGAACATGCTTTCCGAGGCCACGCCCGCGATGTTCATCGCCTTCGACCTGCTCGCCCGCGGTGACCGCGATCTCCAGGGCGAGCCGTTCGAGGTGCGCCGCGCCGAGCTCGTCGATCTCCTGGGCGACGTGCCCCACCCCGTGCACGTCACGCGCACCACCGACGATCCGGCCGTCGCCGAGCGCTGGCTGGCCGAGTTCGAGGGTGCAGGGCTCGATGGGGTCGTCGCCAAGCCTCTCGCGCAGCCCTACGCGCCGAACAAGCGCACGATGTTCAAGATCAAGCACGCGCGCACCGCCGACGTCGTCGCGATGGGCTACCGCATCCACAGGTCCGGGGCCGGCGTCGGCTCGCTGCTCGTCGGGCTCTACTCCGACGACGGCACGCTGTACCCCGTAGGCGGCGTCGCCGCGTGGAGTAACGCCCGGCGACTCGAGCTCATCGACGAGCTCGCGCCGCTCGTGGAGCGTGACGACGCCGGAGCCGCCGTCACCAGCGAGGGCGAGAAGTCGCGCTTCTCCGCTCCCGACCGGGACTCCTCGTTCGTGCACCTGCGCCCCGAGCGCGTGCTCGAGGTGCGGTACGACCAGCTCGAGGGCTGGCGGTTCCGCCACACCGTGCAGTTCGAGCGCTGGCGTCCCGACCGCGACCCCGCGTCCTGCACCTACGACCAGCTCGAGACCGTGTCGGACTACGACCTGGGCGACGTGCTCGACTGAGGCGGCCCGCAGCTAGTCGTCCTTCGGCCAGTTCTCGGGGTTGATGCGGCTGGGCTGAACGCGCGGGGGCTCGCCCGGCATCTTCGGGAAGTCCGGCGGGAACGGAAGTTCGCCGAGCCCGTCGTCGAGGTCGCGCTGCCACCACTCGAGGAGCGTGTCGATGCGCCCGGGCTTCGCCTGGAGGTCGGCCCACGGGTCGCCCGCGTCGGCCAGTCGCTGCGGCAGCGAGCGCACCGTGAAGGCGGCGGGATCGGCATCCGACAGCTCCTCCCACGTCAGCGGCGTCGACACCGTCGCCCCGGGCAGCGCCCGCGGGCTGTACGCCCCCGCCATCGTGCGGTCGCGGTTGGCCTGGTTGAAGTCGATGAAGATGCGCTCCCCCCGCTCCTCCTTCCACCAGTTCATCGTGACCTTGTCGGGCAGCCTGCGCTCGAGCTCGCGCCCAGCGGCGATCACCGCGTGCCGGACGTCGAGGAACTCCCACTCGGGCACGATCGGGCAGAAGACATGGATGCCGCGGTTGCCGCTCGTCTTGAGGAAGGCCTCCAGGCCCGCCTCGGCGAGCACCTCGCGCAGTGCGGGCGCGACCGCGGCGGCGTCGGCGAAGTCCGTTCCCGGCTGGGGGTCGAGGTCGATCCGCAGCTCGACCGGGCTGTCGGTGTCGGAGGCGAGCGACGCCCACGGGTGGAAGACGATCGTGTTCATCTGCACGGCCCACACGGCCGTCGCGATCTCGGTCAGGATGAGCTGCGGATGCCGCCGGCCGCTGTTGTAGGTGACGGTCTGCGACTGCACGAACGGCGGCGCGCCCTTGGGCGGGTTCTTGGAGTAGAACCGCTCTCCGTCGACGCCCTCCGGGAACCGCTCGAGCGAGACCGGTCGGTCGCCGTTGGAGGTCAGGAAGGGCTCGGCCACCGCGATCATGTACTCCGCGAGCTCGTGCTTCGTGATGCCCTGCTCGGGCCAGAGGACGCGGTTGGGACTCGACAGCCCCACCTCGCGGTCGCCATCGGGGCCGGGAACGGTGAGGGTGATGCGCTCGGACGCCATGCCTCGACCCTAGGCTCGGGCCGCGACATCCCGCACCCTGTGCCGAGGTGCCCGCGGCGCAAGAACCGAGGAGAAACGCCCCCATCGGCGCCCTGCGTGAGGCGACCGGACGGCGTGTTTCCTTGTTTCTTTCCGCCTACGCTCGACCACGCCCACGCGTCACCCGTTCGGCGCGGCGCACCGGTCGGGGAGCCGGGGACGAGAATGGCCGGGGCGACGCTCCGGGGCAACCCCGGCTCAGGATGCGGCGAAGACCGGGGCGAGCTCCTCGCGCGAGAGCCGGATCCACGGTCCGGCAGGGTCCACGATGACGCCCGCCAGTTCCTGGTCGCCCTCGAGCGCGCGGGCGAGCTGCGGACCGGTGACCGGCGCGGCCTGGTCGCCCCGGCCCATCACGGCGACCTCGACGGGGTGCGAGTACACCTCGAGGAACCGGGAACCGTCTTCGGTGCGACCCTCGGCCAGGCCCGGGCGGCCGTCGGCCACCTTCCCCACCGCGACCCACAGCGGAACGCGCGCAAGAGCTGCCGCGACCGCGGCTCCCGTGGCGGCGGTGCGTTCGGCGGCGAGCAGGGTCTTCACCGTGAGTTCCTCGTCGACCTTCTCGACGAGCTTCTCGAGGAGGGGGCGCGGGAGCACGGCCCGCGCCGGGGCGGACGACTGGTCGATGATCAGGCCCTCGTAGGGGCCGTTCAGAACGTGCCGGAGAACGGCGAGCACGGGCTGACCCATCGCCGACGTATCGACGTCGCCGTCCGCGCGCACGCTCGCCTGGAGCGCGGCGCCGCTGGAGTACGCCAGCGCGAACTGCCGTTCGTCGACCTTGATCACGGCCAGCGGCAGCTCCCGCCCTTCGGCCAGGAGAGTGCGCGCGTCGCCCTTGACCCGCAGGAAGAGGTGTCCTTGCAGCATCTGCCGCGCGACGTCGAGCAGCGCCTGGGGAGCTGTGCCGTCGCCGAGCCGGGCGAGCGCTTCGCGCACCAGGACGTTGTCGCGAAGTCCGGCGACGGTCTCGGCGTTCGCCGGCGCAACCTGCGTGGCCGCGCGCGCCGTGCGGCGCGGTTGGAGCTTGGGAGTGCTCGGCGACGGGGCTCCGAGTCCGCCGTACGACGAGACCGAGATGTTGACGGATGCCGCGGCCGCCGCTTCCCCAGGCTCCGCCGCGACCGCCTGAGCCTCGACGGACTCAGCCTCGACGGACTCAGCCTCGACGGGCACCCCGGTGGGCGCGGCATCCGTCCCCTCCGGATCGGGAGCGTCCTTGGGCCGGCGGGAGAACAGTGCCATGCGTCGAGCCTAACCCGCGCGGTTCGGCCCACCCCGCGCGGTCGGGGGCATCAGCGGGGCTACAGCTTCTCGATCGGCGCGATCTTGATGAGCAGCTTCTTCGGGCCGGCGGAGTCGAACCGCACGTGCGCCACGCGCTTCGCGCCCTCGCCGGTCACGGCATCCACACGCCCCTCGCCGAAGTCGTCGTGACGGATGCGGTCGCCCGGCGCGAGCTGCATGTCGCCGTTGTCGCGGACCTTCGCGGGGATCTTGTTCGCGAACCGTTCGAGGTTGCCGCTGGGCTCGCGGCGCGCGAGGGGAACGAGGTCGTCGCCGTACCGCGTGCCGCCGCCTCCGGAGCCGCCAAATCCCGCTCCGCGACGCGCGTTGAGGGCCCTCGACTGGGTGCCGCCGCGCGAGTTGACGTCGCCGGGCGACTGCCGCCACGTGAGCAGCTCGGAGGGGATCTCCTGCAGGAACCGGCTCGGCATCGCGACGGTCACCTCGCCGAACTGCGCGCGCGTCATCGCGAGCGAGAGGTAGAGGCGCTTGCGGGCGCGCGTGATGCCGACGTAGAAGAGGCGGCGCTCCTCCTGCGGCCCGCCCGGCTCCCCCGCCGAGATGCGGTGCGGGATGAGATCCTCCTCGACCCCGGTCACGAACACCGCGTCGTACTCCAGGCCCTTCGCGGTGTGCATCGTCATGAGCGACACCGAGCCCGACGCGTCTTCGAGGTCGTCGGCATCCGACACGAGCGCGACCTCGGTGAGGAAGTCCAGCAGCGTCCCGTCGGGGTTGTTGCGCGCGAACTCGCGGGCCACGGCGACGAGCTCGTCGAGGTTCTCGATGCGCGCCTCGTCTTGGGCGTCCTTGCTCGCGCGGAGTGCGTCGTAGTAGCCGCTCTTGTTCAGCAGCAGCTGCACGCCCTCGGCGACTGCGGTGGGCGGCGCCAGCTCTCCCGAGGCGGGCAGCATCAGCTCGGACGCCTCGGCCAGAACGGCGTCGAGATGGGCGATCGCGGACTGGATCTTTGGCCCGACGCCCAGCGCCGACGAGTTGGCGAGCGCGTCGCGGAAGGTAATGCCCTCGTCCTGCGCGTAGCGGGAGATCGCCTCGACGGTCACGTCGCCGATGCCCCGACGGGGCTTGTTGATGATGCGGCGCAGGGCCATCTCGTCGGCGGGGTTGGCGACTGCGACGAGGTAGGCGAGTGCGTCCTTGATCTCGGCGCGCTCGTAGAACTTGGTGCCGCCCATGATCTTGTAGGGCAGCGCGGAACGGATGAAGATCTCTTCCAGCGCACGCGACTGCGAGTTCGTGCGGTAGAAGACCGCGATCTGCGAGTAGTCCACCCCGCCGCGGTGGAGCGTCTCGATCTCGTCGGCCACGAACTGTGCCTCGTCGTGCTGCGAGTAGCCGGTGAACCCGACGATCTGCTCGCCGGCGCCCACGTCGGTCCACAGCTTCTTGTCTTTGCGGTCGAAGTTGTTGCTGATCACCGCGTTCGCCGCCGAGAGGATGTTCTGGGTCGAGCGGTAGTTCTGCTCGAGCAGCACGACCTTGGCGCCGGGGTAGTCGCGCTCGAACTCGCTGATGTTGCGGATGTCGGCGCCGCGGAACGCGTAGATCGACTGGTCGGAGTCGCCGACGACGGTGAGCGACGCGCCGGCCCGGTCGGGATCGTCGGCGGGATCGGGCTCGAAGATCATCATGCCGCCCATGGACTGCGGCTCGGCGCCGGACCCGATCGGACGGGTCAGCTCGTGGATGAGCGCGTACTGCGCGTGGTTGGTGTCCTGGTACTCGTCGACCAGGATGTGACGGAACCTCCGGCGGTAGACGTCCGCCACCTTCGGGAACGCGCGGAACAGGAACACCGTCTGGGCGATGAGGTCGTCGAAGTCGAACGCGTTGGCTCGCTGAAGCTCGCGCTGGTACGCCCCGAAGAGCTCGATGAAGACGCGCTCGGCGGGATCTGCCATGTTCGCCGATCGCGCATAGGACTCGGCATCCGACAGCTCGTTCTTGAGCTTGGAGATCTTGCTCTGCGTCGCCGCAGGGGTCAGGCCGAAGGCGTCCGCCTCGTGCTCCTTGACCAGGCGCTTGATGAGCGCGCGCGAGTCGCCGGAGTCGTAGATCGTGAACGACTTGGTGAACCCGAACTGCTCGGCCTCGCGCCGCAGGATGCGCACGCACGCCGAGTGGAAGGTCGAGATCCACATGCCGCGCGCCGAGTCGCCGATGAGGTGCTCGACGCGCTCGCGCATCTCGCCGGCGGCCTTGTTGGTGAACGTGATCGCGAGGATCTGGCTCGGCCACGCCTCGCGGTTGCGCAGCAGCGAGGCGATGCGGCGGGTGAGCACACTCGTCTTTCCCGATCCCGCTCCGGCGACGATGAGCAGCGCTTGCCCACGGTAGGTGACGGCCTCGCGCTGCGGGGGGTTGAGCCCGGCGAGGAGGTCGTCGTCGGCGCGCGGACCCGAGGCGGAGGGGCCCTCGTTCGCACCGACGATGACGGGGACGGATGCCGCGCGCTGCGCGGCCGCGGAGGCGTCGGTCATGGCCCGACAAGTCTAGGCGCGCGCGCCGACACCGGCATGCGGTCGACGAGCGGCGGCGCACAGCCCGTTTACGGCATCGGCTTGGCATGATCGGGGGATGCGCACCCTCCTCAACATCATCTGGCTCGTGCTGTCGGGCTTCTGGATGTTCCTCGGCTACCTGCTGGCCGGCGTGATTCTGTGCATCCTGATCCTGACGATCCCGTGGGGCATCGCGTCGTTCCGCATCGGCGTCTTCGCGCTGTGGCCGTTCGGGCGCACGGTGGTCGACAAGCCGACGTCGGGAGTCGGGTCTTTCCTCGGCAACGTCGTCTGGGTCGTCCTCGCCGGCTGGTGGCTCGCGATCGGCCACATCCTCACCGGCGTCGCGATGTGCCTCACGATCATCGGCATCCCGCTGGGGATCGCGAGCTTCAAGCTCGTGCCGGTCTCGCTCATGCCCCTCGGCAAGGACATCGTGCGCACCGACGAGGCGCACGCGCTCGTCCGCCGCTGACGTCCGCGTCCACAACTCCTCGCATCCGCGGCGCCCCGGAAGCCGTCGAAGGAGTCAGGCCCGGTCCGCCCCCGCCGCCCGGTCGGCCCGCGCCGCCCGGCGCCACGGTACGGCGAGCAGCGCGCCCACCGCGAACAGCACCGCGCCGAAGGCGGCCGCCAACCACGGCGTCTCCGGCGGGATCTCGAGGTATGTCGTGATCCCGAGGATGCGCGCGAGCCCCCACGGCAGCAGGCCCATCTCGTCGTTCCACAGGCTCAGCGCCGTCTCCAGACCGATCGCGCCGACGACCACCGCCGGGATCGCGAGCGACGCGCCCACCGCGGCGAGCACCGAGCCGGTCGCCCGGCGCGCGCCGACCTGAGCGGACATCGCCCACCCGGCGGCGACGAACACCCACACGAACAACGCGAACGCGATCGCGATGTAGGCGGTGCGGAAGACGGGCTCGGTCCAGAAGGCGAACCAGTACCCTCCGGGGCCCGAGAACGACAGCGCGAACAGCGTCACGATGCAGCGGAGCACCACGACGCCGCCGACCGCGGCGATCACCGGCCACGGCGAGCGGCGCCCGACGCAGAGCCGCACCACGACGGCGAAGACCGCCCAGGCGCCGAACACGACGGCCAGGTGGGTCCACGACAGGAACGACGTCTGGACCGCGCGCGTGGCCACCAGCAGGGCGCCCGGCACGATGAGCAGCAGCCACCGGTCGAGCTCGAGCACCCCGAGCGTCGACTCCCGGGCCCGCCACGGCCTGGTCGAGGCGATCCATGTCGCCCGCGCCGCCGCGGCGCCCGGGCGCCGGACGAGGCTGGTGCGCGCGGCGAGCATCCCGATCACGACCCACGCGGCGGCAAGGGCCAGGAGCACGCGCGCGAGCCACGCCATCGGGAGGTCGCGCTCGGCGCGCTCGACACCGAGCTGGGCCGCCGTGAGGTTGAACGCCGGGTAGTCGAGATCGCCCTCGTAGGCCGCGAGGTGCGCGGCGGCGAGCTCCTCGTAGGCGACCCGATCGGCATCCCACTGCGCATACGCCTCCGGCGACAGCGTGTCGTGCCACTGTCCCTGGTGGAGGATCATCGCGCGGTAGGCGCCGAGCAGCCGCAGCACATCGAGCTCGTAGTCGAGCGTCCCCACGAACGCGTCGCGGAGGGCGGGATCGCGCCAGGTCGCGGCATCCGTCCCCGCGACGGCGTCGCGCATCGCCTCGACTGTGCGAACCGCCTCACGGCCGCCCGCGATGACCGACTCGATATCGCCGCCGGTCGCGTCGCGCGAGATGGCATAGAGGACGTCGAGCACCGCGGAGTCGCCGGTGAGGATGTCCCACTCGAAGATCCACATCATGGGCGGCGGTTCGAGACCGATCGCGAACACGCGCTGATCGGCGAACGCCTCGATGTACATGCCCTGCTCGATGGCCTCGCGCGACACGTCCATCGCGGTCGTTATCGCCGCGACGGTTGCGGGGTCGTCCGAGAACCACTGCCGGGCCCAGCCCGCGGTGACGTCGGCGACGTCGGCTCCGGGGTCGCGGGCCAGCGCCGACGCGACCACCGTGTCCAGCTCGTACAGCTGCCAGAACCCTGACTTCAGGTACAGCGTCATGGGCCCCGCGCGCCACGGACCGCCGTCCTGGGTCCACACCCACACGCCCTCGATCCGCGGATTCGCGTCGAGGAGGGTCTGCAGCGCGTATTGGTACTCACGTCCGAGGTCGTTCGGGAAGGCGCCGAAGTTCTCGAACTCGCGTCGCGACTGGAACTCCACGATGCGCCGCTGCTGCCCCTGCTCGAGGGTGTCGTTGAGCGGCAGCCAGCTGTAGAAGTCGCCGAGGGTGTACTTGGTCGACACGACGAGCGCCGGGGAGTCGATGCCGCCCAGCACCTCTTCATAGGAGGCCGGGTTGGTGTGCATGTCGCCGACCGCGCCGACTCCGACGCTCCACGTGCGGAAGATGACCTCGCGGCCCCCCGCCTCGGCCTGCGCGCTGAGGGTCGTGAGCATCGCTCTGACGGCCTCGGGCGTGCGCACCGCGAGCTGGGAGTAGTAGTCCCAGCCCTCGACGTCGTACACGTCGCCGGCCTCGCCGATGCGGATCAGGACGCCGTCGAGCGCCGGCTGGGCGGCGTAGAGCTCATCGAGGCCGGCCGCGTACACCTCCCACAACTCGGGGTTCTCGGTGTCGAGCGAGCCGAACCGGCTGGTCAGGTACTCCTCGAGCGGCGTCGTGAGGGTGAGCATGTCGGTGCGCAGGAACACGTCCATGCCGAGGTCGTCGGCGTGCTGCCAGAAGGGGCCGAACGCATCGCGCAGTGCGAGCGCCTGGGCGCGGTGCTCGTCGTCCGACGCGGAGACCTCGCCGTCGGCCACGTCCTCGAAGGCGACGAACTCGATGAAGCCGGGGAACGCGACGGCGTTGTATCCGTTCTCGAGCGAGTGGCGGAGGAAGACGTCGAAGTCGTCGAAGACGACGGCGAGCGCCGCGTCGTCGATGTAGGGGGCCTCGGGCAGGAGGACGTCCGCGAACGCCTCGGACGCGTGCGAGTAGTTCGTGCCGACCTCCCACGCTGCCGGATCGGGCTCGACGCCGACGGCGCCCATGTCGACCATGCGGAACGGCAGCCGCGACGCCACCTCGTCGCCGAGCCGGGCCGAGAGGGACTGCGCGGTGCGTGCCTGGTACGCGAGGTCGTAGAGGGCGCGCACGGCCCCGGTCTCGCTCCCCGCCTCGATCCGCAGGGCGGACGGGGTGCCGGCGAGCCGGTACGTGTCGTCGGACTCGTCGCCCGCGCCGGCGAGGACGGTGATCGACACCTCTCCTTCACGGGTGGATGCCGCATCCACCGCCTCCCGGAGGCTCGCGATCGCGGCGTCGTACCGCACGCCCTCGGGGGCATCGATGTCGAGGGTCTCGGGAGCCGGGACGGGCGCGCCGAGGCCGGACGCGGCGGGCGCGGCCGGCTCCATCTGCGCCGCCGGCTCGGTGCGGATGCCGAGGGCATCGCCGACGACGACCCCGAGGCCCAGACCGAGCGCGAGGAGCACGAGCGAGGTGACGACGGCGAGGATGCCTCGCCGTGTCGCCGTCGTCATTGCACTAAGTTACATCGCCCCGACCAGTGGTTTTGACGGAGGGAGAGCTTGCCGAGAGGGCGCTCACAACCGGCTTCGGCGGTGCGATCCGGTCAATGGCGCCCTCTCGGCGAGGGAGCTCGGGTCAGCTGCTCTTTCGCATCGCGCGGATCCCGGCCCACAGGCCGAGAGCGGCGAGCACGAGAGCGGCGACCCAGCCCCACAGCACCTCGATCGCCCCGAGGTCTCCGGCGAACAGGGCGCGCTCGGCCCGCACGACCCAGTTCACGGGGTTGACTGCCGCGACCGCCCTCATCCACGCCGGGCCGTCATCGAGCGGCAGAAGCATCCCGGACAGGATCAGCAGGGGGAAGATCAGCGTCTGCTGCACGCCCCAGAACAGCCACTCGCGGTCCTTGGTCTTGAGCGCGAGGGTGTACGAGAGCGACCCCAGGCCGACGCCGAACACCGCGAGCAGCGCGAGGCCGATCACGAGCCCGGGCACGTTGATCGTGAAGCCGAAGGGCCACGCGATCAGCACGATCAGCAGCGCCTGCACGACGATCGGCGCGATCTCCTTCAGCGCCCGGCCGACGAGGAGCGACGACCGCGCGAGCGGCGCGACCAGCGTGCGCTCGTGCGAGCCGGTCATCATCTCGTACTGCAGGTTCGACCCCGTCGCTCCGGTGCCGAACAGCACGATCATCACGAGCACGCCGGGGACGAACCACTGCAGCGTCTCGCCGACGGGAGCCCCGGACGAGCCGATCAGCAGCGGAGCGAAGAGGCCGAGGAAGACGAGGGGCTGCACGAGGCTGAAGATCAGGGTGAACGGATCCCGTACCACCGGCTTCAGCTCGCGCGTGAGCACGTTCCAGGTGTCGCGGGCGGGGTTGGCGCGCACGACCGTGTCGGGCCGCGCGTCGGTCTGCTCCAGAGTCATCGCTTCGCTCCTTCCATGACGGCGGCCTCGGCCGCGGCATCCGTGCTCTCGGGGGTCTCGTCGTTCGGCTCCCCCTCGCCCGCTTCGCGCAGGGTGCGTCCGGTGAGGGCGAGGAAGACGTCGTCCAGGGTGGGCGGCACGCCCGTGGCACGCGCGACCTGGATGCCGGCCGCATCGAGCGCGCGCACCGCAGCCGGCAGCAGGGCGTCGCCGTCGGGCGCCGTGAGCGCGACCTCGGTCTCGCCCTCGCGGCGCACCTCGCGGTCGGTGAGGCCCTGCACCACCGCGACGGCGGCCGCGGCATCCGCCGCCGTGTCGAAGCCCAGCGTCAGCACGTCGCCCGCGAGGTTCGCCTTGAGGCGCGCGGCGGTGTCGTCGGCGATCACGCGGCCCTTGTCCATGACCATGACCCGCTCGGCGTACCGGTCGGCCTCCTCGAGGTAGTGCGTCGTGAGGAACACGGTCGTGCCGTACTTCTGCCGCAGATCCAGGATGTGCTGCCAGAGGTTCGCCCGGCTCTGCGGATCGAGCCCGGTCGAGGGCTCGTCGAGGAAGATGAGCGGCGGCGCGTGCATGAGCCCGAGAGCGACGTCGAGACGTCGCTTCTGCCCGCCCGAGAGCTGCTGCACGGAGCGGTTCGCGAAGCCGCCGAGGTCGAGCGACGCGATGAGCTCATCGGCCCGTGCGCGCGAGGCCGGCTTCGACATGCCGTAGAAGGCGCCCTGGCTGAGCAGCTCGTCGCGGGCACGCTGCGAGAAGCTGCCGCTCGTGAGCTGGCCGACGTACCCGATCCGCGCGCGCACGTCGGCGGGGCGGGAGAGGATGTCGAAGCCGACGACGCGCGCGGTGCCCGAGGTCGGCGGGATCAGGGTGGTGAGCATGCGCAGGCTTGTCGACTTGCCGGCGCCGTTGGGTCCGAGGAACGCGACGAGCTCGCCGCGCTCGACCTGGAAAGTGAGGTCGGTGACCGCCTCGACGGTCTTCTTCTTGACGGTGAAGCGCTTGGTGAGCCCTTGCGCTTCGATGATCGGTTCGTTCGCCATGAACTCAAGCTAGAACCCAACCCGGACACATTCTGTCCGCGATATCTGGCAATCTTTCTGCATGTCCGACACGACGACCCGAGCACTCTCGCTGCTCAACCTGCTGCAGACCCACCGCCATTGGCCGGGGTCCGAGCTCGCGGACCGGCTCGGCGTCACCGAGCGCACCGTCCGCCGCGACGTCGAGCGGCTGCGAGACCTGGGCTACCGCATCGAGTCCACCCCCGGCGTCGCCGGCGGGTACAGGCTCGAGGCGGGCAGCGCCGTGCCGCCGCTGCTGCTCACCGACGAGGAGGCGGTCGCAATGGCGATCGGGCTGCGGGTCGCGGCATCCCAGCGCCTCGTGAGCGGGCCCGAGACCACGATCACCGCCCTCGCGAAGCTGGAGCAGGTGCTGCCCGCTCCCCTGCGCCGCCGGGTCAACGCCCTCGCCGAGTCCGTGCAGCCCGCGGGCCTGGGTGCGGGGGCAGCGGTGTCGAGCGACGTCCTCGGCGAGCTGGCGCTCGCGTGCCGCGATCACGAGCGGGTGCGCTTCACCTATACCGCGGCGTCGGGCGCGGTGACGGTGCGGCGCGTCGAGCCGCACGCGCTGGCTCCCGCGGATCGCAACTGGTACCTGCTGTGCTGGGATGTCGAGAAGGACGACTGGCGGACCTTCCGGGTCGACCGGCTCACCGGCGTCGAGCACACGCGCGTGCTCTTCGAGCCGCGGCCTCTCACGCCCGAGGAGATCGAGGAGTTCATCTTCGTCGCGCGGTCGTGGGTGCGCCAGGCCGTCGAGGCGGACGCCGTGATGGAGTTGCCCCTCGAGCAGATGCGCGAACTCTTCGGACAGTGGGGTCAGGGTGCGAGCGCCGAGGACGCCGCACGCACGCGCTGGCCCGTGGGCGGCGCGGACTTCCGCGAGACGATGTACGGCCTGAGCTGGATCCCCGCCGGCGTCGAGTACACGACCGACCTCGCGTCACCCGCGCGCGACGAGCTGCGCGAAGTGCTCGCGCGGATGCTGCGGGCCCTCGACGCTCCTCCTCCGCCGGTCCCCGCCGGACGAGAGGTGCAGCGCGCCGGCTGAGGACCGAGCCGGGGAAGCCATTCCGCGCCGGGATGAGGCATCCACCTCTCGAAGGTCACACTTTTGTGCGACCCCACTGAACGACCGGGGCCAGCTCGCGCAAGAGTGTAGAGCTGGGGACGAGAGCCGGCCCGTCAGTCGCTGACCGAGACGGTGAACCGGACGTCCTGGATGCCGCCATCGGAATTCGAGAGCGTCACCTCTGTCTCCCCCGCGGCGAGCGCCTTCACGCCGGGGTTGAAGTCGGCTGAGCCGTCCTTCGAGGCGGGGACGAACTCCGCGACCGCGGGGTCGGCCACCTCGCCGCTGTAGCTCTCACCGTCGAGGTCCCCAGTGGTGATGTTGAGGACCTGTCCGATCTCGAGGTCGACCGTCGCACCCTGGAGGTCGTCGACGCTCATCGTGACAGGAGCGATGACCGGCCCGCCGGTCTGACCGGAGCATCCCGTGAGCACGCCCATCGCGATCACGGCACCCACGGCGACCCACCCCACGCGGCGATTCATGCGCCCAGCATGGCATCGACCGCGCTACCGGTCTACGGTCGCCTCACCCCGCGGAACTCGCCGCCACGGTACGGTCGTCGCATGAGCGAAGACGCCCGCGAGGTGCTGGCCCGCGTCGAGCGCGAGGAGGCCGAGCTGGTCCTTCCCCGCTTCGATGTGACGGATGCCTGGACTCTGGGCTCCCGGATGCGGGAGGCCGCGGCATCCGCCGGCCTGCCCGTCGTGATCGGCATCACGCTGGGTGAGGCGCGGGTCTTCCACGCGGCGCTTCCCGGGTCGAGCGCCGACAATGACGGCTGGCTCGACCGCAAGGCGCGGGTCGCCCGCCGCTACGGGCGCTCGTCGTACGGGGTCGGGCTCTCGTTCCGGGCGGTCGAGAAGGACTTCGACACCGCGGCACGCCTCGATCCGCAGAAGTACGCCGCGCACGGCGGAGTGTTCCCGATCACGATCGCCGGAGTGGGCGTCGTCGGAACGGTCGGGGTATCCGGTCTGCCGCAGGCGGAGGACCACGCGTTCGTCGTCGAGCATCTCCGCGAGTTCCTGGCGACGCTCGACTAGCGCGGGCGCGTCACATCGCGACACACGACGAAACCGCGCTTCACGCTCCAGCACCGCTGCCAGGATGCCGACTACCGTGGCCTCATCGCGGCGATCCGGGCGGTCCCGGGCACCGGTTCATACCCGGTCGTGTTGCGGGTTCGACTCCCGCCGTCGCGTCCACTTCCGACGGGCTGCGATCCCTTGTCCCGATTGGGATCTCGGTTCTCAGGTTTCTCCGCGAGGGGCCGTTTGCCCACATTTTGCCCACACTTTTCGTGGGCGCAACTGTGGATAACCGCACCCAGGTGGGTCGATCGAGCCCGATCAGGAGCGAGCGATCGCTGCCGCGCGGGCGGCGTTCAGCGACGTCGAGACGCTGTCGAGGTCGTCATCGAAGAGGTCCGCGTAGACGTCAAGGGTCATCGCCGCGGACGCGTGGCCGAGCATCCGCTGCACCGCTTTGACGTTCGCGCCGGAACTGATCGCGAGGGATGCCGCGGTGTGGCGGAGGTCGTGGAGCGTCATGCGCTCGAGCCCGGCGTCGTCGAGGGCACGCACGAACCAGGAGCGCGAACTGCCAGAGGCGCGCGGCCGCTGGATGTGGTCGACGCCTTCTCCGAAGACGAGCGCGCTGCGCGGCTTGCCTTCGCAAAGGCGTGCGATGGGGAGCTCGAGGAACTCGGGATACGGGACGGATCGAAGCTCGTGCGTCTTCGGTGTTCCGACGTGAATCTCGGTCCCTACGCGGACGGCATTCTCATTCACCGCGAGCCGACGACGAAGCGCATCGACGTCACGGACGCGCAGCCCAGTGAGCTCACCCCATCGCAGTCCCGTGTAGGAAGCGAGGTAGATGAGGGTGGCGTGGTCGCCCGATGCGGTCGCGAGGCGTTCGATCTCCTCGTGCGTGAGATAGCGGTGCGGCTTGCGGAGCTTCCGCGGGAGGTTGTCGATGCCACGCGCGGGGTTGTTCGGGATGCGCCGATCCTTGACCGCGAGGTCGAGGATCGATGCCAGTACTCCGTGTGCCCGGATCACGACTGTCGCGCTTTTCGGTCGCGCGCCCTGCTTGATCGTTCGCGGATGCTGCTGGCGGTTGGTCTTCGCGGTTCCGGCCGCGAGCTGCGTCACCCACGTCCGCACGTCGCCGTAGGTGATCGCGGACACCTGGGTCCTTCCCCATCGCGGCTCAACGTAGACCCGCCACGCGTCGTCGAGTGCCGCGTAACTCGATGGCTTCAGTCGTGTCTTCTTCGCCGCAAGCCAGTCGGCGCCGAGTTCAGCGACTGTCGTTCGCGAGCGGGCAGGATCGATGTACTCGCCCGTCGCCTTCGAGACCTCGACAGTTGCGAGGAAGAGGTCGGCATCACGCTTGGTTCGGAATCCACGCTTGTCGGTCTGACGGTGCTCGGGTGTGCGATAGCGAACGCGATACCGACGGCCGGCGGTGGTCTCATACGCTTCGACGGTCCCCATTGGTCTCCCTCGCCTTTCTGGTGGCTTCCCTGTGCCTCGCGACGATGGCTTCGGCCTCTTCCGGTGTCGCGAGGAACGAGACCTTAGGCTCGATGATGCTCGCGATGCGTCGCAGATCCTTCTCGTGAACGACGCTGTCCATGTAGCCGGCCGTTCGGGCTCGCTGGATCCAGTTCGTCGCGGTCCGCTGCTTCAGCCCGAGCGCTTCTGCCACCGCCAGCGCCGGCTTCTCGTTCGAGATCTGTCCGATGCGATAGATGAGTGCGGCGAGGAGGAGCCCGTCCTCGTCGGAAAGGTCGTCGGTGTAGAAGTCGATCTCGTTGTTCGGGTTGCTCCGGACCGCGCGAAGCATGGTGATCGGGTACGTCCAGGCCGGGAGGGCAAGGCCGATCGCGTCTCGAATGGTTTCGTGAACGCGGATGGTGCGCCACAGCGCGCCCGTGATCTCGATAGGCACTCTCCTGCGGTCGATTCCGAAGGAGGCGATCTCGTAGCGCCCGGAGGTCTCGGAGTACTCGAGGCGAAACTCTGCGTGCGCAATCTCCTCCACCGTGCGGGCGTATGGATCCGGATCCCCGACGGAGACCGGGATGGACGCGTTGATGATCGGTTTGAGCGATAGGCCAGGCGGGACCATCAGGTTGCGTCCTGAGAGCGATACGAGCTTCTCCTGCATGCGCCAATGATGCCACACCATGCGTGGTCTTGACATGGATACGCATTCGTTGAGATACTTGCGCTGTGATGACGTGACAGCGCAAGGAGTGGATCATGGGCGCGACTGATGACGAAGACTGGCTTTCGATCGACGAGGCGGCCGCAGTCGCGCATCTGTCGAGATCGTCACTCGCGCAGCTGCGCTATCGCGGTGGTGGACCGACGTACTACCGACTTTCGGGAAAGACGATTCTGTACCGGCGGTCACAGCTCATCGCGTGGATGGATGGGTGCGCGCACGATCGCACGGGGCATCCGCTAACCGCGCAGCAGTTTTAGCGCGAGTCGTTCCCCGGCGAGGATCCGTCAACGGACGCGGAAGTTTTGGCCCCGCGGGACACCCATCGCGGCGGTCATGCTCGATCTGCATGATCGTTGATTCCTGGATTGGTGGCGACCACGAAGACTTTCGCATGACCCCGGCGTCGCGAGTCAGTTCGGTGTGGCCGCTGCGCCGCTTAGAAGAGGTGCGCGCTGACTCACACGTAGGCGGCGGGCCGCAACTGTAATGCCGCTGAATGACCCAACGGAGTCCCGGTTTCTACCCACTGCGCTAGCGCGGCGGGTGCGAACAGGTTCTCGGCCGCCAGGAGCACGGCACCGACCACCCCTTCCTGCTGGTTGAGTGACGCTGCGCGGATGACGAGACCGTCTGTCGCAAGTCGCGTTCCGCGGCGGCGGATGACGTCGCTGATCACTTCGAGGAAGTCCTCGCCCGTGCGAAGGACTCCGCCGCCGATCACGAGCTGTCCGGGATTGGCGAAGTTCACGAGGTTCGCGGCGACATCGCCGACCGCCGTCGCCCGTGACTCGACCAGTTCGCGAACGAGGGGGTCTCCGTCTCTGGCGGCCGCACCGATATCACCAAGCGTGATCTGCCCTCGCTCTGCGATGGCGCGGCGGAAGACCGGGCTCTCTTCGGAACGCAGGGTCGCCTCGGCAAGGAGCGACCACCCTCCGGCCACCGCCTCCAGGCATCCGACGAGCCCGCAGCGGCAGACGGCATTCGCTGAATCGGTCACGTGGATGTGACCGATGTCGCCGGCGGCGCCGCGCTGGCCGCGCAGCAGACGGCCTCGCGAGATGACGGCAGAGCCGATGCCGGTCCCGAGCTTGATGAAGAGCATGTCGTCGGCCCGCGGTCCCGGACCGGAAGTCCATTCGCCGATGGCCATCAGGTTAACGTCGTTGTCGACCCAGACCGGGGCATCGAAGTGCTCGCGCAACCAGGCGCGCGCGCTGAAGCCGTCCCACCCGGGCATGATCGGCGGCGACACCAGCCGAGCTGTCGTCACGTCGACCGGGCCGGGAACGCCCACGCCGATACCCCACGGTCTTGGCGTCGGCTCCTGCGCCGCCAAAGACTCCATGTGCTCCTTGACCCGCTGCATCGTCGCGTCTGGGCCGTTCTCGACGCTCCAGTCTTCATGCGATGTGCGTAGCAGGCGCCCACGCAGGTCAGCTACTCCCACGGTGATCTCCGAGGCCTCGATCAGGATGCCGTACACGCGGCCCGCATCCGCTTCGAACTCGAGGAGACGGGCCTGTCGACCGCCGTCCGATGCTGCAAGACCGCCCTCGCGGATGAGACCGAGCGCGCACGCCTGATCAACTCGCTGGGTGATCACTTTGCGGCTGAGACCGGTGTCTGCCACCAGTCTCGGTCGCGTGAGAGCCCGCGCCGACCGGACAAGGTCGACCACATGGGCGAGGGGGGCGGCATCCAGCGACGCTGCCGTTGCCGGAAGGCTCGGGGAACCCCCTGCCCGCTGATCTATTGACACCAGGCCAGGATACGGCCTTCGCGACCAGAACCCCCGTTTTGAGGTGAGGGTCGCCGCCTGCCGAGTTTTGTGCGGCATCAGTGTTTTCACGATTGCCTATTAGCGATACTTATGCGCCACAGGGACAAATGATGGGACAGTGTTTTAGCGGTCCTCGACCTGACCGCTGCCCACAGCGGCGACAACGAAGTCACGAAAGGCTCGACATGTCACAGCTCACCCGCAACTCTCGAACACGCGCAGCAATCCTGATCATTCCCCTCAGTACGGCGCTGATTCTGACCGGCTGCTCCGGAGGCGGTTCGCCCGACCCGACAGGGTCGACGGACCCGACGCTCGCCCCCTTCACCCTCATGTTCCCGCAGGCCAACGACGGCGACGACTCCTACGCGAAGCTTGCAGAGCAGTACTCGGAGCAGACCGGGGTCCAGATCGAGACGCTGCCCTACCAGGCCGAGGCCTACAACAATCAGCTCACCACGCAGCTTCAGGGAGGTAACGCCGCTGACGTGATGGTGCTGATCCCCGGCGGGGGCCAAGCCGTGACTGTCACGACGATCGCCGACGGCGGCTTCCTGGAGCCGCTCGGAGAGGCGTCTGCCGCGATCATTCCCGATGGGCAGGAAGGTCTGTTCGGAATCGACGGCACGATCTACGCGCAGCCCACGGCGCTGGCGCCGACCACCCTCGTATGGAACGGCCCGGGGGCAGACGAGGCCGGCATCGACGAGTATCCGGCGACCTACAAACAGATGCTGGAAGACTGCGCCACGGCCCGCACCGGTGGGAAGACGCTCATGGTCGTAGCCGGCGCCATCTCGTTCAACACCGGACTGCTCGCCACCATCATCTCGGCTTCTCGCGTCTATCAGGAGGATCCGGACTGGAACGCGCAGCGAGCGGCTGGCGAGGTCTCCTTCGCGGACAGCGGCTGGCGGGAGGTGCTCGACGACATCGTGGAGATGAACGATGCCGGCTGCTTCCAGGATGGCGTCGCAGGCGGAACGTTCGACTCGATCACCCAGGGCCTGGGGGGACAGACATCCCTGTCTGCGCCGGTTCCGGGCTCGGCGGCGGCACAGATCAACCAGGGAGCGGGTCTGGAACTGGACGTGCGGGCATTTCCACCCGCCGATGGCCAGGAGCTCTTCGCCGTGGTCTCGGCCAGCTACGCATGGGCCATCAACGCCGCGGCGGACGAAGACGCGAAGGCGTCAGCCCAGGCGTTCCTGGACTGGGCTGCTGAGCCGGCCCAGGCGCAGACCTTCGCCGACCTATCGGGGCTGATTCCGATCTCGGGTGCGAACGCGTCCAACGTCGCGAAGGAGTACGCACCGATCGCGGACCTGATCGAGTCCGGCGCCTACACGGGCTTCCCCGTGGAGACCTGGCCCAACCCGGCCGTCTACGACGCACTGAGCGTCGGCATCCAGGGACTCTTCACCGGGCAAAAGACCGTCGATCAGATCCTGGACGAGATGGACGCCGCGTGGGATTCCTGACTCCCTGAACTGAGGTGCCCGCCTGCTTCGACCCCGGGCGGGCACCTCGCCATCCGACCCATGAATGCCGAATCACCCACCACGGAGCTCCGATGAACCTGAAGTCCGATTCCCTGCCGATCGTCATCATCGGCGCAGGGCCGGCCGGAATGGCCGCCGCGCTCGCCCTTCACAAGGTCGGACACCGGCCGATCCTCCTCGAGCGCTATCGCGAAGCGCGGCCGGCCGGAAACATCCTCAACCTTTGGCCGCCACCGATTAAGGCACTTCAGGAGATGGGGGTGGACACGGTCGACCTCGGCGCACCGTGCCACACGACGTTCCGCGGGGTGAAAGGCAACGTCCGTGCGGATGTGCGGATCCCCGACGAGGTGGTCCGCGCTTACGGCGGCGGCTTCATCGGGCTTCTTCGCCCCGAACTGTACCGTCGCATGCTCGCCGCTATGCCCGAGGGCGTGCTCCGGACCAACGTTGAAGTCGCCGGGCTGGAGGATCGCGGAAACCACGCGCGCATCACGCTCAGCGACGGCACGGCGATCGATGCCGGAGTGGTGATCGGCGCCGACGGCATCGATTCGATGGTGCGCGAGCATCTGTGGGGACCGAGCGAGAAACGTGAGCATAAGCTCCACATCATCGGCGGGTACACCTTCGCTGACGTGCCGGGCGTCGAACGCAACGAGGTCGTCCTGAGCCACGACCCCACGGTCCAGGGCACGTACTCGTCCATCCGCGACAATGGACGTGACGGCATCCAATGGTGGGTCCTGGAGGCGTGGGATCCGACCGCACAACCTCCGACCTATCTCAAGGGCCACGCGCTCTCGCTGGCGCGGCGCTTTCCCGGGCCGTTGGAGGGGCTTGTCGAATCCACCGAGCCGAGGCACTTCCAGCGATGGCCGATCAGGGATCGCAAACCACTGGAGAAGTGGTCGAAGGGCCGCATCACGTTGGCCGGCGATGCCGCTCACGCCACGTCGCCGTATGCTGCGTACGGCGCCGGGATGTCGATCGGCGATGGCTACACCCTCGCCCAGGAGCTGACCGACGTCGACCTCGCTGACACAGATGCTGTCATCAGTGCTCTCGGCCGTTACGATCAGCGGCGCGTCGCGCACACCACCTCACAGGTGCAGCAGGCCTACGTACTCGGCAGGGTCTTCCACCATGCGCCCGCGTTCCTTCGCCCCCTGCGCGACTTCGTGCTCGATAAGACGCCGATGCTGCAGAAGCAAGTGGGCGAGAAGAGCCCGGGCGAGATCGTGGCGCAGCTTGACGAGATGGGTGCGGGCCTTGTCGCCCGCTGAGGAGAGGCCAGGCGCCGGTGAGCTGCCGGTCAGCGCAGACGTGATCATCGTCGGCACCGGTCCCGCCGGCGCCGCCTACGCCCGCATCCTCAGCGAGGAGCGCCCCGACCTGCGGATCTTCCAGTTCGACGCCGGGCCCATCGTGAGCGATCCGCCCGGCGCTCACGTCAAGAATTTGCAGGATGACCGTGCGCGTGCCGCCGCGCAGCGCCGCTCCGAGGGTCCGACGCCCACGTATGCGCACACCAGCACGGACACGATGGACGGTTATGCATCGGATGCAGCCCGCATCGTTCGGCCGGGCACCTTTCTCTTGGAGGACGGTTATCGCGTCGGCGACCAGGTCGGGCTTCCCGCACTTGCCTTCTCCACCAACGTCGGAGGAATGGGCGCTCATTGGACGGGCGCATGCCCACGACCGGGCGAGAGTGAGCGGATCGGCTTCCTCTCGGATCTGGATGAGCTCCTCGAAGAGGCGGAGCGGCTCCTCGGCGTCTCTGCAGAGTCGTTGGCTGGAGCGCCTTTGGCCGAGATTGTGCGCGAGCGCCTCGCGAACAGCCTCGACGGCAGGCGGACGCGCGCCGTCCAGCCAATGCCGCTCGCGGTCCGACGAGAGAAAGACCGGCGCCTGTGGTGGTCAGGGTCTGACGTCGTCTTCGGCGACGCAACACGCGCCAACCCGCGACACCACCTCTTTCCCGAGACACTGGTGACGCGCGTGCGGGCGACAGACGGTCGCGTGACCGGCGTCACGATCCGCAGCATGGTGAACGGAACCTCTAAAGACGTCGATGCGCCGGTCGTCGTGGTCGCTGCAGACGCTTTACGCACTCCGCAGCTCCTCTGGGCGTCCGGTATCCGACCGGCGGCCCTGGGGCGGTATCTGAATGACCAGCCTCAGGTCGTCCACGCTGTCAAGCTCCGAGACGTGCCGCCGCAGCCGGCGAGCCACTCGGCCGGACCGATCGACGAGCTAAGCGGCGTCAGTTGGGTGCCGTTCACCGACTCTGAGCCCTTCCACGGTCAGGTCATGCAGCTTGACGCCTCGCCGGTGCCGTACGACGGTGACATCCTCCCCGGCGAAGTAGTCGGACTGGGTTGGTTCTGCGCGAAGGACATCCGGGCGGAGGACCGTGTCGAATTCGACGCTCACCACCTGGACGGTTACGGGATGCCGGCGATGAGGATCCACTACGACCTCACTGATGCCGATCGCCGCTCACTGGCTGCGGCGACGGCACACATGATCGCTGTCGGCGACCTCCTGGGGGATGCCGTCTTCGGCGATCCAATCGAGTTCGCCCCCGGCGCATCGCTGCACTACCAAGGAACAACGAGGATGGGCGCGGTCGACGACGGCGCGAGCGTCTGCGATGACACCTGTCGAGTCTGGGGTACATCCGGCCTGTACGTCGCCGGAAACGGCGTCATCCCCACGGCCACGGCGTGCAATCCCACCCTCACCACCGTCGCGCTTGCGGTGCGCGGAGCGCGCGCGATCGCGCGTTCGACGGTCCCGTCCGAGCGCACCGAAGAAAGGACCCCAAGCCATGCTTGAGCGAGAGATCATCCAGAACAGAGGCGTCGAGAACGTCGTCCAGGACGGTGAGATCACCGGATTCAGATTCCTCGTCCGTATGCCGAACTACCGCGGCGCATTCGGTCGTCTCATCGAAGGAATCGAGGTGCGTGTCGACGGCGTCCACTGGGACCGCACCGTGCCGCTGTGGTCACTGTACGGGACGCAGTACACCGTGGATGAGCTCCGGGCCTCCCACCTGGACGTGCACTGGGACCTCGACGAGCCTGCCGTGATCACCGTTCCCCACCCCGGTGGCCTGGCACCCGGCGTGCACGAGCTCGAAGTCGAGATCGCGATCCACGCCCCGTACATTCCCGCGCAGTTCCAACCGTCGCTGTTCCCCGCGGCGCGAAAGGTCACGGTGATCGCATGAGCGCATTCAGCACGTTCGGATACGGGGTGTCGCTCTACAGCTACACCGGTGACATGAACACCGTCCTGACACTTGACGACGCGATGGCCGAGATCGCCTCGGTCGGCGCGACGGGCATTGAGATCCTCGGAGAGAGCAACGTCCGCCGATACCCGTCGCCACCGGCATCCTGGATCGACGACTGGCACGCGTCGCTCGAACGACATGGGCTCATTCCGACCAATTACTGCTCGTGGGTCGACATCGGCCTTTCACGCGGTCGGGATCTCACCGTGGAGGAAGGCGCGGCCGTGCTCCGACGGGACATCGAGCTCGCATCTACGCTCGGTTTCACCACCATCCGGCCCAAGTTCGGCGTTGTGAGCATGGATCTGGATCCGCATCCCGACTGGGAGCCGATCGTGACCGCCAACCTCGACCTCGCGGCAGAGCGAGGCATCGTGATCTGCCCCGAGATCCACGCACCCACGCCCATCAAGCACCAGGTGGTCGACGAATACATCGCCTTCATCGAGCGGAGCGGCTCAGAGAACTTCAAATTGATGATCGACACCGGCATCTTCCAGCGCGAAGTGACCACCGCTATTCAGCCCGGCATGAGCGAGGAGGGACACAAGGAAGGCTGGATGCGACCGCTGGCTGTGCCCATGCAGGACCTCGTCGATGTCCTCCCATACGTCGGATTCATCCAGACCAAATTCTTCGACATCGACGAGAACCTCGTGGATGCCCAGATCCCGTGGGCTGAGATCATTCAGACCCTCGTTACGCACGACTACCAAGGATGGCTTTCGAGCGAGTACGAGGGTGAGCGTGCTGTATATCGAGGTCAGGAGCAGGTGCGACGGCATCACGCGCTGATGCGGTCCCTCGAACGAGACGCCCGTTCGGTTGGGTCGTGATCGAACATGCGCTGAAGTCTCTTCACGAGTGGCCGCCCCTTGATCGGCCAGAAGTGAGCGAGCCTGCGCGGGTCGTCCTCGTAGAACGTGTTGCAGCCGAGTTACGACGACATCGCGGCCTCCGGACCTTCAGCATCGTGGACGCGACGCTACACCGGGCGGCTGACCTCGTCCCGTCGGCAAAAGCAGGACTCGCGTCCGGATGCCGGTCGTTCACCGCGCGGGATCCATTCCCGCGAACAGCGATCCACCACACGGTGAGCGCGGGGGCGTATAGCCGGCGCGCTCACCGGCACGGTGACGGGAGCTCTTACGCGCGGCTCACAGACTCTGCCCGACCCCGACACTGGTTGGCATCGACGCGTCAGGGCCCGTGGCGCGTTGGCGGGCGCTACGTCGAAGCTCAGCGGCGGCCGCATCGATCGAATCTTGAATCGTCACCTCGGTCGTTCCACGGACCATCGTTGCGGAGAGTGCCTCGACGATCGCCGGGTCGCTCCGCGCGACGACGACGGCGCGGTCATGCGAGCGACCGCGAGTGAGACCAACATAGAGTCCGGCAGCGTCGACGTCAGGACCGACGATCGCGGTGTCCACGGTCTCGCCCTGAACCCCGTGGACGGTGGAGGCGTAGGCCAGCCGAACGTGTTCCAGCGCATAGTCGCGACTGATGCGGCGCCACTCCCCCGCCTGGGTCGGTGAGGCGAGGTCGATCGTGTCAGCCCGGATCCCGGAGATCACCCATTGCGCTCGGTTGGCAACGCCGGTGCGGCTGTCATTGCGGCGGGTTTCGACAACGTCGCCGACGAAGAGTGGTTGTTCCGCGCTCCCCCAAGCCATGGCTGCGGGGTCGAGGTCACCGGCGTCAAGCCGATGCTGCTGGATCTGGGCGTTGATGGCGTCGGCCTCGCTGCTTGTCCCGCACACGAGCACTGTCCGCCGACCATGCGCGGTAGCGTCCAAATAGCCCTGCACCATCACCTGCCTCGCTGCCTCAACACTGTCGACTCGCTGAACGTATCCGCTCGACCTCAGTTCGTCAGCGAGTGCAAGCGCATCGGCCTTCTCGCGGATGTCGCGGAGCCGGAGAGTCAGAGCGGCATACTGCGGATCATTGAAGCGATGGACCGTGTCCAGTTCTACCGCTGCGTCGGCGTGCCGAACGAAGCTGGCCATGGCACCGGCGTGGCCGACCGGAACTGCCTGGCGGGGGTCGCCGACCATCGCCACACCGGCACCTGTCTCAAACGCGACGATCGCCAGGGCGTTGGCGGCGTGGAGATCAACCATTCCCGCTTCATCCACCACGATCCGATCACCACGGCGCACTCGGTACGTGCTCGGGCCCGAGTACTCCGCACCCGTAGCGGAGTCGATCTCGCCAGGCTCGAGCCGCCTCCACTCCGCCGCACCCGTAGCGGCGCGGCGCCATCTGTACCCGTAGTCGTAGAGCAACGAGTGAAGGCTTGTCGCCTCGGCGCCGACCTCGCGCGCCGCGACCATCGCCGCCTTGCGAGTGGGTGCGACCACCAGCATCCGTCGACGCTGACGGGCGAGCGCGGTCGATGCGGCACGCAGCATGGTGGTCTTGCCCGTGCCGGCCGAACCCGTCACCGCCACCAAGCCAGCCGACCCGGCGATCGCGCAGGCGGCGGCGACCTGCGATCGATCGAGGGCCCCCACGTCGACGGTCGCGGCGGCTGACCGATGCAACTCGGTCGGCGTGAGCGAGCGACCGGAGGTCGCGAGTCCGTCGAGACAGCCCGCGAGGCGGATCTTCAACGCCGCGGTCTCGATTGCCATCAGCGACTTGACGTGGGCTGGGACATCCGACTCCGTTGGGAGCCTGAGGACGAGTCGGTGCGCGCCGGCAACGATCTCGTCGATGGTCGCGTCGAACCCCTCCCGAGTCCCAACGGCGCCGGTTCGCGACAGCGCGCGCAGGGCGCCGGCGCGGAGATCGATGTCGCTGAATCGCCCGCTCGAACCACGTGATCGATCGTCAGCGTCGACCACTGCTGAAGCTGCCAGCGTCGCGATGTCCAAGCGTGTCGAGTGACGGCATGGCGATTGACACCGGAGTCCGCGGGATCAGTAATCCGGGATCGATTGCGGCGAGCTCCTCGCGCACGGCGACTTCCCAAGACTCCTCGTCCAGCAAGGCCGGCTTGTTCGGCCGCGAGGTTGCCCACGCGCGGCGATCGATCTGCGCGAGCACCTCGAGGCTTGGCATCCGTCCCTCATGGCCAGCCGACCACCCGGCCGTCAGCCGCGAGCGATTGGCCTCGGTCTGCGCCGACCGGCGGGAGAACGGACGAACGACGCCAGCGAGTTCGGCGATCTCGCCGTCACAGTCGAGCGTGTAGCCGTGGCGGGCGAGCGCATCGACCCACTCAGGATCGCTACGCGCAGCGAGCTCGCCCTCGGCGTTCACCAATGTGTGGACCTTCATCGCAACCCGGGAGTCGACATTGGTCCACCGGCCGTCAGCGCCTTGGACTTTGATGTTCAGCCAGAGGTGCCGATGGGCGTGCGGGTCGAGCGCGCGCGATCGCCGATGGACCAGCTCGACGACCTCGAGGCGTGCGATCGACTCGCGGATCAATCCGCCGTGGCCTCGGCGAGCGTTGAGCTCCTGCTGCCAGAGCAGGAGGATCCGATTCCGCACGCGGTCCTGCAGCGCCTCCAACTCGATGGTGAGCTCAGGGTGCAGGAGCGCCGCGATGCTGAACGACTTCGGGTGGTTCAGTGTGCCGTCGAGCAGCAGGTCCGCGTCAGGTCGCAGCAGCGTCTTGCCCCGCTCCTCACCCGTGACCGGATCGTGGCCGCTGAGCCAGACCCGTAGACCGGGACCGGTGAGACGGTCGGAAGTGATCGCGCCGTCGGCGACGATGAAGCGAGTGACTCCTGCGTCGCCCGAGTCGGCGTATCGCTCGAGCGCATCAGCGCCGGATACGGGGACTTGCGCGTCGCAGGATCCCTCGAGCGCGTAGGCGATCGCGTTGCGGATGCCGCGGGACTCGCTTCCCCGCTTCCACCGCTCGAGTCCACCCCGCATAAGGGCAGACTACATGCGCATCTGTGTCACCACCAGGCATGGTGCCTGCGTGCATTGCACTTGTTCTCGCCGTCTCGGTCTTGGGTCTGTTCGTCTTGGGCTTGCTCGCGGTCTGTGCATTGATCCATGTCTTCACCCTTGCCGCGGCGACGCAAGCGGACCTGCCGCGAATGGGTCCGCCAGCTGACCGCCTCGTGGACAACTCACGTGCGGTGTATTGCCCTCGGTAGCCCGGTCAAGTTGGGGCGGAGGAAGCGCACCCGAAGCGGCCGCGGCATCCGTATATCGGCATCGGCGTCGGGCTCGGGCTCGGGCTCGGGCTCGGGCTCGGCGGCAGCATCGGCATTGGCATCGGGATCGGCATCGGCATCGTCGGCCAGCAGCAGATCACATCGGCAGCCGCATCTCAAAGGGCGACTCGATCATGAGCACGAGCGGGTGCATGATGACGGGCATGAGCACGAGCGGGTGCACCCAGCAGCAGGATGCGGATAAGGATGAAGGAGCAGTAGACCGTAACGCCCTCGCTTGCAATCGCCCGCGATGTTCTCCTCTCCCGGCCAGGGTCTTGCCTGGAGTGCGCTGCGCCCACAACTCTGAAGTTGCCCGCTTGGCGCCCAGCGGGTGTTCATTCTTTGAGCTGTTTCAACTAAAATGAACACGCACACTTAATGAACGGAGCCGCTGATGCTTCACGAGACCGCAGTGACGCTGCTGACTCGCCTGGACGAGTATGGACTTCGCGTGTACAGCGGATACAGCGAGAGTCCGATCAGCGACCTGGAGCCGGGCATTCCAGAGCGGGCAACGGTCGCGCATGAGCGTGGCAAACGGGAGATGACGCTCCTTTACGCACCCACAATGACGATGACCGACATCGGTCGATTCGGCAGCGACTTCCTCACGCCGAGGAGTTCGCTCGTGATGGGTACGAGAATCAACGAACGCAGCGCAGATATGTTTCGACGGCATGGCGTGAACTTCCTAGACGAAGCTGGCAACGCATACGTCGACTTCGAAGGCGTCCACATCGATGTCCGGGGGCGGCGAAATGAGAGCAAGCCGGCCGCCAAGGAGTTTTCAGGGATCCGCAGCACCAACCTCTTCAGCACGAAACGGTCACAGGTCATCTTCGCGCTCATGACATGGCCGGACCTCCTCTCCGCTCCGCTTCGATCCCTGGCGCACACCGCAGGCGTCTCGCTCGGGCAGGCACAGGAGACACTAACGCTCCTCCAAGAAGCCAACTTCGTCTCGGACACTGTTGACCGCAAGCTGTATCGCGGGAAGGAACTGTTCGATCAATGGACTGCCGCTTATCCAACTGGATTGGGGGCGCCCTCGCGAGTGAGAGGGTTCTCGGGGGAGGTTCAGCAGCTCGACACGGACGGCGAATCGTCACTCGTCGTGAGCGGAGAGGCCGCGGTCCCGAATCAATTGCGTCCGCAGACGCTGACGGTCTACGTGGATCGTCTGTCTCCACGAATGATTGCGGCGAACCGGTGGCGCACGGATCGAGAGCCCAACATTTTCGTCAGAACGCGATTCTGGCGAGATCCCGCCGGCGACCCTCTACCCGGGACGATCACTCTTGCTCCACCGACGTTGATCTATGCAGATCTGCTCGCCTCAGGCGATGGGCGACAGGCCGAGGTGGCAGAACAGCTTCGTCAATCCGATGATCGACTTCAACGCCTCTGATCCGCGCTTGCTCGACGGAATCGACGCTGTCGTAGTGACGCTTCGAGACCAGATCGGGCTGGACGCCGACACGATCATCTTGGTGGGAGCCGCTTGTCGGGACATTCTGCACTCCGCACTCGGACACGAGCTTCAGTTGCGAGGTACCGAGGATACAGACATCGGTATCGCCCTCAACGACTGGCAAATCTATGACCTCATCGACCACACGTTCACGAAATCAGGTCACACCGGCGTTCGCTATTTGGTGGACGGATTCCCGGTCGACATCATGCCCTTCGGCGGCATTGAGGAACCGGAAGGGATCGTTACTCCTCACTCGCGGGGAGAGGAGATGGTGGTCTTCGGGTTCGACGACGTTTACGCGCGAGCGGGACACCTGACGCTTCCGTCTGGGAACACGATCCGGATCCCATCGCCAGCGGGGTATGCGGCGCTCAAGTTCCGAGCGTGGATCGATCGGTCACGGTACGGGCAAGACAAGGATGGGAAGGACCTTGCGGCGGCGGTCTACTGGTACCTCGAATCAGCATCTGTGACCGAACGGCTTTGGGGGACAACGGAGGGAAACGAACTCCTCGAGGAAGTTGGATGGGATATCGAACTCGGAGCCGCCCGCGTGCTCGGCTTCGACATTCGGGCGCAGCTTTCTCCTCCAAACTTGGAGGACCTGATTTTCAGATGGAACCAACTGGATCTGGCTCCGCTGGGTCGCGCCCTCCAACTCGCGCCGGGTGCGAACTGGCCCCGGAATCCTGAGCGGAGACTTGCCCTGATCTCCGAGGTCACGACGGGATGGTCTTCCGACTGATTGCTCCGGCCGGCGCCCTCGCAGGTTTGCCCGCTCCGACCGCGTGAGTGCCGCGACCGTGGAATACCGGACCGCGGAGCGGGAGGATATGCCGCGAAAGCGCGGCACGGCAGCGGCCGGGGCGAGCTACCCTCGATCAGCGCCGCCAGGCCCCCGCGATTTCCTGGACATCACACCAGGCCCCGCGAGGATGCCCACGTTTTGCCCACACTTTGCCCACACTTCTCGAGATTCGACGTGATTCAACGGCATCGATGGAACCTCGAGGTCCGTGTGATTTCGCGGTTTCGCAGCTCTCTGATCCAGTCAGGATGCCTCAGCGCGAGTTCGACTCCCGCCGTCGCGTCCACGTGTGAACACGGCGACCGCGTGGCGTCGATCGTCACGCCGCCCTTGACTCGACAGGGCGGCCGCCGGTGACCCGCTTGTCGATCCACGCTGCCCCCCAGACCGCGGCAAGGCCGCAGATCCCGACGGTCGCCTGCACGATCAGGGCATAGATGCCGGTGGTGATGTTGATGTCCTCGATCGCGATGGCGAGCAGAGGAGGGATGACGCAGACCAGCGCCAGCAACCATGTGACGGGGCGGCGGCCGCGCGCGATGAGCCATCCGCCGACCGCGGCGAGCAGCGTGGCGAACCCCTGGTCGAGCACGAAGTCCCAGAAGGCGACCGGTTCCGTCACCACTCCGGCCCCGCGCAGGAGGTTGAAGGTCGCCCAGAGGAAGAGGGTCACGGATGCGAGGGTGACCCCGCCCAGGCGCCGGTATCCGTCGCCCGGGAGTATTGCGAGGGCGAACACCATGCCCGCCACGACGAGAAGGAACTGGAGCGCGTTGAGCAACGGGATGTCGCTGCTGATCGCGCCTTCGTAATTCTCTGAGCGGATCACTGCCGAGAAGTCGGTAGCGCACGCCAGATAGGTGCTGTAGACCATCGCAGTCACCGCGACGCCGTACCGAACGCGCGGATCGAACTTCGCCGTTTGGGCCATGGGCCGAAGATATAGCCCCAGAATGGACTCCATCGGGCGAAACGCGACGGAGAAGGGCGCGCGAATGGGCGAACCACCGATCGACTCAGCGCCTCTCGTTAACTCTGGAGACGAGGAGGCGCCGTCTGTGCCCTCGCGTCGTGACTTCTTCCGACGGATCGGGGTGGGGGCTGCGGGCGTCGCGATCGGAGGCTCGGCGGCTGCCGCCGCGACAGCCGCCGCGACCGTCCATCCGCCCGAGTTCGCCCCGCTGTCTCCGCGAACCGCTCCCGGGTTCGACCACGTCGTCGTGGTGATGTTCGAGAACCGGAGCTTCGACAACATCCTGGGCCGTCTCTACAGCGCGGACGAGAAGTCATCCGCGCAGTTCGACGGGATAAACCAGGGCGAGTACTTCAACGTCGCCCCCGACGGCACGCGGATACCGGCGCAGGTGTATCGCGGGTCGACCGACTCGATCATGCAGCAGCCTCAGCCGGACCCGGGTGAGACCTATCCGCACGTCAACACGCAGCTGTTCGATGTCGTCGATCCTCCCGAGAACTCCACGCGCACGGGAGACGAACACCTCGACCCGTTCAACGCACCGCCCGCGGGTCAGACCCCGACCAACGACGGGTTCGTCCGGGATTACGTCACCAACTTCCGGCTGCACAAGGGCCGCGAGCCGAAGCCCGAAGAGCTGAGAGTGGCGATGGGCGGGTTCGAGCCGCAGATGCTCCCCGTCATCTCCGCGCTCGCGCGCTCGTTCGCGGTCTACGACCGCTGGTTCGCCGGTGTCCCGTCCCAGACTTTCTGCAACCGGTCGTTCTTCCATGCCTCGACGTCGCACGGCTACGTGACGAACCACGGCGGAGACGACTACTACAAGTGGATCGACGGCCCGGACGCCCCGACGATCTTCAATCGACTCGAAGAGGCGGGCGTCTCCTGGCGCGTCTACTACGACTCCTCCCAATTGCTCTCGCTGACCGGGATGATCCACGCGCCGGTGCTCCAGCGGTACTGGAAGACCAACTTCCGCGTCATGGAGCAGTTCTACCGGGATGCTGCGGACGGCACCCTTCCCGCCTACGCCTTCATCGAGCCCCGCATGGTGTTCAACCACAACGACATGCACCCTCCGTGGGGCGAGCTGCGCGAAGGCGAACTCGAGCTGGAAGACGGCTCCACGCTCCAGATCCAGAACAGCGCGTACTCCGATGTGCGTGCCGGCGACAAGCTCGTGCAGGACATCTACGACGCCATCCGCGAGAGCAGTACGGCGAGCGGGTCCAACGCGATGAACACCGCGCTGCTCATCACGTTCGACGAGCATGGCGGCACCTTCGACCACGTCGCGCCTCCCGCGACCGTCCCGCCCGATGCCACCGGTCCCGGTGAGATGGGCTTTCGCTTCGATCGGCTCGGATGCCGCGTACCCGCGATCCTCGTGAGCGCCTACACCGCGCCGGGCACCGTCATCCACGACGAGATGCACCACGGATCGGTGATCAACACGCTCAGCCGACTCCATGGACTCCGCCCGCTCACCGCTCGAGACGCGGGCGCGAACTCCATCATCAACGCGATCAATCTCAACGTTCCGCGCCAGCCGTATACCTGGCCTCAGCCCAGGTCCCTCTACGTTCCTCCCAACCCGGAGAGCGCCGACTCGGCAACCGAGGCAACACACCGAAAGCGACCGCTCACTGCCCCCGCCCGAGGACTGCTAGGTCTGCTCATCGCGCGGTTCGACCCGGGGAGTCCCGTCCCCACCACCTATGGCGATGCGTATGACGCACTGACGGCCTACGGCAAGGGTCTCTTCGGCGCCTACGATTCCTGACCACGCCGCGGATGGTCCGGCGGCGGCCCGGCCGTGATTGCATTGCTGAATGAGTGAGACGGTGCGTCGCAGCCGCGCGCAGCGGTGGAATGCGCTTCCGACTCTGCTCTCGGATGCTTCGCCTCACGTGCTGATGGTGGTGGGCGTAGCCACGTGCGCTTTCGCGCTGCTGATCGTCGCCCGCCCGCTCACCTCGCTGCTCGCCCTCGCGATGTACGTCGGCGTCAGTGCGATCGTCTCCGGAATCCTCGACTTCCGCACGACATCTCGCGCCGGGACGCGGTGGAATCGCGTCATCGGGACCATCTCGATCCTCTTCGGGGTCGCGGTGCTGGTGTGGCCGGAACGAAGTCTCGACCTGCTCCCCGTCGCGCTGTCCATCGTGCTGATCATCGGAGGGCTGGCATCGCTCGGCGATGCGCTGACACGTGGAGTTCCGAGTGAGCGGGCGCTGACCGCCACGTGGGGCGTGAGCCAGATCGTCTTCGGCATCCTCGCCGCAGCCTGGCTCGACCTCACGGTGCTGGTCGCGGCGACCGTCTTCGGCATCTGGCTGCTGATCTTCAGCATCATCGCGTTCGTCCGCGGCGCGCGCGCACTCCTCGCGACGGGTGGAAGCCCTCGTTCCCGGACGCGAAGCCGTCGCGCGTGGGCGGCCGCGGGACGCTACGCACTCGCGGTCATCCTCGTCGGCGTCACCGTCGCGGGCTGGTGGGTCGACGATTGGCTCGACAGCGGCGCGCCCGTCGTCGACTCCTTCTACACCCCACCCGAGAGCGTCCCGGGTGAGCACGGGAAACTCATCCGGATCGCACCGTACGACGGCATCGCGCCCGCGAACGGCCAGGTGCACCGCATCCTCTACACGACACGCGACGCTGTCGGGCGCGCAGCCGTCGCAAGCGCTCTCGTGATCGTGCCCGAGACGGCGCCGCCCGGCCCGCTCCCGGTCGTCGCCTGGAACCACGGCACCACCGGGGTGGCGCGGGGGTGCGCGCCGAGTCTGCGCACGGACGCGGCGACGAAGTGGGCGATCCCGGCGCTGGAGGACGCCCTCGACCGCGGCTGGGTCGTCGTGGCGACGGATTACGCCGGCCAGGGAGCGCCGGGGGTGTTCCCCTACCTGATCGGCAAGGGCGAGGCCAGGTCCACGCTCGACGGCATCCTGGCCGCTCAGGAGATCGACGGCCTCGTGCTGGCGCCGGAGGTCGTGCTGTGGGGGCACTCGCAGGGCGGCCACGCAACTCTCTGGGCCGCGGAGGAGGCGGAGACGTACGCGCCCGACCTCGACGTCCGCGGGGCCGCGGTGCTCGCGCCCGTCACCGACCCTCTGGCACTCGCGCGCGAGCTTCGCAGCGGCGACGCCGACGCGCTGCTGTCCGTGCTGATCTCCTGGGTGCTCGTCCCCTACGCCGACACCTACCCCGACGTGAGGATCGTCGACTACGCCGCCCCGGGATCCCGCACCATCGTGCGCGAGATGGCTCAGCGGTGCCCCTCGGAGCCCGGCGTGATCGTGTCGGTGATCACGGCCCTGGGCGTATCGCAGGACCGTCCTCTCTATCCCGCCGACCTGACGAGGGGTCCGATGGGACTGCGTCTCGCGGAGAACGCCGTGGCGACGCAGTACGACGTACCCCTGCTCGTCACGTGGGGGACGGAGGACGAGGTGATCCCGCCGGAGTTCCCGCAGCGATTCGTCGACGAGGTGTGCGCAGAGGGAGGGCGCGTCCGGTGGGTCGTGCTGGACGGCTACCGCCACCTCGACATCCTGCAGCCGCCCTCGCGCTTCCTCCCCACGCTGATGCGCTGGACCGACGCCCGGCTCACCGACGGCGCCGAACCCGACGACGACTGCGCGCGCTACGGCGTCGAGTAGGTCGCGGTGCGACTCCCTTCTCAGAGGGAACCGAGCCGCACCTCCAGTCGCCCGCGCGCGGCACTCGTGTCTGCGAGCAGCTGTGAGGCCGTCGCCGGATCGGTGTCCTGCTCGCGCAACTGCTGGCCGAGGGCATCGAGCTGGGCTCCGAGCGCCCGAAGACAATCCTCGTCCTCCGTCGCGTGGGACACCTCGTCGACGAGCTGGAGAAGGCGAGCCACGACGGCGGAGTCGCTCGCGCCGTAGTGACGAACCGGCGTGAGCGCGGCCTCGATCTCCCCGGCCGCGGTGGAGCGGAGGGTGACGACTCGCGGCCGACCGCTCGGTCCGGCCGCGACGGCGGGCGGACGCGGCATCCTCACCAGCTGCACGAAGATCGCGCTGAGGTGGCCGAGCGCGTGCACCGCGGTCGTCGGATCGTTGACGCCGGGCGAGAGTGCGCGCAGCGCGATGTCGACGATCTGCTGGATGCCGTACCGAGTGTCTTCGACCGTCGTCCGCTCGAACCGTATGGCGTAGATTTCGCTCACGGAGCGACCGATCGCGGACGCGCGCTCCGGGTCGCTCGCTCCCTCCGACGCCCACCACCGCGCGAGCGGCGAACCCGCGACCACGTTGTCGCCGATCAGCCGCCGCTCGCCGATCACGATGTCCTTCTCCTCGGCGAATTCGACGAGCGCGGCGAGATCGCCTCCCGTGATGAAGCCGCTCTCGGCGGCCACGACGTCGTGCGCGTCATGGGGTGGATCGACGTCGAGCGGGAACGCGGGGATGTCGCGGATGCGCTCGCCGACGAGGCGGATGGTCTGCTCCGTGTCGGCGTGGATGTCCTTGAGCATCGTCTCGACCCGCAGCTGCTTCGCCAGGTGGGCGAGGAAGAAGATCAGCATGATCACGCTCACGATGGTGAAGACGAACGCGACCGTGACCGAGATCCGGGGGACGAACTCCGGCATGTCGTCGAGGGGAGAACGGACGGCGCGAAGCACGGTGATCGAGTAGGCGAACGTCCCGAGGAACGCTGCGAGCGTCCACTGCACCTGCCGGTCACGTGCGAACAGCCTCAGTACGCGGGGGGATGCCTGCGTGCTGGCGAGCTGCAAGGCGATGACCGTGAGCGAGAAGGTCAGGGATGTCGCGGTGATGAGCGAGCCCGCTATGGAGGACAGCACGGAACGCGACGTGTCCGCTCCGCCATTGAACACCGCGGAGTCCACCGCGGTCGGCAGGCTCGAATCGACGACGAGGTCGATCCGGGGCAGGACGATGCCCAGGAGGACCGACAGGACGATGACGATGAGAGGAAGCGGCCATAGGCGCGACTCCACCGAGTCGACCACTCGGGCCCACCAGTGGAGGACACCTCCCCGCCGACTCACGCCGACCCCTGTGGTGCATCAGAACCCGTGCCCCTGGACCGGGAGACGCCGCCCAGGCTGGAAGCGCTGCCGAGCTTGTCCATCTCGATGACGCTGATCCTTCCGTTGCTCTCAAGGACGACGGCACCGATCGCGGACAGTTCTCCCGAGCCGCTCTGTCTGACGGCCTGCTCGACGTCCGCGCGCGACACGCGGTGCCGGCGCAGCGCGGTCTCATCCATCCGTCCGCGCCAGAGGAGGACCGCCGGCTTCGCGGTGAGGACTCTGCGGACGCGGGCCGACGTTACCGAGCAGAGTGCCACGAGCACTTGGAGCGAGAGCAGCAGCACGATCGCGGTGGCACCCTCGACGAACGATACGTCCGAGCTCAGCAGGATCGTCGCGAGCGTCGACCCGAGGGCGACCGTCACGACGAAGTCGAAGGCATTGAGCTGGGCGAGGGTCCGCTTGCCCGAGACGCGTATCGATACGACGAGCAGTGCGTAGGAGGCGCAGCCGACCGCTACGACGCGACCGACGTCAGACCAGTTGTCGAACCACATACCGAGACGCTAGGGAACTTCCCGCCGCCGCGTAATCGGGTTGTGGATCGGGAGGGTGAACGCTACGGCCCACGGACCGGCCGGGGCGGCTGCCCACGAAGCCGGACGCAGCAGCGCCCACGCTCGGTCGGACCGGGCGCGGGCGCTGGAGGTGATGCGTCAGAGCGGGCGGATGTTCGCCGCCTGCATGCCCTTGGGGCCGCGCTCGGCGTCGAACTCGACCTTCTGGTCTTCGCGGAGCTCCTTGAAGCCGTCCGCGGCGATCGCGCTGAAGTGCGCGAACAGGTCGGCGGAGCCGTCGTCGGGCGAGATGAAGCCGTAGCCCTTCTCGGAGTTGAACCATTTCACGGTGCCAGTGGCCATCGTGTCTTTCCTCTTCTTCGGCCCGCCGGAATGGCGGGGGATGCCGCGTCGGCGTGTGCCGCGTGGACGTTGGTGGGGGGTGTGCGCCACCCGTCGGGATGCGATCGCGCACCCGGCGACGGCGTCGCGCGCCTCTGCGAGGGAGGCGTGGAGACCGAGATCTTCGCCGTGGGGTCCGTGCGCGTCGATGCCATCGGACGTCGTGTGGACGAAGCCGGCGTACTCGTCGGCGAGGGTCGCGACGTGGATGTCGTCACCGGACGGTCGCCAGTCCAGCGCCGGAAGCGGGCTTCGCATGAGGGAGTGTTTCATTCGGGGCGAGGGTCGGAGCCCGCGCGGTGCGGCGTGCAGAAGCCGCAGGAAGTGGTGGACGCGTTCAGTGCTGCATCTCCGCGATGAGACGGAAAGGAACGCGATAGATCCCAAGAGGGGACTCTCGACTGTACCACTGATTGCCTTCGGCCAGCGCCGTGAGGATTCCGTGAGGAGGGACGGATGCCGCGGCCCGGCGGGGGGTAGCGTGTGCTGGTGGCGATCGGACGTCGTGGCGCAGAGGCGCGCGGAGCGCGGTTCATGGTCCGCTTCCGGCTGCACCCCACGCAGGCCGTCGTCGTGGGATTCGCTGCGGCGATCCTCGCGGGGACGCTTCTCCTGCTGACCCCGATGGCCAAGGCCGGCCCGGGGTCGGCGACGTTCGTGGAGGCCCTCTTCACCGCGACGAGCGCCGTGTGCGTGACCGGGCTCGTCGTCGTCGACACGCCCACGTACTGGACGCCGTTCGGCCAGGCCGTGATTCTCGTGCTCATCCAGCTCGGCGGACTCGGCATCATGATCTTCGCCTCGCTCATCGGGCTCGTCCTGGCGCGTCGCCTCTCGGTGCGGTCGCGCCTGTACGCCGCGACCGAGGCGAAAGTGCTCGGCCAGGACGACGTCCGCGGAGTCCTGCGCGGGATCGTCGGGATATCCTTCGCGATCGAGGGCGTGCTCTTCGTCATCCTCCTCCTGCGCTTCTGGCTCGGCTACGACTACTCCTTCGGTCAGGCAGTGTGGCACGGCATCTTCCATGCCGTGTCCTCGTTCAACAACGCCGGCTTCGCGCTCTACACCGACAGCCTCATGGGGTTCGTGGGCGACCCGTTCGTCTGCCTCCCCATCGCCGCGGCGATCATCCTCGGCGGACTCGGATTCCCCGTGATCATGCAGCTTCGGCGCGAGTTCCGAAGGCCGCTGCACTGGACGATGAACACGAAGCTCGTCCTCTGGGGAACGGCGGTGCTGCTCGTGGCGGGGACGGGGTTCATCACGCTGGTCGAATGGAACAACCCCCAGACACTGGGTGCACTGGATCCCGGAACCCGCGTGCTGGCGGGCTTCTTCCAGTCGGTCCAGACCCGCACGGCGGGATTCAACTCGGTCGACATCGCGGCCCTGCACGACGAGACATGGCTCGGCATGGACATCCTCATGTTCATCGGCGGCGGCCCGGCAGGCACGGCGGGCGGCATCAAGGTGACGACCTTCGCCGTGCTGTTCTTCATCATGGTCACGGAGCTGCGCGGCGAGGGTGCCGTGAACATCTTCGGCAAGCGGCTGTCCCGTGCGGTCCACCGCCAGGCGATCACGGTGGTGCTCATCGCGGTCGCCGCCGTGATCGCCGGAACCGGCGCGATCATGCTTCTGACGGGCGAGAACCTCGATCGCTCGCTGTTCGAGACGGTGTCGGCCTTCGCCACCGTCGGGCTGTCGACGGGCATCACCGCGTCGCTGTCGGATCCGGCGCAGATCGTGCTCGTGGTGATGATGTTCCTCGGCCGACTCGGACCCCTGACCCTCGGATCCGCCATCGCCCTGCGCGAGCGGCGCATCCTGTACGAATTCCCGAAGGAGAGGCCGGCCATTGGCTAGATTCCCGAAGTTCACCGCCGCGGACCGCGGTCGACGCGTCGCCGAGGCCCACTCCGTCGCCGTGATCGGCCTCGGCCGATTCGGCAGCGCGCTCGCGCTCGAGCTCATGGCCGGCGGCACCGACGTGCTCGGCATCGACGTGGACGAGGAGCTCGTGCAGTCGCACAACGGAGAGCTCACGCAGGTCGTCCGTGCGGACTCCACGCGGCGCGAGGCGCTCGAGCAGCTCGCCGTCCAGGAGTTCGACCGGGTCGTCGTCGCGATCGGCGGCGACATCTCGGCATCCATCCTCACGTGCTCGCTGCTCCTCAGCATGGAGATCCCCGCCATCTGGGCGAAGGCTGTCGACGACCAGCACGGTCTGATCCTCGAGCAGCTCGGCGTCGACAAGGTGATCTATCCCGAGAAGGACATGGGCAGGCGCGTCGCCCACCTCGTCCGCGGTGCGGCGCTCGACTTCATCGAGATCGCCCCCGGCTACGCGATGGTGAAGGCCCCGGCGCCCTCCTCCATCCAGGACAAGCCGCTCGGAGACACGGGCCTGCGACGCACGCACGGCGTCACCATCGCAGCCTTCCAGCACGGCGATCAGCCGTGGGACAACGCCGACAACCGCACGGTGCTGACCGCCGGCGACACCATTCTCGTGGTCGGCAAGACACGCGACGCGGAGGCCTTCGCCCAGCTCCTCTGACCGCTCCGCAGGTGAGCCCCGCAACGTCACCCGTGCGCAACCGCGTCGCCATTCGCCATACTGGCGGGCATGGATGCCGTCAACGAATGGTTGCTGACCTGGGGTGATCACCTCTGGACGTGGGTCGTCCTCCCCGTCGTCGTGGTGCTCGGGCTGTACTTCACGATCCGCTCCGGCGTCGTGCAGTTCCGCCTGATCCCCGAGATGTTCCGCACGCTGACGGACAAGACGCCCCAGACAGCCGACGGCAAGCCGCAGTCGGTGTCGGCCTTCCAGGCGTTCACCATCTCGGCGGCCTCGCGGGTCGGCGTCGGCAATATCGCCGGCGTGGGCACCGCGATCGCCGTCGGCGGCCCCGGCGCGGTCTTCTGGATGTGGGTCATGGCGTTCATCGGCGGCGCGTCGAGCTTCATCGAGTCCTCGCTCGCCCAGCTGTTCAAGGTTCGTGACTCCGACAGCTTCCGCGGCGGGCCGGCCTACTACATGCAGCGCGGGCTCAAGGCGCGGTGGCTCGGGGTCTGGTTCGCGATCATCCTCATCGTCTGCTTCCCGTTCGCGTTCAGCTCGCTGCAGGCCAACACCATCTCGGCCACCGTCTCGGCGGCCGTCGGCGGTGACCTTCCGTGGCTGCCGTGGGTCGTCGGCCTCGGGATCGCCGTGTTCACCGGTCTCGTCGTGTTCGGCGGCGTGCGTCGCATCGCGTCGGTCACGCAGTTCCTGGTTCCGATCATGGCGGTGCTCTACCTGCTGCTCGGCATCGTCGTCGTCGCTCTCCACGTCGACCGCATCGGTCCGGTCTTCGCCGAGATCTTCACCTCGGCCTGGGGGTTCAACGAAGTCGTCGGCGCAGCCTTCGGCTACATCGTGCTGACCGGTGTCAAGCGAGGAATGTTCTCGAATGAGGCGGGCCTCGGATCCGCCCCGAACGCGGGCGCGAGCGCCGCCGTCACGCACCCGGTCAAGCAAGGACTCGTGCAGACCCTGGGCGTCTACTTCGACACGTTCCTCGTCTGCTCGATCACGGCGTTCATCATCCTCGTGTCCGTTCCGGACCTCTCCGAGGCCACCCGCGGCATCGGTCTCACGCAGGGGGCACTGGTGAGCACGCTCGGCGAGTGGTCGAACATCGTGCTCAGCGTGATCGTCTTCCTGCTCGCCTTCTCGTCGATTCTGGGCAACTACTACTACGGCGAGTCGAACCTCGAGTTCATCTCCACCAGTCGAGGGCTGCTCACGGGATACCGCGTGCTCGTCGTCGTGGCCGTCCTGGCGGGCTCGGTCGTCGGCGCCGACCTCGTGTGGAACTTCGCGGACGGGGTCATGGGCCTCATGGCCCTCACGAACTTGATCGCGATCGGTCTGCTGTCGGGGATCGCCTTCAAGCTGCTGAGGGACTACACCGAGCAGCGGCGCGCCGGCCGGGACCCGGTGTTCACCCGCGACCGGCTCCCGGACGTCACGGGGATCGAATGCTGGGAGGACGAGCTCACCGTCACGGGGCCCATCGACGTCGCCACGAAGTCCCGGCAGGCCGCGAAGCACCGCGACCACCTGCACCACGACGGAACCGCGGCACCGTGATCCCGGTGGTACGGTCGCCCCGTGGTGGCCTCATGCGCACCCTCCGGTGACGCGCCCCGCCTCGGCCTCACGCTGAGCGGGGGCGGTGCGTTCGGCGCCGCGCATGTCGGTGTGCTCCAGGTGCTCGAGGAACGGGGCATCCGCCCCGGCATCGTCACCGGCACCAGCTCGGGGGCCCTGGTGGGAGCCGTGTACGCCGGGGGTATGGACGGTCCGGCGATCGAGCGCATCGCGCGGCGCTTCCGGTGGAACCGGATCGCGGCGTGGAGCGTGAAACCGCGCTGGGGCCTGCTCGACACGACCGTGGTCACGGACGCTCTCCACCGCCTCTACGGGCACGATCCGCGGATCGAGGACCTCCCCCGGCGATTCGGCGCCGTCGCCACCGACTTGCGAACGCGAAAAGCGGTCATCATCGACCGCGGCCCGTTGAGCGCGGCGCTGCGCGCGACCATCGCGGTCCCGGGACTCCTGCCGCCCGTCCGCCTTGGAGGACGCCTCCTCGCCGACGGGGGCATGGTCGACAACGTGCCGCATTCGGCCGCCCGCACGCTCGGCGCCGATCGCGTGATCGTCGTCCACCTCCACGCGAAGTGGGAGAACGCGCGGATGATGCGGACGAGCACGAAGCTGTCGGAGCTGGTGTCCGACCCGTCCGTCCTCCTCATCCAGCCCGAGATGGCACGGATGGCGCAGTGGTCGATGCGCGACGTCCCCCGACTCATCGACGAGGGTCGACGCGCCGCGATGGCCGTGCTCGATCACGACGGTGCGGACGCCCATATCGGATAGGAAGCCGCTCGCGACCTTCGCGCAGGGCCGAGAGGGGAAAGGGAAAAGCGGTCCGGTGATCTGGGGGTGTCCGGACCGCTTTCCCGCCAGATCCGTCGCGCTGAAAAGTCGGGCGATCCGGGGGGCTGGCAGGTGAGGCTCTGGGGAAGCCTCGGCACCACCGTATATGCAAGCGAATGCACAATCTGTGCACGACACGAAGTCGAATCCGGCGTGGCGCGACTCGCCACGCCGGATTCCCTGCGTACTCGGAGACTCGCCCGCTCCGCGCGACCCGACGCGGGTCAGGCCGTCTGGCCGGCGTGACGGCCTTCGGCGATCTCCTCGACCACCTTGGCGTTGAAGGCGGGCAGGTCGTCCGGCGTGCGGCTCGACACCAGACCCTGGTCGACCACGACCTCCTCATCGACCCACTCGGCACCGGCGTTGCGCAGGTCGGTCTTGAGGCTGGGGTAGCTCGTCACGGTGCGCCCCTCGAGTACACCCGCCTCGACGAGCGTCCAACCGCCGTGGCAGATCACACCCACGGGCTTGCCCTGGGCGAAGAAGTCGCGCGCGAGCGCTACCGCCCCGTCGTCCATGCGCAGGTTGTCGGCGTTCACGACGCCTCCCGGGAGGACGAGCGCGTCGAACTCCGCCGCCGAGGACTCCCCCGTTACGGCGTCGACGGACTGCGAATGCCCGTTCTTGCCCTCGATCGTGCCGGCCTCGGGCGCGATCAGCACCGCCTCGGCTCCGGCATCCGTCACCGCCTGCCACGGCGACGTCAGCTCGCTGTCTTCGAATCCGTCGGTCGCGACGAACGCGACCCGCTTCCCTGTGAGATCGGTCATTCCCCCACGCTAGGAAACCCGACCGCCGGTCCGGAGGGGGTTGACAGGTCGGGTGCCGCGCGCCGCACGGCGACCCCGCTCAGGCGATGCGGGTGCCGGGGGGAAGTCGCCGCGCCGGGGTGTCGGTGCGCGACCACGCCCACCACAGCAGACCGGCCGAGAGCAGGAGCTGCAGCCCCAGTCCCACGAACCAGCTGGGCGTGGACTGCTCGATGATCTGCTCGGGAGTGCGCTGCTGCTCGGCCGAGGGCGGGCTGCACTCGTCCCACGTCAGCTCCGCCTCGGGAGCCTGCTGCGCGCTGCGGATGCCCAGCTTGATCTGACCGAACAGGTCGACCGGGTAGCCCCGATCGTCGAAGGTGTTCGGCGTGGCATCCGCGAGGATCACGAAGGGGTTCGCGGCGAGCATCCACCACACGCGGTCGAATCGCGGAACCTCCTGCGTGTACGAGTACCACTCGCCGCACTCGGGGGACGGATCCTGCACGCACGGATACTCGTCGCTCGGAGTCTCCCCCGGCATGCACGGGAACTCGTCGTCCTCGTACGCCTCCCAGTCGATCGACCGGGTGTTCTGCGTCTGCTCGGTGCGCATCGTCGCCCCGAGCAGCCCGAATGCGATCGGGGTGCCGATCACGAGCGCCGCGACGACGAGGTAGGTGGTGGCGACCGAGAACAGCGGGCGCGCGATGATGCCGCTCAGCGCGACACCGATCGCGGCGATGACGCCGACCTCGACGACGAGGACGAGCAGCGAGATCGCGATGGTCGCGGCATCCGCACCGCCGGCCAGCGTCGCGATCACCAGGAACGGGATCGCGACGGCCACGAACGCGAGCCCGGTGACCCACGCGGCGAGGAACTTGCCGACGATGATCTCGGCAGTCGTCGCCAGCGTCACCTGCACGGGTGCGAGCGTGGCCGCGTCCCGGTCGCCGTTGATCGAGTTGCCGCTGAGGGTCGGCGAGACCAGCACGATCAGCAGCAGCGTGATGTAGACGATCGTGGAGTAGATCGCCGACCCCTGGTCCCGCTGCGCCCAGCTGAACGCCAGGAACGAGAGGGCCGTGACGATCACGAGGATGAGCGCGAAGACACCGAGCAGCACGTACCAGGCGATGCTGCGGGTGCGCTGGATCAGCTCGAGGCGGACGATGGTCCCCAGTCGCTGCGCGTTCACGGGGTGACCTCCTCGTCGGGCGCGGTGGGCGCGGTCGGGGCAGGCGGGGCGGGCGGCACGCCCTTCCCGAGGTCGAGGAAGGTGTGCTCGAGGCTGCCCTGGGCGGCGGCGAACTCGGCCACGGGCAGGTCGGCTGCGATGAGGGAGCGCAGCGCGGCCGCCGCGGCCTCGTCCGAGTCGAACTCGACGAGGACGTCTCGCCGGTCGACGCGCGCGGAGGCGCCGAGCACGCGCGCGATGCGTTCGGCGGCGACGGATGCCTCGTCCCCGGCGAGCCTCACCCTCCAGGGGCGCGCACGGCGCGATGCGGCGGCCACCCGGCGGCTGTCGACGGTCTCGCCGTCGACCATGAAGACGGCGTCGTCGACGACCTCCTCGAGCTCGCTGAGGATATGGCTGGACACGAGGACCGTGCGACCCTCCCCCGCGAACCGGCGCAGCAGAATGCGCAGGTCGATCCGCGCCTGCGGGTCGAGTCCCGACGCGGGTTCGTCCAGCAGCAGCACGCGCGGCTCGTGCACGAGGGCGCGCGCGAGTCCGAGCCGCTGCTTCTGGCCGCGCGAGAGCACCTTCGCAGCGGAGTCGGCGAGCGCGCTCAGCCCGACCTCGGCGAGCAGGGCCTCGGCGCGGGCCGCGGCGTGCGGCTTCGGCATCCCGTACAGCTGCCCGGTCACGACGAGGGTCTCGCGGGACGTCAGCGACCCCCACGCGCCCAGCGCGTCGGGCATCCATCCGATGAGGGCCCGGGCGGCATGCGGGTCGGCGACGGGGTCGACGCCGTCGATGCGGATCGTCCCGTCGTCGGGCGCGAGGAGCGAGGCGAGCATGAGGAGGAGCGTGGTCTTCCCGGCGCCGTTGGGCCCGACAAGACCCGTGACACGGCCCGCGTGGGCCTGGAGCGTCGCGCCTCTCACCGCGTGGATGTCGCCGAAGGAGCGCCGGACGCCGTGGACGTCGATGCCGGGAGAGGTCATGGGACTCACCATCTCATATCGGCGCGACGTCGCCCGTCAGGAGCGGAAGAACGCCACGCCGAGGTCGGGGTGGTCGACGAAGACCCCGTCGACGCCGGCATCCCGGATCCTCCCCCACTCGGCTTCCCAGTCGCCGAACGCCGCCGGGCCGCCTCGCCCGCGGAACTGGCCGATCAGGTAGCTGTTCTCGGGTCGGCATGTCCACGTGTACACCCGCAGCCCCCGCTCGTGGGCGTCGGCGACGACCGTGGACGTCCCTGCCCGGCCGAGCTTGTCGGGCGCGAGGATCATGCGCTTGTCGACGCTGATGCCGTCGACCCGCCCGACGAGGCCGTCGAGGCCCGCGGGAGCCGCCGTCTGCCGGTACGTCAGTGCGGACGTGCCCTGCCGCGAGAGGAGATCGAAGGGGCGCCCAGCCGCTTCGAGCAGGTACACGTAGGTCGCCCGGATGCCGCGTTCCTGCAGCTGGAAGAGGACGGTCGACTCGAACGCCTCGATCGTGAGAGGCAGGGCGCCCTCCGCCCAGCCCGCCTCGCGCAGCTCGGCGTCCACGAGTGCCGCGACATCCCACCCCAGGGCGGCGAAGTACGTCGCGTGCTTGATCTCGAGGACGACGCCGATCTCCCGGCCCTGGGCCAGCGACGCGTCGCGCACGAGGTCGAGGACGTCCTTCAGGCGCAGCACGGGCTGCTGATCGTCGAACGTCGCGCTCGACGGCCGGATCTTCGGCAGGCGCTCGCGGCAGCGGAGCCCGGCCAGCTCCTCCCACGTGAAGTCCTCGGTGAACCATCCGGTCAGCTCCGCGCCGTCCACGGTCTTGGTCGTCCGGCGGTCGCGGTACTCCGGGCGGTCGGCGACGTCGGTGGTCCCCGAGATCTCGTTCTCGTGACGAACGACGAGAACCCCGTCGGCGGAGACGACGACATCGGGTTCGACGCCGTCGACACCGAACTCGAGCGCGAGGTCGTACGACGACCGGGAGTGCTCGGGGCGATACCCGGGGGCGCCGCGATGACCGATCACGAGAGGAGTCGATCGCGGCATCGCTCCAGGCTACCCGCGGGGTCCGTCGGGGGCGGGCCACGGCATCCCTCATAGCCGTCTCACAGCGCCGGGCGTGCCGCCGCGCCGGGCCGTCGGATATCGTTGATCAACAGCACCGTGCTGTGCAACCCGTGACTTGGAGTGTGAGAGCAGTGGCCCTCAATAACCCCGCGTTCAACAACCCCGCCTTCCAGGACTCGAAGGCCGCGCAGACCTACCCCGGTCGCCCCGGCCTCCAGCCGCCCGCCGCGCAGACGCAGACCGCCTCGGCCCAGCACGCCGGAACGGATGCCGCGGCCCAGGCGCAGCTCGAGGGCATGTACGCCGCCCCGGCCGCCGGTGCCGTCGACACCGACCGCATGACGGTCGAGGACACCATCTGGAAGACCGTCGGCCTGTTCGCCATCCTGCTGGTCACCGCCGTCGGCGGCTGGATCTGGACGATGGCCCCCGTCGCCGAGACCGGCCAGCCGACCCTCATGCCGTGGATCGTCGGCATGCTCGGCGGTCTGGTCCTGTCGCTCGTGGTGATCTTCACCTCGCGCAAGAAGATCCGCCCGGCGCTCATCTTCGGGTACGCCGCATTCGAGGGCCTCTTCGTCGGCGGCATCTCGGCGTACTTCGAGATGATCTGGGAGGGCATCGTCCTGCAGGCGACCCTCGGCACCCTGTCGGTCGTCGGCGTGACCCTCGCCCTTTTCGCGAGCGGCAAGATCCGCGCGTCGAAGAAGGCCACGAAGGTCTTCATGATCGCGATGGTCGGCTACCTCGTGTTCTCGCTGCTGAACCTGGTGCTCATGTGGACGGGCATCAACACCAACCCGTGGGGTCTCCTCGGCGGCACCATCGCCGGGATCCCGATCGGTCTGCTCATCGGTGTGCTCGTCGTCATCATGGCGGCGTACTCGCTCGTGCTCGACTTCGACTCGATCCAGCGCGGCGTGCGCAACGGCGCCCCCCGTCAGTACGGCTGGCTCGGCGGCTTCGGCATCATGGTGACGGTCGTCTGGCTCTACATCGAGATCCTCCGCATCATCGCGATCGTCCGCGGCTCGAACTGAGTCGAGTGCGCGCGCAGCGCGTGTATCGAGATCTTCCGCAGGGTCGCACCTCATCCAAGAACGGCCGTCCGGGTTTCCGGGCGGCCGTTCTGCTGTGAGCGGAAGGGCTCGGCGGGCGCGGCATCCGCGTCCTATCGTGACGGCATGGCCGAGATCATCCCGCTGCCGACGACGTCCGCCCCGCGAGCGCCTCGCTCCCCGCGGCCGGCGCGCGAGCCCGAGCCGCTGTGGCGGGACGCGCTCGGCGAGCAGCTTCGCCGTCTCCGTCACGACCGCGGCGAGCGCCTCGCCGACACCGCGGAGCGCGCGGGGCTGTCGCCCCAGTACCTCTCCGAGATCGAGCGCGGTCTCAAGGAGCCGTCGAGCGAGATGATCGCCGCCGTCGCCGGCGCCCTCGAGGTCACGCTGGTCGAGCTGACCGCGGCGGTGGCCGACGAGCTGCGCGGTGCCGAGGCATCCCGCGCAGCCGCAACCTGCCGCGGCACCGTCGCCCTCGCCGCCTGACCGCGCCGCCTGATCGGAAGGCAAGCCCTGGCCGCTGTCCGCGGGCGCCGCTAGCGTGGGCCGGGTGAGCCCAGCGCGCAAAGAGGAGTTCCTCGACGTCGACGGACGCGAGGTGCGGGTGTCGAGCCCCGACAAGGTCGTGTTCCCGGTTCCCGGCCTCACCAAGCTCGAGATCGTGCAGTACTACCTCGCCGTCGCAGACGGGGCGCTGCGCGGCGCCGGTGGCCGGCCGATGGTGCTCAAGCGCTTCGTCAAGGGCATCGCCCAGGAGGCCTTCTTCCAGAAGCGCGTGCCCGAGAACCATCCCGATAACATCGACACCGCGACCCTGCACTACGCGCGCGGCACCTCGGCCGAAGAGGCCGTGATCCGGGATGCCGCGGGCCTGGCGTGGGTCGTCAATCTCGGGTGTCTCGACCTCAATCCGCATCCCGTGCGGGCCGAGGACCTCGATCATCCCGACGAACTTCGGATCGACCTCGATCCCATGCCCGGAGTGGACTGGTCGCAGATCGTCGACGTAGCGATGGTCGCGCGCGAGGTCCTCGACGACGTCGGGCTCGTGGGCTGGCCGAAGACGAGCGGGTCCCGCGGACTGCACATCCTCGTGCGGATCGCCCCCCACTGGGACTACAAGCAGGTGCGGCTGGCCGCCGAGACCCTCGCCCGCGAGGTCGAGAACCGCGCTCCCGGTCTCGCGACCGCCCGCTGGTGGAAGGAGGAGCGCGGCGAGAGCGTGTTCGTCGACTTCAACCAGAACGCCAAGGACCGCACGGTGGCCTCGGCCTACTCGATCCGCCCCTTGCCCGACGCGCGGGTCTCCACCCCGATGGACTGGGACGAGGTCGGCGTGCGCCGGCCCGAGGAGTTCACCGTGCGCTCGGTGCTCGAGCGCTTCGCGGCGATCGGCGATCCGCACCGCGGCATCGACGACGCCGTCGGCACCCTCGACGGCCTCCTCGCCCTCGCCGACGAGCTGGGTCCCGCCGAGAAGCCGCCGCGCGGGGGCGACGCCGACGGAAGACGGCAGTCGACGATGCCCCTGATCGAGGTCGCGCGCACGAAGACCAAGCCCGAGGCCCTCGACGCGCTCGAAGTGTGGAAGTCGCGGCATGCGTCGGCGGCGGAGCTGCTGCACCCGGCTGACGTCCTCGTCGACGGAATGCGGGGCTCGAGCTCGCTGTGGTATCGCGTGCGCGTGAACCTGCAGCACGTGCCCGACGACGAGCGACCGGCGCAGGAGGACCTGATCGCCGACTACGACCCGTGGGCGGGCAAGGTCTGGCCCGGAAGCCCGGGAACGGGTTAGGCGCTCTGCGCGAGGCGGGCGATCCCGTACTCGAACGCCGCGTCCACGTCGCCGCCGAGCCGGAACGCGCCGGCGAGCTCCATGCTCACGAACCCGGTCGCCCAGGCCGTGAGCAGGCGCGCCTCCTCGAGCGCGCGCTCCTCCCCCACCGCCTCCCGGGCGGCCCGCAGCACCGGCTCGCTGGCCCGGCCGAGGGCCTCGTCGTTCCCCGGGATCGCGTACAGCAGACGGAAGGCCTCGGGCCGGTCCCGCGCGAAGGCGCGGTATCCGCGGGCGAGCTCGGCGAGGGAGCCGTCGGATGCCGCGAGCCGACCGCCGAGATCCTCTACGGTCGCCTCGACGATGAGCCGCAGCAGCGCTTCTCGGTCGCGCACCCGCTTGTAGAGCGAGGGTGGCCGCACACCGACGCGGTCGGCCACGGCCTGCATCGTGACGGCGGATGGACCCCCGCGCTCGAGCAGGTCCCGGCCCGCGTCGACGATGGCTTCGAGCGAGGTGCGGTCTGGTGCCGGCATCCGGTCCTCCTGGCAAGGCTATTGACATAAGCCATCATGGCTACGTACAATAGCCTACACCTCGAAGCGAAAGAATCAGAATGCGACTCAACTCCCACCTCCACCGCATCGGCAACGACATCGTGGCCGCCTATCTCGTGGTGACACCCGAGGGCATCACCGTCATCGACGCGGGTCTTCCCGGGCACTGGGACGACCTGAAGACCGAGCTCGCCGAACTCGGACGATCGTTCGACGACATCCGCGGCCTGATCCTCACCCACGGTGACAGCGACCACATCGGGTTCGCCGAGCGTCTTCGCCGCGAGCACGGCGTACCCGTCTTCGTGCACTCGGCGGACGCCGACCGGGCGCGCGGGGGCGACAAGCCCAAGACGGCGATGGGACCCCTGCGCGTGGGTCCGACCGCCGGCTTCTTCGCCTACGCGGTGCGCAAGCGCGGCTGGCGCACCGAGTACCTGACCGAGGTGACCGAGGTCGCCGACGGAGACGTGCTCGACCTCCCGGGTTCACCGCGAGTGATCGGCCTGCCCGGTCACTCGCCGGGGAGCATCGCCATCCACGTCCCGATCGCCCGCGCGGTGTTCGTGGGCGACGCCCTGACCACGCGCCACGTGCTGACCGGCCGCCTCGGCCTTCAGCCGGCCCCGTTCACCGATGAGCCCGCACGAGCGGTCGACTCGCTCGATCGGCTGTCGGGTCTCGACGCGACCTGGGTGCTGCCCGGGCACGGGGCGCCCTGGCAGGGCTCGCCCGACACGGTCGCCGCCACCGTCCGCGCGGCGGGCTGATTCATCGCGTGCTCGAGTCGTCTCAGCGCGGCTCGAGCACGTGGTCGGCGAGGCCGTACGCGACCGCGTCCGGGGCGGTGAACACCCGGTCGCGGTCGGTGTCGGCGCGCAGCTGCGCGGCATCCTTTCCCGTGTGCCGCGCAAGGATCGCCTCGACGTCCCCACGCACCCGCACGAGCTCGTCCGCCTGCAGGATGAGGTCGGGGATCGCGCCCCTCCCCTGTCCCGCGGGCTGGTGCAGCACCACCCGGGCGTGCGGGAGGACCGCGCGCTTCCCCGCGGCGCCGGCCGCGAGCATGACGGCGCCCACCCCGATCGCCTGTCCGACGACGGTGGTGGCGACATCCGGCCGCACGTGCTGCATCGTGTCGTAGACCGCGAGCATCGCCGCCGGGTCACCCCCCTCGCAGTTGATGTAGAGCTGGATGTCGCGCTCCGGACTGTCGGCGTCGAGGTGCAGCAGCTGCGCGATGAGCGCGTTCGCGACGCCGGCGTCGATGCCCGTCCCGAGGTAGACGACGCGTTCGGACAGCAGGTGCGAGTAGACGTCCATGACGCGGTCGCCGCGTGGATGCTGCGCCACGACGTTCGGGATCGTGTAGGAGCTCATGCCGCCTCCCCGGGTGCGAGGCCGAGACCCGCGGGGCGCCGGCGCCGGGGAACGACCTGGTCGAAGTCGTCGACGATCCCGTCGATGAACCCGTAGTCGAGCGCCTGGGCGGCGGTGTACCACCGGTCGTGGAGGGAGTCTTCGAAGATGCGGTCGGCGCTCTGCCCGGTGTCTTCGGCGATGAGCCCGAGCACCGTGTCGCGCATATGCCGCAGATCGTCGGCCTGCACCTCGACGTCGACCGCCGAGCCACCGATCCCCGACGACCCCTGATGCATGAGGATGCGCGCGTGCGGCAGGGCGCGCCGCTTGCCCCTCGTGCCGGCGGAGAGGAGGAACTGCCCTGCGCTGCACGCGAGGCCGAGCGCGAGGGTGGCCACGTCGTTGGGGACCAACCGCATGATGTCGCGGATCGCGAGCATCGAGGGCACCGATCCGCCCGGCGAATGGATCCAGAGAGCGATGTCGGATGTCTCGTCCTCCGCCGCGAGGGCGAGGAGCTGCGTTGCGAGGAGGGTGCCGTTGTCGTCGTCGAGCGGACCGTCGAGCACGAGCACCCGCTGGTGGAACAGCTCGCGCCGCGCTTCGGCCCCGAACAGGGGGATCTTGCCTTCTTCAGCCATGACTCCAGCGTGCGGGCGAGGCGGGTGCGCGGCATCCCGTTCCGCCGTCGGCGGCTCCGCCCCGGGCGGAGCGCGGGCGTCAGACTCTGCGCGAGGGCGCGGCGAGGACGTCCTGCACCGCCTGAGCGAGGGCGGCGGTGACCCGGTCGGGGTCGACGCGGCGGGCCATCTGCGCGGCCTCGCGGGAGAGCCGCGCGTGCTCTTCGGGGTCGGCGATCACGCGCACGATCGCGGCCGCGAGGGCGGCCTCGTCGCCGTTCGGCACGAGCACGCCGCCGCCGCGCGCCAGGTGGTCGCGGGGGCCGTAGGGGACGTCGTAGGCGATGACGGGCGTGCCCCGCACCATCGCCTCGACGATGGCGAGGGCCTGCCCTTCGAAGGCCGACGTCGTGAGGAACGCGGATGCCGCGTCGAGCACGCGCTCGGGATCTTCGGTGATCCCGCGCAGGACGACATGAGCGGTGAGACCCTCGTCCTCGATGAGCCGCTGCAGGGCATCCTGCTCGGCGCCGGCCCCGTAGATGTCGAGGGTGGCGTGGGGGACCTCTTTTCGCACCTCGCGGAAGGCGCCGATCGCGTGGTCGACGCGCTTTCCCGGCGCGAGGCGGTTCAGCATGACGACGCGTCCCGGAACCCTCTCCGAGCCCGGCACGACGGCGGAGGCGGCGGGGACGCCCGCGGGGATCACGAGGTGCACGCCGGCCTCCCCGAACCTGTCGATGACGTCGGAGCGCTGCGCTTCGCTCAGCCACAGCACGGCGTCGAACCGCTCGGCGAGGCTGAACCAGCGTGTCCACAGCGGGTTGAGCGGCGCATCGGGCGTGTGGGGAGGCTCGAGATGGATGGTGTGGATGGAGTGGATGAGTCGGACGCCGGGGTCGTTCCACCCTGCGATGAGCTCTCCGAGCTGGCGGGACTCGCAGATCACGACGACCGGTTTCCCGTCGGCGGCGGAGCGCAGCTCGTCGACGACCGCGGCGAGCCACGCGCGGTACAGCGCGCCGAACCCTTCGACGACACCCGCGACGCGGCCGTCGCGGCCGTACACGGCGACCGGCGCGGTGGTGATGTGCCAGTCCGGGTCGCCGTGGATCACCGGCAGCCCCACGATCGGTCGCCCGTCGGCGTCGTTGATGCGGCGGTACTCGAGGGCGGGATCGGGGTCACCGGGCTGCGCGGCGTCGAGGAGCCACGCCGCCGCGCCGCCGCCCGGGTGGGAGGCCTCGTCGAAGAGGTTGCGCATGCGGTCCGCGCCGGTGATGAGGCCGCGCTCGTCGAAAGCGCGGCGATGCCTGGCGTGGTCGGCCGGCGTGCCGGGGTCGAACGTCAGGATGAGGGGTCCGCGGCCTCCCTCGACACCGGCCGCCGCCATCTGCCGTGCGCGGGCGAGGATCGCCATCGCGTAGCCGCCGTCGTGGTCGGGGATGAGCCGGCTCGACAGGATGAGGTAGGAGGCATCCGGGAACGTCGTCACCCTCTCATCCTCCCGCATCGGCCGCCGAGGTTCAGCGGGCCGGCGCACCCGCCGAGGTTTCACACCCTTCCGATTCCGTAGTGAGTACTCGCTCACAGGGACTCACGTGAGAACCCGCTCACACCGCACACCCGGGACCGCTCGGGGTCTGTGAGCACGAACTCATATACGAGGATCGGATGCCGCTCGAGCCGCAACACCGCGGCGCGAGAACGACACCGTCATTCCCACTCGATGGTGCCGGGGGGCTTCGACGTGACGTCGAGCACGACGCGGTTGACCTCGCGCACCTCGTTGGTGATGCGGTTCGAGATGCGGGCGAGCACGTCGTAGGGCAGGCGGGTCCAGTCGGCCGTCATCGCGTCCTCGGACGAAACCGGGCGCAGCACGATCGGGTGGCCGTAGGTCCGGCCGTCTCCCTGCACGCCCACGGAGCGGACATCGGCCAGCAGCACGACCGGGCACTGCCAGATCTCCCCGTCGAGTCCCGCGCGCGTCAGCTCCTCGCGCGCGATGGCGTCGGCGTCACGCAGAATCTCGAGGCGGTCAGCGGTGACCTCGCCCACGATCCGGATGCCGAGCCCGGGGCCCGGAAACGGCTGGCGGCCGACGATCGCCTCCGGCAGGCCGAGCTCGCGGCCGATCGCGCGCACCTCATCCTTGAAGAGCGTCCGCAGCGGCTCGACGAGCTCGAACTGAAGATCCTCGGGCAGGCCGCCGACATTGTGATGGGACTTGATGTTCGCCGTCCCGGTGCCTCCACCGGACTCGACGACGTCCGGATAGAGCGTGCCCTGCACGAGGAAGCGGATCGGCTCGCCGTCGGCTGCGGCCTCCGCGATGAGCTCGCGCTCGGCCGCCTCGAAGGTGCGGATGAACTCGCGGCCGATGATCTTGCGCTTCTCCTCGGGATCGGACACCCCGGCCAGCGCGGCGAGGAACTGCTCGCGCGCATCGATCGTGACCAGCCGCACCCCGGTCGACGCGACGTAGTCGTTCTCGACCTGCTCTCGCTCGCCCTTGCGCAGGAGGCCGTGATCGACGAAGACCGCGACCAGCTGATCGCCGACGGCCTTGTGAACCAGGGCGGTCGAGACCGCCGAGTCGACCCCGCCCGACAGCGCCGACAGCACGCGGCCGCTGCCGACCTGCTCGCGGATCCGCTCCACCTGCTCGGCGATGACGTTCCCGCTGTTCCAGTCGGCCGGAAGGCCGGCCGCCTTGTGGAGGAAGTTCTCGATGACCTGCTGACCGTGGTCGGTGTGCTTCACCTCGGGATGCCACTGCACACCGTAGAAGCGCTTCTCGTCGCTGCCGAACGCGGCCACCGGGGTGGCCGTCGTCGAAGCGAGCACATCGAACCCCTCGGGCGCGCGGGAGACCTGATCGCCGTGGCTCATCCACACGTTCTGATCCGCCGGCTGCCCGCCGAGGAGCACCCCGCCGTCACCGGTGAGCGAGGCATCCGTCGCGCCGTACTCGCGCAGCCCCGTGTTGGCGACCTCGCCGCCGAGGGCCTGGGCCATGACCTGGAAGCCGTAGCAGATGCCGAGCGTCGGCACTCCGAGGTCGAACACGCCCGCGTCCAGCGACGGCGCACCCGGCTCGTAGACCGAGGACGGGCCGCCCGACAGGATGATGCCGACCGGATTGCGCTCAGCGATGTCGGCGGCCGACGCCGTGTGCGGCACGATCTCGCTGTAGACCCCCGCCTCGCGCACGCGCCGTGCGATCAGCTGGGCGTACTGCGCCCCGAAGTCGACGACGAGGACGGGACGCTGCGAGGTTTCGGTCTGCTCTGTCAACGCTGGTTCTCCGTGGGGATCGCGTGGGTGAGGGTCGAATGGGTGGCCTGCGAGTGGAGCTCCGCATCCTCGCGGGTCTTCAGGTAGGACGTGACCTCGCGGCCGACCTTGGCCTCCATGAAGAACGACAGCAGCGGCACGATGCCGCCCAGCGCGAGGAGGAGGAACCGGCCGAAGGGCCAGCGCATGAGGCTCCACACGCGGAAGCACGAGAACAGGTAGACGACGTAGAACCAGCCGTGGGCGACCAGGATGAACAGCGACAGGTTGAAGCCGTCGCCGGTCGAGATCATCTCGCAGTCGTTGGTCATCGGTGCGAACAGCGACCACCACTCGCAGCCGGGGCCGGCGATGACCGGCGCGAACCACAGGAAGCCGCCGGAGCCACCGAGGAAGAGCTCGACATGCAACGGCGTGTATTTGAGGATCATCTCGGCCACGAGCAGCAGCAGGCCGACGCCGGTGATGATCGAGCACACCTGGTAGAACTTCAGGGCTCCACGGATCGCGGGGAAGGACGCGAGCTTCGGGGCGCGGGGCATGCGGCCAGTCTACCCGCGGGATTCCGGGGAGATTTCCGGCTCGAGGTCCTCGACCTCCTTCTCCCACGCGTCGCGCGCGAGGCGATACCAGAGGTAGAACGCGAACCCGGCGAAGATCGCCCACTCGGCCGCATAGAAGATGTTCAGCCAGTTGACGGTCGACCCCGCCGCAGGGGCGGGCGAGGAGATGTCCTCGAGCGGCGACGGAGCCTCCTGCGAGGCGATGTACGGGCGGTAGACCGACAGCCCCTCCACGTCGCTCCACTGGCCGAGGAGCGCGGCGGGAGACATGCGCGTCAGGGTCTGCGGGTCCGCGTCGCGCGGCGGCGGCACCGGCCCCTCGTCCGAGATGAGGCGCCCCGTCACCTCGACCGGAGTCTTCACGGGGGTGGATGCCTCGCGGTCGAGCTCGTCGACGGCCGCCTGCGCCGCGGCGAGCGTGGGCGCCCACCCGAGCGCGACCGCGACCGAGGTCTTCTGCTCGCTTCCCGCGATGCGCAGCTGCCCGGTGACCCAGTAGCCCTCTACGTCGTCATTGAACCGCGAGTGGACGATCACGAAGTCGCCGGGAAGCCAGAACCCTTCGGTGCTCACGCGCTGGCCGACGAGCGGCTCGGGGAGGTACTCCCCCGGCGCGGCGACGTCCTCGAGCGGACGCACGACCTCCGTCGCGCCCGGGGGTGGCGGGTCCGTGTCGATCGCGCGGCCGAGCTGCCACTGGCCGAGCCACGCGAACACACCCGCCACGACCAGGCACAAAAGCAGCACGCCGATCCACTGCGGGCGCAGCATCACCTCGCGCAGCGTCGGCGGGAACACCTCGCGGGCGTCGGCGGGCTCGGTCATCCCGCGCTGTACGGCGCCACCACGACCTCGACGCGCTGGAACTCCTTGAGGTCGGAGTACCCGGTGGTGGCCATCGACTTCCGCAGCGCGCCGATGAGGTTCGCGGTGCCGTCCGCGACCGGCGCCGGGCCGTAGAGGATCTCCTCGAGGGTGGCCACCTGGTCGACCTTCACGCGGCGTCCGCGGGGAAGCTTGGCGTGATGCGCCTCGGGACCCCAGTGGTAGCCCTGGCCCGGAGCATCCGTCGCGCGCGCCAGCGCCACGCCGAGCATGACGGCGTCGGCGCCCATCGCGAGCGCCTTGACGATGTCGCCCGACGTGCCCACGCCGCCGTCGGCGATCACGTGGACGTAGCGGCCGCCCGACTCGTCGAGGTAGTCCCGGCGGGCACCCGCGACATCGGCGACGGCGGTCGCCATCGGCGCGTGCAGACCGAGCGTCGCGCGCGTGGTGGATGCCGCGCCCCCGCCGAACCCGACGAGCACCCCCGCCGCGCCCGTGCGCATGAGGTGGAGGGCCGCGGTGTAGGTCGCCGCGCCGCCGACGATGACCGGCACGTCGAGGTCGTAGATGAACTTCTTGAGGTTCAGGGGCTGATCCACCGACGACACGTGCTCGGCCGACACCGTGGTGCCGCGGATCACGAACAGGTCCACGCCCGCAGCGACGACGGTCTCGTAGAGCTCCTGCGTGCGCTGCGGTGTGAGTGCTCCCGCGACGGTGACCCCGGCGGCCCGGATCTCGGCCAGGCGGTCGCGCACGAGCTCGGGCTTGATGGGCTCGGCGTAGAGCTCCTGCATGCGGCGGGTCGCGGCCGCCTTCTCGAGGCCCGCGATCTCGGCGAGCAGGGGCGCCGGGTCGTCGTAGCGGGTCCACAGCCCCTCGAGGTCGAGCACGCCGAGGCCGCCCAGCTGCCCGAGCATGATCGCGGTCTGCGGGCTCACGACGGAGTCCATGGGTGCACCCAGGACCGGGATGTCGAAGCTGAAGGCGTCGATGGTCCACGTGGTGGAGACGTCCTCGGGGTTGCGCGTACGCCGAGAGGGCACGACCGCGATGTCGTCGAACGTGTACGCGCGACGTGCGCGCTTGGCGCGGCCGAGTTCGATGTCCATGCTCACGAGGCCAGCCTACCCGCCGGGTTTCCGGCCGCGTTTCGCGGCTCAGCGGTCGCGGGCGACACGGGCCTCGTCCCACACCGGCGCATCGGCCTCGTAGACGCGGCCGTCGGCGCCGAAGACGACGAACCTGTCGAAGCTCCGCGCGAGCCACCGGTCGTGGGTGACCGCCAGCACGGTGCCCTCGAATCGTGCCAGTGCGTCCTGCAGCGCCTCGGCCGACACGAGGTCGAGGTTGTCGGTGGGCTCGTCCAGGAGGAGCAGCGTCGCACCGGAGAGCTCCAGCAGGAGGATCTGGAACCGCGCCTGCTGCCCGCCCGACAGGCTGTCGAACGCCTGCTCGGCCTGGCCGACGAGCCCGTAGCGGTCGAGGGCGGAGCTCGCGGCATCCCTCGGCAACCCCGCGCGGGCGTCTTCTCCACGGTGCAGGATGTCCAGAAGCGTGCGGCCGGCGAACTCGGGGTGCCGGTGGGTCTGCGCGAACCATCCCGGGACCACGCGGGCTCCGAGCACCGCGCGACCGGTGTGGGCGACGGCGTCGAGGGCCGCTCCCGTCGTGGTGACGTGGCCGAGCCGCGCGTCCGGGTCCGTCCCGCCGCGGGCGAGCAGGCGGAGGAAGTGGGACTTGCCCGAGCCATTCGAGCCGAGGACCGCGACACGGTCTCCGAACCACACCTCGAGGTCGAAGGGCCGCATGAGACCCGTCAGCTCGAGGCCCTCGGCGACGACGGCGCGCTTGCCGGTGCGGGCGCCGCGGAGGCGGAGCGCAAGGTCCTGCTCGGGCGGCCGCTCCTGCGGCGGGCCGGCCTCCTCGAACTTGCGCAGTCGCGTCTGCGCCGCGCGGTATCGCGACGTGAAGCTGTCGTTGGCGGTCGCCTTCACCTTGAGCGTCGCCACGAGGGCCTTCAGCTTCGCGTGCTGCTCGTCCCACCGGCGCCTCAGCTCGTCGAGGCGGGCCATGCGGTCCTCGCGTGCGCGGTGGTATGTTCCGAAACCGCCGCCGTGCACCCACGCCGTGCTGCCGGCACCGCCGGACTCGAGCGTCACGATGCGATCGGCCGCACGCGCGAGCAGCTCGCGATCATGCGAGACGAGCAGCACCGTCTTGGGCGTCTCGCGCAGGCGCTCCTCGAGCCAGCGCTTGCCCGGGACGTCGAGGTAGTTGTCGGGCTCGTCGAGCAGCAGGACCTGGTCCGGCCCGCGCAGGAGAGCCTCGAGCGCGAGCCGCTTCTGCTCGCCGCCCGACAGCGTGGTCAGCTCGCGGAACCGCGCGCGGGTGAACGGGATGCCGAGGGCCGCGGTCGCGCAGGTGTCCCACACCGTCTCGTACTCGTAGCCGCCCGCTTCGGCGTAGTCGGCGAGCGCGCCGGCGTAGCGCATCTGCGTGTCGAGGTCGTCGCGCTCGATGATCGCGGCCTCGGCGTCCTCCAGTTCTCGCGCGGCCTTGCGCACGCGGGTCGGGGCCACCGAGATGAGCAGGTCGTGCACCGTCTGGCCGGCCCCGCCGTGCCCGACGAACTGGTCCATGACCCCGAGCCCGCCGTCGATGGACACGACTCCCGAGAGCGCGGGGGTCTCGCCCCGGATGATGCGCAGCAGGGTCGTCTTGCCCGCGCCGTTGGGACCGATGAGAGCGGTCGTCGACCCTTCGCCGACGCGGAACGACACCTCGTCGAGCAGGGGCCGGCCGTCCGGAAGCGCGTACGAGACGGCGGCGATGTCGATGTACCCCACGGTGTTCCTGTTCTGCTCGCCGCGGCGTCCCGCAGCGAGCCGACCAGCTTATCGTCCGCCCGGGGTCGATCAGGAGGCCGCGCGTGCGTCGCGCTTCTGCTGCTGGAACGCGCGCAGCGCTTCGTACCGATCGGCGGAGCGCGCCTGCCGCTTGGCCGCCTCCTCCTGCCGGTTCTTGGGCGGTGCCGTGGTCACGAGGTCATCGAGCAGGTGGCGCGTCGCATGGGCGATCTCGGAGACGGCGCGGTCGAAGACCTCCTGATTGGCCTTCGAGGGCCTCGCCGCGCCCGTGATCTTGCGCACGTACTGAAGCGCGGCGGCGTGGCACTCGTCGTCGGTCGCGGCCGGTTCGAAGTTGTGGAGCGGGACGATGTTGCGGCACATGCCGCCGACGATACGCCGGGGCGCGGCATCCGTCATCCCTCTGCCGGGCGTCTCACCAGCGCTCGCCGCCGCGCGGCAGCACCTCGAGCACGTGGGGCAGCTCCGTCGGGAAGCACGAGCGGAACAGCTCGGTGATCTGCGGGTCGGAGCCGTAGTCGTCGACGATGCGCAGTCCGATCATCGTGCTGATGAGCATGCCTTCGGCCATGAACGAGCGGGCGTCGTCGGCGTCGAGGCCCATCTCGTCGCGGAAGAACCGCCACACCGTGGCGAATCCCTTCCGCGCGGCTGCGCCGATCGCCGGGTGGCTGCCGAGCAGGTAGGCGTGGGCGAGGGTCTGGTGCAGCCCGCGCACGGAGAGGAGGTCGACGTACGCCTGGCCGATCCTCGCCGCGATGGCCTTCTCCTCGGTCACGCCGGGCTCGCGCTCGCCGCTCTCATCGGCGAGCGCGGCGCGGAAGCTCGCGAGCAGGCGCGCGAGCGCCTCCTCGAGGGTCGCGAGGAACAGGTTCTCCTTCGAGCCGAACAGGCGGACGACGTACGGCTGGCTGACGCCGGCCGCGCGCGCCACGTCGTCGGTCGTCGCACCTTCGTACCCACGGGCTCCGAACACGGCGAGCGCGGCCACGAGGATCTGACGGCGGCGCTCGTCCGACGAGAGCCTCCGACCCGGCTCGTCCGTCGCGGACGCGGACGGCGGGACGCTCACGGAAGTCATCTCCCCAGGTTATCAGCGAATGACTTGACTTTGTAATCATTCGATTACTACATTCGTTCTCGCAAGTAATCATCCAATTACTACCGGAGCCCACGATGACGACCACACCCTCCGCCCAACGGGCGCGCCCCTTCGCGCTCGTCCTGGCCGCGGCATCCCTGCCCATGTTCATGGCCACCCTCGACAACCTCGTCATGACCAACGCCCTCCCCGTGCTGCACGAGCAGATGGGAGCGTCCGTCGAGGAGCTCCAGTGGTTCGTCAACGCGTACACCCTGGTCTTCGCGGGAGCCATCCTCGTCGCGTCTGCGCTCGGTGACCGCTTCGGCCGCCGCACCGTGTTCGCGATCGGCATCGGAGTGTTCGGGATCGGCTCCGTGCTGGCCGCGCTCAGCACGGATCCCGGCCAGCTGATCGCCGCGCGCGCCCTGCAGGGCCTGGGCGGCGCGGGCGTGATGCCGCTGTCGCTGGCCCTCCTGAGCGGTGCCGTCCCCGCCGCGCGGCGCCCGCTGGCGATCGGCATCTGGGGCGGCATCTCGGGCCTGGGCGTCGCGGTCGGTCCGCTCGTCGGAGGCGCGATCATGGAGGGCTGGGACTGGCAGGCCATCTTCTGGATCAATGTCCCGGTGGCGATCATCGCCATCCCTCTCGCGCTCCTCGTGCTCCGGAACGACTTCGGCGCCCGCGCCCGCATCGACGTGCCGGGGGCGGTTCTCGCCGCGGCCGGAGTGATCGCGCTCGTGCACGCCATCGTCCGCGGCAACGACGACGGCTGGGACTCGGCCGGCGTCATCGCCGAGATCGTGCTCGGCGCGGTCCTGATCGCCGCGTTCGTCTGGTGGCAGACGCGCACCGCGTCACCGCTGGTGCCGCTGCGCCTGTTCCGCGACCGCTCCTTCTCGGTCACCAACGTGATCGGGTTCGCGTTCAGCTTCGGCACGTTCGGCGCGGTGTTCCTCCTGATCCAGTACCTGCAGGTGGTGCAGGGCTCGACCCCGTTCGAAGCCGCGCTCCAGACGACGCCGTGGACGCTCGCGCCGATGTTCGTCGCCCCCCTCGCGGGACTGATCGCGCCGCGGATCGGAACCCGCGTGCTCATGGTCGCGGGCCTCGGGATGCAGGCGGTGGCCCTCGCCTGGATCGCCGCGATCATGGCGCCCGACACTCCCTACCCCGCACTCGTCGTCCCGTTCCTGCTGGCGGGGATCGGGATGGCGCTCGTCTTCGCCCCGTCGGCGACTGCGCTGCTGGCGACGCTCGGACTCGTCGACCACGCCAAGGCGTCGGGAGTGAACTCCACGGTGCGAGAGCTCGGCGTCGCCCTCGGCACCGCCGTCATGACCGCGATCTTCGTCGGAGCCGGGGGCGCCCTCACACCCGACCTCTACGTCGACGCGGCGCGTCCGGCGGTCTTCACCGGCGCGGCGGTGCTCCTCGGGGCGACGCTCGTGGCGCTGCGCCTCCCCGCGGGGCGCTCGGAGAGCGGGACGGATGCCGCCACCGCCGTCGCCGAGAAGGACCCCGCCCTCCAGCCCGTCGGGTGAACTCGCCCGGCTGACCCGGCGCCCTGCGAGGCGCCGGGTCAGCCTCTGCCGTGGAGCAGCCGGGTGAGCGGTCCGTCGAGCAGGAACAGCAGGAACGCCGCCGACCCGACCCAGGGCGCGATCACGACGATGACGGCGCCGATGATGAGGGCGCTGAGGGACGCGCGGCCATAGGCGGCAGCATCCTCCGCCGTCAGATCGGGGAGCATCACCTCGCGGTTGCGCACCGCCCACTGCCACTGCAGGGAGCTGAGGAGGATCGCCAGGAAGAACGTCACCGGCATGGCCAGCCGCCCGGCGAGGAAGTCGGCGTACTCGGTGGTCAGCCCTGTCGCGAACGGCACGAGCACGATGAAGAACAGCCGCCCGTTGTTGAGCCACAGCAGCGTGGTGTCGACCCGGGCGATGTGCTCGAACTGGCGGACGTGCACCATCCACAGCAGGCACAGCAGCGCGAAGCTCACCGCGAAGTTGAGGAAGAGCGGCCACATCGCCCCGAGCGCCGCCCACATCTCGCGGTCGGTGTCCACGTCGCCGACCGCGTGGCTCGTGAGGTCGAGGACCAGCAGTGTCGCCGCGATCGCGAACACGCCGTCGGTGAACGCCTCGAGGCGCGTCGTGCGCTCGGTCGCCGACGGATGCCGCCGCTGCCGGATCATGAGCACAGCGTAACGACCGGGACCGCCGCGGTGCGTCCGGGCTTCGCAGAATCGCACGAGAGTCGCACAGTTACGGGCGGATGCTGCGAACCTCGCGCGATTCTGCGAATGTGCGGTCGCCGTGGCCGCTCACGAATCCCGGTGCAAGCCTGCGGCCACTGCGCGCTGGATGATCCGCTCGACCCCCGGCCAGTCATGGACGATCTGGGAGTAGCTGAGACGGATGACGGTGAAGCCCCGCAGCCGAAGCTCGGCATCGTGCGCGATGTCTTGCGATCGTTGCCCGCTCGACGCGTGGAACTCGAAACCGTCGATCTGAAGGACGAGGCGATCGCCAACGAGGAGGTCCACGAATCGGCCCGCGAGCTTCACCTGCTGGCGAACGCGCAGACCCCGGCGTCGCAGCGGGATCACCACGAGCGTCTCGAGACCCGAGTCGGAAAGGCCCTGCACTTCGGTCGAGAGCTCGCGCGCCGCGCGTGACGTCCAGCCCACGCTTCGAAGCGCGTCGGGCGACAGGCGCTCGGTGCGAGCGGCCGACTCCCAGAGCACGAGCGCGCCGTCGCGATCGACGCAACCGGCGATGTGCTGAAGCGCGTCTTCGACGGACGCGATCAGCGATCGGCCCCCCGCCACGAGCGGCTTCGTCCAATGACGCACGACGGCATCGTTCCCCTCACGCACCGAGGCCGACCCGGGAAGGACGTGAAGGTGGAGTCCCTGGTCAAGCGCCGGCGGCACCCACCATCCCCGCCGCCGCGCAAGGGACAGGCAGCTGATTTGTCCGCCGGACGCAGCCGCTCCGCGCAGATCGGCTGCAGCGCCGGGGAGGGCGATCCACGACCGCCTGATCGCGGCCGCATCCCCGCCTCCGACGAGAACCCGCACCGTCGCCGCACTGAAGCCCGCACGCCGGATCTGCTCACGGTGTGCGATCCCCTCGTTCGCCGCAAGCCAGTCACGCAGCTGCTGTGGCGTTCTTCGAGACACCATCCGGCGAGCCTGGCATCGCTGCGACCGCTTCGTGTGCGGACGCGAACCCCCCGTGGAAGACGCGCGCCACACGCCGAGTGGGGAGGAAGCGGCATTCACTCGCACGTACTTCGCAGAAAGCACCCGCAACTGCTCGAATCGCGCGCGATCGTGCGAATCTCGCGCGATTCTGCGACGTCGGCGAGCGCCGCGGGCGGAACGACGAAGAGCGGATGCCGCGGCATCCGCTCTTCGTCAGCGCTTGTAGTTCGGCGCCTCGACCACGATCTGCACGTCGTGCGGGTGCGACTCTTTGAGCCCCGCGGCCGTGATGCGGACGAACCTGCCCTTGGCCTTGAGCTCGTCGATCGTGCGGGCGCCGACGTAGAACATCGACTGGCGGAGGCCGCCGACGAGCTGGTAGGCGACGGCCGACACGGGGCCGCGGTAGGCGACCTGGCCCTCGATGCCCTCGGGAATGAGCTTGTCGTCGCTGGGCACGTCGGCCTGGAAGTAGCGGTCCTTCGAGTAGGACGTCTTCTTGCCGCGCGTCTGGAGCGCACCGAGCGAGCCCATGCCCCGGTACTGCTTGAACTGCTTGCCGCCCTGGAACACGATCTCGCCGGGCGACTCGTCGGTGCCGGCGAGGAGCGATCCGAGCATCACCGTGTCGGCACCCGCGACGAGCGCCTTGGCGATGTCGCCCGAGTACTGCAGACCGCCGTCGGCGATGATCGGGATGCCCGCCTCGCGCGCGGCGAGGAACGCCTCGTAGATCGCGGTCACCTGGGGCACACCGACGCCCGCGACGACGCGGGTGGTGCAGATGGAGCCCGGACCGACACCGACCTTGACGGCGTCCACGCCCGCGTCGATGAGCGCCTGCGCGCCCTCGCGGGTGGCGACGTTGCCGCCGATCACGTCGATGTGGGCGAACGAGGCATCCGCCTTGATGCGGCGGACCATGTCGATGACCCCGGCCGACTGACCGTTCGCGGTGTCGACGACGATCACGTCGACACCGGCGTCGCGCAGCGCCTCGGCGCGCTGCCACGCGTCGCCGAAGAATCCGATCGCCGCGCCGACCCGCAGACGGCCGTGCTCGTCCTTCGTGGCGAGGGGGTACTTCTCGCTCTTGTCGAAGTCCTTGATCGTGATGAGCCCGGCGAGCTTGCCGTCGTCGTCGATGAGCGGGAGCTTCTCGACCCGGTGCTGGGCGAACAGCGAGATCACCTCGCCCGCGCTGATGCCGACACGGCCGGTGACGAGCCCTTCGCGCGTCATGACGTCGCGCACCTTGGTGCTCTGACGCTCGAAGCCCGACACGAAGCGCATGTCGCGGTTGGTCACGATGCCGAGGAGGCGACCGTCGTCGTCGACGACCGGAAGGCCCGAGATGCGGTACGTCGCGCACAGGGCGTCGACCTCCTCGATCGTGGCGTCGGCGGTCGTGGTGATGGGGTCGGTGATCATGCCCGACTCGCTGCGCTTGACGCGGTCGACCATCGCCGCCTGCTCCTCGATCGAGAGGTTGCGGTGGATGATGCCGAGGCCGCCCTCGCGCGCGATCGCGATGGCGAGGCGGGCCTCGGTGACGGTGTCCATCGCCGCTGACAGGAGCGGAGTGGCGACGGTGATGCGGCGCGTGACCCTGGACGAGGTGTCGGCTTCGCTCGGGATCACATCGGTGTGGCCCGGAAGCAGAAGGACATCGTCGTAGGTCAATCCGACGAAGCCGAAGGGGTCGTGATGCTCCATGGTTCTCCTGCGCGAAATCGAGGCCGACGTCCGTCTCGATTCTAAGCGCCGGCGGAGGGCCGGATATTCCGATTCGGTGTCACCGCCTGGGGATAAGTAGGCGAAACACGGCTGACACATTACAGTCGTACCGTCGTTCATCACGGCCGATGCGACCCGACTGTCATCGGTGAGCGTGGTGCCGCCGACTGGAGGTTCTGTGGGTCCTACGACTGTGATCGCGAGGAGATACGCCCGATGGGCGGTCGTCCTCGTCGGAGTGCTGATGGCCGCCGCACTGGTGCTGCTCGCCTCGCCGTCCGGCGCGCACGCCGCCGCCACCGCCCCCGACACGCCGGGGGGTGATCAAGAGCAGACCGACTTCTACTTCGGCGGTCTGATCGAGAACGAGGGCGAACCGGTCCCCGACGTCGTCATCATGGTCGAGGGCAACGGCTTCGAGGCGGAGACCATCACCGATGCCGAGGGCAAGTGGCGCCTCTACGTCCCCGAGAAGGACGAGTACGTCCTCATCATCGACGAGAGCACCCTCCCGGACGGGGTGATCGTCGACCCGGCGCTGCTCCCCGAGGGCATCCAGCCCAAGGAGGGGACCACCGGATCCTTCGACGTCTCCTTCGGCGCGACCGGAACGAAAATCCTCAACCTCTTCCTCGGAGAGGGCGAGCGCGTCACGACGTCCTTCCTGGACCAGTTCCTCGAGCGCCTCATCAACGGCCTCAACTTCGGCCTGCTCCTGGCCCTCGCCGCCGTCGGCGTCTCGCTGATCTTCGGCACGACGGGCCTGACGAACTTCGCCCACGCCGAGATGCTGACCTTCGGCGCGGTCATCGCGCTCATCTTCGGCGTCAACTTCGGCCTGCCGATGTGGCTGGTGATCCCGATCGTGATCCTCGCCGGCGCCGCCTTGGGGTGGTCGCTCGACGCCGGGCTGTGGAAGCCGCTGCGGCGCAAGGGACTGGGCCTCGTGCAGCTGATGATCGTCAGCATCGGCCTCTCGCTGGCCGTCCGCTACCTGTACCTGTTCTTCATCGGCGGCGGCACGTACCAGCTGCCGGGAGCGGGGTCCCCGCGCGACATCCGCATCGGACCCATCGCGCTGTCCTGGATCGACGTGCTGTCGATGGGCATCTCGATCGTGCTCCTCCTCGCCGTCGCCTACTGGCTGCTGCGCACGCGCGTCGGAAAGGCGACCCGAGCCATCTCCGACAACCCCGGCCTCGCCGCGGCATCCGGCATCAACGTCGACCGCGTGATCCGCATCGTCTGGATCCTGTCGGGCTCACTCGCCGCCGTCGCCGGTGTGCTGTGGGCCTACTTCCGCCCCGGCGTGAAGTGGGACATGGGCGTGCAGGTGCTGCTCCTCATCTTCGCCGCGGTCACCCTGGGCGGCCTGGGGACGGCCTTCGGCGCGCTCGTCGGCGCGCTGATCGTCGGCATCCTCGTGGAGCTGTCCACGCTGTTCGGCGTCCCGCCTGACATGAAGTACGTCGGTGCGCTGGCGGTGCTGATCATCATCCTCCTGGTGAGGCCACAAGGCCTGCTGGGTCGCAAAGAGAGGCTGGGCTAGGCCATGGATTGGGGACAGATTCTCAACAACACGGCCTACTGGCTGTTCAGCCCCGAGACGATCGCGTACGCGCTCGCGGCGACCGGACTGGCCGTGCACTTCGGCTACGCCGGACTGCTCAACTTCGGTATGGCGGGCTTCATGGCGCTCGGCGCCTACGGCTACGCGATCTCGATCCTGTCGTTCGGATGGCCGTGGTGGGTGGGCATCATCGTCGGATGCCTCGCGGCCATGGTCTTCGCGGTCATCCTCGGTATCCCGACGCTGCGTCTGCGCGCGGACTACCTCGCCATCGTCACGATCGCGGCGGCCGAGATCGTCCGGTTGGCGCTGACGACGCAGCTGTTCGACGAATGGACGAACTCCGCCGACGGTCTGGGCGGGTATCACGCGGGCTTCCGCGCCGCCAATCCCTTCCCGGAGGGCACGTACGGTTTCGGCCCGTGGACGTGGACCGCCGACCAGCTGTGGGTGCGCGTGTTCGGCATCATCCTGCTCGCGATCGCGGTGTACCTCGTGTGGGCGCTCATGCGCAGCCCGTGGGGCCGCGTGCTCAAGGGCATCCGCGAGGACGAGGACGCCGTGCGCTCGCTCGGCAAGAACGTCTTCGCCTACAAGATGCAGGCGCTCATCATCGGTGGTGTCTTCGGCGCACTGGGCGGCGTGGTCTTCGCGCTCCCGTCCGCCGTGGTCCCCGCCACCTACACGACCTCGCTCACGTTCTTCATCTGGACGATCCTGCTGCTCGGCGGGGCGGCGACCGTGTTCGGTCCCGTCGTCGGCTCGGTGATCTTCTGGGTGATCATGGGCTTCCTGGGCAACGTGCTGCCGGCACTCGCCGCGGTCCTGCCGATGTCGTCGGCCCAGGCGGGCGCCCTCCGCTTCATCCTCGTGGGTGTCGCGCTCATGCTGATCGTGATCTTCCGCCCGCAGGGCATCTTCGGAAACAAGAGGGAGCTGACCTTTGTCAAGTAACAGCACTCCCGAGCCCGGTGCGGGCGGCGCGACGCCGCCCGCGACCGGCTCGACGCCCACGACCGGCGCGGTCACGACCGCGACCGGCAGCATCCGCCGTCCGAAGACGACCGGGCTCGCGAAGGGCGATCCCGTTCCGGGCGTCGCCAAGAACGACCCGATCATGGTGATCGACAACGTCACGCGCCGATTCGGCGGTCTCACCGCCGTGGACGTGGCCCACCTCGAGATCCCGCGCGGCGCGATCACGGCCCTCATCGGCCCCAACGGTGCGGGCAAGACCACCCTGTTCAATCTGCTGTGCGGCTTCGACAAGCCGAACTCCGGGACCTGGTCGTTCGACGGCAAGAACCTCTCGGGGATCCCGTCGTTCAAGGTCGCCCGCCTGGGCCAGGTGCGCACGTTCCAGCTCACCAAGGCGCTCTCGCTGCTGACGGTGCTCGAGAACATGAAGCTCGGTGCGACGAAGCAGAAGGGCGAGCGGCTGTGGTCGAGCATCATCCCGGCCGTGTGGCGCAAGCAGGACGACGCCAACGAGGACAAGGCGATGGAGCTCCTCCAGCGGTTCAAGCTCGACGCGAAGGCCGACGACTACGCGGCTTCGCTGTCGGGTGGTCAGCGCAAGCTGCTCGAGATGGCCCGTGCGCTCATGAGCGATCCGACGCTGGTCATGCTCGACGAGCCGATGGCCGGCGTGAACCCGGCCCTCACCGAGTCGCTGCTCGATCACATCCTCGACCTCAAGGACCTCGGCATGACGGTGCTCTTCGTCGAGCACGACATGCACATGGTCCGCCACATCGCCGACTGGGTCGTGGTCATGGCCGAGGGTCGCGTCGTCGCCGAGGGCCCGCCCGAGAGCGTGATGCAGGACAAGGCCGTCATCGACGCGTACCTGGGCAGCCACCAGGATGTCGACCTCGGTGTCGTGACCGGGCGCGTGGCCGGCGAGCACAGCGCCTCCGAAGCCGAGCTCCTCGACGAGATCAGGGAGGCCGAGGCGGCCGAGATCGCCGATGCCGAGAAGGAGAACAAGTGAGCAGCGCAGCGGCCGCAGGGCCCGTGTCGACGACCGGCGCCGGCATGACGGAGGACGCCCGCACCGACCGCGTCGTCGTCGAGGTCACCGACCTGTACGCGGGGTACCTCCCCGGCATCAACATCATCAACGGCGCGAACCTCGTCGCCCGCAAGGGCGAGCTGATCGGCATCATCGGTCCCAACGGCGCCGGGAAGTCGACGCTGCTGAAGTCCATCTTCGGCATGGTGAAGGTGCGCTCGGGCACGATCACCGTCAACGGCGAGAGTGTCGTCGGGCTGAAGTCCGACAAGCTCGTGACCCGGGGCGTGGGCTTCGTACCGCAGACGAACAACGTGTTCCCCTCGCTCACGATCGAGGAGAACCTGCAGATGGGTCTCTACCAGGCCCCGAAGCAGTACGCGGAGCGCCTGGACTTCGTCACGGGGATCTTCGCCGAGCTGGGCAAGCGCCTCAAGCAGCGCGCGGGCTCGCTCTCGGGCGGCGAGCGTCAGATGGTGGCGATGTCGCGGGCCCTCATGATGGATCCCGCGGTGCTCCTCCTCGACGAGCCCTCCGCCGGCTTGTCTCCGGTGCGCCAGGACGACGCGTTCATCCGCGTCTCCGACATCAACAAGGCCGGCGTGACGACGATCATGGTCGAGCAGAACGCCCGCCGCTGCCTGCAGATCTGCGACCGCGGCTACGTCCTCGACCAGGGACGCGACGCCTACGAGGGCACCGGCCGTCAGCTCCTGAACGACCCGAAGGTCATCGGCCTGTACCTGGGCTCGCTCGGTTCCGAGACCGCCTGACGTCGACCACGGAGGAGAGTGGATGCCGCGGCATCCACTCTCCTTCTCGTTCACGCCGTCGCGGCCAGGTGGCCCTGGATCGCCTCGATGTGCGCGGCGAGGTCCCCTCGCGCGAGCAGCCCCGGCCCCAGCGGGCCGGCCGAGTCGTCGCCGAGCGGGGGCAGACGGCGCAGTGCGACCGCGACGGACGCCGTCATGCGGTCGAGCTGCCAGCGGAGCTCATCCGCGGCGGCAGTCGGGTTCCCCGGCGCGGTCAGAGCGGCGGCACGCGCAGCATAGGCGGCGGCACCGAGGGCGTGGGCGCCCATGTGCGCGACTCCCGCGGCCTGAGCCGCCGACCGGGCGGCGGCAGCGCCGGCGGGCGAGGCGGCCGAGTGGGCCGCACGCCCCGCGACGAATCGCCGCTTGATCTCACCCGCGGCTGACAGCTCCCCGCGTGCGAACGCCCTGGTGCGCGCGATCGCATCGCGAGCGCGGTCGTCTTCGGGCGCCTCCGCCTCGAAGACGGCGAGCGCGCGCTCCGCGCAGTCCGCTGCCCACGCCGCCACGATCCTCCGGTCGGCTTCGGCGAGCGACTGAGGAGAGAGCATCCTCGAAGCCTTGCACAGTCGGGCCCGCGCAGCGATCGCGGCCGGGAATGGGGAAGGGCCCCGGATCGCTCCGGGGCCCTTCCGTGTCTTGTCGACTCAGATGTCGATGCGGACGAAGGAGTTGTCGTCCTGGTACTGGAAGACACCCACCGTCGCCTCGGTCGGGTCGCCGACCTCGTCGAACGTGATCGGTCCGGAGTAGCCGTCGTAGTCCGCGACGTTGCCCGCCAGGATGATGTCGGCGCACGCCTCGTACGAGTCGCACTTCTCACCGTCACCGGTGCCGCCCGAGACCTCGACGAGCTTGCCCGCGACGTCCGCGGCCTCGGTCGAGTTCGCGGCCAGCGAGGCCAGCGCGAGGAGGATGACCGCGTCGTAGGACTCGTTGGCGTACGAGAAGTCGGTCAGCTCGGAGTTGCCCTCGCCGGTCCACCACTCGTTCAGCTCCGCCTGGAAGTCCTCCGGCGTCGACGGGCCGGCGGGCGTGGTGCCCTTGGCGCCCTCGAGGCTGAGGTCTGCCGGCCACTTGTCGTCGGCACCGAAGTTCTTCAGGTTGCCGTCGACGAAGTACAGGTTCTCGGCGGGGTAGCCGGCCTGCAGCAGCGCCGGGCCGATCGTGAAGATCTCGTCGAACGTGATCAGGACGATGGCGTCGGGGTTCGAGGCGAGCAGCGCGCTGACCTGAGCGTCGAACGAGGTGTCGCCGGTGTTGTACGACTGCTCCTCGACGATCGTGCCGCCGGCGCCCGTGAAGGTCTCCTGGAAGACGTCGTTGAGGCCGGTGCCGTACGAGTCGTTGAGGTACAGGACCGCGACGTTCTCGTGACCGTCTTCGGCGACCAGGTTGCCGAGGACTTCGCCCTGGAGCTTGTCGGACGGAGCCGTACGCCAATAGAGGCCGTCGTCGTCCCAGGTGGTGAAGTCGAGCGACGTGTTGGCGGGCGAGAACACGATGATCCCGGCCGCGACGGCGTCGTCGAGGAACAGCTTGGTGACACCCGACGACGCGGCGCCGATGGCGGCGGTCACGCCCTCCGAGATGAGGGTCTGGATCGTCGTGGCGTACGCCTTGTTTTCGGTGTCGCCCGAGTCGCCCCAGACGATGTCGTCCATGGTCAGGCCGGTCGTGTCGGCATAGTCGTTGACGTGCTGCGCGGCCAGACCGACGCCGGCCTCCTCCGGCGGTCCGAGGAACGACAGGCTGCCCGTCTGGGGCAGGATCGTGCCGATCTTCAGGGTGAGGTCGCGCTCCTCGGTGGGAGGGGCGCTGGTCTCGCCGCCCGTTCCTCCGCCGGCGCAGCCGGCGAGGACGAGGGCGCTGGCGCCGGCGAGCGCAACGACGCCTGCGAGGGCGGACTTGCGCGAGCGGGTGAAGACGCTCATGTTGCTCCTTGCTGTGATGAACGACGGGCGCGGCATTTCGGGAGCCGGCCCAGTGTCCCTAACCTAACCATCTGCGGCGCTCGCCAGTGTTGCCATTCGTTAACGATGTGTAACGGCTCGTATCCCCCGATCACGATATGGAAACGACGAGACGACGTCCTCTCCGGCCCTGGATACCCCAGCCGGGTATAACGTGGAGGGATGCCGTACCCCCTTGGGGTATCCCCCTCCTCACGAAAGGCGAGCCTCATGCCGCAGACGACCGAATACACCGTGACGGGCATGACCTGCGCACACTGCGAGATGTCGGTGCGCACGGAGGTCTCGAAGATCCCCGGTGCCGATGTCGTCCGCGTCGACGCCGCGAGCGGTTCGCTCGTCGTCGAGTCGGCCGCGCCCCTCTCGGACGCCGCCGTCCTTGCCGCGGTCGACGAGGCGGGTTACGAGGCGGCACGCGCCTGATGACCGCCACCCCTCCGCCGGGCGCCCGGATCGAGCTCGAGATCGGCGGAATGACGTGCGCGTCGTGCGCCGCCCGGATCGAGAAGCGCCTGAACCGGATGGACGGGGTGGAGGCATCCGTCAACTACGCCACCGAGAAGGCGACCATCACCGCACCCGCCGGAGTCGACCCCGTCGACCTCATCGCCGAGGTGGAGCGGACCGGCTACACCGCGGCGGTTCCCCGGCCACCCGCGCCCGAGCCGGCGGACGCGCGCGAGGGCGGCCGCGACGCCGAGCTCGTCGGCCTTCGACAGCGACTGATCGGCTCGATCGTGCTGTCCGTGCCGGTGGTCGTGCTCGCCATGGTCCCCGCGCTCCAGTTCACGTACTGGCAGTGGGCATCCCTCGCGCTGGCCGCGCCGGTGGTCGTGTGGGGCGCGTGGCCCTTCCACCGCGCCGCCTGGATCAACCTCCGCCACGGCGCGGCGACGATGGACACCCTCATCTCGCTGGGTGTGTCGGCGGCGTTCCTGTGGTCGCTCTACGCGCTGTTCCTCGGGCACGCCGGCATGCCGGGGATGACCCACGCGTTCGAGTGGTCGGTACAGCCCGGTGACGGCGCCGGGAACATCTACCTCGAGGTCGCCGCGGGCGTGACGACGTTCGTGCTCGCCGGGCGCTACTTCGAAGTGCGTTCCAAGCGCCGTGCCGGCGCCGCCCTGCGCGCACTGCTCGAGATCGGCGCGAAGGATGCCGCCGTCCTGCGGCCGTCCACAGGCGGCGGCGAGCTCGAGTCCCGCGTCGCGATCGCCGACCTGCGGGTGGGCGACCGCTTCGTGGTGCGGCCGGGCGAGAAGATCGCCACCGACGGCGTCGTCGTCTCGGGCACCTCCGCTGTGGACGCGTCGATGGTGACCGGCGAGTCGGTGCCCGTCGAGGTCGCGCCCGGCGACGCCGTGATCGGCGCGACGGTGAACGCCGGCGGGCGCCTGGTGGTCCGGGCCTCGCGCGTGGGCGAAGACACCCAGCTCGCTCAGATGGCGCGCCTCGTCGAGCAGGCCCAGTCGGGGAAGGCCGATGTGCAGCGGCTCGCCGACCGCATCTCCGGCGTCTTCGTGCCGGTCGTCCTGCTCATCTCCGTCGTCACTCTCGTGGCGTGGCTCGCGCTCGGCTACGACGCGGCCATGGCGTTCACCGCCGCCGTGGCCGTGCTGATCATCGCGTGCCCGTGCGCCCTGGGCCTCGCGACACCCACCGCGCTGCTGGTCGGCACCGGCCGCGGCGCGCAGCTCGGCATCCTCATCACCGGACCCGAGGTGCTCGAGTCCACGAGGGCCGTCGACACCGTCGTTCTCGACAAGACCGGAACGGTGACGAGCGGCCGAATGGCCCTCGTGGACGTCGTCCCCTCGCCCGGCACCGATCGCGAGCTGCTCCTGCGGCTCGCGGGCGCGCTCGAGCACGCCTCCGAGCACCCCGTCGCGCGGGCCGTCGCCCAGGCCGCGGAGGCCGAGGTCGGTCCGCTCGCGACTCCCGAGTCGTTCGAGAACCTGCCCGGCCGCGGCGTCTCGGGCGTGATCGACGGTCACGCGGTCGTCGTCGGCACGGCATCCCTCCTCGCCGAGTGGGCGCTCCGCGTGCCACCCGAGCTCGAGACCGCGAAGCGCGCGGCCGAGGAGGGCGGGGCCACGGCCGTGCTCGCCGCATGGGACGGCGAGGTGCGCGGCGTCCTCGTGGTCGCCGATGAGGTCAAGCCCACCAGCCGCCAGGCCATCGAGCAGCTGCACGGGCTCGGCCTGCGGACGGTCCTCCTCACGGGCGATTCCCGCGCTGTCGCCCGCACGGTGGCGGCGCAGGTCGGCATAGACGAGGTGGTCGCCGAGGTGCTCCCGCACGACAAGGCGGCCGAGGTGACGCGCCTTCAGTCCGAGGGCCGCGCGGTCGCGATGGTCGGCGACGGCGTGAACGACGCCGCGGCGCTCGCGCAGGCCGACCTCGGCATCGCGATGGGCACCGGGACGGATGCCGCGATCGAGGCATCCGACCTCACCCTGGTGCGTGGCGACCTGCGCAGCGTCGGCGACGCGATCCGCCTGTCCCGCGCGACGCTCCGCACGATCAAGGCGAACCTCTTCTGGGCGTTCGCGTATAACGTTGCGGCGATACCGCTGGCCGCCCTGGGCCTGCTCAACCCGATGATCGCGGGGGCGGCGATGGCGCTGTCCAGCGTCTTCGTCGTGGGCAACAGCCTGCGGCTCCGAACCTTCCGCAGCGGGTCGGGAGCCGGCTCGCCGGGCGCACACTCCACACGATGAGGACACGACGATGAGCGACACCATGGTCCACGCCGACCACACCCACGGGTACATCACCGACAAGGACAAGTACCTCAACCGCCTCAAGCGCATCGAGGGGCAGGCCCGCGGCATCCACAAGATGGTCGAGGACGAGAAGTACTGCATCGACATCCTGACGCAGATCAGCGCGCTCACGAGCGCCCTCGAGGCCGTCGCGGTGGGACTGCTCGACGATCACCTGCGTCACTGCGTCGTCGATGCGGCGCGACTCGGCGGCGCCGAGGCGGACGCGAAGATCAGCGAAGCCACGCAGGCGATCGCCCGTCTGGTGCGCTGAGCCCGCGTCGCCCCCCTCGCGTCTGCGCGGCCGGTGATCAGCCGGACGTGCGCGCGCGGCGAGCGTGGACGACGGAGTCCACGGTCAGGACGATCAGCGCGATCCACACGAGACCGAACCCGATCCAGCGTTCGAGCGGCATCGGCTCCCCCAGGTAGAGCCAGCCGACGAGGAACTGGAGCACCGGCGCCACGAACTGCAGCAGTCCGATCGTCGTGAGCGACACCCGCCGGGCGCCGGCCGCGAAGAGCAGCAGCGGCACCGCCGTGACGACTCCCGTGAGGCTCAGCAGAACGGCGTGGGGCCAGCCATACGCCCCCATCGTGAGACCCTGCGTCGCGGCGACGACGATGAGCACCGTCACCGCGATCGGCGTGAGCCACAGCGTCTCGAGCGTGAGCCCGCTCACCGCGTCGACGGACGGCCCGACCTTCTTCTTGACCAGCCCGTACACGCCGAAGCTCGCCGCGAGGGTCAGAGCGATCCACGGGAAGGTGCCGTAGCCGATCACGATCACGAGCACCGCGGCCGCCGCGATGCCGATGGCGACCCACTGGGTGGGGCGCAGCCGCTCGCGCAGCACCAGCACCGCCAGGAGCACCGTGGCGATCGGGTTGATGAAGTAGCCGAGGCTCGGCTCGATCACGTGGCCGGTCAGCGCGCCGTAGATGAAGACCTGCCAGTTGATGTAGATCAGGATGCCGGCGATGACGGTGAGCCCGACCACCCGGGGCTGACGCAGAACGGCCACGAGCCGAGGCCAGGCCCGCATGACGGTCAGCAGCAGGGCGCAGAAGGCGAGCGACAGCAGAATGCGCCACGCCACCAGCTCCCACGGGCCGGTCGGCGCGAGCAGCAGGAAGTAGAGCGGAAGGAAGCCCCACAGCAGATAGGCGCCGAAGGCGAAGAAGCCGCCGAGCGTCCGCTCCCGCGCCTCCGCGGCGGCGTTGCGAGCGCGGATCGTGCCCGTCGTCACGCCGAGGTCGAGGGCGGTCGAGTCGTCCAGGGCGTTCACCCCGCCCGGAGACGGCGGGACCTCTTCGCGACTCACCCGCCCAGCCTAGGCCGAGACGGACGAGAGGGCCGGATGCCGAGGCATCCGACCCTCTCGGGACGCTGTGCGCGTGATCAGCGGACGACGACCGCCAGGACGTCGCGCGCCGACAGGACGAGGAACTCGTCGGCGCCGAACTTGACCTCGGTGCCGCCGTACTTGCTGTAGAGCACGCGGTCGCCGACGGCCACGTCGAGCGGCACGCGGTTGCCGTTGTCGTCGATGCGGCCGGGGCCGACGGCGACGACTTCGCCCTCCTGGGGCTTCTCCTTGGCGGTGTCGGGGATGACGAGGCCACTCGCGGTGGTCTGCTCGGCCTCGACCTGCTTGATGACGATGCGGTCCTCGAGCGGCTTGATGGAAACCGACACGGTCTACCTCTTCTTTCCTTGAGACTGAAGACTCGTTAGCACTCTGGTACGGAGAGTGCTGATGACGATTCTAGGCATGCGCTGGCACTCATGCAACGTGAGTGCCAACCGCGTGACGTCGTGCGACGCGGCACCCCCGGTGGCGGCACCGGCACGTAGGCTGTCCCGGTGGAGATGGCCGAGCTGACCGCACTGCTGACCCCGGACGGACTGCGGCTGCTCGACGGGCTGCCTCCCGTCGAATCCGCCGACGACGTCGCGCGGACCGTCTCACGGCTCCGCAGGGAGGGCCACTCCCCCGACCTCGTGTCGGCGGTGGTCACGCAGTCGCGGCTGCGCGCCCGCGCCGGGGCGAAGTTCGGTCCGTTCGCCGAGCGGATGCTGTTCACCCGTGCCGGACTCGAGCAGGCGACGCGCCTGGGCATCGCCGCCCGGCACGCCGTGCGGTTCCGCGACGCCGGGTTCGAGCGGGTGGCCGACCTCGGGTGCGGGATCGGCGGGGACTCGCTGGGCCTGACCGCGCTCGGGATCCGGGTGACCGCCGTCGAGGCCGACGAGGTGACGGCGGCGATCGCGGCCTACAACCTCGCGCCGTTCGGCGACTCCGCAACGGTGCGCCACGGCACCGCCGAGACTACGGATCTGACGCACGTCGACGCCGTGTGGCTGGACCCGGCTCGCCGCACCGCTGGGCACACCGAGACCGCCCGCACGCGTCCCGAGGACTGGTCTCCGCCGCTGGACTGGACGCTCGAACTCGCCGGCCGCATGCCCGCCGGGATCAAGCTCGGGCCGGGCCTGGACCGCGCTCTGATCCCCGACGACCTCGAGGCGCAGTGGATCAGCGCCGACGGGTCCACCGTCGAGCTCGTGCTGTGGTCGGGACCACTCGCGCGCGAGGGCGTCCGGCGCGCGGCGCTCGTCATCCGGGGTGATGACGCGCACGAGCTGACGTCGGCCGCGGACAGCCCCGACGAGCCGGTCCGTGAACTGGGGGCGTTCCTGCACGAGCCCGACGGAGCCGTCATCCGCGCCCGGCTGATCGGCGAGGTCGCGCGTTCCCTCGACGCGGGCATGCTGGACGAGCATGTCGCCTACATGACCTCGGATGCCGCGGTCACGAGCCCGTTCGTGACATCCTTCCGCGTGCGCGAGGCGATGCCCGCGAAGATCCCCGCCATCAACAGCGCGCTGCGCGAGGCCGGCATCGGGCGCCTCGAGATCAAGAAGCGAGGCGTGGATGTCGATCCCGCCCAGTTCCGGCGCAAGCTCCGACTCGGCGGCGACGCCGAGGCGACGCTCGTGCTCACGCGGGTCGGGACACGGCGGATCGCCGTGCTCGCCGACCGGGTCAGCCGGTCGTGATACGGCCCGCGGCGTAGAGCAGCCATCCGGCGCTGTAGAGGACGGAGACCGTCCCCACCACCAGCGCCCACACGGCGACCGCTCGGCTCTCGAGCGGACGTCGCAGCGCGAGGATCGCCGAGCCGACTCCGACGAGGCCGATCGGGAATCCCCAGCCGACGAACAGCGACACCAGCAGTCCGGCGATCGAGAATGCGAGCGCCCACCCGGCCAGGCCGCGGTGCGGCGGCTCGGGCGCGGGCATGACCCACTGGGCCGAGACCAGCGGCACGTCCTCATCGGTGCCGGGCTCGGCCGGAGCGGTCTCGCGCGTGATCGCCACGGGCGCCGTCGGCAGGCGCAGGTACCCGCCGCGATGGACGCCGGGGAGCGCGGATACCTCATCCGCCGCCACCACGTCGGGCGACGGCGGCTCGATCCCGGGCCCGGGCGACTCGGGGGGATGCGGCATCCGCTCGTCGCTCACGGGGCCTCCTCGGCGACCTGGATCTCGGTGACCGGGAGCGTGGAGTCCGCGCCGAAGCGCAGGGTCGACGGGCGGCGCCCCGACATCACGAGCTCGGCGGCGAGCGCCGCGATCATGGCGCCGTTGTCGGTGCACAGCGACAGCGGAGGGATGCGGACGGTGACGCCTTCGGCGGCGGCGCGCTCCAGCGCGACGTCACGGAGACGCCGGTTCGCGATCACGCCGCCGCCGAGGAGCAGTCGCGGGACGCCGTGATCACGGCACGCGGCGAGCGCCTTCGTGACGAGCACGTCGACGACCGCCTCGCGGAATCCGGCCGCCACGTCCGCCACGGGCACTGGTTCGCCGGCGGCCTCGCGCTGCTCGATCCAGCGTGCGACGGCGGTCTTGAGGCCCGAGAACGAGAAGTCGTAGCGATGATCGGCCATGTCGCTCGCGCGGGACAGGCCGCGCGGGAAGCGGATCGCCCCGGGATCGCCCGCGGCCGCGGCGCGATCGATCTCGGGGCCGCCCGGGTACGGGAGCCCGAGCAGGCGCGCGACCTTGTCGAAGGCCTCGCCGGCCGCGTCGTCCATCGTCTCGCCGAGAAGCTCGACATCGCTCGTCAGGTCGCGCACGAGCAGCAGCGAGGTGTGCCCGCCCGACACCAGGAGGGCGACGGTGGGGTACTCGAGGGGCGGGGCATCGGCATCCAGGATGTCGGCCGCGATGTGCCCGACGAGGTGGTTGACGGCGTACAGCGGCCGGTCCAGCGACACGGCGAGCGACTTGGCCGCCCCCACGCCGACCATGAGCGCGCCCGCGAGTCCGGGACCCGACGTGACGGCGACGGCATCGAGGTCGGAGAGCGCGACGCCCGACTCCGCCAGGGCGGCGCGGATCGCCGGCTCGAGCGCCTCGAGGTGCGCGCGGGCGGCGACCTCGGGCACCACCCCGCCGTAGCGGGCGTGCTCGTCCATCGAGCTGGCGATGGTGTTGGACAGGAGGGTGCGGCCGCGCACGATGCCGATGCCGGTCTCGTCGCAGCTCGTCTCGATGCCGAGGATCAGCGGCTCGGCCCGGTTCACGTGCACACCCCGGCATCCTCGGCGGACGGCGTCTGCGCGGCCGACCAGCCGCGCAGGTCCAGCTTCATCACGACGGCGTCGACGTCGTCGGGCTGGTAGTAGCGCGGTCGGCGCCCCACCTCGTGGAACCCCTCCGAGGCATACAGCGACTGCGCGACGGGGTTGTCGGCGCGGACCTCGAGGAAGACCTCGTTCACCCCGCGCCGAGCGGCCTCGGTCAGCAGCGCCCGCAGGAGCGCACGTCCGCGACCGCGACCGCGGGAGGCCTCGGCGATCGCGATCGTCTGGACGTCGGCATCCTTCGCCCCACGCGCCGCCCGCAGACCGGCGTAGCCGGCGACGCGGCCGGCCACCTCGTCGACGATGTACCAGCCGTGCGGCGAGGCCAGCTCTTCGCGCATCATCGCGTCCGACCACGCGTCGGTGGGGAACGACGCGCGCTCGAGCGCCATGATCGCGTCGAGGTCGGCGGGCACCGCGGCGCGCACCGTCATGTCCCCACCCGCTTCGGACCGGCAGACGGCGTGACGTCGGGCGACCGCAGGTACAGGGCGTCGGCCGGACCGATCGCGCGTCCCGCGGCGAGTGCTCGCGCGGCGCACACTCCGAGCAGTCCGGCGGGGATGCGGTCGGCGTCGCGCCGGAGGGCGCCGTGGGCGACGAGGACGTCGTCGAGCGCGTCGCGGGGTGCGAGCTCGGGCGCGCGGAGGCGACGCGGAAGACCGTCGTCGTCGAGCCCGCGATAGATCGTGTAGGCGAACTCGCGCCGGCGCGCGTCGGTGACGACGGCGAAGGCGGAGTCCTCGCTCGCGTCGACGCCCCCCGTGAGCGCGTCGTGCAGCAGCAGCTCGAGGGCCACCGCATCGTGGCTCACCACCGGCACGACAGGTACCCCGCGTCCGAGCGCGAAGGTGCGGGCGGCCGCGATGCCGACGCGCAGCCCGGTGAACGGGCCCGGGCCCATGCCGGCGGCGACCCGCGTGATGTCCTGCGGGCGGACGGATGCCTCGGCGAGCGCCTGCTCGAGGAGCGAGCCGATGACCTCGGCGTGGCCGCGCGGGTCCGCGCTCTCGACCTGCGAGCGCACGACGCCGTCCGGCTCGACGACCGCGACCGTCGATCCGACCGACGTGTCGATGCCGAGGATCACGCCTTCCAGGGTAGTCGGCGCCGTCCGGTGCCCGGTCCGGCTGCGACGCGGCGCGGCTCCGTCAGGGCCGCCGCGAGATCGTGACGATGCGCGGCGAGTCGGCGTCGAGCGCCTCCGTGATCCGCGGCGACGTGCCGCACGCGGTGTCGATGCCGCGGCCGTGCCACTCCCTGTCGAGCTCGATCTCCCACCAGTGCTCGCGGAGTCCGTCCACCATGCCGCGGCCCCACTCCACGATCACCACGGACGAGTCGACGTCGATGTCGAGGTCGTCGAGTTCGGCGGGCGAGCCGAGCCGGTACGCGTCGACGTGGACGAGCGGCGCTCCCCCGACCAGGGACGGGTGCGTGCGGGCGAGCACGAAGGTCGGGCTCTGCACCGGGCCCCGAACGCCGAGCCCGGTCGCGATGCCCCGCGTGAGGGTCGTCTTGCCGGCGCCGAGGGGACCCGTCAGCACGACGAGGTCGCCGGCGCGCAGCATCCGCCCGATGTCCGCGCCGAGGGCCTCCATGTCGGCGGGCGACGCGACCTCGCGGGCTCCTGTCAGTGATTCGAGGGTCTGCTCCACATCGGAGGGAACGCGCCGGAGGTCTCCGGCCTTCCCGGTCACGCCGACACCTGCCGCCGCGGGACCCGGGGGCCGATGCGCGTCACGATCTCGTAGTTGATCGTGCCCGCCGCCGCAGCCCACTCGTCGGCGGCCGGGACACCCAGGGTCGGGTCGCCGAAGAGAATCACCTCGTCACCGACGGCCACCGGGTCGTCGCCGACGTCCACGACGAACTGATCCATCGCGATGCGGCCTGCGACCGCGTAGCGACGACCGCCGATCGTCACGGGGCCGGCGCCGGACGCCTGCCTCGGCACACCGTCGGCGTACCCCGCGGGGACGAGCGCGAGCGTCGTCTCTGCCTCTGTGCGATACGCGTAGCCGTAGGAGACGCCCGTGCCCGCGGGGACGCGCCGGACGGCGGCGACGGCCGCTCGCAGGGTCATCGCCGGACGCAGGCCGAGCTCGGCGGCCGAGCGGTCCTCGAACGGCGAGAGGCCGTAGATGCCGAGGCCGATGCGCACGCAGCCGAGCCGCGACTCGGGAAGCGCGATCGCGGCGTGCGACGCGGCGAGATGACGCAGCCGCGGTGCGACGCCGAGCGAGCCGGCCAGTGCCACGCCCTCCTCGAACCGCCGCAGCGCGGCGCGGTCGTCCTCTGCCGACGCGTTGGAGAGGTGGCTGAAGAGCGCCACGACCCGCAGCTTTCCGATGCGCTCGAGCCGCGCCGCCTCGGCGAACACGATCCGCTGGTCTTCCGGCGGGATGCCGTTGCGCGACAGTCCGGTCTCGAGCTTCAGGTGCACGCCGACGGGACGGTCCGCGGATGCCGCGCCCGCCGCCTGCAGCAGCTGATCGAAGCTCGAGATCCCCAGCTCGATGCCGAGCTGGGCGGCCTCGGCGAACGAGGTGCCCGGTGCGTGAAGCCACGCGACGATCGGGGCGTCGATGCCCGCACCGCGGAGAGCGACCGCCTCGGCGACGTCGGACACCCCGAGGCGGGACGCACCGCCGCGCAGCGCGGCCACCGCGGAGCGGACCGCGCCGTGCCCGTAGCCGTCGGCCTTGACCACGGCGATGATCTCGGACTCGGTGAGCCGGCGGAGGTGGCGGACGTTGTCCTCGATCGCGGCGACGTCGACGACCGCCTCGCGGAGCACGCCCGGCGCGAGCCTGCTCACCTCGCAGTCTCCGACTCGGCGATCACGTAGGCCGTGGCGAATCCCGCGTCGTGCGACATCGAGAGGTGCAGCGTCGTGATCCCCCGCTCGACGACCGCGGCGGATGTGGAGCCGGTGAGCGTGAACCACGGGCGACCGGATGCCTCGGGCGTCACCTCGATCTCGGTCCAGTGCACGCCGTCCGAGCCGCCGAGAGCCTTGATGAGCGCCTCTTTCGCGGCGTAGCGCGCCGCGAGCGAGCGGGGCTTGAGCTCGCGCTCGGCGGGCGAGAACAGCCGCTCGAGCAGGCGCGGCGTGCGCTCCAGCGTGCGCTCGAAGCGAGCGATGTCGACCAGGTCGACGCCGATCCCGACGATCACGAAAGTCTCCCGTCACGCCGCGGTCGCGGCATCCGCCACCCTACCGTCGCGCCGCGGTCACCCGAACGCGCTCACTCGACCGTGACGGACTTCGCGAGGTTGCGCGGCTGGTCGACGTCCAGGCCCTTCGCCGTGGCCAGCCCCATCGCGAAGATGTGCAGCGGCACGACGGCCAGCAGCGGCTCGAAGAACGGACCCGCGAGAGGGATGCGGAGGACTTCGTCGGCCTTGGGCAGCACGGCGGCGTCGCCCTCTTCGGCGACGGCGATGACGCGCGCGCCGCGGGCGCGGATCTCCTCGATGCTGGAGACGACCTTCTTGTGCATCTCGCCCGACTTGCTCGGCGACGGCACGATGACGAAGACCGGCTGGCCGGGCTCGATGAGGGCGATCGGACCGTGCTTGAGCTCGCCGGCCGCGAAGCCCTCGGCGTGGATGTACGCGAGCTCCTTCAGCTTGAGCGCGCCCTCGAGGGCGATCGGGTAGCCCACGTGACGGCCGAGGAACAGGACCGACCGAGTGTCGGCCATCCAATGCGCGAACTGCTCGATGCGGGGCTGCTCGCGCTCGAGGATCTGCGAGATCTTGGCGGGGATCGCCTCGAGCTCGGCGACGTGCGCCGCGGCGTCGGCGGCGGACACCGTGCCGCGCACGCGCCCGACGTGGAGGGCCATCAGGTAGAGCGCCGTCACCTGGGCCACGAAGGCCTTCGTCGACGCCACAGCGACCTCCGGGCCGGCGTGGGTGTAGACGATCGCGTCCGACTCGCGCGGAATCGTCGCACCCTGGGTGTTGCAGATCGAGAGCGTGCGTGCGCCGTGCTCGCGGGCGTACTTCACGGCCATCAGTGTGTCCATGGTCTCGCCCGACTGGCTGATCGACACGACCAGCGTGTCAGGGCCGATCACCGGATCGCGGTAGCGGAACTCGTGCGCGAGCTCGACGTCGACGGGAATGCGCGTCCACTGCTCGATGGCGTACTTGCCGACCTGACCGGCGTAGGCGGCGGTGCCGCACGCGATCACGATGATGCGCGAGATTCCGGCGAAGAGGTCGTCGAGACCGTCCAGCTCGGGGATCACGACCTCGCCGTCGCGGATGCGGCCGCGCAGCGTGTTGGCGACGGCTTCGGGCTCCTCGGAGATCTCCTTGGCCATGAACGAGGACCAGCCGCCCTTGTCGGCGGCCGAGGCATCCCACGTGACCTCGAACGGCTCGACCTCGACCGGGTTCCCGGCGAAGTCGGTCACCGAGACGCCCTCGGGCGTGATGGCCACGATCTGGTCCTGACCGATCGCGAGAGCGTTGCGGGTGTGCTCGACGAAGGCGGCGACGTCCGAGCCGAGGAAGTTCTCCCCCTCGCCCAGCCCGATGACCAGTGGCGAGTTGCGTCGCGCACCCACGACGAGGCCGGGCTGCTCCTCGTGCATCGCGAGCAGCGTGAACGCGCCCTCGAGACGCGAGACGACGTTGCGGAACGCGACGACGAGGTCACCCCCGGTCGCACGGTACTCACGGCCGAGGAGCACGGCGGCGACCTCGGTGTCTGTCTGGCTGCGGAAGGCGTAGCCCTCGGCGAGGAGCTCTTCCTTGAGCTCGGAGAAGTTCTCGATGATCCCGTTGTGGATGACGGCGAGCTTGTCGTCGTCGGCGAGATGCGGGTGGGCGTTGTCGTCGGTCGGACCGCCGTGCGTGGCCCACCGGGTGTGGCCGATGCCGGTGGTTCCGTCGGCCAGCGGCGCGGAGGTCAGGTCGTCGCGCAGGATGCCCAGCTTGCCGGCGCGCTTGCGCATCCCGAGGTCGCCGTCGGCGTCGATGACGGCGATTCCGGCCGAGTCGTAGCCGCGGTACTCGAGGCGGGCGAGCCCGGCGAGGAGGATCGCCTGCGATTGACGAGGGCCGACGTATCCGACGATTCCACACATGCCCCCCATGGTAGGCGGGCGGTTTTGCGAGGAACCTGAACGAAACGGGAGTGCCCGGTCAGTCGCGGATCGGATGCCGCGTCACAGCTTGCGCAGCAGCACCCGCTCGACGGTGTGATCGGCGGATTTGCGAAGGATCAGGCTCGCGCGGTGCCGCGTCGGCAGCACGTTCTCGATGAGGTTGGGCAGGTTGATGTCGTTCCAGTAGCCCATCGCCGTGCGGACCGCCTCCTCGTCGGTGAGATGCGAGAAGACGTTGAAGAACGAGCTCGGGTTCGCGAAGGCGCCCGCCTTGAGCGCCATGAAGCGCTCCACGTACCACCGCGCGATGTGCTCCGGGTCGGCGTCGACGTAGATCGAGAAGTCGAACAGCTCGCTCACCGCGACGTCGTTCGGCGTCGGCGGCGGCTGGAGCACGTTGAGGCCCTCGACGATGACGACATCGGGGCGGCGCACGGTCGTGTGCGCGTCGGGGACGATGTCGTAGCGCATGTGCGAGTAGAAGGGCGCGCGCACCTCGGGTGCACCGCTCTTCACCTCGGTGAGGAAAGACACGAGGGCGCGGCGATCATACGACTCGGGGAAGCCCTTGCGGTCCATGATCCCCCGCCGCTCGAGCTCGGCGTTGGGGTAGAGGAATCCGTCGGTCGTGACGAGCTCGACCCGGGGCGTGTCGGGCCAGCGGCTCATCAGCTCGCGCAGCAGGCGCGCGATCGTCGACTTGCCGACGGCGACCGATCCGGCGACGGCCACGACGAACGGGGTCGTGGAATCCGAGTCGCCGAGGAATGCGCTCGTCTCGGCGCCGAGGTTCTTCGTCGACTTCGCGTACAGCGACAGGAGCCGCGAGAGCGGCAGGTAGACCTGGGCGACCTCGGCGATGTCGAGGCGGTCGCCGAGGCCGCGGATCTGGACGATCTCGGTCTCGGAGAGCGGCTGCGTCAGCCCGGAGGCGAGCCGGGCCCAGTCACGACGGGAGATCTCGCGGTAGAGCGAGTGCGCGGGGGCGACGGCGGTCGCTTCTTCGGCGGACATCGGGCCCATCGTAGTCGCCCGGTGGGACCAAGCCCGGGCCCGCACCCTCGTGGACCTTCAGGGCGCACGCTGAACGGCCCCCGCTCCGCACGGGGAGCGAGGGCCGTCCGAGGACATCCGGGGACTCAGCCGGCCACGTGGTGACCGTGGTCGGGGTGCAGACCTCCCCCACCACCGGCCCACGTGCCTTCGGCACCGGCCGGCTCGGGCAGGTTCAGACCGCCCGGCACCGACCGTCCGGGTACGCCGTTGACGAGCTCGGTGGAGTACGAGTACGCCAGGACGGCGAGGGCGATGGCATCCGTGTTCGTCTCTAGCGCGTCGAGGCTCACGTTGTCGATGTCGTCGCACGCCTGGTGGTAGCACGGGTCGAGCCATTCGCCCGCCGTTCCGCCCCAGATCTCCGCCTGCTCGACCGTCTTCTCGTCCTCGGCTCCCGTGAAGAGACCGCCCGCCGGGATCCCCGCGAGGATGAACGCCTCGTAGTCGCTGCGTCCGCTGAATTCGGCGTCGTCGTACGGGGTATCGATGCTCGTGAAGTAGCGCTCGAAGAGATCCTCGATCTCGACGGAGCCCTCGGGCACGACCACGGGCGCCTCGAACGTCGACTCGTCACCGTCGTACACCATGTAGATGTAGTTCGGAGAGGCGATCATGTCGAAGTTGAGGTAGAGCGCGATGCGATCCCGCTCCTCGTCGCTCAGCCCCTCGACGTACGCGGCAGACCCGAGCAGGCCCTCCTCTTCAGCGCCCCACCACGCGAACCGGACGGTGTTCTGCGGCTTCAGCTTGGTCATGTTCTGAGCGATCTCGATGAGCGCCGCCGAGCCGGAGCCGTTGTCGTTGATCCCCGGTCCCTCCGGTACCGAGTCGAGGTGCGCGCCGGCCATCACCACGTTGTCCGGATTGCGACCGGGCAGCTCGGCGATGACGTTCTTCTGCGGGTTGTTCTCCGTGAACATCGACACGGTCGCAGTCGAACCCGGCTGCGCGAGGGCGGCCCCCGCGTCGAAGGACGTGCCCACGACCGGGACGTCCAGCGCCGTGGGGTTCGCGCCGATGAGCGTGACGTTGGTGAGGACGCCCGAGCGTTCGGGGGTGTTCCCCTGGTTCATGATGATGACGGCCTCGGCCCCGGCATCCTGCGCATTGCGCGCCTTCACGCCGAACTCGCATGTCCCGCGCTGGATCAGTGCGATGTCCTGATCACCGGTGAAGTCGAGACCCGCGAAATCGGATGCCTCGCAGCCGCTGGTGACCGGATCGCGCGGGAGCGCGAGGACGAGGTCGACCGGGATGACGGTGCCGGTGACCTCTCCCTCCGCGGAACCCTCGGAGAAGTACCCGGCCGGGTGCGCGACGTCCTGCGGCGTGAGCTGCTGGATGGTGGGGATCGGCAGGAGGTAGTCGAACTCGTCGATCGTGACGTTCCACCCGGCCGCCTCGAGCGTCTCGGCGACGTACTCGACGCTCTCCTCGTACCCCGACGTGTTGGCGGCGCGGTTTCCGTCGTTCGCGTCGGCGATGTCCTGGAACGCCTCCAGATGGTCCATGGTGCCGTCGGCGCTGACGCACTCGAGCAGCTTGGCGACGGTGTTGTTGTTGCGGTTGTCGCACTTCGCTGCGGGCGCTGCTGTTGCGGCGGACGCCGCACCGAGCGACAGGGCGAGCACGGTCACGCCGGTGGCGGCGAGCGCCAGCGTTCCCCGTGCGGTGTTGCGGGATCGATTCATGTTCTCTCCTTCACAGTTCGCGCTCCTCGTCGAGCACGGTATGCGGGGATGCCGGATGGGCACCCTGGCGCCGAGGCTAGACGCGCCTTCATCGGGCCGGTAGAGCGCGCGGCGACTTCTCATAGGGACCTCATCGAGCCGGACCGGCAACGCACGAGCCCTCACGCCGGTACTGTCGAGCCGTGCGCCTCGGAGTCCTCGACATCGGATCCAACACCGTCCACCTCCTCGTGGCCGACGTCCGCCCGGGCGGTCGCCCGCTGGCCGCGACCAGCCAGCGCACGGTGCTGCGGCTCATGCGGTACCTCGGACCTTCCGGCGAGATCACGGCCGAAGGCGTCACGGCCCTCGTGGACGCGGTGCGCCGCGCCAGGGAGGTCGCGGCATCCGAGAACGTCGACGAGCTGCTCGCCACGGCGACGTCCGCCGTGCGCGAGGCCGCGAACGGGCCCGAGGTGATCGCCCTGATCGAGGAGGCGCTGGGGCAGCCGCTGCAGGTGCTCGGCGGCGAGACCGAGGCGCGCTACACCTTCCTCGCGGTGCGCCGCTGGTTCGGGTGGGCGGCGGGCCAGATCCTCCTCTTCGACATCGGAGGCGGATCGCTCGAGATCGCGGCCGGCGGCGACGAACTGCCGGATGCCGCGGCATCCGTCCCCCTCGGCGCGGGTCGCATGACGGTGCAGTTCCTGCCCGACGACCCGCCGGGAGAGGACGCCGTCGAGGCGCTGCGCGCGCACTCCCGGGCCGTGCTCGCGCCCGTCGCCGGCTCGTTCGGCGCCCTCCCCCGCCCCGAGCACGTGGTCGGCTCGTCGAAGGCGATCCGCTCGCTCGCCAAGCTCGTCGGCTACCCGGTCCCGGGCTGGTCGGGGATCGAGCGGATGCTGCTCCCCCGCGCGGCGCTCGGGTCGTGGATCCCGCGGCTCGCGCGCATCCCCGCGAGCGCGCGACAGGAGTTGCCCGGGATCACGCCGGATCGCACCTTCCAGATCGTGGCCGGCGCGGTTGTACTGCACGAGGCCATGCGCGCGCTCGACGTCGACGAGCTCGAGGTCTCGCCGTGGGCCCTGCGGGAGGGGGTCCTGCTGCGATACATCGAGTCGCTGTCGTGGAGCGCCCCCGAGGCCTGATCCAGGGCGGTGGGCTCGCGCATTCCCCGACGACTCCGCGCGATTGGCTAGGCTCGACCTTCTGGTTCGGATCGCACGGCATCGGGGGGTGGCATGATCGGCGTCCTCTTCGTGTGCACGGGCAACGTGTGCCGCTCTCCCCTGGCAGAGCTCGTGCTCCGCGACCGGCTGGCAGACCTCCCCGTACGTGTCGCGTCGGCCGGGACCCGCACGCGCGACGGCCTGCCGATGACCCGCCAGGCCGCTCGATCCGCCGTCGCACTGGGGGCGGATGCCGCAGCTGCCGCACGACACGCGTCGAGGCGGGTGAGCGCGGACCTGCTGGAGGACTACGACCTGGTGCTCACGATGACGCGCGCGCACCGGAGCGCTGTCGTCGAGCTCGCGCCTTCCCGCACACCCTCCGCTTTCGTCCTGCGGGAGTTCGCGCGCACGGTCGCTGCGATCGAGCCGCCGGCGCCCGGCGACGGGCCCGACAGCGCGGGACGGCTGCGGAGACTCCTGCGCGAGGCCATCGCGCTGCGCGGAACCTCGACCGCACACGCCGCCGACGACGACATCCGCGACCCGTATCGGGGCTCCGCCGAGACGTACGCGCTCGTCGCGGCGCAGATCGCGCCCGCCGTCGACGTCGTCGCCGACATGATCAGGGCGGTTCACGCGGATAGGATGAGCGCCGGAGACGACGGTGCTCCGGCGCATCAAGGTCCGCACGCGAGCGGGGCGCATCCGAGAAGGACATCGTGGAGCTGACCGACTACATCCGTATCCTGCGCAAGAGCTGGCTGCTGATCCTGGCGACCGTGCTCGTGCTCGTCGCGATCGCCGCGGCGTGGTCGCTGACCCGGACGCCCCAGTACGAGGCCGCCTCGAAGGTGTTCGTCTCCGCGCAGGGCGGCACGTCGATAGGCGACCTGCAGCAGGGATCGACGTTCACGCAGTCGCGCCTCGCGGCGTACGTCGAGCTCGTCGAGACGCCCACCGTGCTCGATCCGGTGATCGAGATCCTGGACCTCGACACCACGGCCGCCGAACTCGCCGAGCACGTCACCGCCTCGGCTCCGCCGGACACCCCGATCATCACGATCACCGTGACCGACCCCGACCCGCAGACGGCGGCCGACATCTCCAACGCGATCGCGGCGAGTCTGACGGCGAGCGTCGTCGAGCTCGAGACCCTTCCCACCACCGGCACCAGCCCCGTCAAGCTCACCGCGGTGGCCGACGCGCTTCCCGCCGACGCGCCGGCGACGCCCAATGTGCCGCTCACCCTCGCGCTTGCCGCCGTGCTCGGCCTGGCGCTCGGAATCGGCGTGGGAGTCCTCCGCACCGTCCTCGACAACCGCGTCCGGATGCCACGGCACGTCGCGGAGGTGACCGACCACCCCCTCATCGGCTCGATCCCGTTCGACGCGGACGCCAAGCGACGCCCGATCATCCTGCAGGCCTCTCCCCACGATCCGCGGAGCGAGGCCTTCCGCGCGCTGCGCACCAATCTCCAGTTCCTCGACATGGACGGCGGACACAGCTTCGTCGTCACCTCGAGCGTGTCGAGCGAGGGGAAGACGACGACGGCGGTCAACCTCGCGATCGCGCTGTCCGATGCGGGCAAGCGCGTGGTCCTCATCGATGCGGACCTACGAAAGCCGAAGGTCGCCGAGTACATGCAGATCGAGGGGGCGGCGGGACTGACCGACGTGCTGATCGGCCGCGCGCAGCTCGAGGACGTCCTCCTCCCGTGGGGCCGATTGGGGCTCCGCGTCCTGCCGGCGGGTCCGGTGCCGCCGAACCCCAGCGAGCTCCTCGGCTCCCCGCAGATGCAGCAGCTCATCACGAGACTCGCCGCGGAGACCGACATCATCCTGCTCGACGCGCCTCCCCTGCTCCCGGTCACGGATGCCGCCGTCATCGCCGCGCGGGCCACCGGCGCGATCGTCGTGGTCGCCGCGGGATCGACGACGAAGCATCAGCTCAAGAACGCCATCGGCATCCTCGACGGCGTCGACGCGCGGGTGTCGGGAGTGGTCCTGACGATGCTGCCGACCCGCGGGGCGGACGCTTACGGCTACGGGTACGGCTACGGGTACGGCGAGACCGGGCGGACCGAGGGCGACTCCCGCTCAGTCGCCTGACGGGCTCGCCGTCGGCCCTTCCGGCACATCCTGGAGCGCCTCCGCGACCGCGGTCGCGATGGCCGCATGGCCGGCGTCGTTCGGGTGGATCCCGTCGGGAGAGATCAGCTCGGGACGGCCGGCGAGCGGCTGTCCGATGTCGAGGTAGGTGGCGCCGATCGCTTCGGCGTTGCGCCGGATCGCCTCCTCGAGCGGCACCAGCGCCACCGGCGGGCGGCTGCTGTCCCACAGCGGGGAGATCACGTAGATCGCCGTCGCCGGAAAGGTCTCTCGGAGCTCGAGGAAGAAGCGGTCGACGGCGAGCGCCGCTTCCGCGGGATCGGCGATGAGGTCGTTCCGGCCGCCGGAGACGACGATCACGTCGGGGTCCGCTTCGATCGCGGACGGGATCATCTCCGGATAGGACTCGCAGTAGTCCTGACCGCACGCGACCCGTGCCGCCGCGGCATCCTGATCCGGCCGCTCGATGAACCCGGTGCCGCCGCGTGCGAGGTTGACCGTTCGCCACTCGCGCCCGCGCGCGACGAGGGGCACGAAACCGCCCTGCGTGCTGCCCGCACCGGCGGCGTAGGAGTCTCCGATGAACGCCGCGACCACGGGCTCGACGGCCGGCCGCGCGAAGTCCTCGGCTGTGACCGGCGGGCGGGGCTCCGACGCCACGGGAACCGGACGCGGCAGCAGCGCGGCGGTGGCCAGTGCGACGACGGCGACGGCGGCAGCACCCGTCAGGACGAGCGCGCCGACGGTGCGTGGAGTGGACCTCCCTCGCGCGTGGGCCCAGACGGTCGGAGCCGGCGCCGACGCACCCGCGCTGAGCCGGCGGCGCGGCGGCGAGTCGTCGAGAGGGAGGGCCGCGATCGCGCAGGCCAGGATGACGAGCACGAACACCAGGGTCGATTCGCCCGGCGGCTGGGCGAGCAGAAGCGTGAGGAAGATGACCGCGACCGGGGCCGCTGCGCGGCGCCACTGCGCAGTCACGGCCAGGGGAAGCAGCACCGCGAGCGCGATCAGGAGCGAGTAGGGCCACCCCGTCTCGGCGACCGCCGCCACGAGGTTGACCCCGGGAATCCGCGAGTCGGACTCCTCGCCGAGCGACAGGCTCTGGAGAGCACGCAGCCCATCGAGCGTGGCGGCGTTGCGTTCCGAGAGGGAGGCGGCGTTCTGCGTCGCCTTGGCTTCGAGTCCGACGACCGGCGCCGCCACCGCGAGCCAGACGGCGAGCACGAGCAGCGCGACTCCGGCGACCTGCCGGAGATAGGCCCACACGAGGCCCGCGCCGTTGCGCGGGCGAACGATCAGTTCGACCGCCGCGACGACGACGAACACGCCGAAGCCGGCCGTCGACAGCGTCGCGACGATGCCCACGAGCAGGAACGCGCGCAGCACCACCAGCCGTCGCCCGAAGACGTGCGGCCAGACGAACCACGCGACGGCGGCGTACATCGCCATCCACCCGGGTTCGCGTCCGAGTCCGGTGAACCGGGGGATCTCGATTCCGAAGACCCACTGCGCACCGGAGGTGATGGTGAACGGGGCGTACACGCTCGCTTCGACGTCTGCCGTGATCGGGAACGTGAAGAGGAGGACGGGCGCGCCCACGATCGCCATCACCAGTGTGACGAAGCTCGACACGCTCATGACCGCAATGCCGACGAGGAGCCCGCGCGCGAGCATGCGTGCCCGATCGGCATCCGCAAGCACCAGCGCGAAGGCGCTCACCGCCAGAAGGATCGTGACGGTTCCCGTCAGCGTCGCGGCCAGTCCGATTCCGTTGTAGGGAACACGGAAGATCGCCCACGCCTGGGCCGCAGTCAGCAGCACGATCACGACGATCGCGGCGCGCGCCAAATGCGGACGCGCCCTGCTCTGCACCAGCACCAGGAATGCCGCCACGGCGATGAGGGCGACGCCCCATTCGGTGAAGCGCTCCCCCAGGATGCTCGGACGCAGAAGGGGGAACGCGGCCAGCGCGAGGACCACCGCGGCGATCGACACCGGCGACCGCGAGGCGGTGGGGGTCCCCGATCCCCAGACCATGGCGTCGATCCTATGCGGTCGGCTCCGCCCGACTGCTATCGTGAGCGCGGTGGGGCAGGCCGGGGAGCGACCGTCGGACGACGTGGTCCTGATCGTCGAGCCGAATCCCGACGGACACCGGCTCTACTACGTCTCCCTCCTCGTCCACTGGTGTCGTGCCGGCGGACATGATGTCTCGATCGTGACGACGCCGCGCGCCACAACGAGCCCGGAGTGGACGATCCACCTCGACGGTCAGCTGACCCCCGACGCGGTCGTCGTCCGGTCCGAGCCCTGGTTCACCTTCGAGAACCTCGCCGGGCACGCGCGTTCCGGTGCCGGTCTGACCGTGATCCCCGACGGCGACCGGTTCCTCCCGTCGGTCGCGCTCCGGGGATGGCCCCGCGGCCGGCGCCTCTCCGTTCTCGCGATGCGGCCCGATGCGCAGCCTGGGAGATCCCGCGTCGTGCGCCTCGTGCGCGGTGCCGCGAAGAAGGGGCTCATCGCCGCCGCCGGCGTCCGCCGCGGCGTCCGCGCCTTCGCGCTGCGCAGCCCCCTGTCCACCCGGCGCCCCCTCCTGCGGTGGGTCGCGGACCCGGTCACGCTCCGGTCGGACGACGAGACCGTCGCCGGGCTGCGCCGCCGGCTGGAGGCCGCCGGTGCTGACTATTGGATCGGGGTGTTCGGAGCGATCAGCGCCCGCAAGCACCTGCACGTCATCGCCGAGGCCCTCGCCGAGGTGCCGGGGGTGGGTCTTCTCGTCGCCGGCGAGGTCGACGCGGAAGCGCGAGAGCTCGCGCGCCCCGCGTTCGCGAAGCTCGACGCCGCCGCCCGGCCGCACGTCGAACTCGCGCCCCCGCTCGACGAGGCGACGTTCGACAGCGCGATCTGCGCCGTCGACTGCGTGGTGGTCGCGCACTCCAACGAGGGCTCCAGCGGGGTCGCCGCGAAGGCGGCGGTGGCCGGGCGACGGCTCGTCCTCGCCGGCGCGCGATCCCTGCGTCGCGACGCGGAGTCGCTCGGCGACCAGGCCGCCTGGGTCCCGATCGGGGTGGAGTCGATCGCGTCAGCCGTCGCGCGCGCCGCGACGACGCCGCAGCCCAGTGCCGCGCACGGTGCCGGTCACGAGGACTTCGTGCGGAGCCTGACGTGGTCGTAGCACCCGATGCCCGGCCTCCCCGTCCGGTGGGACTCCAGGCCGTGCTCCTGGCGGGTGCGACGGGCGTTGCCCAAGTGCTCGTCGCCGTCATCTACATCCTCACCGCGCGCAGCACCGATCCGTCCTCGTACGGCGCGATCGTCACCGCGATCGCGATCGGCACCGCCGCGGCAGGTCTCATCGACTTCGGCTCGAACGCCCTGTGGACGCGCGAGGCCGCCAGCGGCAGAGTCTCGTCCACGGACCTCGGCGCGCGGATCTCGGGCAAGCTGCTCGCGGCGGCCGCGCTGGCACTCGTCGCGACCGTCGTCCTCCTTCTCATCGCTCCCGCCTATGCGCCGGCGGGAGCCGTGCTGGTCGCGGTGCTGCTGGGGCAGAGCATGCTCGTGCCCCTGCGCGCGCTGCGGCGCGGTGAGACGGTCGCGCTTCTGCTCCTCGTCGAACGGGTCGCCGCCGTGGCGATCTTCGGCTTGCTCGCCGTCGCGGGTGCTCCTGCCACGGACGCTTTGTGGGTGAGCATCACGATCGGGACGCTGCTGCTCGCCGCCGCGGCGCACCGGCTCACACCCCGCGCGGCGCGCATGCGCTTCTTCGCTGAGCGACCGCGGAACCCCTGGGCGGGGGCCGGCCACTACGGCGTGAGCGCCGTGGCGGCCAGCGCGCAGCAGCTGGATCTGCCCACACTCGCGCTCGTGGCGGGGCCGGCGGCCAGCGGTCTCTACGGCGCGGTGAACCGCTGGACGCAGCCGCTGCAGCTGCTCTCCACGGCGTTCTCCAGTGCGGCGGCGCCGTTCCTCGCGCAGTCCGACGGCTGGGGCCACGCGCGCAGGCTCGTCATGCGCGCTTCGTGGATGCTCTTCCTCGCAGTGGCCGCGTGCGCACTGCTCGCGCTGTGCGCGCCCGTGGTCGTGCCGGTGCTGCTCGGCGAGCAGTACGAGGGCTCCGTCGCCGTGCTGCAGTGGCTCGCGTGGGGGACGATCCCCGCGATCTTCAATCAGCCCATCGCCACGGCCCTGCAATCGCGTCGATACGACCACTTCGTGTCGATCCCGTGGCTGTCGTGCGTCGTGGTGCAGCTCGGTCTCATCGTGCTGCTGGCGCCCACGCTGGGCGCGCTGGGCGCCGCGATCGCCTTCGCCGTGCTCCAGACGCTCCTCCTCTTCGCCCTCGTCGGATGCCTCGTCTACGCGGTGCGCTCCGAGCGGCGTTCCGCGGATCAGGACGCCTGAGGCTCCCGAGCGCGGGAGCGAGAGCGAGCGCACGGCGGGCGGAGCGCCGCCGCGAAGACGCGCGCGAACGCTCCCGGGTCGTGCGCGAGGATCTCGGGCTCCGCGATGGGGCCCTCCCAGGAGCGGGCCGATGCGCGCATGCCGTCCGCGAGGGCATCGCGTTCGGGCGCGACGACGAAAACTCCGCGCATCCCGGAGACGGATGCCGCCACGCCGGCGACGCTGCTCACGACGACGTGCAGCCCTGCGGCCAGGCCCTCGTTCGCCACGAGACCCCAGACATCCTCTCGGGAGGGCATCACCAGCGTGTCGTGCCGAGCCAGGATCTCGGGAAGGTCCGCGTTCTCGACCGGACCGCGGAAGTCCACGTCGGCGCCGATGCCCAGCCGCACCGCGAGCGCGCGCAGGTCGCCCTGCAGGGGGCCGTGTCCGACGATCGTCAGCGTGTCCTCGGGACCGCGGGCCCGGGCGAAGGCGGCGATCGCGAGGTCGACGCCCTTCAGCTCGATGAGTCGCCCGACATACAGGTAGCGATGCCCCGGTGCGCTTTCCGGCTCCCGCGCCGCTGTGGCCCGGCGGTGGATGTCGGCGACGTCGACGGCGTTGAAGCCCACCGAGATGCGACCGGCGTCGACCCCCATGGCGGTCAGGGCGTCCCGGGCCTCGACTCCCGGCACGACCACCGCGTCCAGGGAGCGGAAGTACCACCGTCGCGCCGCAGCGATCGGTCCCCGGCGGTGACGCTGGGTCCGCTGGATCGATTCGTAGAAGCCCACCACCCGGCGGCCGGTGAGACGCGCGACCAGGAGCAGCTGCCAGTACGCCGGTGATTCCCATCCGCCCAGGAGCACAGCATCCTGACGGATCCTCGGCACCCGCGTGAGCGCGTAGAAGCGGGCCTCGCCTCTCGCCACACGCAGCGTCGGAAGGCTCCGGATGCGCACATCCCGCACCCGATCCGACCGCCAGTCCGCTCCCCGGTTGGCGGCGACGTCGGCACTGAGGCGCGCGTCGTCCTCGAGGAGCGCGACCTCGAGGTCGCACAGCTGCGAGAGCTCCCGCCACACCGGCACGCGGTACGGGGCGGCGACGTTCGTCACCCACAGGGCGCGGAAGCGGGATTCGCCGCGCTCTAGATCGGGGTAGAGCTCTAGCAGCCGGTCCGCGACGCCGTCGATCGAGTAGTCGCGCTCCACGAGCTCCCGCCCGCGCTCGCCCATCGCCTGGGCCAGTCCGTCATCGCGGAGCAGCCGTTCGACGGCGTCGACGAGACCTCCCGTCGTGTCGTCGTAGACGATGCCCGCGGATGCGGACTCGACGGCCTCGGCGAGACCGCTGCCGGCGGAGATCACCACCGGGACCCCGCACGCCATCGCCTCCACGGTCGTGAGGCCGAAGGGCTCGTCCGCGGCCGGGAGGACGTAGACCGACGCCGCGGCGATGCGCGCGCGGACGGCGTGGGGCGGCACCGCACCTTCCCACGAGATCGCCGAGGAGCGCGCGGCGGCGATGGCGGACCGCACGCGATCGGCCTCGCCACCATCCGGGCCGACGAGGGTGAACACGACATCGGGATGCCGCTGCTCGAGCTCGCGCGCCATCCGGACGAAGTCGAGCGGGCGCTTGCGGGCGTTCAGGCGCGCGAGGAAGAGCACCTCCCGCCGGGCCGGAGCTCGCCCCGCGTCGCGGCGCTTCGCGTCGCTTCTGCGGTCGCGCGGGACCGTCTCCACGCCGTTCGGGAGCAGACGACTGCGCGCCGCGGGTTCGACCTCCCTGACCTGCGCCGCCTCCTCGGGGTTCAGGCAGAGCACGACATCCGCCATCCTCAACGTCGGACGGATGGCGAGCGCGTCCACCGCCCGGGCGAGGCGCGAAGAGGAGGGGATGATCATCCCGTGGGTCTGGACGACGACGCCGCCGCACCGGCGCCGACGGGCGCAAGCGATCATCGCAGCGAGCACCATGATGAGATCGCGACTGAGGTGCAGGTGGACGATGTCCGCCGAACGTGACGCGCGCCAGAGCCACATCCACAGGCCCGGCGCGACGAGTCGCGAGAACCGGGTGGTCCCTCCCCCGCCCCACACGCGGAACAGGCGGTACGCGACGCCGTCCCGTCGACGTGGCTCGTCTCCGTGGAAGCCCGTCGCCCCGGCGGCGATCGCGACCTGATGCCCGCGGCGGCGGGTCGCCCGTGCGAGCCGCTCGGCGACGTCGACCGGACCGCCGTAGCGGCCGTCGGGGCTCATCAGGGTGACGACGTGGAGGACTCTCATCGGCTCGACGGCGGCGTCTCGACGTCTTGCCCCGCGCGCCGTCGGATGCCCACGACCCCGGGTCGCGCCTCGGGCGGCGCGCCCCAGATGACCGACGGGGGAACGTCACCGCGAACGACGGTGCAGGGTTGGACGACCGCGGATCTGCCGATGTGCGATCCCCCCAGGACGAGGCAGCGCGTCGTCACCCACGCGCCGTCGTCCACCCGGATCGGACGCGTGATGAGGGCCATGTCGCGGTGGACGGCGTGGCTCCCGGTGGTCAGCATTGTCTCCTGCGAGAGGACGACGTCGCTCCCGACGGTGATGCGCGCCTGGTTGTGGAACCACACGCCCTCTCCGATCCACGAGCGATCGCCGATCTCGAGCTTCCACGGGAAGCGCACGCGCGTCCGCGGCCGGAAGACGACGCCGTCGCCGATTCGGGCCCCGAACGCCCTCAGCGCCGCGATCCGCACGCGTGAGCTGATCTGCCACGGGTTGGTGACGAAAAGGAGCTCGACCACGCCCCACGCGTACACGACCCATCGCGGGCGGTCCCACGCCCCGCGTTCCCCGGGCGCCTGCGAGAGATCGATCACGGGATCGGTGTCGTCCATGATCCTCCTCGGACGGATGCACGAGCCGATCCCCACGATATCCGCACACGCCCGCGCGCCGGGGACCGGCGCCGGCATCCCCGGTAATCTGAGCCGGTGGCTACCCGCGGGCGCATTCTCATTGTGAGCCTGCACGCGCGACCGGAGCAGACCGGCAACGCCCCCTACGTCGGCTCTCTCGCCACGGGTCTCGCCCGCGAGGGATGGCGGGTGCGCCTGCTCGCGGCGCATCCGCACTATCCCCAGTGGCGCGTGTACGACGGGTACGGGCAGTGGACGCGCACCGATATCGAGTCCGGCGTCCGGGTCGACCGGCTGCGGCACTACGTGCCCTCCCGGCCCTCCGCTCTCCGGCGCCTCGCCGCCGAGGTGTCCTTCGGCCTGCGCGCCCTGACCACGCGCTGGGGGCGCCCCGATGCCATCGTGCTGGTCAGCCCGGCGATGGTGTCCTCGTCCCTCGCGATGATCCGGGCGCGCCTCCTGCATCCCCGCACGCCGACCGTCGTGTGGGTGCAGGATCTCTACGGCCAGGGGATGTCGCAGACGGCGACCGGCGGGCGCTTCTCGCGGGCGCTCATCGCGCGCGCGGAGGGGCGCCTCCTGCGCGCGGCAGACCGCGTCGTCGTCATCCACCGGCGGTTCCGCGAGATCGTCCTCGACCGGTTCGGAGCCCGCGGCGATCGTGTCGCCGTCGTCCGCAACTGGTCGCACCTGGCGGCGTGCGAGCCGTCCGCCCCTCCGCGGGAGGTGCGCGCCGCGCGCGGATGGGGAGACGAGATCGTCGTGCTCCACGGCGGCAACCAAGGGGTGAAGCAGGGGCTCGAGAACGTCGTCCACGCGGCGAGGCTCGCCGACGAGCGCGAAGCGGACGTCCGGTTCGTGCTCGTCGGCCACGGGAGCCGCAACGCCGAGCTGCGGCGGGCGGCGGAGGGCGTCGAGCGCATCGAGTTCATCGGCCCGCTCGACGACGGGGAGTACACCGCGATCCTGGCCGCGGCGGACGTGCTGCTCGTCAACGAGCTCCCCGGAGTGAGCGACATGGCCGTCCCGAGCAAGCTGACCACGTACTTCCGTGCCGGCCGCCCGGTCCTGGCGGCCACCGAGCCGGGGTCGATCACGGCAGAGGAGGTCGCCGACGCCGATGCCGGCCTGCGCGTCCACGCCGCGCGTCCGGACGCACTGCTGGACGCGGCGCTCGAACTCGGAGAGGACCCGGCGGCGCGGGCACGGATGGGGGCGGCGGCACAGGACTACGCACGCCGTCACCTCGAGGAGAGCGCCGCCGTCGCCGCGTTCTCGCGACTTCTCCACGAGGTCGTCTCCGCCCCCGCCGACCCGGATAGACTCCAGCCACCCGACGGACGTAGGACTCCATGATCAGCACCCGCCGTGCCCTCATCACGGGCATCACCGGCCAGGACGGCTCGTACCTGGCCGAACTGCTCCTCACGAAGGGATACGAGGTGCACGGCCTGATCCGTCGCGCCTCGACGTTCAACACGGGGCGCATCGAGCACCTCTACCGCGATCCGCACGATCCGAACGCGCGCCTGTTCCTCCACTACGCCGATCTCAACGACGCGGCCCGGCTGGGGGCGCTCCTCACCGAGATCCGGCCCGCCGAGGTCTACAACCTCGCCGCGCAGTCGCACGTGCGCGTGTCGTTCGACGAGCCGGTCTACACCGCCGACATCACCGGCACGGGCACCGCGAGACTGCTCGAGGCCGTGCGCCTGTCGGGCATCGAGACCCGGTACTACCAGGCTTCGTCGTCGGAGCTCTACGGTTCGTCTCCGCCCCCGCAGGACGAGGACACGCCGTTCCTGCCCCAGTCCCCGTACGCCGCCGCGAAGCTGTACAGCTACTGGATGACGCGCAACTATCGCGACGCCCACGGAATGTATGCGGTGAACGGCATACTCTTCAACCACGAGTCGCCGCGGCGCGGCGAGACGTTCGTGACCCGCAAGATCACGCGCGCGGCGGCCGCCATCGCCCTCGGCCGTCAGCAGCACCTGTATCTGGGCAACCTCGACGCGGTCCGCGACTGGGGGTACGCCGCCGAGTACGTCGAAGGCATGTGGCGGATGCTCCAGCCCGATGTCCCTCGCGATTACGTGCTGGCCACGGGAGTCGGCCTGACCGTCCGAGACTTCCTCCAGGCCGCGTTCGAGCGCGTCGGACTGGACTACGAGAAGCACATCCGCTTCGACGAGCGGTACCTGCGCCCCACCGAGGTCGACGCGCTCGTCGGCGATGCGACGCGGGCGCGCGCAGACCTGGGATGGGAGGCGACGGTGGACGGCAAGCGTCTGGCGCAGATCATGGTCGATGCCGACGTGAAGATCCTCGAGCACTCCGGGAGCCCGTGGGTCGACGAGGTCGACGTGCCCGCGTGGAGCAACAGGTCGGTGCTCGGTGTCTGAGGTCGCCGACGCCCCCGTCGATCGGAGCGCCACCACCTACGTCGCGGGCCATCGCGGGCTGGTCGGATCCGCGATCTGGCGCCGGCTGGAGCGCGAGGGGTTCTCCGACCTGCGCGGGCGCACCTCGCAGGAACTGGACCTCCGCGACCGCGATCGCGTGTTCGAGTACTTCCGCGCGACCAGGCCACGATACGTGGTGCTCGCCGCTGCGCGCGTGGGAGGCATCCTGGCGAACGCGAGCAGACCGGTGGAGTTCCTCAGCGACAACCTGCGCATCCAGACCAATGTGATGGATGCCGCGCTCGAGGCCGGCGTCGAGCGGCTGCTGTTCCTGGGGTCGTCGTGCATCTACCCCCGCCTCGCTCCCCAGCCCATCCGTGAGGACGCCCTCCTCACCGGACCCCTCGAGCCGACGAACGAGGCCTACGCTCTCGCCAAGATCGCCGGCATCGGTCAGGTCCAGGCCACGCGCCGCCAGTACGGCCTCCGGTGGATCTCGGCGATGCCGACGAACATCTACGGGCCCGGCGACAACTTCTCTCCGACGGGATCCCACGTCCTCCCCGCGCTCATCCGCCGATACTGGGAGGCGCGGGAGAGCGGCGCATCCGAGGTCGTCAACTGGGGAACCGGCTCCCCGCGGCGCGAGTTCCTGCATGCCGACGACCTCGCCGACGCCTGTCTTCACCTCCTCGACTCGTACGACGACGATGCGCACATCAACGTCGGCACCGGGGTGGACGCGACGATCAAGGAGATCGCCGCTCTGGTGTCGGACGTGGTCGGATTCGAGGGGACGACCCGGTGGGATGAGACCCGGCCGGACGGGACACCGAGGAAGGTCATGGACGTGAGCCGGCTGACGGCGCTCGGCTGGACGCCCTCGATCCCGCTGCGCGAAGGCCTCGAGTCCACGGTCCGCTGGTTCGAGGACAACCCTTCGCGGGCGCTCGCGCGCGGGTGATCGTCAGTACGCCTCGGCTCCCGGCCGGACGACCGCGCGCATCGTGCGCCACAGGATCACCAGATCGCCCGTGAGCGACCAGTTGTCGATGTACGACAGGTCCAGTCGGATGGCGTCCTCCCACGCGAGCGTCGATCGTCCGCTCACCTGCCACAGACCGCTGACGCCCGGCTTGACGATGTGCCGCCGCGACGCGAACTCATCGTAGAGGGCCACCTCTGCGGGCCGCTGCGGGCGCGGGCCGACCAGGCTCATGTCGCCGCGGAGGACGTTGAAGAACTGAGGCAGCTCATCCAGCGAGTACTTCCGGATGACGCGTCCGACCGGCGTCACGCGCGGGTCATCGGCGACCTTGAACAGCGGCCGACCCGATGAGCCCTGGGCGAGGAGGAGCGCCTGGAGCTCCGCATCCGAATCCACGCGCATCGACCGGAACTTCAGCATGTGGAACGGCCGGCCGCCGCGGCCGATCCGCTCCTGCCGGTAGAGGAATCCGCCCGGAGACGTCATCGCCACCGCGAGCGCGGTGCCGAGCATCAGGGGGAGCGAGAGGAGGATCAGTGCGAGCGCGCCGACGATGTCGACCGTGCGCTTGGCGACTGCCTTCGCTCCGACGAGCTCGGGGTAGTCGACCTGCAGTAGCGGCAGGTCGGCGACGGGCCTGGTGTGGATGCGAGGGCCGGCGACGCCCACGAGCCCCGGCGTGACGATGAGCTCGGCGCCGTGCTGGGCAAGGCTCCACCCCAGCTGCTGCATCCGCTGCGGTCCGAGTGCGTGGACGGACGTGACGATGACCGCTTCGGGGCGCATCACCTCGATGATCGCTTCGAGGGACGCGATCGGGCCCAGGTGCTCGGTCCTCACGGTCGGCTCGTCCGAGACGACGCCCAGCAGGCGGTATCCCGACCCCGGGAAGCGGGCGATCGCGTCGGCCGTGTCTTCGCTCGTGCGATCTCCCACGATCACGACGGGCGCCAGGCGCCGGCCGGCATCCTGCTCGCGCCGCAGCCACTGGCGCCACAGCCACCGCGAGAGTGCGAGGGCGGGCACTCCGACCGCGAACGCGGTCACGAGATAGGCCCGGCCGAGCTCGACCGCGCCGACATACGACGAGATCGCGATGAGCCCGAAGACGACCACCGACGCCTCGACGACGCGGCGGTACTCGGTCGCACCGCTGCCCACGAACCGGGGGTCGCGCGTCTGGAAGGCCTCGAGGGCGATCAGCCACACGCCCAGCAGCAGCACCGAGACGAGCCAGTACGGGACGGGTGTCACCTCGCCGCCGGCGAGGACGACGTTCGACCCCCGCGGAATCCACAGCAGGTCGGCGGTGAGCACGGTCGCGGCCACGACCGCCGCATCCGTCTGCGCCATCGAGCGCGCGTAGGAGCGTCGCCAGCTTCCCCTCCCTCCGCTCGCGATGTCGCGAGCGGAGGGGATCGTCATCGCCATGACTACGGGACCCTGATGATCTCGAACGCGTTGATCGACGGCTGGTTCGCGGTGGCGGTGAAGTCGATGTCGACCTTTCCGTCCGTCACCGTCGCGGTGAACTGCTCGATGTCCAGCGCGGTGGGTCCCACGTCCTGGAGGATCGAGTAGTTGGCCCGCCCGGTCTGCCCGTTCTCGATGTTGATCGAGAACCGGCGGGCGTTGATGTTGTTCGGGCCGCTGTTGGGAGCCCCGTAGTACACCTCCACGAAGTGCAGTCGCACCTGGTAGGTCCCGTTCGGGACCGGGATGTCGTAGCCCCAGCTGGTCGCGTTGTCGCTGCGCGTCGAGAAGTAGAGCGCGTCGTCGTTCGTGCCGCTGATCTGCGTGACGTTGGAGTTGGTGTACGAACGGTAGCCCGGCGTTCCGATCGCGGGATCGGCCGCCCAGCTCGTCCCGTTGACCGTGATCGCCCCGCCGCCGGCGTTGAACCGGAGCGGCTGGAACGTGATCGCCGACGTGTCGACCGGCGCCGACGCACCCGCCGTGGCGTTCCCCGAGGCATCCACTGCGACCACGCGGTAGTGCGTCGTCGCCGCCGGACCCGCGGTCGTGTCACGGAAGGTCGTACCCGAGACGAGGCCGGTTCCGCTGACGTTCGTCCACGGGCCGGTCGACGCCGCCGAGCGCTCCACACGGTAGCCGATCAGGTCGGCATCGGTGGAGGCCGTCCACGACAGGTTCACGCCGGTGGCGTCCGCCGTTCCCGTCGGTGCGGCCGGTGCGGCCGGAGCGGTCGTGTCAGACGAGGCGACGGGCAGGGCGTTCGTGATGAGGTACACGTTGTCCTGGTAGTCGCAGTTCGTCGGGCCGGTTCCGCACTGGCTGGGCGACTGGATGTAGTCGTGACCGGCGAACCAGGCACCCGGGATGGTCTTGCCCGCGGCATCCTTGACAGGCCACATCTTGATCGCCATGTAGTTGGCCTGGTTGGTCGTCTGACCGGCCACGACGATGTTGAAGTTGCCTCCGGGGCTCGTCGAGATCGCCGTCTTCGTGCCGTCGGACTTCAGCGGGTAGATCGCCTGGCCGTAGGCACCGGCGTGGGTGGCCGAGGCTCCGTTGATGTTGAAGTTCTCGGTCTGACCGCAGCATCCGTGGAACGCACCGAGCTGCACCGCCTGCACCGGCTTGGACGAGTCGAGGCGCTTCCACTGCAGCGAGCGCACCTCGTCGCCGTCCATCGGAGCACCGGGGTTCTCCGAGCCGTTGCCCAGCGAGTCGCCCGTCGAGCCCGACGAGGTGGTGCTGTCGAACAGCGTGAAGATCTGCTGCAGCGTGAGCTCGCTGTTGCCCTCGGGGCTGCCCATGTAGCCGCCGCGCAGCTTGATCACCTTGCTGGGCTGGGCCGGGTCGCTCGATGCCACGGTCACCGTCGCCGTCCGCACGCCCTTGGACCCGCTGGTCGCGATGAACTTCGCGGTCAGGCTGGCCGTCTGGCCGGGTGCGATGATGAGCGGCAGCGTCGGCGGGTTGACCAGCTCGAACTGCGCGGCCTGCGGACCGCCGAGCGTCAGCGCGGTGATGCGGAGGTCCTTCGTCCCGGTGTTGCCGAGCGCGACGGTCGCGGTGTCCTGGAACAGAAGGTTCGCGTGCGACGGGTTCGTGCCCAGGCTGTTGACGCGGTGCATGACGAGCACGTCGTCGTACAGACCCGGAAGCGGCGCGCCACCCTGAGCCTGGCGCACGACCTGCTGGTTCGTGAGCCGGAGCGTGCCTCCGATGTCGAGGACCTCCAACTCCACAGTCCGCGAGCTGCTGCGGTCCTCCGAGTCGACGGCGGTGACCTCCAGCGTGTAGGAGCCGGCAGCCGAGATCGTGAAGGGCTCGGTGTAGGGCTCCTCCTCGCCACCGTCGATCGAGTACGTGAGGGACTCGAGGGTCGCGCCGCTCGCGACCGCCGCGGAGAGGGCGATGGTCGCCGGCCCGCCGTCGTACGAGGTCTCGACGGCCGAGCCGTTCGCGGTCACCGTGATCGCCGGGTCGGCCAGGGCCGTGCCCGTGATCGTGATCCAGTTCATCTTGGTGTTCACGCCCGTGGGGACGATGGTGAGCTTGCCGTCCGTCACGAGGACCGTGGTGGAGGCGGTCGCGAAGGGGACGGCGGTGGTCGGCGTGAAGCCGTTCATCAGCGTCTGGCCCTCGGCCGTCATCGAGTGCACGGAGTCGACGGCGGTCGTGTCGCCCGCCGAGACGGTGACTTCGTACTCACCGGACGGGAGCGCGTACTCCCACGTTCCGACCGTGCCGCCCGTGATCGTCGTGCCCGTCGTCGTGACGTTCTGCATCAGGATGAGCGTCTGCAGCTTGACGTCGCTCGGGTAGGAGATCCCGTTCGCGGGCGCGGTCCGGTTGCGCGTCATGTTGGAGCGGTCGAACGGCGCGCCGTCGACGTACCAGCCGAAGCCGCGTGCGGCGTCGTAGGCGAAGCCGTTGTCGGCGACCCAGCCCACCGGCGCCGTGGTGCCCGACGGCCGGAAGTCGATCTGGGCGGTGACGGTGGGCGTCACCGGGCCCAGGCCGTCTCCCTTGATCGAGATCCAGTTGAGCTTGGTGTTGGTGCCGTCGCTCGAGATCGACAGACGTCCGTCGGTCACCGTGACCGTGCGCACGCCGACCTGGAAGGGTGTCTGCGCGGTGGGGACGAACCCGTTGATCACGGGCTGCCCCTCGGCCAGCACCCGGTGGACCGAGTCGATGAACTGCGCGTCGCCGACGGATGCCGCGACCTCGTAGGTCCCGTTGGGCACCGCGTACTCCCACACGCCGTCGGTGAGGGTGGTCACGGTCGAGTTGTCGACGATCGTGAAGCCCTGCTGACGCGGGTCGGTCGGGAAGGCGATCCCGGCGCCGGCGGTCGTGCGGTATCGGGCCGCGTTGCTGCGGTCGACCGGCTGACCCGTCGCCTCGTTGAGCCATCCGAAGCCGGCCGCCGACGAGAACGCGGCGCCCGTGTCGGCCGTCCATCCGGTCGGCACCGTGGTACCCGTCGTCTGGAAGGTGACCTTCACCTGCGCGCCGTCCGACGGGTCGTCGCCGCCCGGATCCACGGTCACCGGCACGATGTCGATGAACGCGATCTTCGTGTTGGTTCCGCCGATCGGGTCGACCGTGAGGAACCCGTCCGCGACCTGCACCTGCGTCGTGGCGATCGAGTGGCGTGTGCTCGAGGCCTGGATGCCGGAGGGGATGAATCCGGCGATCGCCGTCGCCCCCTCGAGGTTGATCCGGTGGACCTCGGCGTCAGCCCCCACATTGGGGTCGCCCACACCGACCGTCACCTCGTAGGTGCCGTTGGGGAGGGCCATCTCCCAGAACGCGTCGACGTTCGTCCCGTTGAAGTTCGGGACGTCCGAGGGCTGCATGTGCATGATGCTGTCGAGGCGCACATCCGGCTGGCTCGTGTTGCGGTCGCGTGCGTTGCCCGGGATCGTGCCGCCGACGGACAGGTTCACGTCGTTCTCGGTGGCCAGGTCCTTCCAGCCGTAGGTGAGCCCGCTGCCCTGGTCCGCCCCGGTACGAGCACCGAACGCCTGACCGAAGTCGCGGATGTACCCGCTCGCCAGGTCGCCGCTCGCCGTCGTGAAGTCGACCTTGATCGCGTCGCTCCCCGAACCGGTGTCGGTGACCGGCTTGATCCCCGACACGAGGAAGACGTAGTCCTGGTAGTCGCCGTTGGAGGCATCCTCGAAGGCGACGACGTACGTGTTCGGAATGAGCACACCGCTGCGGTTCTTCGCGGGGTAGATGCGGGCGCGGTGGGCATCGGACGCCGGCGAGTTGAGCCGGTCCTCCGTGAACCCGTAGCGGTTGAAGTACGCCGAGTAGTAGTAGAGCCCGAAGCTCGCAGCCCCCGGATCGAACGCCATCGTGCTGCCCGCGATCACCGGCGGGTTCAGCGTCTGGTAGCCGCCATTCGTCGTGTTGGTGCCGTCCATCCCGCCGAGCGAGCGACGATCGGCCGCGGCGCCGTCACCGGTGTACCAGCCGAACCCGAGGTTCTCCGGCGGCGCGAAGTGCGCGAGCGGACGCCACGTGATCGATCCGCTTCCCGCCTTCTCGAACAGCGGCTCGAGCACCTCGTCGCCCTTGGCGACCGCCTGCATGCCGCCGGCGAGGTTCGTCCAGCCCACGTTGATGCCGTAGCCGAGCGTTCCCATGACGTTGTTGAAGGTCGGCTCGTTGCCGCCTTCGATGCCCTCCAGCGACAGCCCGTAGAGGCCGACGCTCACCGAGGAGCCCGCCGCGGTCAGAGTCAGCTGAGCGGAGCGCTGCCCCACCGTCGTGCCCGGTGTGAACGTCACCTGAGCGGTGGCGCTGGCTCCGGGAGCGAGCGTCGACGGGATGCCCGACGCCGAGAACTCCCCGGCGTTCGCGCCCGTGATCGCACTGGACACCGCCAGCGTCTCGGTGGACTGGTTCGTCAGCGTGATCGACTCGACATCGGTCTTCTTCGCACTGACGGACGCGGCGAGATTGCCGTTGCTCTTGACCGCCGAGAAGACCGCCTCGCTCTTCGATACGCCGATCTTGGCTGCCTGCTGGTTGGCCGGCACGCGGAGCAGGAACAGCTTCTGCTGGTTTCCGCCCAGGTTGTACTGGTTGACATAGAGGTTGCCGTTGGCCGGGTTCTCGATGATCTCGAGCGGGTCGTTGAAGCCTCCCACACCGGACATCGTCGTGTTGGCGACACCCGGGATGCCGACCTCGGTCTGGCCGCCGAGGATGCTGCCGTCCGGAGCCGTCTGCAGCCAGATGATGTCGTTGTTGTTCGAGAACCGGACGATGGCGAGGCGTCCCTTGAGCTGGCCGCCGAACGTGTTGCTCTTGTACTCGATCGTGCCGTTCGGGCTCTTGTTGTACTCGAAGTCGTACGCGATCGGCTTGAAGTTGTCGTCGGGTGCGACCCCGACGGGGTACTTCGAGCCGCCCTGGCCCGCCCACAGTTCGGGTGCGCTGTCGACGTTGCCCTCGTGCAGCACGAACTCGCATCGCTGCGGGTTGGGGTGACCGTAGTACCCGCCCTGGACGACGTCGTAGAGCGTGTCGCGCTGCGTCGGGTGGTTGCCGATCGCCGGCACCGAGCGCGGGACGAAGTTCGGGTCACGGGCGTCGCGTGCACGGCACTGAGCGGTCAGGTCGCGGCCGTTGGACTGCGCGAAGCCGGGGATGCCGGCCGCCGAGACCTGGGTGTAGGTGTTCGTCGCGGCGTTGTAGTTCACGCCGGGAGAGTTGCCGCCGCCGGCCGTGCCGTTGGTCGCCACGTAGAGGTGACCGTTCGAGTGGTACGACAGGTCGTAGGCGTTGCGGATTCCGGTCGCGTAGATCTTCAGCGGCGCGGTGGGCGCGTACGGGTCGTACGGCGTGGCCACGCCCTCGGTCCGCACGTTGAGCGGGTCGTTGCCCGACGCCGAGGCGATCGACTGCTGGACCCGCGCGTGGTCCGGATCGAAGTGGAGCAGCGCAGCCGTGAGGAGCTTCTCACCGCGGGCGCCCCACGAGCCGTCGCCGTCGCCGGCCGCCGTGTTGGAACCCTGGAGGACGTAGATGTCGTCGTTCGGGCCGTACACCATCGAGTTGGTGAGGTGGTCGCGGAGCGAGCGCGGGAGCTGGGTGAAGACCCGCTTGCGGTTCTCCAGGTTCGCGCCCGTGAGCAGGCTGACGCCGCTCGCCCACTCATCGGACTCGCTGCCGGTGTTGGCGGTGGTGTGGGTGATCCACAGCTTCAGGTTCCCCGCGGTCGACGACTTGTCGAAGAGGAAGCCGACCATGGCCTCACCGGCGTAGCCGAGGTTCTCCTCGTTCGACAGCGTGCCGTCGGCGTTCACGGTGTACCGGAAGATGCCCTGGCCGATCGTGGAGCCGTAGAGCTTCCCGTCGGGACCGAAGGCCATCGACGCCCAGTACCGTCCGGCCGCGATCGGCAGCTCGATCTTGTCGAAGGCGATGTTCGTCGCCGGCGTGAACTCTCCGGGGTCACCCGGATCGATGATCTCGGGCGCCGTCGTGAACACCGACGTGAACGGGATCCAGGAGTTGCCGAGGAAGTCCTTCACACCGTCGGTCACGACGTAGCGGTACATGGTGTTCGGCTCGAGGGGCGCATCCGGCGAGAAGTTCATCGTGTCGCTGCCGCCCGACGTCTGCGACGTGCCCGAGACCTCCGAGCCGTCGGAGACCTTGAAGAGCTTGATGTTGCCCTGCATCGTCGTCGGGTCGATCCCGAAGCCCGCGAAGGGCGTCTTGATGGTCGCCGACACGCCGCCGTTGACGTCCGCGTCCTGGGCGCGGTTGAGTGGCAGCGGACGCTCGATCACGGGCTGGTCGAACTCGAGCCCGGTGATGGTGACGTAGCCGATCTTCGTGTTGGTGCCCCCGAGGGCGTCGATCGTGAGCCGGCCGTCGAAGACACCGACCGTCGTCGTGACGGTGCGGAACTCCGCGCTCGTCGTCGCCTGGAACGACTCCAGCGCCGCCGAACCCTCGACGTTGATGGCGTGGAGCGAGTCGTAGATGTTCTCCGCACCCGGCTGGTCGCCGACCGCGAAGGTCACTTCGTAGACACCGTCGGCCACGGCGATCTCCCACGCACCCGGCGTGGTCACTCCGTTGCCGCCGGCCGTGACGTCGCCGTACTGCATGTGGATCATCGAGTCGACCAGGTCGGGAATGCCTGCGCGGCCACGGTCGCGACCGTTGCCGACGAGGCTGAGCTCGTGACCGTCATTGTCGACCCAGCCGTACGTCAGGCCCGTGCCCTGGTTCGGGCTCGTGCGAGCGCCGTAGGCCTGGCCCCAGTCGGCGAAGTAGCCGCTGACGGGCACGCCGTTGGTCGCGGTGAAGTCGATCTTCACGTCGGTGGTGTTCGGCACGCGGGGTGCCACGATGGCCTCATTCGAGGGCCCGGACTCGTTGCCGGCCAGGTCGACTGCGACAACCTCGTAGAAGTAGGTCGTCCCGTTGCTGACGCTGGAGTCGACATACGTCGTGCCGACGACGGGCGCAGCGCCCGAGATCAGCTCGCCCAGCCCGACGGCACCCGGCTGGATGCCGCGGTAGACCTGATAGCCGATGGCGTCGGCCGAGGCCGAGGCCGTCCACTCGAGCGAGACGGTGGCGTCCCCGCCGGTGGCGGTCAGCGCCGTCGGGGCTGCCGGTGCCTCGGTGTCGGGCGTGGTCTCGGCCATGCCGATCGCCTCGTTCGAGACCTCCGACTCGTTGCCCGCGGCGTCGACCGCCGTCACGACGTAGTAGTACTCCGTGTCGGCTTCAGCGGTGTCGTCGGTGAACTCCGTGCCCGTGACCAGCGCGACGTTGAGCTTGTCGCCGGGCGCGGAGGTCGTGCCCGACTCGGTCGAACGGTACACGTTGTAGCCGACCGTGTCGGTCGAGACGCTCGGGTCCCACTCGAGGACGATGTCCTCGCCGTCCTGAGCCGTCCGGAGCGCGGTGGGCGCGGTCGGCGCTTCGACGTCGGCCCCTTCGCGCTCGTAGTCGAGGGAGAGGAGCGCGCCGCCCCAGCCCTGGAAGTACTCCACCGTCACCACGTGCGGGCCGTCACCGAGGGTCACCGCGGCGACGTACTCGTCGGTCGAGTACGACCACTCGTCGATGACCAGCTCGCCGTCGACCAGAACCCGCACACCGTCATCGGCGCGAGCCGTGAACGTGTAGGTGCCCGCACCCTCGTCGATCGTCTTCACGAACCGCGCGGAGTAGTTGTCCCCACGCACCCCCGCGAACGGCGAACCCGACTGGACGTGGTCGATGTCCACGCTGTCGAGGCATCCCGTCTCCACCGGAGCACCCGCCAGGGACGTGTTGTGGAAGAACGAGCCCGACCACTCGGTGACCGAGCAGGTGTCGACCGAGACCGAGTAGTCGAAGGACAGCAGCGCGCCGCCCCAGACCTGGTAGTACTCCACCGTCACCACGTGAGGACCGTCACCGAGGGTCACCGTCGCGACGTACTCGTCGGTCGAGTACGACCACTCGTCGATGACCAGCTCACCGTCGACCAGAACCCGCACACCGTCATCGGCGCGAGCCGAGAACGTGTACGTGCCCGCCCCGTCATCGATCGTCTTCACGAAGCGCGCGGAGTAGTTGTCCCCACGCACCCCCGCGAACGGCGAACCCGACTGCGCGTGCGCCAGCGAGATGTCCTCGAAGCAGTCCACCGCGACCGCAGCACCCTGCAGATCCGTCGAGTGGAAGAACGAACCCGACCACTCCGACGCCACACACGTGTTGGTGGTGACCGAGTAGTCGAGGGAGAGGAGCGCGCCGCCCCAGCCCTGGAAGTACTCCACCGTCACCACGTGCGGGCCGTCACCGAGGGTCACCGCGGCGACGTACTCGTCGGTCGAGTACGACCACTCGTCGATGACCAGCTCGCCGTCGACCAGAACCCGCACACCGTCATCGGCGCGAGCCGTGAACGTGTAGGTGCCCGCACCCTCGTCGATCGTCTTCACGAACCGCGCGGAGTAGTTGTCCCCACGCACCCCCGCGAACGGCGAACCCGACTGGACGTGGTCGATGTCCACGCTGTCGAGGCATCCCGTCTCCACCGGAGCACCCGCCAGGGACGTGTTGTGGAAGAACGAGCCCGACCACTCGGTGACCGAGCAGGTGTCGACCGAGACCGAGTAGTCGAAGGACAGCAGCGCGCCGCCCCAGCCCTGGAAGTACTCCACCGTCACCACGTGAGGACCGTCACCGAGGGTCACCGTCGCGACGTACTCGTCGGTCGAGTACGACCACTCGTCGATGACCAGCTCACCGTCGACCAGAACCCGCACACCGTCATCGGCGCGAGCCGAGAACGTGTACGTGCCCGCCCCGTCATCGATCGTCTTCACGAAGCGCGCGGAGTAGTTGTCCCCACGCACCCCCGCGAACGGCGAACCCGACTGCGCGTGCGCCAGCGAGATGTCCTCGAAGCAGTCCACCGCGACCGCAGCACCCTGCAGATCCGTCGAGTGGAAGAACGAACCCGACCACTCCGACGCCACACACTCTCCCGGAGTCGTGGTCTCCTCGATCGTGGCCGAGACCGACTCGGACGGACCCGAGACGAAGTCCTCCGCGCCGAGCGCCACCACGACGTAGTGGTACTCGAGGCCCGGGACGGCCGTCGTGTCGACGAACTCGGTGGTCGTGAGCGCAGCCGCTCCGCTGAGCGCCTCACCCTCGACCGAGACGGGGGTCGACGCGCCGCGGTACACCCTGTAGCCGACCGCGCCCTCGACCTCGCCCCACGTGATGGTGATGTCTTCCTCGCCCGCCGTGGCCGACACGCCGGTCGGCGCGACCGGCTCGACCGGAGCGGACGGCACGAGGACGCTGGCCTCCGTCGCCGGCGCGGAGTTCGGGATGCCGTCGCCCAGAGCGACGACGGTGTAGAAGTAGGTGGTCCCCGCGACGACCGTGTCGTCGGTGAACGAGGTCGTGGTGAGCGGTGCCGCGTTCAGCGGCTCCCCCTCCGTGCCGACCGGCGAGACCTCGCTGCGGTACACGTTGTAGCCCGCGGCACCGTCGACGGCCTGCCAGCCGAGGTCGACGGACTCGGCGTCCTCGCCGAGGGTCGCGGAGAAGTCGGCCGGTGCGTCCGGACCGAACAGCTCGAGCTCGTAGATCTCGAGGAAGGCGAGCTTCGTGTTGTCGCCGTTCGTCGGCGCGACGGTCAGCTTGCCGTCGAGGACCTCGACCTCGACGACCCCCTGGATGAAGGGGCGGGCCGGGGTGCCGACGAACTGCGATACCGCGTCCTCTCCTTCGACCACGACGTTGTGCGAGCTGTCGAAGTTTCCTCCGGAGGTATCACCCGCGGCGACGAGCACGTTGTAGCGACCGTTCGGCACGACGCGCTCCCACACGCCTTCCTCGGTCACGATGCCGTTCGCGGGGTTGGGGGGGCTCTGCGCGTTTCCGCTCGTGCCGTACTGCAGGTGGATGAGCGACAGCAGGCGCGGGTCGGTGACTCCGTCGGCCGCGGCACGCACGCGGGTGTTGAGGCCGAAGTCGAACGGCTGACCGTCGTCCACGGTGATCCATCCGCTGCCGGTCTGGTCGCTGTAGGCTGCGCCCGCGTCCTTCTCGTAGCCGGGCTGAGCGGTGCCTGCCGCGGTCGTGAAGTCGATCTTGACGAGCGGGTCGCCCGCGGGGACGGGGGTCGTCGCCGATGTCGAACCACCGGCCGAGACGTTGCCCGAGGTGTCCACGGCGTACACCGAGTAGTTCCACGTCTGCCCGACGAAGACGTTCGCGTCCGCGAAAGACGTCGCGGTGATCGGGGTGGCGCCGCTGATCAGGTTGGCGCCCGTCGGGGCGACGACGCCCGCCGTAGCCGATCGGTACACGCGGTACCCGACGAGATCCGCATCTGCCGGCGCGGACCACGAGAGTTCATTGGCACCGGTGGTCGCCGTCGCGGTGACCCCGGCCGGAGCGCCGGGCGCCGTCGTGTCGAGCTCCGTCATCGCGAAGCGCGAGAAGGAGAACGTCACGGGCGTGGCCTCGGGCATGTTGCGCTTGGTGGCGAAGACGCCACCGAACGCATCGACGCCCGGCATCTCGGGCGCCGCCGACGAGAGGAGGGAGCCGTCGAGGAAGTTCGCCGGGATGTCCATGGTGCCGATCGCCGTGACGGCGCCGCTTCCGATCTGGTACGAGCCGGTGACCTTGAGGGTCGCGGGGTTCACATCCATGAACAGCGTGACGGTCTGCCCGACGGGCACCGTTCCGTTCTGAGCGATGTTGATCTCGTTGACGGCGGCCGAAGAGGTCACGCCGGCGATCTCGCGCTTGAGCTGCACCTGCCGGACGGTGTCGCTGGAGGACGACGCCGTTCCCATGAACGCGACCTTGAAGAAGTTGTCGTCGTCCGCACCGAACCAGACGCCGGCCTGGGCGGCGTTGTAGATGCCCGCCGGGTTCACGACGGTGGTCTGGAGGCGGATGGGCGACGTGCCGGGGTCGACGCCGAGTCCGAGGGTGTTGTCCTGGCGGTTCTTCTGATCGGTGTTGCCCGGAGTGGTCGACGCCCACTTCTCGAACGCGATCCCCTTCGTGGCGGTGATGTTCAGGTTGCCGCCGGCGACGGAGAGATTGGCCGGGAGGTAGTACTCGGTGTCGAGCAGGACCGACGGCGCGGTCGGGTTCACGGCGCTGGACGGCTGCACCATGGTGAAGCCGGTGTCGACGTCACCTGATGCGTGGAGCCCTCCGCCGGTGCCGTCGAACTCAAGCGTCGCCGTGTTGCCGACGGCGGCGATCTCGCCCGGCTGCAGCGGCGAGTATGGCGTGGTCGCCCACTGGGCGGGGTTGGCCGGCACCTCGGCGAGCGGCACCGCCGCAGCCGGAGCCGCGAGGGCGACTCCCGATCCGATGAGTGCGGCGGATGCCAGGATGCTGGTGAGACGCATCGGAAGCGTCCACCCCTGAGCACGATCGGCGTCGACAGTCGACAGGGCGCGAGTGCGCATCAGACCCCCAGTGTCTGCATGGAAAGCAGTCACCGATACGGTTCAGGATTTCCCAGCCCTGGAACCCGGTGTCTGCGTTCCCGATGTGTCCTGCCTCGGGTGGCGGGACACTTCCCCAACGTCGCCGAAATCCGACGACGGGACCGACGCTAGGGGATTCTCACGGAATACACAACAAATTCTTGGAAATCGTTCGGGAACGATCCGAAAAGCGCGGGGGCCGTCCGGTAAACGCGATCCGGCCGCCGCTCCCCGCTATGCGAGATTCGCAGAATCACACGAATCACGCATGGTGTCGGCCGAAACCTGCGAAGTACGAGCAATTCTGCGAGCGCCGCGAAGCGCGTGCGCACGAACCGCGCGCACGCCGGGCTACAGCGCGAGACGGTCGCGGACGACCTCGGCGAGCGTCTCCGCGTGGCGGTGCGCATCCTCGGCGGAGGCGGCCTCGACCATCACGCGTACGAGAGGCTCGGTGCCCGACGGGCGCAGCAGGACGCGGCCGGAGTCGCCGAGCGCGGCGGCGGCGGTGGCCACGGCATCCGAGACTCCCGGATCGGTGTTCGCCCGCGAGCGGTCGACGCCCGTGACGTTGACCAGCACCTGCGGATACACCGTCATGATCGAGGCGAGCTCGGCGAGCGTCTTGCCCTGACGCGCCATCTCGCCGACGAGGTGAAGGCCGGTCAGCAGGCCGTCGCCGGTGGTGGCGAAGTCGCTCATGATGACGTGCCCGGACTGCTCGCCGCCGAGCGAGAACCGGCCCTCGTTCATGCGCTCGAGGACATAGCGGTCGCCGACGGCCGTCTGCTCGACACGGATGCCGTGCTCGGCCATCGCGCGGTGCAGGCCGAGGTTGCTCATGACCGTCGCCACGAGCGTGTCGTGCGCGAGCTGCCCGCGCTCCTTCATCGCCACCGCGAGGATGGCCATGATCTGGTCGCCGTCCACGACGCGCCCTTCGGCGTCGACCGCGAGACAGCGGTCGGCGTCGCCATCGTGGGCGATGCCGACCTGGGCGCCATGGGCGCGGACGGCCGCGGCCAGCTTGTCGAGGTGCGTCGAGCCGACGCCGTCGTTGATGTTCAGGCCGTCGGGGTCCGCCCCGATGACCGTGACCTGGGCGCCCGCGTCGCGGAACGTCTCGGGGGAGACGCCGGATGCCGCGCCGTGCGCGCAGTCCAGGACGACGTGGATTCCGTCGAGCCGGTGAGGCAGCGACGCCAGCAGGTGGACGACGTAGCGGTCCTCCGCGTCGGCGAAGCGCCGGATGCGCCCGACCGCCGCGCCCGTGGGCTGGAGCTTGGGTCCGGCCATCGCGTGCTCGATCCGCTGCTCGACGATGTCGGGGAGCTTCACTCCGCCGCGGGCGAAGATCTTGATGCCGTTGTCGGGCGCGGGGTTGTGCGACGCCGAGACCATGACGCCGAAGTCGGCGTCCATGTCGGCGATGAGGAACGCCGTGGCGGGAGTCGGCAGCACGCCGGCATCGAGCACGTCCACGCCGGAAGAGGCGAGGCCGGCTTCGACAGCCGCCGAGAGGAACTCGCCGGATACGCGCGGATCGCGCGCGACGACGGCGGTCAGCCGCTTGCCGGCCGCGCGGCGCGCCTCGGCAGTACGACCCTGGCCCAGGACGACGGCCGTCGCCTGGGCCAGGGAGAGTGCGAGATCGGCGGTGAGAGGGCCGTTGGCCAGCCCTCTCACCCCATCCGTGCCAAAGAGCGGCATACCCGGAATGAGCCGATCAGCGCTTCGAGTACTGAGGAGCCTTGCGGGCCTTCTTGAGACCGGCCTTCTTGCGCTCGATGACGCGGGCGTCCCGCGACAGGAAGCCGGCCTTCTTGAGCGCCGGGCGGTTGTTCTCGACGTCGATCTCGTTCAGGGCGCGGGCGATGCCGAGGCGCAGGGCGCCCGCCTGGCCCGAGGGGCCGCCGCCCTGGATGCGCACGATGACGTCGTAGGCGTCCGTGAGGCCGAGCACGGTGAAGGGATCGGTGATCAGCTGCTGGTGCAGCTTGTTCGGGAAGTAGTCCTCGAACGCCCGGCCGTTGACGGTGATGGTGCCCGAGCCGGGGATCACGCGCACGCGCGCGATGGCCTGCTTGCGACGCCCGACGGCCGCGCCGGAAACCGAGAGCACGGGGCGCTCGGCGGCGACGACGGTCTCGTCGGCCGGGGTCTCGGTCGAGTAGTTGGTGGAGTCTTCGATGTTCGCCACGAGTGTGTCCTTAGTCTGGGCGGTGCTTACTGGGCGACCTGGTCGAGGGTGTACGTCTTGGGCTGCTGGGCCGAGTGCGGGTGCTCGGCACCGCGGTAGACCTTCAGCTTCGACAGCTGCTGGCGACCCAGGCTGTTCTTCGGGAGCATGCCCCGAATGGCCTTCTCCACCGCGCGGACGGGGTTCTTCTCGAGCAGCTCCTCGTAGGAGACCGCCGTGAGGCCGCCCGGGTAGCCGGAGTGGCGGTAAGCCATCTTCTTCTGGAGCTTCTGACCGGTGAGGGCCACCTTCTCGGCGTTGACGATGATGACGAAGTCACCCATGTCGACGTGGTTCGCGAAGGTCGGCTTGTGCTTGCCGCGCAGGAGCGCGGCAGCGTGCGAGGCGAGACGGCCGAGGACGACGTCGGTCGCGTCGATGACCAGCCACTCGCGCTGGGCTTCGCCAGCCTTGGGGGTGTAAGTGCGCGTCACAGTAGTGCTGCTTTCTTGATTCGAACGGAGAGGTTCGTGAATCCCACTCCGGGGTGGTTCGCGGCCGAGAGGGCCGTGAACACGCCAGTGGAGGGCTCACGTTCGTGGTGCCGGGTCAGCCGAGCCGCACACCAAAGGTCGAGTCTACGTCATCCGAGCACGCTCACCAAACGAGCATCGCTCGGGATGCCGCGTCCGCCGTCCTCGCTATCCTCATCGTCATGCCGTCCGCCGCGCCGTCCACCTCGGTTCAGCGCACCTACCGGTACCTGCGCATCGCGATCGCCGGCACCGTCGTGGTCATCTTCGTCGCGGTCGGTCTCGCCGCGGCATCCGTCGGGTGGCTCACCTCGGTGAGCGACTACTACTACACGCCCGCGCGCGACGCGTTCGTCGGGGCGCTCATCGCCGCCGCACTCGCTCTCGTCGCGCTCTCGGGCCGCGGGTCCGACCGCGCGCTGCTCGACGCAGCAGCCCTCTTCGCACCCCTGATCGCCCTCGTCCCCACGACCCTCGCCCCGGGCAGCATCCCCGGCGTCCCGGTGCCGTGCAGCGATCGCTGCGTCCCCCCGGAGTTCGAGGCGACGACCGCCAACGGGGTGGCGACCTACCTCGTGATCGGCGTCCTGACGGTCCTCGTCGTCCTCCTCCTCGCGGCGCTCGGTCAGGTGCCCTTCCGCGCGGTCGGGTTCAGCCTCGTCAGCAGCGCAGCCGTGCTGGTCGTCGTGGGAGCAGCCTGGCTCTTCGCGCGCGACGCCTTCCTCGCCCACGGCCACGCCGTCGCCACGATCGCGTTCTTCGCGCTGTTCGCCCCCGTCGCGGTGCGGGCGGCCTTCCCCCGGCGCGAGTCTCCCCCGCCGCCGGCTTTCCGCGCCGTCTACGTCGCGATCGCGCTGGGACTGGTCGCCGTCCTCGTGGTCTACGTCGTCCTGCTTCCGGGTGCGGATGCCCGCGGCATCCCCGTGGTGCTCCTGGCCGAAGCCGCCGCACTCATGCTGTTCTTCGCGTTCTGGGTGGCGCAGAGCATCGAGAAGTGGGACGAAACCGACCCCGGCATCGTCGCGCGCCGTGACCGGTCCAGACCCTGACCCCGGGCTGGTTCAGGAGGCCGCGGCTCGCGGCGAAGCCGCGGCAGGCTCCGCCGGGCGAGCGGTGACCAGGATGGGCAGGTGATCGCTCAGCCCCTGCGGGAGGGTGCGGACGCGGTCGATCTCGAAGCCGACGGATGTCGCGAAGTCGTAGTGCCCGCGGAAGAACCGGTACCGGGTGTAGGTGCGCGAATCGCTGAGGTTCAGCTCGTACCCCTGCTCTCGCACCTTCTGGCCGAGATGCTCTTTGAACACGGGGTAGTTGTAGTCCCCCACCATGAGCGCCGGCGTGCCCTCCCCCAGGGCCTGGAGCTCGTCCAGTGCGGTGCGGATCTGGTGTCGTCGCAGCGAGTTCAATGCGGTGAGCGGCGCGGCGTGGAACGAGGCGACGATCACGTCGCGTCCGTCGTCGATGTCGTGCAGCCTCACGCCGAGCAGGCGTTCCTCGGCGGGCTTGAGGACACGATCGTGCAGGGACTTCTTCAGGGCGAGGGCGCGCACATCCACGGCGCGATACGTGTTCTCCCGGTAGTAGACGGCCAGGCCGAGCCGATTGCGCTGGGTCGAATCCGCCAGCCGCAGCCCGGCGATCTCGTCGGGCAGATCGCTCGTGTCGGCCTCCTGCAGGCACAGCACGTCGGCGGCATGGTCCTGCACCAGGCGGAGGAGCTCGCCCGCGGCGCGATGCTTGCGCAGGTTGTACGAGATGACCTTCATGACGACGACAGCCTAGAGGGGGCGCGTGACGCAGGGGTTTCCACACGGTGGATCCTGCGCGCACTCACAGAGTACGAACAGCGGCGCGGGTTGAGCGAGTACTGAGGTAATCCTGGCCCGCGGAACAGTCACCGAGCGGGGGTCCGCGGTACCATCGGAGCACCTCGCCATCGGGCGCGGAGCGTCGTATCTGGGGTCCGGCGCCCGTCGCAGGTGGATCTCCTGCACGAGAAGGACCCATGAGCAGCATGAGCACCCCAGCTGAAGAGCTCAAGACCGCCGTCATCATCGAGGACGATCCCGAGATCCGGCACATCCTCTCCGACGTGCTCGAGTCCGCCGGCTTCTCCACCGTCTCGGTCGGAAACGGCGTCGACGGGGTCCGCGCGGTCCTCGCCTATGAGCCCCTGCTGGCCACCATCGACGTGAACATGCCCGGGATCGACGGGTTCGAAGCGGCTCGCCGGATTCGCGCGGCGCAGTCCGACACGTACATCATCATGCTGACCGGCCTCAACGACGAGGCCGACGTCGTGGCCGGTCTCGGGGCCGGCGCCGACGACTACCTCCTCAAGCCGTTCCGCCCGCGCGAGCTCCGCGCCCGGGTCGACGCCCTCCTGCGACGGGCTCGGGGCGACAGCACGGTGCCCGTCGTCGTCGCGCCGTCCGCGCCGGATGCGCGCCCGGCGGCTTCGATGCCCGCGCCGACCCCCTCGCCCGCCCCGCCCGCGAGGGAGAGCGATGTGGCCGCGGCGGCCGCGGCATCCACCGGTTCGACGCCTTCCGGCGCCCTCCTGGACGACGGCTGGATGGCGCACCGCGACCTCCTCCTCCACCCGGAGAACCGGCTCGTGTCGATCGGCGGCGAGGACCTCGATCTCACGCGGACCGAGTTCGATCTGCTCGCGACCCTGCTCGAGTCCAAGCGCCGGGTGCGCAGCAAGGCCGACCTGACCCTCGTGCTCCGCGGCGAGTCCTACGTCACGAGCTACTTCGTCGGCGACGCCGACAAGCGCGCCGTCGAGGCCCACATGACGAATCTCCGCAGGAAGCTCGGCGACAGCCCGACGAACCCCCGGTACATCGAGACCGTGCGCGGTGTCGGCTACCGCCTCACCTCGGAGATCGTCTGAGTACGCCGATGAGCAGCGGATGCCGCGCCGGCCCGGTGAGGCACGCGTGTCGTGATCGCGCCGCGCGCGGGCCAGCCCCCGCGTGCGCGACGGCGGGAGGTGAGCGCGAACGATCGCGAGAGAACGCCCGCCGCGACCGCGGCCCCGACGATCGGCAGCACCACCGACGCCACCCGGCGAAGCGGCTTGGCGCGGCGCGCGGGCGCCGTCGGGTCTGTTGCGGTGAGGTAGCCGGCGGCTTCGAGCTGCTGCGTCAGCAGCGAACCGCCGGCCGCGCCGCGCACCCACGGGGTGGCCTGGTGGTTGAGGGCCATGACGGTGCGCAGCGCCTGCGTCGACAGCAGCGAGAACACTCCCCGTCGAGCGGGCGCACCACGGCCCGCGGCGGCGGAGACACTGCCGATCCGGGCGTCGGAGGCGGCCGTCGCCTCGAGGGCCGCCACGGCCCCCGCGTCGGGGGCCGCGACGCCGTCGACGTCGAGCAGGTAGTCGTACGCCTCGACGAGCGCATAGCCGTAGTTGAGGGCTCCGACCTTCTCGTCCGACTTCGCGCCGAGGTCGTGCACGAACACCTCGGTGAACTGTTCGCCGAGGTCGGTGACGAGCTCGTGCGGTCCGGCGTAGCGGGACGCGATCTCGACGGTCGCGTCCGACGTGTTGGTGATCACGACGTGGATGACGTCCGGCACGCGGGTCTGCGACAGCAGCGACTCGAGCAGCCGGGATATGGACAGTTGCTCGTCGTGAGCGGGGATGACGCAGCCGATCGTCGGACGATGCCACGAGCCGTCGCCGGCAGAGGACGGGGAGGCCGCGGCGACCCGGGGCGCGCCGGACACGCCGTCGACGCCGGTGGCGCCGCGCGCGAGGTCGCGGCCCGCGGATGCGCGGGCGCGGGTGGCAGGCTCGGTCAGGGTCGTCCCTTTCGATGGAGGGGGCATGCGGACGGCGCGGCTCGTGCGCCGGGATCCAGCCTGGGCCAACGAGCGCAACGCGACGGTGGCACCGGCATCTGCGAGCCTCAACGTTTGCGCAAGACTGGCGCAACGACGGCTCGCGCCGCGCTCCCGGCGAGGGGCGGACATGGCCTCTAGACTCCGTGGCATGGCTACCGAGCGGCAGTCGGCCGATGCCGCGTTCGCGGCTCCGGGCACGCGGACGCGCTCCATCTGGCTGACGCAGCTCGTGCTGGCCGCCAGCGTGGTGATGCTGTGCGTGCTGGTGCTCATCCTGCAGCCGACGCTCTTCGCCCGGTGGAACTTCGCGCTCGGGATGCTGGCGCTGGTCGTCCTCACCATGGCGACGCTCGCCCTGCCCTGGGCCCGACTGCCGCGCAACGCCGCGCTCGCGGTGCCCTTCCTGGACGCGCTGGCGATCGGTCTGGTCGCCAGCGACACCGACCTGCGATTCGCCTTCCTGTGGGTGTTCCCGGTCATGTGGGTGGGCATGCACTTCCGCATCGTCTACCTCGCCGCCATGCTGGCGCTCGTCGGCACGATCCTGCTGATCGACTCCGCGCTGGCACCCGACGACCAGGCCTCGCTGCGCATCTTCACCGTGCTGCTGTCGCTCACCTTCATCGGGATCACCGCGCACCTGGCCATGCGGCAGACCCATGCGCTGCGTCGGCTCCTCGGGCGCCAGGCGGGGCGTCTCACCGTCGCCCTCGACCGTGCGTCGGCGCAGGAGCGCCGCACCAACGAGATCCTGAACGGCGTCGACACCGGCGTCGCCCGACTGTCGCCCTCGGGCGAGGTCCTCGCCGTCAACGAGGCCTACACGAGGCTGTACGGCCTCGACCCCCTCGACCCGAGTCTGCCCGCCCGGTCGGTGGAGTACACCGAGCTGCGGGGGATGCCGATGCCGCCGTCCTCGCGCCCGTTCGCCCGTGCGGCGCGCGGCGAGCTCTTCTCGGACGCGCGCGTGTGGCTGTTCACGCAGGACGGCGAGTGGCGGGTGCTGTCGGTCACGGCCAAGCCGCTGGCCGCCGCCGCCAACGAGGAGGCGAGCATTCTGCTCGTCGTCCACGACGTGACCGCGATCACTCACGCGCAGCGCGAGCGCGAGCGCCTGGCGGCGATGGCGTCGCACGAGCTGAAGCATCCGCTCACCGTCATGATCGGCAACGCGGAGCTCGCGCTCGAGACCGAGGATCTCAGCCCGCGCATGCGTCAGCGGCTGGAGGCGATCGTGAGCGCGAGCGAACGGATGCTGGACATGGCGAACAGCATGCTCTACACCTCCCGCACCGCGTTCGCGGCGCGGGAGTCGTTCGACGACCTCGACCTGCGCCAGATCGTCATCGACTCCGTCGACTCCTTCCGCGCGACTGCGAACACGCACGAGGTGGAGGTGTCCCTCGAGCTCGACGAGCGGCTGCCCGTGACGGCCGACGGCTTCCGGGTCCGGCAGGTCGTGGACAACCTCGTCAGCAACGCCATCAAGTACACCGGCCGCGACGGCCGCGTGCGCATCGTCGGCGAGGTCGAGGGCGACACGGTGTCGCTCGTCGTGTCGGACACGGGGATCGGCATCGGCCAGAGCGAGCTGCCCCACATCCTCACGCCGTACTTCCGCACCGAGCGAGCCAAGGAGACGGCCAGCGGCACGGGGCTCGGCCTCGGCATCACGCGGGAGATCGTCGCCGCGCACGGCGGCACGCTCTCGATCGACAGCGAAGCGGGCGTGGGCACGACGGTGTCGGTGCGTCTCCCGCGCAGCGTCCACGCTCACGCCTCGACCGGGACGGAGAGCCGCGCATGAGCTACCTCAGTGAACTCGCGGGGGCGAATCTCGGCGTCGCCCAAGCCGCGATCACGACGCTGGCCACGATGCTGACCATCGGCGTCGCCTTCCTCAGCAAGCCGAGTGTCGCCACCCTCTACTGGTCGTGCGGCCTGGCCCTGTCGATGGTGGCCACGCTCGGGGTCGTCGCGGGCGACCTCAACGACCTCGAGTCCCTCCGTCGCGCGTGCCTGGGCATCCTCCTGGGCGCTCCCGCCCTGCTGTGGTCCGGCTTCCGGGCATTCTGGGGCATGCGGCCGTTCGGCTGGATCGGACCGGTCTTCGGCGCTTCGGCCGGGGTGGCGCTGGCGACGGCGACCGACATCACGGTGTTCGTCGTCGCGTACCGGATGGCGTACTTCGGCGCTTCCGTCTTCGCGCTCCTCCTCTTCCTCGACTGGCTGCGGGTTCCCGCACGACGGCAGGACCGGGCGGTGCTGCCGCTCGCGATCGTCTCGGTGGCGTTCTTCGCCGCCGGGGTCGCCAGCCTCGGGGCGGGCGTGCTCTACCCGCCGTCCGGCGGCGACGACTTCGCGCTCCAGCGGCCGGTCTCGTCCGTCGGGATGCTGATCTACGTCGCGTGCGCGATGGTGGCGATCCTGGGCATCGCGATCAGGGACACCTCCTTCGCCCGCACACCCGCGACCCAGTCCGACTGGCACCGGTTCGAGGACGTCGCGGCCGATCGGCTGCGCCGGGCGCAGCGGACGGCCGAGTCGTGGTCGGTCGTCTACATTCAGCTCGACGACGCCGCCGACATCCGCCAGACGGCCGGCGCGGCGACGTTCGCCGCCCTGTCCGCCCGCCTCGAGAGAGAGGCGCGCGCGATCTTCCCCGCCGACTCCGAGGTCGGCACGCCCCCTGCCGCCGGGGGCACGGTCTTCCTCGTGCCGCGGCCCGACGCGGTCGTGCGCGACTGCCTGCGCGCCGTCCTCCAGCGGGTTCCGCAGCTCGACGTCGACGGACGGCTCGCGATCCGGCCGACCGCCAGTGCGGGGTGGGCCCCTGCCTCCGTCCTGGGCTACGACCTCGATGCGCTCGTGTACACCGCCCGCGAGGCGGCCGGCCTCGCCGCCGAGAAGGGCGGGGACCGGTGGGAGAAGGTGAGCGCGGCGCTGGTGGAGGGTCTTCTCAACCGGACGGAGCTGCGCTGAGCGCGCCCGCCGCGCACCGCGAGTGGATGCCGCGACCCCTCGTCAGGGGAGCGATCGCCGTGCGCGCGTCTGCTCCGCGCGCGAGCCGAGCAGCTCGTCGGTCGGGTACCCGACGCCGGTGAGGGTCAGCCCGCGGGCGGCGAGGACCTTGACCTCGGGGACGCGATCGCCCGCGTCGCGGATCTCGACGACGTCGTCGACGCCGAGCCGCCCCTCCCCCACAGCCACGCATGCGCCGACGAGGGCGCGCACCATGCTGTGGCAGAACGCGTCCGCCTTGACGTTGGCGATCAGGACGCCGGCGTCGTCGCGACGCCAGTCGAATTCGAAGAGCGTCCGGATCGTGGTCGCCTCCTCCCGCGGTTTGCAGTAGGCGGCGAAGTCGTGGAGTCCGACGAGGGCGCGGGCCGCGGCATCCATCGCCTGGGCATCCAGCCGCGCCCGCACCGAGGTGGTGCGGTGCCGCTCGAGCGGGTCGTAGCCCGACACGACGTCGGCGACGCGGTACGAGTAACGCCGCCACACGGCCGAGAACCTCGCATCGAACCCGGGCGCCGCCTCGACGGACCGGTTCACGACGACGTCCGAGTAGGCGCCGAGCACCCCGCTGACCCGTGCGGCGAGCGCGGCCACGGGATCCGCGGCCTCCCCCGCCGAAGCCCGCGCGCGTCCTGACCGCACGCGCTCCTCCTGCGCGTCGTCGAGATCGACGTGCGCGACTTGCGCGGTCGCGTGCACCCCCGCATCGGTGCGTCCGGCCACGACGAGTCGCGGGTCACCGCCGATGACGCGGCCGAGCGCAGCCTCGATCGTCTCTTGGACGGTGCGCAGTCCGGGCTGGCGCGCCCAGCCGCGGAAATGCGTGCCGTCGTAGGCGATGTCGAGGCGGAGGCGCACGCCCCCAGCCTATTCCGGCGGGGTCGCAGCCTCCGCCCGCGAGGGAGCCGGGGCCGGTCGAAGTGCCGTCGTAGAATGACTGCTTGCCTTGAGCACACCATGATGTCCGACGCACCCACCCTCCCCCAGAAGCGCTTCGCGGGCCTGGACGGCCTGCGAGCGGTGGCGGTCGTGCTCGTCGTCGTGTACCACCTGTTCCCTCCCGCTCTTCTGCCCGGCGGATTCATCGGGGTCGACGTGTTCTTCGTCATCAGCGGGTTCCTCATCACCACCCTCCTGCTTCGCGAGCACGACTCGACCGGCCGCATCCGACTGGGCGCCTTCTGGGTCAGGCGCGCCCGCCGCCTCCTTCCGGCGCTCGCCGTCGTGGTCACCGTCTGCTCGACGCTCGCTTGGCTCGTCGGCGGTGACGTCCTCCTGCGACTCGGCACGCAGGTGGTCGGTGCGGCGACGTTCAGCTACAACTGGCTGTCGATCGCCGGCGACACCGGGTACTTCGCCGGCGCGACCCCCGAGCTGTTCCGCAACTTCTGGTCGCTGGCGGTCGAGGAGCAGTTCTACGTCCTCTGGCCGCTCGTGCTCCCCCTCTTCCTGCTGCTGCCCCGCGGCGCCGCGCGCGTCGTCGCGGCACTGGCCCTCGCCGCCGCGTCGGCGGTGTGGATGGGTGCTGTCGTCGCGCAGGGCGGCGACCTGACCCGTGCGTACTTCGGCACGGACACGCACTCGTTCGGCATCCTCCTCGGCGTCGCGCTCGCCTTCGCGCTGATGCCGGTGCTTTCACGGCCGCCCCACTCGGACGCCGTCCCACTGCCCGGCGTCACCCTCCCCGCCGGCTGGAAGCTCGTGGTCCCCCCGACCGCGAGGACGCTCTCCCGACCGCGGTGGGTGGACCACCCCGCCACCCGCCGGGTGAGCGGGTGCCTCGGCATCCTGGCCCTCGCAGGGGTGGTCGCGATCGCGGCCACGCCCCGCACCGACGGCGCACTCACCTTCCCGGGCGCCCTGGTAGCCGCGAGCGTGTGCACGGCGGTCGCGATCGCCGCGGGCGTGTGGCCGCGCTCGTGGTTCGGACCTGCGCTCGATGTCCAGCCTCTGCGATGGATCGGCGATCGCTCGTACGGCATCTATCTGTGGCACTGGCCGCTCCTGGTGCTGGCGATGGCCGCCGTGCCCGGAACCGAGACGCCGGTGTGGATGGGGCTCGGCGTGCTCGCTGCGACTCTGGGGGCGGCCGAGCTCAGCTACCGCTTCGTGGAGACCCCGATCCGTCGGAAGGGGTTCCTCGCATCGCTGCGGAGCCTCGGCGGGCAGGCCCGTGCCGGCCGTCGCGGGATGGCGCGCGCCGCGACCGCAGGGCTCGTGGCCGTGCTCGCGCTCGGGGGGACGTCCGCCGCGATCGCGGCCGCACCGCGGACCTCGACCGGTGAGGCCGCGGTCACCGCCGGGCAGGCGGCGCTCGACCGTGCCACGGCATCCCCGACACCGACCGCGAGCGCCACCCCGTCGCCCGCCGAGACCGAGCCGCCCGCCGAGAGCCCGTCGCCGGAGCCCTCGCCGGTGCGCACGCAGCCCAACGGGCCCGTCACGACGAAGCCGTCGCCGACGCCGAGCCCGACACCGGTGACCGGAGACCAGGTGACCGCCGTGGGCGACTCGGTCATGCTCGCCTCGGCCCCGGGACTGCTCGAGACGCTCCCCGGGATCCAGATCGATGCCGAGGTGTCGCGCTCGATCTGGGCCGGGCCGGGGATCCTCGAGCGGCTCGCGGCGCAGGGTGCGCTGCGCCCGTACGTCGTGGTCGCGCTGGGCACCAACGGTCCCGTGGATGCGGGATCCCTCGATCGCATGGCCGAGATCGTCGGCCCCGACCGTCACCTCGTGCTCGTCAACGCCTACGCACCGCGCGATTGGATCCCGGGGGTGAACGGCGACCTCGCGGAGTTCGCCGCCGCGCACCCCGGTGTCGTCGTCGCCGATTGGTCCGGCGCGATCGCCCCACGCACGGACCTGCTCGCCGGAGACGCGATCCATCCGGGGGCCGCAGGAGGGCGCGTCTTCGCCGAGACCGTGGCGCGCACCGTCGACGCGATCGAGCGCGACCGCGCGCAGCGGCAGTACGAGAACGAGCTGCGCCTGTACCAGCGCCTGGCCGAGCGGCCGCTTCCCGTCGCGGAGTGAGGCCGACGGCCGCGACCCTGCCGCGACCCCGTCTCGTAGGCCCTCCTCCCCGCGGCGCATGACTCCTGCAGAACCTCGGCAACACGAGCCCGCATCGCCCGGCGGCGGTCTCCTCTGCGCCCGCGCGCCCGATGTGCAGAAGTTGTGCGCACGGGAATCGCTCGCGCGACAGCGCGGCGGCCATCAGGGGTGGGCGCGGACGACGTCGGCGAGGACCGACATCACTTCCTCCGGCCGGAAGAGGATGTCCTCGGCCAGCAGTCGCGCGGTCACGAAGCCGCGGCGAGCCGCCTCCTGATCCCGGCGGATGTCGCGACGACGCTGGTCCCAGTCGGAGTGATGCGCCCGGCTGTCGCACTCGAGGATCAGACGCTCGCCGACGAGGAAGTCCACGCGCCCGACACCGGCGATGCGCACCTGGGGGTCGAAGTCGGCACCGAGCATCCGCAGCATCAGGCGCACCAGCGTCTCCGGACCGGATTCCGCGCGCCCGTCCGCGAGTGCGAGCAGCACCTGGTATTTCGCGGGCAGCCGGCCGAAGATCTCCCGCAGTTCTCGCATCGATCGCAGGCCCTGGTTGAGGATGCTGTCCAGCGCAGCGACGACCTCTCGAGCGGTGAGCGCACCATCGTCCGGATCGCGTCGTCCAGGCACACCGCCTCGCGGTCCGCGCCCGAGGCGGCCACGCCCCGGTGGAGACAAACGCGGGCCCCGTGCATCCGTCGACTCCATCGTCGGCGGCGATCGCCCGGGGCGCGCAGGCGAGACATGCCCCGTTCGACATGAACATGGATGCGGCCGTCAGACACGACGAACACGCCTCGTGCCTCCAGCGCAGAGATGCACGACAGGAGCCCGCCGATCCTCACCGCCGTGTCGGCCGCAGGGTCGGGCACGGCGACGGTCAGCGTCGGGTGTATCCACGCTCTTGCCCGGCACGCCCGAGCGATCTGTGGATGCCGCACCCGGCCGAGACGCCTGGGGAGGAGCCGACACGCGCCTACGTCTTTCCGACCGTCCGCGCACAACTCCTGCAGTTCGCCGGCGCGGACGCGCCTCGGGCGGGCGATCCCGGCGTGTCGCGGACTCGCCGTCACGAGTTGCAGGAGTTATGCGCGCGGGCCGGCAGTCCGTGAACCGACGCCGGACGCAGCGAGACCCGCGGGCCCGAAGGCCCGCGGGTCTCGCGGTGCAAGGGTGGTCGCCGCAGCGACCTGCCGGGCGCGGACGCCCGGACGCCGATTACTCGGACTTCTCCTCGGCGGGAGCCTCGACGGCCTCCTCGGCCGCAGCCTCGGCGGCCGCGCCCTCCTCGGGCGACTCGGCGCCGGCCTCGGTGGCCGCGTCGTCGGTCGAGGTCTCCTCGGCGGGAGTCTCCTCGGCGGGGGTCTCCTCGGCGGGGGTCTCCTCGGCGGGGGTCTCCTCGGCGGCCGGAGCAGCCTTCGCGGGGGCAGTCCGCTTCGACGACTTCGCCTTCGGGGTCACGGGCTCGAGGACGAGCTCGATGACGGCCATGGGGGCGTTGTCGCCCTTGCGGTTGCCGACCTTCGTGATGCGGGTGTAGCCGCCCTCGCGGTCGGCCACCAGCGGTGCGATCTCGGTGAACAGGACGTGCACGACTTCCTTGTCACCGATGACCGACAGCACCCGGCGACGGGCGTGCAGGTCGCCGCGCTTGGCGAAGGTGATCAGGCGCTCGGCGAGCGGACGCAGGCGCTTGGCCTTGGTCTCGGTCGTCTTGATCGACTTGTGGGTGAACAGCGCGGCCGCGAGGTTGGCAAGCAGCAGGCGCTCGTGAGCCGGACCGCCGCCGAGGCGGGGACCCTTCGTGGGCTTGGGCATTCTCAGTTACTCCAGTGTCTTTAAGGTCGAAAGCCGAAACTCAGACGGTCTCGTCGTCGTATCCGCCGTAGAAGTGAGCGCCGTCGAACCCGGGGACCGAGTCCTTCAGCGACAGGCCGAGCGAGACGAGCTTGTCGCGCACCTCGTCGACCGACTTCTGACCGAAGTTGCGGATGTTCATGAGCTGCGTCTCCGACAGGGCGACGAGCTCCGACACGGTGTTGATGCCCTCGCGCTTGAGGCAGTTGTACGAACGGACCGAAAGGTCGAGGTCCTCGATCGGCATCGACAGCTCGTTCGACAGGACGGTCTCGACCGGCGCGGGGCCGATCTCGATGCCCTCGGCCTCGACGTTGAGCTCACGGGCCAGGCCGAAGAGCTCCGTCAGAGTGCGGCCGGCCGAAGCGACGGCGTCGCGCGGCGCGATCGACGGCTTGGTCTCGACATCCAGCACGAGCTTGTCGAAGTCGGTGCGCTCACCCGCACGCGTCGCGTCGACGCGGTACGAGACCTTGAGCACCGGCGAGTAGATCGAGTCGATCGGGATCTGACCGGCCTCGGCGTACTCGTTGCGGTTCTGGGTCGCCGAGACGTAGCCGCGGCCGCGCTCGATCGTGAGCTCCAGCTCGAACTTCGCGGTGTCGTTGAGCGTGGCGATGACCAGCTCGGGGTTGTGCACCTCGACACCGGCCGGGGCCGAGATGTCGGCGGCGGTGACCTCACCGGAGCCGGTCTTGCGGAGGTACGCGGTGATGGGCTCGTCGCGCTCGCTGGAGACGACCAGCTGCTTGATGTTGAGGATGATCTCGGTGACATCCTCCTTCACACCCGGGATGGTGCTGAACTCGTGGAGGACGCCGTCGATGCGGATCGACGTGACGGCCGCGCCGGGGATGGACGACAGGAGGCTGCGACGCAGCGCGTTGCCGATCGTGTAGCCGAAGCCGGGCTCCAGCGGCTCGATGACGAAGCGGCTGCGGAACTCCCCGATCTTCTCCTCGGTCAGAGTGGGACGCTGTGCGATGAGCACTATGTGTTCCTTTCGATCACGTGCCCGCTATATGACACGTGCGGTGGGTGAGGTGTTGAGTTTTTCTCTGGGATGCCGCGACCGGCCACGCGGGCAGCGCGGCCGGTGCGGCATCCGGAATCTGTGTCAGACGCGGCGGCGCTTGGGGGGACGGCAGCCGTTGTGGGCCTGCGGCGTCACGTCCTGGATCGAGCCGACCTCGAGGCCGGCGGCCTGGAGCGAGCGGATCGCGGTCTCGCGACCCGAGCCCGGGCCCTTGACGAAGACGTCGACCTTCTTGACGCCGTGCTCCTGCGCCTGGCGGGCGGCCGACTCCGCGGCCATGCCGGCGGCGTACGGCGTCGACTTGCGCGAGCCCTTGAAGCCCACTCCACCCGACGACGCCCAGCTGATGACGGCGCCCGACGGGTCGGTGATCGAGACGATCGTGTTGTTGAACGTCGACTTGATGTGGGCCTGGCCCAGCGCGATGTTCTTCTTCTCCTTGCGGCGCGGCTTGCGCGCGGCGGTCTTGGCCTGTGCCATGTGCGTGTTCTCCTAAACCCTGGGGCCGCGCCTTAGCGCGCCTTCTTCTTGCCGGCGACGGTGCGCTTCGGGCCCTTGCGGGTACGAGCGTTCGTCTTCGTGCGCTGACCGCGCACCGGGAGGCCGCGGCGGTGGCGCAGGCCCTCGTAGGAACCGATCTCGACCTTGCGGCGGATGTCGGCGGCCACCTCGCGGCGGAGGTCTCCCTCGACCTTGTAGTTGGCCTCGATGTGGTCGCGGAGGGCGATGAGCTGGTCGTCGCTGAGGTCCTTGACTCGGATGTTCTCGTCGATCTCCGTCGCCTTGAGGATCTCGTTCGAGCGGGTACGGCCCACGCCGTAGATGTACGTGAGGGCGATCACCACGCGCTTGTCGCGCGGGATGTCGACGCCGGCAAGACGTGCCATGCGGTTCTCCTAGGAGTGAGTGGAGGTGTGGAGCAGAGCCGGTGCCCGGGCCTCCGCCCGAGGTGTCCCCCGCGAACGGGTTCTGGTCCTGCCTGAGGTGTGTTCAGTTGTGGAGTCGGATGCGATCTCGCCGAGGCATCCGCAAGCCTGATCAGCCCTGACGCTGCTTGTGGCGGGGGTTGGACTTGCAGATGACCATGACGCGACCGTGACGACGGATGACCTTGCAGTGGTCGCAAATGGGCTTGACGGAGGGGTTGACCTTCATGATTTCCTGTTTCGCTGTCTTCGCCGGGCGCTTCCTGTACGGGATGCGGGGCGTTACTTCTCGACCGGTCTAGCGGTAGCGGTAGACGATGCGCCCGCGGGTGAGGTCGTAGGGGCTGAGCTCCACGACCACGCGGTCCTCGGGGATGATGCGGATGTAGTTCTGCCGCATCTTTCCCGAGATCGTGGCGAGCACCTTGTGGCCGTTGGTCAGCTCGACGCGGAACATCGCGTTGGGCAGAGCCTCGGACACGACGCCCTCGATCTCGATGACACCGTCTTTCTTCGCCATACGCTCGCTATCACTTGTGCAGGCCGGTCGGTCTGCGTTGGATGGGATTTGCGGTGCTTGGACACGCCGATAAAGGCGCAACGCACCAAAGATCAAGCATACGTGATATCGGATGCCTCGGCAAACCGACTCAGGAGCCGCCCAGACTCACGCGCGAGCGACCCGACCGATGCGATCTCAGTCGAACAGAGTCGCCAGCTGGCCTTGGGGGGGCAGCTGCGAATTCGAGATGACCTCGCCATTGACGGTGATCGTCGGAGTGCCGATGCCGTTTGCGCCGGGCTGCACGGGCGTGTCCTCCGTCATCGCTGTGACGTAGTCGGCGTAGACACCGTCGTTCACGCAGGACTCGATGCCGGTCACGCCAGCCGATTCCGCGATCTGCAAGATCTCTTCGTCGGTGAGTCCCGGCGTTCCCTCCTGCGGCTGGTTCGCGAACATCGCGTTCATGAAGGGAAGGGATGCCTCGGCATCCGCCACTGCCACGCAGTACATCGCATTGGCCGCACGCGTCGAGAAGTCGGTGCCCTGCGACCGGCTGTCGAGGATCGAGATCGGATGGATCGCCAGCGTGATGGATCCGTCGTCGACGAGGCTCGAGATCTCGCCGCCGTAGACCTCTTCGAACTGGTTGCAGACGGGGCACATGAAGTCGATGTAGGTGCCCAAGGTGTCGTCGGCCTCGCCGACCAGGATGGCACCCGTTCCGGCGTCGATGTTCGATGCGGAGGGTGTCTGCCCCGGCTCCGGGTCGACCGCCTGGTTGTTCAGCGTCACGACGAGGACCGCGACGACCACGAGAGCAGCGACGACGCCGACGCTCACCCAGATGGCGAACCAGTTGACCTTGCGTGGACTCTCAGCCATTGTGCACTCCTCAGACGATCTCGGTCGGCGTCACGCCGAAGGGCGCGAGACCCGCCGCGCCGCCGTCGGGCGCGGTGAGCACCCAGATACCCCCAGCGTGCACGGCGACGCTATGTTCCCAATGTGAGCCGGCCGTGCCGTCGAGCGTCGAGACCGTCCACCCGTCGTCCTCGACGAACGTCTCCTGGTCGCCGATGACGACCATCGGCTCGATCGCGAGCACGAGGCCGGGACGCACCTCCGGCCCCGGGTCGGCCACGCGGTAGTTGAAGACGGACGGCGACTCGTGCATCTTGCGGCCGATGCCGTGGCCGACGTACTCCCGCAGGATCCCGTAGCCGGGCTCGGGAGCGTTGGCCTCGATGTGCTCCTGGATGGCCGCTCCCACCTCGCCGAGGTGGCGGGCGGTGGCGAGCCTCGCGATGCCCGCCCACAGCGACCCCTCGGTCACGTCGGACAGGCGCCGCCGTTCGGCCACGATGTCGGGCCGCTGCGGATCGTCGAGCACGACGGTGAACGCGGAGTCTCCGTTCCAGCCCTTGTACTCGGCGCCCGCGTCGATCGACAGGATGTCTCCGGGGGCGAGCTCGCGGGATCCGGGGATGCCGTGCACGACCTGCTCGTTCACCGACGCGCAGATCGTGTGACGGTACCCCCGCACCATCTGGAAGTTGGACTTCGCACCGCGCGCGGTGATGACGGCGGATGCCGCGGCATCCAGTTCACCGGTCGTCACCCCGGGAGCGACCAGCTCGCGGACGGCGTCGAGAGCCGCCGCGGTGATGAGTCCCGGTTCGACCATCGCGCGCAGCTGCGCGGGCGACTTGTAGATCGAGCGTCGCAACGACACGGCTCAGGCCGCGGCGGGACCGAACAGCCCCCGCGCCTCGAGCGCGGCGAGGATGCGGTCGGTGATCTCGTCGAGCGAGCCGACGCCGTCAATCTCGTCGACGATGCCGCGCGTGTGGTAGACGCCGAGGATCGGCGCGGTCTCGCGCTCGTAGATGGCCAGGCGGTTGGCGATGACCTCTTCGGTGTCGTCGGTGCGACCCTGCTCCCGTGCGCGCAGCGACAGACGCGAGATGCTCTCGTCGCGCGGCACGCTCAGCTCGATGACGGCGTCGAGGGTCTCACCGCGCCCCTCGAGGAACTCATCGAGGTGGGCCACCTGGCTGATGTTGCGCGGATAGCCGTCGAGCAGGAATCCGCCCTCGGCGTCGGACTGCGACAGACGGTCGCGGACGACCGCACTGGTGAGCTCGTCCGAGACGAGGTCGCCGGCCTCGATGACCGACTGGACCTGCTGGCCGAGCTCGGACCCGTCGGCGACGGCGGCGCGGAACACGTCCCCGGTCGAGACGGCGGGGATGCCGAGCTCGCGCGCGATGCGCACACCCTGCGTGCCCTTGCCCGAGCCCTGGGGGCCGACGATGAGGAGTCGTGCGTCGGTCATCGCAGAAGCCCTTCGTAGTGCCGCTGCTGCAGCTGCGCGTCGATCTGCTTCACCGTCTCCAGACCCACGCCGACGATGATGAGGATCGAGGCGCCGCCGAACGGGAAGTTCTGGTTCGCACCGACGGTCGCCAGCGCGATCAGCGGGAGGAGCGCGATGGCGCCGAGGTACAGCGAGCCGGGCAGCGTGATGCGCGTGAGGACGTAGTCGAGGTACTCGGCCGTCGGGCGCCCTGCGCGGATGCCCGGGATGAAGCCGCCGTACTTCTTCATGTTGTCGGCGACCTCGACCGGGTTGAACGTGATCGCGACGTAGAAGTACGTGAAGCCGACGATGAGGAGGAAGTACACCGCCATGTAGATCGGGTTGTCGCCGTTGGTGAAATACTGCTGGATCCAGGCGACCCACGGCGCGATCTGGTTGTTCTCGTCGGGCTGCGCGTTGAACTGCGCGATGAGCGCGGGGATGTACAGCAGCGACGAGGCGAAGATGACGGGCACGACGCCGGCCATGTTCACCTTGATCGGGATGTAGGTGTTCGTGCCGCCGTACGTGCGCCGGCCGACCATGCGCTTGGCGTACTGCACCGGGATGCGCCGCTGCGACTGCTCGACGAACACGACGAGCGCCACGACGACGATGCCGACCGCGAGGACGAGCAGGAAGACCTCGAAGCCGCGCGACTGCCAGATCGCCCACATGGCCGCCGGGAAGGTCGCGGCGATCGAGGTGAAGATCAGCAGCGACATGCCGTTGCCGATGCCGCGCTCGGTGACCAGCTCGGCGAACCACATGATGAGGCCGGTGCCGGCGGTCATCGTGATGATGATGAGGAGCTGGGCCCACCAGATGTCGTTGGTGAGCAGCTGCTCGCACTCGGGCACACCCGTGGACGGGAACAGCTGACCGCTGCGCGCGACCGTCACGAGGGTGGTCGACTGCAGCAGCGCCAGGGCGATCGTGAGGTAGCGCGTGTACTGCGTCAGCTTCGCCTGGCCCGACTGGCCCTCCTTGTAGAGGGTCTCGAAGTGCGGGATGACCACGCGCAGCAGCTGCACGATGATCGTCGCGGTGATGTACGGCATGACGCCGAGCGCGAAGATCGACAGCTGCAGGAGCGCACCGCCCGAGAACAGGTTGACCAGCGACAGCAGGCCCTCGGTGCTTCCGGTCTGCTGCAGGCACGACTGCACGTTCGGGAAGTCGACGAACGGCGCCGGGACGTGAGCGCCGAGGCGGTACAGGGCGATGATCGCCAGGGTGAATGCGATCTTCCGCCGAAGGTCGGGAGTGCGGAAGACCCGCGCGATGGCGCTGAACAAGAGGATGCCTCCAGAAGGGATGCCGGCACGCACGGCGACGCACCGACGTCCAGGGTAACCCAGTGGGGGCCGGAGCAAGCTCCGGCCCCCACTGTGCGTACTACTTGACGGTGCCGCCCGCGGCGACGATCTTCTGCTCAGCCGAGCCGGAGACCTTGTCGACCGACACGTTGAGCTTCACCGAGATGTCGCCGGTGCCGAGCACCTTGACCTTCTCGTTCTTGCGGACCGCGCCCTTGGCGACGAGGTCGCCGACGGTCACGTCTCCGCCGGACGGGTAGAGCTCCGCCAGCTTCTCGAGGTTCACGACCTGGTACTCCACGCGGAACGGGTTCTTGAACCCGCGCAGCTTCGGGGTGCGCATGTGCAGCGGCATCTGACCGCCCTCGAAGCCGACCTTGACCTGGTAGCGGGCCTTGGTGCCCTTCGTTCCGCGGCCGGCCGTCTTGCCCTTCGAGCCCTCACCGCGACCCACGCGGGTCTTGGCGGTGTTGGCGCCGGGGACAGGACGCAGGTGGTGCACCTTGAGGACACCCGGGCGGGATGCCGGAGCATCCGCCTTCTTCGCGGGGGCCTTCTTGGCAGGAGCCTTCTTGGCGGGCGCCTTCTCGGCCTTCTCCGCGGCGTCGGCCTTGTCGGCCTTCGGCGCGGCTGCCTTCGCGGGCGCCTTCTTCTCAGCGGTCGCCTTCGAAGCGGCGGGCTTCTTGGCCGCCTTCTCCTCGACGGCCTCGTTCTTCTCGGCCTTCTCAGCCATCAGTCGATCTCCTCAACCTTCACGAGGTGGGCGACGGTCTTGACGTAACCGCGCGTCTGCGCGTCGTCGGGACGGACGACCGAGTCGCCGATCCGCTTCAGACCCAGCGAACGCAGCGTGTCGCGCTGGTTCTGCTTCTCGCTCACCTTGGACTTGACCTGGGTCACCTTCAGGCGCGCAGCCATCAGACACCTGCCTTCGCAGCAGCCGCGGCCTCGGCCTCGGCACGGACGAGACGGGCGGGGGCGACCTGGTCGAAGTCGAGGCCGCGACGCGCGGCGACCGCACGGGGCTCCTCGAGCTGCTTCAGCGCCTCCACCGTCGCGTGGACGATGTTGATCGTGTTGGACGAACCGAGCGACTTCGACAGCACGTCGTGGATGCCGGCGCACTCGAGCACGGCGCGCACGGGACCACCGGCGATGACACCGGTACCCGCGGCAGCCGGACGAAGGAGCACGACACCGGCCGCGGCCTCACCCTGCACCGGGTGCGGGATGGTCGAGCCGACACGGGGCACGCGGAAGAAGTTGCGCTTGGCCTCTTCGACGCCCTTCGAGATCGCCAGGGGGACCTCGCGGGCCTTGCCGTAGCCGACGCCCACGACGCCGTTGCCGTCACCGACGACAACGAGTGCGGTGAAGCTGAATCGGCGACCGCCCTTGACGACCTTCGACACGCGGTTGATCGTGACGACGCGCTCGAGGAACTGGCTCTTGTCGGCGTCACGCGAACCGCGGTCGCGGTTCGGGTTGCGCTCGCGACCACCGCGACGCGGCTCGCGCTCGCGCTCGGCGGGCGCTTCGGTCGTGGCGGCAGCGGGCTGCTCGGTCACTTCGGTCTCCACGTTGTTGTTGGTTGTTTCGCTCACAGGTTCAGACCTCCTTCGCGAGCGCCGTCGGCGATCGCCGCGACACGGCCCGCGTAGCGGTTGCCACCGCGGTCGAACACGACGTCCGAGATGCCGGCCGCCTTGGCTCGCTCGGCGACGAGCTCGCCGACCTTGCGGGCCTTGGCGGTCTTGTCACCGTCGAACGTGCGCAGATCGGTCTCGAGGGTCGACGCCGAGGCCACGGTGCGGCCCTTGCTGTCGTCCACGACCTGCACGAAGACGTGGCGGGCCGAGCGGGTGACGACGAGGCGCGGACGCAGCTCGGTGCCGACGACCTTCTTGCGAAGGCGGGCGTGACGACGCGCGCGCGCGTCGGTCTTCGACTTCACAGCCATGGTTACTTACCAGCCTTTCCGGCCTTGCGCCGCACGACCTCGCCGGCGTAGCGCACACCCTTGCCCTTGTACGGCTCGGGCTTGCGGATCTTGCGGATGTTGGCAGCCGCCTCGCCGACGGCCTGCTTGTCGATGCCGCTCACGGTGACCTTGTTGTTGCCTTCGACCGTGAACGAGATGCCCGCGGGCGGATCGACCAGGACGGGGTGCGAGAAGCCGAGGGCGAACTCGATCGAGCTGCCCTTCTGCGCCACGCGGTAACCCGTGCCGACGACCTCGAGGCCCTTGGTGTAGCCCTGCGTGACACCGATGATGTTGTTGTTGATGAGCGTTCGGGTCAGGCCGTGCAGCGAGCGCGACGAGCGCTCGTCGTCGGGACGGGTCACGACGACCTGACCCTCTTCGACCTTGACCTCGATGGGGCGCGCCACGGTGAGCGAGAGCTCGCCCTTGGGGCCCTTGACGGCGACATCCTGTCCGTCGACCGAAACGGTCACGCCGGCGGGGATGTCGATGGGAAGTCGTCCGATTCGCGACATGTCAGATCACCACACGTAGGCGAGGACTTCCCCACCCACGCCCTTCTGCTCGGCCTGGCGGTCGGTGAGGAGACCGGAGGAGGTGGACAGGATGGCGACGCCGAGCCCGCCGAGGACGCGGGGGATCTCGGTCGACTTCGCGTAGACGCGCAGACCGGGCTTGGAGACGCGCTTGATGCCGGCGATCGACCGCTCGCGGTTCGGGCCGTACTTCAGGGTCATGGTGAGGGTCTGGCCGACACGGGCGTCGGAGACCTCCCAGCCGGCGATGTAGCCCTCCTGCTGGAGGATCTCGGCGATGTGCGTCTTGAGCTTCGAGCTCGGCAGCGACACGCTGTCGTGGTGCGCCGAGTTCGCGTTGCGCAGACGGGTCAGCATGTCTGCGACCGGGTCTGTCATTGTCATTTCTTGTTTCCCTTGTTCATGAGGTTTCGACTGCCGTTACACGACAGGCGACCTTCGATGTGTTCCGATGCGCCGGCCGCACCCAGGAGGCGACGACCGACTCGCATCGGGGTCAGGCCTGCGCGTCCTCGCTGCGGAACGGGAAGCCGAGGTGACGCAGGAGCGCGCGGCCTTCGGCATCCGTCTTCGCCGACGTCACGACCGTGATGTCGAAGCCGCGGACGCGGTCGATCTTGTCCTGGTCGATCTCGTGGAACACAGCCTGCTCCTGGAGACCGAACGTGTAGTTGCCGTGGCCGTCGAACTGCTTGGCCGACAGGCCGCGGAAGTCGCGGATACGGGGCAGGGCGAGGTTGACCAGGCGGTCGATGAACTCCCAGGCACGGTCGCCGCGGAGGGTGACGTGCGCGCCGATCGCCTGTCCTTCGCGCAGCTTGAACTGCGCGATCGACTTGCGGGCCTTGGTGACGACCGGCTTCTGGCCGGTGATCTTGGTGAGGTCGTCGACCGCGCCATCGATCACCTTGCTGTCGCGAGCCGCCTCGCCGACGCCGGTGTTCACCACGACCTTGACCAGGCCGGGGATCTGCATGACGTTGGCGTAGCCGAACTCGTCCTGCAGCTGCGACTTGATCTCGGTGTTGTACTTCTGCTTCAGGCGGGGCTGGATCTTGCCAGCCTCCACGGCAGTGGTGGTGCTCATGTTCAGAGGTCCTTGCCTGACTTCTTCGCGTAGCGCACGCGGACGGTGCGCTTCACGCCGTCCTTCGTCTGCTCCTCGACACGGTGGCCGACACGGGTCGGCTTCTTGGTCGAGGGGTCGACGAGTGCGACGTTGGAGATGTGGATCGGGGCTTCCATCGTCTCGATGCCGCCCGTCTTGGTGCCGCGCTGGCTCTGGCCGACGCGGTTGTGCTTGGTGACGTAGTTCACGCCCTCGACGATGACGCGGTTCTGCTCGGTGAGGACCTCGAGGACCTTGCCCTGCTTGCCGCGGTCGCCGCCCTTGTCCTGCTTCTTGCCAGTGAGGACCTGAACCAGGTCGCCCTTCTTGATCTTGGCCATGGGTCAGATCACCTCCGGTGCGAGCGAGACGATCTTCATGAACTTCCTGTCGCGGAGCTCACGACCGACCGGTCCGAAGATGCGGGTGCCACGGGGCTCCCCGTCGTTCTTCAGGATGACGGCGGCGTTCTCGTCGAACTTGATGTACGAGCCGTCGGGACGACGGGTCTGCTTGACGGTGCGGACGACGACGGCCTTGACCACGTCGCCCTTCTTGACGTTTCCGCCCGGGATCGCGTCCTTCACCGTGGCCACGATGATGTCGCCCAGACCGGCGTACCGGCGGTGCGAGCCACCGAGCACGCGGATCGTGAGCAGCTCCTTGGCGCCGGTGTTGTCGGCGACCTTGAGGCGGGACTCTTGCTGAATCACTTGTTACTCCTTGGGTTCCAAGCAGGCCGGGGCCTTACTTGGCCTTCTCGAGGATCTCGACCAGGCGCCAGCGCTTGGTCGCGCTCAGCGGGCGGGTCTCGTTGATGAGGACGAGGTCGCCGATGCCGGCGGTGTTTCCCTCGTCGTGCGCCTTGACCTTCGACGTGCGACGGATGACCTTGCCGTAGAGGGGGTGCTTCACGCGGTCCTCGACCTCGACGACGATCGTCTTGTCCATCTTGTCGCTCACGACGTAGCCGCGGCGGGCCTTGCGGTAGCCGCGGGCGTTCTCGTCGCGCACGTCGTGCGCGGCGGACTCGTGCCCGGCGACCTGCGCCTTGACCTCGGCCTCGGCGGCCGAAGCCTTGGGGGCCGCGGCCTTCTTGGCGGGTGCCTTCTTCTCGGTGGTCTCAGCCATCACTCGGCCTCTTCCTTCACGGCCGTGTCGGCGGCATCCGCCTTCTTGGCCTTCGTCTTCTTCGCCTTCGTCGCCGTCTCCAGCGGCGCGGGCGTGGCACGGATGCCGAGCTCGCGCTCACGGATCACGGTGTAGAGCCGCGCGATGTCGCGCTTGACCGCACGGATGCGGCCGTGGCTCTCGAGCTGGCCGGTGGCCGACTGGAAGCGCAGGTTGAACAGCTCTTCCTTGGCCTTGCGCAGCTCTTCGACCAGGCGCTGGTCTTCGAACGTGTCGAGCTCGCTCGGAGCGAGCGTCTTGGTGCCGATCGCCATTACGCGTCGCCCTCCTCGCGCTTGATGATGCGTGCCTTGAGAGGCAGCTTGTGGATGGCACGGGTCAGGGCCTCGCGAGCGAGCTCCTCGTTGACTCCGGCGACCTCGAAGAGGACGCGACCCGGCTTGACGTTCGCGACCCACCACTCGGGCGAGCCCTTGCCGGAACCCATGCGGGTCTCGGCCGGCTTCTTCGTGAGCGGACGGTCGGGGTAGATGTTGATCCACACCTTGCCGCCACGCTTGATGTGACGCGTCATCGCGATACGAGCGGACTCGATCTGACGGTTGGTCACATAAGCGGGCGTGAGTGCCTGGATGCCGAACTCGCCGAAGGAGACCTTCGTGCCGCCGGTGGCCTGGCCATCGCGCTTGGGGTGGTGCTGCTTGCGGTACTTGACCTTGCGGGGGATAAGCATTACGCCGATGCTCCTTCTGCGACGGGGGCCTCGCTGCGGGGCCCGCGACGCGGACGGTCGTCACGACGACGGTCCGACTTCGGCGCGTTGGCCTGCTCGCGCGCGAGCTCCTTGTTGGTCAGGTCGCCCTTGTAGATCCAGACCTTCACGCCGATGCGGCCGAAGGTGGTCTTGGCCTCGTAGAAGCCGTAGTCGATGTTCGCGCGCAGCGTGTGCAGCGGCACACGACCCTCGCGGTAGAACTCCGAACGGCTCATCTCGGCGCCGCCGAGGCGGCCGGAGACCTGGATGCGGACGCCCTTGGCGCCGGCGCGCTGCGCGCCCTGCAGGCCCTTGCGCATCGCGCGGCGGAAGGCCACGCGAGCGCTGAGCTGCTCGGCGATGCCCTGCGCGACGAGCTGGGCGTCGGCCTCGGGGTTCTTCACCTCGAGGATGTTCAGCTGGATCTGCTTGCCGGTGAGCTTCTCGAGGTCGGCGCGGATGCGCTCGGCCTCGGCGCCGCGGCGACCGATCACGATGCCCGGGCGGGCGGTGTGGATGTCGACGCGGACGCGATCACGCGTGCGCTCGATCTCGATGTTGCTGACGCCCGCGCGGTCGAGCGAGGTCGTCAGCAGACGACGGATCTTGATGTCCTCGGCGACGTAGTCGGCGTAGCGCTGTCCGGGCTTCGTCGAGTCCGAGAACCAACGCGACACGTGGTCCGTGGTGATGCCGAGGCGGAAGCCGTACGGGTTGACCTTCTGGCCCATTACTTGCTCGCCTTCTTCGTCTGGGCAGCCGGGGCCGCCTCGGCGACCTCGGGCGTCGAGAGCACGACCGTGATGTGGCTCGTGCGCTTCTTGATCTGGAATGCGCGACCCTGGGCGCGGGGCTGGAAACGCTTGAGCGTCGTGCCCTCGTCGACGTACGCGTTCTTCACGTACAGGTCGGCCTCGTCCAGGTACTCGCCGTCCTTGTCGGCCTTCACGCGAGCGTTCGCGATCGCCGAGGCGACGAGCTTGTAGATCGGCTCGCTCGCACCCTGCGGCGCGAACTTGAGGATGGCCAGGGCCTCCTCGACCTGCTTGCCCTTGATGAGGGCGACGACACGACGAGCCTTCTGAGGGGTCACGCGGATGTGTCGCACACGTGCGATGGACTCCACCATTTCTCTCTCCTCTTTCGTCCCCGCGTCAGCGGCGACGGCCCTTCTTGTCGTCCTTCACGTGGCCGCGGAAGGTGCGGGTGGGCGCGAACTCGCCCAGCTTGTGTCCGACCATGGTCTCGGTCACGAACACGGGGATGTGCTTGCGACCGTCGTGCACGGCGATCGTGTGGCCCAGCATGGCGGGCACGATCATCGAGCGACGCGACCACGTCTTGATGACGTTCTTGGTACCGGCTTCGTTCTGCGAGACGACCTTGCGAAGCAGGTGCTCGTCGACGAAGGGGCCCTTCTTGAGACTGCGTGGCATCTTCCTCTACTCCTACTTGCGCTTCTTGCCGGCGTTGCGACGGCGAACGATGTACTTGTCGCTTTCCTTGTTCGCGTGGCGGGTGCGGCCTTCGGCCTGGCCCCACGGCGTCACAGGGTGGCGACCACCGGAGGTCTTGCCCTCGCCACCACCGTGCGGGTGGTCGACGGGGTTCATCGCGACGCCGCGGACGGTCGGGCGGATGCCCTTCCAGCGGTTGCGACCGGCCTTGCCCCAGTTGATGTTCGACTGCTCGGCGTTGCCGACCTCGCCGATGGTCGCGCGGCAGCGCGCATCGACGTTGCGGATCTCGCCCGAGGGCAGACGCAGCTGGGCGTAGGGGCCGTCCTTCGCCACGAGGCGGACGGACGCACCGGCGGAGCGCGCCATTTTCGCGCCGCCGCCGGGGCGGAGCTCGATCGCGTGGATCACGGTACCGGTGGGGATGTTCTTCAGCGGCAGGTTGTTGCCGGGCTTGATGTCGGCCGAGGGACCCGACTCGACGATGTCGCCCTGCTGCAGCTTGTTCGGGGCGAGGATGTAGCGCTTCTCGCCGTCGAAGTAGTGCAGGAGCGCGATGCGCGCCGTGCGGTTGGGGTCGTACTCGATGTGCGCGACCTTGGCGTTGACGCCGTCCTTGTCGTTGCGACGGAAGTCGATGACGCGGTACTGGCGCTTGTGCCCGCCGCCGATGTGGCGGGTGGTGATGCGGCCCTGGTTGTTGCGGCCACCGGTCTTGGCGAGCGGGCGGAGGAGCGACTTCTCAGGCGTCGATCGGGTGATCTCGGCGAAGTCGGCCACCGACGAGCCGCGGCGACCCGGGGTCGTGGGCTTGTACTTGCGAATAGCCATATCTCTAGTCCTCTATCCCGACCGTCAGCCGACTGCCGTGAAGATGTCGATGGTGCCCGACTTCAGGGTCACGATGGCGCGCTTGGTGTCCTTGCGCTTGCCGGTGCCGAAGCGGGTGCGGCGGGCCTTGCCGACGCGGTTGATCGTGTTGACCGCAGCCACCTTGACGCCGAAGATCTTCTCGATCGCGAGCTTGATCTCGGTCTTGGAGGCGCGCGGGTCCACGAGGAACGTGTACTTGCCCTCGTCGATGAGCCCGTAGCTCTTCTCGGAGACGACCGGCTTGAGGATGATGTCGCGCGGGTCCTTGTTCACGGCGGTCATGCCGAGACCTCCTCGGTGGCGCCGGTCTTCGAGGCGACGAACGCGTCGAAGGCGGCCTTGGTGAAGACGATGTCGTCGGAGACGAGCACGTCGTAGGCGTTGAGCTGGTCGGCGTACAGCACGTGGACGTACGCGAGGTTGCGCACGCTCAGGATGCTGAGCTCGTCGTCACGCGTGATGACGACCAGCACGTTCTTGGTCGGGGCGAGCGACGCCAGGACCGCGGCAGCGGCCTTGGTCGACGGCGCGCCCTCGATGCCGAAGGAGTCGACGACGTGCAGTCGGTCGCCGCGGGCACGGTCGCTGAGCGCGCCCAGGAGGGCGGCCGCGATCATCTTCTTGGGCGTGCGCTGGGCGTAGTCGCGCGGCTTCGGGCCGTGGACGATGCCACCGCCGGTCATGTGCGGCGCGCGGATCGAACCCTGGCGGGCGTTACCCGTGCCCTTCTGCTTGAAGGGCTTGCGGCCGGCGCCCGAGACCTCACCGCGACGCTTGGTCGAGTGGGTGCCCTGGCGAGCCGCGGCGCGCTGCGCCACGACGACCTGGTGGATGAGCGGGATGTTCGTCTTGACGTCGAACAGAGCGGCGGGCAGCTCAACGGAGCCGGCCTTCTTGCCGTCTGCCTTCACGACGTCGAGCGCGAGAGTCGAGTCAGCCATGAGTTCAGGCACCCTTCACTGCGTTGCGGACGTAGACGATGCGGCCGCGGGCACCGGGGACGGCGCCCTTGACGAGCAGCAGACCCTTCTCGGCGTCGACGGCGTGCACCGTGAGGTTGAGGACGGTCACGCGCTCGCCGCCCATGCGGCCGGCCATGCGCATGCCCTTGAAGACGCGGCTCGGGGTCGACGAGGCGCCGATCGAACCGGGCTTGCGGTGGTTGCGGTGCGCACCGTGCGAGGCGGAGACGCCCTTGAAGTTGTGGCGCTTCATGACACCGGCGGTGCCCTTGCCCTTGCTGGTGCCGACGACGTCGATCAGCTGGCCGGCCTCGAAGACGCCGTCCACCGTGAGCTCCTGACCGAGTGAGTAGTCAGCAGCATCCGCGGTGCGGATCTCGGTGAGGTGACGACGGGGGGTCACACCGGCGGCCTCGAAGTGGGCCGTCTGCGGCTTGTTGACCTTGCGGGGGTCGATCTGGCCGTAGGCGATCTGGACGGCCTTGTAGCCGTCCTTCTCGGGCGTGCGGACCTGGGTGACCACGTTCGGCGCGACCTCGATGACGGTGACGGGAACGAGCTTGCCGTTCTCGTCCCAGACCTGGGTCATGCCGAGCTTGGTGCCCAGCAGTCCCTTGGAAATCTTGTTGTTGATGTCAGCCATGTCGAACCTCAGAGCTTGATCTCGATGTTGACGTCGGCCGGCAGGTCGAGGCGCATCAGGGAGTCGACGGCCTTGGGCGTCGGGTCGATGATGTCGATCAGACGCTTGTGGGTGCGCATCTCGAAGTGCTCGCGGCTGTCCTTGTACTTGTGGGGCGACCGGATGACGCACACGACGTTCTTCTCGGTCGGAAGGGGCACGGGGCCCACGACGGTCGCGCCCGCACGGGTCACGGTGTCGACGATCTTGCGCGCCGAGCTGTCGAGGCCGGCGTGATCGTACGACTTCAGGCGAATGCGGATCTTCTGTCCCGCCATTGTCTGCTCACTCTCTTTCTCGCGTCTTACCGTTCCGGGTTCCCCGGAGGCATTGGACGCACGATGGCGCTTGCGCGCCGTGGCACTTCTGCACCGCTTGCGCAGTGCGTTGCTGCACCGCTGTTCTGATGTCAATCCGGATGCCGCGCCGAAGCGCCGCTCCCGGCATCCGCTCCCCCGCCCGGGCACAAGAGGAACGCTCTCGTGATGGAGGGGGTTTGAGATGTGGTGGTTCTGCTGCCCGCGGCCTAGGACCCTGCGCTTCCGCGCCGCCTATGCACTGCCCTGGCAGTGATCCGGAGCACGCCGAAAGACGTGCCGGAATGTGGAACCTCGCTAGTCTACGTGTCGCCCGGGCGTGTCGCAAACTCGGGCGTGTCGCACGACCGCTATCCTAGGCTGCTTCCCAGGGGCGGCGCGTCACTTCCACGAAGAAGCGGCCCGGGCTGGACGCCACGGGCCGCTGTCAGGCTTCGAACGCGCTACTCGTTGCCGATGGACTTGTCGATGCTGTCGCGCACGCCGTCGACGTGCTGGTCGACGCTGTCGGGTGCGATCTTCTTGACGAAGTCCGCCGCAGCATCGAGCACGTTGTCGCTGACGCCCTCGGCCTGGTCGGACTTGATGACGTCGTCGATCTTGTCCTTGTTCTGCTCGAGGAAGTCCTTGCCTTGATTGACCAGGTCGTCGATACCCATCTTCTGCTCCTTCGGCGCCCCCCGTGGGCGTACTCCGCAATTCTGGCGGTCCGGGGCTTCCGACGGAACCGTCTCCCAGAAAGCCGCGGCCGGCGATGGACCTTCGTCAGTCGCGACTGAAGATGTCTCTCGTGTACACCTTGTGGCCGACGTCGGCGAGGACGTCCGTCGAGCGGTTCGCGATGATCACGTCCGCTCGGGACTTGAAGTCGTCGAGATCGCGTACCACCTCGGAGTGGAAGAACTCGTCGTCTTCGAGCGAGGGTTCGTAGACGATCACGTTGACGCCTTTGGCCTTGATGCGCTTCATGATCCCTTGGATCGACGACGCACGGAAGTTGTCCGATCCCGACTTCATGATCAGCCGGTAGACGCCGACCGTCCGAGGCTCGCGGGAGAGGATGTCGAAGGCGACGAAGTCCTTCCTCGTGCGATTCGCGTCGACGATCGCGGCAATGAGGTTCTGCGGGACCTCGGAGTAGTTCGAGAGAAGCTGCTTCGTATCCTTCGGCAGGCAGTAGCCGCCGTAGCCGAAGGACGGGTTGTTGTAGTGCATGCCGATGCGCGGATCGAGCCCGACTCCCTCGATGATCTGACGCGGATCGAGCCCGCGTACCGCCGCGTAGGTGTCCAGCTCGTTGAAGTAGGCCACGCGCAGCGCCAGGTAGGTGTTCGCGAAGAGCTTGATCGCCTCGGCCTCGGTCGACCCCGTCAGCAGAACCGGGACGTCGTCGTCGAGAGCGCCTTCGATCAGCAGGTCTGCGAATCTCCGCCCCACGGGCCCGGAATCACCCACGACGACACGCGAAGGGTGGAGATTGTCGTACAGAGCACGGCCCTCGCGGAGGAACTCGGGCGAGAACACGATCGTCGCGCCGGGGTGCGCCTCGCGCATGCGGGTGGTGAATCCCACGGGGACGGTGGACTTGATGACGATCGCGGCGTCCTCGTTGGCGGCGAGGACCTCGTCGATGACCGATTCCACCGAAGAGGTGTCGAAGAAGTTCGTCTCCTCGTCGTAGTTCGTCGGCGTCGCGATGACGACGAAATCCGCACCGTGATAAGCAGACCGCGCATCGAGTGTCGGCGTGAAGTCGAGTTCGCGCGTGCGGAGGTAGTCCTCGAGTTCGACATCGACGATGGGAGAGCGGCGCTGCGCCAGCAGCTCGATCTTGCGAGGGTCCACATCCACGGCGACGACCTCGTGATTCTGGGCGAGGACGACGGCGTTCGAGAGACCGACATAGCCGGTCCCGACGATGGCGATCTTCATGTCAAGAGCGTATCCCGACCCGTGCTGACGCTCCGACGCGGGCCTGCGGATCGGACGCCGACCTCCGTGACGAGGGAACGACGAAGGGCCCCCGGGGAATCCCGGGGGCCCTTCGCGAATCAGATCAGATCACTTGAGGATCTTCGTGACCGTTCCGGCGCCGACGGTGCGGCCACCCTCACGGATGGCGAAGCCGAGGCCCTCCTCCATGGCGATCGGCTGGATCAGCTCGACCGTCATGTCGGTGGTGTCGCCGGGCATGACCATCTCGGTGCCCTCGGGCAGCGTGATGACGCCGGTGACATCGGTGGTGCGGAAGTAGAACTGCGGGCGGTAGTTCGTGAAGAACGGGTTGTGACGGCCGCCCTCCTCCTTGGACAGGATGTACGCCGTGCCCTCGAAGTTGGTGTGCGGGGTGACCGAACCGGGCTTCACGACGACCTGGCCGCGCTCGACGTCGTCACGCTTGGTGCCGCGAAGGAGCAGACCACAGTTCTCGCCGGCCCACGCCTCGTCGAGCTGCTTGTGGAACATCTCGATACCGGTGACGATCGTCTTCTGCGTCGGGCGCAGACCCACGATCTCGACCTCGGAGTTGATGGCCAGCGTGCCACGCTCGGCGCGGCCCGTGACGACGGTGCCACGACCGGTGATCGTGAAGACGTCCTCGATGGGCATGAGGAACGGCTTGTCCTTATCACGCACCGGGTCGGGGATCGACTCGTCGACGGCGTCCATGAGCTCGACGATCTTCTCGACCCACTCGGCGTCGCCCTCGAGAGCCTTCAGGCCCGAGACGCGGACGACCGGCGCGTTGTCGCCGTCGAAGTCCTGCGACGAGAGCAGCTCGCGGACCTCGAGCTCGACGAGCTCCAGGATCTCCTCGTCGTCGACCATGTCGCTCTTGTTCAGCGCGACGAGCAGGTAGGGCACGCCGACCTGCTTGGCGAGCAGGACGTGCTCGCGGGTCTGAGCCATCGGGCCGTCGGTGGCGGCGACCACGAGGATCGCGCCGTCCATCTGAGCGGCACCGGTGATCATGTTCTTGATGTAGTCGGCGTGACCCGGGGCGTCGACGTGCGCGTAGTGGCGCTTCGGCGTCTCGTACTCGACGTGCGAGATGTTGATCGTGATGCCGCGCTGGCGCTCTTCGGGAGCGGAGTCGATCGACGCGAAGTCGCGCTGCACGTTGGTGGCCGACGGGTACTTGTCGGCGAGCACCTTCGAGATCGCTGCGGTGAGCGTGGTCTTGCCGTGGTCGACGTGACCGATCGTTCCGATGTTCACGTGCGGCTTGGTCCGCTCGAACTTGGCCTTAGCCACTGGGTCCTCCTCAGGACGGTCGTGTAGAACTTCCGGGCACTGGTTTGCGACCGGTCGTCTACGGGGATATCTCCAGCTTACTGGAGACGGTTCTGGTGATTCTGTGTGAAGTTGTGCCCGGGCACCCGCGTCGCCGAGGGTGCCCGGAAAGGGTTACTCGCCCTTGGTCTTCTGGACGATCTCGTCCATGACGTTGCGCGGGACCTCGGCGTAGCTGTCGAACTCCATGGAGTAGACGGCGCGGCCGGAGGTCTTGGAGCGCAGGTCGCCGATGTAGCCGAACATCTCCGACAGCGGCACGTTCGCGCGCACCACCTTGACGCCCTGGGCGTCCTCCATCGACTGGATCTGTCCGCGGCGCGAGTTCAGGTCGCCGATGACGTCGCCCATGTACTCCTCGGGCGTACGCACCTCGACGGCCATGATCGGCTCGAGGATGACCGGGTTCGCGCGGCGGACGGCCTCCTTGAAGCCCATCGAACCGGCGATCTTGAACGCCATCTCGGACGAGTCGACGTCGTGTGAGGCGCCGTCGAGCAGGATCGCCTTCACGCCCACCATGGGGTAGCCGGCGAGCACGCCGACGTTCATGGCGTCCTGGAAGCCCAGGTCGGTGGGGCCGATGTACTCGCGCGGGATCCGGCCACCGGTGACCTTGTTCTCGAACTCGTACGTCTTGTCGGCCGTGACCTCGAGGGGCTCGATGGTGAACTGGATCTTGGCGAACTGGCCCGATCCACCCGTCTGCTTCTTGTGGGTGTAGTCGTGCTTCTCGACGGCCTTGCGGATCGTCTCGCGGTAGGCCACCTGGGGCTTGCCGACGTTGGCCTCGACCTTGAACTCGCGCTTCATGCGGTCCACGAGGATGTCGAGGTGCAGCTCGCCCATGCCCTTGATGGTCGTCTGCCCGGTCTCGGCGTTCTGCTCGACGCGGAACGTCGGGTCCTCTTCGGCGAGCTTCTGGATCGCCAGGCCCAGCTTCTCCTGGTCGGCCTTGGTCTTGGGCTCGATCGCGACCTCGATGACCGGCTCCGGGAACGTCATCGACTCGAGCACGACCTGGTTGTTCGCGTCCGAGAGCGTGTCGCCCGTCGTGGTGTCCTTGAGGCCGATCACCGCGTAGATGTGACCCGCGGTGACCGAGTCGACCGGGTTCTCCTTGTTGGCGTGCATCTGGAAGATCTTCCCGATGCGCTCCTTCTTGGACTTGGTCGAGTTGACGACCGCCGAGCCCGAGTCGAGGTGACCCGAGTACACGCGGATGTAGGTGAGGCGACCGAAGAAGGGGTGCGTCACGATCTTGAACGCGAGGGCCGCGAACGGCTCGTCACGGTCGGCGTGACGCTCGATGATGTTCTCTTCGTTCTTCGGGTCGTGCGCCTCGATGGCCGGGACGTCCAGCGGCGAGGGCAGGTAGTCCACGACGGCGTCGAGCATGGGCTGCACGCCGCGGTTCTTGAAGGCCGAGCCGCAGAGGACAGGGTAGAGCTCCGAGGCGATCGTGAGCTTGCGGATGGCGCCCTTGATCTCGGCGACCGTGAGCTCCTCACCGCCGAAGTACTTCTCGAGCAGCGCCTCGTCGGACTCGGCGACGGTCTCGAGAAGCTTCTCGCGGTACTCGGCGGCCTTGTCGGCGAGGTCGGCGGGGATCTCCTGGATCTCGTACTTGGCGCCCATGGTCACGTCGCCCTTGGCGTCGCCGGGCCAGACCAGTGCGCGCATCTCGACGAGGTCGATGACGCCCACGAAGTCGTTCTCGGAGCCGATCGGCAGCTGGAGAACGAGCGGCTTGGCCTTGAGGCGGTTCACGATGGTGTCGACGGTGAAGTAGAAGTCCGCGCCCAGCTTGTCCATCTTGTTGACGAAGCAGATGCGGGGGACGTCGTACTTGTCGGCCTGGCGCCACACGGTCTCGGACTGGGGCTCGACGCCCTCCTTGCCGTCGAAGACCGCGACCGCGCCGTCGAGGACGCGCAGCGAGCGCTCGACCTCGACCGTGAAGTCGACGTGGCCGGGGGTGTCGATGATGTTGATCTGGTTCTTGTCCCAGAAGCAGGTCACGGCGGCCGACGTGATCGTGATGCCGCGCTCCTGCTCCTGCTCCATCCAGTCGGTGGTCGCGGCGCCGTCGTGCGTCTCGCCGATCTTGTGGTTGACGCCCGTGTAGAACAGGATGCGCTCGGTCGTCGTCGTCTTGCCGGCATCGATGTGCGCCATGATGCCGATGTTGCGGACCTTGTTGAGGTCGGTGAGCACTTCTTGTGCCACGGGGTTTCCTTATCTGTCGGTGATCGAGTAGCGGCGAAGCCGCGTATCGAGATCCGGGATGTCGCGGTGGCGCCGGCCGGAGGGGTCGCCCCCGGCCGGCAACCGGAGCGCTGTTACCAGCGGTAGTGCGCGAAGGCGCGGTTGGACTCGGCCATCTTGTGGGTGTCCTCGCGGCGCTTGACCGCGGCACCCAGGCCGTTCGAGGCATCCAGAATCTCGTTCTGGAGGCGCTCGGTCATGGTCTTCTCACGACGACCCTTGGCGTAGCTCACGAGCCAGCGGAGGGCGAGCGTGTTGGCGCGGTGAGGCTTGACCTCGACCGGCACCTGGTAGGTCGATCCGCCGACGCGGCGGCTCTTGACCTCGAGCGTCGGGCGCACGTTGTCGAGCGCCTTCTTCAGCGTGGCGACGGCGTCCTGACCGTTCTTCGACTCGACGCCGCGGAGGGCGCCGTAGACGATCGACTCGGCCAGCGACTTCTTGCCGTCGACGAGGATCTTGTTGACGAGCTGGGTGACGACGGGGGCGCCGTACACCGGGTCGTTGACGACGGGGCGCTTGGGGGCCGGTCCCTTACGAGGCATCTAACTCAACCCTTCTTCGCGCCGTAGCGGCTACGGGCCTGCTTGCGGTTCTTGACGGCCTGGGTGTCCAGGGCGCCGCGAACGATCTTGTAGCGGACACCCGGGAGGTCCTTCACACGACCGCCGCGCACGAGCACCAGCGAGTGCTCCTGCAGGTTGTGGCCCTCGCCGGGGATGTACGCGGTGACCTCGGTGCCGTTGCGGAGCTTGACACGGGCGACCTTGCGCATCGCCGAGTTCGGCTTCTTGGGCGTGGTCGTGTACACGCGGGTGCAGACACCCGCCTGCTGCGGGTTCGCCTTGAGCGCCGGCGCCTTGGTCTTCGAGACCTTGGGCGAGCGACCCTTGCGAACCAACTGCTGAATGGTTGGCACGTTCTCTCCTATGTTGTGCTGCGCGGTTCCGTGGGGGTTTCGCGCAGGTGCTGCACGGTGACAGCGTTCGTGTCTCCCCCGCAGCATCCGGATCTTTCGATTCGTGACGCGGCGGGCTCACATTCATCCACCGGCGCGGCAGGATGGTGCCGAGCGTTCGTTGGTGGATATGCCGTGGGGGTGGCCTGTTCGCAGGTCGATCCCTGAGATGGGGCGCTTCACGATCCGCCTTCCGCACCGAGGCACGGCGGACGGCGCGCGTGGGCGCACACCGGGTCAATGATACGCGGGTTTGAGGCAGGCGGTCAAACGCGCCCGGCGTCACTCCTCGTCGGCGACCAACGGCAGCTGGACCGTCACGAGCCGGCCGTTCTCGACGAAGATCCCGCGGCCCGCCGGATACTCGTGGCGCTGGACCTTCGGGAACGGCACCTTGAACAGCGAATCGCCGTCGTAGGTCTCGGGGCGCAGAGCGATGCCGTGGCGTCCGGCCTTGAGCTCCCCCACCAGCCCGTACCCGCTGCTCAGCTGCGAGACGTCCCCGTCCGCGACGAGGAAGTGATCGCTGCGGTTGATCGCCTGGAAGAGCTCCTTCAGCGGGCGCTCGGCGTCGGTGTCGCCGAACTCGGTGAGGTTCTCGACGACGATCGCCAGGCGCTGCGAGACCGTCTCGTCGGCGACGATCTCCTTGAGCTCCTTCGCGAGCGCGCGCACCTCCTCGATGCCCGACTCCGCCCGGCGCCAGCGGCGGAAGCCGCGCAGCGCGGCGCGGCGGCCGCCGATGTGGAACAGCTGCACCTCGGGGTCGAACCGCTCGAGCGCCGTGACGATCGCGCGGAGCGCGGTCGTCTTGCCCGACTGCGGGGGTCCTGCCACGACGAACGTGCCGACCGGCTCGAACCCGGTGGGTCCGAGCGTGTCGTCGCCGATGCCGAGCGCGGGGTGCTCGCCGACCCGTGCCGGCAGCTCGTCCGCATCCAGCTCGGTCGGAAGCGACCCGATGTTCTTGGCCTCGACGGCGCCCGATGCGCGCAGCGCCGCCGCGAACTCCTCGGCGGCGGCGTTCTGCTCGGCGACGTTGGTCGTTCCGCCGATGACGGCGACCTGGGTCTCGAGGCCGTCCACGATCGCCCGCCCGGGCACGCTCCGCTCGTTCAGGACGTCCTTCGCGACGCCGAGGATCGAGTACGCCCCTTCGTCCGACATCCGCAGCACGATCCGCTTCGTGACGTTCGCGCTGACGGCCGTCGGCACCGCGCCGTAGCGGTCGGCCGTGGCCACGACATGCACGCCCAGCGGGCGCCCCTCGCCCAGCAGCCGCATGAAGATGCCGTAGAAGGCGGCCCGGGTCGACGACGTCTCCCAGTCCTGCTTGAAGACCCCGAAGCCGTCGAGCAGCAGGATGATCCGCGGCTCGGCGGTGTCGCCGGTGATCTCGCGGTACTCGGTGAGGGTCGCGGCGTTCACGTCGGAGTACCGCTTCGCGCGATCGTCGAGCACACCGCGCAGCGTGCGGAGGAGCCGCTGGACGCGCTCGACGTCGTCGCCGGACACCACGGAGCCCACGTGCGGCATGGTCTCGAGCGAGCGCAGCGCTCCGGTGCCGAAGTCGATCCCGTAGACGGCGACGCGGCCGACGTCCGGCCGGGCGCCCGCGGCGATGCCGATCGTGCGCAGCGCGGCGCTCTTGCCGGCCCCGCTCGTGCCGTAGACGAGCATGTGGCCGTCGGTGTCGGGGTGGAAGAAGACCGCCTCCTGCAGCTGGCGCTGCGGGATGTCGGCGAGACCGATCGGGATTCGGCGGTCCCCGTCGAGGGGCAGGTCCCGCAGATCGATCGTGGGAGCCAGGTCGTCGAGCCACGGACGGCGCGGGTGCGGGATGCGGGCCTCGGATGCCGCGCGCACCAAGTTGGCGACGAGGCGCTTCTGGTCGTTGGGGCCGAGGTCCTCGTCGTGGGCCTCGGAGTCGTTCTCGCCCTCGGCCTCCCACAGCGTCACCGAGCCGAAGCGGAGCTCCGCCACCCGCACCTGTGCGCGATCGGGCTCTTCGGAGGTCCATCCGCCCGCGTAGCCGGACTGGAAAGGCACGAGGCGGCCCGGACCGGTCTTGGCGATCCCGCGCCCGGGGATCGAGGGGTCGAAGGTGGACGCGACCACGTCCCCCACCACGTCGTTCGAGTCGGCGGCGTCCGCCATGCGCAGGGCGACACGCAGGTTGGTGTTGGCGCGCAGGTTGTCCTTGATGACTCCCGCGGGCCGCTGCGTCGCCATGATCAGGTGGATGCCGAGGGACCGACCGCGCTGGGCGATGTCGACGACGCCGTCGACGAACTCCGGGACCTCGGTGGCGAGCGCCGCGAACTCGTCGATGACGAGGACGAGGGCCGGCGGGGTCTCCGGGTCCTGGCGCTTCTCGAGCTCGAGGAGGTCCTTGGCCTTCTTGCGGTTGAAGAGGTGCTCGCGGTGGTGGAGCTCGGCGCGCAGGCTCGTCAGGGCTCGCCGGACGAGGTGCGGGCTGAGGTCGGTCACGAGGCCGACGGTGTGCGGGAGCTCGACGCAGTCCGCGAACGCCGACCCGCCCTTGTAGTCCACGAACAGGAACGTCACGCGGTCGGGGCTGTACTCGGCGGCCATCCCGAGCACCCAGGCCTGCAGGAACTCCGACTTGCCCGACCCCGTGGTGCCGCCCACGAGGGCATGCGGCCCCTGGGTGCGGAGGTCGAGCGACATCGCATCCGGGCTGCCCTGCCCGACGTACGCCTTGAGCGTTCCGGCGCGCTTGAGACGGGGGCGCGGGCCGCGCGAGCGATCGATGATCGAGTTGTTCTGCCGCCACCGTTCGATGGCCGCCTGGGGCTCGGCGGCCATGTCGGTGCCGATGAGTCGCAGGAGCGAGACGCTCGCCGGGAGGTCGGACGAGTCCGCCGCGACCGAGCTCGAGTCGACCACCGGGGCGAGCCGCTTCGCGAAGATCTCGGCGTACTCGCGCGAGACCCCCTCGATCGCGACGCCCTGCGCGCGGTCGCCCGCGCGCACCCAGCCGACCATGGCCTCATCCAGGCCGCCGGTGACGTCGATGAACGTCCGGCACGAGGCGGGGAGCGACTCGACGGTGGGAGCCACGAAGACGGTGTAGACACCGGCATCCGGTCCGCGCTCGATCACCTGCGTGAGGCGCGGACGGTCCACCGGCGCGTCGTGGGTGACGAACAGCACGAGCGAGACGTCTCCGGGCACCTGTGAGTCGCCGCCCCCTGCCTGACCCACGCGCTTGCCGAGCGACATCGAGGCGTCCTGCTCGGCGAGCGGACCGCGCCGCGTGGCCGACCCCGACAGCCTCTCGAGGATCGCCTCCTCGAGACCGTTGAGCAGCGCGGTGCCGGCGGACTGGCTGTCGGCGAGGGCCATGTCGGCGAACGGCGAGCGCGGGCTCGTGGTGTGCGGCAGCCACTTCATCCACTCCATGTCGCCCGTCCACCCGGGGTCGACGATGGCGGCGGTGACGACCTCGTTGGGCGCGTGCAGCCCGAACAGCTGCACGCCGAGCCCCCGCACCACGTCGGCCGCGAGCTCGCGCGGACCGGCGATGCCGATCGCACCGGCCGAGGGCAGCAGTTCGATGACGGGCACGTCGTCGATGCGCGAGAAGCGGTCGCGCAGTCGGCGCACCTGCTGCGCGTACTGGGCGATGCCGCGCTGGTCGTTCGCCTCCTGCACGGTGTTGCGGCTCGCTCCCTCGCCCACGCCGAGGCGCAGGCCGAGGAAGTTCCAGTGCTCGGGCCGCCGCGTCCACAGCAGCGGGCCGAGCGACATCGCGTTCTCGTAGACCGTCGCCGTCGCCGGGGCCTCGGCGCGGCGGCGCTCGCGCTCGACGACCTCCTCCGCCTCCAGCTGCTCCTCGAGCTCGTCGAGCTGCGTCTCGAAGGTCTCGATCTCGAGCTGGAGCTTCTTGCCCTGCTGGGTGCGCTGACCGATGAAGTTGCCGAGCATCATGAGCGGCGCCATCGCGACGATGAGCAGCGACGTCGGCCGCTGGGTCACGGCGAACATCGCGAAGCCGAGCAGCACCGGCGCCATGATCATCGGCCACGGAAAGATCCGCGGGTCGGCTTCGCTGGGAATGATGGGATGCCGGAACTCCTGGCCCGAGTACCGGTCCTCCACGCGCGGCGAGCGGTTGAACATCAGCGCCCCGCCGCGCTCCAGGACCAGCGAGTCGTCCGTGACGACGCGCGGGACGAGCGCGAAGGACACCTCGGTGGCGCCGATCGTGATGCGCTGCCCCGGGATCACCCGAACGCGCTGGACGAGCCCGCCGTCCACGACGAGGCCGTTGGCGGAGTTGAGGTCGATGAGCTCGATCCCCTGGTCGACCTCAACGCGCGCGTGCCGCTTGGAGACGAGCGGGTCGTCGAGCACCACCTGGGCCGGGGCGACGCGCCCGATGACGCTCGATCCGACGGGGAGTGCGACGGTGCGTCCGGCCTCGGGCCCGTTGTGGATGCGCATGACGGCTGCGGTGACCTCGCCGTCGCCGCTGGCGGCGGCCGGGACGATCGAGGCGTCGAAGCCCGAGCCGATCGGCGCGTCGCCGATGGATGCCGACGGGTCGAGCTGCACGGGGCGTCCGGCCGGTGACGCCACGAGCAGCGTCGGCACGGCGCTGGCGTTGACGCCGCCCGCCCCGGCGAGCGCGTCGCCCTCGGCCAGCGCGCGGGCCACGTCCTTCACCGTCGCGGTCGAGTCGGCGGTCACGAGCACGTCGACCTTCGCGCCGACTCCGCGTCGCAGTCCCAGCTTCAGCTTCACGAATCAGCACCCCTCGGTACGAGCTCGAACGTCCTGCCGCCCACGCGGACGGTCCACCCCACCGGCACGCGCATGCGCTCGCCCGGCGGCACATCGACGACATCGCCTCCGGGAGAGACCAGCTGCGTGCCGTTGCGCGAGCCGCGGTCGCCCACCCACACGCCCTCGGCGTCCTGACCGAACGCGGCGTGCGTCTTGGACATGAGCCGCTGGGGGTCCTCCAGGCGCACGAGCGCGTCGGGCGCCTCGCCAGCGGCGGCCTCGGGGTCGCGTCCGACGAGTCCGAGGGCGGGCACGCGCACGACCGAGCCGTCGTCGAAGCGGATCATCGCCTGGGACCGCCGCAGCCCGCTCGCCGGCGCGGCGCCGGAGGTCTGCACGACCTCGGCAGGGGCGGGGGCGGGGACGGCACCAGGGCCGGCCGTTCCCGCCGACGCGACGGGGGCGAAGGCCGCCGCGGCGTCGTCGAAGCCGACGGGGGCGGGCGGTGCCGGGGCCGTCGCGGGGGCGCCCGTGATGAGCGGGCCCGCGTCGACCGGCGGAATCCCGTCGATCACCCCGAGGTCGTCCTCGCCCGTCGCGAGCCGCCACTGTGCGCCAGTGCCGCCGGGTCCGACCACCCCGGCGCGGGAACGCGCGTCCGGGATGCGCAGCGCGATCTCGTCGGGCGCACCGCTCGCCATCGAGGGCAGGTCCTCGCCGGCCTCGACCCGGTCGCGCAGCGCGCGCCGGGCGTGGCGCATCGCCTTGGCGTCGAACGGGTCCAGGCCCGCGCGGGCATCGATGACCCAGCAGCCTCCGATGCGGTCCAGGATGCTGCGGCCCCGCCGCTGCGGATCCCACAGCGCGGACGCGAACAGCACGGCGGGGCCGACCACGACGAGCACGATCGTGCTCGCCCACAGGACGAGCGCGCGCAGGACGACGCGCCAGAAGCCGGGCCGGCCGAGATCCGCGGACGACACCGAGCGCAGGCGGAGCGCGGCCTTGCCCGCGGTCACGCCGCGGCGGCCGTGCGCGATCAGCTGCACGATGACGAAGACGCTGGTCAGCGCGCCGCCGGCGAGGACGAGGATCACCGGCAGCGGCGAACGGTCGCCGAGGGCGATCATGACGGCGCCGATCGCGAGGGGCGCCGCCAGTGCGAGCCAGATCGCGACGTCGATGGTGAAGGCGAGCGCGCGGAAGCCCGTCCCCGCCGGGACGATGCCCAGCCGTGCGGCATCCGCGGGGTCGACGTCGTGACGGGTGTCGGCGGCGTCGGGTTCGGTCATCGTCATCCTCAGGTCAACGGATCCGTCAGGTCGTCAGCAGCAGCACGAGCGCCGCCGTCGCGGCGATCGCCCCCGCGGTCGCGCACAGCACCACGACCAGCGCGCGGCGCCGGGCCCGCGCGCGGACGGCACGCTCCACACTCTCACGGTCGGGGGCGGGAACCGCGACGTCGTCGTCGGTGCGCCGCGGAGCGACCGGGACCCGCACGATCGGGGCCGGCGGCGCCGGACGGCGTGCCGTCGGGGCGCGCAGGGCCGCGGCATCCGGGATCAGCGCCTCGCGCACGACTCCCGCGCCGTCGTCCGGCGCCGGGGTCGGCGCCCGGCGAGGTGGGCGGAGCACCGTGTCCTCGGTCTCGGGGAGGGTCTCGGCCGCCTGCGCCGCACGGCGCGAGATGACGGTGTCGTCCTCGTCCGGAGGAGGGGATGACGCTCTCCGCGCGGGGGCGGTCGCGTCGTCGGGCTCGAGGCCCGCGGGCCGGCGCCGAGCCGCGATCTCCGTCACGTCCTCGAGCGGCTGGGGCGCCCGCCGCCGCGCGGCGATCACGGTCTCGTCGGCAACAGGGTCGGAGCCGTCCGGGGGCGCGCCCTGCGCGGGCGCGCCGGCCTCGCCGTCAGGCACGTCGGCTGCGGTCATCGGCTCGCATCGTCCGGCGTGAGCCGGAGCTCGGCATCTCCCAGCAGGAGTCGGGCCGCCGCGCGGTGGGGCGCACCGGGAGCGATCTCCCGCTCGGCGCCGTCCGGAGCGACGAGGATCGTGCCGTTGGTCGAGTGCAGGTCGATGACCGACCAGTGCTCGCCGTCGCGCTCGAGTCGCAGGTGCGTCTTGGACACGGTGCCGTCGTGGACCTCGACGAGCTGGGCGTCGGGGTACGCCGTGCTCGGTGCGGGGCGACGCCCGACGAGGACGGTGTCGGCGACGAGCTCCACCTCGGACCCGGTCGGGAGCACGAGGGACCAGTGGGCTCTGCGCCGGTGCGAGATGACCGTGTGGTCGATCTCGTCCTCGGGGATCTCGGGACGGACGTGCTGCGCAGAGACCGAGGAGCGCGCGGCTCGGGGGATGCCGGCATCCGGAGCCCCCACGACCGCCGAGACCTCGCCCGAGGCCTCGGGGAACGCTCCCTGCTCGGGGAACGGGGAGCGCGCGGGCGACCACGGCTCGCGCGTCGGTGCCGGACGGGTGGGCGGAACCCGTGTCACGGCGGGTGCCGCATCGTCACGGGGCACGGCCGAGACGGGCGACGGCGCTCCGGCGACGGCGGCGGTCACCTCGCTCGTCAGCTCGTTCACGGCGCCGAGGTCGAATCCGCCCCAGCCCTGGTTCGCGCGCGCCGCGGAGGCGGGAGCGGGCGCGGAGGGCGCGGCGAGGACGTCGCCGTCGGGCTGCGGCGCGGGCGTGAACGGCGCCGGCGGCACGGGTGGCACGGCGGGGGCGGATGCCTCGGGCTGCGCGGCGGCCGGAGCCGAGGGCAGCAGCGGCACGAACGAGATCGGTTCCTGCGGGTCGGCATCGGAACGCGCCGCGGCCGCCCGGCGCAGAGGCGGCACGGGCGGGGCCGGCGCGGCCGGCTCGAACGACGCGGGAGGCACCGGCGCCCAGCCGCCCGGGATCGTCGCGTCGGACGAGGGAGCCGGCGGGGTGGGCGGCGGGGGCACCGGATCTGCGCCGGACGCGCCCGGCGCGACCGGGGACGCCGAAGTCGTGGCCGCACCGCGATACGCCGTCGCGCCGTCGGGCGGAACGGCCGACGAGCGCCGTGCCCCGGGAACGGTCTCGGCCTCGGCGCCGAGCCAGCGGGCGGCGCCGAATCCGACCACGGTCGCCCACACCGGGAAGAGCAGGGCGGCGAGGACCGTCATCCCTGCGCCGTAGCCGAACGCGACGTTGATGCGATAGCACGCGATGACCTGCACCACCCACAGGGCCAGCAGGCCGGCGATCGGAACGAGAGCGAGCAGCACCAGCCAGCCGGACAGTCCGCCCAGCTGCAGCAGGATCACGACGTTCAGGACCGGGACCCAGGCCTTCCAGCCTTCCTCGCCCGCCTTCCGGAGAACCGCGGACAGCGCAAGGGCCGTCCAGACGTAGAGCGCGACGAACGCGGCGAGGCTGAGGAGGACGGGGCCGATCGGCGCAGAGGCGTCGACGGTGGTGGCTGCGGTGATCATGGCATCGGACGCGCGGGCTGCGGGACCCTGCGCCTCCCCCTCTCAGCGGAACGCGGCCCGGAGCCCGGTACGGGCGCCAGGTGTCGAACGAACGACCTCAACGATACGGCGGCGACGAGCCGGCGCCAGAATCCACCCTCGCGGGCGAGCAGGCGTCGCTGCTCGTCCACCGTCGCCCAATACTGCTCGGCGTCCTGGGCGGTCTGGCTTGAGCGAGAGAATACGGCGCGATCCGCCGCGGCGGCGAGATCCACTCCGGCGTCGCCGCCGAACCCCTCCGCCAGCTCGCTCCGGGTGTGCGTGGACGGCGCATCGCGACCGGCATCCACCGCCGCGTCGACGTACTCCTCCCAGCCGGCGGCGATGACCATCGCCGGGGGCCCGGTGCGACGGCGCGTGCGGCGCCGCGACGCCTTGGCGCCGATCACGATGAGGAACGGCCCGAGCGCCAGGACGAGGATGAGCAGGACGATCGCGACGCCGCGCAGCACGGGCCAAAGCCACGCCAGGTCGATGCCGGCGTCGTCGGCGGCGCGGTCGCCCGCTCCGGTGTCCTCCTGCACGGGGTTCGGCGGCACGACCTCCTCGACGGTGTCGGGGCGCACCTCCGTGACCACCTCGGGATCCCGCTGCTCGGTGACCTCGAGGCTGGGCGGCTGCTCGAACTGGGGCGTGACGTCGATCGGGATCCACTGCCCGCCCGCGCTCTGGACCTCCGTCCACGCCGAGAGGTCGCTCGCGCGGCATGCGCCGTCTTCGCACACGGCCGCGCCGGGTCCGGTCGACGAGAGTCGTGCGCCGAGCACGACGCGCGAGGGGAATCCGAGCTCGCGGGCGATGAGAGCCACCGCGACGGCGAACTGCTCATCGTCGCCGATCGCGGCGACGTAGTTGCCGGATGCCTCGGCACGGGGATCGGTCTCGCGTGCGAGCAGGCGCGAGAACATCGCGTCGATTCGCGCGAGCGAGTGACCCGAGGCGCTCGGCTGGAACGTGTAGCCGGGCAGGTCCTGCGCCCACGACGGCAGCTCGTCCCCCTCGCTCAGACCGTGGCTGAGGTATCCACGGTCGCGAAGGAGCGCGACCAGCCCCGCCAGGGCCGGACCGTCCGTCCCCGACGCGTGCTTCTCGACCCACGCGCGAAGACTCTCCGGCGCGGCCACCCCGCCGGTGTCACCGCCCGGCGCGACCGCCTCCGCGAGATCGGGCGCCGCGGGCTCGACGCCGCGCAGCACGTAGGCGTCGTCTTCCCGAAGACCGCCGCCCGCCGTCTGCACGCCCGCCGCGGCCGCGGCGTTGTAGTAGAACCGGTCGGCGAGCGCGGCAGCCCGGGAGCCGGTGAACTCGACCGATGACAGCCGGCCGGCGGTCGGCATCCAGATGCCGCCGAGGGACTCGACGTCGACGCGCGCGGACACGGGCGCCCCCGGTCCCGGGTCGAGGGTCGACGGCACGCGGATGAAGCGGCCGGAGTCGACAGCGCCCTCGCCGCCGGCGCGGAAGACCTCGCCGTCGTACGCGTCGAGCGTCGCGAGGCGGATCCGCGCCGGAAGGCCGGATGTCGCGGCCACCGTGAAGAGGACGTCATCGGCCCGGTCCTCGGCGAACAGCGACCGGTACTCCGAGAGCGGGCTCACCGCGGCCGACAGATCGATCTCGGGCTCCACGGCGCTGCGCAGCACGTCGCGCTCCGCTCCGCGCGCCGCGTACGGCACGATCCCCACCGCGACGACGAGCGCCCCCGCCACCATCGTCGCGCCGAGCGCGGTGCGCCGGCGGTCGGCTCCCGACGGGCGGCGCGAGATGCGCACGCCGCTGGTGACCGCGGCGCGCTGGAGAGCCCGAACCCGCTCATCGTGCGTGCGCCAGGCCAGCCACAGCAGGCACGACAGGAGGGTCGTCGGGCCGAGGAGGGTCTCCACCGGCGCGTAGAGGGTCAGCGGCCCCAGCCGCAGCGGGGCGCTGACGCTCGCGCGCCCGAAGAACAGTCCGAACGACACCATGCCCAGCGCGACCGGCACCGCGGCGTACGCCCACCCGTCGGAGCGCCACGAAAGCAGCAGCAGCAGACACGTCCCGACCAGGAACACCACGAACGCCGGCACGAGCAGGTTGCGGTACGCGCCCACCGGCAGCTCGACCGTGACCAGGTCCTTCCAGGCGACGACGGCACCGGCGGCGAGCTCCCCCAGACCGCGCGCGATGTCGGTCGCGCCGCCCAGGCGGGACGGCACGGCGAGGGGCACGCCCAGCACGAGGAAGACCCCCGCGAGGGCCGCGGCCACCGTCCAGCCCGACCACCGCAGGCGCTGGGCGAGGGCGGCGATCACCGCGGCCGCACCCGCGCCGACCCCCACCAGCAGCGCGAACTGCCACGAACGGTAGATCGGCCACGCGGCGAGGGCCGCCGTCGCGACGGACACCGCCGCCAGCAGCGCGCCCGCGACGATGTGCGCCGCCTCCTGCGGCGAACGCGTCGCGGGGGCCGCGGCATCCGTCGTCTGGCTCATCCGGTGGCTCCCCGCAGAAGCAGACCGGACAGGTCGTCGAGCGTGCCGACGGTGAGCACGGTGATGCCCGCCAGGGACTGCATGCGCGGGTGCGCGCGCTCGTCGCACAGGACGGCGACGACGGCCGTGTCGGCCGCGAAGGCGAGCGACGCCTGCTGGAGGCGGGTGAGCGTCACGCGCGAGCCCACGACCATGAACGCGATCGACAGGCGGTCGCCGGACTCCGCCGTCAGTCGGCACACGTCTCCGACGTTCATCGTGCTCTCGAGCAGATCCACGCCGCTGAAGCCGTCGAGCATGGGCCGAGGGGCGCCCGCGGGGATGCGCCGGATCGCCCGCAGACGACCGCGCACGACGCGCGGGATCTCCGACCCCACGACGATCTCGACATCCCGCGCATCGCGCACCGCGCGCAGTCCGAGCGACGCCGCGCAGCCGACGGCCAGTTCGAACTCGTCGGCGTCGGCGTACTCCTGCTCCCAGACGCCGAGCACGACCGCCATGCGCGAACGGCGGGACTCCTCGTACTGGCGCACCATCAGCCGGCCGGTCTTCGCGGTCGACTTCCAGTGGACCTGGCGCCGGGAGTCCCCGGGCGCGTACTCGCGGATGGCGTGGAACGACATGTCGGCATCGACCAGGCGCCGCGTGGGACTGCCCTCGAGATCGCGGATGAGCCCCGCGCTCGTCGTCGGCAGGGTCGTCGTGCGCGGATGCACGTAGACCTCGTGGGCGTCCGGGAAGGCGTGCTCGCGACGCAGCAGTCCGATGGGGTCGCTGCGCACGGTCGTGGCGGGTCCGACCGTCACGATCCCGCGACGCAGCCCGGGGATCTCCAGCGGCTGCGAGACCTCGTGACCCGGACGCAGGAGCGGGACGCCGAATTCGACCAGCCCCGCGCCGACGGGGATGTCGAGGCGGCCGGGAAGCGCGGTGCGGTGTCCGTCGTTGCGGACCACGATCTCGCCCGTGACGCCGTCGCCCGCGACGATCCGCTCGTGCGCGAGAGTCAGCCCCACGTCGTACGCCCGCGCGCCGAACAGGAAGGGGACGGATGCCGCGAGCAGCACGAGCGCGGTGGCGCCGGCCACCATCCACTCGACCCAGCCGAAGACGATCCCGATCACGAGCCCGCCCGTGGCCGCCAGGATCACGAGGACGCCCGCGGGCCGCACCGTGCGGGCGGTCCACGCGGACGCCGCCGCCGCGCCGCGCGCGATCGCCGCCCAGGCTCCCGCAGCCCACACGACGGCGCGCACGAGAAGGCGCCCGCGTCGCGACGAGGCCACCGCGGTCTCGGTGACGTCGGTGCGTCCGCCGGTGCTCGTGGCGACCGACGTGCGGGTCAGGCGGGACTCGGTCAGGCTCATACGGCCTCGCGGCGGGTGGGCGGGGCGACGTCGAGGAGCACCTGGCCGACGACGGCCTCCTGCGTGACCCCGTCGAACTCGGCCTCGGGATGCAGGATCAGGCGGTGGGACAGCACGGGCACCGCGAGCGCCTTGACGTCGTCGGGCGTGGCGTAGGTGCGGCCCTGCGACGCGGCGCGCGAACGCGTCGCGCGGGTGAGCGCGAGGGCGCCGCGGATGCTGACGCCCAGGCGGACCTCGTCGGCCGAGCGCGTGCCGTCCACGAGGCGCGCGATGTAGTCCAGCACGAGCGCGTCGACGTAGACCTGCGCGGCGAGGTCGGCCATGCCGACGAGCGCCTGCGGGGTGATGACGGCGGTGAGCTCGTCGGTGGCGACCGCGGCCCCGTCGAGGATGCGGACCGTGGCCGCGTGGTCGGGGTAGCCGAGGGAGGTGCGCATCATGAAGCGGTCGAGCTGGGCTTCCGGCAGGCGGTAGGTCCCCGCCTGCTCGACGGGGTTCTGCGTCGCGAGGACCAGGAACGGCACGCCGACGGGGCGCGTGACGCCGTCGATGGTCACACGGTTCTCCTCCATCACCTCGAGGAGCGCCGACTGCGTCTTGGGGCTCGCGCGGTTGATCTCGTCGGCGAGGACGATGTTGGCGAAGATCGGCCCCGCGTGGAACTCGAAGACCCCTTCCTTCTGGTCGTACACGCTGATGCCGGTGATGTCGCCGGGCAGGAGGTCGGGGGTGAACTGGATGCGCGTGTTCGTCCCCTGCACGGACTGCGCCATCGCGCGGGCCAGAGAGGTCTTGCCGGTCCCCGGCACGTCCTCGAGCAGGACGTGGCCGTCGCTGAGCATGGCCGTGAGCACCAGCTCGACGACGTGACGCTTCCCCAGTACCGCACGCTCGACGTTGTCGGCGAGCTGGCCGAACGTCTGCGCGAACCAGGTCGCCTGCTCCTGCGTGATCGTCATGGGGTTCCTGTCCTCCGGGTCGGGGCGAAGCGGCTCATGGGGTCGTGGTCCCGGAATCGGGTGCACAGTCGGCGGAGAAGGTGGAGGATGCCGGGGCCAGGCCCCATCCCTGCGCGTCCCAGTTCACCGACACGGCGATGCCCTGCACGCTCTCGGCGCCGACGGGCACCGCCCACGAGTCGGGGGTGCGCGGCAGCACGGCACCGTCCGCATCGTAGAACACCAGGCCGGCGTTGCCCCAGGTGAAACTCGCGAGGCCGTCCGTCGAGTCGCCGGCGAGGGTGAGGTCCGTCCCGCCGACGCAGCTCACGGCGCGCCAGCTGGCCTGCACCTGATACGGCGCGCTTCCGGCGCGTGCGGTCACGGGGGCCCACGGCGTCGCGGTGCCCCAGAACTCGTGGACGTAGCGCACCTCGATGTTCGGGTTCTGTCCCACCACCGAGGTCGGCCAGCCCCGGAACTCGACCCGGTTGCGGTTGGGGATGCGGTCGGAGGACTGCGGCTGATCGCGGATCAGCCAGTCGGCCCGCTGTCCTTCGACGGTGGGCTCGGGCGCCACGACGAACGTCCAGCCGACGGGCGGGCGACCGGACTGGACGGCGCGGACGGTCTCGGTGACGGATGCCGAGCCGAACGCCTCGCCGTTCCACCAGGACTCCACGCAGAGGCGGAACCGGTACTCGTTGCCGTCCAGCAGGCCGGGGAAGGTGGCCGTGTCGCCGCCGGTGACGGGCTCGCACCGGTCGCCTTCGGGCACGATGCGGTAGCGGAGCGTGGAGCCGTCGCCGTTTCGCACGGCCGTCCCGCGGGCCGACACGGTGGAGGTCCCGTCCCCGTTGGAGGTAGAGCTGAGCGACAGCTGCAGCTGCAGCGGCGCGCCGACCCCGTTCCCGGTCACGGTGGCCGCAGCGCCGGACTCGCTCCCGGTAAGCCCCGGGGGAAGGGCGAACCGGGAGAAGGGCGTCACGGTGATCGGCGTGGCGGAATTGGTCCCCACACGGTAGGACGGCACCTCCAGCCGCGTCTGATTCCCCTGCAGCGCGATGCGCACGCGCTCGCCCGTCGCACTCGCGATCTCGACGCTCCCCGTCTCGGACGGGTCGAGTCCCTCGATGTCGAGCGCGACGACGCCGCCCTCTCCCGCGGTGACGACGGGCCGCACCGTGACCTGCGACGGCGTCGGGGGCGGGTCGTACGCCCACCCGGTGGTGCGCACGGCGCTGCGCGACTCCCCCACGCCGTTGACCGCGACCGCCTCGTAGGTGCGCTCCTCGCCGTTCGGTGCCGCGATTTCCGGGCACATGCCGTCCACGGAGCACTGCGCGATGTCCTCGCCGTTCCAGCGCAGGACGAAGCCCGACAGCGCCGGGTAGGCCTGCCGGGCCTCCCCGGGGTCGACCCGCAGAGTGAGGCTGCCGTCGTCGTAGGCCGTCTGCGACAGGCTGGCCGGTGCCTTGGGGTAGCCGAGGAGGTCGAGGGTCAGGCGGCCGTCGCGCTCCGACCCCGTCGTACGCGACTGCGCATCGCGCAGTGAGAACGAGGCGGTGCACGTCGCGCCCGGCGCGTCATCGGTCCACGAGGCGAGGACCGACGTCGGCGAGGAGACGCGGAACGAGACGCCGACGCACGCGCCGGTCGCCCGGACGTCGACCAGCTCCAGCGGCGTGCGCGGCAGCGGGTTGACCTCGCCGGTCGCGCCGACGACGGTGATCGTGCACGAGGATCCAGTCGCCTGCGAGCACTGCTGGACTGCCGAGCCTCCCTGGGGGAGCGTCGAGGGCGCCGAGCCCACACGCAGGATGAGGCGCACAGGGGTGACGAGCGGGTGGCTCGTCACCGAGACGATCGCGGCTTCCTCCGAGCCCGGGACGGCGCGGTCCGACCCGGTCACGGTGACCAGGGATCCGTCCGCGGAAACGTCGAAGGCGGTGCCGTCGTATTCGACGGCGTACTCGATTCCGTCCCAGTCCTCGCGCAGCTGCCACGTGGTCAGGTCGCGCAGATCGAAGGTCGTGGTCTCACCGGGCCCGACCGTCAGCGATCCGGGCCGCAGCACGGGCTGAGGATCGAGGGGGATCACGGTGATCGGGACCGAGAGATACGTCCAGTCGTCCTGCCCTTCCAGCCGAACGGGGACGCGGCACGCATCCACCCACGGTGCACCGGCCCCGGATTCGTAGCGCACGACGGCTCCCGACTCCACGGTGCACGCTGCGTCGGCGCGCGCGCCCGAGGCCCGGATGTCGTTGCCGACCTCGACGACGCTGTTCCTCGGCGCGGCGACGAGATCGGCCATGTCGAACGACACGGACTCGAGCTCGGTGACCTCCGGCGGCTCGAGCCCCGCCCGCAGGGCGAGGGACAGGTCGTCGTCGCCCGGAACGCGCAGGAAGGCGTAGGTCGTCACCTCGCCCGACGCGCCCTCGCCGGTCACGGCGAACGGGATCAGGCGCGACGTCGCGGGCAGGTCTCCGCTGAGCTCCCGGCCGTCGACGCTGACGCCGTCGGCCTCGCCCCACAGCGAGACCTCGAGGTCGGTCACGTCACCGCCGGACCACGTCGCCTTCCCGTCGAGCACGTCGACCCCGTCGGGGAAGTCCTCGCGCGTCTCGGCCGTGAGATTCGTGTCGGCGACGATCGGATAGTCCGGGACGCTCTCGCGGACGACCTCGACGACGATGAGCCCGCGCCCGGTGTTGCCCGAGCTGGACTCGATGTCGTACAGGAACGACATCGTCGTGGGTGCGGTGCCGGCGTCGATCACGACGGTGTCGTCGTCGACGGAGCGGATGCGCGCCTCCAGCCGCGCGAACTCCGGATTGTCGGCCCCGTCGAGCAGCTGGGGCGGCAGGTCGGGCCGCACCTCGGTGATCGCGAGGGTGCCGAACGTCGGATCGACATCGTTGGCGAGCGGGCTGACGCGGATGCTGCTGTCGGCGCCCGCCTGCACCTGGACGTAGTCGGTGAACGTGACGGGGCTCGGGTTGGCCTCGCTGTCGAGCACGCCGATCCGCACCGTGGCCTCGCCGGTCTCGCCGAAGGCGTCCACGACGCGGTAGCGGAAGGACACCTGTCCGCTGTCGCCCGGGACGCTGGCGTACACGATGGCCGTGCCGTCCGCCGAGATCGTCGCCGCGCCACGCTCGGGCTGCTCCACGATGCGATCGAGGGTGACGACATCGCCGTCCGGATCCATGCCGAAGCCGTCGAACTCGATGAGCGCCGACTGGCCGCTCAGCGCGCGCCCTTCGAGCGCATCCGGCACCGGGGGACGGTTCGTCTCGTCGGCGAGCACGCGGATGCGCACGGTCGCGGTGTCGGCGAGCGCGGGCGCGCCGGTCGTGAAGACCGAGTAGTCGACGGCGTAGTCCCCCGGCTCGCCCGGCGCGAGATAGCGCAGCATGTCGCCCGAGGCGAAGGCGAGCGCGTCCGGCGTGGTCGAGACCACGGTCGCCGGGTTGAGGGTGGGCCGTCCGCCGGCGGGCGAGATGTCGTTCGCCAGCACGGGGATGTCGATCTGCGCGCCCGCGCGGACCACGATCGTGTCGTCGACCGCGATCGGCGCGAGCTCGGGCGCGGGTGGGAGGAGGTACACGGTGGCCTCCCCCTCGACGCTCGATCCGCGGTCCTCGGTGCCGTCGCTCACGACGTAGCGCACCGTGCCCAGGCGTCCCGCCGCGCCGGAGGCGGTGCTGCCCGAGACGCGCAGGTAGTTCTGGCCGACAGCATCCACCGACAGGCTCGCACCCTCGTCCGCCGCGGCGACGACGTCCGAGAGGAGGAGCACGCGCCCGGTCGGGTTGGAGACCGCCGCGAAGATGTCGAGCGTCGCGTCCTCCTGCGGATGGACGAACGCCACGACGGGGGCGGTCGCGAGGTCGGCGGGAGCATCGGCCGGGAGGAGGGTGATGCGCGCCGTGCCGGTCGCGTCGGTCGTGCCGTCGGTGACCGTGAAGTCCACGCGGAAGGTGCCGGCGCCCGTCGCGGCGAAGTCGAAGGACGTCGTGCCGTCCACCACCGTCGCCCGCGCGGCGGCGTCGTCGAGGACGCGCACCGAATCCAGCGTGACCCTGCCCGCGGTCCCTGTGACATGGCGGGCGACGTCGACGGTGAGCGATCCGCCGGCGCGGTCGACGACGGCGAACGAGCGCACGCGCACCCGCGGCTCCGGAGAGACGCGGACCAGCAGCGACTTCTGCGAGGTCATCCCCTCGGTGTCGGAGACGGTCACGACGAGCTCGACCACCTCCTCGCCGCCCGACCCGTCGTCGTCGTGCTGGTAGACGACCTCGCCGGACGGCGTCGACGCGACGCTGCCGCTGCCGGACACGTCCTCGACCGAGAGGAGCAGGAGCGGGTCGCCTTCGGGGTCGACCCAGCCGGGGAGCACGGGGACGGTCACGGTGCCGCCGCGGGCCACCTCGGGCTGCGGCCAAGGGACGAGGCATCCCTCCACCCCGCACCACTGGGGAGCCGAGTCCACCGACGAGTCGACGACCTCGAGCGTGACCGTGGTCGCCTCCGACAGCAGGCCGCCCTCGGCCGTGCCGTCGGTCACGACGTAGGAGAACGTGGCCGAGCCGGTCGCTCCGGGGGTCGTCCGCACGGCGAGTCGCTGACCGTCGTCGGTGATCGACACCGTCCCGAAGCCGGGATCGAGCCCCGTCACCGAGATGGGGTCGATGCTGAGGACGTCCTCGTTCGGATCGTGATCGTTCAGGAGCACCGGCAGTGCCATGAGGCTTCCCGCCCGGACCCCGAACGCGTCCGGCTCGGCGACCGGCGGCTTCGGGTCGAGCACGACGGGCAGCTGCTCCTCGCTGGGAACGGAAGCGGGGTCGATGCGGTCGTCGAGCGACCAGTCCTGGCTCGACGGGATCAGCGCCCCGTCGGGAACGGTCCATGCCCAGCCCGAGCGGGTCTCGTTCAGGATCACCGCCGAGTCCCCCGCGACGAAGGTGGGCCGACGCTGATCGGGCAGCGTCCGCGCACCGTAGTCGAGCACGATGGGCTCGGCATCCGATCGCCACAGCAGGCCGCCGTCGTCGCCCTGCGCCAGCCACGCGGCGTACACCGTGCCGTCGTGGACGATCGGACGCGCGGGCGTGCCGAACACGGTGCCCGTGCCGCCGGTCGCCACCACCGCGCCCGAGCCGTCGATGGGGACGCGCACGAGCGTCGTCTCGTCGGCCAGATAGACGTCCGCGCCGTCGGAGGCGGGCCTGCTCACCACCACGGCTCCGGTGGTCGGCGCCACCACCGGGCCCTCCGTGCCGCGCAGCCACACCTCGGCGTCCTCGGTGTCCACCACCGCCCACACGTCGCCCGCCGACGTCACCGCGGGCGCGCCCATGCCCTCGGCGTCGAGCGGATCCCGGCCCAGCACCTCCGCGGAGGCGATGTCGTAACGCAGGACAGATCCGTCCTCGCGGGAGTAGGCGAACAGGATGCCACGGTCGTCGACGGCGATCGCGTCCGCAGCGTAGGGCGCAGCATCCTCGTCCTCCGTGGGGAACGGATCCAGCTGCGAGGCCTCCCCCGCCGACAGCAGACCCGCGAAGACCGCGCCGACATCGGTGCGGTAGGCGACGAAGTCGCCGGCGGTCGCGACATCCGTCGTGCCCTCCGGTGTCGACGTCGACGCGCGCAGGGCCTCCTCGTCAAGTTCCGTGGGCTGGGACTCGTCGATGCGCGTCACCTTGGAGAAGCTGTCGCTGAAGATGTAGGCGGCATCCCCCGACTGAGCCACCTGGTCGGGATTGCTGATGCCGCGAACCGTGTCGAGCTCGCCCACGGACGTGTTCACGCGCGCGTAGTTACGGCCCTCGGCCGTCTGCAGCGCCCACACCGCCGTGTCGACCTCGGGTGTCTCCTGTGCGTCGAGCCCCGGCCACACGACGCTGGCCAACACCACGACCGCGACCGCGGCCCCGGCCGCCGCAAGCCCGAACAGCGTCCGGCGGCGCATCACAGCACACCCGTCGCCAGCAGCGTCGCCACCAGGGCGCCGACGGCGACGACGGCGCCCGCAAGGGCACCGAGGACCCACGGCACCGGGCTGCGTCGCGCGGGAGTCGGCGACGAGAACTCGGTCTCCTCGTCGCGTGCGAGGCCGGATACGCCCGCCGGGGCTCGCCCCTTGCGCGTCGACTCGCGCTCGAGCTGCGACCGCGACGGACCGCGCAGGGCGGAGTCGGCGAAGTCGACCGGCGCAGAGGCCGGCGACCACTCCTCATCGGGGATCTCGAGCGGTGTGGGAGACGAGCCGAGCTCGGCCTGAACCGACCGCAGCGCCTCGGCGAACTCCCGTGCCGAGGCGTAGCGCTTCGACGGATCGCGGCTCATCGACCTCGCCAGCACCGCCTGCAGCGACGCGGGAACGTCCGCCCGCGCGATCTCGGTGTAGGTCGCGCGCCCGATGCGGCGGCGAAGGAGGTCCTTCGAGTTCTGGCCGCGCTCCCGGCGCTCGAACGGACTGTGCCCCGCGAGCAGCGAGTAGACCGTCGCTCCGAGGCTCCACACCTCACTCGCGATCGAGCCCGAGGTCTGCTCCGCCACCACTTCGGGCGCGCTCCACGGGATGGACATCGCCAGCACCTCGTCGGTGCTCTTCTGGATGAGCGAGGACGAGATGCCGAAGTCGGCGAGCACCGGCGTCCCGAACGTCGTGATGAGGATGTTGCTCGGCTTCACGTCGCGGTGCACCAGCCCCGCGCGGTGCGCCGACTCGAGCGCGCCCGCCATCCGCACGCCGATGGCCAGCACCTCGTCGACGGGCATGCGCTCGATGCGGTAGCGCTGCGCCAGCGACCCGGGGCAGTACTCCATCACGATGTACGGGCGCCCGTCAGCGGAGATGCCCGCCTGGTAGACCGTGACGATCGCCGGGTGGGCGGAAAGATGCGCGAGGACGTCGGCCTCGGCGTTGAACATGCGCCGCAGCTCGGGATCGCGCACATCGCTCGGCAGGACCTTCACGGCGACGTTGCGCCGCGGCATGTCCTGCTCGTACAGGAAGACGTCGGCGAAACCCCCGGACCCGAGAGGCCGGATGTAGGCCAGACCGGGCAGGATGGGCGGCGCGGAAGGGAGTCTGGTCGCCACGACACCTCCCCGAGTCCGTTCCGCCGGGACTCCGGCGTGCCGACAGCACAGCAAACGCGGTCATGCTAACAAAATCACCTTCGCGTCCCGTGGATGGTTGCCGTGAGCCGCGGAGCGGTCGAGACCCGGGTCTTCAGCCCCCGTTCAGCGGGTCGTGGGGGTCGAACGGCGCATCGAGGGAGCGGGTCAGCTCCTCGAGCATCGCCTCGATCTGGGGCTCGACATATTGCGTGATCGCTTCCTGGATCCGCAGCCGGTGGTGCAGCAGGATCGTGCAGACCTCGCGGCCGACCATGTTCGCGTAGTCGTCGGCCAGGCCGACCTCCTGCCGGAGGGCGGCCTTCGCCTCGTCGCTGAGCGGCGGAAGGGCGGGGATGTCGGCATCGACCTCTTCGGCGAGGCCCGAGATCGTGAACAGGAACGGCGCACCGGGCACCGGGTCGGGATCGAGAGGGAGACCCTCGTACTCGGGCTCGAGATCCTCTGCGGGACGGTAGCTTCGCGAGCGGTTGCGGGCCGCCTGCTGATCGAGCTCGGCCTGCAGCATCGGCAGATTCAGCGAGGTGTACTCCGCTACCGCGCGATCGACGATCGTCTTGACGCGCGTCGAGAGCCCGTGCTGCACGCCGTGGGGCACATCGGCGCCCAAGCCCGCCGCGGAGAGCACCGGCGAGCCGAAGCAGCGACGGCACGGGGCGACGCGTCCGCGGTGGGTGGCGGGCTCCCACCGGGGCAGCCACGCCAGCCAGGCGTCCACCGCCTGGCTCACCTGCGTCTCGAGCGAGCGCTCCACAGCGTCCACGGTAGTACCGACACGGCTCCGCCGCCGGTATTCTCCGGCCCGCACTGTGGAGCGAGCGACGACAGTGGATGCAGCGACCCGGCCGTCAGCGACTCGCAGCGGCCGCTGCGGCCGCTCCGACGCTCCGCGCTGCACTTCGCGACGGGCGCTGTGGTTCGCGACGCAGCGAGCGTCGGAAACTGCCGCGCCACGGGCACAGCCGGGCCGGCTCACTCGTCGAACTCGTCCTCCCACGGCCAGCGGGGCCTCCCCGCCCTCGTGCGCACGAGGGCGATCCCACCCCACGCGCACACGAACCCGGCGACGGCGATCACGAGCCCGAACCACGTCGTGGCGATGCGGCCGGCGATCGCCGCGGCCACCCCGAGACCTGCGCCGGTCACGAGCGCGCCGAACCACAGTCCGCCGAGGTATGCGAGATACGTCGCCGCTGTCGTCCACGCCGACCCCCAGTACGTGACCGGCTCGCGACGGACGGCGACCCAGAGTCCCGCGGCGAACGCCGCGGTCCCGGCGACGGTCGCGACGATGCCCGGGACCTGACCCAGACCACGGGTCGCGATGACGTCCTGACCCCAGGTCAGCGACGTCATCCCGAGACCGAAGATCAGGAGGGCGACGAATGCGGCAGTCGCGAAGACGACCGCGGTGGCCGGCCGAACCGATCCTCCGCCGGATTCGACGGGGTCAGGCATCCCTCACCCCCGATCGCGTTACTGCCGGACGAGCTGCGGCCCCGCCTCGAGCGTGCGCTCGTACTCGCGCTGGGCCTCGGTGTTGAGCTCGGTGACGCGCTTGCCGCGCGAGGCGGCCCACGCGCCGAACCAGATCGTCAGCTCGCGGCCGATGATGAAGGCGGCGATCGCTCCCGGAGCGAGGACGTGCTCCTCCATGAGCTGCGCACCCTGCGACGCGGTGATGTTCCAGAACTGCTCCTGGAAGAGCACGCCCAGGAGGTACCCGCCCCATGAGGCGAACCCGACCAGGAGGCCGAAGACCACCCACGAGCCCCAGCGGCCGCGGTTGATGATCGCGCCGAGCAGCCAGAAGGAGACGAAGAACACGACGACGGGCACCCACAGCAGCCACGACGTCGCGGTCGCCACGGCGACCTCGGCGATGTTCGCGCCGGTGAGCTCGCCCGAGAGGGCGGACAGACCGAGCCACACCGCGAAGGAGAGGACGGCGAAGACGAGGGCGGCGACGAGGCCGATGGCTCCGGCGGCGGCGCGGTTGCCGCGCGGGCGTGGCGCCTCGGGCGCCTGCACGAAGATCGGCTGGGGCTGCGGCGCGACGGGGGCGACCGCCGGGGCGGCGGGCTCGGACACGGGCTCCGCGGGCGTGACGGGCTGGGCGGCGGGCTCCGGGGTGGAGTCGTACGCCGCGACCGCAGGCTCGTCGTACACCCGCGTCTCGGGCGCCGGTGCGGGTTCGGCGTTCAGCGACGCCGCTTCCGGCGAGTCCCAGGGGTCGGGCTCGGCGGGAGCGGCCTCCGGCGCGCGGTCGGCCGAGGCCTCAGGAGCGGACTCGGGCGTCGCCGCGTCGGGGTTCTCGCTGCGCACGGCCTCCGCCTCGGCGAGACCCTCGTGCGCACGACCGACGACGTCGTCGACCGGCGTCGGCTCCTCGACCGGCTCACCGTAGGACGACTTGGGGTCACTCATCGCAGGCACTCCTCACGCGGGAGTCACGGCCCCGCAGTGCGAGGGTAACCCCCGCCCCGCCGTGCGGCGTGGAGGCGTGCCGGTCATTCTCGGCTCACCCGAAGACGGACCGTTCCACTCGCGCGCCGTAGTCGTCGGGATGCCACGCCCGCTCGAGCGAGGCCAGCCACAGTCCGCCGCGCATCACGTGCGACTCCACCGCCTCGCCCTGCGTGCGGGTGCACCGGATCGCGCCGTCGCCGGAGGCGCACGCGAAGCCCTGTCCACGCAGCGCCGCCTCGGCCAGCGCGGGCGCGTCCGGCGGAATCTCGGCGAGCGAGGTCGCCACGGTGCGGCCGGCGCGGTCCGTCCACACGCACGACACGCGCACCTGCGGCGTGAGGACTTCGGTGAGCGCAGCCACGTCCGTGGGCGGGGGGTCGGCCGCCTGATCGAGGATGGTGCGCCCCTGCCACGTGAGCTCGTTCCACAGGCTCGGGGAGTACAGCGCCCGGCAGTCCACCGGTTCGCCCGCGAGCGCACGTCCCGCGGCGGTGTCCTCCGACGAAGGCGCGGGACGCGGAGTGGTCGCGTTGCGCAGCATGTCGCCCGCCCACGCCACCGTCACGGGCACCATCGGCAGCGCCATCCAGACCAGCACGGCGACGACGGCCGCGCAGATCAGTCCGGCGGGCACGGCGATCCAGGAGTTGCGCCCACCCACGCGTGCCATGGCCCCCACCACCTCCGTCTCCACGGTACGGCGGCGGGAGGGGATGCCTCGGCACGGCGCGCGCCGAAGCACCAGGCTGCTCTCCCCCCTCCCCACTTCCCTCCGGCATGTCACACGAATGGCGGGTGCGTCCGGGCGACACCCGCCAATCGTGTGACATATGTGGGATGAACGACCAAGGGCCCCGGGAATCCCGGGGCCCTCGGTCGTTCAGCCGGCTCGGCGACTAGTTGTAGTTGCCGCTGAAGTCGCCGTCGGTGGAGAAGCTGTCGAAGTCGACGTAGCTCAGGTCGGCGTCCGAGTAGGCGCCGTCCGAGGCGAAGATGCGGTTGGGGTACCGCTCGCTCTTGGCCTCCTCCGTCGCCTCGACCGACACGTTCCGGTACTTGGAGAGTCCGGTACCCGCGGGGATGAGCTTTCCGATGATGACGTTCTCCTTGAGGCCGACGAGCGGGTCGCTCTTGCCCTCCATCGCCGCCTGGGTGAGGACGCGCGTCGTCTCCTGGAACGACGCCGCCGACAGCCACGACTCCGTCGCGAGCGACGCCTTCGTGATACCCATCAGCTCCGGACGACCCGACGCCGGGCGCTTGCCCTCGGCGACGGCCTCGCGGTTCATGTTCTGGTAGCGCTTGAAGTCCACCAGCTCACCCGGGAGCAGCGCCGTCTCGCCGTGGTCGACCACGGTGACCTTGCGCAGCATCTGACGGACGATGACCTCGATGTGCTTGTCGTGGATCGGCACGCCCTGCGAGCGGTAGACGCCCTGGACGCCGTTGACGAGGTACTTCTGCACCTCGCGCGCACCCATGACGCGCATGACCTCCTTGGGGTCGAGCGTGCCGACCTGCAGGGGCTGACCGACGGTGACGTGCTGTCCGTCCTCGACCAGGAGCGTCGCGCGCTTCAGGACCGGGTAGACGTGCGGCTCGTCGCCGTTGTCGGGCGTGAGGATGACCTTCTTGGACTTGTCGGTCTCGTCGATCGTGATGCGTCCGTCGGACTCGGCGATCGGCGACGCGCCCTTCGGGGTGCGGGCCTCGAACAGCTCCTGCACGCGGGGCAGACCCTGCGTGATGTCGTCGGCCGACGCCGAACCACCGGTGTGGAACGTACGCATCGTCAGCTGCGTGCCGGGCTCACCGATCGACTGGGCGGCGATGATGCCGACGGCCTCGCCGATGTCGACGATCTTGCCGGTCGCGAGCGAACGGCCGTAGCACTTCGCGCACACGCCGACGGCCGAGTCGCAGGTCAGGACCGAGCGCACCTTGATGCTCTCGACACCCGCCTCGACGAGACGGTTGATGAGCACGTCGCCCACGTCGTCTCCGGCGGCGGCCAGCACCTCGCCCTTCGCGTTGACCGCGTCCGCGGCCAGCGTGCGGGCGAACACCGAGTTCTCGACGTTCGGGTCCTTCACGAGCGAGCCGTCGGCGCCCATCGCGGCGATCGGAAGCTCGAGGCCCTTGGTCGTGCCGCAGTCCTCCTCGCGGATGATGACATCCTGCGAGACGTCCACGAGGCGTCGCGTGAGGTAGCCCGAGTCGGCCGTACGGAGGGCCGTGTCGGCCAGACCCTTGCGGGCACCGTGGGTCGCGATGAAGTACTCCGCCACCGACAGCCCCTCGCGGTACGAGGAGATGATCGGACGGGGGATGATCTCACCCTTGGGGTTGTTCACCAGGCCTCGCATACCCGCGATGTTGCGGATCTGCAGCCAGTTACCACGGGCACCCGACGACACCATGCGGTTGATGGTGTTGTCCTCCGGGAAGTTGTCGCGCATGGCCTTCTGCACGGCATCCGTCGCCTCGGTCCAGATCTTGATGAGCTCCTGACGACGCTCGGCGTCGGTCGTGAGACCCTTCTCGAACTGCGCCTGGACCTTCGCGGCCTGCTTCTCGAAGCCGCCCACGATCTCGGCCTTGTTCGGCGGGGTGAGGATGTCCGACAGCGCCACCGTGACACCCGAGCGGGTGGCCCAGTAGAAGCCGGCGTCCTTGATGCGGTCGAGCGAAGCCGCGACCTCCACCTTCGGGTACTCCTCGGCGAGCTTGTTGACGATCTGCGACAGCTTGCCCTTGTCAGCCTGCTCGCGCACGAACGGGTAGCCCTTGGGGAGCGTGTCGTTGAAGATCGCCTGGCCGAGCGAGGCATCCACCAGTCCGTGGCGCTCGTAGCCCTCGGGGGCTTCGCCCTCGAGGAAGGTCAGGCCGGGCACGCGGATGCGGACCTTGGCCTGCAGGTCGAGGGTGCCCTCGTCCTTCGCCAGGATCGCCTCGCCGACCGAGCCGAACACGCGACCCTCGCCGACGGCGCCCTCCTTGACCGTGGTCAGGTGGTGCAGACCGATGATCATGTCCTGCGAGGGCAGGGTCACCGGACGGCCGTCCGACGGCTTGAGGATGTTGTTCGACGCGAGCATCAGGATGCGGGCCTCGGCCTGGGCCTCGACCGACAGCGGCAGGTGCACGGCCATCTGGTCACCGTCGAAGTCGGCGTTGAACGCCGCGCAGACGAGCGGGTGGAGCTGGATGGCCTTGCCCTCGACGAGCTGCGGCTCGAAGGCCTGGATGCCGAGGCGGTGCAGGGTGGGCGCGCGGTTGAGCAGCACGGGCCGCTCGCGGATGATCTCCTCGAGCACGTCCCACACCTCGGGACGCGTGCGCTCGACGGCGCGCTTGGCCGCCTTGATGTTCTGCGAGTGACCGAGGTCGATCAGACGCTTGATCACGAACGGCTTGAACAGCTCGAGCGCCATCTGCTTGGGCAGACCGCACTGGTGCAGCTTCAGCTGGGGTCCGACGATGATGACCGAACGGCCCGAGTAGTCCACGCGCTTGCCGAGCAGGTTCTGACGGAACCGACCCTGCTTGCCCTTGAGCATGTCGGACAGCGACTTGAGCGCACGGTTGCCCGTACCGGTGACGGGGCGTCCGCGGCGACCGTTGTCGAACAGCGCGTCGACGGCCTCCTGCAGCATCCGCTTCTCGTTGTTCACGATGATCTCGGGAGCACCGAGGTCGATGAGGCGGCGAAGGCGGTTGTTGCGGTTGATCACACGACGGTAGAGGTCGTTGAGGTCACTGGTCGCGAAGCGGCCACCGTCGAGCTGGACCATCGGGCGAAGCTCCGGCGGGATGACCGGGACGACGTCCAGGACCATGGATGCCGGGCTCATGCCCGTCTGCAGGAACGAGTTGACGACCTTCAGGCGCTTGATCGCGCGGATCTTGCGCTGACCCTTGCCCTCGGAGATCTGCAGGTGGAGGCTGTCGGCCTCGGCCTGCAGATCGAACGCCTCGAGGCGGCGCTTGATCGACTCGGCGCCCATGTGGGCCTCGAAGTACTGACCGAAGCGGTCCTGAAGCTCGTGGAAGATCTCGTCCTCGCCCTTGAGCTGGCCGACCTCGAGCGTGCGGAAGTCCTCCCACACGCGCTCGAGACGGGCGATCTGCTCGTCGGCGTTCTTGCGGATGCCGGCCATGTCCTTCTCGGCGGCGTCCTTGACCTTCTTCTTCTGGTCGGCCTTGGCGCCCTCCTCCTCGAGCGCGGCGAGCTCCTCCTCCAGCTTGGCGAGGCGGCTCGCGACGCGCGCGTCGCGGCGGTCGGCGAGCGTCTTCAGCTCGAGACGGATGTTGTTCTCCTGCGTCGCGAGGTCGCGGTGACGCGCCTCCTCGTCGACGGAGATCACCATGTACGCGGCGAAGTAGATGACCTTCTCGAGATCCTTGGGCGCCATGTCGAGCAGGTACCCGAGGCGCGAGGGCACGCCCTTGAAGTACCAGATGTGGGTCACGGGAGCGGCGAGCTCGATGTGGCCCATGCGCTCACGGCGTACCGAGGACTTGGTGACCTCGACGCCGCAGCGCTCGCAGACGATGCCCTTGAAGCGGACGCGCTTGTACTTGCCGCACGCGCACTCCCAGTCGCGGGAAGGTCCGAAGATCTGCTCGCCGAAGAGGCCGTCCTTCTCGGGCTTGAGCGTGCGGTAGTTGATGGTCTCGGGCTTCTTGACCTCGCCGAAGGACCAACGACGGATGTCGTCGGCCGTGGCCAGGCCGATGCGAAGCTGATCGAAAGTTGTTGACTCGAGCACTAGTTCTCAGTTCTCCTGTGTCGAAAATTCTGTAGAGGGCCGGCCGGGTCAGATCTCGTCGATCGACGAGGACTCGAAGCGGCTGGAGATGTTGATGCCGAGCTCTTCGGCCGCACGGAAGGCGTCGTCGTCGGTGTCGCGGAGGTTGACCGCCGTGCCGTCGGCCGAGAGGACCTCGACGTTCAGGCAGAGCGACTGCATCTCCTTCATGAGCACCTTGAACGACTCGGGGATGCCGGGCTCCTGGATGTTCTCGCCCTTGACGATGGCCTCGTACACCTTGACGCGGCCGAGGATGTCGTCGGACTTGATCGTGAGGAGCTCCTGCAGCGCGTACGCGGCGCCGTAGGCCTCGAGGGCCCACACCTCCATCTCACCGAAGCGCTGACCGCCGAACTGCGCCTTACCACCGAGCGGCTGCTGGGTGATCATCGAGTACGGGCCCGTCGAGCGCGCGTGGATCTTGTCGTCCACGAGGTGGTGCAGCTTCAGGATGTACATGTAGCCGACCGAGATCGGAGCCGGGAACGGCTCACCCGAGCGGCCATCGAACAGCTGGGTCTTGCCCGAGGAGTCGATGAGTCGGATGCCGTCGCGGGTGGGCGTCGTCGAGTCGAGCAGACCCGCGATCTCCTCCTCGTAGGCACCGTCGAACACCGGGGTCGCGACCTTGGTGCCGGCGGGGGCCTCGAGGGCCTCCTTCGGCAGGCGCGCGGCCCACTCCGGCTCGCCCTCGACCTTCCAGCCCTGCTTGGCGATCCACCCGAGGTGGGTCTCCAGCACCTGGCCGAAGTTCATGCGGCCGGGGATGCCGAGCGGGTTCAGGATCACGTCGACGGGGGTGCCGTCCGCGAGGAACGGCATGTCCTCGATCGGGAGGATCTTCGCGATGACGCCCTTGTTGCCGTGACGGCCGGCGAGCTTGTCGCCCTCGGTGATCTTGCGCTTCTGGGCGATGTAGACCACGACGCGACGGTTGACGCCCGAGCCGAGCTCGTCGTCGCCGTCCTCGGCGTTGAACTCCTTGACCGCGATGATCGTGCCCTGCTCGCCGTGGGGGACCTTCAGCGACGTGTCGCGGACCTCACGGCTCTTCTCGTTGAAGATCGCGCGCAGCAGGCGCTCCTCGGCCGACAGCTCGGTCTCGCCCTTCGGCGTGACCTTGCCGACGAGGATGTCGCCGGGGCGCACCTCGGCGCCGATGCGGATGATGCCGCGCTCGTCGAGGTCCTTCAGGAGGTCGGGGCTCACGTTCGGAAGATCGCGCGTGATCTCCTCCTTGCCGAGCTTCGTGTCGCGAGCGTCCACCTCGTACTCCTCGATGTGGATCGAGGAGAGGGTGTCGTCCTTCACGAGGTCCTGGCTGAGGATGATGGCGTCCTCGAAGTTGTGACCCTCCCACGTCATGAACGCGACGAGGAGGTTCTTGCCGAGCGCGAGCTCGCCGTTCTCCGTCGCCGGGCCGTCGGCGATGACCTCGCCGGCCTCGATGCGGTCGCCCGCCGAGACGATGACGCGCTGGTTGTACGACGTGCCCTGGTTGGAGCGGTCGAACTTGCGCAGGAAGTAGTCCTGCGTGCCGCCCTCGTCGAGCTGCACGGTCACGACGTCGGCCGAGACCTCGAGCACGACACCGGGCTTCTCGGCGATGACGACGTCACCGGCGTCGATCGCCGCGTAGCCCTCCATGCCGGTTCCGACCACGGGCGACTCCGAGCGGAGCAGCGGCACGGCCTGACGCTGCATGTTCGCGCCCATGAGGGCGCGGTTGGCGTCGTCGTGCTCGAGGAACGGGATGAGCGAGGTCGCCACCGACACCATCTGGCGCGGGGAGACGTCCATGTAGCCGATCTCGTCCGCCGGGAACAGGTCGACCTCGCCGCCCTTCTTGCGGGCGAGGACGCGGGCCTCGGTGAAGTGACCGTCGGCCTTGAGCGGCGCGTTGGCCTGGGCGACGATGAAGTCGTCCTCCTCCGACGCCGTGAGGTAGTCGATCTGGTCGGTGACCTTGCCGCCGACGACCTTGCGGTACGGCGTCTCGATGAAGCCGAACGCGTTGATGCGGGCGAAGGACGCGAGCGAGCCGATCAGGCCGATGTTCGGGCCTTCAGGAGTCTCGATCGGGCACATGCGGCCGTAGTGCGACGGGTGGACGTCGCGGACCTCGACGCCGGCGCGCTCGCGCGACAGACCGCCCGGGCCGAGCGCCGACAGGCGGCGCTTGTGGGTCAGCCCCGCGAGCGGGTTGTTCTGGTCCATGAACTGCGACAGCTGCGACGTGCCGAAGAACTCCTTGATCGCGGCCACGACGGGGCGCACGTTGATCAGGGTCTGCGGCGTGATCGCCTCGATGTCCTGGGTGGTCATGCGCTCGCGGACGACGCGCTCCATGCGCGACAGGCCGGTGCGGACCTGGTTCTGGATGAGCTCGCCGACGGCGCGGATGCGGCGGTTGCCGAAGTTGTCGATGTCGTCCACGTCGAGGCGGATCTCGGCGGGCTTGCCGCCGCGCAGACCGTCGAAGGTGACGTCGCCGCGGTGCAGGCGCACCAGGTACTTGATCGTCGCGACGATGTCGTCGACGGTGAGCACCGAGTCCGTCAGCGGCTTGTCGAGGCCGAGCTTCTGGTTGATCTTGTAGCGACCCACCTTGGCCAGGTCGTAGCGCTTCGGGTTGAAGTAGAAGTTGTCCAGGAGCGCGCGGGCGGCCTCGGCGGCGACCTGCTCGCCCGGACGCAGCTTGCGGTAGATGTCGCGGAGCGCGTCCTCCTTGGTGAGGATCGTGTCCTTCGAGAGGGTCTCCTCGATCGACTCGAAGCCGGCGAACTCGGCGAGGATGTCCTCGCTGGTCAGGCCGAGCGCCTTGAGGAAGACGGTGACGGACTGCTTGCGCTTGCGGTCGATGCGCACACCGACCTGGTCGCGCTTGTCGATCTCGAACTCGAGCCATGCACCGCGGCTGGGGATGACGCGCGCCGACACGATGTCCTTGTCGGAGGTCTTGTCGGGGGTCTTGTCGAAGTAGACGCCGGGCGAACGGACGAGCTGCGACACGACGACGCGCTCGGTTCCGTTGATGATGAAGGTGCCCTTGTCGGTCTGGAGCGGGAAGTCGCCCATGAAGACCGTCTGAGTCTTGATCTCACCGGTCTGGTGGTTCATGAACTCGGCCTCGACGTAGAGCGGAGCGGCGTAGGTCTTGCCGCGCTCCTTGCACTCCTCGATCGAGTACTTCTCGGGCTCGAGGTAGGGGTTCGTGAACGAGAGCTGCATCGTCTCGCTCAGGTCCTCGATCGGCGAGATCTCCTCGAAGATCTCCTCGAGACCGCTGATCTCGGGGACGTCGGTGCGGCCGGCGGCCTTGGCTTCGGCCACGCGCGCCTTCCACGCCTCGTTGCCGACCAGCCAGTCAAAGGACTCGGTCTGAAGCGCCAGCAGGTCGGGGACCGTCAGCGTGTCGGAGATCTTGGCGAACGAGAGGCGGGATGCTCCGCGGCCGTTCTTGGGGGTGGTGGTGGTTGCGTTGCGCGCAGCAGCCAAGGGGATTACCTCCGTGGGCCCGGGTGAGGGCACGTTTCCTTGTCGTCAGGGTGGAGTGCTCGATCGTCCCCGATTGCCCGCGCACCACGCCTCACCGCGAGAGTGAGGGGGCGCAGGCACAGCCGACCACCATATGAGGGCAGGGGGAATCCAAGAGCGCAAGGACCTACTATACGCGGGATGGCGCACCATGTCCAGCGTGATCCTTGACGAGTTTCGGATGCTGCGGTATAACCGCGCACGGACCTGGACGGACGCGGCATCCGCACCCCACAATGAACCCCATGACGCCGGGGAGCGCAGGGACCACCGGCGCGATCCGCACACCCGATCAGCGGCTTCGCGTCTTCGTGAGCTCGACGCTGCGCGAGCTCGAGGGCGAGCGGCGCGCGGTCCGCGGGGCGGTCGAGGCGATCCGCCTGGCGCCCGTGATGTTCGAGCTGGGCGCGCGCCCGCATCCCCCGCGGGACCTGTACCGCTCCTACCTCGCACAGAGCGACGTCTTCGTCGGCGTCTACGCCGACAGCTACGGCTGGGTCGCGCCCGGCGAGGAGATCTCGGGGCTCGAGGACGAGTACCGGCTCGCGCCGCCGGAGATGCCCAAGCTCATCTACCTGCGCGAGCCCGCCGAGCGCGACGCGCGACTCGAAGCGCTCGTGCAGCGCATCCGGGAGGACGACACCGCGTCGTACAAGTCGTTCTCGACCTCGGACGAGCTGGCGGAGCTGGTCGAAGCCGACCTCGCCGTGCTGCTCGCCGAGCGGTTCGACGCGTCGCGCGCCGCCGCGGACGCGCGAGCGGAGCGGGGCCACGAGACCCCCATGCCCGCGCCGTACAGCCGCATCATCGGACGCGAGCGAGAGATCGCCGATGTCATGGCGCTGCTGACGTCCGGCGCCCACCGCGTCGTGACCCTGCTCGGTCCGGGTGGCATCGGCAAGAGCCGCCTGTCGCTCGAGGTCGTCGAGGCGGCGCGGCCCCACTACCCCGGCGGCGCGTGCTTCGTCGGACTCGAGAACGTCTTCGAACCCCGTCTCCTCCTGCCCACGATCGCCTATGCGCTGGGCATCCGCGACGGCGGCGACCTGCCGGTCGAGGAGCGCCTGCGACTCGCCCTGGCCTCGCGCCGCATGCTCATCGTCCTGGACAACTTCGAGCAGCTCGTGGCTGCCGCACCCGAGCTGGTCTCGCTGTACGCGCTCGCCCCCGAAACGTCGTTCCTGGTCACCAGCCGCGCGGTCCTGCGGGTGCGCGGCGAGCGCGTCTACGAGGTCTCTCCCCTGCGCATCGACGACCCGACTGCTCCGGGGTCGGTGTCGAGGGCGGCGACATCACCGGCCGTCGAGCTGTTCGTCGAGCGCGCCCGCGCGGCGAAGCCGGACTTCTCGCTCACGCCGGCGAACACACCTTCCGTCGTCTCCCTGTGCCGGGAGCTCGACGGACTTCCGCTCGCGATCGAACTCGCCGCCGCGCGTATGCGGCTGCTCACGCCCGAAGCGGTCCTGTCGCGGCTCCACAGGTCGGGCTCGGCGCTCGGCGACGCCCGCGATCTGCCCGAGCGCCAGCGCACCCTGCACGCGACCATCGCGTGGTCGGAGGAGCTGCTCGCCTCCGATGAGCGCGCGATGCTCCGAGACCTCGGCGTCTTCTCGGCCGGCTTCACGCTCGATGCCGTCGAGGCGGTCGCCGCCGGCCGGCCATGGGCGGAACGCGCGGTCGACGCGCTCGAGGCGCTCGTGGACAACTCTCTCGTATCCCAGTCCGAGTCCGACGGCGAAGCGGTGTTCACGATGCTCGTCATCGTCCGTGAGTACGCCGTCGATCGGCTTCGGTCGAGCGGCGACGAGGAGCGGATGCGGGGCGCCCACGCCGCCTACTTCCTCGACCTCGCCCGGCGGATCTCCCCGCTCCTCGGCGGCTCCGATCAGCGCAGCGCGACGAGGCGGCTGGACCTCGAGCGGGGGAACCTCCGAACCGCGGTGCGGCACCTGATCGCGGCCTCCCGAGCCGACGCCGCCACCGAGATCGCGTGGCGCCTCTACATCTACTGGTGGCTGCGGGGGTTCTTCTACGAGGTGCGGGTGTGGATGGAGGAGCTCATGGCGGCCGTGCCCGACATGCCGCGCCACTCGCTCGCGATCGCGCGCTTCTACTACCTGTGGTCCGAGATGTGGCGCACGGACGAGCGCGAGGACATCGTGGGCGGGCTGCTCGAGTGCGGCGCGATGTTCGCTGCGACCGGCGACGAGTTCGGCCGCACCATGTCCGAGGCGACGGCCGGCCTCGCGCGGGTGACGATGGGCGACCCCGACATCGCCTCTGCGGCGGTCGACCTCGAGCGCTGCGCGGCACGGTTCCGCGAGGGCGGCGACCGCTGGGCCGAGGTGCTGACGCTCATCGCGCTCGGCCGCCTGGCATGGACTGTCGGCGACACCGAGGGTGCGACGGAGCGGTTCGCCGAGGCATCCGTCGCCGCCCGCGCGGGAGGCGGAATCTTCGGCCTGTCCGTCGCGACACACCACCTCGCGCGCCTTCGGCTCCTCGAAGGAGACACGGATGCCGCGGCCTTCCGCTTCACCGAGGCCATGCGCATGTCGATGGAGCTCGACCACGACGAGGGCATCGCCTACGCGATCGAGGGGCTCTCGGCCATCGCGTCGCTGCGGGGAGACGTCGAGACGGCGGGCGTGCTCGTCGGGGCCGCCGAGACGATCCGAGAGCGGCTCACGATGTACGACGCGCCGCAGTTCGTGTTCCACCTCGCCTATCTCACCGCCGCGACGCGCGACCCGGAACCCGTCGAGGCGGCGCGCGAGCGCGGGCGCGCGATGACCGCCTCGCAGGCGGCGGCTTACGCCCTCGCCCACGTGCCGGCCGTGCCGCGCACGGATGGTGCCGAAGTCGTCCCCGTCCGCGCCATTCGCGAACGGTGATGGCGCCGCGCCGGAGTCCGGGCCAAGATGTGCCTATGACTGGGGTTCAGCACCCCGTGATCCGCACGCCCGACCAGCGGATCCGGGTGTTCGTCAGCTCGACCCTCCGCGAGCTGGCCGACGAGCGTCGGGCCGTCCGCGGCGCCATCGAGAGGATGCGGCTGGCACCCGTCATGTTCGAGCTCGGCGCGCGCCCGCATCCACCGCGCGAGCTGTACCGCTCGTACCTCGCGCAGAGCGACGTGTTCGTCGGGATCTACGGCGACAGCTACGGCTGGGTCGCGCCCGACGAGGAGATCTCGGGACTCGAGGACGAGTACAACCTGGCGCCGCGCACCATGCCGAAGCTGATCTACATCAAGGCGTCGCAGGAGCGCGACGAACGGCTCAGCGAGCTCATCGGCCGTATCCAGTCCGACGACACCGCGGCGTACCTGCACTTCCGCTCCGCGGAGGACCTCGAGGACCAGGTCGCCTCCGATCTGGCCATGCTCCTCGCCGAGCGCTTCGACGAGTCCCGCGCCGCCCTCGAGCCCGATCCCGAGACCGCCGCGTCGGCCCTCGTCGCCCGCGTGCCCGTCCCGTACACCACGACCATCGGCCGCGACGACGACGTCGCGCGCGTGCGCGACCTGCTCGCCCGCGGCACCGACCGGGTGGTGAGCCTCATCGGCCCCGGCGGGATCGGCAAGAGCCGGCTCGCGATCGAGACCGCCCTGGCGACGGAGGACCTGTTCCCGGACGGCACCTACTTCGTCCTGCTCGAGGGCGTCCTCGAGCCGGGACTGCTGCTTCCGACGATCGCGTACACCCTCGGCATCCGTGACAACGGCGAAGCCGAACTCGAGCAGCGCATCTCTCACGCCCTCGCCGACCGCCGGGTGCTCGTCGTGCTGGACAATTTCGAGCAGATCGTGGATGCCGCGCCCGTCCTCGTGCGGCTCTACACCGTCGCTCCGACGGCCGCGTTCCTCGTCACCAGCCGCATCGTGCTGCGCATCCGCGGCGAGCGCGTGTACGAGGTGCCCGCCCTCCATGCGCCGCCGGGCACCGCGCCGGCCAGCCTCGACCCCGCCACGCGGACGCCCGCGGTCGCGCTCTTCGTCGACCGCGCGCAGGCCGTCAAGCCCGGCTTCGATGTCACCGAGGACAACGCCGCAGACCTGGCGGCGATCTGCCGCCGGCTCGAAGGACTGCCGCTCGCGATCGAGCTGGCCGCCGCGAAGGTGAGGATCCTGACTCCCGCCGGCATCGCCGAACGCCTCGAGCAGAGCCTTCCGCTCCTGACCGCCGCGGTGCGCGACCTCCCGGAGCGGCACCGCACGATGCGCGCGACGATCGACTGGAGCGTGAGCCTCCTTCCCGAGTGGCAGCGGGAGCTGCTCGAGGACCTGGGCGTCTTCGCGACGCGCTTCACCCTCGACGCCGTCGAGGCGATCGGGGTCGGCCGGCCCTGGGAGGGGCAGGAGATCGACGGGCTCGCCGCCCTGGTCGACGGCTCCCTCGTGAAGCAGACCGAGGTCGGCGGGCGCGCCGTGTTCTCCCTCCTCGCGATCGTGCGCGAGTACGCCCTCGGCCGGCTCAAGGCGCGGGGCGAGGCCGACCGCGTGCGGGCCGCGCACGCCGACTACTACTTCGGGCTCGTGCGGCGGGTCGCCCCCGACCTCGGCGGCCCGAAGCAGGCGGAGGCCGTCGTCCAGCTCGGACTCGAGCTCCCGAACCTGCGGGCCGCCGTGCGCCACCTCGTCTACACCGACCGTCTCGACGACGCCGGCGACTTCGCGTGGAGCCTGCTCATCTACTGGTGGATCTCGGGGTTCTTCGCCGAGGTGCGGGTGTGGATGCTGGAGCTGCTCGAGAAGCAGCACGACCAGCCGATTACGCAGCACACGCGGGCGGTGGCGTGGTTCCTGGCGCTGTGGGGCGAGATGTGGCAGCACCCGAGCGAGCAGGTCGTCGCCGGGCTCGGCGAGTGCGTGCGGCTGTTCACCGAGAGCGGGGACGAGGATGCCGCGGCGATGGCGCTCGCCGCACGCGCGACGGCGCGTGTGCAGCTGACCGACCCCAAGGCCGCCAAGGCCGAGAAGGAGCTGCGCAAGGCCGTGACCAAGCTCCGCGAACTCGGCAACGGATGGGCCGAGGCCATCACGGAGGTCTCGCTCGGCCGGCTCGCGTGGGTCCGCGGCGCCACCGACGACGCGCTCGTGCACTTCGACCGCGCCCGCGAGATCGCGTCCTCGCGCGGCGATCTGTTCACCACGTCGGTCGCCGGCAACCTGTGGTCGCGACTCAGTTTCCAGCTCGGTCATCTCGACGAGGCGGAGGACGAGTTCGTGCGGACCCTGCTGATCTCGGTGCGGCTGCACTACGAGGAGGGCGTGGCCTACGGTCTGGAGGGCGTGTGCGGCGTGGCGGCGGCGCGAGGTGACGCGTGGCGCGCCGCGGCACTGGCGGTCGCGGCGGGGGTCATCCGGCGGCGCATCGGCATCTTCGACGCCGAGGCGTTCACGGTGCACACGCCCTACCTCGAGATCCTCCGCGGCCGCGACCCCGAGAGCGTCGCGGCCGGCGAAGCGGCGGGAGCCGACCTGCCTGTCGCGGACGCGGTGCTGCTCGCGCTCCCTCCCGAGCACCACGCCGAGGTCGAGGAAGCCCTGCGCCGCTGGTGAGGTTCAGCCCGACGCGCGCGCGTGCCGGAACCGGATGCGGGTCCCCGGGCGCGCCTGCGCGATGAGGTCGAGCGAGGCATCCGTCACCACGGCGATGACCGGATAGCCGCCGGTGACCGGCCCGTCCGCCAGCAGGACCGTCGGGCGGCCGCTCGGAGGCACCTGGAGCGCACCGGGCACCATGCCCTCGCTCGGGAGCTCCTCCGTCCGGGCCCGGGTGAGTTCGGGTCCGTCCAGGCGCGCGCCGACGCGGTCTGCGCGGTTCGACACCGTCCAGACCGAGTCGTAGAGCAGCGCCCGCGACTCGGCGGTGAACCAGTCCGCGCGCGGACCGGGTGCCAGCTCCAGCGTGAGCTCGTCGTCGTGGGGCGCTCCCCACGGCGACGGCGGTGGGACGGGGATGGGGCCGGATGCCTCGTCCCTCACGCCGACGGACTCTCCCGGACGCAGCGCGGGAGGTCCGAGTCCGGCGAGCACGTCGGAGGAGCGCGACCCGAGGGCGGCGGGTCCGTCGAGACCACCCCGGACAGCGAGGTAGGCGCGCGCGCCGTGCGCGAACCAGTCCAGGTGCAGCTCGGCGCCGGCCGGCCACGGGTGGGCCGTGTAGGGGTCCGCCTCCCGGCCGTCGAGCCGCACCGGCCCCCACGCCCCCGTCACGGCGAACCACAGGTCGCGCTCGGCCACGGCCCGCAGCCCGCCCATCGTGACCTCGATCCCGGCTGCGCCCTCGGGGTTTCCGACGAGACGATTGGCCGTGCGCAGCGCCGCACGGTCGAGCGCGCCGGAGCCCGAGACGCCGAGAGCGGCCGCTCCGGGGCGCCCGAGGTCCTGCAGCGTCGACAGCAGCCCCGGCTCGACCACGGCGATCCCGCCGGGGTGACGAGGGTCGACGCCGCGCGCGGCGGCGGGGGGTGCATCGGCGCCGGGTGCAAGAAGCGGAGGAGAAACGGGCGTTCCGGCGCTTGCCGGGAGCTCTAGACCGGCGTATCTCCTCCGCTCTTGGCGGGGCAGGGCCGAGACCGGGCGGAAACGCACGCGCGTTCCCGGCGAGAGGAGGGCCGGAGGGGAGGCGTCCGGGTCGAACAGCCGGGCGTCGGTCGTCCCGATCAGCCGCCACCCGCCCGGCGTCTCGCGGGGATAGGCGCCCGAGAACTGCCCGGCGAGCCCCACCGCGCCGGCCGGGACCCGCGTGCGCGGGGACGCGAGCCGCGGCACGTCGAACGGCCAGTCGTCGCTCACGAGGTAGCCGAAGCCCGGCGCGAAGCCGGTGAAGGCGACCGTCCACTCGGTCTCCGCGTGGCGGCGGGCGAGCGCCGCGGGACTCAGTCCGAGGAGCGCCGCGGTCTCGGTCAGATCCGCGCCGTCGTAGACGATGTCGAGCGCGACGAGGGCTCCGCCTCCGGCCGCACCGGGCTGCGCGGCCGCGGCCGTCGCCGCCGCCCACGCGCGGGCGTCCGCGAGCGTCAGCGCCCGAGGGTCCAGCCTCACGAGCACGGTGCGCGCGGCGGGCACGATGTCGATCACCCCGTCGGGCCGCGAGGCCTCCAGCGCCGCACGGAGAGCGAGCACCTGGGGCAGGGCGTCCGTCTCGACGAGGAGCGCCCGCTCCCCCATCGGCAGGACGCGCGCGCTCACCACGGCGGCCGCACCACCACGCCGGCGGCGTCCAGCGCCGCCCGCACCGCTCGCGCCATGTCGACGGCGGCCGGGGTGTCGCCGTGCAGGCACAGCGATGCCGCCTCGACCGCGACCACCGACCCGTCGGCGGCGGCGACGACGCCCTCCCGCACGAGCCGCACCGCACGATCGGCGACGGCGGCGGCATCCTCCAGCAGAGCTCCGGGGGCGGACCGCGGCACCAGTGAGCCGCCCGCCGTGTAACCGCGGTCGAGGAACGCCTCCTGCACGAAGGGAAGACCCGCGGATGCCGCGGCCCGCGCGATCTCGCCGTGCAGGCCCAGCACGGGCAGGGCGCGGCCGAGCCGGGCGGACTGATCCGCGATCGCCGCCACCACGGCCTCCGCCTGCGCGCGATCGGCCGAGACGGCGTGATAGAGCGCGCCGTGCGGCTTGACGTAGCGGACGTCGGCGCCCGCGGCGATCAGGGCGCGGAGCTGCACGGCGACGGCTTCGGCGAGCTCGTCGCGGGCCATCGCCAGGGGGACCCGGCCGAAGCCCGCGCGGTCGGGGTAGGACGGATGCGCGCCGACGGCGACGCCGTGTCGGGCCGCCCGGGCGACGGCCTCGCGCATGGATGCGGCATCCCCCGCGTGTCCGCCGCACGCGACGCTGGCGCTCGAGATCAGCGCGAACATCGCCTCGTCGTCGGCCGTCGGCACCGCGTCGACCGTCTCTCCGAGGTCGGCGTTGAGGTCGATGGCCACCATGGCTCCACGGTAGCCGGGGCCGTCATCGCGCGCGGTCGTTACGACTGCGTAAAGGCTGGGGAGCCGCGGGTGCGCCGACCCGCGCGGGAAGGCAGGATGGACCAATGGCCCGATCCAACGAACGTCTCGCGGCCGGTGCGCCGCTGCTCCAGGTCCGCGACCTCGCCGTGGAGTTCCGCACCGTCGACGGCACAGTCAGCGCCGTGGAGGGCGTCGACCTCGATCTCGCCGCCGGCGAGACCCTCGCGATCGTCGGCGAGTCCGGATCGGGCAAGTCCACCAGCGCGATGGCCGTCATCGGCCTGCTCCCCGGCAACGGCCGCGTGACGCAGGGCAGCATCCTGTTCGAGGGCGAAGACCTCGTGGGCGCGCCCGAGAGCGTGCTGCGCACGATCCGCGGCCGGTCCATCGGGCTCGTTCCGCAGGACCCGATGTCCAACCTGAACCCGGTCGCGAAGATCGGCTCGCAGATCGCCGAGACGCTCCTCGCGCACGGCCTGGCGACCCGCAAGAACGTCGACCAGCGGGTGGTCGAGACCCTCGCCGCCGCCGGGCTTCCCGACGCGGCCGAGCGCGCCAAGCAGTACCCGCACGAGTTCTCGGGCGGCATGCGTCAGCGCGCGCTCATCGCCATCGGCCTCGCGTGCGATCCGAAGCTCCTGATCGCCGACGAGCCCACCAGCGCCCTCGACGTGACCGTGCAGAAGACGATCCTCGACCAGCTGGACCGCATGACGGGCGAACGGGGAACCGCCGTCATGCTCATCACGCACGACCTCGGCCTCGCCGCCGAGCGCGCTTCGCGCGTCGTGGTGATGAACCGCGGGCGCATCGTCGAGCAGGGACCCGCACGCCAGATCCTCGAGGACCCCCAGCAGCCCTACACGCAGGCGCTCGTGAAGGCGGCGCCCTCGGTGGCCGCCGTGCGGCTGCGGCCCGAGGTCTTCCGCCGGCCGGATGCCGCTGCGCAGCCCGGGATCGCGTCGGCACCGGCAGGCGACACCGCGCCGAGAGCGGCGGAGGTGCCGGATGCCGCGGCCGAGGCATCCACTCCCGATCACATCGTCGAGGTCGAAGGGCTCACCAAGACGTACAAGGTGCGCGGCAGCAAGGAGGACTTCGTCGCGGTGAACGACGTCTCGTTCGCGATCCCGCGCGGTGAGACGGTGGCGATCGTGGGCGAGTCCGGGTCGGGCAAGACGACCACGGCGCGCATGATGCTGAAGGTCATCGAGCCGACCAGCGGCGTCATCCGCTTCGACGGACAGGATGTCGCGGCGCTGAAGGGCCGCGATCTCAAGCAGTTCCGGCAGCGCGTGCAGCCGATCTTCCAGGACCCGTACTCGTCGCTGAACCCGATGTTCTCGATCGAGCGGATCATCTCCGAGCCGCTGGAGTTCTACAAGCGCGGCTCAGCCAAGGAGCGCGCCGCGCGCGTGCGGCAGCTCCTCGACGACGTCGCCCTGCCGCAGACGATGCTGCGCCGGTATCCGTCGGAGCTGTCCGGCGGTCAGCGGCAGCGCGTCGCGATCGCCCGCGCGCTGGCGCTGTCGCCCGACATGATCGTGTGCGACGAGCCGGTGTCGGCGCTCGACGTGCTCGTGCAGGACCAGGTGCTCACGCTGCTGCGAGACCTGCAGCGGGAGTACGGCCTCAGCTACCTGTTCATCTCGCACGACCTCGCGGTGGTGCGGCTGATCAGCGACTACGTGTGCGTCATGAAGGACGGCGCTCTCGTCGAGGCCGCGTCGAGCGAGGAGATCTTCACCAACCCGCGCGACCCGTACACGCGGCGCCTCCTGGCGTCGATCCCCGGCAACGAGCTCGACATCGCCGTCTGAGCCCGGCGGGGGCGGGCAGGTCGTGCCCGCGGGCGTGCCGGACACCGGGGCAGGTGCGTTCTCGGCCGCGCGCGCGGCAGTTCCCGACGCGCGCTGCACTTCGCGACGCAGCGGATGCCGGAAACTGCAGCGGATGCCGCGGCACGGCGGCAGGCCCCCGGCACGGCGGCGGATGCCGCAGCACGGCGCGCGCGGCAGTTCCCGACGCACGCTGCACTTCGCGACGCAGCGGATGCCGGAAACTGCAGCGGATGCCGCGGGACACCGTCCCCGCCGCGGCCCAGCGCCCGCGGCAGCTGCCGCGGGGCGCGAGGCTCAACGAGCGCGGGTGCGGGGATCCATCGCCTCGCGCAGGGCCTCGCCCAGCAGCGTGAACCCGAGAGCGGTGACGGTGATGCAGATGCCGGGCAGGAACGCCAACGACGGCGCGATGGCCAGCTCCAGCTGCGCGTAGGTCAGCATGCGCCCCCATTCCGCGGTCTGAGGCACGTCTCCGCCGAGCCCGAGGTACGACAGCGCGGCCGCCTCGATCACCGCGGTCGCGAGCGACAGGGTTCCCTGGACGATCACCGGCCCGACGGCGTTGGGCAGGACGTGGCTCATCGTGATCGTGCCGCGGCCGAGGCCCAGCGTCTGCGCCGAGAGGACGTAGTCGGCGTTTCGCTGCTGGAGCATCGACGCACGCAGCAGGCGCGCGAAGACCGGCACCTGCACGACACCGATCGCGATCATGAGGGATGCCTGGTTCTGACCGATCACGGCGGCGACCGAGACCGCGAGCAGCAGCGACGGCACCGAGAGCATGATGTCGACGATGCGCATGATGAGCGTGTCGACCCATCCGCCGAACATGCCGCACAGGAAGCCGAGGATCATTCCACCCACGAGGCCGATGGCCGTGGACACGACGCCGATGATCAGCGTCGCCCGCGCACCCCAGATGAGCTTGGACAGCACATCGCCGCCGAAGCGGTCCAGACCGAGCGGGAACTGCGGGAGCTCGCCCGGGCCGGGGATGTACGTCGGCGTGATGTACCGCTGTCCCGGGAGCTCGGTGGGGCCGTACGGCGCGAGCCACGGCGCGAGGAGCGCCACGAGCAGGAAGACCGCCACGATGCCGGCGCCCACCCACGCGCTCGGATTGCGGCGGAGCCGGCGGAACACGTCGCGCCAGAAGCCGCCGCCGGAGGTCTTGGCCGACAGGAGCTCGGCGTCGTCGATCGCGGTGTCGTCGACCGGGCCGCCGCTCGCGGCGGGGGGAAGCATCGCGGACGTCATGAGACCCTCACTCTCGGGTCGATGAAGCTGTAGGACACGTCGACCGCCAGGTTGATGAGGGCGTAGCCGATCGCGATGAAGATGATGAAGCCCTGCAGCACCGGGTAGTCGCGGGAGAAGATCGCGCGGTAGAGGAAGGAGCCGATCCCGGGGAAGGCGAACACCGTCTCGGTGAGGACCGCCCCCGAGATCAGGAGTCCCACCTGGAGACCGATCGTGGTGATGACCGGCAGCATCGCGTTGCGCAGGATGAACCGCCCGCGGATCGTCGAGCGCGACACGCCCTTGGCCATGCCCGTGCGCACGTAGTCCGAGTTCTGCACTTCGAGGACCGAGGCGCGCGTGATCCGCGTGATGATCGCGAGCGGGATCGTGGCGAGCGCGATCGCGGGGAGGATGAGATGCAGGAACGCGTCCCACGCGGCATCCCACTCCCCCGTCAGGATGCCGTCGAGCACGTAGAAGCCGGTGTAGTGCGTGGCATCCATCCGTGGATCCTGGCGGCCCTCGGAGGGGAGCCAGCCGAGCTGCACCGCGAAGATCCACTTGAGGATGAACGCCAGGAAGAAGACCGGGATCGTGATGCCCAGCAGGCTCGCGCCCACGAGGAAGTGGTCGGATGCCTTGCCGTGGCGTCGTGCGGCGAGATAGCCGAGCGGGATGCCGACCCCCACCGCGATGATGATCGCGAAGATCGTCAGTTCCAGCGTCGCGGGGAAGCGCCGCAGGAACTCCTCGACGACGGGCACGCGCGTCTGCAGCGAGACGCCGAAGTCGCCCGACAGCAGCTGACCCATCCAGGTCAGGTACTGCTCGATGAGGGGCTTGTCGAAGCCGTAGGCCTCGTTGATCTCGGCGATGGCCTCGGGGGTGGCGCGCTCGCCGAGGAGCGCGACGGCCGGGCCGCCGGGGAGGGCGCGGACCCACAGGAACAGCAGGACCGAGAGCCCGAAGAGGGTCGGGATGAGGAGGAGGAGCCGATGGCCGATGGTGCGTAGCACGAGGTGGGGTTCTCCGGGGATGGGCGGCCGCGGCCGCGCGGGACGTGCCGGACAGCGGGCGGGGCGCCGCGGCCGATCTTCTGGCCGCGGCGCCCGCTGATCGCTGCCTTACTCGCTCAGCTCGATCATGTTGTAGACCTCGTCCTGCACGGGGCTGGCCGGGTACGACGTCACGCGCTCGGCGAACGCGAGGGTCGGCACCGGGTGTGCCAGCGGGATGCCGGGCAGGTACTCCATGATCTCCTCGTTGATCGCGAGGTAGGCGGCCTCCTGCTCCTCGGCCGTCGCGAGGCCGCGGGCCTCGGTCAGGGCGTCGGTGAGCTCCTCGTTGGTGAAGCCCCACTCGTTGCCGGGGGAGGCGAAGAACGTCCCGACGAAGTTGTCGGGGTCGTTGTAGTCGCCGGTCCAGCCGAGGAGGTGGATGCCGTGGTCGGCGCCGCCCTGGATGCGGTCGAGGTACGTGGGGTTCCACTCCTCGCCGACCGGCTCGAGCACGATGCCCACGGCCTCGAGCTGCGAGGCCAGGTTGGTGTAGATCTGCTCCGGGTTGGGCATGTACGGACGCGACACGTTGACCGGGTAGTTGAACTGGATGGTCAGCGGGTTGGACTCGTCGTAGCCGGCCTCGGCGAGGAGCGCCTGGGCGGTCTCGGGGTCGTACTCGTACGTGGTGACGTCCTCGTTCCAGCCGATGACGGCGGGCGGCATGAACTCCTGCGCCACCTGCGTGCCCTCCGGCAGAACCTGGGCGACGAGCTGGTCCTTGTCGATCGCGTGGGCGATCGCCTTGCGGACGTTCGGGTCGTCGAGGCCGGGAGCCAGCTGGTTGATGCCGAGGTAGAGGATGTTGAACGGGTCGCGGTTGACCAGGTTGAATCCGGCCTCCTCGAGCGCGCCGAGATCGGCGGGGGCGACGAGGTCGTAGCCGTCGATCGATCCCGACTCGAGCGCCTGACGGCGCGCGGTGGTCTCGCCGATCACCTGGAAGATGATCTCCTGCACGGCGCCCTGCTCGCCCCAGTAGTCCTCGTAGGCGCTGAGCTCGACGCTCTCGCCCGGCGACCACGATTCGAACTTGAAGGGTCCGGTGCCGACCGGGTGGCCCTGCGCGTACTCGCTGAGCACGGGAGCCTCGGCGGTGCCGCCGACCTCGTCCGCCGCGTACTCCTCGAGCGCGGCCGGGCTCTGGATCGCGAACGACGGCAGCGACAGGGCCGGGATGAAGCCGGCGAAGGGCTGCGTCAGGGTGATGACCACCTCGGTGTCGCTGGTGGCCTCGCAGCCGCCGTAGATCGAGGTGCCGGTGTCGGCGTAGCCGCGCATGAGCTTGCCCCAGTAGTACGACAGGCTCTCGGATGCCGCGACCCCGGTGAAGTTGTTCATCCGGTCGAAGTTGAAGCAGACGGCCTCCGCGTTGAAGTCGGTGCCGTCGTGGAAGGTCACCCCCTCCTTGAGCTGGAAGGTGTAGCTCAGGCCGTCCTCGGACTGCTCCCAGCTCTCGGCGAGACCCGGGGCAGGGTCGGCCGTGCCCGGCTCGACGCCGACCAGGCCCTCGAAGATCTGGCGCGAGACGCGGAACGTCTCGCCGTCGTTGGCCATCGCCGGGTCGAGGCCCGAGATGTCGCCCGACGCCGCGAACACGAAGGTCGGATCGACGTCGCTCGCCTCGCCGGTGTCGCCGCCGTCTTCGCGCTGACTCGCGCACGCGGTGAGGACGAGCGCGCCGATGGCGATCGCGGCAGCGCCGCCGAGGACGCGGCGCTTCGTTGAGTGGAACATGTGCTGTGCACCTTCCAGGTCGTGCGGGCGCGGCTGCACATCGTCGTGGAGCAGAGGTGCGCGTTGCCCTCAGGGGGTGTGATGCATCGACGCTACCCGGCGAGGACGGCCGCGACGGTTACGCCTGTGTCTCGATTCTGTTTCGGCGCGTTTGATCGTGCGCACCTGATCGATCTGCTCCGACTCTCGTCCTGCTGTTGCGCAGAAGTACCAGCGAGATTCGGCGAGCGCTCTCCGCAGGCCTCTCCGGGCGGGCGCGGGCTAACGTGGTCCCATGGCGCGCGGGCGGGACGAGGCATCCACGCCCGCCGTCCGGCTCTCCGACGGCACGCTGGCGCGTGTCGTCCCGTCGGCCTACGGCGGCGGGAAGGAGCTCGACGTCGACGGCACCCCGCAGTCGCACGTCGACCTCGACGATCCGACGCACCTGCACTTCGAGTACGTCGCGCGCATGGGCGCCGTGATCGACCGGCTCCGGATGCCCGGGCAGCCGCTCACGGCGATCCACCTCGGGGCGGGTGCGCTGACGATCCCCCGCTACATCGAGGCGACCCGGCCGGGCTCACGCCAGCAGGTGATCGAGCTGGAGCCCGCGCTGTGGGACCTGGTTCGGGAGAACCTCCCGCTCCCCCGCGGCGCCGCCGTCCGCGTGCGCATCGGCGACGCCCGCGCGGGGCTCGGCCGCCTGCCCGCGGGACTCGTCGGCGCAGCCGACCTGATCGTGTCGGACGTGTACTCCGGGGCGCAGACTCCCCCGCACCTGACGACCGTCGAGTTCTACACCGAGGCCGCACGGTTCCTCGCACCGGACGGGGTGCTGCTGGTGAACGTGGCCGACGGCGCGGGACTCGCGTTCGCGCGGCGGCAGGTCGCCACGATCGGGCGCGTGCTGGAGCACGTCATCGTGCTCGCCGAGGTGCAGACCCTCAAGGGCCGGCGGTTCGGCAACCTCGTGGTGGCGGCATCCCGCGCGCCCCTTCCCACCGAGTGGCTGCCGCGGCTCATGGCGGCCGGACCCCATCCGGCGAAGGTCGCGCAGGGCGCGGAGGTCGTCGAGTTCGCGCGCGGGGCCCGGATCGCCACCGACGCCGACGCCACCGCATCGCCCCTGCCCTCGGCATCCCTCTTCGACCGCTGACCCATCCCTGCCTGTCCTCCCGTCGAGTTCGCACGTTCTCGCCGACAGACCTTGTCTTCGACGCCGCGAGCATGGTCGTTCGACGACATCGCGGGTTCTCGACGACAGAGAGGATCTGGAGTGGGCTCGGGTGAGCTGGGGGGCGCGAGAACGAGGAGGGATGCCGCGGCTCGGCGTGCCACGACGGCGCACGGTGCCGACCGGGGCACACTGGACGGAGCCGAGCGAGAACGGGCGAAGGGAGTCTCTGTGAGCTACATCCGCGGGTATGACCCCGACACCCTGCGCGAGAAGGTGGACGCGCGCCAGTGCCGCGAGCGGCTGGACGAGATCGGCGAGCAGCGGAGCCTCCCGGCGCTCCTCGAGCGCGTGTGGCTGCTCAAGGTGCTCGATCGCAGCGAGGACGCGCTCGTCATCTCGGAGCAGTCCGTGCGCGTGGCCCGCATGGCCGGGACCCGCAAGGACCTGCTGCGGGCGCGCATCCTGCACGCCACGGTGCTCCAGGCGCGCGGCGCGTATGCGGCCGCCGAGCAGGAGCTGACGATGTGCGCCGAAGAGGCCGAGGGGCAGGGGTGGGCCGGCATCGCCGCGTTCGCGCTCCAGCACCGCGGCAAGGTGGCGTACGAGGCCGGCGACTTCGACGCGGCGCGGCGCGACTTCAAGCGGGCGCTGTTCCTGCGCCAGGAGTCCGGCGTGCCCGACGATCAGCTCGAGTCGACGCTCCTCGCCATCGATGCCGCCGACCGGCGCCGGGCCGCGGCATCCGTCGCCAGCTGACTGTCGCAGGCTCGATCTACTCTTCCCCCATGTCGGATCTTCACCGCGTGCGCCGTTGGGCCGAGGCGCTCATCGACGTCCATCTCGACGACGGGTGGTCCTTCGGGTTCGACAATGCCAAGCGCCGCGCGGGGCTGTGCGACTACACGCGCAAGCGCATCAGCGTGTCGCGGTACCTCGCCGCGCGGTACGACGACGACGACAACCACCAGACGCTCCTGCACGAGGTCGCCCACGCGCTCGCCGGGCCTGCGGCCGGGCACGGCCCGCAGTGGAAGTCGATCGCCCGCGACCTCGGCTACGTCGGAGGCACGACGCACCGCGGCGAGACGGCCACCGAGCTGGCCCCGTGGATCGGGGTGTGCCCGGCCGGGCACGTGGCGTATCGGCACCGCCGCGCCACGCGGTCCACGTCGTGCGCGAAGTGCGCGCCGCGGTTCGACGAGCGGTACGTCTTCACCTGGACCCGCCGTGAGATCACGCCCGCGACGAGGCTGGCCGCGATGACCCCGCGCGGCGACTAGAGAGCCGCGAACACCCCGTCGCGCAGCACCGGGACGACGGATGCCGCGTCCACCGCGGCCGCGGCGAGAACCTCGTCCCGCCGACCGTCCGCCTCGAGCTCGCGGCCCGATCCGCTCGCGGTGAGCAGGTGCTTCGCGGCACCCCGCAGTGAGCGGAACCCTTCGGCGGCGACCGCGGCTTCGGGCGAGGAGTGGTCGAGGCCGAGTGCCGCGAGCGCGTCGATCACCGCCCCGGCGCCGAGGAGGTCCTCGACGGCGAACCGCAGCGCCGCGCCCGGTTCCCGCGACTCGAGCTCACCCGCGGCGATCACGGCCACGCTGGTCCTCGCCCCGCGCCGCTCCTGCTCCGCGAGGACCGCCCCCGCGACGGCCGCGGCGTTGCGCAGCGCGCCGAGCACGACGAGCCCGTTCGCGGCCTCGGCGACGGCGGCGCCGCCCGGGGAGACCGCGGGGGCCGAGGCATCCATCGCGACCGTTCCGCCGCGCTCGATCTCCTGGATCACCGTCGAGGAGAAGCGCAGCACGTCGACGACGACCGTGACGTCGGCGGGCGCGAGGCGGGCGAGCCCGGCGACCCCCCACTCGAAGCGGACCTGGTAGGCGGACTGGTCGAAGGGATGCCCGGGCATCCGTCCAGCGTAGGACGCGTCCGCACGGCGGAGATGCGCACGGCCGCGCGCCGCGCCGACCACCACGATGCAAGACTGAGGCATGCGCATCCTGCTCAAGCTCGTGATCGACTGCGATCCGGATGCCGCGTGGCGGGCCATCCACTCTCCCCGGGCGGTCGCCGAACTGTACGGGCCGCTCCTCGACCTCGAGCCCCTGATCCCGGACGGCCTGCCCACGGCGTGGTCACCCGGCGACGACGTTCCCGTGCAGCTGGCCGCGATGGGGAAGGTGCCGGCAGGACGGCAGCTCATCCACGTCAGCGAGCGGGAGGTCGACGAGCCGGCCGGCCGCGTGCGGATCTTCCGCGACAGCGGCATCCCCCTCACCGGGCCGCTGTCGAGCCTCGATGTGTGGGACCACCAGATGGCCGTGTCCCCCGCCCCCGGCGAGCCGGGCCGCACGCTGTGGCGCGACCGGCTCGTGATCGGGGGCCCGACCGCGCCGATCCTGTGGCCCGTGCTGTGGAGCGCGTGGCAGTGGCGCGGCGCCCGGATCAGGGCCCTCGCGCCGACCTGGGCCCACGACCTTCCGGCGGACGACCCCGAGGCCTGATCGGGCGCTGCTCAGCTCGCCGAGAGGGCGCTGACGACCACCGAACCGGGTCCGGATTCGTCGTTGGCGCCCTCTCGGCAAGGGGCCGGGGCTACTCGGCCAGGGCCTCGACCGGGGCGACGCGGGTGGCAAGACGCGTCGGGACGACCGCGGCGACCAGCGTCAGCACCGCGGTGGCGACGACGATCAGCGCGACCGGCACCCACGGCACGGCGGGCGCGACGAACGTCGGCGACAGCCAGAGCGGCGGGATCGCGACCGACCCGAGGAGCGACTGCGCGCCCGCCCAGCCGTAGGCGGTGCCGAGCAGGAGCCCCGTCACGACGGCGGCGATCGTGATGTGAGCCGCCTCGAGCACGACCATGCGGCGCACCTGCCCGATCGAGACTCCCAGTGACCGCAGCAGCCCCAGCTCGCGCCGGCGCTGCACGACGCCGATCGTCAGGAGGTTGACGAGACCGACCCCCGCGATCACGGCGGACACCGCGACCAGGCCCATCATGATCCCCGCGAACGTGTCGATGACGGCGGTGAACTCCGGGTCGACCTCGCCGCCCGCGGATGCCGTCACCACCGACTTCACGGTCTCGAGCGCGACCGCGAACATCGTCACGAGCGTCACGCCGATCACGACGCCGATCGCCATGCGGCTCGACCGCTCCGGATAGCGCAGCGCGTTCTCGGCCGCCAGCCGCGCCGTCGCCGAGCGGCCGAACATCCGCCCGACCAGGCGCAGCACGGGCGGCATGACGAGCGTCGAGCCGAGCACCAGACCCGTGAACGACAGCAGGCCGCCGAAGAACGCGACGACGACCCCGAGCGGCGTGACCAGCCCGAGCGCGATGCCCGCGGCCAGCAGCGCGGCACCCGCGACGAAGAGCGCGATCGCGCCCGCGTTGCGCCCGCGGCGCCCCGCGACCGCCTCGTGCGTCGCCTCGACCGACCCCCCGAGCGCCTGCAGCGGGGTCACCGCGAGCACGCGGCGCGACCCGACCCAGGCCGCGGCCCACGTCGTGAGCGCGACGATCAGCGCGGGCACGACGAGGACGCCCTGCACCACCCCGTAGCCGACGTCGTCGATGCCGAGCAGCGGCTCGGCGAGCGCGATGCCCGCTGCGGAAAGCACCGTGCCGAGGATCAGGCCGAGCAGCGCACCGATGGCACCGACGACGAGTCCCTGCCGGGCCACCTCGGATCGCTGCGACCGCGCGGATGCCCCGATCAGCCGCAGGAGCGCGATGCGGCGGGTGCGGCCGGCGACGACCGTCGAGAACGTGTTGGCCGTCACGATCGCCGCGACGTACACCGCGACTCCCGTGAGGATCACGGTGAGCACGACCAGCACCACCGCGAGCACCTCGCTGCTCCCGATATACGGATCGGCGCGCAGGATCGCGGCGATGTACCCGGTCGCACTGAGCAGCACGGCGCCGAAGGCGCTCGAGATCGTCGCGACGAGGATGCTCGCGCCCATGCCCCGTTCGCGCAGCCAGGAGGTTCGGGATGCCGCGGGCCGAGGCATCCGCTCCCCCCTCACCGCCACCGCCGCGGCGGTCACGACAGCACCACCGGCTCGGGCGTGCCGAGCTCGGTCGCGAGCATGTACGCCGAGATCTCCTCGGCGCTCTGACGCGGCTTGTCGGCGACGACCCGGCCGTCGCCGAGGAAGACCACGCGGTCGGCGTGGCTCGCCGCCACCGGGTCATGGGTCACCATCGCGATCGACTGGCCGTGATCACGGCTCGCGGCGGCGAGCAGGCCGAGTACCTCGCGGCCGCTGCGGGAGTCGAGGTTGCCCGTCGGCTCGTCGGCGAACACCAGATCGGGAGATGTGGCCAGCGCCCGCGCGATCGCCACGCGCTGCTGCTGACCGCCCGAGAGCTCGTGCGGGCGATGGCGCAGGCGCGACTCCAGGCCGAGCGTCTGCACGAGGCCGTCGATGCGCGCGCGCTCCAGGGCGGTGGGACGCCGTCCGTCGAGGTCGAACGGCAGCAGGATGTTGCCGATCGCGTCGAGGGTCGGCACGAGGTTGAACGCCTGGAACACGAACCCGACCCGCCGACGGCGAAGGATGGTCAGCTCGAGGTCGGACAGCCCGGTGATGTCGGTGTCTCCGATCCACGCGCGACCCGAGGTGGGCGCGTCGAGCCCCGCCATGATGTGCATGAGGGTGGACTTGCCCGACCCGGACGGGCCCATGATCGCGGTGAACTCGCCGCGACGGATGCCGATCGAGACGCCGTCCAGGGCTCGCACCTCGTTCCCGCCGGCGCCGTAGGTCTTCGTGAGCTGCTGGACCCGGGCCGCCAGGCCCAGGTCGGTCGTCGATATATCCATGCCTTCGACGGTAGGAACCGCCGCGGGTCTCTCGCGTCGGCCGGGCGAGGCATCCGCCTACATCCGGAGGATGATCTTCCGGTGCGCGTCCGGCGGCGCTATCGTCGCGGCAGGTCCACCGTCACGGCAGATCCACGAGGAGGAACCCATGCCCGCGACCCCGCTGCCGCCGACCGGTGACTCGCCCGACGGCCCGAAGACGTGCGACGCGAGCGGGATGGCCGAGATCCACCGCATGTTCCGCCGCACGTTCGGCGAGGCTCCCGCTCTGGTGCGCCTGGTGTCGGAGGGGGATGCCGCGCACGCAGAGGTGGTCGCGGCCCACCTCGACACACTGTCGATCGGGCTGCACTCCCACCACGACGGGGAGGATGAGCGGCTGTGGCCGGCGCTCGACGAGCGCGCGCCGTCGTGCGCGGCCCACGTCGCGCGCATGAAGGAGCAGCACGCCGTGATGCTCACCCACCTCGTCGAACTGGACGGCGCACTGCCCGCGTGGCGGCACTCCGGGAGCGGGGCGGACGCCGCGGCAGTCCTGGCGGCGCTCGACGGGATCAACGCCGCTCTGGCCGTGCATCTGCCCGACGAGGAGAAGAACATCGTGCCGGTCGTGGAGCGCACGCTCACCCCTGCCGAGATCGACTGGTTCAGCGAGCACGGCCGCAAGTCCGTGCCGAAGGGGCAGACCTGGCAGGCGCTCGGCGAGATCCTGGCGTCTCAGCCCGACGGCGGCGACGAGTGGCTGCGCACGCACATGCCCGCGCCCGGCCGCCTGGCGTGGCGACTCTTCGGCCGGCCGGCCTACCGGAGGCACCGCGCCGCCCTCGAAGGCCTCTGACGCGCGGCGCGGTCAGGCGAGGCCGTGCTCGAACGCGAACACGACGAGCTGCACTCGGTCGCGCAGGCCGAGCTTGGCGAGGATGCGGCTGACGTGCGTCTTGACCGTCGCCTCGCTCAGGTACTCCCGTCCGGCGATCTCGGCGTTGGACAGTCCCCGCGCCGCGAGCGCGAAGATCTCCTTCTCGCGGTCGGTGAGCTCGCCGTAGCTGTCGGGCACGGCGCGCGGCGCGGCGCCGGCGAAGTGTGAGAACAGGTCACGGGTGGCCGATGCCGCGATCACCGCCGAGCCGGCGTGCACGGTGCGGATCGCGGCGAGCAGGAACTCGGGCTCGGCGTCCTTCAGCAGGAACCCGCTGGCTCCCTGGCGGATCGCGCGCGCGGCCGCCTCGTCGAGGTCGAACGTCGTCAGCATCACGATGCGCGGCGGATCGGGGTCGCCCAGCAGCTCGGCGGTGGCGGCGAGGCCGTCCATGATCGGCATCCGGATGTCCATCAGGACCACGTCGGGCCGCGTCGCGCGCACGATGTCGAGCGCCTCGCGCCCGTCGGATGCCTCGGCGACGACCTCCAGGTCGGGCTGCGAGTCGACGAGCATGCGGATGCCGGCCCGGAACAGCGCCTGGTCGTCGACCAGCGCGACCCGGATCATGCCGGCACCCCGATCGGAAGCCGCGCGCGCACCACGAACCGCCCGTCGTGCGCGCCGGCCTCGAGCGTGCCCCCGGCGAGATGGGCGCGCTCGGCCATCCCGAGGAGGCCGTGGCCGGAGCCGCGCGCCTCCGCCGCCGTGCCCGTGCCGTTGCGCACCTCGAGTTCGACGTGCGACGGATGCCACGCCAGGTGCACGTCGACGGGCCCGCCGTCCCCGTGCCGCAGCGCATTGGTCAGCGCCTCCTGGAGGATCCGGTAGGTCGCGAGCTGCGCGGCCGCGGGCGGCTCGCCGTCCGGAGCGGGATCGACGTCGACGCGCAGCTCCACCCCTGCGCCGCGCACCTGGGCGTAGAGCACCTCGAGGTCGGCGAGCGCGGGCTGCGGTCCGTCGCCCTGGCTGTGCCGCAGCTGCGTCAGGAGCTGCCGGACGTCGGCGAGCGCCGAGCGCGCCGTCGTCGAGATCGTGCCGAGGGCCTCGGTCGCCGCGGCGGGATCGGCCGTCGCGGCGTACCGTGCCCCGTCGGCCTGGGCGATCACGACGGCAAGGGAGTGGGCGACGACGTCGTGCATGTCGCGTGCGATCCGCAGGCGCTGCTGCTCGAGCGATGCCTCGGCCTCGGCCCGCTCCTGCGCGCGCCGGTTCTCGCGCGCCCGGATCGCCGTGCGGACGAGGGCGCCGACCGTCCACGACAGACCGAGCGCGAAGGCCGCGGCGACGAGGACCAGCACGGCCAGCGGAAGCGTCGACAGACTGAGCCTCCCCCCGGCGAACTCGGGGACGAGGAAGAGGTAGCCGGTGATCACGACGGCGCCGAGCAGGCTCGAGGCGAGCCCCGCCCAGAACACGAGCCGCGTGCCGTACGCCGCCGTCGCGTAGAGCACGCCGAAGATGGCGAGGTCGGCCACGATGGGCGGCCGTCCGAACGACATCTGCGTGATCGCTCCGAGCCACGCCAGGCCCAGGGCGAGCCCCGGGGACAGGCGCCGCACGGCGAGCGCCCCCGCCATGAGCAGGCACGTCAGCGTGCTCGCGACGAGCGCCGCCGCATCCGCCCACCCGGACGACAGCTCCGACCACAGCGCGACGAGTCCGAACAGCGCCGCGACCGAGACGTCGACGAGGAGCTGGTGGAGCTTCAGCGGGCGGAACACCGTTTCACGCTACGCGAGGGCGGATGCCGCGGCATCCGTCTCGGGATGTATCCGCCGCGCGATCCTATGGTTTGCCCACCCCACCATTGCCACCGCCCCCGTGAGGCTTTACTGTCGCGTCACAGGCCGAAACCGACGGGAAACGTCGACTCGACAGGATCAACGAAGACGGACGGAGTGACGGATGACGACGGTACGCGCAGCGATTTCGCAGACCACCTGGACGGGCGACAAGGAGTCGATGCTCGACAAGCACGAAGGGTTCCTGCGCGACGCGGCGTCGCAGGGCGCCCAGGTCGTCTGCTTCCAGGAGCTGTTCTACGGGCCGTACTTCGGCATCACGCAGGACAAGAAGTACTACCGGTTCGCGGAGGCGGCCGACGGCCCCATCGTGCAGCGGTTCGCCGCGGTCGCGAAGGAGCTCGGCGTGGTGACGGTCCTTCCGATCTACGAGGAGGCCGAGACCGGCGTCTACTACAACACCGCCGTGCTCGTCGACGCCGACGGCACCATCCTCGGCAAGTACCGCAAGCATCACCTGCCGCACCTCGACCGCTTCTGGGAGAAGTTCTACTTCCGTCCGGGGAACCTCGGCTACCCGGTCTTCGACAGCGCCGTCGGCCGGATCGGCATGTACATCTGCTACGACCGTCACTTCCCCGAGGGATGGCGCGAACTGGGCCTGAACGACGCGCACATGGTCTTCAACCCGAACGCCACCAAGCCGGGTCTGTCCAACCGGCTGTGGGAGGTCGAGGGCCCGGCGGCCGCGGTGGCCAACGGCTACTTCGTGCTCCAGCCGAACCGCGTGGGGCGCGAGGACAACGAGTACGGCGACCTCGCCGTCGACTTCTACGGCACGAGCCAGGTCATCGACCCGCGCGGCAACTTCGTCGGCGAGCGCGGCTCGGGCACGGAGGAGGAGCTGCTCGTTCGCGACCTCGACCTCGACATGGTCCGCGAGATGCGCGACGACTGGCAGTTCTACCGCGACCGCCGCCCCGATTCCTACACGAAGATCGCGAGGCCCTGACCATGGCGACCACACTCATCACGGGCGGCACCGTCGTGTCGGCCACCGGGCGCGGCGAAGCCGACGTGCTCATCGACGGCGAGACGATCGCCGCCGTCCTGGCACCGGGCTCGCAGCTGCTGGGGACGGATGTCGCGGCATCCGTCGACACCGTCGTCGACGCCACCGGCAAGTACGTGATCCCCGGCGGCATCGACGCCCACACCCACATGGAGCTCCCGTTCGGCGGCACGAACGCCTCGGACACCTTCGAGACGGGCACGCGCGCGGCGGCCTGGGGCGGCACGACGTCGATCATCGACTTCGCCGTCCAGCGCTACGGCGAGCGCGTGCAGGACGGGCTCGCCGCCTGGCATGAGAAGGCGCGGGGCAACTGCGCGATCGACTACGGGTTCCACCAGATCGTCGGCGGCGTCGACGAGGACTCGCTCGCCGCGATGCGCGGGCTGCTCGACGAGGGCGTCTCGAGCTTCAAGCTGTTCATGGCCTACCCGGGGGTCTTCTACTCCGACGACGCGCAGGTGCTCAAGGCGATGCAGGTGTCGGCCGAGACCGGCCTGCTCACGATGATGCACGCCGAGAACGGCCCCGCGATCGACGTGCTCGCCGCCCAGCTCGCGGAGGCCGGCAAGAAGGCGCCGTACTACCACGGCATCGCCCGCGCCTGGCAGATGGAGGAGGAGGCGACGCACCGCGCGATCATGCTCGCGAACCTGACGGGCGCGCCGCTGTACACCGTGCACGTGAGCGCCAAGCAGGCCGTCGATCAGATCGCGTGGGCGCGGGACCAGGGCTGGAACGTGTTCGGCGAGACGTGCCCGCAGTACCTCTACCTGTCGCTCGAGGAGCAGCTCGGCGCGTTCAGCGAGGAGTGGGGCCAGTTCGAGGGCGCCAAGTGGGTGTGCTCGACGCCGCTGCGCAGTCGCGGCGAAGGGCACCAGCACCACATGTGGCAGGCGCTGCGCACGAACGACATCCAGATGGTCTCCACCGACCACTGCCCGTTCTGCATGAAGGGGCAGAAGGAGCTCGGACTCGACGACTTCCGCGCGATCCCCAACGGCATCGGATCGGTCGAGCACCGGATGGACCTCATGTACCAGGGCGTCGTGACCGGCAAGATCACCCTCGAGCGCTGGGTCGAGCTCACCTCGACCACCCCGGCGCGCATGTTCGGACTGTACGGGCGCAAGGGCGTGATCCAGCCGGGTGCCGACGGCGACGTGGTGGTCTACGACCCGAACGGGCACACGTCGATCTCCGCGGCATCCCACCACATGAACATGGACCACTCGGCGTGGGAGGGCTTCGAGATCGACGGTCACGTCGACACGGTCATCTCGCGCGGCAAGGTCATCGTCGACGACGGGCAGTACCTGGGCTCCGCGGGCGAGGGCCGGTTCCTCAAGCGCGGCCTGTCGCAGTACCTCATCTGAGGTCTCGATACACCGCCTTCGGCGGCACTCGACCACCGGTCCTCGAAAGGAGAGATCATGGACTTCGGCGTCGTCCTGCAGACCAATCCCCCGGCCGCGCGAGCCGTGCAGCTCGCGCAGCTCGCCGAGGCGCACGGCTTCAGCCACGTGTGGACGTTCGACTCGCACCTCCTGTGGGAGGAGCCGTACGTCATCCACTCGGCGATCCTGAACGCCACCAAGCGCGTGACGGTCGGGCCGTTCGTGACGAACCCCGCGACGCGGGACTGGACGGTCACGGCATCCGTCTTCGCGACCCTCAACGAGATGTACGGCAACCGCACGATCTGCGGCATCGGCCGCGGCGACTCGGCGGTCCGGGTGACCAACGGCAAGCCCGTCACGATGGCCGAGCTGCGCGAGTCGATCCACGTGATCCGGGAGCTCGCCAACTCGCGGCCCGTCGAGTACAAGGGCGCGACGCTGCAGTTCCCGTGGAGCCGCGGGTCGGAGCTCGACGTCTGGGTGGCCGCCTACGGCCCGATGGCGCTCAAGCTCACGGGAGAGGTCGGCGACGGCTTCATCCTCCAGCTCGCGGACGTCGACATCGCCGCGTGGATGATCAAGACGGTGAAGGATGCCGCGGCCGCCGCCGGCCGCGACCCCGACTCGCTCGCCTTCTGCGTCGCCGCGCCCATGTACATCGGCGAGGACCGGGAGCACATGCGCGACCAGTGCCGCTGGTTCGGCGGAATGGTCGGCAACCACGTCGCCGACATCGTCGCGAAGTACGGCGAGCACGGCGCTGTCCCCGACGCGCTCACCCAGTACATCGAGGGCCGAAAGGGCTACGACTACAACACCCACGGGAGGGCCGAGAACGACCACGTGGATTTCGTGCCCGACGACATCGTCGAGCGCTTCTGCATCCTGGGGACCGCGGAGGAGCACATCGCGAAGCTCGAGCAGCTGCGGGAGCTGGGCGTGACGCAGTTCGCCGGCTACCTGCAGCACGACAGCAAGGAGGAGACGCTCCGCGTGTACGGCGAGACCGTGATCCCGGCGCTCTCGGCGCACGTGACGGCCAAGACATGAGGCCGATCTCCTGGTCGGCCCGGCGCCAGGGCGAGCTGCGCGGCTGGATCGCCGCCGCGTGGGGCGCGCTCGGCGTGCTGGTCGTGCTGGTGCTGTGGGAGCTCTACAAGTTCCTGGGGCCGGCCGAGGGCGTCGTGATCGGCGCCGTCGCGGGCGAGTCCGGGTCGGGCGTCATGATCCTCCCCCGCACGCACGACCGTGCGATGCCCCACATCTGGGACATGGTCGCCCGGCTCTTCGCACCGACGAGCGGCGGGGACACGCCGCCGCTGTGGGTCTCGGTCGCCGGCGCCGCGCTCGTCACCCTCGGGATCGCCGCGGTCGGCTGGATCATCGGCGTCGCCGTCGGCGCGATCCTCGGACTCGTGATGCAGCGGTGGCGGCTGCTGGAGTGGGGGCTGCTCCCCTGGATCGTGGTGAGCCAGATCGTGCCGCTCATCGCCTTCGCCCCGGTCGTCAACGCGATCGGCAACCAGATCGACCGCGGCGGCGGCACGTGGCCGCAGTGGCTCTCGGTGGCGGTGATCGCGTCGTACCTCGCGTTCTTCCCGGTCGCGATCGGGATGCTCCGCGGGCTGGGCTCGCCCGATCGCATCCACCTCGACCTCATGCAGAGCTACGCCGCCGGCTACTGGCCGACGCTGCTGCGCCTGCGGTTGCCGGCCGCCGTGCCCCACCTCCTGCCGGCCCTCCGCCTGGCGGCGGCCAACGCCGTGCTCGGCGCGGTCGTCGCCGAGGTGTCGATCGGCATGCGCGGCGGCATCGGGCGCATGCTCATCCAGCTCGCGGGCCAGGCCTCGAGCGACCCGGCAGCGCCGTGGGGCCCGACCTTCGGCTCCATCGCGCTGGGACTCATCGCCGCGGCATCCGTCGCCGTCATCGGCCTGGGCCTTGCCAACTACCGCAGAGGAGAAGCCACGGCATGACCGCTCCAGACCCCCAGATCCCGGATGCCGCGGCACAGCCCGCCGTACGGGCGGCCGGCGTCGGCAAGGTCTTCCCGACCAAAACCGGCGAGGTCGTCGCGCTGACCGAGGTGGAGCTCGAGGTCGCGGCCGGCGAATTCGTCTCGCTGATCGGACCGTCGGGCTGCGGCAAGTCCACGCTGCTCCGACTGATCGCCGACCTCGACGGGGCCACCAGCGGCACCCTCGAGATCTTCGGCAAGCCCGCATCGCGCGCCCGGGCCGACCAGGACTACGGGATCGCCTTCCAGCAGGCCGGCCTGCTCCCGTGGCGCACGGTCGCCGCGAACATCGGACTGCCGCTCGAACTGCACGGCACCGGCAAGGCCGAGCGGTCGGCCCGCGTCGCCGAACTCGCCGAGCTCGTGGGGCTGACGGAGTTCGTGGACCGCTACCCCGACCAGCTCTCGGGCGGGATGCAGCAGCGCGTCGCGATCGCCCGGGCCCTCGCCGCGCGGCCGCGGCTGCTGCTCATGGACGAGCCGTTCGGCGCGCTCGACGAGATGACCCGCGAGTACCTCCAGTCCGAGCTGACCCGCATCGCGGGCGAGACGGGCGCCGCGGTCGTGTTCGTGACCCACTCGATCCCCGAGGCGGTCTTCCTGTCGGACCGGGTCGTGGTGATGAGCCCGCGTCCGGGGCGCATCACCGACGTGATCCCGACGGGGCTCGGCGACGTCCGCGACGAGGGCCTGCGCGAGTCGCCGGAGTACTTCGACCGCGTGACCGCGGTGCGCGAGGCGCTCCACGGCACCCGCGTCGAGAGGGCGAACGAGCGATGACCGACACCGCCGCCCTGTCCGAGATGCTCCCCGCCCCGCCGGGGAAGAAGACGCGGTCCCGTGGGCCGGGCGAGAAGCCGCTGCCCGGCTGGCTGCGCATCGTCGCGCCGATCATCGTCGGGCTCATCATCCTGTCGGCGTGGACCATCTGGGTGGCCTCGGGAACCGCACCGCGCATGCTGCCCAGTCCGGTCGCGATCGGCGCCGAGTTCGTGCTGCGGTGGCCGATCATCGCCGAGGACATGGCGATCACCGCCACCAACGCCCTGGTCGGGCTGGTGGCGGGCTCGATCCTCGCGATCCTCTTCGCGGCCCTCGCGGCGGCGGCACGGCCGATCGACGGGATGCTCGCACCCCTCGTGTCGGCGCTGGCGGTCATCCCGATCGTCGCGATCACGCCCATCCTCAACACCATGTTCGGCGCGTCGAGCCAGTTCGGGCGTCAGGCGGTGGCGACGATCGCCGCGTTCATCCCGGTCTTCGTCAACGTCCTCCGCGGCCTCCGGCAGACGCAACCCGTACATCGGGACCTCCTGCGGGCCTCGGGCGCGAGCGCGTCCCAGACCTTCCGCGTCCTGACGCTGCCGACGGCCCTCCCGTATCTCCTGACCGGCCTGCGCATCGCGAGTTCGCTGGCGGTGATCGCCGCCCTCGTCGCGGAGTACTTCGGCGGACCCGCGGACGGCATCGGCACCGCCATCGCGACGTACGCCAAGTCCGGTCGCGCGGCGCTCGCGTGGGCGTACGTCCTCGGAGGCATCCTCATCGGCCTCGTGTTCTTCCTCGTGACCTCGCTGCTCGAGCGGCTGGCCACGAGGCGGTCGCCGACCTGACCGGCGGGTTCCACCAGCTCGACCACCCAGAGAAGCACCACCCAGGAAGGATCAGCATGAGACACAGCACCGGGCGCGGCCTTGCCGCGGCATCCGTCTTCACGATCACCGCCCTCGCACTCGCGGGGTGCGCGGGGTCGTCCGACCCCGACACGGACGGGGGCGGGGACGAGGATTTCGAGCCCCTCACCTCGGTGAGCCTGCAGCTCCAGTGGCTGCCGCAGGCGCAGTTCGCCGGCTACTACGTGGCCCTCGACCAGGGCTATTTCGAGGAGGAGGGCTTCGACGACGTCGAGATCGTCCCCTCCGGCGGCGACATCGTGCCGCAGGACGCCCTCGTCGCGGGCGACGTCGACTTCGCGATCGCGTGGGTGCCGAAGGTGCTCGGCACCCTCGAGGCGACCGGGGTCGAGCTCACCGACATCGCGCAGGTGTTCCAGGAGTCGGGCACACTGCAGGTGTCCTGGAAGGGCGACGGCGTCGAATCCGTCGCCGACTTCGAGGGCAAGCGGATCGGATCGTGGGGATTCGGCAACGAGTGGGAGATCTTCGCGGCCATGGCCGCCGAGGGGCTGGACGCGAGCACCGTGTCCATCACCACGCAGGACTTCTCGATGAACGCGCTGCTGGACCGCGACGTCGACGCCGCCCAGGCCATGACCTACAACGAGTGGGCGCAGATCCTCGAGGTCGTCGACCCCGACACCGGTGAGCTGTACCAGCCCGAGGACTTCGACGTCGTGTCGTACCAGGACACCGAGGGCGCGATGCTGCAGGACGCCATCTGGGCCGACACGCAGCGCCTCGCGGACGACCCCGCGTACGCCGATGCCGCGGTGAGGTTCCTCAAGGCCGTGACGAAAGGCTGGATCTTCGCACGGGACAACCCCGAGGAGGCGGCCGCGATCGTGTACGACATCGCCTCGAACGCCGAGGCCGCCTTCCCCGTCGGCCCCGTGCACCAGCTGTGGCAGATGAACGAGGTCAACAAGCTCATCTGGACGGGCGCGGACTTCGGCATCGTCGACCAGGCCGCGTGGGACAAGACGGTCGCCGGCGCCTTGTCGGCGAAGAACCAGGACGGCCTCGAGCTCATCACGACCGAGCCGGCCGACTCGGCGTACTCGAACGAGTACATCGAGCAGGCGCTCGCGGAGCTCGAGGAGGAGGGCGTCGAGGTCGGCGGCGAATACACGCCGATCGACGTCGAGCTCACCGAGGGCGGCCAGTAGTCCCGGACGTTTCGTCTCGCTCCGCTCGCTCAACGACCGGGATCGTCGGTTGACCCCCGGTCGTTGAGCGACGAGCGTAGCGATAAGGCGAAACGCACCCGACCCCAGGAGCACCGATGACGGAAGACCTCGACGCCACGGCCAAGACGCTCGACCGCGCCCATGTGTTCCACTCGTGGTCCGCTCAGGCGGCCCTCGATCTGCCGGTCATCGCCGGCGGCTCCGGCACGACCGTGTGGGACCACGCGGGCAATCGGATGCTGGACTTCGCCAGTCAGCTCGTCAACGTCAACATCGGGCACCAGCATCCTGCCGTCGTCGCGGCCATCCAGGCACAGGCGGCCGAGCTGGCCACGATCGGCCCGGCGACGGCCAGCCTCGTCCGCGGACGCGCGGCGCAGCGCATCCTCGACAAAGCCCCCGACGGCTTCGCGAAGGTGTTCTTCACCAACGGCGGTGCCGACGCGAACGAGAACGCCATCCGGATGGCCCGCCTCCACACCGGCCGCGACACGGTGCTCTCCACCTACCGCTCGTACCACGGCAACACGGGTGCGGCGATCGTCGCGACGGGCGACTGGCGACGGATGCCGAACCAGTACGCCCGCGGGCACGCGCACTTCTTCGGCCCGTACCTGTACCGCAGCGAGTTCTGGGCGACGACGCCCGAAGAGGAGTCGGCGCGGGCGCTCCACCACCTCGAGCGCGTCATCCAGTCCGAGGGCCCCGCGACGATCGCCGCGATCCTGCTCGAGTCGGTGCCCGGCACCGCCGGAATCCTCGTGCCGCCGCCCGGCTATCTCGCGGGCGTCCGGGCGCTGTGCGACCGGTATGGAATCATCCTCATCCTCGACGAGGTCATGGCCGGCTTCGGCCGCACGGGCCGGTGGTTCGCCTTCGAGGGCTACGACGTGGTCCCCGACCTCATCACCTTCGCGAAGGGCGTGAACTCCGGGTACGTGCCGGTGGGCGGCGTCATCATCTCCGACGCGATCTCGGCGACCTTCGACGACCGCGTCTTCCCCGGCGGGCTCACCTATTCGGGACACCCGCTGGCCGCGGCATCCATCGTCGCCTCCATCGACGCGATGGAGAACGAGGGCATCGTCGAGCACGCCCGGCGCATAGGCAGCGAGGCGATCGGCCCCGCGCTCGGCGCGCTCGCCGAGAAGCACCGCCTCGTCGGCGAGGTGCGCGGCGAGGGCGTCTTCTGGGCGATCGAGCTCGTGAGCGACCGCGAGACCCGCGAACCGGTCGGCGCCGACGTGATCGGCCGGCTGAAGAAGGAGCTGTCGTCGCGCGGCCTGCTGCCGTTCGCCGCCGACAACCGCATACACGTGGTGCCGCCGTGCGTGGTCACCGACGACGAAGTGGCGCAGGCCATGTCGATTTACGATGAAGCTCTGACGAGCGTCGAAGAGGACCTCTCTTGACGCGTGCGCGTCCTCTCACGAGGAGGGCTTCCCAATGGAGGGCAGGAACACCATGACCGACACGAACACCCTGGAGCGGACCCAGCGGTCCGCCACGACGACCCTCGAGCACTGGGTGCGCGGCGCCGAGTGGCCCGGAACGTCCGAGCGCACCGGAGACGTCTACAACCCCGCACTGGGAACGGTGCAGAAGCACGTGCGGTTCGCCTCGACGGCGGATGTCGGCACCGCCGTCGACGTCGCATCGGAGGCGTGGGCGGGCTGGCGCGACGCCTCGATCGCCAAGCGCCAGGGGGTGCTGTTCGCCTTTCGCGAGCTGCTGAACGCCCGCAAGGGCGAGCTCGCCGAGATCCTCACCAAGGAGCACGGCAAGGTGCTCTCCGACGCGCTCGGCGAGATCGCGCGCGGTATGGAAGTCGTCGAGTTCGCGTGCGGCCTCGGCCACCTCACCAAGGGCGCGTACTCCGAGAACGTCTCGACCGGCATCGACGTCTACACGCTGCGCCAGCCGCTCGGCGTCGTCGGCATCATCAGCCCGTTCAACTTCCCCGCGATGGTGCCCCTGTGGTTCTTCTCCATCGCCCTCGCGGCGGGTAACGCCGTGATCCTCAAGCCCAGCGAGAAGGACCCGACCGCCGCCAACTGGATGGCCGCGCTGCTCAAGGAGGCCGGTCTCCCCGACGGCGTCTTCAACGTCGTCCACGGCGACAAGGAAGCCGTCGACGCGCTCCTGGAGCACCCCGACGTGCGGGCGATCTCCTTCGTCGGCTCGACGCCGATCGCCAAGTACGTGTACGAGACCGCGACGTCGCACGGCAAGCGGGTGCAGGCCCTCGGCGGCGCGAAGAACCACATGCTCGTCCTCCCCGACGCCGATCTCGACCTCGCGGCCGATGCCGCCGTCAACGCGGGCTTCGGCTCGGCCGGCGAGCGCTGCATGGCGATCTCGGTGGTCCTGGCGGTCGACTCCGTCGCCGACGCGTTCGTGCAGAAGGTGTCCGAGCGCATGGCGACGCTGCGCACCGGCGACGGCATGCGCGGCTGCGACATGGGCCCGCTCATCACGTCGCAGCACCGCGACAAGGTCACGTCGTACCTCGACATCGCCGGTGCCGACGGGGCTGCGGTCGTGGTCGACGGGCGCGACGTCGAGATCGACGGCGACCCGAACGGCTTCTGGCTCGGACCCACGCTCATCGACAAGGTGCCCACGTCGTCGGCGGTGTACAAGGACGAGATCTTCGGACCGGTACTGTCGGTCGTCCGCGTCGAGGGCTACGAGGAGGGCCTCGGCATCATCAACTCGAGCCTGTACGGCAACGGCACGGCGATCTTCACGAACGACGGCGGCGCGGCCCGCCGCTTCCAGCGCGAGGCGCAGGTCGGCATGATCGGCATCAACGTGCCGATCCCCGTCCCGGTCGCGTACCACTCGTTCGGCGGCTGGAAGGCCTCGCTGTTCGGCGACGCCAAGGCATACGGCCCGCACGGGTTCGAGTTCTTCACGGCCGAGAAGGCCATCACCTCGAGGTGGCTCGACCCCTCGCACGGCGGCCTGAACCTCGGGTTCCCGCAGCACGACTGAGCGCTATCCCGGATGCCGCGGCCCGCGTGGGTCGCGGCATCCGTTTTCTGCGCCCCCGGGCCAGGCGCGGGGCGCGCACCAGCCCGCAAGTGGCGCAGGTGCAACTGCGCACGGTGCGAACACGTGTGCCCGCGGGAGCCACGCGGGCGGTCAGTGCGGGGCGTAGACGCGGAGCGCGTCGGGGACGGCGCGGCAGCGCAGGCGGAAGCCGCCGGGGTCACGCTCCTCGAGTTCGCCGTCGTGCACATAGACGGCTGGATGCCCGGGAGCGGGCGTGACCCGCAGGTCCAGGCTCGGCACGAGCAGGCGCTCGACGTCGGCGTCGCGGGGGAACAGCCGCACCGCGCGCAGCACCGCCGCAGTCCGCTTGCCGAACGAGAGCGCCGCGAGCGCACGGACGCGGGACCCGCGGGCGTGGTGGACGCGGACGTCGAGGATCGAGGCATCCGTCTCCTGGCGCTGCATCGTCGCGACGCGCTCGGGGTCGTTGCGCCCCGCGCTGATGAAGACCGACCACACTCGTGCGCGGCGCCCGTCGAGCACGATCGTGAGCGGCTCGGTGCTGCGCAGCGCCGTCCACGTCGCCGCCACGCCGCCGAGCCACTTGCCGAGGCTGCGGCGGCGCTGGCGTTCCTCGATGAGCGCCGGATACGCGCCGACCGACACCACGTTGAGCACCGTCACGGGCTCGTCGTCATCGGCGATGGACTCGACGACCCCCACGGAGGCGGTGGTGCCCGCGTGCAGGGCGTCGATCGCGATGCCCACGTCGTCGATCCCGAGAGCTCGCACGAAGTGGTTGAAGGTCCCGCCGGGCATCGCGAGCATCGACCGTTCATGGCGCCGGGCGAGGTGGGCCATGCGGGACACCGAGCCGTCCCCGCCGTAGACGCCGAGCACGGCCGGCGGGGTCGCAGCCCGCATCGCGGCGGCGACCACGTCGTCGAGGCTCTCGTTCTCGGAGAGTTCGTGCACGACCGCCTCGGGCAGCCGCTCGGCGAACTCGTCGGCCGGATCGGCGCGGACCACCGCCGTCCCCGAGGCGGCGTTGCGGACGATCAGCACGCCCTGCCCCCGCGCGATGTCGAGCCCGGATTCCTTCACTCGCTCGACTGTACCCGCGCGCTCGGCGTCTCCGACCGGCGGCTACGGCCGTGCAACGGCCAAGACCGAGGAGAAACGCCGTCGGCCACCCCCTGGTGAGAGCGACGGGCCCGGTTTCTCCTCGCTTCTCGGCGCTGAGCGGCTATGCCGGGAGGATCGGCCGGTTCTCGTAGAAGGTCTGCAGCACGACGGTCGTGCGGGTGTTGACCGACGCGGCGAGGCGGATGTCGCGGATCAGGGTCTCCAGGTGGCGGGGCGTCGTCACCCGCACGAACAGCATGTAGCTCGCGTCGCCGGCGATGGAATGGCAGGCCTCGATCTCGTGCAGGTGCTCGAGCAGCTCGGGCGCGTTGTCTGGCTGGCCGGGGTCGAGGGGCGTGATCTCGATGAAGGCCGAGAGCGGCTTGCCGACGGCTTCCGCGTCGACGGTGGCGCGGTAGCCGGTGATGACGCCGCGGGACTCGAGGCGGCGCAGCCGCGACTGCACCGCCGAGGTTCCGAGTCCGACTCCCGCCGAGAGATCGGCGAGGGTGGCGCGGCCGTCGATCGAGACGGCGCGGACGATTCGTGCGTCGATCTCGTCGTCGAGGTGCGGTTGCGTGCTGGCCATGGCGCGACACTACCACCGCACCGGAAACTTTCCGGCTTGATGAATATGCGGGCGTAGAGATTCCGTTAGAATCGAGACTGCGCGATCCGCGTATCCGCATACAACCCGATCGGAGGTCCCCCATGTCCATGACCCAGCACGCCCGTGCCCAGGCCATCGTCGGCGAGCCCGAGGTCGTCGAGGACGCGATCGCCCTGGCCTCCGGCGTCGAGGACTCCTCCGCGTGGCAGAAGCTCAAGGCGGCGGCATCCGCTCTCCAGCCGCTCCAGGTCAAGGACGGATCGATCCCGGATGCCACGGCCCACGCCGACGCCCGCGGTCACGTCGACGCGATCATCGCCGCGATCGACGAGCTGCGCCCGCGCTTCCCGCACGACGCCGCATACCTCGAAGCCTCGATGCGCGATTTCGCGCGGTGGCGTGACGGCGGCTTCGGCGTACCGGACTTCCTGGACTCGCTCGTGGCCTTCCAACCGCAGCAGCACCGGGTCGACGGCATCCGTCACCTGGTCGTCTTCCCGATGTACACGCAGAACGGCTCGAGCGAGCGTCACGTCGAGGCCGTGCTCGTCGAGGTGATCTGGCCCGACTTCATCGCGGAGCTCGAGACCGCGTACACCAACAAGCTGTTCGTCTCGCTGCGGTTCATCGACTTCACGCCCGGCTACGACACGAACTCGGCGGTGCTGTTCCCCGAGACCGTGGCGATGCGCGAGATCCCGTCGTTCACGTGGGGGGCGATCTTCCAGGATCGCGAGGCCGCCCGCTTCCGGCGCGTCGTGCGCGCCGCCGCCGAGATCACGAAGCTCGACCTGCCCGACGACGCCGCGCGGATGCTCGACGACCAGCAGCTCACCGAGAAGACCTTCGTGATGTGGGACATCATCCACGACCGCACGCACATGCGCGGCGACCTGCCGTTCGATCCGTTCATGATCAAGCAGCGGATGCCGTTCTTCCTCTACTCGCTGGAGGAGCTGCGGTGCGACCTCACGGCGTTCCGCGAGTGCGTCGCGATCCAGGGGCGCCTGTCCGCTCGGGATGACCTGACGGCCGACGAGGCCGAGATGCTCGAGCACGCGAAGCTCGTTCAGTACGCGGTGATCTTCGACCGCATCTTCCGGTTCGCGATCACCGGCTCGCGCGTGCGCAACTACGACGGCCTCGGCGGACAGCTCCTGTTCGCCTGGCTGCACCAGCGCGACGTCCTGCACTGGACCGACACCGCCCTCGCCTTCGACTGGGATGAGGTGCCCGCCGCCGTCGTCGCTCTCGGCGACGCGATCGACGAGCTCTACTGGCGGTCGATCGACCGGCCCAAGACGGCGCACTGGCTCGCGGCGTACGACCTCGTGCGCGGCACGCTGACTCCCCACCCGGCGTCGCAGTGGGCGCGGGGCCTGCCCGACGAGATCCTCGCCGGTGCGCCGAAGGGCTACACCGACGCGGTGCTGGACGACGAGTTCCCCCTGTCGATGTTCTTCGAGGCGCTCGACAAGAAGATGAAGCCGGTCATCGAGTCGACCGCCGGCATCACCGGCGCCGATGCCTGAGGTGACCCCCTTCGTCGAAAACGCACGATCTCGCCGAGGCCGCACGTCATCGACGCGGACAACCTGGTTGTTCGGCGAGAACGCACGTTGTCGTCGCGGAAGCGCGGGAACATGAGCGTCGCGGGCCGGCTCGTCCTGATCGCGGGCGCGACGAGCGCCTCCGGCCTCGCGGCGACGCGCGCCCTGGTCTCGGCCGGTGCGCGCGTCGTCGCCGTCGGACGGGATGCCGCGAAGCTCGAGCCGGTCGTCGCCGCGGGTGCCTCGGCCGAGGTGTGCGACCTGACCGACGAGGCCGCCGTGGGCGAGCTGGCCGAACGCATCCACGCCCACGAGGGCAGGGTCGACGGGGTGCTCCATCTCGTCGGCGGCTGGCGCGGCGGGGGCGGTCTCGCCGGGCAGAGCGACGCGGACTTCCGCTTCCTCGAGGGCTCGCTGACCTCGCTGCGCCACGTGAGCCGCGTGTTCGACGCCGACCTGCGGGCATCGGACGCCGGCCGTCTGGCGGTCGTGTCCTCGACCGCCGTCGCGCGGCCGCTCGCGGGGGGCGCGAACTACGCGGCGGTGAAAGCCGCCACCGAGGCGTGGGCGCGCGCGGTCGCGCAGGGCTTCGCGAAGAACGCCCGGGATGCCGCGAAGCCGCTGGCGGCGGCATCCGTCATCTATCGCGTGAAGAGTCTCGACGGCCTCGAGGACGCCCTCGCACAGCGGTTCGCCGACCTCTGGACCACCGACGCCGAGCACGTCAACGACACCATCGTCGAGCTCACCGATCCCGCACTCTGAGCCTCGTGCGCGGGCCCTCGCCGGCACGAACTAGATTGGACACCCGTGACCACGATCCACGATCCGAACCTGCGCGGGTTCGCCAGCGACAACTACTCCGGCATCCACCCCGAGGTGCTGGCCGCGATCGCCGCGGCGAACGACGGTCACCAGGTGGCCTACGGCGAGGACGCCTACACCGAGCGGCTGCAGCAGGTGATGACGCGCCACTTCGGCGACGGGGTCGAGGCGTTCCCGGTCTTCAACGGCACCGGCGCGAACGTCGTGGGGCTCCAGTCGATGCTCCCGCGCTGGGGTGCGGTGATCTCGGCCTCGTCCGCGCACATCAACGTCGACGAGGGCGGCGCGCCCGAGCGGGTCGGCGGGATCAAGATCCTGCACGTGCCGACCGACGACGGCAAGCTGACTCCCGAGCTCATCGACCGCGAGGCGTGGGGCTGGGGCGATGAGCACCGCGCCCAGCCCCTCGTGGTCTCGATCACGCAGTCGACAGAGCTCGGCACGCTCTACACCGTCGACGAGATCCGGGCGATCGCCGAGCACGCGCACGGCCACGGTATGCGCCTCCACCTCGACGGCGCGCGCATCGCGAACGCCGCCGCAGCCCTCGGCGTGCCGCTGCGGGCCTTCACGCGCGATGCGGGAGTGGACGTCCTGAGCTTCGGCGGCACGAAGAACGGGGCGATGCTGGGCGAGGCGATCGTGGTGCTCGATCCCGAGGCATCCACCGGTCTCACCTACCTGCGCAAGCTCGACATGCAGCTCGCGTCGAAGATGCGCTTCGTCTCGGCGCAGCTCGTGGCGCTGCTCGAGGGCGATCTGTGGCTGCGCAACGCCTCGCACTCCAACGCGATGGCGCAGCGTCTGCGGCGCGGGGTCGAGGCGGGCCTCGCGGACGGTACGATCCGCGGCGTGACGTTCACCCAGCCGACGCAGGCCAACGGCGTGTTCGCGACGCTTCCCGACGGGGTCGCCGACCGGTTGCGCGCGTCGTTCCGGTTCTACGACTGGGATGCGGCGCGCAACGAGGTGCGGTGGATGTGCTCGTTCGACACCAGCGAGAACGACATCGACGCGTTCATCGCCGCGATCGCCCGGGAGACCACGCGGGGCTGAGCTCGACGGCCGGGTCACGGCCGGGATGGCCGGGTCACCGCCGGGTCGGCCGCGCGCGCAGGATTCAGCGCTGGGCGTGCTCCTCTTCGGCCGTCGACCACTCGGGCTCCGCCTCGCCGGCCTCGCCGTCGGCGTGCGCCTCCGTGGCCTCGACCACCACTTCCTCGTGCTCGGTGTCGGCGTCGCCCTCCGTGTCACCGTCGGCGTCCGGCTCGTCCTCGGCGGCCGGCTCGCCCTCGGCGTCGAACTCGTCCTCGGCGACCCCGTCCGGGTCCGCGGCGGCGAACTCCTCCTCGATCGCCTCGTGCTGGGCGATCTCGTCCGCGGCGCCGCTGTCAGCGGCCTCCGCGGGCTCGACGTGCTCAGCGGCGTCGTCCGGCTCTGAGGTCGCAGCCTCCGGGTCCGTCGGTGCCGCGTCGGCCGCGGCATCCGGAGTCTCGGCGGAGAGCGGCGATTCGGGACGGATCATCTCACGCACCTCGGCCATGAAGCTCGTCAGCTGGTGCTGCTGCCAGCGCAGCTGCCGGGTGCGGTCCTCGGCGTCGCGGAGCACGGACTGCGAGTGACCCGTCACGAGGTCGATGATGCGCTGCGCCTTCACATGAGCCTGGTCGAGCAGCTCGCCGGCGCGCAGGCGGGCGTCCGCCTCGATCTGGTGAGCCTGAGCACGCATGAGGCGCTCGAAGTCCTCGGCCTTCGCCGACACGCGCTGCGCGTGATCGAGCGACGCCGCCACCTGCTCGTTGGCGTCCTGGGTGATCCGCTCGGCGTGCGCGACCGCCTGGTTGTGCAGCACGAGGAACTCCTGCTGCGCGTCGTCCTGGCGGCGGGTGAGGGATGCCTCGAAGTCCAGGGCGCGCACCCGCAGCTCGCGCACCGCCTCCTCGGCCTCGGCGCGGGCCTCGCCGGTCTCGCGGGCCACCATCGAGCGCAGGGCGGCCGCGCCCTTCTCCGCCTCGGAGCGGATGGCGGCGGCCTCGCGCTCGGCCTGAGAGACCTTCTCGGCGGCGTGCGCCGCCTCACGCTCGATCTGCGACCGGTGCGCGGTCAGCTCGGTGTCGATGCGCAGACGGATCTGCTGCGCTTCGTGCTGAGCCTGCGACACGATCGCGTCGGCCTCGGCCTGGGCGTCGCGGCGGCGGTTGTCGATCTCGGCGCGTGCGGCCTCGAGAAGGCGCTCGCCCTGCACGGTGGCGTTGCGCAGCAGCACTCCGGCCTGCTCCTCGGCCACGCGCAGCACCTCTTCGAACTGCTGCCCGTTCGGGGTCGACTCGGTCGCGCCGACGAGCTCCTCGGTGAGTGCCTGCACGCGCTGCTCCGCGGCGGCCGCACGGGCGTTCGTCGCGGCCAGTTCGGCCTCGAGCGCCGCGACGGCCTCGCGGCTCTCGGCGGTGGCTGCCGCCACGGCCGCGTCGCGCTCGTCGTCGGCCGCGCGGCGGGCGCGCTCCGCCTCCTCGAGCTCGGTCTCGAGGGCTGCCAGCTTCTCGCGGCTCTGGGAGACCACGACGCTCGCGCGGCGGTGGTTCTGCTTGAGGGCCGACACCTGCTCCGCCGCGGCGCGGGCTCGCGTCTCGAGGTCGGCGATCGCCGCGTCGACCTCGTCCTTGTCGTATCCCCGGAAAGCGGTCGCGAACGAGACGGTGCGCGTGTCGGACGCCGCCGTCTGCGCGGCGAGCAGCCGCTCGAAGGTCGAGTCCTCGGCCTGCGCGTTCCGGTTCGCTTCGCCGTTGTCGGACATCGGGGTCTCCGCTTCTTCTTCGATTCGCGTCGCCGGAGAGGGTTCGGGCCCGGGCGGCGGCGCGGATCGCGGTGCGCGCGCCGCGACGAGCGAGTCGAAGGAGGCGAGGAGCACCGGATACGCGGCGCCTCGACGACATCAGGGGGATGGACGTCGCAGCGGATTGCGCGTGCGGCAGGGGCAGGATACCTGGCCGACCTGTGTGCCGGCGACCCCCGTCCGCTGCGGCCTCGCGTGCCCCTCCCGCGCCCCGGGTGGGCAACCCGCTGCAGTTTCCTGCGAGCGCTGCGTCGGGATCTGGCGCACTCGGAGGAAACTGCAGCGCGTCTCGCCCGTCCGGGGATCGGCGGCCGCGGCATCCCTCCTCGCCCGATGGTGCATGACTCCTGCAGCTCGGGCGTGCGGCGGGCGCGGTCCGACGCGCGTCCGCCGTGGCCCTCGCCACGCACCGGGCGCGTAACTCCTGCAGTTCGGATGCGGCGGCCCGCCGGCTGGGCCACGAGGGGCGGGAATCCGCAGGGCTTTTCGATGCGCCGCGGATCCGAGACGCCGACGTGCAGGAGTTATGCGCACGGAGCGGAAGCGGAGACGCCGGGGCGGGACGGCGACTTCCGGGCGAGCTTCACGAACTGCAGGAGTTATGCGCAGAAGTGGCCGGCAGACCGGAGTGGCCGGCAGGCCGGAGGAGACATCGCGCGGCGGGTCAGCGCAGGGCGCCGACGCTGGCGAGCCCGAGGCGGACGAGCGTGCCGCGGCCGCCTTCCATCTCGGCCGAGAGGGCATCGGATGCCGCTTCCTGCGGTGTCATCCACGTCACCTCGAGCGCGTCCTGACGCGGCTCGCATGTGCCCGTCACGGGCACGACGAACGCGAGCGACACCGCGTGCTGGCGGTCGTCGTGGAATGCGCTGACGCCGGGGATCGGGAAGTACTCGGCGACCGTGAACGGCGCCGGCTGCGGCGGGAGGAGAGGGAAGGCCATCGGCCCCAGGTCGTTCTCGACGTGGCGGAACAGCGCATCGCGCACCGTCTCGCCGTAGCGCACGCGTCCCGAGACGAGGGTGCGCGTGATCTCGCCGAGCGGGGTCGCGCGCAGCAGGATCCCCACCTCGGTCACGGCCCCGACACCGTCGGTGCGCACGGGCAGGGCCTCGACGTAGATCATCGGCAGCCGGCGACGCGCCTCGGCGAGCTCGACGTCCGTCAGCCATCCCGGGTTCGCGGCGTTCCCGGGTGCGGGCGAGCCGAAGGTGCCGTCGCCGAGCGGTCGCCCGCCCTGGCCGAACGATGCGCCGGCGCCGTCGAGCGGATCGCGGGGCGTGCGCGAGTCGTCGTTCTCGTTCGGGTCGGGGTCTGGGGTGCGCACCGGCATGTCTCCTGTATACCTCAGCGGCCGCGGCGGCACCGCCTCCCGCCGCTGGGACGGCGAGACCGGCGACCGCCGGGCCGGGTCAGCGCGGGAGCGAGGCGGGCACCGAGGCCAGCAGGCGACGGGTGTACGGATGCTGCGGCCCGGCCAGGAGCCGCGCCGTGGGCCCGCGCTCGACGATCTCGCCCTGCGACATCACCACCGTCTCCTCGCACACTCTCCGCACCACGGCGAGGTCGTGGCTGATGAACAGGAGCGTGAGGCCGCGGTCGCGTCGAACGGCCGCGACGACGTCGAGCACCTGCGCCTGGATGGAGACGTCGAGCGCGCTCGTGGCCTCGTCCATCACGAGCATCCGCGGCTCGACGGCGAGGGCGCGCGCGATCGCGACGCGCTGGCGCTGCCCGCCGGAGAGGGTGCGCGGCCGGGCCGAGGCGTGCGCCGCGCCGAGGCCCACGGATTGCAGGAGGGAGAGCACCCGCGCCCGCGAGTCGGCGGTCGTCAGCCTGGTGTGCAGCCGCAGCGCGTCCTCGATCGCCCGGCCCACCGCGATGCGGGGGTCGAGCGACAGGTAGGGGTCCTGGAACACCATCTGCACGTCGCGCGCGTGGGCGAGGCGCTCGGCGCGCGTGCGGGGCACGGCGGTGCGGTCGCGTCCGGCGATCGTGAGGACGCCGGTGTCGGACTGCTCCAGACCGACCACCATGCGCGCGAGCGTCGACTTGCCCGATCCGGACTCGCCGACGACGGCGAGCGCACCGCCGCCGGGGACCGCGAGCGACACTTGCCGCACCGCCTGGACCGGGGGTTTCCCGCGGCGGGGGTACGACTTCGACAGATCACGCGCGTCGAGCAGCGGGGCCGTGCCGGCGACGGGAGCGAGCGGCGGATCGGCCAGCGGCCCGTCGAGCGTCGGCGTGGTGGCGACGAGGCGCCGGGCGTAGTCCGTGGTGGGCGCGCCGAGCACCCGGCGGCCCTCGCCCTGCTCCTCGATCTCCCCCGCCCGCATCACCGCGATGCGGTCGCACAGCGATCCGGCCAGGGTGAGGTCGTGTGTGATGAAGAGCAGCCCCATCCCCCGCGCATCCCGCAGCTCGCGGAGGAGACCGACGATCTCGGCCTGCGTCGTCACGTCGAGCGCGGTCGTCGGCTCGTCGCACACCAGCAGGCGGGGGTCGCTCGTGAGGGCGCCGGCGATCATGACACGCTGCAGCATCCCTCCCGAGAACTCGTGCGGGAACTGGCGCAGATGCTCCTCCGGATCGGGCAGCCGCACGGCGGCGAGCAGCTCGACCGCGCGCTCCCGGGCGCGCGCGGTGCTCCACCCGTCGTTGAGCCGCAGGGTCTCGGTCATGTGGTCGCCGATCGTCCGCATGGGGTTCACACCCGCCCGCGGATCCTGGAAGATCATCGCCGCGCCGCGCCGGCGGAGGTCGAGGAGGTCGTGCCGCGAGGCCCCGAGAACCTCGCGCCCGCCCAGCCGGACCGACCCCTCGGTGCGCGCTCGTTCGGGCAGCAGCCCGAGCACGCTCCGGGCGGTCAGCGACTTGCCGGATCCCGACTCGCCGACGAGCCCCACGGTCTCGCCCGCCGCGACGTCCAGGGACACGCCCCGCAGGAGCGCCGTCCCATCGGTGAGACGGATGCCGAGCCCATCGATCTGCAGAAGCGTCATCGCGATCCTCCTCCGACGCGGCGCGAGAACTCCTCGCCGATGATGTTGACGGCGACCACGACGATCACGACCGCGACCGCGGGGGCGATCGCGGGCAGGAAGTGGCCGCCGGGGAGTCCCGCCTGCGCCTCGTTGATCATCGAGCCCCAGTCCGGTGTCGGAGGCTGGACGCCGAGCCCGAGGAACGAGAGCGCGGCGAGCTCGGCCAGCACGTAGCCGAAGTTGAGCGTGGACTGCGCACCGACGACCGGCGTGACGTTGGGGAGCACGCGTCGCAGCGCGATCCAGGGGGCGCTGAAGCCCTGCACGCGGTACGCCGACACGTACGGGCGGTGCCGCTCCGCGGTCACGAGCGTGCGCGTGAGCCGCGCCACGAAGGGGATGTAGGCGATGCTCATCGCGATGACGGGGGCGACGAGGCCCTTGCCGAACAGCGCGACCGCCATGATCGCGATCAGCAGCGACGGGAAGGCGAAGACGACGTCGAAGATGCGGCCGAGAGTCGCGTCGATCCAGCCGCCGCGCCAGCCGGCGAGCAGGCCCAGCAGCGCGCCGAGCACGGTCGAGAGCATCACGACCAGGAGAGGTCCGATCAGCGCGGTGCGCGCGCCGAAGACGATGCGGCTCAGGATGTCGCGGCCCAGCCCGTCGGTGCCGAGCCAGTGCGCCGGACTCGGCGGCGCGTAGACCGCGAGCAGATCGACCGCATCGGGGTCGTACGGGGCGAGGAAAGGCGCGAAGACGGCGGCGAGCGCGAAGAGCGCCAGCACGACCACGGCGGTGAGGAACACGGCATCCGTGCGTCGCGCACGCGGCGCGCGCAGGACCCGGACGGCGATCGTCGGAGAGCTCATCGGGCACTCGCCCCCGCCGCCGTGCGCGGATCGATCCACGGCTCGAGGATGTCGATCACGGCGTTGACGGCGACGAACGCCGTGACGATCAGGAGCACGATCGCCTGCACGACCGGGAAGTCCAGCCGATCGACGGACTGCACCAGAAGAGATCCGATCCCGGCGATGCCGAACGCGGACTCGACGATCGAGCTCGCTACGAGCAGGCCCGCCACGAGGATGCCGCTCACCGTGAGGATCGGCCACAGCGCGTTGCGGAACACGTGCCTGCGCACGACCACCGCGCGCCGCAGCCCGCGGCTCGTGGCGACTTCGACGTGCTCTCGATCCAGCTGCTCGACCATCGCCGACCGTGTCACCTTGGCGACGAGCACCGTGAAGACGATCGCCAGTGCCGTCGCCGGGAGCACGAGGTGATAGATCGTGTCGATCAGCCCCTCCCCCGATCCGAACGACGGGAACCAGCCGAGCTGGACTGAGAAGACGGCGATCAGCACGATCGAGCCGACGAACGAGGGGATCGCTCCGAGGATCGTGAGTGCGATCAGCACGAGACGGTCGCCGGCCCGGCCGCGGTTGAGCGCAGCGATCGCGCCGAAGGCGAGTCCCGCCACCGCGATCGCGGCCCCGGACATCACCACGAGCAGGAGGGTGACCGGGAGTCTCTCGCCGATGACCTCGGCGACGTCCTGCCGGTATTGGAGCGAGCGCCCGAAGTCGCCCTGCACGACCCCGCCGAGCCAGTGGAGGTACTGCTGCCACGGGGGCAGATCCAGTCCATAGAGCGCCTTCACCTCGGCGACGGCCTCGGGACTCGGTGTACGGCCCCGCAGCAGGAAGTTCACCGGGTCGCCCGGGACGAGGAAGCGGGAGAAGAAGACCAGGAGCGAGGCGAGGAAGAGGGTGAGCAGGAGCCCACCCAGCTTCCCCACGACGCGTCGGACGGCGATCATCGGATGCCGGTGCCAGGACGATCGACGCTCAGCGGGCGCCGATGGTCGCCGCCCACGGGTAGTACATGAAGGCGATCGACGGCGCGACGCCGGTGATGCGGTCGCCGAGGAACATCGACATCGGCGTCGTGTAGAGCGGGAGCCACGGCACCTGCTCGTTGGCGATCTGCTGCGCCTTCGCCGTCTGGATGCTGCGCGCCGCCGGGTCGTCGATCGCCATCGCCTCGTTCACGACGGCGTCGAATTCCGGGTCGTTCCAGTTCCCGTAGTTGCTGAACTCGCCGGTGCGCAGGACGGCGTACATCTCCAGCGGATCGGGGCTGGACAGGTACCAGTTCGTGAAGAACAGGTCCACGCCCTCGCGCGCGCTCGGGTCCGAGAACAGCGAGGTGTAGGCGCCGGGGGTGACCGACTCGATGCGGGCGGTGAGCCCGATCGACTCCGCCGCCGCGGCAGTCGCCTGCGAGATGACCGCGAACTCCCCCGAGATGGGAGCCGTGACGATGACGAGCTCCTCGCCCGCGACGCCGGCCTCCTCGACCAGAGCCTTGGCGGCTTCGACGTCGTACTCGTAGTGATCGACGTCCTCGAAGGCCGTCTCCACGGCGGCGGGGTCGGCACCGACCCAGACCGACTCCGTCGTGAGCACGTCGGTGACCTCTCCGACGCCTCCGGCGGCGGCCTGCACGATCCCCTCGCGGTCGAGGGCCATGAGGAGCGCCTGGCGCACCTTCGCGTTGCCCAGCGGGCCTTCGAGGTTGCTGACGATCAGGCTCGCGACGGCCGTCGTCAGGCCGAAGTAGACGTCTCCCGCGTCGGAGCCGCTCAGCTGGGGGTACGCGGCGGCGGGCACCATCCACGTGCCGTCGACCTCCCCCGACGCGAGGGCGTTGACGCGGGCGGTGGGGTCGGCCTGGAAGACGAACTCCACCTCGCCCGCGCGGGCCGCGAGGTCGGCATCCCAGTATTCGTCGTAGCGCTCGAGCGTGAGGGATTCGCCTGACTTCCAATCGGCGAGCCGGAACGGGCCGGTGCAGTTGACCCCTCCCGACGAGTTGCCGTAGTCGGCGCCGGTCTCCGCGAGGGTCGCCGCGGACTCGACGACGCCCGCCGCTCCCCCCATCGCGAGGTTGAACTGCGAGCCCGCCGCGGACAGGGTGACCGTCACCTCGCGATCGCCGGTCTGCTCGATCGACGTGACGTTCTGGTAGACGGAGTACCAGAACGAGCCGACCGCCGGGTCGAGGTGGCGGGTCATCGACGCCACGACGTCCGCGGCCGTCAGCGGGGTGCCGTCGTGGAACGTCACGCCCTCGCGGATCGTGTAGACCCACGTGTTCGGGTCCGGCTGGGCGTAGGACTCGGCGAGCCCGGGGCTCAGCGAGAAGTCGGGGTTGAGGCGCAGCAGGGACTCGCACACGTTCGCGAGCACCTGGTTGTCGGCGTAGTCGAACGCGTAGGCGTAGTCCAGTGAGAACGGCTCGGCGTAGATCGACCACGTGAACGAGTCGATGTCACCCGACGGTGCCGGGGTCTGGTCGGTGAGCTCCCACTCGGACGAGGGGGGCTCCGGGGCAGCCGACCCGCCCGAGCAGGCGCTCACGACGAGGGCCGATACCGACAGGCCCGCCGCGACGGCGAGGGCTCGGGCGATGCGCGGATTCTTCATGACGGGTCCTTCACGGTGTCGGTCTGCCGGAGGTAGACGAGCTCTCCCTCGATCCAGGTGGACTGGACGGTGGCGCGGTGGATCTCCTCCGCGGGCACGGAGAAGGGGTCGGGTGAGAGCACGACGAGGTTGCCGAGGTAGCCCTCGCGCACCCAGCCGGTGTCGTGATCGCGGTGATTCACGTAGGCGGAGCCGGAGGTGTAGGCCGCCATCGCCGTCTCGAGGTCGAGCCGCTGATGCTCCCCGCCGAGCGGAGGGGCCTCACTGCCGGGGTGCACCCGCGTGACCGCGATGTGGATGGCGGCCATCGGGTCCGCGCTGGACACGGGCCAGTCGCTCCCGGCGGCCAGCCGGACTCCCTCGCGGGCGAAGTCGCCGAACGGGTAGTGCCGCGCCTCGGCGCCGTCGCGGAGGAACGGGAGGGTGAGCTCGTCGAGCTGCGGCTCGTGCGACGCCCACAGCGCCTGGAGGTTGGCGACGGCATCCGTCTCGACGAAGCGCGTCACCTCGGCCTCGTCGACGACCTGCAGGTGCGCGAGGTGGTGCCGGTTGTCGGTCGGGCCGTTCTCGACGCGCGCGGCCTCGACGGCATCGAGGGCTTCGCGCACGGCGCGATCGCCGAGGGCGTGGAAGTGCACCTGCATCCCGGCGGCGTCCAGCGCGGTGACGGCCTGACGCACGATCGCCGGGTCGACGAACGACAGCCCGCGGTTGCCCGTCACGTGGCCGTGCGGGTCCTTGTACGGGGTGAGCATCGCCGCGGTCTGATTCTCGGCGACGCCGTCGACCATGATCTTGGTGCTCGCGATGGTGAGACGGTCGGCAGGGACCCGGGCGGCGAGCGCGTCGCGCCGGGCGGTCATCCGTTCGACCTGCTCGAGGCCCTGGTCCCGTTCCCACCACTGGGCGCCGCGGACGTGCACGCGCAGCACGCCCTCGCCCACCGCGCGCTCGTACGCGTCGAGGGGGTCGGCGATGATGCTGGATGCCCCGACCGCGGCATCCTGCCACCCGGTGATGCCCAGCGCGATGAGCGCCTCCTGCGCGGCGAGCAGCCCGCGATAGGCGAGCTCCGGGTCGTGCTCGGGCTGCACGCCGGTGAAGAGGGCTCCCGCGCCTTCGTGGAATGTGCCCGCCGGGAAGCCGTCGGGCTCGCGCTCGATGCGACCGTCGACGGGATCCGGTGTGGACGCGTCGAGACCCGCGAGCCGGATAGCCGCGGTGTTGGCCCACGAGCTGTGATGATCGCGGCTGAGGAGGAGCACAGGACGCTCGATCGCGTCGAGGAGGCCGCGAACGGGCGAGCCACCCGGGAAGTGGTCCATCGACCAGCCGCCTCCGAGGATCCACGGCTCGTCGGGGTGGGACTTCGCGTAGGCGAGGACCGTCGAGACCGCTTCGGCCGCGTCGGACGCGTCGGTGAGGTTGCACTGCAGCAGTTCCATGCCTCCCGAGACGGGGTGCACGTGGGCGTCCTGGAATCCGGGCGAGAGCAGCGCGCCGTCGAGATCGACGACCCTGGTGGCCTCCCCGATGAGGACGGATGCCTCGGCTTCCGGCACGACCGCGGCGATCCGGCCGCCGGTGACCGCGACCGCGAGCCCGTCCATCGGCCGGCCCTCGCCGGTGAACACCGGTCCGCCGACGAACACCACATCTGCGACTCCCATGTCGCCTCGCTTCCTCTGGAGTGTCTCGATGGGGCATGAGGCTACGTCGTGGACAACGTCGATGTCAACGGTGTTGACTAAACCGTGATGCAGCGGGTTAGCATGGGGCGACGGACGGATGCCGCACCCGCCCGTCCGTGAGAGGAGTCGTCGTGGCGAACGCGCCCACGGGCCGAGCGAGCACCGCCCGCAAGGCCCGCCTCGATCGCGAGTCGATCGTCGCCGCGGCGCTCGAGCTGGCTTCGGCTCCGGGCGCGACGAGCGTGAGCTTTCGCGAGCTCGGATCCCACCTCGGCGTCGACCCCACAGCGGTCTACCGGCACTTCCGCAGCAAGGACGAGTTGATGGGTGCGCTGTTCGACCACGTCACCGAGATCGGCCTCGACGCGATGGACGCGCCGCCGGAGCAGTGGCAGGAGCGTCTGCGGCAGCTCGCGCTGCGATCGCGGGACGCGTTCGGGCACTACCCCGCCGTCGGCGCCGAGGCCATGCTGCTCACCACCAACGGCGTCGCCGAGCATCGCGCGATGGAGACGATCCTCGACGCGTTCACCCGCGCGGGGCTCGACGGCGACGAGCTCGTGCGGCACTACGCGCTCTTCGCCATGCAAGTGCTGTCGGGCAGTGCGAACGTCGCGCGTGCCCGGGCCCGACGGCCGGACGAGTCCGACACCCTCTGGCTCGACGCCCCGCTGATCGTCGACCCGCGCGAGTTCCCCCTGATCGCGCGCAACGCATCACAGCTGGCCGAGCTGGACGACGAGGCCCTCTTCCTCGCCGGCATCGACATGGTCATCGCGTCGGCCGAGCGGGCCGCCGCGGCATCCTGATCCCCGCGCGCGGGACCCAGCGCCGAGGTGCAGGATGGAGCGGTGAGCATCTCCCTCGATCCCGCCGCGGTGCTGTGGTCCACCGACGCCGCGCAGCGCGCGGGGCGCCCCCTCCTCGTGCTGCTGCACGGCTACGGCGCCGACGAGCGCGATCTGTTCGGGCTCATCCCGTACCTGCCCCCGGAGTTCGCGGTCGCGGCCGTCCGCGCTCCGCTCGCACCGCCCTTCCCCGCCCCCGGGTACTCCTGGTATCCGATCGAGAACCTCGAGGACCGCGACCCCGCGCACACCACGGCCGCCGCCGCGGGGCTCGTCGCGTGGGCCGATGACGCGGCATCCACTCACCCGGCGATCGGGCTGCTGGGCTTCTCGCAGGGGGCCGCGGTCTCGCTGCAGGCCATGCGCCTCGAGCCGCAGCGGTTCGCGTTCACCGTGAACCTCTCGGGCTACGCCACCCCCGGGGAGCTGCCGCGCGACGCCGAGCTGGCCGAGGCGAAGCCGCCGGTGTTCTGGGGACGCGGCACCGCCGACGACGTCATCCCGGCCTTCCTCGTCGAGCACACGACCCAGTGGCTCCCCGCCCACACCGAGCTGAGCGGCCGTGTCTACCCCGGGCTGACGCACAGCGTCTCGGAGCAGGAACTCTCCGACGTGCGCGTGTTCCTCGACAAGCGGGTCGCCGAGCTCGGCTGAGCCGTACCCGCGACGCCGGGCCGGGGCATCCGCTATCGTGGTTCTGCCTCTGTCCCGAGTGTGAGGAACTCCGTTGAAGCACATCGACGCGACCGCGCTGTAATCGCGCCGCTCCGTCGTCCTTCGATACGCGGCCTCCGGCCGCTACTCAGGAACCGAGCGACAGCCTTCGCTGTCGCTTCGACGTGCCGGCGCTTCACTCTTCCGCGCTGACCGTCGATCCCGCCGCTTCACCCTCGCTCCGGCCTGCCCGCCGGGCGCCCGCGGCTTCGTGTGTCAGCGCCTGACCGACACCGGAGGCCCCATGCCCGCCCACACTCCCACCCCGTCCGTCGTGCTCGACCGCGTCTCGTTCGCGTGGCCCGACGGCACCATCGCCCTCGACGGCGTCACCGGCTCGTTCGGCGCCGGCCGCACGGGGCTCATCGGCCGGAACGGATCCGGCAAGTCCACGCTGCTGCGCCTCATCGCCGGCGAGCTCGCGCCCGACGGCGGCCAGCTCGTCCGGACCGGGGATGCTGCGTACCTCCCGCAGCGGCTCACGCTCGACACCGCGCGACCCGTCGCCGACCTGCTCGGCGTCGGCGAGGCGCTGCGCGCCGTCCGCGCGATCGAGTCCGGAGACCCCGACCCGCGCCACTTCGACGCCGTCGGCACCGACTGGGACGTGGAGGCTCGGGCGCACGCCGCTCTCGCCGAAGCGGGTCTCGATCCGGCAATGCTCGACCGCCGCGTCGGTGGCCTCTCCGGCGGCGAAGCGGTCCTCGCTGCGGTCGCCGGCATCCGGCTGAGCGGTGCGCCCGTCGCCCTCCTCGACGAGCCGACGAACAACCTCGACCGCGAGGCGCGTGCGCGGCTGCACGGCCTGATCGCCTCCTGGCGGGGAGCGCTCGTCGTGGTGAGCCACGACGAGGCGCTGCTCGAACTCCTGGACGACACCGCCGAGCTGTACGAGCACGAGCTGGCGACGTTCGGCGGCCCGTACTCGCAGTGGCGCGCGTGGCTGGATGCCGAGCAGGACGCCGCCCGTCAGGCCGAGCGGTCGGCCGCCCAGGCGGTGCGACGCGAGAAGCGCGAGCGGATCGCCGCCGAGACCACGATCTCGCACCGCGCCGCGATGGGTCGCAAGGCGCAGCTGGAGAAGCGCGTGCCGAAGATCGTCGCGGGTGGCCGGAAGATGGCCGCCCAGGTCTCGGCCGGGAAGCTCCGCGGCGAGAAGGCCGACCGCGAGGCGACCGCGCGCGCCGCGCTGGACGCCGCCGAGCGGCGCGTGCGCGACGACGACACCGTGCGCATCGACCTGCCCGACCCGGGCGTTCCGGCGGGGCGGCGCATCGCGACGATCGGCGACGGCGAGCGCTCCTGGATCATCCAGGGGCCCGAGCGGGTCGCGCTCATCGGTCCGAACGGCGCCGGCAAGACGACGCTGCTCGAGGCCCTGGTCGGGCCCGTCCGCGGGGCGGAGGGGGAGGACGCATCGGTGAAAGCGGCGGGAGAAATGGGGCTGACGGGTGCCGCTGAGGTCGATCCAGTAGCAAATCTCCCGCGCCTTTCACGGGCGATGGCCGGCGGCGAGCTGCACACCGACCGCGTGGGCTACCTGCCGCAGCGCGTGGACGGGCTCCGCGAGGACGCCTCGGTGCTCGACAACGTGCGGGCCGCGGCTCCGTCCGCGCCGGTGGCCGAACTGCGCAACCGGCTCGCCCGGTTCCTCATCCGGGGGGCTGCGGTCGAGCGACCGGTCTCGACCCTGTCGGGCGGAGAGCGGTTCCGGGTGGCACTGGCACGGCTGCTGCTGGCCGACCCGCCGCCGCAGCTGCTCGTGTTCGACGAGCCGACGAACAACCTCGACCTCGACACGGTCGGGCAGTTCGTCGACGCGCTGGCGTCCTACCGCGGCGCGGTGCTCGTGGTGAGCCACGACGACGCGTTCCTCGACCGCGTCGGCGTGAGTCTTGTGCTCGAACTCGGGCGCGACGGGACCCTCATCGAGCGATGACGGCGGTCGCGGCATCCGGCTGCCGCGTCAAGCCCGCGCCGATGTCGGCGGCAGCGTCCAAGATGGAGGGATGGGCGAGGTGCTCGAGCGGTTCAGTCCTGCCACGCAGGACTGGTTCCGCGGTGCCTTCGCGTCCCCTACCGACGCGCAGATCGGCGCGTGGGAGGCCATCTCCCACGGCAAGCACGCGCTCGTCGTGGCCCCCACCGGGTCCGGCAAGACGCTGTCGGCGTTCCTGTGGGCGATCGACCGGGTCTTCCGAGAGAAGGCGGTCGACGCGCCGGCAGCCCCGCGCGGCAAGAAGCGGGTGGATGCCTCCACCTCCCCCACCCGCATCCTCTACATCTCGCCGCTCAAGGCGCTCGGGGTCGACGTCGAGCGCAACCTGCGGTCCCCGCTCGTGGGGATCGGCCAGTCGGGCAGGCGCCTGGGCGTCCCCGTCCCCGAGGTCACGGTGGGCGTGCGGTCGGGCGACACCACGTCGAGCGACCGCCGCAAGCTGGTGACGGCGCCGCCCGACATCCTCATCACGACGCCGGAGTCGCTCTACCTCATGCTCACCAGTGCCGCCGGTGAGACGCTCGCGAACGTGCACACCGTGATCGTCGACGAGGTGCACGCGGTCGCGGCGACGAAGCGCGGCGCGCACCTGGCCGTGAGCCTGGAGCGTCTCGACGCGATCCTCGAGAAGCCCGCACAGCGGATCGGGCTGTCGGCGACCGTGCGTCCGATCGACGAGGTGGCGCGGTTCCTGGGCGGGGCGGCCCCGGTCGAGATCGTCGCGCCGAAGGCGACCAAGGCGTTCGACATGAGGGTGGTCGTGCCGATCGACGACATGCTCAACCCCCCGCCGCCACCGGGTACGGAGGCGTGGTCGCCGGCCGACGACGCCGCGAAGGGAGCGGATGCCGAGACCGGAGAGGTGATCGACGAGGACTGGTTCGCCGACGGGCAGTCGCGGCGTGCGTCCGGATCGGGCGAGACGGAAGTGACGGGATCCGTGTGGCCGCACGTCGAGGAGGCCATCGTCGACCGCATCCTCCAGCACCGGTCCACGATCGTGTTCTGCAACTCGCGACGCCTCGCCGAGCGGCTCACCGGTCGACTCAACGAGATCTACACCGAACGCCTCGGCCTCGACCTGCCCGATCCCGCGGTGCCGGCGGCCATGATGGCCCAGGCCGGAGCGACCGCGGGCGCCGACCCCGTACTCGCCAAGGCGCACCACGGTTCGGTCTCGAAGGAGCAGCGCGCGCAGGTCGAAGAGGAGCTGAAGTCCGGAATGCTGCGGTGCGTCGTGGCGACCTCGAGCCTCGAGCTCGGCATCGACATGGGCGCGGTCGATCTCGTGATCCAGGTGGAGGCGCCGCCGAGCGCGGCATCCGGTCTCCAGCGCATCGGCCGCGCCGGGCACCAGGTCGGAGAGGTGAGCCGAGCGGCGCTGTTCCCCAAGCACCGGGGCGACGTGCTCCACACAGCGATCGTCACCGAGCGCATGCTGGCGGGGCAGATCGAGGCGATCTCGATCCCGCAGAATCCGCTCGACATCCTCGCCCAGCAGACGGTGGCCGCGTGCGCGCTCGTGCCGCTCGACGTCGAGGGCTGGTACGAGCTGCTCAAGCGGAGCGCCCCGTTCCGCTCGCTTCCGCGCTCGGCCTACGAGGCCACTCTCGACCTTCTCGCCGGTCGCTTCCCGTCCGACGAGTTCGCGGAGCTCCGGCCGCGACTGGTGTGGGACCGTGATCACGGCACCCTCACCGGACGCCCCGGCTCGCAGCGCATCGCGGTGACCAGCGGCGGCACGATCCCCGACAGGGGTCTGTTCGGGGTGTTCATCGCCGGTGAGTCCCAGAACGCCCGCGTCGGCGAACTCGACGAAGAGATGGTCTACGAGTCGCGCGTCAACGACGTGTTCACCCTCGGCACAACGAGCTGGCGCATCGTCGAGATCACGCACGACCGGGTGAACGTCGTGCCCGCGTTCGGTCAGCCCGGCAAGGTGCCGTTCTGGCACGGCGACGGAATCGGCCGGCCCGCCGAGCTGGGCGAAGCACTCGGCAAGTTCTCGCGCGAGGTGTCGACGGCCAAGCCCGAGAAGGCCGAGGAGCGACTCCAGGACGCCGGCCTCGACGACTACGCACAGAGCAACCTCCTGTCCTACCTCGCCGAACAGCGGGAGGCGACCGGCACCCTTCCCACCGATCGTCAGCTCACGGTCGAGCGCGGCCGCGACGAGGTGGGCGACTGGCGTGTGATCCTGCATTCCCCGTACGGCATGCAGGTGCACGCGCCGTGGGCGCTCGCCGTCAACGCCCGCATCCGCGAGCGACTCGGCGTCGAGGGCGCGGCGGTCGCGAGCGACGACGGCATCATCGCGCGCATTCCGGATGCCGCGGCCGACCCTCCGGGCGCAGATCTCTTCGTCTTCGATCCCGACGAGCTGGAGCAGATCGTCATCGACGAGGTCGGCGGCTCCGCCCTGTTCGCCTCCCGATTCCGCGAGTGCGCGGCCCGAGCCCTGCTGATGCCGCGCCGCAATCCAGGACGCCGCAGTCCGTTGTGGCAGCAGCGCCAGCGCTCCGCCCAGCTGCTCGAGGTCGCCCGTCGCCACCCCACGTTCCCGATCATTCTCGAAACGCTGCGCGAGGTGCTGCAGGACGTCTACGACGTGCCATCGCTGCTCCGGATCGCCCGCCGCATCGCGGACCGCAGCATCCGTCTCGTCGAGACCGAGCCGCCGCAGCCGTCGCCCTTCGCGCGGGATCTGCTCTTCGGATATGTCGGCGCGTTCATGTACGAGGGCGACTCGCCGCTGGCCGAGCGGCGCGCGGCCGCCCTCTCGGTGGATCCCGCGCTGCTGTCCGAGCTGCTCGGCAAGATCGAGATGCGCGAGCTGCTCGACCCGGACGTCATCGCGCAATTCGAGCGCGAGGCGCAGCGCCTCGAACCCGAACGCCGCGCCCGTGGCCTCGAGGGCGTCGCCGACCTGCTGCGCATCCTCGGCCCGCTCGATGCGGCCGAAGTGGCGGCACGGCTGCAGCCCGCCGACGGTGGATCGGTCGCGACCGAGTCCGAGGCCGCCGAGCTCCTCGAGGCGCTCGTCACGGCACGCCGTGCGATCGAGGTGACCATCGCCGGCGTGCGCCGGCACGCCGCCGTCGAAGACGCCGGTCGCCTGCGCGATGCGATCGGCGTCGCCCTTCCCGTCGGCATCCCGACCGCCTTCCTCGAACCCCTCGCCGACCCGCTGGGCGACCTCGTCGCACGCTACGCGCGCACGCACGGACCCTTCGCAGCGGATGCCGCGGCCCGACGCCTGGGCGTGGGCGTCGCCGTCGCGCGGCTCACCCTGCAGCGCCTCGAGTCCCAAGGGCGCATCGCGAGCGGCTTCTTCCTCCCCGCCTCCGCGGGCCAGACCGGCGATGACACCGAGTGGTGCGATGCCGAGGTGCTCCGCCGACTGCGAATGCGGTCACTCGCGGCCATCCGCGGGAGCGTCGAACCCGTGCCCCAGGACGCCTACGCGCGGTTCCTCCCCGACTGGCAGCACGTCACGCGGCCGCTCGAGGGCATCGACGGCGTCGCCGCCGTCATCGAGCAGCTCGCGGGAGTGCCCATCCCCGCGAGCGCGTGGGAGTCGCTGATCCTGCCGGCGCGCGTGCGCGACTACAGCCCGGCGATGCTCGACGAGCTGACCTCCAGCGGGGAGGTGGTGTGGTCGGGTCACGGCAGTCTCGCGGGGCGCGACGGCTGGATCGCGCTGCATCCGTCCGACGCCGTGCCGCTCACACTCACGACGTCCGACTCGGAGATCGCCCCGGACTCGCTGGACGCCCGTATCCTCGACGCGCTGGGCGCCGGCGGCGGGTTCTTCGCCTCGCAGCTGCGGGGGCTCACGGATGCCGAGAACGAGCAGTCCGTCGTCGAGGCGCTGTGGCGGCTGACGTGGGGCGGCCGCGTGACCAACGACACCTTCGCCCCGGTGCGCGCGCTGGTCGGCGGGGGGTCGCAGACGCACCGCGTCGCGCGCAAGGCCCCGCGCACGCGGCTGTACCGCGGGGCCGCCGTCCGCGCGGTCGCCGCGACCGTTCCGCCGCGCCCGCCCGCGCTCGGCGGACGATGGTCGCTTCTTCCCGAGCCCGAAGCCGACGCCTCGCTGCGCGCGACGGCGGCGGCCAGCCTGCTGCTCGACCGCTACGGGGTGGTCACGCGGGGCGCCGTGCAGGCCGAGGGACTCCCCGGCGGATTCGCGCAGGCCTACCGGGTGCTCGCCGGGTTCGAAGAGGCGGGGCACTGCCGCCGCGGGTACGTCGTCGAGAAGCTCGGAGCCGCCCAGTTCGCAGCATCCGCCACCGTCGATCGGATCCGCGAGTTCGCCGGGCTGCCCGATCCGCCTCCGTTGCGCGCGGTGACGCTCGCCGCGACCGATCCGGCCAACCCCTACGGTGCGGCCCTCGCCTGGCCGGGTCTCGAAGGCGTCGGACACCGCCCCGGACGCAAAGCGGGGGCTCTCGTCGTGCTGGTCGACGGCGTCCTCGTCCTCTACCTGGAGCGCGGCGGAAAGACGGCCCTCGCGTTCACCGGCGACGAGGCCGCCATCGCCGCCGCCACGCGAGACCTCGCCGCCACCGCACGCAGCCGACGCCTCGACACGCTCACGATCGAGCAGGTCAACGGGGCCTTCGTGCATGGCACGGGGTGGGGGCGCGCCCTCCATGAGGCCGGGTTCGTCGAGTCGCCGCGCGGACTCACGCTGCGTCGACTGACCGCCGGCGATCTCGAGCGCGCCGCCCGCCAGTCGGCCGGACCCGCCCGTGCCTGAGGGCGACACCGTCTTCCGTGCGGCGCGGCGGCTGAACGATGCACTCGCCGGCGCGGAGGTGACGGAGTTCGACCTGCGCGTCCCCCGGTTCGCGACGGTCGACCTCACGGGCGAGACGGTCGAGTCCGTCGTCGCGCGGGGCAAGCATCTGCTGCATCGGATCGGCACCTGGACGCTGCACTCGCACCTCAAGATGGAGGGCGAGTGGCACGTGTACGCCCGCGGAGAGCGCTGGCGGAACGCGGCCTTCAAGGCGCGGGCCATCGTGGGCAACCGCCGCTGGCAGACGGTGGGCTTCGACCTCGCCGACATCGACCTCGTCCCCACCGTGCAGGAGGAAACCCTCGTCGGATATCTCGGCCCCGATCCGCTCGCGACCGATTGGGATGCCGCGGAGGCGGCTCGTCGCGTGCAGGCCGACGACCGACCGGTGCACGTGGCCATCCTCGACCAGCGCAGCGTGGCCGGATTCGGGAACGTCTACGCCAACGAGATCCTCTTCGTGCGCGGCGTCGATCCGCACACTCCGGCCAGCGCCACGGATGCGCGGGCGATCGTCGACCTCGGAACGCGCATGATCCGCGCGAACCGCGACCGCTCGGCGCGGACCTTCACCGGCGAGAACAGACCCGGCCGCCGGTTCTGGGTCTACGGGCGCGAGGGGGCGCCGTGCCGTCGCTGCGGCACGGTCATCCGCGCGACCACTCTCGGAGCGGACCCCACCAAGGAGCGCAACGTGTTCTGGTGCCCCCGCTGCCAGACCTGACGCCCCTCCCCTCTCACCCCTCCTCGGTCTTCACGGGCTCGCCGGCCCTCCCGCGCGCCGCGGCGCCGATCTCGAGCGCTCGGCGGACGATCTGTCGCCCGCCCCGCACGTGCAGAGAGTGCTGCGCCGTGAGCACACCGAAACCCCGCGGTTTCCTGACTGTTACACAACTCCGGACGATCTGTCGCACCGGAGCCACGCGGGCCCCTAATCGTCCGGTTCGCCGTGCGGCGCGTTGCATGGGCGCACGCGGCCCTATTGAATACCCCACACCAGCCCACCCGGCCGCGCAGTGTCGCGGGGCCCGCTTGCAGGAGGACCTCACAGGTGACCACGGCGACTGACGCAGAGACGGCCCCCGCAACTCCCCCTGTCACGGCAGACGACCGCGGCGCCGTCGTCCTGGATGCGGTGACCAAGCGCTACGGCGACCAGGTCGCCGTCGACGCGCTCTCGCTGACGATCCAGCCCGGCGAGTTCCTCTCCCTCCTCGGACCGTCCGGCTGCGGCAAGACGACCACCCTCCGCATGATCGCCGGGTTCGAGCAGCCCGACGAGGGCGACATCAAAGTCTCCGGCACCTCCGTGCGCGGGGTTCCGCCGTACCGCCGAGACGTCAACACCGTCTTCCAGGCCTATGCGCTGTTCCCGCACCTCTCGGTCGCCGAGAACGTCGCGTACGGCCTCCAGCAGCGCCGCACCCCGAAAGCCGAGATCCGCGAGAAGGTCACGCAGGCCCTCGACCTCGTGCAGATGCGCCGGTTCGGCGACCGCAAGCCCACCCAGCTGTCGGGCGGTCAGCAGCAGCGGGTCGCGCTCGCACGCGCCCTCGTCAACCGGCCCGCCGTCCTGCTCCTCGACGAACCGCTGGGCGCGCTCGACCGGCAGCTGCGCGAGGAGATGCAGCTCGAGCTCAAGCTGCTGCAGGCGCGCCTCGGCATCACGTTCGTCTTCGTGACCCACGATCAGGGCGAAGCGCTCTCGATGAGCGACCGCATTGCGATCATGCGCGCCGGGCGCATCGAGCAGCTCGCCGACGCCGACACGGTCTACGCGCGCCCGTCGTCCGCCTACGTCGCCGCCTTCGTCGGACAGCAGAACTTCTTCCGCGGCGAGGTGAGCGAGGCCGGCGCCGCCGTCCGCTCGCCACACGCGCTGGTGCGCGGCTCCGACCCGCGGCTCGCCGGGACGGCCCAGGGTGAAGCCGCCGTGCGGCCGGAGTACATCACGATCGCGGCCGACGCGGGCGACGCCCTGCCCGCAGCCAACGCGACGCGCGGCCACCTCATCGGCGTCTCGCACCTCGGCGACACCATGCAGTACCTCGTGCAGCTCGGCGGCGACCAGAGCCTCATCGTGCGCCGCCCGACCCCCGACGCGCCCGCTCTGCGGATCGGCGATCCCGTCGTCTGCACGTGGGCCGACCACCATGTCCTGCTCTTCCCGGCCGACGCCGCCGCCGAGGACGGCGGCTACATCGCGCCGCCGACCGCCTAGAACACTCGCCCCCTCCGCCGCAGCATCCGCCCTCACCGGCTTCCCGACCCGAACCAGGAGATCCCGATGACCGAATCCCGCAACCCGCTCCGCATCCTCGCGCCCGAGGCCTCGACGCCGGCGATCGTGCGCGAGCTGTCGCGCCGCCGCTTCCTCAGCATCGCCGCCATCGCGGGCGGTGCGGCCGCGCTCGCCGCGTGCGCCCCCGGGGGCGGCTCGTCTCCTCAGCCTCAGGCGACCGGCGGCGAGCTCGAGGACAGCCTGTCGGTGTACACGTGGGGCGACTACGACTCGCCGGATGTGGTGTCGGGCTTCACTTCGGAGCTGGGGCCGAACGTCACCCTCGACTCCTACAGCTCGAACGAGGAGCTCATCGCGAAGCTCGTCGCCGCCAAGGGCACCTCGGGATACGACATCGTCGTGCCGACCGGCGTGTTCATCCCGCAGATGATCGAGAACGGCCTGCTCACGAAGTTCAACAAGGACCTGCTCCCGAACATCTCGAACATGGATCCCGCCTACCTCGGGCGGGCGTGGGATCCGGGCAACGAGTATTCGGTCTGCAAGGCGTGGGGCACGACCGGCTTCGTCTACGACAAGAACGTCATCACGCGCGAGCTCGCCACGTGGGCGGACTTCTTCGACGCAGCACAGAACGAGGCGAGCGGCAAGACGTCGATGCTCGACGATCCGGCCGGGACGATCGGGTCCTACTTCTGGTCCAACGACACCGACTGGAACACGCAGGACCCCGAGCAGCTCGAAGCGGCGCGCGCGTTCCTCGTCTCGGAGATCGCCCCCAACGTCGCCGCATTCGACTCGTACCCGAGCACCGCGATCGTGCAGGGCTCTCAGGTGCTCATGCAGTCGTGGAACGGCGAGGCCCGTCTGGGCATCCAGGAGTCGAGCGAGCCGGACCGCTGGCAGTGGGTGCTCCCCGGACCGCAGACCGAACTGTGGATGGACAACTGGGCCATCGCGGAGGGCGCACCCCACCCGGAGGCAGCGCACGCCTTCATCAACTACTCGATGTCGCCCGAGAGCCTCGCGCTGAACCTCGACTACATCGGCTACAACGTCGGCGGCAAGGACATGGACACGAGCGCGGTCGAGCTCAGCGATTTCATCTTCTTCACGCCGGAGCAGCTGGAGACGATGCACGAGCAGGAGCTCAACGACTCGCAGCAGACTCGGGTGGAGATCCATAACGAGATGAAGGCCGCCGCGGGTGCGTAAGCCCGCCGCCGGAGCAGCTCTCGCGGTCCCCGCGTGGGCGTGGCTTCTGCTGTTCTTCGTCGCGCCCGTCGGGATGGTGGTGTGGTTCAGCTTCGGCTACAAGCCGGGGATCTTCGGCACGCACGCGAACGACATCCTGTCGTTCGACCGCTACGTCGAGGCCGTCTCGCCGACCTTCTTCGCGACGTTCCAGAACACCCTGTGGGTCGGCATCCTCGGCACCGTCCTGTGCTTCCTGATCGGAGCACCCGTCGCCTACTGGATGGCGTTCAAAGTGCGTCCCTCACGCCGGGGCCTGCTCATCGCCCTGGTCCTGGTGCCGTTCTGGACGAACTTCCTCGTGCGCACGATCGGCTGGCAGGTGATCCTCGCCCCCGAGGGCTGGCTTTCCACCGTCCTCCAGGGAATCGGCGTGCTCGATGGCCCGCTGGCGCTGATGTACACGCGCACCGCCGTGGTGATCGGCGTGGTGTACAACTACCTGCCGCTCATGATCCTCCCGCTGTTCGTCGCCTTCGACCGCGTCGGACCGGCTCTGCGCGAAGCGTCGAAGGACCTCGGCGCCGGAAAGCTCACGACGTTCCTCCGCGTGACCCTGCCCCTCTCGCAGCCGGGAATCATCGCCGGCGTGCTCCTCGTCTTCATCCCCCTCATGGGCGACTACATCACAGCCACCGTGCTCGGCGGCGCGCAGGGCAACATGGTCGGCCAGCTCGTGGCGAGCCAGTTCCAGACCGCGCAGAACTGGGCCCTCGGCTCGGCGATGGCGGTGCTCCTCATGCTCGTGATCATGCTCACGATCGGCATCGCCGCCGTGCTGATCTGGCTCGTGACGATGCCGTTCCGCTCGCGCAATCGCCTCGTGCTGGGCCCGGTGACCGAGGCGGTGCCGGTGGATGCCGCGACCAAGACCCCCGTGGAGGTGGCGTCATGACGCAGACCGCGACCGAGACGATGCTGCGGGCGCAGGACCCTGCGGGCTCGAGCGCGAAGCGCACCGGCCCGAAGAGGTCGTGGTCGGACGTCGCCTTCACCGTGTGGGGCGTCCTGGTGATGCTCTTCCTCTTCCTGCCGATCATCGTGATCGTGATCTACTCGTTCAACACGGGCCGCCTGCTCGTCGCGTGGGACGGCTTCGGGTTCGACGCATTCCTGACGATCCTCGAGAAGCCGGCGATCCAGAGCGCAGTGCGCGTCTCGCTCATCACCGCCTTCATCGCCGCGATCATCGCCACGGCGCTCGGCACCCTCGCCGGCATCGCCATGGCCCGCTACCCCGGCAAGTGGGTGTGGTGGTTCCTCGGCCTGCTGCTGCTGGTCTCCGTGACCCCCGAGATCGTGGACGCCGTCGCCCTGCTGCCGTGGCTGGTCTTCCTCGGACAGGATCTCGGTCTCGGCATGTTCAACGACGGCATCGTGCGCCTCTCCGTGGGTTCCTCGCTCTTCGCGACGGCGGTGGTGTCGTACATCGTGCGCGCCCGCCTGGTCGGCATGGACGCCAACCTCGAAGAGGCGTCGAGCGATCTGTACGCCAAGCCGTTCACGACCTTCCGCCGCGTGACGCTCGCGCTCGCGATGCCCGCCGTGCTCGCGGGCTTCCTGCTCGCGTTCACCCTCAGCCTCGACAACACGATCGTCGCCGCGTTCGTGCAGGTGTCGGGCACGACGCCGTGGCCGGTGTACGTGCTCAGCGCGGTCAGGTCGGGTCTGCGTCCGGAGATCGCCGCTGTCTCGACGATCATGCTGCTGCTGACGCTCGTCGCCCTCGCGCTCGTCGCGCTCGTGCTCAAGCGGGCGGGCGACTCGGCCACGCAGATCGCCCGGACGATGACGGGCGGCTGACGCCGGATGCCGCACGCCGACCTCGTCTTCACCGGCGGGCCCGTCTTCACCTCCGACACCGTGCGCTCGCGCGCGAGCTCGGTCGCGGTCGCCGATGGACGCATCGTCGCGGTCGGCGGCGACGAGCTCGCCGAGTTCGTAGGCCCCCGCACCGAGATCGTGGACCTGCGGGGGCGGATGCTGCTCCCCGGGTTCCAGGACGCTCATGTGCATCCGGTGTGGGGCGGCCTGGACATGCTGCGGTGCGACCTCGCCCCGTACTCCACCGCGGACGAGTACGTCGAGGCGATCGCGCACTACGTCTCGGAGCACCCCGACGACGAGTGGATCCTCGGGGGCGGCTGGCAGATGTCGGCGTTCCCCGGCGGCACGCCCACCGCGGCGGCGCTGGACCGCGTGGTGCCCGACCGCCCGGCGTTCTTCCCCAACCGCGACGGACACGGAGCGTGGGTCAACTCGGCCGCGCTCCGTCTCGCCGGGATCGATCGGGACACCCCCGACCCGGCGGACGGCCGCATCGAGCGAGACGCCGACGGCACCCCCTCCGGCACGCTCCACGAGGGCGCGATGGGCCTGGTGAACCGGCTGCTCCCCGACGAGCCGCTCGACAGGCTCACCGAGGCGCTCCTCGTCGGTCAGCGGTACCTGCACTCGTTCGGCATCACCGCGTGGCAGGACGCCATCGTCGGCTCGTACGGCGACGCCGGCGATCCGGGGCCCGCTTACCTCCGGGCCGCAGCCGACGGCACGCTCACGGCGCGCGTCGTGGGCGCGATCTGGTGGGACCGCACGAAGGGGCTGGAGCAGATCCCCTCGCTGATCGAGCGACGCGAGCAGTACCGCGGTGGGCGCTTCGCGGCGACGAGCGTGAAGATCATGCAGGACGGCGTGGCCGAGAACTTCACCGCGTCGATGCTCGAGCCGTACTGCGACGGTCACGGTCACTTCACGGACAACTCCGGCATCTCGTTCGTCGCGCCCGAGGTCCTGAACGAGGCGGTGCCCCTTCTGGATGCCGAGGGGTTCCAGGTGCACTTCCACGCGATCGGCGATCGCGCCGTGCGGGAGTGCCTGGACGCGGTGGAGCGGGCGATCGGCCGCAACGGCCGGGGCGACAACCGTCACCACATCGCACACATCCAGGTCGTGCATCCGGAGGACATCCCCCGCTTCCGCCGCCTGGGTGTCGCGGCGAACATGCAGTCGCTGTGGGCCGCGCTCGAGCCGCAGATGGTCGACCTGACGCTCCCGTACCTCGGGGAGCCGAGGAGCGCATGGCAGTACCCGTTCGGCGATCTGCTGCGCGCGGGTGCCGTACTGGCCGCGGGCAGCGACTGGTCGGTGTCGACGCCCGACCCGATGGCGGCGATCCACGTCGCCGTGAACCGCAAGGCGGCGCCCGGACACGAGGAGGGCGAGTACGACGCGTTCCTCCCCGAGCAGGCGATCGATCTGGCGACGTCGCTGACCGCATATACGGCCGGGTCCGCGTGGGTGAACCGCCTCGACCGGTCCACCGGCACGATCGAAGTCGGCAAGCGCGCCGACCTGGTCGTGCTCGACCGCGATCCCTTCGAGGCACCGGCAGACGAGATCGGAGCCACGCGCGCGCTCCAGACCTTCGTCGACGGCGACCGCGTCTACGCCGCCGCGGACGCGTAGCGCGGCGGGTCCGAGCGGGGTCGAACAGGACGTCCGGTGCGCGTGGGAAATCGCGACAGCGCGGGGGTGACGCGGGGGCGCGGAGCGGACAGGATCGAAGCAACGCATCTGACAGGGAAGTGATACCCGTGGGCACGACCGTCTTCGAACGACAGCGGCCGGCAGCATCCGTCATCCGTCACGCACTGGCGGACACGTCGCACTCGATCTTCTGGCGCGACGACCTCCCGCTCTCTCTCCTGCCCGACCGCCCTGCGCTCACCGGCCCTCATCGTGCCGACCTCGTCATCGTCGGCGCGGGCTACACCGGGCTGTGGACCGCTCTCCTCGCGACGGAGCGCCACCCCGGCGCCCGCATCGTCGTCGTCGAGGCGCAGCGCGTCGGATGGGCGGCCTCGGGCCGCAACGGCGGGTTCTGCGAGGCGAGCCTCACCCACGGGCATGAGAACGGCATGGCGCGCTGGCCGGACGAGATGCCGGTCCTCGACCGGCTCGGCCGCGAGAACCTCGATGCGATCGAGGCGGCGGAGTCCCGGTACGGCATGGACTTCCACTTCGAGCGCACCGGGCAGCTCGCGCCCGCCGTCGAGCCGCACGAGATCGAGTGGCTCGAGGAGTGGGCCGCCGAGGGCGAGGAGGGCGTGGTCTACCTCGACCAGGCCGAGGCGCAGGCCGCGGTGCACTCCCCGACCTACCTCGCCGCTGTCTGGGAGAAGGACACCTGCGGGATGCTGCATCCCGCCCGCCTCGCCGCCGAACTCGCGCGCGTGTGCGAGGAGCGCGGCGTCGAGATCTTCGAGCGCTCGCGCGTGACCGGACTCGACACCCCGGGCGACACGGGCGTCTCGGTCGTCACCGAGCGCGGTCGCGTCGACGCGGACCGCGCCGTGCTCGCGACGAACGTCTTCCCGTCGCTCATCAAGCGCAACCGACTGATGACGGTTCCCGTGTACGACTACGTGCTGATGACCGAGCCGCTCACCGACGAGCAGCTCGCGTCGATCGGCTGGGACGATCGGCAGGGCATCGGCGACATGGCCAACCAGTTCCACTACTACCGGATCTCGAAGGACAACCGGATCCTGTTCGGCGGCTATGACGCGGTCTACCACTACGGGCGCAAGGTGCGGCCGGAGTACGAGGACCGCCCCGAGTCGTTCGAGAAGCTCGCGAGCCACTTCTTCACGACGTTCCCGCAGCTCGAGGGCCTGCGCTTCTCGCACCGCTGGGCAGGAGCGATCGACACGTCGACGCAGTTCACCGCGTTCTTCGGCACCGCACGCGACCGTCGCGTCGCCTACGCGGCGGGCTTCACGGGCCTCGGGGTCGGCTCGACCCGGTTCGCGGGAGAGGTGATGCTCGACCTCCTCGACGGGGCCGACACCGAGCGCACCCGGCTCGAGATGGTCCGCAAGCGCCCTCTGCCGTTCCCGCCCGAGCCGGCGGCCGCGATCGGGATCAACGCCACGCGCTGGTCGCTCGACCGCGCCGACCACAACCGCGGAAGGCGCAACCTGCTGCTGAAGACGCTCGACGCGCTCGGCCTGGGGTTCGACTCGTGACGCGTCTCGAGCCGGGCACGCCGGTGGATGCCGCGGCCCTCCCGGTCGCCCTCGGCGCCGTCCCGACAGATCAGGTGCGCGAAGGAGCACCCGCTGCGGGAGCGGCCGAGCTGGGCACCGTGGGCGGTGTCGAGATCGGGGTGTGGGAGCACACCCCCGGGGTGTCGACGGACGTGGAGGCCGACGAGGTCTTCATTGTGCTCGCCGGGGTGGCTACGGTCTCGTTCGACGACCCGGATCTGCCCGACCTCGACCTTCGGCCCGGCGTCGTCGCCCGTCTGAGCGCCGGAATGCGCACGACATGGACGGTCCGCGAGACCCTCCGCAAGGTCTATCTCGCGCCGTAGCCCGCGGCCGGGCGGCGGTCTCGACGCCGGATCAGCGACCGGCGCTGCGACGCACGAGGAGCGCCAGGTGCAGGGCGGTCTGGGTCTCGCCGTCGTCGAGGTCTGCGCCCAGCAGCTCTTCGATGAGGGCGATCCGCTGGTAGAACACCGAGCGCGACAGGTGAGAGGCGGATGCCGCGGCCGTCCGGTTGCCCGGATGGGCGAGCATCGCCTCGAGGACGTCGAGCAGGTCGCCGCTGCGGGTGAGGTCGTGGACGATCAGTGGCGCCAGCATCCGCTCGCCGTGTTCGAGCACGCGGTGATCGTCGCGCAGGGCGGTCACGAGCTGGACCAACGGACGGTTCTCGGCCCGCCGCAACTGCGGGCCCTTGCCTCCGCGGCGGCGGCGGCCCCGGGCGAGGTCGACGGCGTCGTGGAGCGAGGCGAGCGCCTCGTCGAGGCCCTCGGCGGCTCGGCCGACCGACAGCGTGAGGCGATCGGCATCGGGTCCCGCGTCGACGAGCGCCGCCGCGAACGACAGCGCCGCGTCGTCGTCGAAGACGGCGTCCGACGGGAGGGAGAGCAGCACCGCGGTCGCCGGGGCGGCGACCCCGTCGGGCGCCGAGCCGGCCAGCGCGCGCCCGCGCATTGCCCGGGCCGCGGCATCCACCCGCTCCGCCGGGATCGGCGCACCCGACGCGACGATGCCGAACAGCCTCGCGCTGCGCAGCGGCAGCCCGGCGGCCTCCAGCCGGGCGGCGGCGCCTCCCGCGCCCGCGAATCGTCCGGCGAGCAGACCGTCGACCAGACGGCGCCGGCCGATGCGGCCCCACTCGTCGGACTCGCCGTCGGCGAGGCGCCCGACCGCGAGGGCGATCGCGCCCTGTTCGAGCACGGCGGTGCGGCCGGCGGGATGGTCAGGCCCCGGGAGCGCGATGAGGGTGCCCCATCGGATGCCGCGGGCCTCGACGGGCACGATGAGCCACTCGTCCGCGCCGGGCGGCGCGCCGCGTTCGCGCCGCTGCTCCGCACGCCGGTGCGCCGAACGGGATCGCAGTTCCCACTCGGTGAACAGCTCCTCCTCGAGCGCGAGCGGCACCTCGGCGGCGACGACCTCGTGCCCGCGGTTCTCGAGGATCACGGGGGCGCCGAGCGTCTGAGCGAGCTGATGCACGATGAAGTCGGCGGGCGATCCGCGCAGCACCAGCGCGGTGAAGCGCTCGCGCACCTCGTCGCGCGAGCGGAGCGCGTCGCTCTGGCCGGTGATGATGCGGGCGTGGACGGCCTCGGTGATCGTGATGAACTTCAGCTCGCGGTGCAGGACGATCAGCGCCAGATTGCGTTCGCGCGCCGCCTCGACGACGACGGCCGGCACGTAGCGGTAGTGCGTCCCGAGCTCGAGGATGAGGCCCGACAGGCCGGCGTCGTCGAGCTCGCCGATGAATCGGCGGAGGTCGGCGGGGTCGGAGGGCCACGACGCGCCCGTCGAGAGGAGGAGCTCCCCGCCGTCGAGCAGGCGAGCGACTCCGGCGTTGTCGGAGACGTGGAGCCACCGCACGCGCGCATCGAGCGCGTCGTCGCCGACGACGACCTCGGGAACCCCCTGGACGACCGCGTCGAGCGAGATCACTTCGCGCACCGTCGGAAGGGTCTCGAGGGCAGATCCGGCGACCAGACGATCCGTCTGGATCGTTCGATCTTCGCGACGATCGAGCACCGTGGCACCAACTTCTGCTCTGACAAACTGGGCGCACTCAGCCTAAGCCATCCCCGGTCGATCTGTCCGGGAGACTCCCGGGAGCATCGAATGACCCTGGCCGACACTCTCCCCCGTGCGCCCTTCCCCGCCGACCCCGACGCCGACGCGCGCGTGCGGGAGGACGACCGCGCGCACGTGTTCCACTCCTGGAGCGCGCAGGCCCTGATCGACCCGCTTCCCGTCGCCGGTGGCGAGGGTTCGACGTTCTGGGACTACGCCGGCAACGCCTACCTCGACTTCAGCTCGCAGCTCGTGAACCTCAACCTCGGGCACCAGCATCCCGATCTGGTCGCCGCCATCCAGCGCCAGGCATCGCGCCTGGCCACGATCCAGCCGTCGATGGCGAACGACGTGCGCGGCGACCTGGCCCGGCGGATCGCGGCGGTGGCCGGCGACGGTTTCGAGAAGGTCTTCTTCACCAACGGCGGCGCCGACGCGAACGAGAACGCGGTGCGCATGGCCCGCCTGGTGACCGGCCGGCGCAAGGTGCTGTCGATGTATCGGAGCTACCACGGCAACACGTCCACCGCGATCGCCCTCACCGGCGACCCGCGACGGTGGCCGAACGAGCCGGCGGACGGCTCGACGGCGAAGTTCTTCGGCCCGTACCCGTACCGTTCGGCGTTCCACTCGTCCTCGCCGGAGGAAGAGGCGCAGCGCGCGCTGGAGCACCTCGAGCAGACGATCGTGCTGGAGGGGGCGGGCACCATCGCGGCGATCGTCATCGAGTCGATCGTGGGGACCAACGGCGTGCTCGTTCCTCCGCCGGGGTATCTCGCCGGCGTGCGGGAACTGTGCGATCGGTTCGGCATCGTGTACATCGCGGACGAGGTGATGGTGGGCTTCGGCCGCGTCGGCGAGTGGTTCGCGTTCCAGGCCGACGGGGTCCTTCCCGACCTGATCACCTTCGCGAAGGGCGTGAACTCCGGGTACGTGCCGCTCGGCGGCGTCGTCATCTCCGACCGCATCGCGGCGCACTTCGACACGGTTCCGTTCCCCGGCGGCCTCACCTACTCGGGCCACCCGCTGGCGTGCGCGGCGGGGGTCGCGACGTTCGAGGTGTTCGAGCGGGACGGCATCCTCGCCCGCGTGCGCGACCTCGGCGCGCGCGTCGTCGCGCCTCGCCTGCAGGAGATCGCGTCGCGGCATCCGTCCGTCGGCGACGTGCGCGGCCGCGGACTGTTCTGGGCGATCGAGCTCGTCAAGGACCGCGACACGCGGGAGCCCCTCGTGCCCTTCAATGCGAGTGGGATGGATGCCGCACCCGTCGCCGCCGTCGCGGCGGCGTGCAAGCGCGACGGCGTGTGGCCGTTCACGCACTTCAACCGTCTGCACGTCGCACCGCCGCTGGTCATCGGCGAGGACGAGCTCGTGCGCGGGCTGGACGTCATCGACCGGGCGCTGTCCCACGCGGACGAGCACGTGAGCTGAACCCGCGCGGCGGCAATCCGTCCGTAGCCCCACTCCGAAGAAAAAGCAACCCTGTGCATCCGGGACGACCGATGCGGGGGAATGAATTCACAAGAGTTGGAGTTATTCCTGTACTCGGCACCACAAGGTGCCGCAGGAGGGGACAGTGGGCAAGAACTACGTCGACATCGAGAACGACCGCGGAGAGACGCTGCGTTACCGCAAGCACGCCAACGGTCGGGGCCTGATCGCGCACGGCGCCAAGGTGCACCCGAGCGCCGTCGTCGAAGCGGGGGCATATGTCGAACCCGGGGTCCAGATCGCGGCGGGCGCGCACGTCGGCCGCGGTGCCTGGGTCGAGTCGGACGCCGTCATCGGCCCCGACGCCGACATCGCGCCGCACGCGCACATCGGACCCCGCGCCGCCATCGGGGCCGGAGCCAAGATCGGCGTGCGGACGCACGTCGGGAGCGAAGCACGCGTGGCGGTCGGTTCCCTGATCGGCGACGACGAGACGATCGCCGACGGCGAGCGCGTGGCCACCGACCCGCGAGGCTTGCGGCTGGCCGCCTAGGCGGGGTCTCGCAGCCGGGCGGCGTCAAACAGGTAGGAGATTTCTGCCTGATCCGGCACTGGCGGGGCTCGGGACCCCGAAATCTCCTACCCGTTTGACGTGCCCCGGCCGAGTCGCCGGCCCGCGCTAGGGTGGCGCGCATGAGGCGCTGGGCATGGGCGGCGGCCGTGGTGCTCGGCGCTGCGGTCTTCGTCGCCGTCGTGATCTGGGTGTATCTGAGCACCGCCGAAGTCGGCGACGCGCCCGAACCGAGCGCCTCGGAACCGGCCGACACGACGGCGCCTCCGCGTCCCGACGGCGCCTTCCCTCTCACCGTGCTGTACGTGTACGACGGTGACACCATCCAGGCGCGGATGCAGCAGCCCGACGATGTCGTGACGACGTCGAACCCCATCCGCATCCGCCTGATCGGCATCGACACCCCGGAGGGGACGCCGACGCCGGAGTGCTGGGCCGACGAGGCGCGCACGCACCTCGCCGAGCTCCTCCCCGAGGGCTCGACGGTGTGGGCGGCGCCCGACCGCGACACGTGGGACGACTACGACCGGCGCCTCTTCAACCTGTGGACCGTCGACGGCGCCTTCGTCAGCCTCGAGCTCGTCATCGCCGGAGACGCCGAGGCGATCCGCGTCTGGCCCAACGTCGCCCACTACGACCTGCTCGTCGATGCGCAGGCACGGGCGGAGGCATCCGGATCCGGCCGCTGGGGCGCCTGCGGCTGAGCAGCCGCGAGCCCTGCCGACGACCCGCCGAACGGCCTAGGCGAAGAGGAACAGCACGAAGCCGATGAGCGGCAGCGTGCCCTGCGTCGCCGCGGCGCGCAGGTACTTCGATCCGGTCGTGAGCAGCACCAGCGCGGCGGCGACCATCGAGCCGAGCGAGAACAGCACGAGAGCCAGGCCCGCGGCGCGGAGCGCGGAGTCCTCGCCGCCCGCGAGGGAGAGCACGAGGCCGATCGCGGTGCCGACCGCGAGGAACAGGTTGTAGAAGCCCTGGTTGTAGGCCATCGGCTTGGTGATGTCGGCCGCCGTCTGGTCGGGCAGGCCGAACCGCTTCCAGATCTTGGGCTGCGTCCATTGCACGCTCTCCATCACGAAGATGTAGACGTGGAGCAGCGCGGCGAGCGCGGCGAAGACCGTGGCGAGGATCGCGACCATGAGCGAACGATATCGCCCGGCTACGCTGAGGCCTATGACGAAGGGCGGCGGTTCGCGCGCACGCAAGGGCGGCAAGGGACGGGATGCCTCATCCGCCCGGTCCGCGGGCAAGCGACCGTCGCAGACCCGCCAGCCGAAGCCCCAGCGCACACCGCGGCCGTCGCCGGCGCCGTCACCCGAGCCTCCCGCACGGCCGGCCGAGCGGTTCGTGCTCGGCGCGTTCCCCGGGGCGACCCCCGGCAAGTGGATCGACGTGTGGAAGGACCGGATGCCGCACACCGCCCTCGAGCTCGTCTCCCTCGCGGTCGCGGACCAGCGGCGGGCGCTCGTCGACGGCGAGGTCGACGCGGCGCTCGTCCGGCTGCCGGTGGACCGCACGGACCTGCACGTGATCGCGCTCTACGACGAGGTGCCGGTGGTCGTGACGGCGGCGGACTCGCATCTCACGGCCGCCGACGAGCTCGAGCTGGCCGACCTGGCCGGCGAGGTCGTGATCGTGCCGGGCGACGACGTGCTCGGACTCGACGTGGCCGGCGCCGTCGCTCCGGCGTTCGCGCCGCCGGCCGACACGGCCGAGGCGATCGCGACCGTCGCGGCCGGGGTCGGCGTGGTGATCGTGCCGATGTCGCTCGCCCGCCTGCACCACCGCAAGGACGCCGACTACCGCCCGCTGCGCGATGCCCCCGCATCCTCCGTCGCGCTCGCGTGGATCGCCGCCCGCACGACCCCCGAGGTCGAGGCGTTCGTCGGGATCGTGCGCGGCCGCACCGTGAACTCCTCCCGCTGACCCCCCCCCCCCCCCCCCCCGACTTCTTGCCGAGCGGGCGCAAACGACCGTTCGCGACACCTGAAACCGGTGATTCGCGCCCGCTCGGCAAGGGTGGGCGGGCACAAGAAAGCGGGGGATGTCGCCGACCTGGGCCTCTGCGACATCCCCCGTGTTCCTGCTTCGAAAGCCGTACGTCCCCAGAACGCGTCCCCAACTCTCCGGCTTTCTGCTCCCAGTCGCGTCCGGCCCCAGTCCGTCGGCGTGCATAGCAGTCCCGACGATGAAGAGCGGCCCCCCGCCGCCCTGATACATCGATCGAGAAAGTTTTCTCCAAGGATTCCCGACGCCGGCTCAGCAAAGCCCGGCACCCGCCTCCGGAACGCCTCAGAACCCGGCGCCGTGCACCTGGAACGGAGCCACGATCCCGGTGCTCGCGGCGGCTTGGGCGAGCGCCTCCGACGGGGAGCTCCCGACGGCCAGCCCTTCGTGCATCGCGCCGAGCAGCTCGCACGCCACGTCGTCGGCGACGATGACGGGCGCGGCGACGACACTGCGGCTGCCGGCGTGCAGCCAGATGCGGGTCATGCCGATCGCCTCCTCGCCCCAGCGCACCGACGAGCGGCCCACCTCGCAGGCGGACAGCACCACGGTGTCGGGCACCTCCGGCATGAGGTCGATGTCATAGCCGAACAGGGTTCCGTCAGCGAGCTCGAGACCCGAGAACAGCGGGTTGTCGACCGCGTGCCGTCCGTGCGCGGCGACGTGCAGCACCTCGACGGAGGACGCGAGCGCGGTGACCCGCTCGACGGATGCCTCGTCCTCCCGCAGCATCTCGGAAGCCGGCCACGAGGCCGCGCCCACCTCGGCCTCCTCCCGTCCGCGAGCGACCCCGGGCCCGACGGCGAAGCCGACGCGGGTCGGACGGACCGAGGATCGGCCGGGGCGCGAGTGCGCCCACTTCGTGGCCGACGCGGCGAGTGTGAACACGCGACCCCGCATCGCGGGCAGCATCGCCCACGGGACCGCGTTGAGAAGTCCCGGGATCGTCAGCACGAGCCGTCGATCGCCCGCGAGCGCCACGGCCGCATCGAGGAGGACGCGCGACAGCGCATCCAATCGCGCATCGAGGCCCCGCTGCACGATGGCGGCCATCGGGCCCGAGCGGATCGAGGCCGCCATGTCGAGATCGGCGCGCAGGCCCTCTTGCAGGCGGCGGATGTCGGCACCCGACGCCACCGGGACCACGACGGTCCGCTGCGACGCGCACACGAGCGCGACGAGCTCGGATCCTGAGTAGACGTAGGCGATGAGCGCGGTGTCGTCGCCGAGCTCGCTCCGCAGCTCGGACAGCGGGATGCGCTCGTCCCCGTCAGCCACCCCCGTCGCCGACCATTGGCGCTCCCGCGCCCGCTCGCGCAGCGCTGCGGCCCGGGGCACGGAGAGCCAATCGGCACCGGGATTCTCGGCGCGCAGCATCCGGAGCTCCGCGAGCTCCTCGGCGAGCTCCGGGTCCGGCGGCGGGCGCAGGGGCACGACCTGCTGGCTCAGATGCCGCGCCCGCTCCGACCACTCGAACACCACATCGGGTCGTCCCGACCGGACAGCCGAGTCGAGCCCCGCGAACACGAGGTTCGCCCCGTGCATCGCCACCGAGGTCTGCAGGTCGAGGCTGCCGAACGAGCGCTGCCACCCGCCGAGCACGTCGAGGCCGTGCGCGGCGTGCCGTCTGGCCGCCGCGCCGCGGTTCGCGGCCGACGCCCGCGCCGACCGCAGCTCCGCGGCGAGCAGCTGAACCTCCATGGGTGAAGACGCCGGCACGCGAAAGCTGCGTGCCGGCGCTTCGCCGCGACGCGCGCGAGCGAGCGCGTCGGACATGCGAAGGGCGGCCGCCTCGCCGCGGAACCCCCGTGCGGCGAGGACGCGCGCGACCTCCTCGACCTGCGCCGTCGCCGGGAGCCGGCGACGCGCGGGAGCAGCGCCGTCCTCCACCCGCGGACCTCCGAGCACCGCGCGCAGGTGCACCGCATCGGCGCGCGCGGCCCACGCGTCATTGCCCAGCGCCCGGAAACGACGGGATGCCGCGCGTGCGACGACGCTCGCGCGCGCGCTGTCGTGCGACAGCAGCGAGCGCGCGAGGTGGAACTCGGCTTCGGCGCGCGACTGAGGCATGCGGTGCGCGCCGAACACGTTCGCGGCGCGCGCGAGGATCTGCTCCGCCTCCGTCGAGAGCCCGGCGTCGCGCAGCACTTCCGCGCGATCGACGTCGGTGATCGCCGCGTTCACGGGAGTGGATGCCGCGACCGGCCGTGCCGCGAGCATCTCCCGGAGCGCCGTCACGAGGTCTCCCGACAGCAGCGACGTGTACCCGAGATTGTGGCGCGCCTGGGCCTCATCGGTCGGCAGCTCGTGGTCGGCGAACGTCGCCGATGCGCGCTCGAGGTCGTGCGCGGCATCGGCCAGCCGTCTCTGCTGCATCCGGACGAGACTCCGGTTCACCCGAGCGCGCGCGGCCGGAACCGGATCGTCGTCGAGGCGGTCGATCGCCTCGGTGAGCCACCGCTCGGCCTCGTCCAGCCGTCCGCCGTAGTTCGCGATCGCGCCGAGCTGACCGAGGAGGATCGCCTGCGTGTGCGCGGTGAGATCGCCCCCGGCGACGGCGGCCCTGAGCAGCTCCTCGGCCAGCGCGGGATTGCCGGTGCGCTGCAGGGCGAGGGCCCGCGTCCCGACGATGCGCGCCCGCAGGTCGGGGTCCTCTGTGCGAGCCTCAGCCTGATCGAGGACACGCTGCGCCTGCGCGTACTTCCCGTTGATGCACAGATCGACGGCGCGCCGGTGAAGGTCGGAGGCGGAGCGCGTCATCCCCTCATCTTGGCCCAGTCCGAGGCATCCTGGGCCCCGGCCGCGCCCCGCATCACGACGGGGCGCGCGTGTGGCCGTTCCAGTCGTGCAGCACCTTCTCGCCCGCCTTCACGAGCGCCTTGACCCGGGCCTTGGCGTCCTCCTTCGCGTGACCGTCCATCATCCGCACACCGACGATCTCCGCCAGGGTGCCGGCGATGTACGGCGCCGCGAACGACGTGCCGCTCCACACGGCGAATCCGCCCGTGTAGTCGTCGGGGTCGATGGTCTCGCGCCTCAGGCCGAAGCGATCGTTCCGCGTCCCGGCCTGCACGCCGCCGTTCATCGGCGGAAGCGAGGACACCACGGCGACACCGGGCGAGTACACGCGCACCCACTTCCCGACGTTGCTGAAGAGCGCCACCGATCGCCCGTTCGGGTTGAGCGCGCCGACGGAGACGTGCGGAGAGGCATCCGGCGGATCCTCCACGACGAAGTCGGCACCGGGCCAGGCCCACAGCGCCGCCGGGAACGCCGGTCGGTCGGTGGCATCGTTCCCCGCCGAGCAGACGATCGCGCACCCGGCGCGTCGTGCCGCGAGCAGGTAGGTGCTGAGTGTCAGGTCGAACTGTCCGTCGTCCGGGGTCTCGTGGTAGTAGCTGAGCGACAGGTTGAGCACGTCGATCGGCCGGCCGCCCTTGCCTCGCGCGTACCTCACGACGCACACCGCGACAGCGCGCACCGCCTCGAGGAACTCGCCCTCGAGGAGCGCGCCCTGGCTGTCGGCGACGCGGATCGAGATGAGATCGGCGTCGGGGCAGATCTGACGGATGACGCCGGCGACGAAGGTGCCGTGGCCGGCCGCTCCATCGAGGAACCCGTCGTACGGGCCGGCCAGGTCGCCGATCGCCTCGGGGTCGGTCGCCGGGTCGACGATGCCGACGGGCTCGCCGTCCACGACGAGGTGGCGGTCGACGATGGAACCGGGCAGCCACGCGTGCTCGCCGCATCCGGTGTCCATGAAGGCGACGACCGGCCGGCGCCCCTTGATCGCGGAGTCATCGCGCCGCGGCGGGTCGCCGATGTAGGTCACCACCTCGCGACCCCCCGACCCCGGGTACGCGTACGTTCCCGGTCCGGGGGCGTTCGTCGATCCGAACGGGTTCGTCGACCCGAATGGATTGGTCGATCCGAACGGGTTCGTCGAACCGAACGGATTGGTCGATCCGAACGGGTTCGTCGACCCGAACGGATTGGTCGATCCGAACGGGTCGACGGTGATGACGTGATCGAGCCCGACACCGGAGAGGTTCGTGCCGCGGCGCGCTCGCGCCCGCTGCAGCAGACGCCACGCGTCGATCGGCGGCACCGGCTGGTCGTCGCGGTCGTCGCGCGGCGAAGGGAAGATGACGGCGAGGAGAACGATCGGCAGGCCGGTCTCCGCCTGCTCCCTGCGCGCGCGCTCGAGGGCCTCCTGTTCCTCGAGCGGCGCGCCCTTGATGGTCGTCAGGCGCACCCCCCACCCGAAGTCGGCGCCCGCTTCGCGCAGGGCCTCGAGGATCTCCGGGAGCCGCAGCACGTCGGAGACCAGGAGATGATCCGGAGCATACGAGGTCGGGTACGCCCGAACCCCCTCCACGGGTTCGCTCGTCGGATCGAGGGGGACGCCGCGGGGTCGTGCCGCGTCGACTCTGCTCCGCCAACCGGGTCGCTCCGTCGCTGCCATCTCGCGCTGCCTCCTCTGCGCGGGCGACGTCCGTCGTCGTCACCGCGAATGCCTCACTCCACCCGGAGCTCGTCGGTCACACTTCGAATTGAGGTGTCTGGAACTCGCGGATCTCCCCCGACGCATCCTTCACCACTACACGCAACCGCGCCACTCCTGCTCCGACCTCGTCGAAGGCGAATCGTCCGTGCTCCCCCGGCTCCGCGGCCGACTCCTGGTCTCCCTGCACGAGGCGGATCGCGAGGGCCGCGGCATCCACCCACCCGTCGATGCGGCGCGCACCGCTCTCGGTGGCGCTGACGTGCAGCAGCACGCTCGTGGTGCCGTCGCTGAACTGCAGCGTCGCGGTGTCGGACTCGCCGCGCACCGCCGCGAGGGATCCCTCGACGAGCGTCAGGAGCGCGTACTCGCGGGAGAGGTCTTCGACGGCGACCGCCGCGACCATGCGGTCCACGAGGTCGGCGGGCACCGGATCCACCTCCTCCCACATCCGCCGCATGCGCGCGAACAGCGCCGCATCGGCGGTGAAGTCCTCAGCGTCCATCGTCATCTCCTCCCCCGTCCGGACCGTCCAGAGCGGCCCGGAGCTTCGCCAGACAACGCTGACGGGTCGGTCCGATGGAGCCGACCGGCATCGCGAGATCCTCGGCGATGCGCGCATAGTCGGGGCGATCCTCGAACGCGACGATCCGCAGCAGCCGCTGGCATCGTTCGTTGAGCGTCGCGACCGCGGACCACAGCCGACGCGAGGCGTCGTTGGTGGTGGCGGTCTGCTCGGCTGATTCGTGGACCGGCAGATGGTGCTCGAGCGACTCGGCCTCGGTCGGGTCCGCCCGGCGCTGCTGCTTGCCGACGCGCCACGCCTCGCGGCGCGCGCACATCGTGAGCCACCCCGACACGGCCTGCGCATCGAGGATCGTCTCGTGACGCCGCACGAGCGTCAGCCACGTCGTCTGCACGACGTCCTGCGCCAGCGCGTGGTCGAGACCGTACGCACGCACGACGTGCCACAGCGCTGGCGACATGAGACGGACGAGCTCGTCCATCGCACGCTTGTCGCCCTCGCGCCATCGCACGAACATCGCCGCGGCGCGCTCCCATCGGGCAGGCTCGACGGAATCGAGCCCGCGGGGGGCATCCGCGTGCGTCATGACGCCCATTGTGTCCACATGATGGTGGAGAGCGATAGATCACGCCTGATACGCGTGACGGCCGATTTCTTCCGGATCGCCCTGCGGGCGGCGGCGACCTAGAATCGCGGCATGACGACCGCGCCGCTGCTCTATGTCTGCGTGCGGCCTCAGCTGGGCGCTGCGGCGGCCGAGTACGAGTCCTTCCGCACCGCCCTGCACGTCGATCCCTCGGGGCTGGGTCACCACGACCTCGTCCGCGAGCCGCTGCCCGACGACGTGTTCGAGCGCTACAGCGGATTCCTCATCGGCGGCAGCCCCTTCAACGTCGCCGACCCCGAGTCGACGAAGACCGACGTGCAGCGGCGACTGGAAGCGGACCTCGAGCGCATCGCGTCCCGCGCCGCGCAGCCCGACGGGCCGGCCGCCCTGTTCACCTGCTACGGGATCGGGGTGGTCACGCGGATGCTGGGCGGCGCCGTGAGCCGCGCCTACCCCGAGGACACCGGGCCGGTCACGATCGAGCTCACGCGGGACGCGGCATCCGATCCGCTGTTCGGGGGTCTGGCCGACCGCTTCACGGCGCTCACCGCCCACAAGGAGGGCACCCCCGTCGCCCCGGGCGGAGCCACCCTGCTCGCGGTGAACGACGCATGCCCCGTGCAGGCGTACCTCGTCGGCGACCGGCTCTACGCGACGCAGTTCCACCCTGAGCCCACGACGAGGGCATTCACGGAGCGCATGGCCGTGTACCGCGACGACGGCTATTTCGAAGCCGACGCGTACGACGCGATCGCCGCACGCGTGCTGGCGGCATCCGTCACCGAGCCGGCGCGCCTGCTGCGCGCGTTCGCGCGGCGGTTCGGTCCGGCGCCCGCCTGATCAGACCTCGGCGTTGCGCACGTCGGCGGCACGGTGGACCACCGCGCCCACGACCGGCACCAGGATCACGATCGCGGCGACGATGATCGCCGTCACGCCGATCGCGGTGCTCTCCGGCTCGAAGACGAGACGGCCGACCCCGATCCATACGAGACCCCACCCCATCGCGAGGCCGGGCGCGATCCGCCAGTGGCTCGCCCACGCGATCGCGACGCCGATGACCGCGACAACCGCGAGGACGAGGATGCCCCACAGCGCCGCCGCATCGGCGGCGGAGTCGGGGACGATCGTCGTCAGCCACGCGGTCGTGTTCGCGACGGTCGCGAGGGTCACCCACCCGAGGTGCAGGCCGGTCACGCCGTCGATCAGCAGCGCGTCCGCCCAGCCGCGGCCGGGATGGAGGACCGCGAGGCGGAACGTCACGCCCAGCAGCACCAGGAGCAGCACGATCCCGAGGACCGTGAGCGGCAGGGTCAGGAACTGGGCGGTCACGAGCCACAGGCCGTTGAGCACCATCGTCCCGGCGATGAACCACCCCAGCGTCCGCTGCCGATCGCGCTCGCGCTGCCCCGGCAGCGCCTGCCACACGGTGTACGCGAACAGCCCCACGTAGATGACCGACCAGATCGAGAAGGCCGATCGGGCGGGCGCGAGGTACGACCCGTCGGCGTCGAGCGCGCCGTTCTGCAGATCCTGCACGGCCGTGCCGCCGAACAGACCTGTGCCGACCATCGCGGCGATGATCATGAAGCAGAACGCGCTGATGACCGCGATCTGGCGGACGAGATCCTTGGCTGCCATGCCTCCACGGTACGAGACGACGCTCCCGCACGAGCGCAGTTGACAGCGACTGCGCGCCGGTATAGCCGCGGTCAGGCGCCCGAAGGCGGGTCGAGCAGCAGGGCGACCCGCTCGTCGAGATACCGTGCGAGGGGCTGGTATCCGCCGCTCGCGCTCCACCGCACGCTCGGCACGCCGTCCACCCCCGCCAGGGGGCCGGATGCCGCGCCCCGGTCGACCGCGTCGGGATCCAGCATCCGCCATCCGAGGTGCACGACCGCGCCCTCTGTGAAGCCGCCGCGGCGTGCGGCCGCCGCGAGCTCGGCCCGGCGCCGCTGCGACTCGGCGGTGAAGCCCCGGCGGGCCTCGGCGCGCGCCCGGAGGACGTCGCCCGTCGCGAGGACGGCGTCGTCGGTGAGCAGCAGCACCCCGAGGTGCCACGCGGTGCCCCGCGGGACGATGCGCGGGGCGCGGCTCAGACCCAGGATGCGGCGCGGCTCGACGAGCTCGCCCAGGCCCTCGCGCGGCGCGTCCGCGAGCCGCATGCGCGCCGCCGCGAGGAGCTCGGCCGTGCTCACGCGGCGTCGTCCTCCACGGGGGCGGCGGTCAGGGCGCCCCGCTCACCGCGCAGGCTCATCGCCACGAGCGGGAAGACGAGCACCGACAGCATCCCCGCGCCCACGAGCAGAGCAGAGGCTGCGGACGACAGGATGCCCTCATCCACGCCGATGGCCGTCACCGCGACGATGATCGGCAGCGCGGTCGCCCCGAGCAGCGCGACCGAGGCCCGGTCGCGCCGCGAGGACCCCTCGGGCGCGGCGAGGGTCGAGGGCAGCCCGCGAACGAGCAGCAGCACCACCACGACCACGGGGAGGAACAGGAACAGGATGGGCTGCGCGAGCAGCGCCGAGAGATCGAACGTCACGCCGGTGTAGATGAAGAAGATGGGCACCAGGAATCCGAAGGCGACGGCCTCGACCTTGCTCTCGACGGCCGCGCGGTCGGGTTCGGCGGCATCGCGCATGAGCAGGCGCCACACGATGCCGGCCGCGAACGCGCCCAGGAGGATGTCGAGGTCGAGGACGACGCTCACCGCGATGAGCCCCGACAGGATCAGGAGCACCACGCGGATCGCGAACTGCCCCGACGTGTGCAGCGTCGAATTGACGAAGCGGTGCATCGCACCCCGCGGCACACGCAGCGCGACCCAGATCGCCAGCCCGGCGACGAGCGCGAAGACGAGGAGCACGATCGTCGAGATGCCCGGGTTGCGGCCGCCGAGGAAGACGGAGATCGCCACGAGGGGCCCGAACTCGCCGACGGCGCCGATCGCGCCGATCGCCCGACCGAACGGCGTCTTGAGCTCGCCCGCGTCGCGCAGGATCGGCAGGATCGTCCCGAGCGCCGTCGAGCACAGCGCGATGCCGATGATGACCGCCTCCTCGCCGGGCACGAAGATCCAGGCGAGGCCGACGCCGATCGCCAGGCTCAGCAGCCACCCCAGCGACGCGCGCCCGCCGGTCCGGCCCCTGAAGGCGGCGAACTCGATCTCGGACCCGGCCACGAAGAACAGCATCGCCAGACCGAACTCGGCGAGGACGTCGAGGAAGGCATCCGGCTGCGCCCAGCCCAGCACGCTGGGCCCCACGAGGATCCCGAGCAGGAGCTCGAAGACGACGATCGGAACCCGCACCCAGCGGCTCAGGCCCCGCGCCACGAGCGGTGCCAGCACGCCGAGGACCGGGATGATGAGCAGCGTCGGCTCGAGGTCGTCCACGCTCACACCCTAGCGACGGCCGGGCGCCCGCGACCCACCCGTGCGGGGTGATGCGGGCGGCGGCTCCGCGGGCCCGAGTCAGGCCTCGATCGCGGCGGCGAGGCCGGCCGGCCGCAGGCGCGGCGGCCGCGCGGGCGAGGAACCCCGGATCTCGCGGTGCAGGCGCTCCATGCGCTCGTCGAGCTCCGCGGCGGTGTCCGCGGCATCCTTCAGGCTGTCGAGGAGCTCGGCGGGCACCTTCGTGTCGTACTTGTAGTAGATCTTGTGCTCGAGGCTCGCCCAGAAGTCCATGGCGATCGTGCGGAACTGCACCTCGACGGGCACCTCCACCCGCCCGCTCGACAGGAAGACCGGCACCGCGACGATCGCGTGCAGGCTCTTGTACCCGTTCGCCTTCGGGTTCGCGATGTAGTCCTTCACCTGGAGGACCTCGATGTCGTCCTGCGCGGTCAGCAGATCGAACAGGCGATATGCGTCGGTGACGAAGCTGCACGTGACCCGCACGCCGGCGATGTCGGTGATGCTCTCGCGGATCGATGCGAAATCGGGCTCGATCCCCTTGCGCCGCACCTTCTCGACCAGGCTGTCCGGGGACTTCACGCGGCTCGACACGTGCTCGATCGGGTTGTAGTCGTGGACGAGCTGGAACTCGTCGCGCAGGATCGACAGCTTGGTCTCGACCTCCTGCATGCCGAAGCGGTACTCCATGAGGAAGCGCTCGAACTCGTCCCTCAGTTCCCGGAGCTCGGCCGGCGACACCATGATCGCCGTGTCGTCTGGACTGTCTGCGTGCGCCGACGGCGCCGTGCCTGCCATGCCGACCACGCTAGGGACGCCGGCTACGAGACACCTGTGAGCCCGGTCTCAGTCCTCCAGCGCGTCTCTCGCGCGCTGGGCGACCGCCGCCGCGGCGCGGGCCCGGGATGCCGCCTCCCGCCGCTCCTCCTCGACTCCTTCGAGCGCCGCCTCCGCCGTCCCACGCTCCCCCTCGAGGCGCTCGAGGTCCCGGCGCAGGTCCTCGATCCGCTCCGAGACGTGATCGACCCGCTCCCGCAGCTTCTGCTGCTGCGCGTCGATCCGCGCGAGCTCGCGCTCGGCCTCGTTCGCGGCGCGCTCCGCTTCGCGCGCGGCCTTCTCGGCCGCCTTCCGCGCTCGGCGCTCCGCGAGGTCGTCGCGGGCCGGCGCCTCCGCCACGCCCGGCAGGGAACCGCCGACGGCATCGGCGAGATCGGCCGGCTCGAACGCGCCGGCCTCGAGCGGCGCCACCAGACGCGCCGTCATGACCGCGGCGGCGGCCGAGGCATCCATCACCGCCGCGTTGATCGTCTTCTCGACGTCCTCCCGCGCTGCCGCGCTGACGGCGACACCGGCGTCCTTCGCGAGCGCGACCGCCTGTGTCGCCAGCGCCGCCACCAGCTGCCGCCGCTCCCGTCCGAGGCGGGAGAGCTCGGCCGCGTCGAGGTCCTCCTGCGCCTCGCGCAGCGCCGCGGACAGCTCGACGGCCTCGGCGAGCTGCCCCTCACGAGCGAGGAGGTTCACCGTCCACGCCGCGACCGTCGGCTTGCGCAGCGCCTTCACCTGAGCCGCGATCGCGCGGTCGGCCATCCCCGTCTCGCGGTTGCGGGCGGCCGTGAACTCGGCGGGCGGGAGGGCGTACAGCTCCGCGGCGATCGCGTCGAGGTCGGAACGGTCGGGCACACGCCCATCCTGTCCCACCTGGCCGGGTTCGGGCGAGGTCCGGGGACGGGCCAGGTCGGAGTGAAAACGGAGGAGATTCCGACACGGCGGGTCGTTTTCAGGCGTCCGGCGCGGCGTTTCTCCTCGCTGTTTCACGGTGTCCGGCCGGAAGGGCAGCCGGGATGCCGGGCGGCCCGGCGCGGGTCAGGCCTGCAGGTTCGACGCCGCCTGGCGAGACGCGCCGAGCGCGACGTACTCGCCGGGTTCGGGCACCTCCACGGCCAGGCCGAGCACGTGCGGCGCGATCCTCCGCACCGCCTCGGACTGCGCGCCGCCCCCGACCAGGAGCGCGCGCTCGAGCGGAACGCCGAGCCCGCGCAGCGCCTCGAGCCCCGCGGCGAGGCCCGAGAGCATGCCCTCGACGGCGGCGCGGGCGAGGTTCTCGCGGGTCGTCGAGGCGAGCGTCATGCCGGTGAGAGAGGCCGTGGCGTCGGGGAGGTTCGGCGTTCGCTCGCCCTCGAAGTACGGGATCAGGGTGAGCCCCGATGCCCCGGCCGGCGCGGCGAGGGCGAGACGGGAGAGCTCGTCGTGGTCGACCCCGAGCAGCCGCGCGATCGCGTCGAGCACCCGCGCCGCGTTGAGGGTGGCCACGAGCGGCAGGAACCGGCCGGTGCAGTCGGCGAACCCGGCCACCGTGCCGGTCGGGTCGATCGTGCGCTGCTCGCTGACGGCGAAAACGGTGCCGCTCGTGCCGATCGACACGACGACGTCCCCCGGCCGCGCCCCGAGTCCGAGCGCCGCCCCGGCGTTGTCGCCCGCGCCGCCGCCCGCGCGGCGGCCGTCGGCGTCGGCCACCCACTCGTGCGGGCCGAGCACGCGCGGCAGCACCGCGTCGTGCCCCAGCGCGGCCACGAGGAGCTCACGGTCGTAGCCGCCGGTCGACGGATCCCAGTAGCCGGTGCCCGAGGCGTCCGATCGGTCCGTCACGAGCTCGTCGAGCACCGGACCGCGCGCCGACTCGTCCGCCGGCCCGAAGCCGCGAAGCCGCCAGGTCAGCCAGTCGTGCGGGAGGGCGACCGCCGCGACCCGCGCGGCGTTGCCGGGCTCGGTGTCGCGCAGCCAGCGCAGCTTCGTGATCGTGAACGAGGCGACCGGGACGAGGCCGGTGCGCTGCGCGAGCGCGTCCGCTCCGAACTCGGCGATCAGCTCGGCAGCCGCCCCCGCCGAGCGGGTGTCGTTCCACAGCAGCGCGTCGCGGATGACCCGGCCCTCGGCGTCGAGGACGACCATCCCGTGCTGCTGGCCGCCGATCGCCCAGGCCGCGACGTCGTCGAGGCCTCCGGCGTCCGCGATGGCCGACCGCAGGGCCGACCACCACGCGCCCGGATGGACCTCGGTCCCGTGCGGATGGGAGGCCCGCCCCTGGCGCACGACCTGGCCGGTCGCGGCATCCGTGATCAGGACCTTGCACGACTGCGTCGACGAATCGACTCCCATCACCAGCGTCATCGCGGCTGCCTTTCCTCGATGTCCCTCTTCCTCACCGGCTGATCCCCGCGGTCACGACGTGACGCGGGGACCTGCCCGCGAGCGGGGTCCGGAACTGAGACGGATGCCTCAGCGGGCGCCGAGCAGATGCTCGGTCGCGAGCTGCTGAAGTCGCACGAACCCGGCCCCCTTGCCGCCGAGGTACACGCTCGGGTCGAAGTCCTCGTAGGCCGATCGGTCGGCCAGGAAGTCCTCGTAGGACTCGCCCGGGTTGAGGGTCGGGGTCGAGAGCTCGTCGACCTTCGCGGCGGCGAGCGCCTCCTGCACCTCGGGGTCGGCGCGGAAGGCGGCGGCCCGCTCCTTGAGCAGCAGGTACGTGCGCATGTTCGCGGCGGCCGACTCCCACACCCCGACCTCGTCCTCGGTACGGCTCGGCTTGTAGTCGAAGTGACGGGGTCCGTCGTACGCCGGCACGCCGCCGGGGCCGCCGTTCTCGAGCAGGTCGACGAGCGCGAAGGCGTTGTGCAGGTCGCCGTGGCCGAACACGAGGTCCTGGTCGTACTTGATGCCGCGCTGACCGTTCAGGTCGATGTGGAAGAGCTTGCCGTGGTACAGCGCCTGCGCGATGCCGGCGGCGAAGTTCAGGCCCGCCATCTGCTCGTGGCCGACCTCGGGGTTCAGGCCCACGAGCTCGGGACGCTCGAGCGAGTCGATGAATGCGATCGCGTGGCCGAGCGTGGGCAGCAGGATGTCGCCGCGGGGCTCGTTGGGCTTCGGCTCGATCGCGAAGCGGATGTCGTAGCCCTTGTCGGTGACGTAGTCGCCGAGCAGGTTGACGGCCTCGCGGTAGCGCTCGAGCGCCTGGCGGATGTCCTTGGCCGAGTCGTACTCCGCACCCTCGCGACCGCCCCACATGACGAACGTCTTCGCTCCGAGCTCGGCACCGAGGTCGAGCTGACGGAAGACCTTGCGCAGCGCGTAGCGGCGGACGTCACGGTCGTTCGCGGTGAAGCCGCCGTCCTTGAAGACGGGCGCCGAGAACAGGTTCGTGGTCACCATCGGCACGATGAGACCGGTGTCATCGAGCGCCCCCTTGAGGCGATCGATCTGACTCTGGCGCTCGGCGTCGCTCGAGCCGAAGGCGAACAGGTCGTCGTCGTGGAACGTGAGGCCGTAGGCGCCGAGCTCGGCGAGCTTCTCGACGACGTGCACGACGTCCAGGGCGTTGCGGGTCGGGCCGCCGAACGGGTCGGTGCCGTTGTAGCCGACGGTCCAGAGACCGAACGAGAACTTGTCGTCGCGAGTGGGGGTGGGCATGACGCTCCTGAGTTCGACGGTGAACGAAATGTTGTTAACGACAACCTATACCATGATGGATGCCCCGTCCACCGCCCCGTCGGCGCACGCCAGGCCGGAAACAGGCAACCGGCATTCCGATACTTTCGGGGCTAGCATCGACCCATGACCGACTCTCCTCGGGTGACGCTCGCCGAGATCGCCGCGGAGGCCGGGGTGTCCCTCGCCACGATGTCGAAGGTGCTCAACGGCCGCACCGACGTCGCGCCCGCCACCCGCGCGCGGCTCGAGGACCACCTCGCGCGGCACGGCTACCGACGTCGCGCCTCGGCGCAGCGCAGCGAGGTGGTCGAGCTGGTCTTCCACGAGCTCGAGCCCAGCTGGTCCATGGAGGTGATCGAGGGTGTCGAGGACGTCGCGCACGCCGCCGGGCTCTCGGTCGTGCTCACGGTCAGCGGAGACCGTCACGCACCCTCGGCCGACTGGATCGACGGCGTCCTGCGTCGCCGCCCCGTGGGCGTGGTCCTCGTCTTCTCCGACATCGAGGAGCGGTTCCGGGAGAAGCTGCGCTCGCGCGGCATCCCCTTCGTCATCGTCGACCCGGCCGGCGACCCCTCGCCCGATGTGCCCTCGGTCGGCTCCGCGAACTGGTCGGGCGGCGTCATGGCGACGCGGCACCTCATCGAGCTCGGGCACCGCCGCATCGCCGCGATCACCGGGCCCGAGGACATGATGTGCTCCCTCGCCCGCGTGGACGGGTACCGCTCGGCGATGAACGCCGCGGGCCTGCCGATCGATCCCGCACTCATCCGCTTCGGCGACTTCCATCCCGGCGGCGGCGAGCGTCACGCGCGAGATCTTCTGGCGCTGCCGGACCCGCCGACCGCGTTCTTCGCCGGCAGCGACCTGCAGGCGCTCGGGGTGATCGCCGCGGGCTCGGCCGCCGGCCTGAGCGTGCCGGACGACCTGTCGGTCGTGGGCTACGACGACATCGCGCTCTCGCGGTGGATGAGCCCGCAGCTCACGACCGTCCACCAGCCCCTCCGGCGGATGGGCGAGGAGGCGACGCGGCTCGCGCTGCGCCTGGCCGACGGCGAGACGGTGGACACGCTCCGCATGGACCTGGCGACCCACCTCGTGGTGCGCGGCAGCACGGCCCCCCTCGGCGCCTGACCCACCCCGCTGCGCGGGGGAAGCCGTCCGGCGAGACATGTCACCGCTGCGACAGGTGCGGGAATGCGCTACCCCGACTTCCCGGTGGAGTCAAGCCCCGCCGTCCTGCGACAGTCCGGGGCGAGGATCGGTGCACGACGAGAGGAGTCGTGCTCATGGTCCTGGAAACACCCGCCTCGTCGTCGCGGCGCAACGCCGTACGTGCGCGCGCTCTCCGCGCGCTCAAGGAGCTTCCCACCCGCCGCCCGGAGCCCCCCGCACCGCAGGACGCGGCCGTCTGGTGGGAGCTGGTGGACATCGACCGGTACCGGGTCATCGCCGACGGCCGCACCGTCGGGTTCATCGACGTCGTCGGTGCGGTGTTCGTCGCTCTCGCCGGCCCGCGCTACGCCCGGGCGGTCGAAGTGCTCCAGACCCTCGACTTCGCGGCCGCCGTCGCCGCGGTCTCTCCTCCCGAGTCCTGACTCCGCTCAGCCCTCCCGCGCCACCGTCACCCCGGCGTGCAGGGCGCGTCGGTGGTCCACGTGACGCGGCTGCCCGGTGATGCGCACGGCTGTGCTCGCGACGATGTCGGCGCTCGAGCGTCCGAAGCCGAGCACGATCTCGCCCGGTTCGACCACGCGCCGGCCGTCGATCCCCGTGAAGGCGGCGAGATCCGCCGGAACGTCGAACGAGACCGTCGCGGTCGCCCCCGCCGGCAGCGCGACACGCGCGTACGCGAGGAGACGCTGCATGGGCCGCACCGTGGAGGCCACCGGATCGTGCAGATACAGCTGCACGACCTCGACGCCCTCCCGCGCGCCCTCGTTCGCGAGACGGATCGAGACCGTGACCGACCCGTCCGCGGGCATCTCGCGGGTGTCGGCCGAGGCATCCGACCACGTCACCGGCGCATAGCCGAGACCGTGACCGAACGCGAACGCGGCGCCCGGGTCGACGTTCGAGACGTCGCTGCGGCGGGCGAGGGTGGAGGCGAGGTACGTGGACGGCTGCGCCCCCGGGTCGCGCGGGATGCTGACGGGCAGCCGTCCGCTCGGGTTCACCCGTCCGCTGAGGACGCCCGCCACCGCTGCGGTTCCCTCCTCGCCCGCGAAGAACGCCTGCACGATCGCGGCCGCCTCCTCGGGCGCGCGCCCGAGCGCGTACGGGCGCCCCGACAGCAGCGTCACGACGGTCGGCACGCCGGTCTCGAGGATGGTGTCCAGCAGGTGCTGCTGCGCGCCGGGCAGCGTCAGGTCCGCGACGTCGCAGCCCTCGCCGCTCGTGCCGCGGCCGAACAGTCCTGCGCGGTCTCCGAGCGCGAGCACGACGAGATCCGCTCCGGATGCCGCCTCCCGCGCCGCGGCGAAGCCCTCGGTCTCGCCACCGTCGATCGACGTGCCCTCGGCCCACACGATCTCGGCCCGCGGGAACTCCTCGGCGAGCGCGGCGCGCAGCGTGGGGAGCGCGATGCCGAGGGGGAGTTCGGGATGCCGCACCCCGACGTGCGCCGGGAACGAGTAGCACCCGAGCACGGCGTACGGGTCGTCGGCGGTCGGACCGATGACCGCGATCCGGCCGGGTCCCGCCGCGGGGAGCACTCCATCGTTCTTCACCAGGACGACCGCCTCCTCGGCGATGCGGCGCGCGAGGGCCCGATTCTCGGGCGGGTCGAGATCGACCGTGCCCCGCACGTCCTCGGCCGGTGCGCCGGCGCGCCCGGCCAGCACCGGCGGGACGGCGGACCACCCGGGGTTGAGCATCCCGAGTTCGGCCTTCTGGCGCAGCACGCGCCGCAGAGCCCCGTCGACGAGCGCGTCGTCGACCTCGCCGGCCTCGACGGCGCGGACCAGGTCCTGGCCGAAGGTCTTCACGGTGGGCAGCTCGACGTCGATGCCCGCGGCGAGCGCGGCGTGCGCGGCATCCGTCCACTCCTCGCTGTGGCCGTGAAGCTCCTTGAGGAAGGCGATCGAGAAGTAGTCGGCCACGACGGTGCCCTCGAAGCCCCACGTATCGCGCAGGAGCGTCGTGAGGAGGGACCGGTCGGCCGCGGTCGGCACGCCGTCGAGGTCGGTGTACGAGTTCATCACCGAGCGCACGCCGCTCTCGCGGAGCGCCATCTCGAACGGCGGCAGGAGGACGTCGGCGAGCTCGCGCGGTCCGACCGAGACCGGGGCGAGGTTGCGGCCGGCCCGGGACGCCGAGTAGCCGACGAAGTGCTTGAGGGTCGCGATGACGCCCGCCTGCTCCACGCCCTGGATGTAGGCGGTCGCTACGGTGCCGACGAGGTACGGGTCCTCGCCGATCGTCTCCTCCACGCGTCCCCAGCGCGCATCGCGCACCACGTCCAGCACGGGCGCCAGCCCTTGGTGGACGCCGACCGCGCGCATGTCGGCGCCGATGCGCCCGCCCATCTCGCGAATGAGGTCGGGGTCGAACGTCGCGCCCCAGCTGAGCGGCACCGGATAAGCCGTCGCCCCCCACGTCGCGAACCCCGCGAGGCACTCCTCGTGGGCGATCGCGGGGATGCCGAACCGGCCGGCCGCGACGATCCGCTGCTGTGCGCGCATGAGCGACAGCGCGCCGACCGCGGGGTCGACCGGCGCGGTCCCGAACGGCCGCGTGAGCTGCCCGAGCCCGGCGGGCAGGAGCGCGTCGAGGTCGACCTCCTCGCTCAGGTCGTGCTGGTGGGGCGCGACATCCTCGCCGTCGGCGGATGCCCCGACCCACACGCCGTAGAGCTGGGCGACCTTCTCGGCCACCGTCATCTCGGCGATCAGCGCGTCGACGCGCTCGTCGAGCGGCCGCGTCGTGTCCTTCCAGAGCGCCTCCGTGCGCACATGGTCGTGCAGCGTCATCCCTTCACCGCTCCCGTCAGTCCGCCGACGATCTGCTTCTGCATCGCCAGGAAGAACACCAGCGCCGGGATCATCGCCAGCGACGTGTAGGCGAGGACCGCCCCGGTGTCCTGCGAGTACTGCGACGAGAACTGGGTCACCCCTAGGGGCAGCGGCCACAGCTCCTGCGGCAGCGTGCCCGTGCTGATCACGAGGAGCGGCAGGAGATAGCCGTTCCAGCTGGCGACGAACGCGAGGATGCCGACCGTCACGAGCGCGGGCCGCGAGAGCGGGAGCATGATGCGCCAGAAGAATCCGAGTCGCGAGGCACCGTCGATCACGGCGGCCTCCTCGAGCTCGGGAGGGATCGCCCGCAGGAACGGCACGAGGATGATGATCGTCGTCGGCAGTGCGAAGGCGATGCCCGGGATGATCACGCCGAGGTATGTGCCGTGCAGGCCCATCGTGCGCAGCATGAGCGTGAGCGGGAGCGCGGCGACCGTCAGCGGGAACATCAGGCCCGCCGCGAACAGCGTGTAGAGGCCCTCCCGACCGCGGAAGCTGTACCGGGCGATGACGAACGCGGCCATGATCCCCGCGATGACCACCCCCGCCGTCGTGGCGACCGCGAGGACGGTGCTGGCGAAGACGTTGCCCCAGAACCGCGGCGCGGAGAGCACGGCCAGCCAGTTCTGCATCGTCCACGGGTCCGGCCATCCGGCCGGGTTCGCGTTGAGGTCGGCGGTCGTGCGGAACCCGCCGATGAAGACGTACAGCACGGGCCCGACCGCGACCGCGGCGACGACGAGCGCGATGAGGTAGACGAACGGCTGGCCCCAGTCGAAGCGGCGGCCCGCGGGCTCGGCCTCGCGCGGTGCGCCGGTGACGATCGTTGTGGTGGCGGTCATGTCAGCGGACTCCACTGGTGAGGGCGCCGCGCAGGTCGCGGCGCAGCGCGAGGCGCTGATACACGAGGGCGACCACGAGCGAGATGAAGAAGAGGATGACCGCGATCGCGCTGCCGTAGCCGGGCTGGCCGGCGAACTGACCCTGCTGGACCATGTAGGTCGCCATGGTCTCGGTGGCCATGCCGCGCACCGTCGGTGCGACCGTCACCCACACCATGTCGAACACCTGCAGGGAGCCGATGATCGACAGGAAGGCCCAGATGCGGATCGTCGGCGCCAGCAGCGGGATCGTGATGTACCGCTGGATCTGCCACCACGAGGCTCCGTCGAGCTGCGCCGCCTCGGCGAGCTCGTCGGGCACGCCCTGGAGGCCCGCGAGGAAGAGGAGGATCGCGAACCCGATGTACTTCCAGGTCAGGATGAAGAAGATCGTCCACAGCGCGATAGACGGATCGGCGAGCCAGTTGCGCGTGAGCGCCCCGAGACCCACGGCCTCCAGCGTCGCGTTGACCGCGCCGTTCGGCTGCAGGAGGAGCTTCCACGACAGGCCCGCGATCACCTCTGCGAGCACGTAGGGCACGAAGATGAGCAGCCGCAGCGCACCGCGGCCACGAAGAGCGCGGTTGAGCAGGAGCGCGACGCCGATCGCGATCGGGCCCTGCACCAGGAGCGACATCACGAGGATGAAGAAGTTGTTGCCGATCGCGCGGAGGAACTCCGGCGTCGTCAGCGCGCGGACGTAGTTGTCGAAGCCGACGAAGCGCTCGGGATCGGCCAGGTCGTCCCACTGGAAGGCGGGCGGCAGGTTGTAGAAGCTGTAGACCGCCGCCAGGATCACCGGGACGATCACGAAGCCGAGGAAGAGGACGAGCGCCGGGGCCACCAGGAGGAGGATCTCGAGGCGCTTGCGTCCCTCACGCCGCTGCGGGCGGCGCGGTGCGGGGGTGGGGCCCGGGCCCGCGGAGACCGCGGACCCGGGCGAGAGAAGAGCGGTCATGTCAGAGCGTCGCCGCGGCGTCTTCCATCCGCGTGACGACGTCCTCCGGCGTTCCGGCACCTCCGAAGAGGTTGACGATGCCCTCGTTCATGGCGTTGCCGACCGTCGTGCCGTAGGCGGTGTCGAGCCACAGCTGCACGAACGACGACGCCGCGAGGCCCTCGGCGACCATCAGGAGGTTCGGGTCCTCCAGCGCGGACTGCGCCTCCGCGACCGTCGGGATGCCCGAGCCGCTCGCGGCGAACTTCGCCTGGACCTCCGGGCTCATGATGTAGGCGAGGAGGTCGGCGCACTCCGGCGGTGCTTCCGCGGAGCATCCGAATCCGTCGCCACCGCCCAGCGCCGCGGTCGGGTCACCCTCGGATCCTTCGATCGCGGGGAAGGGGAACCAGCCGAGGAACTCGGGGATCTCCTCGTCGGGCGTCAGGCCGCCGATGACCCCGGCGTTCCAGTGGCCCATGAGCTCCATCGCCGCCTGGCCGTTGGCGACCAGGCCCGCCGAGCTTCCGGCGCCGGTCTGCGCCGGGGTGCCGAGGAAGCCCTCCTGGAACGGCTCGATCCCGATGAAGTCCTGCAGCTGCTCGCCGGCCTCGACGAAGCACGGGTCGGAGAAGTCGTACTCCGCCTCGGCGGCCTGCAGGGCCTCGGGCGAGCACGAGTGCAGCGCGAACTGGTACCACCAGTGCGCGGCAGGCCACTTGTCGCCGGCGCCGACCGCGATCGGGGTGATGCCGGCGTCGCGCAGGTCGCCGACGACGTCGATCAGCTCGTCGAGCGTGGTCGGGACCTCGACGCCCGCCTGCTCGAAGAGCTCGGTGTTGTACCAGAAGCCCTCGATGCCGAACGTGAAGGGGATGCCGTAGGTCGTGCCCTCGACCTGCCACGGGTTCACCGTCGCACCCACGGACTCGACGGTGTCGGGGATCACGTCGTCGAGCGGCATGAGATAGCCGTTCTCGACCTGGTCGCGCAGCTCGCCGCCCGGCCACACCTGGAAGAGGTCGGGCGGGTCGCCCGCCGCCAGGGCGTTGGGGATGAGGGTGCGCTGCAGCTCCTCGTTCTGGTAGCCGGTCTGCTCGACCGTGACTCCGGGGTTTGCGGCCTCGAACTCGGCGGCGACCTCTTCCCATACCGCGGGCAGAGGGCCGGAGGTGGCGTTGTGCCACCACGTGATCGTCACGTTCTCGCCGTCGCCGTCACCGCCGTCGCCTCCGTCGGTGGACGAGCCGGCGCAGCCCGAGAGCGCTCCGACCGCGATCACGGTCCCCGCGAGCCCCGCGGCGAACCGTGTCCTGCTGCGTGTGTTCATCTTCGAACCTCTCGAAAGTTTCGACACCAACGTCGAAAGTGATGTGGACGATGCCAGGTTACGTTGCGGTTGATTTGGCGTCAATAGCAACAAATTGAGACCGCGCGATCCCGCCGCCCTACAGTGAGGGGGTGACCGATCCCTCGCCCGGCGAAGGAGTGCGCCAGCGGAACCTCGCCCGTCTCCTGCGTCTCGTCCACCTCGACGGACCCCTCTCGCGCGCGTCGCTGACCGAGGCGACCGGACTGAACCGCTCGACGATCGCCGACCTCGTCGCCGAGCTCGGCCGCGTCGGTCTCGTCGAGGAACGCGCGCCCGATCCCTCGCGCCGCGTCGGCCGGCCGTCGCCCGTCGTCGCGGTCTCCCCCCATGTCGTCGCGATCGCCGTGAACCCCGAGGTCGACGCGCTGACCCTCGCGGCGGTGGGCCTCGACCGGCGCATCGTCCTGCGCGAGCGGATCGACCTCGATCACCTCCTCACCCCCGAGGAGACCGCGAATCTCGTCGCCGGCCGCATCGCGCAGTGGCGCGCCGGACCGCTCGCCGACGCCCGCATCCTCGCCGTCGGGCTCGCCGTGCCGGGTCTCGTCCGCGCCGCCGACGGCCTGGTCCGCAACGCCCCGCACCTGCTCTGGAACGACGCACCGGTGCGCGACCTCGTCGCCGCGGCGACCGGACTCCCCACCGTCGTCGGCAATGACGCGACCCTCGGCGCCCACGCCGAGCACCTCTACGGCGCCGCGCGCGGGATCGATCACGTCGTATACCTCAACGGCGGGGCGAGCGGCATCGGCGGCGGGCTCATCGTCCACGGGATGCCGGTGGCCGGCGCGGGCGGATACGCGGGGGAGTTCGGGCAGAACCGCCCCGGCATCGCCGCCGCCGCCGACCGGCGCGCCGACGGCGGCGTGCTCGAGGACGAAGTGAGCCGCACCCTGCTCCTGGAGGCCGTGGGTCTCGCCGCCGCCGACGAGCCGACCCTCGCCGAAGCCCTCGCCGCGTCGGACGACCCCGCAGTGGCCGCCGAGGTCGCCCGGCAGCGCGGCATCCTCTCCACCGCCCTTGCCAACGCCGTGAACGTGCTCAACCCCTCGGTGGTGGTCCTCGGCGGGTTCCTCGCGACGCTCGCGGCGATGGACCTCGATGCCCTTGCGGACGCGGTGGCGGCGCAGGCGATGCCGGCGAACATGGAGGGACTCGACATCCGCGTCGCCTCTCTCGCCGAGGACCGCCTGCTCATCGGCGCGGCCGAGGCGGCCTTCGAACCGCTGCTGGCCGACCCCGCCCGCGCGGCGGGGTGAGCGCTACACCGATCCCCGCCGGCGGTCAACGGGGGTGAAGCGCGCCGCGGTGCGCCGCAGGCTGGCCGCAGGAGGTCCATCCATGAGCGATCCGAATCCTTTCCCTTCCACCCCGTCCGAGCCGGGGCCGCCGTCGCCGGCCGAGCCGCTCGCACCCACTCCGGAGGAGCCGACGTTCCCGGCCCCGGTCGAGCCCGGTTTCCCCGAGCCTCCGGCGCCCTCCCCCGACCCCCAGGCACCCGCACCGTCGTCGCCGACGCCGGACGCCTGACCGCGGCGTACTGCGTGGCAGGCCCGCCGCGGGTCAGCCACCGGCGGACGGTCCGCCGTGCGCGGCGGCGGGAACCGGACGAACCGTCATGGCCGCGGTGCGGGGGCGCGGGTATCGTCGGGGAAAAGCCCGACGGAAGGCCCACAATGTCGACCACGACCGAACGCCACGCCCGCACCGAGGCCGAGCTGCAGAAGATGGCCAAGGACCACCTCTGGATGCACTTCGCACGCCAGTCGGTCATGACCGACGGACCCGGAGTCCCGATCATCGTCAAGGGCGAGGGTCACCACATCTGGGACTCCCAGGGCAAGAAGTACATCGACGGTCTCGCGGGGCTGTTCGTCGTCGCTGCCGGACACGGGCGGAGGCGGCTCGCGGAGGTCGCCGCGAAGCAGGCCGAACAGCTCGCCTTCTTCCCGATCTGGTCGTACGCGCACCCTGCGGCCATCGAGCTCGCCGACCGCATCGCGTCCTACGCGCCCGGCGACCTCAACAAGGTCTTCTTCTCGACCGGCGGCGGCGAGGCCGTCGAGACGGCGTTCAAGCTGGCGAAGTACTACTGGAAGCTGCAGGGGAAGCCGACCAAGCACAAGGTCATCTCGCGGTCGGTCGCTTACCACGGCACGCCGTCCGGGGCCCTCGCGATCACCGGCATCCCGGCGATGAAGGAGATGTTCGAGCCCCTCACGCCCGGCGGGTTCCGGGTGCCGAACACGAACTTCTACCGCGCCTCCGACATGGGCGCACCCGCGGACGACCTCGAGGCCTTCGGCGTGTGGGCGGCCGACCGCATCGAGGAGATGATCCAGTTCGAGGGTCCCGACACGGTCGCGGCGGTCTTCCTCGAGCCGGTGCAGAACTCGGGTGGATGCTTCCCCCCGCCGCCCGGGTACTTCCAGCGGGTTCGCCAGATCTGCGACAAGTACGACGTGCTCCTCGTCAGCGACGAGGTGATCTGCGCCTTCGGCCGGATCGGGCACATGTTCGCGTGCGACGCGTACGGCTACCAGCCCGACATGATCACGTTCGCGAAGGCCGTCACCAGCGGCTACTCGCCCTTGGGCGGCACGGTCGTGAGCGACCGCATCTACGAGCCGTTCGCGCACGGCGACCGGGCCTTCTACCACGGCTACACCTTCGGCGGGCACCCCGTGTCGAGCGCCGTCGCGCTGGAGAACCTCGACATCTTCGAGGAGGAGGGGCTCCCCGAGCGGGTGCGGGAGTACTCGCCGCTGTTCCGCTCGACGCTCGAGCAGCTCACCGACCTGCCGATCGTCGGGGACGTGCGCGGCGACGGCTACTTCTTCGGTATCGAGCTCGTCAAGGACAAGGCGACCAAGGAGACCTTCGACGACGACGAGTCCGAGCGCCTGCTGCGCGGATTCCTGTCGAAGGCGCTGTTCGACGCGGGACTGTACTGTCGCGCCGACGACCGCGGCGACCCCGTGATCCAGCTCGCGCCGCCGCTGACGATCGGGCCCGCCGAGTTCACCGAGATCGAGCAGATCCTCCGCTCCGTGCTGACGGAGGCATGGACCCGGCTCTGAGACGCCTCGTGACGCCCGGCGGGAATGCCCGCCGGGCGTCACCGCGTTGTCCTCGGGCATGACAACAGTCGGAATCATCGGAGCAGGACACATCGGATCGACCCTGGCGCGCGGCCTTGCCGACCGCGGCTACGACGTCGTGATCAGCAACTCGCGCGGACCCGAGACGCTCGCGGACCTCGTTGCGGACCTCGGCCCGAAGGTCACCGCCGCGACGGTGGCGGATGCCGCGGCATCCGGCGACGTCGTCATCGTCACGGTGCCGCTCAAGGCCTACCAGGACGTCCCCGTCGAGCCGCTCGCAGGCAAGATCGTGCTCGACACGAACAACTACTACTGGGAGCGCGACGGCCGCATCGCTGCGCTCGACGAGAAGCGCACGACGACCACCGGGATGCTCCAGGAGCACCTGCCCACCTCGAAGGTCGCCAAGGCGTTCAACCACATCACGGCCGCCGACATCCTCACCACCGGCTCGCCCGCCGGCACGCCCGGCCGCCGCGCCCTCGCGACGGCGAGCGACCACCCCGAGGCATCCGCGTTCGTCGCCGGGATCTACGACGAGCTCGGGTTCGACACCGTCGACATCGGCCCGGTCGCCGAGAGCTGGCGCGTGGAGCGCGACCAGCCGGCGTACGGCACGCGTCAGACGAAGGACGAGCTCGAGCAGAACCTCGCGCGCGCGACGCGCTGACCGAGGGACCCCTCGGAGATGACGCGCCTCACCGGGACCGGGGGCATAGACTCGGCCCCGTGGGGACCATCTACTACGGGGGCTCGGCGACACCCATCCACATCGAGGACCGCGCGCTGGCACACCTGAAGGTCGTCATCGCGACGAAGCTGCGCCGCGACGAGAGCTTCACGCTGTCCTGGCGGCACCCGGATGACGAACCGCGCGGCCGCACGACGATCTGGCTCCACCCGTCGATTCCGCTGCGATTCGTGTTCGACGACCCCGAGCCGGTCGAACTCAGTCGCGCATGGATCGAGGATCTGGCGAACTCGGCGAACTCGTCCGGCGGGATCACTCTGGTCGCCGAGCAGGTCGACACCGAGCCGGAGGTCGGCTCAGCGGACGGCGCAGACGTCGCACTCGGGTCGGTCGAGGTGGAGAGCCTCGAGGTCGACCGGCTGACGATCGCCGGTGAGGACGTCACCCCCGGGGACGTTCCGGCGCGCTGAGGCGCGGCCTACTCCTGCTCGGGCTCCTCGGCGGGCTCGGGGAGGATCGTCAGACCGGTGGGCCCGCTCGCGGCCTGCATCATCTCCTCGACCCACAGCCGGTTGATACGCGGACCTCTGCTGCCGAAGAAGTGGAACTGCAGCGGCACCGAGGGGTGGATCCAGAAGCTGCGGCGCCCGGTGCCGTCGCCGACCTCGACATCGAACATGAAGGGCTCGGAGCGACGGAGCTTGTTCATTACCACGATCCGCAGGTGTGCGAGCGTCCGATCGTCGATCTCGACGGAGTTCGACGCGGTGTCGTAGATGAACCTGCCCATGCGAGGAGCATACGGCGCGGGTCAGCGCGGCGCGAAGGCGGCGCGGAACAGAGCGCGCGCGCGATCGGCCACGGCGGGGCGGGCGGGCGGATCCGCGCGGGCGATCTCGGTCGCGAGCATGCCGACCGCCATGAGGACGTCGGCGGCCTCGATGTGCGCGCCGAGGCGGCCCGCGGCGTGTTCGCGCTGCACGAGGCGCGTGACCACGGCGCCGAACCGCTCGCCCAGCGGCAGTACGCGGGGGTCGTGGATGTCGGCCGTGATCAGTTCGATGAACGCCGTCGAGACGACGGCCTGCTCGACGACGCGATCCAGCAGATCGTCGATCGTCCGCCCCGGCGGGGCGGTGTACTCCTCGAGGTCGCCGACGTTCTCCTCGAAGACCGCGACGGCGAGCGCCGTGCGGTCGGGGAAGTGCCGGTAGAGACTGCCCTGACCGACCCGCGCACGCTTGGCGACGGCGCTGAACGGCGCCCGGAGTCCCTCTTCGGCATAGACCTCGCGCGCGGCGGCGATGAGTGCCCGGCGATTGTCTGCGGCGGCGGCCGGACCCCGGTTCGCACGGGGGGTCGCGGGGCTCGGCACGGGTGTAGCCTATTACCGGACACTGATGTCCGGTAGGAAGGATATGACATGGGCAACCCGAAGCCGCTCACCGGAGATTCCTCGATCGCGGACTGGCTGGCCGATCCCGTCGGCAACGCGATCCTCACCGACATGCTCGCGCAGGGCGGGCAGACGCCGGACGTCTTCAAGCCCGTCCGACGACTCGCCATCAAGCGTCTCGTCAAGATGAGCCGCGGCGCGTTCACCCAGGAGATGCTCGACGACCTCGTCCGCCGGGTCGCCGCCGGCGAGGTTCCCGCCGGTGCGCAGGCCGCGGCATCCCCCGAGGCGACGCCCACGGCCGAGGAGACGGTCGCCCTGCGCGAATGGACCGAGCGCATCGACCAGGGCCGATTCTCAGGACGCACGGTGATCGTCACCGGCGCCGGGTCCGGCATCGGTCGCGCCACGGCCTCTCGCATCGCCCGGGAGGGCGGGCGCATCATCGCCGTGGACGTGAGCGCGGAGCGCCTGGACGAGTTCGTCGCCGAGCACGCGGGCGCCGACGTGGTGCCGCTCGTCGCCGACATCACCGACGACGAGAGCGTGGCCCGCATCGTCGAGGCGGCGGGCGACACGATCGACGGCCTCGCGAACATCGCCGGCATCATGGACGACATGACACCCGTCGGGGACGTGACGGATGTCGTGTGGCAGCGCGTCTTCCGCGTGAACGTCGAAGGCACCATGCGCCTCATGCGCGCGGTCGTCCCCGTCATGCTCGCCCAGGGCGGCGGAGCGATCGTCAACACGGCGTCGGAGGCGGCACTGCGCGGCTCGGCGGCCGGTGTCGCCTACACGGCGTCGAAGCACGCGGTCGTCGGGCTGACGAAGTCGAGCGCCTTCATGTACGGGCCGAGCGGCATCCGCGTGAACGCCGTCGCACCCGGACCCACGATCACGAACATCGAGGCGAGCTTCGGTTCGCCGCTGGGCGCCGACCGCATCCAGACCGCCATGGCCGTGATGCCCGACCCCGTCGAGGCCGATGCGCTCGCGGCATCCATCACCTTCCTGCTGTCGGACGACGGCGTCAACGTCAACGGCGTCGTGCTCGCCAGCGACGGGGGCTGGTCGGCCGCCTGAGCCCGCGCGGCGCCGGGCTTCAGCCGCGCAGGACGGCGAGCCCGGCGACGTCGTACGCGAGCTCGACGGCCTCGAAGATCGCGGAGTCGATCGAGCGGGGCGCGAACGCGTCGCCGATCGCGACGACACGGGGCGCGACACCCCTCAGCCCCGGCAGCCCGACCGAGGCGCGCGGCTCGATCGCCACGACGGCGTCGAGTCCTTCGAGGACGGCCTGCTCGCCGGTGAGGGCGTCCGCGAGCGACAGCTCACCGGGCCGAACCTCGTCGACCCGGTGGGCGGTGCGGCGCCGGAAGCCGTCGTGGGCGCGGAGTCGCTCGACTAGGAGCGGGCGGTCGTAGCCGGCGCCGACGTGCGGGAAGACGGTCTCGAACGGCGTCACGAGTTCGAGCTCATCGACGTGTGCGAGCAGGGTGAGCACGACCCCCGAGGCGTAGGCGGTGCCGTCCGCGTCGACCACGGCGACGCGGCGGCCGAGGCGCGCCGGGTCGGCGAGCGCCGCGAACGCATCGACGGTGCCGGTATCCGGGAACCCGTCCCGGTAGGCGCCGCCGAGGGCGAGCGAGGTCGTCGAGGGCGCGACGGCACCGGTCGCCACGACGATGCCGTCGGCCCCGGTGTCGCGCAGGACGGCGGCCGTGGCATCCGTCCCCACCCGCACGTCGACCCCCGAGGCGCCGAGGTCGCGCACGAGGTCGTCGACGAGCAGCCCTACGCTCTCCCGGCCCGGGACGGCGCGGGCCAGCCGGAGCTGCCCGCCGAGCTCGGGGCCGCGCTCGAACAGCGTGACGAGGTGGCCGTCCGTGGCGAGCTCGACGGCCGCCCTCATGCCCGCGGGCCCGCCGCCCACGACGACCCAGCGCTGCGGCGCCGACGCCCGCGGTCGGTCCCCGCGCTCCCGCTCGCGCCCGGCGAGCGGGTTGACGGTGCACGACATCGGAAGTCCGCGGCTGCCGCGGCCGAGGCATCCCTGATTCAGGCGGATGCAGTGACGGATGCCGGGCTCGCCCGCGACCGGAGCCCCGACGAGCTTGCGTCCGAGGTCGGGGTCGGCGATCTGGGCGCGCGTGAGGGCGACCATGTCGGCGATCCCGGACGCGACGACCTCCTCGGCCTCCTCGACCGAGCGCGCGGCACCGACCCCGAAGACGGCGACATCGGGGTTGGCAGCCTTGACCGCGGCGACGTCGTCTCGCAGCCACGCGTACGGCATGGGCGAGGACGGGAACACGTAGTGGACGTTGTGGTAGCCGCCGGCGGCGAGATCGAGGAAGTCGATCCGCGCCTCCGCCCGCAGCCGGGCGATGACCTCGCGCATCGCGGCGCCGTCGAGGCCGTCGGGATGGAACTCGTTCGCGACGATGCGGATGCCGACGGGGTAGTCGTCGCCGACGCGCTCGCGGACCGCCGTCAGCACCTCCCGCGGGAAGCGCGTGCGACCCTCGAGGTCGCCGCCGTAGGCGTCGGTGCGCGCGTTGTAGAGCGGTGAGAGGAACTGGTGCAGCAGGTAGCCGTGCGCCATGTGGATCTCGACCCCGTCGAATCCGCCGTCGCGCGCGTGCGCCGCGGAGATCGCCCAGCCCTCGACGGCCGACCGGATGTCGTCCGCGTCCATCTCGCGCGTCGCGTGGGAGGTCGACGGCGAGAGTATGCGCGAAGGGGCATACACCGCTCCGGGTCCGCCCGGGCGGTCGGGTTGAGCCTGTGCGCCGTGGTGGTTGAGCTGCACGAAGACGCGGGCACCGGCATCGCGGATCGCGTCCGTCATGCGCCTGCTCGCGGGGACCGACTCGGGACGGAAGGCGTCCTGGAACCCCCGGATCGAGCCGGACGGGTGCACGAAGTGGTTGCCCGCGACGAAGAGCCCGCAGCCGCCGTGAGCACGCCGCACGTAGTAGGCGGTCTCGCGATCGGACTCGACGCGGTCGGAGTACTGCTTGGAGTGCGCCGTCTGCAGGAGGCGGTTCGGCACGGTCACCGAACCGATCTGAAGCGGCGTCGAGAGCAGACTCATGTCCCGAGCCTACGTCGCGACGTCGGTACGCAGCGGTCTGCGTCAAACGGCGGGGAGATTTCGCACTCCGCGGCCGCTCGCGACGGCCTGTCAGCCGGAATCTCCCCGCCGTTTGACGGACACCGGTGTCCGGGGTCAGAGCGAGGCGAGGGCGCGATCGAGGTCGGCCAGGAGGTCGTCGACGGACTCGATGCCGACCGAGAGCCGCACCAGCTCCTCCGGCACCGCCAGCGCCGTGCCGCGCACCGAGGCGTGCGTCATCTCGTCGGGGTAGTTCATCAGCGACTCCACGCCGCCGAGCGATTCGGCGAGCTGGAACAGGCGTGTCCCCTCCGCGAAGCGACGCGCGGATGCCGCGTCCGCCAGCTCCGCCGAGACGATCCCGCCGAATGCCCGCATCTGCCGCGACGCGAGCTCATGCCCCGGGTGGTCGACGAGTCCCGGATAGTGCACGCGCGCCACCTTCGGGTGACCGGCCAGGAACTCCGCCACCGCCTGCGCGTTCTCGCTGTGCCGCTGCATCCGCAGTGCCAGCGTCTTGATGCCCCGGGTCGTGAGCCACGCATCCAGCGGACCCGAGACGGCGCCCACAGCGAACTGGTGGAACTTCGCCCGCTCGTAGAGGGCGTCGTCGTCGAGCACGAGGGCGCCGCCCACGACGTCCGAGTGCCCGCCGAGGTACTTCGTCGTCGAGTGGACCACGACGTCGGCGCCGAGCGCGAGCGGCTGCTGCAGCGCGGGGGAAGCGAACGTGTTGTCGACGACGACGAGCGCCCCGGCGTCATGACCGAGGCGCGCGAGCCCCGCGACGTCGGTGATGTGCAGCAGGGGGTTGCTCGGGGTCTCGACCCATACGATCCGCGCGGGCCTGTCCTTCAGCGCCGCCTCGACGGCGCCGAGGTCGCGCATGTCGACCACCCGCACGCCGATCCCCCACGGCCCGAGCACGCGGGAGATCAGACGGTAGGTCCCGCCGTAGACGTCGTCGCCGAGGAGCACCTCGTCGCCGGGCTTCAGGACCGAGCGCAGGAGCGCGTCCTCGGCGGCGAGTCCCGACGCGAACGACAGGCCGTGCGCGCCGCCCTCGAGCGCGGCGAGCTGGGTCTCGAGCGCGGTGCGCGTCGGGTTGCCGCTCCGGCCGTACTCGTACCCCTCTCGGAGCCCGCCGATGCCGTCCTGGGCATACGTCGTGGAGAAGTGCACCGGCGGGATGACCGCTCCGGTCGTCGGGTCGAAGGCCTGCCCGGCATGCACGGCCCGGGTCTCGAATCCTCGGAGGTCGGCGGGGTCGCTCATGCGTCGTGTCCTTCGGTTCGGATGTCGCGGGTGCCGGAGACGTCGAAGCCGTGCTCGCGCATCCAGTCGTCGTCGTAGATCTTGCTGAGATAGCCGCGACCGTGGTCGGGCAGGAGTACCACGACGACGGCGTCGGCGGGCAGGCCGCGCGCCACGCGCAGCGCACCGACGACGGCCATGCCGCTGGACCCGCCGACGAAGAGTCCCTCCTCGCGGGCGAGGCGCCGCGTCATCGCGAATGACTCCGCGTCGCTCACGCGCTCGTACGCGTGCACGACGGTCGGGTCGTACGTCTCCGGCCAGAAGTCCTCGCCGACGCCCTCGACGAGGTACCCATGGACCGGGCCGCCCGAGTAGAGGGACCCCTCGGGGTCGACGCCGATGATCCGGACGGCCTCGTCCGAGGCATCCCGCAGATACCGGCCCGTGCCGGTGATCGTGCCGCCGGTGCCGATGCCGGCCACGAAGTGCGTCACCCGGCCGTCGGTGTCGCGCCAGATCTCGGGGCCGGTGGTCTCGTAGTGGCCGCGCGGACCGTTCTGGTTGGCGAACTGGTTCGGCTTGAACGCGCCCGGGATCTCGCGGGCGAGCCGGTCCGAGACACCGTAGTACGAGCGGGGATCGTCGGGCGGGACGTTCGTCGGTGTCATCACGACCTCGGCGCCGTACGCCTTGAGCACGTCGACCTTCTCGCCGGCGAACTTGTCGGGCACGACGAAGATCATGCGGTAGCCGCGCTGCAGCGCGACGAGCGCGAGACCGACGCCGGTGTTGCCGCTGGTCGGCTCGACGATCGTGCCGCCGGGCTTCAGCATCCCGTCGCGCTCCGCGGCGTCGATGATGTTGCGGGCGATGCGGTCCTTGGCGGAGCTGCCGGGATTGAAATACTCGACCTTCGCCAGCACTGTGGCGGCGATGCCCTCGGTGACGCGGGTGAGCTGGACGAGCGGGGTGTCGCCGACGAGGTCGGCAACGCTTCTGGCGTAACGCACGGATGTGTCCTCGGTGTGGCCGCGCGGATGGCGCGGAGGGAGCTGTCGGGGTCGCGGAGGCGTGCCGGGGGCACTCAGCGACAACAGCGACAGGTCAGCACGCGGTCGAGTCTAGCCCGAGGCCCGCCGCAGCGTCACCGCCCGGCGGTGCGGCGGGTGTGCGCCGGGCCGCGCGGTGCCGGGGACCGTGCACGATTGCGCTCGCCCTCGGGCCTATCCGGCCTCCGCCGTGGCGGCCTCGGCCTTGCGCGGCGCGAGGAAGAGGTTGGCGAGGTAGCCGGTGAAGGTACCGAAGATGCCGACACCCGTGATGATCACGGCGCTGCCCGCCAGCCGTCCGGCATCCGTGACGGGGTACTGGTCGCCGTAGCCCACGGTCGAGATCGTGACGATGACGTACCAGAGCGCGTCCGACGCCGACGTGATGTTCGCCCCCGGCGCGTACTGCTCGATCCGCAGGATCAGGAGGCTCCCGAACTCGAGGACCAGGATCCCCATGAGCAGCAGCACGAGAAGCGCACTGCCCGCGCGGTCGCGGACGATCGTGGCCCACACCGTCTTGATGCCGACCTGTCGCAGCAGCCGGGTCACGCGCACGAGACGGAACACGCGCAGCACCTTCACCTGAGGGAACGGCAGACTGGCGAGCAGATCGGCCCACCCGAAGTGCCGGAAGAAGTAGGCGCTCTTGGACGGCGCCGTGAAGATGCGGTAGAGGAAGTCCCCCAGGAAGATCGCGCTGAACAGCGCGTTCATCACGGTCAGGATCTGCTGCAGACCGGGATCTCGCACGAAGGCGTAGACGAGGACGAGGTTGAGGATCGAGATGACCGACAGCAGGCCGATGAAGATCTCGTATCCGGTGTTCTTGAGTTCGGTGCGAGGAGCGGACATGCCTGGATTGTGGCACTCGGTCCATCGCCGTCGCGGGGTGATCTTCGCGGCCCGCGGTGTTAGCGTGAGCACGAAATCGATCGAGGGGCGGTGGACATGAGCGACACGTTCAGCGTCGTGCTGCGCCTCCTCCTCGAAACCATGGCGGGCGCGGCGTTCCGCGAGCCGAGCGCCCTGGTGGTCGCGGCGGCGGTGTTCGCCGCAGTCGCAGTCCTCGCCCTCTCGCTCGCGGGGAGTGGTGCGTCGGCGCCGGCGACCGGAACGTCACCGCACCCGATGCGCGGCATCGACGTCTCGACGCTGCTCACGCAGAGCGATCCGGATGCCGCGGGCCACGCGCGTCCGCGAGCACCGGGTGCGGCTGCCCCGGCCGCCTGACCCGACTCCGCCTCCGCCCGTCCGCGGGCCTCATCCGGCGTACCCGGCGTCTGGTGGCCGCACGCAGCCACCAGACACCCGACCGATCGGACCCCATGGACATTTCCGCCTTCCCTCCTCTCACGGCGATCCTCGACGCCGCTTCCACCGGACTCCGCCTGCTGGCGGAGCTTCTCGAACCTGTCGCGGGGGATGTCTCGGCAGCGGCATCCGTCGTTCTCGTGACCCTGCTCGTCCGCGCCGCACTGATCCCGGCGGGAGTCGCACAGGCCAAGGCGGAGCAGAGCCGCAGCCGTCTCGCTCCGCTCCTGCGCGATCTGCAGCGCCGGCACGCCCGCGATCGCGAACGGCTCCAGCGCGAGACGATGAAGCTCTACGCCGACGCGGGGGTGTCGCCCTTCGCGGGCTGTCTCCCTCTGCTCGCCCAGGCGCCCGTGCTCGGCGTGGTCTACACGCTGTTCGCGGTCGCGTCTATCGCGGGTCATCCGAACGCGCTGCTGGCGCAGCAACTCCTCGGCGTGCCGCTGGGCACCGGCCTCGTCGGGGCGGTCGCCGCGGGCGCAGTCACCGTCCCGATGCTCGCTGTGTTCGCAGCGCTGATCGCCGTCATCGTCGCCGCCGCCGAAGCCACGCGGCGCACCTTCCGGACTCCGGTCGGGGACCGGGGGGATGCCGCTCCCCTCGCGGCGGCGACCGGACGGCTGGCGGGGGTGCTGCAGTTCTCGACCGCGGTCGTGGCCCTCTTCGTCCCCCTGGCCGCCGCGATCTACCTCGCGACCACGGTCGTATGGACCCTGTGCCAGCGCCTCCTCCTGCGCCGTCGCTACCCTCTCGCGACCGGGTGACCCCCGCCACCTCTTGCCGAGCGGGCAGACGGCGCAAGCGCCGGGGCGGCGGGGGGCGGGCGCGTCAGTCCTCGACGGCCTTCTCGCCGCGGCCGTGCTTGACCGCCATCGTGAGGAGGCGCACGCCGGCGCCCAGCAGGATGAGGTTGACGACCATCTGGATGGTCACCATCACCCGCGCGTGCTGGCTCACCGCGGTGATGTCGCCGAACCCGACGGTGGCGAAGACGGTCACGGTGAAGTAGAGGGCGTCCATCCGGGTGAGCGACTGCGTGAAGTTGCCCGTCTCGTCGTACCCCATGAGGAAGTACGCGGTCGCGAAGACCAGCAGGTAGAGCGGCGCGATCACCGCGAGGGCCTCGATCGCGCGGAGGCCGGGCTCGTCCGACCGGATGATCGCGATCACCTGCCAGAACGAGACCCCCACGAGGAGCGCGATCGCGACGAGGATCGCGGCGCTCGCCGGCAGCGCGTCGAGCCAGGTGAGCGGGATCACGAAATACAGCGTGACGAGCACGACCGCGGCGATGAGGGCGCGCAGGAGTCCCCACGCCACCACCCGGCGTCGCTGCGCGCGGGTGAGACGCTCGATCGGGGGCTCCGACATCCACTCTCCTTCCCTTCACCCCACGTTGGCTCGCGGAGGCCGCCGAGGGCATCACCCACGTCGGATGACCCGCGCATTTCTCGCCGGTCCTGCGCGGTGGGATACTCGTCGGGTGCCGCAGACCACCCGCGGACCACGATCATGAGCACCCCGGATTCCCGTCGCAGCGTCGCGCGCCTCGCCGTCGTCGGACCCGGCCGTGTCGGTCGGGCCGCCGCCCTCGCCTTCTCCGCCGCCGGTTACGACGTCACAGGCCCTCTCGGCCGCGGCGACACCGCCGACCGGGCAGACGTGATCCTGCTGTGCGTCCCCGATCGCGAGATCGCGGCGGCGGTCGCCGCGCTCCGCACCCGCGGAGCACTCATCGGGCACACCTCCGGCGCGACCCCCCTCCACGGTTCGGGAGCGGACTTCGCGCTGCATCCCCTCCGTTCGTTCGCGGGCAGCGAGAGGGCGGATGCCTTCGCCGGCGTGGGCTGCGCCGTCGCCGGCTCCTCGGCGGAGGCGCTGCGCGTGGCCGAGGAGCTCGCGGTCGCCGTCGGCGGCCGGCCGTTCGAGGTGCACGACGACCAGCGCGCCGGGTATCACGCGGCCGCCTCCATCGCGTCGAACTTCCTCGTGACGCTCGAGGCCGCCGCCGAGCGGGTGGCCGCGGCATCCGGTCTGGAACCCGGATTCCGCGAGCACCTCGCTCCTCTCGTGCGGGGCACGGTCGAGAACTGGGCCGCTCACGGACCCCGCGCCGCCCTCACCGGCCCCATCGCCCGCGGCGACGACGAGACCGTCGCTCGCCAGCGCGCGGCCGTCGCCGCCGGTGCCCCCGAGCTGCTCCCCCTGTTCGACGAGCTCTCCGCGCGCACCCGCGACCTCGCCCTCGAAGGGCCCCGCGCATGAGAGTCGCCCGCACCGTGGCCGAGGTCCGCGCCGCCGTCCGTGCAGCGCGCGACGACGGAGCGTCGATCGGCCTCGTGCCCACGATGGGCGCGCTGCACGACGGCCACCTGTCGCTCATCCGGGCCGCGCGCGCGGCGAACGACTTCGTGGTGATGTCGCTCTTCGTCAATCCGACGCAGTTCGCGCCGAGCGAGGACCTCGCCGCCTACCCGCGGGACGAGGAGCGCGATGCGCACCTCGCCGCCGAGGCGGGCGTCGACCTTCTCTTCGCACCGGGGGTCGCCGAGGTGTACCCGCCGGGATTCGCCACGACCATCCACATCGCGGGTCTCACCGACGTGCTCGACGGCGCGGCCCGCGGGGCGGGGCACTTCGACGGCGTCGCCACCGTCGTGACCAAGCTGTTCCACATCGTCGCGCCCGACGACGCCTACTTCGGGCAGAAGGACGCGCAGCAGGTGCTCGTCATCCACCGTCTCGTCCGCGATCTCGACATGCCGGTGCGCATCGTCGCGTGCCCGACGGTGCGCGAGCCCGATGGCCTGGCGATGAGCTCGCGCAACGTCTACCTCGATCCGGCCTCGCGCGAACGCGCGACCGCCCTGAACCGTGCGCTGGAGGCGGCGGCGCAGACCGTGGCGCAAGGACGGGTGGATGCCGCCTCCGTGCTGGCCGCGGCATCCACCGTCCTCTCGGCCGCCGGGATCGAGCCCGAGTACCTCGAGCTGCGCTCCCCCGACGACCTCCGCGAGGTCGACCGCGTCGAGACGACCGCGCTGCTGGCGGTCGCGGCCCGGGTCGGACCTGCGAGACTGATCGACAACCGCATCCTGGAGGCTGCACCATGAGCACCCGACCGCTGACGCCCGCCGCCCCCGCGTCCCGGCCGCGCGTGACCTTCGGGGCTCTCGCGGCCATGAAGGCGGCCGGCGAGCCGATCGTGATGGTCACCGCCTACGACTATCCCAGCGCGCAGGTCGCCGAAGCCGCGGGCGTCGACGTCGTGCTGGTCGGCGATTCCGCCGCGATGACGGTGCTCGGTCACGAGAGCACCGTGCCGGTGACCGTCGACGAGATGCTCATGCTGACCGCCGCCGTCCAGCGCGGCCTCGCGACGCCGCTGCTCGTGGCCGATCTGCCGTTCGGGTCGTACGAGGCCTCCGACGAGCAGGCGGTCGCGACGGCGCAGCGGTTCGTGAAGACCACCGGCTGCGACGCGGTCAAGATCGAGCGCGGTGGCTCGTCCGTCGACCGCGCCCGCGCGATCGTGGCCGCCGGCATCCCCGTCATGGGCCACGTCGGCCTCACGCCGCAGACCGCGGCCACCATCGGCGGCTACCGCGCACAGGGCCGGACCGCCGAGGAGGCGGTGGCGCTGTGCGAGAGCGCGATCGCGCTGCAGGATGCCGGATGCTTCGCGATCGTGTTCGAGGCGATCCCGTCGGCGGTGACCGAGGCGATCATGCCGCGCATGGAGGTCCCCGTGATCGGCATCGGCGCCGGACCGGCCGCCGACGGGCAGGTGCTCGTCTTCCACGACCTGCTCGGAATCTACGACGGGCACGCGGCCCGGTTCGTCAAGCGCTACGCCGACGTGCGCTCGGCGATGGTGGCCGGTGTCACCGCGTACGCCGACGAGGTGCGCACCCGCGCCTACCCGCAACCCGAGCACGGCTACGGGATGCCGGCCGAGGAGGCCGCGCGCCTGCGGGCGATCCTCGACGGCAGCGCCCCGCCCCGCGCCCGGCGCGCCTGAGGGCGTCGGCGCGAACCCGGCGTCAGTCGATGCGGTGCTCGTGCAGCGATGTGGTGAGCATGGTGCCGTTGAGGTCGAGGTAGAGCTCGCGCTCGGTCACCGAGAGCGTCGCGGTGTTGCGGCGGTCGATCACGTCGACGGCTGCCGCGATGAACCCTTCGTCGAACGAGTACACCCGCAGCGACTCGGCGTCGTGGATGCGCTTGCCCGCCCACGGCGCCATGACCTTGGCGGGGTCGCGGTGCGTGTAGACGACGGTCCGGTCGGCGAGTCTGCTTCCGTAGTGCAGCCGCTCGGCATCCGGAGCCCCGACCTCAATCCAGGCGGTGATCCGGCCCGTGAGGTCGCGCACGAGCACGGCGGGCTCGTCGGTGGCCGGGATCCCCTCGCTGAACGCGATGCCCTCCTCGTACTCGAGGCAGTAGGCCAGCACGCGCGTGAGCATGAACGCGTCGGTCTCGGACGGATGCCGGGCCACCCGCAGCACGAGCTCCTCGTACACGCCGCGATCGACGTCTGCCAGCTGCACCGTGAAGGTGTGGATCGTCGCCCCGAGCGCCATCCCTCCAGCGTAGGTGTGCCCGGGAGGCACGTTCACCGCATGCGGCGCGCGCGCCTCCCGGACAGCGAGGCGCATCCCCCCGGATATCACCTCGCTTTTCCCAAGGCGTCGGCATCCGGTAGCCGACCCCCCACCCAGACAGGATCGATCCGAACGGCGACTATGACGCGGCGAGCCAGAACTCGCGAGCGCGCGACGGCGCGGACCTAGACTCGCCGACATGCCGCCCGTCGTCCTCGCTCCGGACTCCTTCAAGGGCTCCCTTCACGCCGCGGGGGCAGCCGCCGCGCTGCGTGACGGCTGGGCGTCGGTCGACCCCGGCCGCGATCTCGTCCTGCTGCCCATGGCCGACGGCGGCGAGGGGACCCTCGACGCGTTCGCGGCGGCGGTGCCCGGGGCCCGGCGCGTGCCGGTGCGGGTCACGGGCCCCGACGGCGCAGAGGTCGCGGCATCCTGGCTCCTCCTGCCCCCGTCGGACGGCGCCCCCGCGGGCACCGCGGTGGTGGAACTGGCCTCGACGTCGGGGATCGAGCTGCTCGGCTCGCCGCCCCGTCTGCGTCCCCTCGACGCGGACACCCGCGGTTTCGGCGAAGCGATCGCGGCCGCTCTGGCCGCCAGCGTGTCGAGGCTCGTGCTCGGCATCGGAAGCAGCGCCTCGACCGACGGCGGCGCGGGACTGCTGACGGCGCTGGGGGCACGATTCACGGATGCCGCGGGCCGGCCGATCGCGCCGGGAGGACGGGGCCTCGCCGCGGTCGCCGCGGCCGATCTCTCGGGGCTGGCGGCGCTTCCCGCTGGTGGCGTCACCGTACTCACCGACGTGACCAATCCCCTCCGCGGCCCACGCGGCGCCGCCGCCGTGTTCGGGCCGCAGAAGGGGGCCGCGCCGGCGGATGTCGCCGTCCTCGACGCCGGCCTCGGGAGGCTGGCGGAGCTGCTCGACGCCGACGCCGACGCGCCGGGATCGGGCGCGGCGGGCGGGGCCGGCTTCGGCCTCCTCGCGTGGGGGGCGCGGCTCGTGCCCGGGGCGGACGCCGTGGCGGAACTGATCGGCCTTCCCGAAGCGGTGGCGGAGGCATCCGTCGTCGTCACCGGCGAGGGATCCTTCGACGGGCAGTCGGTGGACGGCAAGGCGCCCGGGCTCGTGCGCGCCCTCGCGCAGGCCTCCGGCGTCCCCGTCGCGCTCGTGGCCGGAAGGATCGGGCCGGAAGCGGACGTCGACGGATTCGCCGCTGCGGTCTCGCTCACCGACCTCGCGGGATCGAGCGCGGCCGCGCTCGCCGAACCCGAGCGCTGGCTGTTCGCGGCCGGCGCGGAGCTGGCCCGCCGCTTCCCGAGATGACGCCGCGCCGGCCGCGCGCGACTGCGCCCGCCGCTCCGGGAGGGACGGCGGGCGCAGAGGGGGTGCGGGTCAGCGCGTGACGCTGCGACGGCGGGAGACCATCACGTAGATGCCCAGCACGATGATCGCGCCGATGATCGAGCCGATGATGCCGGAGGGCTGGAGGAAGCCGCCGTTCGGGTCGGCCCCGAAGAGCAGGTAGCCGAGGAAGCCCCCGACGAACGAGCCCACGATGCCGAGCACGATGGTGAGCAGGATTCCCATGCTCTGCTTGCCGGGGATGACGGCGCGGGCGATGAAGCCGGCGATGAGGCCGACGAGAATGAGGCCCAGGATGGTCCAGAGCATGATGTCCTCCACTTTTCCGCCCTTGGTGAGGGGCGATCCGACGCTAGTGGGGCGATCGGATCTCCCGCGTGCTCTGGCCACCGCGGCCGGATGGGCGTATCATCCCGCGCTCATCGCCCCGCGGAATGGTTCACTGGGGGCAGAGGTCCCGCCCGGGACCCGCATCGAGGAGCCGCATGCCGATCCCCACCGCCGCCGAGCCGATGAGCGTCCTGCGCCGCCGCACGAGCGTGAAGTGGCGGAGCTATCCCGATGACGTGCTTCCGATGTTCGTCGCCGAGATGGACTTCCCCCTCGCGCCGTCCATCGCCGCCGCGCTCCACGAGGCCGTCGACCTCGGCGACACCGGCTACATCCCCGGGCGCGACCTGTCGGCGGCGCGAGCGTTCAGCGCGTTCGCCGAGGACGAGTGGGGCTGGGCGCCCGACCCGCGGCGCATGCGCACCACCACCGACGTCAGCGTCGTCATCGTCGAATCGCTCCGCCGCCTGATTCGCCCGGGCGACGGCGTCATCGTGACCTCGCCCGTCTACCCGCCGTTCTACGACATGATCCCCGAGGCCGGGGGCACGGTCGTCGACGTCCCGCTCCACGACGACGGCACGTCCATCTCGCTCGACATCGATGCGATCGACGCGGCTCTGGCGGCCGGAGCCCGGGGAGTACTCCTGTGCAGCCCCCACAATCCGCTCGGCCTGGTGCACGACCGCGAGACGCTCGAGCGCCTCGCCGCCGTCGTCGAGCGCCACGGCGGCTTCGTCGTCGCGGACGAGATCCACGCGCCGCTCGCCTACGCCGGGGTGACCTTCACGCCGTACCTGTCGGTCTCGGATGCCGCGCGGGCCCACGGCATCGCCGCCGAGTCGGGCAGCAAGGCGTTCAATCTCGCGGGCCTCAAGACCGCCTTCTTCGTCGCGGAATCGGATGCCATGACCGACCTCATCCGCGGGCTCCCCGCCGAGGTGGAGTACCGCACCGGGCACTTCGGCCTGATCGCGACCCGGGAGGGCTTCGCCCACGGCCGCGACTGGCTCCACGCGACCATCGCGGCGATCGAGCAGAACGTGGACCACCTCGAGGCAGAGCTCGCCGCGCACCTCCCCTCGGTGCGACTTCGTCGGCCGTCCGCGAGCTTCCTCGCGTGGCTGGACCTGTCGGCGCTCGGCTGGGGCGAAGACCCCGGGGCGATCGCCCTGCGCGACGCGCGCGTGGCGCTCGCGAACGGGCCGGCGTTCGGTCCGCCCGGTTTCGGCCATGCCCGCATGAACATCGGATGCGCCCCCGAGACGATCACCGAGGCGGTGCGCCGGCTCGCCGCGGTTTCACGGTGACCACGTCGCGGCGAGCGAACGGACCGAGCACGACGAGAGGACGAAGATCATGGACGAATCGACGGATGCGCCCGAGCGGTTCTCGCCCTCGGCGTGCAGGATCGCGGAGATGTGCACGATTTCGGATGAGAAGGGGCCGAGGCATCCGCAATCGTGCACATCTCCGAAATCGTGCACGCCCTCCGGGGCGGCACGGTGCCCGCCCGCGGCAGAGGACTGGGCCCGCCCGCGGGTCAGGACGGGGCGTCGCCCGCCGCTCGCCGGCGGCGCGCCTGCTCCGCCCCGTCGAGGAGCTGACGCAGTCCGCGCTCGAGGCCGACGACGTCCTCGGGCGAGAGCGGAGCCAGCATCTCGCGCTCGCGCATGATGAGGTGCTCCATTGTCGAGTCGACGCGCGCGCGGCCGGCCGGGGTCAGTGTGATGAGCGTGCCGCGGGCGCCGTCCGGTGCGCCCTCGCGGTTCACCAGCCCGCGCCCCAGCAGCCGCGCGACCCGGCGCTTGAGCGTCGTGATGTCGCACGTGACGAGGGACAGCAGCCGCGTCGGGCCGACGCCGTGCGGATCGATCCGTCGCAGAGCCGCGAGGACCTCGAACTCGCCGTCGCCGAGGCCGGCCTCCTTGAACACGGCGCTGCGCACCTCGGCGAGCGCGAGGGCCGCCCGTCGGAGCCGGGACATCACATCGAGCGGCGTGAGATCGACGCTCTCCAGACGATCCGACCACGAGTCGATCAGCAGATCGACGTCATCGTCGTCGGCCATGGCTCGTCCCTTTCGTGCGGATGCCGCCAGGCTACCCTCCGCGGAAGGCGTCGGGGTCGAGCCGGTCCCGACGGGCGACCCGCGCTCAGCGCAGCGAGTCCAGCACGTCCCACAGGAGGTCGTCGTCGGTGAGAGGTGAGATGAGCGCGAGCCGCAGGATCGTCTCGCCCGCGTGTGAGCTCGGCACGACGAAGGCCCGCTGCTCCGCCAGCAGGCGATCGGACCAGTCCCGGTAGTCGTCCGGGCTCCACCCGACACGGCGGAACCCCACCACCGAGAGGTCGGGCTCGCGGACGAGCTCGAGGTCGGGCCGGCGACGGATCTCGGCGGCGACGCGTCGCGCGCGGCCGAGTGAGTCCTCGATCGCCACGCGGTAGCGCTCGGTGCCGTGAACGGCGAGCGAGAACCACAGCGGGAGCCCGCGCGCACGCCGCGTGAGCTGCACGGCCAGGTCCGACGGATTCCAGTCGGTCGAGTCCGTGAGGGTGTCGAGGTACTCGGCCTTCTGGGTGTGCGCGGCGAAGGCGACGGCGGGGTCGCGGTAGATGAGGGCGCACGAGTCGAAGGGCGCGAACAGCCATTTGTGCGGGTCGACGATGACGCTGTCCGCCCGCTCGACGCCGGCGAAGAGGTGTCGCACGCTCGGCGCGAGCATCCCGGCCAGCCCGTAGGCGCCGTCGACGTGCAGCCAGATTCCGCGCGCGTGGGCGACCTCGGCGATCGAGGCGATGTCGTCGACGATCCCGAGGTTCGTCGTCCCGGCGGTGGCGACCACGGCGAACACCGACTCCCCCGCGGCGGCCAGCACGGCGGCGACGGCGTCGCCGCGCAGACGTCCGTCGGCATCGGCCGGTGCGGCGAGGACGTCGACGTCCATGACGGCGGCAGCGGACGCGATGGACGAGTGCGCCTCGCTGCTGCACACGATCGACCAGCGCTCCGGCATAGCGGCTCCGGCGCCGCGACGCCTCCGGCGCGCGGCGTCACGGGCGGCCACGAGAGCCGACAGGTTGCCGATCGTCCCGCCCTGGACGAAGACTCCGCCGGCCGTAGGAGGCAGTCCGAATTCTCCCGCCAGCCAATCCAGCACTTCGTTCTCGGCGTGGACGGCGCCCGCTCCTTCCATCCACGATCCTCCGTAGACGGCGGACGCCGAGACGACGACGTCGAACGCGAGCGCGGCCTTGGTGGGAGCGGACGGGATGAAGGAGAGGTAGCCGGGGTGGTCGGTCGACAGGCACGCGGGGGCCAGCACGTGCTCGAACACGCCGAGCGCGCGGCGGGCTCCGATGCCCTCGGCGACGATCGTCTCGCCGGCGAGCCGGCGGAGGACCTCCGGCGGCTGCGGCTGATCGAGCGGGACGGGCGAGAGGAGAGCGCGGCGGCGGGCGTAATCGAGGACGTCGTCGAGGAGGGCGGCTGCGGCATCCCCCGCCGCATGCATCGTCGAGGCTTCGGTGGCTCGCGGCGCGGACGTGGCCGCGACGACCGGAATTCCCATCATCGGGGTTCCTTCCGTTTGTAATGTGCGTTAGATTCTCACACACAGTACCCCCATCTGTATCTGCTGTTTCAAAGGAGAACCATGCGTCCACGTACCCGGGTGGCGACCGTCGCGATCGTCGCGGTGGTCACGGCCACCGCCATCGCCCCTCACGCGGCGGCGGCCGCACCGCTGTCGAAGAAGCCCAAGATCGCACCCCACGCCGTGCTGATCGGCGGCAACCTCCAGGAGAACGCCGACATCCTGCGCGCGATCGTCGAGAAGGCCGATCCCGACGGCGCCGGCCCCGGTCGCGCTCGGATCGCCATCGTCTCCGCCGCCGCCTCGACGGCCCGCACCCCCGGCGATGCCGCCGACCCCGCGAAGAACAACGCGGCGGCGAACGGGCTCTACTACTCCGCGCTCTTCGAGAGCTACGGAGCCGAGACGTACGCGGTTCCCCTCGACACGCGCGTCGACTTCGCCGGCGACCCCTACACCCCGGCCGCCGCCTTCGACACCGAGGTCAGCGCGCAGATCGCGGCATCCACCGGCGTCTTCTTCGGCGGCGGCGACCAGATGCGCTACGTGCGCACGCTCTTCGAATGCGCGGATGCCGAGCTCGAGGCGTTCACGGACTGCACCGACACGCCCGCGATGAGCGCGATCCGCAGCGTCGCGGCGCGCGGCGTCGTCGCCGGCGTGAGCGCCGGCCTCACCATCCAGCAGGGTGCCGACATGATCACGGGCGGGGAGTCGTACGAGTCGTGGCGCGACGGCGCCACGCCCGGCTACCTCGATGACGCCCGCGCGCTCGGCTACGTGCCCTACGGCGGCTTCGGACTCGTCGACGAGGTGCTCCTCGACAGCCACTTCACGACCTGGGGCCGCCCCGGGCGCGCCGTGAAGCTCGCGCTCGAGACCGGCCACCCTTTCGTGCTCGGCGTCGACGAGACGACCGCCGTCGTGCTGAACCGCGCGACCGGCAAGGGCACCGTGGTGGGCGAGCACGGCGCGTCGATCCTCGACGTCCGCTCGGCGACGGCGAGCCCCGACGGGGTCACGGGAGTGCGCTGGAGCTACGCGACGGCAGGCGACACCGTCGTGATCGGCACGCACGAGGTCTCGGTGAAGAAGGCGAAGGGCTCGGAGCGCATCAAGCCGCGCGGCGAGAACCCGGCGCCTCGAGCCGACGTCTGGGACTCGCTCGACGGAGCAGGCGGCGTGTATTCGCTGCGCGATCTGGCCCGCGAGGTCGTCGGGTCGGCCTCTCGCACGGGAACCGGCTCGACCTACGAGACGGACCCGCAGTTCGTGACGACCCTGACCCGCGAGAAGACGACGGCGGCGTGGACCACCCCGGCGGGCGGCGTGTCGTTCTCGAACCTCGTGCTCGACATCTCGCAGGACTGAGCACCACCCCTCGAAGCGCCCGGTCGCCCCCCCCGGACCGGGCGCTTCGGCGTGCCGGGGCGGGGGGCGCCGGTCAGTACAGGGCGAGGTCGTCGGCGGCGCGGTCCGCGCGGGCCATGCGGTCGATCGCGGCGTCTCCGAGGCGCTCGAGGCATCCGGCGACCACCGCCTCCACGAGAGCGAGCACCGGGGTGAGCGCGTCGAACGGGGAGGGTGCGGCGGTCTCGCTCGTGAGCACGACCTCGGCGTCCGACGAGATCGGCGACAGCCACACGTCCGTGAACAGCACGATCGGCGTGTGCCGCGACCGGGCGAACCGGGCGAGCCGTTGCGTGTGCTCTTCGTAGCGGCGGTAGTCGAACACCACCAGCACGTCTTTGCGCCCCAGGTCCTCGGTCAGCGCGGCGCGCGCCGACGGCTCGTCGGGCATCATCCGCACACGGGGCCGGATCTGCTCCAGGTGCAGCGCGAGCGCCCGCCCGAGAAGAGAGCTGTACCGACCGCCGGCGATCACGACGGTGCCGGATGCCTGGGAGATGAGTTCGACGCTGCGGTCGAGGTCGTGCGTGCTGACCTGGGCGAAGGTGCGCTCGAGGGTCGACACCGAGACCGCGGCCGCGCGATCTCGCAGCGTGCCGCCGTCGCCGTCCTGGGCGCCGCGCGCCTGGTAGATCCGGAGCGGCGACGCGGAGCGCTCATCGAGATCGCGCCGCAGGGCCTCCTGGAAGTCCGGGAATCCGCGATACCCGAGGCGCTGGACGAACCGGAGCACGGTGGGCCCGCTCACGCCCGCTCGTTCGGCGAGCCTCGCCACCGTCTCGAAGCCCGCGGAAGGATAGGCCGCCAGCAGCACACGGGCGACCTTGCGCTCGGCGGGCGAGCAGTCGCCCATCCCGCGGCGGATCGACTCCGCCATCGCTGCCTCGGACATCGCGGCCACCTCCGGAGTCGACAGTACCGTCCTCACCCCGCGGCGATGCGGAGGACGAGGCCCGCCAGCAGAGCGACGCGCTCGGGCACCGAGCGGAGGTCGAGCCACTCGCTCTCGGCGTGGTCGTCGCCCCCGATCGGACCCAGGCCGTCGAGGACGGGGACCCCGGCGGCCGCGACGAAGTTCGCGTCGGACACGCCTCCTGTCGCGGCGGCCGAGACCGCGAGGCCGAGCTCGGCCCCGACCGCCACGGCCGTGGACAGGAGCGCGGTCGAGGATGCCGGTTCCAGCGGCGGGCACACGGCGAGGCGCTCCACCGTGGAGGTCACGTCGTCGACGGCCGGCGCGGCCGCGCGGGCCTCGATCGCCGACAGCGCCCAGTCGAGGTCGGCGGGCGTGGCCGCCCGCACCTCGCCGAACAGCTCCGCGAACGCCGGGACGACGTTGGCCCGCTCCCCGGCGCGGACCGTGCCCACGTTGACCGTCAGGCCCGGCCTCGCGCCGGTGAGAGAGTGCGCGAACAGCACCAGGTGGGCGGCCTCGACGGCGGCGCTGCGCCCGCGGTCCGGCTCGACACCGGCGTGGGCGGCGCGGCCGCGGACGTGGATGCGGACGTCGGCGACGCCCTTGCGGGCGTGGACCAGATCTCCGTTCTCGCGCGCGCACTCCAGGCACAGGGCCGCGTCGGCGCCGGCGGCAAGGCCGGCGAGAATGCGCCCGGATGCCGGGGACCCGACCTCCTCGTCGGGCGTGAGGGCGATCACCAGCTCGCGGAATCCGGTGAAACCGGACTCGAGGATCAGCTGCGCCGCGTGCACCCCGGCGAGGAATCCGCCCTTGTCGTCGCTCACGCCGGGGCCGTAGGCCCGGCCGTCCTCTTCGCGGTAGGGGCGGAGCGCGGCCGTTCCGTCGGCGAACACGGTGTCCATGTGCCCGAAGAGGAGGATGCGGCGCGCCCCGGTTCCCCGCAGACGCGCGACGACGACATCGCCGAACCGCTGGCCGTCGACGACGGGCGTGGGGAGGCGCGCGACGTCGAAGCCGAGCTCTGCGAGGCGCCGAGCACACCAGTCGCCCATCCTGTCGACGCCGTCGGGCGAGGTCGACCCGGAGTCGATGGCCACGAGCTCGGCGAGCTCGGCCCGGAACTGCGGGAGCAGGGTCTCGGCGCGCGCGCGGAGCGAGGCCGCCGTCGGCGTTGCAACGGCGGCCGGACTCGCCGGCACTAGAGCACCTTGGCCAGGAACGCCTGCGTGCGGGCCTCGCGCGGGGAGACCAGGACGTCGGAGGGTCTGCCCTGCTCGACCACCACGCCGCCGTCCATGAACACCGCGATGTCGCCGACCTCGCGCGCGAAGCCGATCTCGTGGGTCACGACGATCATGGTCATCCCGGATGCCGCGAGGTCGCGCATCACGTCGAGCACGTCGCCGACGAGCTCGGGGTCGAGCGCCGACGTGGGCTCGTCGAAGAGCATGACCTCGGGGTCCATCGCGAGCGCGCGCGCGATGGCGATCCGCTGCTGCTGGCCGCCGGAGAGCGCGCTCGGGTAGGCGCCGGCCTTGTCGGCGAGCCCGACGCGCTCGAGGAGCTGGAGCGCGCGCTCCTTGGCGGCGGCGCGGGCCACGCCCCGCACCTGGATGGGAGCCTCGATGACGTTCTCGAGCGCCGTCATGTGGGGGAACAGGTTGAAGCGCTGGAACACCATGCCCACCCCGCGCCGCTGCCGGGCGACGGCGCGGACGGGCAGCTCGTACAGCTTGCCGCCGCGCTCCTCGTACCCGACGGTCTCACCGGCGACGCGGATGAGCCCCGCGTCGATCTTCTCGAGGTGGTTGATGCAGCGCAGGAAGGTGGACTTGCCCGATCCGGAGGGTCCGAGTAGGCACGCGACCTGGCCGCGTTCCACCTGCAGGGTGATCCCCTTGAGGACTTCGAGCGACCCGAAGCGCTTGTGGACGTCGCGCGCGTCGATGATCGCGGACGTTCCCACGGCGGCCGCGGCATCCGCTTCGACGGGCTGTGCAGGAATCATGATGGTCACTTCTTTCCGCCTCTCCAGGTGCGCAGCAGCCGCAGCGCCCCGCTCTCCCTCGCACCCGCGACACCGCGGCCGAACCGGCGCTCGAGCCACGCCTGCGGCACGGAGAGGATGCTGGTGAGCACGAGGTACCAGATGGCGGCGACGATGAGCAGCGGGATGATCTTGAAGTTCTGCGCGTAGGCGGCCTGGAGGTTGGACATCAGGTCGCGGCCGGCGATGACCGACACGAGCGCCGTGGTCTTCAGCATCGTGATGACCTCGTTGCCCATCGGCGGGACGATGACGCGCATCGCCTGCGGGAGCACGATCCGCCGCATGGTGCGGCCCGGGGTCATCCCGAGGGAGTGGGCCGCCTCGGTCTGGCCGTGGTCGACCGACACGATCCCGGCCCGCACGATCTCGGACGCGTACGCCATCTCGTTGAGCCCGAGGGCGAGGAGCGCCGCGACGGTGGCGGGGATGAGGGCGCTCGTCTCGATCGACCAGAACTCGACGCTCGTGAACGGGATGCCGAGCACGATCTTCGGGAGGAAGGCGCCGATGAAGCCCCAGAAGATGAGCTGCAGCAGCACAGGCGTGCCGCGGAAGATCCACACGAAGAGCCCGCTGACGACCCGGAGTACGGGGTTCGGCGACAGCCGCATGATCGCCACGACGACGCCGCCGGCGAGGCCGATCGTCATCGCCGCGACCGTGAGGTAGATGGTCGTGGCGAGGCCCTGCAGGGTCAGCGGGGCGAACAGGTACTCCCCGACGGTGGGCCAGTCGATGTTGGGGTTCTGCGCGAACCCGAGGATCAGCGCGGCGGACAGGACGCCGACGATGATGCCGGACACCCACCGCCACGGGTGGCGCAGGGGGACGGCGGTGATGGGCGCCGGGCGGTTCCCGGTCGCACTCGGAGGCGCGACGAGCGGCTGCGACGATGCGGCCATGGTGCTCCTTGGGTCAGCGGGACGGGGCCCGCGCGGATGGGGTCCGGGGCGGCGCGACGGTGTGGCGCGCGCCGCCCCGGGGCGGGGTCGGCTCAGGAGGCCGCGCCGTTGATGGTGGCCTCGTCGATGCCGATGCCCTCGACGCCGAACTCCGCGAGGATCGCCTCGTAGGTTCCGTCGTCCATGAGCGACTGGAGCGCCGCCTGGATGGCCTCGGCGAACTCTTCGTTCTCCTTGAGCACGCCGATGCCGTTGAGCGTGGCGTCGTAGCCGTTGGGCGCTGTCGGGTCCTCGACGACCATGAACGTGTCGCCGTCGTTGGTGGTCTTGGCGACGTAGCCGGCGCTCGGCTTGGTCAGCAGCGACGCAGCGGCCTTGCCCGCTGTGATGGCCAGCTGCGCATCGGAGTCCGAGGGGAACTCCGACAGCGCGACGGGCTCGAGACCCTCGGCCTCGCACTCGGCCTGCCAGACGTCGTTCACGAGCTCGACCTGGCTGGTGGCGGACTGGACGGCCACGTTCTTGCCGCAGAGGTCGAGGTACGTCTCGATGTCGTCGGGGTTGCCCGCGCGGGTGAGGATGCCGGTGCCCGAGGCCGAGTAGTCCACGAACGTCAGCACGTCCATGCGCTCGACGCTCGAGGTCATCGCCGAGATGGTGAGGTCGAAGTTGCCGGCCTGTAGCGCGGGGATGATGCCGTCGAAGCCCTGCTGGGCGAACTCGACGTCGATGCCCAGCTTGGCGCCGATGGCCTCGCCGAGCAGGATGTCGACGCCGGTGAGCTCCTCGGAGCCCTCCTCGACGAACATCTCGAACGGGGCGTACGGGGCATCGGTGGCGGCGGTGACAGCTCCGGCGTCGGCGATGTCGTCCGGCAGGAGGGCGCGGGCGTCTTCGTCGACCGCGACCTCGACGCCGAGGATCGTGACCGCTTCGGCGGAGTCGCCGTCGGTGCTCGGCTCGGTGCCGGCGGCCGACGCGCAGCCCGCGATGAGCACCCCGGTCACGGCGAGGGCAGCGGCGGCGAGAGCGGAGCGCCGCAGGCGGGGGGTGAGGTGTTCCATGGGGGACCTTTCTCGTGCGCACTCGTCGATGAGTGCGGGTCCCATCCTGTAACACCCGTTACTGAATGTCTAGTGATTTACCGATTCGTAATCTGCGTTCCATCATCTGCGTCACGTGATCTTACCGAGAGCTCCTCCCAGCGCCTCGCCGATTCGCGCCGGATCGACCATCGGCGCGTCGCCGTTCTCGGCCTGCCGCGCCCACGTCTGGCCGATGTAGCGCATGACGCCGGCGAGCAGGTGCGTGATGATCTCGGCCTGCTCGGCGAGGACCTCGCGGGGCTCGTCCGGGTACTGCGTGGCGAGGCGCAGCTCGATGATCTCGCGCAGGTCCTGCTCGATGACGGAGAGCCGCTCCATCTGCTTCGCCATGAGCACCGGGTCGGCGCCGACAGCGCGGATGCGGCGCGCGAGCAGGCCGGGGTCCGCGGCCATGGCGCCGGCATCCACCCTGATGAGCGCGGTCGCCTCCTGCAGCAGCGGGCCGGTCGAGACGAGGAAAGCGCGCGCGGCGCGCTCGTCGATGCGGGGGGCACCCGCGCCGAGGACGGCGAGATCCTTCGTCTTGAAGTGGTTGAAGAACGTGCGCTGGCTGACACCGGCGCGGGCGCAGATCATGTCCACCGTGACCGCGTCGTATCCGTGCTCGAGCACGAGGTCGACCGCGGCCGCCTCGATCGCGGCGGCCTTCGCGACCGCGTCGCGGCGCCGGGGCCGAGCGGGGGTGGACATGATCTGCGCTCCTGACTCACTCGTACCGTAGCGACTCGATCGGGTCCTGTCGCGCGGCGCGGCGCGCGGGCAGGACGCCCGAGAGGAACGCGATCACCATGATCACCACGATGACCCCGATCACCCCGGACGGCTCGAACAGCAGGATCTGCAGCCCGGGCAGATCGGCGAGCACGGTCTGCGACAGTCCGCCGGCCAGAGCGGAGCCGACCGCGATCGCCACGAGCGCGCCCAGCGCCGAGCCGAGGAAGCCGATCACGACGGCCTCGAGGCTGAACAGCCCGAAGACGCGACCGTTGGACATCCCCATGGCCTTCATGAGCCCGATCTCGCGGGTGCGCTCCTGCACGCTCATCAGCAGGGTGTTCACGATGCCGAAGGACGCCGCGATGAGCGCCACGATCGCGAAGGCGGTGAGGACGCCGATGATGCCGTTGATCACCGTCTGCACGATGCCGAGCTGGTCTTCGACGGTCTGCCCGGCGAGGTCGGCTGCGACGAGCTCGGACTTCACGTCGGCGATGTCGGCCTCGGTGACCGCCCCGTCGGCACCGGAGCCGTCGAGATACGCCACGGCGAGCGGCCAGGCCCTCGGCTGCCCGGGCACGGTCTGCGCGTCGGCGACCTCGGTCGTGAGGGCGGCGTTGGCGCCCGCCCCGGCCGCGAACAGACTCGCGCGCGCGACACCGACGACCGTCGCCTCGACCTCGACCTCGGTCTGCGCCGCGTCGACGTAGCCGAGCACGATGGTCTCGCCGACCGCGTCCTCGGCATCCGCGTAGCCCAGCGCGTCGACGTAGTCCTCCGGCAGGACGACCTGCCGCTCGCCCGTCTCCTGGTCGAGCTGCGCGCCCGCCGCGAGGTCGCTGCGGCCGATCGACGAGGTGGGGTTGATGGTGAGCTCGAACCGCGAGTCCGGATCGGTGGATGCCGCCACCCAGTCGACGGAGACCTGGCTGACCGCCTCGACCTGGCGCACGCCGTCGATCGCCTCGATCGCATCGAGGTCCTCCTGGTTGAGCAGAGTGCCCGAGGCGAGCGGATTGCCGACGCCGGACTGCTGGCGACCCTCCGGGTCGTATTCGTTCGGCCCGTCCGTGGTGTCGGCGCTCGCCGCCGGACTCACCAGCAGGATGTCGCCGGTGCTCAGCGTCGCCACCTGACGCTCGACGTAGTCGTTCACCCCGGCGCCGAGCGCCGTCGTGAGGGTGAGGGTGAACGCTCCGACGAAGAGGCTCAGGACCGTGAGCGTGGTGCGAAGCTTGCTGCGGAAGGCGTTCCTGGTCGCGCTGCGGAAGACGTCGGAGATCCTCATCGCGCCACCTCCGCGCCGACGCCGCTGCCCGCGCTCACGATCTCGCCGTCGGCGATCGTCACCGCGCGCCCGCAGCGGGCGGCCAGCTCGTGGTCGTGGGTGACCACGACGAGCGTGATCCCCCGGTCGCGCTGCAGACCGAACAGGATGTCCTCGACCTGGGCGCCGGTCGCCGAGTCGAGGTTGCCGGTGGGCTCGTCGGCGAAGATGACGGACGGCTCTGCGACGAGGGCGCGTGCGATCACGACGCGCTGCTTCTGTCCTCCGGAGAGGTCGACCGCGCGGTTCTTCGCCTTGTCGGCGATGCCGAGCGCATCGAGCGCCGCCATCGTCCGCTCGCGGCGCTCCCGTCGCGAGACTCCCGCGATCACGAGCGGGAGACTCACGTTCTCGAAGACCGTCTGGCCCGCGGTGAGGAAGAACTGCTGGAACACGAAGCCGAACGTCGCGTTGCGGAGCGCGTTGATCTCTCGCGGGCGGAGGCGCGCAGCATCCCGCCCCTCCACCATGACGGCGCCCGACGTCGGACGATCGAGCAGCGCGAGCAGGTGCATGAGGGTCGACTTGCCCGAGCCCGACTTGCCGACGATGGCGACCGACTCGCCACGGTGGATGTCGAGGTCGACGCCCCGGAGGGCATGGAAGGCGGAATCACCGCGACCGTACGTGCGGGTGACGGCGACGGCGGAGAGCAACGGCGTCGCGGCGGAAGCGGCTTCCGCCGGAGGACGAGCGAGGGACATGGAGCATCCTTTCAGCAGATGTAGTCACTGCACTTTAACTTACAGTGACTGCATATTGCTGAGAGGGCGGCCGGAGCGCGCTTTGGGCGTTCTCCCAGGGATGCCTGTGCGGGGACCGGTTAGGGTCGGAAGTCCAAGGGGAGTACTCCGACGCGGTCGGCTCGTCATTACGGATGCGCAGCGCATCCCGGGTCACCGGTCCTTCGGGATGGAGAAGACCTTGGCGTCACGTCACGCCAGGTCTGGAGGCCCCTTTTGAACATCACGCCCCTCGTGTGGGCGATCACGATCGCTGTCACGATCGCGTTCTTCGTCTACGAGTTCTTCGCCCACGTGCGCAAGCCGCACGAACCCACCATCGGCGAGTCCGCACGCTGGTCCGCCTTCTACATCGGACTGGCGCTTCTGTTCGGTGTCGGCATCGGCGTCTTCTCGGGATGGAGGTTCGGTGGCGAGTACTTCGCCGGCTACCTGACCGAGAAGGCGCTCTCGGTCGACAACCTCTTCGTCTTCCTCATCGTGATGACGAGCTTCGCGGTGCCGAAGATCTACCAGCAGAAGGTGCTGATGATCGGCATCGTGATCGCGCTCATCATGCGCGGCGCCTTCATCGCCGTCGGTGCGGCGCTGATCTCGAACTTCTCGTGGATCTTCTACGTCTTCGGCGCGCTGCTGCTCTTCCTCGCCTATCGGCAGGCGTTCGCGCACGGCGAGTCGAATCCGGCGGACGGCCGGTTCATGCGCCTGGTCCGCCGCATCCTTCCGGTGAGCGACGAGTACAACGGCGACAGGCTGACCGTCGTGAAGGACGGCCGCCGCTTCGTCACTCCCATGCTGCTCGTCATCATCGCCATCGGCTTCGTCGACCTGATCTTCGCGGTCGACTCGATCCCGGCGATCTACGGGCTCACCGAGGAGGCGTACATCGTCTTCACGGCGAACGCCTTCGCGCTCATGGGGCTCCGCCAGCTCTACTTCCTGATCGGCGGGCTGCTCGAGCGCCTGGTCTACCTCGCGCAGGGCCTCGCCGTCATCCTCGCGTTCATCGGCGTGAAGCTCGTGCTCCACGCAATGCACGTCAACGAGCTGCCGTTCATCAACGGAGGCGAGCCGATGCTGTGGGCGCCGGAGATCCCGATCTGGTTCTCGCTCCTCTTCATCGCGAGCACCATCGCCGTCGCCACCGTCGCGAGCCTGCGCAAGACCCGGCGCGAGCGGAAGGACGCCGTCGCCGAGTCTGCGCGACCCGGAGGCGAACACCGGTGAGCGACCTGCTCTGGAACATCGCCCTCGTGGTGGTGTTCGTGCTCATCGGCGGCGTCTTCGCCGCCACCGAGATGGCCCTGGTGACCCTCCGGGAGAGCCAGATCAACACGATCGCCGCCCGCGGCCGTCGCGGCGAGCGGGTGGCGGGCCTCGCTCGAAACCCGAACACGTTCCTCTCGGCCGTCCAGATCGGCGTCACCGTGGCGGGGTTCGCCTCCGCCGCGTACGGGGCGACCTCCATCGCACCTTCGGTGACGCCGCTGCTCGAGGCGTGGGGCATGGCGCCCGCGATCGCGGGAACAGTGGCGACGATTCTCCTCACGCTGATCATCGCCTACCTTTCGCTCGTCCTGGGCGAGCTCGTGCCCAAGCGACTCGCGATCCAGCGGAACGCCCAGTTCGCGTACGCGGTCGCGCCCGTTCTCGACGGCTTCGCGACCATCATGCGCCCGGTCATCTGGCTGCTCTCCGTTTCCACGAACGCCCTGGTCCGACTGCTCGGCGGCGATCCCGACAAGACCGCGGACGAGTTGACCGAGGAAGAGCTGCGCGACATCGTCGCCACCCATCAGGGTCTGCCGGCGGAGGAGCGGCGGATCCTGGACGACGTGCTCTCGCTGCGCGGCCGGCAGCTGAGCGAGGTGATGCGTCCGCGGCCGGAAGTCGTGGCCATCGACGCAGACTCCTCCGTCGGCGACGCCGCCGCGCACGCGCGGGAGCTGCCGTTCTCGCGCTACCCGGTCGTCGACAAGTCGATCGACGACATCGTCGGATTCGTCCACGTCCGCGATCTGCTCGAGATAGAGCGCGAGCATCGGGATGCTCCGATCACGACGCTCGTCCGCCCCATCCCGTACGTTCCGTCGACGGCCCGCCTTCTGCCCACGCTGACGCGGATGCGGGCGGAGGGGCACCACATCGGGGTCGTCGTCGACGAGTACGGCGGAACGGACGGCATCGTCACCCTGGAGGATCTCGTCGAGGAGGTCGTGGGCGAGATCTTCGACGAGTACGACACCGCCACAGCCCCCGTCGAGCCCGGGGGCGAGCTCGACGGTCGCCTGAACCTCCAGGAGTTCGAGGAGCTCACCGGCCTCGCGCTTCCTCGAGGGTCGTCCGACACCGTCGCCGGAGCGGTGACCGAACGGCTGGGCCGGCTCGCCGTGGTCGGCGACACGGTCGAGGTGGACGGAGGCACGATCCACGTCACGGCGATCGATCGCCGACGGATCGCGGGGGTGCGGGTGGTGCTCCACGAAGCCCCCGACGGCTCGCCGGGTGCATAACTCCTGCACGTCGACGCCCCTGATCGGATACTGACGCGCCGATGCGGGGACGCGGCGGCTTCGCCGCCGGGTCTGCAGGAGTTATGCGCCCGGGCGGGGTCCGTGGCCGCCGTCGCGCGGAGGGTCTTGCCCCTCGGCTGATCGGCGCAAACGCGTGCGGACGAGGTAGGCCCGCACGGCGGGGTCGTCCGTGAGCCCGATCGCCACATCGAACGCGGCGAGCGCGGATTCCGTCTCGGCTCGCGCGGTGTGGAGCTCCGCCCGGCACACCCAGTACGGCTGATAGCTGCGGACGGAGGCCTCGGGAACGGCGTGGAGCAGGGATGCCGCGGCCGCGGCATCCCCCGCCTGGATCAACGCGCCCGCCGCCCCGACTGCGGCGCCCACGGAGGGCGCGACCTGCAGGAGACCTCGGTAGAGGGTCACCAGGGCGTCCGGGTAGACGGGGATGCCGTCGCCTCTGCCCGAGTGCACCGCGCTGATCGCGGCCTCGAGCTGGAAGCGGCCGGGTGCGCCCGCGGTCGCGGCCCGGCGGAGACACGCGTCGGCCCGCCGTCGCTGCTCGCTCGACCACAGCGCGGTGTCCTGCTCGCCCAACGGCACGAACTCGCCGTCGACGACGCGCGCCGGCCGGCGGCTCTCGGTGTGGAGCAGGAGAGAGAGCAGCCCCCACGTCTCGGGTTCGTCCGGCACCACTTCGGTGAGGACTTCGGCGAGTCGGAGTGCCTCCGCGCGCAACGCCGAATCGCGTGCACCGCCCGCGAGATCCCCACTGCCGTACGCGCCGTAGACCGCCTGGAGAAGCGGGCCCATCCGCGGACGCACGTCCTCCGGCTCGGGCCGCCGGTACCGGATGCCGGCGTCCTTGATCTTCCGCTTGGCGCGGCTGAGCCGCTGCCCCATCGTCGCGGGCGGCACGAGGTAGACGCCCGCGATGCGAGCGGCATCCACGCCCAGCACGAGCTGGAGCATGAGCGGCGCATGGAGGCGCGGGTCGATCGCGGGGTGCGCGCACACGAGGAGCAGCGCGAGCCGATCGTCGAGGTCTTCCCCCGCGGCGTCGGGAGCCGCTTCGAGGTCGGCGAACTCGACCGGATCGACCGGCACGCTGCGGGCACGCCGCACCATCGCCGAGCGGGCGTTGTTGCGCGCCGCGACGCGCAGCCATGCCTCGGGCGAGCGAGGGATGCCGCCGGCCCGCCACGCCGGCACGGCGGACGCGAACGCCGCCGACACGGCGTCCTCGGCGAGCTCCACGTCGCCGGTCATGCGGAAGAGCCAGCCGACGAGACGCCCGAACAGCGCCCGATGGGCACCGGCGAGCGCCTCGTCGGCCGTCTCCGCCGTCATGTCATCGGGGGGATCACGGGCCGCACCTCGACGCTGCCGCGCACCGCCGCGGGGCACCGGGACGCCCACTCCAGGGCGGCGTCGAGGTCGGGCACATCGATGACGAAGACACCCCCGAGGGATTCCTTGACGTCGGCGAACGGTCCGTCCTGCACCTCTGCCGAGCCCCCGCGGAGGCGGACGGTGGTCGCGGTGAACGGTGGCTGCAGGCCGGCGCCGGTGATCATCACCCCGCTCTCGCGCAGCGCGGCGACGTACCCCGCCCAGGCGGCCCAGTACTCCGCCGAGGCCTGCTCATCCGTGCGATCCGAGAAGTCCTCCTCGGACTCGACGGCCAGGATCGCGTACTCCATGTCGGTCCTCCGTTGCGTCGATACTCAGTGTGCCCTGACCGGCACCAGGGGACGCCCGGTTTCGGTCAGCGTCTTGAGGCCGGAGAGGATGAGGACCCAGCCCCGCTCGATGTCGCGGGCGGCGTCGGTGTCGGGCAGTCCCTCGTGGATCAGGGTCAGGTGCGTGAGGCCGGGAACGCTCATGGCGGTGTCTCCGAGCTCGTAGCGGACGACGCTCTCCGGAAGCTCCGCGACCTGCTCGTTCCATCGACCGTTGAACGTCATCTCCAGCACTCGGCCGCTGTCGACCTCGCGGAGGTTGCCGCTGATGACGGATTCGCCGCCGACGGTGTAGTCGTACGGGGCTCCCGGCGCGAGGTCGTCGTAGTGCGCCTCGAAGCCGTAGTAGTACTCGGGCGTCACGGCGGGGTCGGTGATCGCCTTCCAGACCTCCTCGGGGGTGGCTTCGACGACGACCTGGATCTTCTGGGTGGACATGGACTTCTCCTCTCGCGGAACGCCGGGTGGCGTCACGAGGAAGACCCGGAAGGTGCCCTGATTTCGACAAACGGTCGAAATCCTTTCCGTCGGCTCAGCGGCCGTCGCGCTTCGCCTGCCGCCGAGCACCCTGCGCCTGGCTCGACGCATCGCGCTTCTTTCCCCCCGACGACTTCACGTGCTCGCGCTGCCGTCCGGGCGACCCGGTCGCATCCCCGAATCCGTCGGCCTGGGGGCCAGCCCATCTCCCGGCGCGGGCGCGCGCGAGTCTCTCGTCCTTGAGCGCTTCGGCCTCCTCATGGGCAACGCGCGCCAGCTCTGCGCTCACGATCGCCAGTGCCTCCTCGAAGACGTACGCGCGACCGCGGGCCTTGTCGGAACCCGCAGCCGCCGCCCCGCGCCCTCCCGCCGTGGCGACCTTCTCGGCGGCTCCCCGGCGGTAGTTGGTGGTGTGCTTGTTGCGCGCTCGCCGCACTCGCTTGTGCAAAGCGAGCAGATCGTCTTCGTCCAGTTCGGCGAGCCGCTCGGGCTCGAGTTCGCGAATCAGGTCGCGCTCCTTGTCCTTGAGGACCCACAGGTACTGTTCCATGGCGGTCATCATCCTCCCGCCCGGACGCTTGCGCCACAGCCGGCCCTCGGCCCCGTCCGCGGATGTATGGTGCAGGTATGCCGCCTCTCGCCGCGCAGCATCCGGTGCCCGCCAGGGTCAGCGCGTGCGCGGAGACGGGGCCCGCCGCCCACGCCCTCGTCACGCCGAACGGGCGCGCGCGGCGGGCACCTCACGGCCGTCGTCCAGAGTCGCCCGGCTGATCCTCGCCCCTGCACGCCTGCTGTCAGAGAGGACAGCGCATGTCCGACCCATCCGCACCCCCTGTGACGTCGGCGCGCGCTTCGTGGCTGCCCCTCGCCGTCGTCGTCCTCACGCAGATCCAGGCATCCTTCGCCGTCAATGCGCTCACCGTGTCGATGGCGGGGATCACCACGGACCTCGATACCCCCGCGACATCGGTGGGCACCGCGATCACCGCGGGCACGTTCGCGATGGCGGCGTTCATCCTGCTCGGGGCGAAGGTGGGCGCCCGGTTCGGCACCCGCGGGGTCTTCCAGATCGCCGTCGCCGTCCACGCCGCAGCAATGGCGGGGGTGGCGCTGAGTCTGAGCCCGGCGATGCTCTTCATCGCGCAGGCTTCCTCCGGCGCTGTCATCGCCCTGATCGCGCCCGCGCTGACGGTCTTCATCGCCACCAACTACCACGGCGATCGCCAGGCCAAGGCGATCGGTTTGCTGGCAGCCGCGATCCCGCTCGCAGGAATTCTCGCGCTGTTGATCGCGGGCTGGTTCGCCGAGACGATCGGGTGGCGGTGGTCGTTCGCGCTGATGGTCGCCCTCGGCGCCATCAACCTGTTGCTGAGCTTCCGCGTCCCCAAGGTGCCCGCCCAGAGGAATCTCCGCATCGACTGGACCGGCGCGTTCATCGCCGCGACGGCGATCATCCTGCTCAGCTTCGGATTCTCGGGCCTGAACTCCTGGGGGATCTGGGTGGCGACCGATCAGGCACCGTTCAGCGTCTTGGGCGTCTCGCCCGCTCCGCTGCTGATCATCGTCGGCATCATCGCCGGGCAGCTGTTCTTCGTGTGGGTGCGGGCCCGGCAGCGGGAGCACAAACCGCGCATCTTCGACCTGCGGGTGCTGGCCACCAGCACCGAGTTGTCGATCACCGCGTGCATGGCGATCATGCTCTTCGTCGGGACCGCCGCGAACTTCCTCATCCCGCTGTACATGCAGGTCGTGCAGGGGCTTTCGGGCATTCAAACCTCGTTCTCGATCATCCCGTACACGATCTCGATCTTCCTGGCCTCCACGTTCGTCGCCTACCTGTACAACCGGTTCTCGCCGCGCGTCCTGGGAGCCGCGGGCTTCGTCGTCGTCGCCTTGGCGCTCAGCCTCATCGCATTCACCGTGCGGGGGGACTGGGGGCAGTTCTTCATCGTGGTCGGCCTGATCCTGCTGGGCCTCGGCCAGGGCTCGATCGTCGCCCTGGTGTTCAACACCCTGCTCTCTTCCGCCCCGAAGCAGCTGGCGGGCGACGTCGGCGCCTGGCGCGGGCTCGTGCACAACCTCTCGGGCTCCGTCGGCATCGCGGTGGCCAGCGCGTTCGCGGTCGCGATCCTCGCCTCCACCCTCGCCACGTCGGCGGAGGATCATCCCGAGATCTCCCCGCAGCTGATCAGCGAAGTCAACATCGACAACGCCGACTTCCTCACCAACCCCCAGCTGGAGGCAGTGCTGGAGGGTACGTCAGCTACACCAGAGGAAGTGGATGCCGCGATCGCGATCAACGAGGATGCTCGCCTCTTCGCCCTCAAGGTCTCACTTCTCGGCTTGGCGCTGCTCGCCCTCCTCGCGATCATCCCCGCGACGCGCATGCCCGGACGGATCGCCGGCGAGCTGCCCGATCAGCTCGAACCCGACGACAACGACGCCATCGACGAGTCCGCTCGTCTCAATCCGTTTGCGGACCCCGCCACCGCCGACAGTTCTGAGAGGACCACACCATGAACCGCGTCGCGTCGAAGCTCATTCCTGCCGATTTCCCTGCGCTCCCGGGACTGGCGGCGTTGGATGCCGTCGACATCTCCGTCTCGGCCGTCGACGATGGCATCACCTCACAAGCGATCGGCTACCCCGCGTACACCACGGAGGACGCAGCTCCGGCGATCGGACTGTCACGCGAGGCGTACGACCGCGCCGGCTTCGCCGCGGAGGTGGGCCAGACGCTCGTCGTGCCCCGGAGCGACGCTCCTGACGTCGTCGCCGTCGGCTTCGGGGGTGTCGGCGAGGAAACGGCGACGAGCGTTCGCGATGCCGCAGCGGCGTTCGCGCGGGCGTGCGCGCGCCACTCCACTCTCGCCCTCGTCCTCCCTTCGGCCGGCACCCTGGACGCGGCCACGGCGATCGCCGCCGCGGCAGAAGGCATCCTTCTCGCGCGCTATCGCTATACCGCGCTGCAAGCTTCCCCGAAGGGTGCCGTTCTCACCTCCGTCGTGCTGATTCACCCCGAGGCATCCACCGACCCGGCGATCCACACGCGCCTCGAGCGTGCGATCGCCTCGGCTCGAGCGGCGGCGATCGCGCGCGACCTGGCCAACACCCCGCCCGGGCACCTCACGGCGACCGACATGGGTGCCGTCGCCGTCGACCTCGGAGCGAGGTTCGGGTTCGACGTCGAGCTGTTCGACGAAGCCGCGCTCATCGAGCTCGGGTGCGGCGGACTTCTCGGCGTCAACAGGGGAAGCGCCGAGCCGCCCCTGATGATCAAGCTCGGCTATCGTCCGGACCGATCGCCGACCGGGCATCTCGGCATGATCGGCAAGGGGATCATGTACGACTCGGGAGGCATCAGCCTCAAGCCCTCCGATCCCATGCATCTGCTCATGAAGATGGACATGGGCGGCGCCGCCGCGGTGCTCGGCGCGTTCTGCGGACTGCGGTCCGTCGACGCTGGCGCACACATCACCGGCTGGCTCATGTGCACTGACAACATGCCGTCGGGGACGGCGTACAAGCTCGGTGACGTGCTCACGGCGCGCGGCGGGACCACCATCGAGGTGAAGAACACCGACGCCGAGGGCCGCCTCGTGATGGCGGATGCGTTCGTGCTCGCCGGTGAGGAAGGAGTGGATGCCGTCATCGACGTCGCGACGCTCACCGGCGCCGCCCTGATGGCTCTCGGCACCGCCCGCGCTCCCCTGTTCGCGAATGACGATGCGCTCGCGCAAGCCGTGCTCGACGCCGCCGAAACGGTGGACGAGCCGCTGTGGCGAATGCCCCTCGAGCGCAAGTACCGCACACAGCTCGACTCGGACATCGCGGACATCTCGAACCTCGGCGGACGGTATGCGGGCGCGACGACGGCGGCGCTCTTCCTCGAGCACTTCGCCGGTACGACGCCGTGGGCGCACATCGACATCGCGGGCACCATGCAGAGCGAGTCAGATGACGCCTGGAGGCCGAAGGGCGCCACCGGCTTCGGTGCGCGCCTGCTCCTCGAGACCGCCTCCCGCTACAGCGGGCCGCAGCGATGATCCGCGTCCACCTCGATGACACGCGGGAGCTCTTCACCGCGCCGGAGCCCGACCCTTTCGCCGGGCGATTCGAGCGCGAATCCGGGGCAGAGCAGATCGTCGAACAGGCCGGCGGCCGGGGCATGGCGGCACCGCTCGCGGTGCACGTCGAACTGGACCGGCCCCCGACGCATCCCGAGTCGCAGGTGCGCGATGCGCTGGATGCGTACTGGCGCGACGAGACCTCACGAGCGAAGGCCGCGCGGCGCCGGATCTGGAACCGCGGGCTGAAGGAGCTTGCCGTCGGCGCCCTGTTCCTCGCCGGTTGCCTGGCCCTCTCCGCGTCACTCGCCGCCGTGACGTGGCCGGCGGACTGGGTGGGTGACTTCGTGACGGAAGGGCTCGTCATCATCGGCTGGATCGCGCTCTGGCATCCCGTCGACATGCTGCTGTTCGAGCCGTGGGCGCTCACCGCCCGCCTCCGTGCGCTTCGGCGGCTGGTGGGCAGCGAGGTCCGCGTCACGAGCGCCGGCACGACCCCGGCATAGCGGTCGGACGCCCATGGATCCGATCACCGCCACGCTCGCCATCCTGGTGCTGGCCGTCATCGCGTTCATCAGCAATCGACTCCCTCTGGGCATCATCGCCATCGGCGTGTCGCTCGCGCTCTACTTCACCGGCGTGCTCACGCTTCCCGAGGCGCTGGCGGGCTTCGGCGACCCGACGGTCATCTTCATCGCGTCGCTCTTCGTGGTCAGCGAGGCCCTCGACTCCACCGGAGTCACGACGTGGGCCGGCCAGCGGGTCATCGCCCGAGCGGGCGCGGCCCGCGCATCGCTTCTCACCCTCATCTGCCTGCTCGTCGCCGTGCTCACCGCGCTCATCAGCGTCAACGGCGCGGTGGCGGCACTCCTTCCGCTCGTGGTGGTCGTCGCCGCCCGGGCAGGCATCGCGAGCTCCCAGCTGCTGATCCCTCTCGCGTTCGCCGCTCACGCCGGATCCATGCTGGCACTCACGGGAACGCCCGTGAACATCATCGTGTCCGACCTCGCCGCGGACAGCGGGGGCAGGGCGTTCGGGTTCTTCGAGTTCGCTCTGGTGGGGATTCCGCTGCTGGCCGGGACCGTGGTGATCGTGCTGGCGTTCGGGCGTCGGCTCCTCCCCTCCCGCTCGGCCGCCGCCATGCCCCCCGACCTCCGGGTGCTCATTCGGGAGCTTCGTCGTCAGTACGGCGTCACGGACGCGACGGGCGCGCTCCTCCTCCCCGGTCGGGGGGTGACAGAAGTGGTGGTCCCTCCTCGTTCCCCGCTCATCGGGATGCACGTCTTCCCGGGAATGAGCACGCCGAGCGGCGATCTCGTCGTCCTCGGCGCCCGCCGTGGCGAAGATCACCTCGACGGCCCCGACGTCCGGCTGCGATCGGGTGACACGCTGCTTCTGCAGGGGACGTGGGAGGATCTCGTGCGTCACACCCGTGGCCGAGACGTCCTCGTGGTCGATGAGCCGGACGCGCTCCGACGCGGTGTGCCCCTCGGGCGGGGATCGGCGCGCGCGATCGGCATCCTGGCGGCGATGATCGTCCTGCTCGTCACCGGACTCGTGCCGCCGGCCGTTGCTGCGCTGCTCGCCGCCGGAGCACTGGTCGTCTCACGGACGGTGACGCCGACCCAGGCGTACCGATCGATCTCGTGGCAGACGGTCGTGCTGGTCGCGGGCATGATCCCGCTCTCGGTCGCATTCCGCACCACGGGCACCGCCGACCTCGTCGCCGATTGGATGCTCGCACTGATCGGGTCCGCCGGCCCGCACGCCGCCCTGCTGGTCGTGTGCATCGTCACGGTGATCCTCGGCCAGGTGATCAGCAACACCGCCACGGTGCTGATCATCGCGCCCGTCGCCATCGCGATCGCCGAGACGATCGACGCTTCGGTGCAGCCGTTCATGATGGCGCTCACCGTCGCGGGAGCTGCGTCCTTCCTCACGCCGATCGCGACGCCGGCCAACCTGATGGTGATGGAGCCCGGGGCGTACCGGTTCGGCGACTACTGGAAGATGGGACTGCCGCTCGCGATCCTCTTCATCGTGGTCGCCACGTGGTACGTCCCGCTGATCTGGCCGTTCTGAGCTCGGGCCTCGCGTCCACCCCCCGGCTCACGGCTCCGGATCGTCGTCCTGCTCGCGCGCGTCGGCGGCGCGGGCGATGAGCACCGGCTCCTCGTCGAGGCACAGGTCGATGAGGGCGCGGAGCAGTCCTCCGAGGCTCGTCGAGTTGAGGAGTCGGAAGCGGTCGTACTCCCCGAGCGGCGCGATCGCCGCGAGCTGCCACGACGACTCCACGGGGTCTTCGGACAGCTCGGACTGCGGATCCCACCGGCCCTCGCCGAGCGTGGACGCGAGCGTCGCGACGCGCCGCACGACCCGCTGCGCCTCGCGATGGACCGGCTCGAGCGCCTCGTCCCACGTGAGCGCGGGCATCGTCGACACGTCGGCGACGGGATGCGGATCGTCCTCCCGCCACGCGTCGACCGTGATCCGCTCCCCGCCCACGGCGACGACGTACAGATCCTCGGCGCCGGCCTCGACCTGAATGATGCGCGCCATCGTTCCGACGGACGACCGCTCGTCCCCGCCGCCGGCTTCGAGCCCGCGCTCGATGAGTACGACCCCGAACTCGGGATCAGACTCGTCGAGGAGGCGTCCGAGCATCATGAGATAGCGCGGCTCGAACACCCTCAGAACCAGCGGCGTGTACGGGAAGAGCACACTGCCGAGGGGGAACATCGCCACGGCGTCCATGCGCACCAGTCAACCAGCCGCACGCGCGTGCGGGGCCGATCAGATCGCACGATCGTGCCGCTCCGTGACACCCCGCTTTGACATCCACGCGTCGATCCGCTTAGTTAGGCAAGGCAACCCTAACCAAGGAGTCGATTCGTGCTCGACGTGCTCACGCGCTCTCCCGCTCGCCTTAAGCTCACCCTCCTCAACCCCGCGACCACCCTCGCCGGAATCGCGCCGGGTCTCGACGGGTCGCTCGCCGGCGCAGAGGCCCGGGCATGAGCGCGCGCGTCCACGACCTCGTCGGGATCGGCATCGGACCGTTCAACCTCGGGCTGGCGTGCCTCGCGGAGCCGACCGGGCTCGACGCGGTCTTCCTGGACCGCGCCGACGGGTTCCGGTGGCACCACGGCATGATGATCGAGGGTGCGACGATCCAGGTGCCGTTCCTGGCGGACCTCGTGACCCTCGCCGACCCGACGTCGCCGTACTCGTTCCTCAACTGGCTGAAGCAGACCGGCCGGCTCTACCGGTTCTACATCCGCGAGAGCTTCTCCGCGCTGCGGAAAGAGTACGACGCGTACTGCCGGTGGGCGGCCGAGCAGCTGCCGAGCCTGAGGTGGAGCACCGAGGTGACCGCGATCGAGCAGGATCCGGTCGACGACGTCTACACCGTGCGGACGATGCGCACCGACACCGGCGAGGAGCGCGAGCTGCGCGCGCGCCACCTCGTGCTCGGCGTCGGCACCCAGCCGGTGGTGCCGCCGGCGCTGCGCGGGCTGGACGGGCCCGTCATCCACAGCTCCGAGTATCTCGATCACCGGGACGTGCTGCGCGACTCCGCGTCGATCACGGTGGTCGGCAGCGGGCAGTCCGCCGCCGAGATCTACCGCGACCTCCTCGAGGGCGCGCCCGGCGGCTACCGGCTGGACTGGATCACGCGCTCCCCGCGGTTCTTCCCGATGGAGTACACCAAGCTCACGCTCGAGATGACCTCCCCGGAGTACACCGATCACTTCCACGGCCTGCCGCTCGATGTCCGCCAGCGTCTCGGGCGCGAGCAGCGCAGCCTGTACAAGGGCATCTCGGCCGACCTGATCGACGACATCTACGACACCCTGTATCGCCTGAGCGCCGACGGGCCCGTGCCCACGACCCTGCTCACCGACACCGAGGTGACGGCCGCCGAGTGGGATGGATGCCGCTACCGGCTGCACCTGCGGCACGCACAGCTCGACCGCGCCCACGTGCGCGAGACCGCGTCGCTCGTCCTGGCCACCGGTTACGCCGCCCAGACGCCGCCGTTCCTCTCGCCCATCGCGGATCGCCTCGATCACGACGCGCTCGGCCGCCTCGCGGTGGCCCGCGACTACAGCGTCGACGGCGGGCGCGGGCGCGTCTTCGTGCAGAACGGCGAGGAGCACACGCACGGCCTGACGGCGCCCGATCTCGGGTTCGGCGCGTGGCGCAACTCGTCCATCCTGGCCTCGATCTGCGGGCGAGAGGTGTACCCGATCGAGCGGCGCATCGCCTTCCAGGAGTTCGGGGTGCCCGCCGGTGCGCGCGACACCGCACCGGCGATGGGGGCTGCGAGATGACACGGCCGTCGATCCTCCTCAGGGCCGCCGATACGCAGCGCGACGCGGCGATCCTCCAGCAGTGGCTCGCCGATCCGCACGCCGCGTTCTGGGGCATGGCCGACCTCGACGTAGGAGGGGTGCGGGCCTACCTCGAGCGCATCGACGCCGACCCCGCCCAGCAGGCGTGGCTGGGCTCGGTGGGAGACGCACCGGCCTTCTTCGCCGAGACCTACGACCCGGCGCGGGTGCTGCTGCGCGGCATCCATGATTCCCTGCCCGGCGATCTCGGGATGCACGTGCTCATCGCCCCGCCCGGGGGACGGCCGCGGCACGGCTTCACCGACGCGGTGTTCGCGGCGGTGATGGCGTGGTGCTTCCATCGGCTGGGCGCCGACCGCGTCGTGGTCGAGCCCGACGAACGCAACGACCGCATCCGCCGCAAGAACATCCGGGCCGGCTTCACCGAGCTCCGCCGCGTCGAGGTCGAGGACGGCGGCGTCACGAAGACGGCCGTCCTGTCGGTGTGCACGCGCGAGGACCACGACCGCTCCGAACTCGTCGCCGCCCTGCGCGGATTCTCACGGACAGGGATGACCGCATGATCGACACCGCCGCCCACCTCTCCCCCGCCTACCTCGCCGCCGCCCAGCGTCATCTCGTCGCCAAGGCGATCGCGGAATTCAGCCACGAGCGGCTGCTCACGCCGTCGCCCGCCGACGACGGCTGGTGCGTGAGCGTTGCGGGCACAGAGGTCGAGTATCGGTTCGCCGCGACGCGCACCGAGCTCGAGCACTGGGTCATCGACGAGCGGAGCCTGCGCCGGGTCACCTCGGACGGACCCTCCGAGCTCGATGCCCAGACGTTCATCACCGAGCTCCAGCCGGTGCTCGGGCTCTCCGACGAGCTGCTGCCGGTGTACCTCGAGGAGATCGCCTCGACTCTCGCGAGCGCGGCGTTCAAGATCGCCCGGTCGGAGGCATCCGCTCACGAGCTGCTCGCGGCCGACTACCAGACGATCGAGTCGGCGATGACCGAGGGCCACCCGGGGTTCGTCGCGAACAACGGCCGGATCGGGTTCGGCGTCTCCGACCACGCCGCGTACTCTCCCGAGGCGGGGCGTGAGTTCCGGCTGGTGTGGGTCGCCGCGCGCCGATCGGCGTCGCACCTGGCGCTCGGGACCGGGCTCGACGAGGCGACCCTCGTGTCGGGCGAGCTGTCCGGCGCAGAGCAGGAGCGCTTCGCGAGCCGTCTCGCGGACCTCGGCGAGGACCCGGGCGACTACCACCTGCTGCCCGTGCATCCGTGGCAGTGGGAGAACCGGATCGCGATCACCTTCGCTCCCGACCTCGCCCGGCGCGACCTCGTGGTGATCGACGAGAGCGAGGACGAGTACCGCGCGCAGCAGTCCGTGCGCACGATGTTCAACGCGACCCATCCCGGGAAGCACTACGTCAAGACGGCCCTCGCGGTGCAGAACATGGGCTTCCTGCGGGGCCTGTCCCCCGCCTACATGCGCGTGACGCCCGCGATCAACGACTGGGTCGCCGCCCTGGTGGCGGGCGACGCGACGCTGCGCGACGCCGGCTTCCGCGTGCTGCGCGAGCGCGCGTCGATCGGCTACACCGGCGACGCCTACCACCGCACCTCGGCACCGTCGGCCTACCGCAAGATGCTCGCCGCGCTCTGGCGCGAGAGCCCGGTGCCGCTCGCCGCGCCGGGTGAGCGGCTCGCGACCCTCGCGTCGCTCCTGCACCGCGACCGCGACGGACGCTCGTACGCGACGGCACTGGTGCGAGCCTCCGGGCTTCCCGCCGATGCGTGGGTGCGCGCGCTCCTCCGCGTGTACCTGCGGCCGCTCGTGCACTGCCTGCTCGCGCACGATCTCGCCTTCATGCCGCACGGCGAGAACCTCATCCTCATCCTCGAGGGCCACCGTCCGACGGGCGTGTTCATGAAGGACATCGGCGAGGAGGTCGCCCTTCTCGCCGACCGGTCCGTGCCCGGCGATGTGCGCCGCATCGTCACCCCCGTCGACGACGAGGAGAAGGCGCTCGCGATCTTCACCGACGTGTTCGACGGGGTGCTGCGCCACCTCGCCGCGATCCTGCACGTGGACGGCACCCTCGGCGAAGGAGAGTTCTGGCGCATCGCGGCCGACATCGTGGACGAGCATGCGGCGGAGCATCCGCACCTCGACTCGCGAGTCGACCTGCGCTCCGACTCGTTCGCGCACTCGTGCCTCAACCGGCTGCAGCTGCGCAACACGCGGCAGATGGTCGACCTGGCGAACCAGTCGGCGTCCCTCCTCTACGCGGGAAGGCTCGCGAACCCCGTGGCACGATCGCGCGTCCTCGCCGCGACGGCGGCCGCGCCGATGGCAGTCTGAAGCATGGCCAAGATCTCCCGCGACGATTTCGGCATCCCGCACATCCGCGCTGCGGATGCCGGGGACCTCGCCGAGGCGCAGGGCGAGGTGACGGCCCGCGACCGGGGCTGGCAGATCGAGGTGGACCGCCTGCGGGCGTCGGGGCGTCTGTCGGAGCTGATCGGACCGGCGGGGCTCGAGTGGGACGTGTTCGCGCGCCGCGCGCGTCTCGACGACACCGCCCGCCGCGCGCTTCGGGGAGCGGATGCCGAGACCCGCGCCTTCGTGAGTCGCTACGCCGCGGGGGTGCGACGCGGGATGGCATCGGAGGGACACCGCGCCGCGGAGTTCGGCGCCCTCGACGAGGCGTTCGGCGACGCCTTCGAGCCGGAGCCGTGGCGCGATCACGATCCCCTCGGCGTGCTGCACGTCGCGCACGCGCTGTTCTCGACGTTCCCCCTCGTCCTGTGGCGCGAGCATGTCGCCTCGACCCTCGGCGAGGCGTGGATCGACGTGTTCGCGGGCTACGGCGACGGCGGGGACGAGACGGCTCCCACCGCGGGCAGCAACGCCTGGGCACTGCACGGCAGCCGCACCGAGAGCGGGATGCCGCTCCTCGCGGGGGACCCGCACCGCATCTTCGAGCTTCCCGGCGTCTACCAGCAGGTGCGCCTGGCGTGCGACGAATTCGACGTCGTCGGCTTGGCGTTCCCCGGCGTGCCGGGGGTGCCGCACTTCGGCCATGCGGGCGATGCGGCGTGGGGGGTCACCAACGCCATGGCCCATTCCGTCGACGTCTTCCGCGAGCGGCTGCGGCCCGCGCCGGGCGGGTACGAGTCGCTCGGGCCGGACGGGTGGCGCTCGGTCGACGTCGAGCGGTCGCTCATCCGGGTGCGCGGCGGCGAGCCCGTCGAGGTGGAAGCGCTCGAGACCGGGCGCGGACCGATCGTGACCGAGCTGCGCCCGGACGGCGACGAACTCGTGGGCTGGAGCATCCGCCTCCCGGCCCGCGCGGAAGCCGACCTCGGCGCCGGCGCCCTCCTTCCCCTGCTGCGCGCGCGCAGTGCCGCCGATGTCGTGGCGGCGTTCGAACGCTGGGTCGACCCGGTCAACCGCGTGCTCGCCGCCGACCGGACGGGCACCGTGCTGTCGGGCACGTTCGGCGTCGTCCCGGACCGCCCGCGAGCACAGCGGCGACGGGCGCTGCGGGCCGAGCGCGCCGAACCCGCCCCCGACCGGACGCCGTCGCGCGCTGCCGTCGTGGAAGAGGTCGCCGTCGATGCCAACGAGCGGCCCGCGGATCCTGCCATCGATCTCGGGTGGGCGTATCCGCCTCCGCATCGGGCGTCTCGCATCCGCGCGCTCCTCGATGAGCTCCGGCCGGATTCGGCCGCGGAGTTCCCGGCGGTCTGGGGCGATACCGCGAGCGGGACGGCCGAGGCGCTCCTGCGCTTCCTCCCGCGCGGGCCGCTCTCGCCCACCGCCGCCGCGGCCCGCGACGCGCTCCTGGACTGGGACAGGAGAATGGATGCCGCGTCCCCCGCGGCCGGCATCTTCGCCGCGTGGCGCGCCGCCCTCGTGCGGGCGGTGTCCGCGCACACCGCGCTGGCTCCGCTGCACGCGCCGCACGGGTTCGGCGCGGTCTTCGATCCCTGGATGAGGGTCGCCGGGCAGGTCGCCGCGGCGCTGCCCCGCCTGCTGACCCACCCCTCGCTCGCGGCGGACGTCGACGCGATGTCCGAAGCGGCGCTCGACGAGGCCGCGGCATCCGGTGAGTGGGGAGCCGCCCACCGCCTGCTTCCGCTCCACGTCCTCGGCGCGGTGCCGGGGATCGAGGCGCCCGGCGGCGGCCTCGACGTGATGCTGTCGGGGGACGGCGACACGGTCCGGTGCACCGGCTCGACCCCGGGAGTCACCGACCGGGCGTGGCGCGGGTCCGTGGCGCGCTGGGCGTGGGACCTCGCCGACCGCGACGCCAGTCTGTGGAGCGTGCCGTTCGGCGCGTCCGGCGACCCGGCGTCACCCCACTTCGCCGATCAGCTCGACGCGTGGGTCGAGGTGCGCCCGCAGCGCGTCGTCACGGACTGGGCGCGGCTGCGTCCTGATCGCCCGACGGGAGGCTCATGACCGTCCCCTCCGCCTCCCGTCTCGCGAGCGGCTCCGCGGGCGCCGTGATCCACACCACGGACGACCCCGCCCTCGGCCGCGTGGAGATCGCCGTGCTCGATCCGATCGCCGACCTCGACGTGATCGAGCGCTGGGTGACCGCTCCGTCCGCGCGGTTCTGGGGGCTGGGCGACCTCTCGCGGCAGGAGCTGAGCGACGTGTACGCGTTCGTCGATGGACTGGACACGCACCACGCGTTCCTGATCCGGCGCGAGGGCCTGCCCATCGTGCTGCTCCAGACGTACGAGCCTGAGAACGACCCGCTCGGCGAGGTGTATCCCGTGGAGGCGGGGGATGTCGGCATCCACTTCCTCCTCGGCGATCGCGGTGCCCCCGTCGCGGGCTTCACGACGCGCGTGGCGCACGTCATCGGCGCCTTCCTGTTCGCCTCGCCGGCGGTGGAGCGCATCGTGATCGAACCCGACGCCGACAACGAGCGGGCGGTGAGGCGTGCGCTCATCACCGGGTTCGACCTCGGCGACCACGTGATCCTCCCCGGCGGGAAGGCGGCTCGGCTCGCGTTCCTCACGAGAGACCGCTGGAGCCGGCTGACCGCGACGCGGCCCGTAGCGGTCAGGTGACGCCGAGTTCACCCCTTGTCGCCGAGGCCGCACGTCCGCGACGGGAACGACGTGGCACTTCGGCGAGAACCCGCGAAGCCGGCAGGAGCTGCGGAGTGGGGGCCGGGCCGAGAGGGGTGAGTGAGGGTGTCACCCGCGGGGAGTGATGCGGGCGAGGATGCCGCATGCCTACCGTGACGTGTCTCCAGCGATGCCTTCGGCACCGGAGACCGCGGCCGCGTCGCACAGCCCGAACAGGAGAGCCCGATGACCGAAGAAGCCCGTCCGTCCGTCGTGGGAACGCCCCTCCCGCCGTCTCGCACCCTTCCGTTCCCGCCGAAGCCGTCCGGAAGCTACGCGGGCCGCACACTCGCGGAGTCGACCTACTCTCCGCTGCCGCCGCAGCAGCATCTGAACGACGACGCGCCCAACGTGCTCATCGTGCTCATCGACGACGCCGGGCCGGCGCTGCCGGCGCCGCTCGGCGGCAAGATCCACACGCCGACGCTCGAGCGGATCCGCGCCAACGGCATCGGCTACAACCGGTTCCACACGACCGCGATGTGCTCCCCGACGAGAGCCTCGCTGCTGACGGGCCGCAACCACCACCGCGTCGGCGCCGGTCAGATCGCGGAACTCGCGGCCGACTGGGACGGCTACTCCGGCCACATCCCCAAGAGCAGCGCGACCATCGCCTCCGTGCTGCAGGACTACGGCTACTCCACGGCGGCGTGGGGCAAGTGGCACAACACCCCCGCCGAGGAGACGACCAAGGCCGGACCCTTCGACAGCTGGCCGACCGGCAACGGGTTCGAGTACTTCTACGGCTTCCTCGCCGGGGAGGCGTCGCAGTACGAACCGAATCTCGTGAGGAACACCACGAGCGTGCTGCCGCCGAAGTCTCCCGAGGAGGGCTACCACCTCAGCGAGGACATCGCGGACGATGCGATCGCGTGGCTCCACGACCACAAGGCGCTCGCCCCCGACAAGCCCTTCTTCATGTACTGGGCGCCCGGCGCGATCCACGCCCCGCACCACATCATGAAGGAGTGGGCCGACAAGTACGCGGGGATGTTCGACAGCGGCTGGGACGTCTACCGTGAGGAGGCGCTCGCCGGAGCCAAGGCGGCCGGGTGGGTTCCGGAGGACGCCGAACTGACATCGCGCCCGGCGTCGCTCCAGGGCTGGGACGAGATCCCCGATCACCAGAAGCCGTTCCAGGCGCGCCTGATGGAGCTGTGCGCGGGATTCGGGGAGCACGCCGACGTGCAGGCGGGTCGCGTCATCGACGCGCTGGAGGAGCTCGACTACCTGGACAACACGATCGTGATCTACATCTGGGGCGACAACGGATCGTCGGGCGAGGGACAGAACGGGACGATCAGCGAGCTGCTCGCGCAGAACATGATCCCGACGACCGTCGACCAGCACATCGCCGCGCTCGAAGAGCTCGGCGGTCTCGACGCGCTCGGCACTCCCGCCACCGACAATCAGTACCACGCGGCGTGGGCGTGGGCGGGGTCGTCGCCGTACCAGGGGATGAAGCTCATGGCCTCGCACCTCGGCGGCACCCGCAATCCGATGCTCGTGCAGTGGCCGGCGCGGATCGCGCACGACCCCGTGCCGCGCTCGCAGTTCCACCACGTCATCGATGTCGCGCCCACCCTGTACGAGATCCTGGGCATCTCACACCCCGACAACGTGGACGGCATCCCGCAGGACCCGATCGACGGCACCAGCTTCGCGTACTGCATCGACGACAACACCGCCGAAGGGCGGCACCGCGTGCAGTACTTCGAGATCATGGCCAGCCGGTCGATCTACGAGGACGGCTGGCTCGCCTCGACCACCGGGCCGCGGCTTCCGTGGGTGCCGGGAGTGCCCGAGGGGATCGACACGTGGACGCCCGACAAGGATCGCTGGGAGCTGTACCACCTCGATCAGGACTGGAGCCAGGCCCGGGACCTCGCCGACCAGCATCCCGAGAAGCTGGCCGCCCTCAAGGAGCTGTTCGCGATCGAAGCCGCGAAGAACAAGGTCCTCCCGATCGGAGGAGGTCTCTGGATCGTGCCGTTCCACCCCGAGCTTCGGACCTCGCCGCCGTACACGAAGTGGCGGTTCACCGGCGAGACGACCCGCATCCCCGAGTTCTGCGCCCCCGCACTCGGCAACAAGCCGAACCGGGTCACGATCGACGCGACCCTCGGCGAGAAGGCGAACGGCGTTCTCTACAAGCTCGGCGGATCGGGCGGTGGCCTGACGGCGTACCTCGTCGACGGCATCCTCACGTACGAGTACAACCTCTTCCTCGTGAACCGGACCATCATCGCGGCCACCGCGCCGCTCGCGCCCGGGAAGGTCACGATCGAGATCGACACGGCCTACGTCGATCCGCGTCCCGGCGGCCCCCTGCACGTGGAGCTGAGGGTGAACGGCTCCGAAGTCGCATCGGGGACCGTGCCGGTCAGCGCGCCGCTGCTGTTCTCTGCCAACGACTGCCTGGACGTCGGGCGAGCCTACGGCGGGGCGGTGTCACGGGCGTACGCCGACCGGATGCCCTTCGCCTTGGAGGGCACGATCGAGAAGATGCACGTCGAGTACACGTCCTGAGCCGCAGGTCGCGGGTTCAGCCGGCTACGCGGTGAGGCGCTCGCGCAGCCAATCCCGGCCACGGCTGAGGACCCCTCTGGCCAGCCGCGAGTCCCGTGCCCACGTCTCGAACCCATGGGGAGCGCCCGGCACGGTGTCGAAGGTCACGTCGACCCCGGCGGCGCGGAGCGCCTCGGCGTACGCGCGGTCCTCGGCGTAGAACAGCTCGATGTCCGACGCGTACATCCACGTCGGAGGAAGGCCGCTCAGGTCGGCACGGCGCGCGGGCACGGCGTAGGCGGGAAGCTCGTCCGCCCCCACCCGGTCGCCCAGGTATGACCTCCAGCCGACGAGGTTCGACCGGTTGTTCCACACGAAGTGCGCTTCGGCGTCCCGAGTGCGATCAGCCGCGGTGCGGTCGTCCAGCATCGGGCAGAAGAGCCACTGGGCGGCAAGCGGCACACCCTCGTCGATGAGCCGCTGCACGAGCGCCGCGGCAAGTCCGCCCCCTGCGGACTGGCCTCCGACGGCGATCCGGCCCGTGTCGATGCCGAGCGAATCCGACTCCGCTCGCATCCACGCGAATGCCGCTGCGCAATCGTCCAAGGGAACGGGGAAGGGATGCTTCGGCGCGAGCCGATAGTCGACCGACACGACCACGGCCCCCGTGGCCACCGCAGTCTCGGCGCTCATGCGGTCGTCCATGGCCGCCGAGCCGAGCACCAGTCCCCCGCCGTGGACCCAGAGAAGGCCCGCCCCGGTGGGCGCGGGCGGCGTGTGCACGCGGACGCGGACGGGCCCGCGCCGGACGATGCGCCGATCGACGCCGGCGATCCGCTTCCCCGGTGCCAGCCGGGAGAGCGTCGCGATCAGGCGGAGACGATGGCGGCCTTCGAGATCGAGCACGGGGACCCTCCGCGTGGCATCCCGGAGCGAGGGGTCGACTCTCTCGAGGTCCACTACTCCTCCTTCACCCCTCCCGCGCTTCACTCCCGGACGAGACCCGCCAGACGCAGAGCCATGTCGCCGTACTCCGACTGTAGTTCCGCGAGGGTCAGCGGTCCGTCTGGCCGATACCACGACGCCACCGCGGAAGCCATGGCGAGAATTGCGCGGGTCGCGAGCACCGGGTTGCCCGCCTCGAAGACGCCATCGGCGACACCTCGCTCCATCACGCCGCGGAATTCCGCCTCCTCCTCGTCGCGCAAGGCGACGATCAGGCTGCGGCCGGGCTCCTCGAGACTGCGCAGCTCGGAGCCGCCGACGAACGCCTCCGCCTGATGGCCCGTGTGGTACTCGACGATCGCTCCGACCATGTGCCACAGCTGCTCCCGGGGATTCCCCTCGTGGAGCTTTCGCTGCGCACGGACGGCCTCCAGGTTGTCGCGCATGGCGCGACTCATGATGTGGACGAGCATGTCCTGCTTGGACTCGAAGTGGTGGTAGACCGCCGCGACCGTCACATTCGCCCGAGAAGCGATGTCGCGCACCGTGGCGGCGCCGTATCCCACTCGATAGAACGCCTCCAGTGCGGCGGCGATGATCGGCGAGGGACCGGGGCGCGCCGCGCGCTTCGATCCATCGACATCGGTCTTCTCAGCTGTCCTGCGACTCATCCGCTCGCCTTCCCGTTCTGAGCGATCGCTCGATCCTATCCTCATTGTGATCTTGCTAAACGAGCGTTCAATTAGTTATGGTCTGATCGAGCCCTATCGATGCCACCCGGACGAAGTCGTCCCCGAGGAGAGATCATGCGCACCACGGTCGAAGCCGCCTCCGGCGACGAGCTCGTGCGGCTCATTCTGGGGGCCCGCGAGAGAACCGCATTGATCGACTCGCCCGCATGCTTCGCGGGCCTCAAGGCCTTCGCCCCGGGCGAGGTCTTCGAGAACCACTTCCACGAGCACTACGACGAGTTCTTCGCCGTGATCACAGGAGAGGTGGTTGTCTGGCAGGGCCGCGCGTCGCACACCGTCCTCAGCGCCGGATCGACGCTCCTCTGCCCGCGTGGGTCGCATCACCGGCTCGCCAACGAGCGGGATGCCCCGGCCGTCCTGCTCTACGTGAAGACGCCGTATGTCGCGGACGACACCCACTGGGTGCCGTGGGCTCCGGGAGTGCAGGAATGACGAAGTTCGGCACCGCCGCCGTCGCCGGCTCCACCCGGGCGTTCCGCGTGGAAGGAGAGGCGGTCGCGCTGCTGCCCGCCGCCGACGTGGGCGAGCTGCTGCGATCGCCGGCTCTGCGCGACGCGCGCGGAGAACCGGCCGCGGCGCCCGCGCCGCAGGAGTTGCGACCCCCCGTACTCAAGCCGGGAAAGGTCGTGTGCGTCGGCCTCAACTATCGCGACCACGCACGCGAGGTGGGAAAGTCGGTCCCCGCCTATCCGACGCTGTTCGCGAAGTATCCCAGCGCGTTCGTCGGCGCGTCCGAGCCCATTCGCCTCCCTCGGGCGGACGTCTCGGACCGCGTCGATTGGGAAGCCGAACTCGTCCTTGTGATCGGCACCACGGTCTTCGAGGCTGACGCCGAACAAGCGGCCGCGGCGATCTTCGGCTACACGGCGATGAACGATGTATCGATGCGCGATTGGCAGCGCCGTACCGAAGAGTGGCTGCAGGGCAAGAACTTCGAGCGCTCCACGCCGATCGGCCCCGTCGTCGTCACGGCCGACGAGCTGTCGCTCGACGGCGGGCTCGACGTGGATTCGTGGGTCGGCGACCGCCGAGTGCAGTCCGGCTCGACCGACGACCTGATCTTCCGCCCCGTCGAGATCGTGCAGTACATCACGCAGTTCATGTCGCTCGAGCCGGGAGACCTGATCGCGACGGGCACTCCGGCGGGCGTCGGGGTCTCGCGCACGCCGGCCGAGTTCCTCGAGGAGGGCGACATCCTGACCACCCGGATCACGGGGATCGGGGAGCTGCGCAACCGGTGCGTGCGGGAGGTGTCCCGATGACTGAGACGAAGCCTCCGGAGAACCGCTTCTTTCCCCTCAACAGCGGAGAGCGGCGCGTGGTGGTGCTCGACTCCGCTACCCACGCCCACCGCCACGCTGCGAACTCGAAGGCGGCGGCCCGGAGCGAAGTCGTCGTCAACGCATCGTACGCGGGCGTGTACTGCGCGCGGCTGCTCCAGGAACTGAATCCCTTCGCGACGATCGGACTGGACTGCGGCATCGGGAAGGACGGCGCCGGGATCGCGGGGCTCTGGTTCTTCGAGGCCCTCGAAGTCCCGGCCGCGGCTGTCCGCATCGACGATGTGCAGCACGGGAACGGCGCCGACCTCTGGGAGAACGGCACCATCTCGCGGGTGAACGCCTACGCGGCCGCCGCCGGAGTGCGGCCGGGGATGACGGTCGCCGACGCCGCTCTGGTCCTGCTCGAGGCACCCGACCACATCGTCGTCGACTCGACGGAGCGGGAGGTGGTGTTCCGCGGCGACGGGCACGACGTCGTCTGCACCAACTCGATCGCCGACGCCCTTCCCGAGGATCGGGACCGCAACGTGCTCTGCACCGCCGGGCATACCGGCCGCAGCGTCGTGGACTACGTCCTCGGCTTCCGTCCGTGGGGCTTCATCTGCTCCGACGGGGCCATGGGGAAGGACGACTCCGGCATCGCGGCGCTCGCGCCGGCGAACGACGCCGGTATCCCCGGAGCGGCGGTCTCGGCCGCAACGGCCCGGATGGGCGACGGGCACAGCACGTACTTCGATGGCGTGATCAGCGCCTGCAACGGCCTCGCATTCGCGGCCGGCGTCCGCGTCGGTCAGTCCGCTCGCGAGGCGGCGCGACTGCTGGTCTCACGGTGACTGAGGAGAACAGGATGACCGCTCGATACTGGAATCTGCCGGAGGGTGCGGACCCGACCGCGTTCGACGTCGTCGTCGTCGGCTCGGGAGCCGCGGGCCTGCTGGGCGCGCTGGTCGCGGCGCGCGGCGGCCGCCGCGTGGTCGTGATCGAGAAGGCCGACCTGTTCGGCGGAACCTCGGCGATCTCCGGCGGCACTCTGTGGGTGGCGAACAACCCCTACATGCGCGCCCGCGGTCTCGACGACAGTCCCGAGGCGGCCCTCCGGTACCTGTCGGAGATCACGCGGGGACACACGCCCGAAGCCGTGCTGCGCGCGGTGATCGCCGAGGGCCCGACGATGCTCGAGTGGGTGGCCGACAACGCCGGGCTGACCTTCACATCGGTCGACGACTACCCCGACTACCGGCCTGATGTCGATGGATCCGTCCCCGGGGGACGGTCGCTCGATCCGGCCTTCTTCGATAGCACCACCCTCGGTCCGCTGCGCGAGGCTCTGCGTCCCGACCGCCGGATGCCCTTCTCCATGCAGGAGTACGAGCAATGGGTCGCCTTCACACGGTTCCCGTGGGATCTGCTGCAGGAGCGGTTCGACGCCGGACTCGTCTCGCGCGGGAACGCCGTGGTCGCGCCGCTGCTGAAGGCCGCAGCGGATGCCGGGGTGACCCTCGTGTCGGGTGCGGCCGCCGAGCGTCTGTCGACGACCGACGGGCGGGTCGCGGGCGTGGTGGCGGACGGCATCGCCTTCACGGCGACCGAGGGCGTCCTCCTCGCGTGCGGTGGCTTCGAGTGGAACGACGAGATGACGTCCCAGTTCCTCGCGGGCCCCCTCATGGCGCGCTGCTCCCCTCCCTCCAACACCGGCGACGGCATCCGGATGGCCCAGCGGCTCGGCGCCAAGCTCGGCAACATGCGCGAAGCCTTCTGGGCGCCGATGTCGGTCATCCCGGGCGACTTCTCGGAGGGCCGTCAGCTGGGCACGCTGCTGCGGTTCGAGCGACAGGGACCGGGCTCGATCATCGTCGACAAGCACGGACGCCGGTTCGTCAACGAGTCCCAGAACTACAACGACATGACGCGGGCGTTCCACGCGGTCGACCCGGTGAATCACAATTTCGCGCACATGCCCGCCCACGTGGTGGTGGATGACGAGTACATGAGCCAGTACGGTTACCTGACCTACCGGTCGGGCGACGAGGTCCCCCCGTGGATGCTGCGCGACGACACTGTCGAGGGCCTCGCGGCGAAGATGGACCTCCCTCCGGGGGCCCTGACCGCGACGATCGAGCGGTTCAACGCCTTCGCGCGCGCGGGTGTCGACGAGGACTTCGATCGCGGCGGCAACGACTACGACCAGTACTGGGGCGACGGTGACCGCGGCTACCCGAACCGCTCGCTCGCCCCGCTCACCCGCGGCCCCTACTACGCCGTCCGTGTCGTCCCCGGCGCGTTCGGCACGAACGGCGGGATCGTCACGGATCACAACGCCGCGGCCCTCGATGTGGACGGTGTCCCGATCCCCGGCCTCTACGCCGCGGGCAACACCACTGCCCACCCTTCGGGCGCCGGCTACCCCGGTGCGGGCGGAACGCTGGGCCCGGGGATGACCATGGCCTTCATCGCGGGCCGCCGGCTCGCGGGAGACCGCACCGACACGAAGGAGACGACCCGATCATGACCGAAGAGCTGCGCTGGGACGAACGCCCGCAGGTGACGAAGTCGGGCGAAGAGGACACCCACACGATGCAGTCGGGCGGCGCGGTGCGCGTGAGCGGAGTCGGCCCGCAGCACACGCCGGCCACGCGCATCTGGTTCGGCCAGGTCTCCAACACCCCTGGCTACCGCTCGCTTCCTCACCACCACGGCGAGGCGGAGACGGGGGGCTACGTCCTCCGCGGCACCGCCCGGATCTATTTCGGCGAGGGATACCGCGACTTTCTTGACATGTCCCAGGGAGACTGGGTCTGGGTCCCGCCCTACATGCCGCACGTCGAAGCCAACATGTCGACGACGGAGGACCTCGTCTGGCTCACCACCCGAACCCCGGACAACATCGTCGTCAATCTCGAGGACGTCGACGACGACACCCTCGAGGGCTACCGCCGCGCCTAGCGGCATCCACACCACCCATCCTGTCGAAGGAGACAGCAATGTCAGAAGCAGCCAACGTCCGCGACCTGCTCGCCAACTCGCCGACCAACTGGGGCCGCTGGGGAAGCGACGACGAGCTCGGGGCCGTCAACCTCCTCACGCCCGAGGCCGTGAAAGCCGCCGTGGGAACCGTACGCTCCGGGAAGGTGTTCACGCTGGGAAGCGAGTTCGGCACGGGCAACGATCCGATCTGGCCCGGCCGCGCACAGACCCAGCGGTACAACACCCAGGACCGCAGCTCGTACACGGCGGGGAAGAAGATCACCAATCCGGGCGGCACCGAGTACGCCGACGACTATGTGGCGATGTTCCTGCAGGGCGCCACCCACTATGACGCCCTGGGCCACGTCTGGTACGACGATCAGATCTACAACGGCTATCCCGCCGACACGACCACACTCGGGATGGCGAAGGACGCGGTGCTGCCGATCGCGCGCCACGGCGTCGTCGGACGCGGCGTGCTGCTCGACATGGCGCGCCACTTCGAGGTCGACTACCTCGCCAAGGCGACCGCGATCGGGCTGCCCGACGTGCTCGCGTGCCTGGAACGGCAGCAGGTCGAGATCGGCACGGGCTCGATCCTCCTCCTGCGCACCGGCGAGATCGGGAGCTTCGCCTCGCGCGACCCGCAGGAGTTCTACGCCGATTTCATCGAACCGGGCATCAACTTCAGCCCCGAACTCGTCCAGTGGTTCGCCGACAACGACGTCGTGAGCTTCGCGACGGACACGATCGGCAACGAGCGCACCGTGCACGAGTCCGGCGCCGCCTTCGTGATGCATGCCGCGCTCATGCGCAACCTGGGCATCGCCTTCGCGGAGATCCTCTCGCTGGACGCACTCGCCGCCGACTGCGCCGAGGACGGCCAGTACGACTTCCTGTACGCCGCGGGACCGATCAAGATCGCGAACGCGACCGGTGCGCCGGTGAACCCACTCGCGATCAAATGAGCACCGTCTTCGAGGCCCGTCCCTGGGATCGCATCTGGGGCGACACGACGGGCTTCCACGACGCCGGCGAGGCGCCGAGCGTCCTCGCTCCGTTCCTCGCACGCTGCCGCACCCACCCCGACCGCATGGCGTTGGCGTACTTCGACCGGGCCTGGACCCACGCCGAGTTGGATGCCGAGTCCGACGCGCTCGCGGCAGCCTTCGCCGACGCGGGCCTCGGCCCCGGTGATGCCATCGGGCTCTATCTCCAGAACATCCCCGAGTTCCTCGTGGCGACCATCGCGGCGTGGAAGATCGGCGCGGCGATCGTGCCGATCAACCCGATGTACCGGGAACGCGAACTGGGGCACATCGTCGAGGACTCGCAGCTCGCGGCGCTCGTGGCGCTGGACTCCCTGCTTCCGACGGTCGACGCCGTCCGAGAGCGCTCCGCGATCCGTCTCGTGATCGCCACGAGCGGGCTGCGTGCGCTCGGACGCACCGACGACCTCCCCGCCCCGCTCGCCGACGTGGAGCCGCTGGCCGTCGAGGGCGCTGAGCTCTACGACGACGTCATCGCGCGATTCGCCGGGCACCCGCCCCCCGCCGTTGATCCGTCCCCGTCCGACACGGCGTACATCGCGTACACCTCCGGAACGACGGGCGCTCCGAAGGGCGCCGTGCTCACGCACGGCAACGTGCTCTTCAGCGCGCAGACCTTCCGCAGCATGCGGCAGCTGGACGAAGACGACGTGATCTTCGCGATGGCGCCCCTGTTCCACGTCACGGGTCTGATCTGCAGCGTGGCGCTGACGCTGCTCGTCGGGGCCCCGCTGGTGCTCGGGTACCGCTTCGACGTGCCGACGATCCTGGATCTCATCGACCGGTACAAGGTCACGTTCACCGTCGGCGCGACGACCGTGTTCCTCTCGTTCCTCGACAGCCCTCGATTCGGCGAGGTCGACATCTCATCGCTGACGAAGATCATCTGCGGCGGGGCACCCATCCCTCCGAGCGTTGTCGAGCGCTACGAGAGCGCCACGGGCGTGTACCTCCACAACGGGTACGGGATGACCGAGACGACCTCACCGACTTTCGGCACTCCGCTCGGGCACCGCAGCCCGGTGTCGTCCGCGGGGTCACTCGCCCTCGGCATCCCCGTCCCCGACACGGAGGCGATGCTGCTCGGAGACGACGACCAGCCGGTCGGGGTCGGCGAGACGGGCGAACTCGTCGTGCGGGGGCCGCACGTGATGGCAGGCTACTGGAACAACCCGGAGGAGACGGCCCGCCAGCTCACGGACGGGTGGCTCCGCACCGGCGACATGGCCACGATGGATGCCGAGGGATGGTTCTACCTCGTCGATCGCAAGAAGGATCAGATCAACGCATCCGGCTTCAAAGTCTGGCCCCAGGAGGTGGAAGAGGTGCTGTACGAGCATCCATCGGTGCGCGAGGCGGGAGTCGTCGGGGTTCCGGACGAGTATCGCGGCGAGACCGTGAAGGCGTTCGTGAGCCTTCGACCCGGCCGGACCGCCACGGCCGAGGAGCTGATGGCGCACTGCCGCGAGCACCTCGCCGCCTTCAAGGTGCCCCGCGTGATCGAGTTCCTCGACGACCTGCCCAAGACCGTCACCGGGAAGATCACCCGCATGTCGCTGCGAGAGCTGGATCGGGATGGATGACGCTGCGCTCACGGCGAAGTCGGACCTGTTCGACAGCGAGTCGCTGCTGACCGACGAGGAGCGTCGCACGCGGGCGAGGATCGCACGGTTCAACGCCGACCACGCGGCACCGGGAGCCGCCGAACGGTGGGTGGAGGGTCGCATGGCGCTCGAGCTCGTTCCCGAGCTGACTCGCCTGGGGGTCTACGGCGGCGGGGTGCAGGGCTACGGATGCTCCGGCCTCGGCGACGTCGCGGACGGGCTCGTGGCCGCCGAGCTGGCCAAGGTCGACTTCGGACTCAGCGCCTTCTTCGGCATCCACGGCGTTCTCACCCTGCGGGCGATCTCCTCGCTCGGCACGCCCGAGCAGAAGTCGCGGTGGCTGCCCGGGATGGCGGACGGCTCATCGATCGGCGCCCTGGGCATCACCGAGCCGGATCACGGGAGCGACACGGCGGGGATCGAGACGCGCGCGCGCAGCGTGGAAGGCGGATTCCGGATCACGGGCCGCAAGCGATGGGTCGGGAACGCCTCGGTGGCGGATCTCACGGTGGTGTTCGCGAAGGACGACCACGACGCGGTGGCTGCGTTCGTCGTCCCCGGAGGATCCGAGGGATTCCAGGCGACTCCCATCGAGGGGAAGATCGGGATGCGCTCGTCGTGGCCGACGGACATCGTCCTCGAGGACGTGTTCGTGCCCTCGGACCATCGCCTGGACGGCGCGGACGGCCCGCAGATCGCGGGGGCGTTCAACGCGGTCCGCCCGATCGCCGCGTGGCAGGCGCTGGGGCTCTCCATCGGGGCCTTCGAAGCGACGCTCACCTATCTCGACGCGCGGGAGCAGTTCGGCAGCCCGCTCACCTCGTTCCAGCTCGTGCAGCACAAGCTCGCCGAGATGGCCGTCGCGATCTCCTCCATGCGGCTGACCTGCATCCGCGTCAGTCGCGCACTTCAGGACGGCAGTCTCACCCACGTGATGGCGTCGGCGGCCAAGATGCTGTGCGCCCGGCAGGGACGATCGGTGGTGTCCACCGCACGGGATCTGATGGGCGGGAACGGCCTCCTCGCCGACCGCGTCGTCGGCCGGCATTTCGCCGACATGGAAGCGGTCTTCACCTACGACGGCACGGATCACATCCAGAGCCTCATCGTCGGCAAGGCCATCACGGGCCGGTCCGCCTTCCGCCGCGCCTGACGGCCCTTGACACGACCCCGGTCATTCTTTAGCCTTTCCCAAACTAGCGTTCGTTTAGAACTGACGCACTCCGCCCCGAGGGACCATGATCACCACCTCCGTCCACGAAGACGTGGCCACCCTGACGATCGACCGTCGCGACATCCACAACGCGCTCGACACGGCGACGCTGCTCGACCTGGAGTCGGCGTTGGGCGACCTCGCCGCGCGCGACGACGTCGCGGTCGTCATCGTCACCGGGGCCGGCGAACGGGCTTTCGTTGCCGGAGGCGACCTGGCCGAACTCGCCCAACCGGCCGGCGTCCGGGAATCCCTCGGTCTCCCCATGCAACGGGTCTTCGATCGCGTCGCCCGGTTTCCGAAGCCGACCATCGCCGCCGTCAACGGCATGGCGCTGGGCGGGGGCCTCGAGCTCGCGCTCGCGTGCGACATCCGCCTCTGCGCCGAAACCGCCACCTTCGCGCTCCCGGAGCTGGGCTGGTCCCTGCTTCCGGCAGCCGGCGGCATCACGCGGCTCGTCAGCGTCATCGGGGCAGGGCGCGCGCTCGAACTCGTGCTGACGGGTCGGCGGTTCGATGCCGCCGAAGCCCTCCGGATCGGCGTCGTCACGGCGGTCTTGCCCTCGGACGAACTCCTGACCGCCGCCCACGAGGCGGCGAGGGTCATCGCCGACAAGGCACCGCTCGCCGTCCGGGTCGCCCGCCTCGTGACGTCCGTCGCGGCGGAGAGCGGGACGAACGCCGCACTGATCGCCGAGACGCTCGGCTCGGCGGCCCTGCACGGCACCTCAGACCGGGACGAGGGCCGTCGCGCCTTCGTCGAGAAGCGCGCACCACGATTCGGGGGCAAGTGAACATGAAGGTGGAGAGAGTCCTCGTGGTCGGAGCGGGCGCGATGGGATCGCAGATCGCGATGCTCGCGGCACTCGGCGGCATGCGGGTGCACGTGCACGACGCCTACCCCGGGGCGCTGGCCGCCGCCGAGCAGGCGCTGCGCGGCCGCGTCGGCCGCCGCGTCGAGAAGGGTCAGCTGAGCCAGTCGGAGATGGACGACGCGTTCGCACGCCTCACGTTCACGCCGGACCTCGCGACCGGTGCTGCGGATGCCCAGCTGATCATCGAGGCCATCAAGGAGGACCTCGATGCCAAGTCGGCGCTGTTCGCAGAGCTCGACGCGCTCGCACCGGCCGAAGCGATCCTGGCGACGAACTCGTCGAGCATCACGGCATCCCTGCTTGGCGCCCGGACGCGGCGGCCGGGACGCGTGGTCAACGCGCACTTCTTCAATCCCCCGCTCGTCATGGATTGCGTCGAGGTCGTCGCTCACGAGCGACTCGATCCGGATGTCGCACCCGCCGTTCTGGACGTGTGCCGGCGGATGGGCAAAGCCCCCGTCGCACTGCCGCGCGAGGTTCCCGGCATCGTGGCCAACCGCATCCTGAGCGCCATCGTGCGCGAGGCCGCGGCTCTCACCGACGGGGGCTTCGCCACGGTCGAGGCCGTCGACGAGATCTGCCGGAACGCCCTCGGCCACCCGATGGGCCCGTTCGAGCTGCTGGACATGGCCGGCCTCGACGTCAACCTCCAGATGCAGCAGCTGATCTTCGAGCAGACCGGTGTCGACCAGGACCGGCCCATACCCGCCGTGGTCGACCTCGTCGGCCACGGGCGACTCGGACGCAAGAGCGGCGGCGGGTTCTACGACTACGACGAGGAGACGTCACGATGACGAGCGAGCAGGCCCCCCGGATCACGGAGTCGCCCCGAGCCGTGTTCCTGCGCCACGCCGCCGAGGGCGGCCTCGCCTACCAGGTCGCTGCGGCGAGCGGCGCGCCGGTGTTCTTCCCGCGAGTGGCGGAACCGCTCACCGGCGACACCGAATTGGAGTGGCGGATCTCATCCGGCACCGGTGTCGTCTACGCCGCCACGACGGTCCGCCCACGCGGCGGCGAGCCGCACAACGTCTCGATGATCGAGCTCGACGAGGGATTCCGGATGATGTCGACCGTCGTCGGCGTCGCCCCGGACGACGTCGCCATCGGCCAGCGGGTGCAGCTCGTGATGCGCCCGATCGGCGACGACGGCGCGGATCTGCCGTGCTTCGAACCGGTAGGAGGAGAGCAATGACCCGGGAATTGAGGGGACGCACCGCGATCGTCGGCGTCGCAGAGTCGGATCTGGGCGAAGTCGCCCCCGGCACGACACCGGCGGACCTGATGGGTCAGGCCTCGGTGCGCGCCCTCGCCGACGCGGGGATCCCGCTCTCGGAGGTCGACGGACTCTTCGCGGCGGGCACCCAGATGATGATGGGGTCGCTGAGCCTGGGCGAGTATCTGGGCATCAACGCCCGGTACTCCGACGGGTCCAACACCGGCGGGTCTTCGTTCGAGGCGCATCTGCACCACGCGCAGGCGGCGATCGAAGCGGGGCTGTGCGAGGTGGCGCTGATCGCCTACGGGAGCACGCAGCGATCGCTGCTGAAGTCGGGGGGCGTGATCCCGCAGGAGGCTCCGAACCCGTACGAGGAGCCCTATCGCCCGATGATGCCGATCAGCGCCTACGCGCTCGCGGCGTCGCGTCACATGCACGAGTTCGGGACCACCCGCGAGGATCTCGCGCGCGTGGCGGTCGCTGCGCGGGAGTGGGCCGTGCAGAACCCCGTCGCCTGGTCGAGATCCCCACTGTCGCTCGAGGACGCGCTCAACGCGCCCATGATCAGCGATCCGCTGAGCGTGAAGGACTGCTGCCTGCTCACGGACGGCGGCGGGGCGGTGGTCGTGACCTCCGCCGACCGGGCACGCGACCTGCGCAAGCCGCCCGTGTTCGTCCTCGGCGGCGGCGAGGCCCAGAGCCACCTGCACATCTCGAGCATGCCCGACTTCACCACGACCTCCGCGGTGCAGTCCGGAGAGAGGGCGTTCCGCGCAGCGGGGCTGCGTGTCGAGGACGTCGACGTCGTCGAGGTGTACGACGCCTTCACGATCAACACCCTGCTTTTCCTGGAGGATCTCGGCTTCTGCGGCAAGGGGGAGGCCGGCGCCTTCGTGAGGGAGGTCGGAATCGGCCCCGGCGGTGGACTGCCCGTCAACACGAACGGCGGAGGGCTCTCCTACGCCCATCCGGGGATGTACGGCCTTCTCCTCCTCGTCGAGGCCGTGCGGCAGATCCGGGGCGAGAGCGGGGACCGTCAGGTGCGGGATTGCGACGTGGCCCTCGTGCACGGGAACGGCGGGTTCCTCTCGAGTCAGTGCACGACGCTGCTCGGAAGCGAGGCGGCGCTGTGACGACTCTGGAGCTGCGGACGTACGCGATCGTCCCGGGCCGCCGGGATGCGCTCTTCGCGAGGTTCCGCGACCACACGGACGGACTGCTGCGCGCTCACGGGATGACGCCGCTCGGCTACTGGAGCGCGCGAGAGGACCCCGACCGGCTGATCTACCTCATCCGGCACGACGGCGACCCGGACGCCAACTGGCGGTCGTTCCGCGAGGATCCGCGCTGGATCACCGCCCGCGACGAGTCCGTGGCGGACGGCGAGCTGACGCGCTCCATCGAGTCGGAGCTGCTGGTCGACAACGATCTGAGCACACTCACCGAAGGGATGCATCCACTCTCTTGACAGCGCGGGCGCATGCTTGCATGATGCAACATATCGAACGCTCGTTTAGAACTTTCGATTGGTCCGATCCCGAACCGGACCCTCACAGCAGCCGCGAAGACGCGGCGGAGAAAGGACGATGATGTCTCGAATCAGGAACACCAGGCGGGGCGTGCTCGCAGCCGTGGCGGCATCCATCGCCGCACTGGCGCTCGTGGCCTGCTCGTCGGGCCCCGCGGCGACCGACCCCACGGACGACGGCGGATCCGGCGTCGAGGGCGATGTGATCGCCCTCTCGGGCGCCGACGCCGACAACCTCGGCGGCGACTTGACCATCCCGGTCGGCATCAATGTGGCGCTGTCCGGCCAGGGCGCCTACTTCGGAGAGGTGATGGTCCAGGGCGCGCAGCTGGCTGCCGACCAGATCAAAGCCGCTGGAGGGCCCGACTTCCAGCTCAGCGTCAAGGACCACAAGTCGGGCGACGCGCAGGCGGGCGTGCAGACCACGCGCGAGTTCGCCCAGGAGGGGGTGCGGATGGCGCTGTACTCCTACATCGCGGTCCTGGGCTCGGCCCTCCAGCCGATCGCTCAGTACGAGATCCTCTCGCTCGACGGCGGCGGCGGCACCCAGGAATTCGGCAAGGGCCAGCCGTTCTTCTACGGCACCCGCGCCCTGCCGCCCAACGACACCTTCGCCGGAACCGCGCAGTACATCGCCAGCGCGATGCCCGAAGTGACGAAGGTCGCGATGATCATCGGCGACACCGGTGCCGAGAACACGCAGGACTCGATCGACAAGGCGACCGCCGAACTCGAGGGGAGCGGCATCGAGATCGTGGCCACGGAGGTCGTCACCTACGGCGGCACCGACTTCACCAGCGCGATCAACAAGATCATCGCCTCGGACGCCCAGCTGATCGTCGAAGCGCAGTACGGCACGGACGGCGGCTACTTCCTCAAGCAGCTGCGGGCCGCCGGCTCGGACCTCCCGGTCATCGGCACGGAGTTCATCCCCGACGTCGCCGAGATCGCGGGCTCTGCAGCCGACGGCTTCATGTTCTCGCTGGACTACTTCGACGCGGCCAACCCGTCCAACCAGTGGGCGCAGTACCTCGTGGACACCGCCGCCGAGGAGTACCCGGAGACGACGGTCGACTTCTACTTCGCGAATTACTACCAGGACATGTTCAAGCTGTGGACGGTCGTGCAGCGGGTGCTGGCGAACGGCGGCGACGTCAACAACCCCGACGACCTGCTGGCGGCCTTCGAGTCCGACCTCACCTTCCCCTCCGTCTACGGCGGAACCATGGACGACCTCCACGGCGAGGAGTCGATCGACGCGGTGTCGCACAGCCTCTCGGCCCGCGACATGGGCGTCTTCCTCTGGGACGGTGAGAACGTCACGCGCCTGGCCACCTACGGCATCGGCGGCGTCGACTTCAGCCTCGCAGAATAGCCGACCCGGGGCCGGCCCACCCGGCCGGCCCCCTCCCCTTCCAGGAAGAGATCGACGTGGATCCCACCCTCCTCGCACAGCTGGTGCTCAACGGCGTCATCACCGGTGTCCAACTCGCCGTGCTCGGACTCGGGATGTCGCTCATCCTCAACGTCGCGCAGCGCTTCCACTTCGCGTACTCCCTCACCATCACGCTCGGCGCCTTCGTCGCCGCGCTTCTCGCCGGGCTCGGCATCCCCGCGATCCTCGCCGCCCTGGCCGGCGTCGCGGCGGCGGCGGTGCTCGGCGGGCTGATCGAGCTCGTGCTGTACCGGCCGCTCGCCCGTCGCTCCGGCGACGCGGCTCTGCTGCCGATCTTCGTCACGGCTCTGGGACTTTCCATCGGCGGTCAGAGCCTGATCCAGTTCCTGTGGGCGCGGGAGAGCACCTCGATCCCGTTCGAGCTCTTCCCCATCCAGATCATCCCCCTCCCGTTCGGCTTGCAGATGACGACGCTCGACCTCGCCACGCTTCTCGTGTTCGGGGCGATCGCCGCCGCCGGGGTCGTCATCCTGCGATACTCCCGGGCCGGCCAGGTCGTGCGCGGAGTGCGGGTCAACCCCACGATGGCATCGGTGGTCGGCATCCGCCCCGAGTCCGTCTTCGTGGTCATCTTCGTCGTGGCATCCGCGGCATCGGGCCTCGCCGGCGTGTTCGCCGCGGCGCGATACTCCGCCACACCGGCCATGGGCTACGACCCGATGTTCGCCGCGTTCGTCATCGCCTTCCTCGCCGGGTCGACCGCCCCGGGCCTGCGGGTCGTCCTCGTGGGCCTCGCCCTCGGCGTGGTCCAGGTGGTGAGCGCCCTGTGGATCCCTTCGAACCTCACGAACATCGTGGTGTTCGGATGCCTGTTCGTGTACCTCGTGCTCAAGGGGCTCGGCGTTCTGCGACCCCTCGCACCGGCGACGGCGAGGAGCTGAGCCATGGAATTCTGGATCGGCTACCTCGATCAGGCGCTCATCTTCGCCATCTTCGCCGTATCGCTCAACGTCCTCATCGGCTACGCCGGCATCTTCTCGATCGGCTCCTCGGCGTTCGGCGCCTTCGGCGGCTACACGACGGCGATGCTCCTGCTGCACGCCGGCACGCCGACACTTCTCGCCTTGCTCGGCGGCGCCGTCGTCGGCGCCGCCGCGGCGCTCATCATCAGCGGTCCCATCCTGCGGCTCAGCCCCGAATACGTCATGCTCATGACGCTGTCGCTGTCGATCCTCACCGTCACGGTCATCGTCGCCTCCCCGGAGCTGGGAGGCCAGCAGGGCCTCATCGGCCTGCCGCTGCCGAGCTTCTTCGGAATCGAGGCGCTCCGGCCGACCGACTTCCTTCCGTGGCTCGCCCTCTTCCTGGTGGTGGCGGTCGCGATCTGCGCCCTCATCGCCGAGTCGCCGCTGGGCCGGCTGCTGCGGGCCGCGAAAGACGATCGCGTCGCGGTGCGCTCGCTCGGGAAGTCGCCGCTCGGAGTGCAGCTGTTCACCTTCGCCGTCATGGCGGGGCTCCAGGCCTTCGCGGGCGGGCTGCTGGTGCTCTACAACGGCATCGCCGCGCCGAGCCTCTTCTCGCTCGACCAGACGATGCTCGTGTTCGCCATGGTCGTCGTGGGGGGAATCGGCTCGATCCCCGGATCGCTCGTCGGCGCGGCGCTCATCATCGCGGTCACCCCGGTGCTCCAGCAGGTGCTGCGCCTCCGCCCCGAGGACTCCGCCCTCATCCGACCGGTCGTGTTCGGGCTGCTCCTCATCCTCATCATGCGCTTCCGGCCGGTCGGCCTGATCCCCGAGCGGCACCGCGTCCCCCGCGCGCAGCGCCGTGCCGCCGGGGACTCCCCCGAGCCGGCTCCCGCCCCCGTCGTCCCCGACTCCACCGCGCCACGCGACGGCGAGCGCGGCGAACCGGTCCTCACGATCCGGGGAATCGACAAGAGCTTCGGCGGAGTCCACGCGGTGCGCGATCTCAGCCTGCAGCTGCGCAGGGGCGAGATCACCGCGCTCGTCGGTGCGAACGGAGCCGGCAAGAGCACCGTCTTCAACCTCGTCACCGGAGAGATCCGGCCCGATGGCGGGACCGTGCTGCTCGGCGACACCGATATCACCGGGTGGAGCGCCGATCGCGTTGCCCGCGCGGGGATGGTGCGCTCGTTCCAGGACCTCCGGGTGTTCGGATCGCTCACGCCGATCGAGAACGTCATGATGGCCGGCCGGCCCCACTCCGGCGAGAACCCCCTTCTGCTGTTCCTCGCGCCCTGGGTCTGGATCCGTCGCGAACGCGCCCTGGCGGAGGCGGCGGCCGAGTGGCTCCGCTTCGTGGGCCTCGATCCCGGTACGCGCACACCCACCAGCGCGCTGTCCTTCGCGCAGCAGAAGCAGGTCGCCTTCGCCCGCGTCCTGGCGACGGGTGCCGAGATCTTCCTGCTCGACGAACCGCTCTCGGGCATCGAGGGCAGTGCGGCGGACGAGCTGCTCGGACTGATCGAGCGGATGCGGGGACTCGGTCACACGGTCTGCATCGTCGAGCACAGCATCCAGGCCATCAGTCGCCTGGCCGATTGGGCGTACTTCATGGAGAACGGCACGGTGACGGCGGAGGGACGCATCGAGGATCTTCTCGCCGACCCGCGACTGACGGAGGCCTACTTTGGAACCGCGTGACAGCGACGCCGCCCCTCGACTGGAGCTGCGCGGTCTGTGCGGCGGGTACGGCTCGAAGCAGATCGTCTTCGACGTCGACCTCGCGGTCGCACCCGCCTCCATCACGGTGCTCCTCGGGCACAACGGGGCGGGCAAGACGACGACCATCGCCACGGCGTTCGGTCTCCTGCCGACGAAGTCGGGCGAGGTGCTGCTCGACGGCTCCCGCATCGACAAGGGCAGTCCGCGCGATCGCGTGAGGTCGGGCGTCGGGTTCGTTCCGTCCGAACGGTTCGTCTTCCCATCTCTGACGGTGGAGGAGAACCTCACCTTGGGCGCTTTCACCGAGCAGGATGCCGCGCGCCGCGCGGCCCGCCGGGAGTGGGTCCTCGACCGCTGGCCCATCCTCGCAGAGCGGCGGTCGCAGCTGGCCGGCACGATGTCGGGCGGTCAGCGCCGCATGCTGAGCCTCGGCATCGCCCTCATGTCGTCGCCGCGCCTGCTCCTCCTGGACGAGCCCTCTCTCGGGCTCGCCCCCGTCGTCGTCGATCAGCTCTTCGCGGACCTCCGCCGGCTCGCGGACGAGGACGGCCTCTCTGTGCTCCTCATCGAGCAGAGCATCGCCAAAGCCCTCGCCGTCTCCGACTACGCGTACGTCATGCGCTCCGGCCGCATCATCGCGCAGGAGCCGGCGGCGGAGCTCGCCCGGAGGGACTCTCTGTGGGAGCTCTTCTGATGCCGCGCCGCACACCTACCATCAGCACAACCCCGACCAAGGAGTAGTCATGTCAGAACGAACGGTCCTCATCCTCGGAGCATCCGGAGTCGTCGGCTCCGCGAGCATCGAGCGCTTCGCGCGCGATGGCTGGAACGTCGTCGCGGGATCGCGCCGACGGCCGCAGTTCGTGGACGAGTCGCTGTACACGTTCCTGCCGCTCGACCTCATGTCCGCGGAGGCGACGCGGGAGGCCATCGCGGGCGTGTCCGGGATCACGCACGTGGTGTACGCCGCGCTCTACGAGATGCCCGGACTCATCAGCGGCTGGCAGAACGAGGAGCAGATCGCGAGGAACCGCGCCATGCTCTCCAACCTGCTCGACGCGCTGGATGCCACGGGCACGCGCATCGAGCACATCAGCATCCTGCAGGGGACCAAAGCGTACGGCGTGCACGTGCAGCCGATGCGGATCCCCGCGAAAGAGTCGCAGCCGCGCGTCGAGCACCGCAATTTCTACTGGGAGCAGGAGGACCTCATCAAGGAGTGGGCTCCCGCGCACGACGCCGCGTGGACGATCTTCCGCCCGCAGTTCGTCTTCGGCCTGGCCACCGGAGCGGCGATGAATCTCATCCCGATCATCGGCCTCTACGGCGCGATCCGGAAGCACCAGGGCGAGTCGTTCGCGTTCCCCGGCGGCGCATCCTACGTCGCCGAGGCCGTGGACAGCCGCCTCATGGCGGGCGCACTGGAGTGGGCGGCGACCGATCCCGCCGCACGCAACGAGACGTTCAACATCACCAACGGAGACGTCTTCGAGTGGCGCGACCTGTGGCCGGCGCTCGCGGAGGAGCTCGGCGTCGAACAGGGTCCCGATTCTCCGCTGCAGCTGGCGACGTGGCTGCTCGAGCAGGAGGACGTCTGGGCCGAGATCGTGCGCGAGAACGATCTGGTGCCCACCACCATCGCCGAGCTGGTAGGAGAGTCCCACCACTACGCCGACTTCGCCTTCGCCTACGGCTCCGACGGCCGCAACAGCAGCCCGGCGTTCGTGAGCACGATCAAGCTGCGGCAGGCCGGCTTCACCGACGTCATCGACACCGAGCAGATGTTCGTCGAGCTCCTCCGCGGACTCCGCGAGCAGCGCATCCTCCCCTGAGTACGACCGCCCCGATGAAAGAAGAAGACATGACACTCAAGCTCGCCGGCCGCACAGCATTCGTCACAGGGGCGGGGTCCGGGATGGGCCGGGCGATCTCGCGCCGGTTCGCGGCGGAGGGCGCCAACGTGGTCGCCGTCGACCTCAATGCCGAGACCGCCGCCGAGACGGCCGCCGCGATCAACGCCGAGGGGGGCGCCTCGGTGTCCGCCGGTGCCGACGTCCGCGACCGAGAGCAGGTCGCCGCCGCCGTGCAGGTCGGGCTCGACGCGTTCGGCGGCTACACGACGCTCGTCAACAACGCCGGGATCTTCGACAACCAGGCTCCGCTGCTCGAGACCGACGACGCGCTGTGGGAGCGCGTGATCGGCGTCAACCTCCTCTCGGCCTACGTCGTCACGAAGGCCGTGCTGCCGCACATCATCGCCGCGGGAGGGGGCACCGTCATCAGCACCGCGTCGGTCGCGTCGTTCGTCGCCGGGTCCGGTGGCGCGGCGTACACCACCAGCAAGCACGGGATCCTCGGGTTCACCAAGCAGCTCGCCCTGGACTACGCGCCGCACAACGTCCGAGCCAACGCCATCTGCCCGGGGGCGATCGACACCGGTCTCACCCGCCCGTTCTGGGAGGCCGACCCGGCATCGCTGGAGCTCTTCTCGGCGGTGCCGGCCAAGCGGGTGGGCGAGGCCGACGACATCGCGCGGCTGGCGCTCTTCCTGGCTTCCGACGACTCCTCCTTCATCTACGGCACGGGGGTCGTCATCGACGGCGGCTTCCTCCTCACCTGACCGAGATGAGCGAGGTGACGACGGCGGATCTGGAGGAGGTCCGCCGCCTGAAGTCCCGCTACTTCCGCTATGTCGACACGAAACGGTGGGATGCACTGCGGACGGTGTTCGCCGACGATGCGGTGTTCGACGGCTTCGCGTTCGCCACGGCAGGCCCCGACGCCTTCGTCGCCGGCGTGGCGGCGTATCTGGACGGGATCGAGTCGGTGCATCAGGGATTCATGCCGGATCTGCGCCCGTGGGACGACGGGCGCATCCGCGGTGTGTGGTCGATGTTCGACCGGCTCGTGTGGGAGCCCGGAAGCCGCGGCTACAAGGGAGTCGACCTCCCGGGACAGTGGGGCATCACCGGCTACGGGCACTACGAGGAGGAGTACCGCCGCACCGCGGACGGATGGCGGATCTGCTTCATGCGCCTCACTCGACTGCGGGTGGAGCCGCTGGTGGGGTCGGGCTACGACGTGCCCGCGTACGACCTTCCCCGCCTCACGCCCGACTGGCTGGACTGAGCCCGCGTCGCCATCACCACTGCGTGCGCGCGGCCATCCGCTCGACAGCGCGGCGATAGGGGATCGGGATCGGCGGCTCGGCGGCAGCCCCGAGTTCGACGGATGCCGCGCGCGCCCAGTACGGATCGCGCAGCATCGCCCGGCCGATCAGGACGAGGTCCGCCTTCCCGTCGCGGATGACGGACTCGGCCTCGCCGGGCTCGGTGATCAGTCCGACCGCCGCCGTGCGGACGTCGGCGTCGCGACGAATGCGGTCGGCGAACCCCACCTGGTAGAGGGGCGCGGCGGGCACCTTCTCGCCGGACACCACCGCTCCGCTCGAGCAGTCGATGACGTCGACTCCGAGTTCGCCGAGCCAGCGGGCGACGGTGACCGACTCGTCGAGCGTCACGCCTCCCTCGATCCAGTCGACGACCGACAGTCGCACGCCGAGGACGACGTCGTCGCCGATCTCGGCGCGCACCGCCGCCGAGATGCCCAGAGCGAGTCGGGCTCGCCCTTCGAGCGAGCCTCCGTACCCGTCGCTCCGCAGGTTGGCGAGCGGACTGAGGAACTGGTGGACGAGATAACCGTGGGCGAAGTGCAGCTCGATGACGGCGAAGCCCGCGTCCACGGCGCGGCGCGCCGCGCTGACGAACGCGGCCACTACGGCGTGGAGGTCCGCATCGCTCAACGGAGTCGGTTCATCCCAGCCGTCTCGGAACGGCAGGGGGGACGGCGCGAGAAGGCGTCCCCATCGTTCGGGCGCGATCGGCTCGTACCCCGCCCACGGCACGGTGCGTCCCCCTTTTCGCCCGGCGTGCGCCAGCTGGATGCCGGGCACGGCGCCCGCGGCGCGGATCTCGCCGGCGATCCGGGCGAGCGCCTGCGCCTGCTCGTCGTTCCAGAGTCCGAGGTCGCCGTCGGTGATGCGCCCCTCGCTCGTGACGGCCACGGCCTCGGTGAACACGAGCCCCGCTCCGCCGACCGCTCGGCTTGCGAGGTGGACCAAGTGGAAGTCGGTCGCCACGGCGTCGGGACCCGCCGAGTACATGCACATCGGGGAGACGCCGATGCGGTTCGGGAACGTGACCCCGCGCACGACGAGGGGCGAAAAGAGGCTCGTGTTCGCAGACATGCTCCGCCCGGGCTGAAGATCGGCAACGGGCGGACATCACCGCCCGCACCTATCTTAGCGATCGTTTAGAATGATGTCTCCATGAGTCGCCCGATCCCCGATGCCGCTCCCCGGGGGATGTCCACGGGCCTCGCGATCCTCTTCGCCGTCGCGGGCGGAGCCGCGGTCGGCAGTCTCTACTGGGCGCAGCCGATCCTCGCCATCATCGCCGACGGGCTCTCCGTCTCGACGAGCACCGCGGGTCTGCTGATCGCCGTGACGCAGATCGGGTACGCACTCGGGGTGTTCCTCCTCGTGCCACTCGGGGACATCCTCGACCGCAGACGGCTGATCCCCGCGCTGATGCTGCTCGCCGCGATCGTGCTCGCACTGAGCGCCCTGGCTCCTTCCTTCGCCGTGCTACTGATCGCCCTCACCCTGGTGGGCGCCAGCACCGTCGCGGGACAGCTGCTGGCACCTCTGGCGGGTGATCTCGCCGCCGACGATGAGCGCGGACGGATGCTGGGCATCGTCGCCTCCGGCCTGCTGCTGGGCATCACGATCTCCCGCGCGATCAGCGGCTTCATCACCGAGCTCACCGGCTGGCGCCCCCTCTACGGATTCGTGGCGGTCGTGATGGCGATCCTCGCGGCCGTGATGCACCGGATGCTGCCGACGCTGCCGCCTCGCGCGCGGGTGCCGTACCCGGAGGTGGTGGCATCCGTGCTTCGCGCCCCCGCCCTCAGCGCGGCTGTCCGGTGGCTCGGAGTCGTCGGCGCGGCCTCGATGGCGACGTTCACCCTCTTCTGGACCGGGCTCACGTTCCTCCTGACGGAAGAGCCGTTCGACCTCTCACCGTCGCAGATCGGGCTGATGAGCCTCGTGGGGATCGTCGGAGCCGTCGCCGCAATGCGCGTCGGGCGTCTCTACGATCGCGGGTGCGCGACCCCTGTGATCGGCGCCGGTCTCGCGGTCGCGCTCACGGGCCTCTCCTTCGCGGGGTCCGGCGCGACCTCGCTGACCGCGATCATCGTCGCGATCGCGCTCTACTCCGTCGGCATCCAGTGCGTCATGGTGCTCACCCAGGCCCGCATGCTCGCGATCGACCCCACCTCGCGCAGTCGCCTCAACACTGTCTTCGTCGTCGCCAGTTTCGTGGGCGGGGCGTTGGGCTCCGTCCTCGCCAGCTCGCTGTGGGACGTCGGAGGATGGCCCGCCGTCATCTCCGTCGCGATCGTCATCCTGGGCATCGCGGTAGCGGTCTGGGCGGCGCAGCGCACGCGGAGCTTCGCGCGATGACGGGGTGATCCGCGGCGCCGTCGCTGTCGTCTAGAGCCTCGGGTCGATCGCGTCGGACTCGAGAGCGAGCACGCCGAAGACGGTCTCATGCACACGCCACAGCGGCTCCCCCGCTGCGAACCGCCGAAGCGCCTCCAGTCCGAGTGCGTACTCCCGCGAGGCCAGCGACCGCTTGTGGCCGGTGTCGCGGTCCCGCAGGCGGGACAGGTTCGCCGCCTCGGTGTAGTCGGGACCGTAGATGATCCGCAGGTACTCGCGTCCGCGCACCTTGATCCCCGGTTGCACGAGTCCTTTGCCGGTGCGGGTGAGGTTGGCATACGGCTTGACGACCATGCCTTCTCCGCCGTCGCTCGTGAGCTGGTCCCACCAGGAGACCGCCGCGCCGACGGATTGCGCATCCCCGAGATCCGCGCGCCGTCGTCCCGTGGGTGCGATCAGGTCGGGCGCGGCGGCTGCGAGGCGATCCGCGATCTCGAGGTGCCATCCGTGGGCGTGGGTCTCGAACGTGGCATCGCCGGCGGCGAGCACCTGGAACGGCGCGAAGCGCACGGCCTCCGGCGCACCGACGTAGCGGCGGTAGGCGTCGCGGAACCGGCTGACGTTCTCGGCTCTCGACTGGATGCGCGATCTGAGCGCGGAGACGTCGATACCGGATGCCGCTGCCCGGCCGAGCACCGATGCCGCCGACGTCGTCGCTGCCACCCCCGCGGCGCCGACCGATGCGTAGAGGTCGCGGATGAGCTCTCCCGCCTTGAGCGACCAGGGCAGCACCTCGCCGTCGAGGAGGATCCAGTCCGAGCCGAGCTCCTCCCACAGCCCCGCCTGCTCGAGGGCACGGTCGATCTTCCGGAGGAATCCGGCTTCCGTGGCCGGGTCGAAGAAAGGTCGGCCGGTGCGGGTGTGCACGACTCCCGGCCACCCGCCGGGCGCGTCGAACCGGCGCGGGTCCCGTGCGACGAGCACGACGGCGCGCGAGCCCATGTGCTTCTCCTCGCAGATCACGTCGGTGACGCCGTGCTCGCGGAAGTAGGTGAACGCCTCGTCCGGGTGCTCGAGGTAGTCCGGGCGGGCGGACGCGTTCGGCGGGGACATCGTGGGCGGCAGGTAGACGAGCCATCGGGGGTCGACGGCCCATCGGCTCATCGTCTCGAGCCCGCCCGCGGACTGCTCCTCCTTGATGCCCACGCGGCCGTGCGCGGCCGTCTCGATGATCAGCTTTCCCCGAACGTCGTCGAGGTTCAGGACGCCCGGCTCGCGCCGGCTGGGCTCGGCCACGAGCGGACGGATCGGCTCGTACCAGACCCGCTCGGCCGGCACGGAGACGACTTCGCGTTCGGGGTAGCGCATGGCGGAGAGCGCGCCACCGAAGACGCAGCCCGTGTCGAGGCAGGCGGTGTTGTTGACCCACTCGACCGTCGGCACCGGGGTGTGCCCGTAGAGCACGACCGCCTTGCCGCGGTAGTCCTGCGCCCATGGGTAGCGCACCGGCAGACCGAACTCGTCGGTCTCTCCGGTGGTCTCGCCGTAGAGCGCGAAGGCGCGCACGCGCCCGGATGCCCGGCCGTGGTACTGCTCCTTGAGTCCCGCGTGCGCGACGACGAGCTTCCCGTCATCGAGGATGAGGTGGGAGACGAGGTCGTAGCAGAAGGCCGCGACCTGTTCGCGGAACTCCGCCGACTCCTCGGCGAGCTGAGCCAGGGTCTCCTCGAGCCCGTGCGACACGGTGACCTGGGCACCGCGCAGCGCGCGCACGAGCTTCGCCTCGTGATTGCCGGGGACGGCGAGGGCGTTGCCCGACGCCACCATTCCCATGGCGAGGCGCAGCACGCCGACGACGTCCGGGCCGCGGTCGACGAGATCGCCGACGAAGACGACGCGCCGGCCTCCGGGGTGGCGGGCGTCCACGGCCCGTCCTTGCGCGTCGCGGCCGATGTCGTAGCCGAGGCGCGTGAGGAGGGCTTCGAGCTCGCCGCGGCATCCGTGCACGTCACCGATGACGTCGAAGGGTCCGTGCTCGTCGCTGCGGTCGGTGAGGAGTCGAGTGCGCTCGATCGAAGCGGATGCCACCTCCTCGGGAGTGCGGAGGATATGCACCTTGCGGAATCCCTCCTTCGCGAGGTGACGCAGTCCGCGTCGCAGCTGGTCGCTCTGCCGCTTCACCACCCCCGCGGGGATGGCGCGGTCGGTGCGCTCGGCGTTGCGAGCGACGCTGATCGACTCGGGCAGGTCGAAGACGATCGTGACGGGGAGGACGTCATGCGCCTTCGCGAGCTCGACCAGCTTGCGGCGGGCATCCGGCTGCACGCTCGTCGCATCGATCACCGTGAGCAGTCCGGCATCCAGACGCTTGCCGGCGACGTACTGAAGCGCGTCGAACGCGGCCGCCGTCGCGGACTGGTCGGCTTCGTCGTTCGCGACGAGTCCGCGGAAGGTGTCGCTCGAGAGCGTCTCGTACGGCCCGAAGTGCTCGCGGGCGAACGTGGACTTGCCGGAGCCGGAGGCACCGACGAGCACGACCAGCGACAGAGCGGGGATGTCGATGACGCTCATGCGGATGCCCCCTTCCGGAAGAGGGCGAGCTGCGTCGGCGCGCCGAGCGCGGCATCCTCCTCGCCGACCGGGCGGAACTCGACGGCGTACCCGTACCGCGATGCGGTGTCGTCCGCCCATTCGCGGAACTGTCGACGGGTCCACTCGAACCGGTGGTCGCTGTGGCGGAAATCCCCCTCGGCGAGGTTCGGGTACAGGGCGTTGTGCTCGGCGTTCGGCGTCGTCACGATGACCGAGGCAGGCGCGGCGCCGCCGAAGACCGCATCCTCCAGAGCAGCGAGACGGGAGGGATCGACGTGCTCGATGACCTCCATGAGGATCATCGCGTCGTAGCCGCGAAGGCGTTCGTCCCGGTACACGACCGATCCGTGCAGAAGATCGATGCGATCACGCTCGACGTCGGATGCCGCGTCCAGCCGCAGCATCCGGGCAGCTTGCTCCAGCGATCGGGCGGAGACGTCGACGCCGACGACCTTGGTGAACGACCGATCCTTCGCGAGCCGTGACAGCAGCGCGCCCGATCCGCATCCCATATCGATGACTCGGTGAGCTCCGGCATCCCTCAGTGCCGACATCACGGCGTCGGCCCGCACCACGCGCAGCGGTGTCTCTCCTGCCGGTGCTGCGCCATCGCCGTCCTGCCCGAGGAGCGATCGCCGGTGGAGCAGGTAGCGGCGCGTGATGAGCTCGCGTTCGGGATGCTGCGCCAGCCAGCCCTCGCCGGCGCGTTCGAGCTTCGCCACCTCGTCGTCGCCGACCCAGTAGTGCTTCGCGTCGTCGAGGACCGGCAGCAGCACGTAGAGCTGCCGCAGCGCCTCGGCGAGCCGGACGGTGCCGGTCAGCGTGACGGCGCCGTAGCGCGAGTCCCCCCATTTCGGGAATTCCGGATCCAGCGGAACGCGATCCTCGTCGACGGTCCAGCCGCAGGGTTCGAACACCCTTCGGACGAGGTCGTCGAGATCACCCCTCGAGGAAACGGCCGGGAGTTCGATGCGCAGCGGGAGGGCGGCGGCCGCCAGCTCCGGATAGGTGTCGCTGCGCCCGGTCATCGCCGTGCGGAATACGGTGGCGAGCGCGACGGCGAGCATGCTCGACGACACATACGGGCGGTCGTTCACATAGTGACCGAGCGCACCCGCGTCGCCGCGGAACCTCTTGTTCCGGACGAGTCCCACCGGATCGACTTCCAGAAGCACGGCGATGGTGCACCGTTCGGCCGTCGCCTCGGGATAGAAGACGTGGATGTCTCCGACCGGCGCTGTGAACGTCTGCACCTTCGCCGGGTGCTTGTGCAGCAGGAACCCGAGCGCCGTCGCGTCGACACCGGAGTCATGCCCCGGCTCGTATGTCAGCGTGATCAGCACCGTCGACTCCCCCGCGATCGAATCCGCACAACTCTAGCCGTGCGTGAAGCCGAGCTCGCGCACACGCTCCTCATGCGCATACTGGACGAGTGAGCGGCGATGCGACCCCCCGGACACAAGCGGAATCCGCTCGGACGCTCACGGTTATCCGCGTCTGCCTCGGGATCGTCATCGCGGGTCTGGTCGTGAGTGGAATCACGGCGTTTCCTCTGCGAGAGGAGCTCACACTGGGTGCGGAGCTGCTCGACCGCATCGGGGCGGGGTCATGGGCGCCAGGACTCTTCGGGTGGGTGGACCACGTCGCCGGCGCGCTGACCGTGACCGGCGAGGAGTACCCGTTCCTCGCCTACGGCACGGACTGGCTGGCGTTCGCCCACCTTCTCATCGCCGTGGCTTTCATCGGGCCCCTGCGTGACCCCGTGCGGAATGTCTGGGTGACCCAGTGGGGACTCATCGCCTGCGCGGGGATCGTTCCGCTCGCGCTGATCGCCGGCGGGGTGCGTGGCCTGCCCGTGGGGTGGCAGCTCATCGACATCTCGTTCGGGGTGGTCGCGGCCGTCCCGCTGGCCATCGCACTCGCGATGACGAAGCGTCTCGAGCGCACCGCCGGCCGGTGACGCGTCGCGGTCGCCGTTGCCGCCCGACGGCACTCTTCGGCGACGGCCCCGGAATGTGATCCCTCACTTTTCGTCCCCACCCTCGCGCCGCCTGGCACCGCGCGGGAAGGCCGTTACGCGAATGTTACCGCTCATACTCTGTTGCAATTCTGGATATGAAGGCTAACATCACGTGCAAGCGGATCCCGCGGGAGCGGGTCCGCGCAACGACTCCGGCAGCGATGCCGGACCAGAACGAGGAGGTTTTGGCATGAAGAAGAAGACGCTTCTCGGCGGGTTCGCGCTCCTGGGGGCACTCGCCCTCGTCGCGACCGGCTGCGCAAGCTCCACCGACGCCGGCGGAGACGGAGGCGACGGAGGGGGCGGCGATGAAGTCATCACGGTCGGCTTCGCCCAGACCGGATCCGAGTCGGGATGGCGCTCGGCGAACACGGAGTCGATGAAGGAGGCGTTCTCGGCAGAGAACGGCTTCGAACTCGTCTTCAACGCCGCCGACAACGACCCGGCCGCGCAGATCGCCGCCGTCCGCGACTTCATCAACCAGGGCGTGGACGCGATCGTCATCGCGCCGATCGTCGAGGATGGGTGGGACGACGTCCTCCAGGAGGCGGCGGATGCCGGTATCCCGGTGGTCCTCGAAGACCGGACGGTCACGGCATCCGACGATCTCTACGCCAGCTGGGTCGGACTCGACTTCAAGAAGGAAGGCGTGATGGCCGGCGAATGGGCGGCGGAGACCTTCGGAGACACGCCCACCAACATGGTCGTGCTGGAAGGCACGACCGGTTCGGCCCCGGCCAACGACCGCGCAGCCGGATTCGACGAGGCGATCGAGGGCACCGCGATCGAGAAGATCGACTCCCAGACCGGCGACTTCACGCGCGACGGCGGGAAGACCGTGATGGAGGGCTTCCTCCAGAAGTACGGCGTCGACGGCATCGACCTCGTCTACGCGCACAACGACGACATGGCCCTCGGCGCGATCGAGGCGATCGAGGCGGCAGGCGCCGAGCCGGGCGTCGACATCCAGATCGTGTCGATCGACGCGGTCAAGGACGGCATGCAGGCGCTCGTCGACGGGAAGATCAACTTCATCGTCGAGTGCAACCCGCTTCTCGGTGAACTCGCCGCGCAGCTCGTGACCGACGTGCTCGCCGGCGAGGAGGTCGAGAAGGAGGTCTACGTCGAAGACCAGTCCTTCACGCAGGAGCAGGCAGCCGAGGTCATCGACAGCCGCCCCTACTGAGCAGGGCGCGCATCCTGTAGCAAGGTAGGTCGAGAGCCCGTCCGCCGGGGCCGCGAAGGCCCCGGCGGACGGAGCCTGCGATGAAGCTCCGAAAGGCTGAATCATGTCCGCGGACACCGAAGTCCCCCCGGTCGTCGAGATGACCGGGATCACCATCCGCTTCCCCGGCGTGCTCGCGCTCGATCACGTCGACTTCGCCCTCCGGCCGGGCGAGGTGCACTCGCTCATGGGCGAGAACGGCGCCGGCAAGTCGACGCTCATCAAGGCGCTCACCGGCGTCTACCGCATCGACGAGGGCGACATCGTCGTGGGCGGCGAGCGCCGCCGCTTCACCGCGACGGCGGATGCTCAGGATGCCGGCATCTCGACGGTGTACCAGGAGGTCAACCTCTGCGCGAACCTGAGCGTCGGCGAGAACGTGATGCTCGGCCACGAGGCGCGCACCGCCGGGGGCATCGACTGGAAGGCCACGCACCGCCTCGCGCAGTCCCACCTGGAGAGCCTCGGTCTCGACATCGACACGCGCACGACGCTGTCGAGCCACTCCATCGCCATCCAGCAGCTCGTCGCCATCGGCCGAGCGATGGTGCTGGACGCGAAGGTGCTGATCCTCGACGAACCGACGTCGAGCCTCGACCGGGGGGAGGTCGAGCGGCTGTTCGCGGTGATCCGCGACCTGCGCGACAAGGACGTCGCCATCCTCTTCGTCAGCCACTTCCTCGACCAGGTGTACGAGATCTCCGACCGCATCACGGTGCTGCGCAACGGGCAGCTCGTGGGCGAGTACCTCGCCGACGACCTGCCCCGCGGCGAGCTGGTCACCAAGATGGTCGGTCGCGAGCTGGACGAGTTGACCGCCCTGGCGTCGGCCGCCGGGCGCCCGATCGACCGCTCCGGCACCCCGGTGCTCCGCGCCGCCGGAGTCGGCCGTCGCGGCGTGCTCGAACCCGTCGACATCGACGTCTTCGACGGCGAGGTGGTCGGCATCGCCGGGCTCCTCGGCTCGGGGCGTTCGGAGCTCGTCCGCCTGCTGTACGGCGCCGACAGGTCCGACAGCGGGCGGCTCGAGGTGGAGGGGCGGCCCGTCAAGCACTCCACGCCTCGTCACGCGATCGACAACCGCGTCGCGTTCTCGTCCGAGAACCGGCGGGCGGAGGGGATCGTCGCCGACCTGACCGTTGCCGAGAACATCGTGCTCGGCATGCAGGCGCGGCGCGGAGCGATGCGGCGGCTGCGGCGGGCCGAGGCATCCGCCGTCGTCGCCGAGTACATCGCCGCGCTGGGGGTGCGGCCGGCCGATCCGACGATGCTCGCCGGCAACCTGTCCGGCGGAAACCAGCAGAAGGTGCTCCTCGGTCGCTGGCTGGCCACGATGCCCGAGCTGATCGTGCTCGACGAGCCGACCCGGGGCATCGACGTGGGAGCGAAGGCCGACATCCAGCGCAAGGTCGCCGAACTCAGCGCGGCCGGGCTGTCGGTGATCTTCATCTCGTCGGAGCTCGAGGAGGTGCTCCGACTCGCGCAGCGGGTCGTCGTGATGCGCGACCGGCGCAAGATCGGGGAGCTGGAGGCCAGCGACACCGACCTCGACGGCCTCATCGACTACATCGCCAACACCTCCGAGGAGGCCGTCGCATGAAGACCATCGTGAGGCACCGGCTGTTCTGGCCGGCCGTCGCGCTCCTCGCGCTGATCGCGATCAACACGATCGCGCGCCCGCAGTTCATCCTGGTCACCGTCCGCGACGGCGAGCTCTACGGCGCCCTCATCGACATCCTGCGCAACAGCGCGCCGCTCATGCTGGTCGCCCTCGGCATGACGATCGTGATCGCCACCCGCGGCATCGATCTGTCGGTCGGAGCGATCATGGCGGTCTCGGGAGCGGTCGCGCTCACGATCATCGACGGGTCGTCCGACCCCGGCGGACTCGGGACCGTCCTGGTCGCGCTGTCCGTCGCCGTCGCCGTCGCTCTCGTGCTCGGCGTCTGGAACGGATTCCTCGTCGCGGTCGTCGGCATCCAGCCGATCATCGCGACCCTCGTCCTGATGCTCGCGGGCCGCGGCGTGGCGCTCCTCATTACGGGGGGCTTCATCACCACGGTGAACAGCGCCCCGTACGAGTTCATCGCCACGGGCTACCTCATCGGGCTGCCGTTCGCGTTCCTCATCGCGGTCGCGGCGATCGCGATCATCTCGCTCCTGGAGCGGCGCACGGCCCTGGGCATGCTCACCGAGGCGGTCGGCATCAATCCCGAGGCGAGCCGGCTGGCCGGCGTCCGGGCGCGCGGGATCGTGTTCAGCGCGTACGTCGCGAGCGGACTGCTCGCGGGCATCGCCGGCATCATCTACAGCTCGAACATCCGCGCCGCCGACGCCAACGCCGCCGGCCTGTTCATCGAGCTCTACGCGATCCTCGCCGTGGTCCTCGGCGGAACGTCGCTCATGGGCGGCAAGTTCACGATCGCCGGAACGGTGATCGGCGTCCTGATCATCCAGACCCTGGAGGCCACCATCCTCTTCCTCGGAGTGCCGTCGGCACAGAGTCCCGTGTTCTTCGCGATCGTCGTCATCGTGGTGGTCCTCGTGCAGTCGCCGAGGCTGCACAGCTGGGGGCGCGGAGCGATCAGAGCCGCGCGCGCGCGATCGTCGGCGGATGCCGGCGCCCGGGCGGGGGTGGCGTCATGACCAAGGTGCTGGAGACCCCGACCCGCCGCGTCGCGGCGCCCTCGCGGTACGCGACCTTCCTGTCGAGGCACGCGTCGCTCATGCCGACCTTCGCCGCCGTGGCGATCCTGATCGTGCTGCTCATCGGCGCCCAGTCGCAGTTCCCGAGATTCCTCAGCCCGGGCAATCTGTCGGCCCTCCTGCTCGACAACGCCTACCTCGTCGTCCTCGCCGTCGGCCTCACCTTCGTCATCCTCACGGGCGGCATCGACCTCTCGGTCGGGTCCGTGATGGCGTTCACCGGCATCCTGGGTGCGAGTCTGCTCGCGCAGGGCCTTCCGGCCGCCGTCGTGATCCCGGTGATGATCGTGGCGGGCGCGCTCATCGGGCTCCTCATCGGCGTTCTCGTGCAGTACTTCGGAGTGCAGCCGTTCATCGCCTCCCTGGCGGGCCTGTTCCTCGCGCGTGGTCTCGCGTTCGTCGTGAGCCTGGCCTCGATCCGCGTCGAGGATCCGGCGGTGCTGTGGCTCCAGCGCACGCGGTTCAGCGTCGCCGGGTGGTACATCACGCCGACCGGCATCATCGCGCTGCTGACCGTCGCGATCGCATTCGCCGTGCTGGTGTGGACCCGGTTCGGCCGGACGGTCTACGCCATCGGCGGCAGCGAGCAGTCCGCGCGCCTCATGGGCCTCAACGTCGCGCGCACCAAGGTCGCCGTCTACGTCATCAGCGGCGTGTGCGGGGGCCTGGCCGGACTGCTGCTCACCGCGTACTCGGGTGCCGGCTACCCGCGCAACGGCATCGGAACCGAGTTGGATGCCATCGCCGCGGTGGTCATCGGCGGAACCCTGCTCACGGGCGGCACCGGCTACGTGCTGGGCTCGCTCGTCGGCGTGCTGGTGTACGGCACGATCAAGAAGGTCATCTCGTTCATGGGCGCCGAGCAGGCGTGGACGCAGATCATCATCGGCGCGCTGCTCCTGCTCTTCATCGTGGTCCAGCGCGTGATCGTCGCCCGATCGCAACGTCGCAGATAGGGGACGACATCACCATGCCGCACGGCGGTCGCGGCATCCACCATCGGGATAATGGCCTGATGGAGGAGGCATCGCCGCTGCTGCAGCTCACGGGCGCGACCGTGCGCTTCGGCGCGGATGCCGCGATCGACCGTGTCGACTTCCGCCTGTTCCCCGGCGAGGTCCACTCGCTGATGGGCGAGAACGGCGCGGGCAAATCCACGCTGATCAAGGCCATCACCGGCGCGCTCCCCCTCGACGAGGGCAGGCTCGAGCTCGAGGGGCGTCCCGTGCGCTTCGCGTCGCCCCACGACGCCCAGCGCAGCGGCATCAGCACGGTGTACCAGGAGATCGACCTGCTGCCCAACGTCTCGGTCGCCGAGAACATCGCGCTGGGGCGAGAGCCGAGACGAGCTGGACGGATCGATTGGCCGCGGATGCGGCGCGAAGCGCGCGAAGTCCTGGCCGAGCTCGGACTGGACATCGATCCGGCGTCTCGCCTCGGCATCCACTCCCTCGCGGTGCAGCAGCTCGTCGCGATCGCCCGCGCGATCTCCGCCGACGTGAAGGTGCTCGTGCTCGACGAGCCCACCTCGAGCCTCGACCTCGACGAGGTCAGCGAACTCTTCCGGGTCGTTCGCGAGCTCAAGGAGCGCGGCGTCGCCATCCTCTTCGTCTCGCACTTCCTCGACCAGGTCTACGAGCTGTGCGATCGCGTGACGGTGCTGCGCGACGGCCGGCTGGTGGGCGAGTACCTCACGCGGGAGCTCCTGCGGATCGACCTCGTGCAGGCGATGCTCGGCCGCAGCGCGGCGGCGCTCGATCAGCACTCACGACCCGACGTCGCCGTCGACGCCGGCCGGGTCACCCTGACGGCTCGCGGGGTCACCGCAGCCCCGGGCATCCGAGACGCCGATGTCGACCTCGCCGAAGGCGACGTGCTCGGCGTTGCCGGGCTGCTGGGGTCGGGGCGCACCGAGCTCGCGCGGGCGATCACCGGGATCGACCGCATCGACAGCGGGGTGATCCGCATCGAGGGCGCCAAAGGCAGTCCGCACGGACCGCGGTCAGCGATCTCGCTGGGCGTCGTCTACTCCTCCGAGAACCGGCGCACCGACGGGATCATCAGCGACCTCAGCGTGCTCGAGAACATCACGCTCGCCCTGCAGGCGGACCGCGGGATGCTGCGGCGCATCCCCCGCCAACGACAGCGCGAACTCGCCGCGAGCTGGGTCGAGGCCCTCGACATCCGCCCGCCGGATCTCGACCGTCCCGCCGGAACGCTGTCGGGAGGCAACCAGCAGAAGGTGCTGCTCGCGCGGCTGCTCGCGCTGTCGCCCCGGGTGCTCGTGCTCGACGAGCCGACCCGGGGGATCGACGTGGGCGCGAAGGTCGAGATCCAGAACCTCGTCGGCGAGATGGCCGCCAACGGCCTGTCGGTCATGTTCATCTCCGCCGAGCTCGAAGAGGTGCTTCGGGTCGGTCACCGGGTCGCGATCCTCCGCGAGGGCCGTATCGTCGACACGATGCCCTCGGACGAACTCACCGTCGACTCCCTCCTCGCCCTCGTCGCGCGACCGGACGAGCTCGATGGCTGAGTCCAAGGCGAGCGCCGAGGACGGCGCGAACCGGGCGGCGAACATCTTCGACGTGGCCCGGCTCGCCGGGGTGTCGCACCAGACCGTGTCGCGGGTGATCAACGATCTGCCGAACGTGCGCCCCGCGACGCGTGCCCGGGTCGAGCAGGCGATCGCGCAGCTGAGGTACAGCCCGTCCCCCGCGGCGCGGGCGCTCGTCACCCGACGCACGCGCACGATCGGGCTCGTGACCCCCGGGGTCTCGGACTACGGGCCGACCTCCATCGCGATGCACTTCAACTTCGCCGCGCGCGCTGCGCGCTACAGCGTCGACACCGTGAGCGCGCTCGACCCCGAGCCCGCCGCCATCCGCGGTGTCGTCGAAGGCCTCCTGCGCCAGCGGGTCGATGCGATCGTGCTCATCGTGGTGGATGCCGGGGTCCTCGAGGTCGTGCGCGGCCTGGACCTCAGCATCCCTCTCGTGGCCGCCACCTCCTCTCCGCGTCGCAGCCCCCTCATCGTCTCGATCGACCAGTACCGCGGCGCCCGGTCGGCCGTCCGGCATCTTGCCGAGCTCGGGCATTCGCGCATCCTCCATCTGGCCGGCCCGACGCGCGCTCCGGACGCCCTCGAGCGGATCCGCGGCTGGCGCGAGGAGCTCTCGGAGCGCCGGCTGCAGATCGTCGAACCCGCCCACGGCGACTGGACGGCCAAGAGCGGCTACGACGTCGGGCGCGCGCTGGCCATCGAGCCGGGGTCGGCGATCTTCGTGGCGAACGACCACATGGCGATCGGGCTGATGTCCGCCCTCCGCGAGCGAGGGCTGCGCGTGCCGGAGGACGTCAGCGTGGTCGGCTTCGACGACGTCCCCGAGGCCGGCTATCTCTTCCCGGCGCTGACCACCGTGCGACAGGACTTCGACACCCTCGGCGAGCTGATCATGCAGAAAGTCCTCCTCGCCGTCGAAGAGCCCGACAGCGTCACCGAGGACACGCCGATCCCGACCCACCTGATCGTCCGGCAGTCCACCGCGCCGCCGCGGGAGTGAGGGGCCGGACCCTCACGCCGGATGGGCTCTGCGCGTCCCCGTTCCGTAAGAAACGACACCGGATCCGGAGCCGGACGCGGCGTACTCTGCTTCGCATGAGCGATGTCCGTCAGCCTCCCGCGAAGTACGACGACCTCCACGCGGTCTTCATCAACTGCACCCTCAAGCGAAGCCCCGACCTCAGCCACACTCAAGGTCTGATGGACCGCAGCATCGCGCTGATGCGCGCACAGGGCGTCGTCGTCGAGAACATCCGCTTGATCGATCACGACGTCGCGACCGGTGTGTATCCCGACATGCGCGAGCACGGCTGGGCTCGCGACGCGTGGCCGGAGGAGATCTGGCCGAAGATCGATGCCAGCGACATCCTGGTCATCGGCGGACCGCTCTGGCTCGGTGACAACGCCTCGATCACGCGCCGGCTCATCGAACGGCTGTACGCGATGAGCGGGCTGTTCAACGACAAGGGTCAGTACGTGTACTACGGCAAGACCGGCGGCGCGATCATCACCGGCAACGAGGATGGTGTCAAGCACGCCGCGATGTCGATTCTCTACAGCCTGCAGCACATCGGATTCACGATCCCTCCGGCGGCGGATGCCGGGTGGATCGGCGAGGTCGGGCCCGGCCCCAGCTACCTCGACCCCGGCTCCGGCGGGCCCGAGAACGACTTCACGAACCGCAACACCACGTTCATGACGTGGAACCTTCTGCACATGGCGCGCATGCTGAAGGATGCCGGCGGCATCCCCGCATACGGAAACCTGCGCGAAGCGTGGAACGACGGGGAGCGATTCGGTTTCGATGCGAACCCCGAGTATCGGTGAGCGACGGCTCTCGCCGACGAGCGCCGTCAGGCCGCGTCGGGCTTTCGCGGGGTCATGAACCACTCCACGAACTTCACCGCCCGGCCATCGGGTGCGAACCAGACCTCCCACATGTTGGAGTAGCGCTCGTGGCCGGGGTAGTCGACGGTGCCCGTGACGATGCCGACCCGGTCGTCCTCGACGAGCACCGAGAGGTCGTGGACGGGATCCGCCGGCTCCGGATCGCCCCACATCTCCACGATCGCGTCGATCCCCACCACCGGCTCGGCGTCGTCGGGACGGAACCAGTACTCCGCGTCGTCGGCGAAGATCGCCCGCACGTCGGCCTCGTCCTTCGACCCCCACGCCTTGATGTAGCCCTCGAGCCAGTCACTCGTCTTCGTCATCCCCCGTGTCTAGTCGCGTCGGGGGCGCGCGACAAGAGGAGGCGAGATCCTCGGACTGACCGAATACCGCTCGGCGCGACGGGCTCCGCCCGCCGCGGTCGTACGCTCTAGCGCCGTCTCACGTAGATCGAGACGCCGGCCCCGCCGTCGAGGTCCAGCCGGAACTCCTCGCCGCGATACCACGCAGCCGTCGGGATCGACCCATCCGATTCGCGGTCGCATTCTTCGACAGCGACGGTGACCCGGTTCCGGCCGCCGACATCCACTTCGTCGAACCGCGCGGTGAACCGCTCGGGTGGCTGCATCATTGGCGGCTCCTCTGCGGGGGTGACGTGGCGGACGCCGAAGACACGATGGATCGACGATCTTCGATCGAACTCTACAACCGAGGCTCGGGTCCTCCCCGTCAGCCAGCGGAAAGGTTGCGGGCTTCCGACTCCGACCGGAGGAGTCCCATCACCACGATGTCCTCGTATCGGCCGCGGACCCAGGCGTGATCGCGCAGGTGACCCTCGACCGCGAAACCTGCCTTCTCGTACGCGCGGATGCCTGCGCGATTGGAGGCGATCGCCTGCAGGTGGACCCGGTGAAGGTTGCAGCGGACGAACGCGAACTCGAGGATCTGCTGAATCGCGGCCGTGCCGATGCCCCTGCCGCGGGCTTCAGCGAGCAGGGCGATGCCGACCTCGGCGTGTCGGGCGAGGTCGTCGAAAGAGAACAGCGAGACGCTTCCGACGGCCACTCCGTCCGCCTCGACGACGAAGGTCACACCTTTGTCCTGGCCGCCGTCGACCTGAGCGAGCCGCGCCTCGTACGCCGTCCGCGTCAGCGGCGAGGGAAGGGACGGATTCCGCTCCTCCCACGTGCCCAGGTCGGCCGCGACGGCGTACAACACGTCCACGTCCGCCGTCGTATGCGCCCTCAGCTCGACGACGGCTTGCCCCGGCCGACCGGCGACCTCGTCCGCACCGTCTGATCTGCTCGGCGATCCGGCCATGGACCGTCTCCTGTCTCTCCTGGTGGACTCCACGCCTTGCCGCACCCTCGTTCTGGAGCGTGCCCGTTCGGCGCGCCCAACCACGGCCGCTACATCATAGGGAGTTCGCGGGACGACCGCACCGCGAGATGCCGGCACGTTGACCGCTACCACCCACGCCCGACGTGCAAGAGGTAGTGACGCCGAACAGGCGGATCGAGGCCTACGTCGGTCGAGTTGCCCTGTGCGAGAGCGCGGCGCGCGTGTCGATCTGATCCACCTCAGATCCTGCTGCAGGATCAGGGCGCCGACAAGGGAACGCATTCGAGCAGGACGCCGCCGGTGAGCCCTTCAGGGGGTTCCCGCACCGTCCCCGGGTGGTTCGGCGACGTCGAGAATAGCGTCCGCGAATGCACGCGGAGCTTCAGCCGGGAGGTGGTGGCCGGCGTGCGGCACGCGGCGGTGCTCGCGCCAGCCGGTGAAGCGCGCGGCGTCGCGAGTCCCGTCGGTGGCCGGGAAATTCCCGTCCGCGGTGCCGTCGAGGGTGATGGTCGGCACGCTGATCGCCGGGAGCGCCGCGAGCGAGGCTTCGTCGGCCTCGTGCGCTGATGAGCCGGTCGCCAGCCCGAGGCGGTGTCGGTAGGAGTGGATGACGATGTCGACGTAGTCGGGGTTGTCGAAGGCGCGCGCAGCGCGAACGAGGTCCCCTTCCGTGAATGCCCATTCCGGTGAGTTGCGCCGCCAGATGACGCGGGCGATCTCGCGGCGGTTCGCATCCAGTCCCGCACGGCCGCGATCGGTCGAAAAGTACCAGAAGTACCAGAACCCTGCCTCCCGTTCCGGTGCGATCGGACTGCCCGACGCGGCGATGTCCTGGATGAGGTAGCCGCCCGCGCTGACGAGACCGCCGACGCGTTCCGGATGCAGTGCGGCGACGACGCACGCGGCGCGACCACCCCAGTCGTATCCGGCGAGGATCGGCTCGCGCAGATCGAGCGCGTCGAGGAAGGCGAGCAGGTCGGCACCGAGAGCGGCCTGTTGGCCGCTGCGTGGGATCGCGTCGTCCCGGAACCTCGTCGGACCGTGACCGCGCAGGTAGGGGACGAGTACTCGGAAGCCGGCCTCCAGGAGGAGAGGCGCCACGGCACTGTAGCTGTGCACGTCGTACGGGAACCCATGGAGCAGCACGACGGGCTCGGCGGTGGGCGAGCCGAGGTCGTAGTAGGCGACGTTCAGTTCACCGGCGTCTACGTGGTGCAGTGGTGGAGCAGGAATGATCACCGTGCGTCTCTCCTCGTCAAGGCGGGTGCGATGGCGCGGTGCCCCGGCCGCCGGACCTGCAACCGGGGCACCGAGTCGGTCAGGCCGCGGTGTCGGCCTGAAGGGATGCCGCGTACGCCTTCCCAGCCTCGGCGATCACGGCGGCGACGGCCCCGGGCTGCGAGACGCTGATCGCGTGCGAGGCACCGCTGATCTCACGGGTGCCGCGGGAGGATGCACGCTCTGCACCGGCCCGGTGGACGGCGACCGGGATGTTGAGATCCTGATCTCCGAAGACGTGCCACGACGGGATGTCCTTCCATGCCGGGCGGGAGGTCGGGAGACCTTCCGACAGCGCGGCCTCGGTGACCGGCCGCTGGGTCGCCGCCATGAGCGCGGCTTCCGCGGCCGGGACGTCGGCGGCGAACTGATGGTGGAACACGTCGGGCCGGATGGCGAACTCGTTGCCGCCGGTCGCGACCGGGTATGCGGCGAGTGCTTCGCCAAGGGTGGACCCGGGCTCACTGGTCGAGAGGGCGAAGGCGCTGTGCCCGGTGTCGGGGACGAATGCGGCCGCGTAGACGAGCGCCACGACGGCGTCGTTCTCTGCGGCGGCCTCGGTGATGACGAGGCCGCCGTACGAGTGACCCACGAGGATCACGGGGCCGCCGATCGACGCGATGACGTCGCGCACGTAGGCCGCGTCTCCGGACACACTGCGCAGCGGGTTGGCGGCGGCGACGGCCGTGACGCCGTGCGCGTGGAGCTCGGCGATGACGCCATTCCAGGACGCGGACTCGGCGAACGCGCCGTGCACGAGGACGATGGTGGGCTTCTGACTGTTCATGATCGGACTTTCTGTGAGGTGGAGGGTACTCAGGAGCGGCCGAGGGCCTTGCGGAGGATGTGGATGGCCTGCTCGATGGCAGCCGTGGTCGCCGCCGAACGGCGGAGCGGATTCAGCATCATGAAGTCGTGGATGGTGCCGTCGTACCGCACGAGCGTCGTCGGCACGCCGGCCTCGATGAGCCTGCGGCCATACGCTTCGCCCTCGTCACGGAGCACGTCGTTCTCGTCGACGATCAGGAAGGTCTCCGGCAGCCCCTCGAGCTCGTCGGCGAGGGCTTGCAAAGGGGATGCGGTGACGTCGCTGCGGGCGTCCAGCTCGGGCAGATAGTTGTCCCAGAACCAGGCCATCGCATCGGCGCGGAGATGGAACCCTTCGGCGAATTCGCCGTAGCTGGCGGTGTCCATTCGCGCATCCGTGACCGGGTAGTACAGCGACTGGTGGACGAAGGCGACATCGCCGCGCCTCTTCGCGAGGATCGCGAGCACAGCGGCCATATTGCCGCCCACCGAGTCCCCGGCAACGGCCAGCCGCGAGGCATTCAGTCCTCTCTGCTCGCCGTTCGCCGTGATCCAGCGCGCGGTGGCGTACGCCTGTTCGATGGCGACGGGATGCCTCGCCTCCGGCGACCGGGTGTACTCGACGAACGCCACCGCAGCGTCGACGCCGGTGGCCAGCTCCCGGACGAGCCGGTCGTGCGTCCCGGCGTTGCCGAGCACCCAGCCGCCACCGTGGACGTAGAGCACCACAGGGAGCGTGCCGGCAGCCGTGACGGGGCGGACGATGCGCACCTGGACATCGCCGACCTCGGCGGGCACGGTGACCCACTCCTCGGCGATGTCGGGCGCGTCGATCGGGGCTGCCTGGACGTCGTCCAGTAGCTGCCGGGCACCGTCGACGCCGCGTTCGACGAGCGTGGGCGGCGCTGCCGCGGCGTCGGCAAACGCTCGCGCCTCCGGTTGCAGGATGTGTTCGGTCATGTGCGGATCCTTCCGTGGAACTGACGGGATGCGGTCCGGTGGGCCGGCATCGGGCCGGCTCTGCAAATCACGACAGCCGACCCGGACGATGTGTGACCGGATCGTCGCGATCAGATCAGAACCCGCGATTCGGTCACACATCGCCACCCTGCGCTGTCTCTGTGAGCAGGACGCGCCCGACCCGTGGCGCCTTCGGAAGGAGTCCTCGAATGAAGATCACGGTCGTCGGCGGCACCGGGCTGATCGGGAGCAGGGTCGTGAAGCTGCTGAGCGAGAGCGGCCACGATGTCGTGACGGCAGCACGGGAGACCGGCGTGAACTCGTATACCGGCGAAGGGCTCGCGGAGGCACTCGCGGGCGCGAGCATCGTGATCGACGTGTCCAACTCGTCGTACATCGACGAGGCGGGAGCGCGCGAGTTCTTCTACACCTCGACGATGAACCTCCTCACGTACGGCGACTCGGCCGGTGTCGACCATCACGTCGCACTGTCGGTCGTCGGCACCGACAGGCTGGCGAGGGGGCAGGGCGGCTACTTCATCGCGAAGGAGCAGCAGGAGCGACTGATCGTGGCGTCCGGCCGACCGTTCTCGATCGTGCATGCGACGCAGTTCTTCGAGTTCATCCGCTTCATCGCGGACACGGCGGCCGCCACCCGTCAACCACGTCTACCGGATGTCCTGGTGCAGCCGATCGCGGCGGACGATGTCGCGCAAGCCGTCGCCGAGACGGCTGTCGGCCCGGCGAGCGGCGAGGTCCTCGAGTTCGCCGGTCCCGAGATCTTCAGTCTCACGGAGCTGGCCGAGATCGACCTGCTGTTCCGGCACGACGAACGCGAGGTGCGGCCCGACCCGCTCGGCACCTATTTCGGTGCGCGACTCGCCAGCCGGGACCTGCTCCCGGCGTCGACGGCGCGGGTCATGCCGACGAGGTACCACGAGTGGCGCGTCTCCGAGCCGGTGGCCGGCTGGCCGACGCGATCCTTCTCCCGATAGATCGGTTGCTATTTACTCGTACACGAGGTAAATTCTCGCCTGAGCCAGTCGGTCGGAACCCCAAGCCCACCTCACCACCAGGAGTGGAGAATGTCGACGGACATCAGCACCACCGATCCGGATGCGCTCGTCGCGTTCACAGAGTCCCGGGGGCGCCTCTTCGGGATCGCCTACCGCATCCTCGGCTCAGCTGCCGACGCAGAGGATGTGGTGCAGGAGACATGGGTGCGGTGGCAGCTCTGCGATCGCGACGTCGTTCGTGAACCGGCCGCTTTCCTGGCCACGACGACCACTCGCCTCGCTATAAACGTCCTCAACAGCGCACGGGTCACGCGCGAGACGTACATCGGTCCTTGGCTTCCGGCACCCGTCGACACCAGCGCAGACCCCGCCCTCGGTGCCGAGCGCGACGAGGCCCTCCACTTCGCCACCCTGATGATGATGGAGCGGCTGACGCCGACGGAACGCGCAGCGTACGTCCTCCGGGAGGCCTTCGACTATCCCTACGCGCGGATCGCGGAGATCATCGAGTCCACCCAGACCGCTGCCCGGCAGCTCGTCAGCCGCGCGCGCAAGCACCTCGGCCAGAGTCAGCGACGGCATGCATCCGCCGCGTCCCACCACATGTTCCTCCGGGCCTTCCTCGATGCCGCGCGTTCCGGAGACACCGCGAAGCTCGAGACGCTCCTCGCGACCGATGTGGTCAGCCACACCGACGGCGGCGGGGTCGTCCGCCACACCGCTCGACGGCCGATCGTGGGTCGCGAGAAGGTCGTCCGCTTCCTCGCGGGCCTCTCGCAGTGGTTCTGGGGCGACGTCGAGGTGGAACCCCTGGACGCCAACGGCCGTTCCGCTGTCTTCCTCCGGCACAACGACGACGTGTTCGCCGTTCTCACCGTGACCGTGCAGGCGGGGGCCATCAGTCAGGTCCTCTGGATCATGAACCCCGCGAAGATCGCGCCCATCGGCATCCATGCCTCGTTGCACATCGGCCGACCGGAGTGGGCCGCGTGACGCCCGAGAGCGACCGTCGCGCCGTGGCCCAGACTGCGAACTCCGTCCGACTGGACGACATGGTGTGCTTCAACCTGCACGCCGCGTACCGGGCCGTCACGGCGGCGTACCGCCCGCTGCTGGAACCGCTCGGAGTGTCGTACCCGCAGTACCTCGTCCTCGCTATCCTGTGGCGTGACGGAGACCTTCCGGTCGGTGACATCGTCGGCGCGCTCCGATCGGACTACGGCACGATGACCCCGGTGATCAAGCGGATGGAGCAGCAGGGGCTGGTCACGCGCAACAGGAACCCCAAGGACGAGAGGTCGGTCACGGTGGCACTCACCGCGAAGGGCGGCGAACTGCGCGAACACGCGACGGGCATCTACCAGGCGATCAGCGACACGTTCGGATTCACCGAGGAACGCGCCGACACAGCACTGCAGGTGCTGCGGTCGATCACCGCCCGCGCCGCCGAGCGCTGACGCTCGGTATCCCGACCTCGTCACAGATCCGCCCTCCGTCCGGTCAGAGATTCAGCGGCGCCTTGTACGGGCGCCATCGCTCTGGCGGTTACGGAGGCGCGGATGCGCTCAGACACAGAAGAGACAGGTCTCGACGAAGCTGCGCGGCAGTTCCAGGGCGCAAGACCACGCGTCTTCGGTATCGCGTACCGGATGCTGGGGAGCGTCGCCGATGCGGAGGACGTCGTGCAGGATGTCTGGATCCGCTGGCAGACAGCTGAGCGCGGCAGCATCCGCGAGCCGGTCGCCTTCCTCACCACCGTGACGACCCGCCTCTGCATCAATGCGCTCACTTCGGCGCGCGCGCGACGGGAGACATACATCGGCCCCTGGCTCCCCGAACCGGTGAACACGGAGGATGATCCCGCGCTGGGCGCCGAACGCGGTGAAGCGCTCACGTACGCGGTCATGATCCTGCTGGAGCGGCTGAAGCCCACCGAACGCGCCGCCTACGTCCTGCGAGAAGCACTCGACTACCCGTACGACCGCATCGCGGAGATCGTCCAGACGACGCCGGCCGCCAGCCGGCAACTGGTCAGCCGCGCGCGCAAGCACCTGACCGCAGAGAAGCGCCGCACCGCTTCGACCGCTGATCAGCGACGACTGCTGGCCGCGTTCCTCGCGGCCGCGCAACGGGGCGACACCGCCGAGCTGGAGGCCCTGTTCTCGAAGGACGTCGTGAGCTACACCGACGGCAACGGAGTCAAGCTCGCCGCCCGGACCCCCGTCGCCGGATCTCAGCGCGTCGCCAAGTTCGTCGCCGCGTTCTCCCGTCACTTCTGGCAGGGGAAGCGCATCGAATGGGTCGAGGTGAACGGACAGCCCGCCCTTCTCCTCATCGAACGCGATCGCGTCGACACCGCTCTCACCATCACGACCGCGGGACACAGCATCAGTCGGGTCCTGTGGATCATGAGCCCCGACAAACTGCGGCACGTGACGACGGCCGGAGCATGACCCGATGCCTCAGCCGCCATCAACCCCGTCGCGGGCCATCGAGAAGGTCGTGGTCGAGGAGGTCGCGCCGCGTCATCACGGCGTTCGTCGACGCGTGTGAGCGCGAGGACGCGAATGCCCTCGGGCGGGTGCTGCGCCGCGACGCGGTTCTGACGATCGACAGCGGCGGAACGATCCCCGTTCGACCGCATGCCCGCGGTCGAAACGACGTCGCTCGGCTCATCCTCGAACTCATGGGGCACTTCCCCCTCCTGCGATTGGAGCCGGGACACATCAACGGCCGGCCGGGAATCGTGCTCAGGTCATCTGGTCGGGTCGTGGGAGTTCTCAACGCGGTCCGGCGAGGCGGCGCGGCACAAGAACTGTGGATCGTCGTGAATCCGGAAAAACTGCGGCACTGGGACGCGCTGTGAGCCAGGTTGTCACAACTCACCACGGGCCGCTGTCATCCCTATTGCACCCCCCGGCGGGGACCACCACTAAGTCGAAGGGCAACCACCATGTCAAAGATCGTCGTCGTCGGAGGCACCGGCCTCATCGGCTCCAAGGTCGTCGCGAAGCTCTCCGAGCACGGCCACGAAGCCGTCGCCGCAGCACCGAACACCGGCGTCAACACCCTCACGGGCGAAGGACTGGCCGAGGCGCTGCGCGGCGCGGACGTCGTCGTCGACGTCTCCAACTCGCCGTCGTTCGCCCCGGACGACGTCATGGAGTTCTTCACCACATCGACCATCAACCTGCTTCGCGCCGAGGGCGACGCCGGCGTGCGCCACCACGTCGCCCTGACGATCGTCGGCACGAACCGGCCGCACGGCATCCCCTACTTCGCCGCCAAGGTGGCGCAGGAGAAGCTCATCCGCGAGTCCGGGATGCCGTACTCGCTCATCCACGCGACGCAGTTCTTCGAGTTCCTGGGCAGCATCGCGGACGTCTCCACCGACGGCGACACCGTCACCCTGCCCGGCGCGCTGATCCAGCCCATGGCGGGTGAGGACGTCGCCACAGCCGTCGCGCGCCATGCGGCATCCGACCCGGTCGGCGACGTCGAGATCGCCGGACCTGAAGCGTTCGGCCTCGACGAGTTCATCCGCCGGGGCCTGACGTTCCGTGGCGATCCGCGCACCGTCGTCCGCGACGACACCGCGCCGTACTACGGAGCTCAGATCGAGGAACGCACGCTCATCCCTCTCGACGACGCCGAGATTTTCACCACCACCCTGGACGAGTGGCTCCCGCTCAACCCGCCCCGCCGCTGAGTGCTTGCGAATCCTCGAGAGGTGTCGGAGCGGCGTCCGCCACGATGAGGCTGACGACGGCGATCGCGGTTCCCGTCAGGAGAAGCAGCCCGGCAACGGAGCTCATATGGTCCTGCTCATCAGCGTGCGATGCCGGTTCACCTCGACCGATGCTGTGAGCCTGTCGATGATCGCTCCGACGATCGTCCATGGGTCACCGCCCTGACCCTCGTACTCGAGAGTCAGGGGTCCTGAGTATCCGTTGGCGGAGAGAATCCCCCTCACGGTGCTCATGTCGACCGGGCCACTGGCGCCGTCCGCGGTCGCCCAGTGCGCCTTCATATGGACCAGCTCGGCGTGCGGCGCCAAGGCGCCGATGCCCTCGTAGACGGGAGTCAGATCCAACGAGTCGAGCGACGCGGCCTCCATTCCGGCTGGACTCCGCAGGGCCTCCATCAGCGGCATGAGGATGGTGTCGAAGTTGGCGGTGTCCAGCAGAAGACCGAGGTCTCGCGCGCCGACCGCTCCCAGCAGTTCCGCGATCCACGCGGGATCGCTGGATGAGCCGCCATGATTCTCGATGAGCAGTCGGGCTCCGACGGATGCCGCGTACCCGCCCAGATCGCCGAGCGCATCGACGAGGTGGCTGGGCGGGCGGGATGATCGATCGGAGCTGAAAGGCGACCCGGCGTTCACGCGGACGCGTCGGAAGCCGACGTCGGCGAACCGCGCGATCCACACCTTCATCGCCGTCACGTCCTCGGCGCGTCGCGCGGGATCCCGACCAAGAAGATTGCCGTGGTCTACGGCCGCGTTGGCGAGCTCGAGTCCGGCGCGCCGAGCGTTCGTCGCGAACCGGTCGATCTGGGGATCCTCCGGGCCGTCGAATTGGAAGGCCACGGCTTCGACTGCGGTCGCCTTCGTGCGCGCGGCGACGCGGAGCGGAAAGTCACCGATGGTCATCCGCTGCGGGAACTCCTGACGGAACACGTGCTCGGTGCCGTCGTCTGCGGTGAACGCGGCAGCGATCGGGCCGAGTTCCTCGCGCAGGCTGTACGAGGACAGCGCGATGGTCGTCGTCGACATGGCGGCCCTCAGGCGTCGACCGTGACGCCGCGGGTGATCCGCGCGAAGCGCGGGTCGTTCTCGCGGCCGACCTCGGGAATGCGGGCCACTGCCAGCGCGCCCAGGAGGGCGGCGATGCCGAGAGCGATGTAGAGCGCGGCGAAACCGCCCAGGGCGATGAAGGCGGGAGCGACGAACGGCACGATGGACTGGGGCAGCAGCCCGGCCATGTTGATGACGCCGAGGTCCTTCCCCGCGTTCTCTCGATTCGGCAGGACGCGCACACAGAGGGCGAGGTCCACTGATCCGACGAGGCCGATCGCAACGCCGAGCAGCGCGGCCGCGACGTAGACGAACCACATGTCGCTCGCGATCGCCATGAGCGCCAAAGCGGCCGCGGCCGCGATCCCCGCGCCCGCGGCGAACGGCTTCTGGCGCTGGAGCCGATCGGACAGCGGTCCCGCGACGACGCTCGTGAGCGCCAGTGCACCCACGTTGATCAGTGTGACGAGGAGCACGGTCGGCGGCACCGCTTCGGCGGAGATCCCGAACCTGTCCATGAGGAAGAAGGCGTTGTAGGTCGAGCTCGCGACGGCGCAGAACACGAGGAACCGCACCAGCCAGGCCCATCCGAAGGCGGGGTGCCGCCACGGGTTGACCCAGAACGACTTCGCCAGCTCGACGAGGCTGAACCGGGAACCGTCTCGCGCGGGGATGTGCTGCTTGTCGCGCAGAAGAAGGACGGAGACCACCGCGAGGAACGAGGCGGCGACCGCCGTGACGACCCACTGCAGCATCGGATCACTGACCGCGCTCACCGCCGCGACACCGACGAGCGGCCCGACCGCGGCGGAGAGACCGAGCAGCCCGGAGGCTGTTCCGCGTCGCCGCTGCGGAACCTGGTCGGCCATCAGGGCGCCCGTGGCCGCGAGCTGGAAGTTGAACAGAGCCTGGATCGCGCACCACAGCAGGGCCATCTGCCAAACCTCGGTGGTGCCCGCCATCGCGAAGACTGCGATCGACCCTCCGATGGCCCCCGTCAGGATCCACGTGCGTCGCCGTCCGAAGCGGGCCGCCGTGCGATCGCTGATGCGCCCGCCGAGCGGGCTGGCCACGAGCGCCGCCAGCGCTCCGAATCCGGTGATGATGCCGAACGCGGCCGCCGCGCTCGGCCCCGCGATGCGGGTGAGGTGGAGCGTCATCAACACTTGGAGGGGCGTCAGCAGACCGATGAAAGCGCTGACATTGGAGACGAACATGGCCGGCAGGAGCCGAGCGACCGGCGTGCTCTCCGGATCGATGACGCCCGAGGCGACGGTGGATTCTGTGGCGGACATGACACTCCCTTGTGGACACGTTTGGAACTGACTTCCATTTGGTAGTGACTACTCTTACAGGATCGACCCGAGATCCGTCAAGCTTTCGGTAGCTACTTCCATTCGGTAGGAGCGGCTACTCTCTTGGCATGAGCTTGAGGCAGAAGAAGGCAGCCCAGACCCGCCAGCGCATGGTCGATGTGGCAGTCGCGCTCTTCGAACGCAACGGGTACGAAGCAACCAAGATGGAGACCATCGCGGAGAAGGCAGAAGTCGGAACCACGACGCTGTATCGCTACTTCCCCACCAAGGAGCTGCTGCTCCTCGAGCAGTTCGCCGACGTGCTGGACCTCTCGACGAGACTGCGGGATAGGCCCGCCGCGGAACCGCTCGCGATCGCGCTCGGCGAAGTGCTGCTCGACGTGGGTCGCACCGTCGACGACCCGAAGCGGAACATCGCCTCCCTGCGGTCGCTCATCGACAACTCCCCGGGACCGCGCGCCAAGCTGTGGGACTACTTCCTTCAAGCCCGCGACCGGCTCACCGTCGCCATCGCCGAACGTGAAGGAGTGCCCGCGACCGACCTCGGCGCGCGCGTGACCGCCGCGATGACACTTGAGCTCCTTCAGTTGATCGACGTCACGCATGCCCAGAGCGACCCGCCCGTGCCCCACGCCGCAGTGACCGCGTCCATGCTTCAGCAGCTCTCTCAAGCCGACATTCACCTCCCCGTGGCACCAGCCCTCGTCGGACGCTGATCGAAGGCGCCTTCACCATTTGGTAGTCACTACCATTTTGGTGTAGCTTCCACTTGGAAGCCACGAAGGAGTGCCATGAACGCGCAGCTCGCGACCCGCAGAATCCCCCTCACCGATTTCGTGCTGACGCACACCGACCCCGCGCAGTCGCCGGAGGTAGTCGAGGCGCCGGACCTGGTCTGGACGCCAGCCGTCGTCCCCGGCGGCGTGCACGAGTCCCTCCTTGCGGCAGGAGCCATCGAGCATCCCTACTACGACCAGAACGAAGCATCCGTCCGGTGGATGGAGGACCGTGATTGGTGGTACCGGACGACGTTCCGCGCACCGGCCGATCTGACACCGGGCGACGAGGTCGTCTTGGTCTTCCACGGTCTCGACACCGTCGTGGACGTGTGGCTGAACGGCACCAAGCTCGGACATCACGAGAACATGTTCCGTCCCGCGGAATTCCGCATCGACGCCGAGCTCGGGCCCGAAAACGACCTCCTGCTGCGGTTCTCGCCCCCGCTCGCCGGGCTCACCCCCTCCCCGCCCGCCGTCGCCCAGCTCCGACGCGTCGCCCGTGCGCTCATGCCCGACCTTCCGGACGATCTCGACGTCACCGCGATGGGGCCGTCGCCAGAGTTGACGATAGCGTCACAGCGGCGTAAGGCCGTGTTCTCGTGGGGGTGGGACTTCGGCCCCCGGGTGCCTTCGATCGGCATCTGGCGTCCCGTGGAAGTCGTGGTGACGCCTCGGGCGAAGATCCTCGGCCACCACGTCCGCACGGACTCGCTCGACACGAAGACCGGAACGGCCGATGTCACCGTCCGGATCGAGGTCGACCCGGCGCTCGCAGGGCGCGGAATGACCGCGGAGATCCACCTCACGTCCCCCTCCGGTCGGACGCACCGGTCGACCATGCCGATCGACGCGGGTGAGGCCGAGACCCGGCTGTCCTTGACGGAGGTGGAGCCGTGGTGGACGCACGATCTCGGCCGGCCGTCGCTCTACGACGTCCGCATCGAGCTTCTCGACAGCTCGGACGTGTGCGATGTCGTCACGGATCGCGTCGGGATCCGCACCATCGCGCTGAACCGGTCACCGGCCCCTGACGGTGGGCGACTCTTCCAGTTCGTGCTCAACGGCGCGCCGGTCTTCGCCCGCGGAGCGAACTGGCTGCCGGCCAGCACGATGGTCGGCTCGGTCCCGCCCGAGCGTCACCGGCAGCTGCTCGAGCTCGCCCGAGCCGGCGGCATGAACATGCTCCGTGTCTGGGGCGGGGGCATCTACGAGGCCGACGCGTTCTACGCCGCCGCAGACGAGAACGGCGTCCTGATCTGGCAGGACTTCATGTTCGCGTGCGCGGACTATGCCAGCGACGACCCCGAGTTGCTGCGCGAGGCGCAGCTCGAAGCCGAGTACCAGATCCGACGCCTTCGCAACCGTGCCTCCATCGCCCTGTGGTGCGGCAACAACGAGATCCAGCTCCTCCACGGCTTCGCCTACCAGGAATACGAGCCCGGCAACTGGGGATGGGAGATCTTCCACCGCGTCCTCCCCGAGGCGGTGCGCACGTGGGACCCGTCCGCGACCTACTGGCCGGGCAGTCCGTGGGGAGAGGACACCCCCGAGGGGTTCATGGCCGTCAACGGCGTCCTCGACGGTGACCGTCACGCGTGGGAGGTGTGGCACGGGTTCGACGCCGGTGCCGGCAGCGGTGAGCACTACGAGACCGTCGGCGAGGCCCGCCACTTCCGCCGCTACGCGCACGACCGCGGCCGCTTCATCAGCGAGTTCGGGATCCACTCCTCCCCTGAGCTGTCCACGCTGTCCCGGTGGATCCCGGCATCCGAGCTGACCGTCCACAGCCCGTCCTTCGACGCGCACAACAAGGATCATCCGAAGGACAAGGGCGACGCGCTGCTCGAGATCGTGACCGGACTCCCCGAGACGATCGAGCAGTACGTCGACTTCACGATGGTGTCTCAGGCAGAAGGCATGAAGTTCGGCATCGAGCACTACCGGCGCCGCCAGCCGAATTGCAGCGGGACGCTCGTCTGGCAGTTCAACGACGTCTGGCCGGGCATCACCTGGTCGCTGATCGACTACGACACGGTTCCGAAGGCCGCCTACTACGCCGCGGCCCGCGCCTACTCGCCCGTCATCGCCAGCTTCGTCCACCACGAGGGCACGCTCAGTCTCTGGATGACGAATTCCGGACTCGACCGAGTCACCACGAACGCAGCCGTGGCGGTGCGCGGCTTCGACGGCGCGACGGTCCTGGAGGACGAGGTTTCCGTGAGCCTCGAGCCGAGTTCGTCGCGTGTGGTGTGGTCGGCTCCGGTGTCGGCATCTGCGCACACCTACGCGTGGGTCGGCAGCGGCGGTGGCGCCTTCCCGGACAACCGCCTCTTCTTCGCCGACGTCAAGGATCTGCCGCTTCCCGCGGGCAACCTGCGGTCGACGGTCACGGTGACGGGTGAGACGAGCGCCGAGGTGTCGATCGAATCCGACGAGTTCACCTACCTGACGCGCGTCACCTCCCCTCATCCCGGCACGCGATTCAGCGACAACTACTTCGATCTGCCCCCCGGAGCGGTACGAACGATCCGGGTGACCGACCTTCCCGCCGGATTCGACCCCGCCGATCTCGTCGTCGGGAGCTACAACGGAGCTGCACGATGAGGACGCACTCCGAAGGAACCGTGCGCGGGACTGTCGCCGATGGCTACGAGTCCGTCGCGGACGAGTTCTCAAGAGCGATCGCGAACAGTCCACGAGGCGGCGCGGCGCTGTGCATCATGGTCGACGGCGAACCCGTCGTCGACCTCTGGGGCGGCCGCGCGGGGAACGCCGCCTGGACCGGCGACACACCGACGGTGCTCTTCTCGTGCAGCAAGGGGATGCTGAGTGCCCTCGTGGCCCGATTGGTCGAGGCCGACCGCATCGAGCTGGACGCTCCCGTGGCCACCTACTGGCCCGAATTCGCGCAGGCCGGCAAGGGCGACGTCACCGTGAGGACGCTGATGGCGCACGGCGCCGGACTCAGCCACATGACCACATCGGTCAGCAAGAGAGACATGATCGAGTGGGACCCCGTCGTGGCCGCACTCGCGGCGCAGACGCCGCTGTGGGAACCGGGAACCGGGTGGTCGTATCACGCCATCACGTTCGGATGGATCGTCGGCGAAGTCGTGCGGCGTGTGACGGACCGAACGGTGGGTCAAGCCTTCGACGAACTGATCGCCGCACCCGTGAACGCCGACGTGTGGTTCGGCGTCCCGGGAACGGTGCTGCCGGGAGTCGCGCCCGTCGCCCCGATGGACCGCGCCACCATCAACCTGATCAAGGTGCTCCCCGGCGGTCGCAACGTGATGCGAGCGCTCACGCTCGACGGTGCGCTCCCGGACAGTCTCGTCGGCCCTGGCACGGGCTTCAACGATCCGGAGCTGCAGGCGTCCGAGATTCCCGGCGCCGGAGGTATCGGCACGGCGCGGGGCGTGGCGAGCGTGTGGTCTTCGCTGGTCGTCGGAACCGAACAGGTCCGTCCGTTGAGCGCTGACGTGCGCGCCGACATGACGAGATCGCTCACGTCGGGACGCGCTCAGCTGGGGAGCCCCGTCATCCCCAATCCGCGCTGGGGCACCGGCTTCCAGGTCGATGCGCCCGGGCGGCCCCTGCTGACGGCGTCGTCGTTCGGGCACGACGGCGCGGGCGGGCAGCTCGCGTTCGCCGACACGGACGCGCGAATGGGCTTCGCGTTCCTCACCAACCACATGGGAGGGATGACGGACCGCCGTTCGCTGCGGATCCTCGACGCCCTGCGCCGGGTGACCTCAGGGCAGCGGCGCTGATCCGGACCACCGAGCATGGAACAGCCCGGCGAGCGAGAATGATCGGCTTCGTGCACGAGACCGGCGCGGCCGCGCATGCCCTGACGTAGTCGGTCCCTCAGAGCCCCGGCACGCGGCCGACCAGATTCACGCGGATGCCCATGCGATCGAACATGGCCGCCTTCGCGGCGAGGGCTCTGTCGGCGGTGTCGGCGTCAGGCGCGTAGACGAGCTGCACGTGGTTGGCTTTGTGGCGGGCCATGAACTGGTCGCGCGACACGTCGTGCAGCACGACGTGGGCGATCGGCCATTCCGGGTTGGTGGCGTCCTTGCGGCGCTGGGTCTCAGCATCCGGAAGCTCCACCACGGTGCCGCGGAAGATGTCGGCCTGCAGGATGCCGTCGGCGATGAACACCCGTGACAGCACCACCTCGCCGGGCTTCGATACGCCGTTGATGGTCGACCCGCCGGCGGGGAAGAACACCGGGCCCTGACGCCATCCCTCGGCCCGGTCCCAGCCGCCCAGATGCGAGGCGGGCACCGAACCCGAGATCTCGTACACCCACACGAACCGGCCGTCGTACTCCTCCCCCCACCGCACGTCGTGGAGAGTGTTGTCGGGCATGAGCCCCATCGCCCGCCACACCCGGTCGGTCACCAGCGCGTCCACGGCCACCCCCTCGTCCGCCTCGTTGAAGTGGGGGACGGCACGACCGGCGAACAGCTCACGCGACCCGTCGCGGGAGAGCACCGGCGGCCGGTCGGTGGAGTTGAGGATGCCTTCGGCGAGATCGGATGCCGGGACCAGATCCTTCAGGCCCTGCTGGTACTGGATCCCCACCGCGTCGAGCCCGAAGTCGTCGGCGATGCGCAGCGCGGCGATGTACATCTTCAACTGCCAACGCACCTGCCCCTCCGTCAGCTCGGTGGCCTCGTCGGTGCCGAAGCGAAACCGCATCCCTCGATCGGTCAGCCAGCCCCGGGCGGTGTCGGCCTCGGCATCGCTCACCTGCAGCATCTCGGCGTACAGCGCCGACTGCGACAGGCGCTCCTTGTAGATCCCGGTGAGGTTGAGCAGCTCGTCATCGAAGATCGCGTTGTACATGCCCATGCATCCCTCATCGAACACGCCGATGATCGCCTTGTCCGTCAGCAGCTCCTCGCCCAGCGCGCGACCGAGCTCGACCTCCGGTGTATCCGGGAGCGGAGGCAGGGCGCGCACGTGCGACACGTCGTGACGGATGCGACCGGTCTCGGTCCACTCCCGGATCCCGTCGCGGAACCACCCGTCAGCGAAGTCGACCGACCAGATCGTCGCGTAGTCCTTGCCCATCTTCGTCAGGCCGGCGTTCAGGCCGAGGAGCCCGACAAGGCCGGGCCACTCCCCGGCGAAGTTCGCCACCGTGAGGATCGGCCCCTCATGAGTGCGCAGACCCGCGAGCACGTGATGCGAGTACTGCCACACCGCCTCCGCGACGATGAGCGGAGCATCCACGGGAACCGTCTTGAACACCTCCAGACCCATCCGCTGACTCGAGATGAAGCCATGCCCGGTGGCCGCATCGGGCTCGTTGGCCCGCACCACCTCCCAGCCCAGCGCATTCAGCACACGGGTCACCGCCGCCTCCAACTCGACCTGCGCCGGCCAGCCGGCCACGTTCGCCGACTCCCGAAGATCGCCCGACGCGATCAGATATGCGGTCCTCGCCGGGGCCTCACGGCGGGGGCGGGGGGCAGGAAGGGTGTAGCTGGTCATGCGATCTCCTCAGATACGTGCTGTAGATCATGGCGGGCGCGCTCGTCGATCGCGGTCACGCCGACGGCTGCTGCTACGAGTTCCTTCGTGCGATCGTCCTGATCGAGTCGCAGGTCGTTCGTCAGAAACGCGAGGCCAAGACCGCTGTCAGGATCGGCGGCGACGAGCTGCCCACCGAAGCCGTCGTGTCCGAAGCTGCGCGGACCCAGCAGTCGCCGCCACTCGGAGTCGAGCTGGAAGCCCATCCCCCATCTCGCCCACGGCGGCGGCTCCCCGGCGACCGACGGACCACTCGTCTGCTCGGAGGTCGCGCGTTGCACGACCGAAGGACTGAGCAGCGGATCCGTCGGGTCCACCATCGACGATGCGAACAACGCGAGCGAGCGCGCCGTCGTCACGGCGCCCGCGCCGGGAATGCCTGTGGCCAGAACGGCTGGGTCATCGATCGCTGTCACGTCACCGGCCAACCAACGCTCCATTCCGGTCGCGCGGTCCTCTCCGTTCGGTCGGTCACCGACGTCGACGCGTGCGCGGAGTTCTGTGAGTTCAACCGGATACCGGAGCCAGATCGGTTCGGCGACGCGAGGGCCGATCACCTCCGCGAGGTGGTCCTCGAGCGCGCGTCCCGTCGCCCTTTCGATGATCGTGGCGGCGAGCCACCCATAGGTGAGGGCGTGGTACGCGTGAGCACTGCCCGGCGGCCAGCTCGGATGCTGAGCCGCCAGCACAGCGGAGATCCGCTCGCGGTCGACGACGTCGGCAGGTGTCAACGAGCGACCGAGGACGGGCAGCCCGACGCGATGACTGAGCACGTCGGCCACCGTCGCGAACCGCTTGCCTCGTGCGGCGAACTCCGGCCAGTAATCCGCGACGGGGGCGCCGTAGTCGATCATGCCGCGGTCCACGGCGTGAGCGACCAGTGCAGCGATCACCGCCTTGGTGCACGAGAAAGCGATCGTCGGCGTGTCGCGCTCCCAGAGGCGCCCGGACCGACAGTGCGCCGTTCCCGCCCAAACGTCCACGAGCGGCTGGGTCCCGCGGAAGACGGCGAGCGCGGCACCGCCACGCTCGCCGTCGATCGCGGCAGCGAAGCGCTCGACCACCGGGGTCCACGAGCTCTCCCAGTCGCCGTGGACCGCGGTCATCCCGCGTCCAGCACCGGAAAGGGCGCGTGCGGCTCGCGCTGATACCAGAGGGCGACGGTCGCGAGGGTGTCATCGACGAGCTGGATGTAGCGGTCGTCGTGTCCCCAGCCGAGGGCCTGTACGTCCACCTTGAGAGATGAGTGGAAGCGTATGGGATCGGGGATGTGCCAGCGGTACATCGCGAAGCGCCGATCGAGGGCCTGGTGGAACCCGAGGTACGCGGACGAATAGGTCTGGTAGCCCGCCCCGGGCGTCATCTCGAAGCACCATGCCCCGCCCACGTAGTCCTCGACCCCGGTGCCGCACACGGTGGGGTACTCACCGTCGCCGTCCAGGAAGAAGCGCACCTCGCCTTCGCCCCACCAGCCATCGAACGCGGTCGTCCAGTCGAAGACCGTGCCGACGTAGTGACCCTCTCCTTCGACGCCGTCCAGGATCGTGTGGATCGCGCCGGGAATAGTCTCACTGCGCCGCCATTGCGCATGGAGATACGGCGTAGCCGCCGGAACATCCTCGAGCGTGTAGTCGATCTGGAAGAAGAACTGGTGCACGGTGTCGCCGCGGTTCTCGATCGTGATCCGTGCGCGCTCGCGGAACGGCATGGGCCAGTAGCTGTTCATGCCGCCCCCGACCAGGACGGCGATCGGCTCTGAGGTGACGAGGGCCGTCTCCGGTGATCCGTTCGCGAAGAAGTCTCCCAACGGGACCTCGATCGACGGCGACCCTTCGCCGTCCCACTCCGCTCGCAGGATCAAGGTGTTCCAGCGCGAACGATCGCAGGTCATCCAGATGTGCCTGATGATGGCGGGGCCGGCGATGTCGGCGAGGACCGCGGTCGCGCCGGCATCGATCCGAACCGCGGGAGCGACTTTCCATCCCCGGCCGAGCCGCTCTGCCGCCTGCGCCCCGGTACCGTCGACCGCCCGCCCTCCCCCACCCCTCGACCCGTCGGGATTCTCCGCGCTGATCGATCGCGACTGCCGCGCGCCGAGCGTGGTGAGGGACTCCAGCCCCGTCACGACAGCCCCTCGCGCGCGAGACGAAGTGTGCGTTCAGCGAGATCCGAGATGCGCGTGTTGTCGAACCCGAAAAGTGCCGAGCGCGTGCGGTCGTGAAGCGGGTCGACGAAGTGCGCGGGCAGACGCTCCGCGCCGAGGATCACCCCGCACACGGATCCGGCAGTCGCACCATTGGAGTCGGTGTCCCACCCGCCCTGCACGGTGAGTCCGACCGTCGCCGCGTAGTCGTCGGCGCCCCAGAGGAGACCTGCGACGATGACGGCGGCGTTGTTGATCGTGTGGACCCAGTGATAGTGACCGTACGAGTCCTGGATCCGCTCGAGCGCGGCATCCCAGCTCGATCCGGACCGATGCAGCGCCTGGACGTCCTCGAGCGCCGCCCGCAGCCGGGAGCGACGAGGGACGTAATCGAAGCTGCGCTCCACCGCTTCGGCCGCCGAACCGGCCGTGAATGCGCACGAGACGAGGGCGGCGCTCCACAGCTCCCCATATATGCCGTTCGCCACGTGCGAGAGACGCGCGTCGCGGTGCGCCATCGACAGGGCCTCGATAGGACGACCCGGATGCACCCAGCCGTACACGTCGCCGCGGATCAGCGCGCCGATCCACTCGCGGTAGGGATTGCGGTGAGTAGGGACCGCTCCGAGGTCGCGGCCGGCCACGAGGTTCGCGTACGCGGCGCGCTCGGCCGTGTAGACCTGGTGATACGGGAACAGCGACAGCCAGGCCTCGGCGACGTGACGTGTATCGAGGCCCGCACCGTGCTTCTCGAGCAGATGAAGCCCGAGGATCGGGTAGTCGATGTCGTCATCCCTCGCCGAGCCGTCGACGCGGCCGCGAGTGGTCTCGACCCAGTTCTCGCGAAGCTCGTACTCGTCCGGCATCGGATCGAGCAGCGGCACGTAGTCGCGCAGCGGATAGGCGTCGGCGCGCTCCAGATAGCTGCGGATGTGGTCACTCGTCCAATGCGGGCCGTACTCGAGCGGCTTGCCGAGGTTGCATCCCGCGATACGGCCCAGCCATCCGCCCAGGATCTTGTCCGGAAGTCCCGGCGGCGCCGCGCCGCGGTCGCCACCCCCTCCCGGCAGGGTGTCGAGGATTCCGGGCAGGTCGGACGGTTCCTCGAAGTCCCAGCCGGACCGCAGGGGCGCGGCGTCGAGTCGCTCGAGCACGAGCTCGAGTCCGGCGAGGTCGTCGGGATCGGTTTCGGCGAGTGCGGCCGCCGCGTCGGAGACGTCGTGACCTGACTCCTCCTGTTGATGCAGCTCGTCGTTCACGAACTCCATCGAAATGATCGGATCGTGCATCCGTGCTCCTTTTGCAAATCGGTTCTGTTGACTACGTCCATCTGGTGGCGCGCCGGCCGGAAGGCTCGACGCGACTGACACTCACCCTTTGAGCCCCATCGAGGCGATGCCGCCGATGAGGTACTTCTGAGCGACGAAGTAGAGGATCACGACGGGCACGATGGTTATCAGGTTCGCCGCCATGAGCAGGTTGTACTCCTGGTTCTGGATCGACACGAAGCCCGCGAGCCCCACCGCCGCAGTGAACTGGTCCTGGCGATTGAGATAGATGACCGGGCCGAGCAGGTCGTTCCAGGTCCCGAGGAAGGTGAAGACGGCGCACACCGCGAGCGCGGGCTTGCTCAAGGGGAGGATGATCGACCAGAAGATCCGGAAGTGGCCGGCGCCGTCCAGCCGCGCCGCTTCGTCGAGCTCCATCGGAATGGTCTTCATGTACTGGCGTATGAGGAACACGAAGAATGCGGAGCCGGTGTATGCCGGGACGATGAGCGGGAGGTACGAGCCGTACCACCCGAGCTCGTAGAACACCACGAACTGAGGGATCATCATGGCCTGCCAGGGGATCAGCATGGTGAGCACGATGATCGTGAAGACCACGTCGCGACCCTTGAACCTCATCCGCGCGAGCGGATAGGCCACGATCGCGCACGACACCAGGGACCCGAAGACCACGAAGACCTCGAGAAAGACGGTGTTCGCGAGATAGAGGATGAACGGCCGCGACGGATCGAAGAGTGCTCTGCCGAAGTTCTCCCACTCCCAGTACTCCGTGGGAAACCACGGCGGCGGGTTCGTGAACACATTCGTGTCGTCCGGGGTCAGGGCCACGGTGAACATCCATCCGAGGGGGAGGATCACCAGAGCGCTCAGCGCGACGAGGCCGACGTAGGTCGCAGTCGACGATCCCAGGCGGCTGAGCCTCGAGCGCACCGATTTCCTGCGCCGTGGAGGTGCAATCGCGGTACGGAACATCAGGCCCCCTCGTCTTCGTAGTGGACCCAGCGGTCCTGCGTCTTGAGCAGGATCAGGACGATGACCGTGCCGATCAGGAAGAGCACCATGCTCAGCGCCGCCGCGTAGCCGAGCCGCCCATCACGGAAGCCCGCCTCCCAGAGATAGATGAGGTAGAACCTGAGCCCGTCACCGCCTCGCCCGCCGCTGATGGTGAAGGCGGTGTCGAATACCTGAAACGCGCCGATGATCGAGATCAGCAGCATGAAGAACAGGGTCGGCGTGAGCAGCGGGATCGTGATGCTGCGGAAGCGACGCCACGCGCCCGCTCCATCGATCATGGCCGCCTCATACATGGCGGGCGAGATGTTCTGCAGGCCGGCAAGGTAGATGATCGCCCCGCTTCCCAGCACTCCCCATAGGCCCACGATGACGATTGCCGGCACCGCCCAACTCGGATCGGTGAACCACTGAGGCGGGTTCTCGACCCCCAGATTGCGGAGGACCGTATTCACTGCACCGTTCTCACCGCTGAGCAGGAGCATCCACAGCACGGCGACCGCGACGCCGCTGAGCACCGAAGGGAGGAAGAGGATCGTGCGGAACATCCGGATTCCCCATACGCGCTGGTTGAGAAGCAGTGCCGCCGACAGTCCGACGACGAGGTAGACGGGAACCGACAGGATCAAGTAGAAGCCGGTGATCCGCAGCGACATCCAGAACCGGTAGTCGTCGGTGATCATCTCCTCGTAGTTGTCGAGACCGACCCAACTGACAGGGAAGAGCAGATTCCAGTTCGAAAAGCTCATCACCAGGCCCAGCAGCGCCGGGCCGACGGTGAAGAGGACGGCGCCGACGAGCCACGGGAGGAGATAGAGCCAGGGCGTGATCGCCCGGCGCAACCGAACGTCGCGGCGCGTCTGGGTGGTCGACGTCACTCCAGCCCCGATGCGGCCAGCACCTGGTCGAACTGCTCCCACGTGGTGTCGTTCCCCTGTTGCGCCTTGGGCTCCGCATCACCCAGCAGCTGCTCGACCGGTCCCCCGAGGTTGGCCTCGGCGATGGCGTCGATGATCGGACCGTTCCACGCCCACTGGTTCGGGTTGAAGACACTGGTGCGGATGAGAGAGTTCACCTCGAACAGCTGCTGGCGCTCGGGTGTGTCCGCCCAATCCTGCGCCACCTCGAGCTGGGTGGGCATGATGCCGAACTCGGCTTGGATCGTCTGTCCCTCCTGTGCCATGTAGGCGAGGAACTTGGCCGCCTCGTCCCGGTTCTCCGCTCCGCGAGGGATGCCGAATCCGTTGGTCCACGACACGATCCACGGCTCGTTTCCGGCGACGATGGGGGTCGGCGCGATGCCGTAGTTCATCTCGGCCTCCTCGAGCAGATCGATCGCGAAGTTGTCGGTGATCATCATTGCCACCCGGCCGTCGACGAAGAGCGACGAGCCGAGGCCGCCACCGAGCGCGTCGAGCACTCCCGCGGACGGTGAGACCCCGTCCGCGACCATGTCCGCCAGAAGCTGCACGGTGTCGGCGAACTCCGGCTCGGTGACCTCGACGATGCGGCCGGTGTCATCCAGCACGTTCGCCGGGTCGAGGTAGGCGACGAGGAGGGCCATCTCGGCGCCGTAAACCGTGTCCTCGGGACTGGACCCGGCCGTCGTGAGCCTTGCCGCGAGGTCGGCCATCTCCTCGAATGTCATCGGCGTCGTGGCGTCCGGATAGGCGATCCCCTTCTCGTCGAACATGTCCTTGTTGTAGAAGGTGACCATGCTGCCGACCGTGGTGCCGAGGCAGAAGACCGTCCCGTCCCATTCGCAGGTGGTGCGGATGACGGAGCTGTACTCGTCGAGATCGACGTCGTAGTCGGTGAGCACGAGGTCGTTCAGCGGCTCGAATGTCAGGGTCTGGTCCCAGCCGTAAGGGGAGGCGATGTCGGGCGGCTCTGCCAGGAGCATCGTCTTGAGCTTCGTCGCGTAGGTGTCTTCGGGAACGAAGGTGGCGCTCACCGACACACCGGGGTTGGCGTCTTCGAACCCGGCGATGATGTCTTCGAGCGCCTTGTTGTCGTCGCCCCCGTCCAGCGTCACGAGGGTCAATTCGACGTCACCGTCGGCTGCGCCGCCGCCACCTGCGAAAGGCGAGCAGCCGGCAACGACCACTGCGGCGGCGGCGAGGGCGGCCACCGAGATGAGTCGAACGGTACGGGAACGTCGAGTGTTCATGGCTCTCCCTTGAGCGGAATCGGGCTGTGCAAATGGGTTTGCTACCGCGGATTTCAGAATGACAAGGACAGGTGGATTTGTCAAGATTCTGCGAGCCGCAGACGTGTCTCAGGAACTCTCGAACCAGCCTTGGTTCGGGTTGACGACCGGGGTCACCCCTCGTGGCGAATCGCCGGGACTGGCCCAGAGCACTCCATTGGCGATCACATCGCCGATCTCGGGCTGCAGGTAGACCGGGTAGTCCTGGTCGCCGGGACTGAAGTAGAAGATCCTGCCGTTGCCCCGCGTGAAGGTGAGGCCGGAGCGGAACACCTCACCCCCGGCGAAGGAGCTGATGAAGACCACGTCGTCTGGTCGCGGAACGTCGAAATGCTCGCCGTACATCTCCTGATGAGGGATGACGAGCGGAGACGGGATCCCCCGGGCGATGGGATGACCCGGCGCGACCGTCCAGACGAGCTCCCGTTCTCCCGCGTTCCGCCACTGGAGGTTGCACGTGGTGCCCATGAGCGCGCGGAAGAGACGGGAGTGGTGGCCGGAGTGGAGAACGATGAGACCCATTCCGCCGAGGACGTGCTCCTGCACCCGATGCACGACCTCGTGAGGAACCTCTTCGTGTGCGATGTGGCCCCACCAGATCAGGACGTCCGTCTGGTCGAGGGAATTCTCGGCGAGTCCGAATTGGTCGTCCGCAAGTGTCGCGGTCGAGATCTTCGCGTCCGGCAGCCGCCTGCTCAGCAGATCCGCGATCGCGCCGTGGATGCCACTTGGGTAGTAGTAGCCGATGTTCGCCGGCTGCTGGCGAGCCTCGTGGACTCCTTCATTCCAGACCAGAACTCTCATTCCGCTCACGAGATCCTCTTCCCGCCTCTGGCGAACAGATCCGCGACACCCGGAAGCACCTCGCGCGGGGGCCCCGACAGTCCGCACTCCATGACGTACCACCCGTCGTATCCGATGTCTGCGAAGGCGCCCAGCGCCTCCTCCCAGTCGAAGTGGCCGGCCCCCGGCTCGAGGCGATTGCTGTCGCCGAGTTGCACGTGACGGATCCATCCACCCGCTGCCCGGATGCTGTCTCCGATCGACGGCTCCTCGATGGACATGTGGAACGTGTCGGCGATCACGGCCAGCGACGGGGAGTCGACCTCTGCAGCGATCGAGACGGCGTCCGCGAGGCGGTTCACGACATAGTCCTCGAATCTGTTCAGCGGCTCGAGGAGCACGGTCGCACCGAGCGGCTCGGCGTAATCGGCGAGCTCTCGCAGCGACTCGACCAGGAGCGCACGCGAGTCGTCGACGGACCGTGGTGGAACGAACGGCGGCAGGGCGCGGCTGAAGAGTCCGAACGCGTGTGGGGTGACGACGCCGAACCCGCCGGCGGCGACCGTGCCCGCGAGGATCATCTTGATCTGCTCCCGCGCGTCCTTTCGCTTGTCTGCGTCGAAGTCGCCGATGAAGTGGTCCATGATGACCGTCGTAGCCGGCATGACGACGCCCGCCGACCGCGCCGCAGCGATCTCGGCGGATCGCGCCGCGAACTCCCCGTCGCCCCGCCCGAGGAGCTCGACGCCGTGGAAGCCCACCGAGAGCGCGAACTCGTATTTCTCGACCAGGGAATTCCCCTCGAGGAGATGTTCCTGAGCGGCGAGTCGATGAACCATCAGGACTCCGACTCGAACGTGAGCACGACCTGGAGCGCCTCGCGAGACCCTTCGTCGAGCAGGCGGAAGGCCTCAGCCGCATCTCGCACCGGAAGGCGGTGCGTGACGAGCTCCTCGAGGTGCAGCGCGCCGGTGGCTGCGAGCGTCATGGCGGTGCGGGTGAGGCGGAACGCGTCCCAGCGGTGCCGCAGCCCGGGCGCGACACCCGAGATCTGCGATCCGACGATCTGGACCCGGTTGTGATGGAACTCTTCGCCGAGGCGGAGCCCGGCACCATCTCCCTGGAAGAACCCCGCGGCGCACACGCGAGAGCTGTAGGCCACCGATCGCACAGCCTCGTGAAGCGCCGAGTAGTTGCCGGATATCTCGAGGCAGACATCGGCCCCACGGCCTTCGGTGAGCGACCGTATCGTCGCGGCGACGTCGACGGACAGCGGGTCGATCACATGGTGCGCGCCGAGCGCGGCCGCCGTGTCCCTGCGGGCCTCGATTCCGTCGACGGCGATGACGGTCGCGCCGTTCAGACGAGCCATCTGTGCCGCGATCTGGCCCGGGACCCCGAGTCCGAACACCGCGACCGTCTCACCGAGGTGGATATCGGCGTCGAGGACGACATTGAGGGCGATGGCGCCGATCTCCGAGAAGATCCCGATGATCGGGGGGCAGTTCGCGGGAAGCACGCGATGACGGGCGTACTCGGCATCCAGGACGGTGTCGGTGCGATGGCCCCAGCGGCCCCAGATGACATCACCGACCCGGAGGTCGTCGACGTCACGACCGACCTCCACGATTCGCCCGCATTCCTCGTACCCCCAGCCGCTCACCGGGTACTCGAAGGTCTGCGCACCCTCGACGAACAGCCGAAGGTCATCGTCCCAGCGCTTGGTGAGGTACGGATTGGAACCCCGATATGCGGTGAGCTCGGTTCCGGCGGAGATACCGGAGTACAGAGTCCTTATGCGGACCTGATCCGGGCGGAGTTCCCGCTCGGGCTCCGCGACGACCTCCACGACGCCGGGGGCGGAGAACTGGACGACTTCTGCCACGGGGACTCCTTTGTTGCAAACCGATTCAGCGGGGATCGTACGGCCCTGTGCCACCGGGCGTCAAGGAAACGCTTCAACCCTGCGGAGACAGCACGGCGGGCGGCTGTCGATGCTTGGATCAAGGGTATACAAATCGATTTTACTTTTGTAGCCTGTGCGCGTGATCGCTCGTCGGACCGCTTCGCCACTCCCCCCCGGAATCCGCGTGCTGCCGCACACGGCCGCACGCGCCGCGTTTCCCCTGGGAGGTCTGGGAACGGGCAACGTCTCTCTCGGCGCGCGGGGCGAGCTCCGCGATTGGGAACTCGAGAACCTCCCCGACAAGGGGCGCGACAATCCGTACTCGTTCTTCGCTATCCACGTCGCCGACAGCCTCGGCGGGCGACACTCGCGGATCCTCGAAGCACCGCTCACCGGCCCGCACGATAGCGAACGGGGGTACGAGGCGGATCGGCTCGCGGGGCTCCCGCGACTGTCCGCCGCAACGATGCACGGCGCCTACCCCATCGTTGAGATCGACTTCTCTGACGAGTCACTCCCGGTGGAGGTCTCCCTGCGGGCCTTCACGCCGCTGATCCCGCTCGACCCCGAGGAGTCGGGAATCCCCGCCGCCGTCCTCCGCTACCGGGTGCGCAACCCCGGTCGGCAGCCCGTCCGGGTCACGGTAGCGGGCTCCGTCAGCCACACCGCGGGGCGGGATCGACGCACGGGCGAACTCCGCGCGCGGCAGACGGCCCGATGGCGCGAGGATGCGGGCATCCGCGGAATCGACTTCGGCATAGCCCTTCCCGAAGACGACCTCGGATACGGAACCCTGGCTCTCACGACCAGCGACCCGTCCGTCACCGCCAAGCCGCAGTGGGTGACGAGCTTCTGGCCCGACGGGCCACGGCTGTTCTGGAACGACTTCAGCGCCGACGGCCTGCTCGAACCGGAACCCTCGGTGACGACCGAGCGCGGGGTACTCGCGCTCCACACGGATCGCACCGGCGGACGCACCGATCTCAGCGAGGACGAGCTTCTCGAGCTGCTGCCACTACGGCGCACCGGCTCTCTGGGCATCGTCCATGACCTCGCACCCGGGGCCGCGGCGGACTTCGAGTTCGTCCTGTCCTGGAGCTTCCCGCTGCGGCCGGGCCGCTGGGAGGGCCACATCATGCAGCCGGACGCCGAGCGCCCGCCGGTGCGCAACGCCTATGCGGCACGATGGCGCGACGCGTGGGATGCCGCAGCCCACCTCCACCGCAACCTCCCCGCCCTCGAGGCGACGACGTCCGCGTTCGTGGATGCGCTCTACGGGGGCGGCCTCGATCCGGTGATCGCGGAGTCCGTCGGTGCCAACATCGCGGCGTTGCGCTCGACGACCTGCTTCGTCCTGGACACGCCCACGCCGCTCCTCGGCGGCGGCCCCGTCTTCGCCGCATGGGAGGGGTCGTTCGATCACGCTGGGTCGTGCGAGGGGACCTGCACGCACGTCTGGTCCTACGCGCAGACCTGTGCCTGGCTCTTCCCCTCGCTCGAGCGGTCGGCCCGGCGCGTGGAGTTCCTGCTCGAGACCGACGAGGACGGGGCGCAGCGATTTCGCACCAATCGGATCTTCGGCGGCGAGCCGTGGCATATGGCCCCCGCGGTAGACGGTCTCCTCGGCACGTTCCTCCGTCTCCACCGGGAGTGGCGCTTCTGCGGGGACGACGAGTTTCTGCGGGAGCTGTGGCCAGCTGCTCGTCGTTCCCTCGACTGGGCGCTTCGCACGTGGGACCGCGACGGGGACGGCCTGCTCGACGGCGAGATGCACAACACGTACGACATCGAGTTCCACGGCATCGAACCCCTCGCGAACGGAATGCTGATCGCCGCCCTGCGTGCCGGCGTGCGCATGGCGCGGCACCTGGACGACGAGGCGATCGCGCGGCGGTGGAGCGTGGCGGCGGACCGCGCGGCGGTGCGGATGTCGGAGCTTCTGTGGAACGGGGAGTACTTCGTCCAGCGCATCGACGACATCGATCAGGATCGCTACCAATTCGGAGAAGGCGTCCTTTCTGATCAGCTGCTCGGTCAGTTTCATGCGTACCTCAATGGCCTCGGCGAACTTCTCCCGGGCGAGCAGATCCGTGGAGCCCTCGGTGCCATCCTCGAACACAACTTCCGCCCGGACCTCTGGGGCCACGAGAGCACACAGCGGACGTACGCGCTGAACCACGAGGGCGGGATCCTGCTCGCGTCCTGGCCGCGCGGCGGCAGGCCCAGGATTCCGTTCGTCTACTCAGACGAGGTGTGGACGGGAATCGAGCACCAGGTCGCGGCATCCCTCGCCTTCGCGGGACGCCCCGAGGATGCCGTCCTGATCGAGCGGACGCTCCGAGCCCGCTACGAGGGCACGACCCGCAGCCCGTGGGATGAGATCGAATGCGGACACCACTACGCACGTTCGCTCTCCTCGTGGGCTTTGCTGCTCGCGTTCAGCGGGATCCAATGGGATGCTCCGACCACGACGCTCAACGTCGATCCGATCTCGGACGGGGCTTACCTCTTCACCACGGACCGGGCATGGGGCACCGTGCGGGTCGTCGGCGACGAGTTGACCCTCGACCTCACCGCCGGGCATCTGGCTCTCTCCGAGATTCGCTGGCGCGGGGCAGTCGTCGGGCAGTCCATCTCCGTCGAACCGGGGAGTCCCGTGCGAATCAGGTGGGACGATGAAGGAGCGGGGGTGAATGGGTGATGGGTCGCATCGTCGTCGTGGGGAGCGTGAACGCCGACCTCGTTGCCCGCGCGCCTCGACGCCCGAGAGGCGGTGAGACGCTCACGGGGTGGGGCTTCCGCATGGGGCCGGGGGGAAAGGGCCTCAATCAAGCCGTCGCCGCGAAGCGGGCGGGGGGCGACGTCGCACTCGTCGCCGCTGTCGGAGCGGATCACTTCGGCGATATCCTGCGCGCGGCCATCGTGAAGGAGCACATCGATGCGCGCCGGGTGAGGGTGTCGCTCGCACCGACGGGCGTCGCACAGATCACGGTCACCGACGACGGGGAGAATTCGATCATCGTCATCCCGGGCGCGAACTCGGACGCTCATCTGACCCCCGAGGATGAGGCGATGATCGACTCGGCATCGCATGTCATGGTGCAGCTGGAGCGCCCGATCGAACTCGTGCGTCGCACGCTCGAACGGGCGAGACGGGGCGGCGTGTCGACCGTCGTCACCCCCGCGCCCGTCGTCGAGGACTTCACACCGCTGCTCGGACTGTGCGATGTCGTGGTCGCGAACGAGTCCGAGGCGCGGGCGCTCACCGGTGGGCGCGATGTCCGCGAGTCCGCGGTGCGGTTGAGTGCGGAGGAGCGGATCTCCATCATCACCCGCGGAGCATCGGGCTGCATCATCGCCGTGAACGGGCGGATCCAGCACGAGAGGTCCGCGCCCGTGGTCACCGCGGTCGACTCGACGGCGGCAGGCGACACGTTCGCGGGCTATCTCACGGCTGCCCTCGCCGAGGGGCGCGATCTCGCATCCGCCGTCGCCACCGCCACCGACGCGGCGGCTCTCTCCGTCACGCGCCCTGGCGCCGTGTCGTCGATCCCGACCGCTGCCGAGGTTGAGGCGTTCGCCTTGCGCTGACGGACTCAGGCACTCTCGCGCACGACCAGTTCGGCATCCAGCGCCATGCTGCGCCCATTGCCGGTCCAGTCGCCGTTGAGGCGTTCGAGCAGCCGACGGCCGCAGATCGTGCCGAGTTCGTGGATGCGAAGCCGCACGGTGGTCAGGGAAGGATTCGCGATCGCCGCCATGTCGATGTCGTCGACGCCGACGAACGCGATGTCCTCGGGAACGCGAAGGCCGTGCTCGTGCGCCACCCTCATCGCACCGAGAGCGATGAGGTCGTTGGCGCAGAACACGGACCGCGGACGCGTCGGTCCGGCGAGAAGCGCCGTCATTCCTTCGATGCCTCCTTGGTGCGTGAACTCCTCTGAGACGATGAGATCCTCGTGCACCTCGAGCCCCGCGTCGGCGTGGGCCTGCCGGAATCCGATCTCGCGCTTGACCTCGACGGCCGTGTCGGTGGGCCCCGTGATGTGCGCGACGGGGCCGAGCCCCTTGCGGAGCAGATACGCTGTCGCCTCCCGTGAGAAGGCGACGTCATCGAGCCACACGGTGTCGACCATCGTCTCCTCCGGCGCGGGCCCGACCGCCACCACAGCCGTCCCGACCTCCGTCAGGATGTCCAGATCCGAGATGGGCACACGGAATCCCACGAAGACGACGCCGTCAACGCGTCGCGCGAGAGCGTCCTCGATGTACCCGCGCTCAGAGGCCTCGACCGCATCGGTGTTGCACAGCAGCGCGTGATAGCCCTGCTGGCTGACGACGTCCTGCACACCGCGGGCGAAGCCGGGGTAGAAGGGGTTCATGATGTCCGGGATCACGATCATGACTGTGTTCGTCCGGCGCGCGCGGAGGCTCTTTGCGACGGCGCTGGGCCGATAGCCCATCTCGCGGGCGACCCGCAACACGAGCTCCCGCGTCTCCTGCCTGACCGGACGATGGCCGCTGAAGACGTGAGACACCGTCGTGCGACTGACGCCGGTGGCGGCGGCGACATCGGCGATGGTGATCGGTTGCACGACTGATTATTGCATTGCCGCACGACACAGGATCCCGTCGCCGGCTTCGTCCTCGCGGATGGTTGCGCAGGCGGACGCTTGACCGTATCAATGGGGGGTGAGCGAACAATCTCCTGAGAGCGGTCGGCGGCGAGCCGTCGAGCTCACCGCCGTCCTGATGCTGTCCATCGTCGCGGTGCTGACCGCGTGGTGCGGGTTTCAGGCATCGAAGTGGGGCGGGGAGATGTCGATCGCGTTCAGCCAGGCGTCGAGCGCTCGCATCCAAGCGTCCGAGGCCGCCAGTGAGGCGCGGGACGCGCGCCAGTTCGATCTGACTGTCTACGCGCAGTGGGTGAACGCTGTCGCCGAGGAGAAGTCCGAGTTGGTGACGTTCATCGAGGAGCGATTCTCACCGTCGTTCCGTGTCGCGTTCGACGCATGGAATGCCGGCGGCAGGGTGGAGACGGGACCGTTCGCGATGCCCGAGTACGTCCCCGACGGGACGGAAGAGGCCGCCGACCTGTCCGCCCGCGCTGACGCGAAGTTCCAGGAGGCTCTGGTGGACAACCAGCGCGGAGACAACTACTCCTTGCTGACCGTCCTGTTCGCGCTGGTGCTGTTCTTGACCGCGATGTCGCAACGGGACCTGTCGAAGATGGCGACCCGGGCGCTGCTGGGCCTCGCGATCGCCGTGGCAGTCGTCGGCATCGTCATCATGCTCACGTTCCCCATCCGGATCTGACGCCGATTTAGCATCACGCCCGCCGTGACGATCACACCGGATTCACTCCGATTGTTCCTGCGAATGTTCTCGCTCAGAGGAGCGTCTCGCCGATGACCGCCGCGGCACGGCGAACTTCGACGCTGACCGAAGGTATGTCCTGCTCGCTGAGGTCGGAGATGCTTGCGGCAACCTGCACGCCGGCGATGCACTTGTGCGAGCGGTCGAAGATCGGCGCAGCGATCGACGCCACTCCGATCACGCGACCGTTAGAGGACCAGCTGAAACCTTCCTTGCGTATACGGCTGAGCTCGGCGGTGAAGTCGCGCTTGCTCACGTGTTGGCCGTCCGCAGTGTCGAGCGACGGCGTCACTGCAAGTAGTTCGGCGAGTTCCTCCTTCGTGAGGTACGCGGCGAGCACTTTGCCGGCCCCGTGAGTCAGGGGAAGGCGCTCCCCGACGGGGAGCACGTAGCGCATCGGCTTCGCACCCTCGATCCGAGAGACCACAGCGCGAGAGAAGCCGGTGCGGACGAAAAGCGACGCAGTGAAGCCGGTCGCGGCAGCGAGGTCTTGGAGGTGCGGGTAAGCGGAAGCCAGCAACGGACTGGTGAGCAGATAGGCGTGCGCCCCGAAGAGAAGGGCGACGCCCGGGCGATAGCCCGCGTCGTCACGCTCCACGCGACCGCGAGCCTCCAGCGAGTTGAGAATGCGTTGCGTCGTCGCAACATGGAGGCCTGCTCGGCGCGCGACCTCGGTGAGCCGGAGTGGCTGCCGACTGTTGTCGAGCACCTCGAGGACGTCGATCGCGCGTTCCAGCGACCGCATGTTGCTCGACTCGGCAGCCCCCGTCACGCGCTTTCCTTCCTCAGATGGATGCGAGATGGCTCACGTAGTCCGGATTCACCACATTGTGTGGCGTTCCCCCGTTGAGAACCTCAGCGACTGACTCTACGGCCACTCGCGCCGACTCTTCGCGGGCCTGCGACGTCGACCCTCCGATGTGCGCCGTCACGAACGCCTTTGGATGCTCCCGCAACGCGCTCGAGAGGCTCAGCGGCTCCTCCTCGACGACGTCCAATGCTGCCCCCGCGATCGACCCCTCTCTCAGCGCCTCGAGGAGCGCGGCCTCGTCGACGACAGCGCCCCGAGCAGTATTGATGAGATAGCTCGTGGGCTTCATGAGTCCCAGTGCCTCCTTGCCGATCAGGTGACGGGTCTCCGGGGTGAGCGCGATATGGAGACTGACGAAGTCGGCTTCAGCCAGCACCGACTCCATAGCGAGGAGCCGGACGTCGTTGGCGGCCGCGTACTGCTCGTCGGCGAAGGGATCATGGGCGATGATTCGCATACCGAGGGCCGAGGCGTGCTCAGCGAGTCTCCTGCCGATGGCGCCGAGGCCGATGATCCCGAGGACGGAGCCGGCCAGCTGCGTCCCCGTAGGACGGACCCACCCACCGTTGCGCACGCTTCTCATCGCCTCGGGGACGCGTCGAGCGAGCATGAGGATGAACGTGAGAGCCAACTCCGCCACCGCGTCCCGGTTGACACCTGGGGCATTGCACACCGCTATGCCGCGCCTGGTTGCGGCGGCCGTGTCTATGGAGTCGTAACCGACGCCCGTTCGCGCGATCACCCGAAGATCGGATGCCTCGTCCAGCGTCTTGGCATCGAATCGGTCACTTCCCGCGATGACGGCCACGACGCCGTCGAGCAACGAACGAAGCTCGCCGTCCCCCCGCGGTGCTCGCAGCGGCGCGTGGATGGTCGTGAAGCCGTGTGCGCGCAGAGCGCGGTCGGCTTCGTCGTCTGGCCGCAGGAACGCGGAAGTGATCAGCACGCGGCGCTCGCCCACTTCGATCCCACTTTCTCTCATTCAGTGATAGGCCGTCTCAGCGAAGTGTCCGGAGCTCATCAAAGCCACGGGGTTGACGATCGACGACGCAAGGTTCAGAATGTCACAGGTGATTAGATTTCGATAGAGATTATCACTCTATGAGATATACGGCAGTCAACGACGACGAGAAAGCAGGCGCGCACGTGTCCGACGGCGACCTCCGCACAGGGACCATCCGGTTCCCGCACTACGTGCGCTCCATACCCGGCGTCATCGCGGCGTGCGTCTTCTTCCTGCTCGGCATCGTCACGACGCTCGCGTCGATTCCGCTCGGTTTGTGGACTCAGCTCGGCCCGGGACCGGGCTTCTTTCCATTCTGGACGGGACTGATCCTCTCGGCGGCGTCCATCGCGTGGGGCATCACGCAGTGGCGCCAGCCGAACGTCGTCGAGCATGCGCCGACGCCCGAGGCAGCAGCTGCCGAGACACCCGCTTCGCCAAAGCAGATCATCGTGACGGTGTCCAGCCTGATCGCGCTCGCGGTGCTCCTCCAGATCCTGGGCTTCCAGCTGAGCGTTCTTCTCTTCCTTCTCTTCCAGCTGCGAATCGTCGCCCGTCGCTCGTGGCTGTTGACGGTGATCCTCTCGCTCGCGGGGAGCTTCGGCGTCTACGCGCTCTTCGCGAATGTGCTCGGGGTGCCTCTGCCCGGCGCGGGTATCCCGTTCCTGTACGACCTGGGGCTCTGACCGGATGAGTTCCTTCGACTATCTGATGCAGGGGTTCGCCGCAGCGGCGACGCCCGAGAACCTCCTCTATGCCCTCATCGGCTGCCTGGTCGGGACGATGCTCGGTCTCCTCCCGGGTATCGGCTCCACCGCGGGAATCGCGATCCTCCTGCCGCTGACCTTCGGGATGGAACCGGCATCCGCCATCATCATGTTGGCCGCCATCTTCTACGGCACCGCCTACGGGGGCACGATCACCAGCGTCCTGCTGAACATTCCGGGCGAGGGCGAGTCGGCTATCACGTGCATCGACGGCTACGCCATGACGAAGAAGGGCCGAGGTGGTGTCGCCCTCACCGTCGCCGGAGTGGGCTCGTTCATCGGCGGCACAGTCGCCACGATCGCGCTCGTCGTCGCCGCGCAGCCGCTCGCCTCCCTCGGCCTCATGATCGGCCCGGGCGAGTTCTTCGCCCTGGTGGTCGTGGGGCTGGCGCTTCTCGTTGGCCTTGTCGGCCGGTCTGTGTCTGCAGGGATCATCTCTGCCGCAGTGGGCATGATCATCGCCATGGTGGGCATCGACCCCGTGGAAGGTCTCCCGCGGTTCACCTTCGGCAGTGCGCATCTCCTGGACGGCATCAGCATCGTTCCGGTCCTCGTCGGCATCTTCGGCTTGGGGGAGCTGCTCCACATTTCGGCAGGTGGAACCATCCGCGCCAGGAGCCCGCGGCTGCGCGAGCTCGTTCCGACCGGTCAGGACGTGCGTCGTGCGGCACCGGCGGTCGGACGTGGCACCCTGATCGGCACCGGCATCGGCATCGTGCCGGGCATCACGAGCACCATCTCCTCCCTCATCGCATACAGCACGGAGCGACGGGTCGGCCGCCACCGCTCCCAGTTGGGCTCCGGAGCTGTCGAGGGTGTCGCCGCGCCGGAGACGGCGAACAATGCCCACGCCAACGCGGCCTTCATCCCTCTCTTCACACTCGGGATCCCGGCCTCACCCGCCATCGCGGTCCTGATGGGCGCCTTTCTCCAGAACGGACTCGTTCCTGGTCCCCAGCTGTTCCAGACCGACCCGCTTCTGGTGTGGACGGTGATCGCGAGTCTCTTCATCGGGAACGCACTGCTTGTGATCCTCAACGTTCCGCTGGTCAGCGTGTGGACGAAAGTGCTGGCCATCCCGTTCCCCGTCCTCGCCAGTTTCGTGTACGTGTTCATCTTCGTGGGCACGTATGCCGTGAACCGAAGCGTCGTGGACATCTTCATCATGATCGGCTTCGGCTTGGTCGGACTCGCCTTCCGGCGACTGGACCTGCCTCTCGCCCCGCTGGTGCTCACCCTCGTCCTCGGTCCGCTACTCGAGTCCGCTCTGCGACAGACGCTCCAGATCTCGAACGGGGACTTCGGCTACTTCTTCACCAGACCCGTGTCGCTGGGACTGCTCAGCCTCGCTGCGGTCATCCTCGTCCTCTCCACAATCGGTGGCCGCAGAATCAAGGCGCGCGCGCACCTGCCCACCGACTCCGAAGCCTGACCCCTAGCAAAGGAAGATCATCATGCGCACACGTCCCCTTCTCGGTCTCGCGGCACTGGTTGCCACGGGTGTTCTGCTCGCCGGCTGCGCTCAGCGCGGCGGAGGCGAACCCGCCGCATCCGAGGCTGGTGAGATCAGCTGGCCGGAGAAGCCGGTCACCCTCCTGGTCGCCTTCGACCCCGGCGGAAGCTCCGACATCGGTGCGCGACTGCTCGCAGATGCGCTGGAAGAGGAGCTCGATGCCACCGTCGTCGTGGAGAACAAGCCTGGCGCCGGCGGACAGGTCGGGTACACCGCACTCGCCGACGCGGAGCCTGACGGCTACACCTTCGGCCTGACCACCATCCCCGGAGTCATCGTCTCGGCACTCGATGAGAGCCGCGGCGCGACCTATACGCCGGAGTCCTTCGCGCCTACGGCACTTCAGGTCACCGACCCGACCGCAATCGCGGTCGCGCCGGACAGCCCGTATGAGACGTTGCAGGATCTGATCGACGCCGCCGAGGAGAATCCGGACTCGATCACCGCATCCACCACCGGCATCGGCAGCCAGGACCACTTCGGTCTCCTCCTCCTGAACGAGGCGGCAGGCGTCGACATCCGGCCGGTGCACTTCGCCGACGGCGCTGCCCAGGCGACCACCGCCTTCCTCGGAGGCAACGTCGATGTCCTCGTCGGAAATGTCGGCGATGTCAAGCAACTCGCGGACAACGGCAGCGCCCGCGTCCTCGCGATCCTGAACGAAGAGCGCAGCCCGTTCCTGCCCGACGTCCCCACAGCAGCCGAGGACGGATACGACGTCGAACTCGGCTCCGCCCGCGGATACGCGTTCCCCGCCGACACACCCGACGAGATCGTGACCAAACTCTCTGATGCGATCGGAGCGGTGATGGCCGACGAGGAGTTCATCAGCAGCATGGAAGACCTCGGGTTGCAGCCCACCTACCTCGACTCGGAGGAGTACAGCGCGTTCTGGACCGAACGTACGGACACGCTCGCCGAGCTGGTCGACCTCATCCGCGAAGAGGGCTGACCGTGGGGAGCGACCTCACCGCTACAAGCTCCGACCTGATAGAGCGGTTCGCGAGGATCCCGTCGGCGAATATCGGCGACGGGATGGACAGGCTGGGACTGATGGATGCCGGAATCAGTCCCATCTGGACCGGTGCAGCCCTTGTCGGCCCTGCTTTCACCTGCTGGACCCGTTCGGGGGACAACCTGTGGATCCACCACGCCGTCGACGCCGCCTCCGCGGGTGACGTCATCGTCGTCAACGGCAGCGGCGATCTCACCCGCGCGCTCATCGGTGAGTTGATCGCCGCTCGCGCCAAAGCAAAGGGGATCGCCGGCTTCGTCATCGACGGTGCTGTCAGGGACGCCGAGGGTATGCGGGACTACGGTATGCCGGTCTTCGCCCGAGCCCTTACCCCGGCGGGGCCTTACAAGAACGGGCCGGGCCGACTCGGCGTGACGATCGCCGTCGGCGGCGTGGCGGTCTCCCCCGGCGACATCATCGTGGGAGATGCGGACGGCGTAGCGGTCGTGCCCAAGGCAGATGCCGAGAGCATCGCGGAGGCGGCTGAAGTCGTGCAGCGACAGGAGGCGACGCGGCGCCACGAGCTCGAACGTCAGCTCGACCGACCGGCATGAGGTGAAGGTGAGGGAGGTGCGCTCGGCCTCCCTCACCTGTGAACCTGGCATCGGGCGATAGCTCCCTGCACCATCGCTGGGACCCACGCAGGCCGTCAGGCTCCATCTCGCGGACGGTACCGTGCTCGCCGCCGCAGGTTGAGGAGATCCGGCCCTGAGCGGGCGTTCGTTGACCTGTGAGGACGCGTTCTCCTGCGGGGGGTCACACGACAACCCGAGGGTGCCGGCTGAATCGTGCGACGCGACCGTAGAGCGTGGTCACGCAGACGCCGAAGAGGAGTCCGGCGAGACCGCCGATGACGACAGTCACCCACGCGTCACCGAGACCGGCGGCGAGGTTGCCGTCGAAGTACATCAGTGAACGGATCCCGTCGATGGCATACCGGAACGGCGAGATGAGGGAGACGAATCGGATGAACCCGGGTGTCGCTTCGAGGGGCACGATCCCGCCCGAAGACACCATCGCGAGCGCCACGAAGAACAAGGTGTTCACGAGCGATCCGATTCCGGGTCCCAAAACCGCGAAGACTGCCAACGCACTTGTTCCGATGGCCGCGATCACGGTCGTCGAGAATGCCCACAACGCGAGCCAGCTCGGTGCGGCCACTCCGAGACCGCCGGCGATGGCGATGAGCGCCGCCGAGGCGACCGGTGCCGCCGCGAAGAGGATGGCCACCTTCGTCAGAAGGGTGCGCGTGCGCGAGATCGCGGCGTAGGGCCGCCGAGCCACCAGCGGACCCAACTCGCTGGGAATGACCCCGAGCGCCGCATCGACGAGGGGATTCGTCAGGGATGCCCCGATGAACGCGATGAGCACGAGCACGAGTGCGAAGTAGAAGGCACTGGTACCGAGGCCCGAATGGGCGGGCAGCGGAGCGTAGGGGCGCACGGACACGTCGACGGGGTCGCTGAGGAGCGCATGATTCGCCGCGGGGAGGTGACCCTGCACGGAGTCGACCAGCGCGTCCCCCATTCTCTTCGCCGCGTCGTCCAGCAGGGGCGTGACGTTCGCGGCGACGAGCCCGTTGCTGAGTCCGCCGTCACCGGCGTTCACGAGGACAGCGATCTCGGGGACGACGACGGGCCTCGTGCCGGGAAACAGGCTGGAGATGGACGCGTCGAAGTCGGCAGGGATCACCACGGCGCCGGCTACGCGATCGACTGCCATCGCCGCTTCGAGTTCGTCGCCGGTCATGGCGGCGAAGCGCACGGGTCCGGTGTGCTCGAGGATCGCATCGCCCATGAGCCCGGACGGCGCCCCGGCCAGACGCTGACTCTGCGGCTCGATGACCACCGCGACCGGTAGGTCGGCGAGGTGCTCCTGCGGATCGGCGGTTGCCGAGAGGTACACGCTCGGAAGAATGACAGCCAAAGCCACGATGAGCACGACGGGCATGAGCCACGTGCGACGCGGGGTGGTCGGGGATGAGGCGGGCATGTTGGCTCCAATCACTTGACAGTGTCAAGTAAAGGATGCCGCGCGAACTTGACGCTGTCAAGCTCGAAAGTCAGAATGGAGGGATGACGATCACAGACCAGAACTCCTCGGCGCGCGACGCACTTCTGCAGTCTGCCCGTGAAGAGCTCATAGAGAGGGGGCACGCGTCCGTCAGCCTGCGAGCGGTGGCTCGGCGAGCAGGCCTCTCTCATGCCGCACCGGCCCACTTCTTCGGCGACCGCGCGGGGATGCTGACCGCCGTCGCAACGGTCGGCTTCGACGAGCTGGGGCGAACGCTCGCCGCTGCGACTCGCGACGCGAGTGCATCCGGACAGTCAGCTCTGGACTGCCTCGGTCTCGCGTATGTCGAGTTCGGGCTCGCTCAGCCGGCCCTGATGGACCTGATGTTCCGCCGGTCGGAGCTGGTCACCGACGATCCCGCCTTCGTCGCCGCGCAGCGGACCGCGCTGGGATACCTCCGAGACGCCGTGTCCGCCATGGGGCCCGCTGACTCCGAGGAGTGGTCGCTCGTGAGCTGGGCCGTCGTCCACGGTCTCGTCTCACTGACCAGAGAGGGCGCGCTCACGCGGGTGGCGGAGACGCATGCGACTGACCCGGCTGGGCTGGCACGGCATCTGGTCGCGGTGTACGGGGCTGGAGTCACCGCCATCTCTGCGCAGCACACCTAGACCTGGGGCCCGGGGTTCCGCGGCGGCCGCATCGACGCCAATGACTGCTGGCGGACCCGATACATTCTCGAGCCCGCCAGCAGTCGATGCGACTCCGGCGATCAGCGCGACGCGTCGCGGATGACGGACACGACCGACAGCGGCTTGCTCAGCATCGGCACATGCGAGGTGTTGAGCTCGATCGTCTTGGCGTTCGCGCGCTTGGCCATCACCCGCTCCGCCTGCGGAGGGATGGTCTTGTCCTGCTTGGCCACGATGTACCACGACGGGATGGACTTCCACGCGGGTTCACCCGACGGAGTGCCGAACGCCGCCAACGCGGCGGGGCGCTGCGAGACGGCGAAAGTCGCTGCCACCGACCGCGGCAGGTCCTGCGCGAAGATGTCGCGGTAGGCAGCGGGGTCGATGTAGGCGTCCGCGTCGCCCGCCATCGCGCCGGGGAACGGCCTGATGACGAGATGCTCCCCGAGGGCGGAGTCGCCGCCGCCCAGACGGTTGGCGTCCTGCACGGTCTCGCCGGCGTCGGGCGCGTACGCCGCGACGTAGACCAGCGACTTGACGTCGGGGTCGCCGACGGCCGCGTTCGTGATCACCGCTCCGCCGTACGAGTGACCGACGAGGACGATCGGACCTTCGATGGTGTCGAGGAACGTGCGAAGGTAGTCGCTGTCGTACTGCACGCCGCGAAGCGGATTCGAGAAGGCCTGCACCGGATATCCCTCCGCCTGAAGGGCCGCGCTCACGAGCGACCAGCCGCTGGAGTCGGCGAATGCGCCGTGCACGAGGACGACGGTCGGCTTCGCGGCCGGTCGGGCAGCCTCGTGCGGGGCGTCAGCCGCTGCCGGGACGATGGCGGCACTCGTTCCGAGCAGTCCGATTGCCAGGGTGGCGACGGCGAGTGAGATCTTGCGCGTGATGTTCATGGTTCTGTCCTTGTCTGTGTGTCTCGGTCGGGGGGTCAGGCGGTCGCGTCGAGGGCGCGCGCGATGAACGAAGCCACCTGGGCGGGGTGGGCGATGAAGGCGACGTGGCTTCCAGCGATCTCCTCGGTGACGGCGCCCATCCGCTTCGCCATGAAGCGCTGAGCTTCCGGCGCGATGGCGTGGTCTTCGGTGGAGACCAGGTACCACGACGGGTGGTCGGTCCAGCCCGCGTGCGTCAGCGGCTCGCCTGCGGCAGCCGCAGCCAGGGGTCGCTGCGAGACCGCCATCACCCTGGCGGACTCCTCGGGGAGGTCGGCGGCGAAGGTCTCACGGAAGCCGGCGGCATCGATGACCAGTTCAGGTCCGCCGATGGCTCCGATCGCGTCGTACGGGGTGGGTCGCACGGTGCTCGCGAGCAAAGGCTGCGGGAAGGGCTCCTGCACGCTCGCGACCGTCTCGCCCACAGCGGGAGCGAAGGCGGCGACGTAGACGAGACCCGCCAGGTTGTCGAGTCCCTGCGCAGCCTGCGTGATGACCGCTCCGCCGTAGGAGTGCCCGACGAGAACGACGGGTCCGTCGACGGTACCCGCCGCGGAGCGGATGGCAGCCGCATCCGATGCGATTCCGCGAAGGGGGTTCGCGGGAGCGACCACGGAGTATCCGCGAGCGAGCAGTTCTCGGATGATGCCGGCCCAGCCGGACGCGTCGGCGAAAGCGCCGTGCACGAGGACCGCGGTGGGCGAGGTGGTGGTGGTGTTCATGATGTTTCCTTTCAGTGATGCCTGACGAACCTCAGGCGGGGTGTGACGGGGTGACCGATCCCGGTCAGCGCGAGCGGGTGGCGTTCAGCGCCCGCGGGATGAACAGCGCGAACACGGCCAGACCGGCGAGGACCAGGACGAGGCCCGCCCACGACGTAGCGAGCACGCCATATCCCGCGCCGATGACGATGGCGCCGCCGACCGCTCCGAACGCGTTTGCGGCGTTGAGCGCGGCGAGGTTGAGGGAGCCCACGAGCGTGGGCGCATCCGGCGCGAACCGGGTGAGGAGCACCTGGATGGTCGGAATGGCCATCATCGCGCTGGCTCCCACACCGAACAGCCCGATGAAGAGACTGGGCAACCACGCGCCGCCGATCCCGACGACGATGAGCGAGAGGCTGACCAGCAGATAGCCCAGTACGAGTCCGGCTGTCAGGTGACGGTCTGCGATCCTCCCACCCAGGGCGTTTCCAGCCGCCATGCCAAGACCGAAGACAGCCAGCGCGATCGGGATGACAGCAGGCGATTGACCGGCCGCATCGGTGACGATCGGCGCGATGAAGGTGTACACGGCGAAGATGCTCGAGATGCCGAGCGCTGCGATTGCGACCATGACCCACACCAACGGCTTCGTGAAGGCGCGCAGCTCCGAACGCACGGAGCCGCCGTCGAGATCCGGGGTGGACGGTATCCACATGAGGAGCGCCAGTCCGGCGAGCAGGCCGATAGCCGCGACGACGAGGTACAGCCACTCCCATCCGAGCATCTGCCCGATGAACGTGCCCGCGGGAGACCCGAAGATCGTCGCGACGGTCAGACCCGCCATCACGGTGGCGAAGGCCTTGCCCGCCTTCCCTGCGCCATACAGGTAGGAGGCGACGACCGCGCCGGCACCGAAGTAGGCGCCTTGAACCGTGCCGGTCACGAAGCGGGCCGCGATGAGCATGTCCATCGACATCGCCCATGCGGAGAAGAGATTCCCGACCAGGAACAGGCCGATCAGTCCGAGCAGCAGCCGCTTGCGATTCAGTCGCGCTGCAGCGATGGTGATGATCGGAGAGCCGATCACTACGCCCAGCGCGTATGCCGTGACAGCCCACGTGGCCAGGGGCAGTGACGCGTCGAGGTCTTCTGCGTAGAGCTCGATAACTCCGTTCGTGCCGAACTCGCCGGTGCCGATGGCGAAGGTGCCAAGGGCGAGCGCGAACAGGGCCCGGCGCTGCCCGCGCCCACGCGGTGTCGTATCTGGTGCTTTGGGCTCTACCTCGGTGGGGGCGGCGTTCGCCGTTGCGTACATGACCGTGCCTCCTTCTGTATCGAATCCATGACTACTTGACACTGTCAAGTTCCATCAGGATGCCAGGGAAGCTTGACACTGTCAAGTGATCGAGAGAAACTAGTCGACATCAGGAGGTCTTGCCCATCTCACGGCAGGCGCGGGACCATCGGACCGTGAGGGAGGACCCAGTGAAACGGACGAAGGGAACACCATGACCACCACCGCCTCGAAGTTCCCCCGACGGGAGAGCTACCGCAGCAGCCACGCGATCGCGTCTGCGTATTCGTCTCGCTCGTACGCATCCGTCTTCGGGTGGTTCTCCGCCCTCAGTGCCGGCACTGTGGCATCGGCGTTGAGCGCCGTGTCCGTCGGCTCGCTCAGCTCAATCGGCTCCGCCCTGTCCATCGGCTCGGCCGGATCACTGCTGTCGATCGGCTCGGTCGGCTCTGTGCTCCCCATCGGTTCGGTAGGCCAGATCGGCGCCATTGGCGGAACCCCCGTCGCCGAACCCGTTCTGCGCGCGTTCGGGCTCATCAGTTAGCGAGCGGCGGCTCCGAATCCATGACCGCCTGAGTCGATACGCGTCCGAAGCCGGGATCAGACCGGCGACCCGCGTGGTCGGCACGTGTCCGGATCACCCGGAACAGAGGATGCCGCGCCATGATGAGCGCATGGCGACTCTTCCGCAGATGCTTCAGGCTCTGATCCCTCCGACACAACGCCAGACAGCCGCAGAGGTCACTGAAGCTCTCGACCTCGGTTCCGGCGACGTCGCGGGCAAGCGCAGCGGCTTCCTGATCATGCTGACGCTCGCCGGCATCGTCGCGATCGCCGGTGTGCTAACGGACTCGACCGCGACGGTCATCGGAGCGATGATCATCGCGCCGTTGGGCACCCCGATCCTCGCGATCGGGTTGGGTATCGTCACCGGCCATCTGAGCCTGGTGGTGCGCTCGATCCTGTGGGTGCTGGCCGGCCTCGTGATCGTCATCGTGCTCGGCCTGCTGTTCTCGCTGTTCGTCTCCACGCCGCAGAGCCTGGAGACGAACTCTCAGGTGGTCGGACGCACCTCGCCGAGCTTCATGGACCTGGTCGCAGCATTGGCGACCGGTTTCGCCGGCGGATTCGCGATGTGCCGCAAGGACCTCAGCGCCGTTCTCCCCGGTGTCGCCATCGCCATCTCCCTCGTGCCGCCGCTGGGGGTGGTCGGCGTGTGCGCCGGACAGGGGCTGTGGGCCGACGCTCTCGGAGCGCTGTGGCTGTTCCTCTCCAACGTCGTCGCACTGGTCATCGCCGGAAGCATTGTGTTCACGATCGCCGGCTACGCGCGCGACCCCGGCTCATCACCGGTCGCCAACCGCCGCCGCGCTTACGTCATTGTCACCGCGCTGACCATCATCATCGCGATCCCCCTGGCTGTGAACTCGGTGGTCTCCATCGCGCTCGCCCGATGGTCTGTCACGATCCAGGACTCCACGACCGACTGGCTCGGCGACCTCGACAGCGCCCGCATATACAGCGTGGACTGGACCGGGGCGACGGCCACCGTGGTGATCACGACTGATGACGGCACGACGCCATCCGTCGACGAGCTGCGTGATTCTCTCGCCAGCGCCATCCCCTCGTTCGTGGGAGTCGTCATCGACGTCGGCCAGGGAAAAGAGGTGCGGGTGCAGTAGCTCCCGTTGCGCCAAGAGGGCCTAATCGAGTCGAAACCACTCCCAGTGGCCCTCCATCACGTCGCCGGCATGTATCCGCGTCCGCGGACACCGCCGTCCGTGTGCAGCTCTTCGTACGGTGCGGGCTCGGTCACGCGCTCATCGAGGTAGCGAACAGGAACAGAGGGTCGCGAGAGACGCCGCGCCTGTCGATGTGCCTGGGATCGATCCCGCGACCGCACGGCAGGATCTCTCTCGGTCGAGGGGCTGGTCGAAGGTGACAATGGATTTCGGAGACGACGGCAGCCTCCATCCACTCATCCTCGGCCTCTCGTGGCGAGTCGACTCCGCTCCGCCCGCGCGTAGGCGATATCCAGTGCCTCGTTGAGCTTGTCGGTCGCGGCGACGATGTCATCGTCGGCCAGATGCTCGAGCCGTCCGGTGCGCCGCAGGAGCGGACGGAACCGGTCGGGCACCCCGCACACGACGAGGTGAATGCCTTGACCCTGAAGCTTCAGTGCGATGCCGTCCAGCGCTTTGAGGAATGTCGCCGACGGCACCATGGGGCCGGCACCCAGCGAGAGCACGATGGCCGCATTCTCGGCACCGGCCGTACGTGGCCACTCCTCCTCGAGCCGATTGACTTCGGCGAAGACCGTGCCCCCCGTGTAGTGGATGACCGTGGTCTGGTTCGAGGGCAGGGTCGCGGGCGGCTCGGCGATGCGCCAGCCGTCCTCGGACTTCTCCAGCTGCAGGACGCGGCCGGTGCGGGAGATGGCCGCGAGACTGAGGATCATGGAGAGCGCGGCGCCGAGGAAGATGGCCTGCTGCAGCGGAAGACCGGTGGTCGCGACGAAGGTGACGATCATCGCGGCCGCAGAGAGCGCCGAGGTGCGCAGCACGAGGACGATGTCGCGCCATCTCCCGACGACGAGTTCGCCGCCGATCACGATCATGAGGCCGCCGATAACAGGCATCGGGATGTAGCCGGCGAGGGGTCCGACGGCGAGCACGATGAGCGCCAGCCACACGCCCGCGAAGATCCCCGACCACCGGGTGTGCGCTCCCGCACTGGTGCCGACCCCGGTGCGGGAGAGCGAGCCGCCGGTGGGGAGTGCGCCGAAGAAGCCTCCGGCCATGTTCGCGACGCCCTGCGCGGTGAAGTCCTTGGAGGCGTCCGACCGCGATCCGTCCGGGTTCGCGACGGCGGCGCTGATGCCCGCCGCCTGTGCGAGGGCGACGAGCGCCACTGCCACCGCGCCGGTAGCCAGGGCGGGGATTGTGCTGATGTCGGGGAGGGTGAACGGGGGCAACGACCGCGGAACGGTGGCGATGTCGGAGACCAGTTGCACGTCGGTGCCGAGGAGCGCGACCGGCACGCTCACGACGACGAGGGCGATGAGCGTCGCGAGCGCCTTCAACGGCTTGACGAGACGCGCGAGGAGCCACACCGCGACCGTGGCAGCAGAGACGATCACGGCGAGCGGCTGCCACTGGCCGATGTGCGTGAACGCGTCGATGAACTTGCCGACGGTGTTGTGGCTGGGGGGCGAGTAGCCGGTGGCGTCGTCGATGACGCCCGCGATGATCTGCAGAGCGATCCCGGTCGTGAATCCGGTCATGACGGCGGTGGACACGTACGACATCACCGACCCGAGCTTGAGCAGGCCCAGGGTCAGCATCACGATGCCCGTCAGGACCGTGAGGGTCGCGATCGCTCCGATGTCGCTCGTCTTCAGGCCGGCGCTGGTGAGCACGCTGTGCGAGGTGAGCGCGATCGCGCTGGTGAGGGTGGTGACCATCAGCACCGTCCGGGCGAACATCGATCCGATGATCGTCGGCACGATGCCGGACCAGAGTCCGAGCGGGGCGGAGAAGTTGCCGATGCTCGCGTAGGCCATCCCTTCGGGGATGGAGAAGAGTCCGGTGATGAATCCCGAGATGACGTCCTTGCCGGTGGGTCTGCCGAACTTGGTCCTGCGGCTCATCGCCCGGTCCCCTTCTCACGCCCGCGGGTCGCTCCCGCGTCGGAGTGACGCTAGCCCGGCGATGTCGCGCCGACGTCATCCGATCTGGGTGACGGATGCGCAGAAGATCCAGTTCACTCGGATTGGGTGATGGTCGGGCGAGAGAGGCGCCCTAGCTTTGCACAGAGCCCACGGGCCGGGTTCGACGAGTGAGGAGTGCGAAGACATGACGGATGCTGCGCGATCGGTGATCGGAACCCCTCTGCCACCTGCTCGGACCTTGCCCTTCCCTCCGAAGCCGTCTGGCAGCTTCGCCGGCCGCACTCTCGCCGAGTCGACCTATTCGCCGCTCCCGGCCGAACCGCACCTCGCGGGGGACGCGCCCAACGTCCTGGTGATCCTCATCGACGATGCCGGCCCCGCACTCCCCGCACCGTTGGGCGGAAAGATCGACACCCCGACGCTCGAGCGCATCCGCTCGGCCGGCATCGGGTACAACCGCTTCCACACGACATCGATGTGCTCGCCCACCCGGGCGTCGCTGCTGACGGGCCGCAACCACCACCGCGTCGGGGCGGGGCAGATCGCCGAGCTCGCGAACGACTGGGACGGCTATTCCGGCCACATCCCGAAGAGCAGCGCCACGATTGCGGAGGTGCTCCGCAACTACGGCTACTCGACGGCGGCGTGGGGCAAGTGGCACAACACCCCTGCCGAGGAGACGACGAAGGCCGGCCCGTACGACAACTGGCCCACCGGGAACGGGTTCGAGTACTTCTACGGCTTCCTCGCCGGCGAGGCGTCGCAGTACGAACCGAACCTGGTGCGCAACACCACGAGCGTGCTGCCGCCGAAGTCCCCCGAGGACGGCTACCACCTGAGCGAGGACATCGCCGACGACGCCATCTCCTGGCTGCGCGACCACAAGGCCCTCTCCCCCGACAAGCCCTTCTTCATGTACTGGGCGACCGGGGCCATCCACGGGCCGCACCACATCATGAAGGAGTGGGCGGACAAGTACGCCGGCGCCTTCGACGCCGGCTGGGACGTGTACCGCGAGGAGGCGCTCGCGGGTGCCAAGGCCGCGGGCTGGGTCCCCGAGGACGCCGAGCTCACGCCGCGGCCGGAGTCCCTCCAGGGGTGGGACGAGATCCCCGACCACCAGAAGCCGTTCCAGGCGCGCCTGATGGAGGTGTGCGCCGGGTTCGGCGAGCACGCCGACGTGCAGGCCGGGCGCGTGGTGGACGAACTGGAGCGCCTCGGCTACGGCGAGAACACGATCATCGTCTACATCTGGGGCGACAACGGATCGTCGGGCGAGGGACAGAACGGGACGATCAGCGAGCTGCTCGCGCAGAACATGATCCCCACCACCATCGACCAGCACATCGCCGCACTCGAGGAGCTCGGCGGACTCGATGCGCTCGGGACCCCGGCGACCGACAACCAGTACCACGCGGCATGGGCGTGGGCGGGCTCGACGCCGTACCAGGGCATGAAGCTCATGGCGTCTCACCTCGGTGGCACGCGCAACCCGATGTTCATCCAGTGGCCCGGCCGGATCGAGCACGACCCCGTTCCGCGCACGCAGTTCCACCACGTCATCGACCTCGCCCCGACGATCTACGAGATCCTCGGCATCTCGGCTCCCGAGAACGTCAACGGCGTCCATCAGGATCCGATCGACGGGACGAGCTTCGCGTACTCCATCGACGACAAGTCCGCCGACGGACGCCACCGCGTGCAGTACTTCGAGATCATGGCCAGTCGTTCCATCTACGAGGACGGCTGGATCGCCTCGACCACTGGCCCGCGCCTGCCCTGGGTCCCGGGCGCCCCTCCCGGGATCGCGACGTGGACGCCCGACGAGGACCGGTGGGAACTGTACAACCTCGACGAGGACTGGAGTCAGGCCCGCGACCTCGCGGCGGAGCATCCCGACAAGCTCGCCGCGCTCAAGGAGCTCTTCGCCATCGAGGCCGCCAAGAACAAGGTCCTGCCCGTCGGCGCAGGGCTGTGGGTGCCGGTGTACCACCCCGAGTTCCGCATCAGCACGCCGTATACCGAGTGGGACTTCACCGGCGACACGACCCGCGTGCCCGAGTTCTGCGCCCCCGCGCTGGGCAACAAGCCGAACACCGTGACCATCGATGTCGAGGTCGGCGAAGCGGCCAACGGCGTGCTGTACAAGCTGGGCGGTGCCGGCGGTGGTCTGACCCTGTTCGTCGTGGACGGCGTGCTCACGTACGAGTACAACCTGTTCCTCGTCCAGCGCACGACCGTCGCGGCCTCGGCCCCGCTGCCGGCAGGGACGCACTCCATCGAAGTGGTCACATCGTACGTCGAGCCGCGACCGGGCGGGCCGCTCAGCGTCACGCTGCGCGTCGACGGGCAGGATGCCGCCACGGGCGTCGTTCCGGTGAGCGCGCCGCTGCTGTTCTCGGCGAATGACTGCCTCGACGTCGGCCGTGCGTACGGGGGCCCGGTGTCGCGTGCGTACGCCGACCGGATGCCGTTCGCTTTCGAGGGAACGATCGACCGGTTCCATGTGGCCTACACGATGTGACGTGGCCGCCGCTCGGGAGGAGCAGGAGTGAAGCCGGAACGATTCATGTGGCTCGTCGTGATCCCGCTGATCGCGATCGTCGCTCTGACCGCTCTGTTCATCGCTCAGACCGGCGCGGCCGAACCGGACGACGAACCCGAGGCGGAGGCATCCTGGACCTTCCTCGTCTACATGATGGGGGACACGAATCTCGAGCCGTACGCGCTCGATGACCTGACCGAGATGGCCGCGGTCGGATCGAGCGACGAGCTCAACGTCGTCGCGATGGTGGACCGCAGCCCCGACTACTCCTCGGACGGCGTGCTCAACCTGGACGACTGGGAGGACACGAAGCTCTTCGAGGTGCAGCAGGACGAGTTCGTCGAGCTCGCCGACCTCGGCGAGCTCAACACCGGTGACCCCGAGACGCTCGCGAGCTTCGTCGAGACGGCCGTCACCGAGTATCCGGCCGAGAACTACGCACTGCTGCTGTGGGACCACGGCGGCGGCTGGTTGGGCATGGGCGCCGACGAGACCGACGGCGAGGACCCGCTCGAGCTCGATGAGATCGCCGCGGGCATCGATGCGGGGCTGGCCGCGACCGGCGTCGACAAGCTCGACATGATCGGCTTCGACGCGTGCCTCATGGCGACCTACGAGGTGGCGAGCACGCTCGCGCCCTACGCCGATTACATGGTCGCCTCCGAGGAGGTCGAGCCCGGCCACGGCTGGAACTACGGGCAGCTCGCCGTCCTGCAGGACGACCCCGAGACGGATGCTCCTACGCTCGCCTCTGCGATGCTCGAGGGGTACTCGGAGCAGGCGGTCGAAGAAGGGACCGAGTCCGACATCACGCTCGGCATCCTCGACCTCGCCGGAGTCGCCGACCTGCAAGCCGCGATGAGCGACGTCGCCGACGCGTACATCGACGACCCGGGTGCGTACACCCCCGAGCTGGCATCGGCGCAGCAGGACGTGCTGGAGTTCGGTCGCGACCCCGATCCCGCATACAGCACGTACCAGATCGACCTCGGAGGGTTCCTCACGAACCTCGCCGAGAGCGGCGACGGCGAACTGGCCGCGCGGGCGACGGCAGCGATCGACGCGTTGGACGCGATGGTGGTCGAGCACGTCGCGGGCCCCGCGACATCCGAGTCGACGGGTCTGTCGATCTACTTCCCGCCGCTGCAGAGCTACTTCTACGACGACTACCTCGCACTCGAGGGAGTGCCGACGTGGCCGGCGACGCTCGCGGAGTTCTTCACCAGCGGAGCACTGCTCGACGACGCGTCCCGCGCGGTCTTCGACGACGATGCGACGCTGGAGGCGAGCTTCGGGGAGGACGGTCTCAGCGTGTTCGTCCCCCTCGAAGGTGGGACGGACGAGTCAGTGGTCGAGGCATCGGTCGCCGTCGGATTCGAACGCGACGGCGACTCGGTGTACGCGCTCGAGATGCCCGCAGAGATCGTGGAGCAGGACGGGCACGTCGGCATCCAGGCGGATTACGACCTCACGTACATGCTCATCGGCGACGGCGAGGACGAGCATCTTGTGTACCAGAGCATCGGCATCGACCCCGGCACCGGCCACACGGTGATCGACATCCCCCTCGACTACGTCGCGCCGGGCGACGACCCGGACGAGTTCGAGGACGCCCTGCTGTCCATCGTCCTCGACGACGACGGCACCATTCTGGAAGAGGACCTGTTCGCGCGCGACGCGGGCGGCACGCTCGGGGCCTTCGACCCCGACCCCGATGGTCTGCTCTTCCCGGTCGCCCTCGTCTCGACCGCCGAGGGCGAGTGGGTTTACGAGCGCACCGGCGACATCGGCATCTGGGCAGACATCGAGAACCTCGAGTACCTCATCGAGACAGTGGAGCCGGGCACCGAGCTCGCACTCGACGTCTCGGTGCGCGACTACGCAGGCACGGGCGACTACGCGGTCTTCGCCGTCACTGCCGAGTGAAGCGAGTCCGTCGCCCGCAACAGTGTGCGCACGCAGCATGAAGCGGTGGCGCCCCGGCGACAGTCACCGTCCCGGAGGCGAGTTGGAGGGCGGGTGCGAGCCCCCTAGCATGCAGATGTGGGGGTATCAGCACTGGGCGACGGGTACCGCGACCTGGATGCAGACGACTCGCTGATACAGGGCAAGCTCCTCCCGCCGGCGCCTCGGGCGGACATCGCCAGCCGAATCGAGCTCATCGACCGCTTGCGAACGGGAGGTTCCCCGGTCGTCGCGGTGACCGCGCCGGCAGGCTACGGCAAGTCCACGCTGCTCGCAGAGTGGGCGGCTGCGGAGAACCGCCAGGTTGCGTGGGCGGCAGTCGACCGCTTCGACGACGATCCGGCATCGTTGCTGTCGCTCCTCGCCGCAGCGGCCGGGCCGATCGCCCCAAGGGTGGCGCGGGTCGCGGCCGAGATGCGAGGGGTGGGACCGACGATGCTGGGCCGTTCGGCGCCCATGCTCGCCTCTGCGCTCGCCATGACCGAGGAGCCGTTCGTCCTCTTCCTCGACGACATTCATCTCGCCGGCTCCCCCGAATGCCGGGATGCGCTCGAGGTGGTTCTGGCGGCAATTCCTACCGGGTCTCAGGTTGTCCTCGCGAGCCGCAATCTGCCGGACTATCTCGCGCGGTTGCACGTGGGCGGCCGCGTGACCGAGGTCGGACCCGAAGACCTGAGGATCGATCTGCACGGCGCCAGGATCATCTACCGAACCGCGAACTCGGACGCGAGCGACGAGGAACTCGAGCGTAGCCTCGAACGCTGCGAAGGATGGCCCGCGGGGCTCTTCCTCTCCGCACTCATCGGAGACACGGACCAGACGTCCACCCCTGGCCTCCGCGGTGACGACAAGCTCCTGTCCGACTATCTCTACCGCGAGTGCCTCGCACAACTGGCGCCAGAACTGCAGGCCTTCCTCCGCGAGACCTCGCTGCTCGATGATCTGTCACCCGCGCTGTGCGACGCGGTGCGGGAGACGAGCGACTCCCAGGCGATGCTGCGAGAGCTCGAGAGACTCAATCTCTTCCTCATCCCGCTCGATCGGCGGCGCCGCTGGTTCCGCTACCACGCTCTGTTCCGCGAGTTCCTCATGAACGAGCTGGAGCAGACAGCCCCATCGATCGTCCCGGCCCTCCACAAGCGGGCCGCGTCCTGGCTCGAGCAGGCCGGGCTAACAGGCCCCGCGATCGAGCACCTGCTCGCTGCCGGTGACCGGGTCCGCTCACCGTCCCTGGTCGCCGAGTTCGCTCTGCCGACATACCAGCGCGGCGAAGTGTCGAGAATCGAGCGCTGGCTCGATGAGCTGGGAGACGCCGTCGTCGAGAGTCACCCGCCAGTCGCTGTGATCGCCGCCTGGACGGCGATCCTGCAGGGGAAGTCTCCTGCGTCGGAGAGATGGGCAGCCGTCCTCGAACGGATCCGGCTTGCCGACGCTCCCCATGAGGAGCAGATCTCCTTCGACTCGGCGCGAGCGATGGTGCGCGCGGCGATGGGGGTGGGCGGATCCGAGCAGGTGTTGCGGGATGCCCGATTCTCCGTCGAGCATGAGCCGGCGTGGAGCCCGTGGCGCGATCAGGCCCTCCACTTGCACGGCGCGGCCCTCCTTCTTGCTGGCGATACCGCTCGGGCGCGCCGGGCATTCGAGGACGCGAGCGCGTGCGCTGTCCAGATGGGAAACGCAGACTCCGAAATTCTCAGCGAGGCCGAACTCGCCATGCTCGACGTCGCGCAGGGCGAATGGGGGACGGCTGCGATTCACGCTGCGGCAGCGCAGAAGGCAATCGATCTCAACCACATGGAGGGCTACGCGACGACGGGGCTCGCGACGGCCGTCAGTGCGCGCATCGCGGCGCACGCAGGTGAGCGGGATGCGGCGCATCGGCTCCTGGCCCGTGGCATGCGTGCGCGGGTTCAGTGCACCCACGTCATGCCCTACCTCGCGATGAAGGTGCGGCTGCAGCTCGCGAACTGCTACTTCGAGCTCGGTGACCGCGGCGCAGCGATGCATCTCGTGCATGAGATCGATGAGCTGCTCAGCCGCTCCCCCGATGTCGGCGCCTTGAGGGGAGAGATACACACGTTCCGGAGTCGAATCGAAGCCTCCGGCCCGGGATCTGTCTCGACCGTTCCCCTCAGTCCTGCGGAGATGCGCATCCTTCCGTACCTTCAGACGCACCTCACCATTCGGGAGATCGGGCAGCGCCTCTTCATCTCGCACAACACCGCCCGGACGGAGATCGCGTCGATCTACCGGAAGCTCGGGGTGGGGTCGCGCAGTGGAGCAGTCGAACAGGCGTTGCAGCTGGGACTCCTCGGGGAGTGACTCGACGTCACTCGTCCCACCCGAGCTCCGTGTCGTAGCCCAGTGCCAGCGCGATCTTGGGTGCGGCTGCGACGATCCTCGGTCGCCCGACCAACGGCAGGATCGCGTCGAGCAGGGCGATGAAGTCGGCGCTGCGAGCTCCGGCGCTCACTGCCGCGTCCACCTCGCTCATCACCGATGCACTGGGTCCTGAAAGCGCGATGAGCGCGCTGACACGGGCGAGACACTGCGACTTGGTGAGCGCTCTCGAGCCCTGCTCCGACTCCGCTGACGAGAACAGCGCGGCGTCATTGACGCTGAGTCGGCGCAAACGTTCTGCGTCCTCCACGACACCTGCTTCCTCCGCCGCTGACAGGCCGACTCCACCCTGGCCCGAGTTCGAACTCATCCGCACCACTCAGATCGCATGAAAGCTCACCATTCGCCATGGAGAGTGGCCGAACGCGCAGGGGCCGTGTCGTCACCTCGTCACCGCCAGCGGCCAAGCCGATGACCTCGTGTTCCCTGCGCGCGACGGGGAGCAACATGAAGCGAGTTCGCGACAGTCGAGGCTCCGAGTCGTGGTTCGCAACCGCGGTGAACTCGGCGCATCCGCCACGAATGACGATCCCCGACCTGCGCCACACCGCGGCATCTCTTTCCGTTCAGTCCAGAGCGCACGTCAAGACGATCCAACGAATGCTCGGACACACGTCTGCCCGGATGACTCTCGACGTCATCGCCAAGGCGAAGTCGGCACGTATTGAGGACACCCAGCAACGCCTCAGCGGCGTCAGTTTGCACGACCGCAACCTCGATCCGCCCACGCAGCCTTGATCCGCCGCCGGAAATGTTTGTTCTCGAATTGCTCTCACGGCGCCGTCTCGGGCAAGAAGAGAGCCCCGCGATCCCAGTGTTTCCCAGGGTTCGCGGGGCTTCGACGTGGCGGTGACGGTGGGATTTGAACCCATACCGGATGTGGTCACAGGGATCACATGAGTTCTCAGAACCGCATGAAATCAACACTCGGAAGCCTCAGGGACACGATCGAGTCACACTCGTTTCACTCCGTCTGTTCCCGCGGATGTTCCCACTGGACGCGGAGTGACCCAACCGCGATCGACTTGCGAGCCTCCATGCTGCAACCCGCCCAGAGCTGAGCGCGTCAAGCCACCTGGTCATGCGGGTCGTTCCCTGGACACAGTGCCAGACACGGACCTCGGTTTGCCAACGAGTAGAGCGACAGCACCGCCGCGGAGCCCGCGCCCCCAGCACGAAGCATGCCTGGTTCCGCTAGGACGGTCGCTCCCGCAGCTCCGAAACGTCCTCACTCGTCAGGCAACGGGGCGAGCGGCCATCCAGCAGCAGGTGGAGGCGGGCGCTCTCCTCGATCTCCTCGACAGCGTCGACGGCGCCTTCGAGCGTCGGTGCGGCGGCGAGCGATCCGTGGTTTCGCAGGAGCAGTGCACGCGAATCCGCTGCAGCGTGCGCCACGCCGACCGTGAGCGCAGCGCTCCCGGGCATCGCGTAGTCGACCACCCGCAGGCGGCCTACGCGCATCACGTAGTACGGCGTGATCGGCGGTAGCGCGTCTTCATCTGGCAGGTCAGGGAGGCAGGAGACGGCGACGGCCGATGTCGAGTGCAGGTGCGCGACCGCCATGCATTCTGGGTGCGCGATATAGAGGGCTCGATGAAGGACGACCTCTTTCGACGACGGGTCCCCCGAGATGTGGTCGCCGCCGATTGATACGACGGAGAGGCGGGATGGCTCGAGGCGGCCGAGGCTCACGTTCGTCGGGGTGATCATGATCTGGTCGCCGTTGCGCACACTGAGGTTGCCAGTGCGCCCTGGTGTGAGCCCGCGGTCGTAAAGCGCAGCGCCCAGCTGCACCATGTGTGCTCGGTCGGCATCGTTGAATGTCACGAATCTGCGACCTCGAGGGCGTCCTGAAAGAAGTGCGGCCCCCCGAAGTTGCCCGATTTGAAAGCGATCGAGAGATCCTCCGTAACGATCCAGGGCACGCCGACGCTGATGTCAGGCCCGATCCGTGCGGACCGAAGATCGAGTGCCGCCGCGACAGCGCCGGACGTCTCACCGCCCGCCACGATCAGGCGGCGAACGCCGACCTTGACGAGACCCGCACCCAGCCGTCCCATCGTCTGCTCGATCCGCGCGGAGAGTTCCGGGGACCCGCCCGTCGGCCCCTCGTGATCTTCGTTGTGCTCAATCGCGATCAGCAGCGGGTGCTGTCCCAGCGCGGGAACCACCGCCTCCAGGGCGCGCTCGACCGCGGCAGCGTCCCGCACATCATCGAGGTGAAGCACCACAGCCCTCCCGTCGAACGCCTTCACCTGCTCCGCGGTGGCTCGGGAGAGGCTTCCCGCGAGGATTGCCGTCGGCCCGGGGGGCACTCGCTCCCGAGCGGACGCAGACGGACTCGCCGCCCCTTCTCTGGCGAGTGCCGCGACTGCGAAAGCAGCGCCGAACGGCGCGCTCCCCGCGGCAAGATAGTCGCTCGCCACGGCGGCGGCGAGGGTGTCGAGATCGGTCTCGCTCACCGCATCTGCGATCAGGTGCTGAATCTCCACCTCCTCGCCTGTGGCGCGCGGCAACTGCGCCGCCAGGGCATCCGGTCCCGCATTGACCACTGTCCACGGCACGGCCCCCACGTGGTGTGGGGTCTGGGACGCAAGCACACGGACCAGCTGCGAATCGCGCATCGGGTTCAGGGGGTGATTCCTCATGGAGGATTCCGAGAGGAGCTCGGCACCCACGAACAGGTGGCTCATGTAAACGGTGCGCATGTTCGCGGGGTACGCAGGGCAGTGCAGCACTCGCCGGGCACCCGCCAGCTCAGCAAGAGCGTCGGCGATCGGGCCGATGTTGCCGTCCACCGTCGAGTCGAATGTGCTGCAGTACTTCGAGAAGAACTGCGTCACCCCGGCGGCGCGCAGGGCATGCGCAGCGCGCAACGCCGCGTCCCGCGCCTCGGAGGCCGGGATGCTTCGGATCTTCAGGGCGACGACGATCGCCTCCCCGCCGTCCGCGGGCATCGCAGCGCTCCCGAACACCAGTCGGGTGTCGATCCCTCGGCCGGCGAGTGCACTCGCGAGATCCGTGGCACCGGTGATGTCGTCGGCGATGAACCCGATGGGTGCAGTTCGTGCGGCCATCACGCCACCGCATCCGCGAAGCGCGGCAGGTCACGCATGAGCTGCTGCGTGTAGGGGTGCTCCGGCCGGTTCAGCACCATTTCCGTGGGACCGGCCTCCACGACGCGCCCCTGCTCCAGGACGACGACATCCTGCGCGATACTGCGGACGACGGCGACGTTGTGGGTGATGAAGACCATCGTGAGACCGCGCTCACGCTGCAGCTCACGGAGCTGCTCGATGACCAGTGCCTGCACGGAGACATCCAGTGCGGAGGTGATCTCGTCACAGATCAGCAGCTCCGGATCCACGATGAGTGCGCGAGCGACCGCGACGCGCTGGCGCTCTCCTCCGGAGAGCTGCTCCGGCATCCGGTTGGCGAGGTCAGCGCCGAGCGCAACCTGGTCGAGCACCTCGGCCACCTTGCGTCGGCGGTCGATTCTGTTCAGGTGCTCGAAGTACTGAAGTGGGACCTCGATGTTCTCGCCCACGGTCAGGCGCGGGTTGAGCGAGGCGTGTGGGTTCTGGAAGATGTATTGGATGCGGCGCCGCTGGTCGAGGCTGCGTCGCTGAACTCGGGGATCGAGCGACGTGCCATCGAAGGCCACGGGGCCGCCCCAGGAAGGATGCAGGCCGGCGAGGCAGCGTGCGAGGGTCGTCTTGCCGGAGCCGGACTCGCCCACCACCCCCACGCACGTTCCCGAAGCAACGGTGAACTTCACGCCGTGCAGAGCCTTTTTCGCCCCGTACCAGGCGTCGAGTCCGTTCAGCTCGAGATCACCTGCGCTCGCCGCTGCCGCGACAGGACGAGGCGTCACGAGAGCAATCGGCGCAGGGGACTCGGTCCGCTCGACCGGATGGATGCAGCGGGCGACGTGGTCTGGCCCGACGAGCGCCAGAGCGGGAACAGCTTCACGGCATTCGGGCGTGACTCTGGGACAACGATCCGCGAAGGCGCACCCCGAGGGCCAGCGACCCGGCCGCGGCGGGCGACCCTCGATGCCCACGAGCACACCGGCGCGCTCCGGCGTCGGTGCGGCCCGGAGAAGACCGGCGGTATAGGGATGCCGCGCTCCCCCGAAGACGACACGAGCCGGAGCATGCTCCACCAAGCGTCCCGCGTACATGACCGCCACGTCGTCGGCGATCTCCGCGACGACCGGCAGATCGTGACTCACGTAGACAGCGCTCGTGTCGTGAGTCGTGGCGAGCCGCCTGATCGTCTCAAGGACGTGGCGCTGGGTCGTCACGTCCAGGCCCGTGGTCGGCTCATCGAGCACGACCAGCCGGGGCCGGCATGCGAACGCCATGGCGATCGCGATGCGTTGGGCCTGTCCTCCAGACACCTGATGGGGATAGCTGCCGAGGAGCTCGGCCGTGGCGTGCAGACGAACATCATCGAGAAGCGCGGCCACGCGAACGTCCATCGAGTCCGTCGCCGTGCCATCGTCATGGACGCGCATGGCTTCGCTGAGCTGGAAGCCGAGCGTGAGTGCGGGGTTGAGCCCACTCGCGGGATCCTGGGGCACGTACGAAACCAGAGTCCCCCGAGCTCTGCGCAGCGCGGTGCCCGACAGGTCGAGAACGCTCGTTCCGGCGATGTCGACGGTGCCGGAGGCGATCGTGAGGCCGCGCCGCGCGTAGCCGAGAAGGGAGAGCGCGACCGTGCTCTTGCCCGAACCGGACTCGCCGACCAGACCCATCACCTTTGCGGGGCCGACGGAGAACGACACGTCCTCCACGACGGGCGTGCGAGAACGGCTGAGGACGATCCCGAGTCCGTCGACGCGGACCCGCGGCGCGCCCGTCTGCGGGTTGCCATCGATCACTTCGACTCCTCGGGGGTGGAATTGGGGGCGGAGGCGAGCACGGCGTCCTCGCCACGCGTCTCACCGAGGTTGGCGCGCGCGATGGCGTCTGCGAACGTGTTCGTACCGACGGCGAGCAGCGCGAGCAGAATCGCGGGCGCCAGCACACCCCAGGGGTTGGCGCCGAGGCCGATGCGGTTCTCGTTGACCATCACTCCCCAGTCGGGCGCCGGCGGAGGTGCGCCGAACCCGAGGAAGCTCAAGCCGGCGATGAGGACGATGGAGTAGCTGAGCCGGAGACCGAGTTCGACCATGAGGGGCGTCGTGAGGTTCGGCAGGACGTGCTTGGTGAGGATGGTCCGAGCTGGGACCCCCCACACGGCGACGGCCTTCACGAAGTCCTTCTCGACGACCGACTGAGCTGCGCCATAGATCACGCGTGCAGTCTGCGGAGCTTGCGACAGCCCCACCGCCAGGATGAGAAGCCACCACTGGGGTCCGATCAGGCTGAGGAGCAGGAGTGAGAACACGAGCTGTGGGATAGCGAGCACGACATCCACGCCCCGCATGAGCAGGTTCTCCACGAAGCCGCGTCGGTAGGCGGCCACCACCCCGATCACGGCTCCGATGCCCACGGCCACGAGGGTCGCGGCGAACGAGAGCAGCATGAGGCTCCAGCCGCCGTGGAAGACACGGTCGAGCACACTGCGCCCGAGCACGTCTGTGCCCAGTAGCCCGGACCCATTGGTGAAGGGCGGTGTGAAGGGCGGCGCGACGAAAGCAGTCGGGGAGGCGGGCGAGAGAGGACCGAGGAACGCCACGGCGAGGACGACCAGCGCAAGGCCCGCGCCGACCACCCCCCGGCGGGTACGCAGGGCGGTGCCGAGAACCCGGCGCACCGCGCCCACGTTCTTGCTCGGCTTACGCGCGGGGGCGTTCACGACGACGGCGACGGATGCAGTGGACATGGTTCACCTCGGGGCGCGGCGGCGGGGGGTGGAGAGAAGCACGAGCAGGTCGGTGACGATGTTGAGCGTCACATAGAAGACGGCAAGAAGAACGACGATGAACTGCAGCACCGGGATGTCCCGGGTTCGCACGGCGTCGGCCAGGGTCAGTCCGATGCCTGGGTATTGGAAGACCGTCTCGACGAGCACGATGCCGCCCGCGAGGTACAGGAGGTTCAGGCCGAAGACCTGCACCGCCGGCGGGATCGAATTCGGGAGGGCGTGGCGAAACAGCAGCCCGCCCGTGCTGACGCCCTTGAGCTGCGCAACCTCCGCGTAGTCGCTGGTGAGCGCTTCGATCATCGCCGCGCGCACCATGCGGAACATATACGGCGCGGTCACGATGACCAGGGTCAGAGCGGGCAGGACGAGCTTGATCGGCTGATCCCAGATGCGCTGGTCCGGCGGGATGATCGAGACAGCGGGGAACCACTCGAACACGCCCACCGAGAAGACGAAGATCACGAAGACGCCGACCACGAACTCGGGCAGCGCGCTGGCCACCAGCGCGACGATCGAACCGGCGTCGTCGAACCACCCGTCCCGCCGGTGAGCGGCGAGCACGCCACCGACGACGCCGACGACGGTCGAGACCGTCGCCACGACGAGGACGAGCACCGCCGAGTTGGCGAGGCGGGGCAGGACGAGGTCCGTCACCGGTGCGCGCGTCGCCAGCGAATCGCCGAACTGCCCGGTCGCGAACTCCCCGAACCAGGACAGCAGACCGGGTACGAGTGCCTCATTCAGACCGAGCTCCTCGCGCAACGCCGCCAGGGCTTCGGGTGTGGCGTACTGACCGAGGACGGCGGATGCCGCGTCCCCGGGCAGTACCCGGGTTGCGAGGTAGGTCAGCACCCCGACCATGACCACCGACAGCACGCCCAGGGGGATGCGCCAGACCAGGAGGTCGCGCACGGGGTGCGCAGCGTGAGCCCCGGAGGGCTCACGCCGCGCGGCCGCGGCCGTCCTGGATGTCGTCGTCCACGCCCCGCTCATGGCTAGTTCTCGAGCCAGATGTTCTGCCAGCTGCCGCCATTGATCGGGATGCCCGTGATGTTCTCGGTGACCCCGCCCACCTTCTGACCGGTGCCTTCGATGCCGGGGAAGTACACCGGGATGACGTAGCCGCCCTGGTCGTAGTCGAACTGGATGAGCTGCTGCACCAATTCGGCACGAGCGTCAGGCTCGACCGTGGCGATCGCCTCGTCGTACACGGCCTGCCACTCTGGATCGGCCTGATGGATCTCGTTGAACGGGGCGCCCTCTGCGATGCCCTGCTGTGCCATCGTCAGGTACGAGCTCGTGTTCCAGAAGCTCTGCGCGACCGGGACTTGGGTCCACGACTGGGACCAGAACTGCGTCGGGTCCTGCTTGCGCACGGTCACATTCACCCCCGCCTCTGCCGCCTGAGTTGCGAAGACGCTCGCGATGGCTTCGGCACCCGGTCCGATCGGTGCCGAGAACAGCTCGACCTCGAGATCGGGGTAGCCGGCTTCGGCCAGCAGCGACTTCGCTTCCTCGATGTCCTGCTCGCGCTGCGGTACGGCGCCCTCGTACGCGGGGTCGATCGCCCCGAACACGTCGTTGCCCACTGCGCCCAGGCCGCCGTACACCTGCGCGTTCATGTCCTCGCGGTTGACAAGCAACCGCAGCGCCTGCCGTACGCGCGCGTCGCTGTAGGGTTCCTCGTCCACGCGGATCGTGATCGGCACGAAGCCGCGTGTCTGCGAGACGACGACCTTGCCGCCTGCCGACTCGACAGATGCGACGGAGGCTGCGGAGAGCTGATTGATCAGATCCACCTGGCCGGCTTGGAGCGCATTGATCTGCGCGGTCTCGTCGGCGAAGTTCGTGATGACGATCTCGTCGAGGTACGGCTTGCCGTCCTCCCAGTAGTCGTCGTACTTGGTGAAGGTCGACTCCTGACCCGGCGTGAACGACTCGAACTCGAAGGGGCCTGTGCCGATCGGTGTCGCGGGGTCGTAGCCCTCCGGCACGATCCGCGTAGCGAAGACATCCGAAAGGCCCTCCACGAAGATGCTGTACGGGGCCGTGAACGGAATGGTGAGCGTCACGTCGTCGACGACCTCCGCTCCCGCGAGATCGATCGGGCCCATCGTCGCAAGCCCCGGGAACCCGTTCTCCTCGATCCTGCGCAGCGAGAAGAGCACGTCGTCGGCGGTGAGTGCCGAGCCGTCGTGGAAGGTGATGTCGGGTTTGAGGGTGATGGTCCACTCGGTGGCATCCTCATTCGGCTCGATCGACTCGGCGAGAACCATCTCGGGCTGGCCTGTCTCGCCGTTCATCTTGACGAGTTGCTCGAAGAGCGCACCGACGCGGATGAAGTCCATGGTGGAGAGCGGATTCTGCGCATCGAGCGAATCGCCCGTGCCGCCGGAGGTCGCACCGACGCGCAGCGTGCCGCCCTCCACGGGAGTCCCTGTGGCATCGGGTCCCTCGCTCGAGCCTGCGCCCGCCTGCCCGCTGCACGCTGCCAGGGTGATGGCGGCGAGGCCGAGCACCCCCGCCTGGAACAATGTCCTGGCACCGCGTGAGCGGCCGGTGCGTCGGGGTCTGGTGAAACGTGGGTTCTTCATGACTTTCACACTCCTGGTCCTTGCGTATCCGGGTCGGCGCGTCGTTGCGCCCTTACGTGAGGTTGAGTCCGCCGTCGACGAGCAGGTCGATGCCGGTGATGTACGACGAATCGTCGGAAGCGAGGAAGGCGACGGCCTTGGCGATCTCGGCCGTTCGAGCCATCCGTCGCATCGGGATCTTCGCGACGTCGCCTGCCACCCGCTCCGGCTCGTTCTTCTCCGCGAACTCGATCTGCGCCGTACGGACATAGCCGGGCGAGATCGAGTTCACGCGGATGCCGTGACGGGCGAGGTTCATGGCCGCGTTGCGGGTGATGCCGAGCACGGCAGCCTTCGTCGTGACGTACGCGATGGCGCCGTTCTCGGTGCCGCCGCGATGCGCCCACGAGGACGCGATGTTGATGATGGATCCGGCGCCCCGCTCGATCATCGCCGGCAGGACCGCTTGCATCCCGAGGAGGATGCCGGTCTGGTTGATCGACACGACGCGATCCCACTCGCTCCTGTCGACATCACTCACCCCGGCTGGCGAACCGATGCCTGCGTTGTTGACGAGCACACTCACCGGCCCCCAGCGCGGATCGATCGACTCGACGACCGCCGCCCAGTCCTCCGCCGACGAGACGTCGCCGCGACGGTAGACGACCTCGAGTCCCTCGGCGTTGAGCCGTTCCGCGAGCGACTGTCCCTGTTCATCGAGGACGTCGGTGGCGACCACGCGGGCGCCTTCACGGGCGAGCCGCTCCACGTGAGCGGCGCCCTGCCCCTGGGATCCTCCGGTGACGATCGCCACCCTGTTCTCGAGCCTGTTCGACATGGCTGCGAGTCTTTCCGCGATCCCCGGGTTGCACCATTAGGCGGCGATATGGACCGTTGCGAGCGGCCTAGACCTGCATATGAGGCCTGTACGCATCGACAGCCGAGGGGCGGATGTTTGCGGTGCGCGCCAATTGTGGACGCACTCGTCGGTGCGGATGGTGAGACGTACGACCGCAGAAGGGATCGGACTCAGCCATGCACCTTGGATTCTTCAGCCCTCCGTACGCGCAGGCGTACGTCGATGGACGCCGTACTCTGCGGGAGGTGATCGAGTGGGATCTCCAGGTCGCCCGGTGGGCCGACGAATACGGCCTGCACGAGCTCTTCTTCGCCGAGCACCACACGATCGGCCACGAGCCGAGTCCCGCGCCCGATCTCATGATCGCCGCCGCCGCGCGTGAGACCACTCGCCTTCGACTGGGAGCGGCAGCGCACCTGCTGCCGTACCACAACCCGATGGCGCTGGCGACGCGACTCATGTATCTCGACCACATGACCGGAGGTCGCTATATCGCCGGCTTCGCTCCCGGGTCCTTCCCCACCGACGGCCAGTTCTTCGGCGTCGGCCCCGGAAACGCCAAGATGATGGACGAGGCGCTCGACATCATCGACGCGATCTGGACGAAGCGCGAGCCCTTCAGGATCGAGGGCGAGTTCTGGACCGTCGACATGCCCGCCCACTCGACGCAGTGGAATGGCCCGCACCTCAGGCCCTTCCAGAGCCCGCACCCCGAGGTGATGATGACCGGCGTCCAGCCGACGTCTCCCACTTTCGTGGATGCCGCGCGACGCGGCTTCTCGCCTATGAGTCAGCAGGTCGGCATCGTCGCGCTGCGCCAGCAGTGGGCGACCTACGAGGCGGCCGCGCTCGAGGCAGGCCACACCCCCGATCGCGCTAACTGGCGTGTGATGCGCGACGTGTTCGTCGCCGAGACCGACGACGAGGCGCGGCGCCTGTTCCTCGAGGGGCCGGCCGGCCGCACCTGGGACGAGCTGGTCCTGCCGACGTTCCGCGCCGTGCGCGACCGAGGTGGCAAGCCCTACGCCCTCGGCGAGTTGCTGCTGGACCCGGGTATGACGATCGACGAGCTCACGATCGAGTGGATGGTCGACAACTTCTTCCTCATCGGCTCGCCCGACACCGTCGTGGAGAAGATCATCCGGTTCAACGACACACTCGGAGGGGTCGGCGCGCTGCTGTCGTTCACGTTCGACTTCAGCGAGGACCCGGAGCCATACCGGCGCCACCTCGAGCTGCTCGGGCGCGAGGTTGCACCGCAGATCGCCTCCGTCGGTCCGCGCGCATTGGTCGCGGCATGACCGATGCGACGATTCCGGCGATCGCCTACGAGGCGTCGCCGGAGTCGATGGCGTTGCCCTCCGGCCGCGCCCGCACACCGATACTGGCGGGGACCCCGGCGGAGTCCTTCCACGTTCTCCACCGCGATGCCGGGGGTCGCAGCGGGGTGTGGCAGTGCACCCCGGGGCGCTTCGAGTCCGCGCGACAGGGCGACACCGAGCTCATGCACTTCATCGCCGGCGCAGGCACGATCACCACGGCAGACGGAACGGTTCACGAGATCCGTCCGGGAGTCATGCTCGTGGCGCCGGATGGATGGCGCGGGACGTGGGACATCCGCGAGACGGTGCGCAAGGTCTACACCATCTGGAACGTCCCCACCCCGACCGACGACACGACAGGAGACCTCTCATGACCTCGGCCCGCGAACTGCAGGAGTCGGCGTGGGATGCCGAATGCCGGCGCGACCTCGACGCCCTGCTCGAGCACTTCCATCCCGACGCCGTCTTCCACCCCGCCGGAGGGGCGCCGCAGAAGGGACACGATGCGATCCGGGCGATGACCGAGGACTTCTACCGCTCGTTCCCCGGCCTCGAGATCGACATCCTCGATCAGTGGGACAAGGGAGAATCTGCGGCGATCTTCGAATTCCGCGCCCACCTGATCGACACCGAGGGCGGCCGCAGCACGCTGGACGGCGTCTGTGCCGTCCAGGTCGCGGACGGGGTCTTCACGGCGGTCCGATACTACGAGGATGCACCCGTACCCGTCACGGGGTGATGGAGCCGAGCAAGGAGGGGCTGGTCGATGCGACCAGCCCCTCTTCCGCGCTCCTGTGGATTCAGTCGTCGGCGAGGATGGCGGAGAGGCGCTCGGCGGCGACGCCGCCCGTAGCGACGGCACCTTCGATCCATCCACGGAATGCGTGCGCGATGTCGGAGCCTGCGAACACCAGCCGACCCTCGGTCGCCTCGAGCGCAGACGCGTACGAGGAGAGCAGACCTGCGGGCGAAGCGCACCAGGTCCCCTTGGAATAGGGGTCGGCGAGCCAGTCGTAGCCATCGACTTTCCGCACGGTGGCCTCCGGCACGTATCGGCGGATCGCCGTCTCGACGTCTTCACGGTCGAGGATGTCGAGCGGGCGCTCCTGCGTTGAGAAGCCGACGACGAGATCGGCGCCGAGGTCGGTCTCGTCGCCCGGGTAGTCGGTGAAGAACACGTCGATCGGCGCGTCGTGCTCGCCGATGGCGAGCAGGTGCGGTGGGAGCCCGTCGACGAGCGCCCACAGCTTTTTCGCCGCGCCGGACTGACCGATCGCCGCGCCGGCAGCTTTGCCCGGAGACAAGGGCGGGTCGTACGCGAGGTCGTTGATGCAGTTGAGGGGAAGTGCGATCACGGCACCGCGAGCCCGCACGACGTTCCCTGCGTGGGTGCGGACCTCGACACGGTCCTCGGACTGGATCACCGCGGAGACGGGCGTCGACAACCGAAGCTCCACGCCGGAGTCGTCCAGCATCCGCTGCAGAAGGTCGATCGTTCCGGCAGCGAATCGGTGCGTGGGCGTGTGACCGATCGCGAGCACGTCGTCGTCGAGCAGCGGGATCCAGGACATGAGATGCAGGGCTGAGATCTGCGACAGGTGACACCCGGTCTCCTGGCGGATCCACGCGCCCATCAGCTCGGTCAACGTCCTGGAGAGACCGAACCCCGCGATGTACTCGTCCAGTGGCACGTCGAGGTCGGCGACTCCCTGGGTATCGAGGGGCCGGTACGGGTCGACGCGCGCGACCTGTCGCGCCGTCTCGGTCACGAATCGCTGGAGATCGATCTCGTCCCTGCGGCTGATCGGGCACGGTGCCGTGCTTCTGACGCCGTCCAGGATCGAGACGTGGTTCTTGGCCTCTGGGCTCATGGTGAGCGGCACGTCGTAGCGCTCGACCTCTGCCATCAGAGCGCGATTCCCGACGGTGTCGAGCCAGTTGCCGCCCATCTCGATGGAGAAGTCCGTATCGGCGAATCGCCGGTACCAGGTGCGGCCCCCGATGCGCTCCCGTGCCTCGAGAACCACGACCCGCTGTCCCCGTTCCGCGAGGTCGCGCGCAGCCGTCAGCCCCGCGAATCCGGCGCCGATGACCACCGCGTCGTAGATCTCATCGTCCATCGTGTCGTTCCTCCGTGCTCGTCGGTGTGATGTCAGGCCAAGCCTGTGGGTCGGTGGAGAGGGGCACCGGCGACGCCGGGATCGAATGCCGACACCACGAGTGTGCCCAGTGAGGCGAGCGCGAGGATGTCGAGATCCCGTCCGGCGAACGCCACATTGGTGGGCGTGGGAGCGTAGACGCCCGACCAGTCGTCGACGACGACGGTGAGGTCGCCCGCAGGCGTGAGCCGGTAGACCCGATTGGGCTGCCAGCATCCGATCCACAGCCCACCGTGGGCGTCGAACGCGAGTCCATCGGGGACTGCTCGATCGAACTCGACGACGGTCTCCAGCTCACCGCCCGCGAGAGGGATGCGCACCACTCTCGGCCATGTCGACTCCACGATGTACAGCCAGTCGCCGCGGATCGCGAGACCGTTGGCGAAGTGAAGGCCGTCGATCACCCGTGTCGTCCCGCCGCCCGGATCGATGCGCACGACACCCCCGTTCGTGGCACCCCAATCACCCGAGTCGGAGACCCACAGTCGTCCTTTGCCGTCGAAGGCGGGGAAGTTGGGATACGCGATCGGCGCACCGTATTGCTGCGCGCTCCCGCCCTGATCGACTCGCTGGATGCAGCCGTTGCCCACATCGCAGGCGTAGATGCGGCCGTCGCCGTCGAGCGCAAGGCCGAGCATCGATCCGCCCGGGACGGTGCACACCGCCTCGACCGCAGAATCCGCGAGCCCGAATCGATAGAGCTCGCCTCCCTCGCCGCCCGCGTACAGGAGCTCCTCACTGGGCGACCAGCAGACCGCCTCGGGATGCCGCAGCCCCTCGGCCACGGTCCGCAGACCCGCGCCGACCACCGACGCCGGAACGCCGGTGGTCGTGAGGGGCTTGGGGTCGACGGTCTCCGAGCCCGATGGAGTCATGCGTTCTCCTCCTGCGCTACGCGAGGGATGTCTATCGGATGCCGACACTCAGCCGATCTGGCTGTGATCGCCGAGTTCATGCCAGGTGCGGTTGTAGTAGACCAGAGGAACCTGGTCGTCGGCACCTTCCTGCGCGCTCGCCTCGATCGCCTCGACGAGCACGATCGCGGATCCGCCGGCATCCATCGACGTCAGCACCCGGCCGCGGATCCACGCACGGGCACCCGGGAAGTACACGTCACCGCTGGGGAGCCTGTCCCACAGCGAGGTGTCGGCGAATCGGTCGATGCCGCTTGTCGCGCCGAGCTGCGCGAGCGAGAGCTGCCCCGCCCCCAGCAGATGCACGACGACCGTCTCCGCGCGGCGGATGGTGGGAGTGCTCGACGAATTGGCCGAGAGCGAGAACATCAAGAGTGCGGGGTCTGCGCTGACGGACGCGACCGACGTCGCCGTCAGCATCACCGGGCCACGCCCCGCATCCGCCGTGATGACGGCGACACCCGCGGGGTGCTGGCGGAACGCCGCCTTGAAATCGTCGGACGAGAGCGCGGTCTCGGTGTACGGAGCTGCAATGGTCATGGTTTTCCCTCCTCTACTCAGGCGATGGCCGGGCATGGCGATGTCTCGACCGCTGCGATCTCGGACTCGATCCCTAACCGGCTGATGCCGGTGGGACTGACGTCCCGGGAAGTCGGAAATCGCTTCATACCTTCGATGGTGCGGGATATGCCCACGCCGGACCATTGGAGGCGGGAACGAACCTCCGCGCACGCCTTATGGCTCGATATAGGTGCCGGCCGCGATGCGATCCCACTGCTGAGCGAGGCGTTCCACAGCGAGTCTCGGACTCGACAGCACGGGAGTGCCGCCGGCAGGACGTGTGGCCGCGATCCGCGCCATGGATGCCTGGGCCAGCACCACCACGTCGACCTCGGCGGCCAGACGGTCCAACGACTCCGCGACGATCCGATCGTGGCCGGCAGCATCGCCTCGACTCAACGCATCGAAGGCACCTTCGCACACCACGGGCACCACGGACACGTCCCGGTCCGCCTCCTCCGCCGCGGCGATGATCAGGCGGGTTGTCGGGGCGAGGGTCGTGGGCAGTGTCGCGAGGACCCCGACGGCCGACCCCATTCGGACGGCGCGCTCGGCCATGGCCCGATCGACCCGGATCACCGGCACTGCGGTGTCTGCGGAGATGTCGTCGACCAGGTCGCCGACGGAGGAGCAGGTGACGAGGATCGCGTCCGCGCCGAACTCGGTGAGCGCCGAGACGTGATCCGCCAGCCGCTGTCGCGTGAGTTCGTCGACCTCTCCATCGCGAACCGTGCGTTTGAGCAGCAGCTCGTCGGCGATCACGACGGTTTCGACGCCGGGGAGAAGCTCACCGGCGAGATCCCCGAACACGGGTGCGAGTTGAGGGACCGTATGGACGATTCCCAAGCGCATGATCAGTAGATCTCGGCGAGCACGCCGCCGTCGACTACGAGCGCTTCGCCGGTGATGAAGCTCGCATCGTCGGACGCGAGGAACAGCACGGCACGAGCGACCTCACGCGGCTGGCCGATCCGTCCGAGGGGATACTCGGATTCCGCCTGAGCCCGCAGGGCCGCAGGGTCCTCGGCCGCGGCGAAGTACGCCTCCACCAACGGGGTCTGGATATCACCCGGACAGACGGTGTTGCACCGGATTCCGTCCCGGCCGTACCGCACGGCCGCCGACTTCGTCATTGCCAGCACGCCGCCCTTCGCCGCGCCGTACGCGGCGAGCATCGGGTCTCCGGCGAGAGCCACGACCGAGGACACGTTGACGATCGACCCGCCGCCGGCACCCCGCATCACCCGGATCGCGTGCTTGCAGCCGAAGAACGGACCCTTGAGGTTGACGGCGAGAACGCGATCGAGCTGCTCCTCGGTGGTGTCGGCAAGTTCCTTCTCCACCTGGATCGCGGCATTGTTGACGAGCACGTCGAGCCGTCCCCAACTCTCTACCGCGAAGTCGACGAGCGCGGCGACCTCAGCTTCCTTCGAGACATCCGTGTGCCGGTAGACGCCGATCCCCTCCATCACCGCGGCGCCCGCCTCGTCGTTCACGTCGCACCCGAGAACCAGAGCGCCCTCCGCCGCGAACTCCCTGGCCAGAGCGCTTCCCAGGCCCGAAGCCACCCCGGTGACGATGACGCTACGTCCTTCGAATGTGCTCATGTGATTCCTCTCGACGGGAGCTATTGCGGATGAAGCCTCTCGGCCGGGAGCGCGACTGTCCACTGTCCCAGCGCCGAACGTGGCGGCCCCGCGTTGTACTGGCACACAATCGACCGCTCACTGAGCGGACTGCGAGAGCGCCAGTGCGCGCAGCGCGAACCAGAGTTCGCTGACGTCTGCGGTCGAGCGCATCGACCGTCCCGTCAGCTCCTGGATGCGGGCGATGCGGTAGTTGACCGTCTGAGTGTGGACGAAGAGCTGCTCGCTTGCGCGACTGGGCGACCGATCGCATTCGAGATACACCTGGAGAGTCTGGATCAGATCAGAGCCCTGCGTGCGGTCGTACTCGATGAGCGGGCCGAGCACTCGGTCGGCTGCCAGTCTCGACTCGACCAGCGTGCGCGGCAGGAAAGTGGGGCTGCCGTCGCCGTACAGGGCAAGGGCGGCCACACTCGGGCTCACCGTCTCCAGTGCCCACCGCGACTGACGGACGGCATCGCCGAGGTTGCCCGCACCGGAGAACACATCGCTGATCCCAGCGCGCCATCCCTCGAGTGCGGTGCGCTCCTCCAGGTCGGCCTGGGAGACGTCGTCGGCGCGCACGACCGCGATGGCGACGTGGCCGATCTCTCCCAACAAGAAGGGAATGCGGCGCACGAGCCAACTCCGCGCCAGCCTGTTGACGGCGGCCGGCGAACCGTCGATCGCGAGGGCGCGGAGATCGCCGTGGATGCGGCGGCCCCGGAAGAGCTCCGTCAGGACGGCCGGTTCGAACCGGCCGTTCAGCCCGTCGTTGAGTAGACCCGCTCCTGACCGGCGAGCACGCTCGACCTCCGCGTCGACGCGCGCGATCTCCAGGGAGCACGCGGCGGCGATCTGCTGCAGCACCGCGAGCTGCGGCTTCACCCCTCCCTTGGGGAAGGCGATGAGACAGGCCGATCGCTCGCTCGGAATCGGCATCGCAAGCGCGTTCTGGTCGCCGACGGTCAGGTTCATCACGAAAGGCGCCCTTCCGGAAGACCTTCGGACCTCTTCGTCGTAGGCGTCCTTCCACTCGCGCGCGGGGGTGGATGCTCCGCGTACGAGCGGCTCCCACATCTCGGGATCCACGACTAGGAGCCGGCAGTCGACGACGTGGCTGAGGCGATCGACGAATTCCGTGCCGGCGAGGTCCTCGCGGAGGCTGGCCATGACTTCACCGTGCACGCGCGCGATCTTCGTGAACGATTGGTTCTCCGCGCGGGCATTGGCCGCGGCGACGAACCGCACGTACTGGGCGAAGCCGACTGTGTGCGCACCGAAGATCACCGGAAAGCCGATGCGGTCCGCGGCAGCCAGCATGTCGCCCGATATGGGAGGGCATCGCTCGTCTTCGCCGACGACGAGACCGCTGAGCCCTGCCGTCGCCAGCCGCTCGACGAAGGTCACCTGATCCTGTGGCGTCTCGGGAAGGATGTACCCGCACGTCAGCACGAGGTCGCCCGGGTCGAGCCAGTTCCACGGGTCGAATGCATCCGAGACGTGTGCCCACGTCACCCGCTGATCCAAGCCTGCCTCGCCGGCGAGCACCGTCGCCTGGAGATAGCGCAATCCGACGAGATCGCGGACCGTGACGCCGTTGGGGGACGTCGTCGCGGGAGCGTTCGACTGTGCGTCGATCCGGGTCATCGCTGGAGTCTACGCGCCGCCGGCCTTCGTCGGGCCTGTACTCAGATATAACTGATGCCGAGTGTCCTATGCGAGAGGACATTGCCAACCTCGCAGGGCGGCGCACGCGCAATGCCGGGGTGAATGCGACCTTCTTGTGCCCCTAGTCCGAGAATCGTTGCGTGATGTGCCCGATTCCCGCGATCTCGGTGACGAGCACTTCGCCCGGTACGAGGTAGCGGTTCGGCTTCATGCCGGCACCAACGCCGGGCGGCGTTCCGGTGAAGACGATGTCTCCCGGAAGAAGCTCGAGCGTCTTGGAGAGCCGGCTGATGAGCTCCCCGACGGGGAAGATCAGCTGCGCTGTAGAGCTGTCCTGGACACGAGTCTCGGTGCCGTCCAGGCCTGCGATGGTCGCGGAGATCGCGAGCTCGTTCGGGTTGCTGAACTCATCGAGCGTGACGATCCAGGGTCCGATCGGTGCGAAGTTCTCGAACGACTTCCCCATGCTGAACTGAGCGGGCATCCCCTGCCACTGCACGGTGCGCTCGGAGAGATCCTGGCCCACTGTGTAACCGGCGATCCGGCTCAAAGCTTCGGACTCGGGGATGTCGCGGCCCCCCGTGCCGATCACGACGACGAGCTCGGCCTCCCAGTCAACGGTCGAGCCCGGAAGTCGCACGTCGACGTCCGGTCCGGCGACGGCCGACGCGAACTTCGTGAACACGACGGGATGCTCGGGGATGGGAAGGCCAGCCTCGTGCGCGTGATCGGCGTAGTTCAGACCGACGCCGATGACCTGTCGCGGTCGCGGCGAGGGAGCCCGCAGCTCGGATGCTTCGAAGACCTCGGCCCGCTCGTCCGCGGCGACGTCAACCGACCCCGCCCACTCGGCGAACTCGGGCCAGCGGGAGAAGACTGCACTCGGGTCGGCGGCGAAGCGCCCACCACTGGCCCTCTCGACGTCGAGGGCCCAGTCGCCGTCGACCAGCACGAGACGATCAGAGCGATTTGCGATGCGCACGCGCGGTCACCACACTTCCGGTAGGAAGATGTCCTCAGGGATCACCTCGGGCAGGTACTCCCCCGCGCGGGTCCTCTCGTGGATCTCCTGGAACGACAGCCCGGCGTCGCGCGCGGCGACGAGCTTCTCGGCGTCGAAGAACGTGCCGATCGGGTTCTCGGCGAATTCCTTCGCGTTGGCGATCCATTCGCTCGAGTCGGCCCAGTCGCCGAAGCCGTCGACCTGGATCTCTACGCCATTGCCGTCGGGGTCCTGGTAGTACACCGACATCGTGATGCCGTGGTCGAGCTGCAGGAAGGGCAGGATGCCGTGGTCGCGCAGGCGGATGTAGTTGTTCATCCACATGTCGAACGTCGAGAACTCGAAGGCGGTGTGGTGGATGCCGGTCTCGTGCCCCTTGTCTGTGGGGTGCTTAAGTCCGGGAGGGGAAAGCAGCGCGATGCGATGATTGGCGTCGTCGTTCGTGAGCCACGATGCCTCGTCGCTCTGGAACACCGGCCGCAGCCCGCACACCAGTCCGTACCACGTGACCATCTCGTTCATCCGCAGTGTGGTGAACGTGGTGTGGTGCAGCTTGGGCGGGTTCGCCGGCCAGTTGGTCGCCTTGTTCTCGGGCATATTCTCTCTCCTTCGAGGGATTGGATGGGATGGGTGCGTCAGCGACGCGGGGAGGACTGTACGAGGTCGAGGGCGGCGGCGATCTGCGCGTCAGGCCCGATTTCGTGGAGCCGGTAGAGCTCCTGCAGCGTTCCGGTCTGTCCGAACTCGGTCACGCCGAGGTTGATGCTCGGCACCCCCCGCACAGCTGCGAGGAACGCGAGCGTGTGAGGGTGGCCGTCGAGGACCGTGACCATCGGGGTGGAGCGTTCGGCGGGGAAGAGCTGCTCGATGATCGCCGGATCGCTGGCACCGGCGTCCGTCGACGCATGCCCGGTGCGCGCCCGTACGGCCCGATACAGGCGGTCGGCGCTGGTCACGCACACGACATCGGCCGAGATTCCGAGCGCCTCGAGCCGGTCTGCCGCGATCAGCACCTCTGGCATCAGCGCGCCCATTCCCACGAGCGTGACGTCGGGGTGCGGCACCCGCCGCAGTGCGTACCCGCCCGCGACGACCTGTCTGCGACGACGCTCCCGCGCGGCTGGGTCGGCGGGCACGTCGGCGAGCGCCTGATCGATCACGCGGGATGTGAGGCGGAAGTAGCTGGAGGAGCCGCCCAGGCGTCCCAACCGCGCGAGCGCGTCGAGCATGCACCACTCGAAGTCCTGCACGAACGCGGGTTCGAACGCGACGACGCCCGGCTGCTCGATGCCGACGGAGGGGGTAATGATCGATTGGTGGGCGCCGCCCTCGGCGGCGAGCGTCACGCCCGACGGTGTCCCGACAAGGATCGACTGGCCGCCGCCGTAGACCCCGAAGGACCAGGGCTCGAGCGCGCGCGTCACGAACGGGTCGTACAGCGTTCCGATGGGGAACACCGGTTCGCCCCACCGGCTCCAGGTGGCGCCGAGCTCGCCGAGCAGGCTGACGAGGTTGACCTCGGCGATGCCGAGCTCGATGTGCTGGCCGGTCGGTCGCTCGTCCCAGTGCAGGATCGTCTCGGCGTCGTCGGCGAACCAGTCGCGCTTGGCGGACGGCGACCAGACTCCCGCCTTGTTGACCCAGCCGCCAAGGTTGGTGCTCGAGGCCACATCCGGCGCGACGGTGACGACGCGGCGCGCAGCCTCCGGCGCCACGCGGGTGAGGTCGAGCAGCAGCCGCCCGAGGGCCTGCTGCGTGGAGCTTCGGCCCTTCACCTCACGACCGAAGTCCTCGGGAACTGCGGGCGGCGATACGTCCACTGAGGGTGCGCGGCGCAAGCGCTCCGCCACCGACGCGCACACGAGCGCCTCGGCGGAGTCTGCCGGAAATCCGCGCCACGGGTCGCCGACGTCCTCGCCGAGCTGTTCGGCGACAAGTGCGAGCTGTTCGGGCTTGAGCAGGTTGGAGTGGTTCTGCGGGTGCCCGGCGCTCGGGAGCCCGTTGCCCTTGATCGTATAGGCGAAGATCACGGTCGGGCGGGAGTCGTCGATCGCCTCGAAGGCATCCACCAGGGCGGGGATGTCGTGGCCGCCGAGGCCGCGTATCACGCGGGTGAGATCAGCATCGTCGAGGCCGGCCAGCAGTTCGGTGATGGCGGGTGCGCCCGCACCCGTCCCGGGCAGTCGATCACGCAGTTCTGCGGGCGCGCAGCGCAGAAGGCGCTGGTACTCGGGGTTCGACATCTCGTCGATGCGTCGTTGCAGGTGCTCCCCACCGGGTCGAGCGAACAGCTCGGCCTGGAATCGGCCGTACTTGAGCGTGATCACCTGCCACCCGGCGGCGGCGAACATCGCCTGCAGGCGGGTGGCCGAGATGTTCGGCACCACGCGGTCGAGGGATTGCCGGTTGAAGTCGACGATCCAGACGATCTCGCCGAGGTCGGTCACGGTGGGGTCGAGGACGGCCTCCCACACCGCGCCCTCGTCCAGCTCGGCGTCTCCGACCAGAGAGTACTGCCGGCCTGCGCTGCGCTGGGTGCCTGCCGTGTCGGCCACGAATCGCCGGGCGATCGCGCCCCAGATCGGCGCGGTCGCACCGATGCCCACCGACCCCGTGGAGTAGTCCACCGTGTCGGGGTCTTTCGACCGGCTCGGGTAGCTCTGAAGCCCGTGAAAGGCGCGGAGCGTGCCGAGCTGCTCGGGAGTCAACTGGCCGAGCAGGTAGTTGATCGCATGGAGGACCGGCGAGGCGTGCGGCTTCACCGAGACCCGATCCTCAGGACCGAGAGTGGTGAACCAGAGGGCGGTCATGATCGTCGCCATCGACGCGCTGGAGGCCTGGTGCCCGCCGACCTTGAGCCCGTCAGGATCCCGGCGGCCCGGTGCGTTGGCTGCGTCGATGATCGCCGTCGACAGCCACAGGACCTTGCGCTCGATCGCTTCGAACACGTCCAATGCGTCGGCGGTCTCCGCCGTACGGTGCGTTGTCGTCGCCATCATGACCCCCTTGTCGGCACAGGATATATCTTATACAGTAGCGATGGCAACGTGGCGACGCCGATTCTTCCTCGTCGGCCTGACACCATGGACACGAACGAACACGAGGAGACCCGCATGGCACTGGATGGCCAAGTCCGCTCGGTGGCGAGCGCCAACAGCTCGGCCGTCGACCTCGTGACCTCCGAGATCCGCCGCGCAGTGCTCACCGGCGCCCTCCCTGCCGGCGAGCAGTTCTCGATCCGCGACCTGGCCGCCCAACTCGGCGTCAGCCACATCCCGATTCGCGAAGCACTCCGCCGACTCGAGTCCCAGGGGCTGATCGTCCTCCGCCAGGCGCGCAGCGCGAGCGTGGCACCTCTCAGCACGAGCGACCTCGAAGCGATCTACCGCTTGCGCTACCAGATCGAGCTCCCCCTCGCCGGCGCATCGGCGGGCCGTCGCGACTCCTCAGAGATCTCTCGTCTCGACGAGCTGCTCGAAGCGAGCCGCGACCTCGACCCCGAGGTCGCATGGCAGGGGCACTACGACTTCCACGAAGCCCTCGTGCACCCCGCGGCGAACGCGTGGGACGACCGCGTGCTGCACACCCTGTGGATGGCGGCCGAGCGGTACACGCACCTCGTCTTCGATCCGACACAGATCACCGAGGATGAGCGACAGCGTCGGTATGACAAGCATCGGCAGCTGCGCGATGCAGCACTGCAAAGCGACCCCGAGGCGATGATGGCAGCCCTCCGGGAACACCTCTCGGGCAACGAAGACCGCATCCGCGACCACATCCGCGCGATCGAAGCGCACTGAGGCGGCTCTTGTGCACCGCACGTAGACGACTTACCATGCAGGATATATCGTAGCGAATAGCGAGGAGACGAAGATGTCGATCCTGGTCCTCGGTGCCACCGGGAACATCGGACCCCACGTGGTATCGGAGGTTCTCGCTCGGGGCGGCCGACCGCGGGTTCTGGTCCGCGACGCCGACCGCGCGCAGGCGCTTCTCGGCGAGGACGTCGAGATCCTCGCGGGAGACGTCACCGACCCGGCGGTGCTCGCGTCCGCCGTCGAGGGAATCGACAGCGTGTTCCTTCTGTCGCCGCACAGCTTCGCGATGGCCGACCTGCAACTCGGGGTCATCCGCGCGCTGCGGCGGACCGGCATCCGCATCGTCAAGCTCTCGGGCACCTCCTCGGCCATCACGCCCGACGGACCGTACGCGTGCCGCGAGCACTGGGAGGTCGAACGGGTCCTGCAGGACAGCGGTCAGCCCTTCGTCATCCTGCGACCCAACTCGTTCATGCAAGTCCTCGTCGGCCAGTTGATGCTGTCGGCCCTGCGAGACACCGGCCGCGTGATCAACCCCATCGGCGCAGCCGGCATCAGCCTGATCGACGCCCGCGACGTCGGCGCCGTCGCGGCCGAGGTGCTCACGCGACACGACTGGGACGGACAGACTCTCGCGCTGACCGGCCCCCGATCGGTCGGGTACGCCGAACTGGCCGAGCTGATCTCGGCACGAAGCGGCGAGCCGGCATCCGTCATCGACGTCAGCCTCGACCAGGTTCGCGACTCGCTCGTCGGCCGCGGCATGGCCGAATGGGAGGCGGACCACTTCCGCGAGATGTACGAGCTCTTCGCCGCCCGCGCGTCGGAGTTCGTCACCGACACCGTGCTCGAGATCACCGGGGCAGCGCCCCGCACAATCGAGGCGTTCCTCGACGAGTCCGTCGCATCACAGCGGGTGCCGGCATGAGCGCGTGCCTGCCGTGCGACCTCGAAGCGGCTGATTCCTCCGCCGTGGTGTTCCGCGACGACGCCTGGTCGTGCGACGTCGCCGAGGGATACGACGTGCCCGGGTGGTACGTTCTGCGCCTGCGCCGGCATGCCGAAGGATGGCCCGAGCTGTCCGCCGACGAGGCCGCGAGGTTCGGCACGGTGTCGCAGCGGATCGCGAACGCGATCCGCGAGACGACCGGGGCCGCCGGCGTGTACTTCATGAGCTTTGGCGAGAACTATCCGCACTTCCACTTCCTCGTCATCGCCCGCCCGGCGGGCCTCGCCCCCGAGCACCGGGGCCCCGGCATCCTGGCGCTCCGCGAAGCGAATCGCGACCGGGGCGCCGCGCTCACTGTCGCCGCCGACGTACGCGCGACCCTCACTCGGCCTCCCGCCCTCCTCTGACCCGACCCCGCACCACAACCCGAAAGGACGACGATGTCCACCTCGTTCACCCACACCACCGCCGACGGCCGCACCTACAGCGGCCGCCGCAACAGCGTCGAGCCGACCGCGGGCACACCGCTCGTGATCGCACTGCACGGCGGCACCTATACGTCGGAGTACTTCGACATCCCCGGGTACTCGCTCCTCGACCGCGCCGAGGCCGCCGGGGTTCCCGTCATCGCCCTCGATCGCCCGAACTATGCCGGATCGAGCCCGCTCGAGAGCGACGACTCGATCATTCTGGCCAACGCCGAGGTGCTGAACACGGCGATCGGCGAGATCTGGGAGCAGCACGGCGGTGCGGCATCCGGCGTCGTCATCATCGCCCACTCGATCGGCGGTGCCGTCGCGACGGCGATCGCAGCATCGCAGCCGTCGTGGCCGCTCCAGGGTCTCGCCATCTCGGGATGCCTCGTGCGCGTTCCCGCCGAGTCGCGCGGCGCGTGGGAGGCACTGCCCCCGATCCCGATGATCGACCTTCCCGTCCCAATGAAGGACATGGTCATGTTCGGACCGGCCGGGTCGTACACGGACGATATGCCCGCGGCAAGCCACCCCTCGAACACCCTCGTGCCGAAGGTCGAGCTGCTCGACATCACCGGCGGCTGGATCGAGCGCCGGGCCGAGGTGTGCGGACGCGTCACCGTGCCGGTGCTGCACCGCCAGGGCGAGTTCGATGCGCTCTGGGTCACGAGCCAGGAGGAGATCGACGAGTTCCGCGGCGGATTCACGTCGGCGGCCTCGATCGACACCGCGCTGCAGCTCGGCAGCGGGCACTGCATCGACTTCCACCTCGCCGGCGGCGAGTTCCAGGACGCGCAGCTCGCCTTCGCCAAGTCTGCCGCAGCGACGGCCGCCGTCTGATCGTGGCGACGGTCCTGCGAAACGTCCACGTCTTCGACGGCGACGGCTTCACGACGCACGATGTCGCGATCGTCGACGGGTTGATCGTGGCGGACGCAGGACCGGATGCCGACATCGTCGACGGGGCCGGGGGCTTTCTCATCCCCGGCCTCATCGACTGCCACATCCACCTCGCCGGACCGCACACGCAGGAGCTGCTGGTCGCGGTGGGCGTCACGACCGGCCTCGACATGAGCTCGCCCGAACCGCTCGTGAAGGCGATGCGCGGCCGCGCGGGTGTCACCGACATCCGAAGCGCGATGATCGCCATCACCTCCCCGTCGAGCGCGCACGCCGAGCGGATGAAGCTCGTGCCCGGCGCGCAGGAATCGCATGTCGCCGGGCCCGCGGACGCCGCGACGATCGTCGAGCGCCGCATCGCGCAGGGCGCCGATTACCTCAAGTTCGTCATCGACCTGCCGGGATTCGATCAGCAGACCGTCGACGCGCTCGTCGCTGCGGCGCACGATCGGGGACTCCGTGTCGTCGCCCATGCTTCGCGGCTGGATGCCGTCACCATGGCCGAAGCGGCGCGCGTCGACGTGCTCACGCATGTGCCGCTCGACCGCCCCATCGACCCCGCACAAGCCGAGCGCCTCGCAGCCGCGGGGGCGGTGTTCGTTCCGACCCTGACCATGATGAAGGGCATCGTCGACCGGCTCACGGCGGCGACGGTTCCTGGCCCCTCCTACGCACCCGCGCGCGAGTCCGTGCGCGCCCTGCACGCCGCCGGCGTCCCGATTCTCGCGGGCACGGACGCGAACGAAACACCCGCCGCACCCGCGTCTCCCGCATTCGGCAGCAGCCTCCACGACGAGCTCGCCCTGCTCGTCGAGGCAGGCCTCTCACCCCTCGACGCCCTCCGCTCAGCGACCTGCGTCGCCGCCAAGCACTTCGGTCTGCAAGACCGTGGCGCGATCGCACCGGGATGCCGCGCAGACCTCGTACTCCTCGACAACGATCCGATACTCGACGTCGCCGCGACACGCTCGATCCGCGGCGTCTGGCTCGCGGGCGAACCCGTCTCCCCCGCCCTCACCGCCTCGAACGGAGCATCCGCATCATGACCACATCCCGCACCCTCGCCCGCCCCATCGGCGAGCGCACCCTGCTCGCCGTCGCGTTCGCCCTGGCCATCCTCGAGGGCTACGACCTCGCCTCGCTCGGAGTCGCTGTGCCGAGCATGCTCGAGGAGCCTTCGCTGGGGTTGACGTCGACGCTCGCCGGCATCGCGGGCGCCGCCACTGCAGTCGGAATGCTCCTCGGCGCCGCGCTCTCGGGAGCCCTCACACACCGGGTCGGACCGCGCCGTCTCATCATCGCGTCGAGCTTTGTCATACCGCTGGGCATGACAGTGAATGCGATCGCGCCAACCGCCGGCGTCTTCATCGGCGGGCGCGCGCTCGTCGGCATCGGACTCGGCATCATGCTGCCCACGCTGCTGGCGTACGTCGCCGACCTCTCGCGGCCCGGCCGTCGCGCCCGCAACATCGGCATCGTAATGGCCGGTATGGCACTCGGCGGGCTGTGCGCGCCGCTGCTGGCAGCCGTCCTGCTCTCTGGCCAGTCGTACCACTGGGTCTTCATCGCCGGGGTCATCCCCGCCGTCATCGCGATCCCCTTCGTCATTCGCCTGTTCCCGGAGAGCCCCGTGCACCTCGTGCGTACGGGTCGCCGCGAGCTGGCACAGGAGCTGTCGAACGGCATGGGCATCCCACTGCCCGCCGCGACCGATGACGCGGCGAGCGGGGTCGGCCTGCGCGTGCTGTTCCGCCCGGGACTCAAGGCGGCGACGATCCTCTTCTGGCTGACCGCGGCGTGCGCTTTGCTCCTCGTCTTCGGGATCACCGCCTGGCTGCCCACGATCATGCAGGCGCAGGGTTATGCCCTCGATTCCGCGCTCCTGCTCACCGCCGTCGTCGCCACGGGCGCGGGCGTCGGAATGATCATCGGGGGACGCGTCGCCGATGCCGTCGGCCCGAAGCGGGTCACCGTGATCGCCTTCCTCGCCGGAGCGATCTGTCTCATCCTCATCGCGCAGAAGCCGGCCCTGTGGCTGCTCATCATCCTGCTCTTCGTCGCGGGCTTCGGACTCATGGGGTCGCAGGCACTCGTCAACGCCTTCATCGTCACTCGCTACCCGGGCGACCTCCGCGGCACCGGCCTCAGCTGGGCGCTCGCGGTCGGCCGGATCGGCGCAATCGTCGGCCCCATCCTCGGTGCGAGGGTGCTCGACTCCGGGCTCCCCGCAGCGTGGAACTTCTATGCCTTCGCGATCGTGGGAGTGCTCGGCGCGGTCTTCGCCCTCGCGGTTCCCGGCCGTGCGACGGAATCGACCTCGGAGCGCATGGAGAGCGCCGTCAGCGCGGCCGCGCTTCCGGATACCAGCGCGCGATGAGGCTCGGCGCGAGCACGGTCCTCATCACCGGCGGCGGCTCCGGCATCGGCCGGGGTCTCGCCGAGGCCTTCCACGCGCGCGGCAGCTCGGTGATCGTCGCCGGACACCGAGCAGATCTGCTCGACGAGGTAGCGAGGGCGAATCCCGGCATCGAGACGGCACTGCTCGATGTATCGGATGCAGCCGCCATCACCGCGAAGGCATCGACGCTTCTCGCGCGGCATCCACAGCTCAACGTGCTCGTCAACTGCGCCGGGATCATGATCGACGACGACGTGACGCGGCCCCTCGACGACCGTGACCTCGTGCGCACTGTCGAGACGAACCTCCTCGGACCGATCCGGCTGGTCTCGGCCTTCATCGAGCACCTGCGATCCGTTCCGGATGCCGCGATCATCAACGTGACGTCCATGCTCGGTTACGCGCCGCTCGCGCGTTCGGCGCTGTATTCAGCGACGAAGGCGGCGATGCACTCGTACACGCTGTCGTTGCGGTACCTCCTCGGCGATGACGGGCCGGCGATGATCGAGATCGCGCCCCCGCTCACGCGCACGGCTTTGCAGCCGGTCAACCTGACCGATGCCCGCGCGATGCCGCTCGACGAGTTTCTCGCAGAGACCCTGGCCGCGCTCGAGACGGGCGAGCCCGAGGCCTACGTCGCACGGGCTCGCGAGCGCCGCGATGCGCAGCGAACAGACGACATCGGCATCACGGCCCGGTTCAACGACATGATGCTGGCGCCCGCGGCCGGGTCGTGACGATCCGGCCGCGGGCGCTGCCCGCAGCGACTACCCGACCCGGTCGCCACCGATCCACACACCGGTGATGTTCCGGGTCACTGCGATCTGCGTGGTCGGGTCGCCGTCGATCAGCACCAGGTCCGCCCGGAGCCCTGGGGCGATGCGCCCGCGGTCGGTGAGGCCGAAGACGTCCGCGGCCTTCGCCGTCGCGCCATCGAGCGCCTCCGACGGCGTGAGGCCGGCTGCGACGAGCCGGGCGAGTTCGTCGTGCAGCCCCTCGCCGAACGGCACGTTGAAGGGCGCCTCATGACTGTCGTTGGAGTCGGTGCCGACGAGCACGGTGTTGCCCGCGGCGTGGAAAACACCCACGGTGGCCTCGGCGAACCGGTACTTCATGCGCGCGGCGGGCACGAGCGTGCCAACGATCTTCATCATCATCTTGCCGCCGATGGTCTCGACGATGCCGTGCATCATCCCCAGCGTGGGGATGATCACGGTGCCGTTCTTCGCGATGAGCGCTTGCGTCTCGGCGTCCAACTCGCCTCCGAGTGCAGCATGCGTGACGACGTCCACTCCGGCATCCAGCGCCGATCGAAGTGTGAACGCGCTCACGACGTGTGCGACCGTCAGCAGGCCGGCATCGTGCGCAGCCGTGACGATCGCAGCGACCGTTTCGGTCGACAGCGGCTTCGCGCCCGGGAACTTCGGGTCCTCGATGAGGATCTTGATGAGCTCCGAACCTTCGGCCTTCCGCTCGCGCACGAAGCGCGCAGCATCCGAAGGTCCGTCGACGCCGCTGCTCACGGGCATCCCCATCTTCACGATGAAGTGCGAACCCGGGCCGCTCGCCGAGTGGCCCGAGCTGCGGAGGTCGGGGAGCCCCGGCAGGTTCTGCAGCGAGTGGAGCAGGTCGAGATCGGGCGAACCCAGGTCGATCAGCGTGGTCACGCCCGCCGCACCCGCGGCCTCGAGGTGTCCACGGCTGCGCGCGTGCACGTGGGTATCGATCAGACCGGGGAGCAGCGTGCCGCCGGCGCCATCGATGACGACTGCGCCCTCAATCGACGTGTCGGCGGAGAGGAGTCCGTCCTCGACGACGACGGTCGTCGGAGCGCCGAGCGAGCCGCTGCTGTAGACGCGGACGCCGGTGATGGCGGTACGCGTCGCCGGTGATTCAGAGGTCATGTCGGCATCCATTTCTCGCTGCTTCGTTGCAGCGGGTTCGGTGTTTCTCTCGGGCGGTGTGTCAGAAGGGATAGCGGCCGGGATGGCTGCTCATGGTCGTCAGCCGCACTTCGGTGAAGTCCTCGACGGCGTAGTGACCCGAGCGGCCCCAGCCGCTGTCCTTCACTCCGCCCACGGGAAGCGCCGCTTCGCTCGCCATCGTCGGCGCGTTGACGTGCACGATGCCCGCGTCGAACCGCTGCGCGATGTCGAAGCCGCGCGCGCGGTCGCGCGTCATGATCGAGGCGCTGAGCCCATAGGGCGTGCTCTGCGCATCGCGGAGCGCCGTGTCGAGGTCGTCGAACGCCTCGATCACCAGCAGCGGCCCGAAGGTCTCATCGGCCCCCGTCGTGCAGATCGCGTCGGAGGGAACGTTCGTCAAGATCGTCGGGTGGTAGATACGCCCCTCGGCACGTCCTCCAGTGACAAGAGTGGCACCGCGATCGATCGCATCGCGCACGCGCTCGTCGATCTGCTCCACGGCGCTGTCGGTGATGAGCGGGCCGATGATAACCGAGGGATCGGTGGGGTCGCCGACTTTGAGCGCACGCACCCGATCTGCCAGCCGCGCGACGAACTCGTCGTGGACGGATCGGTGCACGTAGACCTTGCGCGAGTTCATGCAGACCTGGCCCTGGTGCAGGAACGCCCCGAAGGTCACGGCCTTGATCGACTCCTCGATGTCGGCATCGTCGAGCACCAGCACCGGGTTGAATCCGCCGAGTTCGAGCACCATGCGCTTGAGGGCTCGTCCCGCCCGCTCGCCGAGGATCCGCGCGGTCTTGTCGGATCCGGTGAAGTTGATGCAACGCACGGCAGGGCTCTCGAAGAACACCTCGGCGACGGATGCCGCATCCCCCGGCGCATTCGTGACGACGTTGAACGTGCCGGGCGGGAACCCGGCTTCGTGCAGGATCTCGGCATGGATGAGCCCCGCCGATATCGGCGCGAGCTCCGACGGCTTGATGACGGTCGTGTTGCCGAACGCCATCGGCAGCAGGAACGTCCGCCACGCGAGGTAGAAGGCGCCGTTCCACGGGGTGAACCCCGCGACGACGCCGAGCGGCTTGCGGGTGACCATCGCCGTGCGCCCGGGGGCGTCGCTCTGCAGCACGTCGCCGGCGGGCAGGTAGCCCCACCCGGCCGCCTGACGCAGCATCGCCGATGACAGCCGGATCTGGAACGACGAGAAGGCCCGGCTCGCGCCGCCCTCGACGGCCATCAGTGCGACGAGCTCGTCGTGCCGCCGGTCGACGATGTCGGCGGCGCGCAGAAACAGTTGCTGCCGCGCGCCGGGCGCGAGGTTCGCCCAGGCCGGGAAGGCGGCTGCGGCCGCGTCGATGGCGGCCTGCATGTCGGCGGCGGTGCCGGCAGCTGCATCCGCGACGAGTTCGTCGTTGAGCGGGTTGAGGACCGGGAAGGTCGGGCCGACAGGCTCGGTCCATGCTCCGTCGATGAAGTGCGTCGTCCGCGTGGGGCCGGAGCCGGTGAAGATGCTCATGCTGCTCCTTGACTGTTCAACGGCAGGCCGAGGACTCTTTCGGCATTGCCGTGCGCGATCTGTGCGCGGTCGCCGTCCGACACGGGCGCAGACCGCAGATATGCCGTCGACTTTGCGCTGTCGCCGAACGGGTGATCCACCGAGAACAGCACGTGATCGACGCCGAACTCGGCGAGGGCGCACAGCAGCGGGGCGTCGGAGTTGTACCCGGATGTCGTCAGGTAGAGGTTGCGGCGCAGCGTCTCGGCCACGGTGAGCGCGTGTCCGGCCACGACGGGGCTGAGCATGTTCTCGATGCGTTCGAGGTGGAACGGCAGGCCCTCACCCATGTGCCCGACGATGATCTTGAGGTCGGGCAGCTCCTCGAAGACGCCCGCGACGACCATGCGCAGCACGTGCATGCCGCACTCGGCATGCCACCCCCAGCCCGAGGTCGACAGGCACGCGGCGGCGGCTTCGGGGAGGCCGGAGAAGTAGGCCTCCTGCACGACGGGAGGGGCGGGGGCCGGGTGCAGGTAGATCGGCACGTCGAGCCGCGCGGCCTCGTCGAGGATGGGGCGCACCGAGGGGTGGTCGAGGAAGACGCCGTGCGTCTGCCCGTGGATCATCGCGCCGAGAAACCTGAGATCCTCGACGCACCGCGTGAGCTCGTCGACCGCGGCGGCGGGATCCGTCATCGGCAGGGCGGCGAAGGCCTGGAACCGATCGGGATGCTGCTGGACGGTCGCGGACATGCGGTCGTTGAGTTCGCGGTTCCAGCGCACCGAAGGCGCTGGGGCGAGGTCCTGCACGAAGTAGCTGAGCGCCGAGAGCACCTGCATGTCGATGCCGGCCTCGTCCATGATCCGCAGTCGGCCTTCGCCGAGGTCGTCGAGGGCTGCCGCTCGCTCGCCGGCACGGAGGCCCAGGTCGATGCCGGCGGCTTGCACGATGTCGCGGGGCAGCATGTGCTCCTCGATGGCGATGACTCTCATGCGACCTGTCCGTTCTGCACTGGGGACGTGTCCGCGGCGGTGAACCCGTGGAGGGCGGCATCCCACGCCCTGGTCTCATCGGTGGTGGCGTCTCCGACGTGCGCGATGTGCTGGTCAGGGCGCACGAGCACGACGGCAGGATTGTCCGTCTCGAGATGGGTGACCGGGATGCCGCGGCGTGACGCCTCTGCCAGTACCGGGGTGACGGCATCCGTCGTTCCGATGACGGTGAACCATGGTCCGAGGACGTCGAAGACCGCGCGTCCGCCGATGAGGCGATGCGGCAGCCTGTTGCCGGCGGCGACCGCGGGCAGGTACTCGGCCGGCGTGGGGGCCTGGTCACGGGATGCGGGACCGTAGCCGTAGCCGAGCACGAGCCCGGTGCTGTAGAACTCGGGTGACTTGATCCGCCAGATCGCGGGACCGAGTTCGGCGCGCGCACGCTCGAAGGTCTCGCCGGAGGTCATCAGCAGCGGATTGCTGAGGTCGGTCGAGAGCGAGGCCATGTTGGCGGACGACAGCTTGATCGTCTGCTCCTCGATCGGGCGGCGCTCGGCGGCATAGCTGTCGAGCAGGGCCTCAGGTGCCCAGCCCGCGAGGACAGCGGCAAGCTTCCAGCCGAGGTTGACGGCATCGCCGACGCCGGTGTTGAACCCGTGGCCGCCCCACGGCGGATTCTGGTGGGCGGCGTCGCCGACGATGAACAGCCGCCCGGTGCGGTAGCGGTCGGCGAGCAGGGTGCGCGCCTGCCACGGGTCGGTCGCGAGGATCTCGACGTCGATGTCGGCGCCGACCAGGTCTCGGACGATCCGCGCCGCATGCTCGGGGTCGTCCACCTGTGGCGTGCCGGTGGAGATCGCCCACCAGGTGCCGTCGAGGTCGAGGGGGCCCACGACACCCGGCGACGCCGGGTTCAGCACCCAGTAGTGGATCGAGGGCGCGTGGGGAATGAGACCGGCGAGCTCGTGCGAGCGGAACGTGATGTTGACGTTCGGGCGACCCGCGGGCGAACCCTCGTAGCGGGCGCCCATCGCCTCGCGCACGACACTGCGGGGTCCGTCCGCGCCCACGACCCATGTTGCCGCGATCGTGCGCCGCTCACCGGTCCCCTTCTCAATGACGACCTCGGCGTGGTCTGCACCGTCGGCGACCTCGACGGCGCGCCATCCGAAGAGCAGCTCGACCCCCGGCTTCGCGGCGAGATCGGCGCGCAGCACCTCTTCGACGAGAGGCTGGGTCACCTGCTGGGCGCGCTCGGGGCTGAGATCCGGGTCGGCGGCGAGCCCGAGGCATCCGTCGACGTGGGTGATCTCGCGCCCCGTCACCGTCTGCACGAAGGTCACGCGCTGCGACCAGTCGACGGGCAAGGGGGCGACCTGGCGGAGCCGCCCTGCGATTCCCCAGCGACGGAGGTGCTCCATCGTGCGCACCGAAGTGGTCTTCGCCCGCGGGCGCGAGTGCTCGACGACCGTGCGCGGTTCGATGACCGTGACCGGCACGTCGTGAAGCGACAGCTCCTCGGCCAGCGCGAGACCGACCGGGCCACCGCCCACGATGACGACGGGGAGAGGGGATCCAGCCATGTCTGCGAACTCCGGTGTCGGCGATGGGTCAACGGTGACTCCCCGATCATGCCTCCGACCGTCCACGAACCTCACTGGTAGTTTCAATGGATGGAAGAGGTGAAGACGCGACGAGGTGGTCGCCCCCCGTCGGGCGAGCCGCTGCTCGACCGCGCATTCCGCCTGCTCGACGCGTTCACCGACGAGGACACGAACCTCACGCTCACACGGCTGAGCGAGCGTGCCGGCATCCCGCTGAGCTCGACTCTGCGTCTCGCGCAGCATCTCGCCCGCCTCGGGGCGCTCGAGCGGCAGGCCGACGGCACCTTCTCGATCGGGCTCCGGATGCTCGAGTACGCGGCGCTCGCGCCCCGCGGTCACGGCCTCCGCGCCATCGCGCTGCCCTACATGGAAGACCTGCACCGAGCCACCCAGCAGCACGTGCAGCTCGCCGTGCGGGAGAACGACGAGGGCATCATCATCGAGCGCCTGTCCGCTCCGGGTGCCGGCAGAGTGCTCTCCTACGTCGGCGGCCGGGTCCCGCTGCACGGCACCGGCCTCGGGCTCATCCTGCTCGCGCACAGCCGTACCGAGTTTCAGGAGGCGTACCTCCAGCGCGCGCTGTTCCTCGAGCCGGAGCACACGCCCGTAGCGGCATCCACGCTCCGCTCGCAACTGCAGTCGGTGCGCGCGCTCGGCGTCGCCCACATGACCCGCACCGCGCCCGAGCCGGCAGCATCCGTGGGGGCGCCGATCTTCGATCGCTCGGGCGCATGCGTGGCCGCGATTTCAGTGGTCGGCGCGGACGGATCGCTGGATACCCGAATGCTGGAGCCCGCCGTCGTCGCGATCGCGCGGGCCATCTCCCGCGACCTCAGGCGGGCAGGTCGTTGAAGTCGCAGGCTTCCAATCATCGGAAAGCTTCTCGGGTGAGACCGAAGTCTTGAGTACACAGGTCGTCAGGCATCCCGCTTGCCGCGCCCGAACTCAAGGAAGAGACCCATGACCGCGAATCGCAGCCGTCGCCGCCCGATCACCCGACCTGTGTTCCACCACACGACCTTCGCCACCCTCAAGCTCGATGAGATGGTCGCGTTCTACGAGTCAGTCGCCGGGCTCGAACCCGTCTACCACGGCACCGACGGCGCATGGCTGACCAACGACGAGGCCAACCACCGCATCGCCCTGCTCGCGCTGCCCGATCTCAAGGCACCGGTCGACAAGGGTCACACCGCAGGCCTGCACCACACCGCGTTCGAGTACGCCGACTTCCACGCCTGGCTCGACAACTACGAGCGCCTCGCCGAGCGCGGCATCCGCCCGTTCCTCAATCTCGACCACGGTATGACGATGTCGATGTACTACCAGGACCCGGAGGGCAACGGGGTCGAGATCCAGTTCGACACCTTCGGCAGCTGGACCAAGTCGAAGGAATGGATGTGGGCCTCGCAGGAGTTCAGCGCCAATCCCATCGGCGAGTACTTCGACCCCGACATGCTCGTTGCGGCCCGTGCGGAGGGACTGGACTGGGAGGAGATCCACAGGCGGGCGCGCGCCGGCGAATACGTGCCGGAAGTGATCCCGCAGGTCCACCTGCCTGAGCTCTGGTGACCCGGGATTCACGCACACTCGGCGCTCTGGAGCGAGAAAGCCGGAAATCCCCGGTCTCGCTCCCTCGCGGGGGGCGACGCAGCGGGTGACGGTGAGGTTCGCGCGTCGAGCGCAGCGCTCAGGGGATAGTCCTCGGGCCCACTCGTGCCATCAGGGCGGACACCGCAGCCAGACCGTCGACGGTGTCGAAGGCATCGCCGAGAGCGACAGTCGAGGCACCGGCCGCCAGAAACTCCGAGGTCGTGGCAACCGTCATCCCGCCGGTCACCACGAATCGCTGATCGGGGAAGGGACCGCGCATCGCCGATATCCAGGGCGCCCCCAACACCGACGCAGGGAACGCCTTCACCCAGCGAAGGCCGAGTCGTCGTGCAGCGAGGATCTCCGATGCCGTCGCCACGCCGGGCAGATGAGGCAGGCCGCGGACGGCGCTCGCGCGCACGATCGTCTCGTCAAGTCCCGGAGACACGGTGTATGCGATGCCCGACCGCGCGAGCGCATCGAGCTGATCGACCGATGTGACCGTGCCCGCCCCGACGACCAGATCCCGTTCGCGGGCAGCCGCGACGACGGCCTCGAGTGTCGGCATACAGTCCGGGCTCTGGACGGGGATTTCCACGTTTCGCACACCCGCGTCCCACGCTCGCGTGGCGCGGGCGACGGCCAGCTCTGGGCTGAGGTTTCTGAACACCCCCATCGTGGGTTGGCCGCCCAGCAGCTCATCGAACGCGTCGGAGATGGTCATGATGGGGCTCCCGAGCCTATGGATGTCTCGCTGCGCGCTGCTCGGAGCGCGGCGTCGATCAGAACGAGCGTCTGTACGGGAATCGCCGCAACGCGAGCCAGATCGATGAGCGACATATCGCCGTCGATCGCGACCAGCTCGGTGTCGGCGGCTCCCGGAATGTGACGGGCGACGATGTCGCGGGTCTGTCGTCCCGAGAGCAGCTCGCGAAGCGGACGTGCGAGGACCTCGGGCACGTTCAGTTGGTCGGGTGCAGGCATCGGGACAGCGGTCAGCGCGCCGCGAGCGCGGTGCGCATCGACCTGGAGATGCTCGGCGCGCAGTGTTCCCTCACGAGGGACGCCGAGACGCTCGAACTGGCTCGTCGGCGCATCATTGGCGATGAGCAGGTCGCGCAGAATGCCCAACAGCCGCAACTCGACCGCGTCATCGACGAGGGGCTGCTGCTGCTGCGGGTCAGTCGCGAGATCGAACAGCAGCGACCCGTGCATCCAGGGATTGACCAGCGGGGTCGAGGTCGGCATTCGCATGGTGCGCACGCCCTTCGTGAAGGACATCGCCTCTGCCGGCGCCCAGCCGGCGAGCTCGTCCGTCCGAAACCGCGACCGCATGTGAGTGGGCATGAGCGTGAACTCTTCGAGCGGGGAGTTCGAGGCATCCGCCGCCGCCCGCATGTAGACGTAGCGACCGTCCGACACGTTCACATGCCCGCCATGGATGCCGAACAGGATCGCCTCGTGACCACCGTCGTCATCCCGCACGATGTCGCCGAGGTCCTGACCGAGCATGTCCTTTCCGGGTTCGAGCCCGAAGAACCGCAGCAGGGTGGGCGCGATGTCGATCGTTTGCGCGAGGGCGTTGCGCCGGCGTCCCGGCCAACGCGAGCGCGGATCCCACACAAACATCGGCAGATGGACGAGTTCGTTGTACCAGGGCTGCACGGACTTCGCCCACCAGCCGTGCTCCCCCAGAAGAAAGCCGTGGTCGGTGTTGACGATCAGCATCGTGTCGTCCCACAGGTCGTGCCGATCGAAGGCGTCGAGCACACGACCCAGCGACGCGTCGCACATCGTCACGAGTGCTGCGTAGTGGAGTCTGGCCTCGTCGACCTGCTCACGCGGCTCGAAGACCTTCTCGTAGCCTGGCCAGTCGAACTCGGGGCCATCGTGCGCGGGGAGGTAGGCGTCCTTGTAGCTGCGCGGTGCGAAGAAGGGCTCGTGCGGATCGAACAGCTCCACCTGCAGCATCCAGTCGTCGGCCGCAGCGTTGGTGTCGATGAACTCCAGGCCCGCATCGACCGTGAGGGTCTGCGAGTGCTCCGCCTCGGTGGGCATGTGGCTGCGGTTGACGCGGTCCTGGTGCTGCATCGCGAGAAGGGTGCCGTGCTCCGCCGGGCCGGGTGCGACGACACCCTTCCACGGGTCTCCCTCCTGACCGCGCAGGAACTCCCACGTGCTGTAACGCGTGTGATAAGTCGCGCCGCCATCTTCCCAGTAGTGCGGATGGTCCGAAACGAGGTGGGTGTGGATCCCCGCGGTGCGGAGCATCTCGGGCATCGAGTCGTCAAAGGGCTCGAGCGGACCCCAGCTGCGATGCAGGAAGTTGTAGCGTCCGGTGTGCAGCTCACGGCGGGCGGGGATGCACGGCATCGATCCGGCGTAGAACCGGTCGAACGTCACCGAGAGCGACGCGAGCCGCCGGAAGTTCGGCGTCTCCACGAAGGTGTCGGCCACATACGGCTGAAGCATGTGCCGATTCAGGCTGTCGAACATTAGGACGACGGCTCTCATCGAACGGCCTCCGACAGACTCTCTTCGCGAGCCTCGGATCCGGCGACGTGGATGACCGTCGTCGCGACGATCTCGTCGACGGAACGGCCGACGAGCAGCTCATACTCCCCCGTTTCGAGCGACCAGCCCGCGTGAGCGGTGTCCCAGTGCATGAGCGCGCGACGCGGGACCGCGATGTCAACGGCGCGTGTCTCGCCCGCACCCGCGCGCACCGGCGCGAATCCGACGAGCCACAGCGCGGGCCGGTCGATCGCGGACGACCGGCGGCGAGCGTAGACCTGCACGACGTCCTTTCCGTCGCGGGCGCCGCGGTTCTCGGCGGTCACCCGGAGCGACCAGCCCTCGGATGATGCGGCGACGTCCGCCTCGCCATAGCTCCACTGCGTGTAGCCGAGGCCGAAGCCGAACGGATAGGCGGGCCGTGCGCCTGCGCGCAGCCAGGCCCGGTAGCCGATGTGGATCCCTTCGTCGTAACGCACGACCCCGTCACGGGGTGTGACGTCGGTGATCGGCGCGTCAGCGAGCGCCGCCGGCCAGGTCGTCGGCAGGCGTCCGCCGGGTTCGACCAAGCCGAAGAGCACGTCGGCGAGCGCCGAGCCGAACTCCTGTCCGCCGAACCATGCCAGCAGCACTGCGGCGGCTCGATCGCGCCACGGCATCTCGACGGGCGCCCCCGCGTTCACGACGACGATCGTCCGCGGGTTCGCCCGCAGCACCGCCTCGACGAGCTCGTCCTGACGACCCGGCAGGCGCAGGTCATCGCGATCGAATCCCTCGCACTCGCTCTGCTCGTTGGTGCCGACGACCACGATGGCGACTTCGGAACGGGATGCCGCGACCGCCGCCTCCTCGATCAGCCGGGCTGCGACCTCCTCGGCATCGGTTTCCACCTCGATCCCGAACGTGACGCTGAGCGATCCGGGCACCCCGTCGACGATTGCGCCGGGCTCGAACTCGTACACGAGCGACAGCGGCACACCCCGCTCGACCGGCAGGGTGATCGTTGCCGCCGGCGGCGAGAAGAACGCCTGCACCTGATCCGAGTCATCGGCGAGCGTCTCATCGAGCACCAGCACGCCGTCGACGAAGAGGCGGCCGTGGCCCGGCGAGGCGAAGCCGATGCGAAGATCGCCGGAGTCGGAAGGACGCAGGACCGTCGCGAACCCGATGGCAGCACGACGATCCCGTGTGGAATCGTCGCCGAAGTCGAGGATGTAGCCCGCGAAGCGCTCCTCGGCGCGGATGATCGCGCCGTCGGCGTCCAGGTGCGTGAGGACGGCGCCTGGCAGACCGGTCATCGGATTGGTCATGGCGCCGGGGTCGAACGGTAGGAAGCCCGTACGGATGCGCGTGCCGAGCGCGTAGTCGACCTCGACCCGACCGGCGAGCGCCGAGCGGATCCCCTCCAACGGCGACTCGATGCGGGCGGGGAGCACGGTCGCGCTGCCCCCGCCCTGGATTCGGGGGTGCGCGGCGCTCTCGCCGATGACTGCGATCCTCGTCAGTCGCGCCGCATCGAGCGGAAGCACTCCGTCGTTGCGCAGCAGGACCATGCCCTCGGAGGCCGCCGCGCGCGCGAACACCGGACCATCGAGGGGAGCGGGCGGACGCGTGCCCGGGGTATCCCACGCGCCGACACGGGCGGCCAGCAGCAGCATCCGTCCGACCTTCTCGTCGAGTGTCGCCAAGGGCACCGTGCCGTCGCGCACCGCGGCGACGAGCTGTGAGCCCCACGCCTCGCTGGGGCCTGGCATCGCGAGATCCTGCGCGCGCCGGGCGCTCTCGAGGCTGCGCACGGCGGTCCAGTCGCTCACGACCACGCCATCGAAGCCCCACTCTCCCTTGAGCGGCTCGTCGAGGAGCGCGTTCTCGGTCGAGGTCACACCGTTGACCGAGTTGTACGCGCTCATGACCGCCCAGGCCCGGGCCTCGACGACCGACTTCTCGAAGGCGAAGAGGTAGAGCTCGCGGAGCGCCCGTTCGTCGACCTGGACGTCGGCGGTGAACCGATCGGTCTCGAAGTCGTTGGCGACGTAGTGCTTCGGACATGCGGCGACGCCGCTCGCCTGCACCCCCTCGACGTAGGCCGCCGCGAGATCGGCTGTCAGCACCGGATCCTCACTGAACGCCTCGAAGTGGCGGCCCCCGAGCGGTGAGCGGTGGAGGTTGATAGTGGGTCCGAGCACCATGTCGACGCCGTGCGCGCGCGCCTCGGCGGCGACCACTTCGCCGTACCGCCGCGCGACCGCGGGGTCCCAGCTGGCGGCGAGCGCCGTGCCGGAGGGAAGCGAGAGCGACGGCTCGCGCTCATCCCAGACCGCGCCTCGCACGCCGCTCGGGCCATCCGACAGCACGAGGTCGCGCAGGCCGATGGAAGCAACGCTCGCCGTTCCCCAGGCGCTTCCGCCCGAGACGAGGGCGACCTTTTCTTCGAGGGTCATCGCGGCGACGAGCCCGGCGAGGGCGTCGACGTTGTCGGGGAACGTCATTTCACTCTTCTCCGATCCTCACGAGGATCTTGATGTTGGATACGGTGCGGTCGGCCAGCAGCTCGAAGGCGCCGGCACCGTCGGTCAGCGGGACGACGGCGGTGATGAGGGGCTTCACATCGATGGCTCCGGAGGCGATCAGGGCGACGGCGGGCGCGACATCCGTGTCCCACATGTGGGCCGCTGATCCGTGGATCGTCTTCTCGCGCAGCACGACCTCGGTCGTGCCGATGGGTGTCGTTCCCGGTGTCACGCTCAGCAGCACGACGATGCCTCCGGCGCGGGCGAGCGCGATCGCCTCCGCCGCCGCGCCGGGGGCACCCGAGCACTCCGCGACGAGATCGACCCCTCGGTCAGGGAACAGTGCAGCCACCCGCGCGGCGCGGTCGCTCGGCGAGTCCGCCCACACGACATCGAAGCCGAGCCCGGTGGCGACGGCAGCACGGTCGGCGTCGGGCTCGACGATCACGACGCGCTCGGCGCCCTCGTGCCGCAGCACCTGGGCCACGAGGAGGCCGATCGTGCCACCCCCGACGACCAGACCGCCGCGCCGATCGATGGGTCCGAACTTTCGCGCAGCCCGCACGGCGACCGCGGTGGGCTCGGCCAGCGCGGCCTCCCTCGCGCCGAGGCCCTCGGGCACGGGGATCAGGCGATCCGCGCGGGCGACGAGGCGCTCCGCGAGACCGCCGTCCTCGTGCTGCCCCTTCACGACGAGGCTCGGGCAGAGCCCTTCCTCGTGCGAAAGGCACCAGAAGCACGCGCCGCAGCCGGTCACGACGTCGACGACGACGATCTGACCCTCGGCCGGGCCCGAGCCGTCGCGTGCAGCCCGCACGACCCGCCCGACGATCTCGTGGCCGAGCGTGACCGGTCCGCGGATCACCACCGGGCCCTCGAGGTACTCCTCCAGGTCGCTGCCGCAGATCCCGGTCCACAGGACGTGGATCAGCGCCTCGTCGTCGTCCGGCGACGGCACGGGCACTTGTTCGACGACGAGGTCGCGCCGGCCGCGCCAGCGCAGCGATCGCATCATGTCGCGCATGATGTCCTCCGTCCGGGTCAGTGGGCCGACGTCGAGCCGAGCTCGACCAGTAGCACGCCGGCGCCGATCAGCACGATTCCCGCGATCATGCGGCGCGTCAACGGTTCGTCGAAGATGACCTTCGCCAGGACGGCGGTCAGCGCGACACCGAGCGCCGCCCAGGTTCCGTAGGCCACCCCGACGGGCATCCCGGCCCGCAGCGAGAAAGCGAGCAGGGTGAACGCGCCGATGTACCCCACCACGACAGGGCCAATCCACTGGCGCTTCGAGAAGCCGTCGGAGGCACGCAGCGCGAGCGTCGCCCCGACTTCGAGCACGATCGCGCAGGCGAGCAGAAGCCAGCTCACGACGCATCCGCCGGCTTCGATCGATGCCCCGCCTCGACGAAAAGGACGCCGCCAATGATGAGCGCCATGCCCACCGCCATGATCGGAGTCAGCATCTCGCCGAAGATGAGGGCGGCCAGGAGCGCGGTGAGGAACACGCCGCATGCGCCCCAGATGGCGTACGCCACTCCGACCGGCATCCCCGCCCGCAGGCAGACGGCGAGCAGCGCGAAGGCGGTGGCGTATCCGGCGACAACGGCGACATACCAAAGAGGCTGGACGATCGCGGCCTTGAGCGACAGGGTCGCAGCGACCTCGACGAGGATCGCGCCGGTCAGCGCGAGGCCGGCGACGCGCGAGCGCGTCATCCCTTGACCGCCCCCTGCATGACACCCGCGACGAGCTGCTTGCCGGCGAGGACGTAGAGGAGCAGGAGCGGCAGGGTCGCCAGCAGCGCACCGGCCAGAACGACCGAGTAGTCCACGAAGTAGTTCGCCTGCAGCAGCTGGAGGGCGACGGGCAGGGTGGGGTTGCTGCCGTTGAGGATGATGAACGGCCAGAAGAAGTCCGTCCAGGTGAGCACGAAGGTGAACAGGGCGAGCATTGATGCTGCGGGGCGGATGACCGGGAGCACGATGCTCCAGAACGAGCGGAAGGTGCTCGCGCCGTCCATCCGCGCCGACTCTATGAGCTCATCCGGCACGACCTGCTGAATGTACTGCGTCATCCAGAAGACGCCGAATGCGGTCACGAGGTTCGGCACGATGACCGCTCCGAGTGTCCCCGTCCAGCCGAGCTTCGACATGACCATGAACAGCGGAACGACCCCGAGTTGCGTAGGGACGGCGATGGTGAGGACGACGAACACGAGCAGCGGCCCCTTGCCGCGGAAGCGAAACTTCGCGAACGCATACCCGGCCAGCGTTGAGAAGAAGACGACGGATGCCGACACCACAACGGACACGATGATGCTGTTGAGGAGGGCTCGCCAGAAGTTCACGGCGGGATTGCCGACGACGGCGGCTGAGTTCTCGAGGAAGTTCGGGCCCGGCAGCCAGGAGCGGTCGGGGTCGCGGAGTGTCTGCGCGTCGCCGCTTCCGATCAGGAACGACCAGTACAGCGGGAAAATGCTCAGGAGCACGACGACGGCGAGGAACGCGTAGAGAACCCACCCGGGCCGGGCACCGCGGATGCGGCGAGCACGGGTGCGCCGGGTCTTCATCGCGGCCGGTTCGAGGGCCATGAGGGATGTGTTGCTCATCGCTTGCTCCTTCCCTCGTTGGCGATCCTGCTGCTGATGAAGAGATTCAGGAGCGCGAACACCAGGATGATGATGAAGAGCAGCCAGGAGGCCGCCGACGCCTGGCCGAAGTCGAGCTCTCGCCAGCCGAGGTTGTAGATGTAGAGCGGCAGGGTCAGCCACTGCTGGTTGGGCCCACCCTGGCCCTGGAAGTCGTACAGACGCGGCTCGGCGAAGATCTGCAGACCGCCGATCGTCATCGTCAGGATGACGAAGATCATCGTCGGGCGGAGCTGCGGGATCGTGATCGAGAAGAACTGCCTGCCCGCTCCCGCTCCGTCGACGTTGGCGGCCTCGTAGAGGTCGCGGGGTATCGCCTGCATTCCGGCAAGGAAGATCAGCGCGGTGTTCCCGAGCCAGCGGAAGTTGATCATGGTGGCGATCGCGACATGACTGGCGAGCGTGTCGGTGTGCCACCCGATTGGGCTGAGGCCGAGCTGCGTGAGCCACGTGTTGAACAGCCCCGACTGATCGGCGAAGAAGCTGTTGAAGATGAGGGCGATCGCGACGGGCGACACGACGTACGGGATGAGAACACCCATGCGCCAGAACGTCGCCGCGCGGATGTTGCGGTCGAGCGCGTAGGCGATCGCGAGCGCGAGTACCAGGTGCGGGATCATCGTGATCAGGAAGATGCTGACCGTGTTGCGCAGGGCGACCCAGAATGTCGAGGTGCCGAGGACCTTCGCGAAATTGTCGAACCCGACGAAAGCGCCCTCCTGCGAGATGAGATCCCAGTCGTTAAGGGCGACCCACGAGGTGTAGAGCAGTGGAGCGATCCCCACGACGGCGAATATGGCGAAGAACGGGAGGATGTACAGGTACGGCGAGTACCGGTAGTCCCATCGGGAACGGCGGCTGATGCGAGGCGGCCTTCCCATGGGTGGTGTCGTTCGCGTGCGGCTCACCTGATCTGCTGTGACGGTCATTTCCCTGATCTTCCCCTCCGTTGAGGATGCCGACGGGGGCGCACCCGCGGGCGCGCCCCCGTCGATCATCACTCCGCGGCGGCCTCCGACTCCTGGACGAACTGGTCCCACGCGTCGTCGATGGACTGCTGACCGGCTTCCACTCGCGAGATCGCGTTCCACGCTGCGGTGTCGATCGCGATGAAGTGCGGCCCCTTGAACGTGACTGTGGTGATCGCGGTCGATCGGTCAGCGAAGATCTCGCCGACGGGCGCGTCGTTGAAGTACTCGCTCGTGATGTCCGTCAGCGCCGGATCGGTGAGCGCCTCTTCGCGGCTCGGGAACGCCGAGCCCGCCTTGAAGAGGGCCACCTGCTGCTCAGGGGCCGACAGCCAGGAGGCCAGCGCTGCGGCCTGCTCCTGGTGCTGGCTCGCGGTCGGGACCGCGAGGTACGAGCCGCCGAGGTTGCCGCCGCCGCCGGGCAGCGCGTTGGCGATGTTCCACGTCGTCACGTCGGGCGAGTTGCCCTCGATCGTTGTCAGCAGCCAACTCGGGCACGTGACGGTCGCGAACGCTCCGGAGCCGAAGCCGGCGTTCCAGTCCTCCGAGAACGGCGACAGGTTGGCCGACAGCTTCGGAGCGAGCGCGAGTGTGTCCTTGAAGATCCGCTCCACCTCGGGGTTGTCGACGACAACGTTGCCGTCCTCGTCCTCGTAGGGGAACTCGAGCTGCTCCACTTGCGCGAGGTAGATCATGTAGGACGAGTCGTACCAGGGCCCACCGCCGGCATCCACATACGCCTCACCGGCCGCGAAGTACTCGTCCCATGAGCCGCCGACCTCGGCCGTGACGGCCTCGGGGTCGCTCGGAACGCCAGCCGCGTCGAGCAGGTCGGAGCGGTAGCAGATTGCGGTCGGTCCGAGACCGATGCCGTAGGCGAACTGCGTGCCGTCGACCGTGACGGGCTCGGCCTGCGCCGGCACCCATCCGCCGTATCCGTCGTCGGCGACGGGGACGAACTTGTCGGCGTACTGGCGCAGCTCACCGATCCATGAGACCTCAAGCATCTCGATGTCTGCCAGGCCGCTGCCGGCCGCCATCTTGGTGAGGAGGCCGGTGCGCGCGTCCTCGCTATTGGCCGCGGCAGACACCTCCACGGTCACGTTCGGGTTCTCATCCTCGTACTGGGCGATCAGGTCCTTGATCTCGGCGGCGGCGCCGAAGAGCGACACCTTGATGGTGACATCCTCGTCGCCCCCTCCACCTGTATCGCCACTGCAGCCGGCCACCAGGACGGCAACGGCGGATGTGGCAATGGCCGTGGTGATCACGCGACGTCGGGTTGGTCTGCGAGACATTGACTTGCTCCTCATTGCTTCATTGGAAGGGGAGCCCCTGCTTTTCGCGAGGGCCGGAACTCTCTCGGGCATCAGTCTAGACCAGTCTTACCGGTATTACCAGTTCGCAGTGAGCATCATTTCGGTAACGGGGAGAGATCGGCGAACGGCTAGGCGAGCGCGGTGGTGGCGAGCACCTCATCGACGATGCTCTGGAGCTGACGCTGGCTCCCGAGCAGGGACTCGAGCCGACCGACGGCCAGGTCGTTGAGGGGGATGTCGAGGTCGTCGCCGTACAGTTCCAACGCGAGCAGGATGTGTCGCGACATCATCTCGGCGGCCCGGCCTGCGTCGCCGGCGGCGATGGCGTCCACGATGTCGTGATGCAGCGGCGCGCCCTGTTCGAGCACGACGGGATCGGCGAGGCTGCGCAGCTGCACGTCGAGGACGAGCGGTGCGATGGCGCCGAAGAGGATACCGAGAACAGGGTTGCGGGAGACCCGGGCGATCGAGGCATGAAGGGCGAGGTCGCACTGGGTGCGCTCGATCGTCGTCTTCGCGCTGTCGAACGCGGCGACCAGTTCACGCAGCTGCGCGACGTCGTCAGGCGTGGCCCGCTCAGCCGCGCGAAGCGCGGATTGCGCCTCGATCAGCTCCCGCGCCTCGACCAAGTCGCGCGGGGTGGCACCCTGCTGCCGTGCCGCCGGTCCTGCCACCCCGGCCAATTGCATGACGCCGGGCGTGTGAACGAACGCGCCGCGCGCCGGGATGACCTCGATAAGGCCTCGCTCGACGAGCCCCCGCAGCACCTCGCGGATGACCGGGCGCGACAATCCGCTCGTTTCGGCGAGGATCCTCTCACTCGGAAGCTTCGTACCGGGAGCGTATGTGCCACCCATGATCTTGCGTACGAGATCCGCCTCGAAGTGGGCGCGGCTGGCGCGCGGCGTCGGTGCCCCGCGGTCCTGGATATCGCTCATCGGAGACTCCTCGTCGCTAGGTTCCCGACAAGGCTATTGGTCGGTTGCATCTCACACGACACGGCACACTCGATCACCAATCGTGGACGGTGCCGTCGAGGAGCCGGTTCACCGGCAGCGAAGCCGCGGCGTACGGGAAGCGGGCAGCCGCCTCCTCATCGAACGTCACGCCCAGACCAGCGCCCGCGCCAGGGCGGAAGCACCCGTCGGCGAACGCGAAATCGGCACGGAATACCTCCGACACGATCGCGTCGTGCTGCATGTACTCCTGGATGCCGAACGCGTGATGGACGGTGTCGAGATGGATCGCCGCGGCCATGCCGATCGGCGAGATGTCGGTCGGACCGTGGATGGCGCTCTTGATCTGGTAGACCGCGCCGAAATCGAGGATGCGGCGCAGTCCGGTCAATCCGCCGGCGTGCGTCACGGCACTGCGGATGTAGTCGATCAGCTGCTCGGGCACGAGGGTGAGGTAGTCGACGATCGAATTGAACGTCTCCCCCGTCGCCAGCGGCACGGTCGTGTGCTCGCGAATGAGCCGGAACGATTCCTGATTCTCGGCCGTCGTCATGTCTTCGAGCCAGAACGGGCGATACTGCTCGAGCGCGCGTCCGAGCTGCGCCGCCTGGATGGGGGTGAGGCGGTGGTGCACGTCGTGCAGCAGATCGAGCTCGTCGCCGAACTCTCCACGGAGGCGCTCGAACACAGTCGGCAGATATCGCAGGTAGCGCCCGGTGTCCCAGACCTCCTCGCTCGGCACGCCACCGAGGCGGGCTGGTTCGTAGCGCCCCTCCGCCACGCCATAGCCGTTGCCCATTCCGGGCACGCCCACCTGCACCCGCACCGCGTCGAACCCTTGCGCGCGCCGCGCATGGACGGAATCGATGAGCTCCTCCACGTCTCGGCCGTGTGCATGGCCATAGGCGCGGATCGTCTCACGCGAACGCCCACCGAGCAGCTCGTGGACGGGCATCCCGGCGCTCTTGCCCTTGATGTCCCACAGCGCCATGTCGACGGCGGCGATCGCTGCCATCGTGATCGGGCCGCGCCGCCAGTACACGCCGCGGTAGAGGTACTGCCAAGTGTCTTCGATCCGGCTCGCGTCGCGCCCGATGAGCATCGGCACGACATGGTCCTTCAGGTAGGACGCGACCGCGAGCTCCCGGCCGTTCAACGTCGCGTCCCCGATGCCAACGACTCCGTCGGAAGTTCGCAGGATCAGCGTGACGAAGTTGCGTCCGGGGTTGCAGACGACGACGTCTGCGGATTCGATTCTCACTGTGCTCCCTGCGATCGGCATTGATGATGACATCGGATGATCGGGAGCTACTATACTCCAACTGGTAAGGCCGGTCAGGCCAATTTCGAATGGAGCGTCGCGTGTTCGCATCTGGAGCCCCGGGACACCCCCGCGCGATCACGATGTGGGACTTCTCGTGGCTGGAGCGCCGCTGGGCGGGCGCGGGGTACGAGGACTGGGACCGCGTCTTGGAAGAACTGGTCGAGCGGGGATACGACTCCGTGCGCATCGACGCCTACCCGCACCTCGTGGCCGGCGGCGCGAACACGACCTGGACGCTCACGCCCCGATGGAACCAGCAGGCGTGGGGCGCGCAGTCGCGAATCGACGTCGCGGTGTTCCCGTCGTTGCCCGAGTTCATCCGAGCAGCACGTCGCGCGGGCATCGGCGTTGCCCTGTCGACATGGTTCCGCGAAGACACGACGGACGCCCGGATGGCTCCCCGGCGGCCGGCCGACCTCGGCGCGCTGTGGGTCACGACCCTGTGCGCCCTCGACGATGCCGACGTGCTCGACGCGCTCGTTTACGTCGACCTGTGCAACGAGTTCCCCATGCCGCCGGGCGCTCCCTACCTCTACGGCCACGACAATGGTGAGCCGTTGCCGGTGGCTGGGGAGACGGTGCAGCAGTGGATGGCCGACGCGATCGGCGCCGTGCGCGCCGAGTACCCCGAACTGCGCTACGGGTTCTCGTTCGCCGAAGACATCCGCACCCTCCAGCACGCCGACATCTCCTCCCTCGACATCGCCGACCCCCACCTGTGGATGGCCGGCACCAGCGACTTCTACGACCGCGTCGGCTACAACTTCGAACGCTTCGACCCCGCCGGCTACGACAACGTCGTCGCCCACGGCAAGGCCACCTACCTCGCCCACCAAGACACCTACGACCAAAACATCTTCGACCAGATCGACCTCGCCGCCGACTGGTCCCGCCGAACCGGCGTGCCCCTGGCCACCACCGAATGCTGGTCCATCATCGACTACAAAGACTGGCCCGGCCTCGAATGGGACTGGGTCAAAGACCTCAACGAACGCGCCCTGCGCCACGCCGCCGCCACCGGACGATGGACCGCCCTGGCCACCTCCAACTTCTGCGGCCCCCAATTCCACGAGATGTGGCGCGACATCGAATACCACCACCGGCTGACCCACATCATCCACACCGCCCACATCGACCCCGACCTGGAGGACCTATGGACCTGAGAGTGACCGACGGCGCCGTCGACGTCGCCGCATTCCAGATGCCGTTCACGCGTCTGGCGAGCGCTGAGGCACGCGCCGAGTTCGTCCGCCGCCTGGAACAGCAGCGCGTCGACGCAGCCGACGAGCGCGAGCTCGATGTGCATGCCATCCGCGCGCTCGTCGACGCTGAGGTCGAGGAGCGCATCGTCCGTCAGCGACCGTTCCTCGCTGGGCCGGTCGCCGTGGAGCCGTGGATCGTGGACGGCGTGTACACCGATATCTTCACACCCGACAACGCCGATGCCGACCGGATCCTGATCAACCTCCACGGCGGCGGCTTCCAGATTGGAGCACGCACGGTCGGCCGACTCGAGTCACTGCCGATCGCGGCACTGAGCGGGATGAGAGTCGTGAGCGTCGACTACCGCATGGCCCCCGAGCACACGTTCCCGGCGGCAAGCGAAGATGTGCTCGCGGTCTACGACGCGCTCCTTCGGAACTACGCCCCGGGGCGCATCGGGATCTTCGGCAGCTCCGCCGGCGGCACCCTGGTCTCGCAGGCGGTCGCCTGGTTCGTCGAGCAGGGCCGCCCACTGCCCGGCGCGGTCGCGATGCTGTGCGGCACGGGACATCCCTGGTGGTCGGGCGACTCCGGCCATTTGGACTCGAAGCTGTACGGCACTCGCGGATTCGACCCGGATGCAGGCTGGTCCGCGGTGCCATACATGGCGGATGCCGATCCCGGCCTGAGCACGGCGAATCCGCTGCTGTGGCCCGAGGTGCTGGCGCAGTTCCCGCCTTCCCTGCTCGTGTCGGGAAGCCGCTCGTACGACCTCAGCTCGATCATCGACGCGCACAATCGGCTGAGCCTTGCGGGTGCACGGTCTAGCCTGCACGTGTGGGACGGCGTGGGGCACTGCTTCTACCTCCGTCCCGAACTGCCTGAGAGTCGCGAAGTCGAGCGGATCGTCGTCCAATTCTTCCAGCGGGAGCTCGCATCGGGCGACGCGCCGACCGCCTCTCGCCCCGCCCACATGAGGGGAGCTCGAGCATGACCGTGGTGAACCGAACGATTCCACGCGCCATCACGATGTGGGACTTCTCCTGGCTGGAGCGCCGCTGGGCCGGCGCCGGCTACGAGGACTGGCGCAGCATCCTGATCCAGCTCGCCGAGCGCGGCTACGACTCGGTGCGGATCGACGCCTACCCGCACCTCGTCGCGTCCGATGAGACGTCGACGTGGCCTCTGCTGCCGCAGTGGAATCAGCAGGCGTGGGGCGCACAGTCGCGGATCGACGTGCAGGTGATGCCCGCGCTCACCGAGTTCATGCGCACTGCGCAGCGCGAAGGGATCGGCGTGGCACTATCGACCTGGTTCCGCCAGGACGAGTCCGACACCCGCATGTCTCTGTCGAGCCCCGCCGCGATGGCGACGACGTGGATCGCCACGCTGCGCACGCTCGAACGCGAGGGCCTCGTCGACAGCATCCTGTACGTCGATCTGTGCAATGAGTTCCCGATGCCGGTCTGGGCGCCGTTCCTGTATGGCAGGGCCGAGGGTGAGCCGTTGCCGGTGGCTGGGGAGACGGTGCAGCAGTGGATGGCCGACGCGATCGGCGCCGTGCGCGCCGAGTACCCCGAACTGCGCTACGGGTTCTCGTTCGCCGAAGACATCCGCACCCTCCAGCACGCCGACATCTCCTCCCTCGACATCGCCGACCCCCACCTGTGGATGGCCGGCACCAGCGACTTCTACGACCGCGTCGGCTACAACTTCGAACGCTTCGACCCCGCCGGCTACGACAACGTCGTCGCCCACGGCAAGGCCACCTACCTCGCCCACCAAGACACCTACGACCAAAACATCTTCGACCAGATCGACCTCGCCGCCGACTGGTCCCGCCGAACCGGCGTGCCCCTGGCCACCACCGAATGCTGGTCCATCATCGACTACAAAGACTGGCCCGGCCTCGAATGGGACTGGGTCAAAGACCTCAACGAACGCGCCCTGCGCCACGCCGCCGCCACCGGACGATGGACCGCCCTGGCCACCTCCAACTTCTGCGGCCCCCAATTCCACGAGATGTGGCGCGACATCGAATACCACCACCGGCTGACCCACATCATCCACACCGCCCACATCGACCCCGACCTGGAGGGACTCCCCGCATGAGCACCGAGGCGAAGCGGCCGAACGTCATCTGGATCCTCGTGGACCAGTTCCGCGGGCAGTCGCTCTCGCTCATGCGCGATCCGAACGTGCGCACGCCGCACCTCGACCGGCTCGCGTACGAGGGATGCCACTTCCCGCGAGCCCTGTCGGGCACCCCGCTATGCACCCCGGCGCGCGGTTCGTTCCTGACTGGCCGCTACCCGCACGCCTCCACGGCGCCGACGCACGACTCGCCTATGGACGAGACGGTGCCCACCATCGCCACGGTGCTTGGCGAGGAGGGATACGACACGTGCTACATCGGCAAGTGGCACCTCGACGGACGCGAGCGCGCCAGTACCGACGCGGCGCACGAAGAGGAGGCGCGCACGCGGTTCATCCCGCCCGAGCGCCGGGGGGACTTCGGCTCGTGGTTCGGGTTCGAGTACAGCAACCGGCCTTTCGACACGATCGTCAACGTCGACACCCCCGACGGCCCCGGGCTGCGGGAGCTGCCGGGCTTCCAGTCCGACGTGCTCACCGACCTGCTCATCGACTGGCTCGCAGCGCGCGGAGCGGAAGCGGGTCCGTTCTTCGCCGTACTGTCGATCGAGCCGCCCCACTCTCCCTACCTCGCGCCCGCCGATGCGATGGCGCGCCATCACCCCGACGACATCGTGTTCCGCGGGAACGTCCCCGAGTCCGCCGAGGTCAGAGACCAGGCGGCACGGGAACTGGCGGGGTACTACGCCGCAATCGAACAAGTCGACGAGGGGGTCGGACGACTTCGCGCCGCGCTCGCTGACCTGGGCATCGCCGACGAGACCTATCTGATGTTCTTCTCGGATCACGGGGACATGCACGGGTCGCATGGTCAGTTCCGCAAGACCGCTCCGTGGGAAGAGGCCATCCGCATCCCCTTCATCGTCGGCGGCGCACGATCGCGCGACCACCAGGAGCTCTCCTACGCGGCGATCGACTCGCTCGTCAACCACGTCGACGTCGCCCCGACGACGCTCGGGCTGTGCGGGGTCGACACGCCCGACTGGATGCAGGGGCACGACTACAGCGGTCGCATCCTCGAAGAGCACTGGCACTCGATCGAGGCCCCGCCCGGCGAGCCGGTCGATGCGTACCTCAGCCTGCCGATTCCGACGCTGCACGAGCACTCGGTCGATCGGGCCTACCGCGGCATCGTCACCAAGGACGATTGGAAGTACGTCTGCCTCGAAGGGCAGCCATGGCTGATGTTCGATCTGACCTCCGATCCGTTGGAGCAGGTCAACCTCGCCCACAACACCCGCTACGCGTCGAAGCGCGCCGAGCTGCATCGTGCGCTGCGCGTGCTGATCGAGCGCACCGGCGACACCTTCGGCCTTCCGGAGCTCGACTGATGACCGGGCTGGTGACGGTCGGTGAGACGATGGCGCTGCTATCCGCGCCGGGCGAGGGCCACCTACGCCACCAGCGCTCGCTCGACCTCCGGATCGGCGGTGCCGAGTCGAACGCCGCGATCGCCGTCCGCCGGCTCGGCACGCCGGCCGCATGGATCGGGCGCCTCGGACGGGACGGAATGGGCGACCTTGTCGAGTCCACGCTGCGTGGCGAGGGTGTCGACGTGCACGTGGTGCGGACCGACACCCCGACGTCGATCATGGTCAAGGAACGGCGCCCCGGCGGCGCGACGCACGTGCGCTATTACCGCCGGGGCGGCCCGGGGTCGGAGCTCTCGCCGCGGGACCTCGACGAGGCGGTGATCGCCGGCGCGGGCATCCTGCACGTCACGGGCATCACCCCGGCCCTGAGTGCGTCGGCGGCCGAGACGGTGTTCGCGGCGATCGAGATCGCCCGCGGTGCGGGCGTCGATGTCTCGTTCGACGTCAACTGGCGGCCCACGTTGTGGGCAGCGACCGATGCGACTCCCGTGCTGCACGAAATCGCTAGTCGTGCCGACGTCGTGTTCGTCGGCGACGACGAGGTCGAGTTGCTCGCACCGAGGGCCGACAACGAGCTCGCGCAGGCGCACGCCCTCGCAAGGCTCGGCGTGCGCGAGGTGGTCGTCAAGCGCGGCGCTCGCGGCGCCGTCGCGCTGCTCGATGACGTTCTCGTCGAGCAGGACGCCTTTCCCGTTCGCGTGGTCGACCCTGTAGGCGCCGGCGACGCGTTCGCGGGCGCCTACCTCGCCGAGCTGCTGGCGGGGTCACCGGTCGAGCAGCGCTTGCGCACCGCGGCAGCGTGCGGAGCGCTGGCGACTACGATCGTCGGCGATTGGGAGGCCGCTCCGACCGTGGACGACCTCGCGACGTTCCTCGGTGGTCCCGGGGTGAGGCGCTAACAGCGGATGGCTCGGCTCATCGCCGCCGTCGCGGCAGCGTCGGGGATCGAGTCGGCCGAGCCCTGGCGCGAGACGCACACCGCGGCGGCGGTCGCGGCATCCGTCATGGCCTCGTCCCACGCGGCGCCGCGCGCGAGGGCTGCCGCGAGGTATCCCGCGAAGGTGTCGCCCGCCGCCGTCGTGTCGACCACTTCGACGCTCACGGCAGGGTGGTCGCTGCGGTCGCCGTCGCGGTGAAGCGCGGCCCCTCGCGATCCTCGCGTGTGCACGACCGTGATGTCGTGATCGCGGGCGATGCGCGCCGCGGCGGCGTCGAGCGCCGGCTCGGTGACGGGTGCGGCGTCTTGCGTTGGGCCGTCGAGTCGGACAGCCAGGTCGGCCAGTTCGGAGTCGTTGACGATGAGCACGTCGATCGCGGCGAGGAGGTCGACGGTGCCGGCCCGGACCGGAGCGGCGTTCAGCACGACGAGCGCGCCGGCCCGCCGTGCGGCGTCGACGCCCGCGCGCACGGCGCCTGCCGGGATCTCCTGCTGCAGCAGCACGACGGACGGGCGGCGGGACGCGATCGCTTGGTCGACGTGAGCGGGCGCGAGCGCCGCGTTCGCGCCGGGCACGACGACGATCGAATTCTCGCCGTCGGCGACGATCGTCACGACCGCGAGCCCTGACGTCGCTGTCGGACGCGCGATGGCGTGGGTGTCGATGCTCTCGCCGCGGAGCAGGTTCACGATGTCGTCGCCCGTCGCGTCCTGCCCGACGGCGGCGACGAACGCGACATCGGCGCCCGCGCGCCGCGCGGCGACCGCCTGGTTCAGTCCCTTGCCGCCGATCGCGAACGAGGCATCGTCGGCCAGGCACGTCTCGCCCGGGCGGGCGAAGCTCTGCTGGCGGATCCGGAGGTCGCGATTGGCGCTGCCGACCACGACGACGACGCCCACGTCAGCGCTCCGCGAGAGCCGACGTGCGCGCGGCGAGGTCGCTGATCCGCGAGTTGTCGAACCCGAAGAGCGCCGAGCGCGTCCGGTCGTGAAGCGGATCGGCGAGGTGTGCGGGGATACCCGCTGTGCCGGCGAGGATGCCCGCGACCGAACCGACCGTGGCCGCGTCCGAGTCGGTGTCCCATCCGCCCATCACGGTGTTGCCGATCGCGACGGCGAAGTCGCCCTCGCTCCACAGCAGACCGACGGCGACGTTGGCCGCGTTGTTGATCGTGTGCACCCACGAATACTCGCCGTACGTCGCGCGAACCTCGGCGAGCGCGGCCTCCCACGAGGTGCCGCTGTCGGACAGGTGAATCACATGCCCGATCGCAGCGGCGAGTCGGGAACGCGGAGGAACGACCGCGAGCGCACGCGTGATGGCATCCCGCGCGTCGGCCGCGGTGAACGCGGCGGCGACGAGTGCCGCCGACCACATCTCCCCGTAGACGCCGTTGCCCGTGTGCGAGAGCGTGGCATCCTGATACGCGAGGCTTGCGGCCGCCCACGGATCGCCGGGATTGACGTATCCGAAGACGTCGCCGCGGATCTGCGCACCGATCCACTCGCGGTAGGGATTGCGGAATCGCGCCGTCTCGGGAGCGCGGAGCCCGCGCGCGAGATTGATGTAGGCCGCGCGCTCGGCGGTGTAGGTCTGGCGTAGAGGCAGCATCTCGGTCCACAGCTCGCCGACGTCATCGGGCCCGAAGTCACGGCCACGGCGTTCGAGCAGCCAGAGCGCGAAGATCGCGTAGTCGACGTCGTCGTCGCGCGCGCCACCGTTGATTCGGCCGCGGACCGCCTCCGGCCAGCTCTCGTTGAGCTCGAACCGCTCCGGCATGGGCTCGAGGACCGGCACGTAGTCTCGCAGCGGGTACGCGCCCGCGAGCTCGAGGTAGTCGGCGATGTGCGCCGGGGTCCAATGGTCCCCCCACTCGAGTGGCTTGCCCAGGTTGCACCCGGCGATCCGGCCCAGCCAGCCGGCGTGCACGGCGTCGCGGAAGTCGCGACCGGTCACATTGTCAGCTCGTGGGGTGTTGCCAATCGCGTCGCGGATCTCGCCGAGCGTCTCGGGCTCCTCCCACGGCCACGCTCCACGGGATGCAGCGGCCATGGCATCGACGATTCCGAGGATGCCGGCGTCGTCGTTCGTCTCGAGAGCGTTGGCGGCAACGACGAGGTCATCCACGTCGTAGCCGGTCTCTCGGCGTTGGACCACCTCTGCCGAGAGAAGCGCGATCGGAAGGAGCGGATCCTGGAGATCTGTCACTAGTCGCGCGTCGAGCTGGGGCTGGGGCGAGACGTCGAGCATTTCTTCTCCTGTGGTGAGACGGCGCCGATTCAAACTGGCCTGACCGGCTTGACCAGTATAGATTGGCGATGGCAGGACCGCCAGAACAATTCGGAAGGAGCCGGCGTGACTCGCGTCATCCTAGAGACCGACTCTGCGCCGCACATGAGCAGGCACGCCGGCTGCTCCTGCGGGTGCGGTTCGCCGTCGCGCGAGCAGTTCGTCGATCTCGGCACGCCGGACCCTGCGCCCCGGTATCCGTCCGGCGGCGCAAGCCACGCGATCGAACAGGTGGCCGTGCCCGCCGGGATTTTCACAATGGGCGACTCTTCGGGCGACGCGAATTCCGGAGACGGAGAACTGCCGCGGCACGTCGTGCGACTCGCGGAGTTCACCATCGACGCGACACCCATCACCAATGACGACTTCGCCCGATTTGTAGCTGAGACCGGCCACCGCACCGAGGCCGAGGTGTGGGGGTTCTCGGCCGTGTTCCATCTGGCCGTGGCCGCCCCTCCCCGCGACGTGATGGGTCCCGCCGCCGGGACACCTTGGTGGCTCGGCGTGCGCGGAGCCGACTGGGCGCACCCGGGTGGTCGGGACTCGTCGCTCGACGGCCTTGGTGACCACCCGGTCGTGCATGTCTCGTGGACCGACGCGGACGCGTACTGCACATGGGCCGGTCGGCGCCTGCCGACCGAGGCGGAGTGGGAGTACGCCTCGCGCGGCGGACTCGAAGGGGCGACCTACCCGTGGGGAGACGATGACGTGTATGCCGGCGGGTGGCGAGCGAACATCTTCCAGGGCGAGTTCCCCGCGAGCAACACGATCGAGGACGGATTCCTCACCACCGCGCCCGTGCGCACCTTCGCCCCGAACGGATACGGTCTCTGGCAGACCGTCGGAAACGTGTGGGAATGGTGTCACGATTGGTTCGACCCCCGCGCGTACACCGCGGCACCGGTCACCGATCCGCGCGGTCCGTCCCACGGTCAGGCTCGAGTGCTGCGCGGCGGAAGCTACCTTTGCCACAGCTCGTATTGCAACCGGTACCGCAACTCCGCGCGCTCATCGAACACGCCCGACTCCTCGATGGGCAACGCCGGATTCCGCACGGCGGCTCTCTGAATCCTCTTTCAGGCGGCGCGGTCGATCAGCACGATGACCGCTGCTGTCACCCCGACCGCGAAGACGAACGTGCCCAGGCTCGCGAGCGCGGCGCCTCCCGGCATCCGATTCGGTTCTGCCCCACCCGAGAGTACGAGCGTCGCCGCCCGCAGACGCCGACGCCCGAGCACCCAGACCCCGCTCGCGAACAGCAGCCCGACGACCCCTGCCAGCGCCCACCACGGGTCGCCGAGCGATGCCGGCAGAAGGCGGAGTGCGACGAGGGATCCGATGGCGATCGTGAGCGCCGTGCGCCGCCACGCGAGCTCGGTGCGCTCGGGCTGCAGTCCGGGATCGGACGGAAGAGCCGTCATCGCAGGACGATCGCGAACACGAGGAACACGCCCGCGATTGTGACGGCGACTCCGAGTGTCGCGCCCAGCGGGGAGGCGGGCAGGGGTCGGTCCTCGCGCAGTGCCCGTTCGGTGCGCATCCAGCCGATCCACGCGAGCACAGGGATCAGCATGCCCACCACGACGAGGATGAGCGATGCTGCGAGCCGCAGTCCCGCGTGGAGGTCGAGGCCGAGAAGTTCGAGCGCGACGCCGGCTGCGAGAAACGCGAGGGCTGTGCGGATCCAAGCGAGGAACGTGCGTTCGTTGGCCAGCGTGAAGCGGGCGTCGGGCTCTTGGCCGCGTGAGTAGACCGAGGCCGGGAATCGATGCATCTTCCCCATCGTGCCAGAGTCAACGACGATGTCGTACTACTGGTATGACCAGCACGTCCCATCCGTCGAGGAGCACCGACTCCACCAGGTATCTCAGTGCGAGGCGGTCCGGATCAGCTTGGAGAGCGGATGTCCCTCGCCGAGTGTCGACAGCGACGCGACACCGTCGAGACCATCGCCAGGGAGCGCCGCGAAGCGCGCCGTCTGCTCCACCTCGGCGACGAGATCACGAAAGCGATCGCTGATGAGCGAGACCGGAACACACCGCCGACGGCGGCGACGGCAGGGCCGTCCGCGCGCGTGCCCGTACATGCGGACCCTGTCGCACACGCGGCCGCCGAGGAGCTCGTGCGCCGGGGCGTCTAAGTGTTTGCCGGTGATGTCCCAGAGAGCCTGATCGATCCCGCTGATCGCGCTCGAGAGGACAGGGCCGCCGCGGTCGAAGGCGCCGCGGTACATGACCTGCCAATGGTGCTCGATCCGCCGCGGGTCCTGGCCGATCAGGTATTCCGCAAGGTCGTGAACCTGCGCTCGACGACCCTCGCCTGACCTTCCACGATCGGTTCGCCCCAGCCGGTGAGTCCCGTGTCGGTGTCGATCGCGACGAAGAGCCAGCGCGGCAGTACATGGAAGGTGCGTACGGTGGTGATGCGCATGAGTGAGCGCCTCAGCCGTGGGCAGTCACGATGCCGCGCCGAAGTCGCTGGATCCGCTGCCTGTCATCGAGGACGATCGAGCGCAGCAGATCGATCGGCGCCTTAGGCTCACGTGCTTCGTTGAGGAGGCCATTGCGTTCCTGGAGCGTGTCGGTGAGCTGGGTGTAGCAGAATCCCGCGAACGCGCTGTCGTGCGCGGCGGCGAAATGCGCGGCGACCGTGTCGACGAACGCCTCCTCGTCCGGCACGACTCCGTACCCTTCCCACGTGTCGGCAGCCCGTGAGTATGAAACCCCACCGAACTCACTCAGGACGACGGGCACATCCGCCGCGCCCGGGTCGAGTGCGACGCGCCGGCCGCCGACGTAGCCGTCCGCGACGGCGCGTTCCATGAGCTCGGCCGAGCCGTACCGCGCGATCAATTCGCGCGCCGAAGCCGAGTAGTCGTGAATGCCCACGATGTCGCCCGCGACGTATTGCCATCCGTCGTTGCCGAGCACGAGGCGGGACGGGTCGAGCGCACGGAGCATGTGCACGAGTGCGCGGACCGCTTCCTGTTGGGTGCGGTCGCTGCCCAGGTCCGGCACGCCCCAGCTCTCGTTGAAAGGCACCCAGGCGATCACACAGGGGTGGCTCACGTCTCGTTCGACGATGCCCTGCCACTCCTGGACGGTGCGCGTGAAGGAGAGCGCGGTGAATTCGTACGACGCAGGCGAATCGGCCCAGACGACCAGGCCGAGACGGTCGCACCAGTAGAGGAAGCGCGGGTCGGCGACGACCTGGTGCATGCGAACTCCGTTGAAACCGAGTTCCCGCACGAGTTCGACTTCTCGCCGAAGGGCGTCAGCGTCCGGCGCGGCCAGATGCGTGTCGGGCCAGTACGCCTGCTCGAGGACGAGGCGCAGAGGGTACGGCCGGCCGTTGAGCAGGAAGCGTCGATTGTCGACGCCGACCGTGCGGAGCCCGACGTATGACTCCGCGTGATCTAGGACGCCGCCGCCGCGCACGAGCCGTATGCGAGCGTCGATGAGGGTGGGCGATTCCGGCGACCACTGCAACCGTTCGGGCTCCGCTTCCAGGCGGGAGTCGCGGAGTTCGATCACTCCCTTCGCGTAGCCATCGGCGACGGACAGCGTCGTGCGCGCGAGCACGTCCCCCTCGTGAGTGAGCGTGATCTCGACGGAATCGCCCGGCTCGGCGCCCGTCACGCTCACGTCCGCGCGGAGCCGTCCCGATGCGGTGACCGGCTGCCATGCGACTTTCTGGATGCGCGCAGGCGGGGCCACTTCCCACCACACTTCGCGCCAGATTCCCGTTGTGCGGCGGTACCAGATGACGTGCGACGGCTCTTCCCAGTCCTGCTTTCCTCGTGGTTGTTCGAGCGAGGTCGAGGAGTCGAATGCGCGGACGACGATCGTCTGAGCGTCCCCTGGCGCCAGCGCATCGGTGATATCGGCGGAGAATCCGACGCTGCCGCCGACGTGATGAGCGACGTGGACGGAGTTGACCCAGACGTCGGCGATGTAGTCCACGGCGGTGAAGTGCAGGATCACCCGGCGGCCGTCCTCCGGGGGCCGGCGGTCGATCACACGCCGGTACCAGACGCGCTCGACGCGGGCGACCCCGATTCCGGATGCGGGGCTCTCGGGGGGAAAGGGCACCTCGATGCTCATCGGGAAGACGACCGGTTCGCGGTGCCAGTGCTCGCGGCTCCCGATGTCGGCATCGTCTATCGCGAACTCCCATTGACCGTTCAGGCTCTCCCAGTCTTCTCGGATGAGCTGTGGGCGCGGGTGCAGCACGTGGTTGTTCATCGCCCGTCCTCCGCAGCGGCTTCTGCGACGAAGTCGACTCTGCCGAACGTGTGTGGTGCCGCGCCCGTGAGGGTCGCCCAGACGGTTCGTGTTCCCGCGACGACGGACTCGACGATGTCGATCTCGCCCGCCGCCGGCGTGCCATCATCCGCAGTCACCGACGCACGGAACTCGCCGGCGATGTCCGCAGCGAGATCGAGTCCGACCTTCACGGTCGCGTTCGCGTCGTCCGCCGTCCCGAACCGGATCGTTGCCGTGGTCTCGTCGACGTCGGACCAGGCTCGCGTGTCGCGATCCTCGATGTGAACGCGAGTCCGGCTGACGCGGCGACGCGCAGTCGATACGTCCGGTGTCTCTGTCGAGATGAGGGCGACGGCGCCGCGCTCCAAGCGGAGCGGCTCGGCCCCGAGCGGGCGGCGCGCGTCATGCCCGGTCGAATCGAGAAGCGCGACGAAGAGGTCGCTGCGCCCGGTGTCGATGCGGATGTCGACGTCGACGATGGAGCGATTCCACACCAGCACGGCGGCGGAGCGGTCGTCGGCGGACGCGATGGCGCCGACGCCGTCCGGTCCGTCGACACGGACGGCGCGCCGATCAACGGGCATCGACTGGTAGAACTCGTAGACGCGATACAGGGGCTTGGCGGCACCGTCGATATCGATCATGCCGGAGTAGTTGTCGTTCCCGCTGTCCAGGAACTGGGCCCAGCTGACGCGGGTCAGAGAGGGCGACCCGAGGAGCAGGTCGAGATCGGCGGCGAATGCCGCAGCCAGCAGGTGGGAGTCCTGCAGTCCACCCCGGGGATAGTCGATCACGAACGAGTTGTACTCGTTGAGGTGCAGTTCGACCTCGGCCAGATGGGGGAACTCGGCGAGAGCGTCGAGGACCGTCTGCAGTGCGGGGCCGATCCCGTAGGTGCCGTAGTGATGGAACGAGAGGAAGTCCAGCGGCAGATCTTCCTCGACCACTGCACGCAGGAACGGGCGCAGCCAGTGCGCATTCTTCGCGACCGACGCCAGTGCCGGTCCTCCGACCCTGGCAGTCGGGTCGACGGCGCGGATCGCGCGAGAGGTCTTGCGATACAGGTCGAGATAGTCGTCGAAGTCGCCTGCATAGAACACCGGCTCGCCCGTTCGCTCATCACGCAGGTCTGGCTCGTTGTACACCTCGTGGTAGCCAATGGCGACGCCGCGCTCGGCCGCGCCCCGCACATACTCGGTGACGAGCTGCACCCACAGAGTGTCGTCGACGTCCATGGTCCGCCAGTCAGCACCGCTCGGGCGCGCAGCGTTCGGCACGTAGCTGTACGCCCAGTACGGTCGCACGCCCACCTCGTCGAGGAACTCGGCGATCGCGTCCGTCTCTACGAAGTCGTATGCGACGACATCACCGTCGACTGAGATCAGTTCGCGTGTCCACGGCATCCACTCGGCGCCCCACCCGAGATCGATGCGCAGATGCTCGGGGTGGGCCCGTCGGAAGTAGTCCGCGTCCCGGCGATAGGTCGGAAGTGTCACGAGTCCTGAGTTGAAGAGGGCGATGCGATCGTGCGAGAGCGGGTGATCCGCGAGGCGGGAGAAGTCGACCGCGATCGTGGCCGAGGTGGAGACGGGTTTCATGTGAGGTCGTGCATCCTTGTGGTCGGGGGTCGGTCGGGGTTCAGTTCGCGAGCCCGCTGGCAGCGATTCCGCGCACGATCCATCGCTGGAAGATCAGGTAGAGCACGATCACCGGCACCGAGACGAGGGTGACGCCGGCCATGATCTCGCCGTACTGGCTGTTGTAACGGCCGACGAGGGACTGCAGCGCTTGGGTGACGACCCAACTGTCCTGGGATGACAGATAGATCGAATTGACGTAGAAGCTGTTCCACAGCTGCACGAAGCTGAGCAACCCGACGGCAAGAAAGGCAGGTCCGGACAGCGGGAAGATCACGCGGAAGTACGTACGGAAGGGCCCGGCACCGTCCACCGCGGCCGCGTCCTCGAGCTCCCTGGGCAACGTGAGATAGAACTGCCGGAAGAAGAACGTCGCGATGCTGGTGCCGAACAGGAGTGGGACGATGATCGGGAGCGGCGTGTTGATCCAACCGAGGTCGCGAAACCACACGTACTGCGGGATCAAGGTCACCTGGCCCGGCACCATTAGCGTGAGAAGCAGCAGTCCCAGAAGAATTCCTGAACCCGGGAACGCCTTCCGCGCGAGTCCATAGCCCGCGAGGGCGCTGGCGAACAGGGTCCCTGCGGTGCCGAAGATGACGATCACCGCCGTGTTCCCGAAGTAGAGCCAGAAGTCCGGCAGGATCGTGAAGAGATTGGCGTAGTGCTCGAATGTGATCGGATGCGGGATCAGCTGGTCGGCGTCGAACATGCGCTCGTTGGTGCGCAGTGACATCGACGCGGCCCACGCGACGGGGAAGATGTAGCTCACGACGATCACGATCATGACGGCGTGGTAGAGCGTGGAGGCGGCGCGTTTCGGGCGCGGACGCGAGTTTCGGCCGGCCACCCCGAGGACGGTCGCAGTCGCCAGGGGTGCGGGAGCGGTCGCGGTCATCGGAGTGCCTCCATGCGCTTCTTGGCCCGTCGTCGCTCACTCCGGGTCGGCGCGACGAGGGCTTCGTAGTACACGAACCGGCGGCCGAGGAGGAACTGGATCGCGGTGATCGCGAACGTGAGGATGGCGAGCATCCAGGCGATCGCGGCGGCGTACCCGATCCCGGAGATGCGTTCGTTGTAGTTGAACATCTGGTTGTACATGTAGAGGACGATGGTTCGGGTCGAGTTGCTCGGTCCACCGGCCGACGACACCCCGGCGCTCGAGGACGTCATGGCCACCACCGGGTCGAAGAGCTGGAGCGCGCCGATCATCGAGGTCACCAGCAAGAAGAAGACCGTGGGTGAGATGAGGGGCAGGATGATGCTCCAGAATCGCCGGATCGGGCCGGCCCCGTCGATGCGCGCCGCTTCGATGAGCGGTTCGGGGACCGAGTTGAGTCCCGCGATGTACAGGGTCATGCCGTACCCGATGCCCTGCCACGTCGTCACGAGAGCGATGGAGATCATCGCGGTGTTCGGGTCGAGCAGCCAGTCAGGACTGGGGATGCCGAGAAGCTCGACCCCGAGCGTGAGAGGACCGGTCTGCGAGTTGAACATCCACCGCCAGACGATGCCGACGGCGATCTGGGAGAGGACGTAGGGCAGGAAGAGCGCAGCGCGGTAAGCCCCGACGAATCTCCGTGGAATGAAAGTGAGGAGGGCGGCCAGGAGCGAGAAGAGCAGAAAGCTCGTCGTGCCGAAAAGGATGAACTTGACGGTGTTCCAGATGACGATCGGAATGCGCGGGTCGTTGAAGAGTGCGATCCAGTTGTCCAGTCCGACGAACGTCGGCGCAGGAGCGATGAAGTTCCAGTGGGTGAAGGAGTAGCCGAGCGATACGACCAGCGGGACCGCCATGAAGACGACGAGACCCACCACGACCGGAGCGACGAACGCGAGTCCTGTGAGGGCTTCTCGACGCCGGAGCTTCGACACTCGCGGTCTTTTCGCAACCGCTCGGCTACTCCTGTCACTCATTGTCCGGATGCCTCGATCAGCGGATCGATGGTGCTTTCGCACAGTCCGCCGAACGCCTCTTCGGCGGTCTTGCGGTTGGTGATGAGCTCATCCATTCCCGGCCCGAAGCCGTCCTGACCCGACACCGCCGCCCAGAGGTTCGACGGGTCGACGTTGACGTAGGTCAGCGGCCAGGACGCCGGCGTGATCTGCGCCTCGACGACATTCGACGGCTCGCCGGGCGCCAGGGCGAAGTCCTCGCCCAGCGCGCGGTCCTGATAGGCGGGGATCAGCCCCATCTGCTTTCCCGACCCCTCGGTGGACATGTACCCCACGAGCTCCTGGGCGAGTTCCTGGTTCGGAGAGCCACTGTATGCGGCCCAGACGTGGATCTGGAGCAGCGTCGCGTTGCCCTCGGTGCCCGCGGGGAGCGCCGCAAGGTCGTACTGCAGGTCCGGATTCTGTTCCGCGACGATGTTCACCTGCTCGTGGGAGCCCTGCTGCATCGCGACCTGCCCCTTGACCCAGCGGAGGTAGCCGGGCTCCTCCTGCTCGAGCTGCGGGGTGATCGTGCTGTGGTCCTTCCACATCAGGTCCTGGAGATACTGGAACGCGTCGATCGTGTTCGGGTCGTCGATCGAGCACTCGTTGCGCTCTGGGCCCGTGAGCACCCCGCCCCCGTTCGCCGCCAAGACGGGACCGTAGCCGGGCTCGCCAGCCAGGGCGACACGGTTGTAGTAGCCCCACTGGGTGACGGACTCCGGGTCGAAATCAGCGCTGGCGGCGTTGTTGCCGTTCGCATCCAGCGTCAGCAGCTTCGCCCACTCGCGCAGATCGTCGTAGGTGTACGAGCCGTCGGCGGGCGGCTCTTCGAGCCCTGCCGCGGCGAACATGTCCTTGTTGTAGAAGAGCGACTGGGTGTTGAAGCCCATCGGCAGTCCGAAGAGCTTCCCCTCCCCGTCCTTCAGCGCCTCGATGACAGTCGGCGTGAAATCGTCCGTGCTGATGCCGGCGGTGTCGAGATAGTCGGTCAGGTCGGTGAGCACGCCGTCCTTCACCATGTCGAAGTAGTTCCAGCTGCCTGCCACGAGCACGTCCGCCATGTTCTTGCCGGCGATCAGCTTCTTGCACGCGGCGTAGTCCGGACCGCAGTCACCCACCTCGAACTTGAGCTTGACGTCGGGGTGGTCCTTTTCGAAGCCCTTCGCCGCCTCCTTGATCGAGTCGATGTCGCTGTTGACTCCCCAGATGGCGACCCGCAGCGTATCGCCGTCCGCAGACGACGAACCCGCAGCGCCACACCCGGACGCGAGTACCGCCAGGCTCGCCGCTGCGATCGCAGCGACGGCCGTGCGGCGGATCATCTGTCGCATGTGAAATCTCCCTTGATTTGATGGACACAGAAGTGTGCACGCCTTGTTTACCACGTGGCATTGCCACGTGGCAAGTGATGCGACAGAGAGTCCAGAAGCTCTGCCGTGGGTCGTGCGACGCTAGGAGGACGACTCGCGCTGGACGAGCTCGAAGCCCACGACTTCCTCGCTCCCGTCCCGGGGCGTTCCACCCTCGGCTTGCGTGTCGATCGCCTCGAGGAGACGCTCGACGGCCCGTGTCGCGATGCGGTTCTTGTCGGGCGCGACCGTCGACAGGCGCGGTACGGAGTACTCACCCTCGTCGAGCCCGTCGATTCCGACGACCGCGAGATCGACGGGCACGTCGATGCCGAGGTCGCGCGCGGCGCGAATCGCGCCCAACGCGAGCAGATCGGTGGCGCAGAAGGCCCCATCGAGATCCGTCGCAGCAAGGTCGCGCAGCGCGGCCGCGCCCTCCCGACGGTGGTATCCGTCGGTGTAGCGGACGAGCCGCTCGTCGACGACGAGGTCGGCGTCTCTGAGCGCCCGCTCGTACCCGTCGCGACGCATGCGTGCCATGTGCGACATCTGGCCGCGCTGGGCGCCGATGAACCCGACCCGCCGACGCCCACTGCGGATCAGATGCTGGGTCGCCGCATAGGCGGCGGCCTCGTTGTCGATCCCGATGTGCGGGAGCATGCCGCCCCCGGCGACCTCACCGACGAGCACGACTGGGGCTTGCGACTTCCTGCTGACGATCGCTGCGAGATCGGAACTGACAGGGCTGAGGATCGTGCCGTCCGTCGCCTCTCCGCTCGCACCCTCCAGCGCAAGCCGCTCGCGCTCTCGGTCGCCACGAGTCTGTCGGATCAGGACCGAGAGCCCGCGCTCTTCGGCGGCCGCAACGACCCACTGAGCGAGTTCGGCGAAGTACGAGACTTCGAGTTCGGGTACGACCAGTTGAATGGTGCCGGTGCGGCCGGTGCGCAGACTGCGAGCAGCGTGATTCGGGGTGTAGCCGAGCTCGAGGATCGCCGCCCCGACACGGGTGGCGACATCCTTGCTGATGTGCGGGAAGCCGTTCACGACGTTCGACACCGTCTTGCGTGAGACTCCCGCCAGACGCGCAACGTCTTCCTGTGTCGCCGGCATCTGGAACCCCCTGTCTGACGAGACGCTACCACGCGGTAAATCTCGTATGCGATCTGGCGCCATCGGCACGGGCCCTCGACGAATCAGCTGCGCGCCATTGAGGCGGTCAGCGACAATCGAGCTATTTACCACGTGGGTGCCCACGTGGTAAACATTGCGCGGCAACCGCCGGCGGAGCCCGACCGCAACCACGTCCACATCGATCGGAGATGCTGAAATGAATAAGAGGGCTCTCGCACGCACGGCGGTCGGGACCGTCGCCGCTCTGGGCATAGCGATGCTCGTGCCCACGGCGGCGCAGGCGGCGACCGTTGCAGTGACCGCGAACTTCGCCGTCGACGCGAGCTATCCGCTCGTCAAATCGAAGTTCGGCGTCTACAACAGCGGCTACGTGACGCCAGCCCGTTGGGCAGCGGATGCCCAGAAGCTGCGGGACCTTCGCCCGGCGCGGGTGCGCTGGGAGATGATGATGGGCAACGAACAGCCCGGGTGGAGCCCCATGGTCGGCGGCACGGCCAGCGCTCTCACCTACGACTTCACCCAGGCCGATCAGGTCATTGACATCATCAACTCCGCGAATGCCGAGGCCGTTGTCAACTTGACGTACACTCCCTCTCCGCTGAAGCCCAGCGGGGGGTCATGGAATAACCCACCCACAGACTTCACCAAGTGGGCTCAGGTGGGCGCGGCGTTCGCGCAGCACTGGAAGAGCACCAACCGACCGATCGGATCGTTCGACGTCCACAACGAACCCGATCTTCCGGGCGTGTTCTGGACAGGAAACCAGGCTCAGTACCTCGATCTGTTCGGCAAGACGGCGAACGCGATTCGCGCCGTCGACCCTGATGCCTATATCGAAGGTCCCGCACTGTGCTGTGTGTCCTGGCAATCACCCTTCGTACAGCACGTGATCAACAACAACCTTCCGCTGGACGGCTTCAGTTTCCACCGCTACGGCGACCTCTCCAGCGGCACCGTTAACACGGACTATCGCGGTGCGACGGACTCCGGTTCTACGGCATACCGGATGTCTACGGTCGAGAACAACCTCAACGAGTACAACTGGACGAACGACTTCACGGCGCCCACGGACGTGACGAGCTATCGGGCGGCACCGCAGCTGCTGCGGAACTTCAAGGCCGCGCTCGAGAAGCCTTGGATCACCCACGTCGAATGGGCGCAATTCCAGGATCCCATCTGCCCCTCGACGTGTGACGTGATCGGCCTCCTGGACCAGGCAGGTCATCGACGTGCGAGCTACAACGCCTTCTCCATCTACTCGCGCATGCCGGTCGACCGAAAGTTCTTCTCGGCGAGCAACGGAATCGATGGAATGGCATCCACCGACTCTCGCAAGTCATCCGTCGTGCTCTGGAACACATCCGGAACCACCCACACGATCAACGCCGCGCTGAACAACATTCCCTTCGCAACGGGCAACATGCGGGTGTATCGCATCGACGCGGGCCATTCCAGCTACGGGGACAACCCGGCCAACGAACTGCTGACCCCTGTGACCACCAACAACGGGATCTCGACCTCGGGCCTCACATGGAACGGAACGATTCCCGACCACGGGGTGGTGTACATCGAGATCGACGACGGCACGGGTATCGATTCCCTGGCACCCGTCACGGTGGCCACGGACATCAAGGACCTCACCTACGATCCGACCCATTCCAAGATGAGTTGGGGAAGCTTCGACCACGACCTCTGGGTCGCCGAAACGGGCATGGGGCCTGAAAACTATGCGGACGAGGCCGTCGGGGTCTTCGCCAGCGGGATACCGAACACCCTCAGAGTCAGGTACAACGTGACCGGGACATTCGCCGCGCTGGATGCGAACAGCCTGCTCGGGATGCGAGTCGACTATCAGACGGCGAGCGGCTTCACGAAGAGTGTCCTCTGGGACGGCGGGCTCTACAACCCGAGCCGCAGCGCACCTTATCCCTACGGCACCAAGCTGACGACGCCCACCACCGTCATCTCCGTCCCGAACATGAGCGACTTCACCGCGAACATCGCGGGCAACGCTCCAGCCGGGTGGAACGGGAGGGCCACGATCGTGTTCCAGCATCAAAACACCGGGGCCGGAACAACTGCGTCCGTGCGAGTCACCACGTCGTAGACCTGAGTGGGCGGGACGGGCGCGACACATGCTGTGATGCGCCCGTCCCGCACCCCCGGAGACTGATCGTTCGCGTGCCGGGCGGAATCGCGGGCTTCGCGCGATGCGCTCGCTGCCATTCGCCGAACCGCTACCGGATCAAAGGAGCAGCGTGCGATCCGGCATACTCCCCGACGGGCGGATCCCTCCGGTCCACCTTCGCGCATCGAAGCGGTCAGCGCCGATGGTCAGTCCGCCCTACGCGTGAACTGAGTCACCCCGGCATGTCCGGAGAGCAGATTCCTTGTGGCGGGTAATTTCTTCAGGCGTCAGCTGCCCGCACTTCGTCCCACTGGGGCATTGAGCTCGAAGCGCCGGGGCGCGCGACGGACAGACTGGCGGCGGTGGTCGCCCATCGCAGGGCCTCGGGCAAGGCGTCTCCGGCAGCGAGGCGGGCGATCAAGGTCCCGGCGAAACAGTCTCCCGCTCCAGTGGTGTCCACGACCACGGTCGGGCGAGATGGCACCTCCATCACGACTTCGCCGCCGCGGGCGACGCAGGTCGCGGTTGCTCCGCGCGTCATGACGACGAGCTCGCAGATTTCACTGAGGCGACTGGCCGCAGCAATCGGATCGAAGACGCGGGCGAGAGATGTCGCCTCATGCTCATTGAGCAGAAGGAGGTCGACCAGCGGAAGCAGGTCCGCTGCCTCCTCCGTCACCGGTGCGGGCGTGAGGATCGTCACCAGGGCGTGCCGCCGCGCGCTCTCGAGCGCGCGGCGTACCAGCGTGGGTGGTCGTTCGAGCTGGGTGACGAGCGCGGATGCATCGGCAAGGACGAGCTCGTCGTCGAGGGTCCAGTCCTCGGAGCCGTTGGCGCCGGCCATCACAACGATGGCGTTCTCGCCGTCGTCAAGGACCGAGACCAGCGCGACGCCGGTGCTGCGGTCGGCGTCTCGAGCCAGGCGGTCGACGTCGATACCTTCGCTCGACAGGACACCGGCGAGCAGCGTCCCTTCCGCGTCGGCGCCGACGCGACCCAGGAATGCGACGCCGGCGCCCGACCTGGCCGCCGCGACAGCCTGGTTCAACCCTTTGCCGCCCGGGACGCGCTGCAGCTCGTGCCCGAAGATCGTTTCCCCGGGCACAGGCAGGCGCTCCTGCCGGCTCACCATGTCCAGGTTCACGCTTCCCAGCACGGCTACCGGACCCAGCCACGGACCACTGGGCATTCCGAACGGACCTGACGCCATTCCGCCTCTTTCCACTTTTGCCTTCTCCGCCATCATCTGCTCGCATACGGCAGCCCCGCGGCAGCTGGACCGCGGACTCGTCCGACGAGGCCGGCCACCGCGACGATCGTCACGACGTACGGGAGCATGAGCATGAACTCACTCGGCACCGGCGACCCGATCACGCTGAGCACGTACTGGAGGTTGGTCGCGAAGCCGAACAGCAGTGCGGCGAGGGTCGCCCGGATCGGGTCCCAGCGTCCAAAGATGACCGCCGCCAGGGCGATGTAACCGAGCCCCGCTGTCATGTCCTGCTGGAACGAGCCCACCGCCCCCAGCGTGAAGTAGGCGCCTCCGAGTCCCGCGACGGCGCCGGCGATCGACACGCTCCAGAACCGAGTGGCGTTGACCCTGATGCCCACAGTGTCGGCAGCCTGCGGGTGCTCCCCGACGGCGCGCACACGCAGTCCCCACTTCGTGTGGAAGAGGCAGACGTAGACCGCGGCGACGGCGATGTAGGCGGCGTAGACGATGATCGTCTGCCGGAAGAGCGCGGGTCCGAGGATGGGGATCTGCGACAGGATCGGGATCTCCACCACGGGGAAGCGCGGAGGCGAGTTGAGGGCTTCGGCATTCTTGCTGAGCACCGTGGAGTAGAGGAACGATGTGAGCCCGGTCACGAACACGTTGAGGACGACGCCCACGATGACCTGGTCCACCCAATAGCGGATCGCGAACACCGCGAGGATGAGCGAGACGAGCACGCCGGCGATGACCGCGCCGATCAGTCCCAGGTAAGGGTTGCCCGTGACGGACGCGACGACCGCGGAGGTGAAGGCCCCGCCGAGAAGCTGCCCCTCGATGGCGACGTTGATGACCCCGGCTCGCTCGGAGATGACTCCGCCGAGGGCTCCGAAGATGATCGGAACGGAGATCCCCACGGTGCCGATCAGTAGGCCCGGCACCGGAAGGTTCTGGCCCGCGGCCGCCCAGGTGAGGAACCCGACGAGGAACAGCACAGCAAAGACGACGCTGATCCATAGCCTGACATGACGGCCGGTCGCGACCATCCACGTGGCGAGTACCGCGAGCACGATCAGTGCCACGGTGATCACGAGCGTCGTCGCGGCCACCGGGACGACGAGCGGAGGCAGCTGGATGAGATCCGAGCCACCGGAGAGGCGGTACGTGGTCTCGCCCCCGCGGCCGAGCACGATGAACAGGACGACCGCGATCAGGGCGAAGATTCCGAAGGTGACCGGGGCCTTCCAGTTGCGTACGACGAGGCGGGCGGGCGCTTCCATCACTGCAGCGGTCATAGCGACGTCACCTCCGTGGGAGTCAGGGCGGGCTTGATCGGGGGCACGATCTTTCCGGGATCGGGAAGGCGGAAGATCGCACGGATGAGAGGCGGCGCCGCGATGAAGAGGACGATGAGCGACTGGACGACGAGCACGATGTCGATCGGAACACCCTCCGCGGCCTGCATGAGGAAACCACCGGCCTTGAAGGCTCCGAAGAGGAGACTCGCGCCGAGGATGCCCCAGGGACGCGACCGGCCGAGCAGCGCCACGGTGATCGCGTCGAACCCGATGCCGGCGTCGATTCCCGACGTGAACCCCGCCTTGGCCGGGCCCAGGACCTGCATGGCCCCGGCGAGCCCGACCAGCGCCCCCGAGATGAGCATCGCCTTGACATAGACGCCCTTGACATTGATGCCGGCGACGCGAGCGGCGCTGGGGTTTAGGCCGACAGCTTTGAAGCGGAATCCGAGCGCGGAGCGATCGAGCAGCCACCACGCGAACACGGTCGCGGCAAGGGCGAGGACGATCCCCCACGTCAGGTTGAGCTGCGGACCGAGCAGCGACGGAAGCACCGCTGTCTCGGCGATAGGCGGTGACTTCGGGTTGCTCGAACCCGGAGCCTGCAGGACCGGCGTGCGCAGAAGGTAGGACACGAGATAGAAGGCGATGTAGTTGAGCATGATCGTGACGATGACTTCGTGCGCACCGGTGCGCGCCTTGAGCAACCCGGCGATGCCGCCCCACAGCGCCCCACCGAGCAGGCCCGCGGCGATGGCCGCGACGAGATGGATCCCGGGCGGCAGGTGCAGCGTGAAGCCGACCCATCCCGCGCACGCCGCCGCAATGAGCATCTGGCCGCGCCCGCCGATGTTGAACAGACCCACGCGGAATGCCAGGCCGACACCGAGCCCGGCCGCGATGAGCGGCGTCGCGAACGTCAGCGTCTCGGTGAGGGGCTTGATCTGCTGCAGGATGCCGTCCCGTTTGGGGTTGAAAACGGCTCCCTGAAAGAGCGAGATGTAGGCGCCAGCCACGGCGTCCCCGACGGCAGCGAAGAAGCCGCCCGGATCCACGAGCAGGCGCCCGGCCGCCGACTGCACCTGCTCGTCGGTGACGGCGATGAGCACGCCTCCGACGGCCAGCGCCAACAGGACTGCGAGGACGGAGATCATGGCGTTCCCGCCCACGATCTCGGCGAACATCCTCCGGCGCCGTTCGTCGACTGCCGGGTTGGGCTTGTCAGCGCTCATGCGATCTCTCCTTCGAGATCCGGCGACGTCGATGCGTCGGCGATCGGGGCTGTCGGGGGCGCTTCGCCGGCCATCATCAGGCCCAGCACCTCGCGGGGAGTGTCGGCGGGTACGACGCCAACGATCCGACCGCGGTACATCACGGCGATCCGGTCCGCGAGTGCGACGACCTCGTCGAGCTCGGTCGAGACGACGATGACCGGGATGCCGGAGTCCCGAGTGTCGACGATGCGCTGATGGACGAACTCGATCGAGCCGACGTCGATGCCTCGCGTGGGCTGGGCGGCGACGAAGAGTCGAAGATCGCGGCTCAGTTCGCGGGCCAGCACCACCTTCTGCTGGTTTCCGCCGGACAGCCGTCCCACCGGGGTGTCGACACCTTGCGAGCGGACGTCGAACTCCTGCGAGCGAGCCGCGGCGAAGTCGTTCAGCCGGTTCCGCTGCAGAGTGCCCGCGCGAACGAAGGCGCGGTCGAACGAGCGGTCGAGCATGAGGTTCTCGGCGATGGTGTACGCGCCGACCAGGCCGTCTTCCTTGCGATCCTCGGGCACGAATCCCACGCCCGAGTCGAGGATGCGGCGGACGCTCTGCCCGAGCAGCGGCATCCCGTCCAGGAGGACTCGACCGGTGACGAGGGGCTGCAGGCCGAGGATCGCCTCGACGAGCTCGGTCTGCCCGTTGCCCTGCACGCCGGCGATCGCCAGCACCTCGCCTCCGCGCATCCGGAACGACACGTCGGAGACGGCGATCTGGCCCCGCGCATCCACGACCGAGAGGTTCTCGACGATGAGGGCGTCGTCGGTCAGGCGCGGCGGGTCCTTGTGCACTGTGAGTTCGACAGCGCGGCCCACCATCAGCGCCGCGAGCTCGGCGTTGGATGCTGCGGGATCTGCTTCTCCGACGACTCTGCCCGCGCGCATGATTGTGATCCGGTCGGCCACCTCTCGCACTTCCCGCAGCTTGTGGGTGATGAAGACGACGGCGGTGCCGTCGGTCCGGAGGTCGCGCATAATCGCGATCAGCTCGTCGGTCTCCTGAGGCGTGAGGACGGCGGTCGGCTCGTCGAAGACGAGGACCCGCGCATTGCGCGAGAGTGCCTTGACGATCTCGACGCGCTGCTGCACACCGACGGGGAGGTCTTCGACGAGCGCATCCGGGTCGAGGTCGAATCCGAAGCGGTCGCTGAGCTCGCGAACCCGCGCACGCGCGCCGGCCAGATCGAGGCGACCGCCGAACCTGGTCTCCTCGTGCCCGAGCATCACGTTCTCCGCGACGGTGAAGACCGGGATGAGCATGAAATGCTGATGCACCATGCCGATGCCGGCGTTCATCGCGTCGCCCGGACCGTCGAAGTGCTGCGGGACGCCGTCCAGCAGGATGTCGCCCTCGTCGGCCGCGTAGAGACCGTAGAGAACATTCATGAGAGTCGACTTGCCGGCGCCGTTCTCGCCGAGCAGGCAGTGGATCTCTCCGGGTTCGACGGTCAGGTCGATATGGTCGTTCGCGGTGAGGGCACCGAATCGCTTCGTGATGCCTCGTAGTTCCAGCTTCATGGGCTGCACCTCATCGTTGAAAGTGGCTCAGGGGTGGTGCCGACCGGCCTCGGGGGGCGACCGGTCGGCACCGCGGGTCAACCGGGGGTCGACTGCGACGTGACTTCGATCTCACCGGCGATGATCTTCGCGGTGATGTCGTCGAGTTGCTGCTGCAGGTCGGCCGGCACCCGGTCGGCGAAGTCGTGGAACGGTGCGATCCCGACACCGTCGTTCTCGAGCGTCCCGACGTAGGGCTCGTTGCTGAACTCCCCGGCCGAGGCGGCGACGATGACGTCATTCACGGACGCGTCGACGCCCTTGACCACCGAGGTCAGCAGCAGGTCCGCGACCGAGGGGTCGGTCTCGTACACGTCGGCGTCGACACCGATCAGAGCCGTGTCGCCGCCCTTGTCGCGGATCGCCTCGGCCGCCGACTGGTAGATCGGCCCGCCGACCGGGAGCAGCACGTCGGCGTCCTGATCCAGCAGCGACTGTGCCGCGGTCTTCGCCTCGATACCCGCTTCGAAGCCGCCCGTGAACACTCCAGTCTGCGACTCCTTGTTCCACCCGACCGCCTTGACGTCGGCATCGTTCGCCTCGTTGTAGTAGGCGACACCGTCGACGAAGCCGTCCATGAAGAGCGTGACGGGCGGGATCTGAGCACCGCCGAACGTGCCGACCACTCCGGTCTTCGAGTAGGCCGCGGCCGCGTACCCGGCGAGGAACGCCGCCTGCGCGGTGTCGAACAGGATGGGCTTGCCGTTGTCCACGTCCGGTGCGCCGTCGCCGTCCGCATCGAGCGCATCGTCGACGATCGCGAACTGCACGTCGGGGTTCGCCGCAGCCGCGGCGTTGGTCACGTCGGAGAGGAGGAAGCCGACGGTGACGATGACATCGCAACCCTCCGCCACCTGCGCGTCGACGTTGGGCTGGAAGTCGTTCTCGCTTCCCGACTCGACCTGGCTGAACTCGACGCCCAGCTCGTCCGCCGCGGCGGTGATGCCGCGCAGCGCGGACTCGTTGAACGAGTGGTCGTCGAATCCGGCTGCGTCGGAGACGATGCAGGGCGAGAACGCCTCGCCCCCCGATACGCTCCCGGACGAGCATCCGGTGATGAGCAGGATGCCGGTGACGCTCAGTGCGGTCGCGCCCCAGGCGCGGTGCTTCTTGGTGGTGAACACGGTGACTCCTTCGTCGTGGTGGGGTGGGTTGTGGGTCAGGCGAGCTTGCGGACGGCGTCTTCGATGAGGCCCCAGAAGCGGTCGACGTCCAGGTCGAGCGCGACCGTGGCGTTCGCGGGACGCTTGAGGAAGTCGAGGAGGTCGACGCACGTGGCGCCGCGCGTCTCGCTGCCCTCGAGCTCGACGTCGATCCGGGTGCGCACCGTCGTGGCGACCGCCGAGTCGATGAGCATCGCGACCGTGATCGGGTCGTGAAGCGGGCCGTCGGGCATGTTCTCGAAGGCGTCGTACGTCGAGCAGAAGAACTCCAGCAGCTCTGCGCCGAACGTCGCGGTGCGCGTGCCGATCGCTGCAATCCGCGACCGCACCTCGCGCGTGATGAGGGCCTGGTGTGAGATGTTGAGCCCGACCATCGTGAAGTCAACGCCGGAATCGAGGACCACGGCGATCGACTCCGGGTCGGTCCACGCGTTGAACTCCGCGTAGGCGGAGACGTTCCCTCGGCCGGTCGAGCCGCCCATCCAGACCACCTGCGCGATCGAACCGACCAGGTCGGGGTGCTGCTGCACGAACAGGGCGACGTTCGTGAGAGGACCCGTGGCGACGATCGTGATCGGCTCATCGGACTCGGTGATGAGGTCGCGCATGAGGGTGATCGCGTCCCGCTCATCGAGCGAGATCGTGGGTTCGGGGAGCTCGGGACCGCCGAGCGCATTGGCGCCGTGGATCCATTCGGCGGGAGTCAGTTCGGCCACGAGCGGACGCTCGGCACCCCGTGCGACCGGAACTCCCTCGATGCCGGCAACGGTGCACGCCACGAGCGCGTTGTGCGTGGTGTGCTCGATGCGGCCGTTGCCCGCGACGGACGTGATTCCGCGGAGATCGATCTCGGGGCTTGCGGCCGCCAGCCAGATCGCGAAGACGTCGTCGTGTCCCGGGTCGCAGTCGATGATGATCGGCGTGGACATTGGTGCTCCTTTGCGCAAGTTATGCGTAATCGTTTACACGGTCTTTGCAGAGATTACACGATTCGCCGCGATATGCAACTAGAGTTGGCCCGACCCTGCGGGAGAGGAGCAGCCATCGCCACGTCAGTCACGCTCAGCGACGTCGCCGCAGAGGCCGGGGTGTCGATCGCGACGGCTTCGCGGGCACTCGCCGGCAAGCCGCGCGTCTCGCAGGAGATGATCGTGCGGGTGCGCGAGGTCGCGGCGAAGCTCGGCTACCGGGTCAACCCGGTTGCCCGCGCACTCCGAGAAGGATCGAGTCGCCTCATCGGGATGATCGTTCCCGTGATCGGCATCCCCTTCTTCGCCCGCCTCGTCGACGCGATCGAGGATGAGCTCAACCGCAGCGGCTACGAACTGCTTCTCGCCGACTCGCATGGTTTCGTCGAGGAGGAGAATCGCCGCCTGCAGGTGTTCCGGGACCGCCGGGTCGACGGCATCATCGTGATCCCGTCCGATCGCAAGGCATCGGGCCCGGTGCTGCGGTCTGTGAGTGCCGAGATTCCGCTCGTAGAGGTCGATCGCGCGACAGCCAAGCCCCTGGCCGACTTCGTGGGGGTCGACAACGAGGTCGGCATGCGGCTGATCATCGAGCACCTGCGTGATCGGCAGGTCAAGACGCTCGGATACGCCGGCGGCGACGACGCCAGCTCCAACGGCGTCGAGCGGTTCGCCAGCGTCCAACGCCTCGCCGGCGACAACGACATCTCCGTCACGAGCGCATTCCGGAGCGAATACAGCATCGCCGCAGGCGCGGCGGCGGCCGACGCCCTCCTGGCCAGCGGCGTACTTCCGGACGCGATCGTGGCCGGCTCGGATCAGATCGCCGTCGGCCTCATCGCCCGCCTGCGTGAGCACGGGTTCGAGGTCCCGCGCGACACATTGGTCACCGGCTTCGACGGTGGCGAACTCGCAGACGTGTTCTGGCCGACCCTCACCACCGCGGTGCAGCCGGTATCGGCGATCGCCGCCGACGCCGTCAGCTTCCTCGTCTCACGCATCAACGAGGGCGAGGGCGCCTTCCGCAGGAACCTCCTCGCCCCTGAGCTCCAAATCGGCGCCTCCACGACCCGGTAGCGGAAGCGACGACCGGCCAAGGGAAAGCGGCGGGCCGGGCTTGCCGGAACCGCATCGATCAGCGAGGCGCCACGAACCGCTGCGTGATGACGCCGATGGCCTCGATCTCCGTCGTCAGCGTCTCGCCCGGCCGCAGATAGACCCGTGGGGTCCGGCCGTGACCGACACCCGCCGGGGTGCCCGTGAAGATCACGTCGCCGGGCAGAAGCTCGACGATGGAGGACAGGCGTGCCACAAGCGCGGGGATCGAGAAGATCATGTCCCTCGTGCGCCCGTCCTGCAGCGTCTCCATCGACCCGTCGCTGCGCGTCACCGAGCACCGCACGCCGAGGTCGTTCCGGTCGGCTATAGATTCGACTTCGTCGAGTGTCACGACCGCGGGGCCGATCGGAGCGAAGCCCGCGAGCGACTTGCCGAGGCTGAACTGCGGGGGGTGCCCCCAGAATTGCACCGAACGATCGCTCAGGTCCTGCCCCACGCTGAGCCCCGCGATGCAGTTCCACGCTTCGGCTTCGGGGATGTCCCGCCCGCCGCGACCGATCACTACGACCAGTTCCGCCTCCCAGTCGACGGTTTCGCCGGAGAGCATCACGTCGCCGTCGGGGCCGGTAAAGCTCGATACGAACTTCGTGAACACTACGGGGTCCTTCGGAACCTCGAAACCGGACTCCCCCGCATGACTTGCGTAGTTCAACCCGATGGCGAAGACCTGCGAGGGCCGGGGCACCGCGGGGCCGAGCTCCGTCGTGCGGAAGACCTTTCCTGCTGAGACATCCTGCTGACGGCCCCATGAGACGAACTCATCCCACCGCGCGTAGGCGGCTTGAGGGTCCGACGAGAACCGACCGGCACTGGCGCTTTCGACATCGAGGGCTCGGTCGCCGTCGACGATCACGAGCCTGCCGGAGAGATTTGCGATTTGCACGTTGCTGCTTCCTGACGGGAGTGCCGGGCTACCAGAGCTCGGGAAGGTGGACCTGCGGGATCTCAGCGGGAACATAGTCGCCCGCTCGCGCTCGACGGTGGATCTCCTCCCAGTCGAGACCCTCGCGTCTGGCCTGCACCAGTTGCTCCGGATCGAAGTACTCGCCGATGGGGTTGTCGCTGAACTCCTGGGACGCCCACATCCATTCCTTCGACTTCGCCCAGTCGCCGAATGCGTCGAACTGGATCTCCACGCCGTTCCCCTCGGGGTCCTGGTAGTACATCGACATGGTCATGCCGTGATCCAGATTCAGGAAGGGACGGATGCCGCGTGCCGCGAGCCGCTCGTAGTTGTCGAGCCATTGATGGAAGTCGGCGTATTCGAACGCCGTGTGGTGCAGGCCGACGGTGTGGCCCTTGTCGACCGGCGACTTGAGGTCGGGAAGCGCGAGGAGCGCGATGCGGTGGTTGGCCTCGTCGTTGGTCAGCCAGGCGCCGTTCACGCCGTAGTACACGGGCTCCAGCCCGGCGACGGCTTCATAGAACTCCACCATCTCGTCGAGCTTCAAGGTGGCGAAGGTCGTGTGGTGGAACTTCGGACGGGTGATGGGGCGACGACGATCGCGGTTGTCAGTCATGGTTTCCTTCGTCAGGCGCCGGCGTTGCGCGGCGAGCGGATGAGTGGTCAGACATGGACGGGGTCTCCTGGTTCCCGCGCCGGCGCGTCGAGGCGTGGCTCGCTGCTCGCGGTTCCGGTCCGCGCGAGGAAGGAGCGAACCAGATCGCGGACACCATCGGCGGCAGAGTCGATCTCTCGGGAGACAGTGCCGTACACGTAGAAGTCCGGTCGCACGAGCACCGCGTCGACGTCCCACTCGTCGAACCACGAGCCGTAGGTGCCGTTGACGTCGATGAACGCGCCGTCCTCCTCCGAACCGCCCAACGCCACGACAGCGATTCCGCGCTCCTGAAGGCCGTCGCGGGCAGCCGCGTCGAGTCGGGCCGCGACAGAGGCGTCGCGGAGGATGAGGGCGCCGGCGCCGAACACGTCGTCGAAACGCGTCGGTTCCGGATTCGTCCGAGTCCTCACGTATCCCTGACGGGAAAGGACCCCTCCGTGGCGACCGGTGTGCACTCCCTCGTCGTTGTCGCCGCCGAGGCGAGGCGCGGGCGGAGGCTCCGGCGTGCGGCCGCTCGCGAGATCGGCGATCATCGCCTCGTCGCGGCGGCGGGCCTGCTCCGGATCGACGATGCAGATGATCTTGCCGAGCTCCATCGAGAAGGCGATGAAGTCGCTGACGTGCGTCATCCGCTCCGACGCGTACGAGTCAAGAAGTTCGTCGTCCGCGAAGCCCCGGAGCACGAGGTCGAGCTTCCAGGTCAGGTTCAAGCAGTCGCGGAATCCGGCAGCCAGTCCCTGGCCGGCGAACGGCGGCATCAGGTGGGCAGCATCGCCGAGAAGGAAGGTGCGTCCGCTGCGCCAGTGCGATGCCCAGCCCGAGTTGAACGTGTAGACGACGCCTCGCTCGAGTTCGGAGTTTTCGGCGGTCACCCCGAAAGGCGCGAGCATCTCCCAGATGCGCGCGGGCTGGGTCAGCGACTCCACGCTTTCGCCCTCCAACCGCATGAACTCCCAGCGGCGGCGACCGGGACCGCCCGGTACGACGGTCGTCGGCCTCACCGGATCGCATATCTGCAGGGCAAGGTGGGTGACCTCGACTTCGGGCTGCGGTACGACGTCCACCACCAGCCAGTCGAAGAAGTAGCCCAGGTCGTTCCACTCGATGCCCATCGCCTGGCGCGTCGCGCTGTTGGCGCCGTCGGCGCCCAGCACGTACCGGCCGCGCACGACGGTCGCCGGGCTCCCGTCGACCGGGATCAATCGCACGTCTGCGCCCGCGTCGTCCTGACCCTGTACCTCCGCGACCACACCACGAAGGACGGACACGGAGGCTTGGGACCGCATCCGCTCCTCGAGGTGGCTCTCGAGAGCCGGCTGATTGTAGAAGTAGGTGTTGTTCCATCCGGACGGGTCGATCCCCGTCCAGTCGACTTGATGCAGAGTCTCGCGCTGCGCGTTGACCCACACGTACATGTCGTCGTACGGCTCCACAGCGTCCGGGACAGAGTCCACCGGCATCCCCGCCGCTTGCAGCAGTCGCGCGATCTCCGCGTCGTGCGCCACAGCCCGCGGAAGGGGATACGTGCTGGTCTTGCGCTCGACGACGAGCACCGAGTGCCCGGCTCGCCCGAGCAGCAGCGCGGCCATCTTGCCGACCGGACCCATTCCGACGATGATGACGTCCAAATCCGAGTCTTCTGGCGTCAATGTCTCTTGTGCCATGACAGTTCCTTTCGTGATTCGCGAGCGACGGGGAGCATCAGAGATCCGCGCGGTTGAGCACGTCCGATGCGGCAAGGTCTCGCTCCATCTCGCGACGCGTCTCGTCGATGAGGGCCAGCACCTGGTCTTCGAACAGCCGCTGCGCGCGGAATGCCGGCGCGGCGACCGAGCACGCGAGGATCGCGCGGCCGAGCGGATCGTGGATCGCGAAGCCGAGTGCGCAGATCCCCAGCTCGGTCTCCTCGTCATTCCTGGCGTACCCGCGCGAGCGGACGAGCGCTAGTTCGCGCAGGAACCTCTCCCAGCGCGCGTCGTCCATATACTCGCCGGCAAGCTCCGCGGACTTGCTCCTGTAGAGCCGCTCGAGGGTGGCCTCGTCGCTCTCGGCGAGGAGTGCTTTGCCGCCGGAGCTGCGATGAGCCGGGAGCACGCTCCCGGTGCGGTCGCCGATGCGAAGGACGTTCGCGACCTCCACGCTGTGCAGGAAGCGCACGTTGCTGCCGATCCGGATCATCAGATTGGCGGTCTCGTCCAGCCGGTTCGCGAGCAGCTCGACGTGCGGCCGCAGGAGGTCTTTCACCTCCTGCGCCCACGAGATGCTGACCGGTCCGACGCTCATGGCGGGTCCGGGCACGTACCGTCGATCGGCGTCTCGCTGCGCGAAACCGCGGTAGACGAGCATCCCCATCATCCGATGCACGGTCGACGGCGATACGCCGATCTCCGCCGCGGCACGGGTGAGAGACACCGACCCGCTGTCGCGCAGCATCTGGACCAGTCGCAGCGCGTGGTCGACCGAGCTGATCATGTAGGACGGCTTGCGGACGGCTGCGGTCGGCTTGTGCGCGCTCGAGCGCCCGGCCGGCCGGGCCGGCGGATTCCCAGGCGGTTCCTGAGCGGAAGGACTCATCGCGCACGCACCGGCGTGACTGTGGCCGGGGGACGCGGCCCAGTGGTCGCTCCCTTCGTCGGGCACGCTACCGCGCCTTCGCTCGTCACGCCCACCTCGAGACGACCCAGCTGCTCGATGGCCACGGCGACGCGATCACCATGCCCGATCTGCCCGACACCGGCGGGCGTGCCGGTCGTGATCACATCACCCGGGTGCAGCGTCATCACCGACGACGCGTACGCGATGAGCTGCGGCACGTCCCAGATGAGATCGGCGATGTCGGCGTCCTGGCGGAGCTCGCCGCCCACCCAGGTGCGCAGTCGCAGCGATGCGAGGGGACCGGTCTCGTCGGGCGTGACGAGGAAGGGGCCGATGGGGGTGAAGGTGTCGAACGACTTGCGTGTGGACCGGTCCTCGCCGCCGCGCATCGTGATGTCGAGCAGCAGCGTGTATCCGGCGACGTGGTCGAGAGCTTCCTCGGTGGTCACATGCGACGCGCGCCGGCCGATCACGAGTGCCAGCTCGCCTTCCTGGTCGAACCGCCGGTCGGTGTACGGAAGGCGGATGTGTTCCCCCGCTGCGATCACGGACGAGGGGGCTTTCAAGAACAACCCGAGTGAATCGACGTGATAGGCCTCCTGCATTTCGGCCTTGTGGTCGAAATAGTTCACCGGTGCGGCGATGATCTTGCCGGGATCGGGCACGATCGGATCGAGACGCAGGTCGTCGAGCGGCATCGGGTCGCCGTCGAGTCCGGACAGGATGTCTTCGAGCGGTCGCCCGTCCTCCAGCAGCCGGCGCATCGCACTCGTTCCACCGGCCTGTGGGCGGAGCAGCCCGGTCGCGTCGATGACGGCGTCGTCCACGACGACCCCCACGCGGGAGCCCCCTGCCTCGTCTCGGTAGCTGACGATCTTCACCGGGCGGCCTCCAATGTCGTTCGCGTGGGTCCGAGCAGCTGCTCGAGCGCGTCGTCGTAGAGCCAGGCGAGCTCGCTGTAGTCGTCCGGCCGGCGCATCCGGAAGTAGCGGTCGCGGTAGGCGACGAAGCCCGGATCGGCCGTGTGCCAGGATGCGCCCCAGGGTCTGGCGATGCGCTGGCAGCGGGTTGCTCGAGGGACGCGCATCGCGTCGTACGCCGCGAGCGCCGATACGTCGTCGATCTGTCCGCCGAGTACGCCGGCGAGCGCGAGTCCGTCTTCGAGCGCCTGGCACGCGCCCTGACCGAGATACTGAAGCATCGGATGCGCGGCGTCGCCGATGAGCACGGCGCGACCCGAGACGAACGTGTCGAGCGGCTCCTTGTCGTAGTTAGGGTAGGCCTGGGCCTGGGCCTGTGCCGGGACAACCGATCGCACGGCCTCGCACGTCGCCTCGAATCGCTCTCTGAGCTCGTCGGGGGTGCCCCAGTCGGAGCGACCCTGCTCACGCCACGTGCTGTGGAAGACAGCGACCTGGTTGTACAACTCACCTCGACGCACCGGATACTGCATGAGATGGAGGCCGGGGCCAATCCACAGCCGCACCTCGTGCGCATCAGGCGCGGGTGCGCTGTTCATCGGTGCGACGCCGCGAAACGCGACGTGTCCGCTGAAGACGGGCTCGTCGATGATGATCAGGCGGCGTACTCGGGAGTTGATCCCGTCTGCGCCGACGACGAGCCGAGCCGTGATCGCCCGGCCGTCCGTGGCGACGACGCGCATCGCTGGTCCTTCGTCGATGACCTCGTCGACGGTCCAGTCGTTCTCGAGGGTGACGTTCGCATGAGCGCGGCATGCGTCGAGGAGGGGTGAGAGGACGTCGCTGCGGTGGACCACGATGTAGGGGTAGCCGAATCGAGCGACGAGCGGAGCCTGGAGGTCGAGCGTCGTGAGACGCTCACCCGTGACGGCGCTCGAGATCACCCCGCGCTCCGGGAACACCGCGGTGCTGCAGATGTCGTCCATCACGCCGAGGCGATCGAGCACCCGGACCGCATTCGGCCCGATCTGAATGCCCGCGCCCACCTCCGAGAACTCGGCAGCGCGCTCGAGCACCTGCACCTGCAGCCCCGAGTTCGCCAGGGCGAGCGCGGTTCCCAAGCCGCCGATGCCACCACCCACGACGACCACCTGATGATCGGTCTGCTTCACAGTTCCTCCTCGAAGTCACCAGGACGGTAACCCGGCGCGCGCATCGCACGCATCACGTTTCTGTCCTCTGGAATATCGACGGACGAGGTGGACGGGTGGCTCGAATCGGCGGCCTCCTGCGGGAACACCGTGGTCACCAGTTCGTCGAAGCAGGGCCCCGGCCGACCTGCGACCATCGGCGTGCACTCCGGCGCGAGCTCCAGGCAGAATTCAGCGCCGTCGTCGATGAGCGCGTCGAGGAATCCCGGGAGGTGCGCGAGACCGTCGGGGTACGAGTCGTGCAGCACGACGACCCCGTGATCGACCGTCCGGCAGCGGTCGCGGGCGGGGGCTGCCCAGCCGCGGGGGTTGAGCCAGTCACCGGGCAGCACATTCCACAGCGCCGTGGTGTAGCCGCCGTCGCGCAGGACGGCGGCGGCCTCGTCGTTGAGGAGCCGGCGATCGATGATGCCTCCGGGCGCCGCGCCGACGGGACGGAACAGTGGCGGATCCGACGCGAACGAGGCGATCGCTGCCTGTGCTCGCAGAATCTCATCGCGCGCCGCACCCGGCGGCCGCAGCTCGCCGAGCGGCCCGGAATGCGACCACGTGTGGTTGCCGATCACGTGACCTTCGGACGCCGCCCGGGCGACGAGTGCACGATGGGCACCCACGGCTTTGGCACCGATGACGAAGAACATCGCAGGGATGCCGCGTCGGCCGAGCTCGTCGAGGACGAGCGGGGTGCCCACCGGGTGCGGTCCGTTGTCGAACGTCAGCGTCACCCTCATGTCAGGGCACGGTTTCCATGGCGGCGAGACGCAAGCCGCTCTCTCCACCGCGTATCAGCCAACGCAGCACGTCTGCGGGCGCGCCGACCGCCGCGATGCCGTCACGTTCGGCGCGTGCCGGTCCGCCGCCGGGCTCGTGATGAACCCCGACCTCGGCGAGCAGGCGATCGACGAGGGACGCCGGGAAGTCGGAGAAGCTCGCCCCCGTTCCGAGATCGACCGCCGAGATCCACGTCTGGCACGCCCGGAGCCAGGGCGTGTCCGTCATCCGCAGCGGCCGTCCGCGGTCGTCGCGACCGCTCGCCGCCCACGCCTGGGCGGGCAGATCCCGCCATTCGACCCTCAGATGCACGGCTGAGTGCTCGACGAGGTGCCGGAGCGCACGAGGCGGCTGCGTCGCGCCGAGTTCGAGCGCCTCCTGGCGTTCGCCGGGGCCGAACGTCACCGGGTCCACGCGACCCTCGCGCACCTCCTCCGCGAGCCGGGCCCACCCTCGCGCGTCGTATCCGACCGCCGCGATCGTACGACGCCGGACGCCCACGGTGTGTTCCCCGGTTGAGTCGTCATACGCGTGCTCCGGCAGCTGAGCGAGCCAGCGGAGGAAGTACGCCGTGCCGCGATAGGCCAGCAGCAGATCGTCCGCCGGGCCGCCCAGAGGGGAACGCGGTCCAGTCATGATCGCGAGACGAGGGTGCGCGCGAAGCCGAGCCGCTCGATAACCGGGCCGTCGTTGAATCGAAAGAGGTCGAACTCCGACTTCGCTTCGATCGACCACGGTATCCACGAGGGCACCACCACGAGATCGCCCTTCTCGAGCGCATGCCGCACACCGCCGACGACGAAGGTCCCGCGCCCGTCGAACACCTGCCAGACCGACGATCCCACCTCGTGGCGCTCCGGCGTGAGAGCGCCGGAGCGCAGTCGGTGGAACTCCGCGCGCAAAGTCGGCATCACGTCGCCTCCGGTGGTCGGATTGACGTAGCGGATCGCGGCGTGGCCCTGTTCGACCGTCGCCGGATGACCTTCGTCCTCGAGCTCCAGCTGCGCGGTCAGTGCGCGGTCCGTGTGCTCCCAGCGGTAGGCGGAGAGCGGTGAGCTGACGCGGTCGTCGAGCGCCGACAGCGGCCGCAGCCCGGGATAGGCCCAGAGTCGTTCGGATCGCGATACGTCGGGGCTCGCCTCGTCGGTCACCCGCTCGGTTCCGTACTCGAAGAAGCCCACGTCGATGTAGTCCGAGAGTGGGACGTCGAGACCGTCGATCCACGCCATCGGGTGGTCAGTGTCGTTGTGATGCCCGTGGAAATTCCAGCCCGGGGTGAGCAGGAAGTCACCACGACGCATCGCGACGGGGTCGCCGTTGACGACCGTCCAGACCCCTTCCCCCTCGACCACGAACCGGAAGGCGTTCTGCGCGTGACGATGCTCCGGAGCCGTCTCGCGCGGGCCCAGATACTGGATCGCCGCCCAGATCGTCGGCGATGCGTAGGGCGCGCCGCGCAGGCCGGGGTTCGCCAAGGCGATCGCGCGCCGCTCACCGCCACGTCCGACCGGCACGAGCTCCCCCGATCGCTCGGCCAGCGGATAGAGGTCCCTCCATCGCCAGACGAACGGCACGGCCTCCGACCGCGGGTGGAACGTCAGCACGTCGGATGTCTGCGTCCACAGCGGCGCGAGGTGGTGGGCGTCGAAATCGCGGTAGAGCTCGGCGAGCTCGGGCGTCATCTCGAGTTCGGCGTTCTGCAGTTCTGCGACGCCCTCGGCTTCGATTGTCATGGGTGACTCCTTCGGGTCGGCGCGCTACACGTCCTGCGGTGTGCCCTCGGGCAGGACCACGAGTTCCGCGGGAACCAGGTTGCGGATCAGCTGGTAGTGCAGCTGGCGATGGATGTCGGCCAGGCCCGCTTGATGGATGGGCACGACGATGCGCGGCTCGACCACGCGGGCGAACTCGATCGCCTCGGAGAGCTTCATCCACGGACCACCGACGGGAAGGAGCAGGATGTCGACCACGGGCGGCTTCGCATCGAACGCGTCGCCGGGATGCCAGACCCGCTCCTCCAGCAGGAAGCCCGTGTTGGCGAGGGAAGGAAGGGAGGGATGGATTGGCGCATGGGCCGATGGCGTCGGCTGAATCCGTACGCCTGCGGCCTCGAAGGGCGTGCCGTCGGACACCAGCCGGTCCCGCGGATTCGCCTCAGGCCCGGGCGCCGCTCCCGCAGCCGCAAGGCCTTCGGCGTTGCTCGCCAGGATCGCCTCGGGGTTCGCGGCGCGCAGCGCCGCCAGACGCTCGGCGTCGACGTGATCGGGGTGCGCGTGAGTGACGAGGATCAGGTTCAGATTGCAAAGCGACTCGAAGCCGGCCGAGTACGTGCCGGGATCGATCAACGCGGTGGCGCCGTCATCGGTCTCGACGAGGACGGCGGCGTGACCGAAGTGGGTCAGGCGCATGGTGCAGCTCTCCTTTGGTTCGAAGTCCGGTCAGATCCACACGCGAAGCGGCGGGCTGGGCGGATCCGGCGGTGCGGCGTCGCCCGGGACCCTCCGGCCGGTCGCCCACGCGATCAGTGCTCGCGGTTCACCCGTGATCTCGGTCGTCCCGTCAGCGATCGATGCGGAAGTCAGAGCCCGGTCGTCGTTGCGGATCACGAGCTCGAATCCGGTCAGTTCCCCGGCGAGGATCGAGGGAAGCATCGAGACAACGGTCACGGCATCCGTCTGCGAGAGGTCCTGCCAGGACCGGCCGAGGTCGGCGTGGTGCACGATCACCTGAAGTAGGCGATGGGCGGGCACGACCTGCAACTCCGCAGGAACGGCCGACCAGTCCTCGACGAGCGCCATCGCGTTCGTGAGGCGCTCCGCGGAGACGTCGAGGTCTGCGACGAGCACGGCTCCCGGGCGGAGGTTTCCGCCTTCGCCGAGCTCCCATCGACGATCGCGGTCGGGCGCGGGTAGAGGTCTGCCGATCGCGGCCAGCAGCAGGTCGGCCATCCGGTCGGCCTCGCGGGCGAGGTAGGTCACGACATGCCCGCCGCTCAGGCGGCCGCCGAGGATCGAGTGCTCCAGGAAGTCGTAGTCGAGAAACCCCGAGAGGGCGCGATCCACAAGCGCATCGGTCTCACGCGCGAGGGCGGGCAGCACCAGCGCGATGTCGGGCCGGCTCACGATCCCGCGCGTGCCGCTCACGGGTGAACCTCGCGTTCGGCAAGACCGGCCTTGCGAACGAGGTAGTCGAAGCCGGCTCGCAATTGCGCCGGGTTCCACACCTGGTCGCGTTTGAACGCAGTCTCCTGCTCATCCGACCAGACCTTCGGGCCGCCGGCGGCCCGCGCGTCCAGCTCGGTGCGGCAGGCGCGCTCGAGCAGCACCGCATACATCACTGCGGCCGCGGCATCCGCTCCCACGGTCACTGCGCCGTGGCTCGGCAGCAGCACCGCGTTCGCGCTTCCCGTCGCCCGGGCGACGGCAGAGCCCAGTTCGATCGTGGCGATGAGAGCTCCCGTCACTGCCGTCAGACGCGGCAGCTGCGGATGAGTGAAGGGCACCGCGTCGTGCGAGAGCGGGTGCAGCTCGGCGTCGAGCGAGGCGAACGCTGCGATCGCGGGAGCGTGGGTGTGCACGACGGCGTTCACGTCTTCACGCGCGCGGTAGAGCTGCGCGTGAATCGGGTACTCGATATGGCGTCGCCCGCTGCCCGCGAGAACGTCACCGTCCCACGAGACCAGCACGACCTGTTCCGTCCCGACCTCGTCGAATCCGTGGCCTGATGCCTTCATCCAGAGTCCGCGCCCGCCCGCGTCGCGGACGGACGGGTGTCCCCACACCATGTCACCGAGTCCGGCCGCGGCGAGCGCTGCGCATGCGTCGACGACGTCGTCGATGTGAACCTGGTCGCTCATCTACCCCTCCGCGATCTCGGCGACCAGCGGTGTGTCGACGCCGACCGGTCCAAAATCCGTTGCACCGCCCGGGCTGCCGATGGGGTCGGATCGGGTGGGCAGTGGCAACGCGAAGAAGGCTCGGTTGTCAGCGACCCACAGCGGGTCCTGACCGTCCGCCGGCGCCTGGATCGCCGAGACGGGGCACGCCGTCAAGCACGCGCCGCAGTCGATGCACTCGTCGGGCTGGATGTACCGCTTTTCCAGACCTTCGTAGATGCAGTCGACGGGGCAGACGTCGACGCACGAGCCGTCCATTTCGCCGATGCACTCATTCGAGATGACGTAGGCCACGTCACACCCCCGTTCCGGCAGTCGCGAGGCTGCGCGGCATTTCTGACGAGTGCCCGGGGAAGAGCTCCTCACCGGGACGGAGCAGGACCGCGATGTTGTTGACGGCCGTTGCTGCCTCGCCGAATCCGACGACCATCAGGCGCACCTTGCCCGGGTAGTCGGTGATGTCACCGGCTGCGAAGACTCTGGGGCGGCCCGTCGACATGTCGGTGCCGACTTCGATCTGCCGGGCCTTGATCGGCAGTCCCCAGGTCGTCAGCGGGCCGAGTGAGGCGATGTGGCCGAGCGCGGGGATGACGACGGATGCCGGGATCATCTCCGTCTCGCCGCTCTTCGCGTCGCGCACGACCAGGTGCCTGACAGTGCCCTCGCCGCACACCTCGCTGACTTCGGCGCCTGTGATCACTCGCGTCGCACCGCCGTGCATCTGCGCGACGGAGCTCTCATGGGCGGTGAACCGGTCACGGCGATGCACCACCGTGACGGTGCGAGCAGCGCCCGCGAGCATGTTCGCCCAGTCGACTGCGCTGTCCCCGCCGCCGACGACAACCACGTCGTGATCGGCGTAGTCGCCGGCTGGACCGACGATGCGGTGGATGCCGCCTCCGGCGTACTGGTCCACCGCGGGAAGCGGACGAGGCGTGAACCTGCCGATGCCGCCCGTGATCAGGACCGCGCCGCACCGGATCGTCGTGCCGGCGGTGGTGGTGACGACGACTCCGTCCGGCTCGTCTTCGAGCGTGGCGCACTCCTCGTCGAGCAGGATGCGGGGCCTCGCCGAAAGGGCCTGGTCGACGAGGCCGGAGATGAGGTCACGGCCGCGCACCGCGGGGAACCCCGCGACGTCGTAGATCTGCTTCTCCGGGTACAGCGCCGCGACCTGGCCGCCCAGGTGGGTCAGGCTGTCGACGAGGACGACGTCCAGTCCGCGCATGCCGGCGTAGTACGTCGCGAACAGACCGGCAGGTCCGGCGCCGATGATGAGCAGGTCACAGTCGAGCATTGTTCACGTCCAGAGAAGTCCGTCTGTCAGGGGCGGCTTGCCGGTGAGGTCGTCGTATGCGCGGCGGGCGCTCTCATGAAGAGGCACCGGGACGTCGCGCATGCGCGCCGGGTCGAGTGGGTACCCGAGCGGGGTGCGGTCCGGTGGCAGATGTGCGTACTGGCCTTCAATCGCCCCCCTGGTCTGCACCATGCACCATGTCGCGAGATAGGCGACCTCTTCGTCGAGGTCTTCGCGGCACAGCAGGACGAAGTCGGCGAAGTCGAGGGTCAACAGGTCGTGGTCCAGTCCCGGGAGGTAGCCCTTCTCGACGATCGCGCTGGGCCAGCCGAGCTCTGCGAGCCCAGCCAGTGCCGCATCGCCCCACTCGAGGTATCGCACCGGCCTGCGATCTGCGATCCGCTGCCATGCCGGCATCATGACCGCTTCCTGGATGACCACGTTGGCGTGCCCCGTCGCGAACGTGTGTATCAGCGGAAAGGGGCGCTCGTCATAGAGGAACCGGGCGCCCGCTGCCACGAGGGCCTTCGGGTCGGCGCCCGCAAGGTTCATACCCAGATGCGATGCGAGGCCGATCGCATTCACGCCGTCGTCGGGCGATGTGGCGATGACGAGCTGCCCGGCCGCGGCACCGAAGTCCGCGACGCTTTCGGCGGGAAGCGCGGCATCCACGGCGACGACCAGCCGATCACGGTGGGCGATCGAACCCAGCGCGCGCAGCCAGGGCGCGGCAGGACGCCCGGCCGGACCGGTGCCTTCATAGAGCAGCCGCGCGGCGGCAGCAGGCGTGACGAGGGCGATGTCGACCTCCCCCGCCTCCAGCGCGTCGACGGCGTCGGCGCCGCCGCGCCCGGCGTGAATCGAGAAGGTGGAAGTCGCGGGCGACCGGTCGCCGATCTCCTGGGCGAGCCAGCCGGCGATTCGTGTCAGGTTCGCCTGGCCCCAGTCCGCCTTGAATCGAATGTCGACGGGTCGGTTCAGTCGCGGCGAGGCGCCCGCCGGCGCCAGCATTGTCATGACGTCGGAATTGCGTCGAGGCCGTCCCTGTCCACCGAGAAGTGGACCTCGTTGACGGAGTCCACCGGCCAGCCGATGCGGTCGAATTCCTCTCGCACCGCGGACTCGTCCTCGCCTTCGTACAAGGTGACGATGAATCCCTTCTCGAGGTTGATGAAGCACTGCTGGAATTCGGCGTGGACGTTCTGCTTGATGTCGGGGATGTACGCCGCGACCTCATCGGGGTCGAGCGCGGGTGCCTGGTGGATACTCACGAAGACGGGCATGACGGTTCTCCTTCTCGATGGTGGATCAGTGGGATGCCGGAGCCGGGGTCCAGCCGAGGCTTTCCAATGAGATCTCGGCTGCGACGGCGCCGCATGTGTCGCACGAGCGTGCCGCGTCGTCCCCGTTGAAGCGACGGACGACTTCGGAGTACACCGCGATCGCCTCCACCTCGAGGTCCTGCTTCCACTCCAGGCGGTCAAGCTCGGCATCGCACTGCTCGCACGCGAAGACCGCGGCCCGGTAGGCGGGATCGTTGCCGATGTACCGGACCACCACGCTCTCCTCGTGCGGTTCGAAGCGGTGCGGGGTTCCTGCGGGCACGTACACGTGGTCGCCCGGAATGAGTGGCCAGTAGGTGACGTTCGTGTCGCGGAGCCGAACGTTGGCGCGACCGGCCATCAGAGCGATCACCGTGTCCTCTTCGAACGCGAGGTAGAAGGGCTGCGTCACACTGTTGCGCGAGAGCGTGATCTGCGGATCGACGTCCACCGGCATCACCGGTACATCGGCGTAGTTGCCCAGGTTCTTGGCGGCCTCGAAGGCCTGCACCATACGTCGCCGAGCCATCAGCCGAGCACCTCCTTGGCGCTGCCTGCGAGAGCGTGGAAGGCGGCGTTCGACACCCGCGTCTGCCCGACGAGGCGGTCCCACCCCCATGGTCGAAGGTCGAAGATCTCGTTCTCGTGGCCGCAGTTCGCACACACCCGGACGTCGTCCGAGTTGCGGATCCGCACGAATTCCACGCCTCCCCACTGGGTGGAGAACTGGGGGAACACGTCGGTCTCGTCGCCGAATGCGTTGGGGTCGTGGTCGGGGGCTCCCTCCGGGGCCGACCCGTACTCGAACTTCACGAGGTCCTTCTTGCACTTCGCGCATTTGGCGGTCAGTGCCTCGCTCTGGCCGGCCTCCGAAGACTGGCGCTGAGTGATCGTGACGAGCGCGAACGTGCCTTCCTTCGTCTCGTCGCGGAGGAACGAGTTCACGCCGTGGAACGGCTGGGTCGCCATGAGCGAGCCGGTGGGGATCATCGCCTCGTTCGTGCCCCACGACACCAGAAGCTCCGAAACGGTGTTCCAGTGGAAGAAGTGGTGATGTGTGCGGCCGGGTCCCCCGTAGAGCATGGCGCCGCACGGAACCATGACGCCCGCCCCGTCGTAGGGGAAGATCGGCATCAGTTGGGCATTGGATTTCGACATCCGCTCGTACACGCTCACCTTCAGCGGCTCGCGTGGTCCCACCGGCGCCGGGATCCGTCGTGTCCGATTGATGTCGGGCAGGGTCGAGACAGGCGACTCATCCACAATCGTCGACATGGAATCTCCTTCGATTCACGGGCAGGCAATGTAGCGCTATGCGGAACACTTCCGGGTTGATCAAGCCTAAACGCGGGTTCAGGAGTCAGCGCTGACTTTCTGCATGGCGACATATCGGGTGATTCCGCCATGAACGAGAATCACACCTCATTGACAACGGATTGTCAATGAGGTTCAGGGAATCGTCAGTCGAGCGCCATCCTCGACCGGACCAACCGCCGCAGGCGACGCAGCCGGCGTGTGGTCTCGACGATCTCGGACTCGGTTAGGGACTCTTCCATCCGGGAGGTCCACGTCTCGCGCCACCGTTCGAGGGCGGCTTCGTACGCCCTCATTCCGGCACCCGTCAGAACCACGATGCGAACGCGTCGATGATTCGGGTTGTCGCGCAGTTCGAGCAGGCCGTCTCCCGACATTTCGTTGGCCAGCCGCTGCACGGCCTGGCGCGACAGGCCCATGCTGCGCGCGATCTGGGCAACCGGAAGCGGCTTCGGCGACATTGCCACAGCGCCCAAAACCAGCCAGCGCGCGCTCGTGAGGCCGAGGCCCTTCACCGTCGCGTCGCCCACCGCGAGAAGGCGGTCATTCGTTCGGAAGATCTCGAACATCAGCTCGTCGATCGGACGAGTTCCCCGCCGCACCATCGAAGCGCGGCGGGGCGGGGCTGCTTCGTCGACGGCGGAAGGCTCTGCCGGAGGTGCGGACCGCGCGACTCCTCCCCACGCGGGGCCGGGACGATAGGCGCGCGTGACAGGGTCTTGTTCGACGTAGGAGTAGGACGCAAGTGTGGCGAGCAGCCGATGAACCGTCGACCGAGAGAGCCCGAGCTCACGGCTCGCGCGGTTCACCTGGATTTCCCGGCTTCCCTCGAAGAGGCGCAGCAGCTCGAGAGCGTTGGCGACCGAGGCGATACCTCCGGCTTCCCTTTTCGGGGATCCTTCGGCTGCTCCACCGCTCGTCGCCGTCACCCGGCCCATTCTGGCACCCGTGCTCTGGCGAGGCCGGGCGGTGGCGGCATCCGATTTCCTGCTGTGCAGAAGATTGACGCGACGCAGCGCCTCACCGGCGATGATCTGACTCAGTGGCGCCGGAAAGTGCGGCACTGGAATCTCAACGAGGAGGTGCCCATGAGCGCATGGCTCGGAGCATGGGACGTGGAGCAGAAGGCCATCGTCGGCACGTTCGTCATGGAGATGGTGGTCACCGAGCACCGCGGGGAACATGCCGTGGACTTCACCGGCGATCGCATCGCGGCGACCGTGTCGGACATCGTGGTCACCGGGGACTCACTGAGCCTCACGACGCATCTGACCAAGCCGCTCAAGGGCAACGCACTGGTGGAGCTCAAGCTCACCGGACCGGATTCGTTCGAGGGAACCGGCAAGATCAAGTTCCTGCCGAACTCGACCTTCACCGGCGTGCGCCGCGGCACGTCGTGATGCGGCTGCGCTGATCGTTATGTGGGTTTCGGGCGAATCGAGATCACGTCTGCGGCGGATCCGTCTCCGCTGAGCGTGCTCTGACGAACGATCAGCTCGGGGTCGAACACGACGTGCGGCCGCTTCCCCGGTGCGGTGGCGTCGACCTCGTCGAGGAGCAGCTCGACCGCAGTGCGCCCGAGGGCTTCTTGTGGTTGTCGGATGGACGAAAGCGGATAGAGCGGAAACGACTCGAGCGCTACGTCGTTGTAGCCGATGATCGCGAGGTCTTCGGGGAGGCGAATGGAGCCATCCGTCAGGAGGCGCTGGAGAACGCCGACGGCGATCGTGTCGTTGACGCAGAAGAGGGCGTCCGGCCGCTGGGCCGGCGGCCGGGCCAGGATCCGCTCCGCCACAGACCGCCCTGCGGCGGTGTCGCGATCCTCCGTACTGATGACCTCGAGCTGGGCTCCGCGTCGTTCGCCGATGGCAAGCTGCGCACCGTGCAATCGATCGCCGATCTGCTGGATCGAGATCGGGCCTCCGACGAAGGCGATGCGCGTGCGGCCCTGGTCCAGCAGGTGGTCGACGGCAAGGCGACCGCCGAGCACGTTGTTGACCGAGACGGATGAGAACCGGCCGGAGTTGCTCCGGTGGTCGATCATCACCGTTGGCTGTCGAATCTGCGCTGCCTCTAGGTAAGACTCGTTGTCGACGGCGGACACCAGAACGCCGCGGGCACGCTGCTCCTCGAACATCTTGAGATAGTCGCGTTCGATCGATGAGTCGCCTTCGGTGTCGGCGATCACCACCCGGAAGCCTGCCTCGGCGGCGCGACGCCGCGCGCCCCGAGCGACCATGTAGGTGAACGGGTCGCCGACGTCGAAGGCCACGAATCCTACGACCCCGCTCGTGCCTCGACGCAGCTGCCTGCCGGCGTCGTTGCGAACGTAGCCAAGCTCGTCGATCGCCTGCTGGATGCGCCGGGCCTTGTCCGGCGCGATCTTCTCGGGAGAGTTGAGGTAGGTGGACACCCATCCCGCAGAGACCTTCGCCCTCACAGCGACGTCTCGTATGCGTGCTCCCACCGCTCCGCCTTTCTGTGAGTGCGCCGGTTGCCATGCTAGCCGTGGGTCGCGCGATGGCGATGTCGCGGCCACCGTCCGCAACCGCAGGGGCTGGGCTCCGGGTGGAGCCCAGCCCAAGGCGGCGTCTACTCGATGAAGTCGGCCACATTCTCGGTCGAGATGAGCGTAATCGGCTGGTAAACCTCGCGCTCATCCGGGTTGTCGAAGTCGATCTCTTCCCCGTTGAGTGCCTGGGTCGCGAGGTCGATGGTGAGTGCTCCCATCGCGGCGGGATCCTGTGCCACAGTGGCGGACAGCGTGCCGCCCTGGATTGCCGTCAGCGCTTCGGCATCGCCGTTGAACCCCACGGTCACAATGCCGCTGACGGGGTCGAGCCCGGCGTCCTTGATCGCGTTCGATGCGGCGACGGCCATGGGGTCGTTGCACGCGAAGACTCCGGCGATGTCGGGGTCCTTCGCGAGCGCATCCTTCATGATCTTGTAGGCCTCTTCAGCCTTGGAGTTACCGGAGAGTTCGGTGACGACTTCGTAGCCCAGGCTTTCGATCTGATTGACGAAGCCGACGTTGCGGCGCGCGGCGTAGACGGCAGACGGCTCACACGTGATCGAGACGACCTTCTTGCTCGCCACGCCGTTCGCCTGAATCTGCGCATCGATGAAGTCGGCCGCCTGCACGCCGCCATCCTCGTTGTCGGAGATCACGATCGCGTCGTAGGGGACACCGCCGCCACCGATGTCGTTGATGATGACAGGGACACCCAGTTCCTGCGCCTTCGCCACAACAGGGCCGAGCGCGTCGGGCTTGAAGGGGCTGATGACCAGGACGTCGACGCCCTGATCGAGGAGCGCCTGGGCGCCCGTCACCATCTCGTTCTCGTCGCTCTTCTGGTCGTGCAGGACATACTCGTATCCGGCCTCCTCGACGGCGGTACGCGTCCCCTCCTCCATGCTCTGGAAGAACTCGTACTGCATGTCGTAGACGGAGAACCCGACGGTGACGTCGTCAGTGCCTTCCGTCTCGGCTGCACCGGGTGCGCCTGTCGTGCACCCGGTGAGGGCGATCACTGCCGTCGAGACGACGGCAACGCCCATGAGCCATTTGCTGTGCTTCATTGCGACTGCCTTTCTTTCCGGAGATTGTCCGGTGTTGGTGTTTCTTGATTGGGTCTGGTCTGCGTGAGTCGTTCAGGCCGTCAAGATCTTGGAACGATGACGCGGGGAACGTCGGAGTCGGCTGAATCCGGTGAACTTCGTGCGCAACCCGTCGATCGCCAGCGCAACCACCAGAACGGTGCCGAGGATAATCCGCTGATAGGCCGCGTCGACGCCCTGGCTCACGAGGAGGTCGTTGAGGACGGAGACCAGAAGGACAGCGGAGAACGTCCCGACCAGCGATCCCTTACCGCCCTGAAGGCTTGCGCCACCGAGCACGGCCGCCGTGATGACTCGAAGTTCGAACCCGTCCTGGGCCGACCCATCGGCTGTCCATACGCGCGTGACGTACGTGAGGCTGGCGATGCCGACCGCGACGCCGAGCAGCGCGAAGACGAAGAGGCGGACCTTCCACGCCGAGATCCCGCTGAACCGAGCCGCTGCGGGCGATGAGCCGTAGGCGATGACCCGACGCCCCGTCGGAGTGCGGCGGAGGATCAGATAGCCAGCCGCGAACACCAGCAGCATGATGATGAAGGTCGTAGGAACATACGCGATGCCGCCACTGCCGATCTGAGCGAACGGGGAGTCGACGTCGGAGTACGGCAGGGTTGCGGGGCCGTCCTGAGTGAGCACGAAGGCAATTCCTCGGAAGACGAAGAGCATGCCGAGCGTGGCGATGAAAGGCGGCACTCTCAGCGCGGTCACCAGTGCCCCGTTGATGAGGCCGCAGGCCAGTCCAGCCCCGAGCGCCGCGGCGATTGCGAGGCCGGTGCCGCCGATGCCGAACGCGAACAGCGAGATGACGCTGACGAGCGCGAGCTGACCGCCCACCGAAAGATCGAATGTGCCGTTCATGATCGCGATCGTCATCGCGCAGGCGACGATCCCGACATAGGCGCTCTCTCGAAGAATGGACTGAATGTTCTGGACGGAGAGGAAGTCGGGCGAGATCACGGCGGCGACGATCACCAAGAGCACCAAGACGGATGCAATTCCCCACCTGTCCCAGAACAGACCGAAGTCGAACGACCGTGTGGCCGTGGGATTACTTCTTCTCATCGAGTGCCTCCAGAGGGACCTTGCGGCGGATCGCCTGAATGGCCAGTGCGGCGACGAGCAGCAAGCCGATGCTGATGCGCTGGTATGCGGGCGGGACGTTGAGAAGGTTGAGGCCGTTGCGGATCGTCTCGATCAGCAGCGCTCCCAGAACCGTCCCCAAGATGGCAGCCCGCCCGCCGAGGAGGCTCGTGCCACCAATGACCACGATCGTGATGGCGTCTAGTTCGAACCCGACGCCGAGCTGACCGGAGCCCTTCTGCAACTGGGCCGAGATCAGGATCCCCCAGATCGCTCCGGCGATGCCGAGCAGCACGTAGACCGTGATGCGGATGCGGTCGACGGGCAGGCCAGACAGGCCTGCGGCATCCCGGTTGCTGCCGATGGCGGCCACCCAGCGGCCGAATCGCGTGTAATAGGTGACCCAGAACATGACGCAGATAGCGACGATGGCCAGCAGAATCGGGAGCGGGATGCCGAGCGGTCGGCCAGCGGCGAGATACTTCAGCACCGCGTCGTTGACGATCACGTCGCGACCCTCGGTGTAAGCGAGCGCTGCGCCCCGGATGATTACCAGCGTTGCCAGCGTCGCGATGAAGGGGGTCACGCCGAGCTTGGTGATGATCAGCCCGTTGACCAGACCGACGACAGCGCCGACGATCAGGCCGAGTCCGACCGCGAAGGCCGTGGGAGTGCCGTTGACGATCGCCGTACACGTCACCGCTCCGGTCAGTGCGACCGTCGAACCTACGGACAGATCGAACTCGCCCATCGTGATGCACAGGGTCATCGCAAGCCCGGGGATCACGATGATGCTCGCCGCGAAGAAAATGTTCTGGATGTTCTGGCCCGACACGAATTGCGGTGCCGCGACAGCAAGCGCCGCGACGACGACGATCAGCGGGATGAGGAGCGGCGCGGACTTGACGACGCGGGCGACGACGGTCATCGGCGAACGACGAGTGTCGTGACTGGAAGTGATCATCATGCAGCCAGTCCGATCCGCTTTTCGGTCGTCGCACACGCGATGACGTTCTCTTCCGTGCGATCGTCGCCGTCGAGCCGGCCCACCACGGTCCCGTGTGAGAGAACGACGATCCGGTCGCTCATCCCGATGAGTTCAGGAAGGTCGCTGCTGATCATCAGCACGGCGACACCCGCAGCCGTGAGCTCAGAGATCAGTGCGTGGATCTCTGCTTTCGCCCCGATGTCGACGCCACGGGTGGGTTCGTTGAGCAGAAGCAGTTGACCCTCGCGCGCCAGAGCGCGTCCGAGAAGGACCTTCTGCTGGTTGCCGCCGGAAAGCTGTGAGATGAGCTGACCCGGGCTGGAGGCTTTAATGCGCATTCGGGACCTATAGGTCTCATATGCGGTCGCCTCCTTCGAGAAGGACAAAAGCCCGAGGAACCATCGAACGCGATCGAGGATCGTGACAGTGAGATTGTGGGTGACGGAGAGGTGGGGGAAGATTCCCGCTTGCTTACGGTCGTCGTGGAGGTAGCCCACCCCTGCAGCGATCGCGTCAGCCGGCGTGGATGGCGCGAACGCGGTACCCTCGAGCGTCATCGTGCCCGACCTCAGCTGCAGCGCGCCGAAGACGGCCTGCGTGAGCTCGGCCTGCCCGGCGCCCGCGACTCCGCCGATGCCCACCACCTCGCCTGCCCGGACCGTCAATGAAACGTCACGGAGGATGCGCCCGGCGGCGATGCCCTTCACGTCGAGAACAACGCCGCCGATCACGCCCGGCTCACGTTCGAAGACCGACTTGACGTCTCGGCCGACCATCAGCTGGACGAGCTCGTCCTCGTTAGTGTCGGCGATGTCCAGCGTGGTGACCCTCTTCCCATCGCGAAGGATCGTCGCGCGATCCGCGACCTCGAACACCTCTTCCAGGTGATGGCTCACATAGATAATCGAGCGGCCTTCGGCTCGCAGCCGCTTCACGATGGTGAGGAGGCGCTCAACCTCACTCCGCGACAGCGCCGCGGTGGGCTCGTCCATGACGATGACTCGGCCATCGACCGACAGCGCTTTCGCGATCTCGACGAGCTGCTGCTCGGAGACGCTCAAGTCGCCGGCGAGGGCATCCGGATCGATGTCGGTGTCGAGCGTTGCGAAGACTCGCCGGCACTCATCTCTCATGGACGCGTAGTCGATTCCACGGGTGAACCTGCTGTAGGGCTCGCGACCGACGAAGACGTTCTCGGCGACGGTCAAATCGGGAAAGAGCGTGAACTCCTGATAGATGATCGCGATGCCCGCGAGAATCGCGTCACTGGGACGCGACGGCGCATACGGCTCTCCAGCGAGGGAGAGGCTTCCACGAGTCGGCGCATACACGCCCCCGAGGATCTTCAAGAGGGTCGACTTGCCGGCGCCGTTCTCGCCGACGATGGCGTGGACCTCGCCCGGCAGAACCGAGAAGGCCACGTGATCGAGGGCCTTGACTCCGGGGAACTCGACGGTGAGGTCAGTCACCTCGAGGACGGCGTCTTCACCAGCCATGGAACCCGACCCTTCAGCCACGTTGCGGAACGCAAGTTATGAATCGATTCACACCTGCCATCCAGATAGTAGATCGCGACGGTCGTCTTCGTCAACTCCATTGGCCCGCTCCCGGCAAACACCGGTCAGTGGCTGATGTCGATCAGGTCCTGGCCAAGGGTCGGTGCCGTGGGCTACGCTATGAATCGATTCATACCGTAGCCGACTTCTCGCAGTGTGTGTGAGGAACGTCGTGGGAGACCTTCAAAGGAGAAAAATGGCTGTCACCGGCACCGCGGTCGCTGAGCTCTTGCCCCAGAAGACCCGACGCAAGACACGTGTCGGTCTTGTAGCGGGCGGACTGGGCACGTACTGGCCGCAGTTCCCGGGTCTCCTGCCGCAGCTGCAGGAGTCCTCGCACTTCGTTTCTGAACGATTCGCTGAGATGGATGCCGAAGTGATCGATGCCGGCTTCATCTCGGACGCCCAAGAGGGTGCGGCCGCGGGCGAGCTCCTTCGCGTCGCCGACTGCGACCTCATCGTCATGTTCTTGACAACGTATCTGACCTCATCGATGGTTCTGCCAATCGCGCAGCGCGCCAACACACCCGTGCTGGTCATCGATCTTCAGCCGACCGAGAAGATGGATCACGCGAACTTCGACACCGGCATGTGGCTCGCGTACTGCGGGCAGTGCCCAGTGCCGGAGGTCGCCAATGTCTTCCGGCGTGCAGGGATCCCCTTCCGGTCCGTATCCGGGTACCTCCGGCAGGAGTCTGCGTGGGAGCGCATCGGGCAGTGGGTCCGCGCCGCGCACATTCGCGCCGCCCTCCGCCACGCTCGCCACGGCCTGATGGGTCACGTGTACCCCGGGATGCTCGACGTATCGACGGATCTCACCCTGCTTCCCGCGACCTTCGGCTCGCATGTGGAAGTCGTAGAGTTCGACGACCTTCGTCAGCGGGTCGAGGAGGTGACCGAGGCGGACGTCGCCGACCGGATGGCGCTGGCGCGAGAGATCTTCACGCTGGACGACACCGTCGTCGAGGAGGACTTCGCGTGGGGCGCGAAGGTCAGTGTCGGCCTGGACAGGCTCATTGACGACTTCGACCTCGACTCTCTGGCCTACTATCACCGCGGCCTAGATGGCGAGCAGCACGAGCGGCTCGGCGCCGGGATGATCCTGGGCGCGTCCTTGCTGACGGCCAGGGGCATCCCGACCACCGGCGAGTACGAGCTCAGGACGACAGTCGCCCAGCTCGCCACGCAGGTCGTCGGGGCTGGTGGATCCTTCACTGAGATCCAGGCGTTGAACTTCGAGGACGACGTCGTCGAGATGGGCCACGACGGTCCTGCCCATCTCTCCGTCTCCGCTCGCGATCCGCTGCTGCGCGGGCTCGGTGTCTATCACGGCAAGCGAGGCTGGGGCGTGAGCGTCGAGTTCGACGTGCAGCATGGCCCCGTCACCCTGCTCGGACTCGGCCAGGACCAGGACGGCTCGCTCGCTTTCGTCGCCTCTGAGGGCGTCGTCGTGCCCGGTCCTCTCTTGGCGATCGGCAACACGACGAGTCGGGTCGACTTCGGCCGTGACCCCGGCCTGTGGGTGGATCAGTGGAGCCAGACCGGCATCGGACACCATTGGTCCCTCGCGGTCGGGCACCGAGCTGCCGACTTCAAGGCGGCCGCCAACCTGCTCGGCATCGACTTCCGGCAGGTGTGAGATGCCCGTGTCGGTAATCGCAGTCCTGACTGCCAAGCCGGGGATGGGACCGCGCGTCATCGACGCGTTCCGCGTGGTCTCACCGCTCGTCCACCAGGAGCGGGGTTGCGAGCTGTACGCGGCGCATCTCGAGCAGGACGGTGACGTCGTCATCATGGTCGAACGATGGACGACGCGGGCGGACCTGGATGCGCATGCCGCGGGTGTGGCCCTTCGCAGGCTGAACGAGCTGAACGCCGACCTGCTGGTGCGGCCTTACGACGTCTGGTTCGTCGACGCGGTCCCGCTGGGCGACGCGCGCAAAGGTGAAATCCCCGACTGATCACTGTTAAACCGGCTCGGTCACAAATCGATGACGGCGACTCGGTCACAAATCGATGACGGCGACTCGATCGCGATCGCGATCGCGTGTGAGGGCGCGGCCGAGGACGGGAGAGCGCGGGACGATCGCCGCGGTGAGCAGCATGTGCCCGGTGCCGCGATGGGGCCGAGCACCTGCGCACCTGCAAGAGTGCTCAGCTGTTCGCCAAGGATGCGAGGTCGTCGCTCTCGGCATCCTTCAATCTCCCGCCCCATCGCTGGATGTCACGACAGCAGCGTTCGATCTTCCGCGTCAGGGAAGCTCTTCAAGCGGATGTGACCCGCGCCGATTCGGAGTCCGGCGGCGTGCTCCGGCTGGAGGCCTCATCGCGGCGCGACCGGACAGCCCGAGTAGCCCGGCCAAGACGAGGACACTGATCGTCAGTTAGACCCACGCTCCACGGCGAGAGGTCAGGACGGGACAGCGATTCAGACAGCGCACGCACACCCCAGCACACCCCGCTCGTTCGCTGACGACATCACCCCTCCCGCCGAGAGGGATATCAGTCAAGAGATGCATGCGCACAGCAGCCCCCTACAAACCTCGCGGGTCGAGTGGCCGGCCTGGGTTGCGCGCCCGGTTTACGTCAAGAAGGGCCGGTCCTCGCGGACCGGCCCTTCTTGACACTCAGCTATCAGTAGGTGCCGAGATCCTGCCACGGACCGTGGGGATCACCCGGCTGCTGATTGCGCGTCCACCACTTGGCCTTCCACGTGTGACCGTCGTGCGCCACCGTCTCGCCGCGCGTGTACACCCACGAAGCCGTCCAGGTAAGGACGCTCACTCCCGCTGCAGGAACGAGAGCGCCCTGTTCCATCCACGAACCCGTTGCTGAGCTGCCTGGCTTCTCGTTCTGGGTCCACCACTGCGCGACGTAGACCGCGCCGCCGTACGAGACCTTGTCACCCTTCTTGTAGACCTTCGTCGACACCCAAGCCGGCACGGGAGGCGCGGGAGCTACGAGGGTGAAGCTGACGGCCGTGGCGTTGCCTGCGACGTCGTACACCTTCAATTCGTTGGTCCCGAGCACCGCCCCGAAGACACCCGGCTTCACACCGTTCAGGTCGGACCACGTGTTGTCGGTCAGGTTCTTCTCGACACCGTTAAGCGTGAGCACGTCCACCTTGTACTGATCGAACAGCTTGAGCGAGAGGAGTTCGTACCCGGCCGATGCCGTCCCGACCGTCTCCGTCGCGCCACCCTTGATCGTTACCGTCGGGCCGGTGACGTCCAGGACGAAGCCCAGCGTCGCGACGTTGCCTGCCGTGTCGTACACCTTGAGCTCGTTGCTACCAGCCTTGCCACCGAACGCGCCCGGCTTGACCCCATCGAGATATGCATCGACGCTGTCAGTCAGGTCCGTCTCCACACCATTGAGGATGACCTTGTCCGTCTTCCCCTCATCGAAGAACGCGAACGAGACCTCGCGGAACACACCGTCCTTGCCCTGCGCACCCGGCTTGACGTTGATGGTCGGTGCGACCGTGTCCGCCGGCGGCGCCACGGAGGTGATGTCGGCCTCGAAGTGCAGCACCCTGCCGTTCTCGACCGTCCAGGTCTGACCGCCATTGTTGGAGATCAATGCCTTTCCGCCCGTGTACGGCGTGGTGTCGCTGTATGCGAAGCCGTAGGCGATGCTCGACGGCGTCGACATCACGATGGCGAACTGGTCGCCCGCCGACACCGCGAGGGGCGCCTCGAGCTGGAGTTCGACCCAACGCGCCGCATACGAGACCTCCGATTGCGGGACCGTCAGCTGCTGAATCGTCTCCCCCGGCGTCCCGTCGGCATTCACTCGGTGGAGCGCGAGCTGGAGCGGGCCCGTCGGTGCAGGCCGGTCACGCTGGAATGCGGTGAAGCGCACGGCAGACAGTGAGCCCGCTTCCTCAGCTGTGAACGTCTGGGCGCGCTGAAGCCCGCCGGAGACATCCCAGTACGTCAGGAAGCCTTCATCCCCGGATGAAACCGAGCCACGCTCCGGGAGTTCCGCAGCAGGCCCGACCGGAATGGTGACGTCGTAGCGCGCACCGCACGTGATCGGCTTGATCGCACCGCTCTCATCGAACTCGAGGGGCTGCCAGTAGTGCTTCGCGACCGCCTGGTTCCCCTGTGCACGTCCCGACTTCTGCTGATCCGACCAGACATCGGACTGATAGAGGTACACGGTCCCCGTCGACGTCTCGATCGGAAGGACATCTGTCGGCTGGCCGCCACACGACGTGGTCGTGATGTTCGTGCCCTTGATGATCGCCGGCGGGCGGTCCCAGTTGCCGAGGCCCTGCGAGAAGTCATCCTCGAGCAGCACAGCTCCGGATGCATCAGTCACTTCGATGTGGTTCACCGTGACCGACTCTCCTGCAGACTGGTCGTGTCGGAAGCCCACACGGCCTGAGAACGCGGTCGTACGCGGGGTGGTATCGAAGACCTCACCGTTCAGAGAGGTCGTGATCGTGTCGCCGATCGCGCGAATCTCGATGTCGAGCGTCTCGCCGACCGCGATCAGCTGTGGCGTGGCGACGATCTGAATCCCGCCGTCCGGTCGGATCTTCGTGAGGTTGCCTCCCGGCGCCTGGGCATGTCCGTAGTTGCCCACCAGCCACTGATAGCCGCCGCCGAACGCGATGCCGAACTGTGAGTAGTCGGCGTTGGCTGCCTTCCGAGTGGTCACGTTGGCTTTGACGATTACGTCGCCCCAGTCCTCGCCGTCACGGGAGTAGCCGACGCTGCCTCCCGTGATCTGCAACGCACCGTCGCGGATCTCCCACGAGTCCGCGCTCGCGCTCGTACCTGTCCACGGCCCTAGCGGGTTGTCCGCCGTGACGAAGCCCGTCCCTGTCGTCATGTATCCGCGGTTCGGGTCCGAATACGTCAAGTAGTACGTGCCATCGCGTTCGAAGATCGTGGGCGCTTCGGTCGCCCGCAGTCCGACCCGTGACCAATCGCCTGAACCGGACGTGTAGTCGTCGTTCAGGCGCTCGACGACGAGGTCGCCGCCACTCAGCCAATCCGTGGCGACGAGATAGGCCGAATTGTCGTCATCGATGAAGATCTGGTGGTCGCCGTAGTTCAGGCCGCCATCATTTCCCTTGGGAAAGGCGAGCTCCGGTTCGTCGATCTCGGTGAAAGGGCCGATCGGGCTGTCCGCCACGAAGACCCGGTAGCCCGAGACGTTGTCGTAGACGTTGAGCCACATCACATACTGATTGTTGGCCTCGTTGTAGGCGACGTGCGGTCTGAAGCACCCGTAGGTTCCTTCGCCGCAGCGCTCCTGCCACGTCTCGGTCGAGGCATCGAAGAGATCCTCGTGCGGAGTCCAGCTCACGAGGTCCGGCGACGAGTACACCTTCACGCCGCAGAACTGCGATCCCGCCGCCTGCCACTGGAAGCCACATCCGTACGTGGTGCCGTACAGGTAGTACGTATCGCCGTACCGCAGGATCTGACCGTCGTGCGCGTCGAGAGCATCGCCGTTCAGGTCGAAGCGAAGCGTGCCGTCGCGGTAGCCGGTGATCTGGCCCTGGGCGTTGCGAGTCTCATAGCCAGCGCGGTCGCGGTTGATGAGAGTCACCGTCTCTTCGCCGGTCGGTTCTGGTGGCGCGGCGGCCGCGGTGGACCCGACCACTCCAACCCCAGCTATGGCTAGCGCTGCGACTACGGCTGCGATTCGCAACCGGATTCTGCTTCTGTTCACAAGTCCTCCGACCTCACTGTCGTTCTCGTCCGCATTATGAATCGATTCATATGGTGGCTCCTCCGACTATAGGCCGACGTCGAAACGGAAGTCAACAAGGTCTCAGAGACGCAAAGACTGGCGCAATCCATACATGAGAGTGGTGGGGGAGGTCGAAATGAACCGATTTAGTCGACTGAACCGGCACGCGCAGAACGGTAATCGGCGGGTGATCCGCACACGGGGGCTGCGAGGCCACCGGCGCGTGCTCGACAAGTGTCACGACTTCAGATGGACAGATACCCACGCGAGGCGTCAAGGCAGCAGCGGCGCGCGAGAGCCACGCCGGCCGCCTCGTGGGCCGTTCCTCCTCCGATATACAGTGGGAGACACGACTCAACTTCGCCGATCTCCTGGCCTAGCCACAGATAGAGCTCAGTAACAACAGCGTCGTGCACGCGGTAGACCACTCGTTCCCCCTGCTTGCGCGTCGCGCGGAGCGGATCCGCAGTCAGGAAGCCCTCTTCCTCCAGTTCCCCCAGGTTGACGGGCACGATACTGCTGGTTTGCAGACCCGAGATCGGAACTGAGATTCGACGTAAGGGACTCAGTGCGCTCATCGAACGCATCCGATTCGAGCTCCGCCAGAGCGGGCGAGAGCGTACCAAGGGTCGCCGTCGTGGTCGCGTAGTCCATGTCGCTCCATGAAGTGGTCGCGACGTAGTCGCGGTCAGTCTGGTTTGCGGTGACGACCGCACAGATTGGCGCCTGTTCAGCGGAGCCTGACCCGGTCTCCCGGACGGTTCCTGTGGGTTGATCATGCCGCGATGTCGGCGGCGGTGTGAAGGGCTTCATCGTCGGCGGGGCTGAAGTTGTCGAGGCTGGTGGTGCCGGCGGCGGGGGTTGTAGAAGCCCTCGATCCGCTCGAAAATTGCCGACGCGAGTTGCGCCCGGTAGTCCCAGCTGGTTCGGTCGGGTGGCTCGCGTTGCATGGTGGACCAGAACGCCTCGATGAGAGCGTTGCCGCACAGCCCGCACGAACCGGTCGTGTGAAACCGGCGCGCGGGGTCGGGAATGGGCGGCGCGACGCCCGGGGCGAGTGTGACATCGAGCACGCAAAGCATCGGGTCCTCCGCCACCGATCAGAGACACCGCAACGTCCCGGCCAGGTGGGTCAGCGATCCAACGAAACGTCGGGGCACATACGAACGGGAGCTGCGCTAAATCTCTCCGATCGCGAGCCCTAGGCGAAGGTACATCTCGGTTACGGCTTCGTCATTGACGCGGTATCGAACGCGTTGCCCGCGGGTAGCGAGTTCGCGCGGCGGGTCTGCGATGAGCAGCTCGAACTTGAGGAGCTCGTCGATGCCGGTGATGACGGTCTGCTCGGGGAGGTTGAGCGCGTCGGAGATCTCCTTACGCCCACCGTCCGGGTGCGCGCGCAAGTGGCCGATGATGCCGGCCTTGAGCATGCTGCCGAATGCCTTGATGGGATCCTCCGCGGCTTCTGCGTTCGCGGGGCGGGCGACTCTCGGCATGCCTCATTCTTTCGCGGGCCGGGTGTCGCCGTCCAGTGGAACCGTATGAATTAGTTCTACACATTCCGAGTGTATGCATGTAACCTACACTCATGTCAACGACGGACATCGCATACCGTGCCGCTCTCGCGGCCCGCTCGGTGTCCCCCGAAGTTCCGACAGACAACGCCTGTCGACCAGGCGTAGGGTGCGACCCAAGTGCGTCAAGCCCTCCCCGGGGCGACCCGCGCTGCAGCGCTCTGCGTGTCACCCGAAACAAGGAAACCGAACCTTTTCGGTTCGACCCTTTCGTGCGTAGGATGCCCAGGACGGCGTGTCCCCCACGTGTCGCAACTCGCACCGATCGGGGCCGCCCGGTTGCCGGGAGGTGCGGATCATGACGTCACCGAATCCTGGAACGCGCCGCGCCCGCGGATGGGCGATCATCGGCGGCGCAATCCTGCTCGCCGGGATCATCGCGATCATCATCGTCGCACTGTCGAATCAGCGGCCCCCGCAATCCGCCCCGACGGAGACACCTAGTTCTTTCCCCTCCTCGACCCCCGCGGCCACCGATCCAGCAGACGCGGTGGTGGACGCGGCAGCCGAGGAGAACGGTTGGCGGGCTGAACCGATCACCACCGACGCCGAGCGTTACGCGGCCGCCGCGCTCGAGGCCGCTGCGACATTCGACACTACGAAGGCTTCCCGAGACGAATGGCTCGCCTACCTCGACTCGTGGTTCACTCCCGACACCAGGTACAGCTCAGCCCCTGATCAGCAGGCAGAGCTCGAGGCCGCTCAGCTGGAACTACGACAGGGAGTGGTCCTACCCGAGCAGGAGTGGGATTCCCTCGCCGCCGAGGATGGCCGGGTGGTCGCTGTCGCTGGGCGCGTCGTGACCGGTCAGGTCACGGATAACGCATCGGGCGACATGGCGATCGCGACGGCGGATGTCGTTCTGACGTTCACCCGAACGGATGGCGCCGGCGGCGAATCCTCGTTCGAGGAGTCAGTGCGGGTGAGTGTGCAGGTGCTGTGCGGTGCGGGGTCGGTTCCGACGCCGGACTCGGCTCAGCAGGCCGGGGACTGCAAGGTGGTGCGTTACTTCACGGAGCCCGTGGAGCCCTGACATGCCCACCCCGGCCGCTGCCGTCACTGCCCTCGCCGGAACGAGGACGGGACGCAGAGTGGTGGTCGGCATCGTGATCGCCGTCCTGCTCGTCGCGGCGATCGCGCTTACCCCGCTAATCGCGATCCCGTTCGCCGTCATGGGCGCGAGCATGGGCGTCCCCGCCGCCGAGGCACCCGGTGGCGGTCCCGCGGTGAAGGGCGAGTGGGGATACCCGCTCGCCGGCGTGTATACGAAGGGTCGCGGCTTCGGATACGGACCGGTGGTCGGGTGCAGTTATTGCCCTGCCCAGCACCGCGGCTACGACATGGCCCAAGAGTGCGGCAGCACTATCTACGCGGCCGGACCCGGCGAAGTGATCACCGCGGGCGTCTACCTCGACTACGGGAACTCCGTCCGCATCGACCACGGTGCCGGCCTCGTCACGATCTACGGGCACATGCAATGGGACTCGATCCGCGTCAAAGTCGGCGATCCCGTCACCGCAGGGACCGCCCTCGGTGCGGAAGGGAATACTGGACGGTCGTTCGGCTGTCACCTGCACTTCGAGGTCCGCGAGAACGACGTCCGACTCGATCCACAACCGTTCATGGCCGCTCGCGGCCTCCCCCTGATCTGAGAGCAACCATCGGAAGGAACTGCCATGGCCACCCCGCTTCGTATCCCGCTGGACGTCGACGTCCCCGACATCCAACCGGACTACTCGGCCCCCTTCTTCGAAGGCTTCCAAGTCATCGCGTCATGGATCCTCGCCGTCGCCATGCTCGTAGTCCTGGTGATGCTGATCCTCGCTGGCGCCGCCCTCGCCTTTCGTGGGCTGGCATCCGACCGGGTTCGCACCTGGGCGGGAGAGAGCATCATGTGGATCTTCCTGGCCGCCGCCGTCCTCGGCGCAGCCAGCGGTCTGTTCGCGTTCTTCGTGAACTTCGACTTCGGCTTCTGACATGCATGCCGTGCGCATCCTGCTCGCCTCGCTCGCGCTCGGCGCCGGCCTCGCGATCGCCGCGCACGCGCCTGCCCTCGCGACTGGCACCGCTGACCACCCCACAGCTCTCGTCTCGATGGATGCCGCCGCGATCACAGGCGAACCTTGGTCTGCACCCGCTCACCCAGTGGACTGCCGGGCGGCGAGCAATCAAGTGACGTGTACGCCGACGAACCCCGCCGAAGTCGCCGCACAAACCTGCTACCTCGGCGTGCTCGTCACGGGTGAGCGCACCACGGTCTGCACGACGTACGAGGATCACGCGGATGCAATACAGGCCGATGGCGGGAAGGTCGCGCTCGTCGAGTACGGCTGCAGCATCGGGGACGTCGCGTGCATCACCTTTGAGAACGCGGGGCGCGGGATGGCGATGGGGGCGACATCGATGATGTACGCCGTCGCCGCGAACATGCGCTTCGATACCTCGTCGCTGCTGTGGGATGCGGCTACCGGGGAGTGGTCGTTCTGGGCGTGGGCGATCCTCATCGTCACGTTCGGGTCCATGGTGTGGGCTGTGACCGCCGCCGTTGTCTCTGGCGACCGCGGCGAGGTCATCGCGGCGATCGGCCGATCATTCGTCGCGGTCGCGGCCGTTCCGATCACGCTCTGGTTGACGGGGCACCTGCTCAACGCGGTGGATGACATGACCTGGTACATCATGAGCCGCGACGGCCCGTCCGCGTTGTTCGCGACCCTGCAGGGCGTGATGTGGGCAGGCGGGCAGGCGAACTACTTCTTTGCGTTCCTGATCCACGGGCTACTGATGATCGGGATGCTGCTGCTCATGCTGGTGTTCACGTTCCGCAACATCGTCCTGGCCGCCCTCATCGCTGTCGGCCCCGTGGCGTGGATGCTGTTCCCCGTCCGCGGTGTGGGCCCGCAGTGGGTGGTCCGGTACGTGTCCGCCGTCGTGGTGTTGTTGCTGACCGGTCCGCTCACGATCGGGTTCGTCACGCTCATCATCAACGGGCTCTCGGCCGTGAACACGATCTGGGACCCACAGGCATGGCCGCTGCTGTTCGGCCTCGCCCTGGTGGCGTTCGCACCGTTCGCGATCTTCGGCCTGTTCAGCTTCGTCGGCGCGGTCGCCGCTGACGGCGTCGGCTCCCGCCTCGGCAGCCACGCCGGCCACCTCGGTGGTCGCGCGGCACGCACCGCAGTCGCCATCCCCACCCGCCTCGGCAGTGCTCCGGCAGGTGTCGCGAGCAGCGCGGCCAGCCGAACGAGCCGCACCGCGACGACAACAACGAGCGCGGCCAGCGGGGCGAAGACATCGACCGCCCAAGGTGCTAGTTCGCCCGCGAACAAGACCGCCGGCGCGACTTCGACCGCGCCGCCTGCGACTCGCACCACAGCTCCCTCGCGGCAGCAAAGTCACGGGCAATCTGCGCCGCCGTCGTCGCCTCGAGTGGAGAGGACTCCGTCATGACCACGACTCCCGATCTCGCGCGCCCGGTCCGGCTGCCGCGGCGATCCCGGCAGGGGATCGTGATGGGCATGGATGGGTGGCAGCTCACCTTCCTCACAGCCGCCGCAGTCACCGTGCTGGTCGCCGTGAACCGGTTCGGCCCTCCCGGGCTTCTCTATTCCGCCCCGATCTACCTCGCCCTCGGTGGCACCGCTGTCGCCACGATCCATGGGATCTCCGCGCCGCGAATGGGCGGTCTGTGGGTGATGAAGCAGATCCGCCACGCGACCGGTGCGACCGAGCAGCGGTTCCGTCCGGAGCGGCGTGAGCTGGTGGGGACGCTGAATCTACCGGGGGTGCGGGCGTCGATTCAGTTCTGGGACGTCAACGACGTGGCCTGCCTCTACAACCCGCACGAACGAACCGTGTCCGTGACAGCTGAGCTCGAGGTGCAGGGGTTTCTGATGCACGACACCCCTGACCGGTACGACCTCGCCCAGCAGTGGGCGCAGGTCCTCGCCTCCTTCACCCAACGCTCCGGCGTCAAACGGGTCACGCTGCAGGAGCGCACCCTGCCCACCACGATCCGTGCAGCCCGCGAGCACTACGACACCGTCCGCGTCCGCCGTGAACTCGACGCCGCGACGCCGGTCGGGGAGAACTACGAGGAGGTGATGAATGGGTCGGAACGGTTCGCGGTCGCGCACCGCAACTACCTCACCTTCACTCTCGACCTGATCGCGCTCGGCCCGCAGCTGAAGTCCCTCGGCGGCGGCAAGGACGCCATCCAGACCCTCGCCTACCTCGAGGCCAGGAACCTCGCCGACGCTCTGCGGGCCGCGAAGGTCAGCGTCCGGAAGTGGCTGTCTCCGCGGGATGTCGCGGCGCTGGCACGGGTGTCGTTCGACCCAGAGTTCGCCCCTGTCGTGCAGAACCGCGACGACACCCACACGGGCGTCGACCCGGTCGCGCTCGGACCGATGCACCTGGAGGAACCGAGGGGCAAGAACGGTGTGGTCTACACCGACTCCGGGGTCCACACGACCATGTGGGTGCACGAGTGGCCGCGGTCGGACGCGCCGGTCGGGTTCGTCGCGCCGGTGGTGTTCGCCCGCCACCCGCACACCGGCGAAGCGGTGACCCACATCTTCTCCCTCGTCCTCACGCCCGTCCCGGTCTCGAAGGCGCTCAAGCGGATCCGGGACGAGAAGAAGGTGTGGCGAGGGAACGAGAAGCTGCGGGCCAAGCGTGGTGCCGACGGTTCCGCCGCGGATGCCGCGGACTGGGATGCGTTGGAGAAGCAGGAGCAGGAGATCGTCGCCGGGCACGGCGAGTTCCGCTACGGCGCCTATCTCACCGTCACCGCCCCCGATGAGGAACGTCTCGACCAGGCGCTCGCGGGGATGCGCAATGCGCTGTCGCGGGCGGGGATGGAGGCGCAGATCCTGTATTGCCAGCAAGCCGAAGCCCTCATGGTCAACGCACTGCCGGTGGGGTTGGGGATGAAGTGATGGCCCGTCACACCCCGTTTTTCGAGCCGGCCGGCCTCAGCCGGCAGGAGCGTCGTGCCCTAAAACGAACCGCGGCGCCAGGTGCGGACGAACGGACACAGCGGACCTCGCGCCGGGACCGAAGCCTGCCTGAGCCCACGGTGCGAGGGCCGTTCGGACCGGGCCTGATCGACGGCGGCTATTGGAACCTGGCGCCGGCGTGGGTGCCGGCGCATCAGGCGACCTCGCAGCACCTGGCTGGGATCTACCCGTTCGTGGCCGACGCCGGGCTCGGCCACCGCGGCCCCATCATCGGTGTCGACCTGAACGCGGACGCGCTGTGGCACTTCTCCCCGTGGGAGACCTACGTCGACGCCACCGAGCGCGGCACCTTCTCCACCAACATCCTCGTCCTCGGCGCATACAGGGCAGGGAAGTCCGCCGCCGTGAAAACCCTCGTCACCCGCTCCCTCGCCTTCGGCCACCAAGCCGTCGTCCCCAGCGATGCGAAAGGCGAGTGGGTGATCGTCGCCGACGCGATCCCCGGCGGCAAGGTCATCACCCTCGGCGGCGGCACCACCGCCCGGCTCAACCCGCTGGATCGCGGTCCGCGCCGGTCGGATGCGAGCGATGAGCAGCATGAGCAGATGGTGCGGCAGCGGCGCATCGCCACCCTCATCACCCTCATCGAACTCGCCCTCGGCGGGCAACGACTCACCGCCGTCGAACACGCCTGCATCCACGACGCGCTGCAACGCTGCATCACCGACACCAACGACCAGCCCACCCTCCGCGGCGTCTACGACGAACTCGGACGCATGACCGCCGACCCCGGCACCGACACCCGCCTCGCGGAAGCGGCCGTGCAGCCGCGGTTCGTGCTGCGCCGGTTCGTCGAAGGCGACCTCTCCGGCCTCTTTGAGGATGAGTCCACCGTCGCGTTCGACGCGGACGCCCCCATCGTCGTCGTCGACACCAGCGAGCTGTTCGCGCGCGGCGACCTGGTCGCCCAGCTCACCCAGGTGTGCACGACCGCGTGGATTCAGGCGGTGGTGTCGGACCGGTCCGCGCACCGCACCCGGTATGTCATCCGCGAAGAGGGCTGGCGCGACATGACCTCACTGGCCGCGCTGCAGATGTACCAGCAGTGGCTGAAGCTGTCGCGGCACTACGGGATCAGCAACATCGTGATCCTGCACAAGATGGGCGACCTTGACGCGGTCGGAGACGCCGACTCCCAGGAACGCAACCTCGCCTACTCGATCGTCGGCGACATCGAGAACAAGTTCATCTTCCGCACCAACCACCAAGAACAGACCTCGCTCCGCGCCCGGCTGAACATGCCCGCGCCGCACGTCGACATGGCGAGGCAGCTGCGCAAGGGCGAGTTCCTCGCCTACGTCGGCCAATACGCCTACCTCGTGGACTGCTTCGCGACGTCCACGCCATGGGAGTACGAGCTGTTCAAGACCGACGACGCCGTCCGCGCCTCCGACCATCAAGACCCCGCCCAACTCACCGTCCTCGCTCCGGACGAGTTGGACGAGTACTGGCCCGCCCCCGCCGACACCGGTGTGGACGGGTGGCTCACCCCCACCAAGGAGTACCAATGACCACCCCACGCGCGTACGCGACCGTCACCGGTCCCACCGCCACCTTCACGACCCCCGACGGTCACACCGAACCTCTCATCGTCGGCGCCGACGAAGACATCCGGCAGGTCATCGTCGCCCGCACCGCCGAAGAAGCGCGCCGCAGCGGCGAACCGGTCGAGCTGGTCACCGCCGGCGACCGCGGCACCCACCGCCTCCTCATCACCCTCACCGGCGACATCACCGAAGCCCCCGACGTCGACGCCTTCGCGCCCACTGAGGCCGACGACTCGGACGCTCCCGAGGAGACGCTTCGCCGCGACATCCGATCCACCGAACCTGCACCTGAAGCACCCCTGGAAGAGGAGCCGGAGGCGGAGGTGCCGGCACGCACCTCCTTCATCACGCCACACAGCGGACAGGAAACTGCGACCGCCGGATGGCGCGGAGCCCTTGCGAGCCTCGGCATCACCGTGAAGCCGTCAGCTGCCGAGATGGCGCGACGGGAGCGAGAGCAGGTCGTTTCGAGGCAGTGGGCCGGATGCCGAACCATCGCCGTCGTCAACGGCAAAGGTGGCGTCGGCAAGACCATGACCACCGCCATGCTCGCCGCCGTCTACGCGCGGTTCGGTGGTGGGAACGTGCTCGCGTGGGACAACAACGACACCCGCGGCACCCTCGGCTGGCGCACCGAACAGGGCCTCTACGACACCACCGTCCGCGACCTGCTCCCTTCCGCCGAGGAACTCCTCGGACCGGCCGCGGGAGTGTCGGATATCTCCCGGTTCGTGCACCACCAGACCACCGACCGGTACGACGTGCTCCGCTCCAACCCGGAACTGCTCGCGACGGATCAGCGAATCGAGCACTCCGAGTTCGACCTGCTGATGCAGGTCGCCGCCCGCTACTACCGGCTCGTGATCTTCGACTCCGGCAACGACGAATCCGCCGAACGCTGGCTCCGCATGGTCGACTCCAGCTACCAACTCGTCATCCCCACCCTCGCCGCCCCCGAACCCGCCGAATCCGCCTCCCTCCTCCTCGACGCACTCCGCCGCCGCGACGAACGCTCCGCCCACCTCGCGGAGAACGCGGTCGTCGTAGTCACCAACCCGGAACCAACCCGGCGACTCGAGGTGGACCGTATCGTCGACGGGTTCACCGGCCACGTCCGCCAGGTCGCAACCATCCCGTTCGACCCCGCACTGAAGTCCGGGCCACTCCGCTTCGACGCACTGCGTGCGGCCACCAGGGATGCGTGGGCGGCGGTCGCCGCCCACGCCGCCACCCAACTCTGAACCGGACGGGAGTCGGCTGATGTTTGAGGGGTTGCTGGGCAGGATCGCCGCCGTCGGGGTGGCCGCCGCGATCCTGCTCAGTCTCCTGTTCGCCTTCCTCGCCGAAGCCACCACCCAGCTCATCTGCGGCACCCGCCCCACCCCCGCCAACCTGTTCTCCGGACTCTGGCTCGCCCTCACCGGCGACCCCACGACCTACACCGCACCCACTGACTGTGCTCTGCCCGTCTGGCAGATCCGCGTCCTCGACCTCGTCGCGCTCCTGCTTGTCGGCGCGATCGCGGTGTGGGCGCTGGCGGCGTACCGGCGATACCGGCACTCAGACCGGTCCTTCCTCACCGACCTCCGCCTCCGCCCCGGCTTCGCCCCCGCATCCGAGATCCGCGACCACCTCTCCGCCAAAGCAGTCCTCCGCCGCGCCACGCAACTGCGCCCCGACCTCGCGAAGCCCGGACCGTCCGACGTCGGCTGGCGGGTCGGACGCTCCCGTGGCATGGACGTCTACGTCTCCATCGAAGACTCCGTCGCCCTCGAAGGCCCACCCCGCTCCGGCAAGGGGTACCGGGTGCTGATATCCGCGATCCTCGACTGGACCGGACCGCTCATCACCACATCCACCACGAACGACAACCTCACCGCCACGATGCGGATGCGGCAGCGCCGCGGCGACGTCCACGTGTTCGACCCGCAAGGCCTGTCTGGCATCCCCCACCCGCTTCGCATCTCACCGATTGCCGGCTGCGAGAACCCGCTCGTGGCGATGCAGCGCGGCACCGCGATCATCACCGGCACCGCACTCGGGGCCTCGCAGACGAACGGGGAATGGGCGCAAGCCTCCGGAGTCGTCCTCGGCCGCCTCCTCCACGCTGCCGCCGTGGGTGGCCGGTCGATCGCCGACATTTACGACTGGGGCTCCAGCCCACACCTCGCGCGCGCCGCGGTCGACGTGCTCCGCTCCGACGGCGCGCCCGGGTGGGGCGACAGCCTCGAGGCCACCATCGCCGGCGACGAGAAGCTCGCCTCTTCCATCTGGTTTGGCGTCCAAGGCGCCGTCGCACCCCTGGCCGTCCCGCAGATCCGCGACGCCCTCAACCCCGGCCCCGGCGACCGCACCTTCGATCCGCGCACCTTCCTCGACGACGCCAACACCCTCTACCTGATCGGCTCCGCCTCCGGGGCATCCGCGATGGGCGGCTGGCTGTCTGCGGTGCTGGACGACATCGTCGAGGTCGCCCGCATCCGCGCGCTCGCCTCCCCCGGCTCCCGGCTGCCGCACCCGCTCGGGCTGATCCTGGACGAGATCGTCAACATGTTCCGATGGGGAAACCTCCCTCGCATCATGGCCGACGGTGGCGGCCGCGGAATCTGCACCTTCGTCGTCCTTCAAGCGCTCTCCCAAGCCGAGACCGCCTGGTCGCGTGCCGAGGCCGACACGATCTGGGCTGCCGCCACCGCCAAAGTCATCCTTGGGGGCGCGAGCCACGTCGATCACCTCCGCGATATCGAAGCGCTCCTCGGCAGCAGGGAAACCCGCCAGACGAACCGGTCCTGGTCCACCCGCGACGCGGGGCATTCCACCAGCGAGCACCGGGAACGGGTCCCGTTGATGTCGGTCGACGAGATCCGGCGGATGCCGCAAACTGCGGGCCTGCTCGCCTACCGCAACCGTCGCGGGGTGCTGCTCGAACTCACCGGCTGGGACGAGCGCCGCGACGCCGCCGACATCCGCAGCACCAAAGCCGCCACCGAAGCCGAACAAGCCCAGGTCTTCCGCACCCCCGCACCAGCACCGGCATTGGACCCTGAACCGGCCGTGGAGGAGGTGCCCGAGTGAGCAATTCCCGCCGCCCAGCCAACACCGACCGCTCCTACCGCACCGGCTACTTGAAGTCGCCCGCGTGGTTCGCACGCCGCGACCGGTGGTTCCGCACACACGCCCGCACCGGCATCCCCCTCACCTGCCAAGCCTGCGGGCACCCGGCGACATCAGCCGAGCTCGAGCTGCACCACACCGACTACCACGGCGTCGACAAGGACGGCGGGCAGTGGCGCGCCCGCGAGCCTCACGGCGACCTCGTGCCGCTGCATCCCGGATGCCACGAACTGCTCCACCGCCTCATCGACCGCGACACAGTCCTCTCTCGCGGCCGCGATCGGCGCACTGCCTCTGCCCTCGCGCTAGACCGTCTCCGCGCGAAGCTCGCCGAGCTGGATGGTGTGCCCCATGGGTAGCGACGAGGACGTCAGCAGGGCCGAACAAGCATTCGCGGCCGGTTTCACCGGTCCACGCGCCAGCCGGAATGTGTCATCCGAGGCGATCGGGGCACACATCGTCGATTGGTACACCCTCCCCGACGCCACCGCGGCCGATGAATGGGATCGCTTGCGGCGGTGGGTGGAGTGGGTCACCGTCCGCTACAACATCCCGCAGACCGTGATCCCCGTCTGCTGGTACCAGCACAGCGCGCTCGTCGAAGAACTCTCAGCCATCCACACCGCGCATCGCGCCATGTTCGACCGCTCCGACGCCGGCTTGGGACCGATCGGTTGGCACGAACGCTTCGCCATCGCCCTCCCCCGCCTCGCCAAGGCGTACGGCGGCGGCTGCAACAACGGACACCAAGCTTCGAAGCCCCGCACCTGGCCAACCCCGGGCGCGGAATGGGACGCGTGGACCAGCCAGGCCCACGCCCACCGAGACACCCACCCGGGTGACTCACAACGAAAGGAAACCCACCCATGACGACCAAGATCCCGGTCACCATCGAGGGCAACCTCACCGGCGACCCCGAACACGGCACCGGAGAGTCCGGCACCGACTACGCCAGGTTCACCGTCGCCGTCAACGACCGACGCCTCAACGAGAGCACGCAGCGATGGGAAGACGCCGGCACCGTCTTCCACCGCGTCGTCGTCTTCAACCAGCAGGCCCGGCACGTCGCCGACTCGCTCCGCAAGGGCGATAGCGTCCTCGTCGCCGGCGACCTGCGATTCGGCACCTACGTCGACAAGGACTCCGGTCAGACCCGCGAAACCCGCGATATCGTCGCGGACAACGTCGGTGCCTCGCTGAAGTTCTCGGGCATCGCTGTCGAGCGCAGCCCAAAAGCTGACGGCCCCGCAGCAGAGGCTACGGGGCCGTACGTTGCGCCGGTGGCCACCGGCGCAACAGTCGCTCGCTGAACCCTCGCAAGAAGGAGCGGGCGGGAGTCATCGTACTCCCGCCCGCTCCTCCATCTCCACGACTTCGCTGCGTCCCCGCCTGCCGGTAGGACAAATCCTGTCGCGAACCAGCTCATGCACGACGTCAACGCAGCCGCGCCCGGTGACGCCCAAGGGGCCGCGCGTTAGGGTCTGTCGGCTCATTGCTCTATGACTTGAACGAGGACGGCCTTCGGCGGCGTTGTTTCGTTCACCTCAAGGATTGATGCCCCGCCACGCCTGGGCATCGTAGGGTGGTCGCGACGTCGCATCGCCCGAGGCCGTCCCCAACTGCCGTTCGAGGGCACGCACCACCCCAGGGTGCGAGCCGGACCTGTCCCCAACAGGCCCGGCGTCGCGACCGTCCGGTCCCCTCGGGCTGCTTGGTTGGTGCCTGGCTGGCTCGAGGGGGCTGTTTTGCGCGAGCACAAGCTCGCGGCAAGTAGGTGTTACCCAGGTGCGAAAGCCTCGCGGAACGAGATCCCCAGAACCTCCCCAGTGTCCCGCTCGGCGTCGCTGAAAGCTACGGTACCTGTCCCCCATTCGGGGGACAAGTTGAAGCCCGCTGATGTTTCCTCAAGGTTCCCGCAAGAGTGGTCGATAGGGGGCGGGGAGTGCCCTGAGGCGTCGCCGTCGAGCGCAGCCCAAAAGCTGACCGCCCCGGTCCAACAGTTACTCGCTAAACCCTCCACAAGAAGGGATCGGGCGCGAATCGCCGTACTCCCCCGCTCCACCATCTCCTCGGCTCCGGTCGATCGGCCTAAGCTGACGGATCCGGCGTGGTCTGAGCAGTGACCGCGCTTCGCCACACCCAACACCGCTGCTCTTTGCCGGCCACCTGGAATCGGATCGCGACCGCCCGATCGGTCCACGCACACGCTTCAGCGAGCACGCGCGCAGGTGTTCCCCCGAACCGCACCCATGCCTCGACCGTCGCCGGCTGCGGATCCTTCGTCATTGGGAGAAGATCTAACTCGAGCTCGCTTCCGGTCAGCGTCTCCAGGCGCCCGGACTTCGCAAGCCGCTCCAGAATGCGCTGGTCCATCCGCCTGTCGATCTGCTCGGCGTATCGACGATTCGTAGTCACCGACCCCGGGACCTCCCTCCCGGCCAACAACCGAACTCTATCGCGCATCGAAGTTATGTTCTATTCTGTGATGTCATGAGCGCGATCGACATCGAACACGAACTGACGATATGGATGACCGACGACATCCCCACGCGCATGTTCTACGCAGGCCGCCGCTGGCGCATCACCGATACCCCTACGCGCCTTCGGCACTCGATCTGGGATCAGCCGACCGACGGCCACGCGCTCTACGGGTGGAGGTTTCAGGCAACCGACGAAGACGGCGCCACCTACGTGTTCGACGTCTATCGAGAGGAAGCTGGCTGGCACGTTCATCACACGTACCGCTGAAGCCACCAAGGAGTCATCCGACGCGGGCGGCGACACGCGCGGGTAGAGTCTGACGCCTAAGAACCGGTCCTCCGCAACTGGCGGCTAATCTTCCCCCGTGCCCCTCAGCTCCCTTGCCCCATACGGGGCGGCCGCGCTCATCGGCCTTCTCGTCGGCATCCTGTTGACCGTTCTTGTCTATGGCGGAACACGACGCTTTCGCGCGTACCTGCGCGCCCGTCGGGAGGAACGCATCCGCGAGCGGCGCATGAAGGCCTCGGCCAAGCCCCCGCTCCCGCAGCTCTGGAATCCCGGGCCTGCGCAAACGGCGACCGGCACGCACTCACGCCATCCCAGTACCGGCACCATCAACGACTTCCTGGACGGCCCGCGCCAGCGACCCGACTTCAATCCAGAAGCCGGACCGCGCGACTGGTGAGCCTGCGGAGTTGACCGGAGTGGCCCCGCCGTTCCGGTCCCGCTCGCTCGCTAGGCTGGGCCAACTTCGACCATTGGGGGCTTTTGTGGACACCGACACCTCGGGATGGATCGCTGGACTCGGTATCGCCGGCGTGCTGTTTGCGATCGTTCTCTACCTTGGAACGCTCGCGCTCACCCTGTGGGTCTTCTACCTGATCATTCGGACCGCCGTGAAGAACGGCATTCTTCGAGCTGACGAGGAACGGGCACGCCGCCGCTACCCCGGCTGACCAGCCCCCGCCCGCCCGCCGCGGCCATGGTCCTAGAGGCCGCGACCTGGACCGCCCCGAGCATCGACACCCGCAGCGGCGGCGGCAACTACCGTCGGGTGCGCCGCGCCAGCCGTACGCGCCGCGCGTTGCAGGTCGGTGCGCGCCGCTACCCGCGAGTCCTCGACGGTCGCTTCCGGGACGCCTCGGTCGAGGGTGGCGGCGATGGCTTCTCTCGCTGTCCCGGCAGACGCGGCGATAACGACCGCGTGGTTGCGCTGTCGTCCCCGGGTCAGGCCGACATAGAGGCCGGCGGCATCCACGTCCGGGCCGACGAGGCATTCATCCGTCGTCTCTCCTTGGATTCCGTGAACTGTCGTTGCATAGGCGAGGTGAACGTGGTCGGCGACGTAGTCCAGGGGGATACGCCGACGGTCGGTGGAATCGCTGATGTTCTGAAGCTCCATCCGGTCGGTTCGAATTCGGCTGATAATCCACGTGGCACGGTTTTGCACTCCGGCGTGGGTGTCGTTGCGCCGAGTTTGAACAACGTCTCCCTCGAGCAGGCGCTGACCGTCCTGACCAAAGGCCGCCCGGTTTGGTAGAAGCTCGCCTGCCTCCACCCGCCGCTGCTGGATTGCTTCGTTCACCGCGTCCGCCTCGTCATTGCTGCCGACCACCAGGGCCGTCCGCATCCTTGCGTGCTGGGCAGCGAGCCATGCGTCAACCATGATGCTGCGGGCTCGGTCGGTGCTATCTGCACGGATGACGTGACCGCCGGCGTCGAGGTCGACGGCCACCGCGAGGGCTTCCTCGCGTGTTGCCGCGTTGCGAAGGCGAAGGGTGAGGGCGGCATAGGTCCGATCGGTGAAGCGGTGGACATCGGTGAGCTCGACGGTTCTGTTCGCGTGCTGGCGCAGGAGTGCCATCGCACCTGCGTGACCGACGGGTGCGGCTTGGTGCGGGTCTCCGACCATCGCGATCCCGGTGCCGGTCTGAAGGGCGAGCTCGGCGAGTGCGCTGGCCGACTGCAGGTCGACCATGCCGGCCTCGTCGACGATGATGCGGTCCCCGTCTTGTAGTGGGAACTGGCGCGGGCCGGAGTAGATCCACCCGCCGTCGTCGACGTCACCCGGAGCGAGCTGGCACCACACTTGCACGCCGGTCTCGTCATATCTCCACCGGTAGCCGTGATCGTGGAGAAGCGCGTGAAGGCTGGATGCGGTGGCGCCGATCTCGCGTTCGGCGACCGTGGCCGCCTTCTTGGTGGGAGCGACCACGATCATTCGTCGTTGCTGCGCGGCAAGTCCGTGCGACGCGATCTTCAGGATGGTGGTCTTGCCCGCGCCGGCGGGCCCGGTCACGGTCACCAGGCGGTCGGTGCCCACCAGCGCCGTCACGGCGTCGAGCTGTCCGTCGGTGAGTCGCGTTTTCGACTGGAGGGCACGCGCGAGCCTCACAACCGCGTCGCGCGCGGGCACGTCTCCGGGTGTGGAGAGGCGGGCGAACAGGGCGGCGACGCGGAGCTTGAGCATGACCGTCCGCTCGGCCATGAGGGCTTTGATGTGTGCCGGCTTGTCTTCATCGTCGGGGATGAGGTCGATGGTTTGCGCGAGCGCACGATCTGCGATGTCGTCGATCAGTTCCTCTACGACGGCGCGTTCGGTGACGATGCCACTTTGCGCGAGTGCCCTGATTGCGCCCGCCCGGAGATCCCACGGGCTGAACCTTCCACTGCTGGACACCGAGCGATCGTCGGCGTCCACGACTGCGACACCGGCGAGCTGAGCACGGTCCACTTCTCCGATGGGGACCGCTCGGGCGAGTGTGGGAGATCTGCGACACTGCAAGGTCGGGTCGATCGCCGCGAGTTCGTCACGTACCCTTTCGATCCACGCATCTTCGTCGAGACGGCCGGGTTTGTTTGGGCGGCCTATCGCCCACGCTCGTTCGTCGATGTGGTGCAACTCCTCTGGGCCCGGCTCGGTATCTGGATGCAACTCCTTCCACGCCGCGATGAGTGACAGACGGTTGGCTTCGATCTGGTTGGAGCGTCGGGAGAACGGTCGCACCGCTTCGACGAGCTGCGAGATCTCACCGGCGCTGTCGAGGGTGTACCCGTGGGCCGCGAGGGCGGCGAGCCACTGCGGGTCTGTGCGCGCTGCCAGTTCGCCCTCCGCGTTGATGACGGTGTGTAGTTTCATGGCGACACGAGAGTCGACGTTGGACCATTTCCCGTCGGCCCCTTGGACCTTGATGTTCAGCCAGAGGTGTCGATGCACATGCGGATCCAGGGCCCGCGAGCGGCGATGCTGCAGCTCGACCACCTCAAGCCTGGCAATGTCCTCGCGGATGCAGCCGCCCGCGCCGCGGCGAGCGTTGAGGTCACGCCGCCAGGTGGTGATGATGCGATCGCGAAGCCGGTCCTGCAAGGCCTCGAACTCCGCGGCGATCTCCGGGTTGATGATCGCGGCGATGCTGTAGGACTTGGGAAAGTTGATGGTGCCGTCGAGCATCAGGTCGGCGTTAGGCGAGCGCATCTGCCGACCGCGTGGCTCACCGGATGCCGGGTCCTCCCCCGAGATCCACCGGCGCAGAGCGCCGACACTCAGCGCATCAACATCGACCGCATCGCAGGTTGCGACGAACCGAGTGACCGCAGCGCCACCCCCGTAACCGAGCGCCGCCTCGACACCCTGCAGACTGCCGAAGTGTGCGTCGCAGGTCGCCTCGGTCGCGTACGCGACGGCATTGCTCACGCCCCGCGAGTCCACCCCGCGCTTCCATCTCCGCAGCCCGCCGCGCATGCCAACAGGCTAGCGAGAATTGCCCATCTGCGACACACCTTCGCAAGAAGTGCCTACGTGCATTGCATCCATCTGTGCGCTCGTCGGACAATTGCCCCGCGCAGCCAGCCGTCCGTCGAGCGTAGATGGGACTGTCATCGAGCAGCGTCTCGATCGGGTCTATTGCGACTTGCCTCAACCGGTAAGGCGCTTACGTTCCCGCACTGAGTGCGGGGGTCGACCCCGGCGACCAGCGAGGGCCGGGTTGAGTGCACACCTGTGCAAGTCAGGTCGGCGGCTCTCGTTAGGTTCGTTGCCACGCCTGTAGTGCCCAACACCCAGCCATGAGTCGCTGTGGTCACCCGCTCGACGTCGTCAAGGAACTTGAAGGCGGCCGCGCCTCACACCCGCAAGACCTTCGGCCGGGGTGGAGCGCTCGAGATAAGCGAGCCTCATCGAGCCCATACGATCGGCTCATGGCAGTTGCGCCGACGGCAGCTCGCGATCGATCGCGGCGAAAGCGGACTCCGAAGTGGGTGCGGGTCACAGCGGACGTTGTGGCGATCGTCGTGTTGCTCGCGACGATGGGAGTCTGCTTGGCGTGGGTGATCTTCGAGCAGCCCTCGTGGGATGAGGACGCGCAGGGCAGTTACAGCTCGATCGGAATTGTCGGAACGGAGCACGTCCCGTTGCGCGGCGGAGGATTCGTCACCTCGGACCCGTCCCTCGACCTGTGGGTGCTCCAGGACGATGACGGAAACGAGGGTCTGGCCGGAATCTTTCGCATCAACCCCGTTGGCATTGATGACAACGACGACGCCGCGAAGGTGGGGCTCATCTTGCCGCTGCGCTCCCAGTTCACAGTTGGCGGCGTCGGACCTCCTGGACAGATGGTGGTGGTTCAATCTTTCGCGAACCCCGACAACGAGCCGCGACCGCTCTCGTGTGCCGCTTCGGAGATGCCGGGGACTGATGACGCGAACGAGATGGGTGTCGCGATGTGGCAGGGGCTGGAGTGGACTGCCGAATGCTTGCCGGAGGCAACAGTGATTTGGACCCATCTCCCGCGTGAACCCAAAGAAGACGCAGGCTGGTTTGCCGACGACAGTCAACGAGTGATGACCTCCACTGCGGGAATGATCGATTTCCGAATCCCGGCCTTTGATGGCGTCACGCGGACGACTTTCGACACCTGGACGTTCAAGGCTCATATCGAGAGTGGGCGCCTGCTGCCAGGTACGGACATACAGCCACCTGACGACTTGCTCCCGGGTATCACTCCGGTTCTCGCACTGCATGATTCGGGCGAGATGACGGTCCACGATCCGCGGCCACGAACCGACCGCGCCTTCCGACCGTGGCTCGACATCGAAGCCCACACTTGGGAGATGCCACTCGACGGTCGAGTTGTGGAGTACTCCGCCACATTGACGAAGCGAGGCGAACACTCAGCTCGTCAGGTTGTGGGATTCCTCGCCCCCGCACTCGCTGCGATTGCACTCACGGGCCTGCCTACGTGGGTTTACAGACGATTCCGGCCAGCATCGAGGCGGTAACGAGTCGAGCCCCCGCGCGACACGCAATCGCCCAGAGAAGCCGCACGCGTCAACTCCTAACCGGTCTTCCGACGGCTGTCGTGCGTAGTTCGCGGTTTCAGCCATACCGCAGCGTCTCTGGTAGCCAAGACCGTCAGCGTCATGACCGCCGTGATGGGCGCCAGTTGAAGACCGTCGCGAAAGTGCCGAACCCAACGCGAGCGACGCGACGGCTTCAGTCCGGGGATCCACGGATCAGCCTGTAGCTGCCCCGCAAACCATTCGTTATCGAGTTCGCGGCGTCCCCATTGAACGACGTGACTCGCTATGTCTGCCCCAATCACCACTTGAGCACGCCGGCTCAGAGCATTCCGGAGGTGCTGTAGCCTCCGAGCCACCCACGTCGCGACCACGGAGTCTTCCTGGGGTAACTCCGCGAGCAGGCGAGGTAGCAGGAGGGCGTACTCGAGCTCGTTCGGCGACCACCAGCTAGCCACTGGAGCTCGCGACGCGGCGCGCGTTCCACGCTCAAGTGTGTCAAGCACGCGACTAACAATCTGTGCGCGGCGGAGCTCCGCTGCTTCTCGACGACGGCGTCGGAACTCGAGCAGCGCAAGCCATATCGTGACCGCGAGCGTCGCCGCCGTTGTGGCGAATGCGATGAATGCGGCTTCCATCGACCGAAGGCTATCGGAGTCCCTGAGAGGCGGGCTCGCTCTCGACGAGGTGTTTCGCGGCTATCGGTTTCGACGCGCTAATAGACCCTCTCGCGGGCGTCAGCGTAACCATGGGCCGCTGACCGAGCGTATCGAAGCCACCTCAGCCCAACCCCGGCGGGGATACGGTCAAGCGTACGTCCGCGCGACCCAGCGAGCATACGCGGGGTGGCGAGCCCAAGACAGACCCAGCGGTTGGATTGCGACTAGCGGCCCATCATGCGTTCGAACCGCGCATGTGCGTCCGGGTCGAGCGCGATCTGCATGTACAGGTTCTCTCGTTCGACCTGCGCAAGCTGAAGTTCGTCCGACCGGCTCACCCGAGAGAGGATCGCCTTCTCGGTCAGCTTCGTCAGCGGGTCACCGACGCCTCTGCGAAAGTTGAACCCCAGTAGTTGGAGCACGGTAACGGTTTCAGCCGAAAGCAACGGCTTCAGATCGCTGATCGACTTCTTGAACGCGGTACCCGAAGCGCCTTGAGCGTCCGCGACCTTCTCAAGCATCGGCACGACGGTGTCGGCTATGTACCGGACATCACCTGCCGTGAGTGTCTGAGCGACGAGCTCCGCTTGGAACGCCTGCGCGATTCGCGTCAGCTCCGCCTTGTCATCGATGAGTTCACTGATGATCTCCTCGAGCCCAGCGATCGTCTCGTCAGTCTTCTTGCCTGCGCGGAGCGAGCGGACTTTGTCGCTGACGAGCTGGGCAGAGCTACGGGCCGCCGCAGCCGTCAGCGAAGCCGCGAGCTGATGCATTTCCGGGGGCATGTCCATACTCGCCGAGCTTACGATGTGGTCATGCACAGGGTCAATAATTCGGACAGTTCCACGGTCAACCGATCGGACAAAAATTAGTGCAATAATCCTTGCATGACGCCGACCGACACCATGCTTCGTCAGTACACCGGCACACATCCCTGGTTGAGCTTCACCGTCGATCTCAATCGGCTCTCACACGCGGTATGGATGCTCTTGGGCGAAGCGGAATCGAAGTGCGAACACCTCGCGGGCGCCGCCCTCACCCCAAGCGTCGCCTCCGAGCTGCACAGCATCATTCTGACGAAGGGGATCCACGGCACCACCAGCATCGAAGGCAACACCCTCAGCGAGGACGAGGTGCGCCAGCGCATCGATGGCGAACTTGAGTTGTCGAAATCCCGCGAGTATCTCGGCACAGAGGTCGACAACATTCTCGGCATCTGCAACGATCTCGCCGATGAGATGCGGGCTGGGAGCGACTTTGCGCTGAGCGTAGACCGGATCAAGGAGTTCAACCGTCGGATCTTGACTGGACTCCCACTGCGGGAGGGCGTCGTACCGGGAGTCACTCGCACGGACAGCGTCATCGTGGGAATCTCGGGATACCGTGGCGCCCCCGCCGAAGACGCAGAGTTTCTCCTCCACCAGATGGTCACCTGGCTCAATCAACTGCAGGCGCCTGACTCCCAGCCTGAGATGCGATTTCCCATCGCAGTGATGAAGGCGATCCTGGCACACCTCTACATCGCGTGGATCCACCCGTTCGGTGACGGCAACGGGCGCACGGCCCGCATGATCGAGTTCCAACTCATGATCGAGGCTGGAGTTCCTTCCCCTGCCGCGCATTTGCTGTCCAACCACTACAACCTGACACGCGACGTCTACTTGATCGAGTTGGACAAGACCAGCCGGCTTCAGGGCTACCCCATCGAGGGATTTGTTCGATACGCGATCCAGGGCCTGGTCGATCAACTGCGCGAGCAGATTGGCATCGTTCGGCAGCAGCAACTCGCTGTCACGTGGGTGAATTACGTCCACGACAACTTCAGAGACGAGGACACCCCCGCCAAGCGCCGCCAGATGCACCTGGTTTTGGACATGCCGTCGGGTGAAGTAGTTGCGAAGGCGAAACTTCCCGAAGTGAGCGCTCGGGTTCTTCGCGAGTACGCAAACAAGGAAACCAAGACCCTCTCGCGCGATATCAATGAACTGCTTCGCAGAAAGTTGGTCGTGCGGAGCGGAAAGGGTTTCCGCCCGAACCGCGAACTGATCGAGGCATTCCTCCCGATCCGGTTGAACGGAAACGTGTGACCAGCCTCCGCCAGTAGCTATTCGCGCCGAGGCTCGGCGAGAGAACTACGTCCCCCCAAGCAGGAGTCTCCGCCGTGCGGTTGCGGTGCTCCCGGGTCGCGCGCAAGGGGATGCCGGACACTGCAATCGCCGGCGCCGCGTAGGAAGCGCCGGCTTCACCTCTACTCGGACGAACACCTGCGCGATCCAATAGTTTGAATGCCAGTTCGCCGAGCGCGGCCGGCGCAGAGTCAGGAGGATCTTATGTCGGAGCTCTGGCAAGGGGTGCTGTGGGGCGCACTCCTCTCTATCCCAATCGGAATCATCGTCAATGTGTCTTCCCCCGCGATCAGTCGAGCACTGGACCGCCGAAACTCAACGGCCGCCGCGAGACGATCTGCTGAGGATCTGGAGTTTCGGGCAGAAGCAGCTCGGCTGGCCAAGGACAGACCAGCTCTTTACACGGTGCTACTCGAGTCATTGTTGAGAATCGCGTTTGTCACGGCGATCTTCGGCGCGCTCGCTGGCGTCCTCACGCTTGTCGGACAGCTCCTCGATCCCGTAATTGCGATGACCTACATCGGGTTCTTCGGACGGGGAATCGAGTTCCTCCCCAGCCTCGTTTTTGCAGCTAGTCAGCTCGCAGCGTTGATCGGAACGATCCTCGTACTGAACATTGCTCGCCAGGCCATCATCTTGATTCGCGAGGTGCGCAAGGTCAGTATCGCGCCCTAAAGGCCATCACATCGGACCGGCTGACGCGGGGCCGGCGGCACACGCTGCGCCCGCCCTTACCTCGACGGTGGGTCGGGCGTTTCACTCTGTTCGGTTAGGGCTTCGATGTGAAGACCCGCGCCCCATCGGATGTAGTAGGCGATGAAGGGGTCTGCGATACTGAGAACCGAGTTCGGGCCGTCTTCTACGTATTCGAGGACCGGCTCTACGCCCGCGTAGATGTACGTCCCGTCCGCGTCCTCCTCGTCCAGCAGTTCCTCCGGCAGCACGTCTTCTTCCAGACTTCGCCCGGCGATCCGCGTCATGTGCTTTAGGAATCGCGTGACCTGATGGTCGGCCGGCTTGGCACCTTCGCCCACGAGGACATCGATGGCGCTGTTCAGCTTCTGTCGCGTGATCACCAGCTCGGGCAGGGTAGCCGCCACGGCCAGCAGAATCAGCCCGTAGCCGTCGACCTTTCGGCCGTCAACGATGTCGTAGGTCGTGCGAGTGTTGCCACCCTTCTTGGGTCCGCTCAGCAGTCGGGCGAACCATTGGCCCGCGCGGCCGTCCACCTGCTTGCGAAAGAACTCGTCCCAGTCCGCCGGTTCATGCAAATCCCGCGCAGGTTGGACCGCCTCGGAGATTTCGTTCACGTCGCGCACGAACTCGCGGCAGAGCCGCTGCATCAGGTGCGGGCTTCCGAAACTGTTCTCGGCGAGCGTCCGAGCGAGCCGATTCTCGTAGTCGACCACGCGGAGTTTCTCGAACCCGCGCCTCGCGATCACGAGCAGCTCGTCGATCTTCCAGAGCTCGATGCGGAGGGGCTCTGTCCGTCCCGCCATGTCATCGACAGCCTGGGGTACATCGAGAACTCGGTGCGAGATCGCGGCAAAGACGACTCGCGTGTCGTTGTAGACGAGTGGCTTTACAGCCTGGACGATCTGCTGCTGCACATCGCGAGCGATGAAGTGGAAGTCGTCTACGACCAGAACGCGGCCACTATCCTGCAGCGCCTTCCGCGACTCGACCGAGGTGACCCGGACGGCGGACTTGCCCAAGCTCTGACCTGTGCTCGTCGTCACTTTGCCGCCGACATTGAAGACGCCGGCGTTGACTCCTCCGCCACCCTCCAGGCTGTCGTTCGAGTCGGAGGAAGTGCCGGAGTCCACGTAAAGACCAAGCTCGTTACCCACGAGCGCCCAGAACGTCTCCGCGCTGTCGATTCCCTGCGCCTCAATCCACACAGGCGTTTCGATTACCTCGCGCAGCAGCACAGTCTTTCCGGTTTTGGTTGGGCCGACGAGCGTGAGGATCGCTCCGCCGTCATCCAGATAGAGGCGCAGCCGCTCTTCGAGTTCGCGGTCCGAGCGGGGGTTGTACGTGTACTGGGGGTTCCTCCCCGGCACGAAAACGTCGCTCGTTTTGATGGGCTTTGCCATGTCGAGACCATATCGCGAGGGGCGGGCTCCGGACGGGGCACGAGGAGCATTGGTTCAGGGAGGTTCAACCCATCCCCGGACCAAGAACACCGGACGCGGGCGGCAAGGAATCTTTCCAGTACGAATTGGGCAGTGTGCTGCGAACATCCGACAGGTTCCCGGCCACATGGCACTCAGTCGAGCGCCCGGAACGGTCCCTGTCCAGACGCGGCACGCTCATGCATCCGAGATGCCGCCGCCTCGCACTCTGCTCCCGCTCCGACAATCGGCCGATCAAGCGGGGAGGGGATGACGCAGTGCCCGAGTGAGCGGTTGATAAGCGGAGCTTGGAGCGCAGCGGAGAGCGGAGTCTGCAAATAGCGATCGAGAGGAACGAAGTCGTCCACGCCCCGCTATCCTCTCGCCGTCGGAGGGAGGGGAAGCCGCGCCCCGGTCGACCGGGCCTGGCGCCGCGCCCAGGCTAACGCCGACCGCTTTCCTTGAGGCATCGGCGTGGCGAATCGAAATGTGCCGATGAGCCTTTTCGGGTGGTCGATACAATTGGGGCAGGAGGCGTGATGCGACCCGATTCATCGGCCTGGCGAGTCAGTGATGCCGTCGCGTACGACGGCGCGCTGAGTGCTGCAGACGATGGTCTTGCGGGAGGTTCCGATCTCAGTCGCGCGGTGACCCATCGGGCGAGCGTGCTGCAGGCGGACGGGTTTGACCGCCCCGCTGTTGAGTCCCTCGGTCCGGCACCAGACCCGCAGCCGGGGACCGCGGGCGCGAGCGATGACCCCCACGTGATCCTTGAGAAGCGCATCTTGCCGACGGTCTTCGCTGATGCCCGACCGACGGATGCCCCTCGCCTGGTTCTCCTCAGTGGGCAAGCGGGGTCGGGCCGTTCTCGTGCCATCAGCCACCTTCTGGGCGAGGATCCGGACGGGATGGCGGTGATCTCGGCCAACCTGCTTCGCTCGTTCGTGCCTCGGGTGGAGAACGAGAACGCCGGCGCCGGTCAAGTCGCCGCGACGTCGGCGTCGTGGCTGATCGCTTGTATGCGGCACGCTCGAGAGCACCGACTCTCGCTTCTCCTCGACGGTCCTATTCCGGCGGCTGCGGCCGAGGGCATCCTGACGACATTCGGACAGGTCGGATACGGCACGCATGTCGCAGTGGTCGCTTCCGCGCGTGCGGAGAGCCTCCTGGCCGTGGCGTCGGCGTACGCGTCGGGCGATCGCGCGCGGCGCCCGCCGGAGCTGGTCCCCGTCGAGCAGCATGATCGCGATTTGGAAGAGGCGCGCGCACTACTGGCGAAGGCAGGGGCCGTGGGTGCCCGACTGACGGTGTTCGACCGAGACGGCGGCGTCGCCGTCGATCAGGTGGACGGACCGTCGGCGGTGCGAGCTTTCAATGCCGCCAGCCGGACCCCGATGTCCACGCTCCAAACGGTGCAATGGTTGAGCGAGCTGAAGCGCGTGACCGCCTACGCTCGTCACCCCTCATCGCCGTTGCCGGAACTGGGGCCCCATCTGATCGCCCTCCATGAGGCAGCGATCCGTGAGGTTGTGCCGAACCTTCGAATCCCCACCGGCTCGGTCGTGGCCCGAGACTTGGAGAGTCGCCTTGCGAGCGAACTCGTCGTGCTCCGTCGGGCCGCTGCGCCGAGGCTCGTGCAAGAGTCGCCCGCACCTATTCCTACGCCCCCGGCGCCACAGACTGATGGGCCTTCGAGATGAGGCGCCTGATCGGATACTTGCGACCATGGTGGCCGGGTGAAGACCTCACTATCGACATTGAGACTCTCGCCGAGGCGGGTGCCGAGGTAATCCTGACGGACGCCGGCGTCGAGGGTCCGTTGGATGACGGAAGCGCGCTGCGCTCGCTCGAGTCGGGTGACATCCTGCTGGTGTCCAGCGCCGCGCGGCTCGGATCCTCACTTCCGCGGGTCGTTCAGACCATCGCCGAGCTGGGTCGCCAGGGTATCGCCCTTCGTTCACTCAACGAGCCCGCGCTGTCCACCGATGCCGGCGTGGCCGATCCCGCGGAAGTGTTTGCCACGTTGGAGGGCCTCCGCCGGAGGCTGGCGGGCATCCGAACACGGCAGGGTATGCTGCAAGCCGAGGCTGCCGGCCGGCGACCAGGCCGGCCGTCGGTGATGACTCCCGATCGCGTTGCCGTGGCGGCGGAGTTGCGCCGCCAGCACCGCTCGATCGCACATATCGCCCGCGTGATCGGTGTAAGTCCGAGCGCCGTGCAGCGCGCCCTCTCGGTACCGGTGTGAGCCGGGAGTAGATCAGCCGGGCGGCGTGAGTCCATCCCCGTGCGCGACGATCGTTGCTGCGACGACCGTCCCGAACACACAGATCGAGGAGATCAGGGCCAGGAACGTGGCACGGCGAGATCGACGACGAACAGCGGCGATCAGCGCGGCAGCCCCGAAGATGATCGCCGCACAGGGGAACACGATGGTCGCGATCACGGCGACCGTCGACTCGAACGTGAGCATCGTCTTGACCTCCTCAGCCTCGTCTACCGATCGGCGAGACGTTCCAGTTCTTTTGTGATGGCTGCTCGGTGTGCGGTGGGATCCACGATTGCGGCTTCCACGAGATGGGAGAGCCGCTCAAGCACGGTTTGGTCGACTCTGCTGAGTGGCTCGAGGCACCATGCGATGTCCTCGCCGACGGTGTACCCGGGCTCGTCAATGTGTCTGGTCGGGTAGTAGCTGAACGCGGACACCGCGGTTCGCCAGAGCGTGCTTTCGGTGTGGGCTCGGTCGATCATGATGTTCCTCTCGAAGACATTGTGGCGACGGACGGCGCCGCGGGGGACGATCAGATGTGAAGTTGTGGACCCACTGTCCCCGGTGGGAGGTGGGGAAGAGTCGGGTCGGCGTGGGTGGGTCGTCGTGGCACGCGGCGAAGGCGATCGTTGATGTCGCGTGCGATCGCGTCCATGCGTGCGTCTTCGGTCTCTTGCTGCCGGCGGAGCAGCTCTCGTGCGGCCTCCACGCGTCGTCGCGATGCGGACTTGTAGTCGGCGACCTCGGGATCGGTGGCCCGGCGATGCGCAGCACGTGCACGAGCGCAGTCGCGCCTCCACGCTGCGAGAAGGTCCGGCGGCGTCGCGAGTGCGACAACAGCGTCGCGCAACTCTTGTCGCGTGTAGCTCCGCGCGAAGAACTCGTCCGCGTTGCGTTGGTTCTCATCACGCTCCGTGGGGCGCACCACGTGCCGTCGTGGGGGCGGAAGCCCGAGCTCGCGGCGCCGCCGTTCACGAGACCGATACTGCTTCGCCTTGGCACGGGCTTCTTCCGGGTTCGCCGCGTACCGCGCCCGAGCTCGCTCCAGGATCTGCTCGCGGTTCTTCTCGTAGTACCTGCGTTCTGTGTCGATCCGCGCGCCGGGGTTATCAAGTCGGTGGTCGCGCAAGCACTGGTTCTGTTCATCGCGATGACTGTCGCGCCACCTTTGCTGTCGCGCGTTCGCCATCGCGCGGTAGCGCTCAGGGTTCTCGGCCTTCCGGCGTGCTCGCGCGACGCGCTGCTGTTCGAGGACTCGCTCCCGATTGCGTTCGTACCAGCCACGGGCGTAGTCCTTGCGGCGTTCCCGCTTTGCCGCCTCGCGCTTCTTCCGGAGGTGCTGCCTGTGCATGGAGAATCGGTTGAGTTCTCGAGCGCGATCGGGGTTCGCCGCTTTCCACGCCAGGTTGGATTCCCGCACGCGCTCTCGGTTGCGTTCTCGCCACGCCCGCATGAGCTCCGCCTCGCGCTCCCGCCTCTCTCGCATGCGATCGCTCTCCCGAGGTTTCCGCGAGCGTCGGATCTCCGAGTGCGCCGATTGAGCCCGCTGAGGCGGGTTGGGGTCGGGGGTCTCGCCTGCGACCGGCGGGGTGCTCATACGCCGGCTCCAGCTGCCAGCCGGTCGATCAGGTCGGGGCGGAACCCGTACCAGTGGTTCTCCGGTTCGTCATCGACGATGACAACCGGCGCCTGCGTGTAGCCCAGCTGATCGGTGACGTACTCAAGAGCCGCGTCCTTGGTGCGCAGATCGACCTTGGTGAAGTCAACGCCGCGGCGTTTGAGGTGCTCGAAAGTCTGTGTGCACTGGACGCACGCCGACCCTGCGGAGTAGACGGTGACGCTGGTCATGACTCACCGCCTCGCATCCGAGCCGTGTGCGCGCGCTTCGACCCAGTCGTCCAGTTCGTCGAGCGGGTAGACGATCCGGGCGCCGAGCTTTCGGTACGGCGGCCCGATCTGGCGGTACCGCCACATCGAGAGCGTGCGCAGGGTGATGCCCGGAAGCATCGCGACCACCTGCGCCGGGGTGACGAACGTGTGCGAAAGGCGCTGCGTCACCGAGTGATCCAGTGTGCTCATCTCGACCTCCGTTGCGTACTTGCGTCTCGACTTGACACGAGTGAACCATTTAGAGATACACTCGTCAAGAGGAAAGCGTGAACCCCTGACGCGACTAGACATAATGGGGAGGTGAAGGTCGACGTGAAGACACTCGATGGCAACCCGATGACCGCAGCAGCGGCAGTGCAGCCGCTGGGATCCGGGCTTCGCATCGCGCCAGGGTTCGCTGCCACCACGACAGATGAAACGACTGGCCTCGCGACGCGCATCGAAGCGAAGTACATCCGCACCACGGGCCGCTACATCGTGACGGCGGTTGCCGTCGAAAGCACCACCGACGCGGTCGAGGTGAACGCGAATACGTTGCGTCAGGTCACCGTGCAGGCGATCGTGCAAGCGGCAGCTCCGCATTGCATCGCGCTCACGCTCGATGACAGCCCCGATGCGACATGGTTGAGCGTCTCTGAGCTCTCGAGCCGTGATGGACGGCTCATCCCCGAATGGCTCGCAGCCGATGTGGTCAAACGCGGATCATCCGAAGCCCGTCTCGACGTCATCCAGATCCTCTACGGTGTGGCTGCCCTATCGGGGCAAGCGCCGCTCCGGATGATCATGGACGAACTCGGAGTTCCTCATCGCACCGCCTCCGATTGGACGCAGAAGGCGAGAGCAGCAGGACGCCTCGACGGAATGTCAGCAGCCGCCGGCCGAAAGGCCGATGGGTAGCATCCACAGCTACACCACCAGCGAAGGCAAGCGGTACATGGTCAAGTACCGCAAACCCGACCACTCACAGACCTCCAAACGCGGCTTCAAGACCAAGCGCGACGCAGAGCGCTTCCTATCCTCGACGTCCGTCGAGATCGCTGAAAAGCGATACATCGACCCCACCGACGCGAGGATGACAGTCGGCGAGCTCGGCGCTATCTGGATGACAGACCAGGAAGCGGTCCTCAAACCCTCATCTGTTCACCCTCTGGAGTCGGCGTGGAGGATCCACGTCGAACCCGCATGGGGTAACCGACAGGTCGGCGACATCCGCCACAGCGACGTACGCGCCTGGGTATCGCAGCTCTCCGCCACGCTCGGGCCGACCACCGTGATCCGCTCATTCGGGATCCTCGCCGCGATTCTCGATATCGCCGTCCGGGACCGACGACTCGCCGACAATCCCGCCCGGGGCGTCAAGCTCCCGAAGAAGCGCCCGAAGCCCCGCGTCTACCTGACGCACCGACAGGTCGCCGAGCTCGCCCAACGAGCCGCCTATCCTCACGTCGTCTACTTCCTCGCCTACACCGGTCTCCGGTGGGGCGAAGCGACGGGCCTTCGTCTACGAGACATCGACCTTCCCCGCCGTCGCGTCACCGTGTATGAGAACGCCGTGCTCGTGAACGGCCACATCCACGTCGGCTCACCAAAGTCCCATCGAACCCGGTCGGTGCGATATCCGGACTTCCTGGATCCGATGATCCGGTCGCTGTTCGTCGGGAAGGACGCGACACAGCTTCTGTTCGGCGACGGGACCAATCACCTCCGGCTGCCCAACTCCAAGGACGGCTGGTTCGCCAAAGCGGTCAGGCGCGCTCAGAAGGAAGATCCGACTCTCCCGCGAGTCACACCGCACGACCTCCGCCACACCGCGGCAAGCCTTGCGATCAGTGCCGGAGCGAACGTCAAGGCCGTCCAACGAATGCTCGGCCACGCCTCCGCGGCCATGACGCTGGACACCTACGCCGATCTCTTCGACGACGATCTCGATGCCGTCGCGACCGCCCTCGCACATGCGCGGAATCGGTCGATCTACCCGCCCTCTGATACGCCCGTCGTGCTGCCGCCAGAGGTCCCCGGCATCGGCATCTGAGTCCGCCGCCGAAGACATTTGTTCTCAAGATGTTCTCACGGCGGGATTCGGCGCAAGAGGAAAGCCCCGCGATCCCAGTGTTTCCAGGGGTTCGCGGGGCTTCGACGTGGCGGTGACGGTGGGATTTGAACCCACGGTAGGGGGTTACCCTACACAACTTTTCGAGAGTTGCACCTTCGGCCGCTCGGACACGTCACCGCCGAAGAGTTTACGTCACGCCACGCGAACCCGCCAATCGACGGGACGCTACGTGACGGCCGGTACGACTTCGGCCAGGAGGTCCGTGATCGCGCGGCGTTCCGGCATCTCGCGGGCGAAGACGTAGGCGACGGTGAAGCCGAGGCGACCCAGCTCCTCGAGCTGCGCGACGACACCTTCGACCTCCGACGACGAGTCGATCGAGATCATCGTCGTCTTCTCGATGTCGTCGTAGTCCCGGCCGACGTCGTCGCAGTGGCGCCGCAGCACGTCGAGCTTGTGCGCGGCCTGCGGGCCGGCGAACAGGTTGCAGGCGTCGGCGTACTGCGCGACGAGCCGCAGCGTCTTGCGCTCGCCGCCTCCTCCGATCATGAGATAGGGATGCGGCCGCGACAGGCTCTGAGGAGAGTTCAACGTGCGCCCGAGCCGGTAGTGCTCGCCCTCGAACGGGTCCTCGGAATCCGACCACATCTGCAGGCACACGCGGATCGCCTCCTCGAGGCGCTCGAACCGCTCGGCGGTCGGGGGGAAGCGGAAGCCCAGGCCCTGCGACTCGTCCTCGTTCCATGCCGCCCCGATCCCGAGACCGCCGCGTCCGCCCGACAGCACGTCGAGGGTCGTGACGTCCTTCGCGAGCAGGGCGGGCTCGCGGTAGGTCACGCCGGTGACGAGGGTGTGGAGCAGCGCCCGCTCGGTGTGTGCGGCGATGAAGCCGAGCGTCGCGTACGCCTCGAGCATCTCGTTCTCGACGGGGCCGACCCCGCCGATCTGCCAGAAGTGGTCCATGACCGTGATGCGCGCGATCCCGGCCGCCTCGGCTTCGCGCACGTGGGACGCGAGATTTGTACCGAGCGCCTGAGGGCCGCCGTTCCAGGTGAAGTCTGCGATGTGTAGTCCGAGCTGCATGCTGTCCGGTCTCCGCTCCGGGAAGGAGGAACGCCCTCTCGCCGTTCACGCTAGTGGCCGGGAGGCACCCTCGGGTCGATCACGCGGAACCGGTCGCATCGACTACGGCTCGATCGGGCGCCCGTTCGGCATCGGCCCGGTCGTTCCCGCCCGACGCGTCACGCTGCCGCGCGGCGGGTGGTCGCGAGCCACGCGGCCAGCGCGAGAAGGATGCCGCCGCAGACGCGCTCGATCCACACAGCGCCCCGCTGCTTGAGCAGGCGAATGGCCTGCGAGCCGAGCAGCGCGTAGCCCAGCATGATCGCGAAGTCGAGTGCACAGAAGACCGTGCCGATCACCAGGTACTGGGGCAGCTGCGCCGCGCCCGGATCGATGAACTGCGGCAGCAGCGCCCCGACGAACAGGTAGCCCTTCGGGTTGGTCACGGCGACGAGGAAGCTCTTCGCGAACAGAGCGCTCCGCGCCCCGCGCGGATCGGCTGCCGGGTCGCCGTGGAGCAGCGCGCCCCGTGAGATCAGCATCCGCAGTCCGAGGAACGCAAGGTACGCGACGCCCACCCACTTGACGATCGTGAACGCCGTCTCGCTGGCCAGCAGCAGCGCTCCGAGGCCGACCCCGACCGCGATGACGAGCACGATGTCGGAGGCGACGGCACCCAGCATCCCGAACGTGGCGCGGCGCACGCCGTACCGTGAGCCGTTCGCCAGCGCGAGGAGCACGGTCGGTCCGGGGATCGCGATCGCCACCCCGGCGGCGAGCGCGAAAGCGAGCAGCACGTTCACGTCCACGGGCGGTCCTCCGGTGAGCAGGGCAAGGCGGGGTGCGCCGGATTCGGCGAGTGGCGCCGAGCATAGCGGCCGCGCCCGACACGGCGCGAGGACCCTCTCGGTCGTCAGCCCTCCGCCGTGACCGAAACCTCCGCACCGTCGGGCGCGATGAGCGTCACCACGACCGAGACGGGCGCGCCGAGCGGCACGCCGATCTCGACGGTCGATCCGATGAACCGCCCCACGCGCCGCACCCGCCGGAACGAGATCGTCCCCTCGACGAGCGGCGCGCGCGGCGCGATCGGGATCGCCGCGAGCTCGACCTCGGCGTTCAGCCCCCGCAGCAGCGGGAGGATCGGGCCGGGCGGGAACGGCCGCGGCTCTCCGAACGGATCACGGAACGGCTCCGGCACCGGCCGCAGGTCGGGGAAAGTCCGCCCCCGCCGCCGCGCCGCCGCCACCCGCAGCCGGTACGGCTGATCGGACGCGGCGTCGGTGGCGACGACCACCACGACCCCGGCGAGCGCCCGCGCGGTGATCCCGATCAGATCGAGGGTGGCGGCGGGCGGCGGTGGCGGGGGCACCCATCCGGGGATGGTCGTCGTGCGGCTCGTGGTGCGTCCGCGGGGATCGGTGATCGACACGTCGACGGTGACGGATGCCGCGGCATCCGCTCTCGAGAACCACAGCGCGAGCGGCGACCGACCGGCTGCCCGCGCCCCGCGCTGCAGTTCGGCCGGTCCGCCGGGCGGGGTGGTGAGCGGCGTCTCGACGAGCGACCCCAGCGAGACCGGTCCGATCTCGACCGGCGCGGGCCCGGCCCCCGTGATGACGGCGCGCAGCACGTGATCGCCGAGGTCCACGGCCGCAACGGGCGCAGTCGTCGCCGTGCGGACGACGAGCCCGGTGTGGGCGGCGTCGGTCTCGGCGAACGCGAGGTCTTCGAGCACGGGCGGGGTGTCCGGCGCGGCGAGCACGGTCACGACGTCCGAGGCCGGGGAGTGCAGCCCGCGCACGGCGCGCTGCGGCTCGATCGCCTGCGGCACGGCGATCGCGCGCACGAACCACGGCTGCCACGCCGGCGGCATCACGCCCTGCCATCGGGCCTCGTAGACGAGCTGCCCGGTCACCGCGTCGCGCACCGGCGTCGCGCCGTCGAGCTTCACCTGCGCGACCGCCTCGGCGAAGGCGGGCCCCATGGTGTCGGCACGCAGCGCGGCGCGATCGCTGCGCGTGCGCAGCAGGCGGAAGCTCTCCACCGGAAGCGGACTCGCCGCCTCGAGCTTCAGCAGCACCTCGGTTCCGGTGGTGACCGCGACCGGAACCGAGCGCACGACGGGCGGCTCCGGCCGGCTGAGGCGCGGGGCGATCACCACCCGCAGATGCTCGTGGGGTGCGGTGCCGGCCGGCCCCTGCGGCCACGGCGACTCGACCGCCGTCGACGAGACGATCGTGACGGCGAAGAGATGGATGTCGGTCGACCCGCGCGGCAGCGTCACGTCGGTCGTGCCCGCCCCCGCGTCGACCTCGGACAGACGCCGGAACACGCCGCGCTGCCGGTCCGGGGTGAGCCCGTCGTACGCGGCGCGCAGCGCGACCAGGCGCTCGGACGGGCTCAGGGCCGGATCGGCCTGCGGCGAGAGCCCCGCCGTCTGGCGGAGCGCCGTCTCGGCGCACTCCCACACCACGGCGGTGCGGGCATCGGCCCCGGCGGGCAGGCTCCACGAGACCGACGCGTGCGAGCATCCCGCCGCGTCGGGGAGGCTCGCGAGCGGTACGTCGGGCAGCAGCGGCGGGGGAAGCGGATGCACCGGCACGGGGCTCGCCGCCTGGATGTCGGTCCGCGCGCCGAACGGCGTCGGCGTCGGGCCGACCAGCAGGTGCCGGCGCCCCCACAGGGCCGCCCCCCACCGGCGCACGGTGGCGAAGTCGAGCGTCGGCACCGTCGCCGTCATGCGGTAGCGGCGGGCCCCGGTGCCTCGGGGTGCGCCGCCGAGCGGAGCGGTGCCCTCCTCGTTCAGCTCGATCACGGTGCAGCCGACCCCGGTGGGGGTGTCGCCCGCGAAGGTGATCGCGAGGTCGCGGGCGAAGCCGCCCGCCGGCACCGATCCCCCCGGGTCGAGCGTCGGCGGCACCCCGGGAGCCGGAGCGACCGGATGGAACACGACACGCACATCGATGCGCGACGGCCGGCGCTCGGACCACTCGGTCGCGACATCCACCTCGATCGTCGTCGGCGCGGCCGTCGAGCCGGCGTAGCGCGTGTCGAGCTTCGCCGTCACGATGGCCGGCAGCTCCGGAGCGGGCTCGGCGCCGGCGTAGGCCACGTCGCGCCAGGGCGACCACACCCCGAACACGTCGGCGACCGCCACTCCGTAGCGCACGGAGCGCCCGCCGCTGCCGAGCGGGATGACGGCCGGCGCATGCATGAGGGAGGCCCGGTCGAAACCGGGCTGGCCCTGCGGCGCATCCGGCGAGATCGCGACGGTTCTCCAGCCCTGCGGGCTGCGTCGCTCGATGATCGGGTCGGCCGCCGGGGCTCCGGCGTCGGAGACGATCGCCGCCTGCTGCGTCGGGGTCCCCAGCATCGCCGAGGCGAGCGCCCGCTTGTAGGACAGACGGATGCTCTCCCCCCACGCCTCGTCGGGCTGCCGCGGCTCCACGATCCCCGCGCGGGTCGCGGTGAGCTGCGCCGGCGCGGGGACCTGGGTCAGTCGCGCCCCCCTCGGGGCGTAGGCGGCGAACTCCGCCGACCCCATGCCGCCCGGGAGCGGTTGACCTTCGACGACCTGCTCCCCGGGTGCGAGCACGTTCGCGTACTTCGCCGTGATGAGCAGCTCGTCGCCGCCGATGGCGATCTGGTCCTCGCCGAGCGGTTCGACCGCGTAGACCGAGCCGAAGCCCGTCGCCAGGTTCAGGAACGGATCGACCTGCGCCGTGAGGCCGAGGACCGCCCACGGGCGCACGTCCGTGTTCGTGTCGAGCGAAGAGGTGGATGCCTCGTCCACGTGCGGTGCGGTGGTCGAGGTCCACGCCTCCTTCTGCATCTGCGCGAACTCGGGCAAGGCCGGGTCGTAGAGGTCCCCGATCGCGGGGAGCACGAACGCGCGGACCTCGTCGACGAGCGACGGCGGATCCGGCTCCTCCCAGGGCGGCGCCTGCACCCCGGCGGGCGTCAGGCCGTCCCAGCCGAGGGGCGGCGCTCCGCGGGTGAGGCGGTGCACGGCGGCGTCGACGGGCCGCTCGAGCGAATGGACCCACCCTTGATCGCTCGTGTCGTAGTCGCCGAGCCCGCCGTCGACCGGCAGCCCGACGAGCTCGAGCGGCTCCCAGTCGTCGGCGTTGACGATGTCGTGAAGGGTGGTGATCGCCACCGTCGGCGAGTGGCCGTTGACGAGCACCGCCCACGTCGCCCCACCGGTCCGCACGTCGAGCTCCGCCGCCGCCCCCGCCGCGACGCGCTGCGCGGCGGCGCCGACCGTGCCCGCGAGCCCGTCGCGCCCGAGCCGGTAGAGGAAGAGGCCCACCGGCTGGGCGGGATCGGACGGGGTGCACCGCACCACGACGCGTCCGGCATCCACCCCTCCCCACGCGAGCCGCAGCCCGCCTGTGACCCCGACGACCTCGGCCTCGACCGGCTCCGGCTTGCGCCGCTGCGAGACCGGGCGCCGCCACACCATGAAGGCGCCGTGCGGGACCCCGAGCTCGGCGGAGCACGCCCACACGACCCGGACGTCGCCGGAGCGGCGCTTGAGCCGCTCCCAATCGACCTTCCGGCCCAGCAGCTGCGCACGCTCGCGTGCGACGCGGGTCCAGTCGATCTCGACGGCCTGAGCCCGCATGCGGAACGGATCGGCGATGCGTGCCATCAGTCCTCCACCTCCCAGGGCGCCCGCTGCAGATCGACGCGCACGGCGGTCACCGCGGTCTCGGTCGTGGTCGTGGGCATCACGTCGCGGTGCACCAGCGCGAAGCGCGCCTCGCACCCGCGCGCCGAAGGCCCGAGGATCGCGATGGCCCGCGTGCCGCCCGGTCCGCGGATGATGCGCTGCACCGTCGCGCGGGGCAGGTCGCCGGCCGCCGGCGGCGTGGCGTCGGCGCGCAGCACGAGCCACTCGCCGGGACGCCCGGCCCAATACCCGTGGCTCGGGTCCGGAGCATCGGGCGGCGCGGCCACCCAGGTCGGCACGGTTCGCGTGCGCCAGAGCGGCTCGCTGCCCTCGACGATCACCGCGAGCGGCTGAGGCGTGGCATCCGTGCTCCACAGCACCCGCGTGCGCGGCCAGTCCGGCACCGGCTCGACGTCGAGACCCGCGCGCTGCAGTGCGTCGTCGACGGCGGCGCCGGTCGGCTGGTCGGCGAGCGCGGTGATCGCCGAGAAGTCGGCGACGGCGCGGTGCTCGACGACGGCACCCGAGGTGAGCGCTGCGAGGTCGGCGGTGTCGCGGAAGCGCGAGGTCGTGAACCCCACGCGGTGCACGAGGATCGGATCCGCGCCCGTGCCCTTCACGACGCTGTGGACGTCGACGAGGTAGTCGGTCAGCGGCTCGAAGTCGTACTCGAGCGTCGTCGTGTACACGTTCTCGGCGTCGACGTCGACGTTCACGCAGGCCAGGCCGTCCTCGCCGATCACCTCCAGCACGGCCGTGTGCCACGGCTTCAGCACGCCCGCCGCGCTCTCGAGCGTCGCGAGGACGCCGTCGGGATCGACCGGGAGGATCACGCCGTCCGCCGGGGAGCCGCCTCCGGGAGGTGCGGGATGGTCTCCGGATGCCGCGCGCACCGTCACCCGAAGCTCCCGGCCGTACGCGTCGAAGAGTCCCGTCACCCGCTGCGTCGCGAAGACGATCTTCACCTTCTCGCGCGTGAAGACCCCGACTTCGTCCATGCTCGGCGAGGTGCTCGTGATCCAGGGATCCAGGTCGATCGGCGCAGTGCCGGCGGTGCGGAACGCGAACGTCTGCGGCGTCGCGACGGGCGCCCAGCCGTCTCCCTCGTCCCCCGTGCCCGGCTGCCCCTCGCCCTCCTTGCTCGTGGCCTCCCACGTGACGGCGAGCGTGTAGTCGGTGCCGGGGTTCAGCAGCGCGACGTCGTCCGCGCCCTTCGAGAGGGCGTTGGACAGCGCCGTGCGGTCGCGGTCGATCGTGAGCTCGTCCCACTCGTAGCGCTCCCGCTCACTGGCGAACGCGCCGGTCGCGGCGACGACCACGAACGGGTCGCTGAACTTCCCCTGCCCGTCCCGCCGACGCCCGATGACGATACGCGCCGTGCCGTCGGGCACGTCCTTCAGCGGAACGAACGCCGGCAGCAGCTGCCGCCCGGCCCAGCGCAGCCGCGCGGCGATGACGCCCGCGCGCCACACCGGGTCCGCCCACGGCCCGTCCGGCTCGACCCACTCGTCCGGGAGCCGCTGACCGCCGCCGAGCATGTCCGAGCCCCTCACCGGCCGCTCGTCGAGCGCCGTGCCGTCGGCGCTCTCGCACCGGAGGACGACGCCGTCGTTGAGGCCCCGCTCGTCGACGAGCAGCAGCACCGCGAAGGCGACGAAGGTGTCGTCGTCGCGCACGAAGGCGACCGCGTCGCCCAGTTCGTGGGGCCGGAATCCCTCCTGCTCCCACGCCGTCTTCACGAGGATCTGCTCGTCCTCGGTGCCCCAGGGGGCGGGCTGGTCGAGGTCGCGCGACGGCGCGCGGAGCACCGCGCCGCGGCATCCCCCCTTCGGCTGCCGGCCCGTCGCCGCGCGGCGTCCGTCGGCGACGGGCGCGGGCGGTTGCGCCTCCCAACCGGTGCGCTGGGCGACCGCGCCGAGGTCGTGGAGCGACCCGCCGTCGCTCAGGTACTCGGCCGCCTCCGTGAGCGAGACGCCGCTGGCGAACGCGCCGGAGCTGAAGGTCGTCGGGGGAAGCCCGTCCCACCGTCCGAAGGGATCGCGCGGGTCGACCGGGTCGGCGGCGGGATCGAAGCAGAGCACCTGATCGCCGATCACGACCGCCGGGGAGGTTCCCTGAGCGAGATCGACGCGGGGACGGATGCGCCACAGCTCGATGACGCGCACCCGCACGTCGGCGGCCTGCGTGCGCACGGTGCCGGGCGGATCCGGCCACGGGGCACCCGTGAGGCGCCACCCGTCGTCGCTCGGTCCGTCGGGACTGTCGTGGAACGTCCACAAAACGCGGGCGGGCGGCGCGCCCTGCGAGCACACGCTGCCCCACTGGTGGCGGACCGTCTCGACGAGGTTCTCGCCGTACGGGACGGCGGTCGGCGTGGCCGTCGGAAGCCAGTCGAGGAGGGCCAGCGTCGGCCCGGCGTGCGGACCGGTCGTGGCGAGCGGCGCGATCCACGTGCTCGGCGCGTCGCCCGGCCCGATGCCGCCGGTGAGCGTGATCGCGTTCACGCGGTATCGCCACCAGCGGTCGCCGACGCGGGTCCAGAAGTTCGGCCCGCCCGCGGGGAGGTTGACCGGAGGCTCGCCGAGGATCTCGACCTCGGTGCCGCCCGGACCCCCGTTCATCTGCGGCGCGGTGTGGAAGGCGATGAGCGGGATCGCGTCGATCGGCACGACCGGGACGGGCTCGCTCGTGCCCGCGCGCGCGGCATCCCCCAGCTTGCCGTCGATGACCTCGCCGGCGCCCGAGCCCTCGATCTTGGCCGGGGTCCGCGCGATGATCGAGACCCCGGCGACGAGGTCGCGGGGCTTCGGAGTCGGAGTAGGCGGCGCGCCGATCGTGAGGCTGACGCATCCCTTCACCGAGAAGAAGAAGAAGTCGACGCTGCCGCACACCTCGCCGTGCACGTACGGCTCCTGCGTGATCGTGCCGTCGGGGTTCGCACGCGTGCCGACCTGGACCTCGAGCGTGGCGCTGGCGGAGATCCCGACGATCCACAGCCGCAGCTCGCCGCGCACGTAGATCAGCCCGGCGAGGTAGAAGGGGTCGAGGCCGAGGATCGCGTCGAACCCCGCCGCGACCTCCAGGTAGAGGCCGATCGACTTGCTGCCCATGAGCACGGCCTGCAGGTGGAAGCCCGTCGCCACGGCGAACCCCGACGGGACCGACAGGACCGGATCGGTGGCGAGCGTGATGCCGTTGCCGTGCACCATCAGGTAGCCGCTGCCGCGGATGACGTCGAGCACCGCGACCGTGACGCGCTCGGCCTCGGGGTAGCGGCCGAGATCGACGAACCAGTTCTCGGGGTTCGCGGTCTCGAAGCTGGCCGTGACGGGCACGCGCACCGTGAGGATGCTCTCGATCTCGTAGGCCGCGACGATGCCGATGAGGATCTTGCCCGCCCCGAAGTCGATGTCGAGCACCGCGAGGAAGGTCGCCGTCTGATTGCTGCCGAACACCGGCGGCAGGCTCAGGACGTCGGCCTTCATGATCAGGAGCAGGCGCGGGCCGGGCAGCTCGATGAGCACGATGCCGTCGAGGTGCACGGTGAAGCCGCCGTCGACCGTGCCCACGGCGATCCCCGCCGCGAACGCGAAGGCGCCGGGCTCGAGCCGCCAGCCCTCGGGCGCCATCACCTGCCCGGTGCGCGGGTACTGGGCCATCACCCAGTCGAGCGCCGGAGTGAGCGACCCGGCGAACGGCGACTCGTCGCGGCGGTAGTTCACGCCCACGCCGCCCATGAAGCCGTAGATGCCGAGACCCGAGTTGCCCAGCAGGATCGGCACCGGGAACTCGACGCGACCACCGACCAGCACGCCCGTCACCCCACGGGCGGGGTCGCGCTCGACGGCCAGCACCGCGCCCACGCGGATGTTGACCGGCGTGACGGTGAGGTCGAACGCGCCGCGGAAGCCGAACTCGGTGAACTCGAGCGACCCCGACCCGTGCAGGGTCCCGGGGATCTCGATGCTCGCGCGCAGCTTCGTGATCTGCAGGTCGAGGGGCGGGCCGTCGAGGCGCACCCGGACGCGCACGGCATCGACGCTGACGATGCCGAGGTCGACGCCGAGCCCCACCTCGACCTCGAGATAGGTCGGATTGTCGCGGCTCACCCGGAAGCCGAGGATGCGCAGGATCTCGTCGAGGGGCGGGGTCGCCGTGAGCGCTCCGGCCGGGACGTCGAGCGAATAGCCCCGGCTCGGGTCGAACACCGGCAGCGGCACGTACTCCACGCCGCCGGGCGCGGACCCCGTCCCCCACTCCGAGCGCACGCCGATCGCCTTGTAGCGCGCCTTGATCGGCTTCGCCGGGTCGACGCGCACGAGTTCCAGATCGAAGCTGAAGGCGATCTCCAGATCGAGCAGGATGCTGATCTGCACGCCGCGATCGGAGGCCGCGGTGATCCCGTCGGGACCGAGGACGCCGCTCGAGACGACGAGTTCGCCGCCGCGCAGCATCAGCTCGTGGGTGTGGAGCACGTCGCTCGCGCCGAGCGCGACACTGCCGAGGGCCACGATCGCTCCCGCGGCGGGCGAGAGCTCGACGGCGCTCGAGGTGAGAGGTGCCATGACGGCGAGCGCCCCCAGCACATTGAGGGCGTCGGCGTTCGCATCGCCCTCGGTCATGATCGCGAGACCGTCGAGGTCCTGCTCGGCGGCGCGGAACTCGGCCGTGATGTCCCACGCGGCACGATTCTCGCTGAGGCGCAGCCGCACCAGGAAGAGGCAGATCCCGTCGGCGGCGTTGCGCGCGCCCGATCGCAGCGGGCTCTCCCCGCGTCGTGCGAGCGAGGACTCGACGGCCGTCTCGATGTCGAACTCGCCGTAGATCTCCGCGCGGACGAGCGTGTCCCGCACGATCTCGACGCGCACGCCGATCTTGCGGAAGCAGTCCGGACGCTGCGCCTGCGGCGGCCGCGGATCGGTGCGGGGCGCCGGCGGCAGCGCCGTGCGGGTGATCTCGGCGCGGCAGATCTCCTCGGTCGCCGGCATCGGCTGCCAGCGCGCGACGGCGAGCCACCAGTACGAGGCGCCCCGCGCCGGGCGCGGCGTGACGCCGTCCATGAGCCCGGGGATGGTCGCGGTCGAGTTCGCGAATCCCGAGCCGTGAGGAGTGCCCGCCTGCACGTTGGTGAAGCCCGCGTTGCGGAGGGCTCGGATCGCCGCCTCCATCCGGCGGCGTGACAGCGCGAGATTGTGACTGTCCTGTGCGGTCGAGCCGGGATCCTCGTGCGAGGCGTAGCCGTCGACCGTGATGAGCTGCCCCGCCCCGACCTGCGCGACGCGCGCGGCCATCGCCGTCTCGAACGCGGAGCCCCCGGCGGCGCTCGTCGCCCGCCCGGACGCGGGCCGGTCGCGCATGTCGGCGTTGCTGTCCGCCCAGGCCAGCCGCGCATCCTCGCGCGCCTGCTCCTCGGGCGTCAGCGGCGGCACGGGAGCGGGCACGGGCGCCGGCGGGAGCTGGCCCGCGGTCGGGCGATCGAAGTGGAACCAGCATCCCGCCGTCTGCGCCACCCCCGCCGGAATCGTCGCCGTGACCGACACCGGGGCGCCCGCGGCGACCGGCACGGTGAGCGTCTCCCCGGTCGAGCTGCCGCCGCTCCACGTCCAGGCGACCGAGCGCCGCGGCTCGAGGCGCACGGTCACGTGCGTCGCGGTCTCGCCGTCCTTGACGATGACGTGCGTGCCGCGCTGCGTCGGACGCACCTCGGTCGTCGATCCGCTCGCGCCCGCGCCGCCGGTGGGCGCCGTGTCGCGCGCCGCGGTGATGGTGCGCACCACCGCCGGCGCCGGTCCGCCGTCGTCGGCCGTGACCGTGATGGTCACGGTGCCCGTCGCCGGCGTCGTGACGGGTGCCCGGTCGTCGGTGACGGCGCTTCCCGAGCCGACCGTGATCGAGATGTCGACGGGGGCGATGCCGCCCTCGGTGTCGACGACGATCTCCGACGTCTCGGGCAGCAGCGCCGTACCGGCTCCGGGATCGGGGATGTAGCGACCTCCGGCACCGCGGAAGCTCACGAGGATGCGCGGCGAGCCGCCGCGGTTGACGACCTCGGCCTCGAAGATGCCGGTGACCCCCTGGTGCTCGCCGACGCCGATCCAGAGGTTGCGCACTCCCGCGCTGACCGCCACGCCCTCGAGCCCGGACGGCGAGACGAACAGGCGCACCTCCGGCAGGAAGAGGCCCTGCCAGGCGGCGGGCTGCACGCGCGCCTCGGGCGGCAGGCCCGACGGAGCAGCCTCGCCCGACAGATCGAGCACGGCGGTGCGGTAGGCGAACCCCACGGTGGAGCCGGGCCCGATCAGGGCGTACGGCGGCTCCATCCGCACGAACTCGTAGATGTCCTCGGTGCCGCCGCCGGAGCTCGTCGCCGACGACAGGAGCTTCACCGCGACGGCCTCCCCGGCCAGCTGCATGACCCGCACCCGCAGCTGCGGCACGACGAAGGTCACCTCGGGGAAGGCGGGGTCGGGGATCAGCTGTCCCTGCGCGTCGAGCTGCGCGCCGACGAGGCCCGGCACCCGGATGGCGGCGAGGGGCGCCGTGATCACGACGCGCCAGCCCGAAGCGGGGGCCTGCAGCTCGCCGACCGCGACGGTGACGTCGGGGTCGCGCAGCTGCAGCACCGAGCCGCTCCCGCCGAGGCCGCCGGTCGCGAGGTCGAGGCCGGGGATGCTCGTCACGCTCTGCGTCACCGAGGTGACGTCCCACGTGCCGAACTCGTCGGTCTCGGTCGAGGTCGTGACCGCGTCGGTCATCTGCTCGAGCAGCGGTCGCAGTCGATCCGCACCGCCGCCCGCGCCGGACAGCGTATCCCAGAGGCTCATGGCGCCCTTCCGCAGGATGGATCACCGAAAGAAGCGACGCCCGCAGGCTCGCTCGTTGTGTGGCACTTCCGTGGAACGGTCGCAACTCCATACGCCGACGGGCGGTGAGCCCCGCGCGGCGGAACCCCCGCTGCGATGCGAGCCACATCATCCTCCCGGCGCGCGGCATGCGCAAGAGGGTCGGCCGATGGGGCGGGATGCCGCGGGACGTCAGGCCGCGAGGAACTCCCGGTGGTGGTACCCGTCCGGGTCGAGGACGGCGACGGTGGACTCGGGCACCTCGAGGAAGACGCCGGGGAGGTCGTTGAGCGGCTCGGACACCACCACCTGCGCGCGGTCTCCGAAGGCCTCGAGGCGCGCGGCATCCGGATACATCTCCCGCAGCGCGGGGACGTCGGCCGAGTGGAACAGCGTGCGCGAGCGGCCCTGCGTCGAGTAGCGGAACGCCCACAGCGTGGAGCCGTCCGAAACGGCGATCGTCCCCTGCATCGGGAACGGGACGCCCGCGTCGCGGCCCACCTGCTCGACGCGCCGGATCGCCGCGCCGACGCCGGCGACCGGGTCGTCCATCAGCCCGTGGGTGAGGGCGAGGTGGAACAGCACCTCCGAGTCGGTCGTCCCCTGGATGAAGGGATAGAGCGACGGGTCGACGTCGAGCACCAGGTCGCGCTTGTAGGTGCCGAAGCCCGAGATCGAACCGTTGTGCATGAACAGCCAGCGGTCGTGGCGGAAGGGGTGGCAGTTGGTCTGCTGGATCGGCGGTCCCGCGGCGGCACGCACGTGCGCGAAGAACAGCGGCGAGCGTACGGCTCGGCTGATCTCACGGAGGTTCTGGTCGTGCCACGCGGGCTCGATCGACCGGAACACCGCCGGCTCCGCGCCGGGCGCGGCATCCGGATACCAGCCCAGGCCGAATCCATCGCCGTTGACCGTCTCGGCGCCCAGCGGCGAGTTCAGCGACATCGCCACGACCGAGTGCTGCGCGTCGAGGATCAGGGTCGAGGGCGCCAGCGCCTCGCCCGTGTAGGCCAGCCATCGGCACATCGCGACTCCCTGAGCTCGGCGGGCGCCCCGGCGGACGGGAGGATGCCTCGGCACGAGGCATCCACCTCCTCACGGCGGCGTGCGGACTCAGCATACGGCGGGGGCGCGTCGTGCACAGCGGACGGAAGACAACGCCCTGGTGTCGCCGATCGGGCATAGCGTGGGGCCATGACAGAGCAGCCGCCCGCGAGCGCCGCGAAGCCGGCCGGGTCCGCCACGACCACCCAGCGGTTGGTGCTGTGGATCGCCGTTCTGGCGTCGTTCGTGGCCTTCCTCGACGGCACCATCGTCAACGTCGCGCTGCCGGCCATCAGCGACGAGCTCGGCGGCGGCATCACGACGCAGCAGTGGGTGGTCGACGCGTACCTGATCACGCTGGGTGCGCTGATCCTGGTCGCCGGCTCCGTGAGCGACGCGTACGGCCGGGTGCTCGTGCTGCGCATCGGGCTCATCGGGTTCGGCGTGGCATCCCTCGCCATCGCCGCCGCGCCGACGGCCGAGTTCCTCATCGTCGCGCGCGCCGTGCAGGGCGCTGCGGGCGCCTTCCTCGTCCCGAGCTCGCTCGCCCTCATCACGTCGAACTTCGCCGGGGCGGCGCAGAGCCGCGCGATCGGCATCTGGACGGCGATGACGACGTCGGCGATGATCGTCGGCCCTCTGATCGGCGGGCTCCTGGTCGACCTCGCGAGCTGGCGCCTCGCGTTCCTCATCAACGTCGTCCCCATCGGCGTGACGCTCGCCCTGCTCGCGCGCGGCGACTTCCGCGACACGCGACGCCCGGATGCCTCGATCGACTGGCTGGGCGCCGCGCTGTGCACGCTCGGCCTCGGCGGAATGGTCTTCGCGCTGATCGAGCAGCCCAACCTGGGCTGGTCGTCGCCCGCGATCTGGCTTCCGATGGTGCTCGGCGCGGTGCTCTTCGTCCTCTTCATCGTGCGCCAGCGCACCGTGCGCAGCCCGATCCTCCCGCTCGACCTGTTCCGCGTGCGCAACTTCTGGACGGGCAACGTCGCGACCGCGTTCATCTACGGCGCCCTGGCGCTCAACGGAATGGTGGTCGTGGTCTACCTGCAGGAGGGAGCCGGTCTCTCCGCGACCCTCGCCGGGCTGGCGAGCCTTCCCACGACGGTGCTCCTGATCCTCCTCAGCTCACGTGTGGGCGGGCTCAGCGGCCGCTTCGGTCCGCGCTTCTTCATGACGGTCGGCCCGATCACGATGGGGATCGGCGCGCTGCTCCTGCTCACCGTGGGCACGGACTTCTCCTACTGGTGGCAGGTGCTGCCGAGCATGATCGTGATGGGGCTCGGTCTCGCCCTCACGGTGGCACCGCTGACCTCGGCGATCCTGGGGGCGATCGGTCCCGAGCGCTCCGGCATCGCCTCCGCGGTCAACAACGCGGTCGCGCGCGTCGCCGGGCTCATCGCGATCGCGCTCGTGGCGACCATCGTGGGCGGCACGCTCGACCTCGACGGCTTCCACCGGGCCGCGATCGTCACCGCCGCCCTGATGATCGTCGGCGGGGTCGCCTCGTTCCTCGGCATCCGCAATCCCGCCCGCGATACGGCGCACGACGCCGATTGACCGGCGGCTCTTCCGCTACGGGACACCCGGTGCCAAGATGTGCGCATGAATCGCCGTCGCCCATGGCGGCTCGGCGTCGCGCTGCTGCTGGGGGTTGCGCTCTTCACGTCGGGATGCGGCACGACCGCACCCGCCGAACCCGAAGCGGCTGAGCCCGAGTCGAGCGAAGCCGTCCCGTCCGAGCCCGCCGAGGTCTGCCCTGACCCGCTTGCTGACGCGCCCACCGGCGCCGTCGACGACCCCTTCGCGCTCGGAGACGAGATCGTCGTCGAGTGCTTCACCGTGACCGTCGACGCCGTCGAGAGGGATGCGACCGAGGCCGTCACCGCAGCGAATCCCGGCGCCGAACCGGCCGCGGGCAACGTGTACATGACGGTCACCGTGACGATCACGCGCTCCGCCGGCGGAGCCGCCGAGGCGTCGGAGGTGGAGGTCGCGCTCGGCGGTTCGCAGACCACGAGCGGCGAGCCGTCGCCCGACCTCGCGGTGGACCCCGCGCCGCCGAGCGGAACGCTCGACGAGGGGCAGAGCGTCACCGGCACCTACGTGTATGAGATGTCCGGCGGAGCCTCGACGTCCGTCGAGATCGCCGTGGGCGCCATGACACCGCTCAACGTGCTCCCGTACTGACGCGCTCGCGGCTGGCTCGCAGCATCCGCTCACTGCCAGACTGGCCGCATGGCCGTCATCGAGAACTCGAAAGTCACCATCGTCGGCGCGGGCAGCGTCGGATCGAGCGCCGCCTACGCCGCGCTCATCCGCGGATCGGCGCGCCACGTCGCCCTGTACGACATCGCGACCGCGAAGGTCGAGGCCGAGGTGCTCGACCTCGCGCACGGCACCCAGTTCACCGGCACGAGCGACATCATCGGCGGCAGCGATCTGTCGGTGGTGGAGGGCTCGCACGTGGTGGTGATCACGGCGGGCGCCAAGCAGAACCCCGGCCAGACGCGCATCGAGCTCGCCGGCGTGAACGCCGGGATCATGAAGAAGATGATGCCGGAGCTGCTGAGCGTGGCACCCGACGCGATCTACGTCATCGTCACGAACCCGTGCGACGTGCTCACGGTGCTCGCGCAGGAGGAGTCCGGCCTGCCGCCCGAGCGAATCTTCGCGTCCGGCACGGTGCTCGACACGTCGCGCCTGCGGTGGAAGCTCGCCCAGCGCGCCGGAGTGTCGACCTCGAGCGTCCACGCGTACATCGTGGGCGAGCACGGCGACACCGAGTTCCCGCTGTGGTCGAAGGCGACGATCGGCACCGTGCCGATCCTCGAGTGGGTGACGCCGGCCGGGGACCGCATGACGACCGCCGAACTCGACCAGATCGCCGTCGACGTCCGGGACGCCGCCTACAAGGTGATCCAGGGCAAGGGAGCGACGAACTATGCGATCGGGCTCTCCAGCGCCCGCATCATCGAGGCGATCCTGGGCGACGAGCGCGCCGTCATGCCGGTCTCGCCGGTGCTGCGCGACTTCCACGGCGTCGACGGCGTCGCGCTGTCGGTGCCGTCCGTGGTGAGCGCGGCGGGGGCAGTGCCGATCCGCGAGACGCAGTTCGCCCCGAACGAGCTCGAGCTCCTCCACCGCTCGGCCGCCGCGCTCCGCGACGTCGCCGACTCGCTCCGCTGACGCGCCGGGCAGCGCGCGAGAGGCACACTTTCGTGCGAGGCGGTCAGTGATTCGCGGTCGGTCTCGCACAGAAGTGGCCTGCTCACGGCGGATGCCGCCACCCCGCCCCCTACCCGCCTTCGACGAGGCGCGCGAGGTTCGCGAGCGACGATGCGAGACCCACGGCGTGGTCGGCGGGGTCGATCCCCTCGGGCACATCGGTCGCCGCCACGTCGACGTACGTGCCGCCGTCTCCCTCGGTGAACGTCCACGTCAGGGTCATCGTGCCCGCGTAGGCGGGGTCCTCGGAGGGGAAGTCGACCTCCTCGACGATCAGCTCGGGAGCATCCACGCGCACACGACGGACCACCGAGACATCCTCGTCCGCCGCCGCCTTGCCGCCGCCGCGCGGCGCCTCGAGGTAGTGCAGCACCATGCGGTATCCCGCGCCGGGATCGAACCACTCGAACCGACCGGTCATCCCTTCCGGCGGCAGCCACGCGAGCAGGCGGGCCGGGTCGACGAACGCCCGGAAGACGTCGTCCTGGTCCGCCGCGACGAATCGGGATGCCGCATCCACCCGCATGCCGACAGGCTACGCCGCGCCGCGGGGCGATGTCGCGACCCCGCCGTACGCTGATCCCATGGCCGCCACCCGACGACCCGCGCAGACTGCTCCCTACCGGTGCACCGAGTGCGGGTGGACGACGATCAAGTGGGTCGGCCGGTGCGGCGAGTGCCAGCAGTGGGGCACGGTGGTCGAGGCATCCGAATCCACCGGCATCGTGCGCACGGTCACGCCGATCTCCCCCGGCGCGGGTCGCGCGGCACGCCCCATCACGACCATCGACACGACCGACGCCCCGCGCCGCACGAGCGGGGTCGGCGAGTTCGACCGCGTGCTCGGCGGCGGCGTCGTGCCGGGCGCCGCGATCCTTCTTTCGGGCGAACCCGGCGTCGGCAAGTCGACGCTGCTGCTCGAGGTGGCGGCGCAGTCGGCCAAGTCCGGCCGGCGCGTGCTGTACGCGAGCGCCGAGGAGTCCACCGCGCAGGTGCGACTTCGCGCCGAGCGCACCGGCGCACTCCACGACGAGCTCTACCTGGCGAGCGAGACCGACCTGGCGACGATCCTCGGGCACGTCGACGAGGTGCGGCCCGACCTGCTGATCGTCGACTCGGTGCAGACCGTCGCCTCGTCGCTGTCCGAGGGCATGGCGGGGCATCCGTCACAGGTCCGCGAGGTCGCATCGACGCTCATCCGCGTCGCGAAGGAGCGCGGACTCCCCGTCATCATCGTCGGGCACGTCACGAAGGACGGATCGATCGCCGGTCCGCGCATCCTCGAGCACCTCGTCGACGTCGTGTGCCACTTCGAGGGCGATCGCCAGACCTCGCTGCGCTTCGTGCGGGCACTCAAGAACCGCTTCGGGCCCACCGACGAGGTCGGATGCTTCGACATGACCGGTGCCGGCATCGCCGAGGTGCCCGATCCCAGCGCGCTGTTCCTCGGCCACGGGTCCCCCGAGCCGGGGACGTGCGTCGCGATCGCCCTCGAGGGCAAACGAGCGATGCCGGTCGAGGTGCAGGCGCTGACCATCACGGCCACGAGCCCCAATCCCCGGCGCATCGTGAACGGCGTCGACGCCGCGCGGGTGGCGATGGTGCTCGCCGTTCTCGAGAAGCGCGGCGGCATCAAGACCAGCGACAAAGACGTCTACGTCTCGACCGTCGGCGGGGTGCGCTTCACCGAGCCGGCCGCCGATCTCGCGATCGCCGTGGCCGTGGCGGGCGCCGTCACGAACCAGGCGTCGCCGAAGACGCTGGCCGCGGTCGGCGAGCTGAGCCTCGCGGGCGAGGTCCGCCCGGTCACCCAGGCAGCTCAGAGGCGCACCGAAGCGGCGCGCCTCGGCTACAGCGACGTGATCGACAACCGGTCGGGCACGCTCCGCGGTGCGCTCAATGACGTCCGCACGCGGGTGCGCCCCGGCCGCGGCGACGACATCCCCGAGTTCTGACGCCGCTCAGGCCTGCGGCGGCGGAGCCGCTCCCCAGAACAGCGCGTCCGGACATCCATCCGGGACGTACCAGCCCTGTCCCTGCGTCCGCGTCTCGCCGCCGCCGATCTCGATCGTCTCGCCGTCCGTCCAGACGCGGCCGTAGACGAGGTTGCCGGCCTCCATCCGTGCTTCACCGACCGGGAACACCGGCACGTAGGTGGCGTCGGGGGTCTCGACCCACACGCAGTCCTCATCGATGTGCAGCGTCCCCGTGAGGAGCGCGTCGTGCCACGCCTCCGCGGGCGGCTGCACCGCGAGAGGTCCCGCGGTCGGAACGCACCCCGCCAACCCGACGGCCGCGCCGGCGAGCCCGACGGCAGCGAGGAGTCGGCGCATGGCCCGAGCGTAGCCCGCCTCGGCTCGGCCCGCGTTCGCAGAATCTCGCGAGAATCTCAGAAATATGACGCGAACGTGCGGGACTCGGCTGAATCTGCGAACGCCGAGCATCGCCGACGAGAACTCACGCGTCGAGGGCGGCGATCAGGTCGGCGGGCGAAGCCTGCAGCGGGTGCGGGCCGGCGATGTCGAAGAAGACCGTGGTGATCTCCTCCTGATGAGTGCCCAGGAACGACCGCAGCCAAGCGGGGGACTGCAGCGCGACCCCGGGCGGCAGCGTCTCGGGCTTATGCGCGGCATCGCTGAACAGCAGCAGCGCGATGTCGCCCGTGCGAGGGTCCTTGTACGTCCATACCTCGCCCACATCGAGCGGGTTGTCGCGTTGACCGGGGCGCATCAGCGGCACCACGGTCGGGCCGTGCCGCAGCGCGAAGGCGACGGCGGCCATGTCCTGCGTCTGCAGGGCGTCGCTGAGCTGCGTGTTGCGAAACTCCAGCTCCGTCTTCGCGCGCTTCTTCCCGGCCATCGTCCCAGCGTAGACGGCGGGCCCGCGCTAAGAAGGACGCATGAAGAAGTGGATGCTCGCCCATCGCACCTCCGTCGGCTGGATCGGCGCCGGCATCGCTCTGGCCGTCGCGGTCGTGTACTTCTTCATCGTTCCGGCCGAGACGGCGCGCGCCGAGGGGATCGGCTGGGTGATCCTGCGCTTCGGGCATTCCCTCGTGTGGGTGCTGCTCGCGCTCGCGGGCGCGGGGTTCGCCCTCCGCTGGCGCGAGAAGCTCGTGGGCGGCCTCGCCTGGTCGGCCCTGGGCGTCTACGCCGCCTTCCTCGTCACCCTGCTCGTCGTCGGGCCCCTGAGCTGACCCGCGCCCACCGAACCACCCGAGCCTGCCCGAACCACACCGGGCAGGGCCGCACCTGCCGAGGCCGATCCAGGCGACCTCAGAGGAGGAAGCCGCGCAGCAGGGCCTCCGACCCGGCCAGGTGGTCGAGGATCGCCGCCTCCGCGGCATCCGCCCGCCCCGCCAGGATCGCGGTGACGATCTGCTCGTGCTGGGCGTTGGAGTGCTCGATGTTGCGGGGCAGGAGCGGGAACGTGTCGAGCCACGCGTTCACCTGGGCACGGTTCTCGGCCGCCAGGGCCACGAGGGACGGGATGCCGGCCACCTCGGTGATCGCGAGGTGCAGCAGCGTGTCGAGCCGTCGGTACTCGGGTTCGGATGCCTCCGCCACCGCTTCGTACCTCGCCCAGAGCTCATCACGCTGGGCGGGATCGAGGGTCCGCGAAGCCGCCGCCCTCGCCGCACCCGCCTCGAGCACGCGGCGCAGCCCGAGGACATCGTCGAGCTCGGCCGGGTCGACCTCGCCCGGATGCGGCGGCTGCGGCAGCGGGTCGGCGACGAAGGTCCCGCCGTACCTCCCGCGCCGGCGCACGAGGTAGCCGGTGTCGGCGAGTTCGCGGATCGCCTCGCGCACCGTGTCGCGGCTGACCGCGTACAGCGCGGCGAGCTCGCGCTCGGGCGGCAGCGACTCCCCCGGTGCGACGACGCCGAGCCTGATGGTCTGCACGAGGCGGGCGACCGTGTCCTCGAGGGCGTTCCCCTCGCGAACCGGCCGGTAGACCGCCCGGCGCACCCCCCGCAGCGACGCCTCGGTCACGACCTCACCGCCCTGCGTGCAGGATGTCGGCGATCCGCACCCGAACTCGCGCGATCGACCGGTCCACGGCCGATTCGCCGCCGGATCGCCGACATCGTGCACGCCGCCATGGTCAGAGGGGCGTCACGTAGGCGTTGGTGATGCCGCCGTCGACGACGAAGGCGGTCGCCGTGATGAACGACGCGTCGTCCGACGCGAGGAACGCCACCGCGGCGGCCAGCTCCTCGGGCTCGGCGAAGCGTCCCATCGGCACGTGGACGAGCCGGCGCTGCGCGCGCTCGGGGTCCTTCGCGAAGAGCTCCCGCAGCAGCGGCGTGTTGACGGGTCCGGGGCAGAGGGCGTTCACGCGGATCCCCTGCCGCGCGAACTGGACGCCGAGCTCGCGGGTCATCGCGAGCACGCCACCCTTCGACGCGGTATACGAGATCTGCGACGTGGCCGAGCCGAGCAGCGCGACGAACGAGGCCGTGTTGATGATCGACCCATTGCCCGCCGGCACCATGTGGCGCAGGGCGGCTCGCGAGCAGAGGTAGACGCTCTTGAGGTTCACGTCCTGCACGCGATCCCACGCCGGCAGTTCGGTGGTCTCGATCGAGTCGTCGTCGGCGGGCGAGATCCCGGCGTTGTTGAAGGCGATGTCGACGCCGCCCAGGTCGGCCGCGACACCGTCGAAGAGCGCGTCGACGGATGCCTCGTCCGCCACGTTCACGTGACGGAAGACCCCGCCCACGTCGGTCGCGGCGGCTTCGCCGCTGACGGGGTCGAGGTCGGCGATCACGACCCGCGCCCCCTCCGCGGCGAACCTGCGGGCGGTGGCGAGTCCGATGCCGGACGCACCGCCGGTGATGATCGCGACGCGGTCCTGGAGTCGGTGGGTCAGGTCCATGTCGGGGTTCCTTCCTGGTGCATGTAACGAGGCAGGCGGGTCGAGGGTCGCTCGACCCGCGGCTTGTGAGACACGGGGGTGTGGGATCGGGACACGGCCGAGGGGCGGATGCCGCTCATGACGCGTCCGTGGCGAAGAAGACGTTCTTGGTTTCGGTGAAGTGCTCGGCGGCGTCGGGTCCGAGCTCACGGCCGAGGCCTGAGGCCTTCATGCCGCCGAACGGGGTCCAGTAGCGCACGGAGGAGTGCGAATTGACCGACAGCACGCCGCTCTTGACCGCCCTCGACACACGCACGGCTCGGCCGAGGTTCTCGGTCCAGATCGACCCGGCCAGCCCGTAGATCGTGTCGTTGGCCAGCGCGATGCCGTCGGCCTCGTCCTCGAACGGCAGCACGGCCACCACGGGACCGAACACCTCCTCCTGGGCGAGGCGGTCCCCGCGGCCGGCGAGCACCACGGTCGGCGCGAACCAGAACCCGGGCCCGTCGGGAGCCGAGCCCCGGAAGGCGACGTCCGCCCCCTCGAGGAAGCCGGCGACGGTGTCGCGGTGCGCGGCCGAGATGAGCGGCCCCATCTGCGTGGACTCGAGCGACGGATCCCCCACCGCCCAGTCCCGCACGGCGGGTTCGAGCAGCTCGAGGAACCGGTCGTACACCGAGCGCTGCACGAGGATGCGGCTGCGTGCGCAGCAGTCCTGCCCGGCGTTGTCGAACACCGCTCCGGGTGCCGACGCGGCAGCCTTCTCGAGGTCGGCGTCCTCGAACACGACGTTCGCGCTCTTCCCCCCGAGCTCGAGCGTGACGGGCTTCAGGCCGCGCGCGCATCCGGCCGCGACCTCGACGCCGACCTCGGTCGATCCGGTGAACACGACCTTCCGCACGTCGGGATGCTCCACAAACCGCCGGCCGACGACCGAGCCCGACCCGGTGATGACCGTGAACAGCCCTTCGGGCAGGCCCGCCTCCTCGGCGAGCTCGCCGAGACGGACAGCGGTGAGGGGCGTGAGCTCCGCCGGCTTCAGCACCACCGCGTTTCCCGCGGCGAGCGCGGGAGCGAATCCCCACGACGCGATCGTCATCGGGAAGTTCCAGGGCACGATGATCCCGACCACGCCGTACGGCTCGTGGAAGGTGACGTCGAGCCCGCCGGCCACCGGGATCTGCTGACCGCTCAGCCGCTCGGGCGCTCCGGAGTAGTAGTGGAGCACCTGGGCGACGTGCCGGGCCTCCCACCGCGCCGACTCGATCGGATGCCCCGAGTTGCGCACCTCGAGCCGTGCGAGCTCCTCGACGTGCTCCTCGACCACCTGGGCGAACCGGCGCAGGGCGTCGGCGCGCGCGACGGGCGCGTCGGCCGCCCAGCGCCGCTGCACCTCGACGGCCCGGGCGATGGCCGCATCCACCTCGTCCGCGGTGGCGCGCGGCACCTCGCGGAAGCCCTGTCCGGTCGCCGGATCGACGAGCGTGAACGTTCCGCTCATGCGGGCACGGCCTTTCCCTCGGAGGCGACGGACGCGGAGGCGGCGCGGAAGGTGGATGCCTCGGCCACCAGTCCGGCGAACAGCCGCCGGTCCTCGGCGTTCTCCTCCGGGTGCCACTGCACACCGACGAGGTAGTGGTCGCCGTCGGACTCGAACGCCTGCACGAGGCCGTCGTCGGCGCGCGCGGTCACCACGAGTCCTTCGCCGAGCCGGTCCACGCCCTGGTGGTGATAGCTGTGGACATCCAGTGACCCGGCGCCGACGAGTCCGGCGAGCCGCGAATCGGCGTCGACGGTCACCTCGTTGGTCGCGAACACGCCGCCGCCGATGCGGTAGCGCTCGGTGCCGAGCGCCTCGGGCAGATGCTGGTGGAGGGTGCCCCCCTTCGCCACGTTCACGAGCTGGAGCCCGCGGCAGATCGCGAGCACCGGCATCCGTCGCTCCTCCGCGCCGCGGAACAGGGCCAGCTCCCACGCGTCGCGGTCCGGCCGCGCCGGGTCGGTGAGCGGGTGGCGCTCGGCGCCGTAGAGCTCGGGCTGCACGTCGAGGCCGCCCGTGAGGATGAGTCCGTCGATGCCGTCGAGCACAGCGGGGGCCGCGGCATCCGGCTCCGGCTGCGGCGGCAGCAGGACGGCGATCCCGCCCGAGGCGGTGACCGCGTCGAAGTACTGCTGCGGGAGGAACGCCGCCCGGACGTCCCACACCCCCTGCTTCGCCTGCTCGAGGTACGTCGTGAGGCCGATCACCGGCCGCACCCTCGCGACGTCAGAGCCGCTCAAAGCCCCGCACCCTCTCCCAGTCGGTCACGGCGGCGTCGAAGGCCTCGACCTCGATGCGCGCCTGATTCAGATAGTGGTCGACCATGTCGTCGCCGAAGGCCGCGCGGGCGATCGCCGACCGGTCGAACAGCAGCGCGGCCTCGCGCAGCGTCGTCGGCAGATGGTCGACCCCGGCCGCGTAGGCGTTGCCGGTGAGCGCCGAAGGCAGCGGGAGCTCGTTCTCGACACCGTGCAGGCCGCCCGCGATGATCGCGGCGATGCCGAGGTAGGGGTTGACGTCGCCGCCGGGCACGCGGTTCTCGACGCGCAGCGACGGCCCGTGTCCGACCACGCGCAGCGCGCACGTGCGGTTGTCGATTCCCCATGCGACTCCTGTCGGCGCGAACGAGCCCTGGGCGTAGCGCTTGTACGAATTGATGGTCGGGGCGTACAGCAGGGTGAACTCGCGCAGCGTCGCGAGGATGCCGGCGATCCAGTGCTCCATGAACGGGCTGAAGCCGTGCGCGTCGTCGCCGGCCATCACGGCGCTCCCGTCCTCCCCGCGCACGGACAGGTGGATGTGGCAGCTGTTGCCCTCGCGCTCGTTGAACTTCGCCATGAACGTGATCGACTTGCCGTGCGCGTCGGCGATGGACTTCGCGCCGCTCTTGTAGATCGTGTGCTGGTCGGCGGTCTCGAGCACTTCGGCGTAGCGGAACGCGATCTCCTGCTGTCCGAGGTTGCATTCGCCCTTGACGCCCTCGGTGTACAGCCCGGCACGGTCCATGCTCAGGCGGATGTCGCGCAGCAGCGGCTCGATGCGTCCCGACGCGAGCAGGTCGTAGTCGACGTTGTAGTCGGTCGACGGTGTGAGGTCGCGATAGCCCTTGGCCCAGGCATCCCGGTACGAGTCGTCGAAGACGATGAACTCCAGCTCGGTGCCGGAGTAGGCGAGGAGGCCGCGTTCGGCGAGCCGGGCACGCTGACGCTTCAGGATGTCGCGCGGCGACTGCACGACGGGGTCGCCGTTCTCCCAGCCGAGGTCGGCCATCACGAGCGCGCTGCCGGGCACCCACGGCACCCGGCGAAGGGTCGCGGGGTCGGTCAGGAGCATCATGTCGCCGTACCCCTTCTCCCAGCTCGACATCGCGTACCCGTCGACCGTGTTCATGTCGACGTCGACCGAGAGCAGGTAGTTGCAGGCCTCGGCGCCGTGATCGCGCACCTCCTCCTGGAACAGGCGCGCCGAGACGCGCTTGCCGACGAGGCGCCCCTGCGCGTCGGCGAAGGCCACGATCACGGTGTCGATCTCGCCCGCCGCGATCGCGGCATCCAACTCGGCGTACGTGAGGTTCCCCGGCATGCGTGCACCCTTCCGACCCGCGTCACGGGCGCGACCCCACCGGCCGCGCCCCGCTCCACTGTAACGAGCAATTCTCACCCAAAGGTAGACACACCCCACCAATAAGCGCCACAATCATCCGCAAGACGCACCCCCCGCGTCCCACCCGAGCGCACGGAGGACCGATGTCACAGTCGAGCGATGGCTCCGCGAAGGTCGCAGGAGCGACCTATACCCGAGCCGGTCAGGAGTACTTCCAGAAGCGGACGCTCAAGAGGTCCGCCGGAGTGTGGGGCCTGTGGGGCCTCGCGGTCGCCGCCGTCATCTCGGGAGACTTCTCGGGCTGGAACTTCGGCATCGACTTCGCCGGGTTCGGAGGGATGCTGATCGCCTTCGCGATCCTCGTCGTCATGTACTACGGCCTGATCTTCTCGATCGGCGAGATGTCGTCCGCGATGCCGCACACCGGAGGCGCCTACTCCTTCGCACGATCGGCGATGGGGCCGTGGGGCGGCCTGGTCACCGGCGCGGCCGAGACGATCGAGTACGTCGCGACGACCGCGGTGATCGTCTACTTCTCGGCTTCGTACGCCGACGCCATCACCGCCGAGCTGCTGGGCGTGTCTCTGCCGGCGTGGGTGTGGTGGATCATCCTCTACCTCGTGTTCATCGCCCTGAACGCCGCCGGCGCGAACATCTCGTTCAAGTTCGCGATCGTCGTGTCGATCATCTCGATCGGCATCATCCTCGTCTTCTCCGCGATGGCCGTCTTCTCCGGCGCGTTCCAGTGGGCGAACCTGTGGGACATGGCGCCCGATCCGGGCCAGACGGAGTTCCTGCCCCACGGTGTGCTCCCGATCCTCTTCGCGCTGCCGTTCGCCATGTGGTTCTTCCTCGGCATCGAGGAGCTGCCGCTCGCGGCGGAGGAGTCGCACAATCCCGTGCGCGACATCCCTCGTGCCGGCCTCTGGGCCCGCGCGACGCTCATCGTCACGGGGCTCCTCGTCCTCTTCCTCAACACCGGAGTCCTCGGCGCGGAGGCGACGGGAGTCGCCTCCGAACCACTCCTCGACGGCTTCCGCGCCATCGTGGGTGACGGCGCTGCCGCAGTGCTCGCGCTCTTCGCGCTCGTCGGTCTCCTCGCCTCGCTGCAGGGGATCATGTTCGCCTACGGGCGCAACATGTACTCCCTCTCCCGCGCCGGGTACTACCCGCGCTTCCTCTCGCTCACCGGCAAGCGCCAGACGCCGTGGGTGGCCCTCGTGGTGGGAGCGGTGATCGGCTTCGTCGCCCTGCTCGCCCTCGACACGATCGCGGCGCTCAACGAGGGCGCGGGTGCCGTCGCCGGCGCGATCGTGCTCAACATCGCCGTGTGGGGGGCCGTGCTGGCCTACTTCCTGCAGATGGTGTCGTACGTCATCCTGCGGCGGAAGTTCCCCGACGTCGCGCGTCCGTACCGCAGCCCCTGGGGTGTCCCCGGTGCGATCATCGCGGCCGCCATCTCGGCGCTCATCTTCGTGGGCTTCCTCCTCAACGAGGCGTTCCAGCCTGCCATCATCGCGATCGCGATCGTGTACGTCGTCATCCTCGTCGGGTTCGCCCTCTTCTTCCGCCACCGCCTGGTGCTGTCACCCGAAGAGGAGTACGCCCTCTCGGGCGGCAAGCACGGCGACCCGCAGGCCGAGGGCTACGACGCCATGGAGTCCGAGGTCTTCGGCGGGGAGAAGCCGCAGTAGCAGGACCGGGCGGGGTCGGAGCGGTCCGGGGGGACGCTCCGGCCTTGCGCTCGCGCCGCCCCGCTCGATCGTCCGGGCCCCGGCGTCGAGCGGCCCCCTCGCGTCGCGATGCAGACGCCGACTCGAGGAGGCCTATGGCTCCCAGGGGCCCGGTCACTCGGTTGGGGGATCGAGAACGCTGCTGGGGGACAGCCGCCGAGCACACGCCAGAAGCTTGATTCCAGGGTACGCCCCCTGAGCACGGAGAGGGCCTGTCCGCCATTTGGGGGACAATTCCCGCCGGAAACCCCCAAAACTGCGCATTTTGTCCTCCGAAGTGGGGACAGACACGACGAACCTGCCCACGTAACGTTGTACGCGAGGTGTCCCCAGCACCTCAGAGAGTGGTGTCCCCAGCGCCCTCTCGTATCATCGTCGCAGATCGCGCCTTGGGGGCGCAGTTCTCACACCGACGATGGCAGGCCCCCGGGAGTCCCCAACCCCGGGGGCCTTTTCTGTGCCCGGGACCGGTCTGCGCCCGGGACCGGGTCGAGCGTGCGCATCCGACGTCCGCACACGACCCGGTTCGGTCGTCTTCGCCTCTCGGCGCCTCTCGGCGAGGTCCGCAGTACCCGGAGTGGAGCTCGCGGCTCCGGTCAGTACAGCAGGAACTGCGTGGTCTGCGTGGACCCGACGCCGCCGATCTCGACGGCGAGGTGGTACGAGGCCCCTCCCCCGGGCGCGCGCTGGCGGGAGTCCTGGTCGCACGTGTCGACGGCAGAGCGGGTGCGGTCCCACACGAGCGGCGCCGCACTCGACACCGACTGCCCCGCGGCCAGCGTCACGATCATGTCGCTCGGCTCGCTCTGGCAGTCGGTCGACCGCCACCACACGTCGTTCCCGCTCGTGACCGTGTACACCTGGGTGGTCGTCCCGACGTTCATCGTGCAGTCGGCACCGCCGGTGTTGGTGAGCGTGATCGTGAACGCCGGCTGCTGGTCGGCGGCGTACGAGGTCCGGTCGGTCACCGCCTCCACGGTGACGTTCCGGGCCAGGCACGGCTCGATGTCCGACGCGGCCGTCGCGGTCGGCGACGGTGTCGGCTTCGCCTCCGCCGTGGGGGTCGGCGTCGCTGACGGCGACGGCGTGGCGGTCGGCGTGGGCTGGGCCGAGGCATCCGGCGTCTGCGACACCTGCGGAACGGGGATCTCGGATGCCGCGCCCCGCCATGGCTGTGCCACGAGAAGCCACACGACCACCGCGGCCACCGCGATCAGCGCGAGGAGGACGACCAGGCGCCGCCGGCGGTACACGGCGGGCGAGTGCCGTCGTCGGGGGGTCGGCGCGCTCATGCTTTCCAGGGTAGGCGGCCCGCGGTCACGCACTCGCCCGGCACGCCCGGGTGCCCGGGCGCGGAGCTCAGCTGACGAGCATCAGGACGATGAACTCCAGGATCCCGAGCAGCATCGCCAGGGCGAGGAGCGAGAGCACCGGCATCGCGAGGACCCAGGCGGGCGACATCCGCATCAGGACACGACCCCCGGCCTCACCCGAGCTCCTTGAGCATGCGGGTGTTGCCGAGCGTGTTGGGCTTCACGTGCGCGAGATCGAGGAACTCCGCGACACCTTCGTCGGGAGAGCGGATCAGCTGCGAGTAGACGTCCGGGTCCACGACCTGCTCGCCGATCGGCGCGAACCCCCGACGGGTGAAGAACTCGACCTCGAAGGTCAGGCAGAAGAGCCGGGCGAGTCCGAGACGGCGGGCATTGTTCTCTAGGGTCTCGACGATCGCCCGCCCGACGCCGCGGTGCAGCCACTCGTCGACGACGATGAGCGTGCGGATCTCGCCAAGGTCCTCCCACAGGACGTGGAGGGCACCGCAGCCCACGAGCTCGCCGCCGGCGCTCTCGGCGACGACGAACTGCTGCGTCGCCTCGTACAGCACGACGAGGTCCTTGCCGAGCAGGATGCGGCGCTGCACGAACGGCTCCAGCATCGCCTGGATGCCCCGCACGTCCGCCGTCGTCGCAGGCCGCACCGTGAACTCGCTCATCCGTCCAGGTTAGGCCCGGCACCGGGCCACTTCTTGCTCGTTCCGCGTCGTGTCTGCCCGCGTCCACTTGTCAAACCCGCGGGAGATTTCGCGAGGCCGGACGCCGTGGGCGCCGCTCCACCGCGAATTCTCCCGAGCGTTTCACCGCACCACGCGGAAACGACGGAGAGCGGATGCCTCAGCATCCGCTCTCCGTTCGTTCCGTGTATGCGCGCTACGCGTTGGCCGCCAGGTCGGGCGTCGCGGTGATCTCGCCGCCGTGGACGACGCCCACCGCGACCTTCTCGCCGCGCGGGCCGGTCTCGAAGACGAACTCGCCGTTCTGGGCGTCGACCTTCACGTGATCGCCGGGCTCGAGCTCGCCGTGGAGGATCTTCTCGGACAGGCGGTCCTCGACCTCGCGCTGCATCGCGCGACGCAGCGGGCGAGCGCCGAGCGCCGGGTCGAACCCGATGTCGATGAGCTTGTCCTTCGCGGCATCCGTCAGCTCCACCGTCATGTCGCGGTCGAGCAGACGCTCGCCGAGGCGCTTGGTGAAAAGACCCACGATCTGGCGCAGCTCGTCCTTGTCGAGCTGCGGGAAGACGATGATGTCGTCGACGCGGTTGAGGAACTCGGGCTTGAAGTTGCGCTTGAGCTCCTCGTTGACCTTGCCCTTCATCCGCTCGTAGGTCGTGCCGCTGTTGCCCTCGACCTGGAAGCCCACGGGGCCTCCGGCGATCGCCGACGAACCCAGGTTGGTCGTCATGATGATCACCGTGTTCTTGAAGTCGATGACGCGACCCTGACCGTCGGTGAGGCGCCCCTCCTCGAGGATCTGCAGCAGCGAGTTGAAGATGTCGGGGTGGGCCTTCTCGATCTCGTCGAACAGCACGACAGAGAACGGCTTGCGGCGCACCTTCTCGGTGAGCTGGCCGCCCTCCTCGAAGCCGACGAATCCGGGAGGGGCGCCGAAGAGCCGCGACACGGTGTGCTTCTCACCGAACTCCGACATGTCGAGCGAGATGAGCGCCGACTCGTCGTCGAAGAGGAACTCGGCGAGCGCCTTGGCCAGCTCGGTCTTTCCGACACCGGTCGGGCCGGCGAAGATGAACGAGCCCGACGGGCGCTTCGGGTCCTTCAGACCCGCACGCTGACGGCGGATCGTCTTGGACAGGGCGGCGATGGCCTCCTCCTGGCCGATGACTCGCTGGTGCAGCGCCTTCTCCATGAAGACGAGGCGGCTGGACTCCTCCTCGGTGAGCTTGAAGACCGGGATGCCGGTCGCCTGGGCGAGCACCTCGGCGATCAGGCCCTCGTCGACCACCGCGTGTGAGGCGACGTCGCCCGAGCGCCACTGCTTCTCGAGGCGCAGCCGTTCGGCGAGGAGGGACTTCTCCTCATCGCGCAGCGACGCGGCCTTCTCGAAGTCCTGCTCCTCGGAGGCGACTTCCTTCTGCTCGCGCACGTGGGCGATCTTCTCGTCGAACTCCCGCAGCTCGGGCGGGCTCGAGAGGATCGACAGGCGCAGGCGGGCGCCGGCCTCGTCGATCAGGTCGATCGCCTTGTCGGGCAGGAAGCGGTCCGAGATGTACCGGTCGGCGAGGTTCGCCGCGGCGACGATCGCGCCGTCGGTGATCTGCACCTTGTGGTGGGCCTCGTAGCGGTCGCGCAGCCCCTTCAGGATGTTGATCGCGTGGGGAAGGCTCGGCTCGGCGACCTGGATCGGCTGGAAGCGGCGCTCGAGCGCGGCATCCTTCTCGAAGTGCTTGCGGTACTCGTCGAGCGTGGTCGCGCCGATGGTCTGCAGCTCGCCACGGGCGAGGAGCGGCTTGAGGATCGATGCGGCGTCGATCGCACCCTCGGCGGCGCCGGCGCCCACGAGGGTGTGGATCTCGTCGATGAAGACGATGATGTCGCCGCGCGTGCGGATCTCCTTCGTGACCTTCTTGAGGCGCTCTTCGAAGTCACCGCGGTAGCGGGAGCCGGCGATGAGCGAGCCGAGGTCGAGCGAGTAGAGCTGCTTGTCCTTCAGCGTCTCGGGCACATCGCCCTTGACGATGGCCTGGGCGAGGCCCTCGACGACCGCCGTCTTTCCGACACCGGGCTCGCCGATGAGGACGGGGTTGTTCTTCGAGCGGCGCGAGAGGATCTGCATCACGCGCTCGATCTCCTTCTCGCGCCCGATGACCGGGTCGAGCTTGTTGTCGCGGGCGGCCTGCGTGAGATTGCGGCCGAACTGGTCGAGCACCTGGGACCCGCCCTGGGTGGTGCCCTGGGTCTGCTCGCCGGCACCGCTCGCGACGCCCGCGGGCTCCTTGCCCTGGTATCCCGACAGCAGCTGGATGACCTGCTGACGCACCTTGTTGAGGTCTGCGCCGAGCTTCACCAGCACCTGTGCGGCGACGCCCTCGCCCTCGCGGATGAGGCCGAGGAGGATGTGCTCGGTGCCGATGTAGTTGTGCCCGAGCTGCAGCGCCTCGCGCAGCGACAGCTCGAGCACCTTCTTGGCGCGCGGAGTGAAGGGGATGTGGCCGGTCGGCTGCTGCTGACCCTGGCCGATGATGTCCTGCACCTGCTCGCGCACGGCGTCGAGCGAGATGCCGAGGGACTCCAGGGCCTTGGCGGCGACGCCCTCGCCCTCGTGGATCAGGCCGAGCAGGATGTGCTCGGTGCCGATGTAGTTGTGGTTGAGCATCTTCGCCTCTTCCTGGGCGAGGACGACCACTCGACGGGCACGGTCGGTGAATCTCTCGAACATCGTCTTTCCTCCGGGGTGCGCACGGTGCCGTGATGCACGTCTGGCTCCTTACACACGAGGGTACGGCGCGGGTGGATGCCGCAAGCGCGTGTTCGCCAGGGGCGGACCGTCGCCCGTGAGCGACGTGATTGCGCCGCGGCATCCGGTGGCTTATCGTTTTTCGATAACAACGTTTATCGATACGGAAGGGCGGGACGATGAGTGCTCGGACAGAGGAAGCGAAGGTGTGGTCCCGCTGGGACGCCGCCGCGATGTGGTTCTACGCGCTGCTGGGAGCGGCGTTCGTCGTGTGGACGATCGTGCTCGCGGTGCGCCGCATCATCGAGGTGCTCACCGCCGAGATCGTCCCCGTCCCCGCCGAGTTCTCGGGCACCCCCGCCGACGCGCCCATCGGACCGGGCGGCGCCGGCGTGACCGTCGAGCTCGACCGGGCGGTGCTCCTCCCGCCGGAGCTGCCGATCGCCTCGACGGTCGCCCTGGTCCTCGAGCAGCTCGTGATCGTGGCGTCGGTGACGGTGACGGTCGGCTGCCTCCTTTGGCTCACGTGGGGCGTGCTCCACGGGAGGCTCTTCAGCCGCCGGCACACCGCACTCGTCGCGACGGCGACCGGAGCAGCGCTCTTCGGCTTCGCGGCCGCGCCGTTCTTCGGCAACATGGGCGCGAACGGCGCGTTCGCGTGGATCTCGGAGCGGACGTTCGACAACGTCATCATCGCCGTCAATCCCGTGCTGTGGTTCGGCGCGGCCTTCATCGGGGCCATCGTGACGACGGCGTTCTCGGTCGGCGACCGGCTCCAGCGCGAGACGGAGCTTCTCGTATGACGCCCGCCGCGACCGAGGACGAAGGACCTTCCGGAGTCCACTGCCGGCTCGACGAGCTGCTCGAAGCCCGCGGAATGACGCTCACCCGGCTCTCCGAGCTCGTCGGCGTCTCGGTGGTGAACCTGTCCATCCTCAAGAACGACCGGGCCCGCGCGATCCGCTACTCCACCCTCTCGGCGATCTGCCGCGCGCTGGACTGCGAGATCGGCGAGCTGCTCGTCCGCGCCGACACCTGAGGCCGAGGCATCCCTCGCCGGTGCGCGGCGGCGGGCGTAGCGCTGCAGTTCGCGACGCGCGCTGCGTCGCGCGACGGCGCCGGTGTCGCGAACTGCAGCGGCAGCGGCGCCCCCACCCCCACGGGAGAGGCGCGAGGGAGGGATGCCTCGGCCCGCGGCATCCCTCCCTGCGGCGTCAGTTCGGGATGATCGGGACCCGGACGTCCTCGAACTCGGCGCCGGTGAGGATCGCGACGATCCCGGCGTCCTCGTCCGGGTCCTCGGGCACGGCCGTGACCGTGCCGCGCGGGGCCATGTCCATCGTGCAGGCCTGGTCCTCCGGCGGGTCGACGAAGGTCACCGTGATCTCGGTCTCGCTCGTGAGCTCGGTGTTCTCGATCACCGGCACGCAGGAGGACGAGCCCCACGTGAGGATCACGAACTGCCCGTCGACGTCGGTCCAGCCCGCGCTCGGCGCGTAGTCCGTCTCGCCCCCGGTGGCCAGCCCCGGCACACCGTCGAGGTCGGTGTCGCCGGCCCAGCCGTCACCGGTGACCTTGATCTCGAGCTCCTGCTCGGGGTCGACGTCTCCGGGCACGCCGACGAGGGAGACCCGGGGCACCAGGTCTGCGGTGCACGCGGTGTCGCCCTCGACATCGACGAGCGTGACGTTGAGCACGCCATCGGCGTACGTCGTCTCCTCGGCGGTCGGGATGCAGGTCGAGCTGCCCTGGGTGACGATGCCGATCGAGCGTCCGCCGTCGAGCCACGCGGCGCTGATCTCCTGCTCGGTGGAGCCCCCGTCGTCGTCGTTCGTGGTCGGCGCGGTCGACGGCGTTCCGCCGCTGCCGGTGGCGCACGCGGCGAGGACACCGGTCAGGAGGACGGCCACGCCGAGTGCAGCGAGGGCCGTGCGGGTGCGAGTTGCCATGGGAGAACCCTTCCGTGAGCTGAGGCGCATGCCGGTGCCGCGGCATCCGTCGTCCCTTATGGTGTCGCGATCGCCCCGGGAATCTCAGGGTGTGCGGTCACGGACCGGTCACAATCACCCGCAAGATCACCTATTGAAGCGCAGAGGTGAGGCGCGCCAGGTTGTCGAGCACGGTCGACCGCAGCGGCTGCTTCATCCACTCCTCGAGCGTGAGCTCGCGGCTGAGGGAGCGGTAGCCGTCCTCGACGGCGCGCATCTCATGCACGAACTCCTCGCCGCGCACGAGCATCGAGATCTCCATGTTGAGACCGAACGACCGCATGTCCATGTTGCTCGATCCGACGATCGCGACCTCGTCGTCGATCGTCATGGACTTCGAGTGCAGGATGAACGGCCGCTGGTACATCCAGATCTTCACGCCGGCCCGCAGCAGCGCCTCGTAGTAGCTGCGCTGCGCGTGGTAGACCAGCGCCTGGTCCCCCTCCTCCGACACGAACAGTTCGACATGGATGCCGCGCTGGCACGCGGTGGTGATCGCGAGGAGCAGCGCCTCGTCGGGGACGAAGTACGGGCTCACGACGATGATCTTGCGCTGGGCGGCGTAGAGCAGGCCCGCGAACAGTTTGAGGTTGTTCTGGAACTCGAACCCCGGGCCCGACGGGATGATCTGGCAGTCGAGGTCGCCGGGCCCGGATCTCACCGAGAACAGGTCGATCTCCTCGGTGAGCACCTCGTCGGTCTCGCTGTACCAGTCCGAGAGGAACACCGCATTGATGGATGCCACGACCGGCCCCTCGACGCGCACCATGAGGTCGACCCAGTGCAGGCCGCGTCGGATGTTCTTCGGCAGGTTGTACGTCGAGTCGGTGACGTTCTGCGATCCGGTGTAGGCCACGCGCCCGTCGACGACGAGGAGCTTGCGGTGGTTGCGCAGATCCGGCCGCTGGTACTTGCCCTTCAGCGGCTGGACCGGAAGCATCAGGCGCCACTGCGCGCCCATCGCGTCGAGACGCTTGAGCGTGGCCTTGTAGAACGGCTTACCCCGATTCGCCCAGTGGTCCAGGAGGACGCGCACCGCAACGCCGCGCGCGCAGACCTCTTCGAGCGCCGTGAAGAAGTTGTCGGTCGCCGTGTCGGCCTGGAAGATGTAGAACTCGACGTGCACGTACCGCTCCGCCTTGCGGATGGCGTCGGCCATGGCGTCGAGGCTCTCCTGGTAGCCGCCGATGATGTGGGCGGAGTTGTCGCCCGCGAGCGGCATCGCGCCCAGGTTGCGGTTGAGGGTCACCAGCGACGTGAACCAGTCGGGGGCGTGCGGACGCAGCGTGCCGAAGTCGAGCGACGCCGAGGTGTCGTGGATGTACTCGTTGATGTCCTCCTGCTTGCGGCGGCGCTTGCGCGGCAGTCGCGGGTTGCCGATCAGGAGGAACAGGAACACCCCGATGAGCGGGATGAAGTAGATCGCCAGGAGCCACGCCATCGCCGCAGTGGGGCGCCGGTTGCGCGGCACGATGATGATGGCCGCGATGCGGATCGCCAGGTCGACCACGAAGACGAGCACCAGCCACCACGTCGCGTCGAACGTGATGCTGATCACCCTGGCTCCTCGCGCTGGTGGAAGGCGTGAGCCCAGCGTAGTGGGGGCCGGGGTCAGCGCTCGGCGACGGGGGCGGGTTCGGTCGTTCCCGTCGCGGGGGGAAGTCCGCGCTTCGCGCGCTCCTCCGCCTCGATGCGGGCGTACTCGCGGCGCTCGGTGCGGTCGGCTCGGATGATGCTCCGGAGCACGAAGAAGAAGATCGCGCTCACGACGATCGTCGGCAGCAGCGTCCAGAGGACGGCGACCCAGTAATCGTCCATACCTCCAGGATACGGGGCGTCGCGGACCGCGCCGCCCTTCCTCCCCATCGCCGGGCTGGGGGCGGCCGTCCACAGATCTCCCGTGTCCCCAGCGGGCGCGGCGCCAGCGGGCGCAGAGTCGGTGGGCATGACCACCATCGTGAAAGCGGCCGATGCCGCATCCTTCCTGTCCCTCGTCCCGCGCATGCTCGGCTATCAGCCTTCGCGGAGCCTCGTGATGGTGCCCTTCGAAGGCACGCGGAGCATCGGGGCCATGAGGTTCGATCTTCCCGATGACCCGGACGACGTGGACGGGTTCGCGGCCACCGCCGTGGGCATGGTGTGCCGGCTCCCCGGCGCCGACGCCGTTGCCGCGGTGGTCTGCACCGACGTCCGGTTCGACGGGGGCGGGATGCCGCACGCCGGCCTCTTCGACGCGCTCGAACGGCGTGCCGACGAGTCGGGTCTGCGGATGGGGGACGCCCTGTGCCTCGCGCCCGATGGCTGGGGTTCACGGTTCGACGCCGCGCTGCCGCCGGGCGGCCGCGCGCTCACCGAGCTCGACGCCGTCCCTCCCGGCACCGAGGACCTCGAGATGGTCGCCGGAGATCAGGGCTCCGGCGCGGAGCTGCCCGCGACGGGTCTCGTCGAGCAGGAGCGGGTCGGACGCGCGCTGATCGCGCTCACTCGTGCCGTCGGCATCCTCAACGGGTCCGACGACGACGACGGAACCGACGGCGGCGGACGCGTCGACCCGAGGGCACTCGCGGCCGCGTGCGCCCTCGACGACCTGCCCGCGCTCTTCGAGGATGCCCTGTCCTGGCCCGTCGACAACCTGTCTCCCTTCGACGCCGCCACCGTCGCCTGGTGTCTCGACCGACCGGCGCTGCGCGACGTCGCCCTCGTCCAGTGGGCCGGGACGATGGCCGACGGCGACACCGCGCTCGAGGCCCAGCTGCGATGGGAGTCGGGCGAGGAGTACCCGGGCGACCTCGCGATGCGCATGTGGGGCGAGGGGGAACGCCCCGATGTCGCGCGGCTCGCGCGGGCGCTCGAGCTCTCCCGGCATGTGGCCGCCCTCGCACCGCGTGCGTCGCGACCCGGGACGCTGTCCCTGTGCGCGTGGCTTTCGTGGTCGCTCGGGCGCTCGACGCACGCCGACGTGTACGCGAGTGCCGCGTGCGAGATCGAGCCGGACCACGGGCTCAGCGAGATCGTGAAGTCGTTCGTGCAGGCGGGCCATCTCCCCGACTGGGCATTCCGGCCCGCCGGACGCAAACGGCGGTGAGACGGTGCTACTTCACGAGCGGGAAGAGGATCGTCTCGCGGATGCCGAGACCGGTGATCGCCATGAGGAGACGATCGATCCCCATGCCCATGCCCCCGGTGGGCGGCATGCCGTGCTCGAGCGCACGCAGGAACTCCTCGTCGATGCGCATGGCCTCGAGGTCTCCGCGGGCCGCCAGCTTCGCCTGCTCGACGAACCGCTCGCGCTGGATGACCGGGTCGACCAGCTCGGAGTAGCCGGTCGCGAGCTCGAAGCCCCGCGTGTAGAGGTCCCACTTCTCGACGACGCCCGGGATCGAACGGTGCTCGCGCACGAGCGGGCTCGTGTCGATCGGGAAGTCCATCACGAACGTCGGACGCGTGAGGTCTGGCTTGACGAAGTGCTCCCACAGCTCCTCGACGAGCTTGCCGTGCGTGGCGTGCGGGGGGATGTCGGCGCCGACCTCGTTCGCGAACGCGATGAGCTCCTCGACCGGCGTCTCGGGTGTGATCTCGCGGCCGCCGGCCTCCGACAGCGACCCGTACATCGGGATGCGGTCCCACTGGCCGCCCAGGTCGTACTCGGTGCCGTCCGCCCACGTGACGCTGGTCGATCCGGCGACCGCGACGGCGGCGTTCTGGACGATCTCCTGCGTGAGGTCGGCGATGCCGTTGTAGTCGGAGTAGGCCTGGTACGCCTCGATCATCACGAACTCGGGGCTGTGCGTGGAGTCGGCGCCCTCGTTGCGGAAGTTGCGGTTGATCTCGAACACGCGCTCGATTCCGCCCACGACGGCCCGCTTGAGGTAGAGCTCCGGAGCGATGCGCAGGTAGAGGTCGGTGTCGAACGCGTTCGAGGTGGTGATGAAGGGCCGGGCGGACGCCCCGCCGTGCTGGATCTGAAGCATGGGGGTCTCGACCTCGAGGAACCCGTGGCTCGCGAACGTCTGCCGCACGCTCGCGTTCGCCTTCGCCCGGGCGACGACCGTCTCGCGGGCGCGGTCGCGCACGATGAGGTCGAGGAACCGGCTGCGCACGCGGCTCTCCTCGCTGAGCTCGGTGTACATGTTCGGAAGCGGCAGGATCGCCTTCGAGGCGATCGCCCACTCCGAGACCATGATCGACAGCTCGCCGCGACGGCTGGAGATGACCTCGCCCCGCACGTACACGTGGTCGCCGAGATCGACGAGTTCCTTCCACCGCTGGAGCGACTCCTCGCCGACTGCGGCCAGCGACACCATCGCCTGGAGGCGGCTGCCATCCCCCGACTGCAGCGTCGCGAAGCAGAGCTTGCCGGTATTGCGGCTGAAGACGACGCGGCCGGCGACGGCGGCCGTCACACCGGTCTCGGCCCCCGCCTCGAGGTCGCCGTACCGCTCGCGCAGCGCCGGGATGGTGTCGGTGAGGGGCAAGGCGACCGGGTACGGGCCGGCCGCGGCATCCACTCGTTCGTCGAGGAGTCGATCCCGCTTGGCCATGCGCACGGCCTTCTGCTCGAAGACGTCCTCTTCGCTCGGTTCGGGCGCGGTCGTGTCGGTCACGGGGTGGGCTCCTCGGTGGGGTTCTCCGCGGCGCGCGGACCCTCAATCCTACCGAGGGCCCGAGCGATGCTTTCCGGGGCTCGGCACAGCCCATCGGCCTCTTGGCGACCGTGTTCTGCGGGAGTAGCGTCGGACGCGTTCCCGCAGGCGCCCCCTCGACCGATCGGATCGAGCGATGCCACGACCTCGTCGCACCATGTCGGACTCCGCCGGCTTCTGGACCGTCGCGGTCTCCTTCACGGCGGTGACGGCGTACGCGACCGTGCCGACACCGCTGTATCCGCTCTACCAGGAGGCCGATCGGTTTCCCGTGGCGGTGGTGACGCTGATCTTCGCCGCCTTCGCGGTCGGCGTCGTGGTCAGCCTCTTCCTCATCGGTCACATCAGCGATTGGGCGGGTCGCCGCCGCATGGCGATCCTCGCGCTCCTCGTGTCGGCGGCGGCAGCGCTCGTGTTCCTGCTCTGGGATGCCGTGCCGGGCCTGATCCTGGCCCGATTCGTCGACGGCGTGAGCGTGGGGATCCTGACGGCGGCGGCGACCGCGCATCTGGCGGAGCTCCGGGCACGGTCCCGTCCCGCCGAGGACCCGGTGATCGCGGCGTCGGTCGCGGGGGCGGCGAACCTGGGCGGACTGGCGCTCGGGCCGTTGATCGGCGGGCTGTTCGCCGAGTTCCTCCCCGACCCGCTCGAGCTCCCGCACCTCGTGTTCCTCGTGCTGTTCCTCGTCGCCGCCGTTGCCATGCGGGCGGTCCCCGAGACGGTGGACACCGCCGCCGCCCACACGCCCTATCGGCCCCAGCGGCTGGCGTTCCCGCCGCGATCCCGCGCCGCCTTCGCCGCGGCCTCGATCGGTGCGGCCGCGTCGTTCGCGCTGTTCGCTTTGTTCACGTCGCTCGCACCGACGTTCCTCCACGACACCTTCCGCGTCTCGGACCACCTGGTCGACGGGGCGACGGTCTTCGCCGTGTTCGGAGCGGCCGCCGTGGCTCAGGTCGCCCTCGTGCGCGTCGCGCAGCGAACCCAGCTCGCGATCGCGATCGGATGCTTCGTCGCCGGACTCGTCGGCATCGCGGCGGTTGCGCTCACCCCCGCGTTCGCGCTCTTCCTCGCGGGCGGGATCGTCGCGGGCGCCGGGGCGGGCATCATGTTCCGCTCCGCGATCGCCGGCGCCGCCTCCCTCGCCGCGCCGGGCCGGCGCGGCGAGACGCTGGCGCTGCTCTTCCTGATCGCCTACACGGGCCTCATCGGACCCGTCCTCCTCGTGGGCTGGAGCCTGGAGACCACCCCCGAGACGATGGTGCTCCTCGTCTTCTCCGTGATCGTCCTCCTCGCGACGGTCGGCGCGGGCGTGGTCATGCGGCGCCGGCTCGCCGTGGACGATCCGACCGCTTCAGCTCGATCCGCGGACGACCCGACCGACGGATGAGGGAGCCACGGCGACCATCACGGAAGGTAGATCAGCGCGTTGTCGATGAAGCGGTGACCGGCGACGCTCGCGGCGATGAGCGCCAGCGCGGGCCCCTGATGGCCCTCGTCGACCGGCAGGAACGTCGCCGGGTCCACCACGCTCAGGTATTCGAGCCGGATGCGCGTCTCGCCCATGAGCGCCGACTGCGCCGCCGCGATGCACGCATCGACGCCGCGGTCGGCATTGGACGCCGCCGCATCGAGAGCCGCCGGAAGGAGGCCCACGGCCGACAGGTCACGGTCCTCGAGCATCCCGACGCGGGTCGAGACGGGGAGTCCGTCGTCGCCGCGCACCGTGCCGACGGTGGCGATCTCGACGTCGAAGAGCAGGTCGCGCACCATACGGCGGATCAGGAAGATCCGCTGCGGGTCGCGCTCGCCGTACACGGCCACGTCCGGTCGGACGAGGTTGAGCAGCTTCGCCTCGACGGTGAGGAGCCCGTCGAAGTAGAACGGGCGGGCACGCCCCTCGTAGCGCAGGCCCAGATCGCCGGCGGTCACCTTCGTCGTCGCACTGCCGTCCGGAAGAAGCTCCGCCGCCGCGGGGGCGAAGACGATGTCGACGCCGAGGGACTCCAGTAGTCGCTCGTCGTCGTCCGGGGTCCGGGGGTACGCGGCGTACTCGGCGGGCGTCGCGAAGCGGAGCGGGTTCACGAACACCGACACGACCACGATGTCGGCGACCTCGCGGGCGCGATGGACGAGATCGATGTGGCCGTCGTGCAGGGCGCCGATCGTCGAGATGAGCGCGACCCGTGATCCCTCGGGTGCGGCGGTGCGGGCCTCGGTGAGTCGGGCGCGCAGCGCGTCGACGGTGCTGATCATCCGTCGATCGTAGCGGCGGGGTCGACGCTCGGTCCGGAGCCGGCGTCGGCGAGCGAGTGGTCGATCGTCGAATGCACGAGCGCCGACAGGTACCTGCCCGGGTACGGCACGCCCGCCTCCGCGAGCAGCGCCGCCGACTGCCGCACGATCGAGCGCGAGAACTCCGTCGCCGCCCCGACCGCCTCCGCATACGTCGGGCGATCCTCCTCGGCGACCACGACGGGCTCGCAGCCGAGCTCCACCGCCAGCGCCTGGGCGATCGGCAGCACCGGCGCGGGCGCCGTGACCGCCGCGTAGGCGGTGGGGAGCTGCTTCAGATCGATCGAGGTGCCCGTGAAGACCAGGGCAGGATGCACCGCGAGAGGGATCGCCCCTTGGGCCATCGCCGGAGTGAGCACCGCCGTGCCGAACGCGGGGTCGGTGTGCAGGACCAGCTGGCCGGGCTGCCAGGCTCCGAGCGCCGCGAGCCCGGCCACCAGACCCTCCAGCTGGTCGTGCGGGACCGCCACGATCACGAGCTCGCTCCTGCGCACGACCTCCGCCGGCTCGAGCGTGGGCACCCCCGGCAGGATCGCCTCGACGCGCTCAGGATCGGATCCGGCGGTGATGCCGACGAGCGCGTGACCCGCGCCGCCGAGAGCCGCGCCGACGATCGGGCCGACCTTGCCCGCCCCGATGATCCCGATGCCGAGGCGCCCCTCGCGGCTCATGCTCCCCCCTCGGCGCCGCCCCCCGGCGAGAGGGTCACACCCGGAGCGTCGGGCTTCTCGGAGTGCTCGTGCGTCTCGGCCCACCGGTGCGAGCGGTCGCCCGAGGCGGCCGCGACGGCGCCGCGCGACGCGTCCGCGAACAGCGTCAGCGCGCGGTCCCGATCGATCGCGGAGAGGTTGGCGTAGACGGGACCCGAGACGACATGGGCGTGCAGCGACGCCACGCGCGACATCCGGTCCAGCGGTCCCTGGTTCAGGCCGAGGCTCTGAAGGCGCGCGAGCGGCAGGATCGCGAGCTTGCGCCAGATCACGCCGCGCCGCAGCAGGAGCAGGTCGTCGGTCAGCCGGAAGCCGTTGCGCCGGAACGACAGCGGCCGGATCCACCACGCCCGCGGCGGCGTGTTGACGAAGGTGTCGGCGTCGCGCGGTCCGAGGATCCCCTCCTGCACGATCACCGGCCACTCCGTCTCGGGCACGCCCGGTTGGAGCAGGCGCAGGACCCGCTCGACATCGGCGGCCGTCCCCACCGGCAGTGCGGTCGTGAACTGGTCGGTCGACCCGTCCACGGCACTGCGGCCGGTCAGGCGGTTGATGCGGATCATCCACCACCCGGCGGGTCGCCACAGGATCGGCTGCGTCACTTCCAGGGCGTGCACGCGCCCGGGCGGGACGATCTCGGTCACCGTGGTGAGCAGCCCGAAGGTGATGCGGACGCCGTCGGGAGTCGGCGCGATCGAGTACCGCAGCGAGCGCACGATCGACCGGACCCAGTACGCCGCGAAGCCGATGAGGGTCGGCACCATTGCGAACAGCAGCCACGTGGCACCGAGGGACACCCCGACCGACACGGCGACCGCAGCCACGATGAGCGCAACCGTCGACATGCTCACGATGTGGGATGCCACAAGCCGCCCGACCGGGATGTTCACGACGGACTCCGGCACATCGACCGGCGCTTCCGATCCTTCGATGAGGCCGGTGATCTCGCGGCCGACGGTCTGGCTGAGCGCGGCCAGGCGGCCGTCGGCCCGCGCGCCCGAGGGCTGACCGGGAGCGGAGGCCGCGGCATCCGCCAGCCGCCGTCCCGACGCCAGGCGAAGGATGTCGGATCGCACCGCCTCGGCGTTCGACGTCGAGAGGTACTCGAGCTTGACGTTCGCGTCCGCACCGGCGCCGACGACCTCGAGCTTCGCCATCCCCAGCAGTCGCGCGATCATCGGGCGCGTGAGGTTCACCCCCTGGACGCGGTCGAGGGGCGCGCGCCGCTGCGTGCGGAACAGGATCCCGCTGCGGACCTCGACGTCGTCGTCGGTGATGCGGAAGCTGTGGAAGCGCCACGAGAGGTAGAACACCGCGACGAGGATCAGCAGGACGCCGAGCACGGACAGCGCCGCGACGACGTACAGGTTGTTCGCGATGATGTAGTCGATCGGGTCGCCGCCCGAGCTCTCCCACTCGAGCAGCTCCTCCGGCAGGAACAGAGCGATCAGGCGATCGCGCAGATTCGCGATGATCACGCCGATGATCACGATCAAGAACAGTCCCCCGCGCAGCAGAGGCGTGAGGGGATGGAGGCGATGCCACTCGCCGTCGCTGAGCGGCGAGCGCACGAGCTCGCGCGGCGGCGCGCCCTTCACGGGGACGGAGTCGGTCATAGTCCCGTGCGCCGGCTCTCGGCGACCTCGATGAGGTGGTCGCGCAGCGTCTCGGCCCGCTTCTGCTCGAGGCCCGGGATCACGACTCCCGTGGTGGCTGCGGCCGTCACGAACTTGAGCTGGGCGATCCCGAAGCCGCGGTCGAGCGGACCGTGGGTGATGTCGACGAGCTGCATGCGGCCGTAGGGGACCGCGACGAAGCGCTGCCACAGGATGCCGCGGCGGAACACCAGGTCGTCGTCACGGAGCTGGTAGCCGATCGCGCGCGCCTGGCGCGGGAGGATCGCGAGCGTCCAGACGAGTATCGCGGTGAGGATGCCGCCCGGGATCCACGCCCAGGTCTGGCCCAGGACCAGCGTCAGCACGAGCATGGCAGCGACGACGACCACGAGGAACGAGCCCGTGGAGATGAACTGCACCCACACGTACTTGAGCGAGATCTGGTGCCACACGCCCTCCTCGAGCACCAGGCGATTCGCCGAGCGAGGCTCGACGAGCCGATCGAATGCGGCCCCCTGCGGCTCAGTGGCCGTGGATGCGGGGCTCGAGTCCGGGCTCGTCGCCTCCGGGCTGTTCGTCATCGTCGTCCTTCCGGATCGTGCACAGGTGCTCGGCGACGAGCGCCGCCGCCACGAGCAGCGCGCCGCACACCGCGGTCGCGATCACCGTTCCCATCGAGCCTAGCGACGGTGCGACCGGCCGGGTTCCGAGGAAGACGAGCAGCCCGACGGCCATCCCCCCGATCACGGCGCCGACGATGCTCGAGGCCTTGGCGAGCATCGCGATGCGCAGGGCGCGGAACGGGTTCACGGCCGCTCCGGGGCGCCCGCGCGTGGCACGGCGGATGGGCACGGCGAGCGCGATTGCCACCGCGCCGAGCAGCACGAGCAGGATCGGCAGCGTCACCGCGGGAGTGAATGTCGGCCGCCCGGCCGACGTGAGCACCTGGTCGACGAGGAAGCCCGCCGCCACACCGAGCGCGGCCGCGACGACGAGGACTCCCGCCCCGGTGCGCTTCATCGCGCGGCTCGCAGCCGAGCGAGGGCTTCGTCGACGCGTCCGACGCCGGGCAGCACCGCGTCGGGGTCGAGCTCGAGCCAGGGGGCGAGGACGAAATCGCGCTCGGCGGCGCGCGGGTGGGGCAGCAGAAGCCCCGGCGCGTCGCTGCGCAGGTCGGCAAACGCCACCAGGTCGAGGTCCAGGGTGCGGTCCCCCCATCGGACACGCCGTTCCCGGCCGTGGCGCTCCTCGATCGCGTGGAGGTATCCCAGCAGCACGGTCGGGGCGAGCCGGGTGGTGACGATGGCGACCGCATTGAGGTAGGCGGGTGCCGAGGCATCCGGACCCTGCAGGGTCACGGCGACGGACTCGACCGGCCGAGATGCCCTGACCTCGTCGACGAGCGGCAGCCTCCGCAGGTCTTCGACCGCAGATGCCAGCGTGTCCTGACGATCGCCGAGGTTGGCGCCCAGCGCGACGACCGCGTCGACCGGAGCGTGACGGGTCGGGTGGGCCTCGTCGTGGAATCCCTGCGCGAGCCGGCGGTTCATCGTCCTCCTCGCGTGCGCTCGATCGTCACCGACACGTCGGTGAACGTCAGCGGGATCGGCGCCTGCGGCTTGTGCACCGTCACGCGGACCTCCTCGACGAGCGTGTGCTCCAGCAGTCGATCGGCGATGCGGGCGGCGAGCGTTTCGAGCAGATCGACCGGCTCTCCGCCGACGAGGTCGGCGATCTGCTCAGCCATCTCGCCGTAGTGGACTGTGTCGGCCACGTCGTCGCTCGCCGCCGCCGCGCGGGTGTCGAGCCGGAGCGTCACATCAACCACGAAGTCCTGTCCGTCCCGGCGCTCCTCGTCATAGACCCCGTGGCGCCCGAAGACGCGGAGCCCGGTCAGCGTGATCTGGTCGGCGACGCCCATCGGCTCTCCCCTTCCCACGCGTGCGCGATCCGCAGCGCATCGACGGTCGAGGCGACATCGTGCACGCGGACTCCCCACGCTCCGGCCTGCGCCGCCAGCACGCTCGTCACCGCCGTCGCGAGATCCCGTCGCGCCTCTCCGATGTCCTCCCGCGCGTCGGCGCCGGCCAGGGTCTCCGCGAGGAATCGCTTCCGGCTCGTGCCGACCAGCACCCGCGGGCCGAGCCCGGCCAGGCGCGTCGTTCCGCGCAGCGCCGCCCAGTTCTGGGTGCCGCGCTTGCCGAACCCGATTCCCGGGTCGACGATCACGCGCGACGGAGCGATGCCCGCACCTGCGGCCGCCTCGACCCGCGCCGAGAGCTCCGCCAGCACGTCGGCGACGACATCCGAGTACTCCGCCTGCGCGTACATGTCGGACGACGGTCCGCGCCAATGACCGAGCACCACCTCGGCGTCCGTCTCGGCGACGGCTTCCAGCATCCCCGGGTCGGCGAGACCGCCCGACACGTCGTTGACAAGGCGCGCGCCGGCCTCGACCGCCGCGAGGGCGGTCACGGCGTTCATCGTGTCGATGCTCACGACGGCTCCGGCGTCGGCGAGCGCCCGGACCACCGGCACGACCCGCAGCTGCTCGACCGCCGGGTCGACCCGCTCCGCACCTGGCCGGGTCGACTCGCCACCGACATCGAGGATGTCGGCGCCCTGGTCGCGCAGCCGCAGCCCGTGGGCGACGGCGGCATCGGCATCCGCGTAGCGCCCCCCGTCACTGAAGGAGTCGGGGGTGACGTTCACGACGCCCATGACGACGGTCATTCGCGCGCTCCGCCGTGGCCGCCCGACAGCAGCGCGATCAGCTCGGCGCGGGCCACGGGGTCGGCGAGTTCGCCGCGCGCCGCGATGGTCACCGTCGAGGCATCGCCCTGCTGTCCGCCGCGCATCGTCACGCACTCGTGGGAGGCGTCGAGCACCACCAGCACGCCGCGGGTGTCGAGGGATGCCGCGATCACATCGGCGATCTGCTCCCCGAGACGCTCCTGCACCTGCGGGCGGGACGAGAGCACGTCGACGACCTTCGGCAGCGCACCGAGACCCACGACCTGCTCGCCGGGCAGGTAGGCGATGTGCGCGTGCCCGCGGAACGGCAGGAGATGATGCTCGCACACGGAGCGGAAGCGGATGTCGCGCAGCATGACCGCGCCGGAGGGCAGCGTGTCGGGAGCCGGGCCGCGCGTCACCGAGATCGTGTGCGCGAGGGGGGCCGCTGCATCCTCTCCGACACCCGAGAAGAACTCGGCGTAGGCGTCGGCGACCCTGCCCGGGGTCAGCTTGAGACCCGGGCGATCGGGGTCCTCTCCGATCGCCTCGAGCAGTTCACGCACGAGCGCGGCGACACGCTCACGATCGACGGCCACGCGCCGAGCCTACGCGGTCGCGGGACGCGCCTGACCGCTGGGGCGACGCTGCGGGGCCTTCTCGGGCGCCGGCTGCTCGGCCTCGGTCTGCGCCGCCGCGCCGACGGGCTCGCCGCGGACCGGGACCTGGACGGGGGGCAGCACGGAGACCGGACGCTGCTCGCTCGAAAGCCACTGCGGACGCGGCGGGAGGCGCTTGACGTCCGCGAAGATCTCGGCGATCTCGAGGTGGTCGAGGGTCTCCTTCTCGAGCAGCTCGAGCGCGAGCCGGTCGAGGATCTCGCGGTTCTCGTTGAGCACGTGGTACGCCTCGTTGTGCGCCTGCTCGATGAGCCCGCGCACCTGGGTGTCGACGCGCTCGGCGACGCGCTCGGAGAAGTCGCGGCCGTGACCCATGTCGCGACCCATGAAGACCTCGCCCGAGGACTGGCCGAGCTTCACGGGGCCGACGTCGGTGGTCATCCCGTACTCGGTCACCATCTTGCGGGCGATGCTCGTCGCCTTCTCGATGTCGTTGGAGGCGCCGGTCGTCGGGTCGTGGAAGACGATCTCCTCGGCGACGCGGCCGCCCATCGCCCACGCGAGCTGGTCCTGCAGCTCGTTGCGGGTGATGGAGTACTTGTCGTCGAGGGGCATCACCATCGTGTAGCCCAGCGCCTTGCCGCGCGGCAGGATCGTGATCTTCGTCACGGGGTCGCTGTGGTTCATCGCCGCGGCGACCAGGGCGTGACCACCCTCGTGGTACGCCGTGATCAGCTTCTCCTTGTCTTTCATCACGCGGGTGCGCCGCTGCGGTCCGGCGATGACGCGGTCGATGGCCTCATCGAGCGCACGGTTGTCGATCAGCTGCGCGTTGGATCGCGCCGTCAGCAGCGCCGCCTCGTTGAGGACGTTCGCCAGGTCGGCGCCGGTGAACCCGGGCGTCTTGCGGGCGACGACCTCGAGGTCGACCCCGTCGGCCAGCGGCTTGCCGCGGCCGTGCACCTCGAGGATGCGCTGGCGGCCCTTGAGGTCGGGCGCGTCCACGCCGATCTGCCGGTCGAACCGACCGGGGCGCAGCAGCGCGGGGTCGAGGATGTCGGGGCGGTTCGTCGCCGCGATCACGATGACGTTCGCCTTCGGGTCGAAGCCGTCCATCTCGACGAGCATCTGGTTGAGCGTCTGCTCGCGCTCGTCGTGCCCGCCGCCCATGCCGGCGCCGCGGTGACGGCCGACCGCATCGATCTCGTCGATGAAGATGATCGCCGGGGCGGTCTCCTTCGCCTGGTTGAACAGGTCGCGCACGCGGCTCGCGCCGACACCCACGAACATCTCGACGAAGTCCGAGCCCGAGATGGAGTAGAACGGGACGCCCGCCTCACCCGCGACGGCGCGGGCGAGAAGCGTCTTGCCGGTACCGGGAGGGCCGTACAGCAGGACGCCCTTCGGGATGCGCGCGCCGACGGCCTGGAACTTCGCGGGATCCTTGAGGAAGTCCTTGATCTCCTCGAGCTCCTCGATCGCCTCGTCGGAGCCGGCGACGTCGCCGAACGTGACCTGCGGCATCTCCTTGGTCACGAGCTTCGCGCGCGACTTGCCGAACTGCATCACCTTGCTTCCGCCACCCTGCGCGCTCGACAGCAGGAACCAGAACAGCAGGCCCAGCAGCAGGATGGGCAGCAGGAGCGAGAGGAACCCGTCGAACCAGGTGGCGCGCGGCACGGCATCGTCGAAGCCGTCCGCCGGGTCGGCGGCGTCGATGGCCGAGACGACCTCGTCGGCACGCGCCTGGACGTAGTAGAACTGCACGTCCGTGGCGCCCTCGTACTCGTCGGACAGCTTCATGTCGACCCGCTGGTCGCCGTCGGTGTTGAGAACCTCGACGACGGTGTCGCCGGCGAGCAGCTCGAGCCCTTCCTGCGTCGAGATCTGCTTCGCGCCGTTCAAGCTCGAGATGAGCGAGAACCCCACGATGAGGAAGATCCCGATGATCAGGACGTAGAAGAGCGGGTTGCGGGTGATCTTCTTGAAGTCCATGGTGCGGGCGCCAGCCCGATCCCTTTCGTCGGCGAACCGGCTCTGAAGCGAACGGATGCCTCGAGAACGGTGGAATCAGGGTATCGCGGCGTTCCTAGGCGCCGACTGTGCATTCGCCGACGGCTTAAGCCGACGCCGAATCGGTTGTCGAGTGCGAGCGCCAGCGCGCGTATCGAGACACGCCGACGGCTTAAGCCGACGCCGAATCGGTTGTCGAGTGCGAGCGCCAGCGCGCCCAGCAGGCCTGGTTCTACGCGTAGACGTGGGGCGCGAGCACGGCGACGTCGCGCAGATTGCGGTAGCACTCGGCGTAGTCGAGGCCGTAGCCGACCACGAACTCGTTCGGGATGTCGAAGCCCACGTACTTGCAGTCGACCTCGACCTTCGCGGCATCCGGCTTGCGCAACAGGGCGAACACCTCGATCGAGGCGGCACCGCGGGACTCGAAGTTCTCCAGCAGCCAGCTCAACGTCAGCCCCGAGTCGATGATGTCCTCGACGATGAGCACGTGCTTGTCGTGCAGGTCGGTGTCGAGGTCCTTGCGGATCTGGACCACACCGCTGGACTTCGTGCCCGCGCCGTAGGACGACACCGCCATCCAGTCCATCGGCACGGTGACCGGAAGCACGCGCGAGAAGTCGGCCATCACCATCACGGCGCCCTTGAGCACGCCGACGAGCAGGAGGTCCTTGCCCGCGTAGTCCGCGGCGACCCGGGCGCCGATCTCCTCCAGCTTCGCCAGGATCTGCTCCTCGGTGACGAGGATCTCGGTCAGTTCGCCTGGGATGTCGGCCGCGCGCATGGAGAGAGTCTAGGCGGATCGACGCCGTCGTCTCGGTCGATCCACAGGTGCCGGATGCCGCGCCGTCCGCGCTGCACATCGCGACACCCGCGCCGTCGCGCGACGCAGCCGGCGTCGCGAACTGCAGCGCGAGCGCGGCAGGGCGATCACGGCCGAGCGGTGAACTCGATGCGTCCCCCGACGCGGCGGGCGCGGCATCCCGGCAGATCGATCGGACCCTGCCCCGCCCAGTCGATCACGAGCCTCGCGACCTGGAGGGTCTGCGCGCGCGTGAGGCTCTCGTGGAACTCGCTCGCCACGACGTGCCGGATGATCCGGTGCCGCAGCGCGGCCGGGTTGGCGGCGAGCGCTCCGACCGAGACCGAGATCCCGGCTTCGACGTGCTCGACGATGTCCTCGATCGTCTCGTCGATCATCTCGTCGAAGGCCTCGGCGTCTTCGCGCAGCTGCGCCGCGGTGCGGGCGAGCGCTTCGGCGATCCCGGGTCCGAGCTCGGCCTCGAGGACCGGCAGCACCGACTCCCGCACGCGGACCCGCGCGAACCGCGACTCGGTGTTGTGGGGGTCCTCCCACGGTTCGAGGCCCTCGGCGCGGCATGCGGCGCGCGTGGTCGCGCGGCGCACGCCGAGGAGCGGCCGCAGCAGGGTCACGCCGTCGAGGTCGGTCGACTCGGCCATGCCCTGCAGGCTCGCGGCTCCTGATCCGCGGGCGAGTCCCAAGAGCACCGTCTCGGCCTGGTCGTCGAGGGTGTGACCGGCGAGGATCGCGGTCGCGGGCAGAGTGGATGCCGCCGCCCGCAGTGCCGCGTACCGCGCCGTGCGCGCGGCCGCCTCGGGGCCCCCGTCCGTGCCGACGGCGGCGCGCACGACCCGAGCGTCGAGTCCGAGGGCGCGAGCCTGGGCGGACGCGGCGGCCGCAGCATCCGCCGACCCATCTTGCAGCCCGTGGTCGACGGTCACCGCGGCCGCGGTGAGCCCCGCCCTCGGTGCCTCGAACGCGGCCGCGGCGGCCAGCGCAAGGGAGTCCGCGCCGCCGGAGAGGGCGATCACCACCACGGAGCCCTCGGGGACGCCGGCGAGCGCCGCACGGACGGCGCGTCGCACCTCGGCGACGGCGGGATCGAGTCCTGGCCTGCGGTCCTCCACCCGCCCACCGTACCGGCGAGGCGCCGGGCACGACGTCGGCGATCCGACGGACGACGGGCCCCTGCGGGTCGGATCCGGCGGAGACCGGTCCGAACTGCCGTCGTCGTGCACACGCGACGTGGGGTTCGTGCGCCCGGCGCCGCGGAACTAGGCTGGTCCGCGGCATCCACCGGCTTGAGAAGGAGCACCAGCATGGGCGCGTACGACGCCGTCATCGAGATTCCGCGGGGCAGCCGCGTCAAGTACGAGGTCGACCACGGCACCGGCCGGGTGTTCCTCGATCGCATCCTCTACACCGCGTTCGGCTACCCGACCAACTACGGCTTCTTCGAGAACACCCTCGGCGAGGACGGCGACCCGCTCGACGTCCTCGTGCTGCTCGACTTCGACCTCGCCCCCGGCGTCCTCGCGTCGGTGCGCCCCGTCGGCGTTCTCAAGATGAGCGACGAGGCCGGCGGCGACGACAAGGTCGTGGCCGTGCTGGCCAAGGACCCGCGCTGGGCGCACGTGCAGGATGTCGCCGATATCCCGGAGTACACCCGCAAGGAGATCGAGCACTTCTTCGAGCACTACAAGGACCTCGAGCCGGGCAAGTGGGTCAAGGTCGACGACTGGGCGAGCGCCGCCGAGGCCGAACGCCTCGTGGGCGAGGCGTTCACGCGCTTCACCGAGCACGAGGGCGAGACCCGCACGCAGGGTGAGGGCGTCGCGCCCAGCACCCTCTGACATCGCCTTCGACGACGAGAGCGGATGCCGCGGCATCCGCTCTTTCGTCGTCTTCGGGTCGTGGGATCAGACCGAGACGCCCCGGGCCGCCATGAAGGGCACGGGGTTGGTGGGAACGCCGTTGATGTAGACCTCGAAGTGCAGGTGGCAGCCGGCCGAGGCACCCGTGTTGCCCTCGCTGGCGATGAGCTGACCGGCGTTGACCCACTGCCCCGGGCTGACGAAGATCCCACCGGGGCGGATGTGCGCATAGCCGCTGCCCACGCCGCCGCCGTGCTCGAGCCGGATGTAGTTGCCGTAGCCACCGGCGTTCCAGCCTGCGTAGAGAACGGTGCCGGATGCCGCGGCATAGATGCCCGCACCGCAACCCGCGGCCAAGTCGACACCGCGGTGGAACCCCGACGTGCACTGGCCGTTGCCGCAGATGACGCTGCGCGGGCCGTAGCCGGACGTGTGCCAGCCCGAGTTCGGTCGCACCCAGCCGGAACCGCCGCCGCCGCCACCTCCGCCGCCGCCGCCACCGGCCGCAGCCTCTCGGGCGAGCCGCTCTGCTTCTTCGCGCGCGCGCCGTGCCGCCTCTTCCCGCGCCTTGCGGGCGGCCTCTTCGCGGGCACGGACGCCGGCCTGGTACTGCGCGACCGTGCGCTTGGTGGTGTCGGAGAGGGCTTCGAGCTGGGCTTCGAGCTCGACCTGCTTGCTCTGCTGGGTCTCGAGCGCGGCCTGGGCGGCTTCGGCGGCCGCCTGCGACGCGACCATCTTCTCCTGCGCGACCTGCTGCAGGCGGTCGCGTTCCGTGCGCTGCACGACGGCCTGGTCGCTGAGGCTCTGGGCCGCGTCCCGGGCGGTCACCGCTTCGGCGTAGACCGCCTGGTTCCGCTCCACGAGCTTGTCCATGGTGCCGAGGCGCGCGAGGAGGTCATCCGCGCCGGCGGCCGAACCGGCGAAGAGGAGTTGGAGCGAGGTGTCGTCCCCGCCGTTGCGATAGAGCTGAGCGGCGACGCGACCGGCCTTGTTGGCGGCATCCACGGCCGTCTGCGCCTGCTCATCGGCCTGCTGCTGCAGCTGTTCCGCCCGGTAAGCGGCATCGAAGAACTCTTCCTGCGCCACGTAGAACTCGGTGGCGGCCTGCTCGGCGGCCGCCTGCTTGGCGGCGACGTCGTCGGCGAGCGACGTGATGAGGCCCTTGATCTTCGCGACCTGCGCCTGTTTCGCGGCTTCGTTGGACTTCGCCCGGACGACATCGTCCCAGCTCGGGTAGTCCACGGCGAAGGCCGGGGCGATGAGCGGGCCGCCCAGCGCTCCGAGCGTGGCGAGCCCGAGGGCGCCGAGACCGAGGGCGCCGCGACGGCTCAGCGCGGGCCACAGGAGCTTCTGCTCGCGGGGCGAGGGAGCGCATCCGCACTCGTCGGAGGTGTCTTCGGTGTGCACCGGATCCTCCCCTCGCAAATGGCAACGCGTTTCACATTAGCAACATCAGTCACATACGCAACCGTTGAGCACGCACGCTTCTCACCGCTTCACTCGAGCGGATCTTCAGCCAGTCTCATCCGCGGGGGTCGCGGGCACAAGGACGCCACGCCCTCGATTGGCACATTCGACATCCATTGCGTATGCTTGACCCTCGGTAAGCGTGAGCCCCCGGGTTCACCCGGCCCCATCGTTTAGCGGCCTAGGACGCCGCCCTTTCACGGCGGTAGCACGGGTTCGAATCCCGTTGGGGTCACTCCGAATCACACAACTTCACAAGCATGGCCCTGTAGCGCAGTTGGTTAGCGTGCCGCCCTGTCACGGCGGAGGTCGCGGGTTCAAGTCCCGTCAGGGTCGCTCCGAGCGACGGGCCCTTTTCGAAGGGCCTTTCGTCTAGGACGCGGCAGGCCTTTCGAGGAACCGCCGTGCGGCTCTGTAGCTCAGTTGGTAGAGCGTTCGACTGAAAATCGAAAGGTCACCGGATCGATGCCGGTCGGAGCCACAAGGGCGAGCGTTACACTCGTCCCAGGAACCCTCGCGTAGCTTCTACATCGCGGGGGTTTCGTCTTTCCGGCGTACGGCCTCACTCCCCGCCCCGCCGCGACACGGGAGGTAGCCTCGAAGCATGCTGCGTCGACAGGCACCGCCGCCTCCCCCGCACACCTGCGGGTGGTCGACGGCGGAAGGGCGCACCGTCTCGAACGACGAGTGCGAGCGCTGCCAGCTCGAGGACCAGCTCGTGCTCGACACGCAGATCGTCGCTCAGAAGCGACGCGCCCGCACCTACCGCCCGGCACGGGCGACGACTGTCGAGCGCCCCGCGAGCGAGATCGACATCGGCGCCACCGCCCCCACGCAGCCGAGGCCCGTGCGCCGCCAGACCTACATCGCCCCCGTCGTCGAGCTCGACCCGGATGAGACGCTCTTCCCCCTCCAGCGGCGTCGCGACGGGGCCGGGTGACGGGGTCCCGTGGTCGCACGGCGCCCCGCGGACCGGTCTCGTGACATGATGTGGAGCAGGCGTGATCGCAACGACGTGGCGAGGTTCTGGAGCACTGCGGCGTCGGCCAAAACGAGTCGACGGACGCCGAACCTCAAGAATTGCTGAAGTTCTTTGGATTTGGACTGTCCCCCATATGGGGGACAAGGTACATTGTCCTTGTTGCGAATCCCGGGCAGTCTGGGGATAAGGCTTCTGGGGAGCCGGCCCGAGATTCGCATCGATAGGGGGAACGCAGTCTGGGGCTGCGGGATCTTTCCGCATGGGGATGCGGACGGCCCTCTCGAGAGCACGGATTCACCGGCTCTCGAGAGGGTCGACATCGTTGACGACCCGGACGTTCCGCGCGGATCAGTCGACCGTGACGTCGACCTGGATCTCGGCCGCGAGCCGCTCGATCTCGTCGGCCACGGCGGCCACATCGACGTCTCCGGGCGCGGACGCGACCACGGTCGCCTCGAACAGGCGGCCTCCCGCCATCGCCGCATCGCGCGTCTGAGTCGTCATGCGGTCGATGCTGACGCCGTGCGCGCTCAGCGCGGACGACAGCTCGCGGACGATGCCCGGGTGGTCGTTGCCCAGAACGCGCAGCACGAGCTGGCGGTGAGAGGGGGATGCGGCATCCGATCCCGCGGGCATCGCGACCGTGTGCAGGCCGTCGAGGTCCGCGAGGGCGGTCCGGAGCGCCTCGGCCCGCTCGGCGGGCACCGAGACCTCGACGATGCCCGCGAAGGCACCCGCGAGCTCCGCGAGCTGGCTGTTCTCCCAGTTGCCGCCGTGCGCCGCCACGACATCCGCGACCGAGGCCACGATCCCGGCGCGGTCGCCGCCGACGACGGTGAGCACGAGAGTAGTCATGCGCCACAGCGTACCCACCGGGGCGCCGCGGGGTCAGGCCTGTTGCAGCTCCGCCGGTGCGGGGAACGGGAGCCGGAAGCGCTCGAGGACCGCTCCGACCGCGGAGGCGGCGCCGTACTCGTCGCCCACGACAGTGATGCCGCGCGGGCTGGCCTCGGCGATCCGCACCGGACGCTCGACGCCGCCATCGAGGCGCAGCATCCACTTCTCCGCGAGGTACCCGATGCCGAGCGCGTCGAGCATCTCCTCCGCCACGAGCCATTCGACCGGTTCGGCGGTCCGCTCGCGCCCGAGCAGGTCGTACACGCGGAATCCCTCGCCGTCGGCGAGCATCCATCCGAGCACTTCGCCGTCCGTGCGGCGGTGTTCGATCCAGTCGGCGGGAAGCATGCACGCGAGGCTAGCAGCGGCCGCCACCTCAGGATTCTCCACATCTCGTCGTCGCCTCTATCGGCGAACCAAGAAGTCTGGCTAGAATCAACTCGCGTTCACTGACCGTTCACGGTTGCGCGACGTCCGACTTGGGGCCGGATGAAGCGTTGATGTATCACCAGCGCAGTCGCTGAACTCAGAGAGCGTGTTCGTAGGGGGGCCTACGGACTTCTGGGGACAAATCTGGGGATGCATCGATGATTCGATGGTTGCGCGACTTCGCGCATTTGCAGGATGAGGACAGGCCGTGAGCGCCGTCGAAAGCGCTCTGCCGACGGCATTGCGGGCGCTTCCGGTACCTGGGCTGAGCGCCATCGCGCCGTCTTCGCTCGATCGGGGCTACACGGCTGCGCGCGTCTCGCCGCGCGCCACGCCGACGCTCGAGCGACGACTGCTGTGGGAGCGCCGCTACGTGCGGCGCCTCCGCGTCACCGACGCCGCGATCGTGGTGCTGGCGACGGCGCTCACGCCTGTCCTTCAACTCTCGCTCGTCGCGCCGGAGCTGCTGAGGAACGATCCGTGGATCGTCGCGCGGATCCCTGCGGTCACCGCGGTGTTCTGGCTGCTCGTGCTCGCGGCGTTCCACACGCGCGACCGCGCGATCACCGGGTCCGGTGCGACCGAGTACAAGCGCGTGGCGCACGCGTCCGGCCTGACCTTCGGCATGCTCGCGATCGCCTTCGTGGTCTTCCAGTGGCAGGGCATCCGCTCGCAGCTCATCATCGCCGCGCCGATCGGGCTCCTCGCACTGCTGATCGGGCGCTGGTCCTGGCGCCGGTGGCTCCATCGCCAGCGCCGCTTCGGGCACTATGTCTCCCGCACGTTGGTGGTGGGCAGTCGTGACGACGTCGAGTACGTGATCCGCACTCTGCAGCGAGACGGCCAGCTCGGCTACCTCGTCGTCGGGACGACGATCGCCGACTCCGACGAGAAGGCGATCTCGGTGGGCGGCCTGTCGTACGACGCGGTGGGGAGCATCGACCAGGTCGCCCGCACGGCGAGCGACCTCGGTGCCGACTCGATCATCATCGCGAGCCGGCCCGACACCGATCCGGACTTCATCAAGCGGCTCAGCTGGCAGATCGAGGGCACGGCCGCCGAGCTCATCCTCTCGAGCCGGCTGGCGGATGTCGCAGGCCCGCGCATCTCGCTGCGGCCCGTCGACGGGCTCCCCCTGATCCACGTGAAGATCCCGCGCTTCGAGGGCGGCCGGCTTGCGCTCAAACGCTCGATGGATGTCGTGGCCTCCGCCGCCGCGCTGCTCCTCTTCGCCCCCTTCGCGATCGTCATCGCCATCGCCATCAAGCTCGAGGACGGCGGGCCGGTCTTCTTCTCGCAGGCACGGGTCGGACGCGACGGCAAGGAGTTCCGCATCCTGAAGTTCCGGTCCATGCGCACCGACGCCGAACAGCGGCTCGCCGAACTGCTCGAGGCGAACGAGGGCGCGGGCCCGCTGTTCAAGATGAAGGACGACCCCCGGGTCACCCGCGTCGGTCGCATCCTGCGCAAGCTGTCGCTCGACGAGGTGCCGCAGTTCTGGAACGTGCTCGTCGGCGACATGAGCATCGTCGGCCCGCGGCCGCCGCTGCCGCGCGAGGTGCGGGCGTACGATGGGACCGTCTTCCGCCGCCTCTACATCAAGCCGGGCATCACCGGCCTGTGGCAGGTCAGCGGGCGCAGCGACCTGTCGTGGGACGAGAGCGTGCGGCTCGACCTCCGGTACGTCGAGAACTGGTCGGTGATGAACGACCTCATGATCATGTGGCGGACCGGGCAGGTCATGGTCCAGCCGAAGGGAGCGTACTGACCGATGGCGCTGGACGATTCGCTCACCATCGCCATGATCGGCACGCGGGGGGTTCCCGCCGCGTACGGGGGTTTCGAGACCGCCGTCGAAGAGGTCGGACGACGACTGGTCGAGCGCGGCCACACCGTGACGGTCTACACGCGCGGGTCGGAGTCCCGCGAGCCCGAGTATCTCGGCATGCGGGTCGTGCATCTGCCCGCCCTGCCGCAGAAGCAGCTCGAGACCCTCAGCCACACCGGGTTCTCGACTCTGCACGCGATGGTCCACCGGCGTCCGGACGCGGCCTTCGTGTTCAACGCCGCGAATGCGCCGTTCCTCCCGCTCCTGCGCGCGCGGGGGATCCCGACGGCGCTCCACATGGACGGACTCGAGTGGCGGCGCTCGAAGTGGGGCCCGCGCGGCAAGGCCTACTACCGCTGGGCCGAGCAGTTCGGAGTCCGCACAGCCGACGCGCTCATCGCGGACGCGCCGGGCATCTCGGACTACTACACCGATCAGTTCGACGTCCCGACCGAGCTCATCCGGTACGGCGCGCCGATTCTCGACTCTGCTCCGGCGGACGGCATCCGCGGACTCGGACTCGAGCCGGGCGCCTACCACCTGGTGGTCGCGCGCTTCGAGCCCGAGAACCACGTGCTCGAGATCGTCGAGGGCTATCGCCGCAGCGACGCCCGGCACCCGCTCGTGGTGGTGGGCACCGCGCCCTACAGCGCGGCCTACACGGAGTCGATCCGCGACGCCGCCGGCGACGACCCGCGCATCCGGTTCCTCGGGGGCGTGTACGACCAGAATCTTCTCGACGCGCTGTACTTCCACGCCATGACGTACGCTCACGGCCATTCGGTCGGGGGCACGAATCCGTCGCTGCTGCGCGCGATGGGCGCCGGCACCGCCGTCATCGCCTACGACGTGCCGTTCAACCGCGAAGTGCTCGCCGAGGAGGCGTGGTTCTTCGAAGACGAGCGAGACGTCGCGATGCACTTCTCCGCGGTCGAGACGGATGCCGCGGCCGTCGAGCGACTCGGAGCCCGTGGCCGCGAGCGAGCCCGGTCGAGCTTCCGGTGGGATGACGTCGCGATCGCTTACGAAGAGCTCGCACAGCGCCTCGCGCGGGGGGAGTCGGTGCACGCCACCGCTCGGCGTGCCACTCGCCGTGCCCAGGAGTGGGACTTCGGCACGTCGCGCCCCATGGTGTCGACGACCTGACCGCCGAACGCCGCGGCGCCGACGCGGTGCGCGCCGTCCGCGACCTCTAGGCTCGGACACGTGCGGGGCAGCTCCGCCGGAGAGGGAGTGCCACGCGTCATGCAGACCGACCGCAGTCCGCGACCGCTCACGTTCGCCACGATCACTTACCGCGCCGAGGACACCCTTCAGCTGCTCCAGGCGAGATCAATGGCGCTCTACGCGCGCGGGGAGGACGTGGCATCCATCATCGTCGTCGACAACGGCGCACCGGCGATGTCGCGTCGCACCCGCAAGCGCCTCCTCGCGGCCTACGGTCCTCTGGCCGACCGCGTCCGGATCGTGCCGCGCTCCGCCTTGGGTGCGGACGTCGCGTCTTCGGGCTGGATGAGTCAGCAGGTCATGAAGCTCGCCGTCCACCGCCTCGTGACAACCCCGACCTACGTTCTCCTCGATGCCAAGAACCACCTGATCCGGCCGGTCGCCGTCGACGACTTCCTGGCGGCGGACGGCCGCGCGCGCACCGGATTCCAGAGCTACCGCGATCATCCGCTGCTCCCCCGCGTGCAGAAGGTCCTCGAGTACCTCGGACTCGACCCGACCACCGCGGACCGCTTCCCCCCGACATCCACACCCTTCGTCATGCACACGGACGTCGTGGCCGCACTCATCGCCGACGTGGAGGCCTCGTCAGGGCGTCCGTTCACGGAGGAGTTCGTGGCGGCCGACCTCACCGAGTTCCCCCTCTACTCGGGCTGGCTGCTGCGCCGCGACGGCGACTTCGACGGCACCTACGTCGACGACGCCATCCAGTCGCCCACGATCTGGGGCGGCGGAGCCAACCGCGCAGGCGTCGAGCGGGCGATCGCCGAGGCGAAGGAACGGGATGCCCCCGCATTCGGTGTGCACCGGCGGGCGCTCAACCGCCTCGACGCGGACACCGCCGCCCCGCTGGCGGATTTTCTCACCGAGCGGGGGATCGTGTCAGGGCCGGCAGAGTTCAGCGCGCTCAGGCGCGCTTTCCGCTGGCAGTACGGTTCTGAGATCCTGCGCGCCCGCGTGGCCGCACGCGTGCCCTCCCGACGCGCCTGACGGCGCGGGCACGGGCCGGGCGAGGAGCGTCACGCCCCCGCGGAGAGATGGCGGCTCATCTGCCCGTAGAGCTCGCGGACGAGATCCCGCGACTCCTTGAGCACCCGCGTATGCCGGCGGGCAGAGTCGTGGTGCACGTCGGGGACGTCCCGAGGGTCGTTGGGCGAGGACCACGGGAGCCGAAGACCGGTCTGCTGCGGCAGAACGACTCGCCCGCGGCGCTGATCGAGGAGATCCGCGTACCCCGCCAGCGAGGGTGCGGAATCCGCCTCCCCGGCGGAACGCCGGAGCTCGCCCTGCTCCGGCACCACCCGCCCGAGAGCGACGGCCTCCTTCAGGGTGAATGTGCGCTGCCGCGTGCTCGGCCGCATTCGTGCGAGCCGGGCGCGCTCCTCGCGGGAGGCCGTGATGATGAGGTCGTGATCTTCGAGGTCCGCGTGGGCGATCTGGGTCGACTGATGTCCGGCCGCGGATGCGGCGGCCGGCGATCCCGGATCCACCAGAGACATCGCGACGCGACACATCGGGTGGGACCGGACGACGGAGATGCCGCGACTGCGGATCTCCCACCGCGCGCCGTCGGAGCCTCGGGACGTCTCATCGTCGAGAACGGTGGCCATGAACGGAGACCGGCACACGTTGGCCGCGCAGACGAAAAGCACCCGATGGGACATACTCCTCCTTCATAGGCCCTGACGCCCACCGTACCGGCTGGTCGGCGTCCCCCCTCGCGCTCTGCCAGACTGAATCGATGAGGTCGTCCACCGTGCTCGTCGCCCATCCGGGATCCGAACTCTACGGCTCGGACCGTGTCCTCTTGGACAGCGTCATCGGCCTCGTCAGATCCGGCGCGCGCGTCATCGTGACGCTTCCCGAGGAGGGTCCCCTCGCCGCGGCGCTTCGTGCGAACGGTGCGGAAGTGATCGTCGCCCCCGCCTTCGTGCTGCGCAAGCGCCTGATGCGTCCCTCCGGCTGGGGAGAGCTCCTGCGGACGGGATGGAACGGCGCGCGGTCCGCCCGGTCGATCCTTCGCGCCACGCGGCCCGACGTCCTCTACGTCAGCACGATCACGCTCCCCCTGTGGCCACTGCTCGGCAGGGTGCGCCGCGCACCGGTCGTGTTGCACGTCCATGAGGGCGAGGCCTCCGCGGGGCGACTCACGAAGTCCGTGCTCTACGCGCCGGCGCTCGCGGCGAAACGCATCATCGTCAACAGCTCGTTCAGCTCGACCGTGATGACATCGACCTATCCGCGACTGGCCTTGCGCTCGGAGGTCGTCCTCAACGCGGTCCCCGGTCCGTCCGAAGCCGCGGAGCCGCGCGAGGACGTCTCCGACGGACTCCGAGTGCTGTTCGTCGGACGGCTGTCGCCGCGCAAGGGTGCCGACCTCGTCGTCGAAGCCGTCCGTCTGCTCGACGCGCGGGGAATCCCGACGACCCTCGACATCGTCGGGTCGACTTTCGAGGGCTACGAGCCGTACGAGGAGGCGCTGCGCACCGCCATCGCCGACGCCGGACTCGGCGATCGGGTCACCCTCCACGGGTTCCAGACGGACATCTGGGGTTTCCTCGAGCGAGCCGACGTCCTCGTCGTACCCTCGCGACTGGACGAGCCCTTCGGGAACACCGCCGTCGAGGGCATCCTGGCAGCGCGACCGGTCATCGCGAGCGACACGTCGGGTCTGCGCGAGGCGACGGCCGGCGTCGACACGGCGTGGCGCATCGCGCCCGACTCAGCTCCCGCGATCGCGGATGCCCTCGTCGCGATCGCGGAGCGATGGCCCGATGTGCGGGAGCGGGTGGAGTCTTCGCGCCGCGCCGCGGCCGATCGGCACTCGCCCGCACGCTACCAGGCCACCGTGGCGGAGATCGTCGCGAGCGCCGACGATCAGCGCTGAACCGGACGGCTCTCCTCCGCGCGTTCCGGCGAGGCCTCGACCTCGGGCTCGTCATCGTCGTCCGCATCCGCGAGTTCGATCTCGTCGGCCGGGGCGCCCGTCTCCTCGAGCCCGTCCGGGGCGGCCGCGTCGGCCGATACGTCCATCAGCCCTGAGGCGTCCGCCGAATCGTCGGCGACATCCACCGCAGCGGCATCCGGAGCCTCGACGATCGCCGACTCCGTGATCTCGTCGACGCCCGCCTCCGCGGTCGACTCGGCGGGCGCGAGCGGGGCGACGTCAGTCGGTGCGGATGTCGACCTTCTGCTCCCCCGCCGCGCTCGGCGGCTCTGCGACTCGGCCGCCCGCTGGCGCCGACCACCAGAGGGTCCGTAGTAGTAGTAGTTGTAGTCGTCTCCGCGCTGACGCTTGACCCTGCTGAAGACCACTCCGGCGACCTGGGCGCGCGCGCGGTCGAGCGCCTCGAGCGATCGTGCGAGCTGGGCCAGGTGGACCTTGCTCACATCGGCCACGACGATGGTCGTGTCGACGCTCTGAGCGATGATCGTGGCATCCGACACGCTCAGCAAGGGCGCGGTGTCGACCACCATCATGTCGAAGTCGTGGTGGAGTTCGCGCAGCAGCTCGGTCATGCGGGCGGACGCCAGCAGTTCGGCGGGATTCGGCGGCACCTCGCCCGCCGGGAGCACCCAGAGCGACGTCTCGCCCCACTGGAGTGCGGCATCTTCGAACACGACCGCGCCGACGAGCATCGTCGTCAGTCCGACGGAGTTCTCGAGGCCCAGCGTCTCGGCCACCATCGGGCGCCGCAGGTCGGCATCGACGAGGAGGACGCGCATGCCCGCCTCGGCATACGTGAGCGCGAGGTTGACCGCGGTCGACGTCTTGCCCTCCCCGGGGATCGAGGACGTCACGGCGATCGCAGAGATGTCGTGCTCGACCGCGGCGAAGCGGAGGCTCGACCGCACCCGGCGGTAGGCCTCGGCGCTGGTTCCGTTCGGCTCGGCGACGACGATGGCCTTGCGCTGCGCATCCTTGCGCCGCGGAATCGCGCCCAGCACGGGGAGGTCGGTGATGCGCCGCAGCGCCTCCTCCGACCGTACGCGCGTGTCGAGGAGCGTCCAGACGATGATTGCCAGAGCCGCCAGGAGGACGCCCGCGAAGGCACCCAGGACCGCGTCGCGCTGCTTGTTCGGCGAGGACTGGAACGCCGCAGGCGTGGCGGGCTCGATCACGCGCGCCACGACGGTCGCCACACCGGAGTCGTCCTTGGGGGAGATGTCGTCGACGACGAGGGCGAGGTTCTCGGCGATGCTGTTGGCCAGCTCCGCGGCGAACTCGGCATCGGTGGAGCCGGCTGTGACGTCGAGGATGACGGTGTTCTGCGGGATCGTCACCGTCGTCATGTTGCGGATCTGCGAGTTGGTGAGGTCGGCGTCCAGATCGTCACGCACGGCGTCCAGCACGACGGAGGACATCGCGAGCTGCGCGAACGAGAGCATCTGGCTCTGCGTATAGGCCGACCCCTGGTTGATGTCGGACCCGCTGCTGGCGGAGCGCATCGAGAAGTAGGTCGACGCGGTCGACTGGTAGATGGGCGCGAGCGTGCTCGAATAACCGAAAGCGATCGCGCCACCGAGGAGACCCGCGAGCAGCAGCACCCACCACGCGCGAAGAAGCACCCCGAGGATCCGCCCCGGCGTCACCTGAGTTCTGATATCGGCCACTCGCTCCCGTTCGTGTCGCGCGTCTCCCGAGAACGCGAACCGATGGGGGGACGATGCCCCGCGACCCCCCTGACGTACAGGTTACCGACCCCGCCCGCGATTCCCACTCTCATCGGCCCGCCCCCGTGGACAGCCGGCGCTCGCCCACCCGCGGCGGCGTCTCCGTGAGAGCGGCTGCGGCGGCCAGGTCGGCGGCGTCGCGGCCGTACCGCAGCGCGTAGGCGCTCACCGCGAGGCCCGCGGCGAACCACACGAACGCTGCGTACTGCGTGATCAGGGCGACCGTGGCGAACGCGGGGATCTGCGCGGCGAGCGCGACGCTGGCCGGCGTGGCGCGGCCGATGACGACGCTGCCGATGAGCACGGCGAGCAGCACGAGGACCACCGCGAGGGGCAGCATCCCGAATCGCAGGCCGATCAGGATGAGGGCGCTGTCGATGGAGCGGAATCCCGCCCAGTAGTCCTCCCCCGTGGGCAGCACCTCCCGGTCGGGGGAGATTCCGAGCACCACCATCGAGTTCGTGAGTCCGAGCAGGTCCAGGCGGTAGTTGGCGCTTCCCTCGGCCTCCGATCCCGCGTCGCCGAAGACATCGAGGATGACCGGTGTGACGGCGATCGCGCCGGCCACGAGGAAGCCCAGAACCGTGATCCGCAGACCGCGGCCGACGTAGACGCCGAGGAACACCACGCCCAGGACGAGCGTGAGCGCGAATCCGATGATCCCGAGGCGGCTGAACGTCAGCACGGTCGCCGCTCCGACCACCACCAGGGCGACCGCTCGCACCCACGGGCGCCACCGCACGACGAGGACGAAGGCGGCGGACATCGCCAGAACCCCGCCGAGAGCGATCGAATGGCCGAAGGCCCCCTCGACGCGCAGGAATCCTCCGCGCACCTGGAGCACGCCCCAGATGGACGACGATGCGCCGGGGATGCGGAGGAAGAAGTTCTCGCTCGTCACGAACTCCACGATGCCGAGCACGGCCGCCGCGACGGCCGCCGTGGCGAGGCACGCGGCCACCCAGCCCTCGTCGACCCGGGCGAGGACCATCCGGCCCCAGACATAAGGGAGGAACCACATCACGACCGCGTCCTGGACGTGCCCCGTGATCGAGCCGCCGATCGCGAAGGCGAGGAGGATCACCAGGAACAGGATCAGCACGAGGGTGTCCACGTTCGACCACCGCAGGTTGGGGCTGATCCCCGAGATGATCGCGATCACCGTCATGGCGGTCAGCGCGCTGACGAAGACGCCCATCGCGCCCGCTCCGAGCCAGACGGGGGTGAAGAACAGGGCGACCGTCCACAGCGCGATCCCCCACCTCGGATGCCGCCGGATCAGCAGCACGAGTCCGAGCACGGCGATCATCGCCGCAGCCCCGAGCGCGACGAGCTGTACCGGATTCGATCCCACGCCGGGCCCCCTGCAGTCCGTTGCCCGATTCTACGTGCGCCAGGGCCGGTTCGAGAGACCGGGGCACGGCCCCATAGGATGTTGCGGGGCATGGTTTGGGGTGGACCGGCCGAAGGGGGTCACACGAGTGCGCGTACTCGTCGGCTGGGCAGGGGACTCGTCTCCGAATCTGGGCGTGCGCGCGCTCGGGCGAGGTTCCGCCGACCTGCTGCGCGCGGCCCTTCCCGAGGCGACGATCGAGTTCATGGACTTCGGCTCCCGCCCCGCAGCTCTCCCGTGGGGGCGACCCCGCTCCCTGATCCGCGAACGCCTCACGGGTCGTGCCGGGATGATGGAATGGCTCGGTCGGTTCGACCTCTTCTGGGACACCCGATCCGGCGACAGCTTCGCCGACATCTACGGCATCCAGCGGCACGCCAAGATGTCGCTCGTCCACGAGTTCGCCGTGCAGGCCGGCGTCGCCGCCGTGCTCGCACCGCAGACGATCGGCCCGTTCGAGACCCGTCGCGGTCGCCTGCTCGCCCAGCGCAACCTGCGCCGCTCCGCGCTCGTGTTCGCGCGCGATCCCGCGAGCGCTCGAGCCGCGGAGGATCTGGGCAGGCCCGCCGACCGGCTCACCACCGATCTCGTGTTCGGCATCTCGCAGCCCACGCCGTCGGGCGGACACGATGTGCTGCTGAACGTGTCGGGCCTCCTGTGGAAGGAGAGCGACCATGTCGACCACGCGTCGTACCGCGACGCCGTCCGCACGATCATCTCGAGGCTCCTCGAAGACGGCCGCCGGGTGACGCTGCTCCCCCACGTGCTCGACAGCCACGACCCCGACAACGACGTCCCGGTCTCGCACGCGCTGCGCGATGAGTACGACGGACGGATCGGCCTGCACGTTCCCGCTGACCTCGACGACGCCCGCGCGGTGATCGCCGGGGCGGACCTGGTCATCGGCGCGCGCATGCACGCGTGCCTCAACGCGCTGTCGACCGGCACTCCGGCGGTCGCGATGGCGTACTCGCGCAAGTTCCAGCCCCTCATGGCCGAGCTCGACTGGCCGCACGTGGTCTCGCTCGCGCAGTCGACGGATGCCGCCGCCGACGTCCTGCGCGCCGTGCAGGCACCCGAGCTCACCGAACGCGCGCGACGCGCGATGGCACGGGGTCAGGAGCTCCTCGCCCCGGTCGGCGAACTGGTCGGGGGTGTGGTGTGACCGCGCTGCGGCGCGCCGTCCGCGACGTCCTCGACCGGGACGCATGCTCGGGGTGCGGTCTGTGCGCGCAGCTGGACGACGGCCTCCGGATGGAGCTCGACTCCGACGGGTACGCGCGCCCGGTCGAGGCCGGACCCGCCCGTGAGGCGCCTGATGCTGCGCGGACATTCGCGCGTGCGTGCCCGGGGGTGCGCGTGGCGGCGCAGCATCCCGCCGGCGCCGACCGGCACCCGTTGCTCGGCTCGTACTTCGCGGCGTGGGAGGCGTGGGCGACCGACCCCGAGATCCGGCTGGCCGGCAGCAGCGGCGGCGTCCTGACGGCGCTGCACGTGTGGCTCGTCTCGGCGGGTCGCGCGGCGCGCGTCGCGGGCGCCTCAGCGGACCCCGCCGCGCCGCGCCGCAGCATCCCCGTCACGATCACGACCCGCGCGGAGGCGCTCGCCGCTGCGGGATCGCGCTACGCGCCCGTCGCGGCGCTCACGAATCCCGACGCCTTCGTGCCCGGGAGCGCCGTCACCGCGAAACCGTGCGAGATCGCCGCGCTGCGAGCGGCGAGTGATGCGCCGGCGGGCGAGAAGCCCCTCCTGCTGTCCTTCTTCTGCGCGGGGACCCCGAGCCAGAAGGCCACCGACACGCTGCTCGAGGGACTGGGCATCGGACGGGAGGTCGAGGTCGACGCGCTGCGCTATCGCGGCCACGGGTGGCCGGGCCGGTTCGCCGCGCGCGCGGGCAGCACCGAGGTCAGTGCGGATTACGAGGAGTCCTGGGGGAGCACCCTCGGACCGACGACGCAGTGGCGCTGCAAGGTGTGCCCCGACGGCGTGGGCGAATCGGCCGACGTCGTCGCCGCCGACTCGTGGGCCACCGACGAACGCGGCTACCCGCAGTTCGCCGAGGGCGCGGGCGTGAGCGCCCTGATCGCCAGGACCAGGCGCGGCCTCGAGGTGATCGAGGAGGCCATCGCCGCCGGCGTCATCGCCGTGCGGCCGCTCGCGATGGAGCAGCTCGCTTCCGCGCAGCCGCTGCAGACCGCGCGGCGCCGCTATCTGCTGGCCCGGTTGTGGGGCTCCGCGCTGGGTGGCCGGAAGCCGCCGCGCTACCCCGGCTTCGGGCTCGCCCGTCTCGGCCTCGGTCATCCCCGGCGGTTCGCCCAGGTGCTGCGGGGGACCTTCCGCCGCGTGCGGACGGCGCGCGGGCGGCGGCGATGACCTCGGACCTCGCCCACTCCGCGGCGCGCGGCGCGTTCTTCACGCTGGCCGCCCAGGTCGCCAAGCTCGTCCTGCAGCTCCTGTCGGTCGTGATCCTCGCGCGCCTGCTCACCCCGCACGACTACGGCCTCCTCGCGATCGTCCTCGTCGTGGTCGGCGTGGGGGAGATCTTCCGCGACTTCGGCCTGACCACCGCCTCGATCCAGGCGCCGGTGCTGACCACGGGTCAGCGCGACAACCTTTTCTGGATCAACGCGGGGATCGGCGTCGTGCTCACCGGCGTGATGTTCGGGCTCGCCTGGCCGATCGAGGCCGTCGTGAACGAGCCGGAGATCGTCGGCATGGTGCAGTGGCTGTCGCTCCTGTTCCTGCTCAACGGCCTCGCCACCCAGCACCGCGCGAACCTCGCGCGCGAGCTCAAGTTCAAGGCGCTCGCGGTCATCGACATCACCTCGGCGGCCGTCGCGCTGGCGGTCGCCGTCGTCGCCGCGCTCGCGGGCGCCGAGTACTGGGCGCTGGTCATGCAGCAGCTCGCGGGAGGCATGGTCGTGCTCGTCGGCTGCGTGGTCGCCGGTCGCTGGCTGCCCGGGTGGTACTCCCGTGCGGCGTCGGTGCGCGACCTGATCGGTTTCGGGTGGAACATCGTCGCGACCAACCTCCTGGTCTACGCCGGCTCCCAGATCGACACCATCCTGGTCGGGCTGAAGTTCGGCACCACCCCGCTGGGCCTCTACAACCGCGCGTACCAGCTGGTGATGACCCCGCTCAGCCAGGTGCGCTCGCCCACGAAGAACGTCGCCCTCCCCGTGCTGTCCCGCGTGCAGGAGGATCCGCCGCGGTTCAACAACTACGTCACGTCCGCCCAGCTCCTGCTCGGGTACGGCCTCGGCATCCCTCTCATCCTCGTCACTGCGCTCGCGGATCCGATCGTGCGGATCATGCTCGGTCCGCAGTGGCTGGACGCCATCCCGATCGTGGCGCTCTTCGCGGTCGCGGGCCTGCTCACGACGCTCGCGTTCGTCGGGTACTGGGTCTACCTCTCCCGGGGGCTCGGCAAGCAGCTCTTCCGCTACACGATCGTCACCACGATCATCAAGATCACCTGCATCGTCGTGGGATCGAACTTCGGGGTGCTCGGCGTGGCGATCGGCTTCGCCGTCGCGCCCGCCATCTCGTGGCCGCTGTCGCTCTTCTGGCTCTCGCGGATCACGCCGATGCCCACCGCACGGCTCTACGGCGGCGCCGGCCGCATCCTCGCCGTGTGTGCGTGGACATGTGCGGCGGCCTGGGCGGCGTCGACCGCGGTCGCGGGCGTGGGCACGTGGGCGATGCTCGTCGTCGGTCTGATCGCCGGGTCGGCGGCGGCGGCATCCGCCCTCATCATCCCCATCTACCGCCGCGACACGCGCAACCTGACCGCCTTCGCCCGCCTCATGCTGAAACGTCGGCCCCGCAGCTGACCTCAGCGCACCTCGACGTCGTCGACGCTCACGATCACCGGCGCGTTGGTCGTCGAGCCCGACAGGTAGGCGAGCACCCCGATCTGCCCTGCGGCCTGCAACTCCGCCTGAGCGTCAGTGGCCGACACGAACCAGCCGCCCGGCTCGGCCGAACCGTCCGGCCAGACGTTCGCGGTGAGCGTCGTGGTGCCGCCGGCGGTCGCCGTCACCAGATGCAGCCGCAGCTTTCCCCCCGCCGTGTGCGTGTACCCGCCGAGACTGCGATTGACCAGCAGCGTCTCGGTCGTCCCGACGACCTTTGCGATCGACACGGTCACCGCGCCTGCCGAGGAGATGCGGAGCTTCAGCCGGTACTCACCCGCCGCGGTCTTGTGCACCTGGTAGTTGAAGTGCACCCCGCCGCCGTTGGCGACGACATCGGTGCTGAAGAGCGCCCGGGCGTCGACATCCTGCGCCGACGTCCCCGCGAGCGTCGCACTGCGAGTCTGACCCGCGTTCATCGAGATGAGCCCCGCGCTCCCGTTGACGGAGAAGGACGCGGCGCTGTTGACCGTCCAGGCTCCGCCGACCGTCGCCGACCCCCAGCCTCCCGAGACCGACCGGGTGAAGGCATCCTGAGCCACGAAGGTCTGCGCAGACACGGTCACCGACTGCGAAGCCGGCGGGCTCGTGGACCCCATGCTGTCGGTGACGGTCAGCGTGACCACATACGTCCCCGGTACGGCATAGGTCTTGACGGGGTTCGCCTGCGTCGAGGTCGTGCCGTCGCCGAAGTTCCAGGCGTAACCCGTGACGGTCGCGCCCCCGGACGCCGTCGATCCCGAGCCGGTGAAGTTCACCGTCAGCCCCGACGCGCTCGCGCCGATGACGGCGACCGGGGCCTGGTGCGGTCCGGACGCGTTCACGGTGCGGGTGGTGGATGCCGTCATGCCGGCGCTGTCGGTCACGGTCAGCGTGACGGTGTACGTGCCCGGCGAGGCGTAGGTGCGGCTCGCGTTCACACCCGAGCCGTTCGATCCGTCTCCGAAGTTCCACGCGTAGGACGTGATGGTGCGCCCGCTCGGTGCGCTGGACCCGCTCCCGTTGAAAGACCACGACAGGTTCGAGCCGGATGTCGTGAACGACGCGGTCGGCAGGCTCTGGCCACGCCCGAGCGCGTAGTGCTGAGCGATCTGCGCACCACTCAGGACGTGCGGGTAGATCGCGACCTCGTCGAGGGAGCCGTTGAAGAAGTTCGACGACGGACGATTGGGCCATCCGTTGAGGTTGTCGCCGCCGATGCGCCAGAAGCCGGTGAAGAGCTGACCCGCCGTCGCCGAAGGGTCGGAGGCCACGAGCGTGCCGTCCACGTACAGCTGGATGCCCGTCCACGGGTTGAGCTGCGCGACGGCGTGATGCCACTGGTTGTCGCGATAGGTTCCCGGCGATGCGATCACCTTCTGGTAGCCGGGCGAGACGCCGAAGACCAGCGCACCGTCGTTGCGCATGTAGAGATGCCGGTCGTAGCTCCCCGAGTTGCCCGATGAGCCGTTGCCATAGCCGATGAGCTTGCCGCCGGACGTCGTCGATGTCTTGAACCAGAGCTCGACCGCGAAGGCCTCCTCGACGACCGTCGTGTCGGTCGAGCGCGCGAAGCCGCTCGTCGAGCCGTTGAAGGTGGAGGAGCCGTTGGCCTCACCCGCCAGGCCGTCGTCCGACGTCGTTCCGACGCCGCCGAACGAGACGAGGTTGTTCGAGCCCGCCAGGTCGGTGCCGCCACCGGACGGCCCGAGGCGCCAGTACGTCGTGGCACCGTCGTCGAGGACGGTGTCGGCGTAGGACGACGTCGAGGTCCCGCCGACCGTGACGGTGACGTTCGCGCTCGTCGCGCTGTTGCCGTCACCGTCGCGGGCGATCACGCGGTAGGTCCGGCTCGATCCCGCCGGGATGCCCTCGGCGGCGAAGGTGACGACCGGCGTGAACCAGTAGGTCGACTTGACGGCCTTCGTCGCGATCGGGCTCGCTCCGCCCTGTGCCCACAGCTCGTACGTGAGGTCGAGGTCGTCGCGGTCCCAGTTGGCCGGGATGCGGACGTGCGCCGTTCCGGCGCTCACCGAGCGCGCGGTCGGCGTCCAGTTCGCGCCCGACAAGCGCGGGCCCTGGTTCGCGCCGGTCGACGGGGTGCGGGCGAAGCGCGCGAGGCCCTGATTGCGCTGGCCGTTCACCAGCGGGAACTCGCCGCCGAAGACCACGTATTGACTGTTGCCGGTGACCGTCCAGGCCGCCTGTCCGGATCCGGACGCCGTGCCCGTCGTCCAGTCCGGGTACCAGTTCACCGCAGCCGGAGCGGGGTAGCCCGTCCAGTCGGCGTAGATGCTGTTGACGTACGGGCTGCGGGTCAGCGTGCCCTTGGCGGCCGCGGTGTACACGCTCGAATTGCGCATGTTGCCCGGCGAGGGGTAGGCCTGCGGCATCCCGCCCGCCGTCTGGCAGTCGTGCTCGTGGCCCGTCGAGTAGACGTTGGTCCCGTCGGAGAACACGCCGTAGTGGTCGCCGTGGCAGTCGGCGATCCAGCTGACGGCGCCCGTCTGACCGTCGGCCGCGAACAGACCCTCGAGGTTGCCGATCGTCGCGTTGGAGAACACCCACCCCGCGCCGTACACCTTCGAGCTGTCGGCGGAGAGCGCCCAGATGCCGGCGCGGCCCGCCAGGCTGCCCGTCGCCATGCCGTTCTTCACCACGTTGGTGACGGCCCAAGGCAGCAGTGCGCCCGTGGTGAGATCGAGCGCCCCGAGGCCTCGGGACGTCGTCCCGTTGATCTTCTCGAAGCGCCCTCCGACGATGAGCTTGCCTCCGCCGGGAGCCATCACCATGGTGTCGACCTGCAGGTCGGGGGTCGGCGCCCACCCGAGGACCGCTCCGTTGGACGCGTTCACGGCGGCGAGGTTCTTGCGCGTCACGCCCTGTGCCGCGCCGATGAGTCCACCGATGTAGACGGTGCTGCTCGTGGCGACGATCGCGTTGACGTACGAGCCTCCGATCGCCGGCTTGACGGTATCGATCAGCGCACCGGTGGAGGTGTTGAACACCGCGAAGTTCCACCGGGTCTGGCCGTTGACCTGGTTGAAGGAGCCGCCGACGTACAGCCGGGAGCCGTCGGGCGAGACGGCGAGCGCCTTCACGGTTCCGTTGATCGTCGGGGCGAAGCTGGTCGCCACGCCGGTGGTGATGTTGTAGGCCAGGAGGTTGCTTCGCGGCATCAGGTTCTGACCCGGGTTCGCGCCCGCCGGACGCGCGTTCGAGAAGCTCCCGCCGGCGTACACGGTCGTCCCGTTGACGACCTGCGTCCACACGATGCCGGAGTCGATCTGCACCGTCGGCAGTGGGTCGGCCGTCACTGTCTGCGCGTTGCGCTGTTCGATCGGAGCCGGCCCCGGGGCAGCTGCGGCCGGATCGGCGGCCACCGCCACCAGACCCGCCGCGATCAGCGCGGCGGCCGCGAGAACGGCCGCCGCTCGCCCCCTCGGCCGCGTGGACGTCGTCGATACCGCGTGGTGCATCAGGAACCTCCCCCGGTTCCGGTGCCGCGTGGAGCGGCTACCCCAGACTGCTCGCCAGCTCAAGAGGCGCCGAGGTCTCCCAGAAATACGACGGCGCTCTTCCGGCAGAGGTTAGCACCACGCCGCGGTCCGCGCGAGAGGTGCGCGGACCGCGACCCGGCACTCGGCCGGAGGGTGAGACACCCGCCTCCGGCGTGGGAAGGAGGCGGGTGCCTGGGTGCTCGATGTGCGCTAGGGGGGTTCAGCGCACCTCGAGGTCATCGACGCTCACCGTGAGGGGAGCGTTCGTCGCCGAGCCGGAGAGATAGGTGAGCACACCCACCTGCCCCGCGCCCTGGAGCTCGGCCTGTGCGTCGGTCGCCGAGACGTACCAGTCGGCCGGCTCGGCGGTGCCGTCGAGCCACACCTTCGCACCGAGGGTCGTCGCGCCGCCGGCCGTGGTGGCCTGGAAGCGGAGCCGCAGCTTCGCCCCCGCGGTGTGGGTGTATCCCGACAGAGTGCGGTTCGACAGGATCGTCTCGGTCGTGCCCACGATCTTGGAGACGGAGACCTGCACGACGCCCGTCGCAGAGATGCGCAGCTTCATGCGGTAGTCGCCGGCGGCGGTCTTGTGCACCAGATAGTTCAGGTGAAGGCCGCCCCCGTTCGCCACCTTGTCGGTCGAGATCGCGAGCCGCGCGTCGACGTTCTGCGCGTTCACGCCCCCGAGGAGGTTCGTGCGCGTCTGGCCTGCCGCGAGCGAGATCTTGCCCGTGCCCTCCGACACGGAGAAGCCCGCCGCGGTGCCCCACGCGCCACCCGTGGGGGCGGTGCCCCATCCGGTGGCGACGGTGCGCTCGAAGTCGTCCCGTGCGACGAAGGCGTCCTCGGTCACCGCGACCGATCGCGTGGTGCTCGCTGACGCACCGAGACTGTCGGTGACCGTCAGGGTCACGTCGTACGTCCCCGCAGCGGCATACGTGTGCGAGGCCGTGACGCCGGAGCCGGCGGGCGAGCCGTCGCCCCAGTTCCAGGAGTAAGCCAGCGTCGCTCCGTCGGAAGCCTGGGAGCCGGATCCGTCGACGGACACCGCCAACCCTGCAGCGGATGCGCCGAACGCTGCCACCGGGTTGCTGTGGGCGACCGCGACCGACTGCGAGGCGACTGCCGACACCGCACCGGTGCTGTCCGTCACGGTGAGCGTGGCGGTGTACGTGCCGGCGGCCGCATACCGATGGGTCGGCTTCGACTCGGTGGAGGTGGAGCCGTCACCGAAGTTCCACGCGTATCCGGCGATGCTCGCGCCTCCGGATGCGCTGGACCCGGTGCCGTCGAAGGCGACGGTGAGGCCAGAGGCGGTGCCGCCGATCACGGCGACGGGCGCCGCATGCGGCTCTCCGGCTCCGAGGGACGTCACGCGGAAGTCGTCGACCGACACCACGACCGGGCCGTTGGTGACGGAGCCCGTCGCGTACGCGATCACCCCGACCTGACCCGCACCCTGCAGGGCCGCGACGTTCCCCGATCCCGTGACGGTCCAGCCGGAGGGCTCGGTCGTTCCGTCGGGCCACACCTTGCCGCGCATCTCGGTGACGTCACCCGTGCCCTCGGTCTCGAACCGCACGCGCAGCTTGGCACCCGCCGTGTAGGTGTAACCGGAGAGGGTCTGGGTGGCGAACACGGTCTCGGTCGTGCCGACCAGGCGGGTCATGCTGACCTGGACCGAGCCCGTCGCCAGCGTGCGCACCTTGAGGCGGTACTCGCCGGCAGAGGACTTGTGCACGACATAGCTGAAGTGCAGTCCGCCGCCGTTCGCGACCTTGTCCGCCGAGAACACGAGGCTCCCTGAGAGGTCGTCGACCGAGGTCGAGGTCAACGTCAGCGCGCGTGTGCGGCTGGCGACGAGCTCGATTCGCCCGGTACCGCCCGCGACCGAGGTGTTGGCCGCCGACGACCACGCGCCGCCGATCGCGGCGGTTCCCCAGCCACTGCCGAGGTTCCGTGCGAAGTCGTCGTCGGCGATCACCGTCTGCGCGGCCACCGTGACGCTGCGAGAGGTGCTCGCGCTCGCGCCGAGGCTGTCCGTCACGGTCAGCGTGATCTCGTACGTGCCCGCCTCGGCATACGTGTGGGAGGCGGTCTCGCCGGTGCCGGCGGCTGAACCGTCGCCCCAGTTCCAGGAGTGCTCGAGCGTCGCGTCGTCCGCGGCGGCGGATGCCGAGGCATCCACCTCCACGTCCAGCATGCTCGTCTGCGCCGTGAAGCTCGCGGTCGGGTCGGCGTGGGTCGCCGTGACCGACTCGGTCGCCGTCTTCGACGCACCGAGGGTGTCGGTCACCGTCAGGGTCACCGTATAGGCGCCCGGTGCCGCGTACTGATGGGATGCCGTCACTCCCGTGCCTGCGGGTGAGCCGTCGCCCCAGTTCCAGGAGTAGGAGAGGCCGGCGCCGTCCGAAGCCGACGACGCGGACGCGTCGACCCACACGCTCAGGCCGGACTCCTCGGTGCTGAACGACGCGGTCGGCGCCGCGTGCTCGACCGTGATCTCGGTCGTCGCCGGCTCGCTCGTCGCGCCCAGCGAGTCCGTCACGGTGAGGGACACCGTGTAGGTGCCGGGTGCCTCATACGCGTGCGTCGGAGCAGCCTGCGTCGCGGTCGTCCCGTCACCGAAGTTCCAGGCGTACGAGGCGATCGTCGCGTCACCGGACGCCGTGGATCCGGACCCGTCGAAGGACGCGGTCAGGCCCGCCGTCTCGACCTCGATGTCCGCGACCGGTGCCGCGTGCGGCGGAGCGATCACGACGTTCGACGTCGCGACCCCGGTGCGGCCCGCCGAGTCCGTCACGGTGAGGGTCACCGTGTAGGTCCCGGGCTCGCCGTAGGTGTGCGACGGCGTCGCGCCGGTGCCGGTCTCGCCGTCGCCGAAGTCCCAGTCGTAGCCGGTGATGGTCCGGCCGGGAGCGGTGGACGACCCGCTGGCGTCGAACTCCCGCGTGTCGCCCGTCCCGGCCACCGTGAACTGAGCCTGCGTTGTCGGCAGGTCCTTCGCGATCCGGTAGTGGTCGTCGACCTCGGTCGCCGACAGCGTACGGCTGTAGGCGGAGAAGTCGTCGAGCTGACCGGCGAAGTAGAACGACGCCGGCTGCGACGGCCATCCGCTGATGTTGTCGCCGCCGATGCGCCAGTAGCCGTCGTACGCCTGGGCACCTGTCACCCCGGCGTCGGACGCGACGAGCTGTCCGTCGACGAAGAGCTGCTCCCCTCCGGCGCCGACCTGCGCGACGACGTGGTGCCACTGGCCGTCGTTGTACGCCTGCGGCGTCTGCACGACCGCGGCGAACCCGAGCCACACGCCGAAGACGAGACGGCCGTCGTTCGCCATGTACAAGTGGCGGTCGTAGTTGCTCGAGTTGCCCGAGGTGGAGCCGCCGTAACCGAAGATCTTTCCACCGTTGGTGGTCGTCGTCTTGAACCAGACCTCCGCCGCGAAGGGCGTGTTCGCCGGGATCGTGCGCGAGGTGCGACCGAACGCCGAGCCGCCGTCGAACGTCGCCGACGCGCTTCCCGCGAGGGGGCTGACCGCGTCGGCGCTGGAGCCGACGCCGGGCGTCGTCACGAGGTCGCGGTCGCTCACCCAGTCGACGCCTCCGACGGGTCCGCCGAGCGACCAGTGCACCTGGGCGCCGTCGTCGATCACACGCTGGGTGTACCGTGCCGCGGCGGTCGCCGGGGCGGAGGCCGTGACCGTCTCGGACACCACCGGGCTCACCGATCCCTTGGAGTCGGTGACGGTGAGGGTCACGGTGTAGTCGCCCGCCGTCGTGTACTGGTGGGTCGGGGTGATCTCATCGGACGTCGCGCCGTCGCCGAAGCTCCACGTGTACGAGACGAGGTCGGCATCGCCCGAAGCGGTCGAGTCCGCCGCCGAGAACGTGACGGTCTGGCCAGCCGTGACTGCACCGATGACCGCGGTCGGGGGCATGTGCGGCCCCTTGGCGATCTCGTAGTGGTTCGTCACCTGCGTGGACGTGAGCGTCGTGCCGTACACGGCGAACTCGTCGATGGACCCGCGGAAGTACGACGACGAGGGCTGGTTGGGCCAGCCGCCCAGGTTGTCGCCGCCGATCCTCCAGTACCCGGTGTAGCTCTGCGCACCGCTCTGGGCCGAGGAGCCCACGAGCTCGCCGTCCACGTAGAGCTGCTGACCCGAGGGGCCCTGCTGTGCGACGACGTGGTGCCACTTGTTGTCGTTGTACGACTTCGTGCTCTGCACGGTGGCGACGAAGCCGGGGTAGGTGCCGAAGACGAGCTGGCCGTTGTTCTTCATGTAGACGTGACGGTCGTAGCTGCCGGAGTTGCCGTCGGCGCTGTTGCCGTAGCCGACGAGCTTGCCGCCCGTGGTCGTGTCGGTCTTGAACCAGAGCTCGGCCGCGAAGGACGAGCCGACGGTGGCCGTCGTGTTCGTGACGGCGAAGCCGTTGCCGCCGGGCATCGTGGCGGACCCGTTCTCCTCGTTCGCGAGGGCGTCGTCGGCGGTCGTTGCCACGCCGTTCTTGAAGGCCGCGTCGGTGGTGCCGGCCCAGTCCGCTCCGCCATCGCTGCCGCCGAGGCGCCAGTAGAGCGAGGCGCCGTCGTCGAGCACCGCGTCGGCGTACGCGGAGGCGTCGGCCGAGCTGACGGTGACGGTCACCCACGCGCTGTTGGCGGTGTTGCCGTCGCCGTCCTTCGCCACGACCCGGTAGGTCTTGGTCGCGCCGGCCGGGAGATCGTGAGCGGTCAGGACGACGTTGGGCGTGTTCCAGAACGTGGACTGCTTGGTCGTCGTCGCCACGGGCGCCGAGACGCCCTGCTCGTAGAGCTCATAGGTGAGGTCGCGGTCGTCGCGGTCCCAGTTGGCCGGGATGGCGATGCGCGCGGTTCCCGCGCTCACCGACCGGGCCGTCGGCGTCCAGTTCGTGCCGGAGAGTCGGGGCGCCGACTTCGGCCCGCCCGGAGGCGTGGTCGAGAACCGCGTGAGGCCCTGGCTCCGCTGGCCGTTGACGAAGGTCTGCTCGCCGCCGACGACGAGGTACTTGCCGTTGCCCGTCGCGGTCCAGCCGGCCTGTCCTGAGCCCGACGCGGTTCCCGTCGTCCAGTCGGGGAACCAGTTCACCGCGGCGGGCGCCGGGTACCCCTGCCAGTCCGCGTAGATGTCGTTGACGTACGGCGAACGCGTGAGGGTGCCCTTGGCGGCCGCCGTGTAGACGGTGGCGTGGCGAATGTTGCCCGGCGCCGGATAGGCCTGCGGCAGTCCCCCGGCGGTCTGGCAGTCGTGCTCATGACCCGTGGTGTAGACGTTGGTGCCGTCCGAGTAGATCCCGTAGTGGTCGCCGTGGCAGTCGGCGATCCAGCGGATCTCTCCGGTTCCCGCCTCGGCCGCGAACATCCCCTCGAGGTTGCCCACCCACTTGTTGGCGAAGACCCAGCCGGTCCCGTACACCGCGTTCTCGTCTGCGGTCAGCGCCCAGATGCCGGCCCGTCCTGCATACGCATCGGTCGAGACCACGCCGTTCTGCACCGTGGCGGGAGCCGCCCACGGCAGGATCGCGCCGGTCGTGAGGTCCAGCGCGGCGAGTCCGCGCTGGGCGGCATCGTTCACCTGCCCGAAGCGTCCGCCGACGATGAGCTTGCCGGCCCCGGGTTCGAGGACCATCGTGTCGACCTGCATGTCGGTGGTCGGCGCCCAGCCGAGGATCGCGCCGTTCGCCGGGTTGGCCGCGGCGAGGTTCTTGCGGGCGATGCCGCCCGCGGCACCGATGAGACCGCCGAAGTACACGGCGGAGTCGGTCGCCACGATCGCATTGACGTAGGAGCCGCCGATCGCGGGGCGGAAGGTCGTGAGCAGCGCGCCGGTCGCGACGTCGAACGCCGCGACGTTGAATCGGGTCTGCCCGTTGACCTGGTTGAAGGAGCCGCCGACATAGAGGGTCTTCCCGTCGGGCGACACGGCGAGCGACTTGACGGTGCCGTTGATCGTCGGTGCGAACGAGGTCGCGACACCCGTCTCGATGTCGTAGGCGAGGATGTTGCTGCGAGGCATCAGGTTCTGGCCCGGGCTCGCGCCGGCGGGCCGCGCGTTCGAGAAGCTTCCGCCGGCGAACACGGTCCGACCGGCGATCGCCTGCGCCCACACGATGCCGGAGTCGATCTGCACGGTCGGAAGCGGGTCGGCCGTCACCATAGCCGCGTTGCGCTGCTCGATGGGGGCGATGCCCGGAATGGGATCCGCCGCGGCGGCCGGAGCTACGGCCCCGAACGCGAGGCCCGCGATGACGACGGCCGAAGCCGTGACGCCGGCGAGCGCGCGCCGGAGTGTCGACCCCGGACCTGAAACAAACGACTTCCCAGCCATATGACTTTTCCCCAAATGTTCTCGGATGTTTCGCAGACATCCGCTCCCGAATCCACTCCGCCGTCCCCGCGGCGGAGCTTCTTACTTCACTTCGATGTCGTCCACGCTCACCGTGACGGGCACGTTGGTGGCCGAGCCCGACAGGTAGGACAGGATGCCGATCTGACCAGCGCCCTGCAGTTCGGCCTGAGCATCCGTCGCCGAGACGAACCAGTCCGTCGGCTCCGCCGTCCCGTCGGCCCACACCTTGCCCTTGAGCGCCGTCCCGGCGCCCTCGGTCACAGCCTGCAACCGCAGCTGGAGCTTGGCTCCTGCCGTGTGGGTGTATCCGCTGAGCGTTCGGTTGACGATCAGCGTCTCGGCCGTACCGACGACCTTCGCGAGCGAAACGGTGACGGCGCCGGCGGACGAGATCCGGAGCTTCAGCCGGTAGTCGCCGGCGGTCGTCTTACGCACGAGGTAGTTCAGGTGCAGGCCGCCGCCGTTCGCGACGACGTCCGAGCTGAGTGCGACGCGGGCATCGACATCCTGGGCGGCCACGCCGGTCAGGAGGTTGGACCGGGTCTGGCCCGGGTTGAGCGTCGCCTTGCCGACGCCGTCGGCCACCGAGAAGCCCGCGGTCGTGCCCCACTGACCGCCGGTGACCGCGGTTCCCCAGCCGGATGCGACGGTGCGCTCGAAGTCGTCCTTCGCGATGAACGCGACCGGCGGCGCCGTGACGGTCACCTGCTGCGACGTCGTGGCCGTGCCGCCCAGCGCGTCGCTCAGGTTCAGCGTCACGGTGTAGGTGCCTGCTGCGGCATAGGTGTGCGAGGCGGTGGCGCCGGAGCCTGCCGGTGTACCGTCGCCCCAGTTCCACGAGTATGTCAGCGCCGCACCTTCGGAGGGTGTCGACCCCGACCCGTCCACGGTGACGCCGAGATCGCTCGTCGACGCGGTGAACACGGCCACAGGGTTCGGGTGCACATGCTCGCTCACGGTCACGGACTTGGAAGTCGTCGCGGTGCCGCCGAGGCTGTCGGTGAGTGTCAGGGTGACCGTGTACGTCCCGGCTGCCGCATAGGTGTGGGAGGCGGTCGCCCCCGAACCGGCCGCGCTGCCGTCGCCCCAGTTCCACGAGTAGGCGAGCGTCGCTCCGTCGGATGCCGTCGACGCCGAGGCGTCGGTCGACACGGTGAGCTCGCTCTGCGCGGCGGTGAACGACGCCTCCGGATCGGCGTGCTCGGGCGCGGCAGATGCCGCGGTGTCGACCACCGCGAGGTCGTCGAGCGAGACCGTCACCGGCACGTTGGTGGTCGAGCCGGAGAGGTAGGCGAGGACACCCACCTGTCCGCCGCTCTGCAGCTGCGCCTGGCTGTCGGTCGTCGACAGGAGCCAGCCCGCGGGCTCCGCTCCGCCGTCGGGCCAGACGTTGGCGGTGAGGGCGGTCGACCCGCCGGTGGTGGTGCCGACCCAGTGCAGGCGCAGCTTGGTGCCTCCGGCGTACGTGACACCGGTCAGGTTCTTCGTGACGAGCGTCGTCTCGGTCGTGCCGACGAGCTTCGTGATGCTCGCTGCGACGACACCCGTGGACAGGGTGCGGACCTTGAGCCGGTACTCGCCGGCGGCGGACTTGTGCGCCGTCAGGTTGAAGTGCAGCCCCCCGCCGTTGGCGAGCTTGTCGGCCGAGACGACTGCCGTCGTGTCGAAGTCGCGCACGGACACGCCGGTCAGCGCGCTGGTCCGGGTCTGGCCGGCGTTCAGGGCGATGGTGCCCGCACCCCCGGCGACAGCGAAGCCGGTCGTGCCGCTCCAGGCGCCCCCGGTCGTCGCCGTACCCCACCCGGAACCCGCCGTGCGCTCGAAGTCGTCGCGTGCCGCGAAGACCTGCGAGGCGACGGAGACGTTGACCGTCTCGCTGTCCGTCGAGCCGAGACTGTCGGTCACCGTCAGCACCACCTGATAGATCCCGTTCGCCGGGAACGTGTGGGTCGCGCTCTCGCCCGATCCGGCGGGCGATCCGTCGCCCCAGTTCCACGAGTACTCGAGGGTCGCCCCGTCGGAGGCGGACGAGGTGCTCGCGTCGAAGGCCACCGTCAGGCCGGTCGGGGAGGTGGTGAACGCCGCCACCGGTGCCGCATGGCTGACGGTCACCTCCCGGCTGACCGGCGTGCTCACGGCGCCGAGGTTGTCGGTGACGGTGAGGGTCGCGGTATAGGTGCCCGCGCTCGCGTAGCGATGCGTGGGGGATGCCTCGGTCGAGGTCGCACCGTCGCCGAAGGTCCACGCGTACTCGGTGATCGTCGCCGCGCCGGACGCCGCCGACGCCGAGGAGTCGAAGGTGACCGACAGGCCGGCGACACCGGGCTCGAAGGCGGCCGTCGGCGCCTGATGCGGCGGCGTCGCGGTGACCGAGGAGGTCTTGGTCGCGGTGAACCCGGCGCTGTCCTTCACCGTCAGCGTCACCGTGTACACACCTGGATCGGCGTAGGTGTGGTTGGCGGTGGCCCCGTTGCCGGTCGTGCCGTCGCCGAAGTTCCACGCGTACGACACGATCGTGCGGCCCGACGGTGCGGTGCTCGCGCTTGCGTCGAACGACTTCGCCATCTCGTCGCCGGCGGTGGTGAAGTCGGCCGTCGGCATCGCCAGGCCCGCGCCGAGGGCGTAGTGCTCGGACACCTGCGCCGCGGTCAGAGGTGCGGGATAGACGGCGAACTCGTCGATGCGTCCGTTGAACCAGCTCGAGCTCGGTGCACCCGGCCAGCCGCTGACCGTGTCGCCGCCGACACGCCAGTAGCCGGTGATCGGGCGGGCCGAGGCCGTGGTGGTGTCGTCGGAGGCGACGAGGACGCCGTCGACGAAGAGCTGCATACCCGCAGTGGGGCTGAGCTGGGCGACCGCGTGGTGCCACTGGTTGTCGCGATACGTCGCCGGGGACTCGATCGTGCGGTTGCTGCCCTGCCAGACACCGAACACGAGCGCGCCGTTGTTGCGCATGTAGAGGTGACGGTCGGGGTTGGAGGAGTTGCCCGACGCCGCGCTGCCGTAGCCGACGAGCTTGCCGCCGCTGGACGTGGACGTCTTGAACCACAGCTCGGTCGCGAAGGACAGACCCACCGGCGTCACGGACGACGTGCGGGCGAGCCCGCTGGAGGAGCCGTTGTAGACCGCCGAGCCGTTGGCCTCGTTCGCCAGCGCGTCGTCGGTGTTGGTGCTGACACCGCTGCCCATGACGGCGTTGTTGCCGCCCGCGATGTCGGCGCCGCCGGTCGCATTGCTGCCGCCCAGGCGCCAGTAGAGGCTCGCGTTGTCGTCGAGGACGGTCGTGGCATAGGTCGAGCCGGCGGCACCGGAGATGGTCACGGTGACATCGGCGCTCCGCGCCGAATTGCCGTCGCCGTCCTTCGCGACAACGTAGAGCGTCTGGGTCGATCCGGGCGTGAACCCGCCCGCGGAGAGGACCTGCGTCGGTCGGTTCCAGAACGTCGCCTGCGCCGTCGTGGTCGCCACCGGCGCCGTTGCGCCCTGCACCCACAGCTCGTAGGTGAGGTCGAGGTCGTCGCGGTCCCAGTTCGCGGCGAACTGGACGCGCGCGGAGCCGGATTCGACGGAGCGAGCGGTCGGCGTCCAGTCCGCACCGCTGAGACGCGGGCCCTGCTTCGCGCCGCCGGGGGGCTCGACGGCGAACCGTGCGATGCCCTGGCTGCGGATGTTGTTGACGAGGGGGAACTCACCGCCGACGAGGAGGTACTCCCCATTGCCGGTGGCGGTCCAGCCGGCCTGCCCCTGGCCGGTCGCGGTGCCGGTCATCCAGTCGGGATACCAGTTGATCGCCGCGGGTGCGGGATACCCGCTCCAGTCGGAGTAGATGGAGCCGACCGAGGGGGAGCGCGACAGCGTTCCCTTCACGGCGGCCGTGTATACCGTGGCGTTGCGCATGTTGCCCGGGTTGCCGCTCGCCTGCGGGAGACCGCCGGCGGTCTGGCAGTCGTGCTCGTGTCCGGTGCTGTAGACGTTCGTGCCGTCGGAGTAGATGCCGTAGTGGTCGCCGTGGCAGTCCGCGATCCAGCGGATCGAGCCCGTCTCGCCCTCGAGGGCGAACAGCCCTTCGAGATTGCCCACGGTGACGTTGGAGAACACCCATGCGGTGCCGTACACGCCACCGCCGGCGTCGGTGGAGATGTTCCAGATGCCGGCGCGACCGGCGAGCGAGCCGGAGGCGAGTCCGTTTCGGATGGTCGCGTTCGCGTTCCACGGCAGGAGGGCGCCCGTGACCGGATCGAGCGCGGCCATTCCGCGCGACGTCGTGCCGTTCGCGGTCTCGAAGCGACCGGCTGCGACGACCTTCGAGCCCGACGCGTTGATCACCATCGAGTCGACCTGCAGGTCGGTGGTGGGCGCCCACGAGAGCACCGCGCCGTTGGTGGCGGACACGGCGGCGAGGTTCTTGCGGGTGATGCCGCCCGCCGCGCCGATCAGCCCGCCGAAGTACACGGTGGTGTCGGTGGCGACGATGGCGTTGACGTACGATCCGCCGATCGCCGGCTTCCACGTCGTGAGGAGCGCACCCGTCGCGACGTTGAAGGCGGCGACGTTCCACCGGGTCTGTCCGTCGACCTGGTTGAAGGAACCGCCCACGTAGAGCGTCTTGCCGTCCGGGGACACGGCGAGCGACTTCACGGTGCCGTTGATCACCGGGGCGAACGAGGTGGCGACGCCCGTGTTGATGTTGTAGGCGAGGAGGTTGCTGCGCGGCATGAGGCTCGTGCCCTGGCCGGCACCCGCCGGGCGCGCGTTGCTGAAGCTGCCGCCGGCGAACACGGTGTCTCCGGCGATCACCTGCGCCCACACGACTCCCGAGTCGATCTGGACCGTCGGCAGCGGGTCGCTCGACACCGTCGCCTCGTTGCGCTGCTCGATGGGAGCCGGGCCCGCCGTCGAGACGGCCGAGGCCGGTGCCGCGATCCCCACCACGGCGCCCGCGGCGACGACGGCCGAGACCGCCACTCCCGCGATGATCCTGCGTAGACGAAACGCCCCAGCGTTCATTCTCTTGCCCTTCAACCCCAGTGAAATCTCTTGCGCCTACACGTCGCCGGTGAACAGCGCGATCGGCGCTCCGGCGATGTACTCGACGGTGACCTGCAGCGAGTCCCGCTCGTCGGCGGGAAGCCGGAAGACGTAGACCCCGGAAGCCGTCTCACCCGGCGCGAGCGTGCCGGCGAACGGACTGTACGGCTCGGACGTGGTCGCCTGCCCGTAGGAGTCCTTCGACCCCGTGACCGAGACCATCGCGGTGCTCAGGTCGATCGCGTCGTCGGAGCCGTTCTCGACGGTCAGCGTCAGAGCGACGGCCGGACCGGCGATCTCGCCGGGCGTCTCGGCCTTCACGTCGAGCTGCTCGACCTCCGAGATGGTGACGTCGACACCGCCCTCGAGGCGTGCGGTGTCACCGAGTTCGGCCTCCTGAGTGGGGCCCGGGTCCACCGGCTCGACGGTCTCCTCGATGGAGCCGCCGTTCGGTGCGGGCACCGTCGCGCTCGGAAGCGGATCGGAGTTCTGCGTGCCGGGCTCCGGCTCGGCCGTGCACGCGCTGAATGCGACGGCGCACAGCACGGCCCCCGCCGCTACCGCAGTCGCACGAATGAATAGACGCCTCAGCGCCAACGGCTGTCCCACGCTCATCCCCCAGATGTGCACTCGCCACGCACGCACCCACCGCGCGAGACGATCCCAGATGTGGCGTGGACGCCAGTTCCCGCTGGCGCCACGCATGTCCCCGCGCCGACTATATCAGGGGACGCCGCGCCGTGAACCTCAGGATTCGCCCAAGGAATGGGGACTCAGCGCGCTGAAGGGCGCAGCGGGTCCGTCACCACGACTGGTCGGTCGTCGGGGCCGAACCGGGTCGCGGCATCCGTCATCGAGGTCTCGAGGCGCAGCGACGGCCCCGCCAGCTGCTGCGCGATCTCGGGAAAGCTCGAGTAGTGCGGCGCGAGGAGGTGGGTGCTGCTCGCCAGCAGGTAGAGGTCCACGACGGACGACACGAGCGCCGCCTTGGTGTTGTAGCCGCCCTTGTCGTTCAGTGCGACGGTTCCCGGTACCGCGTCGATCACCGCCTGCTGCGCCTGCTCGGTGTCGGCGGAGAGGAAGAAGCGGATGCCGGGATGCTCGGCGGCGACCTGTCTCATGCGCTCGATGTACCAGCTCACGGGCGAGTGCTTCAGCGTCTCGACGTTGGAGACCGCGTGCGCGCGCACCATCACCCCGACGTAGGGCGCGCCCTCGAAGTGCCGGGTGAAGAAGGACTCGACCCGCCCGGCGATCTCAGGCACGGGCGCGAGAGCCTGAAGCTCCTCGCCCCACGACACCGCTCCCGGCGGAAGATGCAGCGCGTGGGCGGTGCGGATCTGCCAGATCCGATCGTCGCGGGCGTCGTCGAGCCAGTCGAGATCGTGCCGACGGTAGGGATGCCGCACCGCGAGAACGCGCGATCGCAGGGTGCTGATCCGCTTCTCGCCGAATTGCCACAGCTCGTCGAAGCGCGCCCCGAAGTGCTCGCCCGTCGGCCAGACGTAGGCGAACCCGCGATCCGTGGATCTCGCGAGCGAGCGGGCGCCGAGCGTCACGCGGAGGCGGTTGCCCAGACCGTGACGCTTCCGGGTGACGGCGATGACCGTCCCGCCGCTCATGAGCGCTTCCTCGCCGCGCGTCGGCTCCCGCGGAGGTACGCCAGCCCCGACATCGTCCCGCGCACGGCGGGGACGATCGTGCGCGCGGGATGGAGCAGCTGCCGACGGCCGCCGCGCATCAGGATCTCCCACGCCGCGGGAACGGCCCGTCGCGCCCAGCGGCGCTGGCCCCGGGCGTCGAGGTGCTGGGCGGCGAACACGAGTCGGTTGCGCACGTTATAGAAGTAGTACACCGGCGACTTGCCGGCGCTTCTCGTCTCGTCGGTCTGGGTGCCGCCGGCGCTGTGCACCGCCCGAACGCCGTCGTCCACCCTCAGGACGGCACCCGCGCGAGCCGCGCGGACGGAGAGGTCGACATCCTCCCAGTAGAGGAAGTAGTCGTCGTCGAAGCCGCCGAGCCGCTCCCACATCGCGCGGCTGATCGCGAAGCACGCGCCGCTCAGCCACATCGCGGAGTCGGCATAGCGACGACCGTCGCGGATACGGCGCATCGACCCCGAGTCGAGATCGAGCTCCATCTCCGACGAGAAGTGACCTCCGTCCGGTCGGACGACGAGTGGCGCCACGACACAGTCCGGATCGGCGATCACGGTCTCCGCCAGTCGCGCCACGCCGTCACCCTCGAGGTAGGCGTCGGGGTTGAGGAGCACGTAGGCCGCGGCATCCGAGTCCGCCGCCCGGCGCGCGGCGGCGTTCATGCCCGCGCCGAACCCGAGGTTGCGATCTGGCGTGACGAGCTCCCAGCCCTCACGGTCGGCGAGAGCACGGGCGGCCGCCCGCTCCTCGTCGGTGGTGTAGTTGTCGACCACCACCACGAGCGTCCCCTCCGGCAGAGCCGTGCGGCGGAGGTTGTCGGCGACCATCTCCGACGAGCCGTAGCTCACCACGAGGACGGCGGTGCGCGCCGGCGTCACGGCGCGACGGCCTCACGATCGAGCCGGACCATCTGGCGGAACCAGGTGACGGCGGCCGCGACGAGGAACGCCGTGCACGCGAGCAGCAGGAGCGCGTAGACCCCCAGGAACAGCTGCGGCCATCCCCACAGCACGAACGCGAGCATCAGGATGCCGTAGTCCGTCGGCAGCAGGAGGAACGAGCGGAGAGACCCGCCGCCACCCGCGCTGTGCGCAGAGGCGACGCCCCGCTTGCCCTTGAGCAGGTCGTTGAGGATCATCGCGAAGAACGTCGTGTTCGCCACGACGGTGAAGACGATGGGGACGAGCAACCACGTCTGCGGAATGCCGTCGACCCTGCTCAGCCCCACCAGCACGGCAAGGTGCAGGGACGAGATCTTCGCGGCGTCGACGAAGTGGTCGAGCCACTCGCCGGCCAGGGATCCACCCCCGCGCAGTCGGGCGACCTGCCCGTCGGCGGAGTCCCACGCGTAGCCGAGGGCCAGCAGCAGCCAGATGCACACGCCGATGACGGGGTTCGGGGGAACCAGTGCGATCAGCGCGATCGCCGTGAAGGTGAAGACCGCGCTCACCAGCGTCACCTGGTTCGGCGTGAGACCGATGCGGTAGGCGACGGCGGCGAGGAGCCGCCCCACGGGCCGGTTGACGTACACCGAATAAGCGGGCGCGCCCCGCGCACGCCCCTTCTGAGCGAGCCGAAGCCGCGCGTAGGTCTGTGAGATCGTTTCCACCCGGTACCTCCCCGAAAGATGACGGGCGTGCACAAGCAAGTATGACGGTCGAGAGGCAACTCCCCCGACCGCTAGATTTGGGCGGGGGTGGTGCGGATGCGGCGGATCAGGGTCATGCAGTCGTTCGGCGCACCCCGTCCCACCACCAACCCGTACATCGTGATGCTGCAGGACGCCCTGCGGCGGACCCCGGGGATCGAGCACGTCCCGTTCTCGTGGCGCACCGCGATCTTCGGGCGCTACGACGTCTTCCACGTCCACTGGGGCGACACGCTGCTGGCCGCCGGCAGTCGCCGCACACGACTCGGAAAGCGCGCCGCGATGGCCGTCCTCCTCGCGCGCCTCACCGTGACGCGCACGCCGGTCGTCCGCACCGTTCACAACGTCACACCCCCCGAGGGCACCCGTGCCGAGGTCGCCCTCCTCACCGCTCTCGAGCGCCGCACGACACTGCGCATCCGGCTTTCGCCGACGACGCCGGACGTTGCCGGCATCCCCTCGGCGCTGATCCTGCACGGGCACTACCGCGACTGGTTCGCGGCGATGCCGAAGGAGGATGCCGAGCCCGGCCGGCTCGCGTACGTCGGCCTCATCAAGCCGTACAAGGGCGTCGAGCAGCTCCTCGTCGCTTTCGAAGAGGCATCGCACGATCGAGGCGATCTCCGTCTCACGGTGGCCGGCCGCGCCACCGACCCCGAGCTCGCTCGGGACATCGTCGAGGCGGCCGAGCGGCTGCCCGCGCTCGATGCCGACCTGCGCTATCTCTCCGAGGAGGAGTTCGTCGCGATCGTGTCGGATGCCTCGGCCGTCGTCCTGCCCTACCGCCACATGCACAACTCCGGCTCCGCGCTCGCCGCGCTGTCGCTCGACCGGCCCGTCCTCGTCCCCGAGAACGAGACGACGCGCCTGCTGGCCGAGGAGGTCGGGCCCGGCTGGGTGCACTTCTTCGACGGCGAGCTGTCCGCCGACGCCCTGCGTCGACTCGCCGATGCGAGCGCCCAGGGCACGGAGGGCCGGCCCGACCTGTCGGCGAGGAACTGGGACAGCGCAGGTGCCGCGCACGCTGCCGCGTACCGCGAGGCGCTCGCGGTCCGCGCGCGCAGCCGTCGATCGAAACCGGAAGGATCCTGATGCTCATCGTCGTCGCCATTCCGACGTTCCGCCGTCCCGAGGCGCTCGAGAGGGCGCTCTCGGCCGTCGAACCCCAGGTCCGCGAGGTGACCCGCGACGGAACCACGGCGCGCGTCCTCGTGGTGGACAACGACGCCGCGGCGACCGGGCGCGAGGTGGCGGCATCCTTCGACGTCGACTATGTCGTCGAATCGCAGCCCGGCATCGCGGCGGTGCGCAACCGCGCCATCGACGAATCATCGGACGCAGACGCCGTGGTCTTCATCGATGACGACGAGGTGCCCGAGGAGGGGTGGCTGCGCACCCTGGTGACCGTGCACGCCGAGACCGGCGCTCACGCGGTCGCCGGGCGAGTGGTGACGCAGTTCCCGGACGACGTCGAGCCGTGGGTGCGCGCGAGCGGGGCATTCATCCGCCCGATCCGCACGGACCGCCAGGCGATGGGCGAGGCCGCGACGAACAACCTCCTCCTCGACCTCACCCGCATCCGGCCGCTCGGTCTCCGCTTCGACGAGCGGTTCGGACTGACCGGCGGCAGCGACAGCATGTATACGCGGCTCCTGGTCGCTCGCGGCGGCACCATCCGGTGGGCGCAGGACGCGGTCGTCGTCGAGCAGGAGGATCCGGCGCGGTTCACGCGTGCCTGGGTGCTCATGCGCACCTTCCGCTTCGGCAACACCGCCGCCCGCGTCGAGATCGCCCTCGCCGGGTCCCCGGTGAAGCGACTCGCGGCGCGCGCCCGGATGTGTCTGCGCGGCGGTGCGCGCGTGGTCGGAGGGCTCGGGCGGTGGCTCGTGGGCGCCGTCACGCGCTCGCCGTCCCATCGCGCTCGCGGCCTGCGCACGACGTACCGCGGCGCCGGGATGATCGCCGCCGCGATCGGCTACGCCCACGACGAGTACGGCCGGCGACGCGCCTCGGCTTGACCCGCGACACGACGATGGCCCCCGCCTCACGGGCGGGGGCCATCGAACTGCGGGGATGCCGCTTACGGAGCAGGCGTGAACGCGTTCATGAGGAGCCCGGTCGCGTCCCAGGTGTTGCCCGAGAGCACGGGAGCGTTCGCCCTCGCGGCGATGACCGCGCAGTGGCCGTGCTGACGCTCCGGGCCGAACACGTTGGTCGAGAGCACCGGCCTGACGACGCTCGGCGTGGAGGCGATGTTCACGGTGCACGCGCCGCCCTGCAGGTAGTTCCCGTCGATCTTGATGCTGCCGAGCTTCGTGCGCGACGTGTCCTGCGAGATCATGATGGCCGCGTTGTGCGCGTCCTCCATGCGGTTGTTCTGCAGCACGATGTTCGTGCCGGCCTGGATCTGGACGGAGTCGTCGTGCGTCGGCGTGCCGTCGCGCAGCGGGTCCTTCGCGGAGTAGGTCGTGTCGTGGAGCCACGAGTCCTTGACGGTCACATTGCTGCCGAGGATGCGGATCGGGTCGACGACGCGGTGGACGTCCACCCGCACGGCGGTGAAGTTGCTGCCGAAGATGCCGTTCCAGGTCGTGTTCTCGACCGCCGCAGCGATCTCCGAGTCCATGATCGTGAACGGTGCGCCAGAGACGACGTTGTTGACGAGGCCTACCGAGCGCGGCGTCGAGGTACCCACGATCTTCGAGTTCTTGATGACGGCGCCGGGGGCGTTGACCGTGATGATCCCTCGCACCTCGAGGCCGTCGATCACCGTGTTCGGCTCGTTGATCGTGATGTCGCCGTTGTGCACCTTGAGGGTGACACCCGCCGGCACACCGGTGTTCGAGGCATCCGGGCGACCCGTCGAGGGCGCCGGCTCAGGTGCCGGCTCCGGCGTGGGCGTCGGGGTCGGCGTGGGAGTCGGGGTCGGCGTGGGCGTCGGGGTCGGCTCCGGCGTGGGAGTCGGCTCAGGCGTCGGGGTCGGCTTCGGAGTCGGGGCCGGCTTCGCGGGCGCGACAGGCTCCGTCGGCTCAGGCGTCGGCGTCGGAGTCGGCTTCGGGGTGGGCTTCGGGGCGGGAGTCGGCGTCGTCAGCGATACGCTGCGGGCGGTCACCGTGGCCGACATCGCCGGCGTGGATCGCGAGATGTAGAAGCTGTAGTCGGCCTGTCCGGTCGAGGTGTGCGGCCGCTGGGAGTCGGTGTAGCCGAGCGAGACCGACTTGCCTCCGACGGTCACCGTGCCTCGCAGCTCGGTGGCCGACGAACCGCCGATGCGGAACGAGAGAGTGATGGGCTTGCCCGCTGCGAGCTTCGCCGGGGCGAACTTCGCGGAGCCGAGCGGCGTCAGCGACTCGACGCCGCGGCCCTTCGTGGACTTCTTGAACGAGACCTGCACGGACCCGGTCGGGTACACACGGGTCTGCAGCACGTACGCTCCGGCGCTGTTGGAGCGCAGCCGGAGGGCGGTGTAGGTGCCGCTGCTCCCGGCGCGCGGGAGCTTGGGGAGGGTGAAGGTCATCGCCGCGGAGCCCTCGGTTCCGTTGCCGCCGATGGACACGACCTTCGTCGAGCCGGGCTTCAGAGCCACCGTCGTCGACGCGGTCGCGGCATTGGCGATACCGAACACGCCTCCCGCCGCGAGAGCCGCGGCGGTGAGGAGGGCGAAGATGCGGGTTCTGTTCTTGTTCTTCTTTTCGAGCTTGCGAAGGGACGATCGAGTATGCACAGGCCACCTGGGGAGTTGTACGCGAGTTCGGGGGGACTGCAGGGGAGCAGGCCTCGCGTGTGGTCGGGTCCGGAAAGCGTAACTGAATCGTGACCACTTACCCAATATCTGAGAGCAATCTCATTGTCAAGCGGTTTCCCGGCGCGGCGCGCCTGATCGCGCACGCGACCCCTTTCCGGACGTTTGGCGCGGTGCTACTTTGAGCCATCGGCATCCGATCACCCTGGGGAGGCGGATCGATGCGCACGCATCTGCGACGACGCACTCGCGCGGCGGCGGTTCTGGGGATCGCGGCACTCTGCGGGGCGCTCCTGGCGGTACCGACCGCGGCCAACGCGAGCGGCGCGCCGCCGGCCTCGCCGACTCTCGTGGCCCCGGCCGACGGGGGCACCACCGCCCCCGGCTCGTCGCTGAGCGTGCGCGCGAACGACCCCGACGACCCCACCGTCGAGGTCACGTTCCACGCCGCGGCGCGGGGGACGGTCGAGCCCGGCGCGGGTGGCTCGCCCTTCACGTTCCTCGTCATCCCCGACACCCAGAACTACGTGCTCACGGCGGCGAACACGCCGTTGCTGCAATCTCAGCTGCAGTGGATCGTCGACAACCGGTCGTCGCTCAACCTCGCCTTCGCCGCGGGTCTCGGCGACATCGTCGACAATCGCCTCTCGGATGCGCAGTGGGGCCGCGCGACGACGAGCATGGCGATCCTCGATGATGCGGGAGTACCGCACTCGGTGATCCCGGGCAACCACGACTACGACCTCGCCACCGGCGATTTCTCGAAGTACGACCAGTACTTCCCGGTGAGCCGCTACCGGGATGCCACGTGGAACTCGGCGAACGCCTCCTACGGCGGGTACTACGGCCAGAACGAGTTCGGACCGGACCCGGTCGACCGCGGGAACATGAACAACTACGCCCTGTTCCAGGCGGGAGGCATGAAGTTCCTGACGCTGAACCTCGAGCTCAATCCGCCCGACGACGTGCTGGCGTGGGCGCAGCGCGTGCTCGATGCGCACTCCGACCGCCGCGCGATCGTGAGCACCCACAGCTACCTCGCCGTCTCGGGGAATCTCAGCCTCCAGCAGCTGCGAACGGATGTCGCGGGCAACAGCGGCGCGCAGATCTGGCAGAAGCTCATCCGGCCGAACTGCAGCATCTTCCTCGTGGTCAACGGGCACTTCACCGACGGTCTCGACGGCGAAGCCCACCGCACGGATCTCAATGACTGCGGTCAGCCCGTCCGATCCGCGCTGAGTGATTTCCAGGGTCGGCCCAACGGCGGTGACGGGTGGCTGCGCTGGTACACGTTCACACCGTCGGCGGGCACCATCACAGCCACCACCTACTCGCCCACCCTCGATCAGTACGAGACGGATGCCGACAGCGCGTTCACCTGGAACTACGACATGACCCCGCCGGCCGATCTGCCGGTCGTCGGCCGCGAGACCGTGTCGGCCGGCGCGGTCGCCTCCGTCCCCCTTCCGGACGCCCCGGAGGGAACGGTGCTCGACTGGTACGCGACGGTCGACGACGGCACGAGTGTCACGCGCGGCCCGACGTGGACCACGACGGTCCAGCCGCCCGCCGCGACGCCGCTCATCGCTGACAGCTTCGCCCGCTCCGTCACCGCCGGATGGGGGACCGCCGACGCCGGCGGCGCGTGGGTCGTGAACTCGACGAGCAAGCTCTCGGCGACGGGCGGGGTCGGACGAATCTCCTCCAACGCCGGGTCCACGCTCACCGCGACGCTCCCGGCAGTGGACTCCACCGCGGTCGACGCGCGAGCGACATTGTCGTTCGACCGCATCCCGAATCGATCCCTCACGTTCACGACAGCGGCGCGGCAGGTCGGCTCGAACGCGTACGCGGCCCGCACGGTCGTCAACGCGAACGGCACCTTCACGGTGCACGCGATGCGGGACGGCACGGCGCTCGCCGGCGGCACCGTGCCGGGCGCGACCCTCACGCCCGGGGCGAAGCTGCGCCTGCGGGTGCAGGTCGAGGGCACGAGCCCCACGACGATCCGCGCGCGGGCATGGCTCGACGGCGCCGCCGAGCCGACGTCGTGGACAGCGACCGCAACCGACTCCACGGCCGCACTCCAGCAGCCGGGCGGACTCCGGTTCACCAGCTACCTGAGCTCGTCGGCCACGAACGGGCCGGTGATCGTCTCGGTCGACGACGTGTCGATGACACGGATCGGCACCCCGCCGCCGTCCAACACCGCTCCGACGGCGGAGTTCACGTGGCAGGCCGACGGCCTCACCGTCACGGCCGACTCCTCCGCCTCGGCCGACTCCGACGGCACGCTCACCGCGCGCACGTGGTCCTTCGCCGGCGCACCGGCGAGCGGCACGACCGCGACGCACACGTTCGCGGCATCCGGGACCTATCCGGTGACCCTCACCGTGACGGACGACGACGGCGCCGTCGGCACGGTCACGAAGAACGTCACGGTCACCGCGCCGGCGCAGAACGCGCCACCGACGGCGGAGTTCACGTGGCAGGCCGACGGCCTCACGGTCACGGCCGACTCGTCCGGCTCGGCCGACTCCGACGGCACCCTCACGGCCCGCGCCTGGAGCTTCGCCGGCACGAGTGCCACCGGCACGACCGCGACGCACACCTTCGCGGCATCCGGAACCTATCCGGTGACCCTCACCGTGACGGACGACGACGGAGCGACGGGCACCGTGACCAAGAACGTCACCGTCACCGCACCACCGCCCCCGCCCACGGGCGCGCTCGCGAGCGACCAGTTCGCGCGCACGGTCGGCTCGGGCTGGGGCACGGCCGACACGGGCGGAGCGTGGACCGTGAACTCCACCGCGAAACTCACCGTGACCGGCGGCGTCGGACGGGTGTCATCAAACTCCGGCTCGACCCTCACCGCCACGCTGGGCGGCGTGAGCTCGTCGCGTGCCGACACGACCGTGACGGTGTCGCTCGATCGGGTGCCGAACCAATACCTCGACCTTGCCGTCCAGCCGCGCGTGGTGGGCACCTCCTTCTACGGCGTGCGCGTCCGCGTGAACCCGAACGGCAGCGTCGGGATGCAGAACATGCGCGGATCGACGGCCTTGACCGCGAGCTCGAACGCCGGCGGTCTCGTGGTGACGCCGGGGGCGAGGATCAAGATCCGCGTGCAGGTCGAGGGCACCTCGCCCACGACGATCCGCGCCCGCGCGTGGCTCGACGGAAGCCCCGAGCCGACGGCCTGGCATGTGACGAGCGCGGACTCCACGTCGGGCCTGCAGGGGGCCGGATCGCCGAGACTCGGCGCCTATCTGAGCTCGTCGGCGACCAACGGCCTGGTGATCGTGTCGTTCGACGACCTCACCGTGGCCGCGATTCCGTGAACAGGCGGTAGTCAAAGACCCGCCCCCAACGGTAGGCTGTGTCCAGTCGCGGTGGGGACCGCGGCGTTTCTGGGGAAATCAGGCGATGGGGATCGCCGATCTTGAGTTCTGGGGGCTCACACGTATGGCTCAGCGCATTGGCTATGCCGCAGGTGCATTCGACCTTTTCCACGTCGGGCACCTGAACATCCTTCGACACGCGAAAGAGCACTGCGACGTCCTCGTCGCGGGCGTCGTCAGCGACGAGATGCTGCGGGCGGTGAAGGGCATCGATCCGGTGATCCCGACACTCGAGCGCGCAGAGATCGTCCGTCACGTCCGCTTCGTCGACCGGGTGCACATCGAGACGGTGCCCGACAAGCTCGACGTCTGGCGAGAGGTGGGCTTCACCCACTTCTTCAAGGGCGACGACTGGCGAGGCACCGAGAAGGGCGACCGCCTCGAGCGCGAGTTCGCCGCCGTCGGCGTCGAGGTCGTGTACTTCCCGTACACGGTTCACACCTCGAGCACGGCGCTGCGGCGCGCGCTCGACTCCCTCTCGGGTTCCGAGCGGGGAGAGCGCTCCACGGTGGGCGCCCACTGAGACTTCCGCACGTCGGAAGCACGTGACGCGCACCTCTCCGAGGCCGCGGTCACGCCCGGGCGGTTCCACCCCGAGTCGTCACGTCCACCCCGAGCGTGGCGACGAAAACCCCCATCCCCGGGGTGGGGCCGTCCCGCGGTTCTCCCTGCGTCGAACGCAGGATCCGCATCGACCGGAAGACGGGATGCCTCGGCCGAGGCATCCCGTTCCGTCACAGCTCGCCGGGCGACATCGCCTGCGCGTCGAGCTCCTCGACGAGGCGACGCGTTCGTGAGGGCTCGACCCCCGGGCGCCGCGGGGCGTAGACCACGAGCGAGTGGAACACGAACCGCACGAAGAACGCGACCACGAGGGTGAGGCCCGTCGCGAGGACCGCCGAGATGTGCCACGTCTCGACGAGCAGCGCCATGATCGGGATGCGGATCAGCGCCTCGGCGTTGTTGAAGCCGAACGACTTCGCGAAGCGCAGCCAGACTCCCGAGGCGGCATCCCGCATGTCCTGGAAGACGAAGCGCTCCATGAGCAGGAAGTTGCCGATGATCGTGACCTCGGCCGCGATGACAGCCGCGACGATGTAGTCGACGCCCATCCGCGTCAGCGCCCACACGATCGCGAGGTTCGCCACGGCGCCGAGCCCGCCGATGACGGCGAACAGCGACATCTTGCCGAATCGCAGCGCGGTGAGCTGCGCGACGAAGTGCAATCCCTGCCGCATCGACGCCTTCGACTATCCGGCGTGACGTCCGGCGAAGTCGAACGGCACCTCGGCGACCCGCAGGCTCTTGCGGGCGAGGATCTCCAGCAGGATCTTGAAGCCGCGCGGACGCAGCGTCGATGCCTCGATCGCGCGGCGGTCCACGAGGAAGTACCCGGTCATCGGGTCGGTCACGTCGCGGAGGCGGTTGGGGAACATCGCGCGCGTGAGGGCGGTCGCCGCCTTCGACACCAGGACGCGGGTGCGATCGGCGAGACCGGTCGAGGTGCCCCCGCCCGCGTAGCGGGAGGCGATCACGACGTCGACGTCGCCCCGCTGAAACCGCTCGAAGAGCAGCGGGATCTCCTCGGGAGGATGCTGCAGGTCGCCGTCGATCACGAGGCACGTGTCGGACTCCGCCAGCAGGAAGCCCTCGATGACCGCGCCGCCGAGGCCGCCCGTGCGCGACGAACGGTGCACCAGCCGCACCGGGAGCGCCGCGGACGCGGCCACCGCGCGGATCACGTCCGGAGTGTCGTCGGTGCTGTCGTCGACGAAGATGACCTCCGCCTCGATCCCGTCGACCGCCGCGGTGACGCGCCTCATCAGCTCCGCGACATTGGGAGCCTCATTGAAGGTGGGGACGATGATCGACAGCTGCACTGCCCTCCATCGTCGCATGACCGGCGGCTCGTCCGGCCCTCGCCCAGGTTCCATCCGTGAGAATGGAACCTATGACTTCCCCCTCGACGATCACCATGTTCGGCGCGGACTGGTGCCGCGACTGCGTCCGCACCAAGCGCCAGCTCGACTCCCTCGGCGTCCAGTACACCTACGTCGACCTCGTCGCCGACCCCGCCGCGGCCGACGTCGCCCGCGAGATCTCCGGCCGCACCAACATCCCGGTCGTCGTGTACCCGGACGCCTCGCACCACGTCGAGCCGTCGAACGACGACGTCGAGGCCAAGCTCCGCGAGCTCGCGCTCCTCTGACGCGGCCTCTCCGCTCCGAACTCGACCCGACCCGAGGGAACCGAGAGGCCTGACGAAGCGGCATCCGCTCTCGTTAGGCTGACGGCGTGACCGAAGGCGTCGAAGGCAACACCCGCACGATCGAAGGCTCGGTCGTCACCGACTTCCGCGACCGCATGAGCTACGGCGGGTACCTCGAGCTCGACACGCTGCTGGCCGCCCAGCACCCGCTGAGCGACCCCGAGCACCACGACGAGCTTCTGTTCATCATCCAGCACCAGACCACGGAGCTGTGGCTGAAGCTCGTGCTCCACGAGCTCGCGGCCGCGTGCCGCCTGCTGCGCGCCGACCAGCTCGCCCCGGCGCTCAAGTGCATCGCCCGCGTCAAGCACATCCAGAAGACGCTCACCGAGCAGTGGTCGGTGCTCGCGACCCTGACGCCCGCCGAGTACGCGCAGTTCCGCGGCGTGCTGGGCAACGCGAGCGGCTTCCAGTCCGCGCAGTACCGCGCCGTCGAGTTCACACTCGGCAACAAGAACGCGGCGATGCTCAAGGTCTTCGCCTCCGACCCCGCGGCGCACGCGCTCGTGGCGGCGGCCCTCGAAGCGCCGAGCCTGTACGACGAATTCCTCGGGATGCTGGCGCGGTCGGGGTATCCCGTCCCGACGGCGATCCTCGAGCGCGACGTCACCACGGCGTGGACCTTCGCTCCCGAGCTGGTGCCGCTGTTCGCCGACATCTACGCCGACCCGCAGACCCACTGGGCGGCGTACGAGACGTGCGAGGAGCTGGTGGACCTCGAGGACAACTTCCAGCTCTGGCGGTTCCGGCACCTGAAGACCGTCGAGCGGATCATCGGCTTCAAAACCGGGACGGGCGGGTCCAGCGGCGTGCCGTTCCTGCAGCGCGCGCTCGAGCTCACCTTCTTTCCCGAGCTGTTCGCGGTGCGCACCGAGATCGGCCGGTGACATGGGCGTGCACCGCCTCCGCGTGAGGGATCTCCTCGGTCCCGAGGCATCCCTATGCCATCGCGCCCTCGCGCTCGAGCCCGGCGTCTCGCTGCCGCCCTTCGTCGACCACCACGTGCACCTGCACCTCATCAACGAGCACCGGCTCCCCGCGGGCGGGATCGCCGCGGTGCTGGACCTCGGCGGCGACCCCGTGAGCCTGGCACGTCACCGCGAGGGGATGCCGCACCTGGCCTACGCGGGAGCCTTCCTCACCGCCCCCGGCGGCTACCCCTCGGGTCGTGGCTGGGCGCCCGACTCCATCGTGCGGACGGTGACCGACGGGTCCTCGCACCCCGGCGTCGCGGGGGGTGCGGCGACCGCCGTCGACGAGCAGGCGTCGTTCGGAGCCTCGGTCATCAAGGTCGCCCTCAACGCGAGCGCCGGACCGGTGCTCGACGCGGGGATCCTCGCGGCGGTCGTCGCTGCCGCGCACGATCGTGGACTCCCCGTGGTCGCGCACGTCGAGGGAGCGGGGATGACCGCGCGCGCGGTCGAGGCCGGCGTCGACGCTTTCGCGCACGCGCCGTTCAGCGAACTCCTCGACGCTTCGCTCATCGCGCGGGCCGCGGCATCCGGTCAGCGCTGGATCAGCACCCTCGACATCCATGCGGAAGACCCGGCGGCCGCGCGCACCGCGGCGGCGAATGTCGCCGCGTTCGCCGGGGCCGGCGGGACGGTGCTCTACGGCACCGACCTCGGCAACGGCGACCGGCCGGTCGGCGTTCTCCCCGGCGAGCTGGCCGCGCTGGACGCCTCCGGAATCCGCGGACCCGCGCTCGTCGCGGCGCTCGTCGATCCGTGGCCCGCGGCACCCGCCTCGGGCGTCTCGACCTTCGTCCCCGGTCCGCCTCCCGCGTCGCTCGGCGCCGTGGCCGAGTGGCTGGGGCGCGCGACCGTCGTCCCCACCGAGGAGCTCATCCATGACGACCACTGACCCGCACGCCCCGAGTGCGACCGACCTCGACGCCGAGGCATCCGCCCTCGACGCCGCCGACCCGCTGAAGCACCACCGCGACGCGTTCGTCGGCGCCGACACGTCCCTCGTCTACTTCGACGGGAACTCCCTCGGCCGCCCGCCGCGCGCGAGCGTCGAGCGGCTCGCGCAGTTCGCGACCGACGAGTGGGGCGGTCGCCTGATCCGGGGCTGGGACGAGTCGTGGATGCAGCTCCCCTTCGAGATCGGCGACGCGATCGGACGCGCCGCGATCGGCGCCGCGCCGGGACAGACCGTGGTCGGGGACTCCACCACCGTGCTGCTGTACAAGCTCGTGCGCGCCGCTTTCGACGCGCAGCACGCGGCCGACGCGGCGCGCGTGGAGATCGTCATCGACCGCGACAACTTCCCCACCGACCGCTACCTCGTGGACGGCATCGCGCGCGAGCGCGGCGGGCGCGTGCGCTGGATCGACGTCGACCTGACAGCGGGCGTCACGGCTGAGTCGCTGCACGCGGCCGTCGGCCCCGAGACGGCCGTCGTGGTGCTGAGCCAGGTCGCGTACCGGTCGGGTCATCTCGCGGATGCCCCGACCCTGACCCGCATCGCGCACGACGCCGGCGCGCTCGTGGTGTGGGACCTGTGCCACTCCGCGGGATCGGTGCCGGTGCGCGCGGACGAGTGGGGTTTCGACCTCGCCGTCGGCTGCACGTACAAGTACCTCAACGGCGGCCCCGGCTCCCCCGCGTTCGCGTACGTCGCGGCCCGCCACCAGGACGCGCTCGCCCAGCCGATCCAGGGGTGGATGGGCACGGCCGATGTCTTCGCCATGGGTCCCGAGTACCGCCCCGCCGCGGGCATGCGGCGGTTCCTGTCGGGCACCCCGCCGATCGTCGGGATGCTCGCGATGCAGGACACCCTCGCGCTGATCGAGGAGGCCGGGATCGACGCGATCCGAGCGAAGTCGATCGCTCTGACCGAGTTCGCCGTGCGCGTGACGGATGCGCTCCTCGCACCGCTCGGGGTTGCGGTGGCCTCGCCGCGGGATGCCGCGGAGCGCGGTGGGCACGTGACGCTGTCGCATCCGGCGATGCGCGCCGTCACCGCCCGCCTGTGGCGCGAGGACGTGATTCCCGACTACCGCGATCCCGGCGGCCTGCGCATCGGCCTGTCGCCCCTCTCCACGAGCTTCGGTGAGACGCTGACCGGACTGCGCGCCGTCGAGGCCGCGGTCCGCGCCGAGGCCTGACCCCGGGCCTACACTGGCGCGATGAGCAACGAGGCTCCCGGCCGGCCGGAGGCCGCGGCATCCACCCCGCCCGCATCCGCGCGGCTGACGCGCGGGACGATCGCCCGCTACGCCGCGGGGTCCCTCGGCACCGGCGGGTTCGCGACGCTGCCGGGGCTCGTTCTGACCTACTACCTGACCGATTCGCTGGGCGTCGCCGCGCTCGCGGCCGGGCTCGTGATCACGCTCGCGAAGGTGTGGGATGTCGTCGTCGACCCGGTGATCGGCGCCCTCACGGACCGCGACCTCGCACGACACGGCTCTCGCCGTCGCCTGATGCTCGTCGGCGCGTGCAGCATCCCGGTGTTCTTCGCCCTCACGTTCGCCGTGCCGCCGGCGGTCGGGCCGGTGGTCGCGGCGATCTGGGTGCTCCTGGCCTTCACGCTCACCGCGACGGCGTTCAGCCTGTTCCAGGTGCCCTACATCGCCCTGCCCGCTGAGCTCACGCCCGACTACGACGAGCGCACGCGCCTGCTCACGTGGCGGGTGGTGGTGCTGACGCTGGCGATCCTGCTTTTCGGGGCGGGCGGACCGGCGCTGCGCCGCACGAGCGACGATCCCGTCACCGGCTATCTCGTGATGGGGATCGTCGCGGGGGTCGTGATCGGGCTCGGAATGCTGGTCGCGACGACCGTCGCGCGGCGTGCGCGGGCCAAGACGGCAGCGACGCCGGCGGGATCGGCCCCGGCGGTCCGCGAGCACTTCCGGGAAGGCATCCGCTCCCTCAGGCGGAGCGCCCCGTTCCGCGCGCTGCTGGCGACGTTCGTGCTCCAGGCGCTCGCGACCGGCCTGATGCTCGCCGGCGCTCAGTACGTCGCGACGTGGGTGCTCGAGTCCGAAGCGGCCGTCGAGCTGCTGTTCGTGGCCCTGATCGCCCCCGCCCTCTTCGCGGCGCCAGCCTGGGGCGTCGTCGCCCGCCGCATCGGCAAGGAGCGCGCCTTCGCCATCGCGAGCACCGTGTTCGGAGTCGCGGCGCTGTCGATTATCGGCGTGCTATGGGCCCCCGGCGACTGGATCTACGCGCCCGTCGCCGTCGCGGGCATCGCCTACGCCGGCATGCAGTCGCTGCCCATGGCGATGCTCCCCGACGTCATCTCGCACGACGAGGCCGCCCACGGGCCCGGGCGCGCCGGGGCGTTCAGCGGCGTGTGGACCGCGGGTGAGACGGTCGGCTTCGCGCTCGGAGCGACGGCCCTGTCGCTCATCCTCGCCACCACCGGGTACGTCTCGTCGATCGCGGGCGAGACGGTGGTGCAGCCGGATGCCGCGATCACGGGCATCGTCGTGAGCTTCAGCCTCGCCCCCGCTGCGCTCATCGCCCTGAGCCTGCTCGCGCTGCGGCGCTATCCGCTGCGCCGCTCCGACATCCAGTCGCAGCAGGGCTGACATCGGGTCCCACTGCCGGACGTAGACTGGGAACCCCGCCCGAAGGAGAGCGCCCGTGCCGCAGGCCGCCCCGGTGAAGTCCCCCCGCACCCCCACGCTGCCCGCCGCGCAGGTCGCCGAACTGGATGCCGCGGTCGCCGATCTCCGGACCGGCGCGCGCACGTGGTCGCACCTGACCCTCGACCAGCGCGCCCGGCTGCTCGGCCGTCTGCACGCGTCGGTCTCGGCGGTCGCCGAGGAGTGGGCGGACGTCGCCGCGACGTCGAAGGGCCTCGAGCCGGGGCATCCCCTCCGCGGCGAGGAATGGCTGTCGGGGCCGTACGCCACCCTCGTGGCGCTCGACGCCTACCGGCGCACCCTTCAGGCGCTCGCCCGCGGCGAGAGTCCCCTGAAGGGCGTGAAGACGGATGCCGCGCCCGGCGGCCGCCTGCGCGCCCACGTGTTCCCCCTGTCCCCGGTGGACGGCGTGCTGCTCTCGGGCTACACCGGCGAGATCTGGTTCGAGCCCGGAGCGACCGAGTCCGAGGTGCGGGCCGGTGCGGGCCTCGCCCAGCTGACGCCGACGGAGCCGGGCGGCGTGGGGCTCGTGCTCGGCGCCGGCAACGTCACGTCGATCCCCGTGCTGGACGTGCTGTACGAGCTGCTCGCGCACAACCGCGTGTCCCTGCTCAAGGTGAACCCCACCCAGGACTCGGTCGTCCCGGTGTTCGAGCGGGCCCTCGCGCCACTCATCGAGCCCGGCTTCCTGCGCATCGTCCGCGGCGGCGGAGATGTGGGCGGGTACCTGACCGGCCACCGCGGGATCGACCATGTCCACATCACCGGCGCAGCCACGACCTTCGACGCGATCGTGTGGGGCCCCTCTTCCGGACCCGCGTCCGGGGCCACCACGCGCCGCCGGCGCGAGAACCGGCCGAAGCTCGCCAAGCCGATCACCGCCGAGCTCGGCGGCGTCTCGCCGATCATCGTCGTACCGGGCGAGTGGAGCGAGGCCGACCTCGCGTTCCAGGCCGAGCACGTGGCGACCATGCGGCTGCAGAACTCCGGGCACAACTGCATCGCCGGTCAGGTCGTGCTGCTGAGCTCGGACTGGCCGCAGCGCGAGGAGTTCCTCGCGGCCCTGCGCGCCGCGCTCGACGCGGCGCCGGCACGGCCGGTCTGGTATCCGCACGGCGACGAGAAGCTCGCGGCCGCGGCATCCGACTATCCCGATGCGGAGTGGTGCGGCGACGGAACGCGCGCGCTCATCGAGGTCGCGCCCGGCGAGGCCGCGGAAGCCCTCGAGAACACCGAGTACTTCGCGCCGGTGCTGGGCGTGGTCGCCCTCGCCGGCGACGGCCAGGAGTTCCTCGACCGCGCGGTCGCGCACGCGAACGACGAGCTCGCGGGATCTCTCGGCGCGAACGTCCTGATCGACCCGGTCACGCAGGCGGCGCTCGGCGACGACTTCGAGCGGGCGATCGCGGACCTCCGCTACGGAACCGTCTCGATCAACTCGTGGACCGCGTTCGGCTTCCTCACCCCCACGCTGCCGTGGGGCGGCTTCCCCGGAGCCACGGTCCAGAACGTGGAGAGCGGCATCGGGGTGGTGCACAACGCGCTGCTCGTCGATCGCATCGAGCGGGCGGTCACGCGCGGACCCTTCCGCCCCTTCCCGCGCTCGCTCGCGCCGGCGGCCCTGAGCCGCTCCCGCGGACGCTCGTTCTCGGTGCTGCCCAAGCCCCCGTGGTTCGTGACCTCACGGACCGGGACCGCGGTAAGCGAGGGATTCACGCGCTTCCGCATGGACGGCGACTACGGCCGGCTCGCCGCCACGCTCGTGCGGGCCTTCCGGGCATGAGCCCGCGCGGACGCTCCGACCTCGTCGCCGACTACATCGTCGTCGGAGCCGGCTCGGCAGGCGCGGCGCTGGCCGCCCGGCTCAGCGAGGACCCGGCGGTCACGGTGCTGCTGCTCGAGGCCGGCGGACCCGACACCGCGCTCGAGCTGCACGTGCCGGCGGCCTTCTCGAAGCTCTTCCGCGGGCGCTACGACTGGAACTACGACACCGTCTCCCAGGAGCGGCTCGAGGGTCGCACGGTCTACTGGCCGCGCGGCAAGACCCTCGGGGGCTCGTCGTCGCTGAACGCGATGATGTGGGTCCGGGGCTTCGCGGCCGACTACGACGAGTGGGCGGATGCCGCAGGCCCGGCCTGGTCGTGGGACGCGCTGGTGCCCTACTTCCGCCGGGTCGAGCGCACCCAGGACCCCGTCGACGACACCCAGGGCGCGGACGGGGCGCAGTCGATCGAGCATCAGCGCGATCCCCGGCCCCACACCGCGGCGTTCCTCGCGGCGGCGCGCGAGGCGGGGCATCCCGTGACTCCGGCCAACCTCGCCGCCGGCCAGGGATTCAGCCAGACGATGGTGTCGCAGCGCCGCGGTGCTCGCGCCTCCACCGCCGACGCCTACCTGCGTCCGGCACGACGCCGCCCGAATCTGCGGGTCGTCACGAACGCGCTCGTGCGCCGCGTGACGTTCGCGGCCGAGGACGAGGCGCCGCGCGCGACCGGCGTATACGTCGAGGTCGACGGGATCACCCGTCATGCGGCGGCCCGTCGCGAGGTCGTCCTCGCCGGCGGAGCGATCAACACGCCGCAGCTCCTCATGCTGAGCGGCATCGGGCCGTCCGCGCACCTGGCCGAGCACGGCATCCCGGTCGTCGTCGATGCGCCCGGTGTCGGCGAGAACCTGCAGGACCACCTCGTCGCCGGGCTCGCACCGGAGGCGCGCGGCGGCACCCTCTACCGGGCGGAGAGCGTCGCTCAGCTCGCCCGGTATCTGACCTCCCGCACCGGGATGCTGACCTCCAACGTCGCCGAAGCGTGCGGGTTCGTGCGCACCGACATCGCACCGCGAGCGGGCGTGCCGGACGGCCTCCCCGATATCGAGATCATCTTCGCGCCCGTCCCGTACGTGGGGGAGGGACTCGTGCCGACGCCGGGCGAGGGGATCACGGTCGGCGCGATCCTGCTGCGACCGAAGAGCCGGGGGACGATCCGACTGGCATCGGCTGATCCCCGGGACAGGGCCGTGATCGATCCCCGCTACCTCACCGACCCGGACGGCATCGACGAGCAGACGATGCTGGCCGGCCTCGCCGAGTGCGAGCGGCTCATCGCGACCGACGCCCTGCGCGCGGTGACCACCGGGGGCTGGATCCAGCCCGAGGGCGGCGACCGCCTGTCCCCCGCCGAGCGCGCCGAGCTGTCGCTCCGCCGCTACTCGCACACGCTCTACCACCCCGTCGGGACAGCCCGCATGGGTACGGATGCCGCGACCCCCGTCGACCCCGAGCTGCGGGTGCGCGGGGTCCACGGACTGCGCGTGGCCGACGCATCCGTCATGCCCACGGTGATCCGCGGGCACACCAACGCCCCTGCCATCGTGATCGGAGAGGTCGCCGCCGACCTGATCCGCGTGCGCTGACGCGTTCGATTCGGTTGCGTGACGCGCGGCTCAGCGGCCGGTGCGGCGGCCTCCGCCGTTCTGGCGGACGACCGAGCCGACCATCAGCTTGCCGCCGGTGCCGCCGCCCGAGGCGCGACGACCGGGCGTGCGGGGGTTGCCCTGCGGCTGGGCGGACCGGGTGTGACCGGCGCTCTGGTCGGAGCGCTGGTGGCCGGACTGCACGCGGTCGGACGAGCGTCCGGCGGACTGCGAGCGACCGGAGCCCTGCCCGCGGCCCGAGCGCTGCCCGCCCGTGCCCTGCTCGCGTGCCGCGCGCTTGCGCTGGGCGTTGGCGCCGGTGCTGCGACCGCCGCCCTGCGCCGGCCGCTGCACGGGCTCGGGCTTGACGTAGGGGGCGACCTCACCGACGAGCCCGGTGACCTCGGCCGACGTCGCCGTCACACGGACGGGCGCGACCGAGATCGCGGCCTTGCGCAGCAGCTGGGCTACGTCCTTCTCCTGGCCGGGGAGGACCAGGGTGACCACGGCGCCCTCGGCACCGGCTCGCGCCGTGCGGCCCGAGCGGTGGAGGTACGCCTTGTGCTCCATGGGCGGATCGACGTGGATGACGAGCTCGACGTCGTCGACGTGCACGCCGCGGGCCGCGACATCCGTCGCCACGAGCACCTTCGCGGTGCCGGCGGAGAACGCCGCGAGGTTGCGGTCGCGCTGCGGCTGGGAGAGGTTGCCGTGCAGGTCGACGGCCGGGATGCCCTGCGCCGTGAGCTGCTTCGCGAGCTTCTTGGCGTGGTGCTTCGTGCGCATGAAGAGGATGCGGCGGCCCATGCCCGACGCGAGGGCCGTGACGACGTCCTTTTTGGCGTCGGCGTCGGTCATCGTGAAGACGTGGTGCGTCATGGCCGCGACGGGCGAGTGCGCCTCGTCGACGGAGTGGAGCACCTGGTTGTGGAGGAAGCGGTTCACGAGCTTGTCCACGCCGTTGTCGAGGGTGGCGCTGAAGAGCAGGCGCTGTCCGCCGGAGGGGGTCGCGGTGAGGATGCGCGTCACGACGGGCAGGAATCCCAGGTCGGCCATGTGGTCGGCCTCATCGATGACGGTGATCTCGATCGCGTCGAGGTGGGCGTAGCCCTGCTTCATGAGGTCTTCGAGCCGTCCGGGGCACGCGACGATGATGTCGACGCCGGCGTTGAGCGCCTGCACCTGGCGGTTCTGGTTCACCCCGCCGAAGATCGTGGTGGTCTTGAGCCCGTAGGCGGCGGCGAGCGGCGCCAGGGTGGCGTCGATCTGGGTCGCCAGCTCGCGGGTCGGCGCGAGTACGAGCCCGAGGGGACGGCCCTTGCGGCGCGAGCCGCCGGCGAGCGCGCCGCCGAGGCGGGCGACCATCGGGATCGCGAAGGCCAGGGTCTTGCCGGAGCCGGTCTTGCCGCGGCCGAGCACGTCTCGTCCGGCGAGGGTGTCGGGGAGCGTGTCCACCTGGATGGGGAACGCGGAGGTCTTGCCCTCGGCCGCGAGAGCGGCGACGAGGGGCTGGGGCACGCCGAGCGTGCTGAAGGTGACGTCAGTCATGTGAGGGGTTTCTCCGGGCGCTCGGGGACGCCCTGGTCGGTGGCCGGTGGCGGATCTCGCCCACGGGTCGCCGTACGAAAGTATTCAGCCGACGGCGTCTGCCGGGGCGGTGCCCACGGGACGGCGGCGAGAGAAGCGTTCTACGACGCGAGAAGCGCGATGACGCGCTGCAAGTCCGTCCACCCTATCAGTCGTCGCCTGCGAGCCGGTCGGTCGCCGCCCGGAGGGCGCGCGCGATGCCCGGTTCGGATGCCGCGTGCGAGGCATCCGGAACCATCACCAGCTCGGCCTCGGGCCACGCGCGGTGCAGGTCCCACGCGGTCATCGCCGGCGTGCAGACGTCGTAGCGGCCCTGCACGATGACCGCGGGGATGCCGCGGATCGCGTCGACGCCGGCGATGAGCTGACCCTCGTCGAACCAGCCGCCGTGGACGAAGTAGTGGTTCTCGATCCGCGCGAAGGCGATCGCCGCCGCGGGGTCGGTCATCGTCTCGACGAGCGCGGGGTCGGGCAGCAGCGTGAGCGTCGACGCCTCCCATCGGGTCCAGGCGAGGCCGGCCGGCCGGTGCACCGCGGGGTCGGGGTCGAAGAGGCGGCGATGGTAGGCCTCGATCATGCGGGACCGCTCGAGGACCGGGATGGGGGCGATGAAGTCCTCCCACAGGTCGGGGAAGATCGCCGATGCCCCGCCTTCGTAGAACCACTCCAGCTCGTGGCGGCGGAGGGTGAAGATGCCCCGCAGCACGAGCTCGCTGACCGCATCGGGGTGGGCCTGCGCGTACGCGAGGGCGAGCGCGCTCCCCCACGATCCGCCGAAGACCTGCCACCGGGCGATGCCGAGGTTGCGGCGCAGCAGCTCGATGTCGGCCACGAGGTGCCACGTCGTGTTGTGGCGCAGATCCGCCCCCGGCTCGCTCGCGTGCGGCGTGGAGCGGCCGCAGCCGCGCTGGTCGAACAGGACGATCCGGTAGCGCGCGGGGTCGAAGAACCGGCGGTGCCACGGAGACGTGCCGCCGCCGGGGCCGCCGTGCAGGAAGACGACGGGCTTGCCGTCGGGATTGCCGCTCTGCTCCCAGTAGACGCGATTGCCGTCGCCGACGATGAGCTCGCCGGTCTCGTAGGGCTCGATCGGCGGATACAGGATCTCGTCGAGGTGTTCGTTCACAGGCTTCCCCCCGGAATGCCGAATGTGTCGCAGGCGCTCACCCCGCTCCGGTAGCCGGTCTGGAACCACCGCTGCCGCTGCTCGCTGGACCCGTGGGTCCAGCTCTCAGGGTTCACGACGCCGCCCGACTCCTGCTGGATGTGGTCGTCGCCCACGGTCCCGGCCGCGTCGAGCGCGTCGGCGATCTGCTGCTGCGTGGGCGCCTCGAGGAAGGGTACCCCGTTCTCGTCCACCTGTTCGGTCATGTCCCCGACCCACGCGCCGGCGAAGCAGTCCGCCTGCAGCTCGAGGCGCACGCCGTTGCTGTCCGGTCCGGTGCCGTTGTTCGGGTTCTCCTCCATGATCCCGGTGATGTTCTGGATGTGATGCCCGTACTCGTGCGCGAGCACGTAGAGCTGAGCGAGCGGACCCGCGGTGGCGTCGAACCGCTCGCGCAGCAGCGCGAAGAAGGTCGGGTCGACGTAGACGCCCTGCTCGGGCGGGCAGTAGAACGGGCCGGTCTGGTTCGAGGCGGTGCCGCACTGCGTGGAGGTCGAGCCGTCGACGATCACCAGCTGCGGCGCCTGGTACCCCTGCACCTGACCCTCCCAGTACTGGTCGAGGGCGAGGGATGCCGCGGCCAGCCGGCAGTCGTCGCGCGCGTTGGCGTCGGCCCCCGTCTCGCAGCCCTCGATCTGCGTCCCCTCGCCGCCTCCGACCGGAGCGCCGCCACCGCCGCCCACCAGCCCCGAGAGATCGGTGCCGGTGAACAGCTGGAACAGGAGGACGGCGATCGCGGCGAGGCCGGCGACACCGCCACCGGCGATCACGGCTCCGCCGCCGCCGCGGCGGCGTGCGGTGTTCCCGCCGACGCTGGCGTTGTCGTTGAACGTCATGCGCTCACGGTACCGTCCGGTTCACCACCCGGCGAGAAGCCTTGACACCGCAATAGGCTCAGGGCATGGCGAGCGAACCCACCACGGTCACGATCACCGGCGCCGGCGGACAGATCGGCTACGCGCTCCTCTTCCGCATCGCCGCGGGCGACATGCTCGGCGAGAGCCGTCCGGTGCGCTTGCGACTCCTCGAGATCCCGCAGGGGATGCGCGCCGCCGAGGGCGCCGCGCTCGAACTGCAGGACTGCGCGTTCCCGCTGCTCCACGGCGTCGAGCTGTCCGACGATCCGGTCCGTGCGTTCGAGGGCGCGAACATCGCGTTGCTCGTCGGCGCGCGCCCGCGTGGTCCCGGCATGGAGCGCGCGGATCTTCTCGCCGCGAACGCGGGGATCTTCGGCCCGCAGGGCGCGGCGATCGGCGCGGTCGCGGCGGACGACGTGCGCGCCGTCGTGGTCGGCAACCCCGCGAACACGAACGCGCTGATCGCGGCATCCGCCGCCGAAGGCGTCCCGGGCGACCGCTTCACGGCGCTGACCCGCCTGGACCACAACCGCGCCGTGGGTCAGCTCGCCGAGGCCCTCGAGGTCGGACCCGGCGAGCTGGACGGCGTCACGATCTGGGGCAACCACTCCGCGACGCAGTTCCCGGATGCCGCGCACGCAACGGTCCGCGGCGAGCCGGTGGTCGAGGCCCTGGCGTCGCGCCTGGGCGGTCTCGACGCGGCGCTCCGGTGGCTCGATGACGTCTTCATCCCGCGGGTGGCGAAGCGGGGGGCCGAGATCATCGAGGTGCGTGGGTCGTCGTCGGTCGCCTCGGCGGCGAACGCGGCGATCGAGCATGTGCGCGACGAGCAGCTCGGAACCGGGGGTCGGACGACGTCGGCCGCGGTGGTCTCGCGCGGCGAGTACGGCGTGCCCGAGGGTCTCGTGTGCTCGTTCCCGGTGGTCTCCGACGGTGACGGGTATCGCGTGGTCGAGGGGTGGGAGTTCGACGAGCGCGGGCGAGCCCGGTTCGAGGCATCCGTCGCGGAGCTGGTGGTCGAGCGCGACGCGGTCGAGGCTCTCGGGGTGCTGTAGCCATCATGGAGGTGCTGGTCTTCGCGATCCTGGCCGTCGTCGTCATCGCACTGGCGACGGCGATCGCGCCGCGACTGAACATCGCGGGCCCGCTCATCCTGGTGCTCGTGGGGATCGGCGTCGGGCTGCTGCCGTTCGTGAGCGTTCCCCAGGTGAACCCGGAGTTCATCCTCGTGGGCGTGCTCCCGCCGCTGCTGTACTCGGCCGCCGTGGCGCTGCCGGCGATCGAGTTCCGGCGCGATTTCGGGCCGATCGCGGGGCTGTCGTTCCTGCTCGTGATCCTCAGCTCGGCCGTGATCGCGGTGTTCCTCATGCAGGTGATCCCGGGGATGAGCCCCGCGATCGCGGTGGCGGTGGGCGCGATCCTGAGCCCGACCGACGCCGTCGCGACCTCGATCGTCAAGCGGCTCGGGGTGTCGGGGCGGGTCGTGACGATGCTCGAGGGCGAGAGCCTGCTCAACGACGCCACCGCGCTCGTGCTGCTGCGGACGATGCTCGCGACCGCGGCCATCGGCGTGGCGGGATCGGTCGGTGAGGACGCGGAGCTGGGTCTGGGTTTCCTGCCGGCGTTCGCGTGGGGGGTGCTCGTCGCGGTCGTCGTCGGGGCGGTCGTCGGCTACCTCAATCTGCGGCTGCGCTCGCTCATCGGCCATTCGGCGGCGAACACCGCGATCGGCTTCGTGATCCCGTTCGTGGCGTACCTGCCGACGGAGGAGCTCGGGGGATCGGGGCTCGTCGCCGCCGTCGTCGCGGGCATCGTGACCGGCCAGGGCTCGGCCCGGTGGTTCACGCCGGAGCAGCGGATGTCGGACGAGCACAACTGGCGCACCATCGAGGTCATGCTCGAGGGGGCGGTGTTCCTCATCATGGGCCTCGAGCTCAAGGAGATCGTGACCGGCAACGTCGAGCAGCACAACGGGCTCGGGACCGGTATCGGCATCGCGGCGGGGGCGCTGGGCATCCTGCTCCTGGTTCGCACGGCGTACGTCGCCGTGCTGGTGTGGGTGCAGAGCAGGCGCGCGCGCGGAACACGCCGCATTCGTCTGGAGCAGATCAGCGCGCGCATCGATGAGATCTCCCTGTCTCCCGCGCAGCAGGGGGGACCGCCCGGGCGGCACGGCGGCTCGGTGGATCACCCGCGCGCGCAGCGCCGGCTGGCGTCGATGCGGTCGCGCGTCGCGCGGTCATTGCGCGACCTGAACTACTACCAGGCCTCGCCGCTGGGCTGGAAGCACGGTGTGGTGATCGTGTGGGCGGGCATGCGCGGGGTGGTGACGCTCGCGGCGGCCCAGACGCTGCCAACCGGCACCGCGGACCGAGAGCTGCTCGTGTTCATCGCGTTCTCGGTCGCCGTCGGCAGCCTCATGCTGCAGGGCTTCACGCTGCCGTGGCTGGTGCGGATGCTGCGCCTCCAGCCGACCGAGGACGGTCCGCTCGACCGCGCGGAGCAGTCGGACCTGGACGACCGGCTGCGGGAGGCCGCGGCATCCGCTCTCGCCGACCCCGCCCTGCGCAGGCGTGACGGGAAGAAGTTCCCGCCCGAGCTGCTCGAAGCGGTCGGCACGAGGCTGCTCGACCCGCCCGACGACGAGACCACGTCTGCCGCCCGCGACGTACTGGAGCTGCGGTTGGCTCTGATCGAGGTGATGCGGAAGCGTCTCATCGCCCTGTCATCGGGCGGGGCGTTCAGCACTGCGGCGCTGCGGCACGCCCTCGCCGAGCTCGACGCCGATCAGCTCAGTCTCGAGCTGCGGCTCGACGACGAGCTCTGACGCAGGCCTCGCGAGCCGGCGCGTTTCGGCGGGGCGCGGCGATGAGCGAGAATGGGCGGGGCGAAGGAGCGTGACATGAGCGGTGCGGGGCGAGCGGAGTCCGTGGCGGCGCCGGCGGGTGCGCCGGGGGGTACTCAGTCGCTGGAGGATGCCTCCGACCAGACGAGCCCGGTGCATCTGCCGCACGCGGCCGCCGAGTGCCCGAAGTGCTTCACCGAGCTGCAGCGCGACCGCGACTGGTGGCAGGCCCGGCCGGCCGGTTCGCGGCTGGTCGGTCTCGTCGTCGCGCGGGACGACATGCCGTCCGTCGTCGAGCAGCGCGCCGACCTTGCGCGGTTCGGGGTGCCGATCGACGGGTTCCGGCATCCCGCACCCGAGACCCTCGAGTCGTGGGAGGAACGGCTCGTCCGACTCTTCGGGCGGCTCGGCCGGGGAGACGTCCTGGTGGTGACGAACGTGCACGCCCTCGGCCGCGACATCGACGAGGAGACCCGGACGGTTGCGGAGCTCCACCGCCGCGGTGTGGTCGTCAAGGTTCTGAGCCACGGCGGGCGGCACCTCTACGACGCCGGCCGCTGACCCGACCTCCCGCTTGGTGGGGTCACGAGTCGTCGTCGGAGGCGGACTCGCGCTCCTGGTCGAGCAGCGGCAGATCCTCGCGGGTGACGAGACGCGCAGCGATTGCGTGCTCGACGAGCCGCACCCGGCGGTTGGTCGCGTACGAGCGCACGCCGCCGCGCATGCCGGGCACACCGATCCGGTCCAGCTTGTCGCACACGTTGTCGAGCTTGCGGTTGAAGCGCGTGAGCGTCCATCCGAGGCGCTCCGCCGCCTGCGCGGAGGTCGGCAGCTCGCTCATGCCCGTCCCCTCGCGCCGCAGCACCGGCTCGGCCAGCGCGAGGATCATCACGCGCTGGGAGTGAGTGAGCGGGATGTCGCCGATCGTGCTCAGTCCGTCGTCGTCCCCGAAAGACTGCGTCTCGCGGAACGCAGGCTCCGCGACGTGGATCGTCAGCTCGTACGTGGTCGGACCGGCGCTGAAGATCACTGCCGTCGCGGCGAACACGAGCGGCAGGCGGGCACCCGGCGCGAGCCACGCCTGCACGCGGCCGCCCGTGTCGGTCACGGTCGCCGACAAGCGGCTGCCGACATTCGACAGCAGCCACAGGCCTGCCACGTTCTCGATCGTGAGGAAGTGGCGGTGCAGGAAGAGGTTGTCGTCGATCGCGAGGTCGCCCTCGCGCCCCACCGTGAACACGGCGCCGGGCTCGACGGTGAAGGCCTCCCCCGCGAACTCGACGGTCAGCTCGTCGGTCACACTCGCGCTCACGGCGCACACCCCCTCACCGGATCGGACGACTGGCCGTTCTCCCGGACCAGGAGCACCTCCACGCACGTCGTGCCCGACGCGTCAGCCGGCACGACGACCTCGGTGTCGGGCACCGGCTCGAAGGCCGGCTCGTCGTCGGACTGCGTCACCACCCCGACCAGGTAGCGGTCGCCGTCCTGCGGATCCGGATTCGTCCACGCGAAACGCACACCGTCGGCGACGACGGCGCCCGCAAGATCCTCGGGCTCGGGCACGACCGCCGAAACCGGGTCCTGGGGTTCGGACGTCGTCGCGGGAGTCGGCGCTGCGTCACCCCCGGCGAGCATGCCCGGGAGCGACACCCCGACGATCACCGCCGCCACGACGGCGAGCGCCGCGGCGCCGAGCCCGATCCACAGTCCCCGGCGCGACGGCCCCTCACCCGGAGCCGCCTCGGGGCGAACAGCCGCGGGCGGCTCGCTCGCGGGCGGCTCCGCGAAGACGGATGCCGGAGCCCGCGCGACCGTCGCATCCACAACGGCCGGCACCTCGACCGGACCGCGCACACGGGTCTCCGCCGCGTCATCGGCCGCCGGGACCGCCCCGCGCAGCACGGTCTGGGCCTCCGCCGGCTCGTACGCCGGGGCAGGGGCCGCCGACGGACGCGTCCGCCCCGCCGCCGGCGTCGTCTGCGGATCGATGCTCACGACGCCGCGGACGCGCGTGAGGCCCTCATCCTCGTCCTGCACGGCATCCTCGGCCACGCCGTCGTCGAGGATGTCGATCGGCGTCACGGAGTGCGACAGCTCGATCTGCACCTTCTGCAGGGCCCGGGCGAACGCGATCGCGGAGTCGTAGCGGTCCCCCGACGACCTCGCCATGGCGCGCTCGAGCGCCCGCTCGAGGGATGCCGGGGCATCCGGCCGCCCCAGCGGGGGCAGCGGCATCGTCTCGATGCGCTGGATCAGCTCGGCCGCGGTGTTGCGCTGGCCCGGCAGCTCGAACGGCGAACGACCCGCGAGGAGCGTGTACACCGTCGCACCCAGCGCATACACGTCGGACCGCGGGTCGCTGCGCGGCACATCGGCGAACGACTCCGGCGGCGACCACGGAATCGACAGGCCCGCGGACTCCGCCGCCGCCGACGTCGTCGACGCGATCCCGAAGTCCGTCAGCGCCGGACGGTTGTACTCGGTGACCAGGATGTTCGCGGGCTTGATGTCGCGGTGGAGAACCCCCGCGCGGTGCGCGGTCTCGACGGCCGCCGCCACCTGCACCCCCACGCGCAGCGACTCGGCGACCGAGAACGGCTCCCGCCGGTAGCGCACCTGCAGGTTGGGCTTCGGGCAGTACTCCATCACGAGGTACGGCCGCCCGTCCCGCGCGACCCCCGCCTGATAGATCGTGACGATCGCGGGATGCGTCGACAGCATCGCCATGACATTCGCCTCGGCGGTGAACTCGGCGACCGAACCGCTCGACATCCGCTCGGTGAGGAGCACCTTCACCGCGACCCGCCGCTTCGGCAGCGCCTGCTCGTAGAGGAAGACGTCGGCGAACCCGCCCGACCCCAGGACGTCGACATACGTGAAGCCCGGGAGATCGGGCGGCGCCATGGGCGCACGCTTGCCGCTCACGCGATGTCCTCGATCGTCGCCGTGATGCCGTCGCCCAGATCGATCACGTCACCCGGCACGACGACCGTGCCCTCACCCGGGTGCAGCCGCATCGGGTCGACGCCCGACCGCAGCAGCGTCGTGCCGTTCGTCGTGTGCAGGTCGGTCGCCACGATGCTGTCGCCCTCGACCCGCAGCTCGACATGACTGCGCGAGATGTCCTGCTGCGGGCTGTCCACCGCGACCAGGTGCGGAAGATCCGTGCCGGACACGCGCGTCGACCGCGGGCGGCGACCGATCACGACCGTCCGATCCAGCAGGATCACCGGCCCCGTCGACATGCGGACCCGCCCGGGTGCCGGAGGCCTCGGCGGTGCGAGCGGCGGCGGAACGGAATCACCCGTGCGCATCGCCCGCGCCTCGGCGACCGAGATCGTCTCGCCGTCGTGATCGCCGAGCATCGCGGGGGGCGGACCCACCTCCCGCACGACGGTCGCATCCACGGGCTCCGCCGGCTCCGCCTCACTCGCCACGGCATCGGTCGCCCGTTCCTCCTCGTGCTCCGCCGCGGGGATGAGCGTCGACTCGGCCGGGAGCAGGGTGTCGGCGACCGACAGCACGGCGGCAGAGTCGATCAGCCCCGGCAACGGCGCAGGCGCGACAGGCTCCGGCTTCGGGGCCGGCGGCGGGACGACCGCGACCCGGGGGGCGGGGGCGGATGCCGCGGCCGGGCGCTCGGGCGCCGGCTCCGGCTCCGGCTCGTCAGACTCCGGGACCGGCGCCTCCTGAACGGGCTCCGGCTCCGGGACCGGCGCCTCCTCACCAGGCTCCGGCTCCGGAGCACCCGCCGCCACCGCCGCAGGCGCGACCTGCGGACCGTCCGCCGAGGGCACCCACGTGAGGGATGCCGCGAGCACGACGCCGTCCGCGACGGGAAGCTCGGGCGGCGCGGAATCCGCCGGCGTCAGCTCCACCCGCGACACGTCGGAGATCACCCGCTCCGTCCACGTCGTGACGCCCTCGCCCGACACCCGCTCGGCCGCGCCGGCCGTGACGTCGAGGACGAACGCGCCGCGCACCGCGAGACGCACCGCTCCGCTCTCGGCCAGGGCGACCGCGAACGGCGGCACGGCGGACAGCGACGTGCCGTACGCACCCGTGAGCGCCTCGAGCACGCCGCCGAGACCGCGGCCGTCGGCCAGAAGAGCGTGGATGCGCGCGGCGAGCGCGGGCGATGTGTCCTCCGCGAGCACCGCGACGCCCTGCGGCGTCACGGCGACCGGGTGCGTGCCCGGCGAATAGTGGACCGGCATCAGTTCCCCCTTGCGGCGACCGCGCGTGGGAGCGTGTCGCCGTCGATCTCGTCGGCGACCGGCGTCGACGGCGCGGTGTGATCGCGCGGACCGCTCGCGCGCGAACGGACGGCCGTGGCATCCACCACCAGCGCCGTGATGTTATCGCGTCCTCCGCGCAGCATGGCCTCGTGCACCAGCCGCGTCGCTGCGGCCTGCGGGTGACTCTCCGCGAGGAGGATCGCATGGATCGTCTCGCGCTCCAGCTCGCCGGACAGCCCGTCGGAGCACACCAGGATGCGGTCGCCGGCCTCTGCGGGGAGCAGCCAGTAGTCCGCGTCTCCGGCGCTGCCCGCACCGATCGCCCGCGTGATCACGTTGCGGCGCGTGTCGCGCTGCGCGGCCTCCGGGTCGAGCTGACCCGCGTCGATCAGCTCCTGCACCACCGAGTGATCCACGCTGACCTGCTCGAATTCGCCCTCGCTCAGGCGGTACGTGCGGGAGTCGCCGAGGTTGATCGCGAGCCAGTAGCCCTCGCCGTCCACGTCGGCGATCACGACGCCCGTGAGCGTCGTCCCCGCGCCCGCGGGGAGCGCCTCCACGCGCCGGCGGGCCGCGGCCAGCGCGGTGCGCACGTCGTCGATCCCGACGCTCGGGCGCCCCGCGAGGGCGGCGAACTCCTCGATGACGGCAGCGCTCGCGATCTCGCCCGCCTGGTGGCCCCCCATGCCGTCGGCGACGAGGAACAGCGGCGCCGACGCGATGTGGGAGTCCTCGTTGATGCGTCGCCGCAGGCCCGCGTCCGTCGCGGCTCCGAAGACCACCGAGATCGGGGCGCTCATGAGGCGAGGTCCACGATCGCGGCCCGGTCGCCGAGCTCGAGGCGGTCGCCCCCGCGCAGGGCCGCCGGCCGCCCGGGGACGAGCGGATGGCGTGCGGCCCCGCGCACCAGCACCGTCCCGTTGGTGGAGTGACGGTCGGCGACCCACGCGCCCGTCGCGCCGCCGCCGACCTCGAAGTGGGTCTTCGACAGCGACAGGGTCTCGTCGCGCACCGGCACGCTCACCGTCCCCGCCTCGACCGCGGGATTGCGGCCGTACAGCGTGCGGCCGTACACCGCCATTCGCGTCCCGTCGTCCCACGTGAGCACCGCGAGCAGCGGCGCGTCGACGAACCGGTCCGCGGGGCGCGCGGCCGGGGGGACGGTGCGTGTGATCTCGAGAGCGGATGCCGCGGCATCCGCCGTCCGCTCCTCGAGGCCGGTGCGCTCGGCGAGCATCGCCGCCCCCGCGGGCGTCACGGGCGGGCGCGCGGGTGGCGGCGCGGAGTCCGGCGCCGCGATCTGCGGAAGGGAGGCTGTGACGGGCCCGGCCGTCGGACGGCCGGGACCGAGGAACCAGGGCGCGGGATCGGATGCCGTGTCGGGATCGACCGGCGCGGCGGCGGGCATCGCCCCGGCCGCGGCGCGGCGCGCCGTGTACAGCACCGCCCACACGAGCGATCCCGCCCACGCCATACCGGCGACACCCGCGCTCGCGACGGCGAGCACGCTCACGCCGCCGGCCGCGAGGCCGACCGCGGCGGCGATCCCGGCGGACAGCAGGCCCGCCGCGCCGACGGCGACGAGCGTGAGGGCGGATGTCGGGCGGGCGGTCATTCGGCCTCCTCGGTGCGGGTCTCGTCCGCTTCGCGCGGGCCGCGGAGCGAGCGGGGGGAGCCGGGCTCTCGGGTGGGACGGGCGGAGCGCGGCGGCAGCGCGAAGCGCGTGCCCGCCAGCAGCGAGCGCACGTTGAGCCGGGCGGCGAGGCGAGCCCAGACGGAGCGGCCCGCGCCCATCCCGCCGACGATCTCATCGACCTGACGCCAGAACTCGGCGACGTCGTCCGTGGTCGGCTCGGACGGTCCGAAGACCTCGAGGTCCGCCTGCTGAGCGAGGGTCGCGACGCGCGGCTCGGCGAAGGCGGTGCCGACGATCCCGGCATCCTCGCGGCGTGTGCCGCCCGGCCGGACGGGCGTGCCGTAGTCCGTCGCTCGGTCCACGAGCTCGTCCCAGCCGCCGCTGATGCGGTCGGCGGCGCGCTCGGCCTCGCGCCGCTTGCGGCGGCGGGAGGCCTTGATGGCGCCGATCACGAGGAACGGCGCGGCGAGGAGCGCCAGCAGACCCGCGATCCCGACGACGAGGACCACGATGAGGGCGAGGAGCGCGGCGTCGAAGCCGCTCTCGTCCTCGGACTCGCGGTCGTCGGGCACCGTCGGCGGAAGGTCGACGGGCTCCTGCGGAGGGGGCGGCGGCTGGAGCACCTGCGGCTTGGGGTCGGCGCGGGGCTTGGTGGTCTGGTCGTTCGGGATCTGGTCCTCGGGCGGCGTGGGGTCGAACGTGACCCACCCGTGGTCGGCGAAGGCCACCTCGACCCACGCGTGGAGCGTGTCACCCGTGGCCGCGAAGACGGGCTGGCCCGCACCCTCCTCCTCCTCGGGGTAGAAGCCCATGACCACGCGGGCGGGGATGCCGATCTCGCGGGCGAGGAGGGCCATGGCGGCGGCGTACTGCTCGTCGTCCCCGACCATCTGGTCGCTGCCGAGGAGCGTCGAGATGCGCTCGGCGCCGTGCCCGGCACGGGAGAGCACCTCCCCCTCGAGCCCGTGGCTGAAGAACCCGCCCTCGGCGAGCATCGTCTGGAGCGCCCGCACCTGCTCGATCGGGGTCTCCGCCTCGGCCACCGCTTTCGAGGCGATCTCGGCGAAGTCCTGCGGCACGCCCTCCTGGTCGGGGAGAGCCACCGGCGCGAAGTCGGCGTCCTCCAGCGCATCGTCGCTCGGTGACGCCGGCACAACGGTCTCGAGGGTGTACGCGTCGCCCTCGGAGAGGCGCTCGGTGACGACCGCCGTCTCGGTCGCCTCGTTGTAGAACGCCGAGCGCCGAAGCTCTTCGGCGCGGTCGCCGTCGAACTCGACGCTTCGCACAGCACCGATCTCCGGCATCCACACGCCGTCGAGCGCCCCGACCTCGACGCGGACCGTGGCGGGCGTCCCCTCGGCTTCGGCGGACATGTTGCCGCGGACCGGGCCGAACGCTCCGGAGGTTCCACCGCCGTCGTCCGAGACGTTGTAGACCGTGCCGTCGTAGGCATCCATCGTCGCCAGGCGCACCCGGGCGCCGTCGGGCATGCCCGAGACCGTGAAGAGCGGCACGTCGGCGAAGTCGCGCACGTACGCGCGGAACGACTGCAGCGGACTCGCATACTCCCGGATGTCGAAGGGCGGGATCACGACGTCGCGCAGCACGTACCGCGGACTCTGGGGCGCGGCGAACGCCGTCGCACCGACGCCGATGAGCGTCGCGACGACGACGACGGCGCTTCCGACGACGATGCGCCGCACCGCGAGGCCGCGAGCGGGGGTCTCCTCGCCGCCGAGGGGGATCGCCCCCGTCCCGTGCTCCCAGCTCTGCCGCACCGAGAGCCACACCGCCGCCACGATCGCGAACAGGACTCCCTGGACGAGCGGCGCCGCCGGCTGCGACGTGCCGAGGGCGATCTGCGCGCCCAGGAGCACCGCCGCAGGGAGGAGCGCCCACGCCGCGGTCCGCAGTCGCAGCGCGAGCGAGGCCGTCACGACGCCCGCCACGAGGGTCAGCAGGAACGGCACGACCAGATGGCCGTCGGATGCCGCGACCGGCGCAACGGTGGTGAGCAGCTGCTTCCACGACGTGACCACCCCCGTCGCGAGGCGGGCGAGCGTGTCGAGGGTGGGCACGAAGCCGAGCGCGGCCGTGTGCGGCAGCGCGAGCGCCCCGCCGAAGAGGAAGTACGCCACCACCGTCAGGCCGGCGAGCGACAGGATGCCCCAGCCCATCCGTGCGCACACGGCGGCGAGGCCCATCCCGAGCAGCAGGCCGCCGAGGGCGGCGGGGAGGTAGGCGGGTCCGCCGAAGGTGGGCCAGAAGCCCACGATCGGCACGAGGAGCAGCACCCCGACGGCAGAAAGGTCGAGGATCCAGCGCCGGAGCGGCAGCACCACCGCGGTCGGGCTCATGCGAGCACCTTCCGCAGGGCGGCGGGCAGCTGCTCGAGCGAGCCGACGGTCACGACATCCGCATCGGCGATGCGGCGCAGGCTCGGCGCGGCGCCCGAGTGGGCGACGACCGCGAGCGCGCGTGCCCCGAACGGCAGGCGCGCGCACGCCGCCCGGAGGCTGTTCGCGTCGACGGAGCTTCCGCACACCAGCACCACGACGCTCGCGAGCGGCAGGGTGGCGGCCACCACGCCCGCGAGCTCGACGATGCCGCCCGCGCGCGGCCGGGAGTGCACGACGGCGCTCAGCGAGTCGAGGAACTGCTTGCCCGTCCCCGAGGGCAGCGACCGCTCCTGCACCCGCACCTCGACGCGCTGCGAGTCCCGCAGCGCACGGAGGCCCAGCGAGCCGGCGGCCGAGACGGCGAGCTCGAACTCCTCGTCGTCGCGGTAGTCGCCGGCGTGCGTCGACAGCCCGATCACGAAGTGCGAGCGGCGGGTCTCCTCGTACTGGCGCACCATCACGCTGCCCGTGCGCGCGGTCGACTTCCAGTGGACGTGGCGCAGGTCGTCGCCGGGCTGGTACTCGCGCAGGGCGTGGAACGAGACGTCGTCGCGCGACAGGTCCGTCGCCGGGAGTCCCTCCAGGTCGCGCAGGAAGCCGAGGGACTGACCCTCGAACAGCACCGTGCGGGGGTGGACGAAGAGGTCGACCGGCTCCTCGCGCCGGTGGACCCGCTCGAACAGTCCGAGGGGGTCGCCGCGCACGACGCTCACCGGGCCGACCGCCACCACCGCGCGGCGCACCGTCGGGATCGCGAAGAGCTCCTCGGCCGAGGCACCGGGCGCCAGCCGCGACACCTGGAACTCGCCGCGGCCGGCTCCGACCGGCAGCACCACGCGGGAGGGGAGGATGGCGCGGCCACCCGAGTTGGACAGCGTGAGGGCGCCGACCGCGCGCTCGCCGACCACCACTCGGGTGCGGGTCAGGTCGAGGGTCACGTCGTAGGCGGTGCGCCCGATGAGGAAGAGCGCGCACAGGGCGAGCAGGACGGCCAGGACGACGGCCGCGACCGTGAGCTCCCACCACCCCAGGGACGCACCCGCGATCCACAGCACGATCGCACCGGCGATCAGCACCCAGGCGGCCGGGCGGACGACGTCGAGCACACGCCGCACGCGCCCCCAGACGCGTGCGGCGAGCTCCGCCCACCGGTCGCGGCGGTCCCCGACGGGCACCGCCTGCCCGAGTGCCTCGGTCGTCATCAGGCGGCGGACCTCGCCTGCGGTGCCGCGACGTCCTCCAGGACACGCGCGATCACGGTGTCGGCCGTGGTGCCGGCGAACTCCGCCTCCGGGTCGAGCACGAGACGGTGCGTCCACACCGGTGCGGCGAGCTCCTTGACGTCGTCGGGCGTGACGTAGTGGCGGCCCTGCGCGGCGGCCCACACCTTCGCGATGCGGATCATCGAGAGCGCGCCTCGCACCGACACGCCCAGGCGGGTCGCGGCATCCGTCCTCGTCGCCTCGGCGAGCTGGGCGGTGTAGCGCAGCACCGCCGACTCGGTGTGCACCGTAGCGGCGAGGTCGGCCATGTCGGCCACTGCGCCGGTCGTGATGATGGCGGGGAGGCTCGCCGCCGGGTTGCGGTCGGCGGCACCGGCGAGGATGCGCTCGGAGGCCGCGAGGTCGGGGTAGCCGATGGAGGTGCGCACGAGGAACCGGTCGAGCTGGGCCTCCGGCAGCTTGTAGGTGCCGGCCTGCTCGATGGGGTTCTGCGTCGCGATGACGAGGAACGGGCGTCCGGCCTCGTGGGTGACGCCGTCGACCGTGACGCGGGACTCCTCCATGACCTCGAGCAGCGCGGACTGCGTCTTGGGCGACGCACGGTTGATCTCGTCGGCCAGCACGATCGAGGCGAACACCGGGCCCTTGTGGAACTCGAAGCGATGTGAGGCCTGGTCGTAGATCGTGACGCCCGTCACGTCGGACGGAAGCAGGTCCGGCGTGAACTGGATGCGGCTGCTCGTGCCCTGAACGGTGGCGGCGAGCGCCTTGGCCAGGCTGGTCTTGCCCGTTCCCGGCGCGTCCTCGAGCAGCACGTGGCCCTCGGCCAGCATGGCCGACAGCACCAGGCCCACGACCTCGCGCTTGCCGAGGACCGCGCGGTCGACGTTGTCGACCAGCCGGGTGAAGGTCCCCTGGAACCAGGCGGCCTGTTCGGGGGTCATCGTCATCGTCGTGTCTTCCTTCTCGTCGTGGCGCGCGTGGGCGTCACCATTGCGTCGTCTCGTATCTCTTGCCGTTGAGGACCACCCAGACGTTCGCGCCCGGCTGCCCGTAGTAGCACTGGAGCTGGGTGCGGCCGTTCGCGGGGAAGTTCACCGGGCCCTCCCACGTGTTGAACTTGCTCCCGCCGCCCCAGCATTCGTACCGGTAGCTTCCCGCCGGGAAGTCCTGCGTGTTGACCACGAAGAAGGCGCACGACGCACTCCCGCAGCCGGGCTGCCCCTGGGCGTTCGCTCCGCGCGTGACGTAGGCGCGCGGCTGCGGCTGCGGCGCCGTCGTGGCCTGCGCGGAGACGACGGCCGAGACCTGCCCGGCCGTGTCGAACGCACGGACGTCGATCGCGCGCGTCTGGTCGTAGCCGTAGTCGATCGTGCGCGACCCGTTCCTGCCGAGGTTCTGCCAGCCCTGGCCAGGCAGGCGCACCTCGACGCGGTCGATCGGCCGGCCGTTCTCGGCGGGTGCGCTCCACTCGAATCGGATCGAGGTGCCGTCTCGCGTGGCGTCCGCTCCCGGGTTGCGCACGGGCCCGTAGGGCACGGCGGCGTTCGAGGACGCCGACTCCGCTCCGTTGTAGCGAACCCCGTCGAGGGCCGTGTACGCCCGGACCCGCACGGTGTAGGTCTGACCGTTGTTGAGCCCGCCGATCACGCGGCCGTCCCAGTCCGCGCGCCACTGGTTGCCGTTGAGCGAGAACTCGTAGCGCAGCTCCGAGGCGTTCGCGCCGTTGCCGGGCGCGGGGTTGTACGTGACGACGATCGCGGAGTTGCCGTTCGGCGTGGATGCCTGCACGTTCGTCGGCGCGCCGGGCGCGACGAAGGCACGGCGCGGTGCGGACGGCGGGCTGTCGGCACCCCAGCCGGCCTTGTTGCGTGCGGCGACGGTGAACGTGTAGTCGCTCGTCGACGCGTCGATCGCGAGCGCCTGCGAGGTCTGGCTGCCCGGGACGCTCAGCGTGTTCACCACGGCCCCGCCGCGGATGACGTTGAGGCGGTACTCGGCGATCGCGTCGCCGTTGTTGGCCGGCGCACCCCACGACACGCGCATCTGCGCCTGGCTGCCGACCGGGTCGAGACGCTCCGTGGAGGGGGCGGCCGCGGCATCCGGAACCCTCGCGGGGATCTCGGTCGCCGACCACGCGCTCCAGCTCGACGGCTCCGGCGCGCGGTTGTGCGCCTGCACGCGCACCTGGTAGGCGACGCCGTTCTCGAGGCCCTCCCACACGGTGCTGTTGCCGGTGAGCCCGGACTTCTGCACGATGCCCGACGGCGGGGCGGGCGAGATCTCCAGCGAGAACGACTCGACGGGCGAACCGGGGGTGCTGGGCGTCGTCCACGCCACCTGGAGGCTGCGGTCGCCGAACACGAGGGTCGGCGGGTTCGGGGTGTCGGGACGCGCGTCGGGCCGGGCGGTCTCCGACGGTGCCGACGGGTCGGACTCGCCGACGCGGTTCACCGCGACGACGGTGAAGTTGTACTCGACGTTGTTGGTGAGACCGGTGAGCGTGCAGGTCGTCGAGGCGCACTGCTGCGTGTAATCGCCGGCGACCGAGGAGACCTCGTAGCCGGTGATCACCGCGCCGTTGTTCGACGGCGGCGTCCACGACAGCACGACCGTGCGGTCCTGCACGCTCGACACCACCGGCGTGCCGGGCGCATCGGGCCGGCCCTGCACGGTGAGGCGGATGCGTCCCTCGACCTCGCGGTCGGCGTCGTTCGTAGCATCCGCGATGCGGTAGCGGACGACCATCGTGCCGAAGAAGTCCTCGGCCGGCGTCACGCTCACCTGATCGCCCGTGATCTCGGCGACGCCGCGACCGGTCTCGGGGATCACGTTCTGCAGCTTCAGCGGGGTGTCGGGGAACGGATTCACGTCGTTGCGGAGCACGGGAACCACCACGGTGTCGCCCTGGTGGGCCTCCTCGACGATGTCGTCGTTCGCCGTCGCCAGCTCACGGGTGGATGCCGTCACCCGGACGGTCACCGTCCCCTCGACGGGGTCGGTCTCGCCGTCGGAGATCCGGATCGTGAGGCGTTCGAGGGTGCCCTTGGGGGTGTCGGATGCCGCGCTCACCCGGAGCTCCTGACCGTCGATCGACGCGGACAGGCCGTTCGGCACGCCACCGGCGATCTCGTAGCGCATGCCGTCGAGGTCCTCGGGGTCGGGGTCGGTCGTGAGGGCGCGCAGATCCAGGCTCGTCGGGTCCTCGCCGGGCGCGACATCCACCTGCCCGTCGACGAACTCCGGCTGCTGGTTGTCGGGCGGGAGGACCGTGATCGGCATGGTGAGCGTCGCCTTGAGCCCATCGGGATCGTCGGGACCGGAGCCCGTAGTGACCTCGAACGTGAGCGCGTCCTGCCCGAAGTAGCCCTGTTTCGACGTGTAGACGAGCGTGGTCTGGTCCTTGACGAGGTTGGATCCGTCGGAGTTCACCGCACTGACCTTCGCCGCCTCGGTGATCACGACGCGCGCGCCCCCCGCCGCCTGGACATGATCCTCGAGCGGGAGCTCGATCGTCTCGCCGCTCTTGACCTCGATCGCGTCGGTCGAGATGAGGGTCGGCGGCAGCGATGTGAGCGAGGGCACGTGCACGAACGCGGACGCCGTCTGACCGTCGCGGTCGGTGATCGTGTAGGTGAGGATCCGGTCGGTGTCGTCGAGCTCGATGCGCACGGTGCCGTCCGCGAGGACGCGCGCCCCGGCTCCGTCGACGGACACGGCGAGGTCCTCGACGGTTCCGTCGGGGTCCTCGTCGTTCGCCAGGACCTCGATGTCGACGCTCGTGCCCTCCACATCCGCCGCGCGCACGAAGTCGTCGCGGGCGATCGGGCGCAGCAGCGGCACGTCCTCCGACACGGTGACCTGCACGACCGCGGTCGCGGTGGCGCCGCGCTGGTCGCGGATCGTGTACTGGAGGGAGGTCTCGAGCTCCTCCTCGGGCGCGGTCACCAGCACCCGGTCGCCCGACACCCGCGCTTCGAGTCCCTCGACGTCGGGGAGGATCAGGCCGTCGGCCACGACCGAGAACGGGTCGCCGTCCGGGTCGGAGTCGTTCGCGGCCACCGGCACCGCGACGGTGCGGCCCGGCCGCATGACCACGGCGTCCTTGGCGGCATAGGGCGCCTGGTTCGCGCTCTCCGCGGGCGCGATGCCGATGCGGATGGAGCCGGTCGCCTCCGCGCCCAGCCGGTCGCGCACGCGATAGGTGAAGGCGTCGACGCCGCCGCCTTCGTCGAAGGCCTCGTAGACGATGTAGTTGGAGCCGACCTCGACCACGCGGCCCTGCTCGGGCGCGGAGGCGATCCCCTCGAGCCGGACGGAGTCGCCGTCGGCGTCGATGCCGTCCAGCGGCACCGCGATGCGAACCTCGCTGCCCGCGAGCGCGCGCGCGACGATGTCGCGGGGCCGGGGCGCCGCGTTGGTCTCCTCGTTCACGGGGAGCACCTGGATCGTCACGTACCCCGCGTCCTTCTGCCCGGTGCTGTCGATGACCTCGTAGGTCGCATAGACGGTCCCCGGCTCGTCGGAGGCCTTGAACCGCAGAGTGTCCTGCGACACGAACATCTCGCCGTCCTCCGGCTCGATGAGCGGCGGCACGAGGTCGGGCGCGACGTGGATGGCGTCGCCGTTGGGGTGGTAGTCGTTCTCGAGCACCGGGATGTTCACGACGTCGCCCGCGCGCACGACGACCTGGTCGTCGTTGGCGACGGGCGGACGCAGCTGCGAGGGCGCCGGGATCGGGATGACGATCACCTCGCCCTCGGCGGACTTCAGACCGTTGGACACGCGGTACGAGATGCGCACCTGGGTGCCCAGGGCGGCCTGGTCGCTGATGCGGAGCGTCTCGTGGTTGAGGACGGCCACCGAGATGCCCGAGTTCGGCTCGACCGTGACCGACTGCACGACGAGGATGCCGCCGGCCGGATCGGAGTCGTTCGCGAGCACGTTCGCGAGCACCTCGCCGCCGCTGGGCAGCAGGGCGACGTCGCGCACCGCGACGGGCGGCAGGGTCGTGTCGGCCTTCGCGAGCACGTCGACCCGGACGAGCCCCTCGGCGTTCTTCGACCCCGCGGCCACGAGGTACTGCACGTAGTAGGTGCCGGGAGCGTCGGAGCGGAAGGCGAACGTCTTGTTCGCGAAGTCCGGCGTGATCGTGGTGCCGGGAACCTCGTCGACCCGGACGAGCCGCAGCTGCTCGCGGCCGGAGCTGGTGTCGTTGGCGAGCGGCGCGACCGTGGCGACCTGACCCGCTTGCACGACGACGCGGTCGGCGTTGGTGACGGGGTCGGTCGACCCGAGCGGGCGCACGTCGAAGCGCACGGTGCCGGCCGCCTGCTCCTCGCCGTCGGACACGACGATCTCGACGTCCTTGCGCCCCTGCGTGCCGCCGACGGCGCGGTACGTGATGCGCCCGTCGGAGGTGAAGTCGGCCTCGTCCCCCGGAGCGGGGGTGACCGCCTGCAGGAAGACGTCGTCGCCGTCGGGGTCGATCCAGTCCGGCAGCACGTTGTACGACACGACGCCGCCCGCCTCGACCACGACGGTCGTCACACGCTTCTGCACGGGCGCGGCGTTGACGCTCCAGTCGTGCACGCTCAGCGTCACGGTGCCGGTGTCGGTGCCCTTGCGCCCGTCGTCGATGCCGTACGCGAACGACGTAGCCCCGGTCGCGTTCTCCGGCACGGCGACCTGGAGCGCGGCGCCGTCGTTGATCGCGGTGACCTCGCCGAACGACGGGCCGTCGCCCTCGACCGACGCGATCAGCACGTCGCCGTCGGGGTCGCTGTCGTTGTCGAGGACCGGAAGCAGCGTCGTTCGACCCGGCCGCACGCCGAAGTCGTCGTCCGTGGCGATCGGGGGCGTGTTCTCGTCGGACCGCTCGGGCAGCGTCGTCTCCACCGTCTCCTCGGTGGTCTGCTCGTCCTCCTCGGCCTCGCCCTCGGGCGGCGTGATCTCGTTCCAGTTGTCGACGCGCTGCATGCTGTCGCTGGCCATCCACGCCGCGCCGCCGATCACGTCGTTGAGCACGACCACGTCGCGGTTGACGCGGAATCGCAGGACGGATGCCGCGTCGAGGCCGTCGATGTCGGTGGCGAGATCGTCGGCCTCGCCGACGCAGTCGCGCAGGAACTTCCCCGAGCCGTTCCACGCCGAGTAGGAGCATCCCTCGAGGAAGACCGGAGCCGCCGGCTCGCCCTGCGCGCCCGACGACTGGGCGACCGGCTCGGAGCCGTCGAGCGGGACGTGCACGAGCGACGACGTCGTCGCGAGCGTCACCGCCGCGTTCTGGGCGGACGGCTGCTGGAGCACGGCGGTCTGGCCGCCCTCGATCGGCGTCGCCCGGCCGTCCGCGAAGAGCGTGCCGGTGGCGGTGTCGAGCACCGCCGGGCGGTCTCCGACCGCGGTCACGGTCACCTGGGATTTCTCGTCGAGCCCGTCGATGCCGGAGCGCTCCGGCTCCGCGGGCGCGCCCTCGGCGTCGGTCCGCACGGTCACGAGCTCGGACTCCTCGGCGGAGACCGCGTACACGGTGCCGTCGACGCCGGCCGCGACATCCGCCCCCTCGCCCAGGGTCGCCAGCGGTTCGGCGGCCTCGACGGCGAACGCGCCGATCCCCTGCGCGGGAACCACCCAGAGATCGCCGGACTCGCGGTCCAGGATCCCGACGGTCCTGCCCCCGAGCACGACCTTGGCGCCGCCCGGGATGTCGGCGGACTCGCCGAGCGCGACCATCGCGGGATCGACGCTCGTCACGGTCGAGTCGGTCGCGTCGACCACCATGACGTCGCCGCCGGACTGGAGGATGTCGTAGTCGGTGCCGGCGGTGCGCAGGCCGCCGTCGAGCACCTGCGACTCGTGGTTGAAGTGGCCGACCAGGAGCGCGGACTGCTTCGTCACCCAGACGCCGCCGTCGTGGAGGTCCACCTCGGTCGTGGGGTTGCCCTCGTACACGAAAGCCATGGTCGTGATCGCGACCGCAGCCGCCGTGACGACGCCCGCCGAGGCGAGCGCGCGCGGGCGCGCGCGAAGCCACGCGAATGACGTCATCGGACCTCGGCCTCCTCCGGCGGTCTCGTGCATGCGTGGCGAGCGCAGTGGCGGGAACGCTTCAGCCTAACCCGCGCCGCCGACCGCCCCCGCGCCGCGCACCCGCCTGGGAGATCGTATTCCGAGAGCGCGGCGATCGCCCATGGGGACAATGACCCATGGGCCACCCTCCCGCATCGAGAACGCACGATCTCGCCGAGGACGCACGCCGGCGGCGTCGATAAAGGGGCTGCTCGGCGGGAACCTGCGAACTCGGCGCCGCAGCGCGCGTCAGCCGGCGACGTACGCCCGCAGGTGCTGCGCCGTGAGGGAGTCGCCCGTCGCGACGAGGTCGGCCGGGGTGCCCTCGAACACGATCGTGCCGCCGTCGTGCCCCGCACCCGGCCCGAGGTCGATGATCCAGTCGGCGTGCGCCATCACGGCCTGGTGGTGCTCGATGACGATCACGCTGTTGCCCGCCTCGACGAGGCGGTCGAGCATCCCGAGCATGTTCTCGACGTCCGCCAGGTGCAGGCCCGTCGTGGGCTCGTCGAGGACGTAGACGGCCCCCTTCTTCGCCATCGAGATGGCGAGCTTCAACCGCTGGCGCTCGCCTCCCGAGAGGGTGTTGAGGGCCTGCCCGAGCGTGATGTATCCGAGGCCGACGTCGATCATGCGCACGAGCGTCGTGTGGGCGGGACCCTTCGTGAAGAACTCGGATGCCTCGGCCGCCGACATCGCGAGGACCTCGGCGATGTTCTTCCCATCGAGGGTGTATTCGAGCACCTCGTCGCTGAAGCCCGTGCCGTCGCACGTCTCGCACAGCGTTTCGACGGTCTGCGTGAACCCGAGCGTCGTGATGATCACCCCGAGCCCCTTGCAGGCCACGCACGCGCCCTCGGAGTTCGCGCTGAACAGGGCGGGCTTCACGCCGTTGGCCTTCGCGAAGGCCGAGCGGATGGCGTCGAGGATGCCGGTGTAGGTGGCCGGGCTGCTGCGGCGCGACCCCTTGATCGGCGACTGGTCCACCACCACCACGTCGTCGAATGCGGGCACGTTGCCGTGGATGAGGGAGGACTTGCCCGACCCCGCGACGCCCGTGACGACGGTGAGGATGCCGAGCGGGATGTCGACGTCGACGTCCTTGAGGTTGTGCTGGGTCGCCCCGCGGATCTCGAGCGCGCCCTTCGCCGTGCGGGTCTCGGGCTTGAGCCGCGCACGGTCGTCGAGGTGGCGCCCGGTGATCGTGCCGGACGCGCGCAAGCCCGCGACATCCCCCGTGTACTGGATCTGGCCGCCTGCGCGGCCGGCGCCGGGGCCCAGGTCGACGACGTGGTCGGCGATCTCGATGACCTCGGGCTTGTGCTCGACCACCAGCACCGTGTTGCCCTTGTCCCGCAGTTGCTGGAGGAGCGTGTTCATGCGCTGGATGTCGTGCGGGTGCAGCCCTGCGGTGGGCTCGTCGAACACGTAGGAGATGTCGGTGAGCGCCGACCCGAGGTGGCGGATCATCTTCGTGCGCTGCGCCTCGCCGCCCGACAGGGTGCCCGACGCGCGATCGAGCGACAGGTAGCCGAGGCCGATGTCGACGAAGGAGCCGATCGTCTGCCGCAGGCCCACCATGAGCGGCGCCACCTCGGGGTCGTCGACCGTGTCGAGCCACGCCGCGAGATCGGAGATCTGCATGGCCGCGGCATCCGCGATGCTGATGCCCTTGATCTTCGACGAGCGCGCCCCGTCGTTGAGCCGCGTCCCGTCGCATGCCGGGCAGGGCATGAATTTGACCGCGCGCTCGACGAACGCGCGGATGTGCGGCTGGAGCGCGTCGCGGTCTTTCTGCAGCATCGACTTGGTGATCTTGGGCACGAGGCCCTCGTACGTCATGTTGATGCCGTTGATCTTGACCTTCGTGGGCTCCTTGTAGAGGAAGTCCTCGCGCTCCTGGTCGGTGTAGTCCTCGATGGGCTTGGCGGGGTCGACGAAGCCCGATTCGGTGAAGCCCTTCACCATCCAGCCGTCGACGTTGTAGCCGGGGATCGTGAGGGCACCGTCCGCGAGCGACTTCGTCTTGTCGTACAGCTCGTCGAGGTCGACGTCGCTCTTCTCGCCGAGTCCTTCGCAGTCGGGGCACATGCCGCCGGTGATCTCGAAGCTGCGGCGCTCCTTCACCTTCTGGCCGGCCTTCTCGAACGTCACGGCGCCCGCGCCCTTGACCGACGGGATGTTGAACGAGAACGCCTGCGGCGACCCCACGTGCGGCTGCCCGATGCGGCTGAAGAGAATGCGCAGCATCGCGTGCGCGTCGGTGGCGGTTCCCACGGTGGAGCGGGAGTTCGCTCCCATGCGCTCCTGATCGACGATGATCGCCGGGCTCACGTTCTCGAGCGCGTCGACCTCGGGGCGATTGAGCTGCCCCATGAACTGCTGCACGAACGTCGGATAGGTCTCGTTGATGAGCCGCTGCGACTCGTTGGCGATCGTGCCGAAGACCAGCGACGACTTGCCCGAGCCACTCACGCCGGTGAAGACGGTCAGCCGGCGCTTGGGGATCTCGACGTCGACGTTCTTGAGGTTGTTCTCGCGCGCGCCGACGACGCGGATGACCGCGTGCGAGTCGGCGATGTGGGTCTCGGATGCCATGCGCACGAGTATGCCCGCCGATGCGGACATGTTGCTTCCTCGATTCTGCTCGATCCGGTCACGTCGCGTCGCACGCCCGTGCCGCTGCATCCCTCCGAACTCGACCGGTGTCACCTCGCAAGGTGGGCCTCGATGATCCGGGCGGATGCCGCAGCTCCGTCCTCCGCGGCCATGGCCTGCTGGACCCGCGCCGCAACCTCGTGGAAGGAAGGCTCACCGAGGACGCGGCGCACGGCGGCGACGAACTCCGGCGTGCCCACGCGCTTCGGGGACACCGCGAGCGCGTTGCCCTGGGTCTCGCACACGCGGACATTCCAGACCTGCTCGGGCTGGAGCCCCAATCCGACGAAGGGGATGCCCGTCGCGCAGGCGGTCTGCACCGTTCCCTGCCCGCCATGGAGGACCGCGGCGTCGACCAGCCCCCCGAGCAGGTGGGCGGGCAGGAGATCGGTGACGCGGACGTTCGCGGGAACCTCGTCCTCCGCGCGCAGATAGTGCCGGATAGGGGCGATGACATTGACCGGCAGTGTGCCCAGCTGAGCCGCGGCGGTCAGCGCGAGTTCGCGGTTGGCGGACGAGCCGAGAGCCAGGTACACCAGCGGTTCGTCGGCGGCCGCGAGCTCGTGGACGATCGGCGGCAGCTCGCCGCCGAGGTGCGCGAAGATCGGTCCGACCCGGCTGTAGCCACGCGGGAGGGAGAACCCCTCGAGCTCCCGCGCCATCACCGTGACGAGGTTCACATCGGCGTCCAGAAGCGAGGCGACGGTTCGGAGCGGGACGACCCCGTTCTCGCGGGCGACCGACGCCAGAGCTCTCGGCGCGAGAGGAGCCCGTGTGTAGACCCACCGGAATGCGGCCGTGACGGCACGGTCGGCCGTGCGGGCGATCCATCCGTCCCCGTCGATGAAGCGGAACCTGCGGACCTGCTCGACCTGCGGACGCGAGAGCGCCCACGGCACCGGGTAGAAGAGGGGCACGCCTTCGGCGCGAGCGGAGATCATCGAGGTGACGTTGCTCCCGATCACGACGGCGGCGCCCGCGTGATCCCGGATCATCCGCCTCTCTACCGCGACGCGTGCGGCGACGAGCTCGCGCGTGAAGGGGCTGCGGAGCGCTCTTCCCTGGTCGAACTTCAGCGCCTGCTCACGCTCCGCCGCAGTCCACGCCGGCTGACAGGGGCGGTACTCGAATCCCGCGCCGGTGATGAGTGAGGCGAAGTCCTCCTCGTAACCCATGAACACCGCCTGATGCTCGGGAGCCAGTGCCCGCGCGACCTCGATCATCCGGGTCGTCTCGGCCAGATTGAATGTCACCGGGCAGAAGATCACCGTGCTCACCCGCCCAGCACAGCACAGTTCCCTTCCCGGTGGGGCTGACCCGCGCGCGTGGGCTCAGGGGATCGCGAAGACCACCTCGGAGCCGGAGGGAACCGCAGAGGTGACGATGCGGGTGTCGAACGTCGCCAGCTGCGCGTCGTGGGATGCCGCGAGGTGGAGGAGGTAGGTGTCCGTCACCTGCGAGCTCGCGAGCAGTCGCTCGGTATGCACAGAGCCGTCGAGCAGCGAGACGGAGTCGGAGAGGAAGACGTGCTGCGGGCGTGCGACCAGGCTCGCGAGGCTGGCCAGAACGACCGGCGCCGGCTGCGTGTTCGGATAGCGGGGATTGCTGACCACCCGCACGGCCCCGTTCTGCACGATCGGACACGTGTGCCAGGCGTCGTCTCCGCGCGCGGCGAACCACCGGTGCGCGCGGTCGTGGTGCAGGTGCAGCGGGTCGATCAGGGCGATGACGGCGTTGACGTCGAGCAGATGCTCGGTCACTCGGTGTCGTCCCTCAGGGCGTTGACGTCGTCGAGGGTGGCCTGACGCGCATCCGCCGGAGCGGGCAGGAGGACGATCCCGTTGCGGGTGTCGTGCCGGCGCCGCTCGGTCAGGGTTGCCCGCGCGAGCTGCGACACGGCCTCGCCGAGGGTCAGTCCGCGGGCATCGGCGAACTGCTTGGCGGCGGCGAGCACGTCGTCGTCGATCGTGAGGGTCGTGCGCATGCATCGATCATCACGCATCACGCATCAGGGGTCAAGGGCTGCGCTCAGGCGGCGTCGGCCCCGGACGCCTCAGCTACGGCGGGTGCGGCCGGTTCGATCGCGAAATTGTCGCGGAACACGCACGTCGGGTCGTAGGCCGCCTTCACGGCGCGCAGGCGCGCCAGCGTCTCGGGCGGGAACGCCTCGGCGATGCGCTCGGGGCGCAGCGACGAGTCGAAGCTCAGGTACATCCCGTCGACGTGCTCGGCGAGCGTGCGCCACTGCGCATCGAGCCGATCGGGGTGGGAGCCGAGCGCCACGACCGAGAAGTTGGCGGAGCGGTGCGCGTATGCGGTCGCGTCCTCGGCGACGTCGGTCACCGCGCCGCCGACAGCGCGCAGCTGGAAGAACGGGACAGCGCCGGAGGACAGCATCCGCTCGACCGCCGCCGCGAAGGCGGGCGTCACGTGCTCGATCAATCCCGACCGGGAGTGCGGCTCGCCCGCGCCGTGCTGGGGGCCGAGGTCGGCGTTCGCCATGACCTGCGCGTAGGTCGTGAGCTGCACCGACTGCTGCACGAGCGGCGCGAGCTCGGCGAACGGCTGCAGCCGCGCGATGATCGTGTCGGGGTCGTCGGAGTCGACGATCCCGTAGAGCTGGACGATCTGTGGCTGGCCCGGGGTCGGCGCACCCGTCAGCAGGAACAGCGTGAGGTCGCGCGGCGAGGACTCGACGATCCGCCCGTACCCCTCGAGGAACTCCGCGACGTCGTCGACCTGGAACGCGAGCTGGGCGTAGCCGACGTCCCCGATCTCGTCCACTTCGAACTCGAACGCGGTCACGATGCCGACGTTCGCGCCCGCGCCGCGGACCGCCCAGAACAGCTCGGAGTGCGTCGCGGCATCCGTGCGCACGATCGAGCCGTCGGTGAGCACGACCTCGGCCGCGCGGAGGTGATCGATGGTCAGACCGTGCTCGCGAGCGAGGAACCCGATGCCACCCGCCGTCGCGAGGCCGCCGACGCCCACGCCGCCGTAGTCCCCCGACGTGAGGGCCCACCCGTGCTCATCGAGCGCTGCGGCGACGTTCGCCCACCGCGCCCCCGGGCCGATGCGCACGAGGCGGCCCTCGGCGTCGAGCACTTCGATGCCGTCGAGGCGGCGCAGGTCGATCACGATGCCGCCGTCGTTCGTGCTGCGCCCGCTGATGCCGTGGCCGCCGCTGCGCACCGACAGCGGGAGATCCGGATGCCGCCTGGCGAAGCCGATCGCCGCGGCGACCTGCTCGGCCGACTCGGGCTGCAGCACGATCCCGGGAGAGCCGCCCCGCATGTACGTCGCGCGCACGTCGGCGTACTCGAAGCTGCCCGGCTCGATCGCGCGCAGCCCGGCGGGCACGTCGTCGTAGGCGATGCCGCCGCGGCGCGCGGCGAGGGCTGCCGCTGAACGCACGGGCGCCTCGGACGTGCCGCGGTCGCCGCGCTCGCGGGCGACGAGCTCGCGGACCGCGGGGGCGACGTCCTGGCCGAACTCCTGCAGCAGCCGCGGATCGTCGCCGGCCAGGATGAACGTGCCGATGCCGTCCTCGAGCGCCAGCTGCGCCAGCCGCTCGGCGAACTCGCGCGGGTCGGCGGAGAGCCGGCCGACGTTCAGCAGACGCCGGATCTCGCGGGGATCCCGGCCCGCGCCCGCGGCGGCCTCGTCGATCGCCGCGTTGCCCGCGGTGAGGTCGCCGGGCTTCATGTAGCCGAGGGACGGGAGCCAGCCGTCGCCCTTGCGACCGGTGAGGGCCAGCATCCGCGGCTTGTACGCGCCGATCCAGATCGGGATGTCATGCGCCGGACGCGGGCCCCGCTTCGCGCCGTGCACGCGGTGGTACCGGCCGTCGGTGAAAGCGCCGCGCCGCTCGCTCGTGTCCCAGAGCTCGCGCATGAGGTCGATGGCCTCCTCGAGCGCGGTCACGGCCTGGCCGGGGGTGAGGCGGCCGCCGCCCATCGCCTCGATCGCGTCCCAGAATCCGCCGGCGCCGAGGCCGAGGTCGAACCGTCCGCCCGAGAGCAGGTCGAGGCTGGCGGCCGCGCGTGCGGTGACGGCGGGCGGCCGGAGCGGCACGTTCAGCACGTTGGGCGCGATGCGGATGCGGTCGGTGCGCGCCGCGACGAACGACATCAGCGTCCACGTGTCGAGGAACGCGGGCTGATACGGGTGGTCCTGGAACGTGACGAGATCCAGACCGGATGCCTCGGCCGCCCGCGAGAGCACAATCGGGGCCTCGGGGGTCGTGGCGGTGGGGGTGATGAACGCGCCGAACTCGAGCGCGTGGCCGTAGTCCATGTAGATCCTCCGAACGCTCGAACGCCCCGGCGCGGCCGATCATTCCGCCGGCGCCTCCGGGCCGAACCGAGCGGCGAGCGCGATCGAGTCGAACAGGTTCAGCATCGCGTGCCGCAGCTCGCCGAGTGGCGTCGCGAAGCTCGCCAGCACGACCTGCTTCGAGCCCGGTACGGCGAACCAGTACTCCGCCTCGAGCCGCGTCGCCACCGCCGTCTTGCCGTCCTCCTCGACCGTCTCCTCGTGCAGCCGATCGAGACGAAGGATGCCGGCGCGCGGCCCGTCGAGCCGCTTCGCGGTCGCGGCCCCGGGCACCGCGAGTGCGCGGAAGCTCTCGGCGAGCACGCCGAGCACCGCGTCCGCCGAGGTGCCGATCGCCGGGCTCATGCGCATGCCCTCGGGGGCATGGACCGTCAGCGACGCCGGTGTCGCCACGTCCGGCACGATCTCGATGCACAGGAAGAGCGCGTGCGCCGAGGCATCCCGAGCCGCATCGACGGCACGCTGGAAGGCGACGCGAAGGCGGCGGCGCGCGATCGCGGCGTCGTCAGCCGGACCTGCCAGTTCGCGGACGGCCTCATCGACGCGAGCCGCAGCCACGTCGACGTCGCGCGGGTCGAGGGCGAGCCATCGCCCGGGGAGCTGGAACGTGAGCTGCGGCACCGCGAGCGGCGGCGAGGTCACTCGGCGCCCTCCGGCACCTCGAGCTCCCCCGCGCGCACGAGGATCATCTGGGCTCCGGTGTCGGTCAGCCCGAGCTCGGCGTAGACCTCGGGAAGGATCGTCACCTCGGGTGCGCGCGAGAAGTTCTCGCGCGTGTAGTCCGCGCGGTCACCGTGCGCGAAGCTGACCGCGACGTCATGACGGGATGCCGCGGGGTCGGCCGCGAGCACCGGGATCGCCCCCTCCATCGCGGTGGTCACCGCGGCGGTGGACGCCTCGTCGAGGAAGAGCGCGACGTTGACCTGGGTGTTCCACGGCGCCCCGGGATGCGTCGACCACACGAGCGCGCCGTTCACCCCGTCGATCTGCGAGAGCTGCTCCTCGAGACCGGACACCTCGGGGTCGCCCGCACATGCCGACAGCGCCAGCATCCCGAGCACGATCCCGCCGGCCAGAACAGTCCGCATGCGTCTCATCACGATCCTCGCGTGTACTCGGCGATATACGCCTCTTCGTAGGAGCCCGAGCCCTCCTGGGCGAAGAAGATCTCGTCTCCGGGTCGGGGCTCCGGCAGGTACCGCTCCGCCTCGGCACCATACATGACGGCATCGTGCAGGGGCCACGTGAGCGGCCGGTACGTCTGCCAGTCGGTGTCGAACCGCACGTAGTCGATCGGGTCGAGGCCCAGCAGCTCGAGCGTGTGCACCGGGTCGATGCCGTTGTTGATCTGCGTGACCCGCACGTCGGGCGGCATGTCGCCGTAGTGCTTGTCGATGGCCGAGCCGGCCGTGAACACCGACCCGACGCGATCCGACACACGGGGATTCGTGGCCAGCTCGCCGGCCATCATCCCGCCGAGCGACCATCCCGTGAACATGATCGGGGCATCGCTCTCGAAGACCCCGGCCTCGGTCATCGCGTCCCACACGGCCTGCTCGTACTGGGTCGGAACACCGGGGAACAGCGCCAGCATCACGTCGGTCCGGGCGTCGTTGAGCGCTCCGTCGGTGTTGAGCGGGTTCCAGTTCTGCGTGCTCGGCAGCTGCACGCGCCACGAGATGATCTCGCCCGCGGCGTTGCGGATCGCCACCACCTTGATCTGAGTCGCCGCCTCGTTGCCGTCCCGGTCTTGATCCGCGAGCTGCTCCATCAGGTCCTGGTAGTCGCGGGCCTCTCCGCCGTCTGCCAGGGCGTCGGCCTCGGCATCGCCCGTCGGCGCGGTGCGGGTGGTGTCGCCGCGTCGCTGCTGCGGCCCCGCGAGCAACTCTCCGATCGCGATCGCCAGCAGCGCGATCGCGAGCGCCGCTGCCAGCACCAGGAGCCCGACGACCCCGAACAGCACGAACACGAGCCCCACGACGAGCAGTCCGACCACGAGCAGCAGCGCGACCACGAGCGCCGAGACCAGCGCGCTCAGCAGCTCCTGCAGCACAGCGACGACGACCGAGAGCACCTGCGAGGCCCACTCCCCGACCATCTCGAAGAAGTCGCCGACGCCCTCCCAGAACTGGTCCCAGTTGTCGCCCCACGAGTCCGCGCCGTGCTCGATCGCGGTCTCGATCGCGTCGATCGCGCGGTCCGCGGCATCCCAGATCTCCTGCCGTGCCCGATTCAGAGTGCGACGGGCCTCCTCGACCTGGCCGGCCGAGTACGCCGCCCCGTCGCTCTTGGACCACAGCTCCTCGTACAGGGCGTCGGTCGATCCGCCCTCCGCCTCGGCGAGCGTGATGTCGCCCCGCAGATCGTCGAGGTCGTCCTGCATCCGCAGGGACCGGGCCTGGTGGAAGTCGGCATCCTCTACCGCGGCGCGAGCCGTCTGCTGGATCGGCGCGAGCTCGACGGCGTACGTCGTGAGCGCGGTCGCGGTGCCGCCGTAGCGGCGACGCGCACGACGAAGACCGGCGGATGCCTCGGCCGCCGACTCCTCGACCGCCTCCGTCGCGCGGCTGCGCTGATCGTCGACGAGGTCGCGCAGCGCATCGGCCGCGCGGGAGATCGCCTCGGCCGTGGACTGCAGCCGCCGCGCGCGACTCTCGAGCTCGGCAGGCCGGCCTTCGAAGACGTCCTCGAACTCGACAGCCAGGCCCGAGGTCACGGGGTGTCTCCGTCGCTGTCGACACCGTCGCCCATCGTGCGGTCGAGGTCGGTGTAGGTGTCGTCGATCGCCTGCAGCCAGTCGCGCACCGCGACGAGCTGCTCCTCGAGCTTGCCCCGGTTGTGGTCCCAGTTGCCTGCGAAGTCACGGACCTTCCAGGCGAGGCGGTACTCCCCGGTGAGCTCGGCGAGGTCGTCACCGACGCGATCGGCGCTGCGGAAGGTCTCCAGCGCCTCCGCGACACGGATCTTCGCGGTGCGCAGGGCGGTGAGGTCGAGATCGACGTCGGTCATCGGCTCCTCCGGGACGGGTTCTGCTCCGGAGCCTAGGAGTCCGGTGCGACGCTGACGATGGGGACAATCCCCCACCGTGAGACGGCGGTCACGCGCCGCTCACGCCGCGCGCCAGCATCCGTCGACGTGGTCGTCGACCATCCCCGCCGACTGCATGAGGGCGTACATGGTGGTCGGGCCCACGAACCGGAAGCCGCGCGTGCGGAGTGCCTTGCTCATCGCGTCGGACTCGGCCGTGGTCGCAGGGACGTCGGCGAACGATGCCGGTCGTGCCCAGGCATCCGGCGCGAACGACCAGAGGAGGGCGTCGAGCTCGCCCTCGGCCATCTCACTCACGAGCTGCGCGTTCGAGATCGTCGCGAGGATCTTCGCGCGGTTGCGGATGATCCCGGCATCCGCCATCAGGCGTTCGACGTCGTCGTCGCCGAAGCCGGCCACCAACCCGGGCTCGAATCCCAGGAACACCTCGCGGAACCGCGGGCGCTTGCGCAGGATCGTGATCCACGACAGCCCCGCCTGGAAGCCCTCGAGACTCATCTCCTCGAACAGGGCCCGGTCGCCGTGCAGCGGAAAGCCCCACTCCTCGTCGTGATAGCGCCGGTACTCGGGGTCGTCGCCGACCCACGCGCAGCGGGCGAGACCGTCGGGGCCGCGGCGGATGTCGGTGCTCACGCGGGTCAGCCTAGGTCGTCCGTGCGACACCGGACCGCGCGGCCCGGCCGCGCACACGCTTCATGTCACACGAATGGCGGGTCGAGCGAGCGGCAACCCACCATTCGCGTGACATGAAGGGGCAGCGGGGGGCTACTTCTTCTTCTTCAGCGACTTCTCACTCACCGGCGCCTGACCCGACGCCGCGAGGGCGGCGTAGTAATCGCGGGCCTCGTCCTGCCGTGCCTGCTCGGCTCCCGACGCGATCGGCGCGCGCACGTGCTCGGGCGCGAACCCGTAGGCGTCGACGAGATCCTGCGCGTGCGGGCGCAGCCGCGCCGTGAGGCGGTCGATATAGCGTCCGACCGCGGCCGCACGCTGCGCCGAGAGCCGTCCGTTGATCAGATACCACGCCAGGTGCTTCTCGATGAGGTGCAGGCCGAAGAGGTCGCGCAGCCATGTCAGGACGCGGCGGGTGCCGTCCTCCTCGATGCGGTGGATGCCGTCGGTGAAGGCCTCCCACTGCAGCAGCTCGCCGTGGGCCCGGGCCGCCTCGATGAGCTCGGCCTGGTGGCTGTTGAACAATGCCGCGGCTTCGTCTGCCGAGAGCTTGGACGCGGGGCGCACCGCGGCCGCGACATCCGACACCATCTGCTGCACCCGGCCGGCGAGCAGATCGTGCTGCTGATCCTCGCGCAGCCCGAGCTCGACCGAGCGCGCCGTCGAGCCGAGGTCGGCGACGGACTGGCCGAGCTGGCGCAGGCCCGCGCCGTGGAAGACCTTGCCCGCGGTCTGGCCGACCGCGAAGCGTGCGAGCTTCGCGGCATCCGCTCCCTTGAACTGCCGCGCGTAGTCGGCCAGGAGCCGCTTGCCCACGAGCTGGAGCAGGACGTTGTTGTCGCCCTCGAACGTGGCGTACACGTCGAGGTCCTGGTGAAGGCCGACCATGCGGTTCTCGGCGAGGAAGCCCGATCCGCCGCACGCCTCTCGCGCCTCCTGGATCGTGTCGAGCGCGTTCCACGTCGACAGCGGCTTGAGCGCCGCCGCGAGGGTCTCGAGGTCCTCGCGCTCCGCGGGGGTGTCGGCGCGCCCGGAGAAGACACCGTCGAACTTCACGAGCAGCTCATCGTGGCTGAAGAACTGCGCGTAGTTCTGCGCGAGGAGCGGCAGCAGTCGCCGCTGATGCTTGCCGTAGTCCAGCAGTACGACCTCGGACGTGCCCGCGCCGGAGTCGAACTGGCGGCGCTGGTTCGCATAGGTCACCGCGATGTGGAGCGCGAGCGCCGTTCCGGTCGTCGCAGCACCGTCGAGCGAGACCCGGCCCTGAACGAGCGCGCCGAGCATCGTGAAGAACCGGCGGCCGGGGCTCGGGATGTCGGAGCTGTACGTGCCATCCGCCGCCACGTCGCCGTAGCGGTTGAGCAGGTTCGTGCGGGGGATGCGCACCTGGTCGAAGTGGAGCCGGCCGTTGTCGATGCCGTTCAGGCCGCCCTTGACGCCGTCGTCCTCACCGCCGATGCCGGGGAGGAAGTTCCCCTCGTCGTCGCGGAGCGGAACGAAAAAGCAGTGCACCCCGTAGTTCACGCCGCCGGTGATGAGCTGCGCGAAGACCGTCGCGGCCTTGCCGTGCAGGGCGGCGTTGCCGAGGTAGTCCTTCCAGGCGCCGCGGAACGGCGTGTGGATCACGAACTCCTCGGTGTCCGGGTCGTAGGTGGCCGTGGTGCCGATCGCCGCGACGTCCGAGCCGTGCCCGGTCTCGGTCATCGCGAACGCACCCGGCAGGCTCATGTCGATCACGCCCGGCAGCCACTTGTCGTGGTGCTCCTTGGTGCCGAGCTGGAAGATCGCCGATCCGAACAGCCCCCACTGCACTCCGGACTTGATCTGGAGGCTCGGGTCGGCGAGGACGAGCTCCTGGAAGCCCGCGAGGTTGGCGCCGTTGTCGTTCTTGCCGCCGTACTCCTCGGGGAAGGCGCGGCGCGAGCCGCCGTGCTCGACGAGCAGATGCAGCTGGGTGAGCACGCGCTCGCGGTGCTCGGGCATGGGCTGGCCCTCGATCCGCCAGAAGGCGGGATCCTTGATCATCTCGCGCGCTTCGCGGCGCGTGTCGGCCCATGTGCCGAGCAGGAGGTCGGTGACCGCGGCGACATCGATGCGAGGCTCGGATGCCTCCTCCGCGGTGTGCGCGGCGGTCGGAGCGCCCCCGGCGGGCGTGCGCTTGCTGGTGGCGGGCTTGTGAGTGCGGACGGCGGCGTCGGCCATATGCGTCACCTCTCGGTTCGGAGATGGGAAGTCACTATCGACGGTAGGACTCCCACAACGCCCGTTCAAACCAGTTGGAGCTTCCTGACAACCTCTCCCGACGGCGTCCCTCGCCGGAGTTGTGCCGATCCCACACCCCGGTCGTTCGGGGCTGGGACGATGGGGCGATGGACTCCGGACTCGAGCTGATTCCCTGGCGCGAGGGCGACATCGAGGTGCTGCGCCGGGCGAACTCGCCAGAGCTCACGCGGCACCTCGGCGGACCCGAGGACGACGACGCGCTCCGCGCGCGGCATGCGGAGTACCTCGTCGGGGGCGATGCCGTGCGGATGTTCCGCATCGAGGTCGATGGCCGCACCGCGGGGTATGCGGGCTGGTGGGAGCAGGACCACGACGGAGCGCCTGCCTTCGAGGTCGGATGCGTCGTCGAGCCGGCCTGGCAGGGGCGCGGGGTGGGTGCCGCGGCGCTCGGCGAGGTCGTGCGCCGCGCGATCGCCGCGGGCGGCGGGCGGCCGATCGTCGGTTACGGGCACGTCGGGAACGACGCATCCGAGGCGCTCTGCCGTCGCGTGGGATTCGTGCTCGAGGGCACGGGCGAGTTCCCCGGCGAACCGCCGACGGCCGTGAACGTATGGGTGATCCGGCCGGGCTGAACGGACCGCGGGACGACGTCGGCGCCGAGCGGATGTCGGTGGCGCCTCCGACAATGGGTCCGACGGAGGGGGGACGGATGCCGGTCGAACTCCGCCCGTGGGCCGAGGGCGACCTCGGAGTGCTCGAACGCGCCAACGCGCCCGAGATGACCGCCCACCTGGGCGGGCCCGAGACCGAGGCGCAGGTGCGCGAGCGCCATGAGCGCTACCTGCGGCTCAATGCGTCTGGCGAGGCCTGCATGCTCCGCATCGACGTCGACGGCGAGCCCGCGGGCGGCATCGGGTACTGGCTCACCGAGCACGAGGGCGCCCCCGCGTTCGAGGCGGGCTGGAGCGTCGAGCAGCGGTTCCAGGGTCGCGGCGTCGCGCGCGAGGCGCTGCGGCAGCTCACGCACCTCGTGGCCGCCGACGGGCGCCGAGGGCTGCTGGTCGCCTTCCCCGGCGTCGACAACGCCGCGTCGAACGCGCTATGCCGCAGCGCCGGGTTCGAGCATCGCGGCTCGTCGACCGAGCCGTGGCGCGGCGGCGAGCTGACGTCCAACGTCTGGGTGCTCGACGTCTCGCCCCTCGACCTCGCCGGCCGCGTCCCCGACGTCGACGAGCGTTTCGACGCCCCCGCACTCGACGAGTCGCGGTGGTGGCCGTTCTACACCCCGCACTGGTCGTCGCAGGATGCCGCCGCCGCGCGCTGGGCGGTCGGCCCGAGGGGTCTGCGGCTGCGCATCGACGCCGACACCGTCCCGTGGGCGCCCGACCTCGACGGGGACCTGCGCGTCTCCCACCTGCAGTCGGGGCAGTACTCGGGCCCCGTCGGCAGCGGCATCGGTCAGCACCGGTTCCGACCCGGTCTCGTCGTGCGCGAGGCTCAGCCGGAGCACCGGGGCTGGCTCGTGCGGCACGGCGTGATCGAGGTGCGCATGGCGGCGATCCGTCACCCCGACGCCATGGTCGCGTGCTGGCCGATCGGATTCGAGGACCGGCCCGACGACTGCGGAGAGGTGTGCATCGCCGAGATCTTCGGGAGCGAGCTCGACGATCAGGGCGGATGGGTCGGGATCGGCGTGAAGCCGCAGAACGACCCGAGGCTGCGGGAGGACTTCGAGAAGATCCGCGTCGACGGCGACCTCACGGCGATGCACGACTACGCCGTGGAATGGACACCCGAGCGCGTGCGCTTCTTCGTCGACGGGCGCTGGGTCAAGACATCCGTCCAGTCCATCGATTACTCCGTGCAGTTCATGCTCGACGTGTACGAGTTCCCACGCGCCGACGGCACGCGGGATGTCGCCGCGCTTCCTCACGTGCTGCGCGTCGAACGCGTGCGGTCGTTCCCGCCGGGCTGAAGCGCCCGGCGAGCCACCCACCGCTGCAGTTCCCGGCACGCGCTGCGTCGCGAAACGCAGCGACTGCCGCAAACTGTCGCGCGTGGCTGGCGCGGGAGCACACGAACAGACCGAGCGGGCTGGGCGGGCCGGTGGGCCGGCGGGGCGGCGGGGGACGGCACCCCGGCTCATCCGGAGACCACCGCTCCGCTGCAGTTCCCGACACGCGCTGCGTCGCGAAACGCAGCGACTGCCGCAAACTGCCGCGTGTGGCTGGCGCGCTGAGCACCCCGCCCCGTGGGGATCGACCAGGCCGTCACATACGAGCCGCGAATCACGCGGCGCGGATGACGTCGAGCACGGCCTCGCCGTAGGCCTCGCGCTTCTTGGCTCCGATACCCGTGACGCCGTCGAGGTCGGCGAGGCTCTCCGGGCGGACCTCGGCCAGCGCACGCAGCGTGGCGTCGCCGAACACGATGTATGCGGGCACGCCCAGTTCCCGGGCGACCCCGGCGCGCCATTCGCGCAGCGCCTCGAAGAGCGGGCGGTCGCGTTCGGCGAGGGTGTCGGATGCCGAGACCTTCCGCACGCGCGGCGCTCCGCCCGCGCGACCCAGGGCGTCGCGCCGCAGCGGCACCGGCGTCTCGCCTTTGAGCACACCGGCGGCGGGCTCACCGAGCGCGAGGGTGCCGTACTCGCCGCGCGCCACGAGGATGCCTCGTGCCAGCAGCTGCCGGATGACGCTGCGCCAGTCCTGCTCGGACAGGTCGGCGCCCAGCCCGTAGGTCGAGAGGCCGTCGTGCCCCTGCTGCCGGATCCGCTCGGTCGAGGACCCGCGGAGGATGTCGATCAGGTGGCCGGCGCCGAAGGCCTGTCCGCGCTCGCGCTGCAGCCGGACGATCGTCGACAGCAGCTTCTGCGCGGGGACGAGGCCGTCCCACGTCTCGGGCGCCTCGAGACACGTGTCGCAGTTGCCGCACGGCTCGGCGGACTCGCCGAAGTAGGCGAGCAGGTTCTGGCGGCGGCATCCGACCGTCTCGCACAGCGCGAGCATCGAGTCGAGGTGCTGACCGAGCCGGTTCTTGAACGCGCGGTCGCCCGGGCTCTGGTCGATCATGCGGCGCTGCTGCACGACATCGCCCAGGCCGTACGCCATCCACACGACCGACGGGTCTCCGTCGCGGCCGGCGCGACCGGTCTCCTGGTAGTAGCCCTCGACCGACTTGGGCAGATCGATGTGGGCGACGAAGCGCACGTCGGGCTTGTCGATCCCCATGCCGAAGGCGATGGTCGCCACCATCACCACGCCCTCGTCGCGCAGGAACCGCGACTGGTTCGCCGCGCGGACGGATGCCTCGAGCCCGGCGTGGTACGGCAGGGCGTCGAAGCCCTGCGTGCGCAGGAACTCGGCGGTCTGCTCGACGGACTTGCGGCTGAGCGCGTACACGATGCCCGCGGAGCCCTCGGGCTGCGACCGGATGAAGGCCGCCAGCTGGCGGCGGGGATCGGTCTTGGCGTCGATACGGTACTGGATGTTGGGGCGATCGAAGCTCGAGACGAAGTGCCGGGCATCGGGGAGGCGCAGCCGCTCGGTCAGCTCGCGATGCGTGGCCGGGGTCGCCGTCGCGGTGAGGGCGAGGCGCGGCACACCGGGGAACCGCTCGGCGAGGTCGCCGAGAGCGAGATAGTCGGGACGGAAATCGTGCCCCCACTGTGACACGCAGTGGGCCTCGTCGATCGCGATGACGCTGAGCTTTCCCCGCGCGAGGAAGCGGAGCGTGGCCTCGGTGTTGAGCCGCTCCGGCGCGACGTAGAGCAGATCGAGCTCGCCGGCGAGATAGGCCCGCTCGACGGCGGCACGCTCGTGCGGCGCCTGCGTCGAGTTGAGGTAGGCGGCGCGCACGCCGTTGGCGAGGAGCGCGTCGACCTGGTCGTGCATGAGGGCGATCAGCGGGCTCACCACGAGGCCCGTGCCGGCTCGCACCAGCGCCGGGACCTGATAGCAGACGCTCTTGCCACCGCCGGTGGGCATGAGCACGACGGCGTCGCCGCCGGCCACCACGTGCTCGACGATCGCACCCTGCTCGCCGCGGAAGGCGTCGTACCCGTACACCTCGTGCAGCACCGCGCGCGGATCGGCGCCGACGAAGTCGCGACGCGGCGCCGAAGCGAATGCCGGCTCCGGGGCGCTCGCGGGCGGCAGCGCTGCGCCACCGCGCCCACCGAAGCGCCCACCGGACTCGTCGAAGGGCGGTTCGTCGAACTCGGGCGGCGGCGCGAACTCGTCGGGATCCCACACGAGGTCGGCGTACGGGTCGCCCTGCGGAGTGCTCATCGATTCCAGGGTAGCCGCGGCATCCGACGCTCCCTCCGCGGTCCGGGCCTGTGGAGGAAGCGGCACGGGCCATCGGGTAGGGTCGGACCCATGCAATGCCGATGACCGCCTCCCATCCCGGGCCCGACCGGACTCCCGGTCAGCACATCGGAAAGGCATCGCATGCACCGCTCCCCCCACCTCCCCTTCCGCGGACGCACCGCTCTCGTCACCGGCGTCTCGCGCCGCCGCGGGATCGGCTTCGCCGTCGCGCAGCGCTTCGCCGAGCTCGGCGCCGACGTGTTCGTGCACCACTACTCGCCCCACGACGCGGCACAGCCGTGGGGCGGCGACGACCTCGACCTCGTGCGGGCGGAGCTGCGGTCCGCGCTGGTCGACGGCGCGCGCCTCGGCGACCTCGACGCCGACCTCCGCGACCCCGCCGCGATCGACGAGGTGATCGACGCCGCCCGTACCCTCACGGGCCGGCTCGACATCCTGGTCTGCAATCACGCGCGCTCCGGCGGCGACGGATCGATCCTCGACATGAACCCCGAGACCCTCGACGGATTTTGGGAGACGAACGCCCGCTCGACGCTGCTGCTCACCCGCGCCTTCGCCCTGCTCCATGCGCCGACGGGGCCGACGGCTCGGCCGGGCGAGCGCATCCCGCGGACCGGGCCGTTCGCAGCGCCCGTCGGACGCGTGTTCTGGATGACGTCGGGCCAGATCCACGGTCCGATGCGGGGTGAGGTCGCGTATGCCGCGAGCAAGGCGGCGCTCGCGGGAATCACCCCGACCGTCGCCGCCGAGCTGCTCGAACTCGGGATCGTCCTCAACACGATCGACCCCGGACCCGTCAACACCGGCTACCTCGACCCCGAGACGACCGATCGCCCGCTGGAGGAGATCCAGGAGTGGATCCGCACCACCCCGTTCGGCCGGGTCGGTCGCCCGACCGACCCGGCGAGCCTCATCGCGTGGCTGGCGACCGACGACGGCGCCTGGGTGGTGGGTCAGGTGCTGACCTCCGACGGCGGCTTCAGCCTGGGCTGAGCGGGGCTCTGCCGGGTGCCAGCTGGGGTTCGCGCTGCAGTTCCCGGCGAGCGCTGCGTCGCGCGACGGCGCATCTGCACGAAACTGCAGCGGGGGATGCCGCGGCCCCCTACAGCCGGACGACCTCGGTGATCCGCACCACGGCGGTGCCGGCATCCTCCGACGCGGCGAGGTCGACGACACCGCGGATCCGCCAGTCGTGATCGCCGGCGGGGTCGTCGAGCGTCTGCTCGATTCTCCAGACACCGGATGATCTCGATACACCGCCTGCGGCGGCACTCGATCCGGCGGCCGCGGCATCCGATTCGTCGATCGTGACGAGCCGCGGCGACCGCGCGGGCCCGCCGGTGAGGATCTCGTCGTGCTCGTCGAAGTACGCGTCGAGGGCGGCGGGCCAGTCGGCGTCGGGGTCGAGGGCGACGAGCTCGTCGTCGCGCTGAAGCGCCGCGAGCTGCACGCGGCGGAAGAGCTCGTTGCGCACGAGCACGTTGAAGGCGCGCCGGTTGGTGAGCACGGACGGTGGAGCGGGCGGCACCACGGGCTCGTCGGGATCCGCCGAGGGGCTGATCAGCGCCTCCCACTCGTCGACCAGGCTCGAGTCGACCTGGCGCACCAGCTCGCCGAGCCACGCGACGAGGTCGTGCAGGGACTCGGTCTGCGCCTCGGCGGGGACGGTCTGCCGGATCGCGCGGTAGGCGTCGGAGAGGTACCGCAACACGAGTCCCTCACTGCGGGCGAGCTGGTAGAACGAGATCAGCTCGGAGAAGGACAGGGCACGCTCGAACATGTCACGGACCACGGACTTGGGCGAGAGCTCGAAGTCGCGGATCCACGGCTGACTCGAGGCGAAGACCTCGTACGACTGGGCGAGCAGCTCTTCGAGCGGCTTCGGGTAGGTGATCGCCTCGAGCAGCTCCATGCGCTCGTCGTACTCGATCCCCTCCCGCTTCATCTCGGCGACCGCCTCACCGCGGGCGAGGAACTGCTGCTGCGCGAGCACAGGACGCGGGTCGTCGAGGGTGGCCTCGATGATGCTCACGACGTCGAGGGCGTAGTGCCCGGTGCCGGCGCCACCCGGCGCCTCCTCGGGGTCCAGCAGGGAGATCGCGGCGAGCGCGAACGGCGAGAGCGGCTGGTTGAGCGCGAAGTTCGGCTGCAGCTCGACGGTGAGCCGGATGGCGCCCGTCGCGCGATCGACCTCGACGACGTCCGCGGCGAGGAGCGTGCGGAAGATCGCCAGCGCGCGGCGCGCGAGCTCGAACCGCCGCGCCGGCGGCTCGTGGTTGTCGCGCACCAGGTCGCGGACGTTCGCGAACACGTCGCCGCCGCGCGCGATGACGTTGATGATCATCGCCGCGGTGAGCTGCAGCTGCGGCACGAGCGGCTCCGGCTCGGCGTCGACGAGGCGGTCGAAGGTGGCCTCGCTCCAGTTCACGAACCCCTGCGGCGCCTTCTTGCGCACGACCTTCTTGAGCTTCTTCGGATCGTCCCCGGCCTTCGCCAGTGCCGCGGCGTTCTCGATCTCGTGATCGGGAGCCATCACCACGACGGTCCCGGCGGTGTCGTAGCCGGCGCGCCCGGCACGGCCGGCGATCTGGTGGAACTCGCGGGCGCTGAGCTGCCGCATCCGCTGTCCGTCGTACTTGGCGAGCGCCGTGACGAGCACCGTCCGGATCGGCACGTTGATACCGACGCCCAGCGTGTCGGTGCCGCAGATGACCCGCAGCAGCCCGCGCTGCGCGAGGGTCTCGACAAGGCGCCGGTACCTCGGCAGCATGCCCGCGTGGTGCACGCCGATGCCGGCGCGGACGTATCGCGAGAGCGTGCGCCCGAACGCCGTGGTGAACCGGAAACCGCCGATCGCCTCGGCGATCTCGTCGCGCTGCTCCCGCGACACGATCCGGATGGACGACAGCGCCTGGGCCCGCTCCATCGCGGCGGCCTGCGAGAAGTGCACGACGTAGACCGGGGACTGGCCCGTGACCAGCAGCTCCTCGACCGTCTCGTGGATGGGCGTGCGCGAGTACGAGAACGACAGCGGCACCGGCCTCTCCACGCCGGTGATGCGGGCCGTCGGCCGGCCGGTCCGCCGCGACAGGTCGTCCGCGATCGCGGTGACGTCGCCGAGAGTCGCCGACATCAGCACGAACTGCGCGCGTGGAAGGAGCAGGAGCGGCACCTGCCAGGCCCACCCGCGGTCGGGATCACCGTAGTAGTGGAACTCGTCCATCACGACCTGGTCGACCTCGGCGTCCGCTCCGCGCCGCAGGGCCAGGTTCGCGAGGATCTCGGCCGTGCAGCACACGATCGGGGCGTCGGGATTGACCGATGAGTCGCCCGTGACCATACCGACGTTCGCCGCACCGAAGATCTCGACGAGAGCGAAGAACTTCTCGCTCACGAGCGCCTTGATGGGCGCGGTGTAGTACGTCCGGCCTCCGCGGGCGAGGGCGGCCGCGTGCGCGGCGACCGCCACGAGCGACTTGCCGGTCCCGGTCGGGGTCGAGAGCACGACGTTCGATCCGGACACGATCTCGATGACCGCCTCGTCCTGCGCCGGATACAGCGTGAGCCCGCGGTCCTGCGCCCATTCGACGAAGCCGAGGTAGGCGGTGTCGTCGTCGGCTCCCCGCGGGACGGCGTCGAGAAGCGAGACGGGCATCCCCCGAGTCTGCCAGTCGCTTCTGCGACCGGGCGCCCAGTGGCGGAACACCCTCGGGCACACGTACGTTGAGGAGAAGGACGAAAGGATGCCGATGCCCGCCTCCACTGACGAGATCACCGTCACCCGCAACGACGACGAGCGCCGCTACGAGATCCACGTGGGCGACGTCCTCGCGGGCTTCACGACCTTCCGGCCGGACTCCGAGGGACGCCTGCGCTTCCCCCACACCGAGGTGGATCCGGCGTTCCGCGGCCGGGGCCTCGCGCAGGCCGTCGTCGGCGAGGCGATGGCGGACTCCGCCCGTCGGGGGGAGACGGTGGTGCCGCACTGCCCCGTCGTCGCGAAGTACATCCGCGAGCACGACGTCCCGGGCCTGAGCGTGGTGTGGCCCGACCTGCCCCACCCCGAGTGATCTGACCCGCCCGTCGACATGACCAGACTCGACACCGACGACGCCGTCGCGACCACGCCTCGACCGGACCACGAGCCGGAGACCGCGGGCCACGGCCCCCGCGCGCTGCTGCTGGAGGCCCGCGAGGTCCCGCTCGGCGGCGTGCGCGCGATGAACGTGCGCCGCGCGCTGCCGCAGCGGGATCTGCCGCTGGTCGGCGCGTGGTGCTTCCTGGACCGGTTCGGGCCACAGGTCACGCGCATGCGCGTCGAGCCCCATCCGCACATCGGACTCCAGACCGTCACGTGGCCGCTCGAGGGCGAGGTCCGCCACCGCGATTCGGTCGGCAACGACGTCGTGGTGCGGCGAGGGTCGCTCAACCTGATGACGAGCGGCGCCGGGATCTCGCACTCGGAATACTCCGTAGGGGAGGATGCCGCGCCCCTCGACGCGCTCCAGCTCTGGGTCGCCCTTCCCGAGGCGCGCCGCCACGGCGGACCGGCGTTCGAGCAGCACGCGGTGCTCCCCGACGTCGCCCTCGCGCCGGTCTCCGGCGACGCCGGCGATGCGACCGTGGTGCTGGGCGAGCTCGCCGGCGCGCGTTCGCCCGCCACGGTCCACACGCCGATCGTCGGTGCCGAGGTCCGGGTGCCGGCGGGTTCGCGTGTCCGCGTCCCGCTCGACCCGGCGTGGGAGCACGCGCTGGTCGGGATCTCCGGCGACGTCGCGGTGCACGCCGACGCCGAGTCGATCGAGCTAGACAACGCCCATCTGCTGTATCTCGGCATCCATCGTCCGTCGATCGAGATCTCCAGCCGCGAGGGTGCGCGGCTCTTCCTCCTCGGCGGCGAGCCGTTCGAGGACGACATCGTGATGTGGTGGAACTTCGTCGGCCGCACGCACGAGGAGATCGTCGAGGCCCGCGAGGCGTGGGAGAGCCGGGGGGAGAGGTTCGGGCGCGTGATCGATCACGGCGACGAGTGGATCCCCGCACCGCCGCTGCCCGCCGTGCGGCTCACGCGCCGGCGCCGCCGGGTCTGATCGCCGGTTTCCGCCGGCGCGGAACGACGAAGGCACCCGGACCGAAGCCCGGGTGCCTTCGTTCGGATCAGCGAGTGACGAGGAATCCCGTCAGACCCACGGAGGAGTCCACCTGGTCGGAGCCCGGGTAGAACCCGGTCACGACGCGCACCCCCTTGCTCTGCTTCGGCAGGGAGATCGTCGCCGCCCCGTCGGCGAGCTCGCCCGAGTACTTCTTGGCGTTCACCCACACGGTCACGGTGCCCGTGGCCGCGACGTCGCCCGACGCCTTCACCAGCACCGTCACCTTGTAGTTCTGCGAAGACGTGCCGATGTAGCGGTTCATCGTCACCGCCGTCGTCGACGAGAACTTCACGAAGACCGAGGCGCTCTCGGCGGAGCCCGGGTTGATGTTGCCCTCCTGCGTCGCCGTCACGCGGACCGACAGTGCGGTTCCGACATCCGCCTTCGTCACCTTGTACTTGGCCGCCGTGGCACCCTCGATCGGGGCGCCGTCACGCAGCCACTGGTAGGCGACGGTCACCTCCTTCGGATCCCACTTGCCGGGGTGGGCCTTGAGCGTGCTGCCCACCTTCGCCGATCCGGTGATCTTCGGTGCCGTGGTGTTCACCGGAGCAGCCGCACCGGAGTCCACCGTCAGGATGGTCCGTACCGCGGAGTCGCCGTACTGCACGACCCCGTAGTAGCGCGTCTCGGGAGCGAGTCCCGTCCACGACAGCGTGTACTCGGTCGGGGTGCTCTCGGTGACGGGCAGCGGGTTCGGGGTCGCCGTCAGCGAGCCCTCTCCTCCGGTACCGACGACCGCGGTGGTGAGGTCCCACGTGAACGGGTCCGTGTAGCCGTACACGTGCGCCTCGACGAGGTACGTCCCCGCCGTCGGATCGTCGAGCACGACCGACTCATCCGCCGAACCCGATGCCGAGGACCACGTCTCGTAGTACCGCAGGTCATCGGCCGACACGACGCGGTAGACGAAGAGGTCGAGGTCCGAGCCCTCGTCATCCGACGAGTCGAGGTCGAAGCGCGCGAGCTTGGAGCCCTCGGGCACGTCGACGATGTAGTACGAGTAGCCGTCCGCATCACCGGTGTTCTCGTCACCGCTGTGACCGGGAACCGGGTCGCCGTTCGGGAACAGGGGCTCCGTCTGCAGCTGGGCCGGCGCGAGGCCGCCGAGGTTCAGCGCGAGCTCTCCCGAGACTCCCGGGGTGATGGTGACCGCTGTGCTGCCGCTGATGCCCTCACCGGCGACCTCCTCGGGTGCGTCCGCCGTCACCGGGTACACGGCGATCGGCGAACGGACCGTCGTCGGCCCGGTCCACGTGAGGAAGCCCGTCGCCCACTGCTCTGCCTCGGCGGTGGTCTTCGTGAACGTCACCGTGAACTGGCCCGTCTCCCCCTCGGCGAGGGTGAGCGAGGCCGGCTCGACGACGGCCGTGAGACCCGGGACGGATGCGGTCGCGGTGTAGGTCCCCGCCGTGGTGGCGCGCACCGTGCGCGTCACCGTCTGCGGACCCGACAGGGAGCCGACCGCGATCGAGGCCAGGTTGAGGTCGCTGCCGTCGATGGGCTCGGCGCCCGAGTCGTACAGATCCTTGCCCTGCAGGAAGCTCAGCCAGTCCGCCGGCCCGTTGTCGTAGATCAGTCCCGCGTTGAAGAAGCGGGTCGGGTCGACGTGACCCGCGCCCTGTGCGAACGGGTCGGTGACGGGCTGACCATCCGCGCCGACGGTGTCGTACGCGGACGTCATCATGGCCGACTTGACCTCGGCGGGAGTGGCGAGCGGCCGCTCCCCGAGGTACAGCGCCGCGAGACCCGCGATGTGCGGCGACGACATCGACGTGCCGGACTTGAAGCCGAAGGTCGGCTCCTCGGCCTCGGCGTTGTGCGTCGCTGCGAGGATCGCGACGCCGGGCGCCGAGATGTCGGGCTTGAGGATGTCGCTGCCATCGGCCAGCATCGGGCCACGGCTCGAGAAGCCGGCGACCACCGGAGTCGGGGTCACCTCGCCGGTCGTGTTCTCGCCCACGAGCGTCGCAGTGGCGTCGGCCGTGTTGCGCACGTAGTCCAGGATCGCGGTGCGGTACTGGGCGTCGAGGTGGACCGTGGGAACCGAGTGGAAGTCGTTGTCGAGCGAACCCGGCGTGACGTTCACGAGGATCATGCCCACGCCACCGGCTTCGGCGACGGCCTGGGACTTCTCCACCCGCGCGTTCGTGCCGCGGTCGCAGACGACGATCTTGCCTTCGACCTGCGCCGGGTCGAGGGTGTCCAGGAAGCACAGCGCGGCCTCGGCCGGAGCCGCTCCCGCGAGGGCGACGTCGCCGGAGTACACGACGGGTGCCGTGACGGTCTCGCCGAAGGGCACGGTCACCGACGCACCGGCTTCCTCGAAGCCGTTGGGCAGCTGAACGGTGCCCTCGTACGTCGGGATCGTCGACGCGGCGACGGTGGTGTACCACGGCGAGGCGTGGTCGGCCGTCGAGGCGCCGGGACCGTCGTTGCCCGCGCTGACGGCGACGAAGATGCCCGCCGCCGCGGCGTTGAAGAACGCGGTGTCCTCGGTCGCGAACGTGGTCGTGGCCGCGCCGCCCCCGATCGAGTAGTTGATGACGTCCACACCGTCGGCTGCGGCGGCGTTGATCGCCGCCATCAGGTCGCTCAGCGCGCAGATGTCGTCGGTCGACACCAGCTCGTCGGGACCGACGTAGCAGGCCTTGTACGCCGCGACCTTCGCGGCGGGCGCGACGCCCGAGACGGCGCCGAAGTCGATGCCCTCCACCGAGGCGGGGACGTCGTGGTTGCCGGCGGCCGTGCCCGCGGTGTGCGAGCCGTGCCCGTCGGCGTCGCGCGGCGACATGTGATCGCTGCTGAAGTCGTAGCCCGACGCGGCGGCACCGGCGCTGAAGTACTTGGCGCCGATCAGCTTCGTCGAGTAGTCGTCGGCGCTCCACTGCTCGCCGGTCACGCGGTCGCTGCGGAAGACGCCTCCGTCGGCCTTCTGGAACGTCACGGTGTTGCCCACGAGATAGGGCTCCGATCCCGGAGCGGTGCCGAGCGGGTCGCCGGCGAACGAGGCGTTCTCCGGCGAGATGCCCGTGTCGATCACGCCGACGACAGTGCCGGCGCCTGCTGCGTCGACGCCGCCCACGGCGTTCCAGACCCCGGTGTCGCCCTCGAGTCCGAGGAACTCGGTCGACGGCACGGCGTCGGGGTGCAGGATCTCGTCGGGGACGACCGACTGGACACCCCGGCTGCCGGCGAGCTTGGCCGCCTGGCCCGCGGTGAGGTTGGCCGTGAATGCGTTCAGGGTCACCGTGAGGTTGCCGTCCGGCGTCACCCCCGCGTCGGATGCGATGTCGTCCTGCCGATTCTCGAGGAACGCGGAGTATCGCTGGGCGTCCCTCGAGCTCGCGTCGAGCTTCTCGCCCTCGTCCGGCTTGGTGGGCGCGAGCCCGGGCTCGCCGCCGTCGTAGGTCGCCACGGGCGCCTCGTCGAGGAGGACGATGTAGCGGCCCGCGGGGAGGTCGATGGGAATCGGAGCGTTCACCTCCTCCGGTGCGGCAGCGAAGCTGGCTGTTGCTGTGCCGGTGAACAGTGCGGCGAGTGTGACGACCGCTGCTGCTCTCACGGAGGTGCGACCCATGGAGTCCCCCATCTCGGTGTGCAGGAGTGTTGCCGCGCCACGACTTCGGGGCGCAACAGGCTCAAACGTAACTTCCGTATCACCCGTCGCAGATGAGGAAACCGTGAGAAACGAAGAGACGGCGGCCAGTACGCTTGGCACGTGGTCAACTCCTCCCGACTCTCGACGAGCGTTCTGCTCACCTGCGCCGCCATCGGCGTGGCGGCGGGGATCCTGGGGGGCATCGCGGGGTGGATCACCGTGCCGCTGCTCGCGGCCGTGCCGCTGCTCTACGGGTTCGTCCTGGGCGTCCACGTCCTGCCCGGGATCGTCGCGCAGGAGGCGCTCCGTCTGCCGTGGGTGGCCCTCATCACGCACGGCGTCGCCGCCCTCGTCGGAACCGCGATGGCACCGATCTACGCCGCCCAGTTCATCGGCACGGCCATCCTCTTCGGCGGCATCCAGGAGCTCGTCGCCGCGCTCGTGCGCTACCGCTCCTGGGCGCCGTGGCGCTTCTTCGTCTCGGCCCTCGTGATCGGCGTGATCGTGGCCGCCGCCGTCTTCTTCGCCGCGGACCTCGGTGCGCTGCCGCTGTGGGCGCTGATCCTGTATCTCGCGCTGTCGGTCCTCGGCCCCGTCGCGTGGACAGCGGTCGGGCTCGCGATCGGCGTCGCGCTGCGCCGCGCCGGGGTCGTGCGCCGGCGCACCTCCTGACCCGCCGTACACCCACCCCGGTAAGGGTGAGCTAAGTTAGGTTGCACTTAGTTCCCTCCTCGAGGAAGTTCAGTGACCACACCGGAGCGCGACACTTCCGCCGCGCTCGCGGCGGATCGCGCCGAGCCGATCGCGCGCGTGCGCGGGCTCGGGGTCGTCCACGAGGGCGAGTCGCGGGCGGCTCCGGCATCCGTCTCCTTCGACATCGCCCCGGGCGAAGTGGTGCTTCTCCTCGGTCCGAGCGGGTCGGGCAAGTCGACGCTGACGCTGACCATGAACGGCCTGATCCCGCACGCCGTGCCGGCTGGTCTCACCGGCACCGTGGAGGTGGACGGCATCGACACGGCCACGAGCACCGTCGCCGCCCTCAGCACGCGCGTGGGGATGGTGTTCCAGGATCCCGACGCGCAGCTGGTCACCGGCACCGTGCTCGACGAGGTCGCCTTCGGGCCTGAGAACCTCCGGATGCCGGTGGCCGAGGTCCTCGCGCGGGCCGAGGCGGCGCTGCGCCGTGTGGGCCTGTGGGAGCGACGCGCCGAGAACCCCGACCGCCTCTCCGGCGGCGGCCGCCAGCGCCTGGCGATCGCCTGCGCCCTGGCTATGGGCTCTCCCCTGCTCGTACTCGACGAGCCGACGGCCAACCTCGATCCGCGCGGCATCGAGGAGGTCTACGGCGCGCTCGCGGACCTCGTCGCCACCGGAGACCGCTCCGTCCTCCTCGTCGAGCACAACCTCGACGCGGCCGTCGACCTCGTCGACCGAGTCGTCGTCCTCGACAGGGAGGGGCGACTCCGCGCCGACGGAACGGTGGACGAGGTGCTCCGCGACCGCGCCGACGAGCTGCACGCGATGGGCGTCTGGCTGCCGGTGTCGACGATCGCGGCCCTGCGCCTGCGCGGCGCGGGGTTCGCTCTCGATCCACTGCCGCTGACGCCGAGCGAACTCCGCGAGGCGCTCGGGCGCGAGTCGCCCCCGCACGCCTCCGTGTCGAGCGTCCGAGCGCGGCCGACGAGCGGATCCGCCCGCGATCCCCTCATCTCGGTTCGCGGACTCCGCCTCCGTCGCGGGCGCACCGAGGTCCTGCACGGCATCGACCTCGACATCCCCGCCGGCGAATTCGCCGCGGTCGTGGGAACGAACGGCGCGGGGAAGACGTCGCTCATCCAGGCGATGGCGGGCGTCGTGCCGCCGCCACGCGGCACCGTGCGCGTCGCCGGCCTCGACGTCGGGCGCGCCGACGCGAGCACGCTGTCGTCCCGCATCGGCTTCGTCTTCCAGAACCCCGAGCACCAGTTCATCACCCACTCGGTTTTCGACGAGATCGCCTACGGGCTCCGACGCCGGCATCTCCCCGAGGACGAGGTCCGCGAGCGCACGCTGGCGCTGCTGCGCCGTTTCGGCATCGAGGACCGCGCCGACGCGCACCCTTTCCTCCTCTCCGGCGGCCAGAAGAGACGCCTGTCGGTCGGCACCGCTCTCGTCGCCGGGGCACCCGTGCTGCTCCTCGACGAGCCGACGTTCGGTCAGGACCGCGAACGCGCCGACGAGCTCCTCGGGCTCCTGCGCGAGCTCAACGGCGAGGGCACCACCATCGTGGTCGTCACGCACGACATGCAACTTGTCACCGAGTACGCCCACCGCACGATCGTCCTCGACGGCGGCCGCCTGCTCGCAGCGGGTCCGACGGAGCGCATCTTCGCGGACGACGCCCTGATCGACCGCGCCGGACTTCGGCTCCCGCCGTTGCGACGCGCCCTGCGGGGCCTGGCGCAGCATCCCGAGCTGGCCGGCGTCGCGCGCATCGACGATCTGCCCGGCGGGAGTGCCGGCGCATGACCGCCCCGATCACGGTCGTCGGCGATCCACGGACCGTCGACCCTTACGCCGAGCCGGAACGCGCCTCGTCCGTCCGCTTCCTCTACGCGCTCAACCCGCTCGTGAAGCTCGGGGCACCGCTTCCCACGATGGTCCTGCTCGTGTTCGTCCGCGACCTCGCCACTCCCGCGGCGTTCGTGCTGCTGAGCTTCGCGATCCTCGTGGTGGGGGTGCGGTTCACCGCGCGGCTGGCGGCGCTCCTGGTCGCCCTCCCGCTCGCCGCGGCCGTCGTCGGGATCGGGTTCTCGATCTGGACCGATCCCGCGCGCGTCGATCACACCGCCGCACTGCTCCAGGTGGGCGGGTGGACGCTCTACGCCGGCGCCCTGGAGACCGGGCTCGCCACGGGATTGCGCCTCGCGGCGATCGTCGCCCTCACCCTGATCGCCGGCCTGTCCACCACCGGTCCGGACTTCGTCCGCGCGGCCGTGCAGCACCTGCGCGTGCCGTACCGGATCGGCTACACCGCCCTCGCGGCGTTCCGGTTCGTGCCACGCTTCGCCTACGAGCTGGACGTCATCCGTCAGGCCCATCGCGTCCGCGGGGCGCACGGCCGGCGGGGACCGTTCGCGGCGGCTGCACGATGGTTCGGCTACGTCGTGCCGCTGCTGGCGGGAGCGATCCGGCATGCCGAGCGGGTCGCGCTGGCGATGGATGCGCGCGCCTTCGGCGCCCACCCCGATCGCACCGAGCGGCACCTCGTCCCCCTCCGCGCGCGCGATCTCGTCTTCACCCTCGCCCTGTGGGCGGCGTCCGCGGCGATCTTCTGGACGTTCTTCCCGCGGGGCTGGGACTAGGCCGCGCCGCGGCGTCCCCCACCGACACCGACACCGACACCGACACCGACACCGACACCGACACCGACGGAGGATCATGGCCGCGGCCAGCAGACTCGTGAAGCCCGACACGCAAGGCCTCGTGCACCTCACCGTGCTGCGACGCGAACGCCTGTCGCCGCACTGGATGCGCGTGACCCTCGGCAGCGGTGAGATCTCCGCGTTCCGCCCGATGGGCTACGACCAGTGGTTCCGGCTGTTCCTCCCCCTCGGCGGTGACGAGGGGCTCGAGCGGCTGCCCACGAAGGCGAACAAGCTCTTCGGCTACCTGCGGTACCTGCGCATCCCCGACGGTGTGCGGCCGGTCATGCGCAACTACACAGTGCGCGCGTTCCGTCCCGCCACGGAGGAGCGCGGCGCAGAGCTCGACGTCGACTTCGTGCTGCACGGCTCGGCCGAGGAAGGCACGGCCGGACCGGCCTCGCGGTGGGCCGAGACGTGCGAGCCCGGGGAGAGCGTCGTCGTGATCGACGAGGGTCTCGCCTTCAACCCCGAGCGCGGCACGGACCGCGTCCTGCTCGTCGCCGACGAGACGGGGCTGCCCGCGATCGCCGGCGTGTGCGCCTCCCTTCCGCCGCATGCCTCGGGCCTCGTCGTGATCGAGGTCCCGTCCGCCGAGGACGCCCTCGAGTTCGCCCGCCCGGAGGGCATCCGCGTGCAGTGGATCGTGCGAGAGCAGGGCGCCAAGCCGGGGACGCTCGCCCTTCAGGCCCTGCGCGATGCGTCGCTTCCGGATGCCCCGTTCCACGCCTACGTCGTCGGCGAGCAGGCCCTGGCGACGGAGGGTCGGCGCCACCTCGTGAACGACCGCGGAGTGCCGAAGGATCTCGTCAGCTTCTGCGGGTACTGGCGCACAGGCTCCACCTCGCCCACCCCGAAGTCGCAGCTGACCTCCGCGGAGGCGAACTCGTGAGCCGCTTCACGACCTCGTACCTGCTGACGTGCGCGGCGATCGGCGTGGCCGGCGGCGTGCTCCTGTGGGCGGCCGGCTGGATCTCATCCGCGCTGTTCGCGACCGTTCCCTTCGCGTCGGTGGCGCTGGCCGGACTCTGGCTGCTTCCGGCCACGGTCGCCCTGCGCCTGCTCGAGCGGCCGCTGGCCGGCATCCTCGTCGGCCTCATCTCGGGTCTCGTGGCGTTCCCGTTCCTGGGTGCGGCCCTGTGGTGGGCGCTTTTCGCCGAGATCCCGTTCCTCGTTGCGATCTACCGGTCGTGGCGCACGTGGCAGTACTACGCCGGCGCGGTCTTCGTGGGCGTCGTGTATCCCGTCGCCGCGGCGGCGTCGTTCGACCTCTGGTCGATGCCGGGGTGGACGCTGGTCGCCTTCTTCGCGCTGACGATCGTGGGATGCCTCGCCGGCGTCGGCCTCGGCATCCTCATCGCCGACCGGCTCAAGGCCGCCGGGGTCGCCCGCCTCGCCCGCCGTCGCGGGCTCGCCTCCCGCGGGCTGGGCGCCGGGAACGGCCCTGCCGGCCAGAGCTGACTGCGCGCCGGAGCCGACGGCAGGCCAGAGCTGACCGCACGGGTCCTGCTCGGCCTCGTCCGGCTGCCGCAGTCAGGAGATCTGCCGAGCTCAGGCCGTGCCGGGCGCAGGTCATCCTGAGCCCGGCAGATCTCCTGACCCGCGCCGCCGCACACCCGCGCCGCCGCACGCCGGAACGACGACGGGCGGATGCCTCAGCATCCGCCCGTCGTCCGTGCCGGCTGCTAGCGCTTGCCGACGATCTGGCGCGAGACGATGTCGCGCATGATCTCGTTCGTGCCGCCGTAGATGCGGTGGACGCGGGCGTCGAGGAACGCGCGGGCGATCGGGTACTCGGTGATGTAGCCGTAGCCGCCGTGCAGCTGCACGCCCATATCGAGGAGCTCCCACTCGCGGTCGGTCGACCAGAACTTGACCTTCGCGGCCTCTTCGGCGGTGAGCTTCTCGTCCTTGTAGAGCATCATCGCGCGGTCGTTGTACGCCCACATGACGTCGACGGTGGTGGCCATGTCGGCGAGCTTGAAGCGCGTGTTCTGGAAGTCGGCGATGGGCTGGCCGAACGCCTCGCGGCTGAGCACGTAGTCACGGGTCCAGACATACGCGGCCTCGCCGGCCGCCGCGGCGGCGACGCCGATCGACAGACGCTCGAGCGGCAGGTTCATCATGAGCTGGATGAACCCGAGGCCCTCCTTGCCCCCGATGAGGTTCGCCTCGGGCACGAAGACGTCGGTGAACGACATCTCCGCGGTGTCCCACCCGTGGAAGCCCATCTTCTCGAGCTTCTTACTGTGGTCGAAGCCCTCCATGCCGTCCTCGAGGATCAGCAGGCTGAAGGCGTCGGGGCGGTTGCCCTCGCCCGTCTTGACGAACGTGACGACCATGTCGGCCGTCTTGCCCGACGAGATGAACGTCTTCGCGCCGTTGACGAGGTACCCGCCGTCGACCTTCTTCGCGGTCGTCTTGATGCCGCGGAGGTCGCTGCCCGCCCCCGGCTCGGTCATCGCGAGCGCGCCGAGGATCTCACCGGTCGCCATGCCGGGGAGCCACTTCTCCTTCTGCTCCTGCGTGCCCATGTGGACGACGTAGGGAACGGCGAGGTCGTCCTGGATGCCGAGCGCTCCGGCGAGCGAGCCGAGCCCGGCGCCGATGGTCTCCTCGAGCACGATCGAGCGGAAGCGGTAGTCCTGCAGCATCCCGGCGCCGCCGAACTCCTCCGGAACGGAGAGGCCGATGATGCCCGCCTCACCGGCCGCGAGCATCGTCTCGCGGTCGATCTCGCCGTCGCGGTCCCACTGCTTGCGCTTCTCGTCGGACGCGTACCGCTTGATGAACTCCTTGACCACGTCGCGGAACGCCGCGTGATCCTCGTCGTAGATGTCGCGCTCCATATGCGCCCTCCCTCTCGTCTTCGAGCGGACGCCCCCGCCGTCGGATCCGACGCGGACACGGGCGACCCCTCATCGAATCCTAGGGGCGGCGGTCGACACGGAGGCATCGATATGGCATCCGGTCCTAACGTCGGTGGCACTCAGTCCCGGACTTTTGTGGGATGCCTCCACCCTCGCCCGCCCGGGCGGTCAGCCGAGATAGCCGGGGGCCGCGGGAAGGCCGAAGAACTCCTCGAGGGTGCTCCAGCCGCCGTCGTGGTAGGCGCGGGCGAGCTCCGGGCCGATGTAGCGCAGATGCCACGGCTCGGGCAGATACCCGGTGATGTCCGTCGTCCCCTCGACATACCGCACGATCCACCCGTACTCCCACGATCGCTCCTCGACCCACTGGCCCTGCGGGGTCCCGGCGAGGTCATCGAGGCTCCCGCACGGGCCGGCGCACGCCACCACGTCGCCGGCGAGGCCGGACTGGTGCTCGCTGTACCCGGGGCGCGCGCTCACGAGGTCAGCGCCTTCGACCCCGCGTGCGGCGACATGGCGCCCGTAGGTCGCCGTCTGGGAAGGGAACGAACGGAACGCGCTCAGCAGCGCGATCTCGCCCACGCCGGCCTCGCGCGCCGCGGTGACCATCGAGGTGAGTGCGGCCGAGGCATCCGCTCGCAGCGACCCGCCTTCGAGGCTGCGCACGCCCTCGGGGAAGATCATGCCGGCGGGCCAGTAGTCGACCGGATCGTACGGTCGCGTCTTGTTGATGACCACCCACACGCGCGTCGGATCGCCCAGGTCGATGCACGGCGCGTCGCCCCCGGCCACAGCCGCGCGGAACCACTCCGCCCCGCCCGCAGCCGCGATCGCGGCGGTGTCGTCGCCCGCTTCGAGGGCCGCGATCACCTCGGGGCGGTCGCAGATCCGGGTCGACACCTCGGTCTGCTCCACGGCGGGGACCGGCAGCTGCGAGACCGGAGGCGGCGCCGGTTCCTCGGGACCGGCGGCGACCGACGCGGCATCCGGCCGCCCGCTGTTCGCGATCGCCGTGACGGCCGCGGTCCCGCCGACCAGCAGTACGCCCCCGACGGCGAGAACGGCGAGCAGCCGCGGCATCGATGGGCGCCGGGGCCGCACGTGCCGGGCCGGGGCCTCCGGGGTACGCCGAGCGTCCCCGTCGCGCAGTGCTCGTGCGGCGCGGCGCGTGGTGGGGGAGTCGGACGGTGGGGGCGCCATCACAGTGGCCATTGTGGACCCTGCGCCGGCGGTCCGACGAATGGCGGGGCATCCGTCGCGGATGGTTCGACTGCACCGAGGGTGCACTTGACAGACTATCGAACATCTGTTCCCATGGAGGCATGCGGTGGCAGGGGCAGGAACTGGGTGTGGCGGATGCCTCGGCCCTGCCCGGTCTCGAACACCTGAACGGTCTCGTGCAGTCGGTCACGACTCCCGAGTTCGCGGGCGTGACCTTCCACGAAGTGCTCTGCAAGACCGCGCTCAACCATGTCCCCGGCGCGTCGGCGATGCCCTTCGACTGGACAGTGAACCCCTACCGCGGATGCAGTCACGCGTGTGTATATTGCCTGCACCCCGAAACGAGAATCCTCATGGCGGACGGGCGCACCCGGCCCCTGCGAGATGTGAGCGTCGGCGATGTGGTCGTCGGCACGAGGCGTGAGGGCGCGTATCGGCGGTACGTGCCGTCCGTCGTCGCGGCCACCTGGGGCACGTGCAAACCCGCCTACCGGGTGCGCCTCGGCGACGGCACGGAGATCGTCGCGAGTGGCGACCACCGTTTCCTGACCGCGCGTGGCTGGAAGTTCGTCCGGCCGGCGGACAGCGGGCAGCGCCCTCATCTCACTCTCAACGATCGACTCATCGGGTATGGCACCGGCGCGACACCGACAGCCGCGACGGAAGAGACCGAGGAGTATCGGACCGGATACCTCTGCGGAATGGTTCGAGGCGACGGCATGATGCTCCGGCGGGACTATCCCCGCAAGGGCGGAGGCACCTACACGGCGTATCGCTTCCGCCTCGCACTCGCCGACCGCGAAGCACTCGATCGTTCGCACGCATATCTCACGAGTGCCGGGGTGACCCTTCGCTCCCATGCGTTCTCCGCACCGACGACGACCCGCCGCGCGATCGACGCCATCTTCAGCTCACGCCGTGCAGACCACGAGCGCATCTCCTCCTTGATCGAGTGGCCGACGACCCCATCGCTCGAGTGGTCCCGCGGATTCCTTGCCGGCGTGTTCGACGCCGAAGGAAGCTGCAGCCGCGGCATCCTTCGGATCTCGAACAAGGACGCGCGAATACTGATGGCCATCACGACCGCCCTCCGAGCGCACGGATTCGTGTTCGCGGTCGAGCCTGCGCGCGCCAACGGGGTCGTGTCGATCCGGCTCACCGGCGGGTTGGCCGCTCGCCGCCGGTTCTTCGAGCTCACCCAACCGGCGATAACACGCAAACTCGATCCGATCGGCGCGATGGTGAAGACGACGACCCCGCTCAGGGTGACGGCGATCGAGGACCTGGGCGAGACCATCGACATGATCGACATCACGACCTCCACCGGGGACTTCATCGCGAACGGCGTCGTGAGTCACAACTGCTTCGCTCGCGGCACGCACGAGTACCTGGAGCTCGATGCCGGCCGCGACTTCGACTCGCAGGTCATCGTCAAGATCAACGTCGCCGACGTCCTCGCGAAGGAGGTGAACCGCGGCAGCTGGGCCCACCAGCCCGTCATGCTCGGGACGAACACCGACCCGTACCAGCGGGCCGAGGGTCGCTACAAGCTGATGCCCGGCATAGTGAACGCGCTCACCGAGTCGGGTACGCCCTTCTCGATCCTCACGAAAGGAACGCTGCTGCGCCGCGATCTTCCACTGCTGACGGACGCCGCGCAGCACGTATCGGTCTCGCTCGCCATGTCGATCGCGGTGTTCGACGACGCGCTGCAGCACCTCATCGAGCCGGGTACGCCCACCGCGGCCGCGCGGCTCGAGACCGTGCGGGCGGCGACGGAGGCCGGATTCCGAGTGACGGTCTTCCTGATGCCGATCATCCCCCACCTCACCGACTCGATCTCCGCCATCGACGACGCCCTCGCCCGCATCAAGGCGGCCGGAGCCGTGCGCGTCGTCTACGGCGCCCTGCATCTTCGCCCGGGCGCGAAGCAGTGGTTCCTGCAGTGGCTCCAGCAGGAGCATCAGGAGCTCGTGTCGTCGTACCTCGGGCTCTACCCTGGTGCGTCCGCCAACGCGCCGAAGGCCTACCGCGCGTGGCTCGCCAAGCGCGTGCGCCCGCTGCTGCGCGTGCACGGTCTGGACGGGCGCGCCGAAGACGACCACCCGCGGGGCGGCCCGGTGCCGGGCCTCGCCTCACGCGCGGACGCGCGCGCCGCCGGTGTCGTCGTCACGTCGCGGGGTCGCGCGGCCGCCGGCGCGCGCCCGACCGTCCCGCGCGTCGCGCCGGTCGAGCCCCGCCTGTTCTGAGCCACTCCCGCCGCGACGCCCGCGCCCGCCGCACAACCTCAAAACCACACTTTTGTGCGAGCACCACAGCGATTCGGTGGCGATCTCGCACAAAGGTGTGGGTCTCGGCGACCCTAGGCCTCGGCGGCACACTGCGTCTCGGGGGCGCGGCGGGAGCGGCGAGCGCCGGTCAGGCGTCGACGTTCGACAGTTGGCGGCCCGCGAGCTCCTCGAGGACGTCGTCTCCGGGACGGGCATCCTCGAACGGCGCATCGATCTCGGCGCGGTCCAGCAGCTCGGTCATCCGCCGACGGCGCTGACGGGTGATGAGCGTCACGACGGTTCCCGACCGGCCGGCGCGGCCGGTGCGCCCCGAACGGTGCAGGTACGTCTTGTACTCGTCGGGGGCATCCGCCTGCACCACGAGGTCGATGTCGTCGACGTGGATGCCTCGTGCCGCGACATCCGTCGCCACGAGCACCTGGACACGGCCCGAGGTCAGCTTCTCGAGGTTGCGGGTGCGCTTGGCCTGATTGAGATCGCCGTGCAGGGCCAGCGCCGGGATGCCGGCGTCGTCGAACTGCTCGGCGAGCATCTCGGCGTACGCGCGGGTGCGGGCGAAGACGAGCGTCTTCCCCTCGCGGTCGACGAGGGATGCGAGGATCTCGGCCTTGTCGCGGTGGTCGATCACGAGGACCCGGTGGTCGATGGTGCCTGATTGCTGATCCTCACCGGCGACCTCGTAGACGGCCGGATCGACGAGGAACTCGTCCACCAGAGCGGCGACCTCGCGGTCCAGCGTCGCCGAGAACAGCAGCTTCTGGCTGCCGTCCGCGGTGAGCCGCAGGATGCGCTGCACGGGTTCGAGGAATCCGAGCTCGCACATGTGGTCGGCCTCGTCCAGGACGGCGATGCGGATGCCGGAGAGGTCGAGCTTGCCCTGTTGCACCAGGTCTTCGATGCGGCCGGGCGTTCCGATGATGATGTCGACGCCCTTCCGGAGCGCGCCGACCTGACGGCCCTGCGGCACACCGCCGTAGATCTGGGTCGTGAAGAGGCCCACGCTCCGCGCGATCGGCTGGATGGTGCGATCGATCTGGAGCGCCAGCTCACGGGTCGGCGCGAGGATGAGCGCCTTCGGCGCCCGGCCGAACTCGCGGCGCTGACCGGCCTGGGAGCGCAGCACGCTCTCGACGAGCGGGGCGCCGAACGCGATCGTCTTGCCCGATCCGGTTCGGCCGCGCGCGAGCACGTCTGCTCCCTGGAGGATCGGTGGGATGGTGGCTGCCTGGATCGCGAACGGCGTGACCGCGCCCAGCTCGGCGAGCGTGCGGACGATGTTCTCGCCGAGGCCGACGTCGCCGAACCTCAGGTCCGCGACCTCGCCGGCCTGCACGGCCTCCGCCTGCAGCCGCTCGTGGACCACGTCGACGCGCGCCTCGTGCGCGGCCGTGCGGATGGGCGCGCCGCGCTCCGGCCGGCTCGGCCGGGAATCGCGACGGGGGCGGTCGTCGTGCTTCCGAGCGGGCCGGTCATCCCGACGGGGCCGGTCATCCCGACGGGGCCGGTCATCGAACGACCGGGCGGGCCGGTCGTCACGACGGGGCCGGTCATCCCTACCCGCGCGGCTGTCGAACGACCGTGCCGGGCGGTCATCCCGACGCGGGCGGTCATCGATCTTCCGAGCGGACCGGTCGTCGTACGACCGAGCGGGCCGGTCGTCGTACGACCGAGCGGGCCGGTCGTCGTACGACCGAGCGGGCCGGTCGTCGCGCCCGCGGGCGTGCGTGCGGATGCCTCGTGCCTCGTCACGGCCCGCGCGCTCCGATGCGTTCCACCGGCGCTTGGGTGGGGCATCCGTCGTTTCCGGACGGTGGCCGCGGTGTCCGGCACTCTTGCTGCCGGGCTTGCCGGCGGAGGACTCCCCGGGTCGGCGTTTGCGGTCCTGATAGCTCGTCTTCGCCGAGTAGCGGGGGTCGAAGTTCTTCGCGGGGCGACCGCCGGCGGGCTTCTTGTTCTTGGGCATGCGGGTGTCCTTCTGGGTTGTGCTCGTGAGAACAGCTCTCCCGGTCGCGCGCGTGCGACGCCGCGGACGCGGCGAGGAGATACCCGGACTTTCGTCGGCCGGGGGCCATTCGATCTGATGGTCGTCGGGACGGATGCGTCCCCACCATCGGCCCCCAGGACTCACAAACCCATCCGCGAGAACGCGGTGTCCAGAGCCGACCAATCTAGCGTAACGGAGCTCCCTGGGAACAGTCCCATGCCCGATTTCGGATACACCCTGGGGGTTTACATCTTTGAAGCGTTATCATGAGCGCAGCGGCACCACCGCTGATCTGGGGATCGCGTCCGCATAGCGCGACGTTTCCCGAAGCGTTCGAGTATGGGGATTCGGGCGATTCGGGATTCGCCGCACCTGAAGAACGTGAGTCCGTTGACCCTCCTCGCCCCTCCCGAACGCTTGAGCGTCACCCCGATCGTCGGCCCGGCCATGCCGCGACACCGGGCTCATCACCATGCCCATCACTTCAGCCACGCCGCCATGGCCGCCCTCGCGGCCGGCGTCATCGTCGCGGTGCTGACCACCCGAGACCCACTGTGGTGGCAGCTGCACTTCTCGCAGCTCGGCACGTTCGACGACGTGTCCGGCCATGTCTTCAACGGCACCGCGATCGTGTCGGGATTCCTCCTGGCGACCTACGGCGTCCTCGCAGTCACAGTACTCCCCACCACGACCGGGCGTCGAACCGTCCGTGCCTTCCGCGTGTCCGTCGTCTCGGCCGGCATGCACCTGACCGTCGTCGGCCTCATCCCCATCCCGGTCAGCGTCGTCCTCCACGACTTCGCGGCGGCCGGACTCGGCCTCTCGCTCCTCGCGATCGTCGCGACGAGCCTGGGGATTCCGGGTTTCAGCCGCGGATTCCGGATCGCGTCGACGCTGTGTGTCGTCCTCCTCGCGACCGGAATGGTGCTCCTCACCGCGGGGTTCATCACGCTCGCTTCCTTCGAGTTCTTCGGGTTTGCCTCGGTGGGCGCCTGGCTCACCGTCCTCCCCCGCCGGCTCGCCGCCTGCCCCGACGCCCCGCCGTACCACCGGATCTTCGAACCGGAGACCGACGCCGAACTCGCCGGCGATCGGGTGGAATGGATGTCATGGCAGAACCCGTGGCCCATCCCATCACCGTGGCGATCGAACGTCGCATCGACCCGGATCGCACCGTCGAGGCGACCAGTTGGATGCAGGCAGGCACCGACCTCGCGACCGGCTTCACCGGCTTCCTCGGTTCGGGGTGGGTTCGCGCCGGAGAGGGCAGTGACCTCTGGTACATGCTCTACCGCTTCCGCGACATCCCGACCCTCGAGGCGTGGGAGCAGTCGGCCCAGCGGGCGTGGTGGCTCGATTCGGGTCGCGCGTTCGCTCGCGAGGTCCGCGTCGAGCGACGCACCGGCATCGAGGGCTGGTTCGACGCCCCTTTCGCGACGGACGTCGAGACGCGGCACGTCGGCGACGCGGACTCCGCTTCCCCGACCGGTCCCATCCAGCAGCCGATCCCCGCAGCGCCCCCTCGCTGGAAGCAGGCCGTCGCGATCTGGCTCGGCTTCTTCCCCACGAATCTCCTCGCGTCGTGGCTCCTCGGGTTCGTCCCGGGCTTCACGGACTGGCCGCTCGTCGTTCGCGTCCTCCTCGCGACCGTCCTCCTGACGCCCGTCATGACCTACCTGGTGCTCCCGTGGGTGACACGGATGCTGCGCCCCTGGCTCCACCGGAACCGCTGACCGGCGCGCTGCAGCGCGGCGTGGAGCCGGAGCATCCGCCGGTCCTACACTGACGCCATGACCTCGCCCGACCTCGCGACCGTCCCCGATCCCTCACCCGCACCGACGCGCCGGGTCGAGTCCGAGGCCGTCTACCTCGCCCTCGCCGGCGGCGTCCTCGGTGCCGTCTACGGCTTCGTCGTCTCGCTCGTCGCGGAGGCGCTCACCCTGGCCGGCGAGGAGACCCCGTTCGCCGTGTGGGCCGCCGTCGGGGCGGCGGTCGTCGCCGCCGTGTCCTCCACGATCGGCTACTGGCACGCACGGAGCCGCCCCGGTCAGGAGTGGCGACGCTCGCTCGCACCGTGGAAGTTCACGGTCAACACCATCTCGGTGGTCATCGTCCACACCGCGCTGGCGTTCCTCGCGACGTATGCGCTGTACCGCGTGCTGGCGCTCGGGTTCATCGGACTGCCGGTGATCACGTTCTGGGCCGTCGTGCTGATGGCCGTCACCCTCGGGCTGTCGACGTACATCGTGTACCTGTCGGCGTCGAGCATGACGACCCAGCGGATGTCGTCGCTGCTCATGGCGTTCATCGTCATCGGGACGCTCACCGCGATGGTCACCACCCCCGACCCGGAGTGGTGGACGATCCACTTCAGCCACCTCGGCTCGTTCGACGCGCTGTCGAGCTGGATCTTCAACGGCACGCTGATCGCCGGCGGCCTGCTGGTGACGACGTTCGCCGTCTACATCGCCAACGACATGGGCGATCTCGTCGAGGCGGGCGTGCTCACCAACGCCCGCGCCGCCCGGATCGTGCCCGTGCTCTTCGTCGTGATGGGCATCATGCTCGCGTGCGTCGGGATCTTCCCGGTGAACGTGAACCTCGCCCTGCACAACATCTCGGCGATGGGCATGGCCGCGATGTTCCTCGTGCTTCTCGTGGCGGGACCGAACCTGTTCCGCGGGATGCCACGCACCTACTTCGTCGCGTCGTGGGCGTTCTTCGCGGCGATGATCACGTCGGTGATCCTCTTCATCCCCGCGATCGGCTACTTCTCGCTCACCGCCTTCGAGATCATCGTCTTCGCCCTGATCTTCGGGTGGATCGCGGTCTTCATCCGCTTCCTGGAGGCGTCCCGCCGGGTCGCCTGACCACGGCGCTTCGCGGCGTGGCCCCGCCCGCGCGGCAGTTTCCTGCAAACGCTGCGCCGATCGGTGGCGCGGTTGCAGGAAACTGCAGCGGTTACGCGCGGTCGTCGTCGGTGGGGCCGGATGCCTCGGCGGCCGGATCGGATGCCTCGGCCTCGGCCCCGGCGTCCGGCTCGGCGGGCGGATCCGCCACCTCGATGTCGGGGCCCTCCTCGATGACCGGGACGTCCGCGAGCTCGGCGGACGCGGCATCCGTCTCGGGCGCCACGCCCGCCACCTCGATGTCAGGACCCTCCTCGATGGCCGGCACGTCGACCTCGGCGAGGGCGACGGCGGTGCCGTCGGATTCGAGACGGCGGCGCTCGCGGCGGCTCAGGACCGGCTCGGCGGCTTCGGCGGCAGGACCGCCGTCGTGCAGGTCGTCTCCCGCGATGCCGTCCTGGTCCCCGCGGCGGCGAGCGGCGCGACGCTCCCGCGCACCCTCGACGAGGTTGTAGAGGGTCGGCAGGACGAGCAGCGTGAGCACGGTCGACGAGACGAGTCCGCCGATCACGACGATCGCGAGCGGCTGCGAGATGAATCCGCCCTGACCGGTGATCCCGAGCGCCATCGGGGTCAGCGCGAAGATCGTCGCCAGTGCCGTCATGAGAATCGGGCGCAGACGGCGGGATCCTCCGGCGATGGTGGCGTCGTAGGCGGTGAGGCCCTTCGTCCGGTACTGGTTCACGAGGTCGACGAGCACGATCGCATTCGTCACCACGATGCCGATGAGCATCAGCACCCCGATGAGCGAGGCGACGCCGAGCGGGACTCCGGTGATGATCTGCAGGAGGATCGCGCCGGTCGCCGCGAACGGCACGGAGATCAGCAGCAGCAACGGCTGGCGGAGCGACTTGAACGTCGCCACCATCACGATGTAGACGATGAGGATGGCCGCGAGCAGCGCGAGCCCGAGCTGCGAGAAGGCATCCTGCTGCTGGGTCACCACGCCGCCGAGCGACGCGTCGGCGCTGTCGGGGAGGTCGGCCCCCTCGATGGCCGTCGATACCGCGGCGGATGCCGCAGCGAGGTCGTCGGTGGAGGGGGTGACCGTGACCGTCGAGGTGCGCTGGCCGCGCTGCGTCGTGATCGAGGTCGGTCCTTCGCTCTCCTCGACGGTGGCGACGTCCGACAGTGGGACGGGACCCGCCGCGGTCGGCACGGGCAGGTCGCGCAGCTCGTCGAGGGACTGTGGCGTCGACGACGCGGCGAGGTAGACCGTGAGCGCGGTGCCGTCGATCTCGACGGTCCCGATCGACTGCGGCTGCATCGTGTTCGAGACCAGCGCTCCGACGGCGACCTCCGACAGCCCGAGCGCCGCCGCGGCGTCGCGGTCGACGACCACGGCGATGTAGGGGAGCGACGCCGAGAGGTTGCTCGACACCTGACCGACGCCCTCCTGGCCCTCGACCGCCGCAACGACCTCGTCGGTCGCGGTCTGGAGGGTCTCCGAGTCCGGTGCCGTGACATCGATCTCGATGTCACTGGACCCGAACCCGCCGCCCGCGGTCGCGACGGTGATGGTGCCGGCGTCGTCGAGATCGGCGACCGCCTCCTGCACCTCTTCGCGCAGGGCGACCTGGTCGGCCGACGGATCGGTCGTGATCGAGTACGTGATCCCGCTGCCGCCGCCCGAGAACGCGTCGCGCAGCGCGGAGCCGCTCGAGCCGATCGACACCTGGACGGTCTCGATGCCCTCGATGCCGGCGAGCGCGTCCTCGACCTGCTCGGCCGCGGTGCTCTCGGCTTCGAGGCTCGGGGCCGCGCCGATCGTCTGGGTCATGGTGAACGTGTTCTGCCCGGAGTCGCCGAGGAAGTTGGTCTTCAGGAAGCCCTGGTTCAGTCCGGCCCACGCGAGCACGCCCGTACCGACGAGGACGAGGATGGCGAGGGTCAGCGTCGTCCAGGAGCGCTTGAGCGTCCACCGCAGCACCGGCAGGTAGCTCTTCTGCAGGCGGCTGGGCGGCGCATCGGGGTGCTCGGGGTCGATGGCCTCGCCGTTCGCGTCGAGGAGCGGCTTGCCCGGCCGGAGGAACCAGTAGGCGAGCACGGGCACGATCGTGAGCGCCACGAACAGCGACGCGGTCATCGCGATCGTCACCGTCAGCGCGAAGGGCCGGAACAGCTCCCCCGTGACGTCGCCGACGAACGCGATCGGGAGGAAGACGGCGACCGTCGTGATGGTCGATGCCGTGATGGCCCCCGCGACTTCGCGGACGCCGAGGAGGATCGACGCGAGCTTGTCGGCTTCGCCGACGTAGTGCCGCTTGATGTTCTCGATCACCACGATGGAGTCGTCGACCACGCGCCCGATCGCGATCGTGAGCGCGCCGAGCGTGAGGATGTTGAGCGAGTAGCCGAATGCCTGGATGCCGATGAAAGTGATGAGCACGCTCGTCGGGATCGAGATCGCCGTGACGAGCGTGGCGCGCACCGACAGGAGGAAGACCAGGATCACCAGCACCGCGAAGAACAGGCCGAGCAGTCCCTCCTTCGCGAGCGTGTCGATCGATTCCTGGATGTAGGGCGCCTGGTCGAAGACGACGGTGAACTCCGCACCGCCGAGCGAGTCCTCCAGCTCCGGCAGGATCTCGAGCACCCCGCGGGACACGTCGACGGTGTTCGCGGACGGGAGCTTGGTGACGGCGATGGTGAGCGCGGGCTCGCCGTTCACGCGGGAGATCGTCGTGACCGGATCGGCGCCCTGCTCCACTGCGGCGACGTCGCCGATCGTCACGGCGCCCGCCTGGAACTGCTCCGCACTCGAAGGCACGAGCGGCAGTGCCGCGATCTCGTCCGCCGACGTGATCTTCGAACCCGTCTGGACCGTCAGCGTCTCGTCGTCCTCGGTGATCTGCCCGCCGGGGAACAGCACGCCGTTCTGCTCCAGCGCGTCGCGGATCGCCTGCTGGGTGTACCCGGCCGCCGCGAGCTCGGCCTGGTCGGGCGTGATCGTCACGCGCTGTCCGACGCCGCCCACGATCGCCGCGGCGTTGACGCCCGGGACGTCCTCGAGTTCGGGGATGACGGATGCCTCGAGCTGCGCCTGGATCGCGTCCTCGTCCTCGTATCCGGTCACCGCGAGCTGGATCACCGGGAAGTCGTCGATGCTCGCCGAGATCACCGTGGGCTCGACACCCTCGGGAAGGTCCGCGATGCGGTTGATCGCCTGCGTCATCTTCTGCTCGGCGGTCGCGAGGTCGGTGCCGTAGGTGAACGAGGCCTGGACGATGGAGGCGTTCGTGGTGCTCGTCGCGGTCGAGGATTCGAGCCCGGGAACGCCCTGGATCGCGGTCTCGATCGGTGTCGAGACGTCGTTGTTGACCACCTCGGGAGACGCGCCCGGGTACGTCGACACGACGACGAGCGTCGGGAACTCGATCGAGGGGATCAGCTCCTGCTTGAGGTTCACCAGCGCGAGAGAGCCGAAGATGGCCGCGACGATCGTGATGAGCGCGATGAGTGCCCGGTTCTTGAGGCTGAGGACGGCGAGGTTCGACACGGATGCCTTCACGGGAATGAGCGCGGGAGCGCTGCGGGCGGAACGCCGATACGGAGATGTATCGGAATCAGTATCTCATCCGGTTCCGCGCCCAGCGCCGGAGAGCACTCAGGCGAGGGAGCCTCCGGCGAGGGCCCCCAGGGCGATGCCGCCCGCGGCCGCGAGCACCGCGAGCACGAGCGTTCCCCCGAGGTTGGCCGCGGCATCCCGCCACCGGCCCTTCTCGGCGAGGAGCACCGACTCGACGGCGACCGTGCTGAAGGTCGTGAAGCCGCCGAGGAGGCCGACGCCGAGCGCGACCGCCACGTCGGGCGCGAGGACGGTGCCGATGCCGGTGAGTACTCCCAGGGCGAAGGATCCGGTCACGTTGACGACGAGGATCCCGAGCGGGAAACCGCGCCGAGGCGGGACGAGGCGATCGACCGTGTAGCGCAGGCCGGCGCCTGCGCCGCCGGCGACGGCGGTGACGAGGAGCAGCAGCCACGTGCTCATTCGGCGTCCTCCGGGTCGACGGCGCCGCGGCGCGTGCCACCCGTGATCCGTCCCGCGAGCAGTCCGGCGACCGCGCCCGCGACACCGGCGGCGAGGGATGCCGCGGCGAGCCCGATCGCCTGCCACGGCGACGTCAGCCACAGCGCGGTCTCGACGGCGAAGGCGCTGTACGTCGTGAAGCCGCCCAGGACGCCGGTGCCGAGGAAAGCGCGCACACGCGGCCGGCGGTCGTCGAGCGCCCTGACGAGGATGCCGAGGAGGAAGGAGCCCGCCGCGTTCACGCCGAGCGTCGCCCACGGGACAGCGGCGGGATCCCCCACCGGCAGCAGGAGGAGCGCTCGGGCGAGGACGCCGAAGGCGCCACCGATCACGACGTAGCCGAGGATGCGGGGATCGACCGGCTGCGGCATGGGTTCACGCTACCCGCCGGTGGACCGCCGCTTCGGGCGGATGAGCGCGAGGATCGCCGATTCGGGGGAGATCGAGAGGTCGAGCGTCTCCCCGTCGCGGTACCGGCTGAAGACACGCGGATCGATGTAGGAGCCGCGTGCGACGGCGGGGGTGTTCCCCAGCGCCTCGGAGGTGGCCCGCACGGCGAGGACCTCGGCGCGCTTGCGATCGGTCGGCGTGTCGACGGGGCCGATGCGCGCGAGGGCCTCGGCGGCCATGATCGTGCCGCGGAGGGTGCGGAAGTCCTTTGCGGTGAACTTCGCGCCCGTCAGCGACCGCACGTAGGCGTTGACCTCCGCGGGCGTGAGCGGAACGCGCCGCCGGCCCCTCTCCCACGACAGGAGCGGTGAGCGAGGCCGCCCCGCGGCGAGGATCTCGACGACTGCGGAGAGGTCGCCGTCGTCGATCTCGAGCAACTGCCGCTTTCCGCTCTTGCCCGGGAACGACAGGGTGACGACGGATGCCTCCACCGACGCGTCGCGGCGCTGCAGCGTGGTCAGGCCTCGGCTGCCGTGCGCGGCGAGATAGCGCTCGGAGCCGATGCGCGGGGCCGCCTGGTCGAGCAGCCGGAACGCGGTGGCGAGCACCCGCTCGCGGTCGAGACTGCTGCGCCGCAGCGAGCTCGTGACGCGGCCGCGCGCACGCGGCAGGGTCTCGGCGAGGTGCAGCGCTCGCGCGTACTTGCGCCGATCGCGGCCCGACAACCAGTCGGGGTGGTAGAGGTACTGCTTGCGCCCGGCGTCGTCGGTGCCCACCGCCTGGATGTGGCCGTCGGCACGAGCGCAGATCCACACGTCCTGCCACGCGGGCGGGATCACGAGGGCGCGGATGCGCTCGACGTCGCGTTCGGGAAGGCCGTTCCCCTTCGCGTCGAGGTAGCGGAAGCCCGAGCCCGACCGCACGCGGCGGAATCCGGGGTCGTGGAACGGGCGGACGCGCGAGAGTCTCGGCATCCGTCCCTCCCCTCGGCTCGTGTCAGTGGTTGCGCAGCATGTCGATGAGCTCGGACTTGCGCTTGCCCGAATAGCCGCGCATCCCGAGTTCCTTGGCCCGGCCGCGCAGCTCGTCGACCGTCCAGTCCTCGTACGAGCCGGACTCGCCTCCGCGCTTGCCGACGCTCTTGCGCCCGTCGCGGGCGGCGGCGTTCGAGATGCGCGCAGCCTTCTCCTTCGACGCCCCGTCGGAGCGGAGCTCTTCGTACAGCTCCGGGTCCTTGAGGCTGTTGGAACCGCGTCCCTGAGGCATGGCCCCCTCCTCTTTCGGTGCCCTCACGCTAGAGCCGGCCGCTCCCGGCGACCGGGGGCTTGACAGGGCACCACCGCAGATGGTTGGAGCAGTCGCCAGATCCTCGCGCGAGCACGACTACACCCGCGATTCCGGGGCCGTCAACCCCCTCCCTGCAGACACCCAGGGATGCAACGGTTGAGACGTGCCCACGAGGCACCCGGTGCGTCACCCCGCGTACCGACGAAGGAGAAGGAGAACCTCCATGAACCTCGCCCTCATCATCATCATCGTCGTCGCCGTGGTGCTCGCCATCGTCGGCGGGCTGAACTCCGCGCTGAGCTGGCTCCTCTGGGTCGCGCTCATCGTCGGTGTGATCGCGCTCATCGCGTTCCTCTTCCGCGTCATCAGCGGAAGCCGTCGCGCCTAGCGAGAACGACGTCGGGGAAGACCCCCGAGAACGATGGATGCCGCGGCCCTCACGGGTCGCGGCATCCATCGTTCTCACGCTCAGAGCTGAGCCTCGGCATACGCCGTCAGAGCGTCACGCACGAACTCGGCACCGGCCGTACCGCCTTCGCTCGTGGCGTAGTTGGCGCCGAAGCGCGGGTCGGCGACGTACATCTCGCCGAGCCCGATGACGTACCCCTTCACGTCTCCGCCCGGGATGGCGGCGGGCGTGCCCGGAATCCCGGTCAGCCACTCGACGTGGCGCTTGGCGAGTGCCTGCGCCTCGTCGGACTCGGGATCGATGCCGCTCTCGGCGGCGGCGATCCAGTCCCGCCCGAGGTCGGAGACCCGTTGCTGCCACGCGGCCTTCTCGTCGGCGCTCATCGAGCGCCACCAGCGGTCGCTGTCGGCGTAGGACTTCTCGCCCCAGCGCTCGACGACCTCCTCCTTGTACTGGGTGTGGTCGAACCCGTCGAACATGTTCTCTGCCATCAGTCGTTCACCTCCTCTCAGTGCTGTGATGGTGTTCTTGACCGACGCGACCTGTCGCCTCAGTCGATCCTGCTCCTGCCGCAGCCACGCGAGGTGGCTCTCCAGCGCGGGGACGTCGTACGCTTCGCGCTCGAGGATGTCCGCGATCTGCGGCAGTCCCAGTCCGAGCTCGCGCAGCAGCAGGATGCGCTGCAGGCGCACGAGCGCGGACTGGTCGTAGTACCGATATCCGTTGTGGCCGATGCGGGACGGCGTCAGGAGCCCGATGTCGTCGTAGTGACGCAGGGTGCGGCTCGTGGTGCCGGCGATCTTGGCGATCTGCTGGATCGACCACTCGGATTCGTTCATGTCCACGACGGTAGAGGTTGACGTTGCGTCAATGTCAAGAGCGGTTCGCGGCATCGCTTGACAAAGACGCGATATATCGTGTTAGTCTCGATACACGCGATATATCGCGAACTACCCTCGAACCCTGGAGAACATCATGACCCTGGAGAAGTGGATCATCCACCCGGGCGAGACGCGCGTCATCGACATCGAGACGGTGCGATCGCTCAAGGTCGGCCTGATCGGCGGACAGATCGACGTCATCGCCCACGACGAGCCCGGTGCGCGCATCGAGGTGCACGGAGTGACCGTCAAGGACCTCCGGATCGAAGTCGTCGGCGACGCCGTCGAGATCGACCACCCGCAGCTGCGCTGGGACAACTTCCTCGAGGTGTTCCGCAACTTCACCGCGAGCGGGCCCAAGGCCGAGATCAGCGTCGCCGTCCCCCGGTCGGTCGCGCTCACCCTCGGGGTCGTCAGCGCGAGCGCTCTGGTCGCCGGCCTCCAGTACGACGCCAAGCTCAACACCGTGTCCGGAGACATCATGGTCGACGGGCTCGCCGGCGACCTCTCCGTCAACGCCGTCTCGGGCGACGTGCAGGTGCGCGGCCTCGTCGGCTCGCTCAGCGCCAACAGCGTGTCGGGGGACGTCACCGCCACCGGCACCCTGGCCAAGGCGACCGTCGACACGGTATCGGGCTCCGCCCTCATCGACTCTGCGGGGGACCTGCTCAGCGTCAACGTCAACACTGTCAGCGGCGGCGTCACCGTCCGCATGGACGACGGCCATCCGGCCAACTACGTGGTGCGCAGCGTGAGCGGCAAGGTCCAGGTCGACGGCGTGATGCGCTCGGGCACAGGCACCGGGCCGACCACGAACTTCTCGGGATCGATCGGCGAGCTCAGCGGCAGCTTCGCCGACGTCCGCGCCAACAGCGTGTCGGGCGACATCACGGTGCTCCGCCGCCCCGCGATCGCCTCGGATGCGCCCGCCGCCGCCGTGGAGCCCGCGTCCGGGACCGAGGAGGAGTGGCGATGAGCCCCGTCTTCTCCCACGGCGACCTGCGCCTGTACCTGCTGAACCTCCTCGACGAGGGGCCCCGGCACGGGTATGACATCATGCAGGCGCTGTCCGACCGCACCGGCGGCACGTACACGCCGAGCGCCGGCACGATCTATCCGCGCCTCGCCAAGCTCGAGGAGGAGGGCCTCGTGACCAAGTCGGTCGACGGCCGCAAGACGGTCTACGCCATCACCGAAGCGGGTCACGCCGAGGTGCAGGCGCGCGCCGGAGAACTCGAGGGCATCGAGGCGGGGCTCGCGGACTCGGTGCGCCTCATCGCCGACGAGGTGCGCGGCAGCGTCCGCGAGGCGATGCGGAGCCTCCGCGCCGATCTCGCCGCCGCACGCTCGCAGGAGCGCGAGAGCGCGACGGCGCAGGGCGTCTCCGACGACCCCCGCACCGCCAGCCGCGAACAGCTGCATCGGGCGGATGCCGCGATCAACGAGTTCCGCGTCCGGCTGCGCACCGATCTGCGTGGCCACGTCGCCCGCGGCGGGGAGTTGGCGGCGACGATGGTCGACGAGCTCACCGCCGACCTCGACCGCATCGCCCGCGACGTCACCCGGGTGCTGCGCGGCTGAGACCACACGGACGAGGGCCGGTTCCGGTGTTGCCGGGGCCGGCCCTCTCCGTGTCTCACGAATGGCGGGTCCGGCCGCCGGCCACCCGCCGATCGTGTGACACTGCGGGTGGATCGCGGGTCAGCCGGGCCAGATCTCCTCGTCGTCGGGGACGGGCTCGCCCAGTGGGACCACGAGGATCGGGCGGGGCTGGCGATGCGCCAGGCGCGCGGCGACGGAACCGGTGAAGAACTCGCGGATCGACTCGCCGATGCCGCGCTTGCGTGTGCCCACGACGATGAGCTTGGCGTCGACCTGTTCGGCGAGGTGCTTGATCGCCATCGCCGGGTCGCCCACGAGCTGCTCCACGCTCCAGCGCACGTCATGCCCTTCGAGGAACGAGGATGCCGTCGCCTTGACTTTCTCGAGCTCGCCCTCCCCCGCCGCGATGTTCATGTCGATCGGAGCGGAGTGCACGTACCCGTCGGGGTCCTCGTACGTGACGAAGCGCGTGACGTCGACGTGGACGACGAGGAGCGGCGCGTTCAGGAGCCGGGCGTAGCGGGCGGCCTCGGCCAGCACTCGCGTCGGCTGGTCGGGGATGAGACCGGCGATCACCGCGCCGCGCTTGTCGGGGTCCTTCGTCACGGCCTCTGCCGGGTCGGATGCCTCGTCCGTCATGCGTCCTCGCTCCTCTTCGCGCCCCTGGCACCATCACGACGGAGCCGGCCGGGCTTCGGAGGCTCCGTGTTATCCTGAATGCTACTCTTACCGGCCTCGAGCCGGCGTCGTTGCGGCGGGCCTCCAGAGCCCGCGACTCACAAATGAGGGGGTCTCGCATGGGGCGTGGCCGTCAGAAGGCGAAGCACACCAAGATCGCCCGCGAACTCAAGTACGACGTGCACAGCGTCAACTACGGGGCGCTCGAGCGCGAGCTCGGCCACCCGTCGGATGACCCGTACGTCGACAAGTGGGCCGACCAGTACTCGGACGAGTACGAGGACGAGAAGGCGTAGCCCTCACGACCTCTTGCGGTGCCGCCTGGGCGGACGCCTCATCGGGCGCTGAGCAGATGCCTCACCAGGCCCCGTGGCGACGCTCCCAGTCGTCCTCGACGGTGTGGCGTCGTGCTGCGACGACCCCGGCGGGGATGGCCGCGGAGATCACCGCCGCCAGGATGAGGAGCGGGATCGTCCACGAATCGGTCCACCCGTGGACCAGTCCGATGCCGACCGGGAAGAGGGCGACGATCGCGTAGCCGACGCTCTGCACGAACGCGCTCAGCGCGACGGCGGTTTCGTGCGAGCGTGTCCGCAGCCCCAGCAGCACGAGGGTGAGCGGGAAGAGCAGCGGCGCCGTGCCGAGCAGCACCACCCACAGCCACGGCGCGAACGCCGGAGCCAGGAGCAGTCCGGCGACTCCCGTGAGGCCGGCAACGACGGCGACGCCGAACAACGCCCGTGTGGCGTGGAACCGCACCACGAGGACCGGCACCAGGAGAGAGCACGGCAGCCCCATCACGGCGAACAGCGAGAGCAGGGCGCCGGCCGCGGCGGGGCTCACCCCCGCCTCGTCGTGCAGCAGGGTCGGCAGCCACGCGAACGACGTGTAGGCGAGCACGCCCGACACCGTGAAGCCGACGACGAGCGCCCAGGCCAGCGGCAGTCGCCACATCCGCCCGAACGCCCGAGGGCTCGCGGCCTCGATGTCGGCGTCGGAGTCGCTGCGTCGCCGGACGAGAAGCGCCACCCACGGGATCATCGCGACCAGCGCGAAGACCGCCCACAGTCCCAGCGAGAGACGCCAGCCCGCGGCATCCGCCACCGGCACCGCCACGAGCGGAGGCGTGAACGTCGCGACCGCCATCGAGGTGGAGTAGATCGTCGTCATCAGGCCGATGCGATCGGGGAAGTACTTCTTGACCAGCGGCGGAAGGAGGATGTTGCCGACCCCGACGGCCGCGAAGATCAACGCGGTCGACAAGAGAAGCGTCAGCGCATCCACGGCGAGGCCGCGCCACGTCAGAGCGAGCACGGCGACGACCATCGCCGCGACGGCCAGGCGCTCGAGACCGAATCGGCGCTCGAGCCGCGGCGTGAGGATGCCGAACACGGCATAGCACACGGGCGGCGCCGTGCCGATGAGCCCGACGACGGCGGGAGACACCGCGAAGTCGGCGCCGATGAAGCCCAGGACAGGCGACAGCGACGCCACTGCGGTGCGCAGCGAGAACGCGAAGAGGACGATGCCGATGAACGCGAGGGCCCGTCCTCGCCAGAGCGGGCGGGCCGCGGGGCGCGTCAAGACTCCTGCGACCCCTCGACCCAGGCGAGGTACTCCTCGGTCACGGTGCCGGTGACGTAGCGCCCGTCGAAGCAGCTCATGTCGAGGTCCTCGACGTCGGAACCTTCGAGGATCGCCGCCTTCAGATCCTCGACCTCCTGATAGACCATGTAGTCGGCGCCGAGCTCGGCCGCGATCTCGGGGATCGTGCGGCCGTGCGCGACGAGCTCATGGCGCGACGGCATGTTGATGCCGTAGACGTGCGGATAGCGCACCGGGGGCGCGGCCGAGGCGAAGGTGACCGACAGGGCCCCGGCATCCCTCGCCATCTGGATGATCTGCTTGGACGTCGTCCCGCGCACGATCGAGTCGTCGATGAGCAGCACGTTCTTGCCCTTGAACTCGCTCGACATCGCATTGAGCTTCTGGCGCACGCTCTTCTTGCGCGCAGCCTGGCCCGGCATGATGAACGTCCGGCCGACGTACCTGTTCTTGTAGAACCCCTCGCGGTACTCGATCCCGAGCTTCCGCGCCACCTGCATCGCGGCGGGACGCGACGAGTCCGGGATCGGCATGACCACGTCGATCGCACCCTTGGGGGTGTACTTGGCGATGGTGTCGGCAAGACGGTCCCCGAGACGCAGACGCGCCTCGTACACCGAGATGCCGTTCATGACGGAGTCGGGACGGGCGAGGTAGACGTACTCGAACGAGCACGGGATGAGCTTCGGGGACTCGGCGCACTGCTTCGTGTGGAGGTGACCGTCGAGGTCGACGAACACCGCCTCGCCGGGGTCGACGTCGCGCACCACCTCGAACTCGCCGTTCTCGAGGACGAGCGACTCGCTCGTCACGACCCACTCGTAGCTTCCGTCGTCGTTCTTGCGCGTGCCCAGCACGAGGGGACGGATGCCGTACGGGTCGCGGAACGCGAGCAGGCCGTATCCGGCGATGAGCGCGATGGCCGCGTACGACCCCTCGACCCGCTCGTGCACGCGGGCGACGGCCTGGAACAGCTGCTCCGGCTCGAGGTCGACGCCCGAGATCGTCGCCTGCAGTTCGTTGGCGAGGACGTTCACGAGCAGCTCGGTGTCGCTCGACGTGTTGAGGTGACGCCGGTCCTTGTGGAACAGCTCGTCGGTGAGCTCGCGTGTGTTGGTGAGGTTGCCGTTGTGGACGAGGACGATGCCGTACGGCGCGTTCACGTAGAACGGCTGGGCCTCCTCCTCGCTCGACGCGGTGCCCTTCGTGGCGTACCGCACGTGTCCGAGCCCCAGGTTGCCGAGGAGTGCGCGCATGTCGCGCGTGCGGAACGCCTCGCGCACCTGCCCGCGCTCCTTGTGCACGTGGAAGACGCCGTTCGTCTCGGCGGTCGCGATGCCCGTCGAGTCCTGCCCGCGATGCTGCAGCAGGAGGAGTGAGTCGTAGATCTCCTGATTGACCGCGCCGCGGCCCACCATCCCGACGATTCCGCACATGGGGTGTTACTTCGCTCCGTCGTTGTCGCTGTAGGCGCCCACCAGGCGGACGGCTCCGCCGTCGACGCCCTTCGCACCCTGCTCGAAATCGCCCGCGGGGCGTTCCCCGGTGCGGACGACGCCGACCTGCCATGTGGCGATGCCCTCGGCGGTGAGAGCGGATGCCGCGGCCCCCGCCTTCTCGGCGGCGACGACGGCCAGGAACCCGATCCCGAGATTCCAGGTGCCCTCGGTCGCCTGCAGATCGAGGTCGCCGAGGTCGGCCAGCACCCGGAAGACCGGAGGCGGCGACCAGGTCGAGCGGTCGACCTCGGCCCACGTGCCCTGGGGCAGGACGCGCGCGAGGTTGGCGGCGATGCCGCCGCCGGTGACGTGGCTCAGAGCGTGGACGGCGTCGTCGGTCTCGGCGATGAGCCGCAGCAGCGCCCGGGTGTAGAGACGCGTGGGCTCGAGGAGCGCCTCGCCCCACGTCGTGCCGTGCGCACCGAGGTCGGGGGCGCGGTCGCCGTACTGGATGCCGGCACCGGCCACGATGTGCCGCACGAGCGAGTACCCGTTGGAGTGGAGCCCGGAACTCGCGAGGGCGAGGACGACATCGCCCTCTCGCACCCGCTCGGCTCCGAGGACGCGATCGGCTTCGACCACGCCGGTGGCCGCCCCCGCGACGTCGTAGTCGTTGATCCCCAGCAGACCCGGGTGTTCGGCCGTCTCACCGCCGACGAGCGCCGTGCCGGTCTCGGCCGCCCCCTGGGCGATGCCGCGGACGATGTCGGCGATGCGCTCCGGGAAGACCTTGCCGCACGCGATGTAGTCGGTCATGAACAGGGGCCTGGCCCCGACCACGACGATGTCGTCGACCACCATGCCGACCAGGTCGAGGCCGATGGTGTCGTGCTTGTCGATCGCCTGTGCGATGGCGACCTTCGTGCCGACCCCGTCGGTGCTCGTGGCGAGGAGCGGCTTGTCGTACGCGCGGAGCGCGCTCGCGTCGAAGAGTCCGGCGAATCCGCCGACCCCGCCCCGCACCTCGGGCCCGTGCGTGCGCCGGACCGCGGACTTCATCAGCTCGACGGCGAGGTCACCGGCGGCAGTGTCGACCCCGGCGGCGGTGTAGGGGTTCACAGCGGGGGAGTCAGGCGAATCGGGCGAAGAAGAGGCCACGGACCTCAGCCTACCGGCGGCGCGCGACGCCCGGATGCCCGCGTGACCGCGCGGCGGGCCGAAAGCCCCGGCATCGTTGGGGGAAGCCGGATCTACAATGTCGGCATGGGCGGCACCGGGGCTCCGGAGTGGCTGATCCGCGAGGACGCGGGTCAGCCGGTCCTGCTCGCGCTCTATCTGCGCCAGGTGCTCGGAATCCGCTCCCCCGACGAGCTTCCGCCGCTGCGCGGCATCCCTCCCCGCGTCAATGAGCGATCCGAAGAGGAGCAGGCTCTGCTCGAGCGGCAGTGGCGCGAGTACTGGGCGATGACCGTCGAGCCGCAGGCGCACCCGTCCCCCGTCCCGCTCGAGCTGGTCGACGGGTTCGACACGATGCTCGCGCTGCCGGCCGAAGGGGCCGAGGCCCTCCGCGCGGCGATCGCGCCGCACGCGGCCGAGGCCCTCGCGTTCGCGCAGTCCGCGCACGCCCGCTACCGCCGCGACGCGAGCCCCGGCACGGGCACGGCCTATCGTGCTTACGCCAGCGCGATCGCCGAGCATGAGCGCCAGGTCGGGCGGCGGGCGCACTCGTTCGAGCTCAACGTCCAAGTGCTGCCGCTGGCGCAGCGCGGCGTGTGGTGGATCGGCTCGCTCACGATCGCGGTCACCGACGGACTGCGGGGGGATGTCGCGGCCTTCGACGCCGCCATCCACCCGATCATCGCCGAGCTGGCGTAGCCCTACGGATTCTCGTCGAGGTGGATCGACTCGTGGTCCACGAAGACATCGCGCGACCGGCTGCTCGAGCGGCGGTCGAGAAGGAGCGCGACCACCGCGGCGAGCGCGAGACCGACGGGGACGCAGATGAGGGCGAGGAACCCGAACACCTGCCCCTGCGAATAGACGAGCCCGGTGTTGGGGCTGGCGTACTCGGTGCCGTTGAAGGCGAACGTGAGGATCATCGCCGCGAGGAGCCCGAGCGCACCGCCAAGCAGCAGGAACACCGAGAACTTCGGAGCGCGGCGCACCCGCAGGGTCTCAATGTGGTCGTCGACGTGCTCGGTCATGTCCCCATTGTCCCACTCCCGGGGCCCCCTGTCCCCGGTCCTGCACTCTCGGCCCTTCCCGCTCGGACGGCCGGGTCAGGGACGCAGCGGAAGGAGGTCGGAGATATCGGCGCGGGTGCCCGACGCGAGGATGCGGCCCTGGGCCGCGGCATCCGTCCACGACTGCGCGCCGGTGGCGAGGGCGACCCACGTGGCGGCGTCGGTCTCGACGACATTCGGGGGTGTGCCGCGCGTGTGGCGCGGCCCCTCGACGACCTGCACGGCCCCGAACGGCGGCACCCGGACCTCGACCGAGTTCCCGGGGGCCTTCTCGGCCAGCAGCTGCAGCAGGTACCGCACCGCCGTCGCCAGGTCGGTGCGAGAGGGGAGGGATGCCTCGCCCGCCGCGCGGACCGCCTCGAGGGCGGCGCGGCCCTGGTCGGTGCTGATCCTCCGCGGCATGCCTCCACGCTACGCCCGGGCCGGAGAGGCGGGGCCCGTGCCCTCCGGCGCGGCGGCACGAGCTCGTGGGCGCCAAGACCGAGGAAGAGCTCGGCGCGGGGTGGCTCACACCCCCTCCTCCGCAGCGCTTCTCCTCATTTCTTGCGAGTACGCCCGGGAGAGCGGCCCGAAACGAGCCGCAGCCCCCTCGGTAGGCTGTCGGGGTGAAGATCCTCGTTCTCGGCTCGGGCGCGCGAGAGCACGCCATCATCCTCGCGCTGCGGTCGGAGGACACTCCGCACGAGATCTTCGCCGCCCCCGGGAACGCCGGCATCGCCCAGGACGCGACACTCGTCGACGTCGACCCGAACCACCCGGGCGCGGTCACCGCCTTCGCCAACGCGAACGCCGTCGACCTCGTGGTGATCGGGCCGGAGGCTCCCCTCGTCGCGGGCGTGGCCGATGCGCTCCGCGAGCGCGGCATCCCGGTGTTCGGGCCAGGGAAGGCGGCGGCCCAGCTCGAGGGATCCAAGGCCTTCGCGAAGCGGATCATGGATGCCGCGGGCGTGCCGACCGGACGCGCGCTCCGCGCCGCCTCCCCGGCCGAGCTCGAGGCGGCGCTGGACGAGCTCGGCGCCCCCTACGTGGTGAAGGCCGACGGACTGGCCGCAGGCAAGGGCGTCATCGTGACCGAGGACCGCGCGGCCGCCGTCGCGCACGCCGCGTCGTACCTCGCCGCCGGACCCGTCCTCGTCGAGGAGTTCCTGTCGGGTCCCGAGGTCTCGCTGTTCTTCCTCAGCGACGGCGACCACGTCGTGCCCCTCAGCCCGGCGCAGGACTACAAGCGACTGCGCGACGGTGACGACGGGCCCAATACCGGAGGCATGGGGGCCTATTCGCCGCTGCCGTGGCTGTCGGAGCGCTTCGGCGGCGAGGACGAGTTCGTCGACCTCGTCACGCGCGAGGTCGCCCGACCCGTGATCGACCGGCTCGACGCCGAGGGCACTCCGTTCATCGGCCTCCTCTACGCCGGCCTCATCCTCACCGACGCGGGCGTGAAGGTGATCGAGTTCAACGCGCGGTTCGGCGATCCCGAGACGCAGGTCGTGCTGCCGCGGCTGCTCGACCCGCTGTCCGAGCTGCTGCTGGCCGCGGCATCCGGAAATCTCGAGTCCCACCCGCGGCCGGCGTTCGCCGATGCGGCCGCCGTCACCGTCGTGGTCGCGAGCGAGGGCTATCCGCAGGCGCCGGTCACGGGGCGCGCGCTCACCGGGACGGATGCCGCAGCCGCCGTAGAGGGCGTGCACCTGGCGCATGCCGCCACGGCGGCCGCGGACTCCGGGCTCGTCGCCACGGGCGGGCGCGTGCTCAACGTCGTCGGCCTCGGCACGACCTTCGCCGAGGCGCGCGACCGCGTGTACCGCGCGGTCGCGGAGATCGGCCTCGAGGGCGCCCAGCACCGCACGGACATCGCCGCGCGGGTCGTCGAGTCCTGAGTCACGCGGCCAGCCTGGGCGGGCCTAGGCCTCCCGGCCGCGCGCGAGAGTGACACTTCTGCGCGAGGGGCACCGAGTGTTCACGTCGGTCTCGCACGAAAGTGTCGCTCTCGCGGGCAGCAACCCGGGTCAGACCGCGGCCTCGGCCGCCTGCCACTCCGCGGTCGGCGTCGGGGTGGGACGCCGCAGGAACAGGACCGCGACGACCCCGACGAGCAGCACGGCGGCCGGGAGCAGGATGGCCTGGGCCATCGCGGCCGAGAACGGCTCGGCGATCTGCGGCGGCAGCGTGCCTCCGTCGAAGCCGCCGGCGGCGTCGGATGCGCCCGGCAGATTCGCCTCGAGCCGGCTCTGCATGAACACGGCGATCGCAGCGGAGCCGAGCACCGCGCCGATCGTGCGCGTCGTGTTGTAGATGCCGGCTCCGGCGCCCGCCTGCCGCGGCGCGAGGTTGCGGGTCGCGGTGGTCGCGAGGGGACCCCACATTCCGGCGTTCCCCACGCCCATCAGGAACGACGGGATGAGGAACATCCAGATCGGGGTGTCGAGGTTCATGAGGAACGAATAGAGCACGAGCGACGACGCGACCAGCAGCAGGCCGGGAACGAGCAGCACGCGCGGATCGGTGCGGTCGAGCAGGCGGCCCGCCAGCGGTGACAGCACGCCCGCCGCGATCGCCATCGGCACGAGCAGCAGTGCCGCCTCGGTCGGGGTGAGGCCGCGTCCGAGCTGGATGAAGAACATGAGCGGGAGCGACATGCTCGTGACAGCGAACCCGACCGTGGCGATGCCGAGGTTCGCGACCGAGAAGTTCCGATCTCGGAAGAGCTCGAGCGGCACGAGCGCCTCGGTCTTCGTTCGCGACTGCTGCCACAGGAAGAGCCCCAGCACCGCGACGCCCGCGAGGATGAGCCCCCACACGGTGATGGGTCCCCAGATCACGCCCCAGTCGTAGGTCTCGCCCTCCTGCAGGCCGAAGACGATCAGGAAGAGCGCGACGGCGCTGAGCACGACGCCCACGAGGTCGAACTTGTGGGGGTGCGTCTCGAGCTTGGGGACGAGCATCCATGCCAGCACGAAGCCGACGATCCCCACGGGGATGTTGATGAAGAAGATCCACTCCCATCCGAGTCCGTCGACGAGGAGGCCGCCCGCGAGCGGGCCGACGAGCATCGCGACCCCGGACGTGGCTCCCCACAGGCCCATGGCCGCGCCCCGCTGGTTGGGCGGGAATGTGCGGGTGATCACGGCCATCGTCTGCGGGGTCATGAGCGCTGCCCCGAGTCCCTGCACGGCGCGGAATGCGATGAGCGCCCCGAGCGCCTGTGACAGGCCGCACGCGAGCGAGGCGAGCGTGAACACCGCGAGACCGATCAGGTAGATGTTCTTCGGGCCGAAGCGGTCGCCGAGGCGTCCGGTGATGAGGAGCGGCACGGCGTACGCCAGAAGGTACGCCGACGTCACCCACACGACGTTGTCGAGGTTGTTCGTCTCGGGGTCGAGGGCGGCCTTGATCGCCGGATTGGCGACCGACACGATCGTGGTGTCGACGAGGATCATGAAAAACCCGATGACCAGGGCCCACAGTCCGGGCCACGGGCTGCGCGGCTTGTTCCCGACCGCGTAGGCGCCGGTGATCGGCTTCACTCCCCGGCGCTCGCCGGATGCGGCGGGGCCCGCCTGCGTGTTCTGTTCGGTCATAGCCGGGCGGCCTTCCTCTGGGCGAGATAGCGTTCCGAGGGCTCCGGTTCGGGCCCCCAGGCGAAGTCGGGTTCGGCGAGACGGGCGAGCAGCCCGTCCAGCCAGGTCAGATCGGCGGCGACCATCGCTTCATCGCGGTCGACCTCGAGCAGGTACTGGTCGGGCACGCCCTTGCCGCGGGCGGATCGGTGGCCGCTCTCGAGCGCGATCCGCGCGGCGGCGAGCGCGGTGCGGCGGGCGCCGAGGAGCTCGAGGACCTCGGAGCGGTCGAGGTTGTGGGCCTCGGCCAGCGCGACGCGGAACTCGGCCGGGCGATCGACGCGGGGCAGCTCCCTGCGCACCCATTCGCGCACCGCACGGGCTCCGGCATCCGTCACGGAGTACGTCGTGCGTTCGGGGCGGTTGCCCTCGCGGTCGACGCCGACTTCGGCGACCAGTCCCTCCCGCTCGAGGCGCGCGACGGTGTGGTAGACCGTGCCGTGGGTGACGCTGACGAGCCGGTCCTCGCGGCGCATGCGCAGGAGGCGGATCATCTCGTACGGGTGCATGTCGCCCTCGTGGAGGAGCGCGAGCACCATCAGCCCGAGGGGCGTGAGGCGGTCGACCGCATCCTTCATGAGCGCTCCGTATCGATTAGTCCATGTGGACTATACCCCTCACCGACCCGCCTGAGGACAGTGTCGGAGTACGCGAGTACGGTGACCGCATGACGGATGCCGCAGCCATCGCCCGGGCGCACGAGATCTTCGATCCGCTCGCCGCCGACTACCTCGCCCGTCCAGGCGTCGACATCGGCCCCATGTTCGGGAGCGAGGGCCTGCGGATCCGCGGCAAGGTGTTCGGCTTCGTCGGCTACCGCGGGTCGATGGTCGTCAAGCTGCCCGCCGCTCGTGTCGACGAGCTCGACGGCGTCGACGGCATGGAGCGCATGGTCATGCGCGAGCGCGCGATGAAGGAGTGGATGCTGGTGCCGCCCGAGGCGGCCGACCGCTGGGGGCCGCTCCTGGCCGAGGGGTTTGCGTTCGTCGACGCGATCACGCCGGTCGCCCCGGGATAATGGCCTGGTGACGACCCCCCTCGACCTGCACGGCTGGCGCCATGTCTACTCCGGCAAGGTACGCGACCTGTACGTCCCCGCCGAAACCCCCGAGAGCGCCCGTCCGGCTCGCATGCTCGTGGTCGCGAGCGACCGGGTGAGCGCCTTCGACCACGTGCTCGCGCCCGGCATCACCGAGAAGGGCGTCCTGCTGACGACGCTCAGCCTGTGGTGGTTCGACCAGCTCGCCGGCGCGGACGGGGGGCGCGGCATCCCGAACCACCTGGCGGCGTCGCACGTGCTCACCCGCGGCGAGGACGGACTGGCGAACACGGCCGACGACCTGAAGTCGTTGATTCCGGATGCCGTCGTCGGACGCGCGATGGTGGTGAAGAGCCTCGGCATGCAGCCGATCGAATGCGTGGTGCGCGGCTACCTCACCGGGTCGGGGTGGGCCGAGTACCGCGAGAGCGGCACGGTCTGCGGCATCCCTCTGCCGACCGGTCTCGACAACGGCGACCGCCTTCCCGAGCCGATCTACACGCCGGCCTGGAAAGCGCCGATGGGGCAGCACGACGAGAACATCCCGTACGAGCGGACGGTCGAGCTGGTCGGTGCCGACCGCGCCGCCGAGCTGCGCGATCTGTCGCTCGAGATCTACCGCCGCGCCGCGGCGACCGCGGAGCGGCACGGCGTGATCCTCGCCGACACGAAGTTCGAGTTCGGCCTCGATGACGACGGCGTCATGACGCTCGCCGACGAGGTGCTCACGAGCGACTCGTCCCGGTACTGGGATGCCGCGGCCTGGGCGTCCGGCACGACGCCCGAAGAGCGCATGGCCAGTTTCGACAAGCAGATCGTCCGCGACTGGCTGGCGGCCCACTGGGACAAGCAGGGCGAGCCGCCGGCACTCCCCGCCGAGATCGTCGAGCGCACCGCAGCGCGCTACCGCGAGCTGCTCGACCGCCTGACCGCCGCCTGACCGCCTGGCCGCGGCTCCCCGGGAATGCCCACCCCGCGCGACGGGTTGTGTATTCGCATGAATGAGAAGCTCGCGGCGGACACCGGTATGGGCCCGGTGACCCTGCTCGTGGGCGATCTGGACGCGATGACCGCGTACTACCGCGACGTGGTGACGCTGCGGGTGCTCTCAGCCGACGGCGACACCGTGACACTGGGACGCGCGGGCCGCCCGATCGTCGTGCTGCGCCACGAGCCGGGCCTGCGTCACGCGAGCGCCGGATCGGCAGGACTGTTCCATACGGCGATCCTCTTCGAGACGCAGGCGGCCCTCGCTGCCGCTCTCTACAGCGTTGCCCGCCACGCGCCCGGCACGTTCACCGGATCAGCCGACCACCTCGTCAGCCAGGCCTTCTACTTCACCGATCCGGAGGGCAACGGCGTCGAGCTGTATTGGGACCGCGACCGCACCGAGTGGTCATGGACCCACGGGCAGGTCGAGATGGCGACGCTGTTCCTCGACCCGAACGGCTTCCTCCGCGAGCACCTCAGCGAAGAGGCGGCCCTCGGCGCCACCGCGGGAGACGCGGCATCCGTCGGTCATGTGCACCTGTCGGTCGGGGATGTCGCCACCGCCCGGTCCTTCTACGTCGATGCCCTGGGGTTCGACGAGACGGCGGCGCTCGGCGAGCAGGCGGTTTTCGTCAGCGCCGGCGGCTACCCCCACCACATGGCGATGAACGTCTGGAACTCACGCGGCGCCGGACCGCGCATGCCCGCCCTCGGCCTCGGCCGCGTCGATCTCGCGCTCCCCCACGAGGACGCGCTCGGTGAACTCGGTGACCGCCTCCGGCATCACGGGGTCCGGGTGCGCGACGACGGCCGAACCCTCCGTTTCGACGATCCGTGGGCGAATCTGCTGCAGGCGACGGCGCCCGGGCGCGGCTGACCGACTTCGGCGGCAGGCGCTGCCGAGTCAGACCGAGTGGCGGACGACGAGTTCGGTCTCGAGGATCGTGACGTGGCGCGGATGCCGACCCGCGAGCAGATCGAGCAGCACCGACGCCATGCGCTCCCCCTGTGCGAAGGACGGCTGGCGCATCGTGGTGAGCTGCGGCTCGACAGATGTGGCGACGGGCGAGTCGTCGAAGCCGATGATCGCCATGTCTTCGGGCACGCGCACCCCGGCCGCCCCGAGAACCGCGAGGGCGCCCTGCGCCATGAGGTCGCTCGCGACGAAGATCGCGTCGGGGCGCTCGCCCGACTCGAGGATGCGTCGCATCGCGTCGGCGCCGCCGTCCGCGGTGAAGTTGCCGTCGACGACCATGCCCTCCGGCAGATCCCACGCCCGGAGGGCGTCGCGGTAGCCCTGGAGCCGGTCGATGCCGGCGGGCATCGTCACCGGGCCGGTGATCGACGCGATGTTGCGGTGCCCGCGCTCGATCAGGTAGGTCGTGGCGTCGTGCCCGCCCCGCACGTTGTCGACGTCGACGTAGTAGTCGCGCTCGCGCTCACGCACGGGGCGACCGCCGTAGACCACCGGAACGGCGCTGGCGATGCGGTCGATGAAGGTGTCGCTGGTGTGATGCGACACCACGAAGGCGCCGTCGACCGCGCCGCTGCGCACGTAGCTCGTAGTCTTGTCGCCCGGGTCGTCGCTCGCGATGAAGAGATTGAGCACGTAGTCCGAGCGGCTCAGTCGCGCGTTGATGCCCGAAACGATCGCGGCGAAGAACGGGTCGCCGAAGAACCGGGTGGTGTCTTCGGGGACGATCAGTGCGATCGCGTGGGTCTGGCGGCTGGCGAGCGACCGGGCGGCACGGTTGGGGACGTAGTTCAGCTCGGAGATGGCCCTCGTGACGGCCTCGAGCGCCTCGGGGCTGACGGCCGTGGACCCGTTCACGACACGCGAGACCGTCGACCGTGAGACGCCCGCCGCGACGGCGACCTCTTCGATCGTGACGGTTCCCCGCAGCGCGTCCGTGGTCATCTCCTCCTGCTTCCCCTCGGGATGCTACGCCACCTCGGGGACACGGCGACCGAAGGCCGCGGCATCCCGATCCAGCGCTCGCGCGGCGATGATGCGGCTGTACTCGAGGCCGCTGTCCTTCACGGTGCGCAGCTGGGTGTCGTAGTCGACGCGCACGATGCCGAAGCGCTTCTCGTACCCCCATGCCCACTCGAAGTTGTCGAGCAGCGACCAGTAGAAGTATCCCCGCACGTCGACACCGGCATCCACCGCGTCCAGGATCGCGCCGAGGTGCGATCGCACGAACTCCGTGCGATCGGCGTCGTGCACCCGCACCCGGCCCGCCTCGACCACGCGCTCGTCGTCGTACGCGGCGCCGTTCTCGGTCACGAACAGCGTCGTGCCCGCGGGCTTGGCGTATTCGTCGGCCACTCGGACGAGCAGTCGGGTGAGGCCCTCGGGCTGCACCTCCCAGTGCATCGGCGTGCGCGGGAGACCCCGTTCGTGCCAGTAGATGCCCTCGTGCGAGGGGAAGGGCGACTGCCCCGGCCGGTCGGTCGGCGCGTCGCCACCCGTCGGAGGCACAGCCGGAGCGTGGCCGCCGACGAGCTCGCCGTGGTAGTAGTTCACCCCGAGCGTGTCCAGCGGTGTCGAGATCGCCTCGAGGTCGCCGGGCTGGATCGCTCTCTCGAGCGCGGCGATCGCCTCGGCGTCGACCACGCGGATGTCCTCGACCACGTCGGCCGGGTACTGGCCCCGGAAGATCGGGTCGAGGAACCAGCGGTTGAACTGGCCGTCGATGCGGCGTGCGGCGTCGAGGTCGGCGGGATCGTTCTCGTCCACCGGGTCGGCGACGGTGAGGTTGAGCGTGATCCCGAGGTTCAGCGACGCGTCGCGGGCACGCAGCTCCCGCACGGCCTGACCGTGGCCGAGCAGGAGGTGGTGGGCCGCGAGAACCCCCTCGGTGACGCTGTAGTGGCCCGGCGCGTGCAGTCCCGCCGTGTAGCTCAGGAACGACGAGCACCACGGCTCGTTGAGCGTCGTCCACACGTTGACGCGGTCGCCGAGCGCATCGTGCATGTCGAGGGCGTACTCGGTGAACCGGTCTGCGGTGTCGCGGTCGGCCCATCCGCCCTTGTCCTGCAGCGCCTGCGGGAGGTCCCAGTGGTAGAGCGTCAGCCACGGCAGGATGTCCGCGCCGAGCAGCTCGTCCACGAGGCGCTTGTAGAAGTCGACGCCCTTCGGGTTGAGCGCGCCGCCGTCCGGACGAACGCGCGACCACGAGGTCGAGAAGCGATAGGTCTGCAGCCCCATCGACTTCATCAGCGCCACGTCGTCGGCGTACCGGTGATAGTGGTCGCAGGCGACGTCACCGTTGTCGGCGTTGATGACGGCACCGGGCACGCGGCAGAACGCATCCCAGATCGAGTCGCGACGGCCGTCCTCGTGTGCGGCGCCCTCGATCTGGAAGGCGGCGGTGGCGGCGCCGAACAGGAAGTTCGACGGGAAGGCGCGCGCAGTGGTCGCGGTCATGCGGACGGCGTCCTCTCTGGTGGGGGGTGGAAAAGTGGTGGGGATGCCGGACCCGGCCTCGACAGCGGTCAGCCCTTGACGGCGCCGGCCATGATCCCGCTGACGAGCTGCTTGCCGGCGAAGGCGAAGAGGATCAGGAGCGGGATCGTCGACAGGAGCACGCCCGCGAGCACGACCGAGTAGTCGACGAAGTAGTTCGACTGCAGCAGCGAAAGCGCGACCGGAAGCGTGGGGTTCTGCCGGTCCAGCACGATGAAGGGCCAGAAGAAGTTGTTCCAGGCGCCCACGAAGGTGAACAGGAACAGCATCGCCGCGGCCGGTCGGGCGGCGGTGGCGCCGACGACCCAGAAGGTGCGGATCATCGACGCGCCATCGACGCGCGCGGCCTCGATCAGCTCATCGGGGACCGACTGCTGGAGGTACTGCGTCATCCAGAACACGCCGAACGCACTCGTGAGCGCCGGAATGATGATCGCGCCGATCTGCCCCGTCCAGCCGAGGTCGGCGAACAGGATGTAGAGCGGCACGACGCCGAGCTGCATCGGCACCGCCATCGTCGCGACGACGAAGACGAGCAGCGCCTTGCTGCCGGGGAAGCGGAGCTTGGCGAACGCCCAGCCCGCCAGAGTCGACGTGACGACGACCGCGGCGGCGATGAGCGTGGAGCTGTAGATCGAGTTCCACAGCGCCGGCCAGAAGTTCACCGCAGGGTCGTTGACGACCGACAGCGCGTTCGCGATGAAGTTGCCACCGGGGATCCACGACATGTTCGGGTCGTTGATCGTCGAGGAGTCCCCCGAGCCGATCAGGAACGACCAGTAGTAGGGAAAGATCGCCGACAGCAGCACGACGCCGAGTCCGATATAGACCCAGAAGCCGGCGCGGTGTCCGCGGATCTTGGTGGTGCGGTCACGGCGTCCGCGGCGTCCGGCCACGCCCGCCGTGGCGACGGGCTCCTCGACCATCGCGATCGGAGGTGTCGTGCTCATCGGCGGAATCCCTTTCTGCGCGGTGCGGTCACGCCTCTGCCGCCCTCGTCCCGGACGAGCCGGCGGGTGACGGCGAGATTGATCAGTCCGATCACCAGGATGATGAGGAACAGGATCCACGCGAGCGCGGCGGCGCGGCCGAAGTTCCATTCGCGCCAGCCGATGTTGTAGAGGAACAGGGTGATCGTCAGCCATTGCTGCGCGGCCCCGCCCTCTCCGGTGTTGTCGTACATGCGGGGCTCGTCGAAGATCTGCAGGCCGCCGATCGTCGACGTGATGATCACGAAGATGAGGGTCGGACGCAGCGAGGGCACGGTGATCGCGGTGAACTGGCGGAACGCGCCGGCACCGTCGACCGTGGCGGCCTCGTAGTAGTCGCGCGGGATCGCCTGCATGGCGGCGAGGAGGATCAGGGCGTTGTAGCCGGTCCAGCGGAAGTTCACCATCGTCGCGATGGCGACGTGGCTCCAGAACGGGTCCTTGTGCCACGGGATCGGCTGCAGGCCGAGGTCGGTGAGGATGTTGTTCACCAGGCCGTGGTTGTCGCCGAACATGTTGCTGAAGATCAGCGCGACGGCGACGGGGGCCATCACGTAGGGGAGCAGGACGCCCATCCGCCAGAACGTCTTGGAGCGGATGTTGCGGTCGAGCATCGCGGCGATGAAGATCGCGAGGATCAGCTGCGGCACGGTCGACAGCAGGAAGATGCTGAAGGTGTTGCGCAGCGCCGTCCAGAACTGCGGGTTCTGGAGGATCCAGATGTACTGCTCGAACCCGACGAACTCGCCGGAGTTGCGGACCAGGTCCCATTCCTGGAACGAGATCACGGCCGTGTAGACGATCGGGAACAGGCCGACGATCGCGAAGATGATGAAGAACGGCGAGATGTAGAGGTAGGGGGAGACCTTCAGATCCCAGCGGCTCAGCCGGTGGGAGAAGGACAGCACGCGCGGTGCGCGCTCGGCGTCCGGCCGGCCGGCCGGCTCGGATGCCGTGGGGCGGGTGGCGGTCGTTGTCACCGGAGGCTCCGATCGATGTCGAGTGGTGAGGCAGGCGGGTGGGGAGTGCACGCGGACCCGGGCAGGGCCCGCGCGCACTCCTCCTCTGTCACGCCACGACCGGGCGAGCGGCCGCGGTGGTCAGATCAACCGCTCAGAAGGCCTCGACCTCGGCGACCCACGTGTTCCACGAGGTCTGCTCGTCCTCGACACCGTCGAAGACGCGCGTGACCGCGTTCTGGAGTGCGTCGTGGTACTTGAAGTAGCTCGCGTCCTTGTAGGGAGCGACCGTCACGGCCTCGGCGCGCTCGCTGAGGATCTCGCCGGTCGGAGCGTCGTTGAAGTACTCGTTCGTCGCGTCCGTGAGGGTCGGGTCGGAGTACGCCTCGAGCTGGCTCGGGAACGTACCGGCGTTGGTGAACGCCTTGACCTGCTGCTCAGGAGCGGTCAGCCAGTCGGCCAGCGCGAGCGCGGCGTCCACGTTGGCGCCGTTGGCCGGGACGGTCAGGTACGAGCCGCCCCAGTTTCCGCCGCCGTTCGGGAAGACGTTCGCGATGTCCCAGCCGGTGACGTCGGGCGCGTTGCCGGAGATGACGCCGAGCATCCAGCCCGGGCAGAGCATCGTGGCGAACTCGCCGTTGGCCATCGAGGCGAACCAGTCGTCCGACCACTGGCCGGCGTAGGCGGCGTTGGGGACCGCGCGCTCCGTGACGAGCTCGTACGCTGCCTGGATCTCGGGGTTCTCGGTCGCGATGACCGTGCCGTCGGGCTCGGTGTAGGTGTACTCGATCTGGTTGACGATGCCCTGGAGCACCGAGTTGGCCGAGTCGATCATCGGCTTGCCGGTGGCTTCCTTGTACTGGTCGGCGACGTCGAGGAAGTTCTCCCAGTCGCCGTCGAACAGCTCGGCGACGCCCTCGCGGTCGCTGGGGAGCCCGGCGGCCTCGAACAGGTCGGCGCGGTAGCAGATGCCCTGCGGACCGATGTCGGTGCCGAAGCCCACGAGACGGCCGTCGGGGTCGGTCGCAGCGGCTTCCTTCCAGTCGAGCCAGCGGCCCTTGACGCTGTCGGGCGCCTCGGCGAGGAGGTCGGAGTACTGCATCGCCTCGGCGAACCAGTCGATCTCCACGGCCTCGATGTCGGCGAGGCCCTCCTTGCCGAGCTTCTGGAAGTAGTTCGCGCGCGCGTCGCCCGACTCGGCGGCGCGGTTGTGGACGATCTTCACGTTCGGGTTCTCGTCCATGTACTCCTGGAGGAGTTCATCGGTGTAGCCGAAATCGTTGAACGTGGCGATGGTGAGCGTGACCGGCTCGTCCGAATCGCCCGAGCCGCTGTCACCGCCGTCGCTGGCGCAGCCGGCGAGGACGAGCGCGGTGGCCGAGAACGCGGCGACCGCTACGGCGCTTCGGCGGAAGGCACGTGAGTTCACTGTCACTCCTTTGTGTTGTCAGATCTGTGTTGCAGGTGGTGTGCGACCGGGACGGGATGCCGGGCCACGATGCCGTGGGAGCGTTCCCACCGGACGGGAACCGACGCTATGGGATCGCTCCCACGATGTCAAGGGAGCGCTCCCACGATTGCGTCACGGTTGTGTCACGGTTGCGGCTGAGCCAGAGGTCGGCGGCCCATAGACTTGACGGGACCCCTGCCCGCGACATCCGGAGCTCTTCATGCCCACCATCGTCGTCGACGTCATGCCCAAGGCCGAGCTGCTGGACCCGCAGGGGAAGGCCGTCTCCGGTGCACTGGCGCGACTCGGCCAGGACGCCTTCTCCGCCGTCCGCATCGGCAAGCGATTCGAGCTGACGGTCGAGGGAGAGGTCGACGACGAGGTGCTCGCCACGGCCCGCAAGGTCGCCGACGAGATCCTCTCCAACTCGGTGATCGAGGATGTCGTGGGCATCGAGGTGGTCGAGTGACCACCCGCGTCGGGGTCATCACCTTCCCGGGCTCGCTCGACGACCGCGACGCCCAGCGCGCGATCGCCGTGGCCGGCGCCGAGCCCGTCGCCCTGTGGCACGGCTCCCACGACCTCGAGGGCGTCGACGCCCTCGTGCTCCCGGGTGGGTTCAGCTATGGCGACTACCTGCGGGCGGGCGCGATCGCCGCCCTCGCGCCGATCATGGCCGAGGTGAAGGATGCCGCGGCGAAGGGCATGCCGATCCTGGGGATCTGCAACGGATTCCAGATGCTCGTCGAAGCCCACCTTCTCCCCGGCGGTCTCATCCGCAACGCGCATCAGCAGTTCATCCGACGCGATCAGCGGCTGCGCGTGGAGAATGCGGACACGGCGTGGACGAGCGACTTCGAGGACGGTCAGGAGATCGTCATCCCCCTCAAGAACGCGGACGGCGGATACATCGCGTCCGAGTCCGAGCTCGACCGGCTCGAGGGCGAAGGGCTCGTGGCGTTCCGCTACCTGGGAGTGAACCCGAACGGGTCGCTGCGCGATATCGCGGGGATCGCGAATGAGCGCGGGAACGTCGTCGGCCTCATGCCCCACCCCGAGCACGCCGTCGAGCCCGGCTTCGGCCCCGACACGCCCGCGGCCATGCGCTCCGGCGTCGACGGCCTGCCGTTCTTCACGTCGGCGATCGCCGCCGTGGTCACCGCCGCGGCCTGAGCCCGCGACATCCGTCCGATCAGACCGTGCCGGCCGGCGGCCACACGCCGATGATGACGCCCATCACCACGAACGTCACGAGTTCGTGGGCGATGTTGATGACGGTGAGCGAGGTCGGCCGGCCCTCGAACTGGTCGTGGGTGATGAACCGGGCCGCCGTGAATCCGGCCCACAGGATCACCGCCGTGCCCAGCGAGGCGAGCAGGTAGCCGCCGCCGTAGAAGTGCCACGCGATGTTGGTCGCGCCGGCGAGAACCCACGCCGACACGAAGCTCACGAACACCGTCACGATGATCGGCATCCAGGCCTGCAGACCGGTCTGCCGGCGGTCGAGGTCGACGTTCGCGAGCGTGGCCCAGCGCGCGCCGAAGACCCTCCGCGTGTACCAGATCGAGCCGACGACCATCGTCGACAGCGTCGCGATCACCACCGCCCAGTAGTTGATCTCGGGAACCATCGCGCACCTCCTCGCGCAGGGGCGCGTGCGCGCCCCGTCCCGGCGACGATATCGCCGGTGATCGATGCCGTCGGGGAAGCACGCCGGGGCGCATCGCTCGGCGCGTCACGCCGAGAGCGTTCGGCTCCCGTCTCGGGACGCCCACACTTCGAGCGCGTGATCCCGTGCTGCGGCCGAGGCCGCAGCGAGGGCGCCGGTCACCACGACGTCGGCGCCCAGCTCCGACACCACCAGGTCGGGCGCGGGCAGGTCGAGGTCGGTGGGCAGCTGGCGACGGGCAGCGGCGACCACGTCCTCGACTCCCGCGGAGATTCCGCCGGACACGACGACCCGCTCCGGGTCGAACATGCTTCCCAGCACGCTGACGATCCGGGCGAGCACGGCGCCGACGCGCTCGGCGATCGCGAGCGCGGCGGGGTCGCCGAGTGCGGCGAGTTCGAGGACCCTCCGCGCATCGAGTTCGTCCGGCGGCACCGCGGCGAGCGCGCCTTCGGGGTCGACCCGGCCGCCGTCGAGCGCCTCGGCGGCCCATGCGCCCACGCGGGCTCCCAGTCCGTCGGCCGAACCGACGCCCTCGACGTGGTCGAAGGCCACCATCTCGCCGACTCCGCCGTGTCGTCCTCGGAGGAGCACGCCGTCGACGACGACACCGGCGCCGAGGCGTGCCCCGGCGAGGAGTGTGATGTAGTCGCGGCATCCCACCGCCGCACCGACCGTTCCCTCGGCGACGGCGGCCAGGGAGGCGTCGTTGTCGATCCTGAGGTTCGGCGCCCACGCGAGGGTATCGACGAGGTCCGGGTTCATCCGCGCCCAGAACCCGGTGGGATGCTGCGGCGAGCGCCCGTCCGCGTCCACGGGTGCGGGCACCCCCACGCACATCGCCAGCACATCCGCGCGCTGGCGCCCGGCGGCGAGCAGCGCGTCGTCGATCGCCGACCCGATGAGGGCGGCCCGCTCGGCCGCGGGGTCGTGGTCGAGTTCGAGCGTCACCCTCCGTGTGGCGAGGGGCCGCGACCGGAGGTCGGCGACCGTCGCCGTCACATGGACATGACCGGCATCCACCCCGACGAGGACGCCGGCGTCCTCGCGAAGCGCGAACCGTCGCGCCGGCCGGCCCTTGCGATATTCGCCCGCGAGACGTGCGTTGGGGAGCTCGCGGAGCAGGCCGCGCTCCACGAGCGCGTCGAGGGCGTCGATCGCTGTCGATCGGGTCAGACCCGTCGTGTCCATCGCTTCGGTCGCCGTGAAGTCCTGCGTCGACCACGCGAAGGCGAGCACGGCGGCGTGACTCGCCGGCCGGGGCGGAGAGGCTGGAAAAGGCGCTGGCATAGGGGATTGATCTCTCGACGGGACGATGCAATACTGCCGTCAATGATTTTATTTGGCGAGTAAATCTATTCAATGGAGATTGTCCGCACGACGCGGAGGAGGACGAAGATGTCACCTGCGGTACGACGCATCGCGGCAGCGACAGCCGTGATCGCACTGGGCGCGACGATGATCGCGGGGTGCGCGGCCGACGGCCGGGAGACGATCCGGTTCACGTTCAGCAAGCGCGAGGCTCTGGAGTTCATGACCGGCGTGGTCGCCGACTTCAACGCCTCCCAGGACGGCGTCCGCGTCGAGATGGACACGTCGGGCGTGGATGTCGTCTCGGCGAGCTTCGTCCGCGGCAACCCGCCAGACCTGATGCTGGCGAACTACAACTACGAAGTCGCGCGTTTCGTCCAGCGGTGCGCGCTCAGCGACCTGTCGGGCACGGACGCCGCCGCGACGGTGCGCGAAGACCTCCAGCCCCTGATGGAGCAGTACGGCCGGTGCGAGGGCCGTGTCAGCGCCCTGCCGTACTCCGTGATGGCAGCATCCGTCATCTACAACAAGGACCTCTTCGCGGAGCACGGCGTCGAGGTGCCCCAGACCTGGGATGAGCTCATCGAGGCGTGCGAGACGCTCGAATCCGCCGGGGTGACGCCCTTCTACGCGACGTTCAAGGACGACTGGACCATCGGCCAGGGGTGGTACGACTACTCCGCGGGCGGTTCGATCGACGTCATCGAGTTCTTCGACGATCTCGCCGCCGCAGGCGCGGAGGTCGGTCCCGACTCCCCCGTGTCGTTCGAGAAGGACTTCTCCGAGCCGATGGACCGGATGCTCCAGCTCACGAGCGAGTACGTCAATGACGACGCCGCCAGCCGGGGCTACGGCGACGGGAACCTGGCCTTCGGGCGAGGAGAGGCGGCGATGTACCTGCAGGGGCCGTGGGCGTTCAGCGAGATCGCCAAGACGGCGCCGGACCTGGAGCTCGGCACGTTCCCGCTGCCGATGACCGACGACCCGAGCGACCTCGCCGTGCGCGTCAACATGGACCTCGCGGCGATGATCCCGGAGGGGTCGCGGCACAAGGAGGCCGCGCGGGAGTTCCTCGAGTACCTCTATCAGCCGGAGATCATCGAGGCCTACAACGCCTCGCAGCTCGGTTTCGCGCCGACGACGGACGCCGCGCCCCCCGACGATCCCCGCATCGCCGGCATGCAGGAGTACTACGACGGGGGCAGGGTCTACCAGGGTCCGTCGGTCCTCGTGCCCAAGACCATCCCGGTCTTCAACTACACGCAGGCGATGGTGCTCGGCGCAGCACCGGAGTCGGTCCTGCGGACCATGGACCGGGACTGGGCCCGCCTGGCCTTCCGTCTGCCCGCCCCGTCCGACGAGACGAAGGAGTCTTCGAAGTGACCACCACCACGACGATCGTGACGGGCGAAAAGAGGCGCCCGCGCAGCACCGCGAAGGTCGAGCCGATCTACTACCTCTTCCTGCTCCCGAGCCTGATCCTCTTCACGCTGGCGATCACGGTCCCCGGCGCCATCGGCATCTTCTTCAGCTTCACCGACTCGATCGGCATCGGCGACTGGAACTTCATCGGCCTGACCAACTACGTCGCGCTGTTCAGCGACCCCGCCATCCTCCAGAGCTACCTCTTCACCTTCGGCTTCTCGATCGCGACCGTGATCGCGGTGAACGTCGTCGCGTTCCTCCTCGCGGTCGGTCTCACCTCCCGGATCCGCTTCAAGACGGGCCTGCGCACGATCTTCGTCATCCCGATGGTGATCTCGGGCATCATCATCGCCTACGTCTTCAACTTCCTGTTCTCCAACTCGATCCCCGCCGCGGGCTCGGCGCTGGGGATCGGATGGCTCGAGACCAGCCTCCTCGCGAACCCCGACCTGGCATGGGTCGCCATCGTGTTCGTCACCGCCTGGCAGGCCATCCCCGGCACGATGCTCATCTACATCGCCGGCCTGCTTTCCGTGCCGGGCGAGGTCTACGAGGCAGCCGACATCGACGGGGCATCCAAGACCCAGCAGCTGCTGCGCATCACACTCCCCCTCGTCGCGGGATACGTCGTCATCAACGTGATCCTCGGCTTCAAGGGGTTTCTCAACGCCTACGACATCATCGTCGGCCTCACCGGCGGCGGCCCCGGCACCGCGACGCGCAGCATCGCGATGACGATCATCGCCGGATTCAACGGCGGCGACTACGCGTACCAGATGGCCAACGCGACCGTCTTCTTCGTCGTCGCCGTCCTCATCTCGGTCCTCCAGCTCTCGCTGACGCGCGGAAGGAATCAACTCTCATGACCGTCACCAGCCAGCCTGCGCTCGCGTTCGAGCAGGCGGACGTCTCCGTCGGCCTGCAGAAGCGAGCCCCCGTCAAGCGGTTCGCAATGGAGCGGGTCAACTGGTCCACGACCATCATCCTCATCCTCTGCGCTGTCACCGTCCTCCTCCCCCTGTACGTCACGCTCTCGATGTCGCTCAAGACGACGGAGCAGGCCGTCGACGGCAATGCCTTCTCCCTGCCGGCCCCGTTCAGCATCGATGGGTTCGTCCAAGCGTGGAACCTGACGCAGTTCCCCGTCGGTGCGCTGATCTCACTGCTCGTCACGGCGTCCACCGTCGCCGCCACCATCGTCCTCGCCGCGTTCGCGTCCTATGCGATCGTGCGCAACTGGGAACGGCGCCTGTTCCGCTACTCGTTCTTCTACCTGCTGGCGGCGATGTTCATCCCCTTCCCGGTCGTCGCGCTGCCGCAGATCCAGCTCACCGGCCGGGTCGGGCTCGACAATCCGGTGGGGGTGGTCCTGCTCGCGACGATGTTCCAGCTGAGCTTCAGCGTGCTGCTGTTCACCGCCTTCCTCCGCTCGATCCCGATCGAGCTCGAGGAGAGCGCGCGCATGGACGGCGCCACGACGTGGCAGACGTTCTGGAAGCTCATCTTCCCGCTCCTGGCGCCGATGAGCGCGACGGTGGGCATCTTCGCGTTCCTCTACGCGTGGAACGACTTCATGATGCCGTCGCTCATCATCTCCGACCCGTCGCTGCAGACGCTCCCCGTGCGCCAGAACCTCTTCCAGTCCCAGTTCAGCAACAACTACAACGTCTCGTTCGCCTCCTATCTCATGGCCATGGCCCCTGCCATCGTCGCCTACCTCTTCACCCAGCGCTGGGTGATGGAAGGCGTCACGCAGGGCGCCGTCAAGGGATAGGGCCGCGACGAGCACCTGCCACCACCGTCACTCCGCATCGAAAGGACTCTGCTTCGTGACAATTTCCAGCGACCTCGACCTCGACCTCGAGACCGACCGCGCCGAATCGGTGCCGCACTGGTGGCGTCAGGCCGTCGTCTACCAGATCTATCCCCGCAGCTTCGCCGACTCGAACGGCGACGGTCTGGGCGACCTTCCCGGCATCACCTCCCGCGCGGACTATCTGCGCGAGCTGGGGATCGACGCGGTGTGGCTGAGCCCGTTCTACCCTTCCGAACTCGCCGACGGCGGCTACGACGTGGCCGACTACCGCAACGTCGACCCGCGGCTCGGTACGCTCGACGACTTCGACGCCATGCTCGCCGCACTGCACGCGCGCGGCATCAAGGTCGTCGTCGACATCGTCCCCAACCACACGTCCGACCACCACGAGTGGTTCCGTGAGGCCGTCGCCGCGGGGCGTGGCTCTCAGGCACGCGAGCGCTACATCTTCCGCGAGGGGTCGGGTCCGTCCGGTGACGAGCCTCCGACGGACTGGGTCTCGGTGTTCGGCGGACCGGCGTGGACGCGGGTGACCGAACCCGACGGCAGCCCCGGTCAGTGGTACTTCCACAACTTCGCGCGGGAGCAGCCGGACCTGAACTGGGATCACCCCGACGTCCACGCGGACTTCGTGAAGACCCTGCGCTTCTGGTCGGACCGCGGGGTCGACGGCTTCCGCATCGACGTGGCCCACATGCTCACGAAGGACCTGACCGAGCCCCTGCCCTCGCGGGCGGAGCTGGAGCTGATCCCCCGTGACGGCAATCATCCGCTGATCGATCGCGACGACGTGCATGAGATCTACGCGGAGTGGCGGGAGGTCTTCGACTCCTACGACCCGCCGCGGACCGCCGTCGCCGAGGCGTGGGTCGACCCCTCCCGCATCCACCTCTACGCGCGGCCCGAGAGCCTCGGGCAGGCGTTCAACTTCGACCTCCTCGAGGCCGACTTCGACGCGGACCAGTTCCGCCGCATCATCACCGACAACCTCGCCCTCGCGGCGCAGTCGGGCTCGTCGAGCACGTGGGTGCTCTCGAACCACGATGTCGTGCGGCACGCCACGCGCTACGGCTTGCCGGGCTCGAGCGCGGAGTCCTCGGCGCCGACCCGGCATGGAGGGGAGTGGCTGCGCCGAGGCGGGGACGATGCCCTGCTCGACCGTGAGCGGGGTGCGCGGCGCGCCGCTGCCGCGACGCTGTTCATCCTCGGCCTGCCTGGTTCGACGTACCTGTACCAGGGCGAGGAGCTCGGACTCCACGAAGTGGCCGAGATCCCGGCGGAGGAACGCCAGGATCCGACGTTCTTCCGCACGGAGGGCGCCGAGATCGGCCGGGACGGATGCCGCGTCCCCCTCCCGTGGCAGTCCGATGGGGCATCGTTCGGGTTCGGCGCCGACGGGGCGCACCTGCCGCAGCCGGCCTGGTTCGCCCGGTACGCGGTCGAGGCGGAGGAGGCCGATCCGGACTCCACGCTCCACCTCTACCGCCGGGCACTGAGGCTGCGCGCCGAGCTGCAGTCCGACGAGGCGCTGGAGTGGATCGAGACCGGACGCCCCGACGTGCTGCGCTTCGCGCGACCGAACGGGTGGCACATCGTCACGAACTTCGGCGACGAGCCGTTCGCACTGGGCGGGGGCGACGTCGTGCTGGCCAGCGGGCCGAGCGCGGCCGGCGAGGTGGCGGGCGAGACCACCGTGTGGCTCGCCCCGACGGGGGGTGCCGCCGGCTGAGGGGGGCGGGGCGGCGCGCTTCGGCGCGTCGCCCCGGGCGCCCGGCCCGACGCCCGGGCGCCCGGGCGCGGAAGCACCGATAGCGTGTACGGATGAGCCGAGGCATCCGGAATCTGACCGTGAGCGTGCCGACCGACGAGCTCGCCGCCGACCTGGGGGGCCTGCCCGACGGGGTCGAACTCGTGGTGTGGCCGATGGACGAGCCGGCTCCTCGTGAGCGGTTCGACCTCGTCGTGCCGCCCTACATGTCGATGACCCGCGTGCTCGAGCGGCTCGAGGGCATCGAGGTCGGCCTGGTACAGAGCCAGTCCATCGGCTACGACGGCGTCGCCGACATCCTTCCCGCCGGCCTGACGTTCGCCAACGCCGCGAGCGTGCACGAGACCTCGACCGCCGAGCTCGCCGTCGGCCTCGCGATCGCGTCGCAGCGGCGCATCGACGACTTCGCGCGCGACACCGCCGCCGGGCGCTGGTCGCCGCAGTTCGCCGACAGCCTCGCCGACCGGCGCGTGCTGCTCCTCGGCTACGGCGGCGTCGGAAAGGCCGTCGCCGCGCGGCTGCTCCCGTTCGAGGTGGAGCTGACCGCGGTCGCGCGCCGTGCGCGCGTCGAGGACGGGATGCCGGTGCACGGCGTCGACGAGCTGCCCGGCCTTCTCGGCGCGGCCGAGATCGTCATCGTCACGCTCCCGGGCGGAGACGACACGCGGCACATCGTGGACGACGCGCTCCTGTCGGGGCTTCCCGACGGGGCGCTCGTGGTGAACGTGGGCCGCGGGCCCCTGGTGGACACCGACGCGCTCGTCGACCACGTGCGCCGAGGACGCATCCGGGCGGCACTCGATGTCACCGACCCCGAGCCGCTCCCGGAGGGCCATCCGCTGTGGGGTCTTCCCGGGGTGCTGATCGCGCCGCACGTCGGCGGCGCGTCGTCGGCCATGCGGCCGCGGATCGCACGGCTCGTGCGCACGCAGATCGAGCGGCTCTCCCGCGGGGAGGCGCCCCTCAACGTCGTGCTCGGGGGCTGACCCGCACCGCACGGTGCTTCGCGGGGTCCGTCGCGGGGTCCGGGCTGGGCGGGGTCCGGGCCTTCGCGCCCAGGGTCCGGGCTCGCGCGGCAGTTCCCGACGCGCGCTGCGTCGCGCGACGCCGCGTTAGCCGCGAACTGCAGCGCGGGGAAGCATCACGTGCCCGCGGCGGAGCGTCCGACCCGTCGCGGCGGGTCTGGGCGCGGCAGGGACGGGCGCGGTGTCCGTCGCGGCGGGTCTGGGCGCGTCAGGGACGGGCGCGGTGTCCGTCGCGGCGGACCTGGCTCGGCCATCGCTCCCGCAGATGCCGCTGCAGTTCCCGACGCGCGCTGCGTCGCGCGACGCCGCCCGTGCCGCGAACTGCAGCGCGGGGGCGTCCCACGCAGCGCGGGGAAGCGTCCGGGCCGGTCAGGCCGTGAAGACGGTGTGGACGTCGCCGAGGACGCCCCGTCCGCCGAGCGCCTCGAGCTCCAGGAGCACGGCGGTGCCGACCACGACCCCGCCCAGCTCGGCGACGAGGGTGCGGGCGGCGGCGAGGGTGCCTCCCGTGGCGAGCACGTCGTCCACGAGCAGCACGCGCGCGCCGGCGGCGATGTCGTCATGGGCCTCGATCGTCGCGGTGGCGTACTCGAGGGCGTAGTCGACGGATGCCGCGGGCCGGGGCAGCTTGCCCGCCTTCCGGATCGGCACCAGCCCGGCCCCTGCCTCCATCGCGGCGGCCCCCGCGAGCAGGAACCCCCGCGCCTCGACGCCGGCGACGACGTCGAAGTCCCCGTCGAAGGGGGCGATCAACGCGTGGATGACGGTCCGGAGGGCCGAGGCATCCGCCAGCAGGGGAGTGATGTCGCGGAACATCACGCCCGGCTCGGGGTAGTCCGGGATGGTGCGGATGAGCGACTCGGCGCGGGTCAGGGCTTCGGACACCGCTTCACGATACCGCCGGTCCCGTGCCCGCCGGTCCCGTGCCCGCAGGTCCCGGAGCCGCCGCGCAGGAGTTCGCAAACTGCGCGGATGCAACTGCGCACGCGGGGAGAAAGCACGCCCAGATCGGCCGTGAGCGGGCGGACGCCCCCACCGCCGTCTCCGGAGGACATCTTCAGCGTCGGGGCGCGGACATGTAAGCGCTTGCAGTATTCTGGTCGGATGACTTCCTCGCAGACCGCCGAGCGCACGGACGCGCCGGCCACCACCGCCGGGCGCGAGTGGTGGCGCACCGCCGTCATCTACCAGATCTACCCGCGCTCGTTCTCCGACAGCTCCGGCGATGGCGTGGGCGACCTTCCCGGCGTCACGTCCCGGCTCGACGACCTCCGCGACCTCGGCGTCGACGCGCTGTGGCTGAGCCCGTTCCAGCGCTCGCCCCAGAAGGACGCCGGCTACGACGTCTCCGACTACTGCGACGTCGACCCGCTCTTCGGCACGCTGGCCGACTTCGACGAGCTGCTCGCGCAGGCGCATGCCCGCGGCATCCGCCTCATCGTCGACCTGGTGCCCAACCACTCGTCCGACCAGCACGAGTGGTTCCAGCAGGCGCTGGCGGCTGCGCCGGGCAGCCCCGAGCGCGCGCGGTACATGTTCCGCGACGGCAAGGGCCCCCAGGGCGAGCTGCCGCCGAACAACTGGGAGTCCGTCTTCGGCGGGCCGGCGTGGACCCGCGTCGTCGAGGCCGACGGCACGCCCGGCCAGTGGTACCTGCACCTCTTCGACTCGTCGCAGCCCGACTTCGACTGGTCGAACGACGCCGTGCGCGAGGAGTTCCGCGGCGTGCTGCGGTTCTGGCTCGACCGCGGGGTCGACGGATTCCGGGTCGACGTCGCCCACGGCCTGGTCAAGGCCGAGGGCCTCCCCGACTACACGCCCGACCCCGACGCCGGCTCCATGGGCGGCGAAGAGGCGAACGTCCCCTACTGGGGCCAAGACGGCGTGCACGAGGTCTACCGCGACTGGAACACGCTCCTCGCCGAGTACGACGGCGACCGCGCCCTGTGCGCCGAGGCCTGGCTGCCCACGCCCGAGCAGACCGCGCTGTGGGTGCGGCCCGACGAGATGCATCAGGCGTTCAACTTCGCCTACCTCGAGACACCGTGGGATGCCGCGGCCCTGCGCTCGGTGATCGCCGAGTCGATCGCCGCCTACGCCGCGGTCGGCGCCCCGAGCACCTGGGTGCTCTCGAACCACGACGTCGTGCGCCACGCTTCGCGCCTCGCGCTGACCGCCGAGAACCCGCAGGGTCACGGCATCGGCCCGGACTCCCCCGGCAAGCCGATCCCCGAGGTCGGCCTGCGCCGCGCCCGCGCCGCCACGACGCTGATGCTCGCGCTGCCCGGATCGGCCTACCTCTACCAGGGCGAGGAGCTCGGCCTCCCCGAGGTCATCGACATTCCCGGCGACGCCCGCCAGGATCCCACCTGGTTCCGCACGAACGGGGAGCGCTACGGCCGTGACGGCTGCCGCGTCCCGATCCCGTGGACCGCCGACGGCCCGGGCTACGGCTTCTCGCCGAACGGCGCCGCGTGGCTGCCGCAGCCCGCCGAGTGGGCGAAGCTCGCGCGCGACGTGCAGAACGGCGACCCCTCGTCGACGCTGTCGCTCTACCGGTCGCTCATCGCCGCTCGCCGCGCGCGCGGTCTCGGCGCGGGGACGCTCGAGTGGCTCGAGGGCTTCGGGACGGATGCCGTCGCCTTCCGCAACGCGGGCGTCACCGTCATCGGCAACACCGGTGACACGGCCATCCCCCTGCCGGGCGGTATCGTGATCGCGGCGAGCGGTCCGCTGGGCGACGGCGAGCTGCCGGCCGATACGACCGTCTGGCTCGCGAACGACTGAGGACCGACCGGCCGTGGGGCCGGACGAGAGGTGAGGACGACGTGGTCAGCATCGACGAGGTGGCGCGGCACGCCGGCGTCTCGACGGCGACCGTCTCGCGCGCCCTGAGCGGCCGCGGCCACGTCTCCGATGCCACGCGCGCCCGCGTCGAGGCGGCGGCGAAGAGCCTCGGGTACGTCGTGTCGGCGTCCGCGTCGAGCCTCGCGTCGGGGCGCACGCGCAACATCGGCGTGCTCGTGCCGTTCCTCGACCGGTGGTTCTTCTCCACGGTGCTCTCCGGGATCGCCTCGGCGCTCATGCGCCGCGGTTATGACATCACGCTGTACTCCCTCACCGCCGACCGCGGCGAGCGCAAGGACATCTTCGACACGTTCCTGCGGCGGCAGCGGGTCGACGGCGTGATCGCGATCTCGATCGAGCTCGGCGAGGAGGAGACCGGGCAGCTGCTCGAACTGGGGCTTCCCGTGATCGCGATCGGTGGCCCGAATCCGCGGCTGACCACGCTCACGGTCGACGACCTGGCCGTCGCGCGGCTCGCGACCGAGCACCTGCTGGCCCTCGGTCATCGCGAGATCGCGCACATCGGCGCGAGCCCCGAGTTCGACATCGACTTCCATATCCCCACCCACCGCCGGCAGGGATTCGAGCTCGCCCTCGCCGACGCCGGCATCGCGGTGAAGCCGTCGCTGTTCGAGCCCGCGGACTTCACGATCGAGGGCGGCTTCCGGGCCGCGAAGCAGCTTCTGGGCAAGCCCGGCGGGCGTCCCACGGCGATCTTCGCGGCATCCGACGAGATGGCGATCGGCGCGCTGCTGGCGGCGCGCGAGCTCGGCTACCGGGTGCCCGAGGACCTCTCGGTCGTCGGGATCGACGGTCATGAGCTCGGCGAGTTCTTCCGGCTCACCACCGTGGACCAGTTCCCGCTCGGGCAGGGCGAGCGCGCCGCCGACGCGATCCTCGCCGAGCTGGAGGCCAAGGGCGTCGCGCCGCCTGTGCACCAGCCCGGCGAGCTGCCCTACGAGCTGATCGTGCGCGGTTCGACGGCACGGCTGCCCGACTGAGCCCACGGGCGCTTCAGCCCACGATGAGCCGACACGGTGCACGCCCACTGGTCCGGTTAGGCTCGATCGCATGACGTTCGACCTCGAGGCTCTCTACATCGACCTGCACCGGCATCCGGAACTGTCGTTCCAGGAGACGCGGACGGCGGGGATCGTCACGAAGCACCTCGAGGAACTCGGACTCGAGTTCGAGGAGGGCATCGGCAAGACCGGCGTCGCCGCCATGCTGCGCAACGGTGAAGGACCCGTGGTCTGGCTGCGGGCCGACATGGATGCCCTGCCCGTTCCGGAGCAGACCGGGCTCGCGTACGCCAGCACCGCTCGCGGCACCGACCCGGCGGGCAACGACGTGCCGGTCATGCACGCGTGCGGCCACGACATGCACGTCGCTGCGCTGCTCGGCGCGCTCGAACAGCTCGTGGCGACGAAGGACGAGTGGAGCGGCACGATCGTCGCCGTGTTCCAGCCAGCCGAGGAGTACGGCGCCGGGTCACAGGCGATGATCGCCGACGGCGTGCTCGATCGGTTCCCGAAGCCCGACATCGTCCTGGGTCAGCACGTCACCCCGCTGCCGACGGGCACGATCGGCGTGCGCAGCGGCACGCAGATGGCGGCCTCCGACGGGCTCACAGTGACCCTGCTGGGCCGGGGTGGACACGGCTCGCGCCCGCACTCGACGATCGACCCGGTCGTGATGGCCGCCGCCACCGTGATGCGCCTGCAGACCATCGTCTCGCGCGAGGTCGATCCGAGGGATGTCGCGGTCGTGACGGTGGGCTCCATCCACGCGGGGCTCAAGAACAACATCATCCCCGCGGAGGCGAGGCTCGAGCTCAGCCTCCGCTACCCCCACGACGAGGCCCGCTCGCGCATCCTCGAGAAGGTCGAGCGCGTCGTGCGTGCCGAGGCCCAGGCGTCGGGCTCGGAGCAGCAGCCCGTCATCGAGATCGACCACACCCTGCCGCCGACCATCAACGACGTCGACTCGACCGCGCGGCTGCAGCTCGCATTCGACGGCGCGTTCGGCAAGGGCACCGTGATCGATCCGGGCATGTTCACCGGCAGCGAGGACGTGTCGTGGTTCGCGCGCGAGTCCGGCGCTCCGCTGGTGTTCTGGTTCTGGGGCGGGATCGACCCGGCCCTGTTCGCGGCCGCGACGGCCGCCGGAACCGTCGAGCGCGACATCCCCACCAACCACTCGCCGTTCTTCGCCCCGGTGCTCCAGCCCACGCTCGACAACGGTGTGCGCAACCTCGTCGTCGCGGCGCGCGAGTTCCTGGGGTCGGCCGCGACCGAGTGAGAGAGAGGATGCCGCGGCCCGCGGCATCCGTCTACTCAGCGCCAGCCCGCCACGCGACGCCGCGGCGGTGTCTCGGGATCGATCGGCTCTCGCGCGTCGAAGAGATGGCGGCCCGACGCGAGCCCCGGCAGCCCTCGCCCGTCGCGGGTCGTGAAGACGAGGACGAGCGACGCGATCGTGAACAGCCAGCCGACGAGGTCCCACGCACCGGGGAGCGCGAACAGCACGAGGAAGCCGCCGATCCCGCCGACGAAGCGGAGCGTACGCGCGAGGCCTTCGAGAAGCGGGCCGCCCTGGTAGCGCAGCTGCACCGCGAGGTCGCCGACGGTGCGGCCGGTGGCGAGCACGACGATCAGCCACACCACGATCGGTGTCGCCGAGGCGACCGTCGACGCCGAGAGGCCGTTGCGCACCTCGGCGTCCGCACCCAGCGCGAGGAGAACCAGCTGGAAGCCGACCCCGACGGCCAGCGACACGAGCCACGCGCCGAGGGCATCGCACAGCATCGCCAGCAGCCGCCGCGTGCGAGTGACCGGCCGCGGTGAGTCGGCGTCTTTCGACACGGCCAGGCCGCGGTGCCGCGCGGGCACGGCGAACGCGAGCATGCCGCCGAGGAGAGCGCCCACCGTGTTGGTGAGGAGGTCGTCGACATCGAAGACGCGGTAGGCACAGGAGTACAGGCCCCACACACCGGTGAGCTGAGTGAGCTCGACCATGGCGGACACCGCGAATCCGACGAGCGTCGCCACGAGCACGCCGCGCCCAGCGAGGACGCGCACGAAGAACCCCAGCGGGATGAACAGGAGCACGTTGAGGACGACCTGCAGCGCGGCGGGATCGGTGAGCAGTGTCGTCGGCTGCGAGGCGACGCCGCGCAGGTCGTCGACGAAGGCGAACAGGTCGAAGTTCGCGCCCGTGCACGCGACCTCGCGGGAGGCGGGCAGAGGGAGGAGGGTATAGGTCCAGATCGCCACGAAGTAGATCAGGGCCGCCGCCCACAGCGCGAAACGCCCGACGGTGATCCGGCCGCGGAGCCGATAGCTGACCGCGACGAACGGCACGAACAGCACCACGCCGGCCAGGATTCCGAACACGATCGCGATCGCTCCGAGGCCGAAGGGCGCGTCCATCCAGAGATCCTCGCAGAGAAGCGGCCCGCATGGATTCCGTGAGGATGCCGCCCTCGATGAATCCTCACGGAATACGTGCGAGTAGCATCACCCGCCGTGACGAACGAATCACGGGAGCCGTCGGTCGACGGGCCACCCATCGCGAAGCGCCTCATCCTGGGCGACCCGCTGGCATCCGCCGACTCCGAGGAGCACCTCCTCCCCAAGAAGCGCGCGCTCCCGATCTTCGCGTCCGACGCGCTGTCGTCCGTCGCCTACGCGCCCCAGGAACTGCTGCTGATCCTCCTCACCGGGGGCCTGGCCTTCCTCGCGTTCGCGCCGTGGGTCGCCGTCGCCGTCGTCGTGCTGCTGATCGTCGTCGTGACCAGCTACCGGCAGCTGATCAAGGCCTACCCGTCGGGGGGCGGCGACTACGAGGTCGCGCGCAAGAACCTCGGGGAGGTCCCGGGCGTCATCGTGGCCGCCGCGCTGCTCGTGGACTACGTGCTCACCGTGTCGGTCTCGGTCGCCTCCGGGGTGGACAACATCATCTCGGCGCTGCCGTGGCTCGATCCGGGGCGCATCGAGCTGGCGGTCGGCTTCGTCATCCTCATCGTCCTCATGAATCTCCGCGGCGTGCGCGAGGCGTCGCGGGCGTTCGCGATCCCGACCTACGTGTTCATCGGCTCGGTCGCGGTGATGATCGTCACCGGCCTGATCGAGACGGCGACCGGCAACGCTCCGGTCGCCTCGAGCGCGCAGTACGCAGTCGAGGCGCAGAACGTCGCGCAGGCCGCGGTGATCCTCCTCATCCTCCGCGCGTTCTCGAGTGGATGCTCCGCCCTCACCGGCGTCGAAGCGGTGTCCAACGGCGTCCAGGCGTTCCGCCAGCCCAAGGTGCGCAACGCCCAGTCGACGCTCGCGCTCATGGGCGGAATCGCGATCCTCCTCTTCTCGGGCCTCACGGCGCTCGCGCTCGTGTCGGGCGTGCACTACGCCGAGAACCCGTGCGACCTCATCGGGTTCGACTGCGCGAACAACCCGCAGCCGAGCCTCATGGCACAGGTGTCGGCGGCGGTGTTCGGCATGGGCTCCATCCCGTTCTTCGTGATCCAGGCCGCCACCGCGTGCGTGCTGCTGCTGGCGGCCAACACCGCCTTCAACGGGTTCCCGCTGCTGGGGTCGGTGCTCGCCCGTGACGGGTACGCCCCGAAGGCCCTCAACACCCGCGGCGACCGTCTCGTCTACTCCAACGGCATGATCGTCCTCGGCCTGGTGGCGATCGGCGTGCTGATCGTGTACCAGGCGAACCTCACACAGCTCATCCAGCTGTACATCATCGGGGTCTTCACGTCGTTCACCATCGGGCAGATCGGCATGATCCGGCACTGGCGGCGCGGCCTGCGCGAGATCGCGGCGCTCCCCGTCTCCGAACGCGCGACCGCGGCGGTGCGCGAGCGGCTGGCGGGTCACCGGAAGGGACTCGCCATCAACTCCCTCGGCGCGGCGATGACGGCATCCGTCCTCGTCATCGTGACGATCACGAAGTTCACGCACGGGGCGTGGCTGGTGTTCCTCGCGATCCCGATCCTGTCGTTCCTCATGATCGGCGTGCACCGGTACTACCGCGACGTCGAGCACGAGATCGCGATGGACGACACGACGCACTTCGGATCGTCCGGCGACGTCGCGCTGATCCTCGTCAACAAGCTGCAGAAGCCGGTCGTGAAGGCCGTCGACTATGCGCTCGCGGCCAAGCACGACAAGACCTTCGCGGTGCACGTCTCGGTCACGGCGGAGGAGGCCGAGCAGCTCGAACGCGAGTGGCGCGAGCATCGGATGCCGATCCCGCTCAAGATCATCGAGTCGCCGTACCGGATGTACGCCTCGCCGATCGCCGAGTTCGTGCGGAAGTACCGGGAGCAGCACGGCTCGTCGGTGGTGACGGTCTACCTGCCGCAGTACATCGTCGGCCACTGGTGGGAATCGCTGCTCCACAACCGCCGGGCCAAGCGGATCGCGCAGCAGCTGATGCTCGTGCACGGCGTCTCGATCACTCTCGTGCCGTGGCTGCTCGACTCGTCCGAGCTCATCTACGGCCGGCGCTCCCGCGCGCTCCCCGGCGACGACCGCGCCGGCCGAGGGATCGTCGAGGAGGCGCACCGGGCGGGCCGCCGCGCCACCCGCCCCGCCGGCCCGCCGTCGCCCGTGACCGAGGCCGAGCCCGCCGCACGTCCGTAACGTCCGGGCCCGGCGCGGACGGGCGGGGCGGCGTAGCCTGGAGGGGTGACCTCTGTGCTCGACCTCGCGGCGATCCGCGCCGACTTCCCGCTCCTCGGCGAGCGCGTCGGCGGCGCCCCCCTCGTCTATCTCGACTCGGCGGCCACGAGCCAGAAGCCGCGGGCCGTGATCGACGCCGAGGTGTCGTTCCTCACGCGTGCCAACGCTGCCGTGCACCGCGGTGCCCACACGCTCGCCGCCGAAGCCACCGAGCTCTTCGAGGACGCCCGTGAGGCCGTCGCCGGGTTCGTCGGCGCGCGCGCGGAGGAGCTCGTGTGGACGAGCGGCGCGACGGCCGGGCTCAACCTCGTCGCGTACGCGATCGGCAACGCGACGATCGGCCGGGGCGCGCCCGCGAGCCGGCGCTTCGCGCTGCATCCGGGCGACGAGCTCGTCGTCACCGAAAGCGAGCACCACGCGAACCTGATCCCCTGGCAGGAGCTCGCTGCGCGCACCGGAGCGGTGCTGCGCCACATCCCGGTCCGCGACGACGGGACGATCGACACGGATGCCGCGGCATCCGTCATCACGAACCGCACGCGCGTCGTCGCCTTCCCGCATGTCTCGAACGTGCTGGGCATCGTCAACCCGGTCGCCGAGCTCGTCGCCCTCGCCCGCGAGGCGGACGCGCTCACGGTGCTCGACGCCTGCCAGTCCGCTCCGCACCTGCCGCTGGACCTGCCGGCGCTCGGCGTCGACCTGGCCGTCTTCTCGGGACACAAGATGCTCGGCCCCTACGCGGTCGGCGGCCTGTACGGGCGCTCCGACGTGCTCGAGGCGCTCCCCCCGTTCCTCACCGGTGGGTCGATGATCACCACCGTGACACTGGACGAGGCGTCGTACCTGCCCCCGCCGCAGCGGTTCGAGGCGGGCACCCAGCCGGTGTCGCAGGCGATCGGCTTGGCCGCGGCGGTGCGCTACCTCGACGGTGTCGGCATGGATGCCGTGCACGCCCACGAGCGCGCGCTCGAGGCGCGAATGGGCGAGGGACTGCGGTCGATCCCGGGCATCCGCCTCCTCGGCGACGCGGTCGGGACGGAGCGCGTGGGCCTGTGGGCGTTCGAGGTCGAAGGGGTGCACGCGCACGACGTGGGGCAGTTCCTCGATTCCCGCGGCGTCGCGGTCCGCGTCGGCCACCATTGCGCGCAGCCGCTGCATCGGCGCTTCGGGCTGACGGCCTCGGTGCGCGCGTCGGCGGCGCTGTACAACACCCCGGACGAGGTCGACGTGTTCCTGGAGGCCGTCTCGGGTGTGCGCGGATTCTTCGGAGCGGGATCGTGAGCGGGCTCGAGTCGCTCTATCAGGAGCTCATCCTCGACCACTCGAAGCGGCGCGTGGGGTTCGGCCTCGCCGACGAGGAGGGGCGGACGGCCACCTCTCATCAGCACAATCCGCTGTGCGGCGACGAGATCACGCTGCGCGTCCGTCTCGACGCCGATGGCGAGACGGTACGCGACGTCACGTGGGAGGGCAACGGCTGCTCGATCTCGCAGGCGTCCGCGTCGATGCTGAGCGAGCTGGTCGACGGGATGCCGCGGGCCGAGGCATCCGCCCTCATCGACGGGTTCCGCGAAGCGCTGCGCTCGCGCGGCACGGTCGAGCTCGACGAGGACGTCTACCTCGACGCCGCGGCGCTGTCGGGGGTGTCCAAGTACGTCGCGCGGGTGAAGTGCGCGATGCTCGCGTGGGTCGCCCTCGAGGACGACCTCGCGCGCGCCTGACCCGCCGACGCGACCGGTCGGCTCCGTCCCTCCGCGTCACGAATCCCGCTCCACCGCGTCTTCTTCTCAGCGCCGACGTTCGTGCGGCCCGGAGGGAAGGGAATCGCATGGGCTCTCCCACGCGCCGCGACGACGGACATCATCCTCGGGTCGTACGCGAACCGTCCGCTGGGTGGATGCCGCGGACCGCAGGCCTTCGTAGCGTCGAAGCATGATGTACTCCACCGCGCGAACCTCCGCCGCTCCGCGACCCGCGGCCGATCGCGCGAGCCGCGTCGGGGCGGCTGCGCTCGCGATCGCGGGGAACATCCTGGTCGCCGTGATCCTGGCCGCGGCGGCCGCCGCCGTCGTCGCGGCAGCCGTGCTCATCTTCGGGGAAGGCCTCGCGGCGATCGTCTGACCCGCGCGTGTACAGGTCGTGAGGGCGAGCGCCATCGGCGTATGGATCCCGTGAGGCCCGGCCTGCGGCCCGGGGTCGAGGTGTTGCATCGGGAGTCGTGGTCGCCGAACGGGCGATCACCCGCGCCTCTGGGCGCGGCACGTCTTCCCCTGGAGTCCTCGTGCTCGATGTCATCTACCTCGCCACGACGCTGGTGCTCTTCGCGCTCGTCGGCGTGATCGCCAAGGCGGTGGAGAAGCTGGGCCCCCGCCCCGGAGGCTCCGCGCAGCGCCCTGCGCTGCGTGGAGAGGAGCAGGGATGATGGTGCTCTCCCTCATCGCCGCCGCCCTCGGGCTGGCCGCGATCGTGTACCTCGTCGTCGCCCTCGTGAAGCCGGAGAAGTTCTGATGGATGCCTCGACCGTGTGGACGGGCGTCCTCCAATTCGCCACCGTCCTGCTGATCCTGGCGGTCGTCTACCGCCCCCTCGGCGACGGGATCGCCCGCATCTACACCAGCGAGAAGGACTGGCGCGTCGAGCGCGTCTCCTACCGGCTGGTCGGGGTCGACCCCCGTTCAGAGCAGACCTGGCAGGCGTACGCCCGCGGTGTGCTCGTCTTCTCGGCAGTGGGCGTCCTCCTCGTTTACGCGCTGCAGCGCTTCCAGGCCGTTCTCCCCTACTCGCTCGGACTCCCCGCCGTCCCGGAAGGGCTCGCCTTCAACACCGCGGTGTCGTTCGTCACGAACACCAACTGGCAGTCGTACTCGCCGGAGCTCACGCTCGGCTACACCGTCCAGCTGGCCGGCCTCGCGGTGCAGAACTTCGTCTCGGCATCCGTCGGCATCGCCGTGGCGATCGCGCTGGTGCGCGGCTTCGCTCGGCGCGGCTCGGCCACCATCGGCAACTTCTGGGTCGACCTGACCCGCGGCGTCACACGCCTCCTCCTGCCGCTCGCGTTCGTCTCGGCGATCGCACTGCTCGTGGCCGGCGTCGTGCAGAACTTCAACGGCTTCACGGAGGTCGGCACGATCACCGGAGGCACGCAGCTGATCCCCGGCGGACCCGTGGCCTCACAGGAAGCCATCAAGGAGCTCGGAACCAACGGCGGCGGATTCTTCAACGCCAACTCCTCGCATCCCTTCGAGAACCCCGCGCCGTGGACGAGCGTCCTGGAGATCCTGCTGCTGCTGGCGATCCCCACCGCTTTGCCGCGCGCCTTCGGCCGCATCGTCGGCGACAACCGTCAGGGCTACGCGATCCTCGCGGTCATGTCGACCATCGCCGTCGCCTCGATCAGCCTCCTGACCTGGCTGGAGTCCCTCGGCCTCGGCAGCGCGCCTCAGCTCGCGGGAGCCGCGATGGAGGGCAAGGAGGTCCGGTACGGCATCTGGGGGTCCACCCTCTTCGCCGGCGCCACGACCCTCACCAGCACCGGCGCCGTCAACTCGATGCACGACTCCTACACCGCCCTCGGCGGCATGATGCCGATGATCAACATGATGCTCGGCGAGGTCGCCCCCGGCGGCGTCGGCTCGGGCCTCTACGGGATGCTCATCCTGGCCGTCATCGCCGTCTTCGTTGGCGGACTGCTCGTCGGGCGCACCCCGGAATACGTCGGCAAGAAGATCGGCCCGACCCAGATCAAGCTGGCGAGCCTCTACATCCTGGTCACGCCGACGCTCGTCCTCGCGGGCACCGCGCTGAGCTTCGCCATTCCGGGCATCCGCTCGGACGTCGAGTCGGTCTCCATCTGGAACCCGGGGGTCCACGGACTCAGCGAGGTCCTCTACGCCTTCACGTCGGCGTCGAACAACAACGGCTCGGCGTTCGCCGGACTCACGGCCAACACCCCATGGCTGAATACCGCCCTGGCCGTCGCCATGCTGCTCGGACGATTCATCCCGATCGTCCTCGTGCTCGCCATGGCCGGCTCCCTCGCGGCACAGAAGCCCGTCCCCTCCACGGCGGGGACGCTGCCCACCTATCGACCGCAGTTCGTCGGGCTGCTCGCCGTCGTCGCCGTGGTCATCACCGCACTCACCTACTTCCCCGTTCTCACGCTGGGTCCCCTGGCGGAAGGGCTCGTCTGACAGATGTCCACCTCCACTCTCATCCCCTCTTCCGACCACGAGCCGATCCCCGGCCACGTGACCATCAAGCCGCCGAAGGCGACCTCGCGCGCCTTCAGCTGGGCGCAGCTGGTGCAGGCGCTCCCCGGTGCGCTGCGCAAGCTGAACCCCGCCGAACTGTGGCGCAACCCCGTCATGTTCCTCGTGTGGGTCGGAGCGGCGCTGACGACGGTCATCGCGATCGCCGAGCCGTTCCTCGGAGGCGCTGAGGAGTCCGGCGGCACCCCCGTGCCGTTCGGCTTCACGTGGGGCATCGCCGTCTGGCTGTGGCTCACCGTCCTCTTCGCCAACGTCGCCGAGGCGGTGGCCGAGGGGCGCGGAAAGGCACAGGCGGCCACGCTCCGCAAGACCCGCACGTCGACGATGGCGCGTCGCGTCGTGTCGTACGACGCCACCAGGGATGCCGCCGCCACCCGCTCCGAGACCGCCGAGGTGGCCTCGTCCGACCTCACGCTCGGAGACGTCGTGATCGTGACCGCGGGCGAGCTCATCCCCGGCGACGGCGACATCATCGACGGCATCGCGACGGTCGACGAGTCCGCCATCACCGGCGAGTCGGCGCCGGTCGTGCGCGAGTCCGGCGGCGACCGCTCGGCCGTCACCGGCGGCACGCGCGTGCTGTCGGACCGGATCGTGGTCCGCATCACGTCGAAGCCGGGCGAGACGTTCGTCGACCGCATGATCGCGCTCGTCGAAGGCGCCGCCCGTCAGAAGACGCCGAACGAGATCGCCCTGAACATCCTGCTCGCGAGCCTCTCGATCGTGTTCCTGGTCGTCGTCCTGACGCTCAACCCGATCGCGTCCTACGCGGCGTCGCCGGTGAGCATCCCCGTTCTCATCGCCCTGCTCGTGTGCCTCATCCCGACGACGATCGGTGCGCTCCTCTCGGCCATCGGCATCGCGGGAATGGACCGGCTCGTGCAGCGCAACGTGCTCGCGATGTCGGGACGCGCGGTCGAGGCCGCGGGCGACGTGACGACGCTCCTGCTCGACAAGACCGGGACGATCACCTACGGAAACCGGCGTGCGTCGGACTTCGTGGCGATGCCCGGGGTCGACGCGGCCGAGCTGGCCGAGGCGGCGGCGCTGTCGTCGCTCGCCGACCCCACGCCGGAGGGAGTCTCGGTGGTCGAGCTCGCGGCGGTGCGCGGCATCCACATCGCCACGCCGGAGGGTGCCGTCACCGTGCCTTTCACCGCGCAGACCCGCATGAGCGGCGTCGACCTCGTGGACGGCAGCCAGGTGCGCAAGGGCGCGGGCTCCGCGGTCATCGCGTGGCTCGAGGCCGCCGGCACCCCCGTCCCCTCGTCGACTCGCGCGCAGCTGACCAGCGCCACCGAGGCGATCGCGCAGTCGGGCGGCACGCCGCTCGTCGTCGCGTCGCTCGGCGCGGCGGGCGAGGGCCGTGCCCTCGGTGTCATCCACCTGAAGGACATCGTCAAGGACGGCCTGCGCCAGCGCTTCGACGAGCTGCGCTCGATGGGCATCCGCACCGTGATGATCACGGGCGACAACCCGCTGACCGCCGCGGCGATCGCGAAGGAGGCGGGAGTCGACGACTACCTCGCCGAGGCGACTCCCGAGGACAAGCTCGCCCTGATCCGCAAGGAGCAGGAGGGCGGAAACCTCGTCGCGATGACCGGCGACGGCACGAACGACGCACCGGCGCTCGCGCAGGCCGACGTCGGCGTGGCGATGAACACCGGCACGTCGGCCGCGAAGGAGGCCGGCAACATGGTCGACCTCGACAGCGACCCGACCAAGCTCATCGACATCGTCCGCATCGGCAAGCAGCTGCTCATCACGCGCGGCGCCCTGACGACGTTCTCGCTCGCGAACGACATCGCGAAGTACTTCGCGATCATCCCGGCGATGTTCATGGGGATCTTCCCCGGCCTCGCGGCGCTGAACATCATGCAGCTGAGCTCGCCGGCCTCGGCGGTCACGAGCGCGATCATCTTCAACGCGGTCGTGATCATCGTCCTCATCCCGCTCGCGCTGCGGGGCGTGAAGTACCGGCCCGCGAGCGCGTCGCAGATCCTCAGCCGCAACCTGCTCGTCTACGGGCTCGGCGGAGTGATCGCCCCGTTCATCGGCATCAAGCTCATCGACCTCGTCGTGAGCCTCATCCCCGGCTTCTGAGCCCGGCGAAGGAGACGCATCATGTCCACCCCCGCACGCAGCACCATCCGCACCACGGGCGTCGCCGTCCGCGCGATGCTCCTGTTCACCCTGGTCCTCGGAATCGGCTACACGGTCGTCGTCACCGGGATCGGCCAGCTCCTCCTGCCGTGGCAGGCGAACGGGTCGCCCGTCCAGAACGCCGCCGGTGAGACGGTCGGCTCGGCGCTCATCGGGCAGTCCTTCACGGATGCCGACGGCAACGCCCTGCCGGAGTACTTCCAGGCCCGCCCGTCCGCCGCCGGCGACGGCTACGACGGCGGCGCCTCCAGCGGCTCGAACTGGGGGCCGGAGAACACCGACCTCATCGCGGCGATCGAGGACCGTCAGGCCGCGATCGCCGAGCTCGAGGGCGTGGCGGTGTCGGAGATCCCGGCCGATGCCGTCACGGCATCGAGCTCGGGCCTCGACCCGCACATCAGCCCGGCGTACGCCCAGCTCCAGGCTCCCCGCGTCGCGGAGGCGCGCGGCCTCTCCGAAGGCGAGGTGCTCGACCTCGTCGCCCGGTACACCGAGGCGCGCGATCTCGGATACCTGGGCGAGCCGCGGATCAACGTCCTCGCGCTGAACCTGGCGCTCGACGCCCTGGACTGATCGGCGCTGATCCTGGTGAACAACTCCTCGGATTCGACCGGTCGCGGCCGTCGTCGCGGCGGATTTCCGCGGTCGGCCGAATCGCACGCATCCGGATCTGAGGAGTTGTGCACGCGGAATAGGGTGAGCACGTGAAGCGCGGCAAGCTCAGGGTGCTGCTCGGCGCCGCTCCCGGCGTCGGGAAGACGTTCGAGATGCTCGAGGAGGGCAGGCGCCTCGCCGCCGAGGGGCACGACGTCGTGATCGGCATCGTCGAGACCCACGGCCGGGCGGCGACCGCGGCGCAGGCCGAGGGCCTCGAGGTCGTGCCGCGCGCGCTGGTGCCGTACCGCGGCGTGGAGCTGCCGGAGCTCGACGTCGAGGCCGTCATCGAGCGGGCGCCGGATGTCGCGCTCGTCGACGAGCTCGCCCACACCAATGCGCCCGGGTCGGTCCACGAGAAGCGCTGGCAGGATGTCGACCTCCTCCTCGACGCCGGCATCGACGTCATCACGACCGTCAACGTGCAGCACGTCGAGTCGCTCAACGGGGTGGTCGAGCAGATCACCGGGGTGGTCCAGCGCGAGACGATCCCCGACGCCGTCGTGCGCGGCGCCGACCAGATCGAGCTCGTCGACCTCGCGCCCCAGTCGCTGCGCGACCGGCTCGCCGTCGGGCTCGTCTACCCGGCCGAGCGCATCGACGCCGCGCTGTCCAACTACTTCCGATTGGGCAACCTGACCGCGCTGCGCGAGCTCGCCCTCCTCTGGCTCGCCGACGAGGTCGACAGCGCGCTGCGCTCGTATCGCGCCGAGCACGGCATCGCGGGAACGTGGCAGGCGCGCGAGCGCGTCGTGGTCGCCCTCACGGGTGGCCCCGAGGGCGAGACCCTGCTCCGGCGCGGCGCCCGCATCGCGGCCAGGTCGGCGGGTGGCGAGCTGCTCGCCGTCCACGTCTCCAGCCAGGACGGCCTGCGCGGCGGCGACCCCAGCGCACTCGCCGCGCAGCGCGCGCTCGTCGAGTCGCTCGGCGGCACCTATCACCAAGTCGTCGGAGACGACATCCCGCGCACCCTCGTGGAGTTCGCGCGCTCCGTCGACGCCACGCAGCTCGTCATGGGCGCGAGCCGTCGCAGCCGATGGGGCGCGGCGCTGACCGGCCCCGGCATCGGCGCCACCGTCATCCGCGAGTCCGGCGACATCGACGTGCACATGGTGACCCACTCGGCGGCCGGGGGTCGGCGGCGCCTCCCGCGCCTGAGCGGGGGCGCGCTCAGCGTCAAGCGGCGCGCCCTCGGCTTCGCCGTCGCCCTCATCGGCGGCCCGCTCCTGACGTGGCTTCTGGTGTCGATCCGCAGCGAGGAGACGATCACCACCGACGTCCTCGCGTACCAGCTGCTCGTCGTGATCGTCGCCCTCGTCGGTGGCATCTGGCCCGCCGTGTTCGCCGCGGTGATGTCGGGGCTCACGCTCAACTTCTTCTTCGTCGAGCCGTTCTACACGGTCACGATCGCGCACCCGCGCTACGCGTGGGCGCTCGCGCTCTACGTGGTCATCGCGGTGCTGGTCAGCTTCATCGTGGACCGCGCCGCCCGGGCCGCACGCGCGGCGCAGCGATCGTCCGCCGAGTCCGAGCTGCTGGCGACGGTCGCCGGAAGCGTGCTGCGGGGTGAGAGCGCCGTGCCTGCCATGGTGAGCCGAACCCGCGAGTCGCTCGGCCTCGCCGGCGTGCGCCTCGTCGCGGCCGACGGGCAGGTCCTCGCCACCGACGGCGAGCCGGTGCGCGACGGACGCTACGAAGCGGTCCCGGTGGGATGGATGTCGGGCGGCGGCCCCCGCGCGACCCTCGAGCTCCACGGGCGCGGCCTCGACGCCTCCGAGCGGCGCCTCGTCGACGCGATCGTGGCCCAGCTCGCCGCAGCTCTCGAGCATTCCGCCCTGTCGGAGTCCGCGAGCCAGGCCGGGGCGCTCGCCGAGACCGACCAGGTGCGCTCGGCACTACTGTCCGCGGTCAGCCACGACCTGCGCCGGCCACTCGCCGCAGCCGTCGCGGCCATCGGCGGCATCCGCGCCGCGGGTCCGGGTCTGTCGGCGGCTGACCGCGACGAGCTGCTGGCGACGGCCGACGAGTCGCTCACGACGCTGTCGGCGCTCGTCACCGATCTGCTGGACGTGAGCCGCGTGCAGGCCGGGGTGCTCGCGGTGTCGCTCAGCGAGGTGGACTCGGCCACGGTCATCACGGCCGCCCTCGACGAACTGGGGGCGGGGCCCGACGACGTCGAGCTCGCCCTCGATTCCGACCTTCCGATGGTGAGCGCCGACCCCGTGCTCCTGCAGCGCGTGCTCGTCAACGTCCTCGCCAACGCCCTGCGGCATTCGCCGCTCGGAGCCCGCGTCCGCGTCGCGACCAGCCACCTGGGCCGCACGGCCGAGATCCGCGTGGTCGATCACGGGGTGGGCATCGCCGCCGACCGCCGCGACGACATGTTCGCCCCGTTCCAGCGCCTGGGCGACGTCGACAACACCGCCGGCCTCGGCCTCGGACTCGCGCTGTCCAAGGGCTTCACCGAGGGGATGGGCGGTACGCTCGCCCCCGAGGACACCCCCGGAGGAGGACTCACCATGGTGATCGCGCTGCCGGTGGCCGAAGCATCCGTCCCCGAAGGAGCCGTGTGAAGGTCCTGATCGCCGACGACGACCCGCAGCTGGTCCGCGCGCTGCGCATCACGCTCGCCGCCCACGGGTACGACGTCGTCGCCGCACCCGACGGGCAGGCCGCGATCGCCCTGGCCGCCAAGGAGCACCCCGACATCGTCATGGTGGATCTCGGGATGCCGCGCCTCGACGGCATCCGGGTCATCGAGGCGCTGCGGGGGTGGACGTCGGCGCCGATCATCGTCGTGTCGGGCCGCACCGGATCGGCCGACAAGGTGGAAGCCCTGGATGCCGGCGCCGACGACTATGTCACCAAGCCGTTCCAGGTGGACGAGCTCCTCGCGCGGCTGCGGGCGCTCTCGCGCCGTGCGGCGGCGAGCACGAACGAACCCGTCGTGGCGTTCGGCGATGTGACGGTCGACCTCGCGGCGAAGCTCGTCACCCGCGCCGACAGCCCCGTGCACCTGACGCCGACCGAGTGGCGCATCCTCGAGTTCCTCACCCGCAACGCCGGTGCGCTCGTCACACGGCAGGCGCTGCTCAAGGACATCTGGGGCACCGAGCAGGTCACCGACACCGGATATCTGCGCCTGTACCTCTCCCAGTTGCGTAAGAAGCTCGAGCCCGACCCCTCCCGGCCGCGGCACCTGCTCACCGAGCAGGGAATGGGGTACCGCCTGGTCACCGACCCGGCCTGATCGGGCGCGCGGGTGCGGGCGCGGCCGGTCGGGCGAGCCGGGCGTGGCGTGGCCGGTCGCGGCCGGTCCCGGCGCGCTGCAGTTTCCGACGGGCGCTGCGTCGCGCGACACGGCGTGTGTCGCGAACTGCAGCGGGAACCCACTTCCGGCATCGGGCCGGGGGCGCGGGCTCGCGGCCGCCGAGGAATCCTGGCGTGCCGGCAGGATCACCGAGGCCGAGTTCCAGCGGGAAAGGCGCGCCGCCTACGCCGCCATCGCCTAGCTCGCGCCGAGTGCGCCCGCACCGGCGATGAGGCACGGCAGGCCCAACGCCAGGAAGATCGGTGCCGCCAGGATGCCCGACCAGAAGCTCGGCGCCGCCGTGCGCTGCGGCAGGAACGCCGCACCCACCCCCGCCGCCGTCAGCAGCACGGCGGCGATGAGGAGGATCCACTGCGCGAACACGAACGCGAGCGGGACGAAGTGGAGACCGACGACCGTGAGCACCAGCGGTGCGATCAGAGCGCCCCGGCCCGTCTTCACGAAGAAGATAGAGAAGCCGACGATCGCGATCACTTCGAGCCAGAACACCACGATGTACCAGACGAGGGCGGTGCTCGCGGAGGCGAGGGCGGTCGGAGTCTCCCAGTTCTGCACCGCGATCGGGATGCCGAACCCCAGCATCACGAGACCGATGAGCTGAAGCAGCACGAGGACGATCCGCCACAGCACGCCCTTCGGAGGTCGCTCCTGGGCCCAGCCCGCCCAGACGAACGCCGCGCCGCCGAAGATCACGGCGATCATGACGAGATCGCGTCCGTACTCGAGATCCAGGATGCCGCTCCCCTCCTCGCGCCACGCTAGCCGCTCACCCGGCCGTGCGCGATCTCGGCGCGGCGGGCGTCGCGGCTCTTGCCCCGGCCGTTCGCGGCCGCCCACTCCCGCGCTGCAGTTTCCGACGGACGTCGCGTCGCGCGACGCAGCGTCCGTCGCGAACTGCAGCGTCACGCACCGGTGTCGGCTCCTCCACAGCCGGCGCGGACCCACGACCGCTCCTCAGGACGCGGTCGCGGGCGGCCGGGCGTCGCCGCGAGCGGACATCCTGGACCGATGTGGCTCCTCGAACCGCCGCTCGCGACCGTCTTCCGTCGTCGCGAGAACGACGGCGACCCGGTCAACGACCGCAGGCTGCGACGACGCATCGCGGAGAGGGAGATCGTCCGAATCGCCCGCGGCGTGTACGTGGAGGCGCAGAGTTGGTCGCGATTGAAGCCGATCGCGCGTCATGCGCAACTCGTGTGGGAGGCAGCCGCGCGATCGCAGACCGAGTGCGTGTTCTCGCATTGGTCGGCGGCAGCGCTGCACGGCATCGACATCCTCGGCCGATGGCCGAGCGGAATCGACGTCTGCATCGAGAAGCCTTCGGGAGGTCGCTCCAGCGGCACGATCCGCCGCCACGGGCGTGCGCTGGCCGACCTCGACCTCGTCGCGTGGGGGCGCCACCACCTGACCAGTCCCGCGCAGACGGCGATCGATCTCGCCCGTTCCCTGCGATTCGCCGAGGGCGCCGCCGTCGCGGATCAGGCCCTCTGGTCCAAGCGACCTGGTGGGCCGCTGTGCGAAGCATCCACTCTTCTTCGCCTGGCGCACGACCAGTCCGAGCGCGGCACCGCTCGTGCCGTGCGCGCCGCGGAGTTCGCCACCGAGCTTTCGGACAGCGTCCGCGAATCGCAGAGCCGTGTGCTCATCTCGACGATGGGCTTTCCTCCGCCCGAGCTGCAGACGCGATTCGAACTGGCCGACGGCCGTGCCGCGTTCACGGACTTCTTCTGGCGGGATTTCCGCCACATCGGTGAGTTCGACGGCATCGGCAAGTACCGCGATCCCGAACTGCTCCAGGGGCGCACGCCCGAGGAAGTGCTGCTCGCCGAGAAGGACCGCGAAGACGACCTGCGCCGCCGATGCGACGCGTTCTCGCGGTGGCGCACGCCCGACCTCGCGTCACCCAGGCGGCTCTACGACATCCTGAACGGAGCCGGGCTTCCGTCGTCGAAGTCGCGTCCCGGGCGCTGACCCTCCGCCGCGCCGCTGCAGTTTCCGGCACACGCTGCGTCGCGAACTGCAGCGTCTGTCGCGAACTGCAGCGCCGGTGGGACGGTGGCGGCGTCGGGATGCCGCGCACGGCGCCCCTGCCGGCGAACAGCGACCCGGGCGGTGTCTCAGGCGTGCGCTGCAGTTTCCGGCACACGCTGCGTCGCGAACTGCAGCGTCCGTCGCGAACTGCAGCGTCAGGCAGCGTTGCGCCGCGAACCACAGCGCTGGTCGCGAACTACAACGCCGGACGCGGCCCCGCGGCCGGGCGGGCCGGATCAGCCGAGGCCGTGGCGCTCCTCGTCGGCTGCGGGGGTGTCGTCGCCGGCGACGGGGCGGCGCGAGAGCCCGACGGAGCCGCCCGAGGCCCGCCCGGTGAGCGCGGCGTGGACGGCGACCGACTCGTCGACGTCGGGGTACTGCGGGCGCAGCTGCACGGCGTGCAGGCGGGCCTTCTCGCGCTTGGCCTTGCGCGCCGAGTAGGCGAGGTTCAGCGCCTCGACGAAGATCGCGAACGCCATCGGGCCGTAGATGAACGCCTTGTCGATCTTTATCTCGAAGCCCTCGGCCACCAGGAAGACACCGATGAGCAGCAGGAACGACAGCGCCAGCATCTTCACCGTGGGGTGCTTGTTCACGAAGGCGAAGATGAAGCGCGACGCGAAGAGCATGATGCCGAACGAGAGCACGACCACGGTGATGATCACGACGAGGCTCTCGGTCATGCCGACCGCGGTGATGACCGAGTCGAGCGAGAAGACGAGGTCCAGCAGCAGGATCTGGATCAGCACCGAGCCGAACGTGATCGTCTTGCGCCCGACCCCCGCGTGCTCCTCCTCGGCGCCCTCGAGCTTGTGGTGGATCTCGGTCACCGCCTTGTAGACCAGGAACAGCCCGCCCGCGATCAGGATCAGGTCCTTCCACGAGAAGCCCATCTCGCCGATGAAGAACACGTCCTCCTTCAGCGTGATGATCCAGCCCGCGAACAGCACGAGGATCACGCGCATCACCATCGCCAGCGTGAGGCCGAGGTTGCGAGCCTTGGCCTGCTGCTCCTTGGGGAGCTTCGAGGCGAGGATCGAGATGAAGATGACGTTGTCGACGCCGAGGACCACCTCGAGCACGAACAGCGTCAGGAAGACGGCGACCAGGTCGGGGGTGAATTCGAGGGAGAAGTCCACGGGTCGATCCTACGGGGACGGATGCCGCGTCCCGGCGCGCGCGCCTGATCCTGGGTGCCACCTGCCAAGGTGCGGCGAGTCGCCTCCGCATTCCGTCGACGCCATATGGCCCCGCGTAGGGTTGGCCACAGCGATCGGCATCCGCCTGTGGCTCCGCGTCGGCCTGGTGGCCGGCATCCGACCAGGCAGGTGCGATCATCGCCACCATCACCCCCGTCGCTCCGACCGAAGCCCGTCTGGGCGCCGTGCGCCAGACGTATGCCGGCGCCGAGACCTTCCCGCCCGTCGCCCGCGCCTATACCGAGGTGTCGCAGGTCGTCCGAGAGACCGGTCTCCTCCGGCGCGCGCGCTGGTTCTATGCGATCGTCGGCGTTGCCATCGCCCTCGCCTTCGGCGGCGCGATCACCGGCTTCGTCCTGCTCGGCGACACCTGGTACCAGCTGCTCATCGCGGGCGCGCTCGGCGTGATCTTCACGCAAGTCGCCTTCCTCGCGCACGAGGCCGCGCACCGGCAGATCCTCGTCTCCGGTCCCGCCAACGACCGCCTCGGGCGCATCCTCGCCGCCGGCGTCGTGGGCATCAGCCTGTCCTGGTGGAACAACAAGCACAACCGCCACCACGCGAACCCGAATCGCGTGGGCAAGGATCCCGACATCGAGGTCGACACCATCCGCTTCCTCGAGGAGGATGCCGCGAAGGTGAGCCGCCTGGGCGCGCTGATCACCCGCAGGCAGGGATGGCTCTTCTTCCCGCTCCTCACCCTCGAGGGTGCGAACCTGCACGCGCTCGGCCTCAAGCACCTCTTCTCCCGCGGCGAGGTGAAGGGCCGGTGGATCGAGCTCGGCCTCATCGCGATGCGGTTCTCGCTCTACCTCACGCCCATCTTCCTGTTCCTGCCGGTCGGCATGGCGTTCGCCTTCCTGGGGGTGCAGCTGGCCGTGTTCGGCGTCTACATGGGCGCCTCGTTCGCCCCCAACCACAAGGGCATGCCGATCATCGCCGCCGACGCGAAGCTCGACTTCTTCTCGAAGCAGGTCCGGACCTCGCGCAACATCCGCGGCGGCTGGTGGGCGACCGCCCTCATGGGCGGCCTGAACTACCAGGTCGAGCACCACCTGTTCCCGAGCATGGCCCGCCCGCACCTCGCCAAGACGCGCGAGATCGTGAGGGAGCAGTGCCGCACCCGCGGCGTGCCCTACACCGAGACCAGCCTCATCCAGTCGTACGGGATCGTGATCGCCTACCTGAATCGCGTCGGCCTGGCGGCCCGCGACCCGTTCGACTGCCCGATGGTGAACCGGTTCCGCAGCGCCTGACCTCCCGCCCTCGGCGCCGGCTCGCCGGCTTCCCGAGAGGGCGCATCTGACGTATTCGGGGAGTTCGGATTGGTCGTCGGCGCCCTCTCGGCGAGCTGAGACTCACACCGCCGCGAGCATCCCTTCGAGGCGGGCGTAGCTGGCCTCCATGCCGTCGGTCATCCCCGTCGCGAGCACCATGTCACGCGTCTGCTTGTCGGGGTACTCGACGATGAGGGTGAGGAGCGTGGCGCCATCCTCCTCCTCGAGATTGAGGTCGTTGAGCGTCGACGGGTAGTCCGTGCCCGTCATGTGCTCGGTGGTCACCGCACGGCGAGGCGCTTCGGACAGGATCGTCTCACCGTCGAAGCCGAACGACTCGCCCTCTGTCTCGCCGACCGGTTCCCATTCGTAGCGGTAGCGTCCGCCCACGGTCGGGTCCAGCTCGCACACCGACATGCGCCAGCCGTCAGGCCCGAGGAGCCACTTCTTCAGCAGCTCGGGTTCGTGATGCGCGCGCCACACGAGGTCGATCGGGCCGTCGACCAGGCGTGTGATCCGCACGTGCGTGTCGTCGAGGAGTTCGGTGCGGGTGCCCTTCCCTTCGGCGTACTCTCGCAGGCTGACCAGCACCCGGTCCAGCTGGTTGATGGCCATCGTCGAGCCTTCGACGGCACCCATGGCGACGATCTTCTCGAGCGCGTCCGCCGAGTCGAAGTGGGTGGTGTTCACGAGGCGGGAACCGCGGGACGTCGGCTCGAACACGAAGACCATCCGCGAGGTCGGCAGGTCGGCGAGGATCTCACCGTCTTCGTTCGCGAACGAGTCGAGCGCGGTGAAGGTGCGCGGTCCGTCGATCTCGAGGAACTCCCATGCGCCGTGGTACTCCTCTCCGCGGGGACTGGTCATGTGGTACCGCGCGCGGCCGCCCGGTGCGAGATCGAACTCGGTGAATGTCGCAGGGTAGCCGGGAGGACCCCAGAACCGCTCGAGCTGGCGGGGGGTGGTGAAGGCGTCCCACAGCCGCTCGACCGGAGCGTCGAACTCGGCGGTGAGCGTCATGGTGAGCGCTTCGGGATCGGTGGTGACGTCGGTGACGGGCATGTCAGACTCCTTGCGTTTCGGTGGGATCTTCGGGGGTGGTGTCGGCTGCAGGCTGTGCCAGCAGCGCGTCGAGCCGGTCGATTCGGGCGCGCCAGAGCTCCTCGTACCGTGCCAGCAGCGTGCGGGCGCGGGCGATCATCGCCGGATCCGCCCGGACGAGGCGCTCGCGCCCTTCGGCGCGCTTGACGATGAGCCCGGCCGCCTCGAGCACCGCGACGTGCTTCTGCACGGCCGCGAAGGACATGTCGTAGTCGCGCGCGAGCGCCGACACAGACTGCTCGTGCTCGATCGTCCGGCGGAGGATGTCGCGCCTCGTGGAAGCGGCGAGCGCGTGGAACACGCGATCGGTCTGTTCATCGGTCAACTCACTTTGTGCAACCATTTGGTTGTACGTTATTCCGCGCTGCGGCATCCGTCAACCCCCCTCTTCTCCCTGACCGTCGGCAGACGACGAGCTATCCACAGGAAGAACCCCCGCGCCCACGCGGGCCGGCGCCACTCAATATGCTCGGCACATGCACGGACCCGGATCCCGTGATCCGCAGATGGCGGCGCGAATAGGGATCGTCGACGATCACCCGGCGGTGATCCTCGGCACCAGTTCGATCCTCAACCAGCAGCCCCGCCTCCAGGTCGTGGCGACCGGAGCGACGGCGAACGACCTGCTGTCGCAGCGCATCCGGCTCGATGTGATCCTCCTCGACCTCGTCCTGGGCGACGGGTCGACCCCGACGACGAACCTCAAGCGGCTGTCGGTCTTCAAGGTTCCGGTCATCGCCTACACGTCGGGCGAGCGGCCGCATCTCGTGCGCGAAGCGATCGCCGCGGGCGCGGCGGGCATGATCCGAAAGTCCGATCTGCCGGCGGCGCTCGTGAAAGCGGTCGAGACGGTTCTCGCCGGCGGGATCGCCGCGAGTCCCGACTGGGCGAACGCCCTCGACAGCGACGAGACCTTCGTGCGGGCTCAGCTCACCGCGCGCGAGGCCGAGGTGCTGGCCCTCTACGCGTCGGGTGAGACCGCCGAGCGGGTGGCCGAACTCCTCTTCATCAGCAAGGAGACGGTGTACGACCACGTGCGCCGCATCCGCGCGAAGTACGCGGCCGTCGACCGTCCGTCCCGCACGAAAGTCGAGCTGTATCGAAGGGCCGTCGAAGACGGCATCGTCACGCCAGAGGGGGGCCCGCCCGACCAGTGACCCCTCCCTCCCTCGCCCTCGCCTCCCTCGCCTCCCCACCCCAACGCACGATCGGCACGCTGATCACCGCGGGCGGCCTGCTGCTGACCGTCGCCAACCTGCCGGCCGCGATCGCGCAGACCCCGCACTTCTCGCCCGCGTGGAGCGCGGGTGCGATCGCGTGCATCGCGCTCATCGCCGCTCTCTCCGTCGGTTCGCGCCGACTGCCGGCCCGGGCCCTGCACGTTCTGTGGATCACGGTGCCGACGCTCGGCGCACTGCTGCTCGCCACCTGGGCGGGGGCATACCACGGTGCCGACCTCGACACCGTCGACCCGTGGCTTCGCGGCCTGCTGCCCGCGTTCATCTGCTACCCCATCCTCTTCGTGGGCCGCGTGGCGTCCGTGGTGCTCGCGGTCGGGCTCTGTCTCCTGCCCGGTGCGTCGACGCTGGTCTTCCTCGGCGAGCCGACGAGCCTTTTCGCGAGCAACACGGTCGTCCACCTCGGCAACCTGATGTTCCTCGCGATCATGATCGGCCTGTCGCAGCGCCTGCACGACGTGTACGCGCGCGAGTCCGAGGTGCGCGAGGCGCGCAGACGCGAGGTGTGGGCTCACACGCACACCGAGCGGCAGCGCGCCGTCGCACGGCTCGTCCACGACGATGTGCTCGCCAGCCTCTCGGCGGCGGTCGCGGTCGAAGGCGACCCGCCTCCCGTGCTGAGGGATGCCGCGGCCGCCGCCCTCGCCGTGATGTCGGCGACCCCGGCACCCCTCGACGCCGACGACGTCATCCCGCTCGCCGACGGTGCCCGGGCGATCCACGAGTCGCTGAGCGAGCTGCCCGCCGATCTCGAGCTGTGCATCGAGCCCACCGCCGCCACCATCCCGGCGACAGCCGCCTCCGCGCTCGGGCTGGCCGCCGCCGAGGCTGTGCGCAACGCCGTGCGTCATGCGCGCACCCGACCGTGGGTGACCATCGCCGTGGCAGACGATCCCTCCGCGCTGCGCATCGACATCGAAGACGACGGCCCGGGCTTCGATCAGACCGCGCTTCCGGCCGACCGGCTGGGGGTCAGGGAGAGCATCGTCGGCAGGGTGGAGGATGCCGGGGGCCGATGCGAGATCGACTCCTCGCCGGCGCGGGGCAGCCGGGTGTCGCTGCGGTGGCCGCGGTGAGCGCTTCCGCCTCCGCGCTCGATCTCGGCGGCAGCGGGTTCGAACGCGGCACCACCCGGGCAATCCTCGTGCTGGTGTGGCTCTCCGGTGCCGCGCACGGGTTCCTCGTCGGGCGGCTCCCGGGCGACGGGATCTTCCTTCCGGTCGCCTACGGCGCGGCCCTCGGCGCGGCCCTGCTCCTCACCGACCGCCGACCGCGGCCCCTGCCGTGGACATCCGCTGCAGCGCTCGGTGCCTGCGTGCTCACGAGCTCGGTCATCGGGCTCTTCCAGTTCACCTACTCCGAGGAGTACGCGAGCCTGTGGCTGCTGCAGTTCCCCACGTACATGGCCGCGATGATGATCGCTCGCGGCAATCCGTGGTTCGGCGGCATCACCTGCCTCATCATCGTGCTCCTGACCTTCGCGTGGGCATGGGACGTGAGCGCCGATCCGACGACCGTGGCCCGCGTGATCACCAACCCCGTGGTCGGCGTCATCGTCGGGTATGTGTGGCTGCGGGGCATCCGGTACTTCGTCCGTCGTGAGAGACGTGCCCGGGATGCCACGGCACAGGCCGAAGCGCGGTCCGACGCCGCGAGCGCGGCGGCCGCAGCGGCCGCCCGCGAGCTCGACGAGGTCGCCGCCGTGACACGTTCTCCGTTGGAGGATCTGGCGGCCGGTCGAGAGCTCGACGCGGAGTTCCGCCTCGAGCTCGCCATGGCCGAGGCCCGCGTGCGCGATCGCCTCCTCGTGCCTCAGCTGCGTCATCCGGGGGTCGAGGAGGCGATCGGCCGCGCGCGCACGCGTCGCGTCGACGTCGTGCTCCTCGGGGAGCCCGACCCGTCCCGCAGGATCTCGGACGAGGATGCCGCGGCACTGGGATCCCTGCTCGATACGGTGGGCTCGGGTCGCGTGGTCGTCCGCTCGACTCCGCCGGGACGGCCCGGCGCGATCACCGTCGTCGTCGATCGAGATGGTGTCGTCGAGCGGATGTCTCTCGCCTCGCGCAACCCCCATCAGTAGGGGATTCGGGGCGGCGAATCGACACAGAAAACCGCTGATTCATGCGGATTTTTCCGGCGCAACCACTGCGCAACCCCGGCGCTCTTTCGGCGCCCCCACGGCGCGTACTACCGTCGCCGGGCGATGAGAATTCGCGACGTCCGACGTCCGGCTACCCGATGCCCACGACGCGGACAGAACGAGCCGGGAGATCCTGTGGAGACCAGACGTGCGCACCGTGGACGACGGACGACGGCAGCTGCCGTCGCGGCGTCCGCCGTCGCCGCGCTCCTGACGTCCCTCGCACCGCCGGCCGCGGTTGCCGCTCCCGGCGACCCCTTCGATCCGGCGACGCCCGCCGTCTTCGTCGCACAGGACATCCCCACGCGGCTCTTCTCCAGCGTCCAAGGCGACGGTTCGGTCTCCTTCTCGCCGGAAGGGTCGGCGGCCGCATTCGGCTACAACGCGGTCGGGTTCAACAGCGAGGACGACTACCTCTACGGCCTCCGGCGCGACACGGGCAACCGGCGGAACCTCGTGCGGATCGGGCAGGACGGGGCGGTGACATCCCTCGGCGACGTCACCGGGCTCGCGACTCCCCCCGGCATCGAGGTCTACAACGAGGGCACGTTCGGCTCCGGCGCGACGGCCGGGGTGCTGTATGCGAGGTTCTCCGGCGCCACCAGCAACTACATGGCCGCGATCGACGTCTCGGCGGGCACGGCGACGGGGATCACGCTGTCGGCGGCCATCCCCACCCTCTCCGACATCTTCTGGAAGGACGGCTTCGTCTGGGGCGCGGCATCCAATGACCGCATGTACCGGATCAACCCGGTCACCGGCGCCGTCACCTCCTGGCCGCTCGGACTCGGGGTCTCGACGGCGTTCGGTGCGCAGTGGGTGTACGGCAACGGGAACATCGGGCTCTCGGCCAACTCGACGGGCACGATCTATCAGATCGCGATCGCGAACGCGGCCGGCGCGACACCTTCGTTCACCCTCGTGTCGCAGACACCGGGTCCGGCGTCGGGCAACAACGACGGAGCGTCGATCCCGGGCCTGGACGTCGACCTCGGCATCGTGAAGTCCGGACCGTCGTTCTACGAGGCTCCGACCTCGATCTCGTACACGCTGACCGTCACCAACAACGGCCCCGGTGCGTCGTCGGGTTTCCTCGTGCGCGACCCGCTGCCGGCTCAGGTCACCTCGGCGACGACGACGACCACGGGTTGCTCGATCGTCTCGGGCGCGGTGCGCTGCACCCTTGGAGAACTGGCGGTGGGCGCCACTCGCACCATCACCGTCAGCGGCCAGATCACCGCAGGCACGACGGTCGACATCGTCAACACGGCCACCGTCGCCGGCAACGAGCGTGATCCGAACCCTGCGAACAACCAGAGCACCTCGACCGCCCGACCCGCTCCCGACGCCTGCGCCGCCGTGCCGATCTGGACGAACACCGCCGACGGCCTTCAGCAGTACGACCCGACCACGTTCGACGTCCTCTCGACGACGACGCTGACCCGCGAGTACGGCGACATCGCGTGGAGCCACAACGGCAGCGTCCTGTACGCCGTCGACTACGACGGCGGTGCAGGACTCGCGCCGGTGCTCCGCACGATCGATCCCGTGACGGGGACAGAGCTCACGTCGCTCAGCATCACCGGCCCGCTCCTCACGCAGGGCAACGTGCCCGGATTCGGCACGACCAACTACAGCCTCAACGCCCTGACCGCGCTCGACGCGAACACGCTTCTCGTCGGCTCCTACTCGTCGCGGGCCATCTGGCGCCTCGACGTGACGACGGGGGCCACGACCTTCTGGACGCAGTTCCCCAACCAGATCAGCTCAGCCGGCGACTTCACGGTCCTGCCCGACGGCGACATCCTCGCCTTCGGCGTGCGTCCGCTCGACGGCAACCTCTCCAACTCTCGGGCCTACCGCATCCACCCGAACGGCTCGATGACCCAGATCGGCACCGTCCCGGCGATGTGGGGAGGCGCGCAGTCCGGCGGCTACTTCTTCATGGCCGCGCCGAGCGGACAGCTGAACCGTATCGCTCTGGCCACGCTGCCCCTCACCAACGTCGGCAGCCTCCCGTACACCACTGTTCTCTCCGGAGGACCCCAGTTCTGGGGCGCGAGCGCGGTGCAGGACGCGGGCGAGTGCGTCGGCCTCACGATCACGAAGACCCCCGCTCCCACGGTGATCACCGGGCCCGGTCAGCAGGTGACCTATTCGTTCGAGGTGACGAACATCTCCGACGTGCGCATCGAGGACATCGAGGTGACCGACATCCAGCACGCCCCGGCCAGCCCGCTGACGTCCGGACCGACCTGCCCGCAGTCGGCGCTGGAGCCCCAGGCCAGCATGACGTGCACCGCCACGTACCTCGCGACCGACGCCGACGTGGCGCACGGGCGCATCGACGACACCGCCTCTGCGGCCGGTCTCACCGAGGCGGGGCGCGAGGTCATCTCGAACGAGGCGACGGCGACGGTCACCATCGATCCGGTGACGACCTGGTCGCTCAGCAAGCGTGCGCTCCTCGGCGACGACCCGCTATCCGACGGCGCCACGGTGCGGCCCGGGGACGTCGTCACCTACGAGGTGACCGTCACCAGCGAAGCGACGGTCGACATCGACGGCGTGACCCTCACCGACGACCTCTCCGCGGTGCTCGACGACGCGACGTTCGCCGCCGGCTCCGCCGTGCTCGTCATCGACGGCGGGAGCCCGGCCGCCGTGCCCGACCCGGCCGGGACGACGTTGACAGCCGGTCCGTTCACGCTTCCCGCGGGGACGACGGCGACCCTCCGCTACGACGTCGTCGTCGACGACGACGCGTGGTCGAGGACGCTCACCAACGCGGTGACCGGTACCGCCGGTTCGCCCGGCGATCCCCTCGATCCCGAGCCCTGCACCGACGGGTGCACCACCACGCAGGTCACGCCGGCCGTGGTGCGCGTGCTCAAGGTCGGCGAGGACGCGAGCGGTGATGTCGTGCCGATGGACGGGTCGACGTGGGCCCTGTACGACGCGGCGGACGCCACCGTCCCGCTCATCGCCGCACTCGCACCCGCCACCGATGGCGGCTCTCCGCTCACGGGGCTCTTCGAGGACTCCACGCTCGCACCCGGCACGTACTGGCTGGAGGAGACCACCGCGCTCGACGGCTTCGCGCTCCTCGCCGACCGGGTCGAGTTCACCATCGCGACCGACGGCAGCCTCGCTCTTGCAGCCGGATCACCGAATGCGACCGTCACCGAGGTCGACGGCATCCCCACGATCCGCGTCGAAGACGTCCCCGCGCTCGACCTGCCCGAGGCGGGCGGGTCGGGCGCCACCCCGATCCTCCTCGCCGGCGGCGTCCTGCTGACGCTCGGCGCGCTGGCCGCCGCGCTGCGAGTGCTCACGCGGCGCCGGCGAGCGCGGAAGCTGCCCGGCGAGGACCTCCCCGCGGCGTGACCCCGCGCCGATACCGAACCCATCCACCGAGAACAGGAACACCATGAACACCCGAACCACCCGCCGACGCGTCGGCTCCCTCCTCACGGCCGGGCTTGCCGCCGCCGCGCTCGGGCTCGGGCTCGCCGCCCCCGCCCACGCCGCCCCCCTCGTCGACCCCGATGAGATCGGGTCGATCACCGTCCACAAGTTCGAGGCGCCCGACTCGCCCACCGGCCTGCCGAACAACGGCACCCAGGTCGACACGACCGGACTCACCCCGCTCGCGGGGGTCACCTTCGAGGTGCAGCAGGTCGTCGGAGTCGACCTGTCCACCAACGCAGGCTGGGTCGAGGCCGCCGATCTCGCCGACGCCTTCGATGCGGGCGACCCCGCGGGCTCGATCACGGGAGAGGGCTTCACGCTCGCGGCCGGCAGCTCGCTGGTGACGGATGCGGCCGGCGTCGCGGCGTTCACCGGGCTTCCCGTGGGCCTGTACCTCGTGCAGGAGACGGACTTCCCGGCGGGCGTCACCCCCTCCGCGCCGTTCCTGATCACGGTCCCGCTCACCGATCCCGACAACCGCGACGCGTGGCTCTACGACGTGCACGTGTACCCGAAGAACGCCGTCACGACGGCGACCAAGACGGTCGAGGATGCCGACGCCGTGCAGCTCGGCGACGAGGTGACCTTCACGATCACCGCCGACATCCCGAACACCGCCGTCATCGACGGCTACAAGATCGTCGACGTGCTCGACGAGAAGCTCGACTACGTCGCATCGACGGTCACCCTCGAGAACGGCGCGACCATCACCGAAGGCGTCGACTACACGATCACCCACGATGCGGCCACGAACGCCGTCACCGTCGAGTTCACCGCCGCTGGCCGGGCAATCCTCGCCGCCGAGAACACCACGCGGGTCGTCGTCGACATCATCACCACCGTCAACACCGTCGGTGAGATCGTCAACCAGGCCCTCGTCTACCCGAACCTGCCGAGCTTCGACATCGAACCCGGAGAGCCGGGAGGCCCCACCACGACTCCCGAGGTCGAGACGCGCTGGGGCGGCATCACCCTCGAGAAGGTCGGTCCCGACACCACCCCCCTCGTGGGCGCGGTCTTCCAGGTGTTCACGTCCGCCGCCGACGCCGCCGCGCAGACCAACCCGGTCTCGATCGAGGGCGTCACCGAGTTCGAAGTGGTCGCGGCCGACGGGACCCTGACGATCGAGGGCCTGCGCTACAGCGACTTCGCCAACGGCGCCGCCGTCGCTCCCGGGGACGCCGGCTACCTCCAGTACTACCTCGTCGAGATCGAGGCGCCGGACGGCTACGAGCTGCTCGCGGAGCCGATCGAGTTCGAGGTGACGGCCGCGACCAGCGCCGTCGGCATCGACCTGACGGTGACCAACGTGCCGCAGAACGCCGGATTCGAACTGCCCTTCACGGGCGGCTCCGGTCCGGGGCTGCTCTACCTGCTCGGCTTCGGTCTGATCGCCGGGGGCGTGGCCTTCGTGATCCTCACCCGTCGTCGCACAGCGCAGAGTCGCTGACCCGCCATGGGCGGCATCCCCAGTCCGCCCACCGCCAGGGATGGTCATTCCCCTGGCAGCGGATGAATCCCATGTCATCCGCACCGTGTCCGGGCCCGGTTCTCCCGCCGGGTCCGGACACACTTCTCTCCACGTCCTTCCTCCCGGAGCCGACATGACGTCCTCGATCGACACCGCCGGCCCCGCGTTGCGTCGGTGGGCGCCGCTGAACGTCGGCATCGCGCTCGTCATCGCGCTCGGCGCGAGCGTGATCGCCTACCCGTCGACGGCCGCCTGGATCACCGATCTCACCCACGCCGCCACGGTCTCGGGCTACGCGCGATCGACGTCGGAGCGGACCCCGTCCGAACGGGCCGCTCTCCTCGGCGAGGCGCGCACCTTCAACGAGGCGCTCCCGTACGGGCCGTTGCGCGATCCGTACGTCCTCAACGAGGAGGGCGGGTCCGAGGACCTCGGCGTCGCGCGGGACCGCTACGAGTCGCTCCTCGCGGAGCGGCCCGGCGGACCCCTCGCGCGAATCCGCATCCCCTCCATCGGCGTCGACCTGCCGGTGTACCACGGCACGAGCGAGGCGACCCTCGCTCGCGGCATCGGTCACCTCTTCGGCTCGGGGCTGCCGGTCGGCGGCGCGGGCACGCACTCCGTGCTCACGGGTCATTCGGGCTTCGTCGGCGCGACGCTCTTCACCCGGCTGAACGAACTCCAGCGCGGCGACACCTTCGTCGTCGAGGCGGCGGGTGAGAGCTTCGTCTATCGCGTCGACCAGATCGCCGTCGTGCGCCCGGACGAGGGCGACCTGCTCCGCCGCGATCCGGACAGGGACCTCGTGACCCTCCTCACCTGCACCCCGACCGGCGTGAACAGCCATCGGCTCCTGGTGCGCGGCGAGCGGGTCGTGTCGGCCGAGGACGCCGCCGAGCAGATCGCCCTGGCTGAGCGCGGTGCCGCGGCATCCGTTCCCTGGCTCGCCTTCGCGATCCTGCTGGCAGGCGCGTCACTCGCGGTAGGGACCGCGCGGATGCGGGTGGCCCGTCGGGTCAGCTGAACCCGAGGTCGCCCGGGCTGTCGTCCCGCAGCGGCCGCAGCGCGTCGCCGCCTCGGCTGCGCCCCACGCGGGAGAAGAACGCGACGCGATCCGACCTCAGGGCGACCGTCGAGAAGCACAGATGCTCACCGGCCTCGTCGTACATGACCTGCTCGAGGCTCAGCAGGGGCGTCATCGCCGGCACGCTCAACCGATGGGCGAGCGTCTCGTCCGCGGCCATCGCCCCGAGGAGGAACTCCGACGACGACAGGGACAGCCCGCCGTTGTGCAGGAACTGGTAAATGTTGTGCCCGAACGGCGCCGTCTCGAGGCTCGCCGCCTTCGGCAGCACGAAGTAGTTCGTCGACACCGCGCTCGCGAAGTCGGCGGGTGCGGCGAGGTACTCGACACGCAGCACCTCCGGTCCGACGCGCGGCATGCGCGCGCGCGCCACCGGCGGCGTGGGGATGACGGCGCGATCGACCATCCGCGGGTACGTCGACTGCTCGGGGATCACGTCGACGCCGTGGAACTCGTACAGGCCGAACACCGACCCGATGTCGGCGTGGGTGCCCACCCCCTGCTCGCGCGTGACGACGCCCGTGGCGGCCAGCTGCTGGAGCACATCGCGCACGACGCTGCGACTCGCGCCGTAGTCGCGCATCAGCTCGAACTCGCGTGGGAGCTTGCCGTCGGGGAAGTCCCCTCGCACGATCGCCGCGCGCAGCATCAGCGCGAGCCGTCGCCGGTCGGCATTGCCCGGCCGTTCAGCGAACCTCGACGAGGAGTCTCTCTGCACGGGGCTCAGCATAGCGGCGCCGCCGTCTGGGCTCTGGTGATCGCGCGGGCGCAAGGGCGAGTGGATGCCGCGGCCCCAACTAGACTGGCGAGGTCCGGCGTCCCTCGAATTCCTGGAGCTGAGCCGCGTGACCACCCCCTCCCCGAAGGCCCTGGCCGACACCGTCTCGCACGCCGAGGCCACGCCCGAGAAGGAGCAGCCGTACGCCGCTCTCGGACTCAAGCCCGACGAGTACGCGAGGATCCGCGAGATCCTCGGCCGCCGCCCCACCTCGGGCGAGCTGGCGATGTACTCCGTCATGTGGAGCGAGCACTGCTCCTACAAGTCGAGCAAGATCTACCTGCGCAAGTTCGGCGAGAAGGTGTCGGACGAGATGAAGACGCGCCTCATGGTGGGAATGGGGCAGAACGCCGGCGTCGTCGACATCGGCGAGGGATGGGCGGTGACCTTCAAGGTCGAGTCGCACAACCACCCGAGCTACATCGAGCCCTTCCAGGGGGCCGCGACCGGCGTCGGCGGCATCGTCCGCGACATCATCTCGATGGGCGCCCGCCCCGTGGCGGTCATGGACCAGCTGCGCTTCGGCGCCATCGACAACCCCGACACCGCCCGCGTCGTGCACGGCGTCGTGAGCGGCATCTCGTTCTATGGCAACTGCCTGGGCCTGCCCAACATCGGCGGCGAGACCGTGTTCGACGCGGTCTACCAGGGCAATCCGCTCGTGAACGCGCTCGCGGTCGGCGTGCTGCGCCACGAAGACCTGAAGCTCGCCAATGCCTCGGGAGCGGGCAACAAGGTCGTGCTGTTCGGCGCCCGCACCGGCGGCGACGGGATCGGCGGAGCATCCATTCTCGCCTCCGACTCCTTCGACAGCACCGGCCCGACCAAGCGCCCCGCGGTGCAGGTCGGCGACCCGTTCGCCGAGAAGGTGCTCATCGAGTGCTGCCTCGAGCTGTACCAGGGCGAACTCGTCGAGGCCATTCAAGACCTCGGCGCCGCCGGCATCTCGTGCGCGACGAGCGAGCTCGCCGCGAACGGCGGCTCGGGCATGCGCGTCGATCTCGAGAACGTGCTGCTGCGCGACCCCACGCTCACGCCCGAGGAGATCCTCATGAGCGAGAGCCAGGAGCGCATGATGGCGATCGTCGCCCCCGAGAAGCTCGACGCGTTCCTCGAGGTGACGAAGAAGTGGGATGTCGAGACCAGCGTGCTCGGAGAGGTGACCGGCGACGGCCGCCTGCAGATCTTCTGGCACGGCGAGGAGATCGTCAACGTCGACCCCTCGACGGTCGCCGTCGACGGTCCCGTGTACGAGCGGCCGGTCGCCTACCCCACCTGGATCGACGCCCTGCGTGACGACTCGGCCTCGGCCCTCCCGCGCGCGACCGACCCCGACACGCTGCGCCGCCAGTTCACGCAGCTCGTCGCGAGCCCGAACCTCGCCGACACGTCGTGGGTCACCAACCAGTACGACTACTACGTCATGGGCAACACCGCACTGTCGTTCCCCGACGATGCGGGCATGATCCGCGTCGACGAGGCCTCGGGGCTGGGTTTCGCCATCGCGACGGACTGCAACGGCCGGTACTGCCAACTCGACCCGTACCAGGGTGCGAAGCTCGCCCTCGCCGAGGCGTACCGCAACGTCGCCGTGACCGGCGCGGTGCCGACGGCGGTCACCGACTGCCTCAACTTCGGCAGCCCCGAGAACCCCGAGGTGATGTGGCAGTTCTCGCAGGCCGTGGACGGCCTGTCGGACGGATGCCTCGAGCTCGGCGTCCCCGTCACGGGCGGGAACGTGTCGTTCTACAACCAGACCGGCGACCAGCCGATCTTCCCCACCCCGGTCGTGGGCGTGCTCGGGATCATCGACGACGTCGCGCGCCGCATCCCTTCGGGGTGGCAGGACCCGGGCGAGAACATCTACCTGCTCGGCGTCACCTCGACCGAGCTGAGCGGCTCGCAGTGGGCCGGGACGATCCACGGTCACCTCGGCGGACGCCCGCCCGCCGTCGACCTCGCACAGGAGAAGAAGCTGGCCGAGCTGCTCCACGCGGCGTCGCAGCAGTCTCTCGTGTCGTCGGCGCACGACCTGTCGTCGGGCGGCCTCGCGCAGGCCCTCGCCGAGAGCGTCATGCGCTTCGGCGTCGGTGCGCGCGTGTGGCTCAACGAGATCCAGGAGCGCGACGGGGTGGATGCCGCCACCGCCCTCTTCTCGGAGTCCACGGGCCGCGTCATCGTGTCGGTGCCGCGCGAGGACGACGTGAAGTTCCGCGGTCTGTGCGAGGGGCGGGGCTACCCCGTGCTGCGGATCGGCGTGACGGATGCCGCGGCCGACGGCGACGCGCCTTCGCTCGAGGTGCAAGGGCTCTTCACCGTGCCGCTCGCCGAGCTGCGCGATCTGTCGACCTCGACGCTCCCCGACGCCTTCGGCCCGATCGTCGCCGAGCACACGGCATAGGATCGAACCATGGCGGCGGACGACGAAGAATACAGCGGGTTCAACGACACCAGGCAGAAGCGGATCAAGGTCGTCGCCTGGGTCACGATCATCGCCCTCATCCTCGTCGGTGGCGGCGCGACCGTCTTCGCCCTCCTCTTCGGCTGAGCTTTCTTCACGCGTCGATCGCAGAATCGCGCGAGATTCGCAGGTTTTCGGCGCGATCCTGCGAAGCGCGTGCGATTCTGCGAAGCAGATGAGCCGCGGGTGCCCAGCAGACTCCCCGGGACGCCGCGCGCGACCGCGGCTACGATGAACGAGTGGAGCCGATCCTCCTCGTCATCACAAGCTGGTGGTGGATCGCTCCGGCCACCGTGGCGGCCGGAGCCGGCGCGTACGGCGCACTGACCACCGGTCGTCGTCGCGCCCGCCGGCTCGAGCTCGATGCCGCGCGTCACGAGGAGGGCCAGGCGTACCGTGCTCTGGTCGCCGCGAAGGCACAGGTGCGCACCGCGCAGGCCGATGTGCTCGCCGCACGGGCCCGTGCGGGCACCCCCACGGCGCCGATCGAGGCGCGGCGCGCGCTGACCTCGGCCCGCGACGCGGAGAAGTCCGCGGCGTACCTGCTCAGGGCGAGCCGGGCGCGCGTGAGGGCCTCGTACGCGCAGTACCGCGCACGGAGCTCCGCGGAGCCGCTGCCGATCGAGCGGCTGTACGCGCTGCACGACGCGGTGAACGCGCGGTGGCTGTCGTACGAGACGGATGTCGACAAGGCCCTGGCCTATCCGTCGGTGACCGACCCGCAGCATCCGGCCACCGTCGCCTTCCTCCGCGCGCAGCGGGACGCGCAGTTCCTTCGTCCGACGGCCGGCCGGCGTGTGGCGCCCGCCCAGTTCGCGGCCTACCGCGCGGCGGTCGAGACGCTCGACGCAGCCCTCACCGAGGCGGAGCGTCAGGCCGGGGTGCCGGGTGCCCCCCGCGCGCCCCAGACCGGGATGGCCGGCGTGCTCGGCTCGGTGGCCGATGCCATCGACGCAGCGATCCCGGTGATCGAGGGTCTGCGGTCGGTGATCGTGCTCCCGCGCCGCTCGACGCCCAAGACGCCGGACTCGGCAGCGGACTGAACCCCCGACTTCCGAGCAGGCGGCGGCCGACACCGGCACGCGCACGACGGTTAGCATGACAGGGTGGAGCAGATCTTCGACTTCCTCCGCGACTACTGGTGGCTGATCTTCCCCGTCTTCGGACTGGCCAGTGCCATCGGCGGCGCGTGGGAGCGCGCAGCGCGCCGACGCCACAAGCGCCGGCTCGAGGTGCTGCACGCCAAGGCCGAGCTGAAGGCGGCCGCCCGGGGCACGGCCCCGATCCCGGTGGCGGGCTCCACGACGGGCGCGCAGCCCGTGACCGCGTCGCCGAAGACCTCGCCCGTCCCCACGGGCACCCAGCTCGAGCGCCTCTTCGCCGCGCACGACGCGGTCACCGCCCGCTGGCTGGAGTACGAGCTCGACGTCGCGAAGATCATCGCGTTCCCCGCCATGAGCGACGGACGGCAGCCCCTGACGGCGGCCTTCCTCAAGGCGAAGCGCATCGCCGACGGTCTGCGCCCGGCCTCGTCGAAGGCGCGCCTGTCGAAGGAGCAGCTCGCCGAGTACCGCAATGCCGTCGCCGACTACGAGGTCGCGTTCGACGTCGCCGAGCGCGACGCGCGCAGGCTCAAGGACTCGTCCTTCACCGACGTCGAGCGCAAGCGGCTCGACACCGCGAAGCAGCTGCTGACCGTCGCGATCGACCAGGCGGCGACCCCCGCCGAGCGTCAGCTGGCCTACCGGCGCGTCCGCGAGGAGCTCGACGGGCTCATCTCGCTCTCGGACGAGGCGATCGAGGTGCTCGAGACGAAGGTCGCGCTCGAGCTGCCCGCCGCCCCTACCCCGACGGCGACGGATGCCGCGCCCCCGCGCGCCTCGACGACCCCGCCTCCCGCGACCGACGCTGCGCGGCCGGCCGCCCGTCCGGATCCGTGGCCGGTGCCCGCACGCCCCCAGCCGGATCCCGCGCCGGGCCGCGTCATCCGCCCCAAGTCGCACCCCTGAGCTCGCGGGGCTCAGCCGCCGGAAACGCCGAGGGCGGGCACCCGGAGGCACCCGCCCTGAGCAGACCGGTCGACGTCAGCTGGTGAGGCCGTCGACGTACTCCTGGTTGTCGGAGATCCACTGCTCGACGATCGGGGCGTAGTCGTCGCCGTCGTACTGGTTGAACATGGCGTCCTCCAGCGAGTAGAGGAGGTCGCTGGGCATCTCGAAGTCCGAGACCCACTGATGCACCTCGGGGAAGTCGTCGGCGAACGACGTCGCCGCCACCGAGTGGATGCCCTCGGCGTCGCCGAGGAGACCCTGCGGGTCCTCGAGGTCCTTGATCGGGAAGGCGTTGTACGCCCAGTGCGGGCGCCACAGCGTCACGACGATGTTCTCGCCCGCGTCGGTGGCCGACTGCAGCTCGGCGAGCATCGCCGGGGTCGACGACTCGATGAGCGTCATGTCCTCGAGGCCGTAGCCCGGCACGACCTCGTCGCCCGTGATGCGCATGAGCCCGGAGCCGGGCTCGATCCCGACGATCTGGCCGCCGAACTCGTCGGCGTTGGCCGCGAGCTCCTCGAGCGAGTCGATCGGTGCGTCCTCGTTCACCGCGATGGTGAGCGAGGCCTCATCGTTCCACGCGCCGAGGTCTTCGAGGTCGTCGCCGTACTGCTCCATGTAGTCGGCGTGCGTGATCGGCAACCAGGTGTCCAGGACGAGGTCGAAGTCCCCGCCGGCGAGTCCGGCGTAGACCGGCGCCACGTCGGCGTAGGTGAGCTCGACCTCGTAGCCCTGATCGATGAGGATCTGCTGCCACAGGTGCGACGCGGCGATCCCCTCGTCCCAGCCGTTGAACACGGCCAGCTCGATGGCGCGGTCGGCGCCGCCCTCCGACGCACCGGTGTCGTCACCGGAGCCGGTGTCGCCCGACCCGGCGCAGCCCGTGAGCACGAGCGCCGAGACGCCGGCGAGCGCGAGGCCCGAGGCGAGGTGCTTCTTCTTGGTCATCATGTCGACTTCCTCTCCATCCGCGTTGCTGTCCGCGGATCGGTCTTGGTCACGACGCGGCGAATCTCGCGCGCCGCCGGCGGGTTGATGGACCCGCCCGGTCTCAGGGCGAGCGGATGCTGCGGCATCCGCTCGCGTGTTTCACACCGCCGGTGCGCGGCCCGGCGAGGCGGTCACCCGCTCGCGGCCGGCGTCGTCCGCCTTCGCGGCGGCGGGTGCGTCATCGCGGGATGACATGCTCGTCGTCACGACCCGGCGCCGCGGGCGGTCCGTGCTGGCGAACGCCGAGGTGATGCGGTCGAGGATCATGGCGATGATCACGATCGAGATGCCGGCTTCGAATCCCAGGCCGACGTTGATGCGGCCGATCGCCCGGGTGATCTCGCCGCCGAGTCCGCCGGCGCCGACGATGCCGGCGATGACGACCATCGACAGGCTCAGCATGATGATCTGGTTGACGCCGGCCATGATGCTGGGCATCGCGAGAGGCAGCTGGATCTGGCGCAGGATGCGTCCGGGTGTCGCGCCGAAGGCATGACCGGCCTCGACCACCTCCTTGTCGACGCCGCGGATGCCGAGCTCGGTGAGGCGAACACCGGGAGCCAGTGCGAACAGGATGGTGGCGATCATCCCGGGCACCGCGCCGACGCCGAAGAAGATGATCGCGGGGATGAGGTACACGAACGCGGGCATCGTCTGCAGGAAGTCGAGCACCGGACGCACCACGCGTGACACGTGCTCGTTGCGCGCCGCCCAGATGCCGACCGGGATTCCGATCGCGGTGGCCACGACGGAGGCGACGAGCACGAGCGCCAGAGTGTCCATGGCGTTGTCCCACTGGTCCAGCAGCACGATCACGAACAGGCCCAGTGCTGTGCCGACCGCCAGCTTCCAGCCCTTGACCCAGAACGCGAGAGCCGCGAACACGATGATGACCGCCCAGAACGGCGGGGTGACCAGCACCCAGTCGAGGCCGTCGTAGACGATGCCGAGGATGGTGGCGATCGCGTCGAACAGCCAGCCGAACACATCGCCCACGAAGTCGACGACGGCCTCGATCCACTCGCCGAGGGGGAGCCTGAGGTTCTCCATCACACGCCTCCTTCCGTCGCGGCCGTGTCAGGCGCCGCGGTTGTCGCGAGGGCTGCTCCGGCGCTGGCCTGCCCGGCGCTCGAGCCCGTCGCCTCGCCGACGGCGGCGAGGGTCTGGGCGAACTCGGCCGCCGCCACGGTGACGGGCGCTTCGATGATCGGGATCTCGGTGGTCTGCGGGGCGACGTTGCCGAGCGCCGCGAGGAGCGTGACGCGCGGGATCGTGCCGAGCAGCCGGTTCTCGTCGTCGACGACGGCGATCGGGATGGGGCTCTCGACCGAGCGCTCGACCACCTCGGTGAGCGGATCGTCGACCTTCACGACCGGCTGCGCCCGGCCGACGAGGGACTTGAGGTCGGTCGTGCCGGCCTTCACGGCACGAACGACGGCGCGGTCGGTGACCGAGCCGATGTAGCGGCGGCTCTCGAGCACCGCCACCGATCCGACCTGCAGATCGCGCATCACGCGGAGCGCTCCTCGCACGCCGGCGCTCACGGGCGTCGTCGCGACGGGCGGCGCCATGACCGAGCCCGCGGTGAGGACGCGGGCGCGGTCGACGTCCTGCACGAACTGCGCGACGTAGTCGTTGGCGGGATCGGTGAGGATCTCCTCGGGTGTGCCGTTCTGCACGATGCGCCCGTCCCGCATGACGGCGATGCGGTCGCCGAGGAACATCGCCTCGTTGAGATCGTGCGTGATGAAGATGATCGTGCGGCCGAGCTCCTGCTGCAGCTCGACGAGCTGCTCCTGCATCTCGCGCCGGATGAGCGGGTCGAGGGCGGAGAAGGCTTCGTCCATGAGCAGGATGTCGGTGCCGGCGGTGAGCGCCCGGGCGAGGCCCACCCGCTGGCGCATTCCTCCGGAGAGCTCGTCGGGCATCGCCTCCGCGCGGTCGCCGAGACCGACCTTGTCGAGGATCTCGCGCGCGCGGCGCCGCCTCTCGTCCCGACTGACGCCCTGGATCTCCAGCGCGTACGCGGCGTTGTCGAGCACTGTGCGGTGCGGGAGCAGCGCGAAGTGCTGGAACACCATCGAGATGGACGAACGACGGATGTCGCGCAGCTCCTTCGCCGATGCGCGGTCGATGCTGCGTCCTTGGACCAGCACGTCCCCTGCGCTGGGCTCCAGGAGGCCGTTGAGCATGCGGATGATCGTGGACTTGCCCGACCCGGACAGTCCCATGATCACGAAGATCTCACCTGGTTGGACGGTGAAGCTCGCGTCGATGACGGCGGCTGTCCCGGCGTCGGCGACGTCGGCTCGGGAGTCCCCCGCCTGCAGCCGGCGGACGGCGTCTCGCGGGTTGCGTCCGAAGACCTTGTAGAGATTGCGCGCCTCGAGGGCGGGTTCGACGGTCACGTGCTTCACCTCGGAGGGCGCGCGAACACGCCCGGCTCTGGTTACGCCCGGGTGGCGGACGCCCGGTGCCGCCCGGCGTCGCACACACGCGACACAGCAGCACTTCCAGCGATGAACGTCGGGTGCATCGCCCGGTCCGCCGACCATACGTCCGCCGCGCCGGAACCCCCAGGGTCACGGTCGCGCGGCGATCGCGGACTGGTCGTCAGTGGCCCGAAGGCCGCGACCCAGGCTAGCCATCCCCTCGGGTCACGCCAAACCGAGCGTCGGATGGTATTCCAATCGTTATCCGGAGAGCCGGTTGCGAAGCATCCGGTTCTGTGGTTACTTAGTTGAGTAAGTAACCGATATAGCGAGGTCGATGTGATCGAAGAAGGCCGGGCGCTGTTCCTCCAGATCGCCGAGAGCGTGGAGGACTCCATCGTCGACGGGAGTCTGGCCGAGGAGAGCCAGGCGCCGTCCACGAATGAGCTCGCCGCCTTCTACCGCATCAACCCCGCGACCGCTGCGAAGGGAATCGCCATGCTCGTCGAGAAGGACGTGCTCTACAAGCGCCGCGGGATCGGCATGTTCGTCGCCCCCGGCGCGCGGGAGCGGCTGCGGGCCGAACGCCGCGCGGCCTTCGCCGAGCGCTACATCGACCCGCTCGTCGCCGAGGCGCGCACACTCGGCCTCGGCACCGAGGACCTGACCGAACTCATCCGCGACCGGGCGCTCGCGCCGGCCGCCTCCCCCAGCGAAGGAGAAGCCCGATGACCGCCGTGATCGAGGTGAAGGGGCTCACCAAGCGCTACCGCGACACCCTCGCCGTGGACGACGTGAGCTTCACGATCGAGAAGGACACCATCTACGGACTGCTCGGCCGGAACGGCGCCGGCAAGACCACCGTCATGTCCATCCTCACCGCGCAGAACTTCGCCAGCCGCGGAGACGTGCGGGTGTTCGGTGAGAACCCCTACGAGAACGCACGGGTGCTCCGGCGGATGTGCTTCGTGCGCGAGAGCCAGAAGTACCCCGACGACGCCAAGCCGAAGCACGCGTTCACGATCGCGCGCCTGTTCTTCCCGAACTGGGACCAGAAGTTCGCTGACCGGCTGATCGCCGACTTCCAGCTGCCGATGAACCGCCGCATCAAGAAGCTCTCACGCGGCCAGCTGTCTGCGGTCGGGGTCATCATCGGCCTCGCGTCACGAGCCGAGATCACCTTCTTCGACGAGCCCTATCTCGGCCTCGACGCGGTCGCGCGTCAGATCTTCTACGACCGCCTCATCGAGGACTACGCCGAGCACCCCCGCACCGTCATCCTCTCCAGCCACCTGATCGACGAGGTCTCGAATCTGATCGAGCGCGTGCTCGTGATCGACCGCGGCCGGATCGTCATGGACGAAGAGACCGATGCCGTCCGCGGCCGCGCCGCGAACATCGTGGGCGATTCTGCCGCCGTCGAGGCGTTCGTGCAGGGTCGCGAGGTCATCCACCGCGAGAGCCTGGGCCGCGTGTCGTCGGTGACCGTCGTCGGGACCCTCACGCCCGCCGACCGTGAGCAGCTGGCCGCAGCCGGCCTCGAGGTCGGGCCGGTGTCGCTCCAGCAGCTCATCGTCCGCACCAGCCAGAACGCCACCGGGACCTCTGATGCGTCCCCGCTCGAAGAAGGAGCTCTGCGATGAGCCGCACGCTCAACGTCGTCCGCATGCAGCTGGTGAACCGGCAGACGTTCATCTGGGTGCCGCTCATCATCCTCGGCGGCGCCCTCATCGTGTCGCTCATGATCTGGTCGATGCTGCCTCCCGGAGCGAACAAGTACAGCGGCGGGTCCCAGGGGCCGCTCTGGTACTTCGTCGCGGTCGGGGTCATGTCCTTCGCGTACACGTTCCCGTTCTCGCAGGCGATGAGCGTCACCCGACGCGAGTACTTCCTGGGGACGCTGCTGACCGCGGCGCTGACGAGCGGCATCCTCGCGGTGATCTTCGTGATCGGCGGGGCGATCGAGCTCGCCACCGACGGCTGGGGCATGAACGGGCTCTTCTTCTACGTGCCTTGGGTGTGGGAAGCCGGCCCTGCCGCAGCGGGGCTCAGCTACTTCGTGCTCGCGATGCTGCTGTTCGTGCTCGGCATGTGGTGCGCGATCCTTTACAAGCGGTTCGGCACGGTCGTGCTCGTCACCATCCTCGTCGGCCTGGGCGTCCTGCTGGTCGGGGTGATGTGGATCATCGGACGCTTCAACGCGTGGGGAGCCGTCGGGCAGTGGATCGCCGGAAACGGCGCTCTGGGCCTCACCCTGTGGGCGACGGCGGTCGCGGCCGTGCTCGCCGTGATCTCGTACCTCACGCTTCGCCGGACCTCGCCCTGAGGCATCCGTCCCGGTCCCCCTTGCCGAGCGGGCGCGAACGACGAGATGCCTCGTCGGGATCCGGTGATCTGCGCCCTCTCGGCGAGGGGGGCGAGGGGGTTGCGTCGCTCAGAGGCTGTCGGCGGCCTCGGTGTGGTGGCGGATGACCTCGGCCACGACGAAGTTGAACCACTTCTCGGCGAAGGCGGGGTCGAGGTCGGCCTCTTCGGCGAGGCGGCGGAGCCGCGCGACCTGCTGCTCCTCGCGCGCGGGGTCGGATGCCGGCATCCCGTGCTCGGCCTTGAGCCGGCCGACCTGCTTCGTGGCCTTGAAGCGCTCGGCCAGCAAGTACACGAGCGAGGCGTCGATGTTGTCGATGCTGCTGCGCAGACGACGGAGCGTCGCGGTCGGATCCTCGGTCATGCGTGCCTCCTCGGCCTCCGACGATACCCGAGCGTCCGGATGACGCCGGGCGCGGCATCCCTCGCCCCGGCCGGGTGATATCTCCGCGCCTCTCTCGTGAGCCCGCGGCAGCCGGTCATAGAGTGTCTCGCATGACCGAAGCTGCCACCTCCTCGGGCGCGAGCGACGCCGAGACCCTCGCCCCCCTCGCGGTCGATCCGGCCGTCGGCACGGACGCCGCGCATGCGAGCGGAGACGCCGTGCCCGACGCCATCGCCGCCTCCTCGGGTGAGGCGCCCGCCTCCAAGACCTTCTGGGCGAACCTCAACAACCCGTTCAGCGTCGGCCTGCTGCTGACGCTCGGCGGTCTCGTGGCGGCACTGCTGGGCCTCGCGTTCTGGAATCTGTCCACGATCGTCATCTACATCGTGTTCGCGCTGTTCGTGGCGCTGGGCCTGGATCCCGTGGTCCGGTGGTTCGAGCGGCACCACGTCGGCCGGGCATGGGCGATCGTGATCGTCTACTCCGCGTTCGCCGTCGTGCTCGCCGGCGTGCTGCTGCTCGTCGTGCCCGCGCTGGTGCAGCAGATCAGCGCTTTCGTCACCGACCTCCCCGACCTCGTCACCGAGTTCCAGGCGTCGGACTTCTACGGGTGGCTGACCAGCACTTTCGGCGCGCAGGTCGGCGACATGGTGACGCAGTTCAAGACCTTCCTCTCGAACCCCGCGAACCTGGCGGCGATCGGCGGAGGCGTGCTGAACTTCGCCGTCGGCGTCGGCACGGCCATCTCGGGGCTCATCATCGTCGTGGTGCTGAGCCTCTACTTCCTCGCGGGCCTGCCGACGATGAAGAAGGCGTTCATGCAGTTCGCCCCGGCGCGCAACCGTCCGAAGGCGACCGCGATGACCAACCAGATCACCGACTCGATCGGCGCCTACCTCATGGGCATGGTCGTGCTGGCGTTCTGCAACTCGATCGTGGCGTTCCTGCTGCACCTGTTCCTCGGGCTGCCGTTCCCCGCGCTGATGGGTGTGCTGGCTTTCCTGATCACGCTGATCCCCCTGATCGGTTCGGTGCTCTACTGGATCACCGCAACGGTCATCGCCCTCTTTACGGGCTGGCTCCCCGCCCTGATCTTCGCGGTCATCTACCTCATCTACATGCAGCTCGAGGCGTACGTCCTCACGCCCCGCGTGATGAACAAGGCCATCTCGGTGCCCGGGGCGCTGGTCGTCATCGGAGCGATGGTCGGCGGCACCCTGCTCGGCCTGCTCGGCGCGCTCGTCGCGATCCCCGTGACCGCGTCGATCCTGCTCATCATCAAGCAGGTCTTCATCCCGAGGCAGGACGCCAAGCTCTAGCTCACGCGGGAGCGCGCCGCAGTCCCAGGCGGGGGAGCGGAGCGCTGGCCGCCGCGGCGCTGCACTTCCCGACATCCGCTACGTCGCGCGACGGCACGATCGTCGGGAACTGCAGCGCGGCGGCGAAGCACCGGTGCGCGGCGGCTCGGCGCCGAGGCTCAGCGCAGCGGCAGCAAGCAGGTGGGAGAGGGCGCTGAGGTGCGGTGACGCACGCGCCCCGGAACCCCGGTCCGCAGGTCGAGCGACATGGACACGACGTCGTCCGACCGCTGACCGGCGATGAGCAGCGTGTCGCGCACGACGAGGTGGTGGCGCGGCCAGTCCACGCCGGCGTCGACGAGCGCGACCGGGGCCAGGGCCTCGCCCGCGCCGCGCACCCGCAGGGTCGCGATCGTGTTGCTGCCGCGCACGCCCGCGTAGAGGAACTCGCCGTCCCGGGATGCCGCGAGCTCGGCCGCCGAGTCGCCCGGCAGGGTCCCCGCGCCCAGCGCGGTGCCGGCGACGAGCGTCCACGTGCCGTCTGCGGATTCGGCGAGCGCGAAGACCTCGCACGAGTACTCGGTCACGACGTAGACGTGGCCGCTGGGGTGGCGCACCATGTGGCGCGGACCGCTGCCCTTCGGCAGCGCGACCTGATCCACCTGCCGCAGCCCGCCGCGGCCGGCCCGCCAGAAGCGGACCAGGTCGTGGCCGAGGTCCGTCGTGGCCAGCATCCCTCCCGGAAGGAACAGCGTCTCGTGGACGCGGGAGGGGCGAGTGGATGCCTCGGCCTCCGGCTCCGCCACCACGTCGTGGTCGGGCACGAGGTGCGCGAACTCCGCGCCCGCCGCCGAGCGGAGGGCGCGTGCGGCCGCGGCGAGGTCGAGGTCGGGCTCACCGGCGGACGGAGCGTCGGGGCCGTAGGGATCGGCGGATGCCGGGGCGATCACGGGCGCGGACGGGCGGCCCGCGGCATCCAGCGACATGCGCACCACGCGGCCGTCGCCCCAGCACGCCGCGACCAGCGAACCCCCGTCGGGGGCGACGGCGACATGGCAGACCGCGTCACCGGCTTCGACGGGGTCGCCGAGAGGGACGAAGGATGCCTCGCCCGTCCGCGCGAAGGCCTGCACGACCCCCCGGTGCTCGAGTGCGGCGTAGAAGACGTCGAGCGACGGGTGGGCGGCGATCCAGGACGGCGAGTCGGCGGTCGCGACCGTTCCCGCGAAGCCCAGCGGACCGCCGGCGGAGGCCTCGTCGACCGCGCCCGCGTGCAGCATCCCGATTCCGGATGCCGATCCGTCGGCGTCGGCGGTGTACCCGCCCAGCAGGAGACGCACGTCAGTCGAGCAGGTCGTGGCGGACGATCACGGCGTCCCGCGCGGCGCCGACGCCGATGACCGAGATGCGGGTACCGCTCATCGCCTCGAGGGCGAGCACGTACTCCTGCGCCTCGACCGGCAGGTCGTCGAACGAGCGGGCAGTCGAGATGTCCTGCTTCCACCCGGGGAAATACTCGAGGATCGGGGTGGCGTGATGGAAGTCGGACTGGTTCACCGGCACCTCGTCGTACCGCTCCCCGTCGACCTCGTACGCCACGCACACGGGGATCTGGTCGAGACCGGTGAGGATGTCGAGCTTGGTGAGCACCAGATCCGTGATGCCGTTGATGCGGGTCGCGTAGCGCGTGATGGGCGCGTCGTACCAGCCCACCCGGCGCGGGCGGCCGGTCGTGGTGCCGAACTCGAAGCCGCGCGAGCGCAGGAAGTCGCCGTTCTCGTCGAACAGCTCGGTCGGGAACGGACCCGAGCCCACGCGCGTCGTGTAGGCCTTGACGATGCCGACGATCCGGTCGAGGCGGTTGGGCCCGACGCCGGCGCCGGTCGCCGCACCTCCCGCGGTCGCCGAGGAGGACGTCACGAACGGGTAGGTGCCGTGGTCGACGTCGAGCATCGTGGCCTGGCCGCCTTCGAACACGACGACGTCGCCGGCGTCGAGCGCGTCGTTGAGCAGGAGGCCGGTGTCGGCCACCAGCGGGCGCAGACGGTCGGCGTAGGAGAGGAGATCCTCGACGACCTCGTCACACGTGATCGCGCGGCGGTTGAACACCTTCACGAGGAGGTGGTTCTTCTGATCGAGCGCCCCCTCGACCTTCTGCCGGAGGATGTTCTCGTCGAAGAGGTCCTGCACACGGATGCCGACGCGGTTGATCTTGTCGGCGTAGGCCGGGCCGATGCCCCGGCCCGTCGTGCCGATCTGGCGCTTGCCGAGGAACCGCTCCGTCACCTTGTCGAGCGTTCGGTGGTATTGCGTGATGATGTGCGCGTTGGCGCTCACCTTCAGACGCGATGTGTCGACGCCTCGGGCGTGGAGAGCCTCGAGCTCGTAGAAGAGGACCTCGAGATCGACCACGACGCCGTTGCCGATGACGGCGTTCACGCCGGGCGACAGGATGCCGGAGGGCAGCAGGTGCAGAGCGTACTTCTCGTCGCCGATCACCACGGTGTGGCCGGCGTTGTTGCCGCCGTTGAACTTGACGACCCAGTCGGTGCGCTCACCCAGAAGATCGGTGGCCTTGCCCTTGCCCTCGTCTCCCCACTGGACTCCGACGATCACGATGCCTGGCATGGGCTACTCCCCCGTTATCGGACGGTTACACCCCATCCTATCGACGGCCCGCGATCGCCCGACGATATGGTGTCCCCATGCAGACGAAGGCATGGGCTCGCACCTGGTCGGTCATGCGGCTCGCGATGGCCGCACTCATCGTCGCGGCCGTCGTGGCGCAGCTCACCGCGTCGCTCACCACCGCCGCCGATCTCGGCCGCGACGTCGGGACGACCCTGGTCAACTTCTTCAGCTTCTTCACGATCCTCTCCAACACGCTCACCTCGGTCGTCCTCGCGTGGGCGGGGGTGTGGTTCTTCGCACGCGGCCGCCATGCCGTGGCCGAGCCCCCCGCGCTCGCGCTGGCGCTCGCGTGCGTCACGACGTACATGATCATCACGGGCCTGGTCTACAACTCGCTGCTGCGCGGGATCGAGCTGCCGCAGGGCAGCGAGCCGATCCCGTGGTCGAACGAGGTGCTCCACCTGATCGGGCCCCTGTTCCTTCTCGCCGATCTCTTCGTGGGGCCGATGCGCCGCGCGCTGCCGTGGCGCGCGATCTGGGGCGTCGTCGCTTTCCCGATCCTGTGGGTCGTCTACACCATGCTGCGCGGACCGCTGGTCACCAATCCGGTGTCGGGCGATCCGTTCTGGTACCCCTACCCGTTCCTCAACCCGAACAACGAAGGCGGATGGGGCGCAGTGATCTTCTGGATCCTCGTCATCGCGCTCACCTTCCTCGTCGTGGCGTCCCTCGTGGTCTGGTGGGGGCGTCGCGTCGGAGCCGAGCGCGAACTCGACCACCTCACCGGCGACCACGTCGAGGACGAGTGGGAAGAGGCGCGCGAGGCCGAGTCCGAGGACCGCTGAGGCTCGAGAGGCTCAGCTCCGCACGCCCTCCCGTCGCCGCCGGCCGGCGAGCGCGACTCCTGCGCCGATGAGGAGGATCGCGACCATCGCGGCGATCCACGCGGTCCGGGCGTCGAAGCCGGTCGGTGCCAGCGGCGGGTCGAATGTGTTCGTGACGACGACCTCCACGGTCGCCGTGCCCATCACCGTCGTCACCGTCGTCCCTGTGAGCGGCACGCCGTCGACGGTGATGGTCGTCTCGTCCGCCCCGCCGGTGTCGATCTCGGTGATCGTGCACTCGGCACCGGTCGGCAGCAGCGTGACGAGCGGGCCGATCGGACCGCCGATCTCGTACGTCCCGTCGCGCAGGAGCAGACCCGGCGCCGGGTGCGAGGCGTCGATGAGCACGCAGCGCACGTCGAACGTGAACGACCGTCCGCTGAAGTCCGCGGCATCCGCACCGTCGACGACCTTGGACACCACGATCGGCGGGTCGGCATACTCGTTGACGAGCGCGACCGAGGTCTGATCCGGCGCATCCACGCTGGGCAGCGGGTCGAGTGCGGCGACGGTGCCGTTGGCGGTGTCGCCCGTCGATCCGCCCTGGGTGATGGTGACGGTGGTGGCCGTGGCATCCATCGTGTTCGTTTCGGCGATCGAGCACTCCGCCCCCTCGGGGAGCTCGGTCCACGTCACCGTCTCACCGTCGCCGATGACCTGGGTCATCGGCTCTGCGGCGACGACGGGCTCGCCCTCCCACGTGCACGCGAGTTCGACGACGAAGGGGCCGTATTCGACGGGGTCGCCGTCGATGTCGACGGCCGTCGTCGGGGCGACCGTCTTCATCGCCGACACCTGTGCGAAGTTGAACGTGTTTTGCACCTCGAGCGCGGGCTGCGGCTGATCGTCGACGCTCAGGATCGTCTCGTCGGTGTCGACGGTGAATCGATACGGTTCGCCGTCGGATGCCACGACCTCGCCGTTCTCGTCGAGGATCTCCGTCGAGCCGGCACCGCCATCGTCGGTCTCGGTGAGACTGCACTGCGCACCGGTGGGCAGGCTCGTCCACGATGCCGTCGGCGTCGCGCCGCTGACGGTGCGCACCGTCCCGCCCGGGATGTCGACGACTTCGCCGTCGCGCAGGCAGATCAGCCGGAGGTCGAACTCGCCCGTGCCGTACATCTCGGCAGCGCCTCCTGCGAACGTCTTCGTCACCTCGAGCGACCCCGTGAGATACCAGTTCGTCGCCGTGATCGTGACGACTCCTCCCTCCGCCGGGACCACGATGAAGCCGGTCGTCGCGTCGCTCCCGTCGTTCGGTGCGATCACCACCGCGTCCGCGCCCTCGAGATCCGCCTCGACAACCGTGCACTCCGAGCCGGCCACGACCTCGGTCACCGAGGTCGTCCAGCCGTTCGCCGCGCTGAGCACGACCTCGCCTTCGAGCACCACCTCGCCCCCGAACGTGCAGGAGTAGGCGAAGGTGAACGCTTCGTCCGCGCCGAACTGATCCGCTCCTGCCCCCGCGAGTTCCTTCTGGAGGACGAGCGCGGACGTGTCGAAGAGGTTCGTGTAGGTGACGGTGTTGACGACGGCGGTGCTGTCGGGCTGGAGTTCGGGGATGACCACCGTCCGCGTCTCCTGGTCGACTTGGGGGGCGAGTTCTCCCGTCGTGCCCGGCGCATCGGCTTCGACGACGGTGTCGTCCGCGTCGCGGGCGTCGGTCTCGGTCACCGTGCACTCGGAGCGCGCCGGGATGTCGTTGATGAGCTCGGTCTCGTCGGCGTCCAGCGTGAACGTCTCATCGACGACCGTCTCGCCGTTGAACGTGCAGACGACGCTGAACTCGAACTGCGTCGGTATGAACGGCGAGTCCGACTCGACGAGCTTGCCGACCTCGAGCGACGCCCAGTCGTAGACGTTCTCGATCGTGAGTGCGAACGTCTCGCCTTCCGCCGTCACCGTGACCGATTCCGGGCTGACCGCGGCGTCGAGCTGTCCTGCGTCATCCTCTTCGACCGTGCACACCGAGCCGACGGGCACGTCGGGGACGACCACCGGGACCGCGTCGGCCACGATCGTCACGACGCCACCATCGGCGAGCGGCACGTCCGCACCCTGCCAGGTGCACGCCAGCGTCGCGGTGAACTCCTCCGGCACGGGGAAGCCGTCCGGTGCGTCCACGGTCTTCGCGATCGAAACCGCGCCGTTGGCGAACGTGTTGACGACGTCGACGATCACCGGATCGTCCGCCTCGTCGTCACCGATGACCACGGGTTGCGGGGTGCTGATGGTCGAGTCGGTGGCGAATCCGGCGTCGGTCTCGGTCACGGTGCACTCGGCCCCGGTCGGCAGGCCCGCGTATGTCGCCTGCCCGGCGCCGGTGATGATGCGCGTCGCCCCGCCGGGAATCGGTGAGACCTCGACGCTCTCTCCGTCGACCATGTAGCTGCACGCGAGGCTGACCGTGTAGGAGTCCTCTGTCGCGGGCGCGAGACCGGCCGCGGGTTCGCCCTCGAGCGCCTTCTGCACCACGAGAGATCCGACGGTGTACGTGTTCTCGACGGTGAACTGGCGCGAGACGTCCCCCTCTACCGTCCAGAATGTCACCGGGTCGCCGTTCTCATCGAGGATCTGGGACGAATTGGCCCCGCCTGTCACCGTCTCGCTCAGGACGCACAGCGCACCCGCCGGCAGGCGCTCATACGACGCGGTCCAGTCGGAGCCCGCTGTCACCGTCCGGGTCGGGCCGCCGGGGATGTCGACGATCAGCGACCCGCTCGACAGGTCCAAGCAGGTGATCGTGACCTCGTACGCGTCCGCCGCCCATTGCAGGTCGTCGCCGATGAAGGTCTTGACGACATCGACGCTGCCCTCGGCGAAGGTGTTCGTCACGGTGACCGCGGTGACCTCCCCTGACCCGACGGTGACCGGATTCGGGTCGATCGCGACATCCGTCGCCGATCCTGTCGTCGTCTCGTCGAACGTGCACGACGATCCGGCCGCGATGTCGTCGATCTGCGCGACGAGGTCGGTGTCGTCGTCGGGGCTGGCCGGATCGTCGACGTCCGCGGCGAAGGTGAGCTCGCCGTCCCATGTCGTGACATCCCCCGCCGCACAGGTCATGTGGACCACGTACGGCGGGTCGGCGAACGGCGTGTCCACGGGATCGACCACCTTCGTGATCGCGATCGAACCGACCTCGAACGTGTTCGCGACTGCCGCCGAGTTGGTGATCGCCGCCCCCACACCGGCGGTCAGCGTCACCGTGACACTGCCGTCGGGGTTCGGCTCGATCGGTCCATCGCCGTTCTCGGCCTCGATCACGACCGCGTCGGCGCCTCCGTCGTCCGTCTCGCTGATCGTGCACTCGGCGTTCGCGGGCAACCCGGTGAGAGAAACGGTCTCGCCGTCGTCGATCTCGACCACCATCGGGCTCGCGACGAATCCGTCGGCGAGGACGGTCTCGCCGACGAATGTGCAGTCGACGCTGACCTCGTAGGGACCGAAGTCGATCGGCTCGCCCGCCGCGTCGACGGCCTGCGAATCCACGGACTTCGAGATCTCGAGGTCGGCCAGCTCGTAGACGTTGTCAAGTGCAGCCTGGTCGAACGGCTCTTCGCTCACGACGACCCCGCCGGTCCCCGACGTGCTGACCTGGCCGTTGTCGCCCTCGACGAGCACGCAGTCGGCGCCCCAGGGGAGGTTGCCGACGGTCTCCACCTCGTCCGCGGTGAGCGTGAGCTCGATCGGATCGAGCTCCTCTTCGACGGGGGTACCGGCGGCGGAGGTGCAGGCGAGCTCGACAGCGAACTCGTCCGGGGCGAACTCCTGCCCCGGACCGGAGACGGTCTTCAGCACGTCGAGCGATCCGGTCGCCAGGGCCACGCCGGTCTTCGTCCCCTCGACCGGCGACATGTCGAAGCTCCCAGAGCTCTGCGGGTCGATCAGATGGGCACCAGTGGCCACGGTGTTCCAGGCGATGGGGTCGGGCTGATCCATGTTCGGCGCGGTGGCCGGTGTGTAAGTCTGGCCGTCGACGAGGAGCGCATCGCCCGGCGCGAGCTCGGATCCCGGGGCGAAGTCGACGGTGAAGCGCACGCCCGTGACCGACGCGAACTGCGATTCGTCGACCTCAGCCCGGTCGAGCCACGCGTCCGGAGGGCAATCGACACCCCCGGATCCGGTCGTGTCGTCGAGGTCGTCCGCACACACCTCGCCGAGGGAGAGCTCATAGCCCCACGTGGCACCCTCCGAGTGCGAGACCAGCTCGATTCCGCCCCCGAACACGGGCGACCACTGCGATCCCCGGGGGAGGTCGCTGATCGCACCGGTGTCCCCGGGAGTCGGGAGACGGTCCACCAGCACCAGGCGGTCCATCGGGATGTTCCCGATGTTGACGATGACCATGCGCCATTCCACGAGTCCGCCCGGCTTGGAGCGTGGCACGCAGGACGCCCAGGCGAATCCGAGATCGACGGTGTCCGCGATGTCGGGCGTATTCGGTGCGCAGTCCTCGTTCCCCGACAGGACGTCGAACGATCCGAGCTCGTCGTCGATCGCTCGCACGCCCTTGCCGGAGCGCACGGCGCCCGCTGCCACAACGGTGACCTCGGTCGCCGCAGAGCACTCGTCGACGGGCCCCTCGGCTCCGTTGCAGTCGTCGAGGGGACGATCGCCCGAGACGACGGCCGTGTTGCCGACGACTGTATTCCCCGGGAGACCGATGCTGAACCGCAGGTCGAGAGAGATCGTGTAGGTCTGTCCCGGCTCCAGCACGCTCCCGGCCGGGAACGTGAAGGTGAACGCGCCACCGGACTCGTCGACGGTCACGTCGCCGGGCTCGGTCGGCAGCGGCAGGCCGTTGGCCGGCTCGGGGGCCGCACCGACGAGCGCGTAGCGGTAGGTGCCGTCACCCTCGTCGTCGAACGGGTCGACGACGAGCTGCCCGTCCTCGGTCGGATCATCGACGATGACCGGATTCTCGATGGGCCAGTCTCCGGTGTTCGTGACCGAGATGGAATAGGGGATGACCTCGTCGGGTCCGTACGCGTTTCCCTCGGTCGGACTCTTCGTTATCTCGACGGCGGAAATCGCGTGCTCGTAGCGAATCTGATCGCCGGCGGTGTCGCTGGCCGAGCTGGGGTCGTCGGGACTGCAGACGTCGCCGAGGAACGGGCACACGGTGGTCGTCTGCGAGTTTGAGAACTCACCGGCAGCCGATTCACCGGGCGCCGGATCGAGGTCGGCGCGGTCGCTCGGCACCGCTCCGCCGGACCGCAGGTCGGGCCGACGCTGGACCAGCACGGGGACCTCCTGGAGCGGCGTGGTCGGGTTCTCCCATTGCTCGCCGTCCTCGCCGTCGCCGTCATCGTCGTCGAGGAAGTCGAAGCGCACGCCCTGCACCGTCGCCGGGTCGAGGCCGGGGAAGGGATCGCTCCGGAACGCGGTCTGCTGCAGCCACGGCCCGGCGGTCCAGGTTCCGCCGGTCACTTCGACGCCGGCCCCCGTGTCCGTGAACGTCCCGCCGGAGTACACCCACATCCGCACGAGGTTGATGGGGGCGGTGAGGGTGAACGACGGGTCGATCCCGGTGTAGTCGAACGCGTTCCAGAACGTGGGCGCGGAGTCCTCGATGCGCATGGCATACGTCCGCGCCGAACCCGTCGGCTGACCGCTGAGCATCATCGTGACGGGCGCGTCGTCGGGCTCCGTCTGCGTCGCCGGAGCGAACGACTTGTCCGCGACCACGGTGAGTTCGAGGTCCGTGATCTCGACCTCGGCCGCCGCATCGTCGGTCGCGGGATCGTCCGGGGATCCGGCATCCTGAACCGTCACCTCGGCGACGTTCGACACCGGGCTGTCATCCTGGTCGACCCGGGCCCCGCTCGCGTCGCGCACGAACTCGCGCAGCCGCAGATCCATCGTCACGACGGCGGTCGCCTCGGAGTCGATGCGTCCCTCGTGCGCGACGAGCACCCCGACGATGTTGACCATCGCCGATTCGTCCAGGGCGAGTGCCTCATCGATCGAGTAATCGGTCGACCCGTTCGCGATGCCGTCGCCGTCGGAGTCGAGTTGGAGCGTCACCACCGACTGGGCGGGGTCCGCACCTGCCGGCACCGTGATGGCCACGAAGCGTGCCAGGTTGAAGTACGAGAACGGATTCTCGGGAGCGCCGACCGCCGGGTCCTCGATCGCGAGCTGATCGACCTTCGCGGCGGTGACGTTCGTCGCGGTCAGCGTGACGCGTCCGGTCGGGAACTGTTCCTGCGGCGAGCCGTCCGGCGGGACGCCGAACGGGCTGTTGGACCAGGCCTTGTCCAGCGTGACGTTCATCGGGACGTCGACGATCGCGATCTGTGCGTCGTCCTGGGTCTCGGCGATCACCGAGCCGTCGACGACGCCGGCGGCCGAGGCGACATCTCTCACCGTTCCGATCTCGGGGTCCGCGTCGTCGACGTTGTAGTCGAGGTTGCCCATCGCCGGCGCTCCGTCCGAGCGACGGACGTCCCGCAGCTCGACGACGATCTGCACCTGGCGGTCGTTTCCCGACGAGCGGGCGACCCCACTGCCGACCGGGGGTGCGGTCGGCTCGCCGACGATCGTCGCGGCGCGCGTGGGGCTCTCCTCGAACAACAGGCGGATGCCCCAGGCCGCCGCGCGATCCTCGTCGGTCAGCACGACGCCGGGAAAGGTGCCGTCGCAGGCTGCCGGGCACGGGTCGTTCGCGAGTTCGACCCAGTCGGAGCCGTCCCATAGCTGCACCGCCGCCACCTGGTCGTAGATGAGATGCGGGTCCATCGCGGCCGTGATCTCGGGCAGCTCGACGATGTCGAAGGCGTCGTAGAACGATTGAGCGAGCGTCGCGCTCGAGGGCTCGACGGCCTCATCCTGGATCCGGACCTGATCGACGTTCGAGAACCCCTGCGTGGACCAATCGAGGACGATCCCCGCCTGCTGCTGAGAGCGGGAGGTGACGACCGGCTCAGTGATCGACTTCTCGATGAACTCGAGACCGCCGGGTCCGACGTCCGGCGGCAGAAGCGGGATGGTGTCGCAGGCCACCGCATCCGCAGTCTCGGTCGAGTTCACGTCGGGACTGGAGGCGGAACTCGATCCGCAGTTCTGGATCACCTCCGGGGCGCTCGTCTGGGTCGTCGTGTCCCGCTCGGTGGCCCGCTTCGCCACCGAGAAGTGGGGCTCGAACTCCGTGCCCGGTGGGAACGTCGCGCCGTCGTCGGCCGTGTAGACGAACTGCAGTCCGACGATGTCGTCCTGGAGGTCTTCAGGGATGTCCATCGAGAACTCGGGGGCGGTCGTCGGGCCCGCGATATCTTGAGCCCCCGGGAGGGGCACCCAGGCGTCGCCGTCCCAGTAGTTGATCGACAGCGAAGCGTCGGCGGGCACGCTCGTCTGCGTGATCTCGGTGGCGTCGAACTCGTCCCAGAACGTCCCGTCCACGTCGTAGGGCACCGTCTGCGGCTCCTGGATGACGACCTGCGTGGCGTCGGTCGTGGAACGCGGGAACGCGGCCACCTCGGCCGTCAGAGTGACGAGAGCCCATTCGCCGGGGCGATCCAGCAGCTCGTTCGGATAGATCGACTTGCCCGTGACCGTCTCGATATGCCGCTCGAAGACCGCGAGCTCGGCGTCGGCGGTCGCGCTGCTCTGCCCACCGATGGGACCGGTGCCCGTCACCGTGATCTGGTTGGGGATGAGAGCGGGATAGCCGGCCTGATCGGGATCGGTGGTGACGCCGAACGGGATGCTGGTCTGGGCCGTGGGCGCGATCTCGCCGGTGAACGCGATCTCGAAGCGCACGACCGTGCCGCTCGGTGCCGGAGGAGTGGTGCCGTCGGCGAACGGCTCGGTCCCGCTCGTCCCGTCGTCGTAGTAGTAGGTGACTGTGGCTCCGGTCGCGCCGGCCGGGTACTGGATGGGTGCGCTGAACCCGGTGAAGACGAGCGAGTCGTCGAACCCGCCCGCGAAGGGGTCGTCCCCCGTCTGCGTCGGCTCGGCGACGATGATCTCCGTGAGCGGGAACTCGCTGTCGTTGCCGACGGAGAGAGTGGCTGTCGATGAGCCGCCGGCGGGAACATCGGTCGGCGAGAACGATTTTCCGGCTGTGACCTCGACGTCCTCGGCCACGATCTGGTGCGTGGCCGAATCGTCGTCCGTCGCGGAGACGTCGCCGAGGGTCACTTCGCTGCCCGCGCTGTTCGTCACGGTGACGTTGTCGGGACTCGCCTGCACGTCGGGGCCGTGCTCCATGCCGATGACGATGCCCCCCTCGGCATCCTGAGAGATGCCGGACCCGTCGGTGTCGGTGAAGACGACCTGCACGCCCCGCACCAGGTCATCGGGAACGTCGGGCGGCGCGGGGCCGGCAGGGTTCGTCGCGACCGGGCCCGGAACCCAGGCGGTGCCGTCCCACAGCAGGATCTGGGCGGTGTCCGCACCGGCGGGATAGGTGACGGAACCGATGCCGGTGAAGGGGAGCGTCTCGAACGGGTTCGGAGAAGCCGTCGGGTCGACCGGATCCGTGATCACCATCTCGTCGACGTTCGCGTTCGCGTCGTTGGTGGCTGTGATGGTGCTCGTGACCGGAGTTCCGGGGTCGGCGACCGCGCTGGGCGGGTCGATGGTCTTGTCGACCGTGGTCGCGAGCTCGAGCGGCACGGTGGGGGTGACGTCGACCGAGTCCGACAGGGGTCCCGACTGCTGGGTGTCGGCATCGGTCGTGGCGGTGTTCGTGACGGGCACGCCGTCGGCCTCGTAGGGCAGGTCAGCGCGAGCGCGCACCTGGATCGTCACGACGCCGGCCGTCGCCGCAGGCAGTCCCGTCGTGCCGCCGACGATCGGCATGGTGAACACGACATCGACCGTCTGGCCGGTGATCGTCACGTCGCCCTGAAGGCCGGTTCCGACGGTCGCGCCCAGGACCTCGAACTCGCCGGGCACGGTGTCGGTGAGAGTCGCGTTGGTGCAGCCGGCGAGGATCGTCGTGCAGTTGACGGCGATCGTGTAGCTGAAGGTCTGGCCGGGCTGCACGGTCGTGACGCTCGCGGCCTTATCGACCAGTACGTCTCCATCGGCCGCGGCTGCGGGGGTCACACCGACCAGAACGGATGCCGCAGCCAGCGTTGCGACGACAGCCGCCGACATCAACCGGCGAAACCCGCGCCAACTCTCCAAGGATCCTCCTTGCAGCGCGTCGTCGTGACGAGGGAACGCGCGTTCCGTGCCAGCCTAGGGCGGCCGCCCACCGAGCACCACGGTGATCTCCGCCGTCCCGGGACGGCCCCGCTCGCTACGTCGCGGGGCTCGCCTCCTCACCGGGAACGGGCTCCTCCTCCGTGCGCGCGGGTTGCGAGGGGGCGGGCTCCGACCAGGCTGCGTCGTCCGGGGATCCCGCGGGCTCGACGGCTGGCTCGTCCGGGGATCCGGCTGCCTCTTCCGCGGGGCCGGGAGCGGCATCCGTCGGCTCGTCCTCGTCCTCGTGGTGGTTCCCGGTGCGCAGGTCGGCGCGGCGGACGAGGTCGGGCACCTGCCACGAGCCGTCGAGGAACTCGGGCCGCGGACGGTACAGGCGGACGAGGTAGTTCCAGCCCTCGGGCAGGGGGATGCTGTTGGGGAGCGTCGCCTCGCCCGGGGGCGTGAAGTGCACCGTGATCGAGCCGTCCTCGTCGCGGACGCCGGTCACGCTGTTGACCGTGTACTTGTTCTCGGCGTTGGGCTCGAAATAGCCGGAGGCGTTGTAGACCGAGATCGACCAGAAGGCGTCGACGGGGACGTCGCGCATCGTGAGGTCGTAGAACCCCACGGGCTGCTGCGGGTCGACGCCGACGTAGGACGCCTCGGTCATCGGCAATCCGCCCCATCCGGCGGCCGTGCCGATGAGGTGCCGCACCTCGTCGACCTCGTCGGGTGCGCCGAACGTGCGATCGAACCCTCGCAGCCCGGACGCGAGGCTCAGCAGCGCGGTGCGGGTGGCGTCGAGCGAGGCCGTGTCGTAGTCCGGCATCTCCCACGGCTTCGACGAGTGAGCGGTGAGCTCGATCTCGTCCTGCAGCCGGGCGACCTCGGCGATGTCGCCTTCGTCGGTCGGGTCCACGAGGGTGCGGACAGCGACGAGGACGTAGTCGGCGCCGGGCGCCAGAGCGGCGAGGTCGTGTGTGCCCGCACCGTGGAGCACGGCGCGGATGAAGTGGCCCTGGTCGACGATCATGACCGAGAGGTACCGCTCACCCGGGTCGGGCACCACGAGCGTGGCGCCTTCGGTGAGGTCGACCACGGCGAAGCTGTAGAGCGTGTCGCGATTGAGCCGGATGACGGTTTGAGCCTCGATCGAGGCGGGCTCGCGGTTGTGCCGGAACGTGTTCACTCCGCCGGCTTCGCGCTGGATGTCGGCGAACATGCGGTCGGTCTCCGCCCGCACGAAGTTGTCGACGTTCACGTGAATGCTCATGGGTACACTTTGGCCCACGCCCCGCCCGCGCGCCATTCGCCGTCCCGCGCCGGACAGCGGCTTCGCTTCCTGTCCTCCGCCGGAGGCCCGCGGGACGTCACACCGTGGGTGCGCCGGGACGGCTTGAATAGACTGGGCTCATGTCGAAGGTCCTCCAGTCCCTGCCCGTCGGCGAGCGCGTCGGCATCGCCTTCTCCGGGGGACTCGACACCTCGGTCGCCGTCGCCTGGATGCGCGACAAGGGCGCTGTCCCGTGCACGTACACCGGCGACCTCGGTCAGCCTGACGAGGACGACATCGCGTCGATCCCCGACCGTGCCCTCACCTACGGCGCCGAGGTCTCTCGCCTCGTCGACTGCAAGCCCGCCCTGGTCGAGGAGGGATTCGGTGCCCTCGCGTGCGGCGCGTTCCACATCCGCTCCGGCGGGCGCACCTACTTCAACACCACGCCGATCGGGCGCGCGGTGACCGGCACGCTTCTCGTGCGGGCCATGAAAGAGGACGGCGTCGACATCTGGGGCGACGGCTCCACCTACAAGGGCAACGACATCGAGCGGTTCTACCGCTACGGACTTCTCGCCAATCCCGCGCTCCGGATCTACAAGCCGTGGCTCGACGCCGACTTCGTGACCGAGCTCGGGGGACGCAAAGAGATGAGCGAGTGGCTCGTCGAGCACGGCTTCCCGTATCGCGACTCCGCCGAGAAGGCGTACTCGACCGACGCCAACATCTGGGGTGCCACCCACGAGGCGAAGACGCTCGAGCACCTGGACGTCTCGCTCGAGACCGTCGAGCCGATCATGGGGGTGAGGTTCTGGGACCCGGCGGTGGATATCGCCCCCGAGGACGTCACGGTCACCTTCGAGGGTGGGCGGCCCGTCGCCCTGAACGGCGTCGAGTACGCCGACCCGGTGGAGCTCGTGTTCGAGGCGAACCGCATCGGCGGGCGCCACGGCCTCGGGATGAGCGACCAGATCGAGAACCGCATCATCGAGGCGAAGTCGCGCGGCATCTACGAGGCGCCGGGCATGGCGCTGCTGTTCATCGCGTACGAGCGCCTGGTCAACGGCATCCTGAACGAGGACACTCTCGCGACGTACCACGAGCAGGGACGCCGCCTCGGCCGCCTCATGTACGAGGGCCGCTGGCTCGAGCCGCAGTCGCTCATGCTCCGCGAATCGATCCAGAAGTGGGTGGGCTCGACGATCACCGGCACGGTCACGCTCCGACTGCGCCGCGGCGAGGACTACACGATCCTCGACACGACCGGCCCGGCGCTTTCTTACCACCCCGAAAAGCTCTCGATGGAGCGCGTCGGAGACGCCGCCTTCGGGCCGACCGACCGCATCGGGCAGCTCACGATGCGCAACCTCGACATCGCCGACTCCCGTTCGCGCCTCGAGTTCTACGCCGGAGCCCGCATCATCGGCGGCGCTGCCGGCGAGCTCGTCGGCAGCGTCACCGCCGGGGAGTCCGACGAGATCACCGGGCGGGCGCAGGCGCCGGATGCCGCGACCGAAGCCCTCGACGAGGCGATCGAGGCGGCATCCGAGTCGGCCATGTACGACGCCGGCACGGACTGAGCCCTCCAACCCGCTTCACGTCCCTTCGCCTGGAGGGGGCATCTTCACTTCTCGAAGGCGAAGTCTGCGTTGCAGGCTATGAAGATCTCGAAGCCGTGCTCATCCGTGAACGGGAATGAGAGGGTAGGGGCGTCGTCGAGGTACTCCTCTTCTGTGTACGTCGTCGGGACTGCCCCGTTCCGCACCATGCACTCGGTGAGCAGCTGCGTCGCCGGAATGTTCTGCGGATTCGAGGTCTGCGAGCGATACAGGTGCCCGATCCAGGCCTCGCCGCTCTCCTGCTCGCACCCTCCCATCCGCTCATTGGCAATGCGACCGTCCATCTCACCCGCGTTGACTTCGTAGCTTCCGTCGGTGTTGTAGACGTCCAGGGAGATACCGCGCTCATCGAGGCACGTTTCGAGCAGCGTCAGCACCTTCGACCACTCGTGGTCGGTGATCCGCTCGTCCCTGAGGATCGCCTTCACTCCGGCGGTCGTGCTCTTCTCCCAGGCTTCGTGGTACTCGGCGGCGAAGCTCCCCCGGAAGAGGGGCCGATCGGCTCCGCGATCCGGTCCACCCGTCGAAGGTGAGGGAGCCGTGTGCGCGGCGGCGCACCCTGTCACGAGAGCTGCCGCCATCACTACGGTCAGAAGATAACCCTTCGTCATGCGCCGGATGCTCACCACATTCCTCCGATCCGGGTCCGTAGGACGAGTAGGGCTGCGAGCCTCGATTGCGTGCGCTTCTCCATCCGCGAATCTCCTCCATTGGAACCCTGGCGTGCAGTCTCTGGCATCCGAGTCAGCCCGATGCTGCGAGACGCGCGATCGTGCTCTCGAGCGCGCGGGCGTATCGAGCCTCGACAAGGTAGTGGCCTGCAGCGACGAGCAGGTTCAGCACGAGCAAGACGGTCGCGAGGGCCGCCGGATCGGACCACAGCAGGATCAGCGCGCCGAGCATGAGCGCTACGCCTCCGACGCGCAACGCCGTCATGGCCCGGCGCTTGTGCGCGAGCGGTGCCGGCACCGGCGCGCTCACTTGCGGCTAACGATCGCGTAGGTCACGGCGGCCGCGACGATGCCGCTCACGATCGCGATCGCACCGCGCGCGACGACGTGCAGGTCGGTCCACACGGCCAGCGCGAGGCTGAGCGCGAGGATCACGCCGAAGAGGGCGACGGATGCCGCGGCATCCGCTCGTCGGGTTCTGTTCGGTGTCATGAGGTCCTTCCGTTAGTGAGGATGAGTTCTCGGTGGTCTCAGGCGTCTCGTCGACCGAAGACGACACCGGCGAGCGCGGTGGCGGCGACCGCCCATGCGGCCAGACCGAGCTGCCCGCTCGCGACGCCGACGAATCCTTCGTTCGGCACGGTCGACACGGCAATCGCCTCGAGGAACAGCGCGGTCGGGGTAGAGTCCGCGACTACCTCCGCAACACTGGCCAGCGGCGCCGGCAGCATCGCGCCGACGAGAGCGAGCGCGAGGGGCAGGACCACCAGGAGGCCCGCGAGAACCAGGACCCCAACTCCCGGGCTGCGCACCAGCGTGCCGATGCCGAAGGCGAAGAGGACCAGGGACCCTGCGGCGACTCCGACCAGCATCACGCCGACCGCACCCCAGCCCGCCCCGGTCGCACCCGCGACAGCTGATCCGGCGACCGTGGCTGTGACCGCGACCACCACGCAGACGGCTGTGCCGGTGATCGCGAAAGCGGCGGCGCGCGCGATGTGCAGCATCCACCGTTTTGGAGCGAGAGTCAGCGCGATCGCGAGGTGACCGTTCGCGTCCCTCCCGACGAGGAACGTGGCCGCGAGCGCGACCCCGAGCGCGGAGACGAGCCCGCCCACCTCAAGCGGTGTGGTCACAACGACATGCGATGAAGAATCCGCGACCGAGGCGAGGACGGCGAGGGTCGTCATCGCCGAGAGGATGCCGATGCCGCTCGCGACGAAGATGCCGGCGATCATCCCCCCGCGTCGGCGCACGCGCCGCACCTCGGCGCGGATGACCTGTGTGGCGCGCTGCGGTCGGGTTCGACCGGTCCCGGCCGCGCGAAGTGACGCGGACGTTGCGAGACCGAGCGCGCTGCGACTCATGCCTGCACCCCCTGCTCGGTCGAAGTGAGAATCTCGAAGTAGGTGTCCTCGAGTGATCGACTGACGCGTTCCAGGTGAGTGACCCCCACTCCCGCGGTGTACGCGAGCCGACCGATCTCGAGCGGATCGGCGTCGGCGATCAGGAAGCCGCCGCGGTCGGGCCGCGCGTCATAGTTCTCGGCCTCCAGCGCGCGGCGGAACGACGCCGGGTCGGGAGAGACCGCGTACACATCCGACGATGTGCCGGCGACGACGTCTTCGATCGGTCCCTCGGTCACGACGCGGCCCTCGTTGAGCATGACCACGTGCTGGGCGACCAGCGCCAGCTCAGCCATGTGATGTGACGAGAGCAGGACGGTCGCGCCCGAGTCCGCCGCGTGTTTCAGGAACGAGCGGACCCACTGAATGCCGTCGGGGTCGAGACCGTTGACCGGCTCGTCGAGGAGCAGCACGCGCGGTCGGCCCAGCGTCGCCGCGGCGATCCCCAGCCGCTGACGCATGCCGAGTGAGAAAGACCGCACCCGCGAGCTCGCCACTCCAGCCAGCCCGACCAGCTCGAGCGCGTCGGATGCCCTCGATCGCGAGAATCCCTGGCTGTCGCAGGCGTACTCCAGGAATCCGCGTGCGGTCGCTGCCGCCGGAATCCCCTCGGCGGAGAGGAAGACGCCCATCGTCGCGGCGGGTCGCTCCGCACGGGTGAAGGGCGCTCCGAGAACGCGCACCGTTCCGGTGTCCGGCTCGCACAATCCCGCCGCGATCCGCATGACCGTGGACTTGCCGGCTCCGTTCGGGCCGACGAATCCGGTCACCCGTCCTCGCGGAGCGACGAACGACACGTCGTCGAGTGCTCGGCGGGAACCGTAGGACTTGGAAAGGCGTTCGACCTCGATCATCGCGGGGATCCTTCCGGAACGGGGGCCCGTCCAGGCGCGGGCATGGATGGGTGTTGCAGCAGTACATGGGCTCCCGCACGGAGGATGGGTTCTCTGGTGAATGCGGTGAGGGCGCGCGGGATCCCGGCGAAGTAGTGCGCCCGGACGAGAAAAGCCCCGCGCGAGGTGAGTCCCACTCGGGTGGCCACCTGCACGGCAGATCTCGGCAGGATGTCTTCGCGGTCGGCGAGGAACGCGCTGCGGCGGACGAGGTGGCCTGCGTTGGCACGAAGGCGAGCGCACCCGAGGCCCAGCAGGGAGAGAACGGCCAAGAGACCGGATGCTCCAAGGAGAAGTGCGATCCCCGGGCCGACTCCGAGCATGATCATCACGTAGACTCCGGCGACTCCTGCGCACCCGAACGCTGCGACTGCGGCGAGGATGCGGGCGATGGACACGCGGTCCGAGGTGGAGAGGATGGATGACTGGGCTGCGAAGTCGGGAAGATGCTCGGCCATGATGCCCGCGGCGATCGACCGCGGCAGGGAGGGAAGGATCACGTTCGACGCGACCCGTCGGGTGGTGTCGCGGGAGTGAAGTGAGACACGGACCCGGTCGAAGAGGATCTCGACGACGTTGCGTTCGATGCGCACTCCGACGACCGCCTCGGGATCCAGCGTCCGCTCGTACGAAGACAGCAAGCCGTAGGAGATGACGAGTCGACCCTCGGTGCGGCGCACCAGGAAGCCGTGATGACGGACGAGAGCGACGGCGAGACCCGTGACGATGACGACGGCGACCACCACGCTTATACCCAACGTCGGCGTCTCGCGCACAACGAGGACCACCGAATCCAAAAGGGGGGTGGCGTCCAGCAGGTCCGACGCCGCGGCGACGACGCCCGCCCCGAGGAGCGCGAACCGTCCGTACGCGGCCCCGGCGATCAGGGTCTCGCGAGCGGTGGCACGGTAGACCACGGCGGCCGGGGCGCTGCGTGATGAGGATTCCCGTCCACCGCGCTCCCGCAGTCGCTCCGCCAGGCGCGCTGCTGTCGAGCGGCGGATACCCGCGATCCGCAGGCTGCTGCCGTCGTCCCCACCCGGATGCAGCGAAAGAGCACCTAGTCCGAACAGCCGGTAGGCAAACGGCTCCTCCCAGTCGACTGCGGAAATCATCGCCCACGGCGTCGCCCTGACATGCCTGCTATATACGCCGGTTCGGACCGCCACCAGCTCCGGAGTCGCTTCGATGCGAACCGTTGCCCAGCTCGCGACGGGATGGAGCATGCGCACCGCCATCAGTCCGACGATCCCCACCCACGCCCACTGACCCGGCCACAGGTCAGGCTGCGTCACGTAGATCGCCGCGGCCGTTGCGAGCTCGATGATGCTGGGCGCGTGGTGCAGCCAGGACGCCGCGATGGAGGTGAACGGCAGGCGCAGAGTCTCAGTCTCACCGCGCATCCACGATCCGATCGTTCTGTGCGAGCGCCCGGGCGCGCAGCTCGGCGGCTGCGACCGGATGGCGCGCACTCGTCGGTCGCGGCGACGCCAGTTCGTCCAGGACGAGCCGCATCGCCGTGCGCGAGGCGAAGAGGTGTCCTGCGGACACCTCCCGCACCGCACGCACGAGCTCGCCGGGTTCGGCGTCCTTCGACACCACACCGCACGCACCGGCGGCGAACATCTGGGCGATGAGGCCGGGGTCGTCGTGGCGGACGAGGCTGATTACGCCGCGCACCGCCGACGGGATGCCCGCCGCCACCTCGCCCGTCGCCGACGCGTCATCACCGAGGTCGACGATCACGACATCCGGACCGACGTGATGGCACGCGCGGACCACCTCGGCAGACCCGCGGGCGCGCGCCGCCGACACAGCGATCGCCGCATCCTCAATCAGGAGGCGGGCGAGCGCGGAGCTCATGAGCGCGTCGTCGGACACAACGAGCGCGTTCACGTCTGTCGCCATCTTGCCTCCCAGCCTCGACCCCCTGACGGTAGCAGTGCGGAGGGAAAGAAACTGGAGTTCTTTTCCTTATGTGGACAACTTCCAGCGCCGGTGGAGCCGGCTGCCGCCCGCCGCGGCATCCCCGATTCCCGCTGTGATTACCCGGCCGATCCGGCGCGGGTTACGATGCCTGACAGTGCGTGCGCGATCCCGACGCGTGCGACCGGGGCTCGATGGGCTTGGTACCGAGTCCCACCCCCCTCAGAGCCCGAAAGACCTTCGATGCTGAAGACACCCACCGCGCCGGTCGAGACCACCGAAGCACCCCCGCGACGCGCCTCCGTGGGCCGACGGATCGGCATCACCCTGTTCGGCATCCTCGCCGGGGTGGTCGCCCTCGCCCTCGTCGCCGTCGGGTTCCTGGGGTACACGGTGCAGCGCTCCTTCCCTCAGGTCGACGGCGAGCTCGCCGTGGCCGGGCTGAGCGACCGGGTGACGGTGCAGCGCGACGTGCTCGGCATCCCGACCATCACCGCGTCCACCGACGCGGACCTCTTCTTCGCGCAGGGCTACGTCCACGCGCAGGACCGCTTCTGGGAGATGGACTTCCGCCGCCACGTCACGAGCGGGCGGCTCTCCGAGCTTTTCGGCGAGTCGCAGCTTCCGACGGATCGGTTCCTGCGCACGCTCGGCTGGCGCGTCATCGCCGAGCAGGAGGTCGAGCAGCTCGACGAGGCGACCCTCGGCTACTACGAGGCGTACGCCGAGGGCGTCAACGCCTACCTCGCAGATCACCAGGGTGCGGACGCGTCGTTCGAGTACGCCGTGCTCGGTCTCCAGAACCCGGACTACGAGATCGAGCCGTGGACTCCCGCCGACTCGGTGGCGTGGTTGAAGGCGATGGCCTGGGACCTCCGCTCGAACATCGAGGAGGAGACCGAGCGCGCCCTCATCGCGAAGGACTTCACCCCCGAGCAGATGCGCGAGCTGTACCCGGAGTACCCCTTCGACCAGAACCCGGTGATCGTGCCGTCGATCTCGTCCGTGCCCGCGGTGGGGACGGCGAGCGATCTCGCGCGCGACGAGCAGACCCAGGCGGCGACGGCGTCCATCGAATGGTCGGAGGTCGACGGGGTCGTCGAAGCCGTGAGCGCGCTCGTCGGCGGTGTCGGCGAGGGAATCGGCTCGAACTCGTGGGTCGTCTCCGGCAATCTGACCGACACCGGGATGCCGCTCCTCGCCAACGACCCGCACCTCGGCGCCTCGCTGCCCAGCGTCTGGCACCAGGTCGGCCTGAAGTGCCGCTCGGTCTCGGAGGAGTGCACGTTCGATGTCGCCGGCTTCGGGTTCTCGGGTGTCCCCGGAGTGATCATCGGCCACAACGACCGCATCGCGTGGGGATTCACGAACCTCACGACGGACGTCACCGACCTGTACCTCGAGAAGGTCGATGGCGACGGCTACTGGCGCGACGGCGAGCTCGTCCCGCTGGACGTGCGCACCGAGACCCTGAAGGTCGCGGGAGGCGAGGACGAGGAGCTCGTCATCCGCTCCACGGAGCACGGCCCGATCATCTCCGGGCTGACCGACGACTACACCGAGATCGCCGAAGAGCCCTGGACCGGCACGGGCGGCGAGTACGAGCAGCCGTCCGACGCGCCCGAGGGCGAGTGGGCCGTCAGCCTGAAGTGGACGGCGCTTACGCCCACGACGACCGCCACCGCGATCTTCACGCTCAACCAGGCGCAGGACTTCGACGACTTCCGGGCCGCGGCAGCGCAGTTCGCCGTGCCCGCGCAGAACCTCGTCTACGCCGACGTCGACGGCAACATCGGGTACCAGACGCCCGGCTCGCTCCCCATCCGCGGCGCGGGGGACGGGTCGATGCCGCAGCCCGGCTGGGATTCCGCGTACGACTGGCAGGGATTCATCCCGTTCGAGGAGCTCCCGGTCTCCTACAACCCCGACGAGGGCTACATCGTCACGGCGAACAACGCCATCGTCGACGAGGACTACCCCTACTTCCTCACGCGCGACTGGGACTACGGGTGGCGCGCCGCACGCATCGCGGAGCTCATCGAGCGCAAGGCGGCCAGCGGACCTCTGACGGCCGCCGACATGCTCGCGATCCAGGCCGACAGCGAGTTCCACGCCGGTATGCGTCTCGCGGGCGCTTATCAGGACATCGAGACGGGCGACGAGGGGACGGATGCCGCACTCGACCTGCTCCGCACGTGGGACGCGCAGAACACCGCCTCCTCCGCGGCCGCCGCGTACGCGAACGTGCTGTGGGACGAGCTCGCCGACAACCTCTTCGTCGACGGGCGGGAGCATCCTGTCCCGCTGACCGACCAAGCGCGCTTCTTCCTGGTCGTCGACGGCCTGCTGCGGGAGCCGCAGTCGGAGTGGTGGACCAACGAGTCGCTCGGCGTCGCGAGCCGGCAGGAGATGCTCGAGCGCACCGCGACCGACGCCTACGAGCGACTGGTCGCGCTGCAGGGCGACAACCCGTCGCGGTGGAACTGGGGTTCGCTCCACGCGCTCCCTCTCGTGAGCGACACCTTCGGCGCCTCCGGCATCGCACCGATCGAGTGGATGTTCAACCGCGGACCGTTCAGCACCGGCGGCGGGTCGTCGATCGTCAATGCGACCGGTTGGGTCATGGGCCAGGGCTTCTCGACTGTCACCGTTCCGTCGATGCGCATGGTCGTCGACCTGTCGGACTTCGACGCGAGCGGCTGGAACCACCTCACCGGCGCAAGCGGCCACGCCTTCCACGCGAACTACATCGACCAGACGCCCACATGGCAGGCGATGGAGCTGACGCCGTGGGCGTACTCGCGCGGTGCCGTCGACGCCGCGGCGACGAACACCCTGACCCTCGTCCCGGCCTCGTAGTCCTCGCGTCCCCCGCCCCGCCGGCCGCCCCCGCAAACCGTGGACGGACGGCTGGCGGTTCAGCCGCCGGCGGCGGGCGGAGTGCGGCGGGAGTCGCCGAGGTCGTCGACGTACAGACCGGGCTCGTCGATCGTGCCGTTGCGGTACGCCTGGCGGCCGATCATGTGCGCCGACAGCGGCGCCGTCGCGAGCTGGATGAGCACGATCGGGAGGAGGAACGCGACCACCTCCCACGAGCGCACCGACAGCGCGATCGCCAGGCAGATCAGGATCAGTCCCAGCACCTGCGGCTTCGTCGCGGCGTGGAGGCGGGTGGGCACGTCGCGGAAGCGCAGCAGCCCGATCGCCGCCGTGAGGCACAGCAGCGCCCCGATCAGGATGAGGATCAGCGCCGCGAGGTTGAGCCAGTCGTCGAGGGTCATCGGTCCGGGTTGTCCCTTCGTGCGACGAACCGCGCGATCGAGATCGACCCGAACACGCCGACCGCGGCGATGATCAGCAGCACCGGCAGCGAGCGCGTGTGCTGGTTGATCGCCATCTCGGCGCCGAGCACGCACATCACCTCGGTGAGGAGGACGTCGGATGCCACGGCCCGGTCGAGGATCGACGGCCCGATGACGATCCGCCACAGGGTCAGCAGCGCGGCGGCCGCGAACACGATGTAGATGGCGATGAGCAGGATGTTCATATCGCTCCTCGTGCCCGGCGAGCCGCGGCATCCGCCCGCACGGCCTCGACCTGCGCGCGCGAGCCCACCGCCATCACGATGCGGCGCTCCCATCGGCGCACGGCCTCGCGCTGCTGTTCGACATCGGCCGGCGATCGGACGCCGAGCACGTGCATGTACAGGATGCGGCGGTCGCGGTCGGTGTCGACGATGAGCGAGCCGGGAATGAGGGATGCCGTCACCGCCGTGTGCGTCATGATCAGGTCGTCGTCGGTGACCAGTGGCACGGCGATGATCGCGGCACCGGGCTGGCGGCGCAGGTCGAACACCTGCATCGTCACCGTGAGGGAGCCCCACACGAGCGCCGCGAGGAACTCGACGACGAAGCCCGCGCCGTACCAGACGTTCACCCGTCCGGAGAGCTCGACCGGTGGGAGCCGGAAGACCCGTGTCACGAAGACCGCGGCCACGACGCCGGTGAGGAAGGACGTCCACGTCAGCTGCCCCCACAGCAGCATCCACAGGGCGACGAGCCACAGGACGAAGGGCAGCTGGCGCCACAGCTGCGTGAGCAGGGTCCTCCTGCCGGCGGGTGGAGCCGAGGCGGGAGCCGGGAACGACTCGTCGACCGCGGTCACGGCTGCTCCTCCTCGAGGTCCTTGACGAAGTCCGAGCCGACGTCCTGCTGGATCTGGACCAGGGTGACCGGCTCGAGCAGGGCGGCACCGATCCGTGCGCAGACGTCGTACAACGGTCCGGCGAAGATCGTGAGCGCGACGGTGACCCCGACCATCCCCGCGGTGGAAGCGGTCATGATCCTCGGGATGACGCGGCGCTCGGTGTCGACACCGCCCGGCGCGGCGCCGAGGTACGAGATGCGCGCCTCGGTCTCGGCCGAGTCGTCCTCCTCGCGCCAGAACGACAGGTTCCAGGCGCGCATCAGGGCGTACAGCGTGAGCAGGCTGGTCACGATGCCCCCGACGATGAGCACCATCATGATGGGGGTCCCGACCTCGGCGGCGGCGTCGAAGAGCGCGAACTTGCCGATGAACCCCGAGAACGGCGGGAGGCCGCCGAGATTGACCGCAGGGATGAAGTACAGCACCGCGATGACGGGCGCCGCGCGCATCAATCCCTTCACGCGCAGGATCGACGTGCTTCCCGCGCGGCGCTCGACCAGGCCCACGGCGAGGAACAGCGTGGTCTGCACCACGATGTGGTGGACCATGTAGTAGATCGTCGCGCCGATGGCCGCCGGGGTCGCGATCGCGAGGCCGAAGATCATGTAGCCGATGTGGCTCACGAGCGTGAACGACAGGATGCGCTTGAGCTCGGCCTGTGCGACCGCACCCAGGACTCCCACGATCATCGTGGCCAGCGCGACGATCATGAGCAGGAAGTTGATGTCGTTGTAGAGGAACAGCTGCGTCTCGGTGCGGATGATCGCGTACACGCCGACCTTCGTCAGCAGACCCGCGAACACGGCGGTGACCGGTGCGGGAGCCGTCGGATAGGAGTCGGGCAGCCAGAACGACAGCGGGAAGACGGCGGCCTTGATGCTGAAGGCGATCAGCAGCATGAGGTGCAGCACGAGCTGCGTCTCCTGCGGGAGGTCGCCCATCCGCAGCGAGATCTGCGCCATGTTCACGGTGCCGAGCGCGCCGTAGATCAGGGCGATCGCGCTGAGGAAGAGGATCGACGACACCAGCGACACCACGATGTAGACGACGCCGGTGCGGATGCGCGATTCCGTGGACCCGAGCGTGATGAGGACGTACGACGCGACGAGCAGGATCTCGAAGCCGACGAAGAGGTTGAACAGGTCGCCCGCGATGAACGCGTTGAAGATGCCCGCCGCGAGGATCAGGTACGACGGGTGGAAGATCGTCACCGGTGTGTCGTCGTCGCCGTCGGCGGCGCCCTGGCCGACCGAGAAGAGGAGGACGGCGAGCAGCACGATGGCGGACACCATCACCAGGAGCGCCGCGAGACGGTCGACGTACAGCACGATGCCGAAGGGGACCGGCCAGGCGCCCACCGAGACGGCGACCGCCTCGTCGCCGGTGTCGACGACGTACAGCAGGACCGCCGAGATCGCGGTGACGACCGTGAGAGTGGTCACCGACACCACGACCTGGGTCTTCCGGTGTCGACCGGCGATGAGCGCGATCGCCGCACCGAGCAGGGGCAGCGTCACCAGCAGCGGCACGAGGGCGGGGGCGATCTCGGTCATCCGTCGTCACCGCCTCGGTCGGGCCGGTCGGCAGGGGTGTCCGTCGGAGCGTCGTCGCGCAGTCCGGCGTAATCGGAACTGCGGAGCACGGTGAGGGGGGTGCTGGCGAGCCCGACGAAGTCGGTGGTCGCGTCATCGTCCTCGTCCTCGATGCCCGTCTCCTCGTCCATCGTCTCGTCGACGTCCGCGGTCCGCTCGCGCACCGCGCGGTCGGCCTCGTCGTCCTCGACGGTGTCGGCCTGGCCGAGCTGCCAGGACCGGTAGATGAGCGCCAGCAGGAACGCTGAGACGGCGAAGGTGATCACGATCGCCGTGAGCGACAGCGCCTGCGGCAGCGGGTCGGACATCTCGTCGGGCGACGCCGAGCCGAAGAACGGCGCCACCCCGGGCTCGCCGATGACGATGAGCAGCAGGAGGTTGGCGGCGTTGCCGAGCAGCAGGAAGCCGATCAGCACCCGGGTGAGGCTGCGCTCGAGCATGGCGTAGACGCCGCACGCGAACAGCACCCCCATCACGACGATGAGCACGGTCGAGACGGTCATGCGACGATCACCCCCTGGGGGCGTCCTTTGCGCGCGTCCTGCGCCTGGCGGTCGACCTCGGCGCCGAGGCTGCGGAGCACGTCGAGCACGAGCCCGATCACCACCAGGTAGACGCCGACGTCGAACAGCGTCGACGTGACGAACTCGACGTGCCCGAGGATCGGCAGCTCCGCTTCGAACCAGGTGCTCGTGAGCGGGGGCGCACCGAAGAACAGGGGCACGATCGCGCAGGCGACGGCGATCGACATGCCGGCGCCCAGCAGGCGCCCGGCGTCGGTGGGGGTCGCCGCGCCGAGCTCGTACCGACCGCCCGCGACGTAGCGCATGACGAGCGCCATGCCGGCGACGAGCCCGCCGGCGAATCCGCCACCGGGCAGGTTGTGGCCGGCGAAGAGCAGATAGAGCGACACGATGATGATGGTGTGGAAGAGGATCCGCACGATCACCTCGAGCATGATCGACCGGTTCTCGGGACGGACGCGCTGGCCTCCCACCAGCCACGCCATCCGGCCGCCCTCCGCATCGCGCGGCTTCACGCCTTCCGCCGTCTCCACGAGCGGCCGGCGCGTGCGCCCGGCCGATTGGGGGAGCGGCGAGATGAACCGCGAGAGCGTGTCGGCTCGGTGCGTGACGAAGACGAGGGATGCCACACCCGTCGCCGCCAGGATGAGCACCGACAACTCGCCCATGGTGTCCCATCCGCGGAGGTCCACGAGGGCCACGTTCACCACATTCCTGCCGTGGCCGAGCTCGTACGCGAGCTCGGGGAAGCGCTCCGAGATGGGCTCGGCGGTGCGGGCGGCGGTGGCGATCATCGCGACCGCGGCCATGGTCGCGCCCACGGCGGCGGCGAGCACCGCCCGCGCCACGGGCCACACGGAGGCGTTGTGCTCGCCCATGCGCGCCGGGATGCGTCGGAGCACCAGGGCGAACGCGACGAGCGTGACGGTCTCGACCAGGATCTGCGTGAGCGCGAGGTCGGGGGCGCCGCTCGTCGCGAACAGCAGCGCCATGCCGAGCCCGGTGACCGACACGAGCACCACACCCGTGTAGCGCTTGCGTGCGCGTACGGCGATCAGTCCGGCGGCGATCATGATCGGCGCGACGACGAGCTGCATCGGCGTCTGGAACAGATCGAGCTGCGCGCGCCATTCGGGGCTCGCGAGCAGGGCCGTTCCCTCGGCTGCCACGAGCACGACGAAAATCGTGCCCACGTACACAGGGAGGGAGCCGCGCTGGGTGAAGCTCGTGGTGACGACCGAAAGACGGGCGATCACGCGGAGGGTGCCGTTGTAGACGTCTGCGGCGGTGAACGGCAGCAGGCGCTGCGACCAGGTCGCGCGGGCCGTCAGCCAGAACACCACGGCGCCGGCGGCGATCGTGCCCAGCGAGATCCACAGCGCCGGCTCGAAGCCGTGCCAGAGCGCGAGGTAGGCCGGATACTCGGATGCGCCGGGCGGGGCCTCGTCCGCGTATCCGGCGAGCGCGACATCCAGAGCGGGCGCCGCGAAGCCGCCGATCACGCTCAGCGCCGAGAGGAGCACCGGGGCCGCCAGGAACCCGATCGGCGGATCGGGCCACGCGGTCGCGGGGATGGGTCGGCGTTCGGGATCCTTCTTGGTCCAGAAGGCGCCCCACAGGAAGCGGATGCCGTAGCCCGCCGTGAGCACGGAACCCAGCACGACCCCGGTGAAGGCGACGATGCCCCACGGCGATCCGGCGACGGCTTCGTCGAGAAGAGCGGTCAGCGCGCCCTCCTTGGCGACGAAGCCGATCGTCGGGAAGATGCCGACCATGGACGCGACGGCGATGAACGAGAACGTCGCCATCACCGGTGCCTGACGGCCCACGCCGCTGAGTTCGGCGATGTCGCGCGTGGAGAGCTGGCGGTCGATCACGCCGACGACGAGGAACAGCGCCGACTTGAACAGGGCGTGGCTGAGCAGGAGCGCGGCTCCGGCGAGCGCGGCATCCCGAGTGCCGTACCCGAGCACGACCGACAGCAGGCCCAGCTGGCTGACGGTGCCGAACGCGAGGACGCGCTTGAGGTCGGTCTCGCGCAGGGCCTGGAACCCGCCGAGGAGCATCGTGAACACGCCGAGCGAGATGACGATCGGCCGCCACGTCGGCGCGGCGGCGAACACGGGCGCGAGGAGGGCGATCAGGTAGATGCCGGCCTTCACCATCGCCGCGGCGTGCAGGTACGCGCTCACCGGAGTGGGAGCCGCCATGGCGCCCGGAAGCCAGAAGTGGAACGGGAAGATCGCGGATTTGCTGAGCGCGCCGACGAGGAGCAGCGCCAGAGCGGCGTCGACGACCGGGCCGGTGGGCACATCGGCGAGGATCGTCGAGATGCTCGACGTCCCCGCCTCGACGACCACGAGCACGACGCCGATCAGCATGACGAGCCCGCCGAGGGTGGTCACCAGGAGCGCCTGCAGCGCGGCGCGCCGGCTGGCCGCTCGGCGGTTGTAATAGCCGATGAGCAGGTAGGAGAGGACGCTGGTGATCTCCCAGAACATGACGAGCACCACGAGGTCGTCGGTGAGCACGAGACCGTACATGGCTCCGGCGAACGCGAGCAGGACGGCGGCGAACTGGCCGAGTCCGACCTCCTTGCCGCCGAAGTACCAGCGGCAGTAGATCATCACGAGGGCGCCGACGCCCGTGACGATGAGGGTCATGAGCCACGACAGCGTGTTCATGCGCATCGACAGCTCGATGCCGAGCGGGGGAATCCAGTCGAACGACTCGAACGGGTCGGACCCGGCGAGCACGGCGGGCGTGAGGATGACGGCGTGGACGAAGGCCGCGATGGGCAGCAGGGCGGCGATGTAGAACGCGCGCGGCCCGATGCGCCCGATCAACCACGGCAACACCAGGGGGAGAATCGCGAACGCGCCGAGGAAGAGGAGCATGGGCGCCCTCCTCTTGGTCGTCGGCCGGGGGCTCACGCGCGCGACTCGGGCGATCAGGGTGTCGGGGAACAGTCTACCGGGGACACCGGTGCGACATGCCCGCGCGTGCCAGAGTGGAGGCCGTGACCGCCGCCCCCGCCGAGTCCCGTTCGCCCATCTGGGCGCGCGAGGCGATGGGCGCCGGTGCCGCTCTGGCGGTCGCCGTCGTGACGGCGGCTGTCGTGGCATCCACCCCCCGCGCCGAGCTCCTGCTCCGCGACGGCGACTCCCTCGCGACGACGCTGGTCGTGCGCTCGCTCGCCGCGGGGCAGCCGCAGGACTGGGCGATGTCGACGGTGCTCTTCGTGCCCGAGACCGCCATGGTCGGAGCGCTGTCGCTCCTCGGGCTCGGCGTCGAGGGGACGCTCCTCCTGGCCGCTGTCGCGAGCGTTCTCGCGCTGTACGGCGCCCTGCGCTTCGCGGCGGGCGCTCGCCGACCCGGCAGCGCGCCGGTCGGCGGGTCCCTGCTCGCGCTCACGGCTTTCGCCGTCTTCGCGATGACCGAGGCCTCGGCCGATCGGGACGCGCTCGAGCCGGCGTCGCTCCTGCTCACCACCACGTACTACAGCGCGACGGTCATCGCGATGGTTCTCGCCGTCGGACTGATCCGACGGGGACTGGATGCTCCGGCCCGGCGCCGGCACGCGTGGGCGATCGCGGCGGTGGCCGCGGCATCCGTCTTCACCAATCCGATGTTCCTCGCATGGGCGACCGTGCCGCTCTCGCTCGTCGTCGCCGCCACCGCCCTGGTGCGGAGGCGGACCGACGCGGGCCGCGCCGCGGCGATCCTGGTCGTGGCCCTGATCGCCGGCTCGGTCGCGGGGCTGATCGCGCGGATCCCGCTCGGACGCCTCATCGCGAACACGGGCGCCGGCTACGCCGACCCTTCGGCGTGGTGGGAGTCGCTCGGGTACTACGCGGGGCTCGCGGCGGATCGGGTGGCCGATCCCGCGGGTGCCGTCGCCGCTCTCGCGGGGCTGGCGCTGTGGCTGTGGTGCGTCCGGGCGAGCGTGGTGCTGGCGCGTCGCGACCGGATCGGGCCCGCCGTGGTCGCCGCGTGCGGGTGGATCGTCCCGGTCGTGGTGACCGTCGGCGCCATTGCGCTCGGCACGCACGCGGCCCGGTATCTCCAGCCGATCGCTTTCGCGCCGCTGCTCGGGCTCGTGGTGCTGCCCGACGTGGTCGCTCGACGGGTGCACCTCGGCCGCGTCGCCGTCATCGGCGCGACCACCGTGGCCCTCGTCGCCGCGGGAGTGTTCGGCATCCCGCGTCTCGTCAGTGCGGCGAGCACGCCCGACGCCGACCTCGCGTGCGTCGTGGAGTGGACCGACGCGTCGGGCCGGGCCGGCGCCGGCCAGTTCTGGACCGTGCGCCTGCCGAAAGCGCACGCCGCAGATCCTCGCTCACTCGTGCAGGTCGACCACGAGCTGCGCGGATACGCGTGGCTCGTGAACCGCGACGACTTCGCCGTCGGCGAGGTGAGCTTCCTGGTGGTCGACGACGAGAGCGTGCCGTTCCGTCTTCCTGGCGGTGTGACGGAGGCGGATGCCTCGGCCGTCGACTGCGGGCGCTACACGATCCTCGACTTCGGCGAGCCCACGCTGCCGCTCGGTCCGCAGCGGTCCTAGGCGGGGCGCGGCGCGGCGGTGGTGTTGCCCTCGCGGAATTCGCACGTGAAGCGGATGGACGCGGCATCCGACCCCTCGAGCATCGCGGCGACCGCCTGCCCCGCCGCGCGACCCTTGGCGGCGGCGGGCTGGACCAGGGTGGTGAGCTCGTACGGCGCGAGACCGTCCACGACGATGCCGTCGAAGCCGGTGACGCTCACGTCTTCGGGAACGCGCAGACCCGCCTCCTCGGCCGCACGGATCACTCCGGCCGCGAGGAGGTCGCTCTGCGCGATGACCGCGGTGGGGCGGTGGGACGGGTCGGCGAGCAGCACCCGCCCGGCCGCGAGACCTTCGTCGATGAAGCTTCCGGCAGCGGCGTAAACCGGGGCGTCCGGATAGACCTCGAGGGCGCCGGCGAGGCGCTCCCGCGTGACGTCGATCGTGACGGCCGTGCCGTCGAGCAGCCAGCCCGCCTGCCAGCCGGCGCGGGCGGGAAGGGTGAGCACAGCGACCCGGCGATGGCCCAGCGCCCGCAGATGGCTGGCGGCCTGTCGCTGCGCTTCGCGATTGTCGAGCACGATGCGCGGGATGTCGTCGCCCGCGTCGCCCTCGACGACGACGACCGGGATGCCGCGGGCCTTGACGGCGTCGAGAGACTCGCGGAGGTGCCCGCTGCAGCCGATGAGCACGGCGGCGTCGAGCGGGGCGGTGGTGAGCGAGGCGGCGGTTCCGCTCTCGGTCGGGTCGTGGTCGCGCAGCAGCAGCAGCCCCGCGCCGAGCGGGGAGACGGCCTCCGAGAGTCCGTCCATCATCAGTGTCTTGACCGGGTCGAGGAACGCCGTGCCGAGGTGCTCCTCGAAGACCACGCCGACGATGCCCGACCGCCCGCGGCGGAGCGAGGCGGCCCGGGGGTCGGGGCCGGTGTAGCCGAGGGCGGATGCGGCGTCGAGGACCCGGCGACGGGTGGCGTCGGTGACGGGCGTCTTGCCGCTGAAGACGACGGACGCCGTCGAGGGCGAGACTCCGGCCTCGCGCGCGACGTCGGAGATGGTGGCCCGGCGCGTGCTCATCACGGTCGATGGTACCTTGGCGGCCCGCCGGGCGTCGAATCGATTCGACACCGGCCCCGGCAGGGGCTACCTTGGTCGGGTGGACACGGCTCTCTCCCGCTCTCAGCTCGTCGGCTGGCGCACCGCGGTCTTCACGATCTTCTTCGTGACGGGCCTCGGCTTCGCGTCGTGGGCGTCGCGGCTGCCCGCGGTGAAGCGCGATCTCGGGATCAACGACCTTCAGATCGGCATCCTGCTGTTCCTCTCCGGTGCCGCGGCGATCGTGGGGCTCTCGCTCGCCAACGTGCTCGTCGTGCGCTGGGGTGCGCGGCGCGGCATGGTCGCGACGATCATCACCTTCTCGATCGGCGTCGTCGTCATCGGGCTGGGTGTGTCGTTCCTGGAGTCGTACGCCGTGACGGCCGTGGGTCTGGCGCTCATGGGCATGGGGATGAGCGCGACCGACGTCATGATGAACGTCGAGGCGGCGGCGGTCGAGCAGGCCTTCGGAAAGACCCTCATGCCGCTGTTCCACGCGTTCTTCAGCATCGGCACGGTCGCCGGCGCCGGGTTCGGCGTGCTCATGGCGGCGTGGAGCATCCCGGTCGCGTGGCATCTCTGGGTGGTCGGGCTGCTGGTTCTCGGTGCGGGGCTGCTCGCGCTGCGGGCCGTGCCGGCGCGCGAGACGATGCACGACGATCCCGCGACTCCGGCGAGCCGCCGCGAGCGCTTCGCGGAGACCCTCGCGGTGTGGCGGGATCCCCGCACGTACGCGATCGGCGCGATCATGCTCGGCATGGCGTTCGCCGAGGGAAGCGCGAACGACTGGCTCACGATCGCGATGGTCGACGGGCACGGCCAGACCGAGGCGGTGGGCGCGATCGCCCTCACTGTGTTCTCGGTCTCGATGACGGTGTTCCGCATCCTGGGCGGACCGATCGTCGACCGGATCGGCCGGGTGTGGACCCTCCGTGTCCTGTCGGTCGCGGCCGGCGTCGGCCTCATCCTGTTCATCCTCGCGCCGAACATGCCCGTCGCGTTCGTCGGCATCGCGCTGTGGGGCGCGGGCGCATCGCTCGGGTTCCCCCTCGGGATGTCGGCGGCGGCGGACGATCCGGCGAAGGCCGCGGCATCCGTCTCCGCGGCCGCGACGATCGGATACCTGGCCTTCCTCTGCGGACCGCCCGTCCTGGGGTGGATCAGCCACGAGATCGGCATCCTCCCGACGCTGTGGATCATCGTCGGCCTGATCGCGCTGTCGGGTCTGGCATCGGGTGCGGCCAAGCCGATCGCCGGGTCGAAGGTCGGCGTCGGGCACGCCCACCACTGACGCGGGGCTAGGCTCTTCGGGTGCGTCTCGTCATCGCCCGCTGCTCCGTGGACTACACCGGACGGCTCACCGCGCACCTTCCCCTTGCCACGCGTCTCCTCGTGCACAAGGGCGACGGGAGTCTGCTCGTGCATTCGGACGGCGGTTCGTACAAGCCGCTCAACTGGATGAGCCCGCCGTGCCGCCTCGACGTGGAGATCCCGGATGCCGATTCCGCCGCCGCGGGAGTGCTCGAGCAGTGGCGGGTGACGCACGCGAAGACCGGCGACGCCCTTCTGGTGCGGATCTACGAGGTGCTGCACGACACCTCGCACGAGCTCGGCATCGACCCCGGACTGCAGAAGGACGGAGTGGAGGCCGACCTCCAGCGCCTTCTCGCCGAGCAGGTCGACGTGATCGGCGAAGGCCTCACGCTGGTGCGGCGCGAGTTCCCGACCGCCATCGGGCCCGTCGATCTGCTGCTCCGCGATCCCGCCGGCGGGACGATCGCGGTCGAGGTGAAGCGGCGCGGCGACATCGACGGCGTCGAACAGCTGACGCGGTATCTCGAGCTCCTCGGACGCGACCCGCATCTCGCGCCGGTGACGGGCGTCTTCGCCGCCCAGGAGATCAAGCCGCAGGCCAAGGTCCTCGCCGCGGATCGGGGAATCCGGTGCGTGACGCTCGACTACGAGGGCATGAAGGGCACCGAGTCCGGTGCCCCCCGACTCTTCTGAGGTATCGCGCGCGGCGCGGTGTGTCGTTCGAGCGCTGGTGGGCTGGGGTGGATGCCGGGTGCCCGAGCGGCGACGCGAGCGGAAGCGTGAGCGTCGAGAACCGGGTCGCGCGGCAAGGGCACGAGAACCGCCGCGCGCCCGCGGCCCCGTAGGGTGGATTCATGCCGACCCGCTCGCCCTGGACCTGTGTGCTGTGGGACGTCGACGGCACGATCGTCGATGCGTCGGACGGCATCCTGCGGCGACTCACCACCGCTCTCGAGCACTTCGGCAAGCGCCCGCCGACCCGGGCGGAGCTCGTCCACTGGATCGGGCCGCCGATGTACGAGTCGTTCCAGGTGAACGTGGGCATGACGCCCGAGCAGGCGTCGGAGGCCGTCGCGTTCTACCGCGTCCTCGGCAAGCAGGACGGCTATACGACCGGGGCGCGGCTCTTCGACGGCGTCGGCGATCTGATCCGCGACATCGCCGCGGCCGGCATCCCGCAGGCGACGGCCAGCTCGAAGCCCGAGATCCAGGTCGCCGCCCTCATGGACCACTTCGACCTCTCGCCGTCGCTGACCGCGATCGTCGGCGCGACGCCCGACGAGAGGACGCTCAGCGCCAAGTCCGACATCGTCGCCGAAGCGCTGCGGCGCCTGCGCGCGGCCGGTGTCGACACGAGCCGTCCCGTCCTCGTGGGGGATCGCCATCACGACGTCGAGGGCGGCGCCGAGCAAGGCGTGCCCGTGATCTTCGTGCGCTGGGGATTCAGCTGGCCGCACGAGGCCGACGGCGCTCAGGCCGCGGTCGACGACACCGCCGCGCTCCGCCGCCTCCTGCTCTTCGAGGACAGCGATGCCTGAAGGCATCGGCGCGATCCTCGCGTGGCTCGTGCCCGCGGCGATCGTGTTCGGCGTCACGGCGATCGCGCTCGTCGCGATCGCGTGGGCTGTCCGTCGCGCACGGCGCTCCCCCCGTGCACGGGCCGCCGCCGACGCTGTGCGGAAGGATGCCGGCACCGCCCTCGTCCGGCTCGACGACGAGGTCGCCGAGCTCGACCTCGAGGTCGGACTCTCCGGCGCCCTCTACGGCGGTGGTGCACCGGTGTCCCTCCGCCGCGCGCGCCTGACCGCCCAGCACGTGCGGGACGAGGGCTTCGACGAGTACCGGCGCATCAGCGCGGCAGACGCGCTGCCCGCCGACATCCGCCGCGCGGCGACCCGCATCCAGCGCCGCGCACAGGAAGCCCTCGGACTCATCGCATCGGCACGCTCAGAGCACTCGGCGTGGGTGCTCTCGAACGTCGCCGCCACGACCCAGATCGCCGCCGCGCGTGCGCGGCTCGAACGACTCCGCGCCGAGATGGGCGACCCCGCCGCCCTCGTGTCGGAGCTCTCCGCCCGCTTCGCCGAAGACGAGTGGTCCGCGGCTGCGCGCGCCGCACACAACGCCCTCGCCGAAGCCGAGGAAGCCCGGCGTCACCTCGACGCGGCGCACGCCCAGGCGGCCGACCCCACGCGCAGCGCCCTGGCCGAGCTCGGCGCCGCTGAGCGGTCGCTGCGGCAGGCCGAGGCCGACGCTCGCATCCTCGAGGAGACGCACCGCGTCGTGATGCAGGCCGCCCAGGCCGTGCCCGACGAACTCGACGCGGCCCGCACCGCACTCCGTCACGCCGGCGTCACGCGCGAGCACCTCGAGCCGCCCGACGCCGATCGACTCGGGGCCGTGATCCACGAGGTGAGCGCCGAACTCGACGCCATCGAAGCGGATGCCGCGCGCCGCCCCTCCCGCGCGGTCGATCGGATCGCGCGCCTCCGTGACCGCCTCGACCTCGCCCTCGGCGACGCGCGCACCGCGCAGCAGCGCCTGCGCGGAGCACGCACCGCCCTTCCGGGCACACTCGCCGCCGCCCGTGCGGCGATCGCGCAGGCCGAGGCGTCCATCGCCCACGTCCGCACCGACGCGGACGCGCGCGCGCGGCTGATCTCCTCCCAGCGCGAGCTCGCCGCGGCCCGCCAGGCGCAGGATCCGGTGGCGGCTCTCGACGCCGCGCGGCGAGCGCTTCGCGACGCCGACGACGCCAAGGCGCTCGCGGATTTCGCGCGACTCGGCCGCACATGAGGGCATCGGCGTCGGTAGGGTGAGCCCATGACCGACGCCGCCACGCGATCGCGCCATCCCGTCGTGTCCTTCGTGGCGCGCATCCCCGTGTCTCTGACGCTGATCGCCGTCCTGCTGGCGACCGGCATCATCTGGGGCGGACTGTGGAGTCCGTTCGCCGACAACCCGCTGTTCGACTCCGTCGCGTACGGCCTCCCCGCCCTCCTCGAAGGGAGATGGTGGACCCCCGTCACCGGCACGTTCTTCGTCGACCATCCCCTGACGTACCCATTCGTCATCGCGAGCTTCGCCGGACTCGCGTTCCTGGAGTACCGCCGCGGCTCGGTCCTCGCGCTCGGATACTTCGGCATCGGCCAGCTCTTCGCGATCTTCGCCAGCGCCCTGTTCCTGTCGGTCGCCTCCCTGCTCCCCTGGCCGTGGGCGCAGGTCGAGGCGACGATGCTCGACGTCGGACCGTCCGGCGGGACGATGGCCGGCATCGCCGCCGCGGTCGGCCTCCTCGCCCCGCCGTGGCGCGTGCGGGGATGGCTCCTCGTGCTCGGCTTCGCGTTCGTGATGCTCTTCTTCTGGGGATCCCTCGCCGACCTCGAGCACGCGTTCGCCGTGCTCCTCGTGCTGTTCGTGGACCGTTCGCTGCGGGTGCAGCGCACGACCGTCCGGGAGCAGCGGCTCATCGCGTTCGTCGCGGTGCTCGTGATCCTCGCCGTCGAGCTCCTGACCCTGCTCCTGCCGACGGACGGGCCCTTCGGGCACACCGAAGCGGCCGGCGGCTCCTTCCTGGATGTCGCGATCGACGTCGTCATCATCGGCGCCCTTGCGACCGGCCTGCGCCGTGGCCGCCGGTGGGCCTGGTGGTGGACCGTCGTGCTCGCGACCGCCAACATCCTCACCGGCATCCTGCTCGTCGTGCTCGTCCTCATCGTCGGACCCGGCGCCGTCGACGACCAGGTCGGCGACTTCAACGTCGCCGTCGCGCAGTCCGCGATGTGGCTGCTGCTGCTCGTCTACCTGATCTGGGTGCGCCGCGCGTTCCGCGCGCGCCGGAAGTCCGCGGTGGGCGTCGCGCCGGCGCCGACCGTCGCCGATGTGAAGGAGGCGCTCCACGCCCACGGCGGCGGCACGCTGTCCTGGATGACGACGTGGGACGGCAACGACTACGCGCGGACCGCGGCCGGAGGCATCATCGCGTACCAGCGCCGGGCCGGCGTCGCGATCGCTCTCGCCGATCCGCTCGGGCCCGAGGCATCCCGCCCGGCCTCCGTCGCCGAGTTCATCGCATCGGCCGAGCACGCCGGCCTCGTCCCGTGCTTCTTCAGCGCCGGTGAGGCGACGCGGGACGCCGTGCCCGCTGGGTGGCGGAGTCTCGTCGTCGCCGACGACACGATCGTCGATCTTCCCGGCCTGCAGTTCACCGGCAAGCAGTGGAGTGCCGTGCGCACCTCATTGAACCGCGCCGGACGGGAGGAGATGACCTTCCGCATGACACGCCTCGCCGACGAGCCCTGGGGCATCAAGGCGCAGCTCCGTGCGATCTCGGAGATGTGGGTCGGAGACAAGGGCCTGCCCGAGATGGGGTTCACCCTCGGCACACTCGAGCAGGCCGAGGACCCGGAGGTCCGTCTGGCCCTGGCGATCTCACCCACGGGCGACGTCGACGGTTTCCTGTCGTGGCTTCCGGTCTACGGCGGGAACGGCGCGGTCCGCGGCTGGACGCTGGACCTCATGCGCCGACGGGACGGCGGCTTCGGCCCGGTCATGGAGTTCCTCATCGGATCGTCGGCACGGCACTTCGAAGGCGAGGGCGCCGAGATCATGTCGCTGTCGGGTGCGCCGCTGGCGCACGAGTACCCGCCGGATGCCGGAGCCATCGCCGCACTGTCCGACCGCCTCGCCGCAGCCCTCGAACCGGTCTACGGCTTTCAGTCGCTGCACCGGTTCAAGCAGAAGTTCCACCCGCGGTACGAGACGATGTATCTGCTCTTCCGCGACGAGAGCGACCTCACTCGCATCGGCGCCGGCCTCACGCGGGCCTTCCTCCCCGACGCGACGCTGCGTCAGTTCGCCGGCGCCGGCCTCGAGCTCGCCAAGGGCACGAGCGGCTGAGCCGGGCGAGGCGGCAACCACCGGAAACGCGAAAGCGCCCGGCCTCGGCCGGGCGCACACCGAGCCGCGGCATCCGCCCCCGACATTGTCGGCGGAAGCGATGATGCCGCGACGCGGCTTCGCGTGAACGGGCCTTTCGGCCCGGTGGGGCTCAGATGGGGCGGATGTTCTCCGCCTGCAGGCCCTTGGGGCCCTGGGCGATCTCGAACTCGACCCGCTGGTTCTCCTCGAGGGAGCGGTAGCCGCTCGCCGCGATGGCGGTGTAGTGCGCGAAAACGTCCGCGCCACCCTCATCGGGAGCGATGAAGCCGAAGCCCTTCTCCGAGTTGAACCACTTGACGGTGCCCTGCGTGCTCATTACTTGCCGTTCTTTGGGGATGCCCGCGCTCTTGCCACGAGTCCCCACCAACGTAACGTCCCCAGCGCGTCACGGCGAGGACGGTTTCGGATGGTGACAGAAATGTTGCACAGCAATGCGCAGGCCCATCGGACGCCCGGGCTGAGCGAGGCTCGAAGCCCGGGCGTCGACGGATCCCCCCGGATAGGCCACGCCAAGACGTGGCACCGTCATGCTACCGATATATCAGCGGCACGGCGAGAGGCCGATCCGGGTCGTACACTGGTCGCACACTCATGACGACCCCCCTCGCTCCCCTCGTCCCCAGCGGTGCGGTCCTCGGCGATGAGGTCTACGCCCGCCTGGGCGAGGCGATCCTCGACGGGACCCTCGCGCCCGGTGCTCGCCTGCGCGACCACGAGCTCGCCGAGTGGCTGGGCGTCTCACGCACTCCCGTGCGCGAAGCCCTCCAGCGGCTGGAGCGCGTCGGCCTCGTGGAGGTGTCGCCCCATCGGTACACGCGGGTGTCGACGCCCAACGACAAGGCGCAGGCCGACACCCTGGAGTTCGTCGCCTATCTGATGGGGAACGCCGCCCGGATGGCCGCGGCCGCGGCGACGGATGACGTGCTCGAGGATCTCGTCGCGGCACTTGATGCTGTCGTCACAGCCTCGCGCCTCGACGACTACGAGGCCCTCCTGGCTGCGAGTCACGTCTTCTTCGCGAAGCTCACCCGCGCGACCGGAAATGTCGCCGTCAGGCGGTTCATGCGAGAGGCCGAGCTCGCCATCCGCCGCAACGTCGTCTCCTGGCGACCGCTCATCGAATGCCCCATCCGGCGGACCGAGACCTTCGAGGGGCTGCGCGACGCGCTGCGCGCGCGAGACGGCGACCGCGCCGAGGTCCTCCTGCGCGAGCTGCACGGCCTCTGCTGACCGCGAGCGGCTCGTCGCGCGCGTCTTCGCTCGCTACGGTGGGCGTGTGAACCACATCGAGCTTCGCGACATGGATGACGACGACCTCGATGCCGTCTTCGAGATGATGCGCGACCCGGAGGGTGTCGCGATGGCCGCGTTCACCGCCGACGACGCCGACGACCGCGCCGCCTTCGACGCGTGGGCCTCGCGTCGCCGCACCGACGACGACGTGCTCTACCAGGTGGTCACCGAGAACGGCGGCTTCGCCGGCACCGCCGCGCTGTTCACCCTCGACGGCGACCGCGAGGTCAGCGTATGGATCGCGAGGCACGCCTGGAACCGGGGCGTCGCCACGGCCGCGCTGCGGCTCCTCGTCTCCCGCGAGCCCGTGCGGCCGCTGTTCGCCCGTGTCGCCGCACACAATGCCGCGGCGATCGCGGTGCTCGAGCACTCCGGCTTCACGGAGGTGTCGCGGGATGTCGCGTACGCACCGGGTCTGCGGCGCGAGACGGAAGAGGTCGTCTTCGCGCTCCTCCCTGCGCTCGACGGGGTGTGACGCGGCCGACCGGCTCTCGTCTCGCGCGAAAGCCCCGGGATCCGAGGATCGCCGGGGCTTCCGTGTGCGCTCTGTGCGCGAGGGGGGAGTTGAACCCCCACGCCCTTTCGGGCACTGGCACCTGAAGCCAGCGCGTCTGCCTATTCCGCCACTCGCGCGAGCCGCGGCATCCGAAGACCCCGCGAAACTCAACTTCCCGAGGATATCACGCACCGATCCGCCCGCCGAACGCAGGGGATCTGCCGGAATCAGGAGACAAGCCGCCGGAATCGACCTGACCCGGGCAGATCTCCTGAGCCGCGCAGCAGCCCGCAGTGCCCCGAATCCACCCGGCCCGTCACGCCGTCCACCGGCATTTCAGAGTGTGCAACTAGCATGTAGCAACCGGCACCCCCCGTCCGAGGAGCCCCGTGGGACTACTTGACAGCTTCGAGAAAGGTCTCGAGCGCGCAGTGAACAGCGCGTTCGCGAAGACCTTCCGCAGCGGCATCCAACCCGTCGAGATCGCCTCCGCGCTGCGCAGCGAGCTCGACAAGAAGGCCGCCGTCGTCAGCCGCGACCGCATCCTCGCGCCGAACACGTTCGTGGTGCGGCTGTCGCCGGCCGACGACGAGAAGATGAGCGCCATCGGCGACGCCCTCACCCACGAGCTCGACACGCTTGTGCACAAGCACGCCAAGAAGCAGGGGTACTCCTTCGCCGGCCCGGTCACGATCACCCTCCGGCGCGACGAGCAGGTGGCCACAGGAACGCTGCGGGTCGACTCCTCGACGGCCCAGGGCGGGCAGGTGACGTGGCGCGGAGTCGTCGACATCGCAGGCAAGAGGCATCCCCTCGCCAAGGGCCGCACCGTGATCGGCCGCGGCAGCGACGCGACCATCACGATCTCCGACGCAGGCACGAGCCGCAAGCACGTCGAGATCCTGTGGGACGGCGAGCGCGCCATGGTCCGCGACCTCGGTTCGACCAACGGCACGATGCTCGACGGCCGCAAGGTGACCGAGTCCGCGCTCCCGCCCGACTCGACCGTGACGATCGGACGCACCGACATCGTGTTCCACGTCGTCGCGCAGGCCGCGCCCCCGCCGCGCCCGACCATGTCGGCCGAAGACGCCACGCGCGCCTACGACCTCCGCGAGCAGGGCCCGCTGTCATGAGCGAACTGACCCTGCTGCTCCTCCGCATCGGCTTCCTCGTGCTGATGTGGGCGTTCGTCTTCGCCGTCGTCTACTCGCTGCGCGCCGATCTCTTCGGCGTGAAGGTGCGAAAGATGCCGGATGCCGCACCCGCCGCCGCAGCACCCGCCGCCGCGGCGGCGACTCCGCCCCGGGGCGGTGCCACCGCGCCCGTCGCGCCGGCCGCCGCGCCCGTCGCCTCGGGGCCGAAGGGCGGACCCGCCACCGCCGCGTCGGTGTCGCGCATCGTCATCACGAGCGGACCCAAGGCCGGCATCGAGCTCCCGCTCGGCAACGAACCGCTCACGATCGGGCGCTCCAGCGAGTCGGCGCTCGTGATCCGCGACGACTACACCTCGAGCCACCACGCGCGCCTCGTGCTGTGGGGCGATCAGTGGATGATCCAGGACCTCGACTCGACCAACGGCACGTGGCACGACGGCCAGCGGGTCACGGCGCCGGCTCCCGTGACGATCGGCGCACCGATCAAGGTCGGCGCGACGACCTTCGAGCTGCGGAAGTAAGCGGCGGAACCCCTCCCCATGGTCTTCCAGGGCTCGAGCGTCGCCATCTCGCACACGGGCAAGGTGCGCTCCAACAACCAGGACTCCGGCTACGCCGGCTCGAACCTGTTCGTCGTGGCCGACGGCATGGGAGGCCACGCCGGCGGTGACGTCGCGTCGAGCCTCGCGATCGCCCGGCTGCAGGCCCTCGACCGACCCTACGAATCGACGGCGGAGGCCGAGCGCGAACTGCGCGACGCGATCTCGGATGCCGCGGCCCAGCTGATCGACACGGTCGGCGATCGCCCGGAGCTGGCGGGCATGGGAACCACCGTCAGCGCGCTGATCATGGTGGACGACTACGCCGTCATCGCCCACATCGGCGACTCGCGCATCTACCTCTTCCGCGACGGCGCGCTCACGCAGATCACCACGGACCACACCTTCGTGCAGCGCCTCGTGGACTCGGGCCGCATCACGCCGGAAGAGGCCCGGTACCACCCTCGGCGCTCTGTCCTCATGCGCGTGCTCGGCGACATGGACCCCGACCCCGAGCTCGACACGTTCATCATGCCGACCCAGCCCGGCGACCGCTGGCTGCTGTGCTCGGACGGCCTGTCCGGCGTGGTCGACGACGCCCACACGTCCAAGGCGCTCGCGCTCGGGCTGGCGCCCGGACGCACGGCCGACAACCTCCTCAAGCAGGCTCTCGACGGCGGTGCGCCCGACAACGTCACGATCGTCCTCGTCGACGTCGGGGGGCAGCATCCCCTCTTCTCCGGCACGCCCACCGTCGTCGGATCCGCCTCCAACCCGGTCGGGGTCGACGTGCCCGCGGCTCGCCCGGGCCGGACGAGCTGGCTGCACCCCAACCGTCAGGCGGCGAACGAGCCGACGCACTTCGAGCCGGCGGCGGAGTTCCTCGAGCAGCTCATCGAGGAGGACCGCCGCCGCGTGCGCCGCCGCCGCATCGGGTGGATCGTCGGCCTGGTTCTCGTGATCGCCCTCATCGTCGGCGCCCTGTTCGTCGGCTACCAGTGGACCCAGACGCGCTACTTCGTGGGTGCCGATGAGGACACCGTCGTGATCTACCGCGGCGTGCAGCAGGGGATCGGTCCGATCTCGCTGTCGACGCCCTACGAAGACACCGAGATCCCGCTCGACTCGCTGCCCGAGTTCGCGCGGGCGACGGTCGAGGGGACCATCTCGGCAAGCTCCCTCTCAGACGCACGGCGTATCGTCGCGACCATTCTGGAGACCTCGGGAGGGGGCGGATGAGCGGCTCCTCGGCCACGGCGACCGAAGCGGTGTCCACCGACACCGCGGTGGTGCGCGCCCTGCGGCGCATCCGCGTTCCCCAGACGCAGCGCAACCGCGAACTGGGTCTGCTCGTCTTCGCATTCCTCATCAACGGCTCCGCGGTCGCCCTCGTGCAGCTCGGGGCGCTCGGTGCGATCGACTGGACCTTCCTCGTCTACTGCGGTGGACTGACGGCGCTCGTCTTCGCCCTGCACATCGTGCTGCGACTGCGCGCGCGGGATGCCGACCCCTTCGTCGTGCCGATCGCCACCCTGCTCACGGGGCTGGGGCTCGCGATGATCTACCGCCTCGACATCGCCCGCGAACGTCACGGCTGGGATGCCTTCTCGACGCGGCAGCTCGCGTGGGCCGCGATCGCCATCGTCGGCGCGATCGCGGTGGTGCTGCTGCTGCGCAACTACCGGGTGCTGTTCCGCTACACGTATGTCTTCGGCTTCACGGGCATCGTGCTGCTCATCCTGCCGATCATCCCGGGCCTGGGCACCAATGCCAATGCGGACGTCTGGGTCTCGCTCGGCTTCTTCAGCTTCCAGCCGGGGGAGCTGGCGAAGATCGCGCTGGCGATCTTCTTCGCGGGATACCTCGTGCGCACGCGGGAGAGCCTCACGTCGGTCGGCACGCGCTTCCTCGGCATGACATGGCCGCGCGCGCGTGAGCTCGGGCCACTCCTGGTGATCTGGCTGATCTCGCTCGGCATCATCGTCATGCAGCGCGACCTCGGCACCGGCCTCCTCATCTTCGGCATGTTCGTGGCCATGCTCTACGTCGCGACCGGCAAGACCAGCTGGGTGCTCATCGGCGTGACGCTCGCCGCGGTGGGCGCGGTCATCGCCTCGCAGGTGCTCGCGTACGTGAACGGGCGCTTCACGAACTGGCTGGATGCCTTCAACCCGACCGTGATCGACGCCCCCGGCGGCAGCTACCAGCTCGTGCAGGGCATCTTCGGTCTCGCGCAGGGCGGGCTCGTCGGCACGGGGCTCGGACAGGGCCGGCCCTATCTCACGCCCGTCGCCGAGAGCGACTACATCCTCCCCGCTCTCGGCGAAGAGCTCGGCCTCATCGGGGTGTTCGCGATCCTCTGCCTGTACATGGTGTTCACGAGCCGCGGGGTGCGCATCGGCCTGGCCGGGCAGGACGACTTCGGCAAGCTCCTCGCCACGGGCCTGTCGTTCACGATCGCGCTGCAGGTGTTCATCATGGTCGGCGGCGTCACGCGCATCATCCCGCTCACGGGCCTCACGACCCCGTTCCTCGCCGCCGGCGGATCCTCGTTGGTGGCGAACTGGATCATCGTCGCGCTCCTGCTCCGCATCTCGGACGGCGTGCGCAGCCGGCCCCGGGTGGTGATCGGCTGACATGACGAAGGAGCACGCGGTCGTTCCGGGCTCGCGTCAGCGAGCCCATCGCCCGAAGGGGGCGATCTCATGACGAAAGAACTCAGGCGTCTCAGCATCCTGATGCTGATCATGTTCCTCGCACTGTTCGGCTCGACCAGCTGGATCCAGGTCGTCAACGCCGAAGAACTCGCGGAGAACCCCCGCAACACCCGGGCTCTCTACGATTCGTTCGAGGTCCAGCGCGGCTCCATCATCGCCAGCGGCACCGCGATCGCGTCGTCCGTGCCGTCGAACGACGTGTACAGCTGGCAGCGCCAATACGTCGAGCCCGACATGTGGGCGCCCGTCACGGGATACATCAACCCGGCGCTCGGCCGCGAAGCGGGGACGGGCATCGAGCAGGCGATGAACTCGTACCTCACCGGCACGGCCGGTTCGCAGTTCCTGTCCCGCATCGAGCGCATCTTCACCGGTCAGCCCCCGCGAGGCTCCAACGTCGTGCTCAGCCTGGACGCCGACGTGCAGCGGGCCGCGTACGAAGCGCTCGGCGACCTGCAGGGTGCCGTGCTCGCGATCGAGCCCTCCACCGGCCGCGTCCTCGCGATGGTGACGAGCCCGAGCTACGACACGAACCTGCTCGCGTCCCACAACACGACCGAGGTGAACGCCGCCTACGACGCGCTCGTCGCCGATCCGGGCAAGCCCCTCTCCAACCGCGCCATCGCCGGCGACCTCAACCCTCCGGGTTCCACGTTCAAGCTGGTCGTCGCCTCGGCCGCGCTCGCCTCGGGCGACTACACCCCGGAGTCGACGCTCCCGAACCCGGCGACCTACCGGCTGCCGCAGTCGGATGCCGTGATCTACAACGACACCCGGGGCACATGCGGTCCCGGCGAAGAGGTGACGATCGCCGACGCCCTTCGCCTGAGCTGCAACATCCCGATGGCCCAGCTCGCGGTCGAGCTCGGCGACACGGCGATCCGCGAGGAAGCCGAGAAGTACGGCTTCAACTTCTCGTTCGAGCTCCCGCTCGTCTCGACGCCCTCCAGCTATCCGCGCGCGCTCGACGACGCCCAGACCGCGCTCACCGGCTTCGGCCAGGGTCAGGTGATCGCCACGCCGCTGCAGATGGCGATGGTGTCCGCCGGGATCGCGAACGGCGGAGTGGTGATGAACCCGAGGATGGTGGACCGCGTGATCGGTCCCGACCTCTCCGTGCAGGAGGACTTCCCCGACGTCGAGTTCGGCCGGGCCCTCGAAGAGGATCTGGCGGAGGAGATGGTCACGATGATGGTCGCCAATGTCAGTGAGGGCATCGCGACCGGTGCAAGAATAGACGGCGTCGACGTGGCCGGGAAGACCGGGACCGCGGAGAACGGTCCCGGCGAGCCGTACACCCTGTGGTTCACCGGGTTCGCCCCCGCGGACGACCCTCAGGTGGCCGTCGCGGTGGTCGTCGAAGACGGCGGCGGGCAAGGGCAGTCGGGCAGCAGCAACAGGATTGCGGCTCCCATCGCAAAGAAGGTCATGGAGGCGGTGCTGGGCAGATGAGACCGACGCAGGGTGTGACCTTCGGAGGCCGGTACGAGCTGGAATCGCGGATCGCGATCGGCGGTATGGGCGAGGTGTGGGAGGCGACCGACCACGTCATCGGACGCACGGTCGCCATCAAGATCCTCAAGGACGAATACATGGGGGATCCGGGCTTCCTCGAGCGCTTCCGCGCCGAGGCCCGGCATGCCGCACTCGTCAACCACGAGGGCATCGCCAGCGTGTTCGACTACGGCGAGGAGAACGGCAGCGCGTTCCTCGTGATGGAGCTCGTGCCCGGCGAGGCGCTGTCGACGATCCTCGAACGCGACGGCACGCTGTCCACCGACAAGACTCTGGACGTCGTCGCGCAGACATCGGCGGCGCTGCAGGCGGCCCACGCGGCCGGACTCGTGCACCGTGACATCAAGCCGGGAAACCTGCTGATCACCCCCGACGGCCGCGTCAAGATCACCGACTTCGGCATCGCCCGCATCGCCGACCAGGTCCCGCTCACGGCGACCGGTCAGGTCATGGGCACGGTGCAGTACCTGTCCCCCGAGCAGGCCTCGGGGCATCCGGCATCCCCCGCGACCGACACCTATTCGCTGGGCATCGTCGCGTACGAGTGCCTCGCCGGCAAGCGGCCCTTCACGGGCGAGTCGCAGGTCGCGATCGCGATGGCGCAGATCAACGAGCAGCCGCCTCCGCTGCCGCCGACGGTCCCCGTCCCCGTCCAGAACCTCGTCATGGCGATGATCGCCAAGAAGCCGGAGGACCGCCCGGCGTCCGCCGCGGCCGTGGCTCGCGCCGCGACCGCCCTCCGCCGGGGCGACATCGCCGCCGCAGCCGCCGCCGTGCCGGCCATCGCCGCCGGGTCGGCCACCGGCGACGACATGACGCAGCTGCTCACGTCGGGTGCCGACACGTCCGCCGCCACGCGGATCCTGCCGGCCGCAGGAGTGGCGGGCGAGGAGGTCGTCGAGGGCGAGGAGCCCGAGAAGAAGAAGCGCAGCCCGTGGACATGGCCGCTCATCGCGCTCATCGTGCTGCTGCTGCTCGTGCTCGGCGGCACGGTGTGGGCGCTCCTGGCGAATCAGGGCGGCGACCCCAACCCGACGGGCACATCGACCTCAGCCTCCCCCACGCCGTCTGACACTCCCACCCCGACGCCGACCCAGACCACCGAGGAACGCGTCGACGTGGGCGCCCTGGGCCTCACCGGCAAGACGTGCGCCGACGCCCGCGCGCTCGTGGAGGGCGCGGAGCTCGTCGCGAACTGCGTCGAGGGCAACGCGGCGCCCACCGCCGGGGATCAGGATGTCGTCTACGACGTCAACCCGACCGGCCGTGTACCCCTGGGCACCACGATCAACCTGACGTACTACGGCCCCCAGGTGCCGATGCCCAATCCCGCCGCGCCCACCTTCGCCGCCGCGACGGTCGCACCGGGCGGGACCATCCAGGTCGACTGGGCGGGATACACCTGCCCGGCGGGCGAGGGCTCGGTGAGCGCCTACAACCTGACGGCGACCAACGGCACCTTCGCGAACGGACAGTCGACGTCGTCGTTCGGTCAGGCCGATCGCTCGGCGCAGATCACCGTCCCGACGACCGCGACCGGAAACCTCGTGGTCAGCTACACCGTGACCTGCACCGGCGGTCCGTCCGGCGACCGAACCTCGGGAGCTTCGCCCGAGGCGAGCGTGCCGATCGAGCCCGCGGCCGGAGGCGACGAAGGCGACGGCTGACCGGCGGTCACGTCGTACGAGCGGGGAGGGTGGCCGGTGCCGGCCGCCTGTCCCCGCTCGGATAGTCTGGCAGTTGTTCCATTCGGGGAGTGACCTGTGACAGCTGAGCCGCGCGTGCTATCGGGGCGTTATCGCATCGACGAGCCGATCGGACGCGGCGGAATGGCGAGCGTCTACCGCGGCTACGACCTGACCCTCGGTCGCGCCGTGGCGATCAAGATCCTCGACCGCGAGCTCGCCGACGACAACGCGTTCCGCACGCGGTTCCGCCTCGAGGCGCAGGCCGCGTCGCGCATGGCGCATCCCACGATCGTCCGCGTGTACGACGCGGGCGAGGACACCTCCACCGACGCCGACGGCCGGGTGCGGCCGGTCCCGTTCATCGTCATGGAGCTCGTGCACGGAGCGCTGCTCAAGGACATCATCGCCGAGGGTCCCGTGCCGGTGACGGATGCCGTCCGCTACGTCGACGGCATCCTCGAGGCTCTCGAGTACTCGCACCGCGCCGGCGTCGTGCATCGCGACATCAAGCCCGGCAACGTGATGGTCACCGGCGCCGGCCAGGTCAAGGTGATGGACTTCGGCATCGCGCGCGCCGTCTCCGACAGCTCGTCGACCGTCGCCGAGACCACGGCGATCCTCGGCACGGCCGCCTACTTCTCGCCCGAGCAGGCCAAGGGCGAGCCGGTCGACGCGCGCGCCGACCTCTACTCGGCGGGTGTCGTGCTGTACGAGCTGCTCGCGGGCCGGCCGCCCTTCCGGGGCGAGTCGCCGGTGGCCGTGGCGTACCAGCACGTGAGTGAGGCGCCCGTCGCGCCGTCCGAGATCCACGAGGGTGTGCCGAGGGCCTTGGATGCCGTGGCCCTCCGTGCGCTCGCGAAGGATCCGTTCCAGCGCTATCAGGACGCGGCGAGCTTCCGCGAGGCGCTCGACGCGACCGTGGACGGCCGCTCGCCGTCCAAGCGGCAGGTGGGCGCTCTGACCAGCGAGCTCTACGGTCCCAACCCGCGGCAGGCGGCCGAGACGGCGCGCTCCCTGCGGCAGCTCAGCACCGACACGACGATGAAGCGCACGCAGTCCGGGCCTCCGGTCGCGTGGATCTGGGCGGGTGTGGGCGTGCTGACGGTGCTGCTCATCTCGGTCCTGTTCTGGGTGCTGTCGATCAACCCCGACGACCGCGTGCCTTCGACGGCCCGAATCGTGCCGGACGTGTCCGGCATGACCTACGATCGCGCGAACGAGGAGCTGCTCGAGGCCGAGATGCGCGCCATCCGCGTGGACGAGCAGAATCCCGACGTCCCCGAGGGCATCGTCATCCGCACCGATCCGGCGGAGGGCACATCGGTCAACCCGAATCAGGAGATCCGCGTCTTCGTCTCCCTCGGCCAGGAGCTCGCCACCGTGCCTCCGCTGGAGGGTCTCGGACGGGATGCCGCGGCCGCCGCTCTCGAGGGAGCGGGCCTGGAGCTCGGCTCGGTCACGCAGCGCAACGATCCGGCGCTGACCGCCGGTACGGTCATCTCGGCCGACCAGACCGACGGGGCGAGCGTCCCGGTGGGCACCGTCGTGAACCTCGTCGTCGCATCGGGCAAGGTGACGATCAACGACGTGCGGGGGTACACCGTCGAGGCGGCTCAGCGCGAGCTCGAGGAGCTCGAGCTCGAGGTCGTCACGCAGGAGGACACCTCGTGCGCCGGCTCCAGTCCCCCGACGGTGTCGACGCAGTCGCTCGCTCCGGGTGACGTGCCGATCCACTCGACCATCACACTGGTCTACTGCTCGGGCACGTGAGCGGCGCGCTCAGCGCCGCGGGCTGAGCCGTGCGCCGAGCGACGCGGCATCCCGGAATCCCGCCGACTCCAGCCAGTTGCCCAGCAGACGGTGACCGCCCTCGGTGAGGACGCTCTCGGGGTGGAACTGCACGCCGACGATCGGCAGCTCGCGATGCGCGACGCCCATGATGACGCCCTCGGGCGTGCGGCTCGTCACGACGAGCGCGCCGGGAAGCGTCTCCGGGACGATGGCCAGGGAGTGATACCGCGTCGCGGTGAAGGGGTCGGGCAGCCCCGCGTAGAGCGCGCTCCCGTCGTGGTGGACAAGCGAGGTCATGCCGTGCATGAGGTCCGGCGCGGTGTCGACCTTCCCGCCGAAGGCCTCGCCGATCGCCTGGTGTCCGAGGCATACGCCGAGCAGCGGCATCCCCTCGTCGGCCGCGGCACGGACGACGGCGACGGATGCTCCGGCATCGCCGGGTGCGCCGGGTCCGGGCGACACCAGCACCGCCCGGTACTCCGCCAGCAGCGCGCGCGGGTCGTCGACGGCGTCGGCCTCGACGAGGTCCGTCGTCACGCCGAGCTCGTGGAGGTAGCCGACGAGGGTGTGGACGAAACTGTCGTGGTTGTCGACGACCAGAACGGACGCGGCTGTCACTCGACGGCGCCGTCGACCGGATTGATGAATTCGCTCGCCCACGGGAAGACGTAGAAGAAGAGGCCGTAGAGGATCGCGGCCGCCGCGACCAGGAGGATGACCAGCCGGATCCACCACGGGCCGGGGAGCACGCGCCACAGTGCCGCGTACATCAGACCACCGCCTCTTCGAGGGCCGCGGGCGGACCCGCGGAGCGGGGCGTGAAGGACTCGAACACGCCGTACGCGATGATGCGCTCCCACATCCAGTGGATGGGGCTGCAGCTGGTCAGGGTGATGTAGCGCGTGCCCGGCGGGACGTCCGGAACCTGCGGCACCGGGAGCAGCACGTCCCGCTGCGTCGGCTGGACGTACTGCAGCGTGCGGAACCGGTAGGTGTACCAGCCGTCCTCGGTCTCGACGACGATCGCGTCGCCGAGACGTAGTTCGGCGATCTTGCGGAAGGGCTCGCCGTAGGACGTGCGGTGCGCGGCCACTGCGAAGTTGCCGACCTCGCCCGGCATCTGGGTGCCCATGTAGTGGCCGATCCCGATGGGGTTGAGGGTGCGCTCGCGCGAGACGCCGCCCGCCATGGGCATGGCGTAGTCGGCTCCGAATCGCGGGATGTGCATGACACCGAAACGCTCGCCGTCCGCCGGCTCGGGCCGGACGATCGGCTCCACGGCGACCGGTGCCGCCTCGGGCTCATTGGTGCTCGGCGAGGCGCCGGCCCACTCCTGCGAGAGCTGCTGCCCCTGGGCGTTGCGCTCTGCGCCGTAGATCTTGTCGCCGATGTAGAGCTGCCACGCGACGTAGAGGAGGACGATGACACCCGCAGTGATGAGGATCTCGCCGAGCACGCCGACGACGGACGTGCGCCGACGCGGGCGCGTGACAGGGCTTCCTGCGTCATGTCCGGCCAGGGCGTGTTCCACAGCGGGATTTTAGTCCCCGCACGCTGTGGGCCGCCTGGCAGTTAGACTTCTGTGCATGGCACGACCCGGCAAAGAAGACGATTCGCTCATCGAGCGGGCAGAAGGCGAAGCCGCACCCAATCCGGTGTGGTTCAAGCCGATCATGATCGGCCTCATGTTGATCGGTCTCGTCTGGGTGCTGGTGTTCTACCTCAGCGGCATGCAGTACCCGATCCCCGGCATCGCCGGCTGGAACCTCGTGATCGGCTTCGGCATCGCGTTCCTCGGCTTCCTCATGACCACCCGCTGGCGTTAGCCGCAGCATCCGATCGTTCGAAAGCCCCGGCGTGACCGGGGCTTTCGCGTTCTCGCTGAGTTTGTTAACAGGGCTGTTAACAGGTGTGAATTACACCGCTGTGATTCATCCCCATGTGTGGATGAGCCTGTGGATAACTCAGGGCAGGACAAGGCCGGGAGCGAGGACCGGGACGAAGAGCAGAGCGATGAGCCCGGCCCCGACCGCGGCCAGGAGGGCGATCTGCAGGCCGCGCTGGCGCCGCGTTCGCGTGCGGGTGTAGATGAAGGCCACGAGGAGCCCGACGATGAGACCACCGATGTGCGCCTGCCACGACACGTTGAACCCGGGGAGGAACCCGATCACCAGGTTCACCCCGAGGATGATCGCGATACCGGCGATGTTCGCGCCGATGTGGCGTCCGATCACCAGCAGGGCGCCGAAGAGTCCGAAGATGGCTCCGGATGCTCCGACCACGGGTGTCAGGAATGAGAGCAGCGTCACGGCTACGGATCCGCCCAGTGCGCTGAGCAGATAGAGCGTCAGGAAGCGCCAGCGCCCGAGCAGGGGCTCGAGGCTTCGTCCGATCATCCACAGCGCGAGCATGTTGAGCCCGACGTGGAAGAAGCTTCCGTGCACGAGGGCCACCGTGAGCAGCCGCCAGGGCTCGAAGCGCCCCGTCAGATCGGGGTAGAGGGCCGGCGCGATGAAGAGCAGCTGGTTCTGGATCGTCGACCCGATCCCCGGGATGAGGGTGAGCAGATAGACGAACAGGGTGATCCCGATGATCGCGTACGTCACGATGGGGCGGGAGTCCGCGACCGTCATCGATCGCGTCCGTGACCACCGGCGCTCGGCCTTGCGCTGCGCGGGCGATGCCGCCTTCTGCTGGTCGCGCAAGCACTCCGGGCAGATCACGCCGACGGCGGCGGGTGTCTGGCATTCCGGGCAGATCGTGCGCAGGCACCGCTGGCACAGCACGAAGCTCTGCCGGTCGGGATGCCGGTAGCAGTAGTTGTCGCGATTGCGGCTGAGGTCGTCGGCGGTCACGGCGGCGGGAAGCCTAGACCTCGGAGATGTCGATCGACTCGAGGACGACGGGCTCGATCGGGCGGTCGCCCGCGGCCGTCGGCACCTCGCTGATCGTGTCGACGACGGCCTTCGAGGCGTCGTCGGCCACCTCGCCGAAGATCGTGTGCTTGCCCTGCAGCCACTCCGGACCGCGGCCGCCCTGGCCGGGCACGGTGATGAAGAACTGCGAGCCGTTGGTGCCCTCGGCCTGGCCGGTGATGGCGTTGCGACGCAGGCCGGCGTTGGCCATCGCGAGCTTGTAGGGCTCGGTGAAGGTGAGCTCGGGGCTGATCTCGTCGTTGAACGTGTAGCCCGGACCGCCCACGCCCTGGCCGAGCGGGTCGCCGCCCTGGATCATGAAGCCCGAGATGATGCGGTGGAAGACGACGTCCTTGTAGAGCGGGCCTTCGCCGGGCTTGCCGGTGGCGGGGTGGGTCCAGGACCCGGTGCCGTCGGCGAGCCCGATGAAGTTCTGGACCGTGCGCGGAGCGTGGTCACCGAAGAGGTTGACGACGATGTCGCCGTAGTTGGTGTGGAAAGTGGCGACAGCGGTGGGAATCGGCATTGCTACATTCTTCCAGAGTTCTGTGCAACCCCTCCCGCGTCGGCGCGCGTCTGGCAAGATGGGTCGAACCAGATCCCCGGTTCGATCAGGAGGGCATCGTGAGCCTCAGCCGCAAGCGCAAGAAGGAACTCCGCAAGCTCCAGACCCAGGCGAACAGCCTGTGGGAGTCGCAGCAGATCCTCGTCGGCGAGGCCGCGAGCGTCGCCCGTGAGGCCGGGCGTCAGCTCGGCCACCTCGGCCGCGAGGAGGTCCGCCCGCGCATCACCGCCGGCTACGAGCAGTACGCCGCCCCTTACGTCGAGAAGGGCAAGAAGGTCGTCAACTCGACCGTCATCCCCGCCGCGGGAGCGGTCGTGGGCTCGGCGATGTCGGTGTGGGATGCCGCGAACGACACGCGCAGCCGCCTGGCATCGGGCCGCGGCATCGACCTCGCCGCGAGCTGGCGCAAGGCTGCTCCCGCCCCCGCCAAGAAGGGGATGGGTGCCGGCGGCGTGATCGCGATCATCCTCGGCGTCGCCGCCGCGCTCGGCGTTCTCTACGCGGCGTGGCAGACGCTCCGCGCCGACGACGAGCTCTGGGTCGCGGACGACCCGCTGCGCGCACCGGACGCCTGACGGTGACGAGCGACCCCGGACTCGATCGGGTCAGGGACGCGGCATCCGCCCGCTCGCTCGAGATCGAGATCCGGGAGCGGCCGGCTGCCCGCAGCCTCGTCGAGGCGGCCGAGATCCTGGGGATCCCGCCTGCCGGGATCGTGAAGACGCTCGTGGTCAAGCGCAGCGACGACACGTACCTGTTCGCCCTGATCCCCGGCGACCGCGCGATCTCGTGGCCGAAGCTTCGTGCCGTGGTCGGGGTGAACAAGCTGCAGCTGCCCGATCCCGACAGGGCGTTCGCGGCGACCGGCTACGAGCGAGGCACGATCGTCCCCATCGGAAGCACGCACGACTGGCCGGTCTACGCCGATGAGCAGATCGTCGGCCGGCGCATCGCGATGGGAGCCGGCGCCCACGGGTTCAGCCTGTTCGTCGAGGCGGACGATCTCATCGCGGCGTACGGCGCGACGGTCGCCGACATCTCGCAGGAGGCCGGGTAGCGGCATCCGCCCTACGTCTTCTTCGCCATCTCCAGTGCGATGTCGACGAGCTTCACCCGCTGGAGCGAGCGCACCTCGGCGAGAGGAAACCACTCGGCGCGGTCGGTAGAGCCGTTCTTCTCGTGTCGCAGCCGCCCGCCGACGATGTGTGCGCGGTAGACGATGCGCAGGGTGTGCAGTGGTTCGGCGACTCCGGGGGTGAGGCGCCTTCCCGGAGGGATGACGCGGGAATGGATGCCGAGCAGCTCGTCGATCTCGACCTTGTAGCCGGTCTCCTCCCGCACTTCGCGGCGAGCCGCCCGCTCCGGGTCCTCGCCCGGTTCGAGCCCGCCGCCGGGCATGGTCCACGCCGCACGGCGCCCCTCGTTCCAGTGCGCGAGCAGCAGCCGGGTCTGGTCGTCGATGATCACGGCGTAGGCGGCCACGCGCAGATCCATGCTTCACCCTATCCGGCGCGACGCGGGCGAACCGAGTGGCCCGCGCACGTGCGACGGCCCGCTCCTCGTGGGAACGGGCCGTCGGTGGAGGCGGGTCAGCCGTGCAGGACCCCGGTTCTGACGACTGCCTCCCGCCGTGTCGCGCGACGCTCCCGGTAGCGTCCGATCGCGATGGCCCCAGCGCCGATCGCGACGAACGCGACGAAGATGCCCAGGATGTAGAGAGCCACCGATCCCCACCCGCCTTCGCCGTGCGGGTCCAGGAACGGGTACGGGTACCACCACGCGGCGAGCCCGGACGGGTCCGAGACCAGTTCGCCGCGCACCATCGTGTACAGCAGCCACGACAGCGGATACACGGTCAGCACCGGCACGCTCCACCACGGAAGGCCGCGCCGTCGCGTGGCGAACAGCAGGTCGGCGAGCACGTAGAGCGGCAGGACCACGTGGAGCACCTCCACCGCATACGCGTCGAGGATCGCGATGCCGGCCGAGTCCGCGGCCGCCACCTCGGAGGGCACTCCCCGCAGCAGGACGTTGTAAACGACGCCGAGCAGAAGCACCGGACCCGCCGTCGCTGCCAGCCCCACAGCGATCCCGAGTGGTTCGCGCGCGCTCTCGGGGTGCATCCGGGCCCAGGTCGCGGCCGCGACGAGGGCCCCGGCGCAGAGCAGCGTCGACACGATCGTGAACATGCTGAAGTAGTTCGCGAGCACCAGAGCGAGGCTCTGCCCTTGCCGTGTCGCGCGGTCCACATTGACGATGTATCCCGCCGCAACCGCCGATACACCCAGGCTGGCGGCGGCGAATCGCATCGATGACCAGTTCATGATGTCTTCCCCAGTTCTCTCAACGCCCTCTGCGTCGGTGAGGAAGGTCTACCGCCGTCGATACCCCCAACCCGCAGATCCTGTGGTCAGCCCGAGACGGAACTATGCGGGCAAACGCGCTCCGTTGTATGGAACGTACACACTGTCCCCCAGTTGGGGGACGAATCCTACAAGCGCTTGCGGGATCCGGGGGAAAGTGGATGCCGAAGCCGACCGATGACCAGCAGGCCCGCCGCCATCAGACCCGTCGCGACCAGGGCGATGCCGAGGAGCGTGAACCACGCCGTGCCGGTGCCGCCGGCCGCGGGGAGGGCCACGCTCGGCACGTCTTGAACACGAATCGTGGTGACCCCTTCGAGCTGCACGAGGGTGACGTGCGATGACCCGGTGGGAGCAAGACTGATCTCGCCGTCCGCGTCGAGGGTGAACGCGATGCGCTCTGCCAGCAGCGCGAATCCGTCGAGCGCGACCGTCTCTTCGAGCCAGTACGTCCCCGGCTCGAGGGTGGTGTCGCGGAAGAGGCCCGGCACCGGGTCGCCGCCCTCCTCGACTGCCGGAACGGCGTCGACGACGGGCGCTCCGTCGGTCGGGGCAACGTAGATCGCCCATTGCGATCCGCTCATCGGCACGACGTCGCCCGCGGCGTCCTCCCCGACCTTGAGGATCTGGACGGGCGTCGGAGTGAACTGGGTGGTGATGCACTCTGTCGGACAGCCGGAGGGGGCGGCTGTCGGCGCGTCACCGACGACCAGGTTGGTGAGCCGCGCACTCCACGCGTCCGCGTCGACGACGACGTCGTAGGTGAGGACGGCGATCGTGGCTCCCGGCAGCGTGAAACGTCCTGTGGTGAGGATGTCGCCCACGGGGTCGGGAACCGCGATCGACGGCCCGCCGTCGAGGGTCAGACGGGCAGACCCGCCGACGAAGTGAGCGTCGTCGAGGACATCGCCGAGGTCGTCGGTGAGCTCGATGTCAGGCACACCGGTGGGAGTGGTGCTCGCAGCGGTGACGCGGTAGGTGATCGTCGACCCCGGTTGGACCCTCGCATCCGCCGCGAGCGGCGTGCCGCCCTGCAGGGCTTCTTTCGCCAGCGTCCACGCAGGATGCGCGGTGTTGATGATCACGCACTCGAGGTGCGACCCGATGCCCGAGGCGGAGGGCACGGTCACCGACCCGGTGCTCCCCGCGCCTCCGGCGATCACCACTCCACCGTCGGCGACATCGGTGCACTGCCACTCGGAGTCGTAGTTGCCGAGATCGGTACCCGCAGCACCGGTTTCGGCGATCGCGTAGGTTCGTCCGGGCACTCCGAGCACAGGGCCCGCGGTCGCCGCTGTGTCGGTCTGGAGCCCGGTCGACGATCCGGACGTCGTGCCGGTGTTCCCGACAGCCACCCCGTTGCCCGACAGGGTGAGATCGAACTGGTCGTCGGGGGTGAACCGGCCGTCGATGTGCTTGCGGAGAGTGACCGTGTGGGGGAGCCAGCAGGAGGCGAGGTCGCTCAGGAATCGATCGGCGGCACCGTTCGGGCCGGTGATCCCGCCGGAGGAGTCGATGGCGCCGCTGTTCGGGTCTGCGCGGCTGATCTCGCTGATCCCGTCGATCGCGTATGTCACCGAGAGGTAGCCGTCCCCGCCGACCGCGACGCCTTCCGGTGCTGTGGTCGACGACTCCAACTCTGCGATCACGCGGGCCTCGGCGACGGTACCGTCGTCGGGCACGTCGGCGATCATCACGAGCGGAATGGTCGACTCGCCGCTCGCAGGCGGGAGCACGACGTACGCGCGACCCTCGCTGTCGAAGAAGAGGTCGCCGTTCGCGCCATCACCGAGTGACGTCGTGGGAAGGATGAACTGCACGCCGAGGTAGGTGTTCGTCGTGGGGTCGACGGCGTGCATGACGACGGAGCCGGAGTCACTCCTCCCACCGAAGTAGTAGTAGCCGTTGGCGGGGTTGACGGCGCCCAGGTCGAAGCCGTCGGGGTCGTTGCCCGGCACCGCTGCGACGGTGGACCGTGCGCCGGTGACCGGATCGACGCGAAGGACCTCAGCGGTCGTCCCGAACCTGTACGTCGCGTAGGCCGTCGACCCGTCGGCGGAGATGGCGAGAGCATCCACGAAGCGATCCGGCGCGGAACCCAGGGTCGCGATCGGTCGGGAGGCTCCGGTGACAGGTTCGATCTCGAGGATCGCGCCGCCGGTGCGGTCGATTCCGTATACGAATCCCTCGGTGCACGAGAACGGCTCACCGACGAAGGTCACCGCCGCGCAGGCGGGCAGGTCGACGCCTACCGCATCGTTGATGTTGGCAGGACAGTTCTCGTACACGCCGGCAACAGCGGACGTCACATTCACGGTGATCGTGCACGACGCCTGCCCCGCGGCGAGACTGCCGTCGGTGACCGCGATCGAACCGCTGCCCGCGGTGGCGCTCACCGTCGCGGCACACGTTCCGCCGACGTTCGCGGGGTCGTCCATCACCAGGCCCGAGGGCAGGGAATCTGTGAAAGACCACCCCGCCTTCGCGGCGAGCTCGCTCGTGTTGGTGACGGTGAGGGTGAGCGTCGACGTGCCGCCGGCGGGCACCGATGCGGGGCTGAAGGACTTGTCGAGCTGGGGGGTCGCGTCGAGCACGCGAACGTTGTCGAAAGCACCGTCGTTTCCGACGAAGCTGCCCGTGAGATTGCGGATCGTGAAGCCGAACGAGGGGCCCGAGGCGAGGATCGCCGAGGTGACCGGGAATCGCCCGTACCTCACGACCATTCCCGAGATGGTGGTCTGCTGCCCTCGCGCATCGGTGCAGGGGTTGATCGAGGATGACGAGACGGGCGTCTCCGTCCCGGCGCCGTCGGTGAGGAAGAACCGGAGCTGTGGGTGGTTCCCGACGCCGCACGAGGTCGCCGCGGCATCCACCGAGAACGTCAGAAACCTGTTGTCGAGCGGGATGGCCAGTTGCGAGCTGACGAACTGGCGGGCGTTGGCCGGACCGTTGCTGCCCGTCGTGTTGCTGGAGACGGCGCGGTTGGTCGCGGTGTTCTGCGGGGTGTTCAACAGGCTTAGGGCTGCCGCCTTGCGCTGCGTCTCCTGGAAGTTCGAGGCGCTTCCGCTGCACGTGGGCGCGCCGGGGAAGGCCTCGGCGGGCGAGACGATGAATCCGTTGCAGGATGCCGCGCTGAGCCAGAACGGGTCTGCGGTGTACGTCGCGCCCGAGAGCGAGACGTAGTTCTCGAGCTCGGTGATACCCGCCCCCTGCTGGAAGTCCTCTTCGAAGAGGACGACGGGTGCATCCGGGGTCCCGGGCGTGCCCGGAGCGGCAGCCGCCGGCTCGACGGGAGCAAGGGGTTCGATGACGGCGACCAGCATGCCGGCGGTGATGGACAGCAGCACGGCGACCGCCGCGAGCCGAGTGCGTCCGGAGGTCTCAGTACGAACGGCCCGCACCTCTTCCCTCCCTGGCTGCGTGCGTCCACCCCTCGTTGGACCGCTCGATCAGCGCGGCGGGCGAGGAGGACAGCGACCGGTGTGTCGCGACCGCCAGGTTAGGCGGCGCACCGCATCCGCCGGAAGGTCGCCGAGATTGCGCCTTCATTGCGCCGGGTCGTTCCCCGTCGTTCCGGTGCTCAGCACCCGGTTTCGCCGATTCCTGCGACCTTGCGCCGCGAATCACAGCACCCGAAGCCAAGGGCGCATGATGGTACTTCTGAAACGCCGTGATCGCGTGAGAACCTCGGCGCTCCACGAAGCTGACTCTCAATCCAGCGGCCTGTCGGGAGCCCGTGCTACCTTCGTATCACTACACCCCCCACGCCTCTCGCAGAAGCGCACTTGGGGGGTTTTCTCACCCTCGCCTGGAGATCCGCGGATGCCTGCACCTCGTCGCACGCCTCGGCCGCGCGGGTCCCTCCTCTACGACAAGCCGGCGCTCAGCCTGGACGAGCTGGTGAACCGGCTGTCCGAGCGAGGGCTCGACGTCCCCGACCGTGAGAGGGCGACGCGGTACCTCCGCCACATCGGCTACTTCCGGCTCTCGCCTTATACGATCCCGTTCCAGCAGGGGCAGCCGGATCACCTCTTCCGGGACGGCGTCGCGTTCGACGACGTGCTGGACATCTACGTGTTCGATCGCGCGCTCCGACTGCTGATCATGGATGCGTTGGAGCGGGTCGAGGTCGCCGTTCGGGCGGCGCTGACCGACCACATGTCGACGACCTACGAGGACCCGCATTGGTACGGCGACCCCTCGCACTTCACCGACTTCGAGACCCACTCGGGCCTCCTCCGCATCGTCCGTAGGACCTCCGCCGAGCGCCTCGAGGGGCAGCCTGAGATCGAGGGCGGCCGCGGTTCGGGAGCAGATGGCGACGGGCCGAAGGTGGTGTACCGCTCGGCACTCGAGCACTACCTGCTGACCTATGGGACTCCCGAGCTACCGCCGTCGTGGCTGATGGTCGAGACGCTCACGATCGGGCAGCTTGCCTCCGTGATCGACAACCTGAAGCGCCGCCCTGACCGAATGGCGATCGCGAGGCGAGTGGGGCTGAATGAGCCGGTGCTCACATCATGGCTGCGAACGTACGTGCGGGTGCGTAACATCTGCGCGCACCATGGGCGCCTGTGGAACGTCGGTCTCGGGGTCTACCCCGCCATCCCCACCTCGCGACACATCTCCTGGCTGCAGGGAGCCGGCGCGCTGCCCAAGCGGTCCGAGAAACGTCTATACCCTGTCCTCGTGTCGCTGCAGTCGGTGCTGGACGTTGTGTCCCCGCGGAGCACGTGGGCGCGGAGGCTCCACCAGCTCCTGAGCACCCGATCACCGATGAACATGCGGGGGATGGGGATCCCCGAGAACTGGGCTGAAGACGAGTTCTGGGCTCGCCACATCCGCTGACGTACGGTCAGGGCGCCGGCGCCTCGAACTCGTCGATCGACTCCATCAGCGGTCCAAGGCCCGCCGAACGAGGCGACCGTAGTGGTCAAGGGTGATCGACCGCCGTGCGTGCCCAAGAGCCCGCCAGACTCGGGCAACAGCCAGGATCAGCGAACTGAGCCAGCGCGGACAACACACCACCCCCGGAGGCGCGACTCGCGCCGTTCGAGGACCCGCAACCGGCCGTCGAGTGCGAATAGGCATGTAGTCCGCGGTTACCGTTGGGTCATGGAACACCACCGGCTGGTCACGATCATGGCCACTCCTGGCGAGGTCGCCGCGACCGTTGATCGTAGTCGTTGGCCTGTGCACGTGACTCTCGTAGGCAACTTCGACGTCGACCCGAAGGCGCTCCACGTTCTTTCCACGGATTTCGCCACTGTCACCAGTAGCGTCCAGGCTCTTGAAGTTCGACTCGGGCCCGCTGCGCAGTTCGGAGGCTCACACGACATTCCCGTGTTGCTAGCCGAGCATCCCACGTTCCACCGGTTGCACAACGCTCTCGCCGCGCGGGTACAGGGGCTGACCGGATTCCCGGCGGCGGAGCCTGCATATTGGATTGGATGGGTGGGTATCGTCCGCACGTCACGCTTGGGACCGTCGCCAACCCCGCCGAAGGCAAACTGTTGACCGTGAACTGGATCACTCTGTTCGCCCTCGAAGGACACACCGGACGACGTCTATCGACAGTCCAACTCACCCCGCGATGACGCCCGCGGAGTTGGACCACTCGGCCGCCCGGCTACGGCCGAAAGCGGACCGTCATTCGTGCTGTCGGTAGGCTCCCGATGTGGAGCGTCGTGATGACGAACTGTGGAGCCTAGGAGACTCCGTCGCCTCGCCTCCGGCTCGGCTCCTCCTCGAATCCCTCCACCCGATAACGCAGGAAGGGCCGCCCCTGCGGGACGGCCCTTCCTGCGTTGTGGAGCCTAGGAGATTCGAACTCCTGACATCCTGCTTGCAAAGCAGGCGCTCTACCAACTGAGCTAAGGCCCCGGGGCACGGAGTGGGGCTACCAGGACTTGAACCTGGGACCTCTTCATTATCAGTGAAGCGCTCTAACCGCCTGAGCTATAGCCCCGTGTGATCCGACGCTTCGCGTCGATCAACCTCCAAGACTTTACCCGACGGCCGACGTTTTCACGAATCCGATCGGCGTGCGGCTGGCGCGGTCCGGGCATCCAAGGTTCACTGGTGGCATGGCGTCTCAAGGGCATCCCGGAGAACCGCACGGAGCGGGTCTCGGGCAGCGACTCAACTGGCTGCGCGCGGGAGTGCTGGGGGCGAACGACGGCATCGTTTCGGTCGCGGCGCTCGTGGTCGGGGTCGCCGGTGCGACCACCGACACTCCGGCGCTCTTCCTCGCCGGCATCGCCGGACTCGTGGGCGGCGCGATCTCGATGGCCCTCGGCGAGTACGTGTCGGTGAGCAGCCAGCGCGACAGCGAACGGGCGCTCATCGCGAAGGAGTCGCGCGAACTGAGGGACATGCCCGACGAGGAGCTCGACGAGCTGACGCAGTTGTATCGCGACCGCGGGCTGTCGGAGGCGACTGCCCGGCGCGTCGCCGAGGAGCTCACCGCCCACGACGCTCTCGCCGCGCACCTCGAGGTCGAGTTGCACATCGATCAGCACGACCTGGTCAACCCGTGGCACGCCGCGATCTCCTCGGCGATCGCCTTCACGGCCGGCGCCCTGCTGCCGCTCCTGGCGATCCTGCTGCCGCCGCCAGAGTGGCGTGTCCCGGTCACGTTCGTCGCGGTCCTCGTCGCCCTCGCCGTCACCGGCAGCATCTCTGCAAGGCTCGGCGGTGCGCCGAGGGGGCGGGCGATTCTGCGACTGGTCGTCGGCGGCGCGCTGGCGCTGGGCGTCACCTGGCTGATCGGCACCCTGCTGGGAACCACGGTGGTGTGAGACGCCGGCCGGGGCCGGCATCCCGGATCAGTTGGACGTGAAGCCGACGAGCAGTCCGCCCGTCACCTTGACGGCGAGGTTGTAGATGCCGGCGATGACCGCGCCGAGCACGGTGACCACCACGAGGTTGAGGATCGCCACGACCGCCGAGAACGCGAGGACCTGCGGGAGGCTGACGAACTGCGAGAGCAGGATGCTGCCGTCGGTGAAGTTGCCGAAGAACTCGTCGGCGCGGGCGATGAGTCCGGTGGTCTGCACCACGAGGAACACGAGGACGAAAGCCACGACCGTGACGATGGCGAGCGCGATCGCCGCGAGGAAGGACAGCTTCACGGCCGACCAGAAGTCGATGTAGACCAGGCGCAGACGCACCTGCTTCGCGGACGTCTTGTGGCTGGATTTCTTGGCGAGCTTGTCGGCTACCGTGCTCATGCGTCAACACTCTCTTCGGGGGTCTCGGGAGAAGCCTCGGGGGTGGGGGCCGTCTCTTCGACGGCGGCTTCTGCGGTATCGGCCAGGCCCCGCTCTCCGTTGCGCGCAATCGCGATGATGCGATCTTCGTCTCCCGCGCGGGCGAACACGACACCCATGGTGTCACGGCCCTTGGCTGGGACCTCGGCCACGGCAGAGCGTACCACCTTGCCGCTGGCAAGAACCACCAAGACCTCGTCGTCGTCGGAGACGATCAGACCCCCCGCCAGATCGCCCCGATCCTCGTGCAGTTTGGCCACCTTGATGCCCAGTCCGCCCCGGTTCTGCACGCGGTACTGGTCGACGGCGGTGCGCTTGGCGTACCCGCCCTCGGTGACGACGAACACGTACTCGTCGTCCTTTGCGACGGATGCCGAGAGCAGGCTGTCGCCGGCGCGGAAGTCCATCCCCTTCACTCCCGACGTCGAGCGTCCCATCGGGCGGAGCGCGCCGTCGGTCGCCGAGAAGCGCAGCGACATGCCGTGACGGCTGATGAGCAGGATGTCGTCGCCCTCATCGACGAGGAGCGCGCTGACGAGCTCGTCGTCGCCCTCGCCGTCGGCCTCGTCGCCCTCCTCGGGCACCTGGCCGCGGAGCTTGATGGCGATGATGCCGCCCTGGCGGTTCGTGTCGTACTCGGTCAGACGCGTCTTCTTCACCAGCCCGCTGCGGGTGGCGAGGACGAGGTACGTCGCGACGCTGTAGTCGCGGATGTCGAGGATCTGAGCGATCTCCTCGCCCGGCTGCAGCGCGAGAAGGTTCGCGACGTGCTGGCCCTTCGCATCGCGGCCGGCCTCGGGCACTTCGTAGGCCTTCGCGCGGTAGACCCGGCCCTTCGTCGTGAAGAAGAGGAGCCAGTGGTGCGTCGTGGTGACGAAGAAGTGCTCGACCACGTCGTCGGCGCGCAGCTGCGCGCCCTTCACGCCCTTGCCGCCCCGGTGCTGCGAACGGTAGTTGTCACTCCGGGTGCGCTTGATGTACCCGTCGCGTGTGACGGTGAGGACCATCTCCTCTTCGGGGATCAGGTCTTCGTTCGTCATTCCCCCCTCGTACCCGTGGAGGATCTCGGTGCGGCGGTCGTCGCCGAACTTCTGCACGATCTCGGTGAGCTCGTCGCGGATGATCGTGCGCTGCCGCGCGGGGGTCGCGAGGATGTCGTTGTAATCGGCGATCTGCGTCTCGAGCTCGGCGGCCTCGTCGACGATCTTCTGTCGTTCGAGCGCCGCGAGGCGTCGGAGCTGCATGTCGAGGATCGCCTGAGCCTGGTCGTCATCGATCTCGAGCAGGGTCTTGAGGCCTTCGCGCGCCTCTTCGACGGTCGGCGAGCGGCGGATCAGCGCGATCACCTCGTCGAGCGCATCGAGCGCCTTGAGATAGCCGCGGAGGATGTGCATGCGGCGCTCGGCCTTGGCGAGGCGGAACCGCGTACGGCGGACGATGACCTGGATCTGGTGATCGATCCAGTGCGTGACGAATCCGTCGAGCGGCAGCGTCCTCGGCACGCCGTCGACGATCGCGAGCATGTTCGCGCCGAAGTTCTCCTGCAGCTGCGTGTGCTTGTACAGGTTGTTCAGGACGACCTTGGCGACGGCATCCCGCTTCAGGACGATCACGAGACGCTGACCGGTGCGACCGGACGATTCGTCGCGGATGTCGGCGATCCCCGTGATCTTGCCCTCGCGGGCGAGGTCGCTGATCTTCACCGCGACGTTGTCGGGGTTCACCTGGTACGGCAGCTCGGTGATCACCAGGCACGTGCGGCCCTGGATCTCTTCGACGTTGACCACCGCGCGCATCGTGATCGATCCGCGACCGGTGCGGTAGGCGTCCTTGATGCCCTTGGTGCCGAGGATCTGGGCGTACGTGGGGAAGTCGGGGCCGGGGATGCGCTCCATGAGCGCCTCGAGCAGCTCCTCGCGCGAGGCTTCCGGATTCTCGAGAGCCCACAGCGCACCGTCGGCCACCTCACGGAGGTTGTGGGGCGGGATGTTGGTCGCCATGCCGACGGCGATGCCGACCGACCCGTTGACGAGGAGGTTCGGGAACCGCGACGGCAGGACGACGGGCTCCTGGGTCTGGCCGTCGTAGTTGTCCTCGAAGTCGACGGTGTCTTCCTCGATGTCGCGCACCATCTCGAGCGCGAGCTGAGCCATCTTCGTCTCGGTGTACCGGGGAGCGGCCGCACCCTGGTTCCCAGGGGAGCCGAAGTTACCCTGTCCCTGAGCAAGCGGGTAGCGCAGCGACCAGGGCTGCACCAGGCGGACGAGGGCGTCGTAGATCGGGGCGTCGCCGTGCGGGTGGTAGTGGCCCATGACCTCGCCCACCACACGCGCGCACTTCGAGAAGGACTTGTCGGGGCGGAATCCGCCATCGTACATGCCGTAGATCACGCGGCGGTGCACGGGCTTGAGGCCGTCCTCGACACGGGGCAGCGCGCGGCCGACGATGACGCTCATGGCGTAGTCGAGGTAGCTGCGCTGCATCTCGGACTGCAGGTCGACCTGCTCGATCTGGCCGTGGTTGTGCGCGGGCACCGGGCGTTCTTCGTCAGTCATGGGGTTCCGTAATCTCGCGTGCGTCCGTCGATCAGATGTCGAGGAAGCGGACGTCCTTGGCGTTGCGCTGGATGAAGCCGCGGCGGGACTCGACGTCCTCGCCCATCAGGATCGTGAAGATCTCGTCGGCCGAGGCTGCGTCGTCGATCGTGACCTGCTTGAGCGTGCGGGTCTCGGGATCCATGGTGGTCTCCCAGAGCTCCTTGTCGTTCATCTCGCCCAGACCCTTGTAGCGCTGGATGCCGTTGTCCTTCGGGATGCGCTTGCCGCTGGCGATGCCGTCGCTCAGCAGCGCGTCGCGCTCACGGTCGCTGTACACGTACTCGTGTGCCGAGTTCGACCACTTCAGTCGGTACAGCGGCGGCTGCGCGAGGTACACGAACCCGGCCTCGATGAGTCCGCGCATGTAGCGGAACAGCAGGGTGAGCAGCAGCGTCGTGATGTGCTGGCCGTCGACGTCGGCATCGGCCATGAGCACGATCTTGTGGTACCGGGCCTTGTCGATGTCGAAGTCCTCGCCGATCCCCGTGCCGAACGCCTGGATCATGGCCTGGACCTCTTTGTTTCCCAGGGCCCGGTCGAGGCGCGCGCGCTCGACGTTGAGGATCTTGCCGCGGAGGGCCAGGATCGCCTGGGTGTGCGGGTCGCGGCCCTGCACGGCCGACCCGCCGGCGGAGTCTCCCTCGACGAGGAAGATCTCACTGATCGACGGGTCCTTGCTGGTGCAGTCCTTGAGTTTGTCGGGCATCGCCGCGGACTCGAACACGCTCTTGCGCCGGGCCGTCTCGCGCGCCTTGCGGGCGGCGAGACGCGCGGTGGCGGCGTCGATCGCCTTGCGCACGACGTTCTTGGCCTGCACCGGGTTGCGGTCGAACCAGTCGCCGAGCTGATCTCCGACGACCTTCTGCACGAACGCCTTGGCCTCGGTGTTGCCGAGCTTCGTCTTGGTCTGCCCCTCGAACTGCGGTTCGGAGAGCTTGACCGAGATGACCGCGGTGAGCCCCTCGCGGATGTCCTCGCCGGTCAGGTTGTCGTCCTTCTCCTTGAGAAGGTTCTGCGCGCGGGCGTAGCGGTTCACGAGGGTCGTCAGAGCGGCGCGGAACCCCTCTTCGTGGGTGCCGCCCTCGTGCGTGTTGATCGTGTTCGCGTAGGTGAAGACGTTCTCGGTGTAGCTCGTCGTCCACTGCATCGCGAGTTCGAGCGCGATCTTGCGGTCGGTGTCCTCGGATTCGAAGTCGATGATCTCGTCGTTGACGACATCGGCGTGACGCACCTTGTTCAGGTGCTCGACGTAGTCCACGAGCCCGCGCTCGTAGAGGAAGCTGTCGTGGCGGGGCTGCAGTTCGTCTTCGTGCCCGGGCTCGCCCGGCTCGACGAGGCCCTCGGGTCGCTCATCGCGGAGGCTGATGCGCAGACCCTTGTTGAGGAACGCCATCTGCTGGAACCGGGTGCGGAGGGTGTCGTAGTCGAAGTCGACGGTGTCGAAGATGTCGGCATCAGGCCAGAACGTGATGGTCGTGCCGGTCTCGCTGCTCTCTTCGCCCTTCTCGAGCGGGCCGAGCGGCTGACCGCCGTCGCGGTAGGACTGGCGCCAGACGTGACCCTGTCGCTTGACCTCGACCTCGAGGCGCGTCGACAGCGCGTTGACGACCGACGACCCGACGCCGTGGAGGCCTCCTGACACCGCATAGCCCCCACCGCCGAACTTGCCTCCGGCGTGGAGGACCGTGAGCACGACCTCGACGGTCGACTTTCCCTCGGTCTTGTGCATGTCGACCGGGATGCCGCGGCCGTTGTCGATGACACGCACCGCGCCGTCCTCGAGGATCGTGACCTCGATGGTGTCGCAGTAACCGGCCAGGGCTTCATCGACCGAGTTGTCGACGATCTCCTGCACGAGGTGGTGGAGTCCGCGCGCACCGGTGGAGCCGATGTACATGCCGGGGCGCTTGCGCACGGCCTCGAGGCCTTCGAGCACCTGGATGGCGTCTGCCCCGTACTCGTTCGGAACCGGCTCGGCGGGTCGGGCTTCGGGTTCTTCAGGAACGCTGTCGGGGTTCACGGACGTCATAAGTCAGGGCGCTCCAGATCGTTCGGCGGGGGCACCGTTCAGTCTACCAAGTAAGCCTTCGCTTTCGGGCTTATACGGCTCTGTGGTGGACGGAAATGGTCGCGGACGATATCTGACGTGGCTCAGCCGTAGGTATCGCGCGGACCGCGCCCTGGAATCGTTCTGGGACCCCATTTCCACGAGGGGACGTCCGGTCCGATGAAGCGGATGGATTCGACCCCCGCCTCGGGGAACCTCCGGACGATCTCCGAGAGGATGTGCGCGCGCATCAGTTGGAGCTGCTTCGCCCACGCCGTCGAGTCTGCCTGGACCGTCAGCGTGCCCTGCGAGAAGGCCACCGGCCGGGTGTGCCGAGCGGTGTCGTCGCCCGCGACATCCGACCACGCCCGCACGACGTCCTCGCGCGCGAGTTCCTTGTCCCAGCCGGACTCTCGCGTGAGCTGCGCGAGCACGTCGCCCACCCCCCGCGGATCACGACCGGGCGTGAACGGCGCGTTCTCGTCGTCGTCCGTGCGCCGGCGCCGCTTGCGGTACGCCCGCGCTGACGGTTCGAGTCCGCGCAGCCGCAGGTAGGTCGACACGGTCTCGGGGACGGCGGGATCCGCGGGACCGTCGGGCTCAGGCATCCGTCGCCTCCAGGATCGTGCCCGCCTCGACGCGGACGACCCGGGCGCGTAGGGCCGCGGGCACATCCTCCTCCACAGCCGCCGTCACCACCACCTGTTCGTAGTCGCCGGCCAGGAGCGCGAGGCGCGAACGGCGGTCGGCGTCGAGCTCCGCGAAGACATCGTCGAGGATCAGCACCGGATCGCCCAGGCGGGAGTCCGCCCGCAGCAGCTCAGCCGACGCCAGTCGCAGCGCGAGCGCGACCGACCACGACTCGCCGTGCGACGCGTAGCCCTTCACCGGCAGGCCGCGCACCCGCAGCAGCAGGTCGTCGCGATGGGGCCCGACGAGCGTGAGCCCGCGGTCGAGTTCCGCGGCCCGCCGGTTCGCGAGGGCCTGGCGGAAGAGCTCCTCGACGCGAGGGGCGGATGCCTCGGCACCGGTCGACGCCGAGTCACGCGATCCAGTCGCAGGGTCGGGCCGCGGCGAAGCGGGGAGGTCGACATCGGGGTCGGCCCCGGCGACGGACAGGAGCCATTCGGCCTCGGGCCGGTGGTCGGCGCCGGCGATCGCTGCGTACGCGGCGGCCAGGGGTGACGCGAGATCTGCGGCGAGGGCGAGGCGGGCCTCGATGACCTGGGTGCCGAGGGAGACGAGCTTGTCGTCCCATACGTCGAGTGTCGTGAGCGCGTCCCCGCGGATTCCGCGTGCCTTCGCGGACTTCAGCAGTGCGGTGCGCTGCTTGAGCACGCGGTCGTAGTCGGCGAGCACGCCCGCCATGCGGGGGGCGCGCTGCACGAGCAGCTGGTCGGCGAAGCGCCGGCGGGCCGACGGGTCGCCGCGGACGATCTGGAGATCTTCGGGGGCGAACAGCACGACTTGCGCGTATCGCGGAAGTTCCGACGGCTTCACCGACGCCCCGTTGACCCGCGCCTTGTTGGAACCCTGGCGGTTCAGCTGCGCTTCGAGGAGCACGTGGCGCTCACCGTGAGTCAGCCGCGCGCGGATGATCGCGGCATCCGCCCCGTCGCGCACCATGGGCGCGTCGTTCGAGACGCGATGCGAGCCGAGGGTGGCGAAGAAGCCGATCGCCTCGGCGAGGTTCGTCTTGCCCTGCCCGTTGCGACCGACGAAGAGGTTGGGTCCGGGGCCGAGAGCGACGTCGGCGACCGCGTAGTTGCGGAAGTCCACGAGACTCAGCTGCTCCACGATCATCGGACAAGCCTAATGATCGGGAACGACGTCACCTGAGCAGGAGGTTCGGCTGGAGCAGGTAGCGGAACGAGTCGGCGCCGGCCTTCTCGACCGAGGTCTGCGGCGTGATGAGCACGGGGCTGAGCTTGTTGGCGTTCTCGCTCGAGGTGAATGTGATGCGCACGAACTCGCTGCGCACCGCCCCGAGGGACTCGAGCAGGTATTGCGGATTGAGGCCGAGCGTCACGTCCTCGCCGACGAGGTTGGCGTCGACGGACTCGGTGGCGCGCGCCTGCTCGGTGCCCGAGGCATCCATCGACACGCTGTCGGTCGAGAAGGTGAACCGCAGCGGCGCCGACCGGTCGAGGACGAGCGACACGCGCCGCACGGCCTCGACGAGCTCGGCCGTGTTCACGACGGCGTGATGCTCGGTCGCCTCGGGGAACAGACGACGGACCGGAGGGAAGTTGCCCTTGATCAGCAGCGACGTCACGGTCTTGTTGCCGGCGGTGAACGCGATGATCTCGCGATCGCCCGACCCGGAGAAGGCGATGGAGATGTCGCCGCCGTGCGCGAACGTCTTGCCGACCTCGGTGAGTGTGCGGGCGGGGACCAGCGCGGTCGTCGATTCGTCGGAGGCGACGCCGCCGCCGTCCCACGGGATCTCGCGCAACGCGACGCGGTAGCGATCGGTGGCGACGAGGCTCAGGGCGTTGCCCGTCACCTCGAGCTGCACGCCGGTGAGCACCGGGGTCACATCGTCGCGCGAAGCGGCGAACGCGACCTGGGCGATCGCGGTCGCGAAGTCCTCGGAGGGCACGAGCCCGGAGTCACCCGTGACCTCGGGGATCGCGGGGTACTCCTGCACCGGCATCGACGCGAGCGTGAACCGTGCCGAACCGCACGTGAGGAGGATGCCGCCGTCGTCGTCGACCTCGACCTGGATCGGTGCATTGGGGAGCCGGCTCGCGATCTCCGACAGCAACCGGCCGTGCACGAGGATCGTGCCGGGCTCGTCGACGGTCGCTTCGATCGTGGTTCGCGCGGAGGCTTCGTAGTCGAACGCGGCGAGCGAGATGCCGGCATCGGATGCCTCGATCAGCACGCCCGCGAGGATCGGCTGCGGGTTGCGCTGCGGCAGGAGCTTGACGACGAACGACACGGCTTCGCTGAACACATCGCGGTTGACGTGGAACTTCACGAATGCTCCCTCGAGTGCTGGCTGGGGGTTCTCATGCTAGTGCCAGGCCGTTCCGATGCTAGTGCCCGCTGCCCCGCCACTTCGTCCACCGGACTTTCCCCCGTCAAGGTGATCGGATCGACTCTCTTCAAATACTTCTTGTCATGGTGTTAACGGCTGTGGAAACTGTGGACAACTCGGCTGATCCCAAGCGGGACAACGGAATCACAAGCGTGTGAGATGTGGAGCCGCTGCGGAGGGATGCGGGACGGAGAATCCTGTCGGTCGCGGGAGTCCTCGATTCATCCACAGGCAGTTCACCGCCGCCCACAGGCTTTCCGCAGCGGCATGTAGTTATCCACAGGTTTTCCACACTGTGAAGAACGCGAATGATGGCGTTCTCATCTTTCGCTGTCAAGCACTTCTTGCGGCATATGTCCGCGCCGCGGGTCAGCGGCCGTTGCGACCCAGCTGGGTGGTGATCTCGGACACCTGGTTGTAGATCGAGCGGCGCTCCTTCATGAGATCGCTGATCTTCTTGTACGCGTACATCACCGTCGTGTGGTCGCGATTGCCGAAGAGCTGGCCGATCTTGGGGAGGGACAGGCTGGTTCGTTCGCGGCACAGATACATCGCGATCTGACGGGCGGTGGCGACGGACTGGGAGCGGCTCGACCCGTACAGATCGTCGACCGTGAGCTTGAAGTACTGCGCGGTCGCCGAGATGATGTCGGTCGGCGAGATGACGTTCGCGTCATCCTGGTCGACGATGTCGCGCAGCACGGTCTGGGCGAGCGACATGTCGAGGGTCGAGCGGTTCAGGCTCGCGAACGCAGAGACGCGGATGAGGGCGCCCTCGAGCTCGCGGATGTTGCTCGAGACCACGGTCGCGATGTACTCCAGGACCTCGTCGGGGATGTGGAGGCGCTCGGACTGGGCCTTCTTTCGGAGGATCGCGATGCGCGTCTCGAGGTCGGGCGCCTGGACGTCGGTGATGAGACCCCACTCGAACCGGCTGCGCATCCGGTCCTCGAATCCCGTCAGATGCTTCGGCGGGACGTCGCTCGTGATCACGACCTGCTTGTCGTGGTCATGCAGCGTGTTGAAGGTGTGGAAGAAGGCCTCCTGCGTCTCAGCGCGACCCTGGAGGAACTGGATGTCGTCGATGAGGAGGATGTCGACGTCGCGGTAGCGCGCCTGGAACGCGGATCCGCGGTTGTTGGCGATCGAGTTGATGAAGTCGTTCGTGAACTCCTCGCTCGACACGTAGCGCACGCGGATGCCGGAGTACAGGCTCATCGCATAGTCGCCGATGGCGTGCAGGAGGTGCGTCTTGCCGAGACCTGAGTCCCCGTAGATGAAGAGCGGGTTGTATGCCTTCGCCGGCGCTTCGGCGACCGCGACGGCCGCAGCGTGTGCGAAGCGATTGGACTGACCGATGACGAAGTTGTCGAACGTGTACTTCGGGTTCAAGCGCGTGTCGTTGCGGGAGACGGATGCCGCGGCATCCGGCGTCTCCTCCAGTGGCGGGCGAACCATCCCCGTCGACGTCGGCGCGGCGGCCGGCGAATCCACGGGCACGGGGATCGGCGCAGTCAGGTGCGCATCGGCGAGTTCGGGATTGACCACGACGCGGAACGTGCTCGTCGGCGGGGTTCCGTCCTGATCGACGCGGGCGAGAGCCTCCATGATCGGCGCGCGCATGCGCTTGGTGAACTGCGCGGCGGTGAGATCGTTCGGCACGTCGAGATAGAGCGTTCCGCCCATGACGCCCTGCGGCACCGCCAGGTTGAGGAAGCCCTGCAGCTGCGGGGTGACCCGCTCATCGTGCGTGAGCTCGTCGAGCACGGCTGACCAGATCGGAACGTCTGGAACTTCGTGCGGTGGCATGGTCCCCCCGGGTTGTTGACGACTCCACCGGAGGCCGCGGAATCATCACGCCGGGACCTGTGGATAACTTGCCGGAGCCACGCTAGTCAGCGGGCGCCTCTCGAGCAAACTCCACTGTAGGGCGGGCGGGTGTGTCGTTGCCAGGGCGGATGCCGCGGCCCGTGGATAATGCCCTCCCGGTGACGCTCGGTTTGAGTTCTCAGGCGCCTCGGCGTACCCTAAATCGGTTGACTTATGCCCTCGCGGCAGTCCCTTTGTACGAAGCGTCCCCGGTCTCAGAGTCCCGGTGACACCTGATCCGGAAGTGATCCCATGAGCAAGCGCACCTTCCAGCCCAACAACCGCCGTCGCGCCAAGAAGCACGGCTTCCGCGCCCGCATGCGCACCCGCGCCGGCCGCGCCATCCTCTCGGCTCGCCGCGGCAAGGGCCGCACCGAGCTGTCGGCCTGACGACCGTACGGTGCTGGCGCGGCCGAACCGACTCACCCGCGGAGCGGATTACAAGGCCGTCGTCCGTCGGGGCCGTCGGTGCGCCGGTGCGCACACCGTGACCTACGTGAAACCCGCCGTGGCCCCAGGCCCGGCGCGTTTCGGTTTCATCGTGAGCCGTCAGGTCGGAGGCGCGGTGGTGCGCAACACCGTCCGACGCCGGCTCAAGGCTCTCTGCGCCGAGGCTCTTCCCGTCGTCGCCGATGGCAGTGACGTCGTGATCCGGGCTCTTCCCAGCGCCGCGACCGCTCCTTTCGGCGAGCTTCGTGCCGACGTCGAGCGCTGTCTGACCCGGAGGACGGCATGAGCGTCCTCCCGTCCTACGCCGTCGGAACGGCCGGGTTCGAGGCATCCGGTGTGCTGCGCAGCGTGCCACTGCTGCCCCGCAACGCCGTGCTGGCTCTGCTTCACGGGTACCGTGCGACCATCTCGCACACCTACGGGGACGTCTGCAAGTACTACCCGTCGTGCTCCGCCTACGCCGTCGGGGCCGTGCAACAGCACGGGGCCGTCAAGGGCGCCGCACTCACAGCCGCGCGTCTCGCGCGCTGCCACCCTTGGGCGGTCGGCGGCGTCGATGACGTCCCGCCGCACTCGCACTTCCGGCACGGACTGACCCCGCACGGGTTCGTCGTGCCCGCCCCCACCGGAAAGGACTGATCCTCCGCATGGATCTTCTGCTGGCCTCCACCCCCACACCCGCGGCAGCCACCGGCGGTGGCTTCGATCTGATCGGAATCATCCTGTGGCCGCTCAAGTGGGCCGTCGAGGCGGTGCTCGTCGCCTGGCACTGGCTGTTCACCTGGCTCGGGCTTCCCCCGGCCGACGGCATCACCTGGGTCCTGTCGATCGTCGGTCTCGTGATCGTCGTTCGCTCGGCCCTGATCCCGCTCTTCGTGCGGCAGATCAAGAGCCAGCGCAAGATGATGGAAATCGCCCCTGAACTGCGAAAAGTTCAGGAGAAGTACAAGGGCAAGCGCGATCAGCTGTCCCGCGAGGCAATGAGCCGCGAGACGATGGCGCTGTACAAGAAGCACGGCACGACCCCGGTCTCGAGCTGTCTGCCGCTTCTCGTGCAGATGCCGATCTTCTTCGCTCTCTTCAGCGTGCTGAACGACGTCACGCGTCACTACAACGCGGGCATCGGCGGCGTCGGACTCCTCAACGCTGAGCTCACGGCGGAGTTCTACAACGCCAAGCTGTTCGGCGTCGCGTCGCTCCACGAGACGCTGATCGATGCGGTGAACACCGGGAACACCGCGGCCATCATCATCCTCGCGACCCTCGTGGTGCTGATGATCGCGTCGCAGTTCTTCACCCAGCTGCAGATCATCTCCAAGAACCTCTCCCCCGAAGCCAAGACCGGTCAGGCCTACCAGATGCAGCGGATCATGCTCTGGGTGCTGCCGTTCGCGTTCGTCTTCTCGGGCGTCTTCTTCCCGCTCGGTGTCGTCATCTACTGGTTCGTATCGAACCTGTGGACGATGGGTCAGCAGTTCCTGGTCATCCGCGAGATGCCCACCCCCGGCTCCGAAGCCGCCAAGGAGCGCGAGGAGCGACTTGCTCGGAAGGGCAAGGCCATCGATGCGTCGGGCAAGGTCGTGCCGATGGAGAAGTACCTCGCCGAGCAGCAGCGGCTCTACGAAGAGGCCGAGAAGGCCCGCGCCGCAACCCCGAAGCGCCAGCAGCCCGTGAGCAAGCAGCGCGCCAAGAAGCAGTCTCAGCAGAAGCAGAACCCGAAGCCCAAGAGCTCGGGAGCGACCGGCAACGCCGGCGACGCAGCATCCTAACCTCCCTCCCCGATACCCGAGGACACCATGACCAGCACCCCTGAGTACGCCCAGACCGACGTGCGCACCGAGCGCGAGCCGGCGACCGTCGAGCAGCTCGAGGAGGAGGGCGACGTCGCGGCGGACTTCCTGGAAGGACTGCTCGACATCGCCGATGTCGATGGAGATCTCGCCCTCGATGTCCGCGGCGGTCGCGCGTACGTCTCCGTCGAGGCGCCGGAGGGCGGATCCGTTTCACTCATCGCCGAGCCCGACACCGTGCAGGCCATCCAGGAGCTGACCCGCATCGCCGTGCAGAACCGCACGGGTCGGTTCTCGCGCCTCATTCTCGACGTGGGTGGCTCGCGCAACACCCGGCAGCAGCAGCTCGCGACGCTGGTCGACCGGGCGATCGATCGGCTCGATGAGGGTGCCTCGCAGGCGTCGCTGCCGGCGATGTCCAGCTATGAGCGGAAGCTCGTGCACGACATCGTGTCGGAGCGCGGATTCGTGTCCGAGTCGTACGGCGAGGGTGCCGACCGCCACACCGTGATCCGCCGCGCGTGACGCACGCGTCGTTTCACGTGAAACATTCATGATCGAGGTCGAGCGGGAACCCGCTGCCGCCGCGGCGATCTTCGGTGACCGCATCGCTCTGGCCCGCCGTTTCACTGCTGCGCTGGGCGAGCACGGCGAAGAACGGGGGTTGATCGGCCCGCTCGAGCCGCCGCGGCTGTGGTCGCGTCACATCCTGAACAGCGCGATCATCGCTCCCCTGTTCCCTCTCGGCCGTGTCGGAGATGTCGGATCGGGAGCCGGACTTCCGGGTCTCGTGCTGGCCATCGCCCGACCCGACGTTGAATGGGTGCTCATCGAGCCGATGGAGCGGCGAGTCGCCTGGCTCACGGAGCAGTCCTCCGAACTCGGTCTCGACAACGTCGAGGTGGTGCGCGCCCGGGCGGAGGACTGGAGGGGCGGTCCCGTGCTCGACGCGGTGACGGCCCGTGCGGTGAGCGCACTGCGGACCCTCGTGCCGATCACCGCTCCCCTGGTGCGCGATGGCGGTGAGCTCATTCTCCTCAAGGGTGCGAGTGCGGTGAACGAGATCGAGGCAGCCGAGAAGCAGCTCCGTAAGTTCAAGGTCACTGACGTCCGGGTGGAAGTCGTGGGTGAAGGCACTCTCGAGGACCCGTCCCGCGTGATTCGCGGCACGGTCCGCTGACCTCTCCCGTCGATCGAGGACCGCGGAGCGGGCGGCCCCGCTGATCGAGTAGCCCGCGGAGCGGGCGGCCCCGCCGATCGAGTAGCCCGCGGAGCGGGCGGGCCCGCCGATCGAGTAGCCCGCCGATCGAGTAGCCCGCGGAGCGGGCGTATCGAGATCTTTGACCGGATTCGGCACCACCACTGCGAAGCAGCAACTCGACGGGACGCGGAGGCGTTGGAGTACAGGATCAACCGATGTTTCACGTGAAACACGTCTTCTCCCCCGTCCCAGTCGCCGGCGAGCTTTCCACAGTTGCTCGACGTACGCGAGAACGCCAGGACGGGCGTTGCAAGCTCGGGAGATGGCGTACATGTACATCCTTGAGTGTTCGGACCGCAGCCTCTACGTCGGAAGCACCCGCGATCTCGAACGTCGTCTCGCACAACACGGAGACGGTGAGGGCTCGCTCTACACGCGTTCTCGACTTCCCGTACGGCTGCTCTACTTCGAGGAATTCGATCGTGTGGAGGATGCCTTTCGACGGGAGAAGCAAGTCCAGGGCTGGGGACGGGCGAAGCGGATCGCGCTGATCAAGGACCAACTATCGAAGTTGCCTCCGCTGAGTCGGAAGGACTTTCGTCGAGAAGGCTGATGTTTCACGTGAAACGGGCGTGCAACCGAGGAGACCGTTTGAGCTCGACGCACCTGTGCGGGGTCTTCGGGAAGGTTCAGAGTGGGCAGTTGGGTGTGGTGAGCTGCCGCTCGCTCGACCGTTAGATGGTGTTGGTCTCGATACGGCGGCGGTGCCGCCTACTCGACCGGCGGGGGTGGTGCTTGGGTCGGGGGTTGGTGGCGTGCTCGGGGCGTTGGTCTCGATGCGGCGGCGGTGCCGCCTACTCGACCGGCGGGGGTGGTGCTTGGATCGGCGGGGTTGGTGGCGTGATCGGGGCGTTGGTCTCGATGCGGCGGCGGTGCCGCCTACTCGACCGGCGGGGGTGGTGCTTGGGTCGGGGGTTGGTGGCGTGCTCGGGGCGTTGGTCTCGATGCGGCGGCGGTGCCGCCTACTCGACCGGCGGGGCTGGTGCTTGGGTCGGGGTTGGTGGCGTGCTCGGGGCGCTGGTCTCGATACGGCGGCTTCGCCGCCTACTCGACCGGCGGGGCCGGTTTGCCGGCCATTCGACCGGCGGGCGGGCTTCGTCTTGGCGGAAGGGCGTGGGGTGGGGGCGGGATAGAGTGGGAGGCGTTGTTGATCGGCTCGCGAAAGGGAGAGTGTTTCACGTGAAACAACCCGACGAGACCGGGGCCGCGGCATCCATCTCGTTCGACGACACCCCTCTCGCCCGTGAACTCGCAGATCTTTCGGCGCGGCGCCGGGCCCTAGAGTCAACTGAAGTCCAGCTCACCGGTCAGACCCGGGTTCTCACCGTCTCGAACCAGAAGGGCGGGGTCGGAAAGACCACGACCACCGTCAACATCGCCGCAGCGCTCGCGGCGGTGGGTGCGCGCGTTCTGGTGATCGACCTCGATCCCCAGGGAAACGCGTCGACAGCGCTCGGAGTACCGCACACCGCTGACATCCCGAGCATCTACGACGTGCTGATCGACGAATTCCCTCTCGCCGACATCGTGCAGACCAGCCCGGAGTCCCCACGCCTCTTCTGCGCGCCAAGCACCATCCATCTCGCCGGAGCCGAGATCGAGCTCGTCTCGCAAGTCGCCCGTGAGCATCGGCTGCGCACGGCGCTTGACGAGTACCTCGCGAGCCCGGAGCACTCGATCGATTTCGTCCTCATCGACTGCCCGCCGTCGCTCGGACTCCTCACCATCAATGCGTTCACCGCGGCCGGTGAGTTGCTCATCCCGATCCAGTGCGAGTACTACGCCCTCGAAGGCCTGAGCCAGCTCCTCAACACCGTTCGCATGATCCAGAAGCACCTGAATCCCCGCCTCAGTCTGTCGACGATCCTGCTCACGATGTACGACGGGCGCACCCGCCTCGCTCAGCAGGTCGCCGACGAGGTGCGCCAGCACTTCCCGCGCGAGGTGCTCGACACTGTGATCCCACGCTCGGTCCGGGTCTCCGAGGCACCCAGCTTCGGTCAGACCGTCATCGCCTACGACGGACAGTCCGCCGGAGCAATCGCCTACCGCGAAGCGGCCGTCGAACTCATCCGGCGCGACGGCGCACCCGCCGTCACTCACGCAGAATCGAACATCGAAGGGAGCGCCTGATGGCCAAGCGCACAGGGCTCGGACGCGGAATCGGTGCACTCATCCCGACGACCGAGGCAGAGGACCGTCCGTCCGACGTCTTCTTCCCCCGCGCCGTCGCGACCGACGAGCGTCCTGACGGCGTCGACGACGACAACGACGGCGTCGAAGACCTCCTCGAGGTTCCCGGAGCCCGCCTCGCGCACATCGATCCCCGCTCGATCGTGCCGAACCCGCGTCAGCCCCGGACGCACTTCGATCCCGAGGATCTCGCCGAGCTCGTCCACAGTGTCCGTGAGTTCGGCGTCCTCCAGCCCGTCGTCGTCCGGGCGAACGAGAACGGACAGTACGAGCTCATCATGGGCGAGCGCCGCACGCGCGCCGCACGCGAAGCAGGCCTGACCTCGATACCCGCGGTGATCCGAGAGACGTCGGACGAGCACCTCCTCCGCGACGCCCTGCTCGAGAACCTCCACCGTTCCGAGCTGAACCCGCTGGAAGAGGCGTCCGCCTACCAGCAGCTCCTCGAAGACTTCGGCATCACCCAGGAGGAGCTCGCGAGCCGTATCGGACGCTCGCGCCCCCAGATCAGCAACACGATCCGCCTGCTCAAGCTCCCCGTCCCCGTTCAGCAGCGAGTGGCCGCCGGCGTTCTCACCGCCGGCCACGCGCGAGCCATCCTCTCGCTCGACGGCCCAGAGGCGATGCAGCGACTGGCCGACAAGATCGTCAACGAGGATCTCTCTGTGCGCGCCGCTGAAGCAGCGGCGAAGGGACCGGATGCCGCGGCATCCCGCGCGACGAAGCCTCAGGCCGGCGCCCGCCGCGCCCACCTCGACGAGGTAGCAGAGCGACTCGGCGACCGCCTCAACACACGGGTCCGGATCTCTCTTTCGGCAAGAAAAGGCCAGGTCACGATCGATTTTGCGAGCATCCAGGACCTGAATCGGATCCTCTCCGAGCTCGGGGAGACCGGCTACGGTCCCGCCTGACCGAGGCTCTCGGCCCGACGCAGCAGCACGCGTCGCTCAGCGTCGTTGCCCGGCAGCGAGGCGGCCGCGCGGAACTCGGCGACCGCGGCATCCGTCCGCCCGAGACGTTCGAGCAGCTCCGCACGGACTGCGCGAAGCGGACGGAAGTCGCCGAGCTCGGGCTCCAGCCCCCCGATGAGGTCCAGCGCGGCGCCGGGGCCCTCCACCATCGACACCGCGACCGCTCGGTTCAGCCGCACGACCGGAGACGGCGCGAGCCGGTCGAGGGCGTCGTAGAGCCGGAGGATGCGGTCCCAGTCGGTGCCGTCGAACGTCTCGGCGACGGCATGGCACTCGGCGATAGCGGCCTGAACGCCGTAGTAGCCGAGTCCGCGGGTCGAGGCATCCGCCCGCTGGAGCGCCTCCCGCCCGCGCGCGATGGCCGACCGGTCCCACCGACGGCGGTCCTGCTCGGCGAGCGTCAGCGGCAGACCGTCGGATCCCACCCGCGCGCCGAAGCGGGAGGACTGGAACTCCATGAGAGCGACGAGACCGTCGATCTCGGCCTCGCCCGGAAGCAGCGCTCGCAGCTGGCGTGCCAGGCGCACCGCTTCGCGGGCCACGTCGGGCCGGATGGGATGGTCGCCCGCGGCGGCCGCGTACCCCTCCGTGAACAGCAGGTAGACCACCTGCAGCACACTCGCGAGCCGCGTCGGCCGCTCGGTCCGGTCGGGCACCGCGAACGGCACCTTCGCTTCGGCGAGCGTCTTCTTCGCCCGGACGATGCGCTGCTGGACGGTCGGCACCGTCATCAGCAGGGCGCGGGCGATCTCTTCGGTGGTGAGGCCCGCCACCGTGCGGAGGGTGAGGGCGAGACGTGCCTGCGGCGTCAGCACCGGATGGCACGCGACGAACACCAACCGGAGCACGTCATCGTCGATCCGGTCCGGATCACCCCGTTCGGGCACGTCGTCGCGGCGTTCAGCTTCGAGAACCTCCGCGCCGAGCAGCGGTTCCCGCGCCTGGAGACGCTCCCGCCGCCGCCACCCGTCGATCGCGCGGCGCTTCGCGACGGCAAGCAGCCACGCGCCGGGATTGTCCGGGATGCCGCTGCCCGGCCACTTCGCGACGGCTTCGAGCAGCGCATCCTGCGCGAGATCCTCCGCCCATCCGAAGTCCCCGGTGTGGCGAGTGAGGGCGGCGACGATCCGGGCGGACTCCTCGCGCCAGACGGCTTCCACCGCCCGCCGAGCGTGCAGGTCCCCGTCATTCATGAGGCCAGCGTAGGCCGAGGCATCCATGCGATTCGGGCGCCCGCGTCGGCGGGGCGGCGTACCCTGGAACGGTGGCGCCAGATGACCAGACCCCGCGTCGCCGGGCCAGTCTCGAGCTTCTGCGTGCCGAGGCATCCGATGAGCTGGCCGTCATCATCGCCGAGCGCCTGCGAGCCGGCGAAGACCCCTGGGACTTCATGGAGGACCTGCCCACGGTCGACGAGCTCGTCGTGTTCACGCTGCGCGCCGACAACATCGCCGCCAACGGAGGTTCGCGACCCAACGCCGCACGCCACTACCGCGTGCTGCGTCAGATCGCGCTCGACTACCCTCAGCTCACCCCGGCGGTGTGGCGCCTGCTCGGCGACGCGAACACGCACCGCCGCTGGGATGCGACGGTGCGCGTAGACGCGTCCTGACTCGGGCGGGATCACGCGTTGGTCGCGCGCCACTCCTGTTCCTTGGTGACCCACTCGTTGTCGGGCATGTCGAAGTCGGCGAGCTCGTTGACGCGCCGAACCTCGAGGGCGGTCCCGGGCCCGAGGGGGCACTTGCGCGCCCAATGCTCGGCTTCCTCGCGGCTCGCCACCTCGAGGATCCAGAAGCCCGTGAACACCTCGCGCGCTTCGGCGTAAGGCCCATCGGTCACCACCGGAGGTGCCGACGAGAAGTCGACGCGGAAGCCCTCGGCCGCGTCCGAGAGTCCTTCGGCGGAGAGGAAGACACCCGCCTTCTGGAGCTCCTCGTTGTAGGCACCCATCGCCGCGATCACCGCCGCCATGTCGAGCTCCTCGGCAGCGCGGGCAGCGGCCTCGGGCTGGACCTGCATGATGAGCATGTAGCGCATGTCTGTCTCCTCTCGTTCCGAGCCGGCGGCCCGGTCGGCGCCGTTCGGCCGCCGTCACTCCGTACGTCGAACGACGATCGCCCAGATCGACATCCTCGTCGAAACTCGTGCGCTCGTGTTACATGTCGTGAGCGGTATGAAACGGAAAAAGCCCCCTGACCGGGAGTATCCGGTCAGGGGGCGAAAGACTGTCACTCAGCCGATGTAGGCCGCGAGGTCCTTCTCGAGCGCGAACTTGGGCTTGGCGCCGATGATCGTGGTCTCGACCTCGCCCTTGTTGAAGACCTTCATCGCCGGGATCGACGTGATCTGGTACTTCATCGCGAGATCGGGGTTCTCATCCACATTGAGCTTCAGAACCGTGATCTTGTCGGGGTGCTCGGACTGGATCTCGTCCAGGACGGGTGCCACCATGCGACACGGCCCGCACCAGGCGGCCCAGAAGTCGACGAGGACGGGGCCCTCGGCCTGCAGAACGTCCTGCTCCCACGTGGCGGATGTCGTCGCCTTGGCGGTCATCATTTCTCCTTAGCTGAAGCTGTCTCTGGGTGAAAACATGGTCGACGGCAGAATCATTCCGTCGCCCAGGGGATGCTCAGGCGGCGTCGACCTCGGGGAGGCCTTCGATCTGATCTCCTGCGGCGTCGGGAGCTCCCGCCTCACCCAGCGACGCGAGGAAGTGTTCGACGTCGAGGGCCGCGACGGTGCCGGTGCCGGCGGCCGTGACCGCCTGGCGGTACGTCGGGTCGATCACGTCGCCCGCGGCGAACACGCCGGGGATCGATGTGCGCGACGACCGGCCGTCCACCCAGATCGTGCCTTCGGGGGTGAGGTCGAGCTTGCCGTGCACGAGGTGAGTGCGAGGGTCGTTGCCGATCGCAACGAACAGACCGTCGATCGCGAGCTCGCTACGGGAGCCATCGACGGTGTTCTCGAGCACGAGGCCGGTGACCGCGTCGTCGCCGAGGACGTCGACGACCTCGCTGTTCCAGACGAACTCGATCTTCTCGTTGTCGAAGGCGCGCTGCTGCATGATCTTCGATGCGCGCAGCTCGTCGCGGCGGTGGATCACGTAGACCTTCGAGGCGAACTTGGTGAGGAAGGTCGCCTCCTCCATCGCGGAGTCACCGCCGCCGACGACGGCGATCACGCGCTCGCGGAAGAAGAACCCGTCGCACGTCGCGCAATACGAGACGCCGCGGCCGGACAGCCGCTCCTCGCCCTCGATGCCGATCTTGCGGTGCGCGGAACCCGTCGCGTAGACGATCGACCGGGCCTCGTACTCCTTGCCGCTGCCGAGCACGACCTTCTTGACGTCTCCATCGAGCTCGAGCGAGACGACGTCGTCGTACAGCACCTCGGTGCCGAAGCGCTCGGCCTGCTCCTGCATCCTGGCCATCAGGTCGGGGCCCTGGATGCCCTCGGGGAACCCGGGGAAGTTCTCGACATCGGTCGTGGTCATCAGGTCGCCGCCGGCCTCGACCGAACTCGCGACCAGGAGCGGCTCGAGGTTCGCGCGCGCCGCGTAGATCGCCGCCGTGTAGCCGGCAGGCCCCGAACCGATGATGATGACGTGACGCACTGCGCCCCCTTCTGTCTCGGGGTTTCAGACCCCGGATGCTTCAACACATGGTAACCGCGGCGCATTCCGCTCGCGGGGTCAGCCGCGGCCGGGGAGGAACCGTCGCGCAATGTTCATCGCGGTCGACAGCTCGGGAGCGCGGAGGAGCGCCAGGAACGCGCCGTACACGACCAGCACCACGAGCCCGATGATCGCCGCCCCGAGTGCACCGAGCAGCGGGGTCGCGGTGGTCCATCCCTCGGCGCCGCCGAGAAGCTCGAAGGTCAGCCACCCGGCGCCGCCGGCGGGAAGGGCCGCGAGCACGAACCGGCCGAGAGCCAGCATCCAGGCGGTGGTCCGCAGGTCGCCGAGCCGGCGCCGCAGCAGCCACGCGGCGACGATGAGCTGGATGATGCCAGCGAGGGACTGCCCCAGGGCGACTCCGGCTGCGAGGGAGGAAACCGGAAGTAGGTCTGCCCCGACCGCCCAGCTCGCCAGCAGCGCGGTCAGGACGACCAGCCCGCACTGCACGAGCGTGAAGACGAACGGCGTGCGGGTGTCGTGATAGGCGTAGAACGTCCTCTGGATCACGAACAGGACGGCCAGCGGAATGAGCCCTACGAGGAAGCAGAGCAGCAGCCCCGCCGCGGCGACGGCCTGAGTCTGGTCGTCCGTGAAGATTCGCGAGGCAGGCACCGCCGCCGCGGCCAGTGCAGCCGTGGCGGCGACGATGAAGACTCCGATGGTGCGGATGCTGGTGCCGATGTCCGTGCGGACGGCGTCGTCGCGGCCGGCCTGGGCGTGCTCGCTGAGCCGTGTGAAGTAGGGGGTTCCGATCGAGAGCACGATGATCGAGTAGGGGAGCATGAACAGCAGCCAGGCGTTCTGCGAGGCGAAGATGCTCGGGTCCCCCTTGGGAATCTGGGACAGCACCCGGGACTGCACCAGTCCTGCGAGCTGGCTCGCCACCACCATCAGGAAGGTCCAGCCCGCGAGCAGCCCGATCTGGCCGAGACCCACCCCGCGCCACGCGAAGTCCGGCTTCACATGCAAGCCTGTCTTGCCCCAGAAGGCGAACAGAATCCCCGTCTGGACGACGATGCCGAAGGTCGCGGTTCCCGCGAGGAGCGCGATCATCCCCGGGGTCCAGGCCGACGGTGCACCCCCTTGCCCGAAGATCCAGATGAAGGCGAGGAATCCGACGATCGAGATGACGTTGTTCGCGATGGGCGCCCACGTGAACGGCCCGTAGACGCGCCGCGCGTTGAGCGACTCGCCGACGAGGGCGAAGAGTCCGTAGAAAGCGATCTGCGGCAGGCACCAATAGGCGAACGCGGTAGCGAGGGCCTTGGCGTCGGGATCGAAATCCGGTGCGTACAGCTGCACGAGAAGCGGAGCGGCGAGAGTGGCCACGACCGCGGTGACGATCAAGGCCACCGTTCCCAGGGTGAACAGCTTGGAGACGAAGGCGCGGCCGCCGTCATCGTGTGCCGCAGCCTTGACGATCTGCGGGACGACGACGGCGCTGATCAGGCCGGTCGAGATGATGGCGTAGATGTTGTTGGGCAGCTGGTTGGCGACGGCGAACGCGTTACCGGCCTCGGCGAACGCGCCCACGGCCGAAACGAGGACGACCGCCCGCAGGAACCCCGCCAGGCGCGAGACGATCGTGCCCGCGCCGATCAGCACGCTCGCGCGACCCATGCTCATCGGGCGTCCTCGCCCTCGGCCCCAGTGGTCTCGGCGGCTGCGGCATCCGTCTGCGGAGCATCGGCGGTTGAGGCATCCACCCCGCGTCGGCGTGCGCGGATACGCAGCACCGTCCGCACGACGCCGAGCAGCAGCAGGCCGCCGACGATGATCCCGAGCGCGGTCAGACCGACGGACTCCCATTCGGCGCGGACGCTCACCTCGACCGACTCGGGGTTCCCGATCGGAATACCCGCCGGACTCCGCAGCTGCAGCTCGAGCCTGACGTCGCCGTTCCCGACCCGCGCCTGCACCGGGACCTCGACGCGGGTGTTGCTGCTCGGCTGGGCCACCACGGGCGTCACGCGCTGCACGTCGAGCCGCAGGTCGTCCGGCGTCGCGGACAGCACGAGGTTCGCCGGATACGGCAGGTCGTTGCGTACCCAGAACCGCAGGCCGACGTTGGATCCGAACAGGCTGATCGGCTCGGACGGCACGAGCCCGACCGCGTCGAGAGTGACCTGGGTCTGCTCGCGGTGGGCTGCGACGGCTTCCTGCCACTCGGTCTCAGCGGCGAGCCAGCCGTTGCCGAGCAGCTGCAGGATCTCTGCGCGCTCGGGCCCGCTGATCAGCGCCGGGTCCTCGAGCACGGTCGCGAAGCGCGCCAGCTCTCCCTCCTCGCCGAGAAGTGTGGATGCCGCGGCCGCCCGCTCGGGCTGCCCGGCGGCGTCCGCGACCTCGATCGGCGTGGTGGCCGAGTTGGCGAGTCCGCCGATCGTGAAGGGCGTCACCCCCGGTGCGTCGAATGCGGCGCCGATCGTCGCGCCGATGTCGACGCGCGAGCGGTCCGGTGCGCGTCCGAGCGTCACGAGGAGCGGCGCGCCGCCCGTCTCGGCGGAGGCGAAGGCGAGGTGGGCCGTCGCTTCGGCCAGTGCCGCTCCGCGCAGCGACGTGTCGCCCAGCACCGACGCGTCTTCGAGCGCCGCGGAGATCTCGGAGTCGTAGACGAGGGCGGAGGCATCCCCCATCACTCCGTGCGCCCGGAGGGTCTCGCCCGCTGCGCCGCCCGTCGTCGATGCCGAGGGGATCACCGTGAGGGAGTCCTGGTCGTCGACGCTGATCTCGCCGAGCTGCTCCAGCACCGCGGGGCCGGCGCTGGAGCCGGCGGGCCAGTACACGCCGCCGCGGGCGTTCGGCCCGATGTCGAGCAGCTCGGCCAGCGTCGGGAGGACCGGCTCCGCGGGATCGGGCTCCGGCGTCGGCGTCGGGGCGGGGGTCGACTCGGCAACCCCGACGAAGTTCACCGGGTCCATATAGGCGGTGAGCGAAGTCGGCCCGATCGGGCGCGGGAGTCCGGACTCGAGTTGCGCGGCCACGTCCGCGTCGGCGAACTGCAGGGCGAAGCGAGAGTTGGGGAGGGACACGAGCCGGTCGAGCCACTCCGTCGCGGTCGGGGGCGCCGTCGTGCCGAGAACCCGGATGGATGCCGGGACCGCCGGATCGACGGCGAGGATCGCCGGCGTCCCCTCGACGCCGTCGAGCTGCGCGGTGAGGTCGCCGTCGGGCGCGGTGAGCGCCACGAGCTCGTCCGCCGTGAGCAGCCCTTCCCTCGAGCGCGGCGCGGTGATCGGCACGACGACGCCCAGGCCGATCTCGCCGGACCCGGTCCTCGGGATCACCACCGCGCTCGTGTCCGAGACCGTCCCCGTCTCGGACGGATAGGACGCGATGAGCGGGTAGACGCCCGGCTCGAGTCCGCGCAGTGCGGGATCGTCGGCTTCGACGCGAGCCGCTGTGACGCCCAGCGAACCGGCCGGAACGGCATCCAGCGTCGCCGTGGCGACCGGGTCGGTCTGCACACCAGCGGTCTCGCCGTCGAGCCAGGCGCTCAGCGCGGAGCGGTCGGGGAGCGGCGTCCGGCCCAGGGCGACCGTGGCCTGGGCGGGCGTGGTCGCGGACGCCGTCTCGTTCTGGATCGTGAGCGACACCGCGAGGCCCTCGCCGGGGGTGAGCACACCGCCGGAGATCGGTGACAGCGTGAACGCGGTCGTCCCCGCGGGAATGGGCGGCGTCGGTGTCGGGGTGGGGGTCGGGGCGGCGGCCAGGGCCGGAAGCCCCGGAGCCGCGAGCGCCGTCAGGATCGCGAGCACCACCGCGGCGGCGCGCGAGGCGCGGCGGCGGGAGGTGCGCGGGGGGATCACGGTCATTGCTGAGTGGTTCGCTCCTGTGCGATGTCCGGACCGCACGATCGCCCCGATTCTACGGTTCGACCCTCCAAGGTCCCGGTACGCCGACGCCGCGCGGCGACGCACGGTTGAATGGACGGGTGCTCCCCGATCCCGACCCCGACCTCTGCCGCAGCCTCGCCGACGACCTGCGCGAGGCGGGGTTCACGGCGGAGGCGCTCCGCTCCGCGTTCGGCGCGGCCGCCGACGACGCGATCGCCCGCGGGCTGCGCGCTCCCGCCGACCGCGCCCTCGGCGACCGCGACGACGCCCTCGCCGGGCTCGCGCGACTCCTCGTGCTCGGGATGCCGCAGGCCGAGGCATCCGTGTCCCGTGCACTTCCGCGGACCGGCGCTGCGGGCCTCGCCGCTCTCGGGCTCGTCGACGTGGGCGACGTCGTGCGCCCGCTCGCCGTCGTGCGCCCGCAGTCCTACGCCGACGCCGACGGCACGGGCCAGTGGTGGATCGCGAGCGACCTCGACGAAGCCGCACTCGGCGGCCCCCTCCCCGAGGATCATGTCCTCGGCGTCGGCGGGGCGTCGCTCACGCTCGCCTCGCTCCAGCTGCCCACGCCGGCCGAGCGCGGACTCGACATCGGCGCCGGGTGCGGCATCCAGGCGCTGCGCGCCCGGCGGAGCGTCGCGCACGTGACGGCCACCGACATCTCGGCGAGGGCGCTGGCGTTCACGCGGCTCAACGCACTGCTCAACGGCGTGGACGGCGTCGACACCCGGCTCGGCAGCCTGTTCGAGCCGGTCGCCGGAGAGACCTTCGATCGCATCGTCTCCAACCCGCCGTTCGTGATCACCCCGCGCGTCGCCGACATCCCCGCGTACGAGTACCGGGACGGCGGCATGGAGGGGGACGATGTCGTCGCCGCGTTCGTCCGCGGCGTCGGGTCGCACCTCGCGCCCGGCGGTGTCGCCCAGCTCCTCGGCAACTGGGAGACGCGCGGCGGGGTCGACGGGATCGACCGCGTGCGGGAGTGGGTCGCCGATTCGCCCGTGCCGCTGGACGCCTGGGTCGTCGAGCGCGAGAGCCTCGACCCGCTGTCGTACGCCGAGCTGTGGGTGCGCGACGGCGGCACGCTCCCCGGCACCCCCGGGTTCGCGCGGCTGGTGGATGCCTGGCTCGACGACTTCGCCGCGCGCGACGTGACCGCGGTGGGCTTCGGGTACCTCCTGCTGCGGAGGCCGCTCCGTGACGCGCCGACGCTCTCGCGCTTCGAGCGGCTGCACCAGTCGCTCGCCGGCGACAGTCTCGGCTCGCACCTGGCCGACGCGCTCGCCGCGCACGACCGGCTCGTCGCGCTCGATGACGCGGGCGTGGCGGCGTCCGTGTTCGTGGTGGCCCCCGACGTGACCGAGGCCCGCCATCATGTGCCGGGTCACGAGGATCCGACGGTGATCGAGCTGCGCCAGGGCGGTGGATTCGGGCGCGCCCTCGCGGTCGACCCCGGACTCGCGGCCCTCGTAGGGGCGAGCGACGGCGACCTGCCCGCGGGCGTGCTGATCGACGCGATCGCCGAGCTCCTCGGCGTCGACGCGACGGCGCTGCGCGCCGACCTCATCCCGCGCGTGCGCGAGCTGGCCTTCACCGGGTTCCTCCGGCTTCGCTGAGTAGGCTCGGGGGATGCTCAACATGGCCGAGGGCATCGCGCGCCTCGGCGCGCTCGCCGAGTCTCCCGTCGTCGCCGCGGTCGCCGCCGCCTTCGACGACGCCGGCCACGACCTCGCGATCGTCGGCGGCCCGGTGCGCGACGCGCTTCTGGGTCGATCGACCAACGACCTCGACTTCACCACCGACGCGCGGCCCGACGACATCCTGCGGATCGTCAGGCCCATCAGCACCGCGCAGTGGGACATCGGCCGCGCGTTCGGCACGATCGGAGCGAAGGTCGCCGGCGAGCACGTCGAGATCACCACGTATCGCGCTGACAGCTACGACGGCGTCACGCGCAAGCCGACGGTCGAGTTCGGCGACACGCTCGAGGCCGACCTCGTGCGCCGTGACTTCACGGTGAACGCGATGGCGCTGCGCGTTCCGGCGCGCACGCTCGTCGACCCGACCGGCGGCGTCGAAGACCTCGTCGCCCGGCGTCTGCGCACGCCCGCCGACCCGGCGGTGAGCTTCGGAGACGATCCGCTGCGGATGCTGCGCGCCGCCCGGTTCGCGTCCCAGCTCGAGTTCGACGTCGATCCGGCGACGGTTCAGGCGATGACCGAGCTGCGGGAAACGCTGGCGATCGTGAGCCCGGAGCGCATCCAGGGCGAGCTCGTACGACTGCTGCAGACCGACGACCCCGTGCGCGGCATCCGGCTCCTCGTCGAGTCGGGTCTCATGGGCGAGTTCCTGCCCGAAGTCCCGGCGCTGCGGCTCGAGGTCGACGAGCACCACCACCACAAGGACGTCTACGAGCACTCGCTCACCGTGCTGCGGCAGGCGATCGACCTCGAGCACGCGAGGCATCCGGATGCCGCGCCCGACGTGCCCCTGCGGCTGGCGGCGCTGCTGCACGACATCGGCAAGCCCGCGACCCGACGGCTCGAGCCGAACGGCGGCGTCACCTTCTACCACCACGACATCAAGGGGGCGCGGATGGCGCGCAAGCGCCTGCAGGCGCTGCGCTTCGACTCCGACACCACGGCGGTCGTGACGAAGCTGATCGAGCTGCACCTGCGGTTCTTCGGCTACGCCGAGGGGACCTGGACCGATTCGGCCGTCCGCCGCTACGTGCGCGACGCGGGCGATGAGCTCGAGCGGCTGCACATCCTGACCCGGGCCGATGTGACGACGCGCAACGCCCGCAAGGCCACCCGGCTCGCCCGGGCGTACGACGACATCGAGCGGCGGATCGCCGAACTCGCCGAGCAGGAGCAGCTCGGCGCGATGCGCCCGGAGCTCGACGGCAACCGCATCCAGGAGGTGCTCGGCATCCCTCCCGGGCGCGAGGTGGGCGAGGCGTACAGGTTCCTGCTCGATCTGCGGCTCGACGAGGGAGTCCTGGGCGAGGACGTGGCCGAGCGGCGCCTGCGCGAGTGGTGGGCAGCGCGCGGCTGACGCGGCTCGAGCCCACCCGGCGCGTGACGCCGGGTTTGCGCTGACCCCCACCCCTCTGCCTACCGTGGAGGAACGCGACCGAGAGGAGACCCGTGTCCGATTCGGTTCAGACCGCCGTCGAAGCCGTGGCCGTCGCTGCGATGAGCCCCCTGACCGGAGCACCCGCGGCGGCACGCACCGTGGCGATGGATGTGCTCGACACCGTCGAGAACGAGTGGCGCTCGTGGTCCGGCTTCGGCGTGCTGCTGGCGATCTCGCTCGGCATCGCGATCGCGATCATGATCGTCACGTCGATCACGCTCGGCCTCATCGGCCGCCGCAAGTCCTGGCCCGGCCTCCTGAGCCGTCGGGTGCGGTGGCCGTTCCGCGTGACGCTCCTCATCCTGGCCTTCGCCGTGTCGTCGGTGGCCCTGCCGGTCGATGCGGCTCTGCGCTCGGGCGTTCAGCATTTCTTGGCGATCCTCGCGATCGCGTCGGGAGCGTGGCTGCTCGGCGAGCTGTTCCTGTTCTTCGTCGACAGCGGGACCCAGCGCTACAAGCTGGTGGAGAGCGACTCGTTCTCGGCGCGGAAGATCCGCACGCAGCTGCAGATCGTGCGCCGGCTCGTGATCGTCATCATCGTCGTGATCGCCATCGGCGCGATCCTGATGACGTTCGATCAGGTGAGGGCCGTCGGCGCGTCGGTGCTGGCGTCGGCCGGCATCGCGTCGATCGTCGCGGGCCTCGCAGCCCAGTCGATCCTCGGCAACCTGTTCGCGGGGGTGCAGCTGGCCTTCAGCGAGGCCATCCGCGTCGGCGACGTGGTCGTCGTCCAGGGAGAGTTCGGCCGGATCAACGAGATCACGCTGAGCTACGTCGTGCTGGAGCTGTGGGATCAGCGCACCCTCGTGCTGCCGTGCACCTACTTCACCACGACGCCGTTCGAGAACTGGACCAAGCTCGGCCGTGCGCTCCTGGGCACCGTCTACTTCGACCTCGACTGGCGCGTGCCGGTGGACCGGATGCGCGAGGAGCTGGCCCGCATCCTCGACGAGACCGACCTGTGGGACGGCGTCTCGCAGGGCGTGTCGGTGACCGACGCGGTGGGCGGTCTCCTGCAGGTGCGAGTGGTGGTCAGCGCCGCCGACTCCAGCAAGCTGTGGGATCTGCGGTGCCTGGTGCGGGAGCGCCTGGCCGACTGGGTGCGCCGCGAGGTGCCCGACGCCCTGCCCCTGCAGCGGGTGCGCATGGAGGCCCCCGAGCTCGGCCGCGCGATCGGCGAGCGGATGGATGCCGCGGCCTCGCCGTCGCGCGCGGGCCCGCACGGCGGACCGCCCACCCGAGGTCACGGACCCGACGGCGCCGACGAGGCCTCCGGCGACTGACTCCGCCCTACACTGGGGGCACGCTCCACCGAGGTCGATCGGAGCCGAGCATGCCCTCACCGTGGTCGCAGCGGCGCGACGTCTCGCCCGAGAACTCCCGCCTGCTGATCGAGCGCGCCCACGAGGAGCTGCTCGCGGGCAACCTCGCCGACGAGCGGCTGGCCGACGTCCGCGCCCTGGTTCGCGAGTCGTGGCGTCGCTCGCTCGAGCGCCTCGTCGGCGCGGAGTCGCTGCCGCCACTCGACCTCGATGCCTCTTCGCTCGCGGAGTACCGGCGCACCCACCCGCTGGTCGGGGTGATCGACATGGTGCGCGGTCTGCTGCTGCCGGGCGGCGCCGACGAGTCCGGCGTGATCGTCGCCGTCGGCGATGAGGCCGGGCGCCTGCTGTGGGTCGACGGCGACCGTCGCGTCCGCACGCTCACCGGCGACATGGGTTTCGTCGAGGGCGCGAACTGGTCCGAACGCGCGGTCGGGACGTCCGCTCCGGGCACGGCGATCGAGCTCGACCGGTCGGTGCAGATCCACGGTGCGGAGCACTTCAACCGGCTCGTGCAGCCGTGGTCGTGCACCGCGGCTCCCGTCCACGACCCGGAGACGCGGCGGCTGATCGGCGTGATCGACGTCACCGGCGGTGCCGAGGCGGCCACCCCGCAAGCGCAGCTGCTGGTGGATGCCACGGCCCGCGCGATCGAGAGCGAGCTGCTCGTCGCGCGGCTGCGGTCTCGTGCGACGCCGTCCGCCCGTCCGCGCCGCACGACCCGCCGCGTCGAACCGAAGCGGAGCACGCTGCGCGTCCTGGGCCGCGATCGCGCGCTGCTCGAGGTCGCCGGCGATGGCGCCGAGACCGTATCGGAGCTCGGCGCCCGCCATGCCGAGCTCGTGCTCATGCTGGCCGTGCACCGTCAGGGCCTGTCGGCCGAGCGGCTCGCCGAACTCGTGTACGGCGATCCCGAGGCCACCGTGACCCTCCGTGCCGAGATGGTGCGGCTTCGCAAGGCGCTCGAGCGGATCGCCCCCGCCCTCGTCCCCGAGTCGCGGCCGTATCGTTTCGCCGCCGGCGTGGAGACGGACGCGCACCAGGTCCTCTCACTGCTCGATCGCGGCGCGCACCGCGTGGCGCTCGCCGCGTACAAGGGGGACGTGCTCCCCGATTCCGTCGCGCCCGGGGTGGAGGAGTTCCGTGACACCGTGCGCATGGCGCTTCGCGAAGCGCTGATGGCCGAGGCATCCGTCGACGTCCTTCTGGCGTTCGCCGACACGGATGCCGCGGCCGACGACGCCGACCTGCTGAGGCTCTGCCTGTCGATGCTTCCCGCCCGCTCGCCGAAACGCGCGGGGCTGGTGGCCCGCATCGAGCGGCTCGACTCAGGTTCCTGAGGATCGGCGCGGACCCCGCAACCCGATGCAACCTGGCCCCGCCTAGCTTCGACGCAACGCGACGACGACCGTCGCGAAGCGTCGAAGGAGACCAGCATGACCATCGTCGAAGAAGGCGTCTCGAGCGTCTACGCCGCCCCCGGGCAGCGCGGCTCGATCGCCGACTACCGCCCCCGCTACGGCCACTACATCGGCGGCGAGTGGGTCGACCCGATCAAGGGCCAGTACTTCGAGAACATCTCTCCGGTCAACGGCAAGCCGTTCACCGAGGTCGGACGCGGCACCGTCGAAGACATCGATCGTGCCGTGGATGTCGCGTGGCGCGCGTTCGATTCGTGGAAGCGCACCACCCCGGCCGAGCGTGCCGTCATCCTCAACAGGATCGCCGACCGCATCGAGGAGAACCTCGAGAGGATCGCCGTGGCCGAGACGTGGGAGAACGGCAAGCCCGTCCGCGAGACGCTGGCGGCCGACATCCCGCTCGCCGTCGACCACTTCCGGTACTTCGCGGGGGTGCTGCGCGCGCAGGAGGGCTCGCTCAGCCAGCTCGACGAGGACACCGTCGCCTACCACTTCCACGAGCCGCTCGGCGTCGTCGGGCAGATCATCCCGTGGAACTTCCCGATCCTCATGGCGACGTGGAAGCTCGCCCCGGCGCTCGCCGCGGGCAACTGCGTGGTCCTGAAGCCCGCCGAGCAGACGCCGGCGTCGATCCTGTTCCTGTTCGACATCATCGGCGACCTGCTTCCGGCCGGTGTCGTGAACATCGTCAACGGCTTCGGCATCGAGGCCGGCGCGCCGCTCGCGCAGCACAAGCGGATCCGCAAGGTCGCGTTCACGGGCGAGACCACGACGGGCCGGCTCATCATGCAGTACGCGTCGCAGAACCTCATCCCGGTGACCCTGGAGCTCGGCGGCAAGAGCGCGAACGTGTTCTTCGAGGACGTCGCCCGCGACAACGACGCCTACTACGACAAGGCGCTCGAGGGCTTCACGTTCTTCGCGCTCAACCAGGGCGAGGTCTGCACGTGCCCGTCCCGGGCGCTCATCCAGCGCTCCATCTACGACGGGTTCCTCGGAGACGGACTCGAGCGCGTCTCGAAGATCGTCCAGGGGAACCCTCTCGACCCGGCCACCATGATCGGCGCGCAGGCGTCGAACGACCAGCTCGAGAAGATCTTGTCGTACATCGACATCGGCAAGGCCGGCGGGGCGAAGCTCCTCGCGGGAGGGGAGCGCGTCGACCTCGGCGGCGACCTCAGCGAGGGGTTCTACGTCGCGCCCACGGTCTTCGAGGGCACGAACGATATGCGCATCTTCCAGGAGGAGATCTTCGGCCCGGTCGTCTCGGTGACGAGCTTCGAGGGCTTCGACGACGCGATCTCGATCGCCAACGACACGCTCTACGGTCTCGGCGCGGGTGTGTGGAGCCGTTCGGGCGACACCGCCTACCGCGCCGGACGCGCGATCGAGGCCGGTCGCGTGTGGACGAACACCTACCACCAGTACCCGGCGCACGCCGCGTTCGGTGGGTACAAGCAGTCGGGCATCGGTCGCGAGAACCACCTCAAGATGCTGGACCACTACCAGCAGACGAAGAACCTCCTCGTGTCGTACGCCGAAGGCGCGATGGGCTTCTTCTGAGCCGATGATCGCGAACACGCAACACAGCAGGGTGGCCGTGACGGATGCCGCGGCCGCCCTGCTGCGGCAGCTCACCGCGCAGCACGGCCGGCTGATGTTCCACCAGTCCGGCGGCTGCTGCGACGGCAGCGCACCGATGTGCTATCCCGTGGGGATGTTCCTCACGGGACCGAGCGACGTGCACCTCGGGTCATTGGACGTGGGCCTGGACGACCCGATCGAGGTCTTCATCTCGGAGGCCCAGTTCGAGTACTGGAAGTACACCCACCTCACGATCGACGTCGTGACGGGCCGAGGTGCGGGGTTCAGCGTCGAGGGGCCGACCGGGAACCGTTTCCTCATCCGTTCCCGGATGCTCGACGACGCCGAGCTGGCGGCCTTCGGGATGCGCCCTTGACCGCGGTCAGCGCCAGAAGAGCCCGAAGAACCCGGTGTTGGTGAGGATCCACATCACGACGACCACGCCCGCGATCACGAACGTCACCCACGGGATCCCCTTCTGGAGCCGACGGCCGGGCGCTGCCACCCCGGGCGGCGGCCGCAGACTCTCCGGCGGCGCGACGAAGGGGACGGATGCCGCGTTCCCGCCCGCGCCCGCGGCTGCGGCATCCCTCCCTCCGGCGCCGGTGGGCGGGGTCACCACGAGCCGCTCGTCGCGCCACCGCGCCCACTGCGCCAGCTTGTCGAGGAGCGCGCCGACGACGGAGAACAGCCACGCCCAAGTCGCCGGGTCGAGGGTCGAGAAGTCGCGCTTGGCGTACAGGAAGAGCCAGTCGTCGACGATCTCGACGTCGAGCGCTGCGGCGTTGTCGATGAAGCGCGCCATGATGTCGGGCGTGAACAGGTAGAGCGCGTCGCGTTCGTAACCGGCGGGGCAGTAGAGGGAGAAGTAGCGGTCGAAGTCGCCTTCGAGGCCGAGGCGCTGATCGCGATCGAACGCCTGCGGCAGGTTCGACCCGAACAGCCCGTTGTTCCCCGTCGCGTCGAGGACGATGTGGGGCAGCGGCACGTCGAGCTTGACGGCGACGTAGCCCCAGCGGTGGGTCGTCTTGTTCTTCCCCGAACCGGTCGTGTACCGGTAGTTCGCGAACTCGACGAACCGTGGCCGGTCGCCGCGGACGAGATCCGAGGCCGTGCGCGAGCTCCCGACCTGGAAGATCATCCCCGGCGGGCGGGGGGCGGGCAGCTGCGGCTGGTAGCTCATGCCGTTGGCGCGCGCGAAGCGATCGAGGCGCAGCATCCGCTCGGCGCCGGATCGCCGCGCCGCGACGAACGCGACGATCCCGACGGTGATCACGACGCCGAAGAGCAGGAACGGCGCGACGGCCAGCAGCCCGCCGGCTAATCCGCCGGAACCCGAGCCCGCGATCGCCCCGAAGGCCGAGACGAGCAGCGACACGAACATCGACCCGAACACGGTCAGCACGACGACGCCGACGATGACGGCGACGACGACGCCCGAGCCGCTCAGGGAGCCGGGCAGGCGACCGCTCTGCCGCAGCTGCTGCGCGAACGCGCGCGCCGCACCCGGCTCGACCGGATCCACGAGCGGACGGGCGTCGAACGGAGGGGAAGCGGCGGCCATGGCCACACGCTACCGGGCGAGGTGCGGGCCCGACGTCGGCGATCCCCGGCGAGATCCGGCTCAACTCGGCCGATCCCCACCGGATCCTCGCCGAACTGCCGACATCGTGCACACCGCGCCGCGGGCACAATGGCAGGACGGACTGAGGAGGCGGGCGATGGAGCCGAGGAACCCCGACGATCTCGCGGCGCTGCGCGAGGCATCCGACGTGCTGGCGCTGGATGCCCTGCTGACCCCGCAGGAGCGGGCCACGCGCGACCGCGTGCGGGCGTTCGTGGACGCCGAGATCCGCCCGCACATCGCGGACTGGTTCGACCGCGGGCACTTCCCGGCCGAGCTCGCGCCGGCCTTCGGCGAGCTCGGGGTGCTCGGGATGACGCTCGAGGGGTACGGATGCCCCGGCCGCAGCGCCGTGGAGTACGGGCTGGCCGCGCTCGAGCTCGAGGCCGGCGACTCCGGGCTGCGGACGTTCGTGTCGGTGCAGGGCTCGCTCGCGATGGGGTCGATCCATCGCTGGGGGTCGGAGGAGCAGAAGCGGGAGTGGCTGCCGCGCATGGCCGCGGGCGAGGTGATCGGCGCGTTCGGGCTGACCGAGCCGACGGCCGGGTCCGACCCGTCGAGCATGAAGACGTTCGCGCGCCGCGACGGCTCGGACTGGGTGCTGTCGGGCGCGAAGCGCTGGATCGGCCTGGCGTCGATCGCACAGCTCGTGGTGGTGTGGGCGCAGACCGACGACGGGGTGCGCGGATTCCTCGTGCCCACGGGAGCGCAAGGGTTCGGCATCCGCGTCCTCGAGCCGAAGGGCTCGATGCGGGCGTCGGTCCAGACCGAGCTGACGTTCGACGACGTGAGGCTCCCCGCCGACGCCGTCCTCGAGGGGGTGCGCGGGCTCCGCGGCCCGTTCTCGGCCCTGAATGAGGCCCGGTACGGGATCGTGTGGGGCGCGCTCGGCGCGGGACGCGACAGCTACGAGGCGGCGCTGCGCCACGCGCTGCGGCGCGAGCAGTTCGGACGCCCGATCGCGGGATTCCAGCTCACGCAGCAGAAGCTCGTCGACATGGTCGTCGAACTGCAGAAGGGCGCCCTTCTCGCGCTGCACATCGGCCGGGCGAAGGATGCCGGCACCCTGCGCCCCGAGCAGGTGTCGCTCGGGAAGCTGAACAACGTGCGGGAGGCGATCGCTATCGCGCGGGAGGCGAGGACGATCCTCGGCGGGGACGGCGTGCTGCTCGAGCACTCGCCGATCCGGCACGCCGCGAACCTCGAGTCGGTGCGCACCTACGAGGGCACGGACGAGGTGCACACGCTCGTCCTCGGCCAGCACCTCACGGGGATCGGCGCGTTCCGGTGACCGTGCTTTCTCCCGCGGGTCGCCGCCGCAGTTCGGCGAGGATCGCCTGCCGCACCCAGGCCTCGTAGGCGTCCCGCGACATGCCGGACTGCGCGACGAGCTGCTGGAAGCTCTCGGGTGAGAGCAGGAACGAGACGACGGCGGCCGCGGCGGCGCGATCCGTGACCGCTTCGGCATACCCGCGCGCGATGAGCTGGTCCACGAGGAGGAGATAGTCGGCACGCCGTCGTGTGAGCATCGCCTGGAGCGCGTCGTCGACGACGGGGTCGGATGACGCGGCCCCCAGGAGCACGGTCCAGAGGGCGTGACCGCGCGCGTTGGCGTCGCTGATCCCGGCGATCACGGCATCGAGGAACTCGTCGTCGGGAAGCTCCATGACCCCCGCCGCGGCCTCGGTGTCGCGCAGCGACTCCGCCCCGGCGACGCCGGAGAACGTGACCTCGAACGCGGCGATCAGCAGCTCCGCTTTGGACAGCGTTCCCTTGACGGTTTCCGTGGAGACGCCTGCCTCGCGACCGATCGCCACGAGCGTCGTGGCCTGGTAGCCCTGGGTGGCGAAGAGCACCGCCGCCGCCTCGATCACCCTGCGGCGGGTCTGCTGCGCCTGCGCCACGCGCAGCTCGGATCGATACGCACGCGGCGCCACCGAAGATTCCACTATTGACTACCCCCACGGTGTGGTGAATACTTTGACGGTATACCCAATTCTACCGAAGGGCCGCACCGTGTCCAGCTACGTCATCACCTCCACCCCCGCGCACGGCCACCTCGTGCCGCTGCTCCAGGTCGCGAGTCACCTCGTGGCCCGCGGCGATCGCGTGCGCTTCCTCACGAGCGGCCGGTACTCGGAAGAGGTGCGCGCCAGCGGCGCCGAGTTCCTCCCGCTGCCCGCGGGCGGCGATGTCGATCTCGACCACGCCGACGAGGCGTTTCCGCAGCGGCAGGGGCTCGCAGGTCCCGCCGCGATCCGGTACGACATGCGCCACCTCTTCCTCGCGCCCGCCGCAGTGCAGCTCCGAGCGCTGCGCGCCGCAATCGACGCGGCTCCGACCGATGCCGTGCTGACCGAGCCGCTGTTCTTCGGTGCCACGCTTCTCCAGAGGCGGCCGCGCGGCGAGCGACCGCCGATCGTCGCGCTCGGGATCTTCCCGCTGGGCGTCAAGAGCCGCGACACCGCGCCGTTCGGTCTGGGAATCACGCCCCTGGGCGGGCCGATCGGGCGCGTGCGCAACGCCGCCCTCTCCTTTGCCGCGGAGCGGTTCGTCTTCGGCGAGGTGCAGCGTGAAGCGGATGAGCTCAGCGTGCGCGAGGTCGGGACGTCGCTCGGTGGCTTCCTGCTGGACTGGCCGAGCAGGACGGATGCCGTCGTGCAGTTCTCCGTCGAGGGGTTCGAGTATCCGCGACGCGATCTTCCCCGCAGCGTGCATTTCGTGGGCGCTCTTCCGGCGCCCACGGATCGGACGCCCTCGCTGCCCGACTGGTGGGCGGACCTCGACGGCGGACGCCCGGTCGTCCACGTCACGCAGGGCACGATCGCCAACTCGGACTTCGCCCAGCTCGTCCTCCCGACGGTCGAGGCGCTCGACGGATCCGATGCGCTCGTCGTCGTGTCGACGGGTGGTCGTGCCCGCGACGCCCTCCCGTCGTCGCTCCCGGACAACGTTCGCGTCGCGGAGTATCTGCCGTACTCGCACCTCCTGCCCCGCACGTCGGTTCTCGTCACGAACGGAGGATTCGGCGGCGTGCAGCAGGCACTCGCCCACGGCGTTCCGATCGTGGTCGCGGGTCAGACCGAGGACAAGGTCGAAGTGTCCGCGCGCGTCGCGTGGTCGGGAGCCGGGATCAGCCTGAAGACGAACCGGCCCACCGCCCACGCGGTTCGTACGGCCGTGCAGCGCGTCCTGCGCGACGACTCGTTTCGGAGGGCGGCGCAGTCGCTCGCGCGCGAGTACGCCGCCGCGCCCGGGCTCGCGGGACTCGACCGCGTTCTCGGCCAGCTCGCGCCCGAACAGACCCGATTGGGCCGCTGACGGGGCGTCCGGTACCATAGGAGGGTTGTCCGCACGCGCCCCTGCGCGCACTTGGCGGACGACGTGCCACACACCCTCCTGCTGTCGGGAAATGCCCGGCAGCCGTTCAAGTCCGAAGGAGGTGGGTTAGTGACGCACCAGTACGAACTCATGGTCATCCTGAACCCGGAGATCGATGAGCGCCAGGTCGCCCCGAACCTCGACAAGTTCCTGAAGGTCATCACCAACGATGGTGGCTCGATCGACAACGTCGACATCTGGGGTCGCCGCCGTCTCGCCTACGAGATCCAGAAGAAGACCGAGGGCGTCTACGCCGTCGTCAACTTCACCGCGACGAGCGAGGCCACCCAGGAGCTCGACCGCCAGCTGAACCTCAGCGAGCTGGTCATGCGCACCAAGGTCCTCCGTGCCGAAGAGGCGATCGCCATGATCGCGTCCGAGAAGCAGCGCGCCGACGAGAAGGCTGCCCGCAAGGCCGCCCGTCCCGCCAAGCCCGCCAAGCAGGACGCGTAACGACGATGGCCGGCGAGACGATCATCACCGTCGTGGGCAACCTCACGGCTGATCCCGAACTGCGCTACACGCAGAACGGGCTCCCCGTCGCGAACTTCACGATCGCGTCGACGCCGCGCAACTACGACCGCCAGACCAACGAGTGGAAGGACGGCGAAGCGCTGTTCCTCCGCGCGAGCGTGTGGCGCGAGTTCGCCGAGCACGTCGCCGGCTCGCTGACGAAGGGCTCCCGCGTCATCGCGACCGGTCGCCTGAAGCAGCGCTCCTACGAGACGCGCGAGGGCGAGAAGCGCACCGCGATCGAGCTCGAGGTCGACGAGATCGGCCCCTCGCTGCGCTACGCGACCGCACAGGTCACGCGCGCAGCCGGCGGCGGTCAGTCCCGCGGCGGTCAGGCGCAGGTCGCGGACGAGCCGTGGTCCACGCCCGGCTCGGCGAACGCCGGCGGCAACGCCGGCGGCGGAGACGCCTGGGCAGCCCCCGGCGCCTACGGCGACGACACGCCGTTTTGACGCGGTGCGGATCAATGCGGCGCAGCCGCGTTGATGCGTGACGGGTCAAGGTTGAGTAGCCCGCGCAGCGGGCGTATCGAAACCTCATCTTCCCGGAAGCCTCGTGCCGAGGCATCCCCTCTCTTCAGGTAAGGAAACACCATGGCTGGAAAGGCAACCGGCGACCGCCGGAAGCCGCGGAAGGGCGCGAAGAACGCCGCCCCCGCGAAGGCGATCCGTGTCGGCGTCATCGACTACAAGGACGTCGCCACTCTCCGCAAGTTCATCTCGGAGCGCGGCAAGATCCGCGCCCGTCGTATCACCGGTGTCTCGGTGCAGGAGCAGCGTCTGATCGCGAAGGCGATCAAGAACGCGCGCGAGATGGCGCTCCTGCCCTACGCCGGCGCTGGCCGCTAAGGAGCACCGCAATGGCAAAGCTGATTCTCACGAATGAGGTCGCCGGGCTCGGTAGCGCCGGTGACGTGGTCGAGGTCAAGAACGGGTACGCCCGCAACTACCTCATCCCCCAGGGCTTCGCGGTGGCGTGGACCCGTGGCGGCGAGAAGCAGGTGGCGTCGATCCGCGCCGCTCGCGAGTCCCGCGCGATCCACGACCACGAAGAGGCCGTGGCCCTCAAGGACGCCCTCGAGGCGAACAAGGTCCGCCTGGCCGTGAAGGCCGGCGCCGAGGGCCGCCTGTTCGGCTCGGTGAAGACCGAGGCCGTCGCCGACGCCGTCAAGGCCGCCGGCCTGGGCGAGCTCGACAAGCGCAAGATCCACATCACCTCTCCGATCAAGTCGGTGGGCGAGCACGAGGCGACGGTCCGCCTTCGCGACGACCTCACCGCCGTGATCACCCTGCAGGTGGTCGCCGCGAAGTAGGCGCGGGGTCTCCAGACCTGGCGCGCGAACGCACGACGGATGCCGCGGACCTTCGGGTTCGCGGCATCCGTCGTCTTGTCTTGTGTTGGCGTCGAGTTCGCACGCTCTCGTCGAGAAGCCACGTCGCTCACGTCTACATCGTGTGCTTTCGGCGGGATGCTGCGATCTCGACGGCGTGAAGAGGGGGCGGATGCCGCGAGTCCCCCGGGTCGCGACACCCGCCCGGTCGCAACGCCCGACGTGCGCGGGACGACCGATCCAGGCATGGCGGCCGCCCCGCGCACGTCGGGCGAGGTGGTGGACGGGAGGGCCGCTGGGGACGACCCTCCCGCCGCGCTCGGCGACCGGCCGGCGTCGCTCTGGGGGCGACGCCGGGCCGGGGCCTTTACGCCGAGCGCCGCCGCGCCATGAGCGCCATCGCGCCCGCTGAGAGCAGCACCATGCTCAGCAGGAGCACGGGAAGCGCGCTCATCCCTCCCGTCGCGGCGAGTTCGGTGGCGCCGGCGATCGAGCCGATGACCTCGGCGTCACTGGATGCCGGGTCCTCGGTGGTGCCGGGATCCGTCGGATCGCCCGGCTCGGTCGGACCGACGGGGTCGGTCGGGTCGGTCGGGTCGGTCGGGTCGGTCGGGTCGGTCGGGTCGGCCGGATCCGTCGGGTCCGTCGGGCCGGCCGGGGACAGCGCGGTGCTGTCGCCGATCACCGACACCGCGTTGCCGCCGAGGGTGACCGGGGCGGCGATGGGCGCGACGATCTGCGTGCCGCCCAGGACCGAATCGTTCCCGTCGGTCGAGGCGCCGTCGGTGCCGGTCCCTCCGGTGCCGGGTGCGGTGCCGCCGGTGCTCGCGCCCTCGGTGGTGCTGTCACCGAGGACCGAGATGGCGTTCCCGCCGAGGGTGATCGGAGCCTGCACCGGGGCGACGACCTGCGTCCCTCCGGCGATGGAATCGGCTCCGTCGGTCTCGGCAGCCGGGGTGGACCCTCCGCCCGCGGTGCCCGGCATGGTCTCGGCTCCGGTGCTCTCGCTGTCGCCCACGACCGACACGGCGTTGCCGCCAAGCGTGACGGGAGCCTGCACCGGGGCGAGCACCTGCGTGCCGCCGAGGACCGAGTCGTTTCCGTCGGTCATTCCCGCGGGCATGGCCGATCCGGTGCCGGGTGCGGTGCCGCCGGTGCTCGCGCCCTCGGTGGTGCTGTCACCGAGGACCGAGATGGCGTTCCCGCCGAGGGTGATCGGAGCCTGCACCGGGGCGACGACCTGCGTCCCTCCGGCGATGGAATCGGCTCCGTCGGTCTCGGCAGCCGGGGCGGACCCTCCGCCCGCGGTGCCCGGCATGGTCTCGGCTCCGGTGCTCTCGCTGTCGCCCACGACCGACACGGCGTTGCCGCTCGCCGTGATCGGCACGTTCACCGAGACGATGCCCTGCGTGCCGGACAGCAGCCCGTCGGACCCCGAGGTCGACCCCGAGGGCGAAGTGCCGCCCGTGCTCGGCGGTGCGGTCGCAGCATCCCCCTGTGAGCTGTCGCCCACGACAGACACCGCGTTGCCCGAAACCGTGACCGGTGCGGACACCGTCACGAGGGCTTGCGTGCCGGACGCGGTGCCGTCCGAACCGCTGGTGGACGCCGTCGGCGCAACGGGCGCGGTCGCCGGCGCGGATGCCGCGGCCTGCTCGCTGCGAGAGTCTCCGAGGACCGAGATCGACGTGCCGCTCACGGTGATCGGGAGGTGGACGTCGAGGACGGCCTGGGTGCCCGAGAGCAGCCCGTCGTCCCCGTCCGTCTCGGCCGCCTGGGCGACCGTTGCGCCGAGCAGCGTGATGCCGCCGGCCAGGAGCGTGCCCAAGAGGGCTCGCTTGACGAAAGTACGCATGATGTTCCCCTTGATCGACTGATGGATGTCGCGGCGCGCGAGGGAGCGCCGCCGTGCTCGTCTGCCGCGCGCGAGGGCGGCCGGAGCGGGATCAGTCGGGGGAGACGTCGGTGGATGCTGCGGGCGCCGGAGGCGCGTTCTCGTCCTGCGGACCGGCACGACGCACCCAGGCACGGTGAGCGACGAGCGGGCCGAGGGCGACGAGCGCCCAGGCGCCGGAACCCGCACCGGCGGGTCCCGAGGTGGTGGCGGACAGCGGGCAGAGCCCTCCCGCCGGAGTCAAGGGGCCGCGTGGCTCAGCGGCCGCGACGGCAGCGGACGACGTGACGCCGACCGTGGCCGCCGCGCGCCCGAGGGCTGCGAGCGACGGGCCGGTTCGGGATGCTGCGCGCGCCGTGGTGGCCGCGGGAGCGTCCGCGGAGCCGGCGGGGAGGACCACGTCGAGGGCGGGCAGCGGGTGGCCCTCGACGGGAATCAGCGGGACGGGAATGACCGGGAGGGCAGGCAGGGGTACGAACGGAGCCGAGAGGTCGGCACCCGCGTCGGACACCGCGCCGACCACGCCGGCGAGCGTCTCGTCGACGGTCCCCCCGATGCGGGAGACCGCGTCGTCGAGGCCGACCTTCGTGATCACCTCGCCGACGACGGGGATCTCTGTCACCGCCTCGACGACGGGCTCGGCGACGGCCCGCACAGCGCCGTCGGAGACGACCTCTGTCACGGGCTTCGTCGTGGTCGTGACGACCTCGCCGACGGTGTGGACGGCGTCGCGCACGGGCTGCTGCACGGGGGTCGGAGCAACAGCCACGACCGTCTCGACGGTTTCGGTCACCGTGTCGGTGACGGTTTCGGTCACGGCGGTCACCGCGCCGGTCGCGGTGTCGGCGGTCTTGTCGACCACCGAGCTCACGGCACCCCACAGGCTGTCATCGCCGCCGTCATCGCCGTGCGCGTGGCCGGAGCCGATGCCGAGCAGCAGCGAGAGGACGATCCAGGCGAACGCGGTTCCGGCCCCGACAAGGGCCAGTCGCCAGATCCTCGACACAGACAGCGAGGCTGAGATCTCCACGTTCACCTCCCACGACGAATAACGCCACGCGATTCGACTGAAACGCGCTGAGGGTGCCTGGATCAGCCACGTTAGCCGTGTCGAGACGCCCTGTCCAGAGGTTCTTCGAAGAACTTCGCAACATGGACAGCCTGTCCCATGCGTCGGACTTGTGCACAGGCATGCGCTCTCCGCGCAACCTTCAACGGTCACTTCAACCACATCCCACTCCACAGGATGTGGAATCGAAAGGACCAGGTCAGGGGCTAAAAAAACCTTGACGTGGTCATGGAGAGACGAACTTGTCCACAGGTGTTGTTCACAGGTCTCTCGGCGTTTCTCGCAGGCTTTCCACACAGTTATCCACAGGTCGTGTTGCGGACCGCCAGGGCCATCCTTACCGTGGGGTTCGGCCCAATCGGGCGAGTTGTCACCGCTGTCGCAGCGAGGCGATGTCGGTGGCTCGTGGTCCTCTGGACCATGTCAGCGGAGCTTCTGCCCAGGCATCCGCTTCCGCTCGTCACCATGCCGATGGCCGCACCGCCCTAGCCCTGGCCGAATGCACTTCTGGAGGATCCCGTACCTATGTCGATCGCCGACATCTCCGAAGAGCGCATGGGCCCGCGGCGCGAGTTCGAGCGCACGCCCCCGCACGATCTCCTCGCCGAGCAGAGCGCCCTGGGGGGCATGCTGCTCTCGAAGGATGCGGTCGCCGACGTCATCGAGACCCTCCGTGGCGTCGACTTCTATATCCCGAAGCACGAGCTGATCTTCGAGGCGATCCTCACGCTCTACTCGCACGGCGAGCCGACCGACGTCGTGGCTGTGACCGACGAGCTCATCAAGACGGGCGAGCTGCAGCGCGCGGGTGGCGCCGACTACCTGCACACGCTGACCTCGATCGTGCCGACGGCGGCGAACGCCGGGTACTACGCGTCGATCGTCTCGGAGCGGGCGCTGCTGCGTCGCCTCGTCGACGCCGGCACGCGCATCGTGCAGATGGGTTACTCGGGTCAGGGCGAGGCCCTCGACCTCGTGAACAACGCGCAGGCCGAGATCTACTCCGTCACCGGCGCCGAGGCCGCCGAGGACTACGTGCCGCTCACGATCGCCGTCGACGCGGCAGTGGAGGAGATCGAGGCGGCCCGGGGCCGCGACGGCCAGATGACCGGCATCCCGACCGGCTTCTCGGGTCTCGACCAGCTCACCAACGGGCTCCACCCCGGTCAGATGATCATCATCGCGGCGCGGCCCGCGATGGGTAAGTCGACGCTCGCGCTCGACTTCGCGCGCGCGGCGGCGATCAAGCACGATATGCCCACGATCTTCTTCTCGCTCGAGATGGGGCGCAGCGAGATCGCGATGCGCCTGATGAGCGCCGAGGGGTCCATCCCGCTGCAGGCGATGCGAAAGGGCACCCTCGACTCGCGGGACTGGACGACGATCGCCGCGACGCGCGGCCGCATCAACGACGCGCCCCTTTACATCGACGACAGCCCGAACATGACGCTGGTCGAGATCCGCGCGAAGTGCCGCCGACTCAAGCAGCGCGCGGGACTCAAGATGGTCGTGATCGACTACCTGCAGCTCATGACCTCGGGCAAGCGCGTCGAGTCGCGTCAGCAGGAGGTGTCGGAGTTCTCCCGTGCGCTCAAGCTCCTCGCGAAGGAGCTCGGGGTTCCGGTCATCGCGCTGTCGCAGCTGAACCGTGGTCCCGAGCAGCGCGCCGACAAGAAGCCGGCGCTGTCCGACCTGCGTGAGTCGGGCTCGATCGAGCAGGACGCCGACATGGTGGTGCTGCTGCACCGCGAGGCCGCGTATGAGAAGGAGAGCCCCCGCGCCGGCGAGGCCGACTTGATCGTGGCGAAGCACCGCAACGGTCCGACCGACACGATCACGGTCGCGTTCCAGGGTCACTTCTCGCGCTTCACCGACATGGCCCCAGGCGGCGATTTCGCGTAGTCGTCGGACCCCGGTGGACTTTCGTCAACCCCGATACCCACCGGTCTCCTCTGCGAGTACGGGCGGTGCAGCTCGCATGGTCCTCGAGGACCGGCCGGGGTCAGTTCGCCGTCGTGGGCTGGCTGACCCCGGTCGGTGTGCGCGGACTCACCGAGCGCCGGCCTCGGCGGGCTCCATGGCTGCGCTGCGGCTTGCGGTGGCGATCACGTCGGCGACGGTGTCGGCCTGCGTGATGAACAGGGCGTGGCTGCCGGGCACATTGGTGATGTCGGCGCCGATGCGGGTCGCCATGTGCTGCAGCATCGCCTGGTCGAACGCCTTGTCCTCCGTGGCGATGACCGCCCAGCTCGGCTTGTCACGCCACGCGGCCGCAGTGACGGCTTCGCCGAACACCGACATGTTCACCGGAACCTGGCTGTCGGCCAGGAACGCCGCGTCGGCCTCGTCGACGTCGGCGGCGAAGCCGCCGCGGAACGCGTCGCGGTTGAGATAGCCGAAGCCGTCCTCGGTGACGTCGATGACGAACTCCGGCGTCGGAGCGAAGCCCTCGTACTGCTGACCGCTGGTCTCGCCGACATCGGGGATCAGCGCGGACACGTAGACCAGGCCGGCGACGTTCGGATGCACCCCGGCCTCGGTGATCACCGTGCCACCCCACGAGTGGCCGACGAGGATCGCCGGACCGTCCTGCAGGTCCAGGACTCGCCTGGTGGCCGCGACGTCGTCGGCGAACGAGGTCAGCGGGTTCTGCACGATCGACACGGCATAGCCGCGCGCGGTGAGCAGGTCGTAGACCCGGCGCCAGCCGGATCCGTCCGCGAAGGCCCCGTGGACGAGGACGACGTTCTTGATTTCAGGCATCTCATTCCCTCCCGATAGTTACCTCAGCGACACTATTTAGTGTCTTACAGGACAGTAACAGACGAGTTGACGATTGAATTCCTCGATGTCGACGGAATGCAGGAATCCGTGCACGCGCTTTCGAGAAGATGCGGGCTCAGCGGTGCGGGGACGACGCGAGGCTCACGGAGGTCGGGTCGCCGCAGCGGGTGTCGCTCCTTGCGCGTCGCGACGAAGGGGCGTGTTCGCTCAGGCGCTGGGGTTCCACGCGGCTCGCTCGAGGTCGACGCGCGGATCGTCGGTGTCCTCGTGGAGCGGTGTCGCTTCCTCTCGGAGGCGCGCGCGGGCATCGTGGACCGCGCCGGGATAGGGGCGTCCCTCTGCGCTGACGACGCGCCACCAGGGGATCTCGTGTCCCCCGTGATACAGGACCCGGGCCACGGCGCGGGCGCCCGTGCGCGCTTCGCGCGCCACCGCGCCATATGTCATGACACGGCCGGCGGGTATCGATTGGACGATCTGGACGACTCGGTCCGTGAGTTCGCTCACGAGAGGCCACCTCCCTGGTCGACGACCGGGTCGTGCTCGATGTCGGCTTGGAGCGTGAAGTCTGCCGGCGGCGAGAGGGTGCCGTTTGCCTGCACGGTGACGAAGTGCCGGCCCGGGTAGTAGGTGCGGGTCGTGATCGGGCGGAACGAGTGCGTCTTGCGCACCACAACGCTCTCCCTGGGCGCGAGTCGACGGGTGGCGAGTTTGAAGGTCTTGGGCCGAACGTCACCGTTGGCCCGCAGGAACCCGATGGAGTAGTCGATCGCGACGGCCGCGGCGTCGCTGCCGTCGTTGGTCACCACTGCCGCGAACTCGAGCACACCGCCCGGCGCGACGTTCGGCGCGGAGAGGGTGGGACGGCTCACTCGCAGACTGTTCCCCGTGTAGCCGAGGAGCGCGAGTGCTTCGGGATCTGCTCTCTTGATGAGAGTTCGCAGGCCGTGCCTGAGTACCCATGGCGTGTGTTCGTCGGACTCCGCATGCCAGGTCTGGGCAATCTGGGCGACCAGGGCTGGGTCGACGCGGCTGAGGTCGTTGAGGTGATTGGCGACCGATCGCCGCACGTACTCGGCGGGATCGCGGTAGAGCGCGTTGACGATGCCTCGAGTGGCGTCCGGCTGCGTGATCAGCCAGGGAACGCGTTTGGCCCAGGGGAGGTATGCGCGTGATCCTTCCGTTGCGAGGCGCCGTACATGTTCGTTCTCGTGGCCGGTCCAGGTGCGCATGATGCCTAGGCCGCGTTCGGGTCGCGCGTTCAGAAGGTCGCGGACCGCGAACTCGCTGCTGAGCGGGATTGTGAGCTGCGCGAGGACGTCCATCGCAGCGTCGAAGTCGTCCGTCGATCCGCTCGCGATCGCGCGTGCAGCGACGAACTCGCTGACCGGCCAGATCATCCAACCGGCGAACTGCGGCGCCGTCAGGACGTCTCGGACCACGCTTGCAGCGGCGCCGAAACCGGACGGGATGTCCTCGAGGAGTGCGTCGCGAACGACATCCACTCGATCACGCAACCGCCGTCCTGGGACGAGGTTCTCAGCCTCTTCGAGCGCCGACAGCTTCAGGCCCGGCGCCACCGACATCAGGGAGCAGCGCAGCCTGCCCACCACGGCGGGATCGAGCAGCTCGTCCATCGTCCCCACGACACCACCTCCCCCTGACATCGACCAGACAGCTCAACACAGCCACTTTAATGTCCTATCGGACAGTATCACGTTCACGGTCCGCAGGCGACATCACGGTCGAGATACTGTCTCAGAGAGCACTATCGGTAGGATGAGGTCATGGAGAACAGCGCCACGGGACACAGCTCGCGATCGTTGCACGCCAGCGACTTCCCCTACCGGTCGGAGCTGCTCGCGAATCTCAGTGCCCTGATCCTCCTGTGGGACTCGCCCGCCATCCAGGGCGAGATTCTCGCCAAGAGCGGCGAGTCGATCGATCAGCCCTCCCATGCCACGCTGCGACACCTTCTTGCGTGGGGGCCGATGCGACCCAGCGCCCTCTCCGAGGTGCTGGCCACCGGAGCGTCCTACGTGAGCAAGATCGTACGGCGGCTCGAAGCGGACGGACTCGTCGAGCGCAAGACCGACCCGACCGACCGCCGCGCGACTCTGATCAGCCTCACCGAGGCCGGCGAGGAAGCAGCACGCGGGGTCTACGCCCTCGGCGACCGGATGATCGCCGAAGTGCTCGAGGGATGGTCTGCGGCCGACGTCCGCCGGTACACCGCGCTCACCGAGAGATTCGTGAAAGACGCGATCGCGTCTGCCGACCGGATGCTCGAGCGAGGGCTCCTGCCCGCCGAGTCCTGAGCCGGGATCGCTGCACTTCCACAACACAGCGAGAGAGGCTGCCTCCAACCGGAGGCAGCCTCTCTCGTGCCCGCAGTCAGACAGCAACCGGGGCGAAATCCAACTCGGCGATCTTGCCATCCTCGTCGAGGTGGAACTGGTACTCCAGGTCCACGACACCTCCCGGAAAGTCGCCCTCGAGCCGGTATGACGCGCCCACCATTCCATCGACCTCGCGGCCGCCGAGGAACGTGAGCGTCGTGGAGAAGAGATTGATCGTCTCCCGCGTCCACCCACTGATCTCTTCCAGTCCCCGATGGGTGTGTCCCTCATCGGTGACCACCGCGTCCTCCGCGAACAGGGCCTCGACCTTGTCCGCGTCGCCCGACTGCCACCCATCGACGAATCCGCGCACAGCGGCCGGCAGGTCTTCGTTCTTCAGTTCCTTGCTCATTGCGTGTCCCTTCTTCGACGAGGAATCTCGTGCATTCGATTGAGAAGACGCTCCTGCGAGTGACGAGATCGTACCCATCGATCACAGATACCGTCCTGCAGGACAGTATCATAAATACTGTCTTGCGGGACACTATGCAGCGACGCCCGATGTCGACTCACACGCTCGCTTCGAGGACTCTGAAGCGCAGGTGCGTCTCGCTCGCGAACGCGGAGGTCTCGAGCCGTTCGAGATCGACGCGCATCCCGAGTCCGCCGAAGAGCGAGATTCCTTCGCCGAGAAGCACCGGAACGACGTCGAGGTGGATCTCGTCGACGAGTCCGAGCTGCAGGCACTGACGCCCGATGCTCCCGCCCAGCAGGCTCACCCACTTCCCGCCCGCTGCACGCTTCGCAGACTCGACCGCCTCGGCGATGTCGTCGACGACGAAGGTGTACGTGATCCCGTCGCGCTCGACGGGCGGGGCCGGCGTGTGCGTCATGAGGAAGACGGGGGCATTCACGATCCCGCCGTAGGGGATTCCGTCATCCTCGATCGTGCGGGTCGAGTTCGCCCCACCCACCACCGCGCCGATGTTGGCGCAGACCCGATCCACGACCTCCTGATCCTCAGGTGCTGAAGGAACGTCGAACATCCAATCCACCTCGCCGTTCGGCCCGGCGAGGAATCCGTCGAGGGTCAGCGTCGCGTGGACGAAGACGAGGCTCATGGTTGCACCTTCGATTCGGCTGTAGTGGTGAGTCGGCTGACTCACCTGAGCCTTCACGGTACGTGAGGCGACAAAGGTGAGTCAAGCGACTCACCACATGCGATACTGGATCGGTGACCCGGGAGACCTCCGCCTACCACCGCGGTGTCGCGGCGGCGAACCGCGCCCTGATCCTCGAGGCTGCTGCCGCACTCTTCCTCAAATCCGGATACGACCGCACCTCGCTCGCAAAGGTCGCCGAGGCCGCGGGTGTGTCGAAGGCGACGCTGTTCAAGCAGTTCCCCACCAAGGCGTCGCTGTTCGAGGCGACGGTGCTCGCCGCGGGCGCCACCACCGACGGCGAGTTCGAGGCGCCTGCGCCGGGTGACTTCCGCGCGGGATTGGTCGCCGTGGGGTTGGCGTACGCCGACATCCTCCGTCGCCCGCGCATCGAAGAACTGCTGCGGACGATCATCGCGGAGGCGCCTCGCTTCCCCGAGCTGCGCGAGCGCACCTTCGACTTCGGCACGCTGCCGGTTCTGCGCACCCTCCACCGCTATCTCATCAGTGAGACCGAGGCGGAGGCCGCTCGGGTAGACGACCCCGACGCGGCAGCCGCGCAGTTCCTGGGGATGATCGCCACGGTCGTCTTCTGGCCCCGCTTGGTCCACGGCAACTGGTCGCTCTCCGAAGACGATGTTCGCCACGTGGTCGAGGACGCCGCCGAGACGATGGTGGCGCGGTACGCGCGTACGCACGAAGCGAGAGGACTCGCGGGCGGCTGAACAATCGTGCAGAATGCTGAACATGCGTTCAGCCCTTCCACCCGCACCCACGACTCCGGGCACCGAAGCGTCGTTCGAGACCGGCGACCTGTCGGCGTCCGGCCGGATCGTGCGGGCCGCGCTCGGCCGCTTCGCGACGCGCGGCATCTCGGGAACCACGGTCCGCGACATCGCCGCGGACGCGGGGGTGAGCCCGGCCCTCGTGATCCACCACTTCGGGAGCAAAGAGGAGCTGCGGCGCGAGTGCGACCGCCGAGTCATCGCCTTTCTGCGTGCCAAGAGCCAGTCCCGCCCCGGACAAGTGCTGGACGCGACCTTCTCGCGCTTCGGCGCGTACGCCGCCCGTATGCTGACCGAGGACTCCCCCGAATCCCGGAGCCTGTTCGACGAGCTCGTGGCGGTGGCGCGCATGGTCGTCGACCACGCGGCCGAGGACGGCTCGCTGCGCGCATCATCCGACCCCGACGCGCAGGCCGTCGCGCTCGTCGTGCTCGGACTGGCGCCCTTCGCGTTCACGGCCAGCCTCGCACACTGGGCGAACGACGACGCCGAGGCCGCGATGCGACGACTCGCCGTCCCGATCGCCGAGATCTACACCACCGGGCTCCTGCGCGACCGCGCGGTGCTCGAAGCCGCCCGCGCGACGGAGGCGTCAGGCGCATGAGGATCCTGCTGGCCACCGCCGGGTCGAGGGGGGATGTCGAGCCCTTCGTCGCCCTCGGGGAGCGCGCGCGAGCGGCCGGGCACGACGTGCGGCTCGTCGCTCCCGACAACTCCGGTGCCGACACCGGCGAGCTGGACGTGGCGAGCATGGGAGTCGACTACAGTGCGCTCATCGAAGCGCAGGGCGTGTCGATCGCGGCCGCGATACGCAACTACCGGACGGTCGTGCGGCCGCTGATGCGTTCGGTCATCGTCGAGGGCGCGCGGGCCGCCTTTGAGTACCGGCCCGACGTGATCGTCTGGCACCCGAAGGTGCTCTCCGCGCCGATCGTCGCCGACGCGCTCGGAATTCCTCACGCGCTGGTCGAGATCGTCCCCGCGCTCACGCCGACCCGCGCGTTTCCCGCCGCCGGCACCGTCCCCGGGAGTCTCGGCCCTCTCAACAGGCTGACCTATCGGGCTGCCGCAGCTGCGGAGTCGATGTTCCGTCAGGACCTCGCCGAAGCGCGGTCGCTCGTCGGTGGCCGCCGCGGACGGGTGTCGCAGCCCGCCGCGACGCTCATGCCGATCAGTCCCGCGATCCTGCGGAGGCCCGACGACTGGCCGTCGACCGTGCACCTGACCGGCCGGTGGGCACGCGAATCCGGCGGCGATGCGAGCGACACGGGCGACCCCGCGCTCGAGGCCTTCCTCGAGGGCGGACCCTACCTCTACGCCGGGTTCGGCTCGATGGCGACGACCGGAGCCGAGAGGCGAGGGCGCGCGGTCGTCGCAGCCGCCCGCGCCCGCGGACTCCGCGCCGTCATCGCCCTCGGCCTCGGCGGCATCGTCGTGCCGCGCGACCTCCACGGTGACGACCTCTTCGTCGCGGACTTCGTCCCGCACTCCCGGGTCCTGCCGGGCGCGACGGCCGCCGTACATCACGGCGGCATCGGCACCGTGCAGGCCGCGACCGCGGCGGGGACGCCGTCGATCATCGTGCCGTTCATCGCCGACCAGCCGTTCTGGGGTGCGCGCCTTCATGACGCCGGCCTCGCCCCGGCGCCCATCCGTCAGCGCGCGCTCTCGGCATCCCGACTCGGAGCGGCATTGGCCGACGCGGACCTCTGCCGCCCTCGGGTGACCGAGGCAGCGCGCGCGATGGCGGAGGAGGACGGCACGAACACCGCCTTGTCGGTGCTCACGTCGCTGCGTTGATCCCGGATCGGATCTCATCAGGCCTTGCAGCATACATCGAATAACGATAGATTTACATCGTTCTTCGAGAAGGAGCTGTCATGGGCAAGACCACGATCCTGTTGCTCCGCGCCGTCATCGCACTGGCGCTCGCCGGTTCGCTGGTGGTCCAGGTGATGATCGTCCCGGCGATCTGGTTCGACCTGGTCGGCACGGAGCCCGCCATCCGGATCACGGTCGTCTCGATCATCGTGCTCGGCGTCGTCACGATGCAGGTCTTCGGGGTGTGCGTGTGGATGCTGCTCACCAAGGTGCGCCGCGGCTCGGTGTTCACCGAGGCATCCTTCCGGTACGTCGACATCATCGTCGGCGCGATCTCCGCGGCGGCGGCCCTCGCTTTCGCGATGGCGGTGCTCCTGAGGTTCGGCGAGGCGGCGCCCGGCGTCGTCGGCCTCGTCGGCGGTGCGGGTCTCGTGCTGGCCGGGGTGGCGCTGCTCGTCGTGGTGATGAAGGCCCTCCTGCGCCAGGCGATCGACCGGGAACGAGAGGCCACGGCGCTCCGCGCCGAGCTGGACGAGGTGGTGTGATGCCCATCGTCATCGACATCGACGTGATGCTGGCACGCCGCAAGATGGCCGTCGGCACCCTCGCCGAGCGGGTCGGCATCACGCCGGCGAACCTTGCCGTGCTCAAGAACGGCCGCGCCAAGGCCGTCCGCTTCACGACGCTGAACGCGCTGTGCGAGGTCCTCGACTGCCAGCCCGGCGACCTCCTGCGGTGGGAGCCCGAGTCTGCGCCCGCACCGGCGGCCGCGGCATCCCTCGACGACAGCGAAGTCGACTGAGCCCAGCGTTCGCCACACGTGACGGCGCCCCCGATCCGTGCAGGATCGAGGGCGCCGGATTCTCGGGGAAGGGCTCAGTTGGTGAAGGCGTCCTTGACGTCGTCGCCGGCCTTCTTGAGGTTGGCCTTCGCCTGGTCGGCCTGACCTTCGGCCTCGAGACGCTCGTTGTCGGTCGCGTCCCCGTAGGCCTCCTTGGCCTTGCCCTTCATCTCTTCTGCGTTGTGCTTGATGTCGTCGCCGATTCCCATAGCGATTCCCCTTTCTGTCGTGGACTGAGGTCAGTCGCCGAGGCCGACGCGGTGAACGCGGCGGCGCTGGGTCATGCCCTCGACGCTATGCGCCCCGGCCGCTCAACCGCACACGGTTGAAAACCTCGGCCGGCAGGCGTAACCTCCGCCGCCGCCACGCGTGCCGAGAGGGCGCTCCCGACCGCTCGCGGGGCGCGGAACCCGTCGTGAGAGCCCTCTCGGCAAGCTGCGGCGGCGGGTCAGGACACGGCGGCGCGCACCAGGGCGGCGACCCGGCTCTCGACGGCGGGCGTCCACTTCAGCACCGCGAACGCGACCGGCCAGAAGTCGCCGTCGTCGAGGTTCGCCGGGCCTTCGAAGCCGATGGTGGCGTAGCGGGTCTTGAACTTCTTCGCCGGCTGCAGGAAGACGACCATCTTGCCGTCGCCGTTGGCGTAGCCGGGCATGCCGTAATACGTCTTCGGCACCAGGTCGGGGGCGACCTCGCTCACCACTTCGTGCAGTCCCTCGGCGAGCGACTTGTCTTCGGGCTCCAGTCCGGCGATCGCATCGAGCACGGACTTGAGCCCGGCCTCCCGGTTCTTCCCGGCCTTCTCCTGCGCGCGCAGCTCCTTCGCCCGCTCCTTGACGGCGGCGCGTTCCTCCGCGGAAAGCCCGTCGGACTTCTTCTCGGCCATGTCGGTCTCCTTCACGTGTCTCGGCCGGCATCCGGCCCGTGCTCGTCACGCTACGCGCGGCCGCAGCCCGCCGCTTCTCCGATCCTGACCGATCGGCGGAGCCGAGGCATCCCTCCGTCTGAGAGGCTGGGCGGGTGCTGACCGACGCCGCATTCGAGTTCCTCGCCGAGTACCATCTCGCGACCCTGTCGACCATCGGCCGCGACGGCCGCATCCACGCCGTCCCCGTGGGGTTCACGTACGAGGACGGAGTCGTGCGCGTCATCGGCACCGGCGGGACGCAGAAGTTCGTCAACGCCCGCCGCAGCGGCCGCGCGACCGTGTGCTCGGTCGACCGGGCGCGGTGGATCAGCTTCGAGGGCCCGGTGACGGTGACGGACGACCCGGATGCCGTGGCCCACGCCGTCGCCCTCTACGCCGGCCGCTACCGCCAGCCGCGTGTCAACCCCGAGCGGGTCGTGCTCGAGCTGACCGTCGAGCGGGTGCTCGGCTCGGCCGGGTTCGAGAACTGACTCGGGTCAGAACCCGATCGCGGCCTTGTAGACCGGCAGCAGCCCGGTGCGCACGCCCGACGCCGACGGCTTGGGCTGGAACACGCTCGAGTTGTGATTCCCCTCGATGACCGCGGGACCGTCGGGGGTGACGGCGATGTCCCAGCCGACATACCGCACCTGCGGGATGCGGCGCACGATGTCTTCGAGCAGGACGAGCACCTCGTCGTACTTCGGCACGGCGAACCCGACGATCGCGGTGCCGGTGACCGGGTGCGTCCGGTAGACGTTGCTGTTCTTGTCGACCCCCGGATACAGCGCGACGCCGTGCTCGTCGAGGAGCGTGAACATGCCCCCGGACGCGAAGTTGTCGATCGAGGCGCCGTTGCCGATCCGCAGCACCGCGGCGAGCAGGTGCATCGTGTCGGCGTCGGGGTCGTAGTACGTGATCATCCGCAGCGTGTTGACGCTGTCGGGGTACAGCGAGGCCATGGCCTCGTGCTGCGCGAGGAGCTGCTCGACGAGGGTCTGGTCGGCGTCGATGAGCCGCTGGCGGAAGGCCGCGGCATCCGCCTGCTCGTCGGCGGAGTAGACCGAGATGCCGCTGCCGCCCTCGGAGGCGGCGGGCTTGGCGATGACGCGCCCGTGCTTCGCCACGAAAGCGCCCACCTCGTCGTCGGTGGCGGTGCGCGCGTCGATCCATTCGCGGTGGATGACGTCGGCGAACTCGCCGTAGAAGCTCACCTTGTCTTCGAAGCGCCGGTAGGCGGCGGGGTCGTTGTAGAGCTTGGTGATGCTGTTGGACTTGGGGTGCGTCATCCACGTCTTGCGCTCGCGCGCGTTGAGGAGCCGGATGTCCCACACCGCGTAGTCGCGGAAGCCCATCTCGTAGCGCACCGAGCACCAGAGCATGTCGGCGATGATGACGAACTTCGGCGCCCGCGAGACCCGCTGGACCTGCGTGGCGAACTCGAGGAGGTTGCCCGGCCGGAGCCGGCGGGCGCGGTTGAGCAGGTAACCCACGCGGGCGCTCAGTTGACTCATGTCGCGAACCTTCCTGCCGCCGTCAGAACCGCATCGCGGCACGGTAGCGCGGGAGCAGACCCTGCCGGATGCCCGACACGGTCGGCTTGGACTGGAAGACGCCGCTGTTGTGGTTGCCCTCGATGACGACCGGGCGCTCGGGGGTGATCGCGATGTCCCAGCCGATGTAGGGCAGTTCGGGGACGCGCCGGGCGAGCCGGTCCACGAGCGCGAGCACCTCGTCGTACAGCGGCACCTGGAACCCGGTGATCCGCACGCCCGTGAGGGGGTGGGTCTCATACGCGTGCGCCTCTTCGTCGGCGGCGGCGTGCAGTGCGCGGCCGTCGTCGCCGAGCATCGTGTACATGCCGCCGCTGGAGAAGTTGTCGATGACGCCGCCGTTGCCGATCTTCAGCACGGCGGCGAGCACGTGCACCTCGCCGTCCGGGTCGAGGTACGTCACGACGCGGAGCGAGTTGACGCTGCCGGGGTAGAGGCGGGCCATCTCGGGATGCTGCACGAGCAGTTCCTCGACGAGGGTCTCGCCCGAGGCCACCAGCTCTTCGCGGAGGGCAGCCGCATCGGCGATCGCGGCCGTGTCGCGCACCGTGATCCCGTTGCCTCCGACGCCGCGCGGGTTCTTCGAGATGACCCGGTCGTGGCGCCCGAGGAACGCGGCGAACGCGTCGGCGTCGATCTCGGACACGTCGACCCACTCGCGTCCGAGTTCGTCGCCGAAGCGCGCGGCGAACTGCAGCTTGTCGTCGAAGACGCCCCGCTTGCTGTCGTCGTTGAGCCGGCGAGAGAGGTGGAAGGACCGCGGGTCGGTCATGTACGTCTTGCGCTCCCGGCCCTTCAGGATGCGGAAATCCCACTCCGAGTAGTTCTCGAAGGTGGTCTCGTAGCGCACGGCGCACCAGGCCATGTCGAGCATGACCCACCACCGCGGAGCGCGCGACAGCTTGGCCGACTGGGTCGCGAACTGCCGCACCCGGTCGTAGTCGAACGACACCACTCGGCGCACGAAGAAACGCGCGCGGCGGAAGAGCCGGTCGACCGGGGAGGGCATCCACCCATCCTACGTGCTGGCCCTGCGCGGCCCCGGAGGAGGGACGGATGCCGCGGCATCCACTCGGCTTGTCGTGACCGGCCTTGCGGCCTAGCGTGAGGTGTCGACTTGACCCGTGGAGCACACATGACCTCGCAGCCCGACTCGATGCACGCCATCTCGGAGGACACCCGCCGCACCGTGGACGACGTCCTCGAGTACGCGCGACGCCGCGCGCTCTACGAGGACATCCCGCTCGACAAGCCGATGAGCCCCGCGGATCTGGCGCGGCTCGCGTCGGGCTCGATCACGCCCGACGGCATCGGCGCGGAGCGGGCCGTCTCGCTCTTCGAGAACGTGCTCGCCCCGGCGTGCATCTCGACCGATCACCCGGGCTATCTCTCGTTCATCCCCTCCGCCCCGAGCAAGGCCTCGCTCGCGTTCGACGTCGTCGTGTCGGCATCCGCGATCTACGGCGGTTCCTGGATGGAGGGCGCGGGCGCGGTCTTCGCCGAGAACGAGGTCCTCCACTGGCTGGCGCACGAGTTCGGCCTGCCCGAGAGCTCCGGCGGGGTGTTCGTGCAGGGCGGCACGATCGGCAACCTCTCCGCGCTCGTGACGGCTCGGGATGCCGCGCGCCGTCGCAACCGCGAGGCGGGGCGCAGCGACCCGGCGCGCTGGCTGGTCGTGTGCAGCGGCGAGGCGCACTCCTCGATCGCCTCGGCGGCGGAGGTGATGGACGTAGGCGTGGTCTCCGCCGCACCCGACGCGGAGGGCCGGCTGCACGGCGACTCCGTCGCGCGCGCTCTCGACGAGCACGGCGACGCGGTCTTCGCGGTGGTCGCCACAGGAGGCACCACCAACTTCGGCATCGTCGACGACATCGCCGGGGTCGCGGCGGCCGCGAAGGAGCGGGATGTGTGGCTGCACATCGACGGCGCGTACGGTCTCGCGGCCATGCTCGTGCCCGAGCTGCGCCCGGTGTTCGCCGGCGTCGAGCAGGCCGACTCGGTGATCGTGGATCCGCACAAGTGGCTGTTCGCGCCCTTCGACGCGTGCGCGCTGATCTACCGCGACCCGTCGCTCGCGCGCCTCGCCCACACCCAGAAGGCGGAGTACCTCGACACGCTCACGGACTCCCCGGACTGGAACCCGTCCGACCTGGCCGTGCAGCTCACGCGTCGGTCGCGCGGGCTCCCGCTGTGGTTCTCGCTGGCCACGCACGGCACGGAGCAGTACCGCGCAACGATCGCGTACGGGATCGACCTGGCCCGCCGCATCGGCGATGAGATCGAGCGCCGCGACGGCGTTTCGCTCGTGCGCCAGCCGCAGCTGTCGGTGGTGGTCTTCCGGCGCGAGGGCTGGACGGCCGCGGACTATCAGGCGTGGTCGGACCGCCTCCTCGAGGAGCAGCGGGCGTTCGTCGTGCCGAGCTCCCATGCCGGCGAGCCCGTGCTGCGCTTCGCGATCATCAGCCCGCTCACGACGTACGAGCTGCTGGTCGACATCCTGGACTCCCTGGGCTGAGGCGCGGGCCGCCTCGCCGATGACCCGCGAGTGGGGCGGGCGGTGCGGACGGATGCTGCCGGAGGCAGGAGATCTGCGCGGTTCAGGAGCATCCGCCCGGAGCTCGTCCTGAGCCGGGCAGATCTCCTGAGCCCGGCAGACCCGGCCCGCTCAGCGGGGGTCGATGACCTCCGTCGCGATCAGGTCGCCGAGGACGGACTCGCGCTGCAGGCGCATGGCACCGAGAGGGGATGCCGCGTCGGCCGGGACGATCCGCACGGTCTCGCCGGCCCGCGCGGCGGGCGCCGCATAGACAGCCTCCGAGCTCGTGCTCCAGCGGAACTCCCCTTCGTCGACGGCGGCGCCGTGGCGGACCGCGATCCCGGGGCGTCCCGGCATCCAGCGGACCTCGGCGTCCACGCCGGACGCGACGCCGAGTGGGACCGTCCACGCGAGACTCCCCACCGCGGAGGAGACCGACAGTGCCGCCGAGACGGTCTTCGCGATGCCCGAGGTCGTCATCGCCACGGACGGGCGCTCACCGGCCATGCGTGTGGCCGACACGGTGTCGGTCGCTCCGGCCGCGAGCGACGAGGCGAGGCGGACGAGTCCGCCGTGCGCCGCGACCGCGTGCCGGTACGATCGGCCCCGGCCCCGGAGCGTGATCCGCAGGTCGTCGGGGACCGGGCCGCGGAACGCGACCACGTCGGGTCCGCCGACCCGGTCGTCCTCGGCGTGGATGAAGGCCGCCCGAGGGAGTGCGCCGAGGGTGATGACGGTGTCGATGTTGATCTCTGGACGTAGCTGGATGTCTGTCTCGAGCTCGTCGGCCCACCGGCTCGCCTCGAACGCGATCGGACCCCACGAGTCCTTCGCCGTCGTGAAGCCGGGCAGCACCGCTGCCGACTCCAGCGCCGCACTCACCCGATCGACGTCGAACGCCCCGCCAGGCGTGAGACCGGTGAGGAGGGATGCCGAGGCCGCGAGAAGCTCCTGACCCCGCAGCGCTCCGAGCCACGGGGTCTCGGCTGCCGCGGCATCCGGTTCCCGCTTCTCGGCGATGCCGACCTTCGCCGCCGCCGCGCTCAGGACGGCCTGACCCCGCCACTCGTCGAGCAGCCGGCGCCGCTGATCGCCGACGAGCTTGCGGCCCCCGGACTCGACCTGCGCGATCGCCGCCCCGTCGCTGGAGATGATCCCGCCGACCAGGCAAGCGAGCTGCGTCGCGATGTCGGAGTTGGGGGTGCGCAGCGGCGAGAGGACCGTGTGCTCCGGGATGTCCATCATGTAGCGCTCGCCGAGTTCGCCGCGCTCCCACGCGCCGCCCTCCCAGTCGTCGTACATGCCGTCGGGCTTGATCGTGTACGAGCCGTCGGGATGGATCTCGAACATCGAGGAGTCGTCCGTGCTTCCCGGCGTCCACGGCACGTTCGAATCGGCGATGTACATGCGCTTGACGCCGTCGGGCTGCTGGTCGCAGTGGTACACCATCACCGCGTGCCCGGCATCCTTCTTGCGGAACGACAGGATGACGGGGAAGCCGCGATCGGTGCTCGTCTTGATCCGCGACCAGACCAGGCGCGGGTCGCAGTAGTCGGCCGAGAGCTTCGCGGCGATCTTGTGCAGCACGACGCTCGCGGCCTTCTGCGTACCCTGACCGCGGTTGATGACCCGCCACACGGCATCGTCGCGCTGGTCGCTCGTCTGAAGCGACAGCGGCTGCGGGATCTGCCCGAGACCGTGGAACGCCCGCTGCGCCGACACGCTGTAACCGAAGCAGTTGCCGCCGTCCGCGACGTCTTCGTACTCGGCGTCGTAGTACCAGCTGTCGAACGGGTCGGTGAAGTAGTTGACGTCGTCGCCGTCGATGTCGACGAACGTCTCCTTGTACATCGACCACGGCAGGTGGTCGCGGCCGGTGTTGCGGAAGCGCCAGAAGTGCCGCTCGCGCGTGTGACGGGGGTCGACGCCGCCGGGCAGCGAGATGGCGTACGAGAACTTCACGTCGCCCTGATCGGCGTTGCTCGAGGTCCACTCGTGCGGGCCCTGCTCGAGGTGGGGGCCGAGCGTGTCGGCGAAGCCCCACAGACCGTCTCCGTACGACCAGGTGCGGTCGTACGTGGCGAGGTGGTCGTTCTTGCTGAGACTGTCGTGGTCGTACGCCTCGATGCGGATCCGCACCGTCGTGTCGGGGCGCAGGTCGAAGGGCGCGGTCTTCCAGTTCACGTCGACCGCCGTGGTCGCGCGCGGGCTCGTCTGGTGCAGCACTTCTACGCCGTCCACCCAGATCCAGCCCTTCACGAACAGCTCGGCGGTGGTGTCGCTGCGCGGCCACGGCGTGAACTCCACGCCGTCGTCGATGTTCTGCGCCGTGACGCGGGTGATGGATGCCTGGAACTGCTCGAACACGCCGGTCTGCGCCGTGCGCCCCAGCACCGCGCGCGTGAAGGTCTGCCACTCCACCCCGCGGTTGCCGCCTTTCTGCACCTCGCTCGTCGGCATGCCGTAGCGCCCGATCCCGCCGCCGGTCATCCAGTGCGTCAGGAAGTCCTGTGAGATGGCGACCGCTCCGATGTCGGCTCTCCAATAGACGGCGCCGTACTGGAAGAACGACACCCGCGCGCCGGGGTGGCCCGCGACATCCGACTCATCGCTTGTCGGGAAGCCCCAGGGCGACGCCCCGACCGGCCGGCTGCGCAGCACCTTCTCGAGGATGGCACCGTGCACCTCGTGCGCGCCGGTCGCCGCCGACCAGTAGATGCGTCCGCCGGCGAACTCGGCGTAGGCGCCGTCGACGATGGCGATCTGGCTGTAGTTGGGGAGTCCGAGGAAGCCGTCGGGACCGCCCAGCAGCAGCCAGTGGGCGAGGATCTCGTCGTACAGCTCGATGACGCCGCCGCTGCCGGTGTGCAGCAGCAGTCCGTTCTGGAACATCTGCGCGCGCGGTCCGCGGATCGCGTACTTCCGACCGTCGGAGATCACCTTGACCTCGATGCCGAGGCGGCTCGACTCCTCGACGAGATCGAGGAAGTCGGGCGGGGCATCCGTCAGCGGCGACGCGTCGGTCTCAACGCCCGGGCGGAGCAGTTCGGTGAACGCGGGCACCTCGAGGTGCGCGGCGGGGGCCAGCACACTCGCCTCGAGCACGCTCATCGTGCCCTGGGCGAGCCCATCCTTCACCGACGCGAGGACCCGGTCGGCCATGCCGGCGGTGAGGTCGGCCGCGGCATCCGTCCGAGGCTCCGGCTCCCTGCCGCCACGGCGGCGACGCCAGCGCAGGGGGCCGTCGTCGCCGCCTCGACCGAGACGGTTCACGAAGACGCCCTCGACGCCGTCGCGACCGAGCGCGGACCCGGTGGCCGTTTCGAGGAACGAACGCGCGTAGACCGCTTCGAGCTGCGCGTTGAGCGCGGCGGTCTCGGCAGCCGGGGCTTCGAGCAGTGCGCGCAGCGGCGAGGGCGACCCCTCGACCGCCGCCGAGACGCCGGTCACGCGCAGCTCCGCGGCGGCTCGCACGATCGCGCCGACGTCGGAGCGCGAGCCCGCGACCGAGATCACGCGGCCGGCGTCGGTCCCGGTCAGCACGCCGAGGTCGAGGGCGTCGCGTTCGCGGAACGAATCCCACGATTTCGACTCACGGGGTCCGGGTCCGATGGGCTTCGTCGGCGCTTCCCTCGCCTCGATCACCAGGTCGTCGAGTCCGAGATCCGACGCGCTGACGATCACGTCGGAGAGCCGGATGCCGCGGAAGCCCTTGGCGCGCGGTTGCCGCAGATGCGTCATGAGCTGGGAGAGCCCCATCTCGGCAGTCGTGGGCAGACCGAGGCGCCCTGCGGCACCCCCGCGGTTGTTGTGCGCGACGAGGAAGTCGCCCTTGACGGCGTGCGCCCCCGTCGCCGAGGACCAGTACACGACGCCGTTCTCGAACGGCCGCCAGCGCATCCACCCCGTCACCGTCTCGTCGGCCGTGGGCGCGCCGAGATAGCCCTCCGCGCCCGAGAGGACGAGGGAGTCGATCTCGCCCATGCCCTGCGCTCCCGCGGCGGCGAACGCGGCATCCTCCTCGGCCGTCAGCCGATCGCGCAGCCGGACGGCAGCGATCACCGCGGGCCCGGAGACGGTTCCTCCGCCCACGACGACGTCGCCGCTCGGGTCGGCGAGCGACCCCGTGAAGCGGCGGCGCGCGACGGGGGCCCCGCCCCACACGAGCACCGCCTCCGAGCCCGCACCCCAGACCGCCGGGATGGATGCCTCACCCGCCGCCGGCGGCGTCACGGTCGCCGCCAGCGCCACGACTCCGCTCGTCGTGGTGACCGCCGCCGTGAGCAGCAGCCGCCCGTCGGCGGCCGGGGCGACGGCGAGAGCGGCCGGGGCGCCGGGCCCCTGCACGCCGAAAGCCGTCGTGGCGTCCACGCCGACCGCCACCACCTCGAGCGCGAACTCCCCGAAGAACGGCGGGTCCACCGTGGTCGCGAGGCCGTCGCCGCCGGTGGGCGTCCACCCGTGAGTGAGAGGTTCGTCGAAACCCGGTGGCTGGACCGGCGTGGCGAGCGCGCCGGTCGAGACATCGCTCGGACGCAGGTCTGGCGAGGTCGGTCCCGACGCGACGGCGCCCGCAGACGTGAAGCTGAGTGACAGGAACGTGGTCATGATCGCCTCTCCGGGACGGGCCGCCAGCGGCGGAGGCGGCCACGCGGCCGGCCGGGTCCCCGTCAGTGAGAGGTGCATCCCCACGCGAAAGATACGCCCGGAGCCGCTCGCGCGATAGGCCGGCGGCTGGCCGCCCGGGCGACCCTCCCAGGAGCCGCAACTAGACTGGAGGGGTCCCTCCCGATCCGCCAGGAATCCGTCGTGACCTCAGCTTCTTCCGCCCGCGCGTTCGACGTGCGCCACGTGCAGCTCGCCCGAGCCGCTTTCGCGGCGCTCGCGGCGATCATGATCACCTTCTCGCCGGACCACTCCGCGCAGGTGGGCATGGCGGTCTTCAGCGGCTTCGCGATCGCGACTGCTCTCGTCCTTCTCCTCTCGGTCTGGATCGTCTACCCGCGCGGCCGCCGCTGGCCCGCCGCCGCGGTCGGCGGCATCACACTCGTCGCCGGGATGGTCGGCGGTCTCGCGCCGCTGCGCACGGTCGGCGGCTTCTTCGCCGTCGTCATCGCATGGGCCCTGCTGACCGGGCTCGTCGAGCTGATCGCCGGCGTCCGCGGGCTCCGCGGCCGGGCCCGCCGCGAGATCGCACCCGGCGTGGCCGATGCCCGGCCGGTCGTCGACGCCGGCCCGAGGTCCGACAGCCGCGACGCCGTGGTCGTCGGCGCCGCCGGACTCCTCCTCGGATTGGCGCTCGCCGTGGTGCCCGCCGGTTACTCGTTGCGGTACACGATCGAGGAAGCGGGCCAGACCCTGACCCTCACCGGCATCACGATCGGTGTCGGACTCTTCGGCGCCTACGCCGCGATCGTCGCCGTCTACCTCGGGATCGCCGGCTTCACGCCGCGCAAGGAGGACGCCCCGGCCGACGCGCCGGCCGCGGCATCCGTTCCCGCCGAACCGAAGGAACCCGCGTGAGCGACGACCGCCCCACCCGCCGCGACCTCATGAAGCCCGTGCAGCTGCTCGGGCTGGCGTTCGCGGCCGCGCTCTTCGCCGGATTCGTGACACTCCTGTCGATGGGGTTCTTCCAGCAGGGCGGCAAGGCGCAGGCCGCCCTGGTGCTCGCGCTGATCGTCGCCGGGGTCACCTTCATCGCCGTGCTGCTGATCGTGTCGCTCCTGCTTCTCGCCATCGACCCCGCGCAGGTCGCCAAGCAGGTCGACCGGCCGGTGCTGCTCCCCGAGGAGCAGGAGGGGACGGATGCCGCGGCATCCGATGACCCGAAGGCCTGACGCTTCTCGCCTGGGCTGACGCTTCTCAGCCGAGCTCGTCGACCAGCTTCGAGGCGAGCCCGTCGTAGGTGGCGGGAGTAAGCGCGAGGAGGCGCTCCTTCGCAGCATCCCCGATGTCGAGGCCCCGCACGAAGTCGGCCAGCTCCGCCGCGCCGACCCGGCGGCCGCGCGTGAGGTCCTTGAGCAGCGCGTAGGGGTCGCTGATCTGCGAGCGACCGGCGGCGATCTCGGCGCGGACCACGGTCTGGATCGCCTCGGCCAGCACCTCCCAGTTCGCATCGAGGTCGGCCAGCAGCACGTCTTCGGCGAGGGAGATCTCGCCGAGACCTCGCTGCAGGTTGTCGAGCGCGAGCAGCGAGTGCCCGAACGCGACGCCGATGTTGCGCTGCGTCGTCGAGTCGGTGAGGTCGCGCTGCAGACGGCTGGTCACGAGCGTCTGCGACAGGGTCGCGAACAGGCCGCCCGAGATCTCGAGGTTCGCCTCGGCGTTCTCGAAGCGGATCGGGTTGATCTTGTGCGGCATCGTCGACGAGCCGGTGGCCCCCGCGACCGGGATCTGGGTGAAGTAGCCGATGGAGATGTAGGTCCACACGTCGGTGGCGAGATTGTGCAGGATGCCGCCGGCATGCCGGACGCGGTCGTACAGCTCGACCTGCCAGTCGTGCGACTCGATCTGGGTGGTCAGCACGTTGAAGTCGAGCCCGAGACCCTCGATGAACGCGCGGGAGAGCCCGGGCCAGTCGGCGTCGGGCTCGGCGGCGAGGTGCGCCGACCACGTGCCCGTCGCGCCGGAGAACTTCGCGAAGTACTGGCCGCCCTCGATCTGGTCGGCGACGCGTGCGAGGCGCCACGCGAACACGCCGAGCTCCTTGCCCATCGTGGACGGCGTGGCGGGCTGGCCGTGTGTGCGGGAGAGCATCGCGGCGTCGCGGTGCGCGACGGCGAGCTCGCGGAGGGTGTCGATCACCGACCGCAGCTTCGGCAGCCACACGCGCTCGACGGCGCGGCGCACCGTGAGCGCGTAGGAGGCGGAGTTGATGTCCTCGCTCGTGCACGCGAAGTGGGTGAGCTCGGCGATCGCGTCGAGTCCGAGCGACGACAGCCGGTCGCGCACGAGGTACTCGACGGCCTTCACGTCGTGGCGCGTGACCGCCTCCTTCTCGGCCAGCCAGTCGATCTCGGCCTGCCCGAACTCGAGGTAGAGAGCCCGCAGGCGCGCCTTGTCGTCGTCGGACAGGGGCGTCGTGCCGAACAGCGATCGGTCGGTGAGGGCGATGAGCCACTCGACCTCGACCTCGACGCGGGCGCGGTTCAGACCCGCCTCGGACAGGTAATCCCCGAGGCCGGTGACGGCGACGCGGTAGCGGCCGTCGAGCGGACTGAGCGGCTGCCAGGGGAGGTCGGCGGAGTGGAGAGAGGTCACGGTGCTCCCGTCGGAACGCAAGGGCGAGCCCGGCCTCACGTGGCCGGGCGAATGGCGGGTTCGAGCTGCCGGAAGAGCGCCCGGCTCGCACTCTCGATCATACCGAGCACCTCGTCGAACATTCCGGGGCCGGCATAGTACGGGTCCGGCACGTCCAGCGTCCGCGCGGACGGGTCGAACGACAGCAGGAGCGCGATCTTGTCGGAGTCGGACTCGCTGCGCGCCCACCCGCGGAGGATGCGCTCGTGACTCCGGTCGAGCGCCACGACGAGGTCCGAGTGCACGAAGTCGGCGTGGGTGAACTGGCGTGCGCGGTGCCGCGTCCCGTCGTAGCCGGCGCGCTCCAGCGCATCGAGCGTGCGCTGATCGGCGCGTTCCCCGACGTGCCAGTCGCCCGTGCCGGCGCTCGTCGAGGCGACGCGGCCGCCCAGGCCCGCGGCATCCGCGAACCCCCGGAAGACGACGTCGGCCATCGGGGACCGGCAGATGTTTCCGGTGCACACGAACACGACGCGGAAGGGTTCCCCGGTGCTCGCAGCCATGCGCTCCATTCTGGACCGCGGCGGTCTCCGTGCCCAAGAGCCGGTCCGTCGGCGGATCGACGCGTGCTCACCGATCGTTAAGGAACTCTCCTCCTCGGAGTCTTCCGCGCGGTGTGGCGCTCGCCTAGCCTGGCGCCAGAGGCCGCCCGGCCTTTCTTCATGTCCAGGAGGTTCCGTGCGCCGTTCACACCGTGCAGCCGTCGCCGTCACCGCCGCCGGTGCCATCGCCCTGACCGGGTTGATCGCACCACCGGCGGTGGCTGCCGAAGCCCCGACCGAGCTGATCCTCAGCGAAGTGGTCGAGGGTTCGAGCAACAACAAGGCGATCGAGGTCTACAACCCCACCGGGTCTCCGGTCGACCTCAGCGCCTACTCGATCAGGATGTTCTTCAACGGCGCGGCTACCTCGTCGCTCAGCGTCCCCCTCGCGGGGACCGTCGCCGCCCAGGATGCGTTCGTCCTCGTCAACGGCGCCGCCGGCGATGCCCTCAAGGCGTACGGCGACCAGATCACCTCGGGCAACTGGTACAACGGCGACGACGTGGTCGCCCTCTACCGCGGCGGCACCGCCGTCGACATCTTCGGCCAGGTCGGCGTGGACCCCGGCACGGAGTGGGGCTCCGACGCGACCGGCGCGCAGGACGCGACCCTTCGCCGGCAGGCCGACGTGTGCGTCGGCGACACGATCGGCGCCGACGCCTTCGACCCCGCCTCCGAGTGGGACGGCTTCGCCGTCGACACGTTCGACGGGCTCGGCGCCCACACGGCCGACTGCGGCACGGAGCCGCCGGCGGCAAGCGTCGTGATCAACGAGTTCTCGGCGAGCACCGCGGGCGACGACGTCGAGTTCGTCGAGCTGCTCGCGACCCCGGGCACCGACCTCTCCGGCTACCGCGTGCTCGAGATCGAGGGCGACACCACCACGACCCCCGCCTATGGCACGGTCGACGAGATCGTCTCCTTCCCGACGGTGGATGCCTCGGGCCGCGCTCTCGCCTCGCTCACGAACGGTGCGCTCGAGAACGGCTCGATGAGCCTGCTGCTCGTCACCGGCGCGGTCCCCGCGCTCGGCAGCGACATCGACGCGAACGACGACGGCGTCATCGACGACGGACTCGGATTCGAGGTCGTGGACGCGATCGCCGTGAACGACGGTGGCACCGGAGACAAGACCTACGGCGGCACGACGCTGGGCGTCGCGTACGACGGTCTCTCCTTCGCACCGGGAGGAGCATCCCGGATCCCCGACGGCACCGACACCGACCAGGCCGCGGACTGGGTGCGCAACGACTTCGACCTCGCCGGCATCCCGGGCTTCACCGGAACGCTCGTCGACGACGAAGCGGCGAACACGCCGGGCGCGGCGAACTCGCTCACCGTGCCCCCGGTCGACCCGCCCGATGTCGAGGCGGACTGCGACGTGCAGCCCACGGCGATCTCGGCCGTGCAGGGCTCGGGCGCGGCGTCGCCGAAGGTGGGCGAGACCGTGCTCATCGAGGGCACCGTCGTCGGCGACTTCCAGGAGGGCGGCTTCAACGGCTACTTCGTGCAGGATGCCGGCGACGGCGACCCCGCCACGTCGGACGGCGTCTTCGTCTACGCGCCCGGCGGCGACCCGGTGTCGGTCGGCGACGTCGTGAGCGTCGCGGGTGAGGTGACCGAGTTCGAGGACCTCACCGAGATCGAGGCCGCCGACGTCGAGGTGTGCGCGACGGGCACCGCTCTGCCGGCCGCGGTCGAGTTCAGCCTCCCGGCCACGCCGGAGCAGCGCGAGGCGCGGGAGGGCATGTACGTGACGCTCCCCCAGGACCTCGCGATCCTGGAGTACTTCGAGTACGGGCGCTTCGGCACGATCGACGTCGGGCTGACGCGTCAGTCGACGCCGACGGCGAAGTATCTGCCGACCGACCCGGCCGCGGCGGCGCTCGCGGCGGCGAACCTCGCCGAGCGGATCACGATCGACGACGGGCGCAGTTCTCAGAACCCCGACCCGGCGATCCACCCCAACGGCGAGGAGTTCACGCTCGAGAACTCGTTCCGCGGCGGCGACGTCGTCACCGACGTGACGGGTGTGCTCGACGAGCGGTTCGGGGCTTACGTCATCCAGCCGACGCAGGGCGCGACGTACACGGCCGCCAACCCGCGTCCCGAGGTGCCCGAGGTCGGCGGCGACCTGGTCGTTTCGAGCTTCAACGTCCTGAACTACTTCACGACGCTGGACGACCCGAACACGAGCGCCGACGACGACATCGCCCGTGGCGCGAACACGCCGGAGGAGTTCGAGCGGCAGGAGGCGAAGATCGTCGCCGCGCTCGCCGAAATCGACGCCGATGTGTTCGGCCTCATCGAGATCGAGAACAACGACGACAGCCAGGCTCTGGCCACGCTGACCGAGGCTCTCAACGACGAACTCGGCGCGGACGTCTACGACTACATCGAGACCGGCAAGATCGGCACCGACGTCATCACGACGGCGCTGATGTACAAGCCCGCCTCGGTCACGCCGGTCGGCGACTTCCAGCTGATGGACCAGTCGAAGGACCCCCGCTGGCTCGACAACCGCAACCGCCTGGGTCTCACCCAGACCTTCGCGGACGCGGACGGCGGCACGTTCACGGTCGTCGTCAACCACCTGAAGTCGAAGGGCTCGGCGTGCACGGGCGAGCCGACGGACCCGCTGCAGGGCAACTGCAACATCGTCCGCACCGATGCCGCGAATGCGCTCGCCGACTGGCTCGCCACCGACCCGACCGGTCAGGGCACCGTGGGGCGCGAGCTGATCATCGGCGACCTCAACGCGTACGACAAGGAGGACCCGATCACCGCGCTGACGGCGAAGGGCTACACCGACCTCATCCTGGAGTACCAGGGCGAGGATGCCTACAGCTACGTGTTCGACGGCCAGAACGGCTACCTCGACCACGCGCTCGCCGGACCCGGGCTCGTCGCCGAGGTGACCGGAGCCTCGCCGTGGAACATCAACGCCGACGAGCCGAGCCTGATCGACTACGACATGTCGTTCAAGCAGCCGGCGCAGGACGCGCTCTTCGCAGCCGACCCGTACCGGTCCAGCGACCACGATCCGGTCGTCGTCGGCCTGGAGCTCACCCCGCCCGACACGACGGCTCCGAAGATCGAGGCCCTCGCGCTGCCGACGTTCATCCTCGTGCCCAACAACAAGGAGCGCACGGTCAAGGTGTGGGTGCACGCCACCGACGACAGCGGCGACGTGACGGTCGAGCTCACCGAGGTGCAGACCAACGGCAAGCCGCGTGCGAAGGTCACGCAGATCGACGACCGCACCTTCTCGGTGAAGGCCGTGAACGGCGCGATCTACCGGTTCACGTACACGGCGACGGATGCTGCGGGCAACACCGCGACCGACACCGCGTACGTCGTGGTCGGGGTGAAGGGGCTGATCTCGTTCCTCTGATTCGCGCCTGACACGGACGCCGCCCTCCTTTCGCGGGAGGGCGGCGTCCGCCGTTCCTGCACAGCACCGCCCGCGCGACCGACGTTCCACAGGGGTGGCGCACGGGCCCTCGTGACGGCGGGCGGGGGATGAACATGGCTGGATGACCGACCTCCTCGTGCCGTCCTCGACCGCCTCCCGACTCGAGATCGTCGCGCGCGAACTCGGCGACCTGAGCGCGCGGCTGGAAGAAGCCGCTGCCATCGCGCGCTCCCTCGCGGCCGCGACGGAGTGGAGAGCCCGCGCCGCCGCAGCGTTTCACGCCCTCGCGACGCACTGGGCGGGCGACGTGTCGGGCATGGTGTGTCTCGCCGAGACCGCCCGCCTCGCGACAGTCAGGGCGAGGGATGCCGCGATCTGGCAGCGGGAGACGGAGCGGTGACGAGCTCCGACCTCGAGATCCTCGGCGGCGGCGCGGTCGCGGTCGACACCGAGACCCTTCGGGACACCGCGGGGCGCTTCGCCTCGGCGGCGGACTACCTGGGTGGACTCCGGCACCGGCTCGGCTGCCTCCAGAACATGCTCCACGGACAGGACCAGCTGTCGTGGGAGGCGGTGAGTGCGGCGTCGGTGCTCAGCAGGTCCATGGCCGACTCGATCGCGGGGGCACGGCGGATCGCCGACGCGCTCCGCGAAGCGGCGGCGATCTACGAGCTGGTGGAGATCAACGCCGAACACCGTGCGGCCGTGTTCGCCGGCGACCGTCCGACCGTCGAGCGGCTCGACGCGCGGCGCGACGAGCTGATGGATCTCTATCCCGACGCGAACGGCGCCGCACTCGGCGCGGACTTCGAACGAGCGGTGATGTGGCCGTCGGACCTGGTGCGGCAGGCCACCGAGAACGGCATGATCATTGGCGAGGAGCTCGATCGGCGCGTGGCGATCTTCTCGGGCGCCGCGGCGGGGTTGGGCACGATCGCCCTCGGGGCGATCGCCGGCGTCGGCGGCACCGGGCGGCTCGCCCGCGACGCGCGCCTCACGGGGTCGGCGGAGCCCGTCTCCGTCACGCCGGTCGCCGTCCGGACGCCCACGGCAGCTCCCACGAGCCTCGCGGATGCCGCCGCCCGCGTGCCGACGGGCGGCACGGCGCGGGTGCGCGTCGAGACGTACACGATGGCCGACGGCTCGCGGCAGTATGCGGTCTACGTCGCCGGCATGCAGTCATCGAGCGTCGGAGGCCGCGATCCGTGGGACAACCTCTCCAACGCGCAGCTCTACTCGGGCCGGACGTCCGCGTCGTACGAGGCCACCACGGCCGCCCTCGAGGACGCCGGCGCGCGGCCGGGCGACGTCGTCCATGCCTTCGGTCACTCGCAGGGGGCGATGATCACCTCCCATCTCGCGCTCGAGGGCGGCTACGACACCCGTACGCACGTCACGTTCGGCTCGCCGGTCGAGGCGGACGTCGGACCCGGGACGCTGTCGGTCGGGCTGCGCCACACCGATGATCCCGTGGCTGCCCTCGCGGGAGGCGGGCACGTCGCGCCGGTCGGTACCCCGGGGAGCTTCATCGTCGAGCGCGAGGCCGATCCCGCGTCCGGAGTGCACGACGGCACGATTCCCGCGCACCGGCTGTCGGCCTACGCCGAGACCGCGGCGCTCGCCGACGCGTCGGGCGACCCCCGCGTTGAAGTCCTGCACTCGACGCTCGCCGACCTCGACCGGGCGGTCTCCGTCGAGGCCGTCGAATACACGGCGGAGCGTCTCGATGGGTGAGCGGTCAGTCGTCGCGCTTCGGCCGCAGGATGATGCCGAACACCCAGTTGATGAGAGAGATGAGGATCGCCGCGACCAGACCGAGCCAGAAGTCCTCGACGCGCAGCCCCCAGCTCCAGAAGCTCGTGATCCACGCGGTGAGCCACAGCAGGAACGCGTTGATGAGCAGCCCGATGAGCCCGAGCGTGAGGATGTAGAGCGGAAAGGCCAGCACCTTGATGACGGTGCCGATGAGCGTGTTCACGAGGGCGAAGATCGCGCCGACGACGAGCAGCGTGATCACCAGCTGGAGCGTTTCTCCCGGGGGGAACGGGATGATCGTGACCTGCAGCGCCGTGATCAGGGTGACGACCCAGATCGCGAACGCGTTGACGACGACGCGGATGAGGAATCCCATAGCCGAAGTCTGGCACGCGGCCGTCCTCGGTGCGAGGACGACGGGGCGTGTGTTCGGACGTCCTCGCATCCTCACGTGCCGCGCCGTGCCGCTCGTAGACTCGGCAGGGTGACCGACGCCGCTGACATCCCCATTCGCGTCCGCCCCGAGATCGCCGCGCTGCCCCCCTACAAGCAGGGCCGTCAGGCCGGGGACGAAGCCTTCAAGCTGTCGAGCAACGAGAACCCCTTCGACCCGCTGCCCGGCGTCGTCGAGGCGATCCGTGCGGCGACGAGCGTCAACCGCTATCCGGATGCCTCGGCCACGCGCCTGCGCACCCGGCTGGCCGAGCGATACGGCGTGGCGCTCGACGACGTGCACGTCGGAGCCGGGAGCGTGTCGATCCTCGCCCAGCTCGTCCAGGCGACCTGTGCCCCCGGAGACGAGGTCGTCTACGCGTGGCGGTCGTTCGAGGCGTACCCGTGGCTCGCCGTGGTGGCGGGTGCGACCGCCGTCCACGTGCCGCTCACCGAGGACTCGCGTCACGACCTGCCCGCGATGTCGGCGGCGATCACCGATCGCACGCGCGTCGTCATCGTGTGCAGCCCCAACAACCCGACCGGGCCCGTCGTCACACAGGAGGAGTTCGACGCCTTCGCGCTGACCGTTCCCGACGACGTCCTCATCGTGCTCGACGAGGCGTATGCCGAGTTCGTCACCGATCCGGCCGCCGTCGACGGCACGCGGGTGCTGTCGGCCGCCCGTCACCCCAACGTCGTCGTGCTCCGCACCTTCTCCAAGGCGTTCGGGCTCGCCGGTCTGCGCGTGGGCTACGCCATCGGACACCCGCGCATCCTCGACGCGGCACGCAGCACGACCATCCCGCTCTCGGTCACCGCGCAGGCCGAGGAGGCGGCGCTGGCGAGTCTCGATGCCGAGGAGGAGCTGCTCGAGCGCGTCCGCGCGATCGCCGAGCGCCGCGACCGCGTCGTCGCCGGCCTCCGCGATGCCGGCTGGCGCGTGCCCGACGCGCAGGGCAACTTCGTCTGGCTGCCCGCCCACGACGAGACCCTCGCCGTCGCGCAGGCGTTCGACGACGGGGGTCTCATCGTCCGGCCGTTCGCCGGCGACGGCATCCGCATCACCATCGGCGAGGAGGAGTCGACCGAGAAGGTGCTGGCCGTCGCCGCCGCGGCGGTGCGCGACCTCCCGACGGGTCACCGCGGGATCGGAGGTGGCCGATGACGACCGGCGACACCACGGCGCAGGATGCCGCGACCGTGCGCTTCCTCGAGGCCGACGGATCCTTCTCGCCCTCGCCCGCGGCCGAGCCCTACCGCGACCTCGTCGACGGGCTCTCCGACGACATGCTCGAGACGTTCTACCGCGACATGGCGGTCATCCGGGCATTCGACGTGCAGGCGACCAATCTGCAGCGCCAGGGTCAGCTCGCCCTGTGGCCGCCCAGTTTCGGGCAGGAGGCGGCGCAGGTGGGCTCCGCGCGGGCGGCGCGCCCGCAGGACCACCTGTTCCCGTCCTACCGTGAGCACGTCGTGACCCGCATCCGCGGCGTCGATCCGCTCGACATCATCCGTCTCATGCGGGGTCTCACGCACGGCGGCTGGGATCCGACCGATCCCAAGAACGGCAACACCCACATCTACACGCTCGTCCTCGGCGCGCAGACGCTCCACGCGACCGGCTTCGGCATGGGTCTCGTCTTCGACGGGCGCTGCGGCACCGGCGACCCCGACCGCGACGAGGCCGTCATCGTCTACTACGGCGACGGCGCCTCCAGCCAGGGCGACGTGCACGAAGCCATGGTGTTCGCGTCGAGCTACCGCACGCCCGAGGTCTTCTTCCTCCAGAACAACCAGTGGGCGATCTCGGTCCCCGTCGCCACCCAGTCGCGTGCGCCGCTGTACCTGCGCGGCGAGGGCTACGGGATGCCGAGCATCCCCGTCGACGGCAACGACGTTCTCGCGAGCTGGGCGGTGACCAAGACCGCCCTCGACGAGGCGCGCGCCGGTGCCGGACCCCGCGCGATCGAGGCGATGACCTACCGCATGGGCGCGCACACCACGAGCGACGACCCGACGAAGTACCGCACCTCCGACGAGGAGGAGTCCTGGCGTCGCCGCGACCCGATCGCGCGCATGACGGCGTTCCTGCGCGGCCGGGGCGCATCCGACGCCTTCTTCGCCGACGTCGAGGAGGAGTCGCGTGCGCTCGCCGACGACGTCCGCACCCGCACGAATGCGCTGGGCGGGCTGGAGGCGGACTCGATGTTCGCCCATGTCTACTCCGAACCGCATCCGCTCGTCGAGGAGCAGCGGCGCTGGTTCGCCGACTACGAGGCATCCTTCGAAGGAGGTGCGGCATGAGCACCACGACCAGTCCTGCGCAGACGGATGCCGCGGCATCCGTCGCCCCCGTCACCATGCCGATCAGCCGCGCGCTCAACGCCGGTCTGCGCGCCGCGCTCGCCGCCGACGACCACGTGCTGCTCATGGGGGAGGACATCGGCAAGCTCGGCGGCGTCTTCCGGGTCACCGAGGGGCTTCAGGCCGAGTTCGGCGATCGCCGGGTGCTCGACACGCCGCTCGCCGAGTCCGGAATCGTGGGCACCGCGATCGGCCTCGCGATGGCCGGGTTCCGACCCGTGATCGAGATCCAGTTCGACGGCTTCGTCTTCCCCGCGTTCGACCAGATCACGACGCAGCTCGCGAAGATCACCAATCGCCACGAGGGCGCCCTCTCGATGCCGATCGTCATCCGCATCCCCTACGGCGGCCACATCGGCGCCGTCGAGCACCACCAGGAGAGCCCCGAGGCGTATTTCACGCACACCCCGGGACTGCGGGTGGTGAGCCCGTCGACCGCCAACGACGCGTACTGGATGATCCAGGACGCGATCGCCTCTGCCGACCCGGTGATCTTCCTCGAGCCGAAGGCCAAGTACTGGCAGAAGGGCGAGGTCGACACGTCGGCCCGCGCGCTGCCGCTGCACGCGAGCCGCATCGTGCGCCGCGGCACCGACGTCACGCTCGTCGGGCACGGCGCGATGGTGACGACGCTGCTGCAGGCGGCCGCACTCGCCGAATCCGAGGGCACCAGCTGCGAGGTCGTCGACGTCCGCTCGCTGTCGCCGATCGACTACGGCCCCATCCTCGACTCCGTCCGCCGCACGGGCCGCATGGTCTACGCGCAGGAGGCGCCCGGCTTCACGAGCCTGGGCAGCGAGGTCGCGGCGACCGTGATGGAGAAGGCGTTCTATGCGCTCGAGGCACCCGTGCTGAGGGTGTCGGGCTTCGACCTGCCGTTCCCGCCGGCCAAGCTCGAGGGCGCCTTCCTGCCCGACGCGGACCGCATCCTCGAGGCCGTCGACCGCGCCCTCGCCTACTGACCCGGAGGATCCCATGAGCACGCAGACGTTCGTCCTGCCCGATGTCGGCGAGGGTCTCACCGAGGCCGAGATCGTGTCGTGGCACGTCGCCCCCGGTGACTCCGTCGCCGTCAACGACGTCCTCGTCGAGATCGAGACCGCGAAGTCCCTCGTCGAGCTGCCGTCGCCGTTCGCGGGTACCGTCGGCGAGCTCCTCGCCGGCGAGGGGCAGACCGTGAACGTGGGCGCGCCCATCATCACGATCGCCTCCGGAGCGGATGCCTCGGGCCCCGCCACCGTCGGGCAGACCGAGCACGGCGCACCCGCCGAGCCCGCTCAGCCCGCCGAGGGCGACGGCGCGGTGCTCGTGGGCTACGGCACCGGCGGTGAGGTGAAGTCCCGGCGGCGCAAGCCCGCCGTCACGCCGCAGGAACGGGTCGAGGCGTCGGTCGGGGTCATCGCCAAGCCCCCGATCCGCAAGCTCGCGCGCGACCTCGGGGTCGACCTCGCGCACGTCGCGCCGACCGGCCCCGCCGGCGAGGTGACCCGCGAGGACGTCGTGCGGCACGCGTCCCAGGCGAGCGTGTTCCGCAACATCGAGACCCCCGACTGGGGAGACGTGCGCGAGGAGACGATCCCGGTCCCGGCGGCCGGGGCCGCGGCATCCGTCCCCTCCGTCGCGGCGGCGCCGGCGGACCCGCGCGAAGAGACGATCGCCGTCAAGGGCGTGCGCAAGGCGACCTCGTCGGCGATGGTGCAGTCGGCGTACAGTGCGCCGCACGTGACCGTGTGGACGGATGTCGACGCCACCCGCACGATGGAACTCGTCAAGCGCCTCAAGGCCTCGCCGGATTTCGCCGACACGAAGGTGTCCCCGCTCCTCATCATGGCGCGCGCCGTGATCTGGGCGGCGCGGCGCACGCCGATGGTCAACGCGGCCTGGGTCGACGCCGAGGGCGGCGCAGAGATCCGCGTGCGCCGGTATGTGAACCTCGGCATCGCCGCCGCGACCCCGCGCGGGCTGCTCGTCCCCAACATCAAGGACGCGCAGGACCTCTCGATGCGCGAGCTCGCCCGCGCGCTCGAGAAGCTCACGCTCACGGCCCGCGAGGGCCGGACGACGCCGGCGGACCAGCAGAACGGCACGATCACGATCACGAACATCGGCGTGTTCGGGATGGATGCCGGCACCCCGATCATCAACCCCGGCGAAGCGGGCATCGTCGCGCTGGGCACGATCCGCCAGAAGCCGTGGGTGGTCGACGGCGAAGTCCGGCCCCGCTGGGTGACCACCGTCGCCGGGTCCTTCGACCACCGTGTGGTCGACGGTGACGGGATGTCGCGCTTCATCGCCGACGTCGCGTCGATCCTCGAGGAGCCGGCGCTCCTGCTCGACTGAGGAGCCGTGCCCCGGCCCGGCCCCGGCGTCGCCGGGCCGGCCTGACATCTCCGAAATCCTGCACGCCGCCTCGCGTCGTGCGCACGCGGGTTTGACCCGCACGAGACCGGTGTGTGCAATATGTTGCATGCCCATCCCGTCCTCGCCCGCGCGCGCCGCGCGCTCACTGCTTCGTGACGACGTCTACCGTCAGCTGCGCGACGCGATCGTCGACGGCACGCTCGCTCCGGGTGAGAGCCTGCGGGACGGCGAACTCGCGGAGTGGCTCGGGGTCAGCCGGACGCCCGTCCGTGAAGCGCTCCTCCGGCTGGCGGAGAGCGGGCTGGTCGTTGCGCGCCCGGGCCGCTCGACTGAGGTGGCCGTCGTCGAGGAAGGCCCCCTGCGCGGAGCGCGGGACGTCGTCGCGGCGATGCACGAGCTCGCGGCGCGGGTCGCCGTGCCGCGACTCAGCTCGGAGCAGATCGAAGCGATGCGGGCGGCGAACGAGCGATTCGCCGCCGCGATCGAGGCGGGTGACGCCGACGCCGCCGTGACGGCCGACGACGCGTTCCACGACGTCCTGATCGCTGCCGCCGGCAACGCCGCCCTCTCCGCCGTGCTGGAGCGCTACACCCCGGTCCTGCGCCGCGCCGAGGTGCTCCGGTTCCTCTCGGTCGACCGCTTCTCGTCCGCCGACCGGCACGCTCGACTGATCGAGCTGTGCGCCGCCGGCGACGCGGACGGGGCGGCTGCGCTGGCGTTCCAGACGTGGCACAGCCTGCCGGTCGCGGCCGCGGGGAGCTCCCCGGGCTGAGGCGCCCGCAACGAAGCCACAACTCCTCGCATCTGCGTTCGTCGGCCGATCCGGGGGCTCGCTGCCACGGTTCGAGCCCGATATTGGGGACTTACGGCAGCGACTTCGTCAACTTGAGAACGATTATCAGTACCCGTAAGATGGCGAGCATGAGCCCGATCCCTCGCCCCCTTCCGCTGCTCGGCCTGGCCGCAGCATCCGTCCTCGTCCTCGCGGGTTGCGCGAGCGGCGGCACCGCGGGCGAGCAGGATGCCGGTCTCACGGTGGTCGCGTCGACCGACGTCTACGGGCAGATCGCCGAAGAGATCGGCGGCGACCTCATCGAAGTCACCTCGATCATCACGAACGCCTCGCAGGATCCGCACTCGTTCGAGCCGTCCGCGCAGGACCAGCTCGCCATCTCCCGGGCCGACCTGATCATCGAGAACGGGGGCGGGTATGACGCGTTCATCGACGCGCTCATCGAGTCGAGCGGCAGCGAGGCTGCGGTCGTCACCGCCGTCGAGCACTCGCACGACTGGCCGGAGAACGACGGTCACGACGAGGAAGGCTCCACCGAGGACGGCGCCACCGAAGAGGGCGCCGCCGAGGAGGACCACGACCACGAGCACGGCGACGAGCACGACCACGAGCACGAGCACGTCGAGGGCTTCAACGAGCACGTCTGGTACGACCCGCACACCGTCGAGCACGTCGCCGAGGCGATCGCCGAGGAGCTGTCCGAGCTCGACCCCGACAACGCCGAGACCTATGCCGCAGGCGCCGAGGCGTTCGCGGTCGAGATCGAGGGTCTCGAGGCGAGCCTCGCCGACCTCGACGCGACCTACGGCGGCGCGAAGGTCTTCGCGGCCGAGCCGGTGCCCGGCTACCTCTTCGCCGCGGCAGGTCTCGAGGACGTGACGCCGGCCGCCTTCAGCGAGGCGGTCGAGGAGGGGCAGGATGTCCCGCCCGCGACTCTCCTCGAGTCGCTCGAGCTCATCGACAGCGGTGACGTCGTCCTCGTGGCGACGAACACCCAAACCGCCGGTGCCGAGACCGCGCAGGTCGTCGCCGACGCCGAAGCGAACGGCATCCCGACCGTCGCGTTCGCCGAAACGCTCCCCGAGGGCCAGACTTACATCTCGTGGATGCAGGCCAACATCGAGGCGCTCGAGGACGCACTGGCGGCGTGACGGGCACGACACCCGCGCTCGAGATCCGCGGCGCGTCCCTGCGGCGCGGCGACCGCGAGCTGTGGTCCGGGCTCGACCTCCTCGTCGCGCCCGGCGAGCTGATCGCCGTCCTCGGGCCCAGCGGCTCCGGCAAGACGACGCTCCTGCGGGCGATCCTGGGCCTCGAGCCGCTCAGCGGCGGATCGATCTCGGTGCTGGGCGAGTCCGTCCGCGGGCGGGGCAACCGCCGGGTCGGCTACCTGCCGCAGTCGCGCCCCCTCCCGCCCGACACCGCCCTGCGCGGACGCGACCTCGTCACGCTCGGGGTGTCGGGCCATCGCTTCGGGATGCCGTTCCCCCGGCGCGGTGACCACGCGCGCGTCGACGCGCTCATCGACGCGGTGGGTGCGGGCGCCTTCGCCGACCGCCCCGTCGGCCAGCTCTCGGGCGGCGAACAGCAGCGACTGCGCGCCGGCCAGGCGCTCGCCGACGACCCCGGCCTGCTGCTGTGCGACGAACCGCTCACGAGCCTCGACCTCGCCAACCAGCAGGCGATCATCGGCCTCATCGACCGGCACCGCCGTGAGAAGGATGCCGCGGTCCTGCTCGTCACCCACGACATCAACCCCGTGCTGGGCAGCGTCGACCGCATCCTCTACATCGCCAACGGTCGCTTCACCCTCGGCACGCCCGACGAGGTGCTCACCTCGGAGACCCTGACGGACCTCTACGGGGCACCCGTCTTCGTGCTGCGGGCGGGCGATCGGCTGGTGGTCGTCGGCGCGCCGGATGCCGAGGCATCCCACCACCACCACGACGAGGACCACGCATGAACTGGGACGACGTCGGGGACGCCATGTTCGGCGGGCTGCCCGTCTACGGCGACATCCTCGCGCTCGTGTCGAACTCGGTGTGGGCCGGGGCCGTGCTCGGCCTCGTCGGGGGTCTGATCGGCGTCCTCGTGATGCAGCGCGACATGGCGTTCGCGGTTCATGGCATCAGCGAACTGTCTTTCGCCGGCGCCGCCGCCGCACTTCTGATCGGCTGGGACGTCGTGACCGGCTCGATCGTCGGATCGATCGTCGCGGCGGCGATCATCGGCTGGCTCGGTGCGCGGGCGCGCGACCGGAACTCGATCATCGGCGTGCTCATGCCGTTCGGGCTGGGTCTCGGCATCCTGTTCCTCTCCCTCTACGACGGGCGCAGCGCCAATCGGTTCAGCCTGTTGACCGGTCAGATCGTGTCGGTGCAGTCCGGACAGCTGGGCTGGCTCATCGTGATCAGCGCCTTCGCCCTGCTCGGACTGCTCGCGATCTGGCGCCCGCTGCGGTTCGACTCGCTCGACCCGGAGTCCGCCGCGGCGCGCGGCGTGCCGACGACGGCGGTGTCGCTCGCCTTCATGCTGCTCCTCGGTCTGATCGTCGCCGTCGCCGTCCACATCATCGGGGCGCTGCTGGTGATGGCGCTCCTCGTGACCCCGGCGGCGGCGGCCATGCGCGTGGCCACCGGCCCCCTGTCGGTGCCGGTGCTGGCGGCGCTGTTCGGATTCGTGTCGGCCGTCGGCGGCATTCTCCTCGCCATCATGGGCACCCTGCCGGTGAGCCCTTACATCACCACGATCTCGTTCGCGATCTACGTGGTGTGCCGAGTGGTCGGCGCGCGCCGCGACCGCGTGGCGCGAGAAGCAGCGTTCGCGTGAGCGCCTCCCAGGGCGCGCCCGGGAGACGTCCAGACCCCGCGAGTAGACTCCCGGGCATGGCTCAGCGCAACACGTGGCAGCGCGAACGCGTGCGCGAGGCGCTCGCCGACGCCCGCGGCTTCGTCAGCGCCCAGTCCCTGCACGCGACCCTTCGCGACGAGAACACGGGCATCGGCCTGGCCACCGTCTACCGTGCGCTCGCCGGGCTCGCCGCCCGCGGCGACGCGGACTCGCTCCAGAGTCCCGACGGCGAGGCGCTCTACCGCGCCTGCACCAGCACGGGCCACCACCACCACCTGATCTGCCGCAGCTGCGGACTGACCGTCGAGATCGAGGCGACGGATGTCGAGCAGTGGGCGCGCCGGACGGCCGAGAGCCACGGCTTCCGCGACGCCGAGCACATCGTCGACATCTTCGGGCTGTGCAGGGCCTGCGCCCAGGCCCGGGACGAGCGTGACGCGGACTGAGACCCGACCCGCCGCGGCTCCGTCGCGCACGGCACGCACCCTCGTCGCGCTCTCGATCGGCGCGGGCGTGGTCGCGGTGCTGTTCCTCATCGACGCGTTCGCGCCGGCGCTCTTCCCGGCGCCGCTCCCGACCCGCGCGCAGGACGGCCTGACCCTCGCGATCAGCGTGCTGATCGAGTCGCTGCCCTTCGTCGTCCTGGGCGTCGTGCTCTCGATCGTCGTGCAGGTGTGGGTGCCGCCCGGGGTCATCGAGCGATGGATGCCGCGCCGCGCGTGGGCCCGACGGGCAGTCCTTTCGCTGCTGGGCATGATCGTGCCGGTCTGCGAGTGCGGCAACGTGCCGTTCGCGCGCGGCCTCCTGATGCGCGGCTTCTCGGTGTCCGAGACGATGACGTTCCTCATCGCCGCGCCGATCGTGAACCCCATCGTGATCATCACGACCCACCAGGCGTTCGGCTTCAGCGACGGCATCCTGATCGCCCGCCTCGTCGGCGGCTATCTGATCGCGAACCTCATCGGCTGGCTCTACAGCCGCCACCCCTCCCCCGACGCACTGCTCACCGACCGCTTCCGCGACACGTGCGACCTCGTCGTGCACGAGCCGGGGAGCAAGGGCCGCCGCAGCCTCGCTCAGTTCATCATCGAGCTGCGCGCCGTGATGCCGGCGCTCGTGATCGGGTCGGCGCTCGCCGGCGCCGTGCAGGTCCTGATCCCGCGCGAGACGCTGGTGGCGATCGGCTCGAACCCGGCGCTCTCGATCGTCGCGATGATGGCGCTCGCGATGGTCGTCGCGATCTGCTCCAACGTGGACTCGTTCTTCGCGCTGTCGTTCGCGTCCACCTTCACCCCCGGCGCGATCGTGGCGTTCCTCCTGGTCGGGCCCCTCGTCGACGTGAAGATGCTCGCCCTCATGCGCACGACCTTCACCACCCGCACCCTCGCGGGCATCGTGGTCATCGTCATCCTGTCGGCGTTCGTCATCGGAACGGTGGTGAACCTCCTTGCTTAAGGCGGAGTGGATCGGCGTGCGGTGGCTCGGGGTCGGGCTCGCCGCCGTCCTCGCCGTCGTCACGATCGCTCTCGCCGCGACGGGGCGGCTCGCGCTGTACATCAACCCCGACTCGACCTGGTTCGCCGTCTCTATGGCCGTGGTCGCCCTCATCGGCACCGTCGCCTCGTTCACGCTCCCGCTCGGCGCCGAGTCCGACCACGGCCACGACCACGGCCACGACCACGGCGGCGTCCCCGGACCCGACCCCCGCCCCGACCGCGCGCACGACGTTCGCAGAATCGCGCCGGATTCGCACGATCAAGCCCAGATTCTGCGAGGCTCGCGCGAATCTGCGAGTCATGCCTCGGCCCACGCCCACCCGCGCAGCCCGCTCGGGCTCGCCGCGACGGTCGTCGGCGGCGTGGTCGCCTCCGGCGTCGTCGGGCTCACGCTGGTGCTCCCGCCCGCGTCGCTGTCGGCCGAGCTGGCCATGTCGCGCGACGTCGGCGCGACGCCGCTGTTCGCGGGAGCGGATGTCGTCACCCTCGCCTCGACGGGGGACACCTCGTCGTTCGGGGTCGGGGAGTGGGCGACGGTGTTCGCCACCGCGACGAATCCGGACGCGTTCGACGGCGACCCGATCGAGCTCACCGGGTTCGTGACGCCCGGCGAGGACGGCGCGTTCGACCTGACGCGGCTCGTGATCACCCACTGCGTCATCGACGCACAGCCGGCGACCATTCCCGTGTCCGACGAGCAGATCCCCGAGACCGGGCAATGGGTCACCGTGACCGGCACGGTGCGTTCGACCTCCGACGGACGACTTCAGATCGACGCGGACGCCGTCGACCTGATCGACGAGCCCGAGGACCCCTATGAGTACTGAGCCGGCGACCCGCCGCGCGCGCGGTCGCCGGCGGCGCGGACGCGCCTTCGCGGGGGCCTTCGCGATCGTGGTCGGTGCGCTCGCGGTGCTCGGCCTCGCGGGCGCGGCGGCGACCGTCGGGCAAGGACCGAGGGTGACCGACGTCCAGGTCGACCCGGTCGCGGCGGCCGAGGCATCCGGTTCCCGGCTCATCGTGACCACCACCCAGTCGCTGGAGGAGGTCGATCCGTCGCAGGTGACGGTGACCCCCGAGGCGCCCTTCGCCGTCGACACCTCCGGCCGCAGTGTCGGCGTGCGCTTCGGCTTGCCGCTGTGGGATGACACGGACTACACCGTGACCATCGCCGGAGTCGAAGGGCTCGGTGGCGGACCGGCCGTGACGATCACCGAGACGTTCCGCACCCCGCCGGCGCAGATCGAGCTGCTTCAGCGCGGTGCCGACGGCGACACGATCTTCCGCACCGACCTGTCCGGTGACAACGCGGTCGCGGTGTTCACCCACCCGCACATCGAGGACTTCCGGGCGACGTCGTCGCATCTCGTGATGTCGGTGCGCAACGACGAGGACGAGGCGGCGCTCATCGTGACCGACCTCGACGGCTCGAACCCGCGGGAGCTTCCGCTTCCGGGTGAGGGCTTCGTGTCGAATCTGCAGAGCTCGGACCGCGGCGACGTCATCGGCTTCACCTTCACCGATGCGGGCCTCGACGCCGAGGGCGGGCGCGAGAGCATGCTGCACACCGCCTCGCTGAAGGCGTCCGATCCTCAGCCCCGGCCGATCGAGGTCGAGGGAGTCGATCCGAGCGTCGCGGACTGGCGATTCGTGCCCGACACCGACAGCATCCTCCTCCTGCCCTTCGACGGTTCACTGCTGCTGACGGGCCCCGCCGGCGAGGCCCCCACCCCGCTCGGCACGGCGGTCACGATCGAGGGCATCGCGCGGGGCTCGTCCGAGGCCGTGGTCGAGCGCGTCGACGGCATGACGGGCATCGATCTCACCGACGGATCGGAGGACCCGCTCGTGGCGCCGCAGGAGGACATCGGACCGGCCACGACCGTGACGCCCCTGCCGGACGGGTCGACGCTGCGCGTCGCCGCGGTCCTCGACGACGGTGGCGCCCCGACCGGGCGCACTTCCCTCCACCTCGTCGATGCGGACGGTGCGACCCGGCTGCTCGCCGAGGTGCCCGAGACGGATGCCGTGCTTCAGGTCTGCGTGTCGCCCAGTGCCCGGTACGCCGCCGTGACCGTGGCACCGGATGCGGTGTCCAACCCCTACGACACGTACCAGCTCCCGCTTCCGGAGCGGACCGAGACGCGCGTGCTCGAGATCGCCGACGGCGCAGAGGTCGCCGCGCTCGCGGGATCGTCGATCTCGTGGTGTCAGGTGCCTCCGGGCTGACCGGAGGGCGCGGCATCCTTCGTCCCCGCGGCCGCCGGAACCGGGATCGTCGACGGGAGCCCTCGCGCGAGCACGATCGCGATCAGCGTCAGCGCGAACACGAGGAACAGGGCCTGGCGCAGCGACTGCACCTGCGTGTCGGCATAGGTCTGCGCGACTTCGGTGGCGACCTCCGGGCTGCCCCCGGCGTCGAGCACCGCCTGCTCGGCCTGCTCCTGGGAGATGATGGGCGCTCCACCCGAGGTGCCCTCGGCGACCTGGGCCTTGACGTCGTCGCTGAGCGTCGTGCTGGCCTGGATCGCGGTGCCGAACCCGCCCGTGAGCAGCAGGATGAAGACGGATCCGACGACGGCCGTGCCGAAGGATGAGCCGAGGTTCTGGAACGTCCCCTGCAGGCCGCCGACCTCGGAGGTGTCCTCTTTGGCGACCGCCGACATGTTGACGTTGCCGAGCTGTGAGGCGAGGAGCCCGAACCCGGCGCCGACGACGAACATGCCGGCGGCGAAGAGCAGGTCCGTGAGGTCGGGCTGCACGGCGACGAACACCAGGAGGAGGCCGAGTCCGAGGGTGAACTGCCCGATCCGGGCGATGTTGCGCGCGGAACGCACGGTGGAGAGGCGGGAGCCGACGATCGAGAAGATGATGAGCCCGATCGAGAGCGGCAGGATCTTCAGCCCGGTCTCGAGGGCGTTGTAACCGAGGATCGTCTGCAGGTAGACCGGCACGACGAAGAAGAGCGCGGCGATCGCGAAGTACTGCGCCAGGAACATCGTCAGCCCGCTGCGCAGGGCGGGGATGCGCAGCATGCTGACCTTCAGCAGCGGGATGCGTCCCTCGCGCTCGAGCTTCTGCTGGCGCTTCACGAACCACCACAGGACGAGGAGTGCGATCACGATGAGATATGCGACCGGCGACACGCCGAACGGCGCGATCGTGACGCCCGCGACCTCGGGCGGATCCAGCGGGACGAGCCACCCCCACGCCTTGCTCTGCAGCACGGCGAACACGAGGATCGCCATGCCCGCCGCGGACAGCACGACGCTCAGCACGTCGATCCGAAGTGTGCGGTCGGCGGGGGTGTCCTTGATGCGTCCCGACACGATGAGGACGAGCACCATGATGATCACCTCGCCGACGAACACCCAGCGCCAGGAGGCGTAGGTCGTCATCAGGCCGCCGATGAGAGGGCCGGCGGCGGCGGCGAAGCCGGTGATCGCTCCGAGGGCGGAGAACGCGATGACCCGGTCACGGCCCGTGTAGTTGATCGCCGCGAGCGCCGCGATCGCCGGGATGACGAGGATCGCCCCCAGGCCTTCCACGAGCGACCAGCCCAGCAGCAGCACCGGCAGGTTCGGAGCGAGGGCGGTCGTGAGCGAGCCGAGGCCGTACACGATCGACCCGATGCGGAACGCGGTGCTGCGACCCCACTTGTCGCCGAGCTTTCCGCCCGTGAGCATGAAGGCCGCCATCGTCAGGGCGTAGAACGTGATCGCCGCCTGCATGCCGCCGATGTCGGTGCCGAGATCGGCGGCCACGGTGGAGATGGAGACGTTCATGACGGTGCTGTCGAGCACCATGACGAACTGCGAGACGCCCAGGATGATGAGCACCAACCACCGCTTCATGGCCGAATGCTATCGGCGGCCCCCGACGGCGGTATCGCCTCGCGGGGGTGAGTTGTCGATGCGTAGACTCCCCGCATGCCCGCCCCCACGCTGCGACCCGTTCGCCGTGAGGACCTTCTGGACCTGCCCGCCGCGGTCGCCCCGCGCCTCCTCGGCGCCCACCTGACCACCGTGGTGAGCGGCGAGACGGTGGTGGCGCGCCTGACCGAGGTCGAGGCGTACCACGGGCTCGGCACCGGCCCCGTTCCCGACCCCGGATCCCATGCGCGCAGGGGTCGCACGGCGCGCAATGCCACGATGTGGGGCGAGCCGGGTCACCTCTACGTCTATCTGAGCCACGGCATCCACTCGTGCGTGAACGTCGTGTGCGGGCCCGAGGGGGTCGCCGGCGGAATCCTGCTGCGCGCCGCCGAGATCGTCGAAGGGACGGATGCCGCGGCCCGCCGCCGTCCCGCGGCGCGCACCGTGCGCGATCTCGCGCGCGGACCCGGGCGGCTCGGCGATGCGGTCGGGCTGCGGCATCCCCTTCACGACGGCATCGATGCCGTCACGGGAGCGCCCCAGGCCGGTGCCGTCGCGCGGCTGGAGATACCGGGCGAACCGCTGGGCGAGGTCGTCACCGGTCCGCGGGTGGGGGTCGCGGGGGAGGCCGGGACCGACCGCTTCCCGTGGCGGTTCTGGATCGAGGGGGATCCGACGGTGTCGGCTTTCCGGTGGGGTCGGGGCGCGAGAGAGGCGGCGGAGTTGGGGAGAGGCTGACCTCTCCCTGTGGAGAATTCACTGGGAGTGTCGTACCTTTGTTCTAAACTCTGGGGATGGATCACACCGCGCTCGACCGCATCGGCGAGGCGCTTCGTGCGCTCGCCGCGGCCGGTGGTGATCGGCCCGCCGCGGCGCTGTCATCGGCCGAGCTGGTGGCGGTGAACGAGGCCTTCGGTGCGCTGAAGCGCCGAGTCGACGCCGCCTTCGCTCCCGTCGCCGCAGAGATCTCCCGGCAGTCGCGGCGTGAGTTGGGCAAGGACTCGTTCGCGAGGAGGCAGGGGTTCTCGTCGCCCGTCGCGCTGATCTCGACGACGACGGGCACGAGTGTCGGCGAGGCGGTGCGCATCGTGCAGGTCGGCGAGGCCACCGCGGCGCGCGTCTCGCTGACCGGTGAGGCGCTGCCGGCCAAGCGGCCCTCTCTTGCCGCGGCGGTCACGGCGGGGGTGATCGGCATGACGGCGGCAGCGGCGATCGTGTCGCTGCTCGACCGGCTCGCGGTGCGCGTCTCAGCGGAGCGTCTCGCCGCCGCCGAGCATCAGCTCGTCGGGCTGGCGCCGGGGTTGCGGCCCGACGAGCTCGGCAAGCTCCTGGCGCGCGCCGAGGCGCATCTCGACCCTGACGGTGTGGAGCCGCGCCACGAGGAGCTGCGGTCCGAGCGGTCACTCATGCTGCAAGAGCGCGACGGCATGCTGCATCTCACCGGCAAGCTCGACCCCGAGGCCGCCGCGCCCGTCAAGGCTGCGATCGATGCGCTCGTGGGCGAGGGTCTGCGACGCAACGAGCACACCGGCGATGCCGATCGCGACCCGCGGTCGGTGCGGCAGATGCAGGCCGACGCTCTCGCCGACCTCTGCCGACACGCGATCGGGTGCGATGAGGTGCCCACCGGGCCGTCCGCGACGGTGGTCGTGCGGGTGGATCTTGCCGACCTCGAAGCGGGCGTCGGTGTCGCGACGATCGACGGACTCGCGCAGCCGGTGCCCGCTTCGATCCTCCGCCGGCTGGCCGCCGATGCGCAGGTCATCCCGTGCGTGCTCGGTGGTGACAGCGAGATCCTCGACTGGGGGCGCGCGAAGCGGCTGTTCACTCCGGCTCAGAAGCTCGCGATCGCCGAACGCGACGGCGGGTGCGTGTCATGTGGAGCGCCGCCGGCGTGGTGTCACGTCCATCACCTCGCGTGGTGGCAGCGCGACGGCGGGCGCACCGACCTCGGCAACGGCGTGCTGCTGTGCACAGGGTGTCACCATCGACTGCACGGCGACGGGTGGGAGATCCGCATCGACGGGCCCGGCGTCCATGCGAAGGTATGGCTCATCCCTCCACCGTGGGTCGACGCGGAGCGCAGACCGAGGCTCGCGGGCAAGTCTCGCTACACCCTCATCGCATGACGCCCGCGATGTGCGCGCCGGGGCGAGGCATCGTCCTGGTGAAGCCCGACACACCCTCCGTGCTAGACTGACTCTTTGTCTGCGCGCACTCCAGCACGCAGTTCGCGTTTCGACTCGCTTCGCTCGCTCAACGACCGGTGTATCCGGGCGGGGATCGGCCGTGTGCGAAATGCAGACAAGGGATCTTGGGTGGGGCCGTCCGGCTCCACGGTACTAAGGAGACATCACTATGGCAGCAGTGTGCCAGGTGACTGGAGCAGTTCCCGGCTTCGGTCACAACATCTCGCACTCGCACCGCCGGACGAAGCGCCGCTTCGACCCGAACGTGCAGAAGAAGACCTACTTCGTTCCGTCGCTGGGTCGCAACATCAAGCTCAACGTCTCGGCCAAGGGCATCAAGGTCATCGACGCCCGCGGCATCGAGGCAGTCGTCCGTGACCTCCAGGCGAAGGGTGTGAAGCTCTGATGGCCAAGAAGGCACAGGACGTCCGTCCGATCATCAAGCTGCGTTCGACCGCCGGCACGGGGTACACCTACGTGACGCGCAAGAACCGCCGCAACAACCCCGACCGCATCGTGCTCAAGAAGTACGACCCGGTCATCCGCAAGCACGTCGAATTCCGAGAGGAGCGTTGATCCATGGCCAAGAAGAGCAAGATCGCGCGTAACCAGCAGCGCCAGGAGGTCGTCGACCGCTACGCCGCCAAGCGCGCCGAGCTGAAGAAGGCTCTCGTCGACCCGAACTCGACCGACGAGCAGCGCGAGGCCGCTCGCGTGGGCCTGCAGAAGCTGCCCCGCAACGCGTCGCCCGTTCGGCTGCGTTCGCGCGACGTCATCGACGGCCGCCCCCGCGGTGTCCTCACGAAGTTCGGCATCTCGCGTGTCCGCTTCCGTGACATGGCGCACCGTGGCGAGCTGCCCGGCGTGACCAAGTCGAGCTGGTAAGCACCCGCTTTCACACGAAGGCCCGGATTCCTCACGGATTCCGGGCCTTCGTGGCTTTCACGACGAGCCGAGCTGATGACCGTGGCTGCCGGCGACCGCGCGCAGGATCGCGTCGGTCGACTCGCCGGTGACGTGCGGGTACTGCTCCGTCAGCACGCGGGCAAGTTCGTCGAGGACCTTCTCCAAGAGGACTCCGGCGGCGCGCAGGTCCCCGTCTCCCGAGGCCCGCGCGGCGTCGCGCACGTCGATCGCATACCCGATCGCGCGCGTGACCGACAGCCGGTCGTCGCGCTCCGCGAAGTAGAAGATCTCGGTGTTCTGCACGAGGTCGGCGGTGAGTTCGGCGAGTGACCGGGCGACCGAGGAGACGACGGATGCCGCGTACCCGGCCGACACGGCGGGCGGCGTCATGCGGATACCCGACTCGTGCAGGCTCGTCAGCTCGATCGCGACGGCGCGACGACGCGCCAGAGCGGGATAGAGCTGCATGTACCACGACACCGACGCCGAGAGCAGGGCGAAGCCGGTGAGCGCCTCCAGGGGCGACAGGAACCGGATGATCGGCTCGGCGGGGACCACGTCGCCCAGTCCGAGCGTCGTGAGCGCGACGAGCGAGAAGGTGATCACCTCGAGGAACGGGTTGTAGTCCGCGGGGTTCACGCCGCTGTACGAGAAGCCGTCGGGGAAGTGCGGGAGATAGACCAGCGCCCACCCGAGCGTCACGAGCACGATCCACACGCTGATCGTCGCGAGCACCGTGAGCGGGCCGCTCACCGCGAGCGGGCGGCGGCCGCGCGACATCCCCCACACGGTCCGGAACACCAGCGTGGTGAGCCGGCCGGTCGAGGCCGGGCGCAGGAGCGTGTGGAACACGTCGTTGAGGGCGACCACGAGCAGCAGCACTCCGGCGGCGGTGCTGAGGAAGGTCGTCATGCCGTCACCGTAATCCCCCTGGCGGGTCCGTGGGCGGGCTTGCGCGGACGAAGATGGAGGGATGCCGCTGGACCCGTTCTTCGAAGAGCGCCTGCGCGTGCACCGCCGGTACCTGATCGACAAGGCGCGCGGCGCGCTGCGGGCGCGGCTGATCGCGCTGTGGCCGTTCGGACGCACTCCCGTCCCGTCCGCGGGGAGGCCGACGTCGGAGACCCCGTCGGCCCAGTCAACCGCGGTCGGCCCGAATGCGCGGGCCCGCGCCCGCAAGCGTCGCGCGGCGCTGGCGTGGGACCGCGCCGAGCTCGTCGCCGTCGGACTGCCCGGTCCCGACGTGCGCATCACCGAGCACCGGGTCGAGGTGGAGGGCGCACCGGCCGTCCGGGTGCGGGTCTATCATCCGACCGACCCGGGTTCGGCGCCCGTGCCCGGCGTGCTGGCGTTCTTCGGGGGAGCCTTCCGCATCGGCGGGGTCGACTACCCGACGACGGATGCCGCGTTCCGCCGCCGCGCCGTCGACGCCGGCGTCGCGGTCGCCGCCGTGGACTACGCCCTCGCGCCCGAGCAGCAGTACCCCGTGCAGGTCGAGCAGGCCTTCGCGGCGCTGCGCTGGCTCGTGTCCCATGCGGAGGAGCTGGGCGTGGACCCCGACCGGATCGGCGTGCTCGGCACGTCAGCCGGCGGCAACATCGCCGCGGCGCTGACGCTCGTCAACCGCGATCGGGGAGGGCCGCCCCTGCGCCTGCAGGTGCTCGAGGTGCCTGTCGTCGACCTCACCGGCGCTCACGTCGACCTGCGGGCGACGCGGGCCCTCGGCATCCCCCGCTTCATCGCGATCCGCGAGCTGCGCTCCGTCGCGCGAACCTATCTGCCGTCTCGGGATGCCGCGCGCGAGCCGTATGCGTCCCCGCTGCGCGCCGGGTCCCATGCCGGACTCCCGCCCGCGGTGATCCTGACCGCCGAGTACGACCCGCTCCGCGGCGACGGCGATGCGTACGGGGCGGCGCTGCGGGCGGCGGGGGTGGATGCCTCGGTCGTGCGGTACCAGGGCGTGACCCACGACACTGCGATGTTCCTCGCCGTCCTCCCGGCCGCGCGTCGCTGGCACGACGACGTCGTCGCCGCGCTGCGGCGCCTCCACGCCTGACGCGGCCATCAGGCCCGACATCGGCCTACGCCGCTGACTGCGGCTGGGGAACCTGGTGGGCGGTGGCCCACGCGAGGGCGTCGTCGGCGATCTCCTCCCAGCCGTCCTGGCTGACGAGGCGGTGGGTGCGCCCGGCGTACTCCTTGTACTCGACGATCGCAGGGCTCCCGGTCGCGGTGTACTTCTTGACGATGGCCTTGCCGATGGCCGGCGGGACGACGTGGTCGATCTCGCCGGTGATGACGAGGAAGGGAGCGCGGTCGGGGCGGCTGTAGTCCACGCGCGTCACTCCGCCCTTCTCGTTCAACACCGAGGTCACGCCCTCGAAGAAGACACGATTGTAGGAGTTGACGGCGTACTGCTCCCAGAGCGCATCGGACTCGCTGCGCGGGAGGTCGTTGCCGAAGGTGAAGTGGAAGTGGCGCTTGGACAGCGGCTTGGCGCCGTTGCGGCCGAACGGGTTCGACAGGATGGGCGTCCCCGTCCACAGCGTCGACAGCGGGAGAGCGGTGACGCCGGCGGTCTGCCCGGGCGCGACGCCCACGTAGGCGACGCCGAGACCTCGGTCGGCGAGCATCTGCGTGATGACGCCGCCGAAGGAGTGGCCGATGATGATCGGCTTGACCGGAAGTTCACGGATGATCCGCTCGTAGTTGTCGGCGATCTCCTTCAGCCCGACGCCCTTGAGCGCGGCCGGGTGGGAGCGGATGTCGTCGACGGTGCGGTCGTCGATCCCGGGCCACCCGGGGACGAGGACCTCGTGGCCGGCTGCGCGGAAGCGCTCGGCCCAGGTGTCCCAGCTCGTGGGGGTCATCCAGAGCCCGTGGATGAGGACGATGGGGGTCTTGTCGGTGTTGTTCATGTCGATCTCCTTGGTTCGATACCGGTACTTCCGGTGGATGTATCCTGATGGTAGACCGAACGTTCTATCTACACAAGGACATTCCCGAAATCCGATCATCGAGGCGAGATGGCACGATGGACCACGGAGGACCGATGAGCACCACACCCGCGCCGGCGACGCAGACGCGCACCTCCCCCGCGCGCCAGCGGTTGCTGGATGCCGCGACCGACCTCTTCTACCGGGAAGGCATCCACTCCGTGGGCGTCGACCGGATCATCGAGGAATCGGGTGTGACGCGGGCGACGATGTACAAGCAGTTCTCGGGTAAGGAGGGGCTCGTCCTGGCCTACCTCCGGGGCGAGGATCAGCGACTCCGCGAGCTGTTCGCCGCGGCGGGCGCGGCATCCGATGATCCGGCGGTGCTGCTCGACCTCGTGATCGCGGGCATCGAGCAGGACATCCGCGAACGCCACACCCGAGGGTGCCCGTTCATCAACGCCGCCGCCGAGTACCCCGACCCCGGCCCGGTGCGCGACCTCATCGCCGAGCACCGGGAGTGGTTCCGCGCGACGCTCGAGCATCTCGCGCGCGCAGCCGGGCTCACCGATCCGGCGGATGCCGCGGCATCCCTCGTCCTACTGCGCGACGCCGCGCTGGTCGGCGGCTACCTCGACGGGCAGGAGCGGGCGGTCCCCGCGTTCTCCCGCACCGCCCGCGGCGTCATCGCCTCCCACCGCTCCTGACCGAGCCCCACCGCCCCTTGTCGAGCGGGCTCGAATCACCGCGGATCCAGTCCGCCCCGGTCGATTGCGCCCGCTCGGCATCGGGCGGAAGCGGCCGATAGTGCCTTCACACGGGTCACAGGAGTCACATCGCGGGGGCGACACGCCGTGCGAGAGGGCCGAAAAGCGCGGAAATACGCGGATCCAACGGCGATGTCGGGTACATTCGAGGCGGTCGAACCGACCAGCCGGGGGGCGCATCGCCGTCCGGTCCGAGCAATGAACGAGCGGCGACTCCGCCGCTCTCGGAGGACAATCCCCATGGCCGACAAGTCCATCACCAAGACCGAACTCGTCGCGAGCATCGCGAGCGCGACCGGACAGAGCCAGTCCGCCGTCTCGGGCGTGCTCGACTCCCTCTTCTCGACCGTGTCCGACGCGGTCGCCAAGGGCAGCAAGGTCTCGATCCCGGGCTGGATCTCGTTCGAGCAGGTCGCCACCTCCGCGCGCACCGGCCGCAACCCGCAGACCGGCGAGGAGATCAAGATCCCCGCGGGCAAGCGCGTCAAGGTCACCGCGGGCTCGAAGCTGAAGGCCGCCGTCAAGTGAGTCGAGCCGGGTCAATGCTGCGAAGCGGCGTTGACGCGGCTGCGACTCAGGTTGAGTAGGCCGCGAAGCGGCCGTATCGAAACCTCAGACCACCGGAAGGGGATGCCGCGCACGCGGCATCCCCTTCTGCATGCCCGACGTAGGCTGGAGGGGTGATCTCCGCTCCGGCCGCACGCGGCACCGCCGCACCGCGCGGGGCTGCGGAAGACACGGGTCGGGCGCGGGCGCTGCGGATCGCCGGGCCCGCGATCCTCCTGGTTTCGGCTGTCGTCGTGCTCGTGTGGGCGCTCGCCTTCGGCGGCGGTGCGGCGCCCCTCGCGATCGGCGATCCCGGCCCCCTCGCGCGGTGGGGGCTGCCCACCGTGAAGCTGCTGGTGAACCTGTCCGCCGCGGGCATGGTCGGCTCGCTCGTGCTCGCGCTCTTCGCACTGAGGGCGGGAGAGCGGGAGTTCGACATCGCGCTGGACGCGGCATCCATCTCGGCCGCCGTCTTCACGCTGTCGGCCGCGGCGACGGGGTTCCTCACTTTCATCGACGCCTTCAATCCGGCGATCAGCGCCGGTCCCGAGTTCGGGGCGCAGCTCGGACGCTTCCTCGTCGAGACCGAGGTCGGGCGCACGTGGCTCATCACGACGGTGGCGGGTGCCGCGCTCACGGTGCTGACCTTCGCCGTGCGGTCATGGACGGCGACGCTGTTCGTCGCGGTGCTCGCGGTCGCATCGCTCGTCCCGATGGGCACGCAGGGCCATTCGGGTGAGGAGGCCAATCACCACGAGGCGATGACGGCGCTCATCCTCCACATCATCGGCGCCGCCGTGTGGCTGGGAGGGCTGATCCTCCTCGTCGTGGTTCGCCCCGTCCTCGAACGCGATCGGATGGCGTCCGCGGTCGCGCGGTACTCGAGCATCGCGCTGGCCGCCTTCGTGGTGGTCGCCCTGTCGGGCACGGTCAGGGCGGTCATCGGTCTGGGCGACTGGGCGGCGCTGGTCTCGCCGTACGGCGTGATCCTGATCGTGAAGGTCATCGCCCTCGTGCTGCTCGGAACCCTGGGCGCGTGGTACCGGCTGCGGCTGATCGGACGGCTGCGCGACACCGGCGCGGCACGCACCTTCTGGACGCTCATCGTCTTCGAGCTCGCGCTCATGGGCGCCGCGAGCGGTGCGGCCGCGGCCCTGGCCCGCACGCCGCCGCCCGTCGACCAGGTGATCCAGACGCCCACGCCCGCCGAGGTGCTCACCGGCGCCCCGCTCCCGCCCGAGCTGACCGCGGGGCGCTGGCTGACCGCGTGGAACATCGACCTCATCTGGGCGGTCGTCGCCGGCTTCGCCGTGTTCTTCTACGTGGCCGGCGTGTGGCGCCTGCGCCGCCGCGGCGACGTGTGGCCGGTCTACCGCACCGTCATGTGGATCGCCGGCATGGCCCTTCTGGTGTGGGTGACCGGCGGCGTCATCAACGTCTACCAGGACTACCTGTTCAGCATGCACATGGCCGGCCACATGCTCCTGACCATGGCGATCCCCCTGCTCCTCGTCGCCGGTGCGCCCGTCACCCTCGCTGCCCGGGCGATCGTCAAGCGCGAGGACGGCACGCGCGGCGGGCGCGAGTGGATCCTGTGGGCCGTGCACTCCCCGGTGGCGCGCGTGCTCACCAATCCGTTCGTCGCGGCCGGCCTCTTCATCGGCTCGCTGTGGGTCTTCTACTACACCGACCTGTTCCGGTGGTCGCTGTACGACCACCTCGGCCACGAGTGGATGGTCGCCCACTTCCTCATCACCGGGTACCTCTTCGCGCTCACGCTCATCGGGATCGACCCGGTGCCGTGGCGGCTCCCCTACGCCGGGCGCCTCGTGCTGCTGATCGGCGTCATGGCGATGCACGCCTTCTTCGGCATCGCGATCATGATGCAGACGGGCCTCATGATCGCCGAATGGTTCGGCTCGATGGGGCGCGTGTGGGGCATGACGCCGCTCGAGGATCAGTACTTCGGCGGCGGCATCGCGTGGTCGATCGGCGAGATCCCGACGCTGATCGTCGCGATCATCGTCGCCGTGCAGTGGAGCCGCAGCGACGCGCGCGACCAGAAGCGGCGGGATCGGCACGCCGACCGCACGGGCGACGCCGAACTCGAGGCCTACAACGCGCACCTCGCCGAGCTGGCCGATCGCGACGCGCGCGCCGCGCGGCGCTAGGGTCCGTCGGGTCCGCTCACCAGGATGCTCGCGGTGCCGTCGGGCTGCACCTCGATGCGGCCGCCCACGACGAAGGGCACATCCTCGGACACCGAGGTGATGCTGCCGTCGAAGAGGGAGCGGATGTCGACGTCGATGTGCGCGACCGCCTCACTCGGAACGATCCGCCAGTCCGCGCCGTCGGGCTCGACCCGGACCGTCGGCTGCTGCGCGATCGACCACCGCGGCAGGGAGGCGATGCGGTCGGCGACGACGTAGCCGAACGGGCACGCCGTCGGCTGGAGGACCTCCTGGGTCGCGCACGAGTCCAGGAACTCCTCGACCTTGTCCTGCACGACCGCGACGAACTCGTCGGTCGCCTCGGCCTGCACCGTGACGGGCACGCTCTGGAACGGGCTGTCCGAGAGGACGGCCACCCCGGGGGTCTCCGAGATCGCCGTGTCGACCGACACCGCGTACAGACCGGGCGTGAACACGAGGAGGGGCATCGCCGCCAGCGGATCGGCGTCGGCCCCGTCGGGCGAGACCTGGCGTTTGTCGAGCTCGAAGCCGTTCACCGTGAACTGCATCGATCCGCGGACCTGGAGGTCCATCACCGCGAGCGGGCTCGTCGCGAACCGCCACGTCGGGGCGAGGCCGATCGAGCCGTCGCGCTCCACCTCGAAGGTCGTCTCGCCCTCGAGACCGCCCGTCTCGAACGCGACCGAGACGACCGCGAGGCCGTCCTCGGTGTCCTCCGACACGACACGCGCGTTCTCGAGCGGGGCCAGCGCTGCCGCGCGGAGGAGGGCGTCCGACGCGGTCGGCGGGAGACCGGCCGCCTCGAGCTCGGCGGAGTCCACCACGACCCCCGGCACGGCGAGCGCCTCGGCGGCGCGAGCGTCCGCAAGAAGCGAGAGGTAGCGCTCGACGAACGCCGACGCGCTGTAGAACTGCTGCCCGATCGCGCCGACGGCCGCCGCGACCGCCGCCACCAGGAGCACCCCCACGACCGCGAGCGCGGTCAGGTCGAGGGCGAGGCGGCGGCGCGAGCGGGTGCGGGCGGCTCCGGCGGGCGCGGGCGTCGACGCGGTGGATGCCGCGGCATCCGGGCTCGCGGAGGGGACCGGCGGCGCACCGCGACCCGCCGTGGTCTCCACAGCCCCCTGATCCACTCATCCAGTCTAGGAACCCCTCGTCCCAACCCGGTACGCCACGTCACGCCGCGTCCACCGATCGGTCGGGCGCACGCGGGGACGCGGCATCCGCTGGTTAGCATGAGTCGGTGAGTACGCCCGCGCTGTCCCCCGAGCAGGAGGCGCTGTTCCGGCTCATCGAGGACACGCGGGAGCACGTGTTCGTGACCGGACGCGCCGGCACCGGCAAGTCGACTCTGCTGCAGCATCTCGCGTGGCACACGTCGAAGCAGATCGCCGTGTGCGCACCGACGGGCGTCGCGGCGCTCAACGTCGAGGGCCAGACGATCCACTCGCTGTTCAAGCTCCCCCTGGGCATCATCGGCTCTCACGACGAGGACCAGTCCGACGCGACGCGCAAGCTGCTCAACGCGATCGACACGCTCGTGATCGACGAGATCTCGATGGTCAACGCCGACCTGATGGATGCCATCGACCGGTCCCTCCGCAAGGCGCGCGGGCGCCGCGGCGAGCCGTTCGGCGGGGTGCAGATCGTGATGTTCGGCGACCCGTACCAGCTCGCGCCGGTCCCTCCGCGCGGCGACGAGCTCCGGTACGTGCGCGACCACTACCGCTCCTTCTGGTTCTTCGACGCGAAGGTGTGGGTGGGCGAGGCGGCGAGCGACGGCATCCTCGACGTGGGCTCGTACGGCGCCGATCTGCACATCCGCGAGCTCGTCGACATCCACCGGCAGTCCGACCCGGCGTTCAAGGCGATGCTCAACGCCGTCCGGTACGGCCGCGTGACGGCCGACATCGCGCAGATCCTCAACGACACGGGCGCGCGCACGCCTCCCGATCCGAGCGACGGCGAGCATCCGATCATCACGCTCGCCACCCGGAACGACATCGTCAACGCCATCAACCGCCGGCATCTGAACGAGCTCGTCGGCCGCGAGCAGTCGGCGGTCGCCGAGATCAGCGGGGACTTCGGGCGGGGGGATGCCGCGTACCCGGCCGACGTCGAGCTCAAGCTGAAGGTCGGGGCTCAGGTCATGTTCCTGCGCAACGACATCCAGTCCTACGGCGAACCGCCCCGGTGGGTCAACGGGACGATCGGCACCGTGACGCGCATCGCGGGCGGCACGGTGCGGGTCGAGGTCGACGGGAAGGAGTTCGACGTCGAGCCGGCCGTGTGGGAGAAGTTCCGCTACGCCTACGATCCGGCGTCGAAATCGCTGTCGCGCGACATCGTCGCCGAGTTCACGCAGTTCCCGCTGCGGCTGGCGTGGGCGGTGACGATCCACAAGTCGCAGGGCAAGACCTACGATCGGGCGATCGTCGACCTCGGCTCGGGCGCGTTCGCGCCGGGGCAGACCTACGTCGCCCTGTCGCGGCTGACCTCGCTCGACGGCCTGTATCTCTCGCGACCGCTGCGTCCGTCCGACATCCGCGTCGACCCCGACGTCACGCGATTCATGTTGGCGCGGCCCGGAGCAATGCGAGCGTAGCCCGCGTTGATGCGGGCCGGGTCAAGGTCGAGTGCGCCCGGAGCGGCGTGTACCGAGACCCCGGCGTGCGAGCCCAGGCGCAGGGCTCGAGTCAGGCGACCTGAGCGGCCTTCGCGGCGGCGAGGTCCTCGAAGAGCTGCGTGTTGAAGCGGTAGGCCAGGAGCACCTCGTCGATCACGCGCTCCTGCTCCGCGGCATCCCACGGCGCGGCGTCGAGCTGCTCGCGGTAGACGTCCTTGAACGCCTTCGGGTCGGCGATCTCGTCGAAGAGGTAGAAGCCGATGCCGTTCGTGTCGAACCCGAAGCGACGCGACATGAGCCGCCCGATGAACTGCCCGCCGGACAGATCGCCGAGGTAGCGGGTGTAGTGGTGGGCGACGAACCCGCCCGGCCAGGTGGATCCGACCTCGTCGATGCGCTCGACGTAGCGCCGCGTCGTCGGAAGGGGGGCGATGCGCTCGCGCCAGTCCGGGCCGACGAGGTACTCCAGGTCGGACTCGAGTGCCGGCAGCCGGGTCAGCTTGTCGCTGATGAAGACGGCGGCGACCGGGTCCTCGCGCATGCGCTCCGCGGCCCGCTCGAGTGCCGCGTAGATGAACCAGTGCTGTGCGACGAGCGCGACGTAGTCGTCGCGCGTGCCCTCCCCCGTCATCAGGTCGGCCATGAAGCCGGCGTGCTCGCTCGACGAGTGCGCGCGGCTGGAGCGCTCGCGCAGCGCGGTCGAGAACGGGATCGGGTCGCTCATGCCGCCATTGTAGGGGCTTAGGGTGCCCTAACCTACTGGCCGCCCGGATTTCAGGAGTGGGGGCGCGGCTCGACGCCGAGGCGACGGCACGCTTCGTCGTAGAGCGCGACGATCTCGCGGCGCACCTCGCGGCGCTCGGAGATAGGGCCCCCGGGCCACCCGGCGTGCACCTCGACCTCTTCGCCGTCGGCCCGCACGGCCCGCCAGCGGCCGCCCGAGCCGTCGAAGTCGGTCATCGTGGCGGAGACGACGTCGTCCGCCGGGCCGAACGCGCGGGCGATGAGGACGTTGTCGTCGGCGTGGTCGTCGTTCATGTGCGAGAGCACGCCCGACAGCGCCGCGTCATCGAACCGGTGGTTCATGCGTCCAGCCTAGGTGGGGGGTGCCGTCAGCCGCGCCGCCGTGTGTTTGAATCTATGGAGATCATCGGGGGGTGAGTATGCGGGCCCAACCCAGGACGCGCCGCGCCGTCGCGGCGGTCGTCGCCGCGCTCTCCCTCGTGGCCGCACTCGCAGCCTGCGCTCCCGAGCAGTCGGTCGGCATCGATGTCCCGGCGCAGGTCGAAGGACCGTTCCCCGAGGCCACGCTCGCGCAGCTCGAGGGCGCGGTCGCGAACGCGATGGCCGCGACCGGAGCCTCTGGCGCGATCGTTGGAGTATGGGCGCCGTGGAGTGGCAGCTGGGTCACCGGCGTCGGCACGCAGAGCCCCGCCGAGGGGGCCGCCGAGGTGACGGCGGACATGCAGTTCCGTGCCGGGCCCATCACGCGGGCGATGACGTGCGATGTGCTCTACGAAGCGGTGGCTCAGGGCAAGGCCGAGCTCGACGACCCCGTGTCCGACTGGGTTGCGAGCGTCCCGATCCTCACCGACGTCACGCTGGAGCAGCTCTGCGACAGCACCTCGGGCATCGGATCGTACACGCCGGTCCTGCTCCCGATGTGGCTGGCGAATCCCGAACGCCGCTGGGCGCCTCGCGAGCTGGCCAGCTACGGACTCGGGCAGGGCCGCGTCGGCGAGCCGGGGGTCGCCTACCGTGACTCGGATGCCGGATACGTGCTTCTCGGTCTCGCGCTCGAGCGTGTGCTGGAGGCTCCGGCCCCGCAGCTGATCGACGAGTACGTCGCTGAACCCCTCGGGCTGGACCGCACCCGCCTGGGGGCTCTCCCGGGCGATGCGGTGCTGGATGGTCTGTACGCTCCGCCCGTCGACGGAGGCAAGCGAAATTGCCTGGAACCGAGCGTCGTCACGGATGTCTCCCCGACGACGGCGTTCACAGACAGCGGGGTGGTCAGCGACATCCACGACCTGGGTCGTTACGCGCAGGCGCTGGCCGTCGGCGCGCTCCATCCCGACGTCGATGACCGCTTCGCCGACCCGAAGCCCGCCGGACCGCGGGCGCCGTCGTGGTACACCGTCGATGGGGGGACTCGCCAGGCCGGCCCGCTCATCGGCCAGTTCGGCGCCGTGCCCGGATACACGAGCGCGGCGTTCTCCGACCCCGAGACCGGGCTCACGGTCGCGGTCGTGCTCAACAACTCCGCAGGTGGTGCGGGCTTCGGTGCCTATCTCGCGTGGGAGCTCGCTGCGATCGCTTCGAAGGCGCCCGCCGCCGATGGGGCCACCGCTCCCCAATCGGGCCTGCCGTGGACGGCAGAGCAGTATCACGCGGTGATCGCCGACGCCGCGATCTGCGCCCCCGCGGCGTGACCCCTCGCTCCGGCGTCAGCACGCCGGCGATCCTGCTGGTCATCGCCGGTCTTGCCTGTCAGGAGGTCGGCGCCGCGATCGCCGTGCTGCTCTTCCCCGCCGCGGGACCGCTGGGGATGGTGATGCTGCGCCTGGTCTTCTCGGCGCTCATCCTGCTCGCGATCGCCCGCCCGTCGCTGCGCGGACATTCGCGGTCGGCATGGACGGGCGTCGTGCTCTTCGGGATCGTGCTGGCCACCATGAACGGCCTGTTCTACCTCGCTCTCGAGCGACTGCCGCTCGGCGTCACGGTGACGATCGAGGTGCTCGGGCCTCTGGTGCTGTCGATCGTCGCCGCTCGGCGCGCATCCGCGTGGCTGTGGGCGGTGCTCGCGTTCGCGGGGGTCGTCGCGCTCGGCGGTGGCGGATGGGACCGCCTCGACCTGCTCGGAGTGCTCTTCGCCCTCGGGGCGGCCGCGAGCTGGGCGTTCTACATCCTCGCGTCGGCGAGGGTGGGGCGGGACTTCCCGAAGCTCGACGGGCTCGCACTCGCGATGGCGGTCGGCGCAGTGCTCGCCCTCCCGTGGGGAATCGTGGATGCCGGAGCCGCCCTCCTGCGGTGGGAGATCATCGCGCTCGGCGCCGCGGTGGCGATCCTGTCGTCGACGATCCCGTACGCGTTCGAGCTCATCGCGCTGCGACGCCTTCCGGCGGCCGCGTTCGCGATCCTGATGAGTCTTGCGCCCGCGACGGCCGCGCTCGCCGGATTCGTGTTCCTCGGTCAGAACCTGTCCTGGCTCGAGGTCGCGGGCATCGCCCTCGTGATCGCCGCGAGCATCGGCGCGGTGCGCTCGTCGGCGCGCGCCGCGCGCGGGACCGCCGAGCCGATCGCCTGACGGGGCGACACCTCGACCCGCGATCGCGGTCCAACTCTCCGGTCTCCTCAGGGCTTCCCGGCTGCGACCCATCGGCGCGCGAACACGCACCGGTTTCCGGGCGGACGCAATTGCTCACAACCTGTCGCGACAGGGTCCATACTCTCGCTGGACGTCAGCGAACTCCTCTACTTCTTCCTGAAGTCGCTGCGCAAGCCACTCTCCGTCCCGCAGCCACTTCTGCAGGTTGGCTTCGGTGTCCCATCCCTTGAAAGGGTCAGCGTGCTCTTCGAAGAAGGCCTGCCAGCCGGCTAGGTCCTCGCCAAGTTCCTTGCTCAGACCGTATGTCTCGGGAGTCGTGGTGTAGCCGACATCCCACGTTGGCGTCGAGTTTTCCCAGAGCGGGTAGTCGCGCGAGTAGTCCGGGAACAGGCGAATCACCCGGCGCGCAGGCGGGATCTGCTCCATGAGCAGCACTCTATCCAAGGCTCGATGGACGACCGGGTTACGAGCGCTCGACCGGGAACGCCCGCTCAACGATGACGTGTGACCGCTGCTCCCGCAGCTCGGCCAAGAGCGCTGGCGGCCAGGAGGCGATGAACTCCGGCGTCTCCCCGCGCCAGGCGCCAACGTGCTCGACGAGCGAAACCTGGACACCGTTGATGAGATAGTCATCTCGGTCCGTGAGCGCTTGCTCGACCGCGCGAGGGATGCCGATGGAGGACCAGCGCGCACACTAGTCTCCTTCTATGAGGCAGGCGTCGAAGCTGGTCGTTATCGCGGTCTCAACGTTGCTTCTCACCGGTTGCACGTCCTCGTCGATCCCCGAGTTCGATTCGCCCCAGACGGATCAGGACCGGTTGCCTGACCCGTCTTCCGCGACCCAGGCAGATATCGACCCTGCATCCACCCGTTACTCCGGCCAGGTCGAGGAGTACGCGGTGTACCTCGGCCGAAGCGAGGCTAATGGCGTGTGCGTGCTCCTTGTCGCCGGCGACGAACTGTTCTCCACCAGCTGCGGCGGAGCGGGTGTGGGAACGGAGTTGGCGAGTGGAACGAAGATCGAAGCGGGCGATTTCTCCTTCGACGAGCTCGACGGCGAGATGCTGAGCCCCAGCGTCCGGGTGATTTCCGGCAGCTAGGCGAAGGCGGTCGCGCGAAGAGGTACCCGTCTTCCGCCTAGCTCGACCCGAACGCGCTTGCGTCGACTCACAAGTCAGAGTTCGAGGGCGTAGTAGAAGGCACGCTCGCCGGTGTCTGGATCCTTGCCGCTGAACCCGTGGCGTTCGTAGAAGCGCTGCGCGTCAACGTCTGCTTGGTCGACGTTGATCTCGATGGCTGAGACACCGATGTTGATGGCGTCCGTCAGGACCCGGTGGATGATCGCGGATCCGAGGCCGTTCCCGCGGTGTTGCGGAGCGACGTAGAGCTCATCGAGAAGTGCGACAGGCCCGTCGTACCAGACGTTGGTTCGTAGCGTGAGGAGAGCGACACCGACTGCGGGGTCGCGGATCAAGTACGCGATGGTGCTCGGTCCGGCGAGCATTGACGTGAGCCGGTGCGCGAGCGTGACAGCTCCGGGCGTTTCGGCATCGAACTCCGTGTTGAAGTCGTGCAGGAGGCGGGCCACCTCTCCGGCAGCCTCGGGTCCGGCCCTGTACGCACGGTCCCCAGCACTGGGCTTAGACATGGCGCGATGCTACCGTCCCGATCACAGCTCGCAGCAGAAGGTTCGCGAAGAGCGCTCGCGGTGAGGAGGGCGGGAAGGACTCACCCGACCCGCATGCTGTGGGATCGCCCGTCGTCGGCCAAGTGACTGCGAACGCGACGTCTGGTTCAGGGTCGGCGTGCGTAGATCGAGGTTGTCGCGTCGGTGCGAACGGCACTGATGTCGATGAAGCCGGCCGCCGCGAGTTCCGTCGCGAGCTGATCCGGTGTCCGTTCAGGAACGCCCCACGATGCCAGCAAGACCCGGTCGAGTGAGTACTGGCGCGCGTGCTCGCCGAAGGGCTCGTGAGCCATCCGCTCATGCTCGCCGAAGACCGGAGATCGCACGATCCCCCCAGTGCGGAGATTCGCGAACATCGATGCGAGTGCGTCCGCACGCGTCGCCGTCGGGAAGAACCACTGGCTCCAGAATCCGAAGTCGAACGCCTCGTCGCCACGATATGTCGTCGCGTCGCCGGTGACGATGTCGACGCGGTCGGCCAGGCCGAGATCCGCGGCACGGTCACGCGCCTCGTCTGCCAGCACAGGATCCAGCTCGACGCCCACGGCGTGCAGTCGAGGCATCGCCTGCAGCATGGTCAGCATGCGTCCGGCGATGCCGCATCCGAGTTCCAGATACCGGCCGCCTGCGTGCATCGGGGCGAACCAGGGATCCGCGAGGGGGTCCTCTCGAATCCGCGCGACGAGTTCCCGCGAGTACGGGTTCGGAGAGACCGAGTGAGCGAAGGCCGACCGCTCCGACGCGGCAATGGTGGAGTAGGTGGCATCCGGGGTCGACAGCATCATGTCGATGGCGCGGCTCTGAGCGAAGATGTTCCGCAACGGCTGGAAGGCGTCCTCAGCGGTAAGCGCCCGCCAGGGCGGCGTCAGCCGGATCTCGCCAGCATCGGAGTCGGCGACTCCATTGACGATAAGCGCCGCGCACACCGCGTCGACCCAGTCCTCGGACACCTTCACCGCGCGTGCGACATCGCCGGGCGTGGCGCCGTCGCGGAGAGCAGTGAGCACGCCCTGTCGTTCAGCCTGCTCGAGGATCGAGAACAGGCTGCGCGCGGAGGTCAACGGAGTGATCACCGCGCGCATCGCGTCGAAGAAGCCGAGCTCCTCCGCCATACCACTCCCGTCCTCGCTCAGCCCGACCGTGGATTGATCCTGATGGCCCACCAACCGTGCCTGCAGCAAATGTACGGAAAGCACCCGACCTCACGGAAGGAATCGTCACCTAGGACACCCGGCAGCCGTACGGGAGCCCGCGAGGTCGCGAACACCCGTGTCAGGATCGTCGCCTCACGTGCACGAACCGCCCCCGCACCGCGCATCGCCCGGACAGGGATGGCTACCGTGACAGGAACACGTCAGTAGAATTCGCGGTAAGCCTCAAGGATCAGCTGGTCCAGCTGTTCGTCCGTGATCTGACCTCTTCGGTAGTCCGCCTTGTACTTCGCGATCTTTTCGTCGAGCGTCAACGGCGCGCCGTCCCCGGGCCCAGGCGGGCGGGGCACACCAGCGCCTTTGGGTCGCATCTCCCGCCACACGCCGGTGTACACGTTCCATGCCGCCGTAGGGCGAAACGGCGCGAACGACCGATATCGATCTCGAACTGCGTAGTAGAGCGCTTCACCGTTGAGGCCGCTCTGGAGGAAGTGCACCCAGGCACCGAGCGGGTTCGGCTGGTCGCGCAGAGCCCCGAGATCGTCCTTTCCCTTGAACGGCCCTACCGGACCCGCCGACTGGAAGTCGATGTGATCGTAGGTGGCGATCGGGAACTCGAACGACGCGGTGACGTTTGGCGACCACCAGCAGCGGGCCTGCGCCACCTTCCCGTCCAGCTCCTTGTCGATCCACGTTGCAAAAGCCACGTAATCGCGATCAGACGGTTGCACTCCGAACGATGGCAGCAGCGGCATGCCCCACACTCCCCTCCCCAGCAGGCTCAGCGGACCATCCGCTAGGTGCACCGTAGTGGCCCTGGAACCATCGCGCTACGGGCTCGATCCGCGACCTGCTGAACCAGCCGAGCGAAACGAGAGAAGCAGACGACGGTCGCCGCCCGGGCATGATGTCGGTACGACTACGACACAAGGTGGCCCTCAAGCAATTGACCGTGCTCGTCGCGCACGGTTTGGCGAGATAGGCCATCGAATCTGGCCAACGCTCGGCAGGGAGTCGAGATCTGGCATGTCGAATGCGCGGTGAAGCGCAGCTTCCGTGCCTCGCGCGTTCGGGGATCCCCTCAGCGCACACATGACGTTCGAACCGTCGATGACAATTTCGGGCATGACGAACCCGGCTATGATCGAGAACGTGCCTGTCGGCGGCGACGGGATGCCGTGATCCGCGCCGTGAGCGCCACCTCACTGTTCGATGAAGCGGATCGGGAGATCCGCACACGGAAGCGGTGAGGACTGGATCGCGTCGCTGATGGCCCCGTGATTCTGCGACGGGGCGACGATCTGGACGATCGGCCCTCCCTCGGCGGGTGCCTCACCGCCGTCTGCCCAATAGCTCGTGGCCCCGAGTTCGGCGAGATCAGTCAGCAGCGCGAGATAGGCGTCGCTGTCGCCCGGCGCGAGCACGAGGCCGAGGTTCGCGGAGTTGATCTCGACACTCCGGTTCCCGTCCACGCCCGCGGCCGCAACGAGGTCGGCCGAATGCTCGACAATCGGGAGCAGGTGGGTGAATCCTTCCGGGAGTTCCTCAGCCACCTCGACGAACGCGAGCCTGCGGTCGCCCCAGATGGCCGGCTGAACGGCGAGGCCCGGCGCCACGCGGTCGAGTTCGGCGACGAGCCGCACGGCGTCGAACCCGAAGTCGGGGCATTGCGACTGCTGGCCGGCGACACCTGACCCCGTCGCCGGAGCGTGGAGCGACACCTCGGATGCCGCGGGCGTCAGGACGATGATCGACCAGGCGATGGGGTCCGGGTACACCGTCGAGCAGGTCGCATCGAGCAGCCCCTGAAGTCCGGACTCATCCACCGTTACCGACATCCACGACATGGGCTCGAAGAACGTCGGCGCTTCGACCCACCGCTCCTTCTGAACGCCCTGCACACCGGGCAGGCCCTCGACACTCGATGCGAGTTCGTCGAACTGCGGACTCGGGCGGTCGAAGTGCGTCTCGTTCACCGTCCACGAGAACATCACCAGTGCGCCGAGCACGATCCCGCCGATCACCAGCGCCAGAATTGTCAGCCGGACGCGCCGGCCGACTCGACCCGGCGGTCGGCCATCCGCGGACCCTTTCGGTGCGGAGCCCGTCGGAGGAGTGATCGTCGTCGACATCGGATCCTCCTCGCTCGACTGCGCCGTCAGGACCGAACGTAGTGCGCCGGGAGACGCACGTCACGTGTGGGAGTCAGGCGGGGCTGAAAGCAGCGGTATTGAGGGGCGCTCCTGATGCGCCCTGGTCCGACCTCATCTGGCAGCCTCGGGTTGACGGCAACAGGGGATTGTGGACAGGCTCGAAGCTATGGCATCCGTAGAGCACTTCGAGATCCCCGCTGACGACGTCGACCGCGCGCAAGCCTTCTACGGGAAGGTCTTCGGGTTCACCTTCGAGGATTGGGGCGACGGCAACATCATGCTCCGCACCGGGAGCGACGCCGGCATCAACGGCGACATCCACCAGCGCGGCCCGGTGTCCCACCCGACCGTCGTGATCTCAGTCGATGATCTCGAGGCGACCATCGCGGCGGTCGTCGAAGGCGGTGGCGAGCAGGTCGGCGAAATCGAATCGATGGGTGAGACCGCCCGCTACGCATACGTGAAGGATTCCGAAGGGAATGTCATCGGGTTGTACGCCGACGCCCCGTAGCTCGCCGAGCCCGTCGACAGTGCGCGAGGCCGCGACTACCGTGGCGACATGATCACGGGTCTCCACACCATCGTGTACAGCGACGACCCCGAGGCGACGCGGGCGTTCTTCCGGGAGGTGCTCGTCTGGCCGTTCATCGAGGCGAGGCCCGGCTGGCCGATCTTCGACACCGGCTCGAGCGAGACAGCTGCGCACCCGCGCACCTGGGACGGAAACGACGAACCGTACGCCCAACGGCACGAACTGTCACTCCTGTGCGACGACCTCGACGCGACCATGGAGGAGCTCCGCGGCCGGGGTGCGACATTCGCAGGGGACATCGACGAGCGCCCGTACGGCCGATGCGTATTCCTCAACGTGCCCGGCCTCGAACCCATGCTGATGTACCAGCCTTTGTACGCCCCTGCCTGGGAGAGCCCCGCCGCGACCACCTCGCGTCCACCGCACGCTTCGGCATCGCCCTGAGCCGCTCCCCGGGGGCAGCGGTCGTCCACGCAGTAGGTTCACTGCGAGACGGGAGACGACCTCGCGCCGATGCCGCATGGCCGTCCGTCGACACGGTGTGGGACAATCGCGCCATGACCTCCGAATCCGCAGGAAAGCGCCTCCCGTTCTGGACCCGGGTGCGTCACGCGCTCTTCGGGAAACCGCTCACGCACGAGCAGATGCGCGGAATGAACTCTTCTGAGATCGCCGCGCAGCGGGTCGACCCCGCCGCGCGCGCGAGCCAGACCTCGCACACCAACTCGAGCTATCTCGGCGGGCTCTGACCCGCGTGCCCCAGGAGAGGCCGGATCCGCCGCAGGGAATGTCCGCAGCAGCGAGATTGCTTCAACGGGTGTGAACAACGACGTGAACGAAGCCCTGCACCGAAGTCAGATCATCGACCTGACGACCACCGGTCGCCGCAGCGGGATGCCGCGCCGCATCGAGATCTTCCTGCACGACGAGGACGGCGTGCTGTTCATCACGGGGATGCCGCGTCGAGACCGCACGCGGGACTGGATACACAACATCACCGCAGACCCTCACGTGATCGTCCATCTGAAGGTCGGCATCAAGGCCGACATCCCCGCCACCGCGCGCGTGATCACCGATCCCGATGAGGCGCGGCCGCTCATCGAGGCGGCCGCCCGCCGATGGCGCAGAGACGATGTCGACGAGATGATCGCGCACAGCCCGCTCATCGTTCTCACCGCGGCCACCGCGCCCGAAGCCTGACGGACTCTCCCATGCCCGACAACGACCCGACCCCCGGCGCCAGGATCACTCGGTATTCGGGGATCTACAACGCGGACGGCGGCGTGGCCGGCGAGATCCGCTACGTGTTCGGTCACCTCTTCGGCACCGCGGAGTGCGCGCTCTGCGACATCACCCATTCCCCGCTTCGCCGCAAGCCGGAGTGGGACCGCATGGTCGCCAGGCTGAGCGTTCCCGTCGTCGTACTCCACCGCAATGAACTCGACGAACCTCTCGAGGCGGCCGTGCGGGATGTCCCGCTGCCCGTCGTCGTGGCCCACCACTCCGACGACTCGATCTCCGTCGCGCTGACCGCCGCTCAGCTGGCCGAGCTCGGCGGATCAGTCGAGAAGTTCGAGCGGGCGCTGCTCGCGGAGCGCCCGCGCACCTGAGGCGGCGAAGCCCGACTATCGCGCGTCGGCCAGGATGCGGTCGATCACCGCCTCGGACTTCCGCGCCCCTTCTGCGGGGTCGTGGGAACCGGATGCCTCGACCAGCGTGAGCATCGTCTTCCAGAGCGCCCACGCTCGGCCTCGAACCCACGTCGCCTCATCCCACGGCATCCGATCGCGGAAGACGTCGCGCGCAGGCTCGTCGAGAACGGTCCATGCGATCGCGAGGTCGCACGCGGGATCGCCCACTCCCGACGTTCCGAAGTCGATCACGGCGCAGAGGCGCCCGTCACGAACCAGCAGGTTGCCGGGCGCGATGTCGCCGTGGAACCACACCGGAGGCGCGGTGATCTCGGTGGCCAAGGCATCCCTCCACGCCGCCCGCGCCGCTGCGCAGTCGATCCGGCCTTCGAGCTGAGTGAGGCATCGCTGCACGTCGGCCTCGTACACACGCGGATGCGCTCCCCGCCAGAAGCTGTGCGGACCAGCCGGCGGAGCGTCGCGCGTGTCGACGGCGGCGAGCGCGGTGAGAAAGCGGGCGAGGTCGGCCGCGAGTGCCACGAGGTCGAGGCCGTGAGCATCCCCGGCGGGCGTCCCGTCGATCCACCGGTAGACGGACCAGGGCCGCGCGAAGTCCTCGCTGGGCCGGCCCAGACCGACAGGCACGGGGACGGGCAGCGTGACTTCCCGCGCGATCACCGGCAGCCAGCGCTGTTCCTTCGCCACAGCCGCGGCGTAGCCGTCCGCGCTCGGCAGCCGCACCAGCAGCTCATCGCCCAGTCTGAAGGTGCGATTGTCCCACCCCCCGGGAACAACCCGCTGAAGGCTCAACTGACGCCACTGCGGGAACTGCGCATCGACCAGCCGTCGCACGAGTTCCTCGTCGATCTCCACCTTCTCAGCTTGCCCCACCGGCGTCATCCGCCGTTGGGCGCTCGGATGCTCGTTGACCCGTTCCCCCGATCCCGGAAGGATCGCGGCATGGTCCTGCTCTTCCTTCACGGCGCAGGCGGCTACGACGCAGACCGCACACTGGCCGACGCGATCGCCGCCGAGCTCGGGCAGCCGGTCGAGTACCCGCGCCTTCCCGAGGACGACATGTCCGTCGAGCATCAGACGCGTTTCGTGCGAGCAGCCCTCGACGCCGTCGGCCCCGACGATGCCGTCGTCGCTCACTCGTTCGGGGCGACGATGCTCCTGCGGATCCTCGCCGAACGCGAGCGAAGCGCGCCCCGGCGGGTCACGCTGCTCGCCATGCCCGACTGGAGTCCCGAGGGCTGGGATGTCGCGGACTACGCATTCGCCGGTCCCGAGCCCGCGCAGGTCATCTCGCTCCACCACTGTCGGGATGACGAGGTCGTGGAGTTCGCCCACCTCGCCCTCAACGCCAGGCGAATCCCCCACGCTGCGCTGCATGAGCACGACTCCGGCGGTCACCAGTTCGTCGGTCTCGCCCCTGAGATCGCCCGCGATGTCTCGGGCACCACGCACCGCTGATCGACATGGCTCGGCGGTCTGTGCGTTCTCAGACCCGGCCGCCACGCGGAAGTCCTGCCGCGCGGCCTTCGGCGGCACATCAGGGCATTGGAGGGGATGACGGGAATCGAACCCGCGCTATCAGCTTGGGAAGCTGAAGTTCTGCCATTGAACTACATCCCCGGAGCCTTTCGGCGTCTGGCCAGAATAACAGAGCCGAACGCGCGCAGCCGAGCCGCGGCATCCACCCCCCCGCCGCTAGGCTGGCCCCGTGCTGCTCAGTGACCGCGACATCAGGCTGGAGATCGACGCGGGGCGCATCGGCCTCGATCCGTGGGACCCGGCCATGGTGCAGCCGTCGAGCGTGGATGTGCGGCTCGATCGGTACTTCCGGCTGTTCGACAACCACAAGTACCCGTTCATCGATCCCGCCGAGGATCAGCCCGAGCTGACGCGCCTCATCGAGGTCGAGCCCGACGAACCGTTCATCCTGCACCCGGGGGAGTTCGCGCTCGGATCGACGTTCGAGCAGATCACGCTGCCCGACGACGTCGCCGCCCGCCTCGAAGGCAAGTCGTCGCTGGGCCGCCTCGGACTGCTGACGCACTCCACCGCCGGCTTCATCGATCCGGGTTTCTCGGGCCACGTCACCCTCGAGCTGTCGAACGTCGCGACGCTGCCGATCAAGCTGTGGCCGGGGATGAAGATCGGCCAGGTCTGCTACTTCCGGCTCACGTCGCCCGCCGAGAACCCCTACGGAAGCGGCCCCTACGGCAACCGATACCAGGGCCAGCGGGGGCCGACGGCCTCGCGGTCGTTCCGCAACTTCCACCGCACAGACGTGGGCTCGACCGACGCCGGCGCGGTCGGCGGCTGAGCGCACACGAGAGTAAGCGATCGGGGCGGCCCTGCCGAGGTGGCAGGGCCACCCCGATGGCTGCCCCAGCGACATCGGGCGCAAACCGACCATCGGTCGTGCCTGCCCCAGTTCGCGGCCCGTGTCCCCACACGAAGCGGCCGCGTTCAACCCGATGGCTACTGCAATTTGCAGTATAGGGATCGACCGCCCCGGCGTCGACTATCGTTTTTCGCGATGGATGCCGCCACCGAGGACGAGCTGCGGATGCTGCGGCGCCGCGCGTACGGACCGGATGCCGACATCCAGACCGACCCCGCCGCGATGGACAGGCTGCGTCGTCTCGAAGCCGCCGCAGCGAGGGTGAGCCCCTCGGCGATCGCGCCCTCGGCGGCCGATCCCGCCGAAGAGGACGAGCCGACCACGGACGCGACGCCGGTGCCCGTCGATCCCGGCGTACCGGCGCCGCCCGACGCTCCGGAGGCCCCGACGGGGATGCCGTCGGACGAGGCGGACGCCGCAGATACGCTCGAGCGTCCTCGCCTGTCGAGGCGGACGATCTGGCTGTGGGCAGCGTCGATCGTCGTCGCGCTGGTGGTCGGCGCCGGAATCACGACCCTCATGCCCGCCACCGGCGCCGGCCGGGTCGCGACGATCGCGGAGGCGGACATCTCCGAGTGGCCGGCGGACGTGTTCGGCGACCCGCAGGAGGGCGCCCGCATCTTCGAGGCGTACGAGGGCTTGCGCGTCCTGGTGATCCCCAACGCGTGGGGCAATTCCGACGCCGCGCTCTCGTGCGTCTTCGTCGTCCGGTCCGACCGCGAGGGGGGCACCGGCGCCGTCAATGAGATCGTGACGACGGGGTGCGGGGCGGGTGACTTCCCGCCGACGGCGGCGTTCCCCGTGAACGAGGAGTCCCCCGAAGCCCTGCGTGACCGGTTCGCCGACGGCACGGACCTGCGGATCGTCCTCGCCGAAGATGAGGTGCACGTCTTCGCGAAGGAGCCGTAGGCGGTCGAGCGCCCGGGCAGGGTCTGATGCTCCCGCCGAGTCTCAGTGCGCGGTACGTACCCCGACGAGGTCGTGCACCAGCACAGCCGCGGCCCGTGCGCCCTGGCCCGCGGCCACGATGAGCTGCTGCGGGCCGGGGGACGCGGCATCCCCCGCCGCATAGATCCCCGGCGTGGACGTGCGACCGGACCGGTCGACCACGACGGTGCCGTCGGCGTCGCGCTCGAGATCGAGCGTGCCGAGGAAGTCGAGCGCGGGGGACCAATGCGGGCGAACGAAGCCGCCCTCGATCCCGATGCGCGTCCCGTCCTCCAGCCGCACCGCCGTCACCGTGCCCCGATCCCCTTCGAGATCGTCGATCCGGCGTCGCTCCACGAGAATCCCGGATGCCGCGAGCTCCGCCTCCTCGACGGTGTCGACGACGTCGGCGCCGTGGGTGAAGACGGTGAGACGGTCCGTCCATCGCGCGAGGAGCCGCGCCCGCGCGGCGAGGTCCGGGGTCTCGCCGATGAGCGCGAGTGGCCGGTCCTGCAGCTCCCACGCGTCGCACGCGGCGCAGCTGAAGATCGTCATGCCGTAGAACGCGCGCAGGCTGGGGATGCGGGGGAGCGTCTCACGCAGCCCGGTCGCGATGATCACGGACCGTGCGGCGACGGCAGGAGGGGTGCGCTCGCCGCGCCCCTGCACCGCGACGATGTAGCGCATGCCGCTCGCGGAATCCATCGGCAGGATGCCGGTCGCCACCGCCCGGTCGAGGACGCTGACGCCCGGGTACGCGGCGAGCTCGGCCCGCGCGAGCTTGCGCAGTTCGAGCGGCGAGGCCCCGTCTCGCGTCAGGAATCCGTGCGAGCGGAGGGTCGCTGCGTTGCGGGGACGGCCCGCGTCCACCACGACCACCGATGCCCGCGCCCGGCCGAGGTTGAGTGCTGCCGAGAGCCCGGCCGGACCTCCGCCGACGATCACGACGTCCACCTCGACGGCAGAGGCGAGCGCGCTGTATGCCGAGTCGGTCATGCGATCTCCCCCTGCGGCGGGAGCGCGGCGATGACCGGGTGGTCCTTGTGGATCACGCCGACCTTGGCGGCTCCGCCGGGCGAGCCGATGTCGTCGAAGAACTCGACGTTGGCCTTGTAGTAGTCCTGCCACTCGTCGGGCAGGTCATCCTCGTAGTAGATTGCCTCGACGGGGCAGACCGGTTCGCAGGCACCGCAGTCCACGCATTCGTCGGGGTGGATGTAGAGGGAGCGCTCGCCTTCGTAGATGCAGTCCACCGGGCACTCGTCGATGCACGCGCGGTCCTTGACGTCCACGCACGGCAGGGCGATGACGTACGTCACGACCGGATCAGCGCCCCGCCGCGCGAGACCGCGACCTGCTCGTCACGCGGCACGACCTTCACGCGCTCCCGAGCGTGGACGTGCGCGGCGCCGAGCTCCCGCTCGTGTGCGTCGAGCGCGAGCCAGCCCTCCCACGTCGTGTAGGCCACCTCGCGCTCGTCGAGGAGCGCGAGCACGTCCTCCTCGATGACCGGGGCGACGAGGGCGCCGGCCGCGGCATCCGCCACCAGGTGGGCGATCGTCTCCATCGCGTCGGACTTGGTGTGGCCGATGAGCCCGACCGGACCGCGCTTGATCCATCCGGTCGCATACAGGCCACGCACGACCGGCGCGCCCGGCTCGCCCGTGATCGGCGAGTCGACCACGCGTCCCTCGATGTTCGAGATGACACCGGCCCGCTCGTCGAACGGCGCGTCGACGACCGGCGTGCCGTAGTAGCCCACCGCCCGATAGACCTGCTGCACGGCGATCTCGCGGAACTCGCCGGTTCCCCGCACGGTGCCGTCCCCGACCGGCTCGGTGCGCTCGAAGCGCACGCCCTCGACCCGACCCTCGCCGAGGACCTCGACCGGGGAGTGGTAGAAGTGCAGGTGCAGCCGGCGGCTCGCGCCGGCCGACTCGCGCGTGCGCCATCCGTTGAGGATCCGCAGCATCACCTTCAGCTGGTTGTTCGGGGCCGACGCCGGGTCGGCGCCTGTGAAGTCCTCGTCATGGACGACGATGTCGACGTCCGGCACCTCGCCCAGCTCGCGCAGCTCGATCGGCGTGAACTTGATGTCGCCCGGTCCGCGACGCCCGAAGACGTGCACATCGGTCACGGCCGACGCCTCCAGCCCCGCGAGCACATTGTCGGGGATCTCGGTCGGCCGCAGATCGACCGCGTGCTTCGCGAGCACGCGCGCCACATCGAGGGCGACGTTCCCGTTGCCGATCACGGCGACCTCCGCGGCATCCAGCGGCCACTCGGTCGGGACGTCGGGGTGCCCGTCGTACCACGCCACGAAGTCCGCAGCGCCGAAGGAGCCCGGAAGCTCGATGCCGGGGATCTCGAGCGCGGCGTCGCGGATCGCGCCCGTCGCGAGGATGACCGCGTCGTAGCGCTCCTGAAGCTGATCGAGCGCGAGGTCGCGCCCGATCTCGACGTTTCCGATGAAGCGGATCGTCCCCGCCGACAGCATCTCGTGCAGCGACGTGACGATGCCCTTGATGCGGGGGTGGTCGGGCGCGACGCCGTAGCGGATCAGCCCGTAGGGCGCCGGGAGCGATTCGAAGAGGTCGATCGCGACCGCGCCGCCGGCGGCGGCGACGGAGCCCGCGAGGATGTTGCCGGCGTAGATGCCGGCGGGCCCGGCGCCGACGATCGCGACGCGCAGGTGGGAGAGGGTCGACGAGGTCACGGGAGGCGGGCCTTTCCGGTCGAGGGCGCGGTGGGGACCGCGAGCGGGTCGAAGGTGAACGAATCGAGGGTCGCGAGGGCGTCCGGTGCATACGGGCTGAGGCGCACGACGTCGCCGACGACCACGACGGCGGGGGAGCGGATGCCGCGCTCCGCCGCCTGCGCCGCGATCGTGGCGAGTGTGCCCACCGTGACGCGCTGGCGGGGTCCGAACCCGTCCTCGACGACGGCGACCGGGCAGTCGGCGCCCCGGTCCGTCCGCGCAAGGGTGAGTGCGGAGTGGGCGAGGGTGCCCACGCCCATGAGCAGCACGACCGTGTGGTCGCTCCCGCCGCCGAGCTCGCGGATCTGGTCATGACCGGTCGCCACGGTGAAGGACGTCGCCACGCCGCGGTGGGTGAGCGGGATGCCGGCGATCGCCGGGACCGAGATCGCGCTGGTGATCCCGGCCACGACCTCGACGTCCACGCCGGCCGCTCGGCACGCGATGAGCTCCTCACCGCCGCGCCCGAAGATGTACGGGTCGCCGCCCTTGAGCCGGACGACGTTCCTGCCCTCGCGGCCGAGCTGGACGAGGAGCGCGTTGATCGCGTCCTGCGGCACGGCGTGGTGCCCCGGGAGCTTCCCCACGTCGATGACCTCCGCGGTGAGCTGCACGCCGTCCGCGGCGAGGCCGTCCAGCACGCCCCGCGCACCGAGCCGGTCGGCGACGATGACGTCCGCCCCCTCGAGCGCGCGCAGCCCGCGCACGGTGAGGAGCCCGGGATCGCCCGGACCGGCTCCGACGAGCCACACCTTTCCGCGGGAGCCGTCGTGCGAGGTGCGGGTCATCGCGCACCTCCCGTCACGAGCAGACCGCGGCGGCGAAGCATCCGCCGTTCCAGTGGCCCGAAGAAGACGAGCTCGATCAGGATGCCGATCGCGAGGATCAGGATGATCGTGCCCAGCACGCCCGCGAGGTCGGCGAGCTCGCGCGACTGCTGCAGCATCGAGCCCAGGCCGAAGCCGATCGTTCCTCCGACCGCGATGATCTCGGCGGCCATGAGCGATCGCCACGAGAAGGCCCAGCCCTGCTTGAGCCCTGCGAGGTAGCCGGGCAGTGCCGCGGGGAGGATGACGGCGGAGGCGAGCTGCCACGGTGACGCCCCCAGCACCGTTCCCACCCGTCGCAGCTGCGGCGGCACCTGATCGATGCCGGCGATGAGTCCGTTGACGATCGAGGGGATCGCACCCATCAGGATCACGAAGTACACCGTCGCGTCGGAGAGCCCGAACCAGATGATGGCGGCAGGGACCCATGCCACCGACGGCAGCACCTGGAGTCCGGAGATGATCGGCCCGACCGCGCGACGGAGGGGGCGCACCTCGGCCAGCAGCAGCCCGAGCGGCGTGCCGACGACGATCGCGATGAGGAACCCGACGATCCCCCGCTCGAGGCTCGTGGCGACGGCCTCCTGGAGGCGCCCCGATTCCCACGCGGAGCCGAGCGCGGTCACCACGTCGAACGGGCTCGGCACCTTGTCGGGCCGCGGCTGCGCGATGACGACGTACAGCTGCCATGCCGCGATGAGCAGGAGCACGAACACGATCGGCGGCACGACGCTCGCCGCGATCCCCCGCCAGCGGCCGGGCTCGCGGGTGGCATCGGTCTGGAGCCGGTCGAGACCGGCCTCGAGCGAGCGCAGGTCGTCGTGCTCGCTGCGAGCGCGGACCTCGTCGACGGTGGCGTCACGCGGCATTGCGACGGATCTCCTTCCGCAGCTGCTCCGTGATCTCGACGGAGAGGGCAGCGACCTCGGGCGACTCGATGCGTCGCCCGGTGGTCTTCGCGATGCGCCACTCCTGGACGATGCGGCCCGGACGGCTGCCCATCAGCACGACGCGCTGGCCGAGGCGCGCGGCCTCGCGCACGTTGTGCGTCACGAACACGATGGTTCGGCCCGTCGCCCGCCACACCCGCTCGAGCTCCTCGTGGAGGAGGTCGCGTGTGATGGCGTCCAGGGCTGCGAACGGCTCGTCCATGAGCAGCACCGGGCGGTCCTGCGCGAGCGCACGGGCCAGGGCGACGCGCTGGCGCATTCCACCGGACAGCTCGTGAGGGCGCTTGTCCGCGGCATCCGTCAGATTGACGGCGTCGAGCAGCGACAGCGCCTTGGCGCGCCGCTCGGCGCGGGGAACGCCGCGCAGGCGCAGAGCCAGCTCGACATTGCGGCGCGCGGTGAGCCAGGGCATGAGCGCCGACTCCTGGAACATCACGGCCGACCCTTCGGCCGGGGTCTCGACGACGCCCGCAGTGGGGCGGTCCAGACCCGCGATGAGATTGAGGAGCGTCGACTTTCCGCAGCCGGAGGCGCCCAGCAGGCACACGAACTCGCCGGGCGCGATGTCGAGCCCGACGTCGTCCAGCACGAGCGGCCCATCGCCGAATCGCTTGGAGACGCCCTCGATGCGTACGGCGGGCTCGGGCGCCGCCGGCGGACGGAGGACGGGCGCGACGCCGTCGAAGCTCGGGCCGAGGGGGATGCCGCGGCCCGGCGCAGTGTCGACCGAAGGCGACACGACGCCGGACGCGCGGCGGGGACCGGACGTCATGGCGAGTCCTCACCGAGACCCGCTGCCGAGACGGTGTCGGACCCGGATGCCTCGAGCAGGCCGTTCAGGAGACGGAGATCGAACAGCCCGTCGATCGATCCCTCCTTCTGCGTGCCCGCCTCCAGGCCGTTGGAGACGAGCGTCTCGAAGGTGTCGGCGTGCGGGTCGACCGAGAACGTCACGTGCTCCAGGGCGCGCTCGATGACGGCATCCGACAGCGGCTTGCCGGTCTCGGCCTCGAGGGCGGCGTTGATCACACCGGGGGCATCGTCGGGGTTGTCGGCGATCCACTGCACGGCTGCGAGATGAGCCTCGAGGAGCTGCTCGACCACGTCGGGGTGCTGTTCGAGGAACTCCGCGCGCACGAGCAGCACGGTGGTCGGGAACTCTCCGTCGGGCCACAGCTCCGCCTCGTCGACGAGAACGTCGGCGCCCTCGTCGATCACCAGGCGCGACACCCACGGCTCCGGGAGCCACGCGCCGTCGAGCTGGCCGTCCTGGAACAGGGTGAGCGTCTGGGCGTTCTCGGTCGGGGTGACCGACACGTCGCCGCCGCCGGACACGTCGGTCGCGTAACCCTGATCCGCCAGCCACACCCGCAGCGCAACGTCCTGCGTGTTGCCCAGCTGCGGCGAGGCGAGCGTCGTGCCGGCGAGATCCTCGGCGCTGTCGATCCCGTCGGCGACCACGAGGGCCGCACCCCCGGTGGCCGCGCCGGCCACGATGCGGGCCGACTCGCCGCCGGACTGGATGAACGTGTTGATCGACGGATTCGGGCCGATGTAGGTCGCGTCGATCGCGCCCGCCGTCAGGGCCTCGATCGCGGCCGGACCGGCGTTGAAGACCGATGTGGTCACCTCGACCTCGCCCAGCGCGTCCTCGAACAGGCCCTGCTCGAGGCCGACGAGCGCGGGCGCGTGCGTCACGTTCGCGAAGTACCCGAGGCGCAGCTCATCGACCTCGCTCTGCTCGGACGGCTCGGCCGCCGCAGAGGCGCAGCCGGCCATCATGACGGCCACGAGTCCCAGAGTGGTGATCGTCGTCGCGGTGCGGATGGTGTTCACTGTTCGCCTCCTTCGTTCGGCGGTATCGGTGGGGTGGAGCAGCGCGCGTCAGACGCGCGCGATGCCGGCGGCGAGGGTGGCGCCGCCCTGCGGGTGGATGACGAGGAACGAGCCGCCCTCGCGGCTCTGGTCGTACGGCTCGATCGGGAGGTCCGACGCGAGACGGAGCCGCACGCGGCCGATGTCGTTCGTTTCGAGGGTCTGCGCGGGTCCGTGCGTGAGGGTGTCCAGGTCGTAGCGCGACTCGACCTGCGCGACGATCGCCTGGACGGTCGCGGTGCCGTGCTTGACGAGCACGCGTCCCCCCGGGGTGAGCGGACGCGTGTCGAGGTGGAAGAGCTCCGCCTCGATCTCACGCCGCGGAGCCGGGAGGCTTCCCGCCGAGACGACGAGCGCGCCGCGGGCGGTGTCGACGTCGTCCGCGAACTCGAGCGACACGGACTGCGGTGCCACGGCCTCGTCGACGGGCGTGCCCGCCGAGTGAATGCCGCGCACGGTCGTCGCGATGCCGGAGGGGAAGATCTCCACCCGGTCGCCCACACGCACCGTGCCCGACGAGATGCGTCCCGCGACGGCGCGATAGTCCCGCAGCCGCTCGACCTCGTCCGGGTCGGCCGCCAGCTCGGGTGACAGTCCGCCCTGCGGGCGCAGCACGAGCTGGACGGGCAGGCGCAGCGGCTCTGCGGCGGCGTCGAGGGCGTCCGCGCCGGGGAGGGTCTCGAGCAGCTCCAGCAGCGGGGGTCCGTCGTACCACGGGGTCCGCTCGGACAGCTCGACGACGTTGTCGCCTTCGAGCGCCGACACGGGGATCACGTGGAGATCCCGGATGCCGAGCTCGGCCGCGACCGCCGCCGCCTGATCCGCGACCGCGGTGAACGCCTCGGCCGAGAACCCGACGAGGTCGATCTTGTTGACCGCGACGATGACGTGCGGAACGCGCAGGAGCGCGACGACCGCGAGGTGCCGGCGCGTCTGCTCGAGCACGCCCTTGCGGCCGTCGACGAGAACGACGACCGCGTCGGCGGTGGTGGCACCGGTCACCATGTTCCGCGTGTACTGCACGTGGCCGGGGCAGTCGGCGAGGACGAACGACCGCGATCCGGTCGCGAAGTAGCGGTAGGCGACGTCGATCGTGATGCCCTGCTCCCGCTCGGCACGCAGGCCGTCGGTCAGGAGGGCGAAGTCGAACTCCCCGTGTGCGAACCCCCGCTCGGCGGAGGTGCGCTGCACCTGCTCGAGCTGGTCGGCGAGGATGGCCTTCGAGTCGTGCAGCAGGCGTCCGACGAGGGTCGACTTGCCGTCGTCGACCGATCCCGCCGTCGCGAACCGGAACAGCGTCTGCTCCATCAGAAGTACCCGTCCTTCTTGCGGTCCTCCATGGCGGCTTCGCTGAGCCGGTCGTCGGCCCGCGTCGCGCCGCGCTCGGTGAGCGTGGACACGGCGACCTCGGCGACGATCGCCGCGAGGTCCGCGGCATCCGATTCCACCGCTCCCGTGCAGCTCATGTCGCCCACCGTGCGGTAGCGCACGCGTCGCACCTCGACGGCCTCGTCCGCGCGGGGCGGCGAGAACTCGCCGACGGGACGCCACATGCCGTCGCGGGCATACACCTCGCGGTCATGTGCGAAGTACAGCGATGGGAGGGGGATGCCCTCGCGCTCGATGTACCGCCAGACGTCCAGCTCGGTCCAGTTGGAGATGGGGAAGGCGCGCACGTGCTGCCCCGGCGCGTGCCGCCCGTTGTACAGGCTCCACAGCTCGGGACGCTGGTTGCGCGGATCCCACTGCCCGAACTCGTCGCGCAGCGAGATGATGCGCTCCTTGGCGCGCGCCTTGTCCTCGTCGCGGCGGGCGCCGCCGAACACCGCGTCGTGGCGGCCCGCGGCGATCGCGTCGAGGAGGGGGAGCGTCTGCAGCGGATTCCGGGTGCCGTCGGCACGCTCGGCCAGGCGGCCGTCGTCGATGTAGTCCTGCACTCTGGCGACCTCGAGGCGGATGCCGAGCCGCCGGACCGTCTCGTCGCGGAAGGCGAGCACCTCGGGGAAGTTGTGGCCGGTGTCCACGTGCAGCACGGGGAACGGCACTCTGCCCGGCGCGAAGGCCTTCGTGGCGAGGTGGAGCACGACGACCGAGTCCTTGCCGCCCGAGAACAGCAGCACGGGCCGCTCGAACTCGGCGACCACCTCGCGGATGATGTGGATCGCCTCGGCCTCGAGCAGGTCCAGCGTCGAGAGGGCGGTGGCCCGTGGGGGCGCGATGGTGTCGGTCATACGTGGAGCCCGCATTCGGTCTTCGAGGATCCGGCCCAGCGACCGGATCGGGGGTCCTCACCCGCGGCGACGGGCTTCGTGCACGGCTCGCACCCGATCGACGGGTAGCCGAAGCCGACGAGGAGGTTCACGGGAACGCGGTGCGCGGCGGCATGGGCGAGCACGTCGTCGAAGCTCCACGCCGCGACCGGATTGACCTTGACGAGGCCGTTGCGCTCGTCCCACGTCACGAGAGGGGTGTTCGTGCGCGTCGGAGCCTCGTCGCGGCGGACGCCGGTGAACCACACCTCGTATCCCGCGAGCGCGTCCTGCAGCGGCGTGACCTTGCGCCGCGCACAGCACAGCGCCGGGTCGCGCTCGAACAGCCGAGCGCCGAACTCGGCGTCCTGCTCCGCCACGGTCTGACCGGGTCGCACGTCGACGATGCGCACGTCCAGCGCCCGCTGCACCTCGTCGCGCGTGGCGTAGGTCTCGGTGAAGTGGTAGCCGGTGTCGAGGAACAGCACGTCCACGCCGGGCAGCTGCTCGGCGACGAGGTGGGGCAGGGCGGCGTCGGCCATCGAGCACGCGACCGCGGCGGACGCCATCGAGAAGTTGCGCGCCACCCATGCGACGACGTCGGCGGCGGATGCCTCGTGCTCGGTGAGGCTTCCGAGCTCGGTGTTGCCGCGCTCGGCGAGGGCGCGCAGCTCGTCGGCCGGGCGCTTCGCGGTGATCCTCGGGGCGAGGGCGACGGTCATTGGAGGCTCTCCTCGTCGGCGCGGTGCGCCCACTGGGCGAACGTCTCGTCGGCCGCGGCATCCCTCTCCTCCAGGAACCGCGTCAGGACGCGCTCGGCGTAGTCGGCGATGCCGTCGGCGGCGACCTTGAGGCCCCGGACGGTGCGGCCCAGTCCCGGGTTCTCGCGATCGGCGCTGGCCAGCCCGCCCCCGAGGTGCACCTGGTAGCCCGGCACCTGCTCGCCGTCGATCGTCACGAGCTGGCCCTTCAGGCCGATGTCGGCGGTCTGGATCCGCGCGCACGAGTTGGGGCATCCGTTGACGTGAAGGGAGATCGGATGCGGCAGCTCGAACTGCGCGAGACGCTCCTCCAGGTCGAGCACGGCCGCCGTCGCGTAGGCCTTGGTCTCGACGATCGCGAGCTTGCAGAACTCGATCCCGGTGCACGCGATCGTTCCGCGGCGGATGAGGCTGGGCCGTGCCGACAGGCCGAGCTGGTCGAGCCCGGCGATGAGCGACTCGACGCGGTCCTCGGGGATGTCGAGGATCACGACCTTCTGGTGGGGTGTCGTGCGCAGCCTGGTCGATCCGTGAGCCTCGATGAGGTCGGCGAGCTTCGCGAGGCCCGCGCCGGACACGCGGCCGACGATCGGCGTCACACCGATGTAGAAGCGGCCGTCCTTCTGCCGGTGGACGCCGACGTGATCGCCCTGGGTGAGCGGCTTGGGTGCGGCGGGCCCGTCCGGCAGCGCGTAGCCGAGGTACTCGTCCTGCAGCACCTGCCGGAACTTCTCCGCGCCCCACTCGGCGAGCAGGAACTTCAGACGCGCCTTGTTGCGGAGCCGGCGGTAGCCGTAGTCGCGGAAGATCTGCGCGACGCCGTGCCAGGCATCCGCCACCTGCTCCGGGCGGACGAACGTGCCCAGGCGCTCGGCGAGACGCGGAGCGGTCGACAGGCCGCCGCCGACCCACAGGTCGTACCCGACGCCGAGCTCGGGATGCTCGACGGCGACGAACGCGACGTCGTTGATCTCGTGCACGACGTCCTGGCTCGGATGCCCGGTGATCGCGGACTTGAACTTGCGGGGGAGGTTCGCGAGCGACTCGTCGCCGATGAAGCGCGTCGTGATCTCGTCGATCTGCGGCGTGGGGTCGATCAGCTCGTCGGCCGCGATCCCCGCGACGGGCGAGCCCAGGACGACGCGCGGAACGTCGCCGCACGCCTCCGTCGTGCCGAGGCCGACCGCCTCCAGTCGCCGCCAGATCTCGGGCATCGCCTCGACCTCGATCCAGTGCAGCTGGATGTTCTGCCGGTCGGTGAGGTCGGCGGTGTCGCGGCCGAACTCCGTCGAGATGCCCGCGATCACGCGGAGCTGCTCGGTGCTGAGCTGGCCGCCGTCGATGCGGACGCGCAGCATGAAGTAGCGGTCCTCGAGCTCGTGCGGCTCGAGCGTCGCGGTGCGGCCGCCGTCGATCCCGGGCTTGCGCTGCGTGTACAGCCCCCACCATCGGAACCGGCCGTGCAGGTCCGTCGGGTCGATCGAGTCGAACCCTCCGGCGGCGTAGACGTTCTCGATGCGCTCGCGCACGGCGAGGCCGCCGTCCTGCTGCTTCCACTCCTCGTTGCCGTTGAGCGGGGTCGTGCCGTCGATCTTCCACTGCCCGTTGGGCTTGGACGACGGCCGGGGCGGGCGCGCGGCGGCGCGGGCCGCGTGCGGCGGCGCCTGGCGCGGGTCGGTGTCGTTGATGGTCACGGTGGCCTCCGGGGTGTCCCGGGCGTCCCCGGGTGGCTCGAGGGAGCCTTCCGCGAGAGTAGGAGGCGTCCGCGCACCCGGCCTATCCGCGTGTCAACGTGCGTCACCGTGCGTAACGGTGCGTCACAGAGGTTGCGGCAGGGCCGAGCGGTAGCGATCGATCACGATGTCCACGAGTGAGACCGCCGGCGGGTCGTCGTCGAGCAGCGGCCGGGCGACCGGGGCATCGCCGGCGAGGCGCACGGCGAGGTCGTGGAAGTACCCCGGAGCGAGGAGGTAGTTCGCCACGACGACCCGTCCGGCGCGCGTGCGGGCGTCGGCGACGGCCGGCCCGACGCGCGGGTCGGCCGCCGCGAGGAAGCCGACGGCGACCTCGCGCCCGAGCCTCTCGCCGAGCATCACCCCGATGCGACGGCAGTCCTCGTTGGCGCGGTCGTCGCTCGATCCGGCGACCGCCAGCACCACTGCGTCCTCGCCGCCGATGTCGAGGGGCGCCAGGCGTGCCACGAGCGCGTCGACCAGCCGCGGATCGGGGCCGAGGGCCGGAGCGATCGCGACGTGTTCGCGCCCCGCGGTCTGCTCCTTCAGGTCGACGCGCACGTGGTAGCCGGCCGACAGCAGCAGCGGCACGATCACCACGGGCTGCCCGGAAGGGAGGGCGTCGAGGGAGGCCGCGACATCCGGCTGCTGCACGTCCACGTGGCCGAGCCGCACCGTGACCTCGGGCAGCCGCTCCGTGACGGCGCCGACCAGCGCCTCGACGGCGGCCTGTCCTTCGGGGGAGGCCGTGCCGTGAGAGATCGCGAGCAGCGCGGGTGTCGACATCCCCTCCATTCTGGCCGGGACGACGTTTCTCCTCTGCTTCCCTCGGCCGAGACCCCCGTCCAGGTCGGCTTGGCGGGCCGCGGCGTCAAACGCGCGGGAGAAACGGACGGCCGGCCCCTGTTCGCGGCTCGGCAACCCCGAAATCTCCCGCGCGTTCGACCGGATCAGCCGGCCTCGTCCCGGACCAGCGCGTTCGACCGGCTCAGGCGGCGTCGGGCGCGGGCTGCCCGGATCGGGAGCCGGACTGCGCGGCGAACCCGGCGGCGAAGCCGCGCTCGTACGCCTCCTCGGCCTTGCGCCCGCCGTCGATCCCGTGTCCGTGCCCGCCGTCGAACCCGTGCCCGCGGCCGCGCCGGCCTTGGCCGCGCTCGTGCGGGTGGTCGTGTCCGCGGCCGTGGCATCCGTCCTCGCTCCAGGCCGCGTGCCGCCCCGCGCGGGGGTCGAAGCCGTGGTGCAGGTTCGGGCCCCAGCCCGGGTGGAAGGGCCCCGGCCCGCCGAAGGCCCCCGGCCCCCCGAACCGTCCCGGACCGCCGAAGCGTCCCGGACCGAAGCCGCCGAAGCGGCCGCGCCCGGAGCCGCGCGGGAAGGGCTGCGTCTCGTCCCAGCCGAGTTCGCGGGCGATGGCCTCGAGCGAGGCGACCGTCGTGGCGTAGTCGTCGGGCGAGACCGCGTCGGCGACCCGGGAGCGGATGCCGCCCACCGCCTCGCCGAGGCGCTCGCGGGCCTCGCGGCCGGCGTCGGTGAGCACCCACGTGCCGTCACCGCGTTCCTCGGCCCAGCCGAGGGACGCGAGGCGTCGCAGGTGCTTGCCGCCCTTGCGGGCGAGGCGCTCGCTGAGCCCGGGGGCGTCGACCGCGCCGGAGAGCGCGTTCAGCAGCATCCAGTCGCGGCGAGTGGCGTCCTCGCCTTCGAAAGCGGCGGCGAACTCGCGCGAGATGAGCCTGTCGACCAGGCGGAGCCAATACCCGAGCGGGCGTCGTGCGCTCGCGGGGTCGGGGGAGCTGTGTTCTTCGAAGTCGTCCATGAGAAATCCTTTCCGGCGATCGATCGATCGCGATTACATGTCGGAGTGCATGTATATGCAGTGTGACATGCATTCCAGATGCATGTCAAGTGGCATGTACCTTGGATGCATGCGCGAGAACTCCACCGATCCCGCCGACGCCATCGCCGCCGCATTGTCCCGGCTTCGCGGGAGACGGATGCCGAGGCCCCCGTGGGACGGCGGTGACGCCCCCCACTCCCACGGTCCGCAGGGCTGGCGCGGCGGACCGCACGGCCACGGCGGCCCTCCCTGGGGCGGCGGTCACGCCGGACGCCCGGGGCCGTGGGGCGGACCGGCGCGTTTCGGAGGCCCGGCGCGCATGCGGCTGCTCGAGGCGCTGGCCGCGGCATCCCACCCGCTCACCGTCGGCGAGATCGCCGAGGCGGTCGGGGTCGACCAGCCTCGCGCGTCGCGCCTCGTGCAGCAGTCCGTTCAGATGGACCTCGTCCGGCGCGAGGCCGACCCCGAGGACGCCCGCCGCACGCGCGTGGCGCTGACGGATGCCGGGGCCGCCCTCGTGCGCGGCTTCCGCGGAGAGCGGCGCGAGGCGATCGACACGGCGCTCGCCGGATTCAGCGAGTCCGAGAAGGCCGACCTCGCGCGGCTCCTGACGAAGCTCGCCGAGGCGTGGCCCGGAGCCTGACCGGGGTTCAGGCCTGCGGGCGCCGGGGCGGCGACTTCACGAACAGCAGCAGCACGAAGCCGATCGTGAGGATGAGCGCGATGCCGAGGATCCCGTACAGGGTCTGGTTGCCCGCGATCGCGATGAACGCTCCCCACAGCAGCGGCGCCATCCAGCTCGCGGCTCTTCCCGTCGTGGCGTAGAGGCCGAAGATCTCGCCCTCCTGCCCCACCGGGGTCACGCGGGCCAGGAACGAGCGGGACGCCGCCTGGGCGGGACCGACGAGCGCCGCGAGGACGATGCCCACAGCCCAGAACAGGCCCTTTCCAGCGCCTGCGCCGATGAAGACGGCGAGGCAGCACGCGATGATCCCGCCGATCGCGACCAGGATCACGGTCTTGGGTCCGAAGCGGTCGTCGAGGCGCCCGGCGATGATCGTCGAGATGCCCGCGACCAGGTTGAGCGCGACGCCGAAGATGACGAGATCGGTGAACCCGAAGCCGAAGACGCGCGCGGCGATCACGGTGCCGAACGTGAACACCGCGGCGAGACCGTCGCGATACACGGCCGAGGCGAGGAGGAACCACAGCGTCGGCCGGTGGCCGCGCCACAGGCGCCCGATGGAGCGGAAGAGCTCGACGTACCCGGCGAAGAAGCCGACCCGCTTGGCGTCGGGCGCGGGGGGAGGTTCGGGCACATTCCGGAAGATCGGGATGGAGAACAGGATCGTCCACACCGTCGCCCCGGCGGCGATCAGCTGGAAGGTGATCGACTGCGTGCCGTCGAGGACTCCGCCGAGGATCAGCCCGACCACGATCACCAGAGCGACGATGCCGCCGATGTAGCCGAATCCCCATCCGAGTCCGGAGACGCGGCCGACGGTCTTCGGCGTCGAGACCGACACCAGGAGGGCGTTGTAGTTGGCGCCCGCGATCTCGCCCACGACGCTGCCGAAGGCGATCATCGCCACGCCGAACCAGAACAGGGAGGGCGTGCCGGGGACGAAGGCCATCGCCAGCTGCGCGAGGATCAGCAGCCCGGTGAAGATCCCGAGCATCAGCTTGCGGCGCCCCGTCGCGTCGGCGCGCTGACCGAGCACGGGTGCGAGCAGGGCGATCAGGATGCCGGCGACCATGATGCCCCAGCCCAGGTTCGCGTCGAGTCCGCCCAGTGCGCGGCAGAACTCGGTCAGGGCGTTCGCGGTGGTGTCGCAGTCGATCTCCTCGCCGTCGACGATGCCGGAGGCGGCGATGGCGGGGTCGAGGAAGAACGGCGAGACGAGGAAGCTCGGCACCCATACGAATGTGAGGAGCACGGAGTTGAAGGGCTGCGTGGCCCAGTCCCACAGGGCCCACGAGAACACGCGCTTGCGGGGGATCGGCTCCTCGGAACCCGCCTCCTGGAAGACGTCGGCGAACGGCCGGATCGCCCCGGTGTTCGCCGCCGCGGGCGGCGCGGGGGTGCGGAAGATCGGCTCGTCGGGGGAAGGATCGGGTCCCATGGTGGTCACCGTACGGCCCTTCGGTGAACTTGCGGTGCATCGACGCGGGGAGGGGAGGGATGCCGCGCCCGCGGGCTGCGCGTGAGGGAGCCCCGTCGCTAGGCTCACGATGAGGAGGCCGGGATGTCCGACGACCAGCAGAGCGGGGTCCCCTCGACGAGGCGACGCCGTCGTGGGAGCGACCGCGCGCGGCAGGAGCTCGCCGAGCTCACCGGCGGCGAGAGCGCGTTCGTGCAGTACTTCAAGGAACGCGTGTACGCCACGTTCACGGGCCTCGCCCTGGTGCTCGTGCTCGCCAATTCCGAGCATCCCGAGCCCGCGCGTTCGTTCTGGGTGCTCGCGCTGGGGGTGCTCGGCATCACCGTCGCGGGATTCGTCGCCGAGGTCATCTCCCACCTGGCCGTGCACCGGGACTTCCCCGATGCGACGGGCTGGCTGGTACTGCTGCGGGTCGCGGGCGGAGCGCTCGGGACCGCGGTGGTTCCGCTCGCGCTGATCGCCCTCGCCTGGATCGGCGTCTGGTCCAGCGAGTCGGCGCTGCTGGCCGCCACCATCGTCTACATCGCGACGCTCGTCGTCATCGGCCTGCTCGCCGTGCGCGGGTCGAGGCTCGTGTGGTGGAAGCAGCTGGTCGCGCTCGGCATTCTCCTGGTGCTCGGCCTCGTCGTCGTCGGGCTCCAGACGCTCGCTCACTCGGTGGGCGGACACTGACGCGACGCCCGAGTGCCATCTCGGGCCGCTTGCGGGTGACCCTGGCGGGTCAGCGGCGGGATCGGATGAACTCCGCGGACGCGAGCACCGCGTCGGAGGTCGGGATGTACTCGAATCCGAACTGGCGCGGCGCGTCCGTGCCGACGACGTCCGCGTTGTGGCCCAGGCCGGTTGCTGCGGTCCGCAGCAGCGGGACCACCGTCGCCAGGGCGCGGACGAGCCAGTCCGGCGCGACGCGGCCGTGGATCCGGGCGTCCGGGAAGGCGCGACGCAGGACGTCCGCGATCTCGGGGATCGTCATGGCGCCGGCGTTCGCGGGGAACCGCTGGCCGACGGAGCCCTCGTCGGCGAGCGCCCGCACATGCATGCGCGCGACGTCGCGCACGTCGACCGCCGGCATCTGCACGTTCGGGTAGAACGGCATCCGCCCCGCCAGGATCTGTTCGACGAGGTCCAGCGACGATCCGTAGTGCTCATCCAGCGCCGGCCCGAAGACCATGCCCGGGTTGATCGTCGTGAGACGGATCTCGGGGTGGTCGGCCGCGAACCGCCACGCGGCCTGTTCGGCGAGGGTCTTGGATGCTTCGTACGGCGTCGTCCTCGGGCCCTCGGGGTCGGTCCAGTCCGCCCGCGTCTTCACCCGCTCCCACTGCTGGTCCGCGGGCTTGTAGATCGCACCGCAGGTCGACGTGAGGACGATCCGGGTCACGCCCGCCGACTCGGCAGCTCGCAGCGCGCGGTGCGTGCCGTCGACCGCGGGGCGGATCAGGTCCTGCGGATCCTTCGGAGGCGCGGTCGGGAAGGGCGAGGCGGTGTGCATGAGGGCGTCCACGCCCCGCAGCGCGGCATCCCAGCCCTCGTCCGAGGTCAGATCCAGACTCACGAACTCGATGCCTGCATCCGGGAAGAGAGCTTCGACTTGCGCACGACGCGTGGCGGAGCGCACCGCGGCGCGCACGCCGTAGCCGGACTCGAGCAGCTCCCGCACAATGTGCTTGGCGATGAATCCGGACGCGCCCGTCACGAGGACGGTGGATGAGGCGGTCATGGGTCTCCTTTGGACAGGGGGTGATCAGGGCAGGCGCGAGCTGATGGACGCCCACGCCATCTCGAATGCCGTGTCGCGGGCGGCGCCGTCGAGTTGCGCCGTCACCGCCACGTCGACCTGCGCCTCGACGACTGCGGCGAGGTAGGGAAGGGGCATGGGGACGAGAGTGCCGTCCTTCGCCGCGGCATCCAGCACGTCGGTCACGCCGCTGAAGAGCGCGGCGGCCTCGCTCACCGCCTCGGGGCGCACGACGCCTCCGCCCTTGAGGAGCAGGACGACCCGGTGTCGGGCGGGTGCGGAGAGCGCCCACGCGACCCAGCGGTCCCAGACCTGGTGCGCGCGATCCTTCGGCGGGTCGGTCACGTCGGTCTCCCCGATCGCGTCCGCGAGGCTGCGCTTCACCCGAAGGTAGAGGGCGTCGATGAAGTCCTGCTTCGTAGGGAAGTAGTGGAAGAGAGTGCCGTTGGAGACGCCCGCGTGCGCCGCGACACGGGCGGTCGAGACGCCGATTCCCTCGCGGTCGATGAGGTCGACCGCCGAGTCGAGGATGTCGTCGCGGGAGTACTTCACGTTGCTAGAGTAAGCGCTCTAGAGTGGTCAGTCAAGTTCACGCTGCATCTGTGTGCCCGAACTCACATGTCCCTGTGTGAGCCCCGCCTCACATGGGCCGGTGTGAACAAGAGCTCACATGCGAAAACCGGGAGCCCTCGAGATCCAGAGCCTGCCCCTGCGCCACGTCACCCAAACTTGAGTCACCTCATATCAAGTTCATTTGACACCTCCAGACCGCCGGAGTAACGTTGAGTCATCGCGGCTCAACTCACGCCGAGCACAGGCCGCGCCTTGACTTTCCATCAACCACGGGCCGAGGCATCCGTCTCCGGCCGAACGAAAGAGAGATACACATGGCACGTGCTGTCGGAATCGACCTCGGTACGACCAACTCGGTCGTGAGCGTCCTCGAGGGCGGCGAGCCCAAGGTCATCGCCAACGCCGAGGGCTTCCGCACCACACCCTCGGTCGTCGCCTTCACGAAGGACGGCGAGGTGCTCGTCGGCGAGACCGCGAAGCGCCAGGCCGTCACCAACGTCGATCGCACCGTCTCGTCGGTCAAGCGCCACATCGGCACCGACTGGACCTTCGAGGTCGACGGCAAGAAGTGGACGCCGCAGGAGATCTCGGCGCGCATCCTCCAGAAGCTCAAGCGCGACGCCGAGCAGTACCTCGGCGACACGGTGACGGATGCCGTCATCACGGTCCCCGCCTACTTCAACGACGCCGAGCGTCAGGCCACGAAGGAGGCCGGTGAGATCGCGGGCCTCAACGTGCTCCGCATCATCAACGAGCCCACCGCGGCCGCCCTCGCCTACGGCCTCGACAAGGGCAAGGAGGACGAGCTGATCCTCGTCTTCGACCTCGGTGGCGGAACCTTCGACGTCTCGCTGCTCGAGGTGGGCAAGGACGACGACTTCTCCACCATCCAGGTGCGCGCGACCGCCGGCGATAACCGCCTCGGCGGCGACGACTGGGACCAGCGCCTCGTCGACTACTTCATCAAGCAGTTCAAGGACACCACGGGCGTCGACGTCTCGGGCGACAAGATCGCGCTGCAGCGCCTCAAGGAGGCCGCTGAGCAGGCGAAGAAGGAGCTCTCCTCGTCGACCAGCACGTCGGTGAACCTCCCGTACCTGTCGCTCACCGACTCGGGTCCCGTCTCGCTCTCCGAGACGATCACGCGCGCCAAGTTCGAGGACCTCACCAAGGACCTCCTCGACCGCACGAAGAAGCCGTTCGAGGATGTCATCCGCGAGGCCGGCATCAAGGTCGCCGACATCGACCACGTCGTGCTCGTCGGCGGCTCGACCCGCATGCCCGCCGTGAGCGACCTCGTGCAGCGCGAGGCAGGCAAGGAGCCCAACAAGGGCGTGAACCCCGACGAGGTCGTCGCCGTCGGCGCCGCCCTGCAGGCCGGCGTCCTCAAGGGCGAGCGTAAGGACGTCCTCCTCATCGACGTCACGCCCCTCAGCCTCGGCATCGAGACGAAGGGCGGCATCATGACGAAGCTCATCGAGCGCAACACCGCGATCCCGACCAAGCGCTCCGAGACCTTCACGACCGCCGACGACAACCAGCCGTCGGTCGCGATCCAGGTGTTCCAGGGCGAGCGCGAGTTCACCCGCGACAACAAGCCGCTGGGAACGTTCGAGCTGACCGGCATCGCGCCGGCTCCGCGCGGCATCCCGCAGGTCGAGGTCACCTTCGACATCGACGCGAACGGCATCGTCCACGTGTCGGCGAAGGACAAGGGCACCGGCAAGGAGCAGTCGATGACCATCACGGGCGGCTCGTCGCTGCCCAAGGAGGACATCGAGCGCATGGTCCGCGAGGCCGAGGAGCACGCCGCCGACGACAAGAAGCGTCGCGAGGCCGCCGAGGTGCGCAACCAGGCCGAGACCCTGTCGTACTCGATCGAAAAGCTCATCAAGGAGAACGAGGACAAGCTGCCCGAGGACGTCAAGACCGAGGTTCAGGCCGACGTCGACGCGCTCAAGACGGCGCTCGCCGGTGAGGACGACGACGCGGTGAAGACCGCGTTCGAGAAGCTCAACCAGAGCCAGGGCAAGCTGGGCGAGGCGATCTACGCGTCGAACCAGGCCTCGCAGCAGGCCGAGGCGCCCGGCGAGCAGCCCGAGGGCGAGCAGGCGCCGAGCGACTCCGACGAGGATGTCGTCGACGCCGAGGTCGTCGACGACGAGGACGAGAAGAAGTAACCATGACCGACAAGGACTTCGACCAGCCGCAGGGCGACGAGGTCCGTCCCGGCGAGGAGGGGTCGGAGGCACAGGCCTCCGGCCCCGACCCGCAGGACGGCCAGCCCCGTGATGAAGAGCTCACCGTCGACGACATCCTGGGTGCGCAGCAGAACGCGGATGCCGCGGCCGAGGACGCCGTGATCGCCGACCTCGAGTCGCAGCTGCTCACCGACCTCAAGCGCCTGCAGGCCGAGTACGCCAACTACCGCCGCCGCACCGAGGAGCAGCGCGAGGTCGAGATCGAGCGCGCCAAGGGCTCGGTGGCCAAGGGCCTCCTGCCGGTGCTCGACGACCTCGACCGTGCCGACAAGCACGGAGACCTCGAGGAGGGCACGCCGTTCGCGGCGATCGCCGAGAAGGTCCGCGCCGTCGCCGAACGGATGGGGCTGACCACGTACGGTGCCGCGGGTGAGCTGTTCGACCCGCAGCAGCATGAGGCGATCTTCCAGGCCCCGACCCCGGGCGTCGAGGCCCCGACGATCCTCGAAGTCGTCGAGACGGGCTACCGTCTCGGCTCGGTGGAGCTCCGCCCGGCCAAGGTGGTCGTCGCGGTGCCGGCCGAGTAGACCGGGGAGGAGCATCCATGGCCAGCCAGGACTGGTTCGACAAGGACTTCTACTCGGTCCTCGGGGTGTCCAAGGACGTCACCGACGCCGATCTCAAGAAGACCTACCGCAAGCTCGCGCGCACCTACCACCCGGATTCCAATGCGGGGGATCCGAAGGCGGAGGCGAAGTTCAAGGAGGTCAGCGAGGCGTACTCGGTGCTCTCCGACGCGGAGCAGCGCAAGGAGTACGACCAGATCCGGGCGATGGGCTCCGGGGCGCGCTTCACCGCCGCCGGCCAGGGCGGCAACGGCGGCTTCGAAGACGTCTTCAGCATGTTCAACCAGGGTCGCGGCGGAGGCACGCGCTACCAGGCCGAGGACTTCGACGACATCTTCTCGATGTTCAACCAGCAGCGGGGCGGGGGCTTCGGCTCGGGCCGGTTCGGCCAGTCGACCGGCGGCTACCGCGGGTTCGGTGGGCCGACGCGCGGCGCCGACGTCACCGCGCGGACGACGATCGACTTCATCACCGCGACCAAGGGCGAGACGATCACCCTGCAGGGCGAAGACGGAAAACCGTTCAAGGTGAAGATCCCCGCCGGCGTCGCCGACGGCCAGAAGATCCGGCTGCGCGGACGCGGGCGCCCGTCGCCCGACGGCGGCGAGACCGGCGACATCGTCGTGCAGGTCACCGTGCGGCCGCATCCCGTGTTCACGCGCGACGGCCTCAACCTGCGCGTGACCGTTCCGGTGACCTTCACCGAGGCGGCGCTCGGCGCGACGATCGAGGTGCCGACGCTCGGCGGCGACCCCGTCAAGCTGCGCGTGGCCCCCGGCACGCCGTCCGGTCGTGTGCTGCGCGTGAAGGGTCGCGGGGTCGAGACGTCGAAGGGCACGGGCGACCTCCTCGCCGAGGTGCAGGTCGCCGTGCCGTCGCACCTCGACGACGCCGCGCGGGAGGCGCTCGAGCGGTACCACGAGCTCGAGCCGAAGGAGAATCCGCGCGCCGAGCTCATGTCGAAGGCGCGCGGCTAAGAGGATGTGAGGGTGATGGGCGAGCAGCACGACATCGACGACGACGCGCCGATCTTCGCGATCGCCGTCGCCGCCGAGCTCTCGGGCATGCACCCGCAGACCCTCCGTCAGTACGACCGGCTCGGGCTCGTCGTCCCCGCCCGCACGCCCGGCGGCTCGCGCCGCTATTCGCTGCGTCACGTGTCGCAGCTGCGCGAGGTCGCGCGGATGTCGGCCGAGGGGATCGGCTTGCCCGCGATCGCGCGGATCCTCGAGCTCGAGGACCGCGTGCGCGAACTCCACGGACGCGTCCGCGACCTCGAGGAGCGCGTCCGCATCGAGCTCGAGCGGCGCCCCGGCGCACGGGTCTTCGCCGCCGGCGCGACCGGTTCGGTCGTGACGCTGCGCAGCGGAACGCGCGTACGGCGCGCGACCGAGCTCGTCGTGTGGCGTCCGCGTCACCAGCTCGAGCGCGGGGACTCCGACGCGGACCCCGCGGCGAGCGCACCCCAGCACTGAGCAGAGGGGTGGCGGGATGCCGCGCCCCCCGGCACCATGAACCCATGGCGACCCTCGACGACGTCCGCGCGTGCGCGATGGCGCTCCCGGGTGTCATCGAACGGATCGACGGCCATCGCGGGGGTGCGACCTGGCGCACCGCAGCCGGTGCCTTCGCCTGGGAGCGCGGTCCGGCGGCGACCGACCTCGCGGCGCTGGAGAAGCTCGGACGATCATGGCCCGACGGCGTCGTGATCGGCGTGCGCACCGACGGGCTCGACGTCAAGGACGCGCTGCTGGAGACCTACCCCGACGCCTTCTTCACGATCCCGCACTTCGACGGGTTCCCGGCCGTGCTCGTGCGGCTCGACGCGATCGAGGAGGAGCACCTCCGCGAGGTGATCACGGACGCGTGGCTCCTGCGCGCCCCGAAACGCGTCGCGCAGGCGTGGCTCGACGCGCAGCCTTGACCCGTTCCCGGCGCCGAGCCGGGGGCGGGCACGCCGAGATCGTGTGTTATCGCCGAGCGACCACGCCCCCGACGTCGGCAGGGTGCGTCCTCGGCGAGATCGTGGGTTCTCGACGCGAGGCACGCGGCCTCGATCACCCCGCGTCGATGCCGCGGTGGCGGCGGAAGAGCTCCCAGTCGGCCCGGGAGAGGTCGGCGTACGCGTACGACCACTCGAGGATCGCTTCGCCCACGACGCGGCCGCGCCCGACGTAGCCCGCGACGACGGAGGCGGTCGGCGACTGGCCGTGCGCCCGCGCGAGCGTCGAGGCGCACGCGTCCGCGTACCACCGGAACGCCGGGTCCTCGAGCGTGTCCATGTCGAACCCGCCCTTCTTGTCGTGGAACTGACGCACGTAGAAGGAGCGGTCCGGGCCTCCCTCCGCCGGTGGCCCGGTGAGGTGCCCGAGGAACGGGTCGGACACCGCCTGGAGCACCCGCTGCATGGCCACGACCCGCCCGCCCTCGCCGTGCGCGGCGATGTAGCGGCTGGCGGCCTCGGGCTGCTCGACGCCGCCGTACTCGATGAGGACGCTCTGCCCCGCCTCCTTCGCCTGGAGGAGCAGGGCGTTCCCGTCGCCGTCGGACAGCGCGATGAGGTAGCACCGCGTGCCGACGCTCCCCACGCCGACGACCCGGCGCGCGATGTCCGACACGTGGTACTTCTGCAGCAGCACGCGGATGTCGACGTTCGCCGACTGCTGGTACACCGCGATGTAGTCGTTGATGCGCTCCTCGATGCGCGGGTCGACGTGCGTCATCGTCGGCGGCAGCTCGGTGAAGACGAGGCGGCCCGACTCCTCGCGCGTCGTCAGCTTACGGACCGCGCGGTTCGCCGTGCGCTTCTCGGCGTCCTTCACAGCCTGGTGGAGCGCGTCGGCGGACTCGGGGTCGAGGGAGTCCGCCGCGGCGTCGGCGTCGAAGTGGTCGTAGTAGCGCTTGAGCGGGCTGCGCTTCGCGCCGTTCAGCAGGGCTCGGGCGTACGTGCGCACGGCGCCGAGCGCGGCATCCCTCACGACTGCCTCGTCGCGATCGGTCGACTGACCGGCGATGACGATGCTCGTGACGAGGCGCTTGACGTCCCACTCCCACGGGGCCCATGCCGCCTCGTCGAAGTCGTTGAGGTCGAACACGAGCGTGCGCTGCGGCGAGGCGAACAGACCGAAGTTCGACACGTGCGCGTCGCCGCAGGATCCGACGGTGAGTCCGCTGCCGGGAGAGCGGGCGAGGTCGGCGGCCATGAGCGCGGCCGTGCCGCGGTAGAACGCGAACGCGCTCGCGGCCATGCGCTCGGCGCGGATGGGCACGAGCTCGGGCACGCGCGTGGAGTCCTGCCGGTCGAGGATCGCCATCGGATCCCGCTCCCCGTCCGGCAGGATGGCGAGGTCCTCGCGCGGAGCGATCACGCGCGCCGCACGCCCCTCGTCGAGATGATCCTGCAGCGTCGGGGGTGCGGTCCACGACTCCGCGAGCGGACGGCCGGCGTCTGACGGTGACATGGGCCCAGTGTGGCACCGGGGCGCGCGGCGCGGGGGTGACTTCGCGGGTGAAATCCGGGCGCACGGGCCATGCCGTCGATACCCTGTCCGCGTGACCCGAGCCGAGTCGACGCCGCCCGCTCCCGCGCTGTCGCCGAGCCTGCGGACGCTCCTCGCGCTCGCCGCCGCGGTCGTGGTCCTCGCCGGCGTGTTCTTCGCCCGGGAGATCGTCGGACCCCTCGCGCTGGCGATCGTGCTCGTGGTGATCTGCGAACCGGCGCGCCGCCCGTTCGACCGCCGCGGCCGGCCGCGATGGGTCGGCACGACCGCGGTCATCGCGCTGGCCTACCTGGTGCTCGTCGCGATGGGTGCCCTGCTGTGGCTCGCCGGCACCCAGTTCGCACGGCTCGTCGGCGACTTCGCGGACGAGCTGCAGGCGAGTGTCCAGAGCCTTCTCGCGTGGCTGCGGTCCGTCGGGCTGGATCAGCAGGCGGCGGATGCCACGGCCTCGGTGCTCGATCCGCAGGCCCTCGTCGGGCTGGCCTCGAGCCTCGGCGGAGCGATCGTGGGAGTGGCGACCGCGCTCTTCTTCGTGTTCGCGTACATCATCTTCATGGCCGCGGACGCCGCCAGGTACCGGGATGCCGAGCGCGTGTTCGGGGAGGCGAAGCGGCCGGCGCTCGGCCGCATCCGCCGCCTCAACACCGGTGTCCGCCGCTACTACGTCGTCAACGCGACGTTCGGGGCGATCGTCGCCGTCATCGACGGCCTGGCCCTGCTGTGGCTCGGCATTCCCGCGCCGCTCGTGTGGGCGATCCTCGCGTTCGTGACGAACTTCGTCCCGAACATCGGCTTCGTGCTGGGGCTGATCCCGCCGGCCGTGCTCGCGTTCGTCGTCGGCGGCTGGCCGATGCTCCTCGCCGTCATCGCGATCTACTGCGTCGTCAACGTCGTGCTCCAGGTGCTCGTCCAGCCGAAGTTCGTCAGCGACGCGGTGGATCTGAGCCTCACGCTGAGCTTCTTCTCGGTGATCTTCTGGACGTTCGTGATCGGACCGCTCGGGGCGATCCTGTCGATCCCGCTCACCCTGTTCGTGCGGACGCTCGTGCTCGAGGCCGACCCCGGCAGCCACTGGCTGAGGTGGCTGTCGGGTGACCGCTCCGCGGTGCCGCCGCCCGAGACCCCGCCCGCCAGGAGACGCCCATGACCCAGACCGCCGCGGCGCCCACCCGCCGGGAGCGAGCTCTCGCCCGCATCGCGGAGGCCGGCAGCGAGCGCGCCCTCGAGACCCTCGCGCTCGGCGTCGCGGCCGGCTCGTTCGTGCTCGCGGCCCTCGCGGCGCTGCTCGCGTTCGGTTTCACCGGCGCTCCGATCGCGGGACCGGGCTCGATCGGGCAGTTCGCGGCGATCGCCTCGGCCGTGGTCGCATTCGCCGCCGTCCTCGGCGGACGCTACCTCGTCCACGAGCGCGATGCCCTGGGACGGCTGCATCCCCTCGACCATCTCGACATCATCGCGCTCGCGATCGCGCACGCCGTGATCGCTCTCCTCGGGTGGACGCTCATGGCCGTGATCCTCGAGCAGGCGTTCATCGGCGCCGAGGTCTTCGCGCTGCCGGTGCTCATCCTGGCCGGCGCCACGGCGGGTGTGTCGGCGTACCTCGCCTTCTACTCCGCGACGCACATGGACCTGCAGCTGCTCGCGACGGTGCTCGCCGTCTTCCTCGTGTTCGGCGTGCTGGCCAGCATGCTGACGGCGAGCGACCCGAACTGGTGGAAGGACAACCTCAGCGCACTGGGGATGACGACCAACGTCTCGGCGCTCGCCTTCAACCTGACCCTGATCGTCGCGGGGTTCCTCGTCACCACCCTCGCGCGCTACGCGACGCGCGGCATCCCGACGAGCAACCCGTCCGGCGTCGGACGGGTGCGCACGTGCCTCGTCGTCGTCGGGGTCTTCCTGGCGCTGGTGGGCGTGTTCCCGGTGAACCTGTTCTTCGCCCTCCACACCGGCGTCGCCTCGGGGATGGTGGTGGCGTACGGCGTGCTCGTGATCGGCCTGCCACGGTGGATTCCCGGGATGCCGCGCCCCTTCGTCCTCCTCGGCTGGCTGTTCCTCGGCGTGACCCTCGTGCTGGCGGTGTTCTTCCTCGTCGGCTACTACACCCTCACGGCGGTCGAGCTCGTCGCCGGCATCCTCGTCTTCACGTGGATCATCCTGTTCATCCGCAACGCCGCCGCGCTCGAACAGGACGCCCGGAGCGCCTGACGCCCGCGCCCGCGCGTCTGCGGGATGATGCCACCGTGGATGAGATCACGTGGCATCGTCATACACAGGTGCTGCTCATGGTGGCGTCCCTGGTCTATCTCGTGGCCTACTCGTGGCGCGTGATCGGCGCACTGACGGGGACCGCATATGTGCTGGCGAGCATCGTGCTCTTCGCGACCTGGCTCGTCTTCATCGTGGACTACCTCGTCCGGCTGGCGCTGGCCCGGGACCGCGTTCACTGGTTCCGGACTCACCTCGGCACTCTGGCGATCGCGCTGATCCCCGTCTTCCGGCTCGTCCTCCTGCTGCGGGCGCTCACGCTCGTCCCGAGCATGCGGCCCACCGCGGGCACGCAGCTGCGCACCAAGATCATGGTCTACGGAGCGGGTGCTGGCATCCTCCTCATCTACATCTCGTCGCTCGCGGCGCTCGAGGTGGAGCGGGCCGCACCCGACGGCAACATCGAGACGTTCGCCGAGGCGGTCTGGTGGGCGTGCGTGACGATCACCACCACGGGCTACGGCGACTTCTACCCCGTCACGGGCACCGGGCGGCTGATCGGCGTCGGCGTGATGTTCAGCGGCGTCGCGCTCGCGGGCATCATCACGGCGACCCTCGCCTCGTGGATCGTCGAGCGCGCCGCCTCCCGGGGCGGCGACGACGCCGAGCCCGCGACGCGCGGCCAGATCCGGCAGCTGATGGCGAAGGTCGACGCGCTCGGGCCGCAGCGCCCCAACGACGACCGTCGCGAGTGACCCGCGCCGACGACAGAGGCCGCGCCCCCTCGGGACGCGGCCTCTGTCGGTGCGACGGCCGGGCTGTGTGACGGCCGGGGGGTGCGACGGTCAGGACAGCAGCTTCGCCTTCGCGGCGGCGAACTCCTCGTCCGACAGGATGCCCTGCGTGTGCAGGCTCGCCAGCTGCTGGAGCTTGGCCATCATGTCGTCGCCCGCTGCCGGCGCGGCGGGCGCGGCGGGGGCGGCCGCCTGCGCGTTGGCGACGGCCTGAGCCGCGGCGGCGTCCATGGCCGCCTGCTGCTGCTGAGCCTCGTAGGCCTGCGCCTCGTACTGCTCGTTGGCCTTGTTCTGCTGGTGACGGGCGACGCTTCCCGACACAGCGGTCGCGGTGCCCGCGACCACGGCCGTGCGTGCCGCCATTCCGATGAGGCCGGGACGGCCCACTCTGCGCATCATGTCGTGACTCCTTACTCGACGTTCTCGGAGAGGAACGCGTTGACGATCGGGGCCGGGATGCCCTCGCGCGCGATCACCACGCCGCCGGCGTTGTAGAGGGCCGAGGCGAAAGCCTTCGCCCACAGCAGCTCGACCACGAGGATCGCGGCCGACGAGCCCGGGGGCACCTCGGCGGCGAGCGCCTCGATGTCGTCGAGGCCCGCGAGGCCCGAGAGGTCGAGCGCCGGCACGCCGTCGTCGTCGGTGGTGTCCGACAGCTCCATCACGGTGAGCTCGCCCTCGGGCGATCGGGTCGCATAGACGAGGTCGAGCACGTTGATCGTGCCCGCCTGCACCAGGTCGTCGATCGCCTGAAGCACACCGGGCCCCGGCTTGTCGCCGTCGAAGGCGATCGCGTAGAACTCGATCGGACCGTAGTCGAAGGTGGTCATGGCTTCATTCTCCTTCTGCGGGTCTCAGCCCGCGAGTGCCTTCGCCTTGAGCGCGTCGAACTCGGCCTGCGAGATCGCGCCGGAGTCCAGGAGCGACTTGGCCTTGGCGATGTCGTCGGCGGCGCTTCCGCCTCCTGCGGTCGCGCGGATGTAGGCATCCTGCTGCGCGCGCAGCTCCTTCGCCTGCTCCATCGAGCGCTCGGTCATGCCCCGGCCCCGCGCGATCAGATAGATCAGCGCCGTGAGGAAGGGGACGAAGATGAGGAAGATGATCCAGACGGCCTTCAGCCAGCCGTTGAGGGTGTGATCGCGGAACAGGTCGCCCAGGATCGAGAACAGCACCATGAGGTACGCCACGAACACGAACACCCAGAAGAACCAGGCGATCAGGCTCCAGAAATCCATGTGAATTGCCAATCGTCGTGGGCGAGCCGAAGCGCTCGCCGCACTCGAAAGCTACGAGCGCCCGGCCGGGACGACGTCACCCCGCAGGGGTGAGAATCAGAGCGCCTCCCCGGGGCGCACGGGATTGACGGAGACGACCTCGATGTGGAGCTGGTCGAACATGTCGAGCAGTCCGATGAGACGGGCCTGATCCGGGATGCTGCCCACCACCCGGGTGCAGCCGTCAGGGGCCGCCTCGACCGTGTACTCCCGCAGCGCGGCGAGCAGATCCGGCCCGAGCTTTCCGCGGACGACGACCTCCACCACCTGCGGGCCGCTCATCGCGCGATCCGGCGAGGTCGGGGACGCACGGAGCCGAGGATCGTCCTCACGCGTGTCATTGTGTGCCCGACCCGTATCGCGGACGTCACCCCTGTGGGATGATTCCCCCGAGCTCACGCACCACTCGCCAGGAGGCACTGCTCGTGAACGATGCACGCCGGATTCCGGCGCACGCGGTCGATCGGCCCGCGCTGAGACGACAGCTGGATGCGGGAGTGAGCGCGCCGCTGTCGCTCGTCGTCGCGCCCGCGGGAGCGGGCAAGTCCGTGCTGCTCTCGCAGTGGGCGCAGTCGCGGCCCGACCTCTCGATCGCGTGGCTCGACATTTCCGCGGCCGACCGCTCACCCGACCTCCTCGCCCGGCGCCTGGTGGAGGCCGTCTTCGAGCTCGTTCCCGACTTGCCCGCGCCTGCCGCTCCGGTCGAAGCATCCGAGGACCGGCTCGGCGAGGCGTTCCTCGAGGACTTCGCCGGCACTCTCGCCGACGCCGGGCCGATCGTCCTGGTCGTCGACGACCTCGACCGGCTGTCGGGCAGCGCGGTCCTGGGCGACCTCTGGCGCCTCGTCGATCTCCTCCCCCCGAACGCGCACGCCGTCTTCGCGTCCCGCGTCGATCTGCAGCTGGGGTGGAGTCGTCACCGACTGGAGCACGGCCTCGTCGAGATCCGGCAGCGCGAACTGGCGTTCGATGAGGCGACCACCGCCCGGGTGCTCGCCCAGATCGCCGGAAAGGCGGTGTCGCCGGAGGCAGTCGCGGCAGTCAACGACCGCACCGAGGGATGGGCCGTCGGAGTGCAGTTGACCGCGCTGAGTCTGAGGTTCTCCGAGGATCCCGACCGCGTTGTGGACGCACTGGCCGACACCGACCGGCTCGTCGTCGACTACCTGAGCGAGGAGGTCTTCGACGCCCTCGACCCGCAGCGTCGCGACGCCCTCATGCGGATCGCCGTGGTGGACGAGATGTGCGCGGGACTGGCCGGGACGCTCGCCGACGTCGACGGCGGGCGCTTCCTCGCCGACCTCGAGCGCGACTCGATGTTCATCGTGCCCGTCACGGGACGGACGGGATGGTTCCGCTTCCACCGTCTGTTCCGCGACTTGCTGCTGTACCGGCTGCGGGCGCAGCATCCCTCGGAGGAGGCGCGCCTGCAGGAGGTCGCCGCCGATTGGTTCCTCGCCGACGGTGCGCCGGAGACCGCCATCGAATGGCTCCTGCGCGCCCGCAGGTGGGAGCGGGTCATCGATCTCGTGCTCACCAGCCGGCGGGACATGTTCGAGCAGACTCGGATGGGCACGGTGGCGGGCTGGCTTCGCCGGGTACCGCCCGATGTGCGAAGCATCCATCTCGACTCCGAACTCCTCTACGCGATCGCGGAGGGCATGTCCGGGCGCGGAGTCGTCGCGATCGACGTGCTCCGCGAGCTGATCAGCGAGGACCGGCTGACGATCGGGCAGCGGCAGATCGCGCTCACGTACCTCGCCGCGCTGGTCCAGTTCCACCCCCGGGCCGACCTCTTCGTCGAGAGCGCCCATGAGGCGCTGGCCCTTCTGGCCGAGCATCCCGAGGCGGAGCTGCCGAACCTGCTCGGACTGACCACCCGACCGCTCCTCGAGTTCGTCGCGCACGGCTCACTCGGGCGCGCGCAGCTCTTTCGCGGCGATCTGGCGGGTGCCCGCACCAGGCTGGAGCACGCGATGACGCTGCCGGGGTTCGCCTATGCTCCCTACCGCGTCCACCTGCTCGGAAGCCTCGCGATCGCGAATGCGATCGACGGCTGGCTGGTCACCGCCGCGGAGCAGGCCGACGAGGCGCTCTCAGTTGCGCGCGACTTCGGTCTCCTCGCCCACCCGTCGCCCGCGGACGCGTACATCGCACGAGCCCTCATCGACATCCAGCGGGGCGAACCGGATTCGGGCGCCTTGGCGCTGGACGAGGGCGCGCTTCGCGCCGCCGCGAACCAGCGCTCGCAACTCATGTGGCTCGGTCACCTCGCGGGCATCCTGCTCGACCCGTCCGCGGAACAGCTCCCCGGCAGTGAACCGCCCGGCCCACCCCCGAGGCTGGTGCGTCAGGCGCTCACCGCCGTGGCGATGCGGAAGGCGCGACTGCAGGGCACGCCGATTCCTCCGCCCGCTCAGCTCGCCTCGTGGTCACCGATCGCGTTCGAGGAGATCGCGGGGCTCCTCACCAGCGGCCAGTCCGCGGCCGCGCACAGCCGGCTCGCCCAGCTGCGGTTCGAACCGTCCTCGGCGCCACCGGCCGCCGCCGTGCAGTTCGAGCTGCTGTGCGCGTGGACGCGCTGGGCCGAAGGGCATCGCAGCCAGGCGAGGGAGCGGCTCACCGCCGCGATCGCGCTGGCCGAGCCGCAGCGGCTCGTCTTCCCCTTCATCCGCGGCGGCGCGCCGGTCGCCGAGCTGCTCGAGACGCTGCTGACCACGCGGACGGAGTTCGTCCGGACGATCATCTCCCGCAGCCGGTCGGCGGGAGGGCCTCGCGTGCGCGGACTCGCGGAGGAGCTCACCAAGCGCGAGCTCGAGCTGCTGGCGTTCCTCCCGAGCCGCCTGACGATCGCCGACATCGCGGCACGCTGCTTCGTGTCCACGAACACGATCAAGACCCACCTCGGGCACATCTACCGCAAGCTGGGCGTGTCGGGACGGGATGCCGCGATCGAGCGCGCCGTCGCCCTCGGGCTGATCGATGCCCGGGAGATCGCCCGCGTGGGATGACGACCGCGCCTGCGCGCGCCGCCATGATGTGCGCATGGATGCCACCCCCCCGAGCGCACCCGACCCCGAGCCCGAACAGTCGCCGCACGTCGCCGAGGACCCGGCGCTGATCGACGTCCTCGCGCCCCCCGAGCGGCCCAAGCGGTTCGCCGGCGTGCTCGCCGCGCTGGACCGCCCGCTCGCGCTGGGCTTCATCACGACGCTCGGCGTGCTCGGAGCTCTCGTCCTCGGCAGCGCCCTCGGATCGATCTCGACGATCCTGGTCTACATCGTCCTGGCGATGTTCCTCGCCGTCGGGCTCGACCCGCTCGTGCGGGTGCTGGAGCGGCGCCGCGTGAAGCGGCCCGCGGCGATCGCGATCGTGTTCGGCGGGTTCGCCCTGCTGTTCGCGGCCTTCCTCATCTGGGTGCTGCCGCCGGTCCTCGCCCAGATCGGCGAGTTCATCGCCGCGATCCCGGCTGCGATCGCCGGCGTCCCCGAGTCGGACTGGTTCCAGGCGCTCGACGTCGACACGCAAGCCGCCGTGCTCGCCGCGCTCGACGAGCTCGCGCACTGGATCGCGAGCCCCGCGACGCTGGGCGCGCTGGGCGGAGGCATCCTCGCCGTCGGCGTCGCGTTCGTCGGCGGGATCTCGGCATCCTTCATCGTCGTCGCCCTCACGCTGTACTTCCTGTCGTCGCTGTCCTCGATGAAGAAGGCCTTCTACGCCCTCGCGCCCGCCCGCAACCGCGCGCGCCTCGAGGACCTGACGGAGCGGATCACGGCCTCCGTCGGCGGCGCCCTCATCGGCTCGGTGACCCTGTCGTCGCTCAACGCGGGCGCGGTGTTCCTGCTGCACGTGCTGATCGGGCTTCCCTTCCCCGCACTCATGGCGGTCATCGCGTTCGTCATCACCCTCATCCCGCTCTTCGGCTCGGTGATCTTCCTCGTGATCGGGACCGGGGTCGCCCTCTTCTCGAGCCCCACGCAGGCGCTCATCTTCTTCGTCGCCTACCTCGTGTACATCCAGCTCGAGTCCTACGTGATCAGCCCGCGCGTGATGAACAAGGCGATCGCGATCCCCGCCGCCCTGGTGCTGATCGGCGCGATGGTCGGCGGTGCCCTCATGGGTGTCATCGGGGTGCTCGTCGCGCTGCCGGTGATGGCGTCGATCCTGCTGATCATCCGCGAGGTGGTCGTGCCGAAGCAAGACCTCAAGGTCTGATCCCCTCGCCCCTCCTCCCTCGCCCCTCCTCCCTCCGGGCGGGATGTCACACGAATGGCGGGTCAGAGCCGCTCACACCCGCCATTCGTGTGACATGGCGCTCTCCTCGGCTCCTCCCCACCGGCAGCTGCGCGGCAGGTTTCCCCACCGGCCGGTGCCGGCGGGACGCGAATGGCCGCGCAGTGGGTCAATGGGGGATGAACAGACGAGAGCCGCTCCCGTCGAGCTTCGGCACCTCCTTCCTCGTGCGCGACGCAAGGGTCGCCGGGATCGCGCGCTCGAGGCTGCGCGCCGACGATCTTCGGATGCCGACCCACGGCGTGCGCTCGCCGGCCAGGGACGGGCACGATCGATCGTCGCCCGTCCGGCACCACGACGCTCGCAGAGCGGAGCTGCTGGGGATCGTCCAGGACACCGCGCCCGCGCTTCGACCCCCGCAGTTCTTCAGTCATGAGACCGCCCTGGCGATCGTCGGATCCCCGCTGCCGATGTGGCCGTACACACCCTCGGTCCATGTCTCGGCTCACCGGCCCGCGGGGATGCCCCGGCGCCGGGAGTGGGTCGGCCATCGCCTTCAGGCGCGCCCGGCGGCCGTCCGGATCTTCGACGGCGTACCGGTGGAGAGCCCGGTTCGCGCTTGGCGCCAGGTGGGGAGGTCCTGGTCATTGGTCGATCTGGTGGCTGCGGCGGACTTCCTCGTGCACCCGCGCCGCCGGCTGGCGACCGTGGAGGAACTCGCAGCGGAGATCGGCGCGCTCGGCGACATGAGAGACCGTCTCCTCGCTCGTGCCCTCGGCCTCGTCCGGCCGGGCGCGGAATCTCCGGAGGAGACCTCTCTGCGGTTGCTCCTCGGCCGAGCGGGCCTCCCCGAGGCGTCGGTGAACTTCACGCTGCGGACGCCGTCCGACCGCTTCGTCGCGAGGCTGGATCTCGCCTACCTCGCCTACCGGGTCGCCGTGGAGTACGACGGGCGCGTCCACGCCGAGAACGCCGAACAGTTCCGGCGTGACGCGGATCGCTGGGAAGCCATCCGTGCGGAAGGGTGGCACCTCGTGCGGATCCTTTCGCATCACGTGCGGCCGAATCCGGAGGTCGCCGTGCGCAGAGTGCGAATCGCCCTCCAAGAGGCGGGATGGTCGCCCCCGCCCCCGCGCCCGTGATCGATGTCACGCGAATGGCGGGTCAGCGGCGCTCACACCCGCCATCCGTGTGACATGCACGGAGCGTGGGACGCCGGAGGCCTCGTCGGTAGGCTCGGGGGCATGGACGAGCACAATCCGTTGATTCCCGCGGGGTATGACATCGCGTGGTCTGTTGTTGCTGCAGCCGTCGTCGCCCTCGCCATCGTTGCGTTGATCTCGCTCGCTCGTTCCTCCGAACGGCTCACGTCAGCGCAGGCGTTGATTTGGGTTCTTGTCGTTCTGTTCGTGCCCGTGCTCGGCTCGATCGCCTGGATTGCAGTGGGGCGCCGGACAGCGTCAGTAGCGATCAGCGACGAGCCCTCGTCTCGCCGGTTTCACGGCTCGTAGCCCGGCCGTTATCAGCGACCATCCACAGCCAACCGGGGGTCAGTTCAGTGCGGAGGTGAGGCGCGCCAGACCGTCGAGGAAGGTCGCCTTGCCGGGCTGGCTGTTCCACTCCTCGAGGGTCAGCTCCCGGCCGGCGTCGCGGTAGGCCTGCTCGACCTCGCGCATGCCCGCGACGAAGGATGCGCCCCGCACCAGCAGCGAGACCTCCATGTTGAGGCTGAACGAGCGGATGTCCATGTTGCTCGACCCGATCACGGCGATGTCGTCGTCGATCGAGAAGTGCTTGGAGTGGAGGATGTACGGCGCGGGGTAGAGGAAGATCCGCACGCCGGCCTCGAGCAGCGCCGAGTAGTACGAGCGCTGGGCGTGGTAGACGAGTCCCTGGTCGCCGATCTCCGACACGAACAACTGCACCTCGAGGCCCCGCTGGCATGCCGTCGTGATCGCGTAGACCATTGCCTCGTCGGGCACGAAGTACGGGCTCGTCAGGATGACCTTCTCGGTCGCGCCGTAGATGAGCGACAGGAAGAGCCGCAGGTTGTTCTCGGTCGCGTATCCGGGCCCGCTCGGCACGACCTGGCACAGCAGCGAGTCGGGAAAGGCCGACCGCTCGAGCTCCGTCGCCGGGACGTGCTCCACGGCGGTCAGGTCCTCGCCGGTCTCGATGAGCCAGTCCGACAGGAAGACGACGTTCACGGCGGCGACCACGGGCCCCGTCAGCCGGGTCATGAGCTCCTGCCACTTCAGCCCGCGCTTGATGTTCTTCGGAGAGTCGTAGCTGCGGTCGATGAGGTTCTGCGATCCCATGAACCCGATCCGGCCGTCGACGACGACGATCTTGCGGTGGTTGCGCAGGTCGGGGCGCTGGTACTTGCCCTTGAGCGGCATGACGGGCAGCATCCACGCCCACGTCACGCCGATGCGGTCGAGCTCGGCGAACGTCGCTGTGGAGTTCTTCAGTCGCCGCGTCGCGACGTAGTCGGCGAGCAGGCGCACCGTGACACCCCGCGCGACCGCCCGCTCCATCGCGGCGAAGAAGCCGCGCGTGGTGTCGTCCCACGCGACGATGAAGAACTCGACGTGCACGAACCGCTCGGCGGTGTCGATCGCGGCGGCCATCGCGTCGATCGACGCCTGATAGTCCGGATAGAGGGATGCCTCGTTCCCGTCCGAGGCCGGGAGGGCAGTGAGGTTCTCGTTCTGCTGCACGACCCGCTGGAACCAGCGCGGCCAGTCGGTCTGCATGGTCCGCAGGCCTTCGCGGTCGACGCCGCTGCGGATGATCCCGTCGATGCGCGCCTGCTCCGCCCGGCGCTTGGCGGGCAGGCGGAAGCTGCCGATGAGGAGGAAGAGGAGGATGCCGACGAAGGGCAGGGCGAGGATGAGCAGCAGCCACGCCATCGCCGCGGTGGGCTTGCGACCTCTCGGGACCACGATGAGCGCGACGATGTCGATCACGACCACCACGACGAGCACGATCGGCCACACGGGTCCGGCATCCAGCATGCTCAGCATCCGGGTTTCCTCCTTCAGGCGGGGGTGACGCGATTGACGGAGACGACCTCGATGTCGAGGTCGTCCAGGACGGTCAAGAGGCCCCGCAGTTCCGAGCGGTCCTCGACGAGACCGGTGATGCTCGTCGTTCCGTCGCCCCGCGCGGTCAGCTCGTAGGCGCTGAGCGCGCGGCAGAGGGACGGCCCGAGGTGTCCGGTGATGACGACTTCGACGAGGTGCGCGGTCACGGCATCCTTCCTGCGCGACGGAGGGGAACGGATGTTGCCAGCGTGGGGCAGGCGATGCCGCCACGCCGTCACCCGCGGGGGATGATTCCGTTCAGGAGCCGTTCACGGCTCGATGCGCAGCACCCCCGGCGACTCGCCGACCTCGAGGTCCTCGACCACGCGCACGGTGCGGGCGAGGTCGTCGACGGAGCCGATGACCGTGCCGAAGCGTTCGCGGTCGGAGCACACTGCCGTGACGGTCACGAAGTGCGTGCCGGTATCCCACGTGTACGTCGCGAACGGGGGAGTCCGCGCGTCGGGCGGCAGTGACATCTCCAGCTTCTCGCCCATGCCGAGGTGGGGGTTGCGGAAGTCCTGGGTGTCGTCGTACTCCATCGGCATCATCGCCCGCGCCGCGCGCGCCTGCGCGGTCGCCTCCTGCACCTGCGCCATCACGACGACGAGCTCGGCGTCCGCCTTCCACACCCACACGAGCACCCGCCCGGCGGCGCGGCGCATGAGGAAGGGAGCGGCCTGGCTCATCGCCCACGCCGCCACCCCGCTGCCCGGCCGCTCGGACGCCCCGAGCGCCGAGTTCGCCTGGGTCAGCAGCATCCGGATCGCCGCCTTGCGGTGACGACGGCCGCGCAGGCCGAGAGACTCGGTGACCGGGACCCAGAGGGTGGCGTCGGCGTCCGCCTGAAGTCGGGGCATGTCTCCAGCGTACGGGGGTCTCGGAAGGCGCTCGGGTACAGTGGGGGGCGCGCGAACGCACCTCTTCCCGCCGCCCGCCCCGCCGCACAGACAGGCCCCCCACCCCGTGACCGAGTCCGCGACGCCCGACGACAATCCCGCCGCCGAAAGCCGCGAGTCCACCGCGCCGTCCGCCGCGAAGCCGCCGCTGAAGATCCTCATCGGCGCCGACACCTTCCTGCCGCACGTCAACGGCGCCGCGCGGTTCGCAGAGCGCCTCGCGGCCGGGCTCGTCGGGCGCGGCCACGAAGTGCACGTCATGGCCCCGAGCGCGACGCACCGCAAGCACGGGCGCTTCACCGAGGTCATCGAGGGGCAGCCGATGACCATGCACCGCATCGCCTCGTGGCGCTGGTATCCGCACGACTGGCTGACCTTCGTGATGCCGTTCCGCTCCAAGTACTACGCCCGGCGCGTGCTCTCCGAGGTGCAGCCCGACGTCGTGCACATCCAGTCGCACATCGTGATCGGGCGAGGGCTGACGCGCATCGCCCGGCAGCGCGGCATCCCCGTCGTCGCCACCAACCACGTCATGGCCGAGAACGTCCTCGACTTCACGGTGCTGCCCGCCTCGTGGACCCGCCTGGCGATCAAGCTCGCGTGGGAGGACGCCGCCCGCACGTTCGCCATCACCCGCGCCGTCACCACGCCCACCCGCAAGGCGGCGGAGTTCCTCGAGCGCACGATCGACATCCAGGGCGTCATCCCGGTGAGCTGCGGGATCGAGGCATCCCACTACACCGCCGACCTCACGCCCCGCGACGCCCATCGCCTCGTCTTCGTGGGCCGGCTCACGACCGAGAAGCAGATCGACGTGGTGCTGCGCGCGATCGCCCGGCTCGATCCGGCGCTCGACGTGCGCTTCGACATCGTCGGCAAGGGGGACCAGCGCCGAAACCTCGAGGAGCTGACCGCCGAGCTCGGCATCGCCGACCGCGTCCACTTCCACGGCCACGCGACCGACGAGGAGCTGCGCGGGCTGCTCACGCAGGCGAGCCTCTTCGTGATCGCCTCGGTCGCCGAGCTGCAGTCGATCGCGACGATGGAGGCGATGGCCTCCGGGCTGCCGATCGTCGCCGCCGACGCCGTCGCCCTTCCGCACCTGGTCCACGACGGCGAGAACGGCTACCTCTTCGAGCCGGGCAACGTCGACGACCTCGTCGACAAGCTCACCACCGTGCTCACGCAGACCCCCGAGGAGCGTCTGCGCATGCAGCAGGCCTCGCTCGACGGCGTCAAGGTGCACGACATGAAGCGCACGCTCGACACGTTCGAGGCCCTCTACCGCGACGAACCGCTGCCGGACTAGCACCGTGCACGTCGTGATGTTCGGCGACCAGCACGTCGAGACGCTCGGCGGCGCGCAGGTCTCGATGCGGCTGCAGCGGCGGTTCCTGGAGCGGGCCGGGCACACCGTCACCATCGTCGCCCCGCGGGTGCACGGCCCGCGCGGCCGTTCCATCGCCGTGGATGCCTCGTACCTCGACATCCCCTCGATCCCGATCACCCCCGACCGCGAGTACTCGATGTCGTGGCCCGGGCGCCGCACCGACCGGTGGGTGGACGCCGCCCTGGCCTCCCGTCCGGTCGTGGACGTGGTGCACGTGCAGGCGGACTTCTGGGGCGCGTTCATCGGACATCGCTTCGCCGCCCGGCACGGGCTGCCGGTCGTCCACACGATGCACAACCGCGTCGACGTGGGCATCGCCGCGACCACCCCGTTCCCGAAGACCGTCCTGCGGGTGCTGAACGGGTGGCAGTCGTGGGCGCTCGGCCCGCACGGCAAGCGCCGCGACGGGTGGGCGTATCTGCGCGGGCTGGCGGCGAGGTCGGATGCCGTGACGGCGCCGTCCGCGCACTTCGCCCGCCGGCTGGAGCAGCACGGGGTCGCGCCGCGCGACGCCGTGCCACGGGTCGACGTGGTGTGGAACGGCATCGACGACGGACTGCTGGCCGCTGCCCTGGCCGAGGCACCCGCCGAGCGCGCCCCGGGCCCTCCCCGCTTCGTGTGGCTCGGGCGCATGAGTCCGGAGAAGCGCCTGCTGCCGTTCCTCGAGGCGCTCGCCGCGTCGGATGTCGCCGCGGACGTCGAGGTCATCGGCGGCGGGGGGCAGCTGCGCGCCGCCGAGCGTCTGGTCGCCAGGCTCCGACCGCGGGCGTCGGTGGTCTTCGCCGGTCGGATGCCGTACGCCCGGACCCTCGAGCGGATCGCGGCCGCCGACGCGGTCGTGCAGACCTCCATCGGGTTCGAGACGCAGGGCATGACGATCTTCGAGGCCGCGTCCCTCGGTACCCCGGCGGTCGTGAGCGACCCGGACCTCGCCGCCGAGCTCGGCTCGGGCTTCTGGCCCGTCGCGTCCGGGACCACGGCGGCCCTGGCCGACGCGCTGCGGGCCGCGGCATCCGACATCTCCGCCGGAACCCCCGTGGCCGTCGATCCGACGATCCGCGACCGGTTCCGGCAGTCGTCGCGCACGGCCGCGATGGTCGCGATCTACGAGCGGGTCGTCGCGCGCTGAGCCCTTCGCGGGCCGGCCGGGCCGGCCGGGCCGGCCGGGCCGGCCGGCATGACCGCCCCGCGCGAGCCGGGTCAGGGAAGGCGGGTGGGATCGGTCGGGAGACGGTGGTAGCCGTCGTTGCGAAGTGCCGAGATCGTCGAGGCGACCGCGACAGCGGACAGTGCTGCGAGAAGAATCACCATGAACATGGCAGAAACGCTACGCTTGCGGTGAGACTGCCACGAGTGGCAGGATGGACACGAATCGCAGGATTACTGCCAGCCCACATCGACAGGGGATACGCCATGCACACCGTCGCCGTGATCGTGCAGGACGGGTTCGCGCCGTTCGAGTTCGGAGTCGCGTGCGAGGCCTTCGGGCTCGACCGCACCGACGACGGCATCCCGAACTTCGACTTCCGGGTGGTCACGCCCGATCCGGGTGCCGTCTCATCCAAGATGGGCTTCTCGATCAACGTCGAGCACGACCTCTCCTTCGCGTACGAGGCCGACCTCGTGGTGGTCTCGCCCACGCCGAGCCAGTACTGGGCGCGCAGCGCGTCCGACGAGCGGGTGCTCGACGTCATCCGGGCCGCCGTCGCCCGGGATGCGTGGGTGCTCAGCGTGTGCAGTGGGTCGTTCGTGGTCGCGGCATCCGGTGTCCTCGACGGCCGCAAGGCGACCACCCACTGGATGTACGCCGACAGGATGGCCCGGATGTACCCCCTCGTCGACGTCGATCCCGACGTGCTGTACGTGCAGGACGGGCGCATCATCACGAGTGCGGGCACCGCCGCGGGCCTCGACGCGTGCCTGCACCTGCTGCGCCAGGAGCTCGGCGCCGAGATGACGAACCGCATCGCGCGGCGGATGGTCGTGCCGCCCCAGCGCGACGGCAACCAGGCGCAGTTCATCGACAAGCCGCTTCCCGAGGTGGCGTCGCTGTCGCTCGCGCCGGTCACCGACTGGATGCTGCAGAACCTGCGTCTCGACCTCACCGTCGACCAGCTCGCGGCGAAGGCGCACATGTCGCCGCGCACGTTCGCACGGCGGTTCAAGGCGGACTTCGGCGCGACGCCCGCGGCGTGGCTCGCGCGTCAGCGGATCATCCACGCCCAGCGCCTCCTCGAGAAGACCGACCTCGGGCTCGACCGGATCGCGTACGAGAGCGGGTTCGGTTCGGCCGCGGTGCTCCGTCAGAACTTCGCCCGGGTGCTCGACACGACCCCCACCGCCTACCGCGCACGATTCTGCTGCACGCGCGAGGCGATGGATGCCGCGGGCATGGAGCGGTCGAGCATGCTCGAACCGGTCGCGTAACCACCCGCCTCGGGCGAGGCGCGAGCCGCGGCGGCGCGGCTACGGTGTCACCGTGCGGATCGATCCGAGACGGTGGCTCTCGCGCCGGACGCTGCGGAAGGATGCCGCGGCCGGCCTCGTGCTGGGCATCGAGGCCGTGCCCGACGGCCTGGCCGCGGGACTGCTCGCGGGGGTGAACCCCCTCGCCGGCCTCTACGGGTACCTGTTCGGGATGGTGGGCGCGGCCTTCGCGACCAGCAGCGCGTTCCTGGCGGTGCAGGCGACGAGCGCGATGGCGCTGGTGGTGTCGGATGCCGAACTCGGCGGCTTCCCGGACCCCGATCGCGCGCTGTTCACGCTCGCGGTGCTCACCGGGGTGGTCATGGCGATCGCGGGCTTCGCGCGGGGTGGCCGGCTCGTGAGCTTCGTGCCGACGGCGGTCATGACCGGCTTCGTGACGGCCATCGGCGTGAACATCGTGCTCGGGCAGCTGTCCAACTTCACGGGATACCAGGCGTCGGGTCCCAACCGCCTGCTGAAGACCCTCGACGTGCTGCTGCACATCGGCCAGTGGAGTCTCGCGTCGGTGGCGGTCGGGACGATCGCGATCCTCGTGATCGTCGTGCTGCTGCCCACGCGCGTGGGCAGCATGGGGCTCGTCGTCGCGGTGGTGATCGGGTCGGTCTGCGCCGTGGTGCTCAATCTGTGGGTGAGCGATCCGGTCGTGCTGCTGCGCGACCTGGTCGACGTGCCCCGTGGTCTGCCCGCGCCCGTCCTGCCCGACGTCGCCGACGTGCCGGCGCTGATCCTCCCCGCCCTCTCGCTCGCGTTCATCGGCCTCGTGCAGGGCGCCGCGGTGAGCGCCGGCATCCCCACTCCTGACGGGCGGCCCGCGAACGCGAACCGGGACTTCATCGGTCAGGGGCTGGGGAACGTGGTCTCGGGGCTCTTCCAGGGCATGCCTGTGGGCGGGTCGATGTCGGGATCGTCGCTCGTCGTGCAGGCCGGAGCGCGGTCGCGCCTCGCGCTGTTCGTCGCGGGCGTCGTGATGGCGCTGGTCCTCTTCCTCGCCTCCGACGTCGTCGCGTTCGTCGCGATGCCGGCTCTCGCCGGCCTGCTCATCGTGATCGGGTGGCGCGCGGTCAAGCCCAGTCGCGTGTACTCGGTGATCAAGTCCGGACCGCTGCCGACGGCGATCATGGCCGTGACGTTCGGGCTCACGCTGCTGATCCCGCTCCAGTTCGCCGTGCTCGTCGGGGTCGGTCTCGGCGTGATCCTCTACGTCGCGGAGCAGTCCAACCGCGTGCGCGTGCGGCGCCTCGAGCTCGAGCCGGACGGACGCGTGCGCGAGACGGACCCGCCCGTCGTGGTGCCCGGCGGCGAGGTGGTCGTGCTGCAGCCGTACGGCAGCCTCTTCTTCGCCAGCTCTCCGGTGTTCGAGCGCCAGCTCCCCGAGGTCACCGCGGAGTCGGCCGGATCGGTGGTGATCGTGCGGCTGCGCGGCACCGACCAGATCGGGCTGTCGCTCGTGGACGTCCTGCGCCGGTTCGCGCACAGCCTGCAGGAGGTCGGCTCGTCGCTGAAGGTCGTCGCCGCGGAGGCGCGCGTCATCGCGCAGCTGGATGCCGGCGGCCTCACCGCCGATATCGGCGCCGCAAACGTCTACAAGGGCACGGAGTGGATCGGCGAGGCGCTCCGGCGGGCCTATGCCGACGCACAGGACGAGCTCTCCCGCTGAGCGGGGATTGCCGAAGCATCCTCGACGGAGTAAACTTGAGTCGCATCGGCTCAACTTTGCCGACCACAGATTTCAGGAGACACATGAACGCCACGCAGAACCCCGGGCAGGAGGATGCGAAGAGCGCCCTCGAGCAGTTCGGGATCAACCTCACCGACCGCGCCCGTCAGGGCAAGCTCGACCCGGTGATCGGCCGCGACAGCGAGATCCGCCGGGTCAGCCAGGTGCTCACCCGCCGCACCAAGAACAACCCCGTCCTCATCGGCGAGCCCGGCGTCGGCAAGACCGCCGTCGTCGAGGGGCTCGCCCAGCGCATCGTCGCGGGCGACGTCGCCGAGTCGCTCAAAGACAAGGAGCTGGTCGCCCTCGACATCTCCGCGCTCGTCGCCGGCGCGATGTACCGCGGTCAGTTCGAGGAGCGCCTCAAGAGCGTCCTCAAGGAGATCACCGAGTCCGACGGCCGCATCATCACGTTCATCGACGAGCTCCACGTGCTCATGGGCGCGGGCGGCGGGGAGGGGTCGGTCGCGGCATCCAACATGCTCAAGCCGATGCTCGCGCGCGGCGAGCTGCGGCTCATCGGCGCCACGACGCTCAACGAGTACCGCGAGTTCATCGAGAAGGATGCCGCGCTGGAGCGCCGCTTCCAGCAGGTCTACGTCGGTGAGCCGGGCGTCGAGGACACCGTCGCGATCCTGCGCGGACTCAAGAGCCGCTACGAAGCCCACCACGGCGTCACGATCAACGACGGCGCGCTCGTCGCGGCGGCCGCGCTCTCGCACCGCTACATCCCGAGCCGTCAGCTCCCCGACAAGGCGATCGACCTGATCGACGAGGCGATGAGCCGCCTGAAGATGGAGATCGACTCCAGCCCCACCGAGATCGACCAGCTGCGCCGCCAGCTCGACCGCATGCGGCTCGAGGAGCTCGCGCTCAAGAAGGAGAAGGACGACGCCTCGAAGGAGCGGCGGGCGAAGCTGCGCGAGCAGATGGACGCCGCCGAGAAGGAACTGGCCGCCCTCGAGCAGCGCTGGGAGCGGGAGCGGGCCTCCCTCACCCGCGTCGGCGACCTCAAGAAGCAGCTCGACCAGGCCGAGATCGACCGCGACCGCGCGCTCCGCGAGGGGGACTACACGCGGGCGTCCAAGCTCGAGTACGAAACCATCAAGCGGCTGCAGCGCGAGATCGACGAGGCCGAGCGGGCCGAGGCATCCCGCACCGAGGACCGCATGGTCAACGAGCAGGTGACCGACGAGGACATCGCGGCCGTCATCGCGGCGTGGACGGGCATCCCCGTCGGACGCCTGCTGCAGGGCGAGACCGAGAAGCTCCTGCACCTCGAAGCCGAGCTCGGCAAGCGCCTGATCGGGCAGAAGGAGGCTGTGAAGGCGGTCTCCGACGCGGTGCGACGCTCGCGTGCGGGCATCAGCGACCCCGATCGGCCGACGGGCTCGTTCCTGTTCCTCGGCCCGACGGGCGTCGGAAAGACCGAGCTCGCCAAGGCGCTCGCGGAGTTCCTGTTCGACGATGAGCACGCCATGGTGCGCATCGACATGTCGGAGTACGGCGAGAAGCACTCCGTGTCACGGCTTGTCGGAGCGCCTCCCGGGTACATCGGGTACGAGCAGGGCGGTCAGCTGACCGAGGCCGTCCGGCGCCGCCCGTACTCGGTCGTGCTGCTCGACGAGGTCGAGAAGGCGCATCCCGAGGTCTTCGATGTGCTGCTGCAGGTCATGGACGACGGTCGCCTCACCGACGGCCAGGGGCGCACGGTCGACTTCAAGAACGTGATCCTGATCCTGACCTCGAACCTCGGCTCGCCGATCCTCATCGACCCGACGCTGTCGATCTCGCAGAAGCGCGAGCAGGTGCAGGCGCTGGTGCGCCAGGCGTTCAAGCCCGAGTTCGTGAACCGTCTCGACGACATCGTGATCTTCCAGGCGCTCACGCAGGACGACCTCGCCCAGATCGTCGAGCTCGCCGTCGACGCGCTGCAACGACGGCTTCGCGACCGTCGGCTCACGCTCGCCGTCACGCCCGAGGCCCGCACGTGGCTGGCCGAGCGCGGGTACGACCCCGTGTTCGGCGCGCGGCCGCTGCGCCGGCTCATCCAATCCGAGATCCAGGACCGCCTCGCGATGGCGATCCTCGGCGGCGGCGTGCACGACGGCGACGTGGTGCGGGTGGATGTCGAGGCCGACGGGTCGGGCCTGTCGCTCGTGAGCGAGGGTGCGGCGCCCGTGACAGGGGTGTCCGACGAGGACGACGAGGTGATCGAGGCCGTCCTCGACGAGTGATCCGCTCGCCGGGAGGGCGCTGGCGACGGTTCGCCGACCGTTTCGCTGGTCGGGAGCGCCCTTTCGGCAAGGGTACGGTCGGAGGATGAGGATGCGGTGATCCGGGCGCTGTGGGGGTCGACGCATCCCGGACCCACCGTGGTGGTGACGGGGCTCGCGCTGGCGCTGGGCGTCGCGGTCGGGCTCGAGCCCTGGCGTCTGGTGCTGCTCACGCTCGCGGTGTTCGCGGGGCAGGTGTCGATCGGCATCTCGAACGACGCGATCGACGCCCCCCGCGACCGCGCGGTCGGCCGCGCCGACAAGCCGATCGCGCGCGGCGACGTCTCCGAGCGGGCGGCATGGGCCGCCGCGATCGGCGCGCTCGCGGTCGCCCTGGCCCTGTCGGCGCCGCTCGGGTTCGGAATGCTGGCAGCCCACGCGATCTTCCTGGCATCGGCGTGGGCCTACAACGCGGGGCTGAAGTCCACGCCGTTCTCGATCGTGCCGTTCCTGGTGAGCTTCGGCATCTTCCCCTCGCTGGCGACGCTGTCCGCTCCCGACCCGGGCGTCGCCGCCCCGTGGGCGTGGATCGCGGGCGCGGCGCTGGGCGCGGCCGTCCATCTGACCAACGTCCTCCCCGACCTGGAGGACGATCGCGCCACCGGCGTGCGAGGACTGCCGCACCGGATCGGGGCCCGCGCGTCGGCGGTCGTGGCCGCGGCGGGGATCGTGGCCGGCGCGGTCGCGGTGCTGCTCGGCGCGGCGGGGGGCGACCTCGCCGCGGTGCTGCCGCTGGCGTGGGTGTTCTTCGTCGCGGTCGTCGCCGTGGCGGTGGCCACGGCTGTGCTCGCGCTCGTGCGTCCACCGACCCGCGCGCTGTTCCGGCTCGTGATGCTCGCGGCGCTTCTCCTGGCCGCGCAGCTCGTCGCGACCGGCGGAGCCTTCGCCGCCTGACGGCACGGCCGGGCTGCGGGGTCACGCGTCGCGGTCGAACCCCATCGAGTAGGCATGGGCGAGCAGCCGCGCGCCGGGTGGGGTCACCGCGACCCGCAGCGCCCCGCGGCGCAGCGCGTCCGCGGCTGGTGGAAGTGCGCGGCCGGCGGCGGTGTTGACCGAGGCGAGCCGCGCCGCGGCGCGTGCCGACGCGACCCGGCGCCGCTCCCACCGGGCGAGCGCGGCGTCGGGCGCGACCCCGCTGCGGACCCAGGTCGCGAGCAGGGGTGCGAGGGTCGCGGCATCCAGAAGTCCGAGGTTCATGCCCTGCCCGCCGATCGGGCTCACCTCGTGCGCGGTGTCTCCGATCGCGAAGAGTCCCCCGCGCCGAAGCCGGCGCGCGACGGCCCGGCGCACCTCGAACGCGGTCGCCTCGGCGACCTGCGCGGCGGCGGCTCCCTCGCCCCTCGCCCGCAGGGCCTCCCGAAGGCGCTCGGCCAGACCGCGATCCGTCGGTCCGTCGTCCCACGCGACGTACCGCCGCCGCCCGCCGGGAAGAGGAAACGCCTCCAGCACCCCGCGGCCGTCGATGTCGATCACGGCGACGTCGTCGTCGCGGCCGGCGGCGACATCCGCCATGAGGTACCGGTCGGGGTAGCGCTTCACCGGCACCGCACCGCGGCGGTAGACGAGGTCGCGCGCGCGCCAGCCGCCGGCGACCACGACGATCGGCGCGCTGAGGTCGTCGCCCTCTTCGAGCGAGACCCGGATGCCTCGTCCCTCCGGCCGCACGGCGGTCACGGTCGCGCCCCGCCGGGGTGGCGGCGCCTCCGCGGCGAGGGCCGCCTCGGTCGCGGCCTGCGGAAGCGTCGCCACGAACGGGAACCGCCGGTGCAGCCGATCGAACCGGACCACGCCGAGCAGCCGGCCCGCCGAGCGGGCCTCGCCGCGTGACACGCGCACCGCCGAGGCCAGGAGCCGCTCGGTCGTGCCCGATGCCTCGAGCGCGGCGAGGACGGGGGAGTGCACGCCGATCGCCCGGGTCCCCTCTCCGGGAACGGTTCGGCGCTCCAGAACGTCGACGTCGACGCCGCGCCGAGCGAGCTCGGCCGACAGGAGCGTGCCGACGGGGCCCCCGCCGACCACGAGGACGTCAGGCATCGCCGTTCCCGACGGCGAGCACGCGGAACGGGGATGCCGCCTCCACCCGCCATCGCGGACCGAGCGCGTCGCCGAGCTCGCGCGGCAGGTAGCTGCGGCGGATCGACCGCAGGCCGTCGGTGCGCAGAAAAGTTCCCGGTGCGAACGGCGTCACGGCCACGGCGTAGAGCCCGTAGGCGGCGCGGCTGCGGCGGATGTCGGAGTGGATCACCCGTCCGCGGCTGAGGGCGAGGGAGTCCGACGCGAAAGCGGCGAGCTCATCACGGCTCAGGTGGTGCAGCACGTGGTTGGAGATGACGACGTCGAAGGTCTCGCCGGCGCGGCGGAGGGCCGCGGCATCCGTCACCCGGAACTCGATGCCGGGCGCCGCGCGCGCCCGCGCGACGTCGAGCGATCGCGGGTCGGGATCGGCGCCGACCCACGTCACGTCGAGTCCGTCCCGGCGCGAGAGGCGGGCGAGCCGCGTCACGAGATCCCCGCCGCCCGAGCCGAGGTCGAGCACGCGCGCCGGCCGGTCCAGGCCCAGGAGCGCTGGCCGGAGCACCCTGCGGTACGTCGCTCCCCACCCCGAGAAGAGCCGGTTGACCGTGTCGAACCGGCGCAGGGTGGCGTGCAGGCGCCGAGGATCGCACGCGGGGTCGTCCATGAGCTCGACGAGCTCCGCGTCGCGAACGCTCAGGCTCATGCGCCGACGACGGCCTCGACGGGTCGGGCGGGAGCGCCGGTCGCGGGTGACGCGGTCTTGACGAACATCCCGGACTCCACCGTGAGGCCCGGGCCGAAGGCCAGCGCGCCCACTCTCGCGCCGTCGGCGATCGCGTCGTCGTGGAGCATCCGCCGCAGGATGAAGAGGATGGTCGCGCTCGACATGTTGCCGTAGTCGCGCAGGACTTCGCGTGACGCGTCCAGTGCAGACGGTGCGAGTTCGAGGCCCGCCTCGACGCGGTCCAGCACGCTGCGTCCGCCGGGGTGCACCGCCCACGCGTCGGGCATCGCCTCTCCCGAGAGGAAGGAGTCGACCGCACCCCGGATCTCGCGGCCGACGATCCGGGGCACCTCCGCCGTGAGGATCATCTCGAAGCCGTGGTCGCCGATCGTCCAGACCATGTCGGTCTCACCCTCGGACGTCAGCACGGTCGAGAACCGGTCGAGCGCGAGCCCGCCGGGCCGGCCCGTGAGCGCGTCGTCGGTCACCACCGCGGCCGCCGCGCCGTCGGCGAACACCGACGCCGCGACGATCTGCTGCGGGTCCGACGACGGCCGGATGTGGAGCGTGCACAGCTCGAGGCACACCACGAGCACGACCGCACCGGGTTGCGCGGCGCAGATCCGCGCCGCGAGGCGCAGGGCCGGCATCGCCGCGGCGCAGCCGATGAAGCCCAGGTGGTAGCGCTCGACCGACGGCGCGAGCCCGAGGTCCCGCACGAGGCGGTAGTCGGGGCCCGGGGCGAAGAATCCGGTGCACGAGACGGTGACGACGTGCGTGACGGCGGATGCCTCGACCTCCGCGTCGGCCAGCGCCGCCCTCGCGGCCCGGGCGTTGAGCTCGGGCGCGGCCGCGATGTAGAAGTCGTTGCGGGAGCCGGTCGTCGGGCGCAGCATCCTTCCGTCGTCGTCGGCGAAGCGGGCGCGCCCCGCGGGGAGCATCGCGTGGGCGGACGGGTCGTCGCCGAACTCGGTGAGCACGGTGTGACGGTGCTCGATCGCGGAGGCGTCGAACGCGGCATGGATGAGGCGCTGGGTCAGCCGGTCGACGCCCGGCTGCCCGGCGAAGATCTCCCGCGCGCGGTCCTGCGGCACGCGCGTGACCGGCACGGCCGTTCCGATCGACACGATGCGTGCGCTCATGCACTCACTTAAGCACGCTCACGGCTCGCGTGGGTCGCTCTTGCGCCGATGTCGGGCGCATGCTCAGCCGCGCTACCGTCGAGGCATGCACATCGAGGGCACGGGCATCGCGCACGACCGCCGCGCGCGGGCGGCCTGAGACGACTCACTCCCGGGCAGGGGCGGATGCCGCGGTCGTGTGCGCGTCCGGAAGCTCGCGCATCGTCCAGAACGGGCCGAAGACGACGAACGCCGCCGACAGCAGCTGGCCGATCGCGCCGATCCACATCGTCGGGACCACCCCGAGCCACGTCCCCAGCGCACCGGCGAGCAGCGCGGCGATCGGCATGACGCCCCACACGACGAAACGGACCGACGCGTTCATGCGGCCGAGCAGGCGAGGCGGCGTGATGCGCTGGCGGAAGGTGACCTGGGTGATGTTGTAGACGAGGACCGTGAAGCTCATCACGAAGAACTGTCCGACCAGCAGCGGGAACGCGACCGCCGGCACGAGCGCGGCGACCGGCAGCAGCAGCCCGATCACGCTGAAGCCGAGGGCGCTCACGGGGATCGCGCGCGCTTCGCCGATCCACCGCACGATGTGCGACGTCGACATCGCGCCGAGGAGACCGCCGACCGCGCCCAGCGAGAAGATCAGTCCGAGGGACGCCGGCGAGAACCCGAGCTCGCGCAGCAGGAAGATCGGGATCAGCGTGCCCGACAGGGTGCTGAAGAAGTTGGAGACCCCCGTCGTGCCGACGATCCGCCGCAGCAGCCGCTCGGTGAAGACGAAGTGCAGGCCCTCGCGGATCTCGCCGAGGATCGACCCGCGGTCCGCGGTGTCGCGGGGTTCTTCGTGGTCGCGCGTGAACACGAGCGCGACGGCTGAGAGCACGTAGGTCACGGCGGTCGCGAGCACAGCGAGTGGCGCGGTGATCACCCCCACGAGCCAACCCCCGATTCCCGGTCCGGTGATGTTGGCGATCTCGTAGCTGGACTGGAGCTTGCCGTTCGCCTCGGCGATCTGGTCGGGCCGCACGAGCGAGGGCACGATGCTCTGGTACGAGACGTCGAAGAACACCGTGGCCACGCCCACGACCGCCACGATCGCGATGAGGTGCCAGATCTCGAGGGCCCCCAGCATCCACAGCACCGGCACGAGCGCGAGCGCGGCCGCGCGCACGAGGTCGGCGGCGATCATGACGTGCCGCTTGCGCATGCGGTCGATCCACGCGCCGGCGGGGAGTCCGACGAGCAGGAACGCGGCGACGTTGGCCGCGTTCAGCACGCCGACCTGGAACTCCGTCGCGTTCAGCAGCAGCACCGCGAGGACCGGGATCGCCAGCTCGGTGATCTGCGCCCCGAACTGGCTCAGGGTCTGCCCGCCCCACATCGTGAGGAAGTTGCCGTCGCGCCAGAGCGAGCCCGCGCGGGCCGGGCGCGGGGCGCGGTCGGCAGCGTCAGGGGAGACTGATTGGGACATGTCAATCAGTGTGGGATACCGATTGAGGGTTGTCAATCAGTCCCGTAGGCTCGCGGTGTGGACGACCGCATCGAGCTCACGCCCGGCGATCCTGTAGACGAAGCCCGCCTGCGCGCGATCGGCTCCCCGCTGCGGCTGCGCGTGCTGCGGCTGTGCGCCTTCGAATCGCGCACCAACAAAGAGCTGGCGGAGCTGCTCGGGGTCAACCCCGGCACGATGCTGCACCACGTGCGCACGCTCGTCCAGACCGGGTTCCTGGCGGCCGAGCCCGAGCGGGCGGGCGCGCAGGGGGCCCGCGAGGTGCCGTATCGCGCCACCGGGCTCTCGTGGCGGATGCCTCTGCCCGAGCGCAGCCGCGTGCTCGTGGAGGTCTTCCTGCAGCAGATCGAGCGCGTCGATCCCGACGACCTCGACACCGCGTGGCTCGGTCTCCGCCTGAACGACGAGCACCGGGAGGAGTTCCAGGGGCGCCTGCACGACCTGCTCGAGGAGTTCAAGGAGCGCGGACCGGATGCCGACGGCGAGGCCTACTCCGTCTTCACCGCCTTTCACCCCGACTTCAACCCGCCCGGCGCCGAGCGGGGCTGACGGCCCGCGGCCGGGCACCGTGCCGTCGGCCGCGCAGAGCCGCCAGTACATTGGGCGCATGACGATCGCGACGGCCGACCTGTACGACGAGCGCGGTGATGCCCTCGACTCCCTGTCGCTGCCGATGCTCGATCTGGGTGGACGGGTCGCATTCGACGGACCGGTGCGCACCGTGCGGTGCCACCGGGACAACGCGCTCGTGAAGGCCGTGCTCGCCACTCCGGGCGACGGGGCCGTGCTGGTGGTCGACGGAGGCGGATCGCTCGAGTCGGCGCTCGTGGGCGACCTCATCGCGGCCTCCGCGGTCGAGAACGGCTGGGCCGGGGTGGTCGTGCACGGCGCCGTCCGCGATCGCGAGGCGCTCGCGGCGCTGCCGCTCGGCGTGAAGGCGCTCGGCTCGAACCCGCGCAAGAGCGCGAAGGGCGGTGTCGGCGAGGTGGATGTGCCGGTGGTGATCGGGGGAGTGGCGTTCATTCCGGGCCGGCACCTGTGGGCGGACGCCGATGGGGTGCTCGTCGAGCGCTGAGGCAGTCCGGGCCGCGGCCGAGCCCGGCGCCCGCGCCGGTGGCACGATGGAAGCATGACCGAGGCCTTCGTCTACGACGCGGTGCGCACCCCGCGCGGACGCGGAAAGTCCACCGGCTCGCTGCACGGCGTGCCCCCGCACGAGCTCGTCGTGGGCCTGGTCGACGCCCTCCGGGAGCGCCACGCCGGCCTCGACCCCGCGGGGATCGACGACCTCGTGCTCGGGTGCGTCACGCCGATCGGCGATCAGGGCTCCGACGTCGCGAAGGTCGCGGCGCTCGCCGCGGGCCTGCCCGACACGGTGCCGGGTGTGCAGCTCAACCGGTTCTGCGGCTCGGGGCTCGAGGCCGTCAACCAGGCCGCGGCCAGGGTGCGGTCGGGGTGGGAGGATCTCTTCCTCGCGGGCGGCGTCGAGTCCATGAGCCGCGTGCCCATGGGCAGCGACGGCAGCCCCTTCTCGAAGGATGCCGCCGCCGCCGTGACCCCCGACTCGGTGCCGCAGGGGATCAGCGCCGACCTGATCGCGACGCTCGAGGGATACACGCGGGAGGACGTCGACCGGTTCGCCGCCGAGTCCCACGCCCGCGCGGCCCGCGCGTGGGAGGAGGGCCGGTTCGCGCGCTCGGTCGTGCCGGTGACGGATGCCGCGGGCACGGTGCTGCTCGAACGGGACGAGACGATCCGGCCGGGCACCAGCATCCAGAGTCTCGCCGCCCTGCCGCCCGCGTTCGCGGAGATGGGACGCTCCGGGTTCGACGAGCTCGCGCTGCGGGTCTACCCCGAAGCGGGAGCGATCGACCACGTCCACCACGCCGGCAACTCGTCCGGGATCGTCGACGGCGCCGCGCTCGTCGTCGTCGGCAATGAGGCGGCGGGCGTGCGCCACGGACTCACTCCGCGCGCCCGCATCCTGTCCGCCGCCGTCGTCAGCACCGAGCCGACCATCATGCTCACCGGTCCCGGGCCCGCGTCGCGGCTGGCTCTCCAGCGCGCCGGGCTCTCCCTGGACGACATCGATCTCATCGAGATCAACGAGGCGTTCGCCTCGGTCGCGCTGCGCCTCATGCGCGACCTCGACGACTTCCCGCACGAGCGCGTGAACGTCAACGGCGGCGCGATCGCGATGGGGCATCCGCTCGGGGCGACGGGCGCGATGATCCTCGGCACCCTCGTCGACGAGCTCGAGCGCACCGGCGGGCGCCACGGCCTGGCGACGCTGTGCATCGGCGGCGGCATGGGCGTGGCGACGGTGGTGGAGCGCGTCTGAGGTCGGGCCCGGGGCCTGCCGGCCACCGGCACCCCTGGACACGCGGGCCCGGAGGGCGGAGGCTGGCGGGAGCGATCGACCACCACGACCCCGGGAGCGAGATGTTCACCCACAATCGCGCGTTCAGCAGCTTCGCCGTGAAGGACCTCGACGAGGCGAAGGCGTTCTACGGAGAGACCCTCGGCCTGGCCGTCGAGGTCTATGACGACATGGGCATCATGGAGCTCACCCTCGGGTCGGGCGCGAAGGTGATGGTCTATCCCAAGCCCGACCACGAGCCCGCGGTGTTCACGATCCTGAACTTCGACGTCGACGACGTCGAGGCGGCCGTGGACGACCTCAACTCGCGGGGCGTCGTCACGAAGATCTACGACGACGCCGACTTCCCGACCGACGACAAGGGCATCTCCCGGGGGATGGGGCCCGAGATCGCGTGGTTCACGGACCCGTCCGGCAACGTCCTCGCGGTGCTCGCGGCGGCGTGACGGACGGATGCCCCGGCCACCGCGGTGCGGCGGGCCGGGGCATCCGGTGACCCGCGTCAGCGGGCGAGGGCCTCGGAGAGCTTCACGCGCGCGCCCATCCGCAGGAGGGAGTTCTGGTAGATCCGCGCGCCGATCGCGATCGCCGCGACGCACGTCGCGATGAGGATCGCGAGCGAGAGCAGCGGCTCCCACCACTGCGCCTCGCCGAGGAAGAGGCGCATCGGCATCCCGACCGGGGCCGAGAACGGCACGTACGACATGATGCCCAGCACGACCGGGTTGTCGAAGAAGAAGATCACCAGGAAGTACGGCGCCATGACGAGCATCGTGAGCGGCGTCGTGGTCGAGCCGATGTCCTCCATGCGCGACACCATCGACGCCGCCGCCGCGAACAGCGAGGCGAGGAGGATGAAGCCGAACAGGAAGAACACCGCGAACCAGGCGATCGGGCCACCGAGCCCCTGCAGGAGCGCGGTCTGATCCGTGATGGTCAGCCCGACCACGGCGATGGCCGCGAGGATCAGGATCTGTCCCATCGCGAGCACGGTGTTGCCGATGACCTTGCCGGCCAGGAGCGCGCGGACCGGGATGGCCGAGATGAGGAGCTCGACCACGCGCGTCTGCTTCTCCTCCACGACGCTCTGGGCGATCGTGCCGCCGAACATGGACGCCGCGAAGAGGAACACGACGCCGAAGCCGATCGCGACGACATAGCCCAGCGCGAAGCCGGTCGCGTCAGGATCGAGCAGCACGACCGTCGGCGTCACGGCGAGCTGCAGCAGCAGCTGCGACGGAGGGCTGGAGTCGGCGATCACCGCGAGCCCGACGGGCGACTCGGCGTCGACGACGATCGCCGCGTCGACGTCGCCGCTCTCGACGAGAGCCTCGGCCTCGTCGCGGTCGCCGACCTCGGTGATGTCCAGACCCTCCGTGGTCGAGAGGACGGCCGCGGCATCCGTCGTCACCGCGACGGGCGTGCCGGAGTTGTTCGACGCGGCGAAGCCACCCCAGATGACGACGGCCAGGGCGCCGATCAGCAGGATCGCCGTCGAGATGACGAAGGCCTTGCTGCGCAGCTTCGAGCCGATCTCGCGTTCTGCGACGAGCCAGACGGCCTGCGCGGAGCTCAGGGTGCTGCCGGTGGTGGGGGTGCTCACTGGATGACCTCCTTGAAGATCTGGGCGAGGGTGGGATGCTGCGGCGCGAAGCTCGCGACGTCGCCCTGTGCGACGGCCCGGCGGAGCACTCGCTGGGCGGTGTCGTCGGAGTCGACGTCGAACACCGCGTATCCGCCGTCGAAGTCGAGCACGTCGACGCCGGGCTCGCCCCGCAGCCAGCCGGCGTCGCCCGCGGAGACGAGCTCGAAGCGGCGGGTGGAGTGCGCGGCCCGCAGCTCGTCGCGGGCGCCGGCGGCGCGGATCGTGCCGCCGGCGATGATGACGAGGTCGTCGCAGAGCCGCTCGACCACGTCGAGCTGGTGGGACGAGAACAGCACGGCGGCACCGGCGGCGGCGCGCTCCTGGAGGACGCCCGCCACGACGTCGACCGCGAGCGGGTCGAGGCCCGAGAAGGGTTCGTCGAGGATGAGCACGCGAGGGTCGTGCACGAGCGCCGCGGCGATCTGCGCGCGCTGCTGGTTTCCGAGCGACAGCGTCTCGACGTTGTCGTTCAGGCGCTCACCGAGCCCGAGCCGCTCGAGGAGCTCGCCCGCGCGGGACGCGGCATCCGCCTTGGCGAACCCGTGCAGCCGCGCGAGGTAGGTGATGTGCTCGAGGACCTTCATCTTGGGGTAGAGCCCGCGCTCCTCCGGCATGTATCCGAAGCGGCGGCGATCGGATGCCGTCACCTCCGCGCCGTCGAGGGTCACCGACCCCGCATCCTTGGCGAGGACGCCGAGCACGATGCGCATCGTGGTGGTCTTGCCCGCGCCGTTGCCGCCGACGAAGCCGGTCAGCCGCCCGGGACGGACCTCGAACGAGACGTCGTCGAGGGCGAGCCTCCCCCCGTAGCTCTTCGTGATTCCTGTCAGTTGCAGCATCCTCGATCCTCTCCTCTGGCTTCCGGTCTCCACGGTAGGCAGGTGCGCGAGTGGGCGCCTCCCCCCGCAGGCGGATATCCGAGAGGAGCAGCCGAATGTATGCGCGGGAATAGATCGGGATGCGAGGTGCTTGCACGTGAATGGAACGTCCACGGTGGTCCCCGCCGGGGACCCTTTTCATTTGCGGAGGAACTCACCCATGACCGATCGGACCATCGGCTACATCGTCGGAAGCATCTCGTCGACCTCGATCAACCGACGCCTCGCACGGGCGCTGGAGCGTCTCGCCCCGGAGGGTACGACGCTCGTCGAGATCCCGATCAAGGACCTGCCGTTCTACTCGCCCGACTTCGACGCCGACTACCCGCAGGTCGCGCGCGACTTCAAGCAGGCGATCGAGGACGTCGACGGCGTGATCATCGTGACCCCCGAGTACAGCCGGTCGATCCCGGGTGTGCTGAAGAATGCGCTCGACTGGGCGGCTCGCCCGTGGGGCCAGGGTTCGTTCAACGGCAAGCCGACCGCCGTGATCGGCACGTCGGGCGGGCCGATCGCCACGGCCGCCGCGCAGCAGCACCTCAAGGCCGTGCTGAGCCACTACAACGCACCGACGCTCGGCCAGCCCGAGGGGTACGTCCAGTCGACGCCGGGTCTGTTCACCGACTCCGGCGAGGTCACCAACGACCAGACGGCGGAGTTCCTCGTGGGCTACCTCGAGGCCTTCGGCGCGCTCGTGGACCGCTACGCCGCGGTCCCCGTCGCGGCCTGACCCACCGGGCCCGGGCGTGTTCCGGCGCCCGGGCTCACACCAGGCCGTGCCGGTGGGCGTACACGACCGCGGCCACGCGGTCGCGGGCGCCGAGCTTCTGCAGCACGTTGGAGACGTGCGTCTTCACGGTCGCCTCGCCGATGTAGAGGCGCTGGGCGATCTCGGCGTTGCTGAGCGCCTGCGCGACGAGCCGCAGCACCTCGTCCTCGCGCTCGGTCAGCTCGACCGGTGACGCGGCGACAGCGTCGGGTCGAGTGCGCAGCAACTCCTCAGAACTGGAGCCGATGGGCCTCGTTCCGGCGCTCCTGGCGCTCTGCGAGGCCGGTGTTGAGGAGTTGTTGCGCGGCGGCTCGGCGAACCGGGCGATCACGCGGCGCGTCACCTCCGGCGCGAGCAGCGCGTCGCCCGCCGCCGCCACGCGCACCGCGTTCACCAGCTCCTCGGGGCCGGCGTTCTTGAGCAGGAATCCGCTCGCTCCGGCCGCGAGCGACTCGAACAGGTAGTCATCGCGGTCGAACGTCGTCACGATCACCACGGCGGCCGACACGGCCGGGTCCGCGACGATGCGCCGCGTCGCTTCGAGTCCATCCACGTCGGGCATCTGCACGTCCATGCATACCACGTCCGGGTGCAGGGTGGATGCCGCGGCCACTCCTTCCGAGCCGGTCCCCGCCTCTCCGACCACGACGATGTCGTCCGCGGCCTCGAGGATCATGCGGAACCCGGCGCGCATCACCGCGTGATCGTCGACCAGCAGCACCCGGATCGGCGGGGCGCTCACGCGTCGACCCGCTCGGGCACCGGGACCCGCAGCCGCACGAGGAAGCCACCCCGGGTCCGCGGCCCCGCCTCGAGGGTGCCGCCGGAGGCGACCGCACGCTCGCGCATGCCGACGATGCCGAGCCCGGGCCGGACGGCCGGCGGGGTCCGCCCGGTGTTGGCGATCTCGAGTTCGACGGCACCCGGGCCGTAGCGCAGGCGGACGTCGGCCGAGGCATCCGCTCCGCCGTGACGGCGCGCGTTCGTCAGCGCCTCCTGGGTGATGCGGTAGATGTTGACCTGGGCGATGTCGGGGAGCGGAATCTCGTCGCCGATGATCGTGAGGGTGGTGGGGAGCCCGTTCTGCGTCGCGTGCTCGACGAGCGACGGGAGGCCCGCGAGCGAGACGGTCGAGGCGCTCGGCGCGTCGCCGCTCGGGGTGCGCAGCGTCTCGAGGAGGTGGTGCAGCTCGTCCAGCGCGGAGCGGGCGGACCGCTCGACGCTCTCGAGAGCCTGCCGCGCGGCATCCGGATCGCGATCCATGACGGTGCGCGCGGCGCCCGCCTGGACCCCCATCGCCGAGACGTGGTGCGCGACGACGTCGTGCAGCTCCCGGGCGATGCGGATGCGATCGAGCGCGACGGCCTGCGCCGCCGTCACCTCGCGCTCGGCCTCGAGCTCGCGCGTGCGATCCTCCAGCGTGGTGCGCTCGAGCGCGGAGGCGTAGGCGCGGTCGCCCATGTAGTAGGCGCCGCCGAAGAACGCCGCATTGACGAGGAACTGGATGAGCATGAAGGCGACGAACGGGGAGAACAGACCCTCGCGCGACAGCCCCTCCTCGGTGGGTGCGGTGGCCGACTGGAAGGTCGTCACGAGCAGCCAGACGAACATCGAGATGATGATCGCGACGCGCACGTAGAGGGCTCGACGCCGGTCGTCGACCCACGCTCCCACGGTGTACATCGCGATGAACAGGGCGATGTTGCCCACGTAGATCTCGGGAATGCGCGCCGAGACGCCGACGAAGAAGACGACCGCCACCACGACCGCGACGATCTCGGGGAAGCGGCGGCGCAGCGCGAGCGGCACCGTGAGACCCGCGGAGTACAGCAGGCCCCACTGCAGGCCCTGGGCGGAGTCGGTGCCGTACACCCCGGCGACCGATCCGAGGGCCGTGCTGAGCACCGCGCCGACCAGCAGGCCCGCGGCGAGCCACACGTCGCTGCGCAGCTCGGCGGGAGTGGGCGGCCGCCGCCGGGAAGACGAGGAGCCAGTCATCCCTCCACGCTACGGCGGAGCGCGGGCGCGCGGCATCCCCCTCAAGGCGGAGACCCTGCCCGTAAGCGGTGCGCGGCGCAAGGGGCTGGCCCTGCGAGCCGTCGGCCGATCGGATGGAGGTGACGACAGGAGCACACATGACCGACTCGCACGACACCCGCACCGTCGCCCTCATCGTGGGGAGCGTCTCGCAGCCGTCGCTGAACCGAAGGCTCGCCGACGCGCTCGAGGTGCTCGCCCCGCAGGCCGGACTCGAACTGGTCGACGTGCCGATCGACGAGCTGCCCTTCTTCGGTGCCCACATGGAGAAGCCCGAGGACTATCCGGAGGCCGGTCGCGGCTTCAAGCGCGCGGTCGACGACGCGGACGGCCTGCTGATCGTGACCCCCGAGTACAACCGCTCGATCCCCGGGGTGCTCAAGAACGCGATCGACTGGGCCTCTCGCCCCCAGGGGGAGAACTCCTTCGCGGGTCGCCCGACCGCGGTCATCGGCACGAGCCCGGGGGACATCTCCACCGCCGTCGCGCAGAACCATCTCAAGGCCATCCTCACCTCGCAGGGCGCGCACGTGCTCGGAGACCCCGAGGCCTACATCAGCTACGAGAAGGGTCTCATCGACGACGACGGGCAGGTGACGGATGCCTCGACCCGAGAATTCCTGAGCGAGTTCCTCGTTTCCTTCCGGGCGCTCATCGACAGCACCGCCTGAGCTGCTTGCTCTTGACAAGCATGGTTGTTTTTTGCAAGTGTGGCCTCGTCGCCGCATCGGCGCGATGACCACCGACAAGGAGCAACGCGATGACGCACATCTTCGTCAACGTCCCGACGAACGACCTCGAGCGGGCCAAGGCCTTCTACACGGCGCTGGGCGCCGAGATCAATCCGCTGTTCACCGATGACAACGCCGCGTGCATCGTCTGGGCCGACAACATCCAGATGATGGTGCTCACGAAGGAGTACCTCGGCACGTTCACCGACAAGGAGATCATCGACCCGCGCACGCACGCGCAGGTGCAGGTCGCGTTCAGCCGCGACTCGCGCGAGGAGGTGGATCGCATCCTCGAGGCGGGGCTCGCGAACGGCGGCAGCGAGCCGCGCCCCGCACAGGACTACGGCTTCATGTACAGCCGCGATCTCGACGACCCCGACGGCAACGGCCTCGCCTTCCTCTACATGGACCCGAAGGCGGCCGAGCTGGGGCCCGAGGCCTACATGGCGGAGCAGGCGCAGGCGTAGGTGGCCGCCCGCAGCTACGGGCAGTACTGCGGGGTCACGACCGCTGTCGAGCTGATCGGCGAGCGGTGGGCGCTGCTCATCGTGCGCGACCTGCTCGTCGGACCTCGGCGCTACACCGATCTCAAGCAGGGGCTGCCCCGGATCCCCACGAACATCCTCTCGACGCGGCTGAAGGAGCTGCAGGAGGGCGGAGTCGTGCGGCGCGTGCCCCTCGCGAACTGCGGTCTCGTGTACGAGCTCACGCCCTATGGCCGCGAGCTCGAGCCGATCGTCCTGGCGCTCGGGCAATGGGGCTTCGCCCGCATGGGCGACCCGGAGCCGGACGACATCGTGACCGCGGACTCCCTGACGATGGCGCTGCGGACCGCGTTCCGACCGGATGCCGCGGCATCCCTCCCGCCCGCCGACTACGAGCTGCGTCTCGCGGACATCGTGCTGCGGGTCCAGGTGGACGGCACGCGACTGCGGATCGTCCAGCTCGCGCCTCCCCGGCTGATCGGAGGGGCCCCGCCCGCCGGAGAGCCCGGACTCGTGTTCGCGGCCGGACCGGGCATCCGGCGCGTGATCTCGGGCGAGCTCACGCCCGCGGAGGCGATCGACCGCGAGGTGCTCGTCGTCGAGGCGGGCGACGCGACCCTCTTGGAGCGGTTCGCCGAGGTCTTCCGCATCGATTCGGCGGGCATCCCCGCCTGAAGGAAGGAGCGACCATGACCGGCCGCATCACGATCGATCTGTTCACGACCCTCGACGGCGTCGCGCAGGCGCCCGGCGGTCCCGACGAGGACCCGTCCGGCGGCTTCCCGTTCGGCGGGTGGCAGGCGCCGCTGCCCGACGATGTGATCGGATCGGCCGTCGGCGAGGGGATCGCCCGCATGGACGCCCTCGTGCTCGGGCGCCGCACGTACGACATCTTCGCCGACTACTGGCCGAAGCACGCCGACAATCCGATCGGGCGACGCTTCGCCGAGATCCCCAAGTACGTCGCCTCGCGCTCCGCGCTTCGGCTCGAGTGGGACGGCACGACGCAGCTGCGCGGGGATGCCGCGTCCGCCGTCGCCGCGCTCCGCGACCGGCACGACGACATCCACGTGATCGGCAGCGTCGACCTCGTGCAGTCGCTGCTCGCCGCCGACGCCTACGACGAGTTGCGGCTGTGGGTGCACCCGGTCGTCCTCGGACAGGGCAAGAAGGTCTTCCCGGATGGCGCGACCCCCGCCCGGCTGCGGCTCATCGAGCCTCCGGTCACCGGCGGAACGGTCGTGCAGCTGCGCTACGCCCCCGGAGGGCCCGTGCAGACCGGGTCGATGGAGCCGCCCGCCGACGCGTGACGCCGCCGGGCGGCGTGGCGCCGTCGGGCACGCACGATCGTCGCGCTAGCGTGCGGCTGTGGCCGAGGCATCCACCGTCGATCCCGAGAAGGCGCGCCGTGACGCCCCCGCGGGGGTCATCATGGTCGGGATGTCGGCGATCGCGTGGTGGCCGGCATTCACGCTCGCCGTGTGGGACGAGATCTTCTTCGACGACATCCTCGCGCTGTGGGCCGCCTCGACAGCCGCGTTCGTCTACGTGCTCGTCGAGCGGCGGCCCGTCGGCGGGCGGCTGGTGCGGGCATTCCTGCTGCTGCTCCCGACAGTGTGGCTCGTGCTGAACTTCGCCGTCGACGATGAGACCGCCGACCTCGGCGTCGCCATCCTCGACCTCGTCGCGATCCTCGCCGTGCTGATCGGGATCCCCTTCACGCTGTGGGTGCTGGTGCGCATCGTATGGCCGGACTTCCGGTCCGAAACGCGCCGCGGCACCAAGTGGCTCATCGTGTCCGTCGTCTTCGGCGTCGCAGTGGCCTCGTTCATCCTCGGCCTCAATCAGGAGCACTTCCTGACGTGCGGCGACTTCGAGATCAGCGGCAAGGCGCCGCCGGCCGACTGCACTCCCGGCCCACCGGAGTAGCCGGGGCTCAGCCCTCGAGCGTCTCCCTCACGGCAGGCGTCAGCGCGACGGCGAGGTCACGTGCGAGGAAACCCATCCCCACCCGTTCGGTGAGAGATGCTCCGGCCCGCGCGTGCGCCCACGCGCCCCAGACGAGGGCGCGCTCGGCCGGAAGCCCCCGTGCGAGGAACCCGGTGATCGCCCCCGCGAGCACGTCGCCGCTGCCCGACGTGCCCAGACCGGCGCCGCCCTCGTCGATCCGCCACGCGCGGCCGTCGGGGTGGGCCATCGAGCCGTAGCATCCCACCGCCGCGCGCCGGGTCCGGGCCGCCTCCCGCACGTCGTCGTCCTCGTCCGCGGCTTCGCGCCCCAGGAGGAGCTCGAGCTCCTCGCGATTGGGGCTGAGGAGAAGCTCTTCGGGCAGCAGCGAGCGGTCCACCTCGTCCAGGACACCGAGGGCGAAGGCATCCAGCACCACTCGGGCGGGCGCCGAGTCGGCGACGGCCCGCAGGCTCGCGAGCGTGTTCTCGGGGTCGGCGAAACCGGGTCCGACGAGCACGGCGTCGGCGGAAGCGAGGTGATCGCGGACATCGTCCGGGAACGGGGCATCCGTCTGCCCCGGCATACCGTAGACGCCGGCCTCGGGGATCGCGAGCCCCACGGCGATCTCGATCGACTGCGGAACGATCAGCGCCACGCGTCCGGCCCCGACGCGGAGGGCCGCCTCGGCGGCCAGCACGACCGCTCCGGGCGAACGACGGGACCCTCCCACGACGACGACGTCTCCCCGGGACTTCTTGGAGTCTCCCGGGTCCGGCAGGCCCCACGACCGCAGGAGCTCCGGCGAGACCGGTTCAGGCCGGCTCGACATCGGGACTCCCCGGGTGGGCGGTGACGTCGGCGCCTTCGCGCTGCAGATGGGCGACGTCGGAGAAGGTACGGAGATGCCACGCCCCGTCTTCGAACTGCAGGTGGGTCACGGACGCGTTGAGGACGGTCCGGTCGGCGGCGAAGTCGAGGAGCTCGTCCTCCCGCATCCCCAGCAGCAGGTAGAGCAGGAGCATCACGACCGCATCGTGCGCGACCACCACGACCGCCTCCCCAGGGCCGTCGAGGCGATCCCGCAGGAAGGAACGCAGCCGGAGCGCCACGTCCGCCCACGACTCCCCGCCGGGCGGCCGGTGGTAGAACTTGCCGAGGTGGCGTCGCCGCTCCATCTCCTCCGGGTGCCGGGTGGCGACGCCGCGCCGCGTCAGGAGATCGAGGATGCCGAGCTCGCGGTCCCGGATCCGCTCATCGATCGCCGGCGGAGAGTCCGGCGACTCGTCCGCGAGGGCGATGGCCAGAGTCTCCCGCGCGCGGACATAGGGCGACACCCAGTACTCGTCGATCGCATCGCGACGGCCGGTCAGCCAGCGACCGAGCGCCTCGGCCTGCTCGCGACCGGTGTCCGACAGCGGCACGTCGGCATCGCGGAGGTCGAGCGGGATCGCCTCGAGCTGCTCGAGCTCCGCCCGGGTCGCGGCGACGTTGCCGATGCTCTCGCCGTGTCGCACGAGGAAGAACTCTGTGACCGCCATGCACCGAGGCTAGGGATGCCGCCGCCCCCCGCGACAGTGGTTGACAAGGCGGCGGGGGTCAGAAGATCATCGGGCGATCGTCGTCGTCGGGCCCGTCGAGGTCGAGATCGACGACCACCGGCACGTGGTCGCTCGGCGCCTCGCCCTTGCGCTCATTGCGGTGGATCTGCGCACCGGCCACCGCGTCGGCGAGGGCGTGCGAGCCGAGGATGAAGTCGATGCGCATGCCCTCGTTGCGGGGGAAGCGCAGCTGCTTGTAATCCCAGTAGGTGTAACCGGTGGGCACGAGCGGGCGCACGACGTCGTGGAGTCCGGCCGCCTGGAGAGCGGCGAACGCCTCGCGCTCGGGAGGGGAGACGTGGGTCGCGAAGCCCTGGACCACCGAGGGATCGCCGTTGTCGGCATCCGTCGGGGCGATGTTGAAGTCGCCCACCAGCGCGAGGGCGAGGTCGGGGTTCGTGGTGAGAGAATCGCGCGTGTACTGCTCGAGCGCGGCCAGCCAGTCGAGCTTGTAGAAGTAGTGCGGATCGCCGAGCGAGCGACCGTTGGGCACGTAGAGGCTCCAGACCTCGACCCCGCCGACCGTCGCGCCGATCGCACGGGCCTCCTGCGGGGCATCCGGACCGTTGTGGCCCTTCTCGAAGCCCGGCATGCCGGGGAAGGCGGTGCGCACGTCGGAGAGCGGCTCGCGGCTGGCGATCGCGACGCCGTTCCACTGCGAGAACCCGTGCGCCTCGACGTGGAAACCCGCCTCTTCGAAGCGGTCGAAGGGGAACTGCTCGACCTTGCATTTGATCTCCTGCATGGCGAGCACGTCGATGTGCTCACGCACCGCGAAGTCGACGATGCGGTCGACCCGCGCGCGGATGGAGTTGACGTTCCACGTGGCCAGGCGCATGGCCTCCAGCCTAGGCGCGGCCGGGGACGCCGCCGACCCGAGCGTGTGTCGGTGGCCGCGGGTATGGTCTTGCGCATGCCGCGGCAGGGGATGGTGACGACGCACGTCGCGTTCCTCCGCAATGTCAACCAGGGTCAGCGCGGTCAACCTTCCACCGGCGACGTCATCGCCGCGTTCGCAGACGCCGGATGCCCCGGCGCGCGCGCCTTCCAGAGCAACGGCACGGTCGTCTTCACGGGCCCCGAGCCCGAGCGCGTCGCCGCCGACGTCGAGCAGGCCCTGACCGCGAGGATGAGAGCGGAGCGCGAGGTCTTCACGATGCCGCTCGCCCAGGTCGCGGCGATCGTCGATGCGCACGGTGCCGAGGCCGATTCACGACGTCGAGAGCTCACCCTCCACCACGGCGGCGCACTCCGGCTCGATGACCCCGACGTGATACGCGAGACGGCTCGGCGACGCTGTCGGCTCGTCGATGCGGGCATCGGCTGGACCGTCGCGCAGAACGAACGCGACGGTGAATCCAACGCGACGCCGTCCGTCGAACGGATCACGGGTCTCTCCGCGACGTCCCGAGGCCTCCCCACGCTGATCCGCCTGATCGACCGCTTCGCGACATGATCCACCGACGGATGCCCCGGCCCACGGCGCGCCGGGTGAGGCATCCGTAGACTCGCTCCCATGACCGTCGCCTCCACGCCCGCACTCGAAGCCGACCGGCAGTACCTCATCGCGCTGATCCAGGACGAGGCCGTCTTCCACGGCGACTTCACCCTGTCGAGCGGCAAGAAGGCGACGTACTACGTCGACATGCGCAAGCTCACGCTCGACCACCGCGCGGCTCCGGCGATCGGCCGGATCATGCTCGACCTCGTGCGGGATGTCGACGGGATCGTCGCCGTCGGAGGTCTCACCCTCGGCGCCGACCCCATCGCCAACGCCGTCATGCACGAGTCCGCGCGTACGCCGCGCCCGCTGGACGCGTTCGTCGTCCGCAAGGAGCCGAAGGATCACGGCCGCGGGCGCCAGGTGGAGGGGGCGGATGTCGCGGGCAAGCGCGTCGTCGTGCTCGAAGACACCTCGACCACGGGCCAGTCCGCCCTCAAGGCGGTCGAGGCGCTGAGGCGCGAGGGGGCGGAGCCGGTCGCCGTCGCGGTGATCGTCGACCGCAAGACCGGCGCGCAGGCGGCGGTCGAAGCCGAAGGTCTGCAGTGGCTCGCCGCGATCGACCTCGACGATCTCGGCCTCGAGCCGCAGTAGAGCGAGGCCGCGTCAGCCGTCGGTGATCTCCATGGTCATGTAGGCCCCACCGCCCCATTCGAAGGTCACCCGCTGATCTTCGCCGAGTCTGTCGAATGCGAGCGACACTCCCACCGGCCGCTCCGCGGTCGCATCGTGGGGGAGGCACTGCGCTTCGGTCTCAGCGCCGTCGGTCAACAGCAGGCAGTTCTGCAGTCCGAGACGACCCGAGACGCGGGCGACCCACAGTGCCCAGCCGTCATAGACGCCGAGCGGGTGCGCCCACCTCGTCACGCCGCTCGCGGGGAACGCCGGTCCGTCTGCCCGCCAGGAGACGTCGACGAACTCGCCGCGCACCCTGTTGACGAGCAGGGGGATGGTCACGCGACCGTTCACGGGAAGAGCGATCGGAGCGAGCCTCGTCGGGGACGGCGCGGTGGCCGCGCCCGCGCTGCTCGGGTCCGGCATGGTCTGCAGCCCGTAGACCGCGCCGAGGGCGGCCGCGACCAGCGTGACCGAGGCGACCAGGGCCACCATCCGCAGGCGGCGGGGCGACGGGCGGTCGCCGGCTGATCCGTCGGCGGTCGGGCCCCCATCGGATGCCTCGGGGTCCGGGGCTTCCGCCGTCGACGAGGGCGCGGGTGCGGCCGCAGAGCGGTCGGCGAGGGCGAGCCCTTCGAGCTCGGCCAGACGGTCCCACGCGGCTTCGTCGCCGGCGATGTCGGCGTCCCGGTCGTACGCGCGGCGACGCAGTGCCTCCAATTCGGCGCGGGCAGCGGCATCCATCATCAGCCGATCCTGCCCGCGTCGGGTGCGCGCGTCCTCGAGCTCGCCACGCTTTCACGCTACGCCTCGGCGGAGGTGGTGGGGGCGGACTTCCGGTCCTGTCGAGATCTCAGTCGCCGCGCCCGCGGCCGCGCCACCACTGCCAGACGAACACGATGAGCGTGCTGACGAGCGCTACGGCCGTGGCGGCGAAGAGCAGATTCTGCTCGAACTCGTTCATGCGGGACGGCGTCCTTCCGAGGCATCCGTGACGATCTTGGCGATGCGGGCGGCGCGTGTCTCGGGCCTGCGTGCCATGTCGACGAGCGAGATCCCGAGCTTCCTCGCCGACATCGGGAAGTCATCCCACGCCGCGCGGGCGGCCGGGGCGGCATCGAGGGCGGCGGCGAGGTCGTCGGGCTCGATGCCGGCCTCGGCGTTGTCGAGCACCGTCCACGATCCGTTCGCCTTCGCCACCTCCACGGCGCGGATGCCGGCCTCGGTCATGAGACCGGCGGCCTCGAGCTCGATCAGCCGCGCCTTGTTGGTCGCGGCCCACCCGCTCGACGGCCGGCGGGGTGCGAACCAGAGCCCGCCGCGCATCTCGTCGAACGTGCGCACGGGGCCGTCGATCCATCCGAAGCACAGCGCCTGCCGGATCGCCTCCTCGTACTCGACGAACACCAGGCCGGACTTCGGTCGCGCGCGCACCAGCCACGCGCCCGTGGACACGCGGTGGTTCTCCTCCAGCCACGCGCGCCAGGCCATGGCATCCGCGACCTCCACCTTCTCGCCGTCGTCCAGAGCGCCCATGCCGCGACGATACCGCGCGATGCGGACGTGGGATGACCGCGATCGCGTCAGAGGATGTCGGGCTCTTCGGCCTCGATCGGCTCGGCGGACAGGAGGTCGGCCACGGAGTCGAGCACCTCGTCGGGCCGGAACGGATACCGCTGGATCTCGGCGGGGTCGCTGATCCCGGTCAGCACCAGCACGGTGTGCAGGCCGGCCTCGATTCCCGCCACCACGTCGGTGTCCATGCGGTCGCCGATCATGCCGGTGTTCTCGGAGTGGGCCCCGATGCGGTTGAGCGCAGACCGGAACATCATCGGGTTGGGCTTGCCGACGACGTACGGCTCCATGCCGGTCGCTTTCGTGATGAGCGCCGTGATGGCGCCCGTCGCGGGCAGCACTCCGTCCGTCGAAGGGCCCGTGGGGTCGGGATTCGTCGCGATGAACCGTGCGCCCGCGCCGATGAACCGGATCGCCTTGGTGATCGCCTCGAACGAGTAGTTGCGGGTCTCCCCGACGACGACGTAGTCGGGTTCGGTCTCGGTCATGATGAACCCGGCTTCGTGGAGCGCCGTCGTGAGCCCGGCCTCGCCGATGACGAACGCCGTGCCGCCGGGCATCTGGGACTGGAGGAAGTCCGCCGTCGCGAGCGCCGACGTCCAGATCGACTCCTCGGGGACGATGAGGCCGGAGGCGCGCAGCCGCGCCGACAGGTCGCGCGGAGTGAAGATCGAGTTGTTCGTCAGGACGAGGAACGGGGTGCCCGTGTCGCGCCACTGCTCGAGAAGGGCGGACGCCCCCGGGATGGGCGTGTTCTCGTGGACGAGCACGCCGTCCATGTCGGTCAGCCAGCATTCGATCTCGGCGCGGGTCCGCATGTCGCCCAGCCTAGGGCCGCGGGGGTTAAGGTCGAAGTCGTGGCGTCGACCTGGGATCCCCGCAGCCTCCCCGACCTGTCCGGTCGCGCCTACCTCGTCACGGGATCCAACAAGGGCCTCGGCTACTTCGCGTCGGAGCAGCTGCTGCGCGCGGGCGCCCGGGTGTACATGACCGGTCGCAGCGCGAACCGGCTCGCCGCCGCGCGCGCCGCGATCCGCCGGCGGGTTCCGGATGCCGCACACGATGCCGCCGAGATGCTCGTGCTCGATACGAGCAACCTGGGCTCGGTGCGCTCCGCCGCGGCCAGCGTTCGCGGCCGGGGCGGCCTCGACGGGCTCCTCCTCAACGCGGGGATCGTGCATCCGCCGAAGGAGCGCGAGACCACCGTGGACGGTCACGAGGTGGTCTTCGCGACGAATGCCCTCGGCCACTTCGCGCTGGCGGGCGAGCTGCTCACCTCGCTGGCGCGGCGGGAGGGTCGCATGGTGTGGCTCGGCAGCATCTCGACGTCGCTGACCCCCTACGATCCGGTCGATCCGCAGCTCACGACGGGCTACAGCGCGTGGCGGGCGTACGTGCAATCCAAGATCGCCACGAGCGCGCTCGGCTTCGAGGCCGACCGCCGCCTGCGCGGCGCCGATGTGCCGGTGACGAGTGTCGTGGCGCATCCGGGCTATGCGATCAGCGGGCGCACGCCGGGCATCACCGGGGTCAACACCCCGTCGGCCGCGAAGCGGTTCCGCGACAACCTGCAGGCGGCGATCGCCCAGTCCAAGGAGCACGGCGCGTGGCCGCTCGTCCGTGCCCTGGTCGACCCCGGCATCGAGGGCGGCGAGTTCTGGGGTCCGCGCACCGTGGCTCGCGGCGTCCCTCGCCGGCAGGTGGCCTCGAAGATCACGCGAGACGAGGATGTCGCGGCCCGGCTGTGGACGGCGGCCGAGACGGCGACGGGCGTGCGCTGGCCCTTCGCCGAGGCATCCGCCGTCTCCTGACCCCGCCCCACTTGCCGAGAGGGCGCTTACGACGACTTCGAACGGCGATAGCCCGTTACGAGCGCCCTCTCGGCAAGCTTGGCGCGGCGCGGTCAGGCGGTGAGCCAGACGGCGGTCGCGGCGGCCTCGGGGAGGGCGACGTCGGAGCCGCCGATCCGGAGGGTTCCGGCATCCGTCACCGTCGCCTCGGCGCCGACCGCCACCCCCGCGGCCTCCACGGCCCGCAGCAGCTCGGCATCGCGGTCGCTCACGCGCAGCACCCGCCCGACGTGGCCCGGCGCTGCCGCAGCGAGCAGGACGAAGGGCTCGCGATGCACACGGCCGGCGGCATCGGGGATCGCATCGCCGTGCGGATCGAAGCGCGGACGGCCGAGCCGTTCGTCGATGCGCTCCAGCAGCCGGTCGCTGATCGCGTGCTCGAGGACCTCCGCTTCGTCGTGCACCTCGTCCCACGCGTAGCCGAACTCCCGGACCAGCCATGTCTCGATGAGCCGGTGCCGTCGGATGATGGCCGCCGCACGGCGCTCCCCTTCGTCGCTGAGCGCGATGGGCCCGTAAGGCCGGTGCGTGACGAGCCCCTGCGCGGCGAGCTTCTGCACCATCTCGGTGACGCTGGACGGCGCGAGGCCGAGTTCGGCCGCCAGGTTCGACGGCGTGATGCGCTCCGTCTGCCACTCGGTGTGGTGGTAGATGGTCTTCAGGTAGTCGTCGACGGCGGGGGACGGCACCGCCCCAGGCTACCGGCAGGACGTCACGACCCCGTGAGCACCAGCCACAGCAGGATCGCGTTGAGCGCGATGAGGAAGACGGATGCCGCGATCCCGGCGGCCGTCGTCAGCGCCCGGTTGCGGAATCTGCCGAGCACCTCGGTCTTCGCCGTGACGGCCACGAGGGGGATGAGGGCGAAGGGGATCCCGAACGACAGCACCACCTGGCTCAGGACGAGTGCGAGGGTGGGATCGACGCCGGCGGCGAGGATCACCAGCGCGGGGACGAGCGTCACGAGGCGCCGGGCGATGAGCGGCACGCGGATGTGCAGCAGGCCGTGCATGATCTCTGCACCCGCATAGGCGCCGACGGAAGTCGACGCGAGCCCGCTCGCCAGCAGGCCGACGGCGAAGAGCGTCGCGACGGCCGGGCCGAGTCCTGCGTCGAGGGCGGCGTACGCGCCCTCCAGGGTGTCGGTGCCGGGAACGCCGGCGAGGTTCGCGGCAGCGAGCAGCAGGATGCAGAGGTTCACGGTGCCGGCGATGAGCATCGCGATCGTGACATCCCACTTCGTGGCCCGCAGGAGACGTGCGGTGGTGATGCCGCGCAGCTGCTCGAGCGGCGCCGCCACGCGCGGGCCCGGCCCCTCGTCGGCGGACGGGATCGGTGCGGGCGCTCCGGTCGGGGCGAAGCGGTCGCGGGCGAGGGCGCTGTGCGCGTAGATCGCGTGCGGCATGATCGTGGCGCCGAGGATGGATGCCGCGAGCAGCACCGATCCGGAGTCCTCGAACCGCGGGACCAATCCAGCGACGACCCCGGCCGGGTCGGGCGGGGCGACGAACACTCCGTATGTGAACCCGATGGCGATGATCACGACCAGCCCGATGACGACGAACTCGAAGGTCTTCGCTCCTCGGCGGGACTGAATCAGCAGCAGCACGATCGACACCGTCCCGGTGATGAGCCCGCCCCACAGCAGAGGCACGCCGAACAGCAGGTTGAGTGCGACAGCGCCGCCGATGACCTCGGCGATGTCGGTCGCCATCGCGACGAGCTCGGCCTGCAGCCAGTACGCGCGCCGTGCCCAGGGGTTGCGGATGCGGGTGCCCAGCGTCTCGGGCAGGCTCCGGCCCGTGACGATGCCGAGCTTCGCCGACAGGTACTGGATGAGCCAGGCCATGACATTGCCGATCACGACCACCCACACCAGGAGGTAGCCGTACACCGCGCCGGCCGTCATGTTGCTGGCGACGTTGCCCGGGTCGAGGTAGGCGACGCCGGCGACGAGCGCCGGGCCGATCAGCCAGGCGGCGCGGGGGAGGGTGGTCGCAGCATCCCTCTTCTTCGGCCGGGCTGCGGTGGAACTTTTCGGCATACCGAAACCATAGCGAGTTTTCGGCACGCCGAAAGACTCGTCATCGAGAAAAAAGCGAGGAGATTTCGGCCGATTCGTCGTCAGTTCCCCCTCGGCCTCGGCGCTTTTCCTTGTTCTGGGCGACTGAGGCGATCCACGCCCCGGCGGTACCCTGGCCGGGTGACCGACCCGACTCCCGGCGACCCTGTCCTCCCGCATGGGGTGGGCCCGTGGCCCGGCGGCCCGGACGGCTGGCCTGACGACCCGCGGTACGACCCGGAGCTCCTCGCTCACGGCGACTCGCGCAACGTCGTCGACGCGTACCGCTACTGGACGATGGATGCGATCGTCGACGACCTCGACCGCCGACGCCACGGCTTCCACGTCGCCATCGAGAACTGGCAGCACGACATGAACATCGGGTCGATCGTGCGCAGCGCGAACGCGTTCCTCGCCGCTGAGGTCCACATCGTGGGGAGGCGCCGGTGGAACCGCCGCGGGGCGATGGTCACCGACCGCTACCAGCACGTGCGCCACCACGAGTCCGTTGCCGCCTTCCGGGAGTGGGCGGATGCCGCATCCCTCCCGATCCTCGCGATCGACAACGTCGACGGCTCGGTGCCGCTGGATCGCGCCGACCTCCCCGAGCGGTGCGTGCTGCTGTTCGGGCAGGAGGGGCCGGGTCTGTCGCCTGAGGCGCTGGCCGCGGCATCCACCGTCATCGAGATCACGCAGTACGGGTCGACCCGCTCGATCAACGCCAGCGCCGCCGGCGCCGTGGTGATGTACGAGTGGTGCCGTCGCTGGGCGTGAGACCGAGGTCGCGGCGGGTCAGGCGGGGATCGTCGTCCACGCCGAACCGCGGACACGCCACCCCAGCGTGAACAGCCGGGCGAGCATGTAGACCCCGAAGAACGCCACGGCGAGCCACGCCAGGCCCGCCGCCCCGGGCGGGTGCACGAACGACACGAGCGCGAGTGCCGGAAGGTACGGGACGAGGTTGAGGGCCCCGGCGATCGCCAGGTACTTCGCATCGCCCGCGCCGATCAGGACGCCGTCGAGGACGAACACCACTCCGCACACCGGCTGCGCGACTGCGAGCACGATGAGCGCCGGCTGCACGAGCGCGGCGATCGCCGGGTCGCCGGTGAAGACGAGGCCGATGACACCCGAGAACCCGCCGATCAGCACGCCCACGATCACGCCGAACCAGACTCCCCAGGCCACCGTGCGCGCCAGCACCCGCCGCACGAGCGGGCGGTCGTCGGCCCCCAGCCCCTTGCCGATGAGCGCCTGCGCCGCGATCGCGAGCGCGTCGAGGGCGAACGCCGCGGTCGAGAAGATCGTGAAGGCGACCTGCCAGCCCGCGAGCTCATCGGTGCCGAGCGACGTCGCGACGGCGACCGTCGCCAGCAGCGCGACACGCAGCGACACCGTGCGCAGGAAGAGCCAGCCACCCGAGCGCGCGGATCCGCGCACGCCCTCGCGTTGTGGGCGGAGGGATGCCTCGTGCCGCCGCGCGAGCCGACCCACCACGACGACGTACGCGGCGACCATCCCCCACTGGGCGGCGACCGTTCCGACCGCCGATCCGGCGATGCCCCACCCGAACCCGTAGATGAAGAGCCAGTTGAGCAGGGCGTTCGCGCCGAAGCCGAGGCCCGCGATCCACAGCGGAGTGACGGTGTCCTGCATTCCGCGCAGCAGTCCGGTCGCGGCGAACACGATGAGCATCGCCGGCAGGCCCCACATCGACAGGCCGAGGTAGATCTCGGCCTGCTCCGCGACGACCGGAGTCGCGCCGAAGAGACCCACCAGTGCGGGGGTCGCGAACCATCCGGCGAGGGCGAGCACCGTGCCGAGCACCAGCGCGAGCCAGAGCCCGTCGATCCCCACCGACACCGCCCGCGAGGGATCGCCCGCGCCGTAGCGGCGCGCGACGGCAGGCGTCGTGGAGTACGCGAGGAACACCATCAGCCCGACGATCGTCTGGAGCACGGCCGACGCGATGCCGAGGCCCGCGAGCGGCACCACGCCGAGGTGGCCGACCAGCGCGGAGTCCACGATCAGGAAGAGGGGCTCGGCGATGAGCGCGCCGAGCGCGGGGACGGCGAGCCGGAGGATGTCGCGGTTCAGCGTCTGGGGCCTGCTCGTCACCCCTCGAGCCTAGGCGCGGGCGCCGACGTCGGCCGGGCCGCCGGGTGCCGGCGGATGCCGCGCGGCGCTTCGGGCTGCAGTTTCCGGCGGGCGCTGCGTCGAGTTGCGCAGCCTCGGCAGGAAACTGCAGCGCGGGCGCCGAAACCGCCCGGGTGCCGGGGTCGGGTCGCGGCCCCGATCAGACGGACCTTGCCCCCCTGTCGGAGTCGCCGCCTATCCTGGACGCATGACCGACTCCCCCCGCTCCGGTCTCGCGCTCGATGAGCTCAGCGCCGAGATCCGCCCGCAGGACGACCTCTTCCGCCACGTCAACGGCGCGTGGCTGGACCGCACCGACATCCCCGAAGACAAGGCCAGGTGGGGTTCGTTCCACCTCATCGCCGAGCAGGCCGAGAAGGACGTCCACGCGATCGTCGAGGAGTCGCAGTCCGCCGAGCCCGGCACCGAGGCGCGCAAGATCGGCGACCTGTTCACGAGCTTCATGGACACCGCGCGGATCGCCGAACTCGGCGCGGCGCCGCTTCGCGATCAGCTCGCCCGCGTCGATGCCGTGGACAGCATCCCGGCGTTCCTGCGCACCGTCGGCGAGCTGGAGCGCGACGGCGTGGCCGGGCTCGTGCACCTGTACATCGAGCCCGACCCGGGCAACCCGCAGCGCTACGTCCCGTTCTTCATCCAGGGCGGGCTGTCACTGCCCGACGAGAGCTATTACCGTCTCGACAACTTCGAGGCCACGCGCACGGCCTACCGCGCGCACGTGCAGAAGATGCTCGAGCTGGCGGGCGTGACGGATGCCGCGGCCGCCGCCGACCGCATCTTCGCGCTCGAGACCGAGCTCGCCACGCACCACTGGGACAACGTCAAGAGCCGTGACGCGGTCGCGACCTACAACCTCAAGAGCTGGGACGAGGTGCAGGCGCTCGCCGGCGTCGATCTCACGCCGTGGCTCGAGGGCGTCGCGCCCTCTCATTCCTCCGCCTTCGCCGAGGTCAACGTCTACCAGCCCAGCTTCGTCGAAGGACTCGGCTCGCTGCTGAGCGAGGAGCGTCTCGAGGACTGGAAGGCGTGGCTGCGGTGGTCGATCGTCCACGGCGCCGCCGCCTTCCTGTCCGACGAGTTCGTCGACGAGAACTTCGCCTTCTATGGCACGCAGCTCACGGGCGTCCCGGTCAACCGCGAGCGCTGGAAGCGCGGCGTGAGCCTCGCCGAGGCCGCGCTCGGCGAGGCGATCGGCAAGGTCTACGTCGAGCGCCACTTCCCGCCGACCGCGAAAGCGGAGATGGACGAGCTGGTCGCGAATCTCATCGAGGCCTACCGGCAGTCGATCACGAACCTCGAGTGGATGAGTCCCGCGACGCGCGAGCGCGCGCTCGCCAAGCTCGACGCCTTCACACCGAAGATCGGCTACCCGGTGAAGTGGAAGGACTACACCTCCCTCGAGATCGACGCCGCCGACCTGATCGGCAACGTCCGCCGTGCCCATGTGTGGGAGCACGACCGGCAGCTCGACAAGGTCGGGGGGCCCATCGACCGCGATGAGTGGTACATGACGCCGCAGACCGTCAACGCGTATTACAACCCGCTGATGAACGAGATCGTCTTCCCGGCGGCGATCCTGCAGTATCCGTTCTTCGACGCCGACCGCGACGCGGCAGCCAACTACGGCGGCATCGGGGCCGTGATCGGCCACGAGATCGGGCACGGCTTCGACGATCAGGGCAGCCGGTTCGACGGCGACGGTTCGCTGCGCGACTGGTGGACCGACGACGACCGCACGGCGTTCGAGGAGCGCACGAAGAGCCTCATCGCCCAGTACGACGCCCTCACGCCGGAGGGCCTCGGCGACGACTACAAGGTCAACGGGGCGCTCACGATCGGCGAGAACATCGGCGACCTGGGCGGACTCGGCATCGCCCTCAAGGCGTACGAGCTCTCGCTGGGCGGCGAGGAGGCCCCGGTGATCGACGGCTACACCGGTGTGCAGCGGCTGCTGCTGAGCTGGGGCCAGATCTGGCAGCAGAAGGGGCGGGATGCCGAGACCATCCGCCTGCTCACGATCGACCCGCACTCGCCGAACGAGTTCCGCTGCAACCAGATCGTGCGCAACATCGACGCGTTCTACGACGCGTTCGAGGTGACCGAGTCCGACGCGCTGTGGCTGGATCAGGAGCAGCGCGTCACCATCTGGTGAGATAGTCCTGTGCGCGTCCCTGGGGGCGCGCGCTCCCACCCGAATCCACTGGAAGGAACCCCGTGGGCACTGAGCCCAGAAGGGATGCCGAGTCGCTGCGGGGGTCGCGACGGAGCACCAGCAGAAGACCGCCGAGGAGGGCGGCGGTCGGACGCCGATCGTTCACGTCGACGCTGAAGGCGCTCGACGACCTCGCCGCGTCCGGAGCGAAGGTCTCGGTGCGCATCACCGACCTCGACCGCGGCAACTCAGTGCTCGCGGGCGACGACTTCGTCACCCTGCCCGTCGCCGGTCTCGGGGTCGTGCCGCTGCTCGTCGAGGTCGCGGCGGGGTTCGAGGAGGGGACGCTCGATCCGCTCGAGATCTTCGACCGCGAGGGCCTCGAGCCGGTCACCGTCGGCGGCGTGTGGCAGCACCTCAAGGCGCCCGCGCTTCCGCTCTCCGACCTCGCGGTGCTCACCGCAGCCACGGGCGACGCGCTCGCCGCGAACGCGCTGCTGTCGAGGGTGGGCCTCCCCGCGGTCCGCGCGCGCATCGAGCAGCTCGGCCTCGCGCGCTCGGCCCTGCTCGATCGCTTCCGCGACGTCCGCGGGCCCGATGACGCCCCGCACTTCGCGCTCGGCTCCGCGCGCGAACTGTCCGAGGTGTTCGGCGCGCTGGTCAACTCGAAGGTGGTCTCACCGGGCGTGAGCGCCCAGGTGGCCGAGTGGCTGAGCTTCAATCAGGACCTGTCGCTGGTCGCATCGGCGACCGGGCTGGACCCGTTCTCGCACGAGAACGACGAGCACGGCATGCTCTTCATCAACAAGACCGGCCGGGACAGCGGCATCCGTGTCGAGGCCGGCGTGCTCGCCGGACCCCGCGCGGGTGTCTCCTACGCACTGATCGTGTGCTTCGACGACCTGTCGATCATGCACCGGATGCGGGCGCACGAGGCCTTCCGCACGCTCGGCATGGAGCTCATGGAGTACGTCTTCTAGGCAGCTGAACCGCCTCACAGAGCGGTGAGCTCGACCCTGCGCAGCGCGCCGTCGTCGACCACGGCGGTCATCATCGTGTGCACCGGCTGCCGGCGCCGGTCGGTCGGCGAGCCCGGGTTCAGCAGGCGCATTCCGCGGGGCGTGACGGTGTCCCACGGGATGTGGCTGTGGCCGAACACGAGCACGTCGGTGTCGGGGAAGGCCAGGTCCATTCGCGCCTCGCGCCGCTTCGCGTCCCCGGTCTCGTGGACGACGGCGAACCGCACGCCGTCGATCACCCGGTGCGCGACCTCGGGCAGCCGGGCCCGCAGCTCGGGTCCGTCGTTGTTGCCGTACACGCCGAGGACCGGCCCGTGCGTCCGGAGGTCGTCGAGGACGGATGCCGCGACCCAGTCGCCCGCGTGGATCACCAGGTCCGCAGCATCCGCCGCCCGCCGCACGGCCGCCGGGAGTGACCGTGCGCGCCCGGGGATATGCGTGTCGGAGATGAGCAGCAGCCGTGCGGTCATGTCGCGGTACTGCCGGCGCCGGCCCCTCCTGGACGCGGGGTCCGCAACACGGCCACCGTCGTGATCGCGAGGACCACGATCCCGATCGACTCGAGGATCACCGTCTCGGGGACGAGGGCGTAGTCCCACTCCGTCCGGATGCCGAACAGCCCGACGGTGAGCGCGAGCACGAGGGCGCCGAGGGTGGCGATGAGGAACAGCAGGCCGAGGACGGTCGCGAGCTGCAGCATCCGTCCCCGCAGGGCCACCACTCCGATCGCGAGCACCAGACCGGCGACGAAGTTGAGCGTGAACATCACGCCCAGCACGCCGCCGGTGCCGGTGAAGACCATGAAGAGATGGATGCCGCCGGCAGCCAGCAGCGCCAGGGCGCTGAGGATGCGCAGGACCCAGAGGGTGCGCGAGACGTTCATGGGGTGGTCCTCGCCTTCGTCGAATGAACCCCGCCTGCGCGGGAGGCCGCGCGCCGTCTGCGCACGAACAGCCAGAGCACGTCGCGTCCGAACGACTCGAGCAGCAGCGCGAGGGCGAACACGACGATCCCGAGGTCCGTGACCCCGGGGAGCAGGCCGGATGCCGCGGCCACCAGCGCGATGCCCGCCACCGCGGTGACGACCTTGCGCCAGTACCGGGGCGGCAGGGTGGCGCGCATCCAGGGCAGCGCCCAGCCGGCGGCGACGAACGCGTAGCGCAGCACGCCGATCGTGAGGACCCACCAACCGAGGTCCTGGGCGACGTAGGCGCTCAGCGCGAGGAGCAGGAAGGCGTCGACCTCCATGTCGAACCTCGCCCCGAGCGCGGTCTCGGTCCGGGTGCGCCGCGCCAGCCAGCCGTCGACCGCATCCAGGATCAGCGCGGTCGTCGTCAGCGCCACCAGCAGCGGCGCCGGGATAGGGTCGGTGAACGACGTCGCCACAAGGGCGGTCACGAGAGCGGTCAGGGTCGACCGGGCCGCGGTGACGGCATTGGGCCAGCCGAAGGATTCCGCCTCTGCTCGGCGCAACCCCCTGGCGAGGAGGACGCCCGACACGACAAGGTAGGCGGAGCCGGTGATCCAGCCGGCGGCCGACAGCGCGGCGACGCCGTTCACGACGAGCAGCCCGGCCACCCCTGCCAGCGCGGACAGGAGAGGAGCGAGATGAACCATCGACATGGGGAGCATCGTTTCTCCGTCATGGATACCACCGGTCGGGCCGGTCCGGGGCAGGATTCCGTCCGATCCGGCGGGATGGCACCCTGATGCGCGCGACGGCTTTCTGGGTCGACGCACCCTCGCGCGGGGCGTTGCGCGAGATCGAGACCGCCGAGCCGGGACCGGATCAGGTCGCGGTGCGCACGCTCGTCACGGGCATCAGCCGGGGGACCGAGTCGCTGGTTTTCCGCGGCGAGGTGCCGGCCGGTGAGCGCGAGCGGATGCGCGCGCCGTTCCAGGAGGGGGACTTCCCGGGACCGGTCAAGTACGGCTATCTCAACGTCGGCGTGGTGGAGCGCGGGCCGGGTTCGCTGATCGGACGCACGGTCTTCACGCTCTACCCGCACCAGTCCGCGTTCGTCGTCCCGGAAGCCGCTGTCGCCGTCGTGCCCGACGGGGTGCCGCCCCGGCGTGCGGTGCTGGCGGGCGCGGTCGAGACCGCCGTGAACGTGCTGTGGGATGCCGCGCCCCTCGTCGGCGACCGGATCACCGTCATCGGGGCCGGCATGATCGGGTGCGCCGTCGCCCGGCTCGCCCGCGCGCTGCCGGGCACGGAGGTCGTGCTCGTCGACGTCGACGCCGCGCGCGCCGACGTCGCGGCGGCGCTCGGCGTCGCCTTCGCCCACCCGAGCGACGCGCCGGGGGACCGCGACCTGGTGATCGACACGAGCGGGTCCGGCGACGGGCTCCAGCTCGCGATCGAGACCGCCGCCACCGAGGGCGAGATCGTGGAGGCGAGCTGGTTCGGCGATCGGTCCGTCGAGCTGAGGCTCGGCGGGGCGTTCCACTCGCGCCGGCTGAGCATTCGTTCGAGCCAGGTGGGCATGGTCGCCCCGCGCCGTCGCGGCACGCGCTCGACGCGCGACCGCCTCGATCTCGCGCTGGGGCTGCTGCGCGATCCGGCCTTCGATCACCTGCTGACCGCAGAGTCCTCGTGGCGCCGCCTGCCCGAGGTGATGTCCGCCATCGCGGACGGGTCCTCGCCGGGACTGTGCCACACGATCGACTGGAGCGACGCATGACCTTCTCCCTCACCGTCCGCGACCACCTGATGATCGCCCACAGCCTGCGCGGCGAGTCGTTCGGGCCGGCTCAGCGGCTGCACGGCGCCACGTACGTCGTGGACGCGTCGTTCCGCGCCGCCGCCCTGAACGACGACGGCGTGGTCGTCGACATCGGGCGGGCGGGAGAGGTGCTGCGCGGCATCCTGTCTCCGCTGTCGTACCGCAACCTCGACGAGGTGCCCGACCTCGCCGGCGTGAACACGACCACGGAGCGCCTGTGCCAGATCATCGCCGAACGGCTCGCCGCCGCCGCGCGGGACGGGGCGCTCGGCGACGTGCGGCTGTCGGGCATCGAGGTCACGCTGCACGAGTCCCACATCGCGTGGGCCTCGTTCGAGGTCGGCCTGTGACGAGACGGATGCTGTGGTTCGCGGTCCCCGAGGGGATCGACGATCCCGCGCGCGTGAGCGGCGGCAACCTCTTCGACCTTCGCGTCGCCGACGCCCTGCGCGCCCTCGGCTGGGACGTGCGACTCCGGCCATGCGGCGGAGACGCGACGCTCGCCGACGTGCTCGCGAGCGCACCCCCGGGCGCCGTCGTGCTCGTGGACAGCCTCGTCGCCGTCCGTTGGCCGGACCCGCTCGCCGCCGGCGCGGTCGCCGGAACCACTCAGAGCGGCGCCCGCGTCGCGGTTCTGGCCCACATGGTGGTCGCCGCATTCGAGAGCGCCGACGGCGCCGACGTCGAGGCCGAACGCCGCGCGCTCGCGCACGCCGACCTCGTGCTCGCCACGAGCGCGTGGGCGCGCGACGAGCTCATCGCGCGCGGACTGGTCCCCGCGGCGCGGGTCGTGGTCGCCCCGCCCGGCGCGGACGGTGCCCTCGTGGAGGCCCGCACGTCGGACGGCACGTCGCTGCTGTGCGTCGGCGTCGTCGCGCCGCACAAGGGTCAGGACCTGCTCGTGGACGCGCTCGCCGCCGCGCGCGGCGCGTGGACGTGCACGGTCGCGGGGTCCGTCGCCGTCGATCCGGGGTTCGCGGAGCGGGTCCTCGCACGCGCCGACGCCGCGGGGATCTCCGACCGGATCACGTGGGCGGGCGTCGTCGGACGCCGCGCGCTCGAGGCGCTGTACGCCCGCACCGACCTGCTCGTTGCGCCGTCGCGCACCGAGAGCTACGGGATGGCGGCCGCCGAAGCGCTGCGCCGCGGCATCCCCGTCCTCGCCTCCCGTGTCGGCGGCTTGCCGGAGGCGGTGGGACCGGCGGGCGGCATCCTCGTCCCGCCCACGGCGGAGGGGCTGGGGACCGCGCTCCACCGGTGGATCACCGACCCCGGGCTGCGCGACGCGCTCACGCGCGACGCCCGGCGCGAGGCCCCGCGGCGACCGACCTGGCACGACACCGCGGCCGCCGTCGACGCCGCTCTGCGGGGGCTGACGTGAGCGCCGTGATCCCCGTCTCCGCAGACTGGCTGACGCTGCGCGAGCCGGCGGATGCCGCGGCCCGGTCGCTCCCGCTGGCCCGCCGCGCGGCGAGCCTCGTGCCGGCGCCCGCGATCGTGCACGACCTCGGCAGCGGCACCGGATCGATGATGCGCTGGCTCGCTCCCCTGCTGCCGCCGCCGCAGACCTGGGTGCTGCACGACTGGAACCCGTCGCTGCTCGCACGCGCCGCCGCGACGCCGCCGCCGGGCGTGGACGCGGTGCGCACGCGCGTGGGTCACCTGGAGCACCTGGACCGCGCGGACATCGCCGGCGCGCACCTCGTCGTGACGTCGGCGCTGCTGGATGTCCTGTCGAGCGACGAGGTCGAGGCGATCGTCGACGCGTGCGTCGCCGTCGGTGCGCCCGCCCTCTTCGCGCTGAGCGTCGACGGCGTCGTGACGTTCGATCCGGTCGACCCGGGCGACGTCGTCCTCGCCGCGGCCTTCAACGACCACCAGCGTCGCCTCGCCGGAGGGCGGCGGCTGCTCGGTCCGGAGGCGGCGACCCTGGCGGCCGAGCTCTTCCGCTCCGCGGGATGGACGGTGGAGACGGATGCCTCGCCCTGGCGTCTCGGCAGCGATCACGGTCCGCTCATCGCCGAGTGGCTCGACGGCTGGCTGGCGGCGGCCGTCGAGGAGCGGCCCGCGCTGACGGAGTGGGCGCGGGAGTACGCGCAGGTGCGCTCGTCGCAGGTCGCCGCCGGGCGACTGCGCGTCGAGGTGCAGCACCGCGACCTGCTGGCGTGGCCGTCATGACGGCGCCGACGGTGAGTCGAGCGGGCGCGAATCCCCGCCGCGGGAGCGGCCGGGTCCTCGCCCGCGCCCTCTCGGCGAGCAAGGGGTGGCGCCTAGTGGCCAAGCCGCTCGCCGGGGCGATCGTGGTGGCCGCCGTCGTTGCGGCGGTCGGAGCGGAGCCGTTCGTGCGCGGACTCGCTGCGATCTCGGTGCCGGCGATCGCGGCGGCGCTGCTGCTCGCGGCGATCGCGACGTGCGCGGCCGCGTGGCGCTGGAGGATCGTCGCGGGCCGCGTGGGCCTCGGCCTGGGCGCCGCCGAGGCGATCGCCGCGTACTACCGCTCGCAGTTCCTCAACACCGTGCTCCCCGGCGGCATCGTCGGCGATGTGCACCGTGCCGTCGCGCACGGGCGGGACGTCGCCGCCGTGCCGCAGGCCGCGCGGGCGGTCGCGGCGGAGCGGACGGCGGGGCAGGCGGTGCAGCTCGTGCTCGCCGTCGCCGTGCTCGCGGCGATCGGCGTCTCCGCGGCCGGACCCGCGCTCGCGGTGCTCGGGGTGGTCGCGGCGCTCGCCGGCGTCGCGGCCGTGGTCTGCGCCGTCAGCCGGCGAGCCCGCGCCGCACTCGCGCGCGAGGCGGCCATGCTGCGCGTCGCCTTCTCGTCGTGGCGAGCGGTGCTCGCGGTGGTCGCGGCATCCGTCCTCGTCCTCGCCGCACACGTCGCGACCTTCGTCGTCGCGTGCCTCGCGGTCGGTGTCACGGCCTCACCCGACCGCCTCGCGACAGCGGCCATCGTCGCCGTGCTGGCGTCGGCGATCCCGTTCAGCCTGGGCGGCTGGGGTCCGCGCGAGGGCGCCGCCGCGTGGGCGTTCGCCGCCGTCGGGCTCGGTGCCGCCGCGGGTGTCGCAGCGGCCACGGCCTACGGCGTGCTGGTCATGATCGCCCTCACCCCCGGGGCCGTCGTAGCCGCGGCGTCCGTCCTGCGGCGACGCCGCGCGGAGGTGACGTCGTGACCCGCCCGTACGTGACGCTGAGCTGCGCGATGTCGTTGGACGGCTACCTCGACACCGAGACCCCGCGGCGCCTCGCGATGTCGAACGCCGCGGACTTCGACCGCGTCGACCAGCTGCGTGCCGACAGTGACGCGATCATGGTCGGCGCCTCCACCGTGCGCCGGGACGATCCGCGCCTGCTCGTACGCAGCGAGGCGAGACGGATGCTGCGCCGCGACGCCGGCCGCGCGGAGACGCCCGTGAAGGTCACGGTGACCAAGACCGGGGAGCTGCCGACGGACGCGGCCTTCTTCGTGCTCGGCGACGTCGAGAAGATCGTCTACTGCCCCCGCGACGAGGCGGTGCGGATCACGCGGGCGCTCGGCGGCGTCGCGACCGTCGTGCCCCTCGCCGACCGAGTGACGATGGCGGCCGTCGCCGACGACCTCGCCGGGCGCGGCATCCACCGCCTCATGGTCGAGGGCGGCGGACGCATGCACACGCAGTTCCTCGTCGAGGATGTCGCCGACGAGCTGCAGCTCGTGATCGCGCCGTTCTTCGTGGGCGAGTCGCAGGCGCCCCGGTTCGTCGGGGAGGGGCGCTTCCCGTGGAACGCCTCGCGCCGCGCGCGCCTGACGGAGACACGCCCGATCGGCGACGTCGTGCTGCTGCGGTACGCGCTGTCGGATCGCTTCGACACGCATGCCGCGCGGCTCGCCGAGCCCCAGGGACCCCCGGACGGTGAGCAGCCGGTCTGATCCGCCCTTCACGGGAGGGGCGGGCGAGCCGAGCCGGGGCGGAGCGCGTCGTGCCGCCGTGACGACGGCTGCGGTGGCGGCGCTCGTCGTTCTGCCCCTCGTGCCGGGCGTGCTCGGCGGCGGGGGAGCGGCGGCCCTCGTCGGCCTCCCGGTGGAGTCGATCGTCGCGGTGCTGCTCGTGCTCACCGTCGCGGCCCGTCTGTCTCGAGGACTCGCGGCGGCCGCCTTCGGATGCGTCGTCGTCGCAGCTCTTCTCGCCGGGGCCCTGGACGCGGTGTTTCGCGCGACGATCGACCGGCCGTTCAACCCGGCCGACGACGGCCGGGCCGTGCTCGACGGGTACGGCGTCGTCGCGGACGCGCTGGGACCGCTCGGCGCGGCGTCGGCGGCGTTGCTCGCGCTCGTGCTCGTCGCGGCCGCGGCGGCGGGTCTCGCGCTCGCCGCGCTCCGCACGGGCGCGGTCGCGCGCGCTCATCCCCGCGGGAGGGTGGCCGTCGCTGGGGTCGCGGTGGCGTGGATCGCGCTCGCCGTGGTGGGCGCCCACTCCGCGCAGGGTGCGCCCCTCGCGGCCGCACGGTCGGGCGGCGAGCTCGCCGAGACGACCGAGCGCGCCCTCGCGAGCGTGCGGGAGCTCGCGGCGTTCGACCGCGAGGTGCGGGGGGACACGCTCGCGGCCGACCCCGGCTTCGCGGCGCTGCGGGGGAAGGACGTCGTTCTCGTCTTCGTCGAGAGCTACGGCCGGGTGTCGCTCGAGGACGCACCGTTCACCTCGCGCATCCGCCAGACCCTCGCCCAGGGCGAGACCGATCTCGCGCGTGCCGGATACGACGGCCGCAGCGCGTTCCTCACGTCCCCGACGTTCGGCGGCGTGAGCTGGCTCGCGCACGCGACGCTGCAGGCGGGGGTCTGGGTCGACTCGCCGCAGAAGTACGCGCGGCTGCTCGACGGCGAGCGGGCCACGCTGAGCGGCCTCTTCGGTGCGGCCGGCTGGCACACGATGTCGGTCGTGCCGTCGAACGGACGGGACTGGGACGAGGGGCGCGCCTTCTACGGCTTCGACACCATGCTCGACGCGCGCACCATGGGCTACCGCGGCCCGGCGTTCGGATACGCGCGCATGCCCGACCAGTACACGTGGCGCGTGTTCCACGACCGCCGATCGGACGTGCCGGGTCCGGTCATGGCCGAGATCGACCTCGTGTCATCGCACACGCCCTGGACTCCGCTGCCCGAGCTCGTGCCGTGGTCGCAGCTCGGCGACGGCCGGGTCTTCGCGTCACACGCCGCCGCGGGCCCCTCGGCGGCCGAGGTGTGGGGCGACCCCGCCCGCGTGCGCGAGCTGTACGGTGCATCGATCGCCTATTCGCTCGAGGCGACGTTCTCCTACCTCGAGACGTTCGGCCGGCGCGACCTCGTCGTGGTGCTCGTCGGCGACCACCAGCCGGCGCCCATCGTCAGCGGGACGGATGCCTCGCACGACGTCCCCGTGACGATCATCGCGCAGGACCCCGCCGTGCTCGACGCGGTCGAGGAGTGGGGATGGGAACGAGGCATCCACCCATCGGCGTCGGCGCCGGTGTGGCGCATGGACGAGTTCCGCGACCGGTTCGTCGCCGCCTTCGGCGGGTGAGCGTCAGAACACGATCGTGTGGTTGCCGTGGCGGATGACGCGGTCCTGCGCGTGCCACAGGACGGCGCGCGAGAGGACCTGGCGCTCGACGTCGGAGCCGCGACGCACGAGCTCCTCGACGCTGTCGCCGTGGGTGACTCGGACGGTGTCCTGCTCGATGATCGGGCCCTCGTCCAGGTCGTCGGTGACGTAGTGCGAGGTCGCGCCGATGAGCTTGACGCCGCGCTCCTTGGCCTTCTTGTACGGCTCCGCGCCGATGAAGGCGGGCAGGAACGAGTGGTGGATGTTGATCACGGGAACGGCGAGCTTCGCGAGGAAGTCCGCCGACAGGATCTGCATGTACCGGGCGAGCACCACGAAGTCGACGTTGCCCGCGAGCAGCTTCAGGATCTCGGCCTCGGACGCCGACTTGTCGGGGCCGGCCACGGACGGCACGTGGAAGAACGGCACCCCGAACGAGCGCACGTCGTCGGCCGCCGTCGTGTGGTTCGAGATCACCATCGGGATCGTCACGGGAAGGTCGCCGCGGCGGTGGCGCCACAGCAGATCGAGCAGGCAGTGGTCCTGCTTGGAGGCGAGGATCGCCATGCGCTTGGGCACGGACTGATCGGTGATCGACCACTGCAGGTCGAACCCCTCGCCGAGCGTGCGTGCGAGGTCGGTCTCGATCTCGGGGAGCGCCGCCGCGAGGTCGGGCCGGTGGAACACCACGCGCTGGAAGTACGCGCCGCCGGTCGGGTCGTCCGAGTACTGGTCGAACGCGACGATGTTGCCGTTGTTGCGGGTGATGAGCGCCGACACCGCCGCCACGATCCCCGGACGGTCGCTGCCGTGGACGATCAGGCAGGCGTGGTCGGGATGCAGGTGCGGGGAAGCGGCCATGCGTCGATTCTGCCCTGTCCTCGGCATCCGGCCCTGCCTTCGGCCTGCCGAGCACAGGAGAACTGCCCGGATCAGGACCGGGCGCCGGAGAACCGGCCTGATCTCGGCGGATCTCCTGAGCTCGGCAGAGCCCGCTAACGCACCCCGCGCATGAGCTTGAGCACGGGCTTGACCGAGACGAGCAGGCCGGCGCCGACGACGATGGCGAGCCCGCCGAGGATCGTGAAGTACGGGACCTCGTTCTCCTGGTCGTAGAAGCCCGCCACGATGCCCGACACCGACGTGCCCAGAGCGACCGACAGGAAGAACAGCGCCACCATCTGCGTGTGGAACTTGTCGGGTGCCAGCTTCGTCGTCACGGACAGCCCGATCGGCGACACGAGGAGCTCGGCGACGGTGAACACGAAGAGGATGCCGACCATCGCCAGGAGCGGCGTCGAGTTCGCGCCCCCTCCCGCGAACGGCAGGAACAGGAGGAACGCGCAGCCCATGAGGATCGTGCCGACGCCGAACTTCACGGGTGTCGAGGGCTGCCGGTCGCCGAGCTTGGTCCAGATCGCGGCGAAGACCCCGGACAGCACGATGATGAACACGGGGTTGATGGACTGCACCCACTCCGGGGGCATCGTCCACCCGAAGAAGGTGCGATCGAGCTTCGACTCGGAGTACACCGGCACGACGGTGAACTGCTGCTGGTACAGCGACCAGAAGGCCGTCGAGGTGATGAAGAGCGGGATGAAGCCGAAGACGCGCGAGCGCTCGTCGGCCGAGATGAGCCTGCTCGTGAGGATGACCGCGAAGTACGCGACGGCCGCGACGACGGTCACGATGGCGACGGATGCCGAGAGGTTGTCGGCGTTCACCACACCCGTGAGCACCAGCACGGCGAGCGCGGCGAGGCCGGCGATCGCCACGCCGATGACGACCGGATACCGCTTCTTCGGGAGGGGGTTGGGGATGACCCGGGACTGCGGGGGAAGGGACTTGCGGCCGAACGAGTACTGGAGCAGCCCGAGGCCCATTCCGATCGCCGCGACGAGGAAGGCCCAGTGGAAGCCGGCGATGTCGCGGACGGCGCCGGTGATGATCGGCCCGAAGAACGCGCCGAGGTTGATGCCCAGGTAGAAGAGCGAGAACCCGGCGTCCCGGCGCGGGTCCTTCGCCGAGTACAGCGTGCCGATGACCGAGGTCGCGTTCGCCTTGAGGCCGCCCGAGCCGAGCGCGACGAGGACGAGGCCCACGCCGACACCGGCGAAGCCCGGAAGCGCGGCGAGGGCCACGTGACCGGCCATGATCACGATGGCGCTGTAGAACAGCACCCGCTCCGAGCCCAGGAGGCGGTCGGCCAGCCAGGCGCCGAGGATCGTGCACAGGTACACCGTGCCGCCGTACGCCCCGATGATGCCGAGCGCCGTCGGCTGCGGCAGCCCCAGACCGCCCTCGCTGACCGAGAAGTAGAGGTAGAAGGTCATCACGACCTGCATGCCGTAGAAGCTGAAGCGCTCCCACATCTCGACGCCGAAGATGTGGGCGAGCGCCCACGGCTGGCCGAAGAACCGCGTGTCGTGGTCGCTGCCGTCGTCCGGTGCGGCTGTGCCGGCGTGGTCGGTGCCGCTGGCTTCGGCCGCCCGCGCACCGTGCGCCGTTCCCGCCTCGGCGGCTGCCGTCGCGCCGTCGGGAGGTCCGACCGGCACCTGCTCGCGCTCGTCGCGTTCGTCCATGGCTGCTCCCTCGCCGCGCTCGTGGGTGTCAGGCTAGCGTCCGGCTCCGCCCCGCGTCAGCCCTCCCGGGAGGGCGCTGCGCCGGCAGGACGGTTCACTCCGGGAGGGAGGGATGCCGCTCCTGCACCGCCCGACGGCGGGGGATGAACAGCGCCACCACGAGCGCGACGACCGCGGCTGCGCCACCGAGCACGAACGACAGCTGGAAGGCGGTCGGCGTGGGCACCGGCATCCCTCCCGCATCGATCGTGTACGTCGCGAGCACCGCGCCGACGATGGCGGCGGCAGTGCTCGTCCCGAGCGAGCGGAACAGGGCGTTCAGGCCGTTGGACGCGCCCGTCTCGGACTGCGGGACGGAGCGCATGATGAGCATCGGCATCGCCGCGTAGCCGAAGCCGATGCCCGCGCCGATGAGGAAGTTCGCCACGACGAGCTGCCACACCTCGCTCGAGAAGAGGAGGGTGAACCCGTACGCGAGGATGAGCGAGATCGCGCCGAGCACCAGCAGCAGCTTCGGGCCGACCGTGCGGGCGAGACGGCCCGAGAACGGCGACAGGACCATCATCACGACGCCGGCGGGCATGACGACGAAGCTCGCGGCGAGGAGCGACAGGCCGAACCCTCCCGTCGCGACGGGAAGCTCGAGCATCTGCGGGTAGACGACGTTCGAGGCGAACAGCGAGAAGCCCATCGCGATCGACGCGATGTTCGTCAGCAGCACGGGCCGGCGCGCCGCGACGCGCAGATCCAGGAGCGGCTCGTCGATCCGCAGCTCGTACCAGCCCCACGCCAGCAGCACGAGGAGCCCGCCGAGTCCGAGGCCGAGCACGGCGGGCGACGTCCAGCCCCACTCGTTGCCGCGCGAGACCGCGAGCAGGATGCCGAGGAGCCCCAGGCTGAGCCCGGCCGCCCCCACGAAGTCGAAGCGGCCCGCCGTGCGCAGGACGCTGACGGGCACGATCCACAGCACCAGCCCGAACACGACCGCGCCGAGGCCCGCCGCGACCCAGAAGAGCACGTGCCAGTCGCTGCGCTCGGTGATGAAGGCGCTGATCGGCAGGCCGAGGGCGCCGCCGACGCCCAGCGTCGCGCTGATGAGGGCGATCGCGGTGTCGACGCGGTTCTCATGGAGCACATCGCGCAGGATCGAGATCCCGAGCGGCACGACCCCGACCACGGCCCCCTGGAGGGTACGGCCGACGATGATGCCGACGATCCCGGGCGAGAGCGCTGCGATCACCGATCCGACGACGAGGAGCGCGAGCAGCACGAGCACGATGCGCCGCTTGCCGTACATGTCGCCGAGGCGCCCCGAGATGGGCGTGATGATCGCCGCCGCGAGGAGAGTGGATGTCACCACCCATGCGGTGTCGTCGCGACTGGCGTCCAGCAGCTCGGGCAGCTTGGACTGGATCGGCACGACCAGCGTGAACATGAACGACGACGCGAGGCCCGCGATCGCGAGGACCGCGACGATCGCGCCCTGCCGAGGCATCCGGGTGAGTCTTCTTCTCTCATCCTCATCCCGCGCAGCCATCGCTCCAGGCTATCGGCGGGCGAGGGGCGGGGCTCCGGGAGTACGGTGATCGCATGGCCGAGATCGACACTCCGCCCGGCATCGACATCCGCCCGCTCGACACCGTCGCCGAGGTGCACCGCGCGTCGCAGGTGCTGGCCGACGTGTGGGGCGGTGACAACGGGGGCATGCCGCCCAACCTGCTGCGCGCGCTCGCGCACTCCGGCAACTACGCCGTCGGGCTGTACCAGGCGGACCGGATGGTCGGGGCATCCGTCGCCTTCTTCGCCGCGCCGGCCGCACGGTCGATGCACAGCCACATCACCGGCGTGCTGCCCGGTCTGCAGAGCCGCGGACTCGGACGCGCGCTCAAACAGCACCAGCGCGAGTGGGCCCTCGCCCGCGACGTCGGGCACATCACGTGGACCTTCGACCCGCTCGTCGCGCGCAACGCCCACTTCAACCTCCGCACGCTCGGCACGCGCGTCACCGAGTACCTCGTCGACCACTACGGTCCGATGGACGACGGCGTCAATCGCGGCGACGAGACCGACCGCGTCATGGTGTCGTGGGCGCTCGCCGCGCCGCCCGTCCCGACCCCCGGCGACGAGCGGGTGGTCGCGTCGGTCGCGGTCCCCCGCGACATCGAGACGCTGCGTCGTGAAGCGCCGGCGGATGCCGCGGCCTGGCGCGTCCGCGTGCGCGAGGCGATCCTCGCCCGGCTCGGCGAGGGTCTCGTGATCGGCGGCTTCGACGACGACCGCGGTTACCTCTTCGTGCGTCCGGCCTGACGCTGCCGCGGTCCGCTGGGGACGAATGACTCGGCAGGAATCCTCCTCCGCTCGTCTTTTCTCCTCTGCTCGTGGCGGTCCCGACGTCCCTAGGCTCGCGTCATGCCCGACTTCCGCGCCCACTTCGACTTCGACATCCGCTTCGCCAACGGCGGCGACCTCTCGGGGACCGGCTTCCGGCTCGACCTGCCCGAGTCCGACCTGTCGGAGGCCGAGATCGGCCGCCTGCTCGTGCAGCACCTCGGACTCGCGCTCGTCGATGCCGTCGAACTGCGCGGCCTCCGCATCGTCGAGGAGCCCCATCGTGGCAGCCGCGGGGTGGGGGATCCGGCGGGTGCGCCGGTCGTCGCGACGGCCCGCGTAGTCGACCTGAGCCATCCGATCCGCGCCGGGCTCGTGACCTACCCCGGGCTGCCGGCGCCGGCGATCACTCCGCATCTGACTCGCGAGGCATCCAGAGCGAAGTACGCGCCGGGGACCGAGTTCGCGATGGACATCCTCACGATGGTCGGCAACACCGGCACCTACCTCGACAGCCCGTTCCACCGGTATGCGGAGGGCCCGGATCTCGCCGGACTCGACCTGTCGACGCTCGTCGGTCTGCGCGCCGAGGTCTACCACCTCGAAGATGCGTGGATCCCTGCGCGTCGCGGCATCCGTCCCGAGACCCTCGCCGACCGGGACGTGCGTGGCGCCGCGGTGCTCCTCCACACCGGCTGGGACCGCTGGTTCGGCCGCCCCGAGTACGGCGCGGGGGCGCCGTACCTCACCGGCGAAGGTGCGCAGTGGCTCATCGACGCCGGTGCCGTGCTCGTCGGCATCGACTCGCTCAACATCGACGACACCGAGTCCGGGGGCGAGCGGCCCGCCCACTCGCTGCTGCTCGGCGCGGGCGTGCACGTGGTCGAGCACCTGACGAACCTCCGCGCGCTGCCCCCGCGCGGCGCCCGCTTCACCGCCGCGCCTCCGGCGGTCGTGGGCTTCGGCACGTTCCCGGTCCGCGCCTTCGCCGAGGTCCCCGCCTGACCCATTCCGAATGCTTCCCTGCCCGCGAGCGGATGACGTCGGTAGATCTGCAAGGAATCAGCGACGGCATCGGCATGAGCGGGCGGGGGTGCCCCGCGCCGTCGGGAGCGCTGTCCAAAGCGCGGCAGTTTCCGACGCACGCGCCCTCCAGAACAGCAGCGCTTGTCGGAAACTGCAGCGCCGCGCCGGAAGCGCCGCCGCGACGGAGCTCCGCGGTCAGGGACACCGGATGCCGTCGACTCGGCGTGGGCGAGGTATCTGGCGCATCCGAACAGGCTCCTGTTCTGCAGAGACACAGGGGGACGACATGCACGAGCACATCGAGATGCTGATGGCGGCGATGGCCACGGCGCTGCGGCGCGACGGTCGGCCTCGACGCCGGGAGGCCCGCACGCGCGGTCCGCGGCGCGCACGCGGCACGTTCGTCCCGGTGGCGCCCGCGATGCCGGCCGGGGCGAAGCTGCGGCCCGCGCACTGACGGCGCCCCGCGCACGAGCGGGCGTACGCTGAGCGCATGCCCATCGCGTCCGCCGCGGCATCCGTCGCCCTCGAGGGGTTCGAGCTCCGGGTGCTCCGCCTTCCGCTCGTCTCCCCGTTCACGACGTCGTTCGGCACCGAGACGGTGCGCGAGGTGATCGTCGTGCGGGCGATGACCGCGGACGGCGACGGCTGGGGCGAGATCGTCACGATGCCCGCGCCGCTGTACTCGAGCGAGTACACCAGGGGTGCGTGGGATGTCGCGCTGCGCTGGCTCGTGCCGGCACTGCTCGACCGCGGCAGCCTCGCGCCGCAGGAGATCGCCCCCGCGCTCGCGCCCTTCGTCGGGCACCGGATGGTCAAGGCGGGCCTGGAGCTCGCCGTCCTCGACGCCGCGCTGCGCAGCGAGGGCCGCGCCCTCGGCGAGTACCTCGGCGCCGTGCGCGACCGGGTGCCGAGCGGGGTCTCGGTCGGCATCCAGCGAGATCCCGGCGCGCTCGTCGAGACCGTCGCCGGCTATCTCGACGACGGCTACGTGCGCATCAAGGTCAAGATCAAGCCCGGCCGCGACGTCGGCGACACCGCGGCCGTCCGTGACGCGTTCGGCGCGATCCCGCTTCAGGTCGATGCGAACTCCGCGTACACGCTCGCCGACGCCGACCTGCTCGCCGAGCTCGACCGCTTCGACCTTCTGCTCATCGAGCAGCCGCTGCAGGAGGACGACCTCGTCGATCACGCGACCCTCGCCCGCCGCCTGTCGACCCCCGTGTGCCTGGACGAGTCGATCGTGTCGGTCAAGGCCGCCGCCGACGCGCTCGCGCTGGGCGCGGCATCCGTCGTCAACATCAAGGCGGGACGCGTCGGCGGATACCTCGAGGCCGTCGCGATCCACGACCTGTGCCGGGATGCCGGGATCCCGGTGTGGTGCGGAGGCATGCTCGAGACCGGCATCGGCCGCGCCGCCAACGCGGCGCTCGCGGCGCTGCCGGGCTTCACGCTCCCCGGAGATGTCTCGGCGTCGAGCCGGTTCTACACGCGCGACATCGTCACCGAGCCGGCGGTGCTCGAGGACGGCCACGTGCGCGTACCGACGGGGCACGGCCTCGGGATCGAGATCGACCCGGTCGCGCTCGAGGACTTCACCGTCGCTCGAGAGACCCTCACCCGGTGAGCGGGCGGGCGCCGGTGCGGGCCGCCGCGGCGGCCGCCGCCCTCGCCGTGCTCGCCGCAATCACCGCATGCGCCCCGGCAGCCGAGCCCGCCCCGACCCCCGAGCCGGGCCTGCCCGCGGGCGTCTCGGTCGAGTTGCAGCAGCTGCGCTCCGACGTCGCCGCGCGACAGGCCGAGGTGCTCGTCACCAACGGCACCGACGAAACCCTCGTCGTCGGCGAGGTCGCGGTGACGGACCCGAGATTCACGGATGCCGCGACCCGCGTCGCCGCGCGCGACAGCACCATCCCGGCCGGGCGGAGCGTCGGCATCCGGGTGCAGCTGCCGCCCGTCGCGTGCGACGTCGTCCCCGCCGACGCCACAGCGACGGTGGAGTTCGCCTACACGCTGGGGGACACCGGCGGCCGGGCCTCGACGCCGATCGAGGACCCGCTCGACTTCGTCGCGCCGCTGCACGAGCGAGAGTGCCGCGTGGTGCTCCTCTCCGCGGCCGCCGACATCGCCTTCACCGGATTCGAGCCCGCTCCCGCCGGCGAGCCGGCTGCGCTCGAGCTGACGGTGACCCCGACGGGTGCGGGGGGTGCCGGCATCCGGGCCGTCCAGACGACCAACCTGCTGACGTTCGCCGCCACCGGGGGCGACACCGCAGACGCGCACACGATCGACCTCGTGCTCGAGCCCGGCGAGAGTGCGCCGGTCACGGTGTCGCTGCCGCTCGTCCCGCTGCGCTGCGACCCCCACGCGGTGCAGGAGGACAAGCGCGGGACGATCTTCGACCTCGACGTCGAGATCGGCGGCGAGCCCGGGGAGATCGAGCTCGCGGCCTCGGAGGAGCTGCGGGGCCGCATCCTGACCTGGGTGGCGGACTGGTGCGGCTTCGGGTCCTGACTCCACGGACCGCGACGAGGCATGTCACACAGATGGCGGGTCGCGCGGCGCTGCACCCGCCGTTCGTGTGACACGGCGCTCGCGACTGACCCGCGACGGAGGGATCGCGGCTTGTCAAGACCCTCGGTCGGCCGCCGCTTCCGCGGAAGACTCGAGGCATGACCGGACTCGCAGTCATTCTCCTCATCGTCGGCATCGTGCTGCTCCTCCTCGGCGTCTTCATCGAAGCCGCCAAGTTCCTGCTGTGGATCGGCGTGGTGATCGTCGTCATCGCGGTGATCGCGTGGCTCATGCGCTTCATCCGCCGCCAGACCTGACGCCGTCGCACCTGACGCGGCACCTGAAGCGGCGGGAGCACGCCTAGGCTGACGACATGGCCCAGAGCAGCGTCGCTCCCCCAGACCCCGCCGCCGCGCGCGGCATCTCGCGCCGGACCCAGTCCGAGATCTACCGCGCCGGGATCAGCGGCACGCGGCCGCGGGTTCCCGTGGACGCCGGGGGCCTCGAGGACGCCGCCCGCCGCCGACTCAGCGCCGAAGCCTTCGCCTACCTCGCCGGAGGCGCCGGCGCCGAGCGGACGGTCCGCGCAAACGCCCGGGCATTCGAGCGGTGGCAGGTGTGGCCGCGACCTCTGCGCGACGTGTCCGCGCGCGACCTCTCCGTCGAGTTCCTCGGTCGCCGCCGCCCCACGCCGCTGATCCTCGCACCGCTCGGGGTCATGGAGCTGGCTCACGACGACGCCGACCTCGCGGTGGCGCGGGCCGCGGCATCCCTCGGCGTCCCGTACACGCTGTCGAACCAGGCGTCGTTCCCCATGGAGACGGTGGCGGATGCCGCGCCCCACGGCAGCCGGCTGTTCCAGCTGTACTGGTCGGCCGACGACGACCTCAACGCGTCGCTGCTGCGGCGGGCGGAGGCATCCGGCTGCGAAGCGATCGTGGTCACCCTCGACACGCACCTGCTCGGCTGGCGCACACGCGACCTCGACCTGGCCTACCTGCCGTTCACACGCGGGCTGGGGATCGCCCAGTACACGAGCGACCCGGTGTTCCAGCAGCTGGTGCGCGCGCGCATGAGGCGAGGACCGGATGCCTCGGCACCGCCTTCCCCTCCCGTGCGACTGACGCCGAAGACGGTGGCGGCCGGGGTGAAGATCGCGCGGAAGGGCGCCGCGATCACGGGCGCCGACGGGCTGCGGGACAACCTCCGCTCGCCGCTGCCGCGGGCCGCGGTGGAGACCTTCCTCGACGTGTTCTCCACCCCCGCGCTCACGTGGGACGACCTGGCGAAGGCGCGCGAGTGGACGAGCCTGCCGATCCTGCTGAAGGGCATCGTGCACCCCGACGACGCGTCCCGCGCGGTCGACTCGGGGGTCGACGGCGTGTGGGTGTCGAACCACGGCGGACGCCAGATCGACCAGTCGGTGCCGACGCTGGACACTCTTCCCGGCGTGGTCGAGCGCGTCGCCGGGCGGGTGCCCGTGGTGTTCGACTCGGGGGTGCGGCAGGGCGCGGATGCGTTCATCGCGCTCGCGCTCGGCGCCACCGTCGTCGCGCTCGGCCGCCCGTACGCGTACGGCCTCGGGATCGCTGGCGAGGAGGGTGTGCGCGAGGTCGTGCGCAACGTGCTGGCCGAGCTCGACATCACCCTCGGCCTGTCGGGACACACCGCGGTGACCGAGGTCGGGCGCGACGCGCTGCGTCCGGCGTGAGCTGATCCGCGCAGGGACGGCACCAGCGGGGCCCGCCCGCTCAGTAGAATCGACGGATGCCGCGCTCTGCGGCGCAGCGACCTCGCATCTCCCCTCCCGACCATTGGAGCCACCATGGCCGAGCAGTCCCGCCTCGACAAAGTCATCGCCCTCGCCCGTCACCGCGGGTTCGTGTTCCAGGCCGGTGAGATCTACGGCGGATCCCGCTCGGCGTGGGACTACGGCCCCCTCGGCACCGAGCTCAAGGAGAACATCCGCCGCCAGTGGTGGCAGACGTTCGTGCGCGGCCGCGGCGACATGGTCGGCCTCGACTCCTCGATCATCCTGCCCAAGCGCGTGTGGGAGGCATCCGGTCACGTCGCGACGTTCGCCGACGAGGTCGTGGAGTCCAAGATCACGCACAAGCGCTACCGCGCCGACCACCTGTGGGAGGCCTTCGTCGCCAAGCGCGGACGCGAGCCCGAGAGCTGGGACGAGGTGCCCGACCCCGAGACCGGTGTGCGCGGCAACTGGACCGAGCCGAAGTCGTTCTCGGGCCTCGTGAAGACCTATCTCGGCGTCGTGGACGACGAGTCGGGACTCCACTACCTGCGACCCGAGACGGCGCAGGGCATCTTCGTGAACTTCGCCAACGTGCTCACGGCGAGCCGCAAGAAGCCGCCGTTCGGCATCGGGCAGGTGGGCAAGGCGTTCCGCAACGAGATCACGCCGGGAAACTTCATCTTCCGCACGCGCGAGTTCGAGCAGATGGAGATCGAGTTCTTCACTCCGCCCGCCGATGCCGACACGTGGTTCCAGGCGTGGGTCGAGGACTGCTGGAACTGGTTCATCGACCTGGGCATCGACGCCGACAACATGCGACGCTACGACGTGCCCGAGGACGAGCGCGCCCACTACTCCGCCGGCACGATCGACGTCGAGTACCGCTTCGGCTTCCCGGGCAAGGAGTGGGGCGAGCTCATGGGTGTGGCCAATCGCACCGACTACGACCTGTCCAGCCATGCCGAGGCATCCGGCCAGAGCCTGTCGTACTTCGATCAGGCCAGCGGTGAGCGCTACACGCCGTACGTGATCGAGCCGTCCTTCGGCCTCACGCGCGCGATGATGGCGTTCCTCGTCGACGCGTACCACGAGGAGGAGGCGCCGAACGCGAAGGGCGGCACCGACACCCGCACCGTGCTCAAGCTCGACCCGCGTCTCGCGCCGGTGAAGGCGGCGATCCTGCCCCTGTCGCGCAACGAGCAGCTGTCGCCGATCGCGCGCGAAGTGGCCGAGGACCTCCGCGGGCAGTGGAACATCGACTTCGACGACGCCGGCGCCATCGGACGCCGCTACCGCCGTCAGGACGAGATCGGCACGCCGTTCTGCGTCACGGTCGACTTCGACTCGCTCGACGACCGGGCGGTCACCGTCCGCGATCGCGACACGATGGGCCAGGAGCGCGTGCCGCTCGAGGCCCTCCACGGCTACCTCGCCGAGCGTCTTCGCGGCGCCTGACGCGGCGCTCGACGCGGCGCTCGGCGCTCCGCCGCTGCAGTTTCCGGCACACGCTGTGTCGCGCGACGCGGCGCGCATCGGGAACTGCAGCGCAGACGTGCCGGGGGCGCGAAGGGCGGGCGGGTGCCGCGCTCAGCCGGTGACGGTGTACACCGCGTCGCCGGTCTCGCCGGACAGCACCCGGCGATAGTCCTCGGCGACGATCTCGCGCAGCACGGCGGTGTCGACCCGGTCGAGGTCCTTGAGGTAGAGGCATCCGGCGCCGGTGGTGTGGTCGCCGAGGCGGGACATCCGGTCGGGGTAGGCGCCGGCATCCAGCAGGTAGACGGTCGTCGCCTGCGTGCGCGGCGCGAACGCGGCGACCGGCACGTCGCCCTCGGTGCCGGTGGGGTAGCGGTAGTGGCACGAGCCGAAGCCGATGATCGTGCCCCACAGCTCGGGCTCGCGGCCGGTGACCTCGCGCAGCAGCGCGACCATGGTCTCGGCATCCCGTCGCCTCTTGGCGGGGGTGACGCCGGCGATGAACGCCGCCACGCTGCCGCCCGTCTTCTTCATCAGACGCCTCCGCCGCCGGACTTCGCCGCGGCCTTCATCGCGCGCTTGTGCTCGCGCACCTTCGCGAGGGAGTCGGGCGAGACGATGTCGGCGACGCTGCGGAAGCTCCCGTCCTCGCCGTAGGGGGCGGATGCCTCGCGCCAGCCGGCTCCGTCGAAGCCGTACTGCTTGCCCAGGAGTGCGAGGAAGATCTTCGCCTTCTGCTCGCCGAAGCCGGGGAGTGCGCGCAGCCGCGCGAGGACGGCGGGGCCGTCGGGGTCGTCCTGCGTCCAGATCGCGGACGCGTCGCCGCCCCAGTCCTGCTCGACCGCCGCGCACAGCGCCTGCACGCGGGCGGCCATGGATCCGGGGAAACGGTGGACGGCCGGGGTGGCCTTGAACAGCTCGGCGAAGGCGTCGGGGTCGAATCCGGCGATGACGGCGGCGTCGAGCGTGCCGGCCCGCTCCGCGATCTTCAGCGGTCCGGCGAACGCGGTCTCCATCGCGACCTGCTGGTCCAGCAGCATCCCGATGAGCAGTGCGAGGGGGTCGTCGGTCAGCAGACGGTCGGCGGTCTCGTCCCCCGTGATGTGGAGCGTCATGTCGCCAGTCTCCCACTGCCCGCTCGGCGGACGCGACCCCGGAAGCGCGCGGGCGGGGATGGGAGGATGGGGACCATGCCGGATGCCCCCGAACCGTTCGACGACCTGCTCACGCACGCCCACGAGACCCGCGTCGTCGTGGTGGGCGCCGGGATCGCCGGACTGGTCGCGGCGTGGGAGTGCGCGCGCGTCGGCATGCCGGTCACGGTGCTCGAGGCGTCCGATGACGTCGGCGGCACCGTCGCCACGGCCGAGGTCGCCGGGCTGGCGCTCGACATCGGCGCGGACTGCTGGAGCCGGAGCGACGCCGTGCGCGAGCTCGTCGAGGAGCTCGGGCTGACAGGCCGGGTGATCACTCCGGCCGATGAGGGCACCTGGATCGCGGGACTGCCGAGGGATGCCGCGGCCCCCGTTCCCGCGGACGCCGTGCTCGGCATCCCGGCCAACCCGTGGGACGAGTCCGCCCGCCGTTTCATCGGGTGGAGCGGCGCCTGGCGGGCCTACCTCGACCGGCTGCGGCCACCGCTCACGATCGGCAAGGAGCTCAACCTCGCGCGGCTCGTGCGCACCCGCATGGGCGACGCGGTGCTCGAGCGCATGGTCGCGCCGCTCACCGCCGGTCGTTACGGCATCTCGCCCGACGCCGTCGACGTCTCGGCCGCCGCGCCCGGACTGAGCACCGCCCTGACCCGCACGGGATCGCTGGGCGGTGCCGTCGCCGACCTGCTCGTCGGCCGCAGGGGTCCCGCCGTCGAGTCGCTCGACGGAGGGATGCGGCAGCTGATCGACGCGCTCGTGACCCGCCTCGCCGACCTCGGCGCCGTGGTCGAGACCGGTGCCTCCGTCGACGTCGTCGTGCGCGATGACGACGGATGGCGAGCCCTCGACGGGGCCGAGGAACGGGCCAGGGGCGACGTGCTCATCGTCGCGGCGAGCCCGCACGCCGCCGCCCGCCTGCTCGCGCCGCACGCCGGTGAGACGGTGGGGCTCATGACGGATGCCGCGTCCACGCGGGAGATCGTGACGCTGGTCGTCGACGCGCCCGAGCTCGACGCCGCCCCGCGCGGGTCGCAGATCTACCGGGTCCCCGGCTCCGGCCCGGCGTCCGGGCTCGTGCACGGGACCGCGCGCTGGGAGTGGCTGGCCCGCGCCGCGGGGCCGGGTCGCCACGTGGTGCGGGTCGCCTTCGACCGGCCGCCGGGTTCCGCCGCAGCCTCCGCCACGAGCGACACCGAGGCCGTCGCCGCCGCGCGGGAGGAGGCATCCGCCGTCCTGGGTGTGAGGATCGACGCCGACGCCGTCCGGGGGTGGCACCGTGCGGAGTTCCCCCTTCCGCTGCCCGCGTCGGCACTCGGGCACGATGAGCGGGCGGCCGGCGTGCGCAGCGCGGTCACCGCCGTCCCGGGCCTCGCTGCCGTCGGCGCCTGGCTCGCCGGGAGCGGACTCGCCGCGGTGGTCGGCCATGCCCGCGCCGAGGCGGAGCGCGTGCGCCGAGCCGCGCTCTGGGGCTCCGCGAGCGCCGGGTGAGTGCGTCGAGACCCCGCTTGTCAAGGCCGGATGCCGGAATCGGAATACGGGGCTACCCTGGGGAGGGTCATCAGCGCACTACCGAGCGTGAGGAGACCCCATGAGGGGCAAAGCAGGACTCGTCATCGGACTGGCCGCGGGCTACGTGCTCGGAACGAGGGCGGGTCGCGAGCGCTACGAACAGATCAAGACCCAGTGGCTCAAGGTCTGGAACCTCGACCCCGTGCAGGATCAGGTCGGCAAGGTGAAGGACTTCGCCAAGTCCAGCGCCATGGCGCTGCCGAGCACGCTGTGGGACTCCGCGGTGAAGGTCACCAAGGCCGCGACCACGCGCGGTACACCGGGCGAGAGGCTGGATGCCGCGCTCAGCGTGAGCAAGGATCAGGCCGACGAGGTCGGCCGCGCCGCGAAGACCACGGCGAAGGCGGCCAAGGACGCCGTGGACGACGCGGTCGACAAGGCGGACGACGACCTTCCAGCCGCCGGACGCGGAGGGGCGTGAGGTGACTTCGCCGCGCGGCTTCCGCGACCGCGCCGATGACAGCCTTCTGACGCTGCTCGGCGAGGTGCCGGAGCTCATCCGCAACCTGGTCGTCGCCGAGATCGACGCGGCCAAGAAGTGGCTCGCCCGCACCGCGAAGGACGGCGGGTGGGGTGCGATGTGGGTGTTCGCCGCCCTCTTCGTGCTCTTCTGGTCCGTTCCCGTGCTCGGCACGTTCATCATCGCGGGTCTCTCGTCCTGGTGGCCCGTGTGGCTGTCGGCGATCGTCGTCTTCGCCGGGATGATCGTCGTCACCGCGATCCTCGCGCTGCTCGGCGTGCTCCGATTCCGCAGGATCGGCCAGCGTCAGAACCCCGTACAGTCCATCTCGCAGGACGTGAAGGAGGTGCGCGATGAGCTCTGACGCGCTCGTGCCCGTGCCCGTGCCCCGCACCGCCGTGCCGCTGGGCATCGAGGACCCCGTGGAGAAGGCCCGCGCCGAGCTCAAGGCGGCTCTCGCCGCGATCGAGGTCAAGGCGAACGTGCCGCGCCGCGTGTCTGTCCGTATCGACCAAGCGGTCGACGGCGCGAAGAAGTTCTCGCGACGCAATCCCGCACTCGCGACACTCGCCGCCGTGGCCGCCGCGGCAGCGGCCGGAGCAGCCGTCTGGGCGTTCGCACGGTCCTACAGCCGCTGAGCCCCGCACCCCACACCCGACCGTCCGGTCGGGTGTGGGGGTATGCTCGGGGTGAGGCAGTGCAATGGTGCGGATGCTGCCGACGCGCGATCCCGATTCGATTCGCGCTTCGGCTGCTCGACGTCTGGGGCGGCCGACCGAGCACCACGAGAGTCGACCCATGAACACAGCCCCCCCGCACGTGCCCGCCAAGCCCCTCGCGGGCTGGCGCGTCCTCGTGCCGCGCGGCGGCCCCTGGGGAGACGGTGTCGCGGCGAGTCTGCGGCGTCAGGGAGCCACCCCCGTGATCGCGCCGCTGATCAACTTCGCCCCCACGAACGACCAGGCGACGCTCGAGCAGTCCCTCGCCGACCTCGCCGCCGGCGAGTTCGATTGGCTGACCGTCACGAGCGCGACAACGGTCGACGTGCTCTACGCCTATCGGGCCGTCGTGCCCGCCTCGACGCGCGTCGCCGCCGTCGGAGAGACGACCGCGGCCGCGCTCCTCGCCGTCGGCTACCGGGTCGATCTGGTGCCCGAGGACGACAACTCCGCGGCAGGCATGGCGGAGCAGCTCATCGGGCTCGAACCCGAGCCGCGCGACATCCTGACGCTCCGCAGCGAGATCGCCAAGCCCGTGCTCACGAACATGCTCTCCGAGGCGGGGCACCGCGTCCGCAGTGTCGTGGCCTACCGCACCGTCGGCGTCCCGGTGACCGAGCGGATCGCGGAGGACGTCCGCTCGGGGCGGATCAACGCGATCCTCGTCACGAGCGGCTCGGTCGCCGAGCAGGTCCACGAGCAGTTCGCCGACATCCCGCCCACGACCCTGATCGCGGCGATCGGCCCCCGTACCGCGAAGGATGCCCGTCGCGCCGGGCTGTCCGTCGATGTCGTCGCCGAGACCCAGACGGTCGACGCGCTCATCGACGCCGTCGCACGGTTCTCGCTGCCCCACGCGGCCGACGAGTTCGCTCCGCAGACCGGCGCGCTCCCGCTGCCGCGCCGGGACTGATCCGTGCAGACCGCACCGCGCATCGTCGTGCTCGCCGGCGGAGTCGGGGGGTCGAAGTTCGTCCTCGGAGTGCGCGAGGCGCTGCGCCGTCGCGGTGTCTCCGACACCGCCGACGCGCTCACGGTCGTCGTCAACACCGGGGACGACCTGTGGCTGTCGGGCGTGCGCCTGCAGCCGGACGTCGACTCGATCACCTACGCGCTCGCGGGGGTCAACGACGCCGAGAGGGGCTGGGGGCGGGCCGGCGACTCGGAGCGGGTGAACCGCGAACTGCAGGACTGGGGCACGGGCTGGCCGTGGTTCACGCTCGGCGACCTCGACCTCGGAACCCACCTCGCGCGCACCGGATGGCTGCGTGAAGGACTCACGCCGACCGGTGTCATCGAGCGCATGTCCCGCCGCTGGCCGCTCGGAGCCCGGCTGCTGCCGATGACCGACGCCGAGGTCGATACCGTCGTCGTGCTCGAAGACGACTCGCGCCTCCATTTCCAGGAGTGGTGGACGCGGCACCGCGCGGCGCTCGCACCCCGTCGGTTCGAGAACCCCGGAGTCGAGGCCGCCCAGCCCGCGCCCGGCGTCGCCGAGGGGATCACGTCGGCCGACGTCGTGCTGATCGCGCCCTCGAATCCCGTCGTCTCGATCGGGCCGATCCTCGCCGTGGCCGGAATCCGGGATGCCGTGACCGCCGCGGCGGCACCCGTCGTGGGGGTCTCGCCGATCATCGGCGGCGCCGTCGTGCGCGGGATGGCGGACGTCTGCCTCACCGCGATCGGCGTCGAGACGTCGGCGGCGGCCGTCGCCGCGCACTACTGCGCCCGCGCCGACGGCGGGGTGCTCGACGCGTGGCTGCTCGCCGAGGAGGACTCCGGGCTCGCCGCCGATGTCGGCAGTCGCGGCATCCGGCCCGTGGTCGCCCCGTTGTGGATGACGGATGTCGCCGCCTCCGCCGCGATCGCCGAGACGGCGCTCGCCGCCGCCGAGGTCTGAGTGCCCGAGCTCGCCTGGTACGGCTGGACCCTGCTCGCTGTCGCGGCCGTCATCGTCGGGCTGTCGAAGACCGCGATTCCCGGGGCCGGGACGATCGCCGTCGCGATCTTCGCCGTCGTGCTGCCCGCCCGGCAGTCGACCGGGGTGCTGCTCCTGCTGCTGATCGTCGCCGACGTCTTCGCGGTCACGATGTACCGACGGCACGCGAACTGGCGCGAGCTGTGGCGCCTGCTCCCGGCGGTCGTCGCCGGGGTGGCGGTGGGCGTCGTCTTCCTGGCGTTCGCCGACGACACGTGGGTGAAGCGCACGATCGGGGTGATCCTGCTCGGGATCGTGGCGATCACCCTGTTCCGGCGGCGCATGACCTCGTCCGTCGATCGGCAGCGGCCGCACATCGCGGCCGCCGCGACCTACGGCTCGCTCGCCGGCTTCACCACGATGGTCGCCAACGCGGCCGGTCCCGTGATGTCGATGTACTTCCTCGCGCGCCGGTTCCCGGTGAAGGAGTTCCTCGGCACGGCGGCGTGGTTCTTCGCGATCATCAACGTCTTCAAGGTGCCGTTCTCGATCGGCGTCGGCATCCTCACCCCGACCGGGCTTCTCGTGGACCTGGTCCTCGTCCCCGCGGTCGTCGTCGGCGCTCTCGGCGGGCGGTGGATCGCCGATCGCATCGACCAGCGGGTGTTCGAGCGGCTCGTGATCGTCCTCACGATCGTCGGCGCCCTCTACCTCCTCGTGGCCTGACGCGGCGGCAGCGGCCGGGTGCGCTACGCCGACAGCACCGCGACCGTGCGGGGACCGAGGCCGAGGGCGCGCGCGGCGTCGAGCTGAACGGCGGTGTCGACGTCGCGGCGCAGGGTCGAGGCATCCGGAATCGACAGCGCGGCGCACCCGAGCGACACGTGCCGCGCGAGCGAGCCGTCGCCGAACGCGGACGTCCACTCCACGCCCGTGGCGGCCGTCACGAGCGTCGAGCCGGTACCCTCGGCGTCCGCGACGACACCGCGAGGGACGGAGTTCGCCTGCCGCAGCGCCTCGGCGAGGTCGTCGGGTCGCAGCGACGGGAGGTCTCCGAGCAGCGCGGCGCGCGGCATCCGTCCCGCCGGATCGATCGCGGCGATGCCTGTCGCGATCGCGGCGTCGAGCCCGCGCGCCTCACCCTCCGGCACGAACCGGAGCGCCGGGATCGTCGCGGCCTCGCGCGCGAGCACGCCGTCGGCCGTCACGACGACGACCTGCGCCACCAGATCGCATGCGGTCGCCGCCGCGAGCGTGTCGAGCGCGATCGCCCGGGCGAGGTCGGCGCGGGCCACGCCGTCGACCTCCAGGCGGGATTTCGCGCGCGCCGAGGGCTTCACCGGCACCACCACGATCCAGCGCGCCGGCGACGACTCCTCAGATTCTTCGACGCGAGCCGGGCTTCGGGCGCCGGCAGCCCGAGCACCCGACGATTCTGAGGAGTTCGTGCGACGCCGCCACCCGAACAGCGGGCTCACACGCCGAACTTCGCGCGCAGCCGCGGCAGGATCTCCTCGCCGTAGCGGCGCAGGAACGCCTCCTGGTCGTGCCCCGGGTCGTGGAACACCAGATGCCGGAACCCCAGATCGACGTACCAGGAGATGCGCTCGACGTGCTCGTCGGGGTCGTCCGAGACGATGAACCTCGACGCGGCGCGCTCGATCGGCAACTCCTCGCCGAGGCGCTGCATCTCGATGGGGTCGTCGATGCCCATCTTCTCGTCGGGGGTGAGGGCGAGGGGCGCCCAGAAGCGCGTCTTCTCCTTCGCCGCCTCGATCGACGTGTCGAGCGAGACCTTGATCTCCATGAGCGTGTCGATCGCGTCAGGGGCGCGCCCGGCCTTCTCGAGCCCTTCGTGCAGCGCGGGAAGCAGCGTCTCGGTGTAGAGCTCGCGCTTCTTGCCGCTCGTCGTGATGAAGCCGTCCGCGATGCGGCCGGCCAGGCGCGTGGCGGCGGGGCCGGCGGCCCCGATGTAGATCGGCACCGGCTCGGGGAGCTTGTCGTAGATGGTGATGTTGCGGGCCGTGTAGTACGTCCCCTCGAAGTTCACCCGGTCCTCGGACCACAACCGCCGGATCAGGCCGATGGCCTCCTTCAGGCGCTGGAAGCGCTCCGGCGGGTCGGGCCACGCGATGCCGAGGTTGGCCTCGTTGAGCGCCTCGCCCGTGCCCACGCCCAGGATCACGCGTCCCGGGTACATGACGCCGAGCGTCGCGAAGTCCTGTGCGACCACGGTCGGGTTGTAGCGGAAGGTCGGCGTGAGCACCGAGGTGCCGATGAGCACCCGATCGGTGCGGGAACCCAGAGCGCCGAGCCAGGGGACGGATGCCGGGGCGTGCCCGCCGTCGTGCAGCCAGGGCTGGAGGTGGTCCGAGATGAAGACGGAGTCGAAGCCGACCTCCTCGGCCAGCACCGCGTAGTCCAGCAGCTCGGTCGGACCGAACTGCTCGGCCGAGGCCTTGTATCCGAAGCGCAGGGGGATCGTCACGGGGAGCTCCCTTCGAGAGCGGGTTCGAAAGCGGGTTCGCGGTCGGGGGTCGGCAGGAACTCGGAGCCGTCGGCGCGGGCCAGACGGTCGCGGAACGCGTCGACGGTGCCCGGCCACAGCAGCGTCAGCCGCCCCGAGCGCTCGTCGACGTACCAGTTGCGGCATCCGCCGGTGATCCAGCGGGTGGATGCCGCGGCCCGCGCGATCTCGTCGGTGTAGGTTCGCTCGGCCTCCGGGTCGACCCGCAGCACGCGGCCTGCGCGTCCGGCGAGCACGCGCGCGACGTAGCCGGCCTGCTCCTCGATCATCAGCACCGAGGACGAGTGGCCGAGAGAGGCGTTGGGCCCGTTGAGGACGAACAGGTTCGGGAAGCCGGTGACGACCGTGGACGCGAACGCGGTCATGCCGCCCGCCCAGTGCTCCGCGAGCGTGCGGCCCTCCTCGCCCCGCACGAGCTCGGCGTACGGCTGTCGCGTCGAGGCGAAGCCGGTGGCGAGCACGATCGCATCCACCTCGTGGCGAGTGCCGTCGGCTCCGACGAGCGTCGAGCCCTCGACGGAGGCGAGCGCGGTCGGCACGAGCGTGACGGCATCCGAAGCGACGGCCGGATAGAAGTCGTCGGACAGCAGCACCCGCTTGCAGCCGAAGGCGTAGTCGGGTGTCAGGGCGGCGCGGAGGGCAGGGTCGGCCACGTGGCGCTCGAGGTGCGCACGGGCGACGGCTTCCGCCTCGGCGGCGGCGGCCGAGTCGCCTGCGCGCGACGCGAAGCGCGCCTCGCCCTCGGCGTAGAGGTCGGCCCGGAGCGCTTCGAGCGCCGCGGGTTCGGTGAGGAACCGCGCGCGGTCGTCGTCGGAGTAGGTCTCGCCGCCGCGCGGCACGATCCACGCCGGCGTGCGCTGGAACAGCGAGACGTGCGCGGCGCTGCGCGCCAGTTCGGGCACGATCTGCACGGCGCTCGCCCCTGTTCCGACCACGGCGACGCGGCGCCCGGCGAGGTCGGCGGAGTGGTCCCAGCGGGCGGAGTGGAAGATCGGGCCGGGAAAGTCCTCGAGCCCGCCGATCCGGGGAATGGCGGGCTCCGTCAGCCGTCCGCACGCGAGCACCAGCGCATCGGCGACGATCAGGCCCCCGTCGCCCGTGCTCTCGTCCACCGGCGCGGTGCGGATCGCCCACACGCGCTGCGCGCCATCCCACCGCGCCGAGAGCATCGGCGTACCCAGCCGCAGGCGGTCGCCGAGGTCCTCGGCCTCGACCACGCGCTCGAGATACGCGTGGATCTCGGCGCCCTTCGCGAACGTCCCCGACCACGACGGGTTCGGGTGCGCCGCGAAGCCGTACAGGTGCGAGGGCACGTCGCACGCGACGCCCGGGTAGGTGTTGTCGCGCCACGTCCCCCCGGCGCGGCCCGCGCGTTCGAGGATCACGAAGTCTTCGCGGCCGGATCGGCGCAGGGCCATCGCGGCGCCGATCCCGGCGAACCCGGCCCCGACGATGGCGACCTCGACCCGCGTCACGACGCGCCTCCCGCGGGGGTGGTCCGCAGCGTGCGGTAGTCCGTCGTGCGCAGGCGGAACGGCCGGAACAGCCGCGCGACCAGGGCCGCGGCATCCGTCACCGGAAGCTCGAGACCGTGCTCGACCCCCGCCTCAGGCTTCACGCGGCCGTCGAGAAGCGTGCCGCCCAGGTCGTCGCCGCCGCTGCGGAGGAGAACCGCGGATGCCTCGCGACCGACGCGCGTCCACGGGATCTGCACGTGCGGGATGCTGCCCGACAGCGCGAGCCGCGACACCGCGACCATCGCGCGGTGCTCGTCCAGCGGCGAGCGGCCCGGGACGAGGGGGACGCCGCCCGCCGGCCCCGGCAGCGGGATCGGCACGAACTCGGTGAACCCGCCGGTCTCGTCCTGGATGGCCCGCAGCGAGCGCAGGTGGGCGACGCGCTCGGCGGGCGTCTCGACGTGGCCGTAGAACAGCACGCTCGTCGAGCGGAAGCCGGCCCGGTGGGCGGCCGTGATCCCCTCGATCCACAGGTCGATCGGGAGGTCGTCGGGAGCGACGAGCGCACGCACCCGTTCGCTGAGGATCTTCACCCCGGTGCCGGGGACGGTGTCGACGCCGGCTTCGCGGAGGGCCGCGAGGGCGCCGTCGAGTCCGAGTCCGCCGCGGTCGGCGAGGTCGCGCACGTCCTGAGGGCGGTATGCGTGGAGGTGGATGCCGGGGACGGCGGCCTTGATCGCGCGGGCGAGGTCGACATAGCCGTGGGGGTCGGCCTCGGCGGGGAGCAGCCCCTGCACGCACACCTCGGTCGCGCCGAGCTCGGCCGCGTCCGCGGCGATCGCGGCGACGTCGTCGAGCGTGAAGGTCGCGGGGTCGGTCGTCGGCGCGGCCCGCAGGCCCGAGGACGTGAGGTTGCGGTTCACGACCAGGCTGACCGTCTCGCCCACGGTGTAGCGGCGCACGTCGTCGGCCGTCGCCGTCAGCGCCTCGAGGTCGGAGCCCGTCGCCCCGAGCAGGGCGGTCCACTCGGCGTCGTCGAGGGCGAGCGGGTCGGATGCCGCGGCCTCGGCCAGCCGCCGGACGGTGCTCGCCGGTCCGCGGCGTGAAACCGGGAGCACAAACGGCCGGTTTGCCGCCGTCGCGGGGCCCTCCGGCCCGGTTTCTCCTCCCCGTTTCACGCCGGCCGCCGCCGCGAGCCCGGTGTCGGGGTCGGCGAGCGCCGCGACGGGCTCGCGCATCGCCGGGTCGAGCCAGGTCTCCGGATCCAGGACGAACTCGGGGTGCGCGGTGAGGCGCTCGCGCAGCTCGAAGCCGAGTTCGGCGGTGCGCGCGGCCAGGTCGTCCAGGTGCGGCCACGGCCGCTCGGGGTTGACGTGGTCGGCGGTGAGCGGTGAGACCCCGCCCCAGTCGTCGGCGCCGGCACGCACCAGCAGGTCGAACTCGGCCGGGTCGGACAGGTTCGGCGGCACCTGGATCCGCATCCGCGGGCCCATTATCAGGCGCGCGACCGCGACGGCCGCCACGTACTCGAGGAGCTCGGCGTCGGGGGCTCCTCGCATGGCGGTGCGGGGCTTCGCGCGGAAGTTCTGCACGATGACCTCCTGCACGTGGCCCTGCCCGGCGACGGCGTGGCGCTCGTGCGCGTCGCGGATCGCGAGGAGGGACTCCGCCCGGTCCCGCACGGTCTCGCCGATGCCGACGAGGATTCCGGTGGTGAACGGCACGCGCGCGCGTCCGGCATCGTCGATGACCGCGAGCCGCACGGCCGGGTCCTTGTCAGGAGAGCCGTAGTGCACCTGCCCGGGCTGCTCGTACAGCGCGCGGGACGTCGTCTCGAGCATCATGCCCATGGAGGGGGCGGTGGGCCGGAGCATCCTCAGCTCGTCGGCCGACATGACGCCGGGGTTGAGGTGCGCGAGCAGGCCGGTCTCGGCGGTGACGAGGCGGGCGATGTGGCCCACGTAGTCGAGCGTCGAGGCGAACCCGTGCTCGTCGAGCCAGGCCCGCGCCTCGGGCCAGCGGTCCTCGGGCCGGTCGCCCAGGGTGAGGAGCACCTCCTTGCTGCCGAGCGCCTGCCCCTGCCTCACGACGGCGAGCACCTGCTCGGCCGACATGAAGGCGGGCTTGCGCTTCTTCAGCAGCTGGCCCGGGGTGTCGACGAAGACGCAGTAATGGCACCGATCCCGGCACAGCGTGGTCAGGGGGACGAAGACCTTGCGGGAGTACGTGATGACGCCGGGCCGACCGGATGCCTCGAGCCCGGCGTCGCGCGTCGCGCCGGCGAGGGCCAGCAGACGCTCGAAGTCGTCCCCCACGGCAGCGAGGAGCGCGGCCGCGTCGGCGGTGTCGAGCCGCTCTCCGGCCGCGGCGCGGTCGAGGGCGGCGGCCGTCCGAGGCGGGGAGGTGACGGTGGGGGCGACGAAGGTCACCGGTCCAGTCTCGCACCGACGACGGCACGCCGGGCCGCGCGATCGTTGCTCTCCTGTGAGCAAATGTCCCCGCGTCGGGCGGTGGCCGCTGGCAGACTAGTCGCATGGTGACGCTGCTCCTCGACTCCACGCGGCTCGAAGTCGTGCTGTCGGGGTCGGAGCGGCTCATGGCATTCCGCAAGGGGAATGTGGTGGCCGAGCGGTCCGCGATCGCGAAAGTGCAGCTCATCGACGACCCGTGGACGTGGCTGCGCGGCGTGCCGAGCCCCGGCACCCACCTTCGGGGCGTCGTCGCGATCGGCACGTGGAAGTCCGCGGGCGGCGACGACTTCGCGGTCGTGCGCCGTCATCGCCCGGGCGTGGTCATCGACCTCGAGGGCCACGACGAGTTCCAGCGGCTCGTGATGACCACGCGCCACGGCCTCGCGCTCGTGCAGGCTCTGCGGGTGGAAGGAGCGGCCGAGCAGGTCGACGTCGTCGAGATCGCGGCCGAGACGGGCGCGATCCCGGCGATACCCGCGCGCAAGCCGCGCGCCCGCAAGGCGTCGTCTCCCGCGCCCGCGGTCTGAGGGGTCAGGTCTCGGGCAGGTCCGGGCGCACGCCCAGCTCGCCGAGCCACGTGCCGATGACGTCGCGCTGGGCGGCGTCGCACACCTGGCCGTACCCGAGCTCGCTGTCCCAGTACTCGTACGAGCTGACCCACACGCGGCGCTCCAGACTCCACGCGTCCAGCTCGCGCAGCGCGTAGCAGTCCGCCATGAACTCCCAGTCGCCGCCGAAGGACTTCTCGGCGGTGGCGGTGGCGCCGGCGTTCGTGAACTGCAGGACGTGCGCGAACTCGTGCAGGGCGATGAACCGACGGGACCAGTCGTCCATGGCCGGGTGGAAGAGTCCGGTGCGGTCGAAGTGCACGACGTAGGGGTCGTCGGACGAGACGCAGCCGAGGGCATCCGCGCCGCATCCACTGTCCGCGATGTCGAAGGACACCCGGACGAAGCCGCGGCCGACCTCGTCGAGCACGCCCTCCATCAGCGTTCCCGAGGCGTTGGCCGCCCGCTCGGCGTCGGCCTTCGCGCGCAGGTCGACGATCGCCGCCGTCAGTTCGTCGACACTCGCGGCCGTGCGCGCGAGCGCTCCCGGGGTCCTGCGGTTCTTCCAGGCCTGATCGCGCAGCTGCTGCGCGTCGTCCGCGGGAACGATCGCGCCCATCGGCAGTCCTTCGACCGAGAGCACCGTGTGGCGGTACTCGTCCATCGCCGCCGCGTACACGTCCCGATCGTCGAGCAGATCGTTGAGGTCGGAGATCTCCTCCTCCTGCTGTTCGATCCGCTCCGTCTGCTGCCGGATCACGTCCTGCAGCTGCACGACGGTGACGACCAGCCACGCCAGGGCAGCGAGGACCGCGACGCCGAGCACGACGCCGAGGGCGATCAGGATGCCGCGCCCGCGGCGTCGCCGAGGCGGCGCGGCATCCATGGGCGCCGTGCCCGCGTTCGGAGCGGTGTCGTGCTCTTCGGGAGACTCCAGCCGTTCCGGCGACTCCAGCCGTTCCGGCGCGGGCGGGACCGACTCCGGGTTCAACTGACGTCCCGGCGCCAGCTGAAGAGGTGTCCGAGCAGTACGAGCACCAGGGCGTAGCCGAGCAGCACCGCCCCGCCGGCCCACCACTCGAGCGCCTGCGACCCATCGGCAGGCATTCCCACCGCGAAGACGCTCGCGCCCACGAGGGCGTCGCTCGCCGCGCCGGGGAGGTACTGCGTGACGTCGGACAGTCCCTCGACGAACGAGGCCGCCGCGCGCCCGACCGGCTCGAGGAACTGCGTGAACACGAGCACGCCGACGATCGCGCCGACCTGGCTGCGCACGAGGGCGCCCACGCCGATGCCGATGAGCACCCACAGCACCGAGGCCAGCAGCATCCGTCCGAGCTGCGCCCAGATATCGGGCGAGGTGAGCTCCGTGTCGAGGTCGTAGCCGGCGAGGAATCCTGCGGAGGCGCCGACGGATGCCACGATCCCCACGACCCCGTAGACCACGCCCAGCAGCACCCCGACGAGCAGCTTCGCCCACAGCACGAGGCCGCGGCGGGGGGTCGCGAGGAAGGTCGGGGTCAGGGTCTTGTGCCGGAACTCCGACGTCACCATCAGGGTGCCGATGAGGAGCGGGAAGACGTAGCCCACGGAGGTGGCGGTGCTGTAGAGCGTCGCCGCGAGGTCGTCCGCGGGCAGCGGGGGACCGTCGCCGCCGAGCGAGCCGGTCGCGGCCGCCGCGAACACGAAGCCGAGCACGGCGGCGGTGAACCCGACGTAGGCGGCGAGCACGAGGGCGAGGACCCACCACATCGCGGTGGAGAACTGCTTGGTCGTCTCGGAGCGGGTCGCTGCGGTCAGGCTCATCGCTGCTCACCTCCGTCGTGGTCGCCCGGTTCGGCCTCCGAGGACTCCGCGGCGGCGTCCCCGTCGTCGAAGGCGGCGAAGAACCGGTCTGCCTCGACGTCGGCGTCGGTCTTGAAGTCGTCCTCCCACGGGCGGTCGGCGTCATCGGGATCGGGCGGAGGCGGGGCCTCCTCGTCGTCCGCTCCTTCGGGGGCGTCCGTCTCTTCGGCCGGGATGATGTCGATGATGCCGGTGGTCGCCACGGCGAACGCCGCGGTCTGCGTGCTCGGCTCGGCGGAATCGGCGGCGGCGGGCTCAGGCTCGACGGCCTCGGGCTGGGCGACCTCGGGCTCCGCGGCGTCTGGTTCGGCCTCGGGCTGGAGCGCCACCTCGGCGTCCGACTCCGCTTCGCGCTCGATGGCGGGTTCCGGCTCAGCGGCAGGTTCCTGCTCGACGACCTCGGGTTCGGCTTCGGCGCCGACCCCGGGCTCGGGGTCCGCCGGAACGACCTCAGCGTCGGCTGCAGGCTCGGCCTCGGTCTCCATGGGGTCGACCTCAGCCTCAGCGTCGGCCCCCGCCTCCGACTCGGCCACGGCACCGGCACCCGGCACGACCGCGACCGCCGCCGACTCGATCGCCGGGATCACGTCGCCCGCGCCGGCCGCGCTCGCGTGCACGCGCGTGCCGTTGACGAGGTCGAGGAAGATCTCCTCGAGCGCCGGCCCGCGCTTGCCCAGCGACGACAGCGGAACCCCCGCCGCCGCGGCCGCCAGCCCGACCGACACCGGCTCGATGCCGCGCACCGTCAGGCCCGAGCGGAGCACCTCGAACGGGATGCCGGCCTCGGTGAGCGCCGCGGCGAGTGCCGCGCGATCGGCCGAGTCCACCACCGTCGCCTGCTCGGACGGATCGGCGAGCTCGTCGAGGCCGCCCTGGAACACCAGCCGCCCCGACGCGATGATCAGGAGGGCGTCGACCGTCTGCTGCACCTCGGCGAGCAGGTGGGACGACACGAACACCGTGCGTCCCTCGCGGGCGAGCTGCCGCAGGAAGCCGCGGATCCACTTGATGCCCTCGGGGTCGAGTCCGTTCGTGGGCTCGTCGAGCACGAGCACGCCGGGATCGCCGAGCAGCGCGTAGGCCAGACCGAGCCGCTGCCGCATGCCCAGCGAGTAGCCGCCGACCTTGCGGCCCGCGGCATCCGCCAGCCCCACGAGTCCGAGGACCTCGTCGACGCGTGATCGCGGCAGCCCCGCCGCCTGCGCGTACACGGTGAGGTGACCCGCGCCGGTGCGGCCGGGGTGGAAGCTGGATGACTCGAGCACGGCGCCGACGGTCTGCAGGGGGTTCTTCAACTGCGCGTAGCGCACCCCGTCGATCGTCGCCGTGCCCGCCGTGGGCCGCACGAGGCCGAGCAGCATGCGCAGCGACGTCGTCTTGCCGGCGCCGTTGGGACCGAGGAATCCGGTGACCACCCCGGGCTCGACGCGTGCCGTGAAGTCCGATACGGCGGTGACCGCGCCGAAGCGCTTGGTCGCACCCGAGAACTCCAGCACCTGACCTTGGGGCATTCCAGAGCCTCTCGTCGTAGGGAGCTGTTTCCCATATCTTTGCGGAAAGTACGGCCCGACGTGGGGAGAACCGCCCCGGCGGGTCACGCGCCCTCGCTTTCCGCATTCCGCCGGCGTGGTCGCGAGTAACGTTGCGACCGTGACAGACGACTCCGAGCCCACCGTCCTCGCCCGTGCCCGCGGCGGCCTCGGCCGGCTCACGCTCAACCGTCCGCGCGCCATCAACGCCCTCGACCTCGCGATGATCGACCGGCTCCACGCCGCCCTCGACGCATGGGAGCACGACACCGAGGTCGACATCGTCCTTCTCGACGGAGCGGGCGAGCGCGGCCTGTGCGCCGGCGGTGATGTGCGGGGCCTCGCCGAGCAGGTCGCGAGCGGCCACGCGCAGGATGCGGCCGCGTTCTTCCGCCACGAGTACGCCCTCAACGCCCGCATCGCCGAGTACCCCAAGACGTTCGTCGCCTTCGCCGACGGCATCACGATGGGCGGCGGCATCGGCGTCGCCGGTCACGCGGCCGTGCGCATCGTGACCGAGCGCTCGCAGCTCGCGATGCCCGAGACGCGCATCGGCTTCACGCCCGACGTGGGCGGAACGTGGCTGCTGGCGCGCGCGCCCGGACGCCTCGGCGAGTACCTGGGCCTGACGGGCGCCGCGATGGACGCCAGCGACGCCCTGTATGCCGGGTTCGCGGATCACTTCGTCCCCGCGGAGAACCTCGACGGGCTGCGCGAGGCGCTCGAGACCCGCGCCGACCCGGCCAGCCCGACCGAGCTCGTGCTGCTGTTCGACGAGACGCCGGCGTCGTCCAAGCTCGAGCGCGCGCGCAGCTGGATCGACGACGCGTTCGCCGCCGACACCGTGCCCGAGATCCTCGACCGCCTCCGCGCACGACCCGAGGCGAAGGCATCCGCGACCGCCGACCTGCTCGAGGAGCTCTCGCCCACGGGACTCGCCGTCACACTGGCGTCGGTGCGGCGGTCGCGTGAGCTCGCGAGCCTCCGCGACGCGCTCGAGCAGGAGTACGGCCTCGTGATGTGGTTCGCCACGACCCAGGCCGACCTCGCGGAAGGCATCCGCGCGCAGCTGATCGACAAGGACCGGTCGCCGAAGTGGCAGCCCGCGACCCTGGCAGACCTCCCGCCCGACCTCGCCGAAGCCGCACTCGCCTTCCGTCCCGAAACGCCGCTCTGGGACTGACGTGACCCGCAGGAGGAGCTACTCGATCGGCATCGCGATCGACTGGTTCTTCTTCGTCTTCGCCGGTGTCGCCGCCGTGTGGCTGGCGTACCTCAGTCTCAACGAGACGTTCCGCGTCGGGTGGTGGGGCGTCCCGTTCGCGGTGCTGTTCTGGGTGCTGCTGGCCTACCTCGTGCTGCCGCGGCTGCACCGCATCCTCACCACGATCTACGTGCCGGACTACTTCATCGGCCGTACGCGCACGAGCGACGGGCTGCTCGGTGACCCCGTGAACCTCGCCTTCCTCGGAGACGGCGATCAGATCGAGCGGGCGCTGCGCGCCGCGGGCTGGACGAAGGCCGACCCGGTGACCTTCGCCTCGTCGTGGCGCATCGTCGCCTCGACACTCAGACGCCGCAGCTACCACGAAGCACCCGTGAGCCCGCTCTTCCTGTTCGGCCGCCAGCAGGACTTCGCCTACCAGCAGGAGGTCGACGGCAACCCCGCCCAGCGGCACCACGTGAGGTTCTGGCGGTGCCCCGACGGATGGCTCCTGCCGGGTGGCCGCCGCGTCGACTGGCTCGCGGCGGGCACGTTCGACACGAGCGTCGGGCTGTCGCTCTTCACCCTCCAGGTGACGCATCGCATCGACGCCGAGACCGACATCGAGCGCGACCACATCGTGGCGACGATCCGGGATGCCGACCCCCGCGTCTCCGTCGACGTCATCGTGGACTTCGCCACCGGCTACCACGCGCGCAACGGCGGCGGTGACACGATCACCACCGACGGCGACCTCCCGGTGGTCGACGTGCGGGCACTGGCGGGAGGGGACGCATGAACGGCGAGACGGGCGCAGCCCGGACGCCCCGCAAGCGCCCGGCGTTCGAGCCGGCGGTGCGCCTGCTGCGGCCCACCGGCTACGACCCCGACATGAAGCGCCCGGCGTCGATCGTCGCCGGGACGGGGCTGGTGCTGCTCAGCGCGGTGGCGGGGGTGCTCGTGCTCCTCGGCGTGGGACTGACATGGAACGATCTCGTGGCCAGCGCCGACGCGGACTTCGAAGGGTTCGAGCCGACCCCGGAGGGACGCGCGGCCGGCCTCGCGGCGGTCGTGGTCGCGGCGGCCGTCGGCGTGATCGCCGACCTGATCCTCGCGCTCTTCGTCTTCCTCGGACGCAACTGGGCGCGGGTGATCGTCATGCTGTTCGCCGTGTTCTCGATCAGCGGCTACTTCGTCGCGTGGTGGGCGCAGGGCCAGGAGATCACGCTCGGCGGCGCGTTCGTCTCGGTCGCCGTCGACATCCTCCTGCTCCTGGCCCTGTCGAGCCGCAGCGCCGCCGCGTACGCACGGCGGCTGGAGCATCCAGCCTCCTGACGGAAACGGGGCACTAGCCTGAGATCCGCCCGTATCGACGCCGGGGAGGGTGAGTGTTCGACAGTCCGCTGTCCGCTTCGGCGTACGACGTGCTCGGCGTCGCGCCCGACGCCGACGACGAGGCGCTTCGCCGCGCGTACCGCCTGCGCCTGCGGCAGACCCACCCCGACACCGGCGGCGACGCGGCGGTCTTCATCCAGGTGCAGCGCGCGTGGGAACTCGTCGGCACGCCCGACGCCCGTGCGGCCTATGACCGGGGTCACGGATTCGGCGAGCGGGCCGCGCCGGAGTGGTCGGGGTGGCGCGCGCCGGCGGCGCGCACCGACACCCGGCCGCGCGCTCGCTCGTACGGCCACCCCGGCGGGTGGCGGCGCGAGCGCTACCTCGACCTCATCCGCGAATGGGCGGGGAGGGGCGTCACCCTCGAGGACCCGTACGACCCCGCCCTCGTGCGCTCCGCCCCGCAGCATCTGCGGCGGCTTCTCGCCGACGCGCTCGCCGAGGAGGAGACGGCCCGCATCGTCGCGGACCTCGGCATGGGCTACACGGTGTGGCACGACGTGGACGCCTCGGGGCGAGACGCCGACCCCGACGCCAAGGTCGACCACATCGTGCTGGGGCCGAGCGGCCTGTACGGCGTCCTGTCGGAGGACTTCGGCGGGCCCGTGCGCGTGCGCCGCGGCGAGCTGCTCGGCGACGGCGTGACCGGCGCCCCGATCGCGACGCTCGTCGCCCGCATGCGCGGACTCGCGCGCGCGGCCGGAGTGCGCTTCAGCGGAGCGATCGTCGTCCTGCCGGACGACGACGTGATGCAGGTCATCGACGAGATCGGCAAGGTGCGCGGCACGCCGGTGGCCGTCGTCGGCCGCAGCGCCCTCGCCACCGTGCTGCGCCGCGGCATCACCGGGGCGCGGGCGATGGGCGGCAACGAGGTCTTCGACGTGCGCACCCGCCTGCAGCACGCGGTGCGCTTCGCCTGAGACACCCGGGGCACGGGCAGCCCGATCGATCAGTCCGTGAGTCCGAAGAGCTCGAGCGGGTGCGTCAGCCGCCACCACGCGTCGGGGCCCTCGATGTCGTCGGCCAGGAGGAGGTCGACGGTCACGGTGTCGAGCGGACCGGCGACCGTGAGAGCACCCACGACGTCGCCCTCGTCGCGGTGCTCGCCGAGCGCGTACGCCACCGACGGCTCACCGACGCCGCCGTTCCACAGCACGACCGAGGCGTCGTCCGCGGTCACCACAGCGACGTCCTCGCCCCACGCGGTCTCGACCGAGCCGGCGAGCGTCCCCGCGGTCACCGAGGGCTTCAGCTGCAGCTCCTGCTCGAGCTGGGCGTAGAGCGCCCGTGTCGCGGCGAGCCGCGTCTCGTCGTCGGGCTGGCCGAGCACCGAGGCGTAGAGGCGCACGGTCGTGTCGCCGACCGTGATCTCCTTCGCCGACAGCAGGTTGGAGGAGGCGAGGGTGCCGGTCTTGATCCCCACCACTCCCGGGTCCGCGAGAAGGGCGTTCGTGTTCTCGATGACGCCCACTCCGGGAAGGTCGACCGACTTCTGCGCGACGATCCCGGCGATGACCGGGTTCGCCATCGCGCGCTGAGCGAGCGCGATGAGGGCCGCCGGCGTGGCGGAGTTGCCCGGATCCATGCCCGTCGGCTCGACGATCGTGACACCGGGGACGCCGTGGGCGCTCAGCCACGACATGGCGGCGTCGGCGAACACCCCGTCGGACGGGAACAGGTTGCCGGCGAGCCGGTCGGCGTAGTTGTTGGCCGAGCCGACGAGCATCGCCTGGAGCATCTGGTACTGCGTGAGGCTGCCGCCCACCGGCACGTCGATCGCCGACTCGCCGCGCGCGAGGTAGTCCCAATAGGCGGCCGAGTCCGCGTACCCGAACTGGAACACCGGCCCCTGCTCGCCGACCGCGAGCGGCATCTGGTCGAGCACCACGAGGGCGGTGACGAGTTTCGTGATGCTCGCGATCGCGTCGGGTGCGTCGGCAGATGCCGCGGTGCCGGGGATCCCCTGGACGGCGATCGCCGCGCTGCCGGCCGCGGGCCACGCGGGGGCGGTCGCCGGAGCAGCCGCCGGCTGGATGCCGACCGCGGTCACCGTGGGCGCGACCGCGTGGAGCGGCCACGCGAGCGTCGTCGCGGCGTACGCGCCGAGCACGCCCGCGATCGCGAGGGTCGGGATCACCACGCCCGAGCGGAGCAGGGGTCGGCGGGGCCGCCGGGCGAGGAGGTCCGTATCGACCGGGATGTACGAGGACGACGCGGCGTTCAGGTCGAGTGGTGCGGAGCTCTGCGCGACGGAGTTCTCGTCGACCCACGTCAGTGCCAGGCGGCGGCCGGCCGCCTGGACATCGGCCGCGACTGTCGGCGCGGGCTCGAGGGTCATGGTGGTCGTGTCGGCGGCCGCACGGGTCGCAGGAGCCGCGACGAATCCCGAGGATGCCCCGGCCGCAGCATCCACCGCACCGAGCGTCATCGCGCTGTCGTTCGTCCCGCCGCCGTACCCGGCGACCGGGAACTCACCGGTCGCCGCGCGGCGCGCACGGCGCGTCGGGGCGGGGGCGTCGTCCACGGTCACCCGCTCAAGATACCCCGGTCCGCGGCGTATACTCTGCTGCAAGACCACGGGAGTCCGGTGAGCCGGGCTGAGAGGAAGCGACCCACGCTTCGACCGTCGAACCTGATCCGGATCATGCCGGCGCAGGGAGGAGTTCACATGCACGCATCCGCGTCCGCCCACACGTCCACCGGGACGCCCGTCTCGAAGACCCCGCACGCCTATCGCTGGCGGGTCGTCGACATCGTCGTCGCCGCCGTGCTCGGCGTCGCGCTCGGCCTCGTCTTCTGGGCCTGGAACACCGTCGGGTACGCCTGGTTCGTCTCGATGGACGCCCTCACCCCCGGCCTCGGCGGCCTCGCCGTCGGCATCTGGCTCATCGGCGGAGTGATCGGCGGCCTCGTGATCCGCAAGCCCGGCGCGGCCCTCCTCGTCGAGGTGATCGCCGCGATCGTGTCGATGCTCATCGGCAACGTGTGGGGGGTCTCGACACTGCTGTCCGGCATCGTGCAGGGCCTCGGCGCCGAGCTGATCTTCGCGATCTTCCTCTACCGCCGCTTCACGCTCCCCGTCGCGATGCTCGCCGGCGCCGGCGCGGCACTGGGCGCATGGGTGTTCGAGCTGTTCTACGGCAGCTCGCCGAACATCCTCAAGACACTCGAGTTCAACACCATCTATCTCGTCTCGCTCCTGGTGTCGGGTGCGCTCCTCGCGGGCCTCGTCGGGTGGCTGGCGGTGCGCGGTCTCGCCGCCACCGGTGCGCTGAACCGCTTCGCGGTCGGGCGCGAAGCACGCCGCGAGGTCTGACGTGTCGGTGACCCGTCCCGGCCGCATCACGGCGGAGGGCTGGGGCTGGCGCTATGCCGGGCGGCGAGCGCCGGCCGTGCACGACGTGTCCTTCACGATCGAGCCGGGCGAGCGCGTGCTGCTCCTCGGGGCGTCCGGTGCGGGCAAGTCCACCCTGCTCGCGGGGATGGCCGGGCTCCTCGGCGGAGCCGACGAGGGAGACGAGACCGGTGCGCTCCGCATCGACGGCGAGCGACCCGAGGCGCACCGCGGCCGGGTCGGGCTCGTGCTGCAGGACCCCGACGCGGGTCTCGTGCTGTCCAAGGTGGGGGACGACGTCGCATTCGGCTGCGAGAACCTCGGCGTTCGCGCCGAGGAGATCCCCGCGCGCGTCGCCGAGGCGCTGGACGCCGTCGGCCTCGATGTGCCCCTCGACCGCCCGACGAAGGCGCTGTCGGGCGGGCAGAAGCAGCGTCTCGCGCTCGCCGGCGTGCTCGCGATGCGACCCGGCGTCGTGCTCCTGGACGAGCCGACCGCGAACCTCGACCCCGACGGTGTGCGCGACGTGCGCGATGCCGTGGAGCGCGCGGTGCGCGCCGCCGGCGCGACGCTCGTCGTCATCGAGCACCGCACCGCGGTGTGGGCGGACCTCATGGACCGCGTCATCGTCGTCGGCGCGGGCGGCGGCCTGCTCGCCGACGGAACGCCCGCCGAGGTGTTCGACCGGCACGGCGTGGAGCTCGCCGCCGCCGGGGTGTGGGTGCCGGGCCGCCCCGTCGAGGTGCCGGAGCTCGCGCCCGCTCCGCCCGACGCCGCGGCGGCGGTCGCGGCATCCGGTCTCGCCCTCTCGCGCGACGGGCGCACCGTCGTGCGCGCCGGCCTCGACCTCGTCGTCCCGCGCGGCGCGGCGACCGTCGTCACGGGCCCGAACGGCGCCGGCAAGTCCACGCTCGCCCTCACCCTCGCGGGGCTCCTGCCCGAGGCCGCCGGCGAGGTGCTCGCCGCACCGGAGCTCGCGGGCCGCTCGGGGCGCCGCCCGTCGCGCTGGACGTCCCGGGAGCTGCTCACCCGCATCGGAACGGTCTTCCAGGAGCCCGAGCACCAGTTCCTGGCCTCGACGGTGAGGGACGAGCTCGCGATCGGACCCCGATCGCGCCGCGTCGACCCGGCGGCGACGGCCCGGATCGTCGACGAGCTGCTCGAGCGGCTCCACCTCGCTCCGCTCGCCGCCGCGAACCCCTTCACGCTGTCGGGCGGACAGAAGCGCCGCCTGTCGGTGGCGACGGTGCTCGCCGACGCGCCTCCGGTCATCGTGCTCGACGAGCCGACGTTCGGGCAGGACCGGCGCGGCTGGATCGAACTCGTGCGGCTGCTGCAGTCCGAGATCGCCGGGGGGACCACGGTCGTCGCCGTGACCCATGACGAGGACGTTCGGCGCCATCTCGGCGGGCACCGGATCGAACTCGACGCGCCCGTGGGGGTCGGGTCGTGACCGCCCTCGCTGCGCGCGGGCACGCGGATGTCGAGACGCCGCGGTCGGCGTGGCTCGACGGCGTCAATCCGGTGACCAAGATCGTCCTCGCGCTGCTGCTCTCCGTGCCGCTCCTCGCGTCGATCGACGTCACGAGCTCCCTCGTCGCGATCGGTCTGCAGCTGGTGTGCATCCCGCTGACCGGGCTGGCGCTCTCGACGGTGATCATGCGGATGCTGCCCGTCCTGGTGTTCGCGCCGGTCGCGGGCATCAGCATGCTTCTCTACGCCGAGCCCGGCGGAACCGTCTACTGGTCGTTCTGGTACGCGACCGTGTCGGACGACTCCATCGCGCTCGCGATCGCCGTGTGCCTGCGAGTGCTCGCGCTCGCCCTGCCCACGATCCTGCTGTTCGGCCGCACCGACCCCACGGAGCTCGCCGACGCGCTCGCCCAGGTCGCGCGGCTGCCCTCGCGCTTCGTGCTGGGTGTGCTCGCGGGCACGCGCACCCTCGGACTCTTCCTGGACGACTGGCGCAGCATGGGGCTTGCGCGCCGCGCGCGCGGCGTCGGAGACACCGGCGCCGTCCGCCGGTTCTTCTCGATGGCCTTCGTGCTGCTCGTGTTCGCGGTGCGCCGTGGGACCAAGCTCGCGATGGCGATGGAGGCGCGCGGCTTCGGCTCCGGCATCCCCCGCACGTGGGCGCGGCCGTCGCGCCTGCACCCGCGCGATGCGGTGGCCCTTCTCGGCGGGGCGGTGATCATGGCGACGGCGATCGGCGCCGCCGTCGCGGCCGGAACGTTCCGCTTCGTGTGGTCCTGACGGAGGATGCCGCACGCCTTCGGGCGCGCGGGCTCGGGCCGGCCGGTTCCGGGTCGGTCACCGGGTTAGCGCTGCAGTTTGCGACGGGCGCTGCGTCGCGAACTGCAGCGGTTGTCGGGAACTGCAGCGCGGGATGCCCGGGGCCGAGCCGAGCGCGGGATGCGGGGACCCCGGCCCGCCGCTCCGCCCCGCCCCCGCCGGCTCAGCCGCCGGCGACGAGCCTCTGGTACGCCGGCTGCATCGCGGGGTAGTAGTCGCTCCAGGCGACGGATGCGGCATCCCGCCCCTTCTGCACCGCGACGAGGCGGTCGAGGTAGTACTCCCACCCGGGGCCGATCGAGCCGATCTCGTCTTCCGGGCCGAGGCGCTGGCCGAACACCAGCAGCGTCGTCGCGCCCTTCTCCACCAGCTCGAACCACAGGTGCCACGACCCGGTCGCGAGCGACGTGTCGCCCGAGAACCGTCGAGGCGGGTCGCACTCGAGGATCGTGTACTCCTCGGGAGCGACATCCTCACCCTCGGACGTCATGAAGAACGCCACACGGCCCGTGCTCGGGTCGCCTTCCCAGCGTCCGATCCAGCGCTCGAGTCGTGCGGACTCGGTCAGCTCGCGCCACATCTCGGCGGCCGGTGCCGCGAACGTGCGCGTGAGCACGAGGTTCGGATGGCCGTCGATGTCCGTCACGGTCCCGGTGATGTCGGTGCGGTCGGTCATGGGGCGTCCTCTCGATCCCGTCCATGCTTCCACCCCCTGCCGGGCGGCGCCATGCCGCATCACGCGGAGTCGGCGGCGTCCTCGTGGCGGGCGGCGCGCAGCGGCGACACGAGCACGACCAGTGCCGCCGCCGCGAAGACGCCCGCACCGACCGCGATCGCCGGTTGGAACCCGAGGACGGTCATGAGCACCCCCGCGAGGAGGGCGCCGAAGAAGAAGACGACCCGATTGACCGTCCGGATCGTCGAGTTCATGCGGCCCTGGATGGCATCGGGCGCGATCGCCTGGCGGTAGGAGATGTCGTTGGCGTCCTCGACGCCCATCGCGAAGCCGTACACGAACTGCGCCGCCGCGACGACGGTGAGGACGACGGCGACTCCGCTGTCGGCGGTCAGCGGAGCCAGCGCGAGGCCCAGCCACGGCAGCACGACGAGCGCGCGGCCGAAGAGGATCGCGCGCCCGGCGCCCCACCGCGCGCCCAGGCGCGGGGCGATCATCGCTCCGGTGAACCCGCCCGCCCCTCCGAAAGCGAGTGCCACGCCGAACGCCCACGACGGGAGGGCGAGTTCGCGCAGGACGTACACCGCGAAGACGGTCACGACGATGCTGTTGGCGAGGAACCACACGTGCACCGAGAGAGCCAGGGGCCGAAGCGTGCGGTGCCGGTAGGTGAAGCGCAGGCCCTCCGCGATGTCGTGGCCCACGTGCCGGCCCGCGGGCCGGGCCGCCGGCTTCGGCTCGACCACCCGGATCCGCGACTGGAGCACGGCGGCGACGGCGTTGATGATCGCCTCCAGCAGGAACAGGAGGGGCGCGCCGATCAGGGTGAACAGCAGCCCGCCCACGGCGGGCCCGGCCGTCTCGGCCACCGTCTGGCTCTGCCCGAGGCGGGCGTTGGCGTCGACGAGCGAGGTGCGCGGCACGATCCGGGGGAGGAGGGGCTGGGACGCGGAGTCCCCGAACAGGGTGAGCACGCCGAGGATCAGCACGACCGCGGCGAGCGACCAGAAGTTCAGCGCGTCCAGCACGAGGAGGATCGGGATCGCCCCCAGCGTCAGGGCGCGTCCGACGGTCGTGATCACGAGTGTCCGCTGCCGCCGCCAGCGGTCCATGAGCGCCCCGATGACGAGCCCGAGGAAGAGGTACGGGACGACGCTGAGCGCGCTCAGGACGGAGATCTGGAGCGGCGTGGCCTCGATGACCGTCACGATGAGGATCTGCAGGGCGACGCCGGCCATCGCGGTGGCGAACGCCCGGATCGTCGACGCGCTCCAGAAGTACGCGAAGGCCGGAAGCGCGAGGATCTCGCGCCGTCCCGCGACGGGGCCCCTGCGGTCCGTCATCCGTCGCGGTCCGTCATGTGGCGTTCCAGAGCTCCCGGTAGTAGGCGAGGCGCTCGCGATCGGGATCGACCCCGTACGCCTCGATGAGGGCATCCTCCCACCCGGGACCGTAGTTCCACTCGGTGCTCATCGACGCCACGGCGATGTCGGCCCAGCGGTCGCCCACCCCGAGCGCGCCCAGGTCGACGTGCGCCGACCACCGGCCGTCGTCGATGAGCGTGTTCGGGCAGCACGCGTCGGCGTGGCACACCACGAGGCGATCGATCGGCGGCGGGTCGAGCAGCGACGACGGGACGTGGATGCCGCGGCCCGCCGCGTGCGCGATGCGGTGGGGCACGCCCCAGTCGAAGGGGCAGTCGTCCACAGGGAGCGCGTCGTGGAGCGCGCGCAGACCCTCGCCCACGGCGCGGACGGCAACCGCCGGACGGGCGACCCACTTCGTCGCGACGGCGCTCTCGCCGGGCAGGGCGCGCGTGACGAGCCACTCGTACCGGTCGTCGCCGCCGGACTCGAGCACCTCCGGCACCCGCACATATCCACCAGCCCATGCCAGGCGCTCTGCCTCGTCCGCGAACGAGGACTCGTCGTTGCGCGGGCCGTGCTTGATGAACCGCTCGTCGTCGGTCCGGAAGGTCAGGCCGCCCTGGTTGTTGCGCCACACCGAGACCACCGCGGCGCGCCCCGCGAGCTCGCGCACGCGCGCCGGGACGTCGACGGGCGCCGCGGGGATCGTCATGCGACCATGATGCCCGCGGACTACGCTGGGCGTGGCATCCCGTTCACGCGTGAGACTGAGTCCCGCCTAGAGTGGGATGCAATGTCTCGGCAGTTCGAAGGAGAACGCATGGACCTCTCCGGCTCCTCGGCCCTCGTCACGGGCGGCGCCAGCGGCCTCGGCCTCGCGACCGCGCGTCGTCTCGCGGCGGCCGGTGCCGCCGTCACGATCGTCGACCTGCCGGGCTCTGCCGGGGCCGACGTCGCGGCCGAGCTCGGCGGCGCGTTCGCGGCCGCCGACGTCACCGACGTCGCCCAGGTGTCCGCGGCCGTCGAGGTCGCGGCATCCACCGCCCCGCTGCGGGTGGCCGTCAACTGCGCCGGCATCGCACCCCCGGCGAAGGTGCTCGACCGCGACGGGACCCCGACGCCGCTCGAAGGGTTCGAGCGCATCGTGCGGGTCAACCTGTTCGGCACGTACAACGTCCTGTCCCAGGCGGCCGCGGCGATGGCCCGCACCGAGCCGACGGCCGACGGCGACCGCGGCGTCATCGTCAACACGGCGAGCGTGGCGGCGTTCGACGGGCAGATCGGGCAGCCCGCCTACGCCGCCAGCAAGGGGGGCGTGCACGCGATGACCCTCCCGGTCGCGCGCGAGCTCGCCCGGTACGCGATCCGTGTCGTGACGATCGCGCCCGGGATCATGGAGACGCCGATGCTGATGGGCCTGCCCCAGGCCGCGCAGGACTCCCTCGGCCAGCAGGTGCCCTACCCGCAGCGTCTCGGCCGGCCCGACGAGTACGCCGACCTCGTCATGGCGATCGTCGCCAACGGCTATCTCAACGGCGAGACCATCCGCCTCGACGGCGCGATCCGCATGGCCCCCAAGTAAGGAGCACAGTGAGCGAATCGATCCTCCTCCACGTCGCCGGCGGGCTCGCCCGCATCACGTTCAACCGACCGGCATCCCTCAACGCGATGGATTTCGAGATGGGCGGCCGCTGGCGAGACATCGCGCACGCCGTCACCGAGGACGCCTCGGTCGGGGCCGTGATCCTGGATGCCGCAGGCCCGGCCTTCTGCGCCGGCGGCGACGTCGTCGCCATGGCGACCTCGGGCGCGGCCGGGGCGGACGTCACCGCGATGGCCGAGGTCATCCACGACGGCATCCGAACTCTCGCGCTCTCCGACAAGCCGATCGTCGCGGCGGTGCAGGGCGCCGTCGCCGGCGGCGGTCTCGGACTGATGCTCACGGCCGACTACATCGTCGCCGCCGACTCGGCGAAGTTCGTCAGCAAGTACGCCAACATCGGGCTGACCCCCGACCTCGGCGTCTCGACGCTGCTTCCGGCCGCGATCGGCCAGCGCCGCGCGCTGCGGCTGCTCCTGCAGGACACCACGATCGACGCCGAGACCGCGCTCGACTGGGGACTCGTCACGGAGGTGGTTCCGCTCGACCGGCTGCCCGTCCGGGCCGACGAGATCGCCGACTTCTGGATCGCCGGTGCCACCGCGGCATTCGGGCAGGCCAAGCGCCTCGTCCGGGTCGGCGCCGATCGCCCGTTCGCCGAGAACCTCGACGACGAGGCCCGGTCGATCGGCGCCCGCTTCGAGACCGAGGAGTCCCGCGTCCGCGTCGCCGCGTTCGCCGCGGCATCCACCAAGTCCCGTTCCTGACGCTCGACGTCGAGAAGCCGCGACCTCGCCGAGCAACCCCGTCGTCGACGTGAACAACATGCGGCCTCGACGAGAAACCGCGATCTCGACAACGAGACGCCCGAAAGGAAACCGAGATGAGTGAGAACACCCTCGCCGGCAAGACGATCCTCATGTCCGGCGGCAGCCGCGGCATCGGCCTGGCGATCGCCCTGCGGGCCGCCCGCGACGGCGCGAACGTCGCGCTGCTGGCGAAGACCGACACCCCTCACCCCAAGCTCGAGGGCACCGTGCACTCGGCGGCCGAGCAGATCCGGGCCGCCGGGGGTCGAGCGCTGCCGATCGTCGGCGACGTGCGCAGCGACGACGACGTCACCGAAGCCGTGCTCAAGACGCAGGGCGAGTTCGGCGGCATCGACATCGTCGTCAACAACGCCTCCGTGATCGACCTGTCGCGCTCGCTCGACCTCCCCGCGAAGAAGTACGACCTCATGCAGGACGTCAACGTGCGCGGCACCTTCATGCTCAGCCGCACGGCCGCGCCGATCCTGAAGGATGCCGCCAACCCGCACATCCTGTCGCTCTCGCCGCCGCTCAACCTGTCGCCGAAGTGGCTCGGCGCGCACACCGGGTACACGCTGGCGAAGTACGGCATGACCATGGCGACGCTCGGCATGGCGGCGGAGTTCGGCCCGCTCGGCATCGCGGCCAACACGCTGTGGCCCGCGACGACGATCGCGACCGCCGCCGTGCAGTTCGCGCTCGGCGGCGACGCGATGATGAAGGTCAGCCGCACGCCGGAGATCTACGCGGATGCCGCGTACGAGGTCCTCGTGCAGCCGTCGCGCGAGTACACCGGGCAGAGCCTCATCGTCGAGGACGTGCTGCGCGCCGCCGGCGTCGAGGACTTCTCGCGCTACGCCGCCGTCCCGGGCACGCCCGACGACCAGCTCTTCCCCGACATCTTCCTCTGAGCCTTCCGCGCGGCCCGCGCGCGGGCCGCGCGGGTGTGGGGACGGATGCCGCGGCGTAGGGTGGCCGCGTGGCGGTGCACAGCCTCTTTCCGATCCTGCTCACGCGCGACCTCCCCCGGCTCGTGCGCTTCTACGAGGATGCCCTGGCCGCGCGCATCACCTACCGGTTCGGCGACGAGGGCGAGGAGGACTACATCGCGCTGTCCGTCGGGGCGGCGTCGCTCGGGATCGGCCACGACGCCGACACACCGCCCGCGGGCGACCGCATCGCGCTCTGGTTCTACGTCGACGACGTCGACGCCGTCCACGCGAGTTGGACGAACGCGGGCGGCTCGTCGGTGCAGGAACCCGCCGACATGCCGTGGGGCGAGCGCGTCGCGCAGGTGCGCGATCCGGACGGGAATCTCGTCAATCTCGGAGCCGAGGCATCCGTCCCCTCATCCTGAACAGCCGCGGCCCGCGAGCCCGGCGACGTCAGTGCTCGCCGCCGGTGAACAGCAGGATGCCGCCGAGCCCGATCATGAGCCCGCCGCCGGTAGCCGAGAGCCGGGCGATGCGCTTCGGCGAGCGGCCGAACCACGATCGCGCGCCGGCGGCCGCGAGCGCCCACGCGCCGTCCGAGACGAGGGCGATCCCGAAGAAGACGAGGCCGAGCTGGATCATCTGCAGGGGGACGGCCCCGGCCGACAGGTCGACGAACTGGGGGAGCACGGCGACGAAGAACGCGATCGTCTTCGGATTCGTGATGCCGACGACGAACCCCTCGCCGAGCTGGCGCCAGGCCGACCGGGACGGAAGCGCTCCGGACGCCTGCTCGGCCGCCCGGTAGCGATGGCGGATCGCCTGCACCCCGAGGTAGATCAGGTATCCGGCGCCCGCGACCTTGACGATGGTGAACAGGACGATCGACTGCGCCACGACGCCGCCGACCCCGAGCGCGACCAGTCCGATCACAGGCAGCAGCCCGAGGGCGTTGCCGAGCACGCTCAGGAGTCCTCCGATCCGGCCGAGGGCGAGCGCGCGCCCGATCGTGAACAGCACGCTCGGACCCGGGATCACGATCAGGACGACCGCGGCCAGGGTGAAGGCGAGCAGGTTCTCGGGAGGGACCACGAGCACACGATAGTCCTCGTCAGCGGTCGGGATCGTCGCCCAGGACCACCGCCACCGAGCGGTCGATGCGCCACCAGAAGCCCAGGCGCTGTCCGGGGTCCATGCCGACCGGACGGTCCTCGGGGGCGATCGATGCGTACGGCACCGACACCAGCAGCGCGCTCAGCGCCCGTCGCTCCGCGGGGACGCATCGCATCCGCACGTCGTCGTTGCGGAGCGCGGCGATGCAGTGCTCGCGCTGCAGACCTCTGCCGCCGACGGACGCGCCGCCGATCCACAGCTCCCAGCCGAAGTACCTCCCCAGCGGGTAGGCCCACTCGACCGTCCCCGTGGCGGGGAAATCGGGCACGTCGACCGACGAGGGGAGGTCGATGTAGCGCCCGAACGAGCCGTCGAGGGGGATGTGCAGCAGCGGCACCGTGTCGGCGTCCCACGCGAGGGCGTAGGCCGCGCGCGCATCGCGCACCGCGGGCGAGAGGACCGCCCGCCCCGGGTCTGCCGGTGCGGGCGGCTGCAGCATCCGCACCAGGACGAGGACCGCGAGCGCGAGGATCACCGCACCCGCGAACGCGGCGTACCAGACGGCGGCGCGGCGCGAGAGCGGGCGCCGCAGAGCGCCCGTCCGCATCGTCGCGACGTCCACGAACACCACGGTAGTCCTGATCGGGACGCCGTTCAGGTCCGTCCTCTACCCTCGAAGGATGACCGACCAGCCCCCCGTTCGCACCACCAAGCCCCGTCAGGTGCGTCCCGCGACCGAGGGCTGGACGCAGCAGAAGGATGCCGAAGGCCGCCCGCTCCTGCAGTTCGCCTCTCCGAAGCGCGGCAAGCCCCCGGTGCACCTGGCCGATCTCACGCCCGAGCTGCGCGTCGAGAAGGTGAAGGAGCTCGGGCTCCCCGGTTTCCGCGCCAAGCAGCTCGAGAAGCACTACTTCCAGCACTGGACGCACGACCCCGCCGAGATGACCGATCTGCCGGCCGCCGGCCGGGAGGAGTTCGTGCACGGGATGCTGCCGCCGCTGCTGACCGAGGTGCGCCGCCTCGAGACCGACCGCGGCGACACGATCAAGTTCCTGTGGAAGCTGCACGACGGCGCACTCGTCGAGTCGGTGCTCATGCGCTACCCCGGCCGCATCACGCTGTGCGTGTCGAGCCAGGCCGGGTGCGGCATGAACTGCCCCTTCTGCGCGACCGGCCAGGCGGGTCTGACCCGCAACATGTCGGCGGCCGAGATCATCGAGCAGATCGTGCGCGCCAACCGCCTCATCGCCGACGGCGGCCTCGGCGGCAAGAAGCGCGACGACCACTCCGCCGAGCGCGTGTCGAACATCGTCTTCATGGGCATGGGCGAGCCGCTCGCGAACTACGCGCGCGTGATGCAGGCCATCCGGGTCATGACCGACAAGGACCACGGCCTCGGCATGAGCGCCCGCGGCATCACCGTGTCGACGGTGGGGCTCGTGCCCGCGATCACCAAGCTCGCGAACGAGGACATCCCGGTCACGTTCGCCCTGTCGCTGCACGCGCCCGACGACCGCCTCCGCGACGAGCTCATCCCCGTGAACTCGCGCTGGAAGGTCGACGAGGCGCTCGACGCCGCCCGCGCCTACTTCGACAAGACCGGTCGCCGGGTGTCGATCGAGTACGCGCTCATCAAGGACATGAACGACCACGCGTGGCGCGCCGACCTGCTCGCCGAGAAGCTCAACGCGCGCGGCCGGGGGTGGGTGCACGTCAACCCGATCCCGCTCAACCCGACGCCGGGTTCGATCTGGACGGCCTCCGAGGTCGACGTGCAGAACGAGTTCGTGCGCCGGCTCAACGAGGCGGGAGTCCCCACCACCCTGCGCGACACCCGCGGCAAGGAGATCGACGGGGCGTGCGGCCAGCTGGTCGCCACAGAGGACGACCAGGCCGTCGCCGCCGCGACGCCGCTCGAGGTCTGACCCGTGCCGGTGCACAGCGCCGGGCTCCTGCTCTACCGGGTGTCGCCGACCGGCACCGAGGTCTTCATCGCGCACATGGGCGGTCCGTACTGGGCGGCCAAGGACGAGGGTGCCTGGTCGATCCCCAAGGGCGAGTACGACCCCGACTCCGAACCCGCCCTCGACGCCGCCCGGCGGGAGTTCGAAGAGGAGCTCGGCGTCGCGCCGCCGGCCGAGCCCTACGCCGAGCTCGGAACGTGGGCATACTCCTCCGGCAAGCGCATCACGGTGTTCGTCGTCGACGGCGCCGGGTTCGACCCGGGCGAGTTCGCGTTCGGCGAGTTCGAGCTCGAGTGGCCACCGCGCTCGGGTCGCACCGCGTCGTTCCCCGAGGTCGATCGTGCCGAGTGGATGCCGCTGCCCGAGGCCCGCGGCAGGCTCGTGAAGGGCCAGCGCGCGGCGCTGGACGCGCTCGAGGAGCGGCTGGCCGAGGCATCCCGCTGACGCCACCGTGCGAGATTCGCAGATCCGCCCCGATTGCGCGGATTCGGGGCCGATGGATGCGGACGCCGAGCGATTCTGCGAAGTTGCGGCGGGCTCAGCGCCCGTTCTTCGGCGCGGTCGAGACGTCGATCCGGTCCTGCGCGCCGAGCGAGGACCACGCGCTCTCCACGCCCTTGGCCGCGTGCTCCGACGCCCGCACCGCGCGCTCGTCGGCCCAGGCGTTGAGCACGTGGCCGGAGTGGCCGCGCACGTGCTCGAGCACGACGTCGGGGAGACCCGCCGCCCGCCGCGCGTCGCGTGCGGCGATCAGCTGCTCGAGGATGTCGACGTTCTTCGTCGGGGCGCCGGTCGAGGTCTTCCAGCCGCGGCGACGGTGGCCGTCCATCCACTTCGTGTAGGTGTCGATCGCATACTTCGAGTCGGCCTGCACGATGAGGTGCTCGACGTCCCGGTGGTCCTCGATGGCCTTGAGCAGGCCCAGCAGCTCGCCGATGTTGTTCGTTCCGGAGACCAGCGAACCGGCAGCCCAGTGGCCGTCCTCGCCGACCCACGCCCAGCCGGTCGGTCCGGGGTTGCCCTTGCAGGCGCCGTCGGTGGCCACGGTGTAGCGGGAGGCGTCGGTCACTCGGGCAAGGCTACCGGCGACCGGCCGCCCGTTCGGACCGCCACTCGTCGGCCAGGCGCGGCATCCGCTCTGCGAGATACCGCAGGAAGTCCGCGACGTCGCGGGCGCGGGCGACGGATGCCGGGGCATCCGTGTTCTCGTCGGCGATGTCGTCCATCGCCGCGGCGAGCGCCGAGTACATCGGCGCGTTCACCGCGATCATGCCGGCCCAGGCGTCGTCGACGAGGTCGTAGCGGTCGCGGCGCTCGCCGGGCGTGGACACCCGCTGGATGAGCCGCATGGACACGAGGTACCGCACCGCCCCCGACACCGCGGCGGCCGAGACGCCGAGCCGCTCGGCGAGCTCGGCAGCGGTGTATCCCTCGTCCGGCGATCCGACCAGGGCCATCATGACGCGGGCGGGCATGCGCGCCATGCCCGCCGCCGCCAGCAGGGCCGCGGCCTGCTCGGCCGGGCCGGTGCCGGGATGATCCGCCATGCGCCGACCCTAACCCGCCGCCGCGAGCTCGCGGCGCCGCATGAGGGCGAGGGATGCCGCGGCCCCCACGCCCGTCGCGAGCAGGAGCCACCACAGCCCGCGCAGATCGACGTCCGAGCCGTCCACGAGGGGCGTGACGGCGATCGGCGAGAGGTGCACGAGCCACTCGGGGAACTGGAACAGCGGACCGAACAGCCCGAGGACCATCGCGACCAGCACGAGCGTCCAGCCGAGCGGGATCGTGAGCCGCGGCGCGAGCACGAACGCGAGCGCGGTCACGACGAGGAAGACGGATGCCGCGGCCACCTGCCCCGCGCCGGTGACGACCACCGTCTGCATGAGGTCGGGGTCGCCGTCCTGCGCGGCGATGCCGAGCGCGGCGCCCGCGATCGCCGCGGCGATGACCAGGACGATGCCGATGAGCGCGACGACGAGGTAGTCCGCAAGCCAGCGGACCCGGCCGACGGGGGCGGCGAGAAGGGGCTCGGCGGTGCCGTGGGCCTCCTCCTGGCGTGCGCGGCACACCGTCTGCACCGCGGCGCACGCGGCGAAGACGCCGAGCATCGTGAAGAAGGTCGTGACGGTGCCCTGCTCGACGCTCCCCTGTCCGGAGATCTGCTTCAGGATCTCCTCGACGGCGGGGTTCGACGCCCCGACCTCCTGGACGATCGAGGCGAGCGAGGTCGACAGCACGCCGACGAGGAGACCGCCCACGGCCCACCCGAGCACGGCGCCGCGCGTGAGCCGCCACACCAGCCCGATCGGGCTCGACAGGAGAGCGGATGCCGCGGCCGGGCCGCGTCGCTCCGCGAGGAAGCTGCCGCCGAGGTCGCGCGCCGACGCGAGCGCGATGGAGGTCGCGGCGAGCGCGAGCCCGACCCCGAGGCACAGCAGCGCGGGCCACCACAGGTCCTCGTCGAACGCACGGGTGTTCTCTCCCCAGCCGAACGGAGAGACCCAGGCCAGCCATGAGCTCTCCATGCGGGTGAGGTCATCGCTGGGGGTGCCGATCGCGTTGCCGAGGCCGGCGACGACGAACGTGACCACGAGTGTCCACACCGCGAGGCTGTTGGCACCGCGGGAGGTGCGCAGCAGCTGCGCCGCGATCAGCCCGACGCCGAGGAAGACGATTCCGACCCCGCCGACCGCGACGCCGGCCAGCAGGGCGCCGGCGGCGGGCAGGCCGACCGCGAGGAAGGCAGCGGCGACGAGGGCGCCCAGCAGGAGGTTCGCGAGGATGCCGTGCAGCGCCGTCGCGAGGATCGGCAGGCTCCGGGCGGCCGGGGTCGCAGCGACGAGCTCAGCGCGCCCCGACTCCTCGTCGCCTCGTGTGTGGCGCACAGCGAGGAACGTGCTCATGAACGCCGCGAGGATCGCCAGCCAGGGGAAGATCAGGAACACCATGAAGGCGCCCTCGTCCGCGCCCGACGGGAGGCCGCGGAAGAGCAGGATCACGGGGTTGGCGAGCGCCGCCGCCAGCAGCGAGGCGCGGTCCTGCTCGTCGCCGTACGTGCCGACGACCCCCACGTACGAGACATACGCGAGCAGGCCGGTGCCCACCGCCCACAGCGCGATCTGCACCGCGTCGCGGCGCGCGCGCTGGCCGAGGAGAAGGAGGAGCCTCGTCATCGCCCGTTGCCCTCGAGTGCGGCGAGGTCGTCGCCGTAGTGACGGAGGAAGAGCTCCTCGAGCGACGGCGGAGCGACCCTCAGACCCGTGACGTTCCGGCGCGCCAGCTCGGGGAGCACGCCGGCGACGGCGTCGCTGTCGACGGTGAGGCGCACGCGACCCTCGTCGGCGGCGACGTCGTGGGCCCCGGGGATGGCGGCGGCGGCCGCGGCATCCGTCCCCTCGAACGAGATCTCGGTGCGCGTGAGGTGACGCAGCTCGGCGAGAGTGCCCGACTCGACGATGCGGCCCGCCCGGATGATCGAGACCCGGTCGCAGAGCTGCTCGACCTCCGAGAGGATGTGGCTGGACAGCAGGACCGTCGCCCCGGCCTCGCGCACGCGCAGGATCTCACGGCGGAACATCACGTCCATGAGCGGGTCGAGGCCGCTCGTCGGCTCGTCGAGGATGTACAGCTCGGCGGGCACCGCGAACGCCGCGATGAGCGCGACCTTCTGTCGGTTGCCCTTCGAATACGCCCGGCCCTTCTTCCGCGGGTCGAACTGGAACGTCTCCGAGAGACGCTCCTTCTCGTCGCGGTAGACGGGGTCGTTCCGGTGAGCGCCGCGCAGTCGTGCCATCAGGTCGATCGCCTCGCCGCCGGAGAGATTCGGCCAGACGCTCACGTCGCCGGGCACGTACGCGATGCGCCGGTGCAGGGCGACCGCGTCTCGCCACGGATCGCCGCCGAAGACGGATGCCTCGCCCCCCGTCTTCCGCGCGAGCCCGAGGAGGACGCGGATCGTCGTGGACTTCCCCGCACCGTTGGGGCCGAGGAAGCCGTGGATCTGGCCGCCACCCACCTCGAGGTCGAGGCCGTCGAGGGCGTGGACGCGGCCGTAGTGCTTGGTGAGGCCGCTCGTGCGGATGACAGTGGTCATGGTCCGGACGCTACATCGATTTCACAACTTTGTGAATATTCCAAACGGAATCCTCACGCGGCGATCGGTGGGCTCGCATCGGTCGCGACGGCGGTTTGTATACGAATGAGCGAGACGGCACGGCCGCTGGTGCCATTGCATGCCCTTTGTGTATACAATAGATGCGCTTCGGGATCGAGGAGGTACGTATGCGAGCAAGCGACCGCGCGTACGCGACCCTCCTCGACGAGATCCAGGACGGGGCGCTTCCCCCGGGAACCGTGCTCGGCGAAGTCGAGCAGGCGGCACGCCTCGGCGTCAGCCGCACGCCATTGCGCGAAGCGCTCGGGCGCCTCGCCGCCGACGGCCTCGTCGCTCAGCAGTCGCCTCGCGTCACCGTCGTCACCCCGATCGACGCCGACGACATCCGCGAGATCTTCGAGGTGCGGCGCGCCCTCGAGGAGTCCGCGGCCCGCCTCGCCGCGCAGCGCGGGGATGCCGCCGCCTTCGCCGAGCTCGAGCGCGAGTTCGCCACGGCCGACCTCGCCGGCCCCGACGGACGCGAGGCCTACTACCGCCTCATCGCCCGCTTCGACCGCGAACTCGACGCGGCCGTCGCCAACGACTACCTCACGGCCGCGCTGCGCACCGTCCGCACCCACCTCGTCCGCGTGCGACGGCTCGCGCGCGACAACCCCGAACGGCTCACGGCATCCGTCCGCGAGCACCGCCTCATCGCGTCGGCACTCGCCGCGCGCGACGCCGACCTGGCGGCGCACGCCACGCACGTGCACCTCCACAACGCGCTCACGAACATCCTCGAATCGATCAGTTAGGACCGATCATGACCGTCATCCACCACCTGCGGGTCCACCGCAGCGAAGAGAACCTCGCGCGAGAGGGACAGCTCGCCTGGCACATCGCGGAGGTCGCCGCCGATCCGGTCGCGGTCGACCCCGACGTCGTGGACATGATCATCAACCGCGTCATCGACAACGCCGCGGTGGCCGCGGCATCCCTCACCCGCGCGCCCGTGAGCGCCGCGCGCCAGCAGGCTCTCGACCACGCCGTGTCGGTCGGCGGCGCGGGCGCGACGGTGTTCGGCTGTGCGCTGGACCGCCGCACGTCGCCCGAGTGGGCGGCGTGGGCGAACGGCGTCGCCGTGCGCGAGCTCGACTACCACGACACCTTCCTCGCCGCGGACTACTCGCACCCCGGCGACAACATCCCGCCGATCCTCGCCGTCGCGCAGCACGTCGGGGCCGACGGTGCCGCGCTCGTGCGCGGGCTCGCGACCGGCTACGAGATCCAGATCGACCTCGTACGCGCGATCTGCCTCCACAAGCACAAGATCGACCACGTCGCCCACCTCGGGCCCTCGGCTGCCGCGGGCATCGGCACGCTGCTCGGCCTCGACGTCGAGACGATCTACCAGGCCGTCGGCCAGGCCCTCCACACCACCACCGCGACGCGCCAGTCGCGCAAGGGCGAGATCTCGACCTGGAAGGCGCACGCGCCGGCCTTCGCCGGGAAGATGGCCGTCGAGGCCGTCGACCGCGCGATGCGCGGCGAGACGTCGCCGAGCCCCATCTACGAGGGCGAGGACGGCGTCATCGCGTGGATGCTCGACGGACCGGATGCCTCGTACGACGTGCCGCTGCCCGCCGCGGGCGAGGCCAAGCGCGGCATCCTCGACTCCTACACCAAGGAGCACTCGGCGGAGTATCAGGCGCAGGCCTGGATCGACCTGGCCCGCCGGCTGCACGGCGAGCACCCGGAGCTGATCGACCCGGCCAACGTCGAGTCGATCGTGCTGCACACGTCGCACCACACGCACTACGTCATCGGCTCGGGCGCGAACGACCCGCAGAAGTACGACCCGACCGCATCGCGCGAGACGCTCGACCACTCGATCCCGTACATCTTCGCGGTCGCGCTGCAGGACGGCGGGTGGCACCACGTCGACTCCTACACGCCCGAGCGTGCGGGCCGCGAGGACACCGTCGCGCTGTGGCACAAGATCACCACCGCCGAAGACGAGGAGTGGACGCGCCGCTACCACTCGGAGGACCCGAACGAGAAGGCCTTCGGCGGGCGCGTGGTCATCCGCCTGACCAACGGCGAGACCATCGAGGACGAGATCGCCGTCGCCGACGCCCACCCGCTCGGCGCACGCCCCTTCGCACGCGAGGATTACATCCGCAAGTTCCGCCTCCTCGCCGAGCCGGTGCTGTCGGCGGACGAGATCGAGCGCTTCCTCGGCCTCGCCGAGCGCCTGCCCGAGCTCACACCCGAAGAGGTGCAGCAGCTCACGATCGTGGCCGAGTTCGGGGTCCTGGCCTCGGCGCCCGCCCCGAAGGGCCTGTTCTGATGCCGTGCTCGGTGAAAGCGGTAGGAGAAATGGGCCTCGTGAACGCTTTGGCGGCCGCAGCATGCGAGTTTCTCCCCACCGTTTCACGACAAGGCGCCCGCTGATGCTGTACTCGACCGTTCCGGCGCACGAGAAGCGGCGGGCCTTCCGCGAGCGGCTGGCCTCGGGTGAGCTGCTGCGCTTCCCGGGCGCCTTCAACCCCCTCAGCGCGCGGCTCATCGAGCGAAAGGGATTCGAGGGCGTCTACATCTCGGGCGCCGTGCTCTCGGCCGACCTCGGGCTGCCCGACATCGGTCTCACGACGCTCACCGAGGTCGCCGGCCGGGGTCAGCAGATCGCGCGCATGACCGACCTGCCGGCGATCATCGACGCCGACACCGGCTTCGGCGAGCCGATGAACGTCGCGCGCACGATCCAGACGCTCGAGGACGCCGGCCTGGCCGGCACCCACATCGAGGATCAGATCAACCCCAAGCGCTGCGGCCACCTCGACGGCAAGTCCGTCGTCGACGAAGACACCGCGATCAAGCGCATCCGCGCGGCCGCCGACGCGCGGCGCGACGCGAACTTCCTGATCATGGCGCGCACCGACATCCGCGCGGTGGAGGGGATGGATGCCGCGATCGACCGCGCGAAGGCGCTGGTGGATGCCGGTGCCGACGCGATCTTCCCCGAGGCGATGCGCTCGCTCGAGGAGTTCGCCGCCGTCCGGGCCGCGGTCGACGTGCCGATCCTCGCGAACATGACCGAGTTCGGGAAGTCCGACCTGTTCAGCGTCGACCAGCTGCGGGACGTGGGCGTCAACATCGTGATCTGGCCGGTGTCCCTGCTGCGGATCGCGATGGGAGCGGCATCCCGCGCCCTCGACACCCTGAACGACGAAGGACACCTCACCTCGAAGCTCGGCGAGATGCAGCATCGCGCCGACCTCTACGATCTGATCGACTACGAGCAGTACAACCACTTCGACCAGGACGTCTTCAACTTCCAGATCCAGCGCTGACCCGCGAAGGAGCGAGCAATGACCGAACCCGACATCAAGAAGGGCCTCGCCGGCGTGGTCGTCGACCACACGGCGGTCTCGAAGGTCAACCCCGAGACGAACTCGCTGCTCTACCGCGGATACCCCGTGCAGGAGCTGGCGGCCACCCAGCCGTTCGAAGCCGTCGCGTACCTGCTGTGGCACGGCGAGCTGCCGACGTACGTGCAGCTCGCGCACCTTCGTGCGACCGAGCGCCAGTACCGCGGGCTTCCGGCCGATGTCCGGGCCGCGATCGACCTCGTCCCGGTCGACGCGCACCCGATGGACGAGGTACGCACCGCGGTGAGCCTCATCGGCGCCCGCGACCTCGCCGGTACCGGGTCGGTGCTGGACGCGAGCGGGAGCGCCGACGAGAACCTGGCGCGCAGCATCCGTCTCTTCGCGGTCCTGCCGGCGATCGTCGCGTACGGCCAGCGCCGTCGCCGCGGCCAGCAGCCGATCGCCCCGCGAGACGACCTGGACTACTCGGCCAACTTCCTGTGGATGACTTTCGGCGAGGAGGCCGACGACGTGGTCGTCGACGCCTTCAACCGCTCGATGATCCTGTACGCCGAGCACTCGTTCAACGCCTCGACGTTCACGGCCCGGGTGATCACGAGCACCCTCAGCGACCTGTACTCCGCGGTCGTCGGCGCGATCGGCGCCCTCAAGGGTCCCCTGCACGGCGGGGCGAACGAGGCCGTGCTGCACATCTTCGACGAGATCGGCAGCGCCGAGAACGTCGGGCCGTGGCTCGATGCGGCGCTCGCCGAGAAGCGCAAGATCATGGGATTCGGCCACCGCGTGTACAAGCGCGGCGACTCGCGCGTGCCGACGATGAAGGCCGCCCTCGACACGCTCGTCGAGCACTACGACCGGCCGGATGTCGCGGCCCTCTACGACGCGCTCGAGTCCCAGTTCGTCGAGCGCAAGGGCATCTACCCGAACCTCGACTACCCGTCGGGTCCGGCGTACAACCTGATGGGCTTCGACACGCTCACCTTCACGCCGCTGTTCGTCGCGGCGCGCGTCACCGGGTGGACGGCCCACGTCATGGAGCAGCTGGCCTCGAACGCGCTCATCCGTCCGCTGTCGGAGTACAACGGGCCCGACGAGCGGCACATCGAGGGCTACGTTCCGGATGCCGCGGTCGCCGCCGCGGCGGAGCGCCCGGAGGAGTCCGCGGAGTGAGCGTCTGGTTCGGCGACGTGTCCGGCATCGCGCTCAACGCGATGTCCGAGTCCACGCTGATCGAGAGTCTCGGGATCGAGATCACCGAGGTGCGCGACGACGCGCTGGTCGGACGGATGCCGGTCGACAGCCGGACCGTGCAGCCTGCGGGCGTGCTTCACGGCGGAGCATCCGTCGCCCTCGCCGAGACCCTCGCGTCCTGGGCGGGCCACCTCGCCGTGGATCGCGAGCGGTTCCACGTGGTCGGGCAGGAGATCAACGCCAACCACATCCGGCCGGTCTCGTCCGGGTGGGTGACGGCGACCGTGACTCCGGCGGCGATCGGCCGGCGCTCGCACGTGTGGGAGATCCGCATCACCGACGAGGCCGGGCGCCTCGTGTGCATCTCGCGCTGCACGCTCGCCGTGATCGAGCAGCGCTCGACGTACGCCGCGGCCGGCGAGCGGGGCTGACCCGGCCCCGACGGCGCCGACCGGGCGCGCACGCGGCGCGCCCGGATCAGGAGAACTGCTGCGGTCAGGAGGAATCCGGCTGAGTGGTCCTGACCCGGGCAGATTCCCTGACGCGGGTCGGGCACGACTGCAAGCGATTGCGCGTGGATCGATCGAAGTGGATGCCGCAAGCCGCGGCATCCACGGAGATGAGCGTGTTCTCATCATGTAAGCGCTTGCAGATTCGGGCAAGGGCTTGCTACCGTCGAGCCCACACTGCATCCCCGGCACGTCGTCGTGCCCTCCCTCCCCAGGAGTCCCCTTGTCGAAGCCGACAGCAGCACGTGTCCGCCGTTCCGCAGCCGTCCTGACGACGGCCGCGCTGGTCCTCGCCGGGGGTGTGCTCGCCACCGTCGCCCCGGCCGCCGTCGCCGCCGAGCGAACCTTCGCGCTCGTCGGCAGCCTTCAGAGCGAGCTGGGCTGCTCCGACGACTGGCAGCCCGACTGCGCGGCGACCGAACTGGCGCCCACCGGAACCGAAGGGGTGTACGCGACCGAGTTCGAGGTGCCGGCCGGCACGTACGAGTACAAGGTCGCGGTCGACGACGCGTGGACGGAGTCGTACGGCCTCGACGGCGGCGGCGACAACATCCCCCTGACGATCGCCGGCCCGACGACCCTGCGCTTCGTGTTCGACGACAACGTCAAGCGCGTGGGCATCGAGCCCGTCGCGCTGGGCGGTGACTACACCGAGGCCGACGACGCGCTCGTGACCGACCCGGTGCGCCAGCCCGGCAGCGACGAGCAGTTCTACTTCGTCATGACCGACCGCTTCGCCAACGGCGACACGTCCAACGACACGGCGGGCATCGCCGGCGACCGCCTCGCGCACGGGTTCGACCCGACCGACAAGGGCTTCTACCAGGGCGGCGACCTCGCCGGCCTCCGCTCGAAGCTCGACTACATCGAAGGGCTCGGCACGACGGCGATCTGGCTCACGCCGAGCTTCAAGAACCGTCCGGTCCAGGGCGCCGGTGCGGACGCGAGCGCGGGTTACCACGGCTACTGGATCACCGACTTCACGCAGATCGACCCGCACCTCGGCACCAACGCCGAGCTCGAGGCGCTTATCGCCGACGCCCACGACCGCGGCATCAAGGTCTACTTCGACATCATCACGAACCACACCGCCGACGTCATCTCGTATGAGGAGGGGCAGTACACCTACGTCGACCAGGCCACCTCGCCGTACCGCGACGCGAGTGGCACGGCCTTCGATCCGGGCGACTACGCCGGCACCGACACCTTCCCCGCCCTCGACCCGGCGACGAGCTTCCCGTACACGCCGGTGATCGCCGAAGCCGACCAGGACGTCAAGGTTCCGGCGTGGCTGAACGACCCGACGCTCTACCACAACCGCGGCGACTCGACGTGGGCGGGGGAGTCGGTCACGTTCGGCGACTTCGTGGGTCTCGACGACCTCATGACGGAGCATCCGACCGTCGTCGACGGCTTCATCGACGTGTACCAGGACTGGGTCGACCTCGGGATCGACGGCTTCCGCATCGACACGGCCAAGCATGTGAACTTCGAGTTCTGGGAGAAGTGGTCGGCCGAGGTGCTCGACTACGCCCACGCGCAGGGCAAGGACGAGTTCTTCATGTTCGGCGAGGTGTACGACGCCGACCCGGCGAAGCTGTCGCCGTACGTGCGCAACTCCGACATGAACTCGGTGCTCGACTTCACGTTCCAGAGCGCCGCCACGGCCTACGCCAAGGGCACCGGGGCGGGCGGCAAGCCGAGCGGCCTGGCGACCCTGTTCGCGGGCGACGACATGTACACGACCCCGGACTCGTCGGCCACGGCGCTGCCGACCTTCCTCGGCAATCACGACATGGGCCGCGTCGGCCTGTTCGTCGCGGGGGACGCCGTGCTGGAGCGTGACGAGCTCGCGCACGAGCTGATGTTCCTCACGCGCGGCCAGCCGGTCGTCTACTACGGCGATGAGCAGGGCTTCGCGGGCACCGGCGGCGACAAGGACGCGCGCCAGAGTCTCTTCGCGACCCAGACCGCCGAGTACGCGAATCAGCCGCTCGTGACCGGCGAGCAGCTCGGCCAGGTCGATCGCTACGACACCGACTCGCCGCTGTATGAGCACATCTCGGCGCTCGCCGGCCTCCGCGCGAGCCACCCGGCTCTCGCGACCGGCGCGCAGATCGAGCGCTTCGTCGAGGACGCCGCGGCCGGTGTCTACGCGTTCAGCCGCGTGGACCGCGCCGAGCAGGTCGAGTACCTCGTCGCGACCAACAACGCCGCCGAGGCCCGCACGGTGTCGATCCCGACACTCACGGCGGACGCCTCCTTCACGCCGCTGTACGGCGGCGGGGAGGCCTTCGCGACCGACGGCGACGGCGTCGCATCGGTGACCGTACCGGCCCTGTCGGCGGTCGTCTACACCGCCGACAAGACCGTCACGGCACCCCGCCGAGGCCGGGGGCCTCACCGTTACGGTTCCGGAGGCGGGTGCGGGGCTGACCGGTGTCGCACCGGTCGGCGCCGACCTCGGGGCCGACGTCTGGTCCGAGACGAGCTTCGCGTGGCGGGTCGTCGGCGACGACGAGTGGCACGCGCTGGGCACCGCCGAGGACACCACGCCCCGCGTCTTCCACGACACGGCCGGCCTCGCGAAGGGCACGCTCGTGGAGTACCGAGCGGTGACGACGGATGCCGCGGGCCACCGCTCGGCCGGATCGACCTACGCGTCGGTCGGCAACCGCGTGAACGTGACGGTCCCCGAGGAGCCCGAGGAGCCGTCCGAGCCGGAGCCGCAGGAGCCCACCGAGTACGAGTTCGTGAGCGTGCCGGGCAGCTTCAACAGCGAGGCCGGATGCCCCGGCGACTGGCAGCCCGACTGCGACAACGTCCAGATGGAGCTCGTGAACGGCACGATCTGGCGCCTCGCGCTCGCCGACCTAGCCGCGGGCGACTACGCCTACAAGATCGCCGTCGAGAAGTCGTGGGGCGAGAACTACGGGCAGGGCGGCGCGCCCGGCGGCTCCGACATCGTCCTGAACCACGACGGCGGCGCCATCACGTTCTACTTCGACCCGCGCACGAAGAACATCTGGTCGACGGCCGACGGTCCGGTCATCACGCTCCCGGGCTCGCTGCAGAGCGAGCTCGGCTGCCCGGGCGACTGGCAGCCCGACTGCCTCGCCACGATGATGTTCGACCGGAACCGCGACGGTGTGTTCCAGTACACGACCGACGACCTGCCGACCGGCTCGTATGAGGTGAAGGTCGCGCACAACCTCTCGTGGGATGAGAACTACGGCGCCGGCGGTGCCCCCAACGGCGCGAACATCAGCTTCAGCGCGAGCGCCGGGAAGGTCACGACGTTCCGCTACGACCTCGCGACGCACATCCTCACCGTGACGGCGACCGACCCGCCGCTCGCGGGCACGGGGGAGCTCCGCGCCCACTGGATCGACGCGGACACCCTCGCATGGCCCGCCGACCTGGGCTCGACGGCGGCGGATGCGGCATGGCAGCTGCACGCGTCGGCCGAGGCATCCCTCGCCCAGGCGGACGGCGAGGTCACCGGCGGCGAGGCGTACGACCTGACTCGCGTCGACGGGGGTCTCACCGACGAGCAGAAGGCGCGCTTCCCGGCCCTCGCCGGATTCACGGCGCTGCGCGTCGAGGGCGTCGACGCGGCGGCGGTGCTGAAGGGCCAGCTCATGGTGTCGCAGCGGGATGCCGCGGGAGCGCTCCGCGCCTTCACCGGGGTTCAGGTCCCCGGTGTGCTGGACGATCTCTACGCCGATGAGGTGGGAGATGCCGAGCTCGGGGTGTCGTTCGCGAAGAACAAGAAGCCGACCTTCCGCCTGTGGGCGCCGACCGCGCAGTCGGCGACGCTGCTCACGTGGGAGGCGGGTGCCGAGGGTGACCCGCAGCGCCACGAGGCGTCGTGGGACGAGGCATCCGGCGTGTGGAGCGTCAAGGGTGCGAAGTCGCTCACCGGCGACGAGTACCTGTGGGAGGTCGTCGTCTACGCCCCGAGCACCGGCGCCATCGAGACGAACCTCGTCACCGACCCGTATTCGGTCGCGCTGACGACCAACTCCGAGCGCTCCGTCGCGGTCGACCTCGACGACAAGTCGCTCAAGCCCAAGCAGTGGGAGAAGGCGAAGGCGCCGAAGGTGGACCGCCCGGTCGACCGCGCGATCTACGAGCTGCACGTGCGGGACTTCTCGATCACCGACGAGACCGTTCCGGCCCAGGAGCGCGGTACGTACCGTGCGTTCACGCGCGACAGTGCCGGCACGAAGCAGCTGCGCGAGCTGGTCGACGCCGGGATCAACACCGTGCACCTGCTCCCGACCTTCGACATCGCGTCGATCGAGGAGGATCGCGCGGCCCAGAAGACGCCCGACTGCGACCTCGAGTCGTACGGCCCCGCCGGCACCGAGCAGCAGGCCTGCATCGAGGCCGTCGCCGACGAGGACGGCTTCAACTGGGGCTACGACCCGTACCACTACTCGGCCCCCGAGGGCTCGTACGCCGTCGACCCCGAGGGCGGCGCGCGGGTGCACGAGTTCCGCGAGATGGTCGGCGCGCTGCACGGGCTCGGGCTGCAGGTCGTCCTCGACGAGGTGTACAACCACACCGCGCAGTCGGGTCAGGGCGACAAGTCGGTGCTCGACCAGGTCGTGCCCGGCTACTACCACCGCCTCAACCTGGCCGGCAACGTCGAGACCTCGACGTGCTGCCAGAACGTGGCGACCGAGCACGAGGTGGCGCAGAAGCTCATGGTCGACTCCGTCGTGCTGTGGGCTCGCGAGTACAAGGTCGACGGCTTCCGCTTCGACCTGATGGGCCACCACTCGAAGCAGAACATGCTCGAGGTCCGCGCCGCGCTCGACGAGCTCACGCTCAAGAAGGACGGCGTCGACGGCAAGGCGATCTACCTCTACGGCGAGGGCTGGAACTTCGGCGAGGTCGCGAACAACGCCCTCTTCGAGCAGGCGACCCAGGGTCAGCTCGGCGGCACCGGGATCGGCACGTTCACCGATCGCCTGCGGGATGCGGTGCACGGTGGCAGCCCGGTCGACGGTGCGTCGATCTTCTACCAGGGGTTCGGCACCGGCCTGTTCACCGACCCGAACGGCCGGCCGAACGTGCCGGGCGATCCGGCGGGAGACGTGGCGCGCAAGACGGATCTGGTCAAGCTCGGACTCGCGGGAAACCTGCGCGACTTCGAGATGACGGCGTCCGACGGAACCGTGAAGGCGGGTGACGAGTTCGACTACAACGGCTCGCCCGCCGGCTACGCCGACCAGCCCGACGAGATCATCACCTACGTCGACGCCCACGACAACGAGACGCTGTACGACCACCAGGTCTTCAAGCTCCCGGTGGATACGTCGATGGCGGATCGCGTCCGCATGAACACGCTGTCGCTCGCGACGACGACGTTCTCGCAGACCCCGTCGTTCTGGCACGCCGGCACCGAACTCCTCCGCTCGAAGTCGCTCGACCGCAACAGCTACAACTCGGGCGACTGGTTCAACCGCATCGACTGGACCGGCCAGGAGTCGACCTTCGGATCGGGTCTTCCCCGTGAGTCCGACAACGCCGACAAGTGGTCGTTCATGAAGCCGCTCCTCGAGAACCCCGCGCTCAAGCCCCAGGCTGCCGACATCGCGAAGGCCGAGGCATCCGCCCTGGATCTGCTGCGCGTGCGCGAAGAGGTGGGCCTGCTGCGGCTCGGGTCGGCGGACCTGATCGAGCAGAAGGTCACGTTCCCGAACAGCGGACCGGATGCCACGCCCGGCGTGATCGTGATGCTCATCGACGACCTGGTCGGCGAGGACGTCGACCCGGCTCTCGAGGGCGCGCTGGTGGTCTTCAACGCCTCGCCGGAGGCGACGACCCAGACGGTGACGGAACTCGCCGGACGCGGCTTCGCGCTCACTCCGGCGCAGGCCGGCGGGTCCGACCCGGTGGTGAAGACGACGACGTGGGATGCCGCGGCCGGCGCCGTGACGGTGCCCGCGAGGTCGGTCGCTGTGCTGGTCGACAAGGCCGACGTCCGCACAGCGGTGCTCGCGGGGCCCGACCGCCTGATCGCCAAGGCGAGTGAGACGGTGAAGGTGACGGGACGGATCATCGCCGCCGACGGCACGGCACCGGTCGGCACCGTCACCGTCACGGACGGCGGCCGCGAGATCGCGTCGGGCGCGCTGACGGCGGCCGACAAGGGCAAGGTCTCGATCACGCTGCCGAAGCTGTCGCGCGGGCTGCACCTCATCCGCACGACGTTCGATGGGACCGCCGGCTACGCCGACTCGCGCGCGATCATCCCGCTGCCGGTCTTCATCCGCTGACGGGCGCACGGAAGAGGGGCCGCGGCGGAAGCCGCGGCCCCTCTTCCGTGAAGATCAGGCGACGGGAGCGAGCGTCGAGATCTCGCGAACCTCCGGGAGGTCGTCGAGGTCGACGACGAGACCGCTGGAGGATGAGGCGCGGTGCGCCATCTCCTGCAGGGCCGCCGAGTCGAGCTGCTCCGCCTCGGCGGAGGAGAACACGAAGCGCAGCGGGATGGACTGCTGGAGCCAGACGGATGATCGCCCCGCGCAGTCCTGGTCGGAGTGGCGCCAGGTCAGCGTGAAGCTCTCGCCGCGGCGGAGCTTGGTGGTGATGACGATCTTGAGGTGGGCGAGAAGCCGATCCGGGATGTCGATCGGTTCCTGGGTGTCGCCGTAGTAGAGCTGTCCCATGCGTCCCTCCTTCGCGGAAGTGCGGACGTCTGGCGGCGCGGTGCCGTCGCCTCGATGATACAGGTACTTCACTGATTTAGATAACCAAGTGAATCTTTCACTCATCTAATTATCGGGTATGATGACGACCACCCCGTCCGATCAGAGAGGGGCACGCATGGCTTCCGCCCCCACTCGCGTACGCTCGGCGCTCCTGGCCTACCTCGAGGCGCGCACGACGGCGGTCACCGCGGCTCGCCGCGAACTCGGACTCGGCGAAGGCGATGCGCGGGCGCTCCTCCACATCGCCGAGCATCCCGGCATCCGCCCCACGCAGCTGCGTGAGCACCTCGCCATCACCTCTGCCGGGGTCACCGCCCTCATCGACCGGCTCGTCGATCGCGGCATCGTCCGTCGCGACGTCGATCCCGACGATCGGCGCGTCAACCGCATCTCGGTCACGGTCGACCTCGAAGACGATCCGTGGTCTCAGCTGACGCGATTCGACACCGATTTCGATCAGGAGGTGCTCGACGTGGACGAGCTGCGTGGCGAGGACTTCTGCGACCTGCTCGAGTCGCTCACCTCGGCCACGGTGCTGCGCGGCTCCCGCTAGGCCGGGCCCGGTCCGGGTCCTCCGTAGGCGGCCGACTTGGATTCGAGGAAGGCGCACAGCGCGGAGAGCACCGACAACTCGGCGGACAGCTTCATCAGGCCCGCGGAGTCGAGCACGACGGCCTCCTCGCGCGGCTCCATCGTCACGACCCACCGCCGGGAGTACGGCGCCTCGGGCTGGACGTAGGTCACGGTCGAGGCGTTCGCGAGCTGCACGCCCACCAGCCCGGTGTTCTCGCCGTCCTCGCTGTCCTGCGGCATGACCTTGAGAGCGCCCGATACCGGGTATCCGAGAGTGCGGAACTCGTCGAGCCACACCTCGAGGGTCTCGCGACTGCGGAACGGCATCGGGCACCCCTTTCCGGCGCGGCGTGCGTCGTTGAGGTAAACCTATTCCGTCCTGGACCCCCAGGGCCACGCCTGGCGCGGAGTCGCGCGCCGCCTGTCCGGGATCCGTCAGACCTGTCCGCGGACCGTCAGATCCACTCGTCGATGTACTCGCCTGCGACCGACGGGCGAAGGCGCCGTGTCCGGGTCTTGAGCTCTGTCACGGCGGCCTCGTCGATCAGCTCGTCACCGGCCCCGTCGACGGGCTTCGCGACGAGCTGGCTCGCCGGCCCCACGAGGAAGACGGCTTCCTGGTCGGTCCCGTCGGCGTCGCGGACCGGGATCACGATGCTCTCCGCCGCACCCGCTCGCGCCAGCGCCTGGCTGTAGTCGACGAGCGCCAGGGCGACGTCGTTCCCGGTGAGGAACTCGTTCCCCGCGTAGACGATCACCATCACCCTCTATGACTACACGCCTGGCGTTCTCTTGCCCTACCCGTTGTCGATGCCCCGCCGGGCTGGTACCGTCCGCCTCCTCCGAATCCGATTCTCAAGATCGTCGATTCCGGCCTCGGGTGTGCGACGCGTTCGATGAGGGCGGCGTCCGGTCGCCCCTGCGAGAGGATCACACCATGAAGTACATGATGTTCGTCGTCAGCGACGCCGCCCCCGACCAGCCGTCGGACGAGTCCGACATCGACCTGTGGGTCGACCCGCTCGACGCCGCGGGCAAGCGGGTCATCGGCGAAGTCCTCGCACCCCCCGCCGAATCGACCGTCGTGCGCGTGCGCGGCGGGAAGGTGATGACCACCCGTGGTCCGTTCGCCGAGACGAGCGAGGTCATCCTCGGATTCGACATCCTCGAGGTCGAAGACCTCAATGAGGCGGTCGAGATCGCAGCGCGGCATCCGATGGCCCGCAACGGTCAGATCGAGCTGCGCGCGTTCGCGCCCTGGAACCCGTGACCGGCCGCGGCTGACGGGTCGGGGGTGGGGAATCCCTGGAATCCCTCGCGATTACATGGACGTCCATGTAAAATCACCATCGTGCTGAAGAAGGCACGGTGATTTTCATCAGGATGCCCCACAAGGGCGACCTGGTGAGCGAAGGAGCAACGATGTCCATGACGATCACCACCCCCGACCCCCGCCTGTCAGACGACGAGAGGGACGCGATCCTCGAGGCCGTGCGGGACTTCGCGCAGTCCGAGCTCGCGCCGCACGCGCTGGAGTGGGACGAGGCCAAGACCTTCCCCGCCGACACCCTCCGCCGCGCCGGTGAGCTGGGGCTGGGCGGCATCTACGTCCGCGAGGACGTGGGAGGCACCGGGCTCAGCCGCTCGGACGCGGCGGCCATCTTCGAGGCCCTCGCCGCGGGCGACACCGCCGTCGCGGCGTACGTCACCATCCACAACATGGTCGCGTGGATGATCGACACCTACGGCTCCGACGCCCAGCGCGGTGAGTGGCTTCCCCTGCTGACCTCGATGCAGGGCTTCGGAAGCTACTGCCTCACCGAGCCGGGAGCGGGGTCGGATGCCGCGGCCATCACCACCTCCGCCATCCGCGACGGCGACGAGTTCGTGCTGACCGGCGTCAAGCAGTTCATCTCCGGGGCGGGTGCGGCATCCGTCTACATCGTCATGGCGCGTACGGGGGAGCCGGGCGCCCGCGGCATCACGGCCTTCCTCGTCCCCGCCGACACTGCGGGGCTGTCGTTCGGAGCCAACGAGAAGAAGATGGGGTGGAACGCGCAGCCCACGCGCCAGGTGATCGTCGACGAGGTGCGCGTGCCCGCCGCTTCGATCCTGGGGGCCGAGGGCCAGGGCTTCAAGATCGCGATGTCGGCCCTCGACGGTGGACGCATCAACATCGCCGCGTGCTCCCTCGGCGGGGCGCAGTGGGCGCTCGATCGCGCGGTCCGCTACGTGCACGAGCGCTTCACCTTCGGCGAGCCGCTGGCGGAGAAGCAGTCGGTCGTGTTCACGCTGGCCGACATGGCCACCGAGCTGCGCGCCGCGCGGGCCCTGGTGCGGGATGCCGCGGCCGCCCTCGACGCGAAGGCGCCCGATGCCTCGATGCAGTGCGCGATGGCCAAGCGCTTCGCGACCGACGCGTGCTTCCGTGTCGCCAACGAGGCCCTCCAGCTCCACGGCGGCTACGGCTACCTCCACGAGTACGGCATCGAGAAGGTGGTGCGCGATCTGCGGGTCCACCAGATCCTCGAGGGAACGAACGAGATCATGCGCGTCATCATCGGCCGCCAGCTGCTGGGTGCCTGACATGCGCATCGCCTTCCTCGGCCTCGGCCACATGGGCCTCCCGATGGCGCGTAACCTCGCCGCCGCCGGGCACGACGTCGTGGGTTACGACGTGTTCGCCGGAGCGAGGGATGCCGCGGCCGCCGCGGGTCTGCGCGTCGCCGGGTCCGGGCCCGACGCCGTCCGGTCGGCGTCGGCCGAGATCGTGATCACGATGTTCCAGTCCGGTGCGCAGGTGCACGGCGCCTACCGTGGGATCGACGGCGCCGACGGGCTGCTGGAGGCCGCTGCACCCGGCACGCTCTTCGTCGACTGCTCGACGATCGCGGTCGACGAGGCCCGCGCGGCGCACGAGCTCGCGGTCGCGGCAGGACACCGGGCGCTCGACGCGCCGGTGTCGGGTGGCGTGGTCGGCGCCGAGAACGCGACGCTCGCGTTCATGGTCGGCGGGACCGACGAGGACTTCGAGCTCGCACGGCCGATCCTCGAGGCGATGGGGCGCCGCGTGGTGCACTGCGGGGCAGCCGGACTCGGTCAGGCCGCGAAGGTGTGCAACAACATGATCCTCGCGGTGTCGCAGATCGCCGTGGCGGAGGCGTTCGTGCTCGGCGAGCGGCTCGGCCTGTCCCACCAGGCCCTCTTCGACGTCGCCTCGAACGCGTCGGGCCAGTGCTGGGCGCTGACCACCAACTGCCCGGTGCCCGGTCCCGTGCCGACGAGCCCCGCGAACCGGGACTTCCAGCCCGGCTTCGCCGGCGCGCTCATGAACAAGGATCTCGGGCTGGCGGAGCAGGCGGTCGCCTCCACCGGCGTCGAGGCCCGCATGGGCATGCTCGCGCGGGACATCTACCGCCGGTACGCCGAGGGCGACGGTGCGGGCAGGGACTTCTCCGGCATCATCGAGACGATCCGCGACGCGGGCTGACGCGGTCGCGCTGCGACGTCGTCACGTCTCGACGTCGTAGCGGGCGGCGATCCAGTCGTCCGGCGAGAGGCGCTTGAGGGTCTTCGCCGGGAGGATCCGTCGCGCGGCGACCTCGGCGACGGCTGCGGCGTAGGCTTCGGCGATCTCCTCCCGCGCGGCCTCGGGCGCCGTCTGGAGCGCCGCGGCGGTCTCGTCGCGGGCATCCTCCGATGCGCTGATCGCCTCGTTGCGCTGCCGGCCGCGATCGGTGGCTCGCGGACGGCGGATGAATTTTCCGCCGGCAGCACTCGCCCGGGACAGACGGTGAGCGCCGATCGCCAGCGCGACGGTGACAAGGACTGCGAGGGCCGACACGGCTGCCGCGGCGATCGCGGCGGGGAAGACGTCGTCGGTCACGAGGCGCACGATCATGGCGATGAGGCACAGGGCGGCGAAGATCGCGCTCGTCACCACCGCCGTCTCACGTGTCACGGCGCGCGAATCCTCGTACTCCGCGAGCAGCGCGGGCCGTTCACGACGGACGAAGACGAGGCCGACGGCGAAGAGCACGAAAGCGACCGCATAGCTCACGAGAACCGTCGGCGCTACGACGGGGAGGCTGTTCATCTCCGTCCCGCCGGTGAGCCGCCCGATGCCAAGAGCGGAGCCCATCGCCCACGCGACCGCGAGCGATCCCAGGACGTCGGGCCACGGAGTCACCAGGCGAGTTCTCCGAGGGGTCTCCTCCGAACCCGATTCCCACCCCTGGACGCGGACGGCGAACCGGCGATCCGCCGACGCCAAGTCTTCTCGCGTGGCGGGGTCCAGCGCGGAGACGAGCGGCTCCTGCAGGTCACGGGCGACAGCGCGGGGCGCCGCGTCGGCGGTGAGTGCGAGCGATCGGGCGGCGGTCACGGCGCGGCCTCGCAGATCCGTCACTCGTCCTCCAGCCGGACGGACGTGACCAGCCGATCGGCGTGGGGCTGCATGACCGTGGCGTAGGCGATCGTGTCCGCGAACGCCGTGGCGACCAGCAGCGAGTCACCGCGCCGGAAGGCGTAGTCGAATCGACCCGCCTGCGCGTCCGGCTTCGAGGATGCGGTGACCACAGCAGAGCGGCGGCCCGAACCCCAGTAGGGGTCCTCGATCGTCTCGACGTTGGGCAGCAGCACCGCCGCGGGGTCGTCCCGCACGGCGTCGTCGAGGTCGGTCGCGGCATCCTCCAGCACCTGCACCCCGACGAACCCGATCGCCGGGGCGAGCGACACCGGGCAGAAGACGAGCAGCTGCCCCGTGAGCTCGGTGCGCATCTCGAGCGCCGTCAGCCCCACGCGCCGCAGGGCGTCCTCGAGTCCGGGCGTCAGGTCGCCGAGCTCCCGTCGATAGTGCTCGACGACGGCGCCGGGCCAGCCGTCGTCCGTCTCGTCGGGCACGGGCAGCCATGCGCCGTCGTCGTAGTCGAGGTGGTAGTGGATCATGCGGCGTGGGGTTCCCAGGTGAAGGTGCTGATCAGCAGGTCGCTGAGGTGGACGAGGCCGTCGACAACGGGTCGCACGTCGATGTCCACGCCCGTCGGCACCGGGATCGTCGTGGTGAACTGCAGCGCCTTGCGCCTTCCGGAGCCCGGAATCGGGATGAGGTAGTCGACGACGTGCGCGGCCGCGCCCTCCACCTCCCTGCGCGGTGAGACCGGGGCCTCCCAGCGCACGATCGAGCGATCGTCCGTGAGGAACTCCGCCCCGCGGTCGCGTCGCAGCTGCGCCACCTGCCGGTCGAGCGTGCCTCCGAATTGTCCCTCGACGACCGATGCGACGATCGACATCGGCAGGGGGGAGTCCGTGGCGGAGGAGGTCTGGAGGTACAGCGCGAACGCCTTCGCCTGCTGCATCTTGCGGTACGCCACTTCGAGCATCGTGCGCATCTCGGCGTCGAGCTCGGGACGGTGCTGGGCACGGAAGACGTCCGACGTCCGGCGGATCAGCTGATCGACGCCCGCTCGATCGGCGGGGATCTCCTCCCAGCCCTCGGGGAGGAGCAGTCGGTACGCGGGGACGGGTCTGGTCGGTTCGGCCATCTCGATCAGGCTAGCGCGAGAGCTGCTCGCGCCACGTGTCGATCTCGGCCGGGAGCTCGAACTGCGGCTCCACGGCCGAGCCGACCTGCTGCGCGGTGTCGCGACCGAAGCCGAGGCCCTTCACGACGAAGTCGCCCCAGTTCGCGACGCGCTGGGGGAGGTCGATGACCTCGGTGCCGCGCGAAACGATGTCCGAGGCATCCGACACGGCGTTGACGACCGACTGATGGTGCGACGAGTACGCGGCGAACTCGTCGGCGATGTTCACGGTCCACGCGCCGCCGCCGCGGTTGATGTTCGCCCACAGGGTTCCGCGGCCGATGTCGCCCAGGCGCAGTCCCGAGAACGTGTCGGCGATACGCGACGCGAGTCCCGCGCGCGCGACGTTGCCGAGGCCGTGTCCGGTACCCATCGTCTCGACCGCGACGCGGATGCCGCGGAGGCGCCGGATGTCGCCGATGGCGTCGCCGATCTCGAAGACGGGGCCGGCGAGGAACTTCAGCGCCTGCAGGCGCGAGCCGGCCTTGAAGAGCGAGCCGAGGCGGCCGAACGGGAGGACGCCGACGATGGCCCACGCGAGGTCGCCCTTGGTGGCGCGGCCCGCGTCGTACAGGATCAGGGTGCCCAGGAGCACGACGACGGCGAGCGCGACCGCGATGAGCGCGAGGATGGGGCCGCCGATGACGAGCGCGGCGATGGTCACCACGAGGCCGATGACCGTGACGACGTCGACGATGATCTGCACGATGTCGGCGATGTTGTCGGTCCACGAGTCGCTGACGTTGCCTTCGGTCGCGTCCTCGATCGCCCCGAGCGCGGCGTCGTAGGCCTCGTCCCACACGTTCCACTGCGAGTCGAAGTCCTCGAGCAGGCCGTCGAGGTAGACCTGGGCGTTCCCGGCCGCGATGCCCGCTTCGCGGGCCTGCCAGCGGTCGGCGTCGTGGGTGCCCTTGGCCGTGGTGTCGGTGGGGTCGTAATCGGCGGAGTCCTCCGCGGTCTCCTGCGCGTCCTCGGCCGCGGCGATCTTCGCGTCGAGCTGGCGCTTGGCCTCCTCGATCTCGAGGACCAGGGGGCGGAGCTTGCTCTGCACGCCGTCGAGCGCGTGGCCGTAGGTGGTCATCGCCGTTCCAGTCGGCTTGTAGCGCTCGCCGGCCAGCGCGAGTTCCTCGTGGGCGTCGCCCACCTCCTCGCGGATCTTCTCGATCGAGCGGCCCTTCTGCTCCTCGGCACCGTCGGCGATGGCGCTGAGCACGCCGGCCGCGCCGATCATCTGCCGCCCGAGCCGCGAGATCTCGCGCCCGCGATCGATGATGCCCTGCGCATCGCCCTCGATGACGTGGACCCGGTGCTGGTTCTTCGTGTAGATCGTGGTCATCGTCGTCTCCTGCTAGCGCACGGGGAGGTTGTCGGCGTCGGACTCGCGCAGCGCGAGATCGCGGGAGAGCTCGAGGTCGAACTCCTCCCAGCCCGCGCACGTCGACTCGACGGCTGCCTGGATATTGCTCAGCTTCTCGAGAAGCTGCTTGCGGCGGTCGTTCCAGCCGCCCTCGAACTCGTGCGTGCGCTTGTACAGGCTGTTGCGCCCGTCCGGTCGTCCGATGAGCTCCTGCAGGTCGTCCGTGCGCTCTTCGGCGTCCTCGAACTCGACGATGATCTGCTTGAGAGACCCGTTGAGCCGGTTCAGGTGGTCGACCTTGATGTAGACGTCAGGCATGTCCGCTCCAGGGAGGACGGCGACGGGAAGGGGAGCTCATCCCCTTCCCGTCGCGCGGTGATCAGTTGCCGGCGAGTGCCTGGTCGGTGTCCTTGATCGCCTGCTGCATCTTGCGCAGCGACTCGCCCATGTCGGAGATGCCCTCGATGGCCTTCTCGAGACCCGTCGTCAGCTCGGTGTAGCCCTCGCCGAACTTGCCCGACGCGTGCTGCGTCTTGAAGTCGTCGCCCAGCAGGCGGTCCACGTCGCTCTTGAGACGGCGCAGGATGTCGCCGATCTCCTCACGACCGGTGTCGAGCTTTCCCGACATCGCTTCCATCTCGCCGTATGAGGCCTTGAAATCCGCCATGATCAATCCCTTCGGAGAATCCGTGGTCCGCGGTGCGGGCCGTCGCCAGGCTAACCGCACATGTGCGCTGCGGCCCATGGGGAGGATTCCCCATGCTCGAGGCTCTACACTCCGCTCGCGCCCCGCGGCCTACGATCGAAGGTGCTGCGACGACGCGACCCGGGCTGGAGGCCACGATGACCGAGTACGAGACGATCCTCGTCGAGACGCGCGGACGCGTGGGCTGGATCACGCTCAACCGTCCCGAGGCGCTCAACGCCCTGAACACCCAGACCATGACGGATGTCGTGGCCGCGGCATCCCTCTTCGACGCCGACGACGCGATCGGAGCGATCGTGCTCACGGGCTCGGAGCGCGCCTTCGCCGCCGGCGCCGACATCAAGGAGATGGAGTCCAAGTCCGGCCTCGAGATGTTCATGGGCGACCACTTCGGCGACTGGGCGCGGTTCGCGGCGGTCCGCACGCCGGTGATCGCGGCGGTCTCGGGCTACGCGCTCGGCGGGGGGTGCGAGCTGGCGATGATGTGCGACATCATCCTCGCCGCCGACAGCGCGAAGTTCGGGCAGCCCGAGATCAACCTCGGGGTGATCCCGGGGATGGGCGGCTCGCAGCGCCTCATCCGCGCGGTGGGCTACTACAAGGCGGCTGAGCTGATCCTGTCGGGTCGCATGATGGATGCCGCCGAAGCCGAGCGGTCCGGACTCGTGTCGCGCGTCGTGCCCGCCGCCGAGCTCCTCGACGAGGCGGCGAAGCTCGCCGACGGCATCGCGGCGAAGTCCCTGCCCGCGCTGTACGCCGCCAAGGCCACGCTGGACGCGGCGATGGAGGTGCCGCTGGCCGAGGGCCTGCGCCTCGAGCGGCACGTGTTCGCGAGCCTCTTCGACACCGCCGACCAGAAGGAGGGGATGGCGGCGTTCCGCGAGAAGCGTCCGCCGGCCTTCCAGGGCCGCTGACCCCCGCGCCGCTGCGGCTAGAGCGGGTCGGGCTGCGGACGGGGGTCGGTGAAGTCCCCGGAGTCCTTGCGGAAGCGGGCGATGATCCGCACGAGCTCGGCGGTGTCGGCGCCTGACAGCCCGACGTCCTCGAACACCTCGGAGTTGAGCGCCGCCGTGGCGTCCTCGACGAGGTTGACGCCCGCCGACGTGATGACGAGCATCGCCGCCCGTCCGTCGACGGGGTGCGGCTCCCGCGAGACGAGACCGTCGCGCGCCAGTCGGTCGACGGTGTTCGTCACGCTGGTGGGATGCACCTGCAGCCGTGCGATCGCGCTGGCCATCGGCATCCGTCCCGATCGGGTGAAGGCGAGGAGCCTCAGCAGCTCGTAGCGCGCGAACGACAGCCCGAAGGGCTTGAGCGTCGCGTCGATGCGCGCGAACATCAGCTGCTGCGCGCGGATGATGGAGGTCACGGCGGTCATGCCGGCGGCCGCGGACTCCCAGCCGTGCGCGACCCACTGCCGCTTCGCTTCGGCGATCGGATCGACCGGCAGTCGTCGGCTGGCAGACACGGGCACCTCCTTCCCCCACCGTATCGCCTGGACGCCCGCGGGACCCCCGGAACGGCGCGGGTTTGGAGGGGTCAATGTATACACAGACCGGGCCTCCGGGCGGGTCTTGTGGGGTGCCTCCTCCCGATTGGGTACATAGACGGGCGCGCCATAGACTCGTGCGCAGCGTGAGGAGATGGCAATGAAGATCGTCGTCCTGGTCAAGGAAGTCCCGGATACCTACGGGGATCGCAAGCTCAGCCTCGAGACGGGCCTGGCCGATCGCGCGGCGAGCGAGTCGGTGCTGGACGAGATCGGCGAGCGGGCGCTCGAGGTGGCGCTGTCGTACGCCGACAAGAACGCCGGAACCGAGGTCGTCGTGCTCTCGATGGCGCCGGAGTCGGCCGCGGCCACGGTGCGCAAGGGGCTCGCGATGGGCGCGGCATCCGCGGTGCAGGTGGTCGACGAGCAGCTGCTCGGCGCCGACATGGGGCTGACCGCCGAAGTGCTCGCCGCCGCGCTCACCCGCGTCGGCTTCGATCTCGTGATCGGCGGCAACCAGTCCACCGACGGATCGGGGGGCATGGTCCCCGCGATGGTCGCCGAGCTCCTCGACGTTCCCGGTGCCATGTCGCTGAACTCGGTCGAGATCGAAGAGGGCAAGGTGTCGGGCACCCGCGGGTCGGACGGGGCGACGATGCAGGTGACGGCGGACCTCCCCGCGGTCATCACGATCACCGAGGCGCTGCCCGATGCCCGGTTCCCCAACTTCAAGGGCATCATGGCGGCCAAGAAGAAGCCGTTCGAGACGCTGTCGCTGGAGGATCTCGGCATCGAGGCTCACAGCGCCGAGGCCTCGCGGTCGATCGTCATCGCGCTCAGCGAGAAGCCGCCGCGCGAGGCGGGCATCAAGATCGTCGACGAGGGCGACGCGGGCGAGAAGCTCGCCGAGTTCCTCGTCCAGAACCGGCTGGCGTAAGGGGCTGTGGTGGTGGATTTCGCGGATGATTCGATCCTGGTCCTGCTGGACGTGACCCCGTCGGGCGCGCTCGCCAGGTCCGCCGCGGGGCTCCTGGGAGCCGCCGCCCAGGTCGGAACACCGGTGGCGCTGATCGTGGGCGACGCTGCGCTGGCGACGGATGCCGCGGCCCTCGGCGCCTCGGCGGTGCTGGTCGCCGCCCCCGGCGAGGGACTGGTCGTTCCCGTCGTCGACGCGCTCGTCGCCGCCGCGGACCTCGTGCGCCCCGACGCCGTGCTGGCGTCGCACTCGATCGAGGGACGCGAGGCCGCAGGGCGGTTCGCGGCTCGCACGCGGTCGGCGATCGCGGTGGATGCGGTCGGCGTCTCGCGCGACGCCGAGGGGGTCGTGGCGCACCACTCCGTGTACGGCGGCGCGTACAACGTCGATTCCGCCGTGACGTGGGGCGCCCCGGTGATCACGATCCGTCAGGGCGCGATCGACGCGCGCGCCGAGGCCGTCGTCTCGCCGGAGGTCGAGACGCTGTCGGTGACGTCGTCCGGACGCAAGGCGGCGACCGTCGTCTCGGTCGAGGAGGTCGCGGTGACCTCGTCGCGTCCCGAGCTGCGCGGAGCGGCCAAGGTCGTCTCCGGCGGTCGCGGACTCGGCTCGGGCGAGAAGTTCGCGCTGGTGGACCAGCTCGCCGACGTACTCGGGGCAGCGGTCGGAGCATCCCGTGCCGCCGTCGATGCCGGATACGTCCCGCAGTCGTACCAGGTCGGGCAGACGGGCGTCTCGGTCGCGCCGCAGCTCTACGTGGCGCTCGGGATCTCGGGTGCGATCCAGCACAAGGCCGGCATGCAGACCGCGAAGACGATCGTCGCGATCAACAAGGACGCGGATGCCCCGATCTTCGAGATCGCCGACTACGGTGTCGTCGGCGACCTGTTCACCGTGGTGCCGCAGCTGATCGCCGCGCTCGAGGCGAAGAAGGCGTAGTCCCGCGGTGGCGACGTTCGGAGGGACCATCCGTCGCGGGCTGCCGCGACGTCCGGGTGGCGAGCCCTGGCCTCCGGCCGGCGAGGCGCCGGCTGGTGTCGGGGCCGCCGCGGAGGGTGCCGCCGCGGCCGTCACCCAGGGCGTTGCCGACCGGTCGGAGGGCGCGGTCGCCGAGGTCGACTCCTCGCGCGGCAGTTCCCGACAGTCGCTGCAGGACGATGTGCAGCGGATGCCGCAAACTGCAGCGGTCGTGCCTGCCCCCGCCTCCGCGGCCTCCGCCGGTGACGCCCGGCGGCACATGCGCCGCGGGCTGCCCCGCGTGCCCGGTGGCGAGCCCTGGCCCCCGGCATCCGTCGTACCCGACGCCGAACCCCCCGAGACAGCGGCGCCCGCCGCCGAACCCGCCCCGCGCACGGGCGCGGGGGCGGCTGCCCTCGCCGCGGGGATCGCCGCGACCGCGCCGTCGCCGTCGCCGCGCGTGCAGACTCCCCGGCCCGCGCCGGAACACGCTCCTGTTCTCGATGCCGCCGCGCCCGCCGTGCCCGACGCCGCCGCTCCCACCGACGCCGACGCGCCCGCCGCGTCCGACGCTCGTGCGATGCGCCGCGGCCTGCCCCGCGTGGCCGGCGGCGAGCCCTGGCCGCCGCCCGGTCTGTTCGCCGCGAGCGCCGCGGCCCCGGCATCCGCCCCCGCCGCGTCAGCCGCCCCCGCGCCCGCCCCCGAGACAGACACTTTCGTGCGAGACAGTGCGTCTGAACTCTCCGTCTCGCACGAAAGTGGCACTCTCGAAACACGCACGGAGTCGGCGCGCACGGACTACTCCACCCCGTTGCCGTTCACTCGCACGGTGTGGGAGGGCGCCGCGGCGCGCACCCGCCCTGAGCCGAAGGCCGAGCCGCAGCGGATCGGACCCTTCACGCGTCTGCAGTGGGCCGGGATCGTGATCGTCGGCGGCGGCGGCCTGCTGTACGCCGGGCTCATGGTGGTCTTCGCGGTGCAGTGGCTGCTGTCCACGACGTGGGGGACCGACTTCCTGGCCGCGTACCCGGGCGAGTACCACCTGCCCGAGGGAGCCCCCGTCGGCTTCCCGGCGTGGCTGGGGTGGCAGCACTTCTTCAACGTGTTCCTGATGGTGCTGATCATCCGGTCGGGGTTGCAGGTGCGCACCGAGAAGCGCCCGAGCGTCTTCTGGTCGCCGCGCTGGAACGGCAAGCGCAAGATCAGCCTGAACCTGTGGTTCCACCAGTCCCTGGACATCCTCTGGATCGTCAACGGCGTGATCTTCGTGGTGCTGCTGTTCGTGACCGGGCAGTGGATGCGGATCATCCCCACCTCGTGGGAGGTGTTCCCCAACGCGGTCTCGGCTGCCCTGCAGTACGTGTCGCTCGACTGGCCGACCGAGAACGGCTGGGTCAACTACAACGCACTGCAGCAGCTGGCCTACTTCACCACCGTCTTCGTCGCGGCGCCGCTCGCGATCATCACCGGCGTGCGGATGTCGGGGATCTGGCCGAAGAACGCTACGGCCCTCAACAAGGCGTATCCGGTGGAGTGGGCGCGGGCCGTGCACTTCCCGGTGATGCTCTACTTCGTGCTGTTCATCTTCGTGCACGTCGTGCTCGTGTTCGCGACCGGCGCCCTGCGCAACCTCAACCACATGTACGCCGCGCAGGGCTCGACCGACCCCGACGCGTACGCGATGAACTGGACGGGCTTCTGGATCTTCGCGCTCTCGATGCTCGTCATCGTCGCCGCCTGGATCGCCGCCCGTCCCCTCGTCCTCGCCCCCATCGCCCGCCTGTTCGGCAAGGTCAGCGGACGCTGACCGTCCCACACCCGGTTGTTGAGTAGGCGCGCAGCGCCGTATCGAAACACGGCAAGGTCAGCGGACGCTGACCCTCCGCACCCGGCTGTTGAGTTGGCGCGCAGCGCCGTATCGAAACAAGGCGCGGCAACGACGAACTAGGTGCGGGGAGTGGATGCCGCGCCCGCGGCGTATCCCTCGGCGTAGGCCTCGTCGGCCCCGAGCCGGAACATGTCGCGCTCGAGCGGGCGCACGATCGAGCGGGCTCCGGGGAGGTCCAGCGGACCGACGAGATCGGCTCGCCCGCGGACGACGGCGACCGGCCGGCGCGACGCCTTGCCCTTCACGAGGTCGGCGGCGGCCGCCAGTTCGTCGGCGACGCACGGCATGGTGACGACGAGCGGGCGGCCTTCGGCATCCGTTCCCCCGCGCAGGTCCTCGAACACCCGCACACCCGCCGCGCCGATCGCGTGGTCGGTCTGACCCTCGCGCCAGGCGCGGCCGAGGGTGTCGGACACGAGCACACCGACCTCGACGCCCAGCCGTTCGCGCAGGGCGGCGGCGATCGCTCGAGCCGAGGCATCCGGGTCCTCCGGCAGGAGCAGGATCGTCCCCTCGGGGGTGTTCGAGGCGTCGACTCCCGCCGCCGCCGACACCATACCGAGGCGGTTCTGCACGATGCGCGTGACGCCGCCGTTCGGAGTCGGGCGGGTCGCGACGATCCGCACCGTCTCGGCCGTGATCGCGTCCTCGCGGTCGTCGGCGGTGACGAAGCGGTCCTCGGCCTTGGACACGATCTTCGACGTGACCACGAGGATGTCTCCGTCGGCCAATGCTCCGGCCGCGGCTTCGGTGATCACGGCCGCGAGATCCGTGCCGGCCGAGATCTCGGGGATGCCGTCGAGGGCCCAGACCTGGAGCACGGAATCAGCGGCGTTGCGAGGCGTCAGCGGACGAACCGCACCTCGGTGAGCGTCTCGCCCAGGAACGGCTCGGTGTGCGTCGCGCCGTCGAGGGCGAAGCCGTTGCGCGTGTAGAAGCGGTGCGCGCGCGGGTTGTCGTCGGCGACCCACAGGTAGACGGGCTCGTCGGCGGCCACGACAGCGTCGAACAGCTTCTGGCCGATGCCGGTGCCGTGGTACGCGTCGAGGAGGTAGATGAAGTAGAGCTCGCGGAAGCGCGGGGCGTCCTTGTCGCGCGCCGGGCCCGACCCGGCGAAGCCGACGATCTCGCCGCCGACGAGGGCCGCGAACATCTTGAACTCCGGCCCCTGGACGGCCCAGTGCGTCCACAGCTCGGCGAGACGCTTGGGCGAGACCGCCTCGAGCGCGGCCTTGCTGATGAGGTGGTCGTAGGTCTCGTGCCAGCAGGTGGCGTGCACACGGCCGAGGGCCTCGGCGTCGACGTCTCGCACCGGACGGACGACGATGTCGGTCTGGATGTCAGCTCCCATGGGCCAGACTCTACGCCGGGCCGCGCGCCACGCGAAATCGGACGGCGTCCATCGCGCTCGCGGGCTTTCCGCGGGCGAGGGCACGTCGTGCGGCGAGGGTTCGATGTCGTTCTCCGACAGAGCCTCTCACGACGCGGTCTCCGGATGCGGCACCCAAAAGAGGGGATTTCTGAGCGCACCGAGCTGTTTCGGCCCCCGCAACTGGGGGAGCCCGCCTCCGGACTGGGCGCCGCACGAGGCACACTCGAGACGCCCAGGGGCCGCGGCGAGTCGCCGGCCCCTTGTGGCATGTACGGCGGCGCGACCCTCCGGGCTCCGCCCCGCATCGGTCCGCCCCGTATCGGTGGATCACAGACACGGCCCGCGGCCGTGCGCACAAGGGGGACAGGGTGAAGAAGACGCAGAGAGCTCGACGCGGATTCCGGAGCGTGATCGCCGTGGCGGCGATCGTCCTGGCGTCTCTCGGGGTTCAGCCCGCGGCCGCGGATGAGAACTCGATCACCACGCTCTCGCTCACGCAGATCACCGCGGCCTCGCAGCCGTCCGGGAGCCCGTTCCAGTACCGCCTCTCCTACAGCTGCAGCAACCTCGACAACGTCGTCTGCGGCGAGGACCCGGTCATCACCGTGCCGTTGGGCGACGCCGCCGCGATGGCGGTGGATGTCGCCGACAGCGCGGCCGTCGTTTCGTGGGAAGTCGTCGGCGACGACCTGCGCATCGTCCTCGACGACCTCGCCGAAGGATCCGCCGGCACCATCGACTTCACCGTCACGCCGCCCAACCGCACCACGCCGAACGGCACGTCCTGGACGCTGGATGCCGAGCTGGCCTTCGGCGACGGCGTCACCCCCGGTGCGTCGGCTCCCGGGTCGGTCGCCTCGACCGCGACGGCGGCCGCGAGCCTCGTCGTGCTGAAGGACGCGTCGCAGCGATTCCAGGTGCCCGGCGGTGAGATCAGCTACGACATCCGCTGGACGTGCCCCCAGTCCGGCGACGCGCGTGGCGTCGAAGACCTTCGTGCGCTGACGATCGTCGACACGCTCCCCGCGGGGCTCACGTTCGTCTCGAGCTCGCCCGCGGCGACTGCGGTCAACGGTCAGACCATCACGATCGACGTCGATCCGGATGACCTCGGATCCGCGTGCCGCACGGGCGCGACGTCGTCGTCGGTGACGATCGTCGCGACCGTGGATGACGACGTGACCGACGGCACGGTGCTCACCAACACGGTGACGGCCACGGGGACTCCCCTGAGCGGATCGCCGACCGTCGAGTCGACCGACGACGCCCGCATCACCGTGGTCGACCAGCTCGGCGCCGGCGAGCCCTCGAAGTCGGGCTACGGACCCGTCACCCACGAGGTCGGCGACCCGGACTCCTGGTACGAAGACCGCGGCGGCTACCTCTCCGGCACGTTCCCCGGCGCCTGGCTCGACACCGGCGCCGCCGCCGTCCGCGACGGCCAGGCGCTCACCGCGTCCGAGCTCGTGTACGGCGTCGTGGAGGCCATGTACGGGTTGAGCGTCGCCATGCCCGGCCCGGGGTTCGAGCACGCGGTCGTCGATCCGATGCCCTGCACCGATTCCTCCGCGGGACCCGTCTACACCAGCAACGAACCCGGCGACCTGTGCCAGAACATGGCCTTCCACCCCACCATGGTGACCGTGCGCGGCTCCTCCTCGGCGACCACCGGCGGCGTCGATCCCGACTACCTTCCCCGGGGGCGCCTGGCGGACGGCACCGTCATCGACCTCGAACCGGGGCCGATCGTCGCCTCGGAGGTGTCGGACGGGCTGCTCGCCTTCCGCACGTACTACGTGCCCGAGGAGGCCGTGGAGAGTGTGGCGGAGCTGGTGTTCCCGCGGTCGGCGTCGATGACGAACCAGTCGACGACCTACACGGTCGGCGGGTACATCGATGACACTCACGCAGCGGGCGACGTGATCCGCAATGACTTCACGCTCGACACGTTCGTGCCGGACGAGGAGGAACCCACGGCGACGAGCGTCAGCGAGTACGGCTCGGTGTATGTGCTCGACAGCCCCCAGGTGGGGGTGCAGAAATGGGCGGACAGCGCGGGCGACGACAGCAGCTTCGCGATCGAGGCGAGCTTCGTCGCGCCCGACGTCTCTCAGCTCGCCGGGCCCCTGACGATCACGGATCGACTGCCGGCCGGCCTGCAGATCTCGGGACCGATCACGAGTGACGGCGCATACGAGTGGACGACCGCGACGACCGTCGACTTCGACTGGGACGTCACTCAGGCGCTCGACCCGGCGACCGGCGAGACGGTCGTCACGATCGAGGTCCCGTACGAGCAGTTCGCGGAGGTGCGCACCGGCGGCAACTGGAGTATGGGCTTCGTCATCCCGGTGATCCCCGAGTTCCCGGGTGAGTACCCGAACGTCGCGCAGGTCACGATGAACGACGGGGCCGTCGACGACACGCTCTGTCGGCGGGGAACACCCGTCGAGGGAACGTCCGGCGTGGGCTTCGCGTGCCAGGATGACGCGACACTCGTCATCGACCCCGAGCCCGGCTCGGATGCCGTCCAGGTGTTCAAGACGGTGCGCGGCAGCGAGGACGACGCATTCCTCCGCAACCCGGCGATCGGCGCCGTGTCGGCCGACGGTGGCCCGGTGGCCTACCGGCTGAACTGGACGAACAAGAGCAGCGCAGAGGTCGGCGACGTCGTGCTCTACGACCTCCTGCCGAGTGTCGGCGACACCGGGACTCTCGCCGAGACCGCGGGTCACCAGCGAGGCTCGACCTTCACTCCCGCGCTGGTCGGCATCGCGGCGCTGCCCGGTGGCGTGTCCGTCGAGTACTCCGCCGCGACGAACCCGTGTCGCGATGAGGTGTACCCCGACGCGACCAACACCACGTGCGTCGACGACTGGGCGCCGACCGCCCCGGCCGACCTGTCGACCGTGACCGCGCTGCGGTTCGTCTCGACCGAGACCTACGGTTTCGACGAGGGCTTCGTGATCGAGCTGACCATGACGGCCCCCGAGATCGCGACGCCGCAGGACATCGCCTGGAACACCTTCGCCGCCGCGCAGACGAACCTCGACACCGCCGAGGCGATCCGTCCGGTCGAGTCGGCGCGCGTGGGGCTGGCGCGCCCCGACTTCGGCGCGGGCGAGCCGCAGTGGTCGCTGCGCAAGGAGGCTCTCGTGGACGGGGCGGTGATCCCCGACGGCACCGCAGTGAACCCCGGCGACACCGTGACGTACCGCGTGATCGCTACCAACGAGGGCACGGCCGCGATCGAGGACGTCGTGCTAAGGGATGACCTCAGCCGCGTGCTCGATGACGCAGCCTTTGTGGTCGGGTCTGCGGAGCTGTCGGTGACGGGCAGTGCCCCTGTCGTCGTGGGCGACCCCGTCGGCGACACGCTGCGCACCGAACCGTTCGCACTGCCGGTCGGCGCCGAGGCCGTGCTCACCTACCAGGTGCGCGTAGACGACGACGCGTGGGACCGAACCCTCACCAACGTCGTGACGGGCGAAGGGGGCACGGAGGAGAATCCGACGCCGCCGCTCCCCTGCGACGACGACTGCACCACGGAGCAGGTCACGCCGCCGCAGCCGTCTGAGACGCCGGCGCCCACACCGGCTCCGGCGGACGACGAACCCGAGCTGGCGGTGACCGGCGGCACCGTGGCCTGGACGGCGATCGGAGCTGCCGTGGTCCTGCTCGTGGTCGGAGGACTGCTGCTTCGCCGCCGGCGCGAGCGCGACACGACGGCGTGACGCGCTCAGTCGCGCGTCGGCGCGGTGCCCACCCCGGTCTCGCAGCACCCCGTCGGTTCGAAATGGCCATGCCGCACTGTCGGAACCCCACAACCGAATCCCCGAGCGTGCGCACGATCGCTACGATCGTCCCCCGTGAACGTGATCTGGCGGACCCTGCTCGTGATGCTGTCGGCGCGACGGCGCGTGCGCCGGGAAGGACGCCTCGGCCCCACCGGCATCAGCCGCATCCGCCTCACGACCCTGCCGACCGACATCGACCTGCTGATGCACATGAACAACGGCCGGTACCTGTCGCTGTTCGATCTCGGACGCTGGGACCTGCTCGTGCGGACCGGGCTGTGGGACGTCATGAAGGAGCGCGGGTGGTACGCCGTCGTGTCGAGCGAGACGGTGACCTTCCGCAAGTCGCTCGAGCTGTGGCAACGGTTCGACATCGAGTCGCGCATGGTCGGCCACGACGACAAGGCGGTCTATCTCGAGCACCGTGCGGTGGTCGGCGGCGAGGTGTACGCGCGCGTCATCGTACGTGCGCGGATGATGAAGCGCAGCGGCGGCACGCTCGCGCACGACGAGCTGTTCGCGGCGGTCGGCTACCCCGACGGCATCCCGGAGGTCGAGTCGTGGGTGCACGACTGGGCCGCGGCATCCGCTCTGCCTCCGACCCGGGCCGAAGCGCCCAGCGTGTGGAACTGACCGATCAGCGCGGCGGGCCGGCCGCCTCTTCGGGCTCGGGCACCATCGTGAGGCCCCCGGGGGAGTTCGCGGACTTGGTGAGGGCGTCGATCCACGCCGGGTTCAGGCGCGGCTGACGGCCGCCGAAGTACTCGAACACGAGCGGCTGGTGCGGGCTCAGCCACACCGAGGTGCGTCCCATGCCGTTGCGCGTCGGGTCGGTCCAGGTGAACGGGAAGTGCTCGCCACGCCGGAGTTTCGCCCAGATGACGACCTGGAGGTGCGCGAGGATGCGGTCATCGATCGACACGGTGACGCGCGAGTCGTAGGTGAGCGTGCCCATCCGTCCAGAGTATCCGTCGCGGCCGGTTGAATCGCACGAATCGGTGTCGGGGGGCGAAGTGTACGCTTTTCGGACTGGTTTGTCTGGTGTTGCGCCGAATCCGTCTCGCGGCCAGGCTGACCAGGTGACGATTTCGGCATCGCTGGTGGACGACCTCCGGGAGGCAGTGGCTTCCGGGGGGCTGTCGATCGCCTATCAGCCCCAGTTCGCCCTCACGCGTGACGGGGTCTCGGCCGTCCCGGTCGCCGTCGAGGGCCTCTGCCGCTGGACGCACGGCGCCGACGGCGAGGTTCCCCCTTCGCTCTTCATTCCCCTCGCAGAGGACGCGCACATCGTCGAGGAGCTCGACGTCCACGTCCTCGCGCTGGGTGCCGCCCAGGTCGCGGAGTGGCAGCGGAGCGGCCACCGTGTGGGCCTGTCGACGAACGCGTCCCCCTCGCACATCACGTTCGGCTACGCCGACGCCGCCCTCGCACGTCTCGGTGCGCTCGACATCGATCCGGCCAGCGTCACCGTCGAGATCACGGAGTCGCCGTCGCCGCAGCTGCTGCCGGTGATGGACGGCCCGCTCCAGCGCCTCCGCTCGGAGGGCGTCGCCATCTCGATCGACGACTTCGGCTCACGCGACACCACGATCGAGATGATCGAGGCGCTTCCCATCGACGAGGTCAAGATCGACAGGTCGCTGACGCAGCGGGCGGATGCGGCGGCCGACGACTTCGTCGAGGATGTCGTGGCGCGGGCCACCCGCCACGGCTGGCGCGTCGTCGCCGAAGGCGTCGAGACCGACGCCGACCTCGCGCGCTCCGTGGCTCGGGGTTGCCACCGCGCTCAGGGGTACCTGCTCGGAATGCCGATGGCGGCTGCCGAGCTGGAGCGCCTGCTCGACGCGTGACGGACTAGAGGAAGTCGTCCTCGGCCTCGGGTGCCGTCTCTTCGGCGGCGGACTCGCCGACGTCGATCTGGGACCACGTGACGGGCATCCCGGGGGAGAAGAGGATGTCGATGCCCGGGCCGCCGCGCAGCGGCGGGATGTTGACGTAGCCGCCGCCCGCTTTGATCGCCTCGAGGATCGAGTTCTTCAGCTCGGTGACGGGCTCGGGGAGGAAGTAGTCCCGACCGTCGACGGTCAGCCGGTTCACGATAGCCATGCGCCCCACCCTAGCGGGGCTGGGCCGACGGTGCCCCGTAGGATCGATGCATGGGCACCCTCCACTACGGCGCGCCGTCCGTCGGCTTCCCCCTCGACGACCGCGTTCTCGCGCACCTCGAGCTCGTCATCACCGCGAAGCTGCGGCGGCAGGAGAGCCTCTCGTTCGCGGTGGTCGACGAAGCCACGGATCGCCGTCAGTCGGTGTGGATCTCGCCCGTCACCGCGCTGCGGTTCGAGTACGACGCGCCCATGCCCGAGATCAACCGCCTGTGGCTGCAGGAGCTCGTCGACACGGCGAACTCGCCCGGCGGATTGCGGGTGGTACCGGAGCCGGAGCTCCCCGCCGGGCGCTGAGATCGGTGCCGGAACGGCCCACGCTGTGCACGGGCCGGGTTGCCAGCATCAGTCTGAATCGTGAACGCGTCGCCGGAGTGAGGTGACGGGCTGATGAGGCGATCGCAGGTGGACGAGCGCGCTCTCAGGCCGAGACGCGCCCGCCGCCCGCGCGCTTGGAGCGGTACATCGCGGAATCCGCGGCGGCCAGCATGTCGGCCGCCGTCATTGCCGGACGAGCGGCGACGACGCCGGCGCTCGCGGAAATCCTGAGCAGCCCGCCCTCGACAGCGATCGGCTCGCCCACCGCCGCGATCGCGCGGGATGCGACGTGGTGCGCATCGGTCTCTCCGGCCCCGACGCAGACGATGACGAACTCGTCGCCGCCGAGGCGGACCACCATGTCCGACGCCCGCGCAACTCCTGAGAGGCGCTTGCCGACGGCCGCGAGCACGGCGTCGCCGACGTCGTGGCCGCGAGTGTCGTTCACGGTCTTGAACTCGTCGAGGTCGAGGAAGATCACGGCGAGAGACGGGTGCGGGCCCGCCAGGAGCGCGTCGAGGCGATCGTCGAGGAAGCGGCGGTTGCGCAGCCCCGTGAGGGAGTCGCGCAGCGCGAGTTCGGCGAGCTCGGCCTGTTCGCGCGCCACCAGGGCCGCCCGGATCTCTTCACCCAATGCGAGTGCGTCCTGTGCGTGGACGCCCCACGGAAGGCTGCGCCCGGTGACGCTCTCGCGCCAGGCCGAGAAGGACCGGCGCGGCGAGAGCGTGTGGTCGCGGTTCGCGGGGCCCTGATCGCCGAGCCACTCGATGTCGCGGGTCACCTCGCCCCGCACGAAGACGAGCCGGTCGCCGTCGGGTCCGAGCGGAACGATGAGGATCCCCGCGACACCCGGCACCTCCACCGCCAGCTCGGGACGCTCGATCGGAAGCGCCTCCCACGTGAGCCGTCCGACGTCGAGCTCGTCCACGACGCTCAGCAGCACAGCCGGCGGCGGAACGACGCCGAGCGTGTGCACGCTGTCACCGTGCTGCAGCACGACGCCGTCGGCCGGAACCACGTCGAGCACCGTGCGGGTGCCCGAGAGCAGGGCGGACGCGACATCCGTCCGCCCATAAAGCGGTGCGACGATCGCGACGCGACGCTCACGGGCGTCGAGCTGCCGACGCAGCTGCTGGATCTGCAGCGCCGCGGTCAGCTGTGTCCCGACCTGACTGGCGAGCACTTCGAGAGAGCGCCGGAGCAGCACCGGCAGCCGCCGAGGGGACCGATGCGCGCACGTGAACATGCCGATCATGCGGTCGTCGACGACGATCGCGAACGACACCGTCGAGACCTGCCCCATGTTCCTCATGAACTGCAGGTGATGCGGGGAGACGCCGCGCAGCTCGGTCTCGGCGAGGTCGAGCGGCTGGTCCTCGGGAAGCAGGGCGCGCAGCGGCAACCCGGGATCGTCGGTGTGGGCGATCACGCGCGACCGCTTGCGCAGGTAGAGCGCGCGCGCCTGCGAGGGGATGTCGGATGCCGGGAAGTGCAGGCCGAAGTACGACTCCATGTCGGGCTCGCGCTCGTCCGCGACGATCTGCCCGTGCCCGTCGTCGTGGAACTCGTAGCACATGACGCGGTCGAAGCCCGTGATCTGCTTGATCGCGGCGGCCGCCTGGGTGCGCAGCTCGTGCGGGTCGGTGATCGATGAGATGTTCTGGATGGCCGAGACCACCCCGGTCCGCACGTACTCGAGCTGGTGGGCCACCGGCTCCAGTTCGACGACGAGCGGCACCGTGCCGCGGTGGACGATGACGTCGTAGTCCACGCCCTCGAACTCGGCGCGGATCGGGTCGATCGCCTCGGCGTGGGCGACGGCCCACACGAGGGTCTCACTGCCGGACTCCGCGAGCGTACGTCCCAGCCAGTGCTCGACGTTCTCGCTCGCCACGACCACGACCCCGGTCTGCTCGTCGACGGCGAAGAGCGTGCCGTGCGACTGGATCCTCCCGATCGTGCGGAGGGGCTCCGCGGAGCACTCCTGGAGGCGCAGCGCTTCCGCGGCATTGCGGGAGCGCTCCTCCTCGTGGGAGAGAGCAGGGATGTCGGTCAACGCGCCTCCTCGGGCGTGTGACTCGCTCCGGTCGGGGTTCTCCGGGCTACGAGAGTGATCAATCCTATGCGGCGTGTCGCACAGCACCACCGGGATTTCGTAAGGTGGACAGCCGGCGCGCTTCCTGGCTCCGCGACGCGCTCGCCCACGCGCGCGTGCGACGCGCCCGCCGGAGTTTAGGCTGTTCGCATGGTGACCGACCCTTACCGGGGGGACACCGACCTCACGGCATCCGGCGACGACCTCGCCTCGCGTGCCGTGGTGCTCGCGCAGCGGTGGATCACCGAGAGCGCACAGGTCGACGTGGACCCCGCAGCCGAGCGACTCGCCGGCGTTCTGAAGGACCCCAACGGCCTGCCGTTCACGATCGGCTTCGTCGACGGCGTCATGCGCCCCGAGAGCCTGCGGGCCGCGGCATCCAATCTGGGCCGCGTGGCCCCGCTGGTGCCGGAGTTCCTGCCGTGGTACCTGCGCGGGGCCGTGCGTCTGGGCGGCACCGTCGCCCCCGTGCTGCCCGCTCCCGTGGTGCCGATCGCGCGCAGGGTGCTGCGCGAGATGGTGGGTCACCTCGTCGTCGACGCCCGGCCCGACAAGCTCGGTCCCGCGATCGCGGCGATCCGCGAGTCCGGTGCGCGGCTCAATCTCAACCTGCTGGGCGAGGCCGTGCTCGGCGAGCAGGAGGCGCTGCGCCGGCTCGAAGGTATCGACGAACTGGTGCGCCGCCCCGACGTCGACTACGTGTCGGTGAAGGTGTCCGCCATCGCGAGCCACATCTCGATGTGGGCGTTCGACGAGGTCGTCGATGCGGTGGTCGAGCGCCTCATGCCGCTCTACCTGACCGCGGCATCCGATCGCACGTTCATCAACCTCGACATGGAGGAGTACCGCGACCTCGACCTCACGATCGCGGTGTTCACGCGCCTCCTGGACGATCCGCGGCTGCGCGATCTCGAAGCCGGCATCGTGCTCCAGGCGTACCTGCCCGACGCACTCCCCGCTCTGGAGGAGCTCACCGCGTGGGCGCGCGAGCGGGTGGACGCCGGCGGCGCGCGCATCAAGGTGCGCCTCGTCAAGGGCGCCAACCTCGCGATGGAGCGGGTCGACGCCGTGATGCACGGCTGGTCGACGGCCACCTACAGCACGAAGGTCGACACCGACGCGAACTACCTCCGGTGCCTGCGGGCAGCGCTGCGCCCCGAGAACACCGCGGCCGTGCGGATCGGCGTCGCCGGTCACAACCTGTTCGACATCGCGTATGCGTGGCTGCTCGCGGGCGAGACCGGCGTGCGCGCGGATCTCGAGTTCGAGATGCTCCTGGGCATGGCGCAGGGGCAGGTGCAGGCCGTCGCGCGCGAGGTCGGGCACGTCCTGCTCTACGTCCCCGTCGTGCGCCCCGACGAGTTCGACGTGGCGATCAGCTACCTCGTGCGGAGGCTCGAGGAGAACGCGTCGAGCGACAACTTCCTCTCGGCGGCCTTCGAGCTCGCGGACGATCCGGCGATGTTCGCCCGCGAGCGCGACCGGTTCCTCGCCTCTCTCGATCGCGCGGCGGATCCGTCGCTGTCCCTCGGCCCGAACCGCACTCAGGACCGCGGTGCGTCCACGGACGAGCATCCGGCTACCCGGACTCCCGCGGCGGGGTCCGCGCCGGGCGCCGACGACACGGGTCTCACGCGCGCCGTGATCGGCATCGCGCGGTCGGCCACCGGCGATCCGGCCGAGACCAGTCCCCTCGCGCCGTCGGCGGAGCAGCAGCTCTTCGCCGGCGAGGCCTTCGTGGAGACCGCGGTCTACGCGCCGCGCCAGTCCGCGGGCGAGGCGGTCGGTGCGCCCGGATTCCGCAACGCCCCCGACACCGACCCCGCGCTCCCGGCGAACCGGGTGTGGGCGCGCAGCATCCTCGCGCAGATCGACGCCTCGCGCGCCGGCGACGACACGATCGCGGCCGCCCGCATCGACGACGCCGAAGCCCTCCAGACCGTCGTGAACGCGGTGACGGATGCCGCGGCCCGGTGGGGCGCGACCCCCGCGGCCGAGCGGGGCGCGGTGCTCGCCGCCGCCGCTCGTGCGCTCGAAGCCCGCCGCGGCGAGCTCATCGAGGTGGCCGCGTCGGAGACGGGCAAGGTGTTCGCCGAGGCCGACGTCGAGGTGAGCGAGGCCGTCGACTTCGCGAACTACTACGCCGCGACCGCGCGCGAGCTCGACCGCGTGAGCGGTGCGGTGTTCGAGCCCGCGCGGCTCACCGTGGTCACGCCGCCGTGGAACTTCCCCGTCGCGATCCCGGCCGGCGGAGTCCTCGCTGCACTCGCCGCAGGCTCGGGCGTCGTCTTCAAGCCCGCCCCGCAGGCCCGGCGCTGCGCCGCCGTGGTCGCCGAGGCGCTGTGGGAGGCCGGGGTGCCGCGCGACGTCCTCGCCCTCGTCGACATCGACGAGGGCGGTCTCGGCCAGGCGCTCATCTCGCACCCGGCCGTCGACCGGGTGATCCTGACCGGGTCTTTCGAGACGGCGGCGCTGTTCCGGTCCTGGCGGCCCGAGCTGCCGCTGCTGGCCGAGACCAGCGGCAAGAACGCGATGATCATCATGCCGTCGGCGGACCTCGACCTCGCGGCATCCGATCTCATCAAGAGCGCTTTCGGCCACGCCGGCCAGAAGTGCTCCGCCGCCTCGCTCGCGATCCTCGTCGGACCCGTGGGGCACTCCAGGCGGTTCGCGCGTCAGCTCGTCGACGCGGCGACCTCCCTGCGGATCGGCCCGCCGACCGATCCGCTGTCCGAGGTCGGCCCGGTCGTCGAGAAGCCGCAGGGCAAGCTCGAGTGGGCACTCACCACGCTGGACGACGACGAGCGGTGGCTCGTCGAGCCGAAGCCGCTCGACGCCGCGCCCGAGTACGACGGACGCCTGTGGTCTCCCGGCATCCGCACCGGCGTGCGCCCGGGCTCGCGGTTCCACCGGGAGGAGTTCTTCGGCCCGGTCCTCGGGATCATGCACGCCTCCTCGCTCGCGCAGGCGGTCGAGCTGCAGAACGCCGTCGCGTACGGACTCACGGCGGGGCTGTACACGCAGAACCCCGACGATCTCTCGCTGTGGCTCGACCGCGTCGAGGCGGGGAACCTCTACGTCAACCGCGGGATCACCGGCGCGATCGTGCAGCGTCAGCCGTTCGGCGGGTGGAAGCGGTCCTCCGTCGGCGCCGGCGCCAAGGCCGGAGGGCCGAACTACCTGATCGGGCTCGGCTCGTGGCGGGCGACGGGAGGGGCCCCGCAGTCGGCGACGCTGCACCTGCGCGGACTCGACTCGCGCATCACGACCGTGATCGAGGCGGCCCAGCCGTCGCTGGACTACGAGGCGTTCGAATGGCTGCGCCGCGGCGCGCTGTCCGACGCGATCGTGTGGGACCGCGAGTTCGGTCAGGTCAAGGACGTGTCCGGGCTCGGCGTGGAGCGCAACCTCTTCCGCTACCGGCCGGTGCCGGGGGTGGCCTTGCGCGCGACAGGCGACGCCACGTGGCAGGCCGTGCTGCGCGTCGTCATCGCGGGCATCCGCTCGGGTGCGCCGCTGACCCTCAGCGCTCCGGTGGGGCTGCCGGCCGACGTCCGGCGCGCACTGGGCGGACTCGGCGTCGACGTCTTCGTCGAGACCGACGACGAGTGGCTCGAGCGTATGGCCGCGCGGGGCGACGGTCTCGGCGCTGGTGCGGGGGACGAGGCATCCGGCCCTCGCCCGTCGCGCGTGCGGCTCATCGGGTCGCGCGCCGCGGTGGTCGATGCGCATCGGGCGCTGGCGGCGGCGACCGGCGGAGACCCCGATCTCGCCGTCTACGACAACGAGGTGACGACCGCGGGGCGGCTCGAGATGCTGCCCTTCCTGCGCGAGCAGTCCGTGACGATCACGGCGCACCGCTTCGGCAACCCCGACCGCTGGTCGGAGGCCGTGATCTAGGAGATTCCTCGCCGATCGCTAGATCGCAGTGCCCGTTTGGTCCTCTACTCTCTCCTCATGGGTACCTGGAGTGGCGAGCCGTTCGGCAATGATGCAGCGGCAGATTTCGCATGGGAGCTCGATGAGCAGAAGCGGTGGAACGTGGTGAGAGGCGCTCTCCGCGAAGCGCTGAGAAGCACGGAACCGCTCGACGCCGACACGGCCGCTATCGCGATCGCGGCGGCGGAAGTGGTGGCGCACGGGCTGGGCCGCCCCACGCAGTCCGATGCGTACACAGAGAGTGTGGAAGGGTTCGTCAGCCGCGCTCGCAAGCCTTCCGGCCGCCTCGTGAGAGACGCGGAGCGCGCCGTTGCTGTTGCTTCCTCCTCCGATGGTGAGCTCGCCGAACTCTGGGCAGAAGGTGACGCGCAGGAGTGGCACGACGCCAACGCGCGCCTTGTCTCCGCGCTCACGACTGGTTAGCCACCGCTTCGGCAACCCCGACCGCTGGTCGGAGGCCGTGATCTAGCCGCAGGTGCGGCGGGCTCACCGTCTGCCCAGGTCAGGAGATCAGCCGGATTCAGGACGCCTCCGCGGGATTCATCCTGACCAACGCAGATCCCCTGACTCCGGACGCCCGGACCGGGTCGCGGATGGTCATGTAAAGAATTATTGACAGGAATGTCGCGACCGGCCTACTCTCGGAGTGTCAAAGATTCTAGACATCGGAGGTCGTCGTGGTCTACGAGGAACGCAACATCTGGTCGAGCCTCATCGTCAGCGTGATCGGCATGGCCGTGTACACGGTGCTCGTGCTGCAGCGGGCTGCGGGCGCACCCGTCGAGGACGTCGACTGGGTTCCGCTCATGCTCTGGACGATCGGACTCAGCATCGCCGCGGCGATCGTCGTCAGCATCGTGTGGGGGATCTTCGCCGGCATGCGCGACCCCGACGGTGTGGGCACGTCCGATCAGCGCGACCGCGACATCAGCCACATGGGCGCTCGCGTCGGGCAGGCGTTCCTCGTCATCGCCGGGCTCGGCGTGATCATCGAGTGCGCGTTCGAGCTGGACTGGTTCTGGATCGCCAACACCATGTTCTACGGTTTCGCCGTCTCGTCGATCGTCGGCGGCATCGCGAGCGTCATCGCCTACCGTCGAGGGCTCGTCTGATGGTCAAGCCCACACGCGTCACCAACTCGATCCGCGCCCTGCGCGAAGCTTCGGGGCTCACCCAGGCCGAGCTCGCGAAGCAGGTCGGAGTCACCCGCCAGACCCTTATCGCCATCGAACAGGGCAAGTACTCGCCAACGCTCGAGCTCGCCTTCCAGATCTCGCGCGTCTTCGGCGTGGGGCTCGACGACGTCTTCCAGTACCCGGAGGCCTGACATGTCCCTTCCCGAGAACCGTCCGACGGATGCCGCGGCATCCCTTCCGGCGACGATGACCGCATGGCCGCAGGACCGCTACGGCGGGCCCGACGCGGTGCGGCAGGCCCGGGTCGACGTGCCGTCGCCCGGCACGGGCGAAGTGCTGCTGCGGGTGAGGGCGACCGCGCTCAACAGCGGCGACATCCACGTGATGCGCGGCGAGCCCCGCGCCGTGCGGCTGGCGTTCGGTCTGCGCCGGCCGCGGACCGCCGTGCGCGGCATCGACGTCGCCGGGCAGGTCGTCGCCGTCGGAGCCGGGGTCACGCGCTTCCGCGTCGGGGACGAGGTCGTGGGCGAGATCCCCGGCGGCGGCCTCGCGGAGTACGCCGTCGCCCCGGTGGGCCGCCTCGCGCTCCGCCCGACCGAGGTCGGTCCCGTCGCCGCCGCGGCGCTGCCCGTGTCGGGCGGCACGGCGTGGCTCGCCCTCGACAAGGCCGGAATCGTGCCGGGCTCGGCGGCCGGACGGCGGGTGCTCGTGGTCGGAGCGTCCGGCGGCGTCGGGAGCTTCGCGGTCCAGCTGGCGGCGCACCGGGGAGCCGAGGTCTGGGCGCTCGCCGGACGCCGCAACCTCGACATCGTCGAGCGGCTGGGCGCTGCCCGGGTGTTCGACTACCGCGAGGTGCAGCCGGGCTCGGCGGAGCTTCCGGACGGCACCTTCGACGCCGTGATCGACATCGCCGGGGAGCCCCCGCTCGCCCTCGCGCAGCGCCTGCTCCGGGACGGCGGAACCATGGTTCTCGTCGGCGGCGAGGGCGGCAGCATCCTCGGTCCCCTGCGCCGGATCGCGGCCGGCGCCCTGCGCTCGATCGGCTCGAAGCGGCGCATCATCGGGCTCGCGGCCGTCACGAGCGCAGAGCTCACGGCGGGGCTGGTCGCCCTCGCCGCGGCGGGCGACCTCGACCCCCTCGTCAAGCGCACGTGGCCCCTGGCCGAGGCGGGCGAAGCCCTCGCCCACGTCGACGCGGGTCACACCGTCGGCAAGGTCGTCGTCACGGTCCCCTGACGGCGCGGCCGCCCCGGCCGGCGCGGGTGGCTTGCCGAGAGGGCACTAGCGACGGGTTTTCCCCGCCCGGGGCCGTCGCAAGCGCCCTCTCGGCAAGCTCTCGTGTCGGGGTGGGGCGGGGTTGGGGGGTGAGACAATGGGCGTGGCGTGCCCGTGTCGCCGGCTTCCGCAGCTCCGCCGGGCCTCTGGACAGCGTCCGCCGCCTCTTCGCAAGGAGCAAGATGTCCACGCAGCACACCGCGCCGACCGCGCCCACCGCGCAGGCGACCGCCGCGGCCACCCGCATCCAGCAGCACCGCAGCTACCTGATGTGCCGCCCGGAGCACTTCGTCGTCAGCTATACGATCAACCCCTGGATGGAGCCGGCCAAGCCGACCGACACCGCCAAGGCCCTCGCGCAGTGGCAGGTGCTCCACGACACCTATGTGGCGCTCGGGCACGACGTGCACCTGATCGACCCGATCCCGGGCCTGCCCGACATGGTTTACACGGCCAACGGCGGGTTCGTGATCGACGGGCTCGCCTACGGGGCGAAGTTCCGGTTCGCCGAGCGGGCGCCCGAAGGACCGGCGTTCATGGAGTGGTTCCGCGACAACGGCTTCGAGGTGGCCGAGCCCGTCGAGGTCAACGAGGGCGAGGGCGACTTCCTGCTGGTCGGCGACACGATCCTCGCCGGTACCGGCTTCCGCTCGACCGGAGACAGCCACCGCGAGCTCGGCGAAGTCTTCGGCAAAGAGGTGGTGAGCCTCACGCTCACCGACCCGCGGTTCTACCACCTCGACACGGCGATCTCGGTGCTCGATCCCGTCGAAGGCCCGGGCGGCGTCGAGCGCGCCAACATCGCCTACCTCCCCGCGGCGTTCGACGCCCGCAGCCGCGGCATCCTCGCGGAGCGCTTCCCCGACGCCATCCTCGTCGCGGACTCCGACGGCGCCGTCTTCGGACTGAACTCCGCCAGCGACGGCCTCAACGTCCTCATCTCGCCGCGCGCGACGGGATTCGAGGCCCAGCTGCGCGAGCGCGGCTACCACCCCGTCCTCGTCGACCTGTCCGAGCTCCTGCTCGGCGGCGGCGGGATCAAGTGCTGCACCCTCGAGCTGCGGCGCGGACAGGAGGAGAACCGATGACCGCCACCTCCGGCGTCGACACCGCGATGATCCGCGTCATCGCCGACGAGCACGAGCACGTCGCCCACAACTACCACCCGCTGCCGGTCGTGATCTCGCGCGGCGAGGGGGCGTGGGTGACGGATGTCGAGGGCAAACGCTACCTCGACCTGCTCTCGGCCTACTCGGCGCTGAACTTCGGGCACGGGCATCCGGCCCTCCTGGCGGCCGCGCAGGAGCAGCTGACCCGCCTCACCCTCACGAGCCGCGCGTACCACAACGACCGCCTCGGCCCCTTCGCGGCGGCGCTCGCAGACCTGTGCGGCAAGGACATGGTGCTGCCGATGAACACGGGCGCCGAGGCCGTCGAGACCGGCATCAAGGTCGCGCGCGCGTGGGGCTATCGCGTGAAGGGCATTGCTCCGGATGCCGCGACCGTCGTCGTCGCGACCGGCAACTTCCACGGCCGCACCACCACGATCGTCGGCTTCAGCGACGACCCGCAGGCCCGCGACGGGTTCGGGCCGTTCGCCCCGGGGTTCGTCCACGTGCCCTTCGGCGACGCCGCGGCGATCGAAGCGGCCATCGACGCGAACACCGCGGCGGTGCTCATCGAGCCCATCCAGGGGGAGGCGGGCGTGATCCTGCCGCCCGAGGGCTACCTGCGCGCCGTGCGCGAGATCTGCACGAAGAACGACGTGCTGTTCATCGCCGACGAGATCCAGTCCGGCCTCGGCCGGGTCGGCGAGACGTTCGCGTGCGACCGCGAAGGGGTCGTGCCCGACGTCTATCTGCTCGGCAAGGCGCTGGGCGGCGGCATCCTTCCCCTGTCGGCGGTCGTGGCCGACGAGGCGGTGCTCGGCGTGATCCGCCCGGGGGAGCACGGGTCGACGTTCGGCGGCAACCCGCTCGCGTGCGCGGTCGGCCTGCGCGTGGTCGAGATGCTGCGGACGGGCGAGTTCCAGACGCGCGCCAAGGCACTGGGCGAGCACCTCGAGGCGCGGCTGGCGGCGCTCGTCGGCAACGGCGTGACCGCCGTGCGCGTCGCGGGTCTGTGGGCGGGCGTCGACATCGACCCCGCCGTCGGCACCGGACGCGACGTCGCCGAGCGGCTCATCGCGCGCGGTGTGCTCGTGAAGGACACGCACGGTCAGACGATCCGCATCGCGCCGCCGCTCGTCGTGCGGGCGACCGAGCTCGACTGGGCGGTCGAGCAGCTGCGCGTCGTGCTCGCGGGCTGACGGGATCTCACCACCCCGTTGCGATCAGCTTCCTCGGAGCGAATCCACCCGAGCCGAGTCCCGAGTAGAGGTAGAGGTTCCCCGTCCGATCGTCTCGGCCGACGATGTCGGTGGTGCGGTAGTCATCGACGCCATCGATGTCTGCGCCGGCGGCCAGGGTGAAGTCGCTCCATCCCCTTCCGACCTGCCTGCGCTTCTCGAAGGAGCCGTCGCCGCGCCCCGCGTACAGCCACAACGTCCCGACCGAGTCCACCGACAGGATGTCCTCCTTGCCGTCGCGCGTGAGGTCGCCCGCGGCGTACAGGTCGTAGCCCTTCCACCCGCGCCCGACCCGGGGATACGGAGAGAGGAAGCCTCCTTTGCCATCTCCGCGGTAGAGCTTGAGGTACCCCCCGGAATCGATCGCGAGGAGATCGGCGTGACGGTCGCCCGTGAGGTCTCCGGCGGGGATCACGCGGTAGTTCTGCCATCCACGCCCGATCTGGACGGGCGGGCGCAGAAAACCTTGTCCATCACCTTCGTACATCCACATCGTGCCGTCCGGTCTCACGGTCAGCAGGTCGTTGCGCGGCACGTACTGCGGGTTGTCGGCGGACCAGAACAGCTCGAAGCGGCCCCAGTTGCCGGGACCGTAGATGCGCTCTCCTTCGAGCCCCGAACGGAGCGCGATCCCGGCCTCGAGCACTCCGCCCTTGACCTGGAACGCAGACAGCGTCCCGCCGCTCACCTGAAGGATCTCGCCCGACGGACCATACGAATCGCCGCTGCCAGGGGTGAGCCGTGGAGCGAGGATGAACTGATCGGCGGGCAGCCTCGGCACGGGGATCACCACATCGGGGATGACGACCGTTCCCGTCCCACGCGGGAAGATGCGCGCTCGATCCCACGGAACGAGGCCCGTCGAGCTGTCCTCGCCGACGAAGCCGTAGCGCGCGGTGTCGTCCGAGCGGATGGCGACCGCGTGACCGAGCACCTCGTCGCCCACCGACTCCAGCCCGCGGACGACCAAACGCCCATCACCGTCTGTTTGCCCTTCCACACGCGGGCGCGACCAATCGCTGAAGAACGGAGGAGCAATGCCGTAGTCCGTGAGGGTGACGACGATGACGGACTGGTTCGACACCGGCGTGCCGTCTGCTCGGCGGACCACACCACTGATCGCCCCGCGATTCTCGACGGGCAGGACGATGTTCGCCAGACCGTCGGATGTGGGTGTGAAGACCTTCGCGCGCTCGCGCAGCCCCGTCTCGGGGTCGGCCGGATCGCCGGTGAGGAAGCCGTCCGCCGACTGCTGCCCTGCATAGTCGTGCCAGACCCGGATCACGTAGGGTCGGCCGGCTTCCAGACCGGGAATCGTGAACGTCGCGTCGCGGGTCACGCGGGCCGACACCCCCTCGAGGCTTCCTTCCGGCACGGCATCGACCCACCGGATGTTGACGGAGGCGCCTTCCGGAAGGGCGAGTGTGCCCGAGATCGAGACGGTCTCGGCGGCGACCGCCGGGAGGGCGGCGAGCCCTGACGACGATGCGATCAACGTGAGCGGCACGAGGGCGGCGAGGAAGCGACGAAGGCGCGAGCGCGCTGCTCGGGGGTGGGGCAACGAAGCTCCGATGCTCGCAGGGATTCGACGGTCACACATTAGTCGCTCGCGCTCATCGCATCCGCCGCCTCACCCACACGCCGGGAGGCGTCGAGAATCCGCTCGCCGGACAGGTCAGCCAACCGGCTGGCGGGGGAACGGCTCACGCCGCACCGCACCTTGCGGTCGCGCTACTCGAAGACGCTGATGAAGCGCTCGTGCCAGCCGGTGGCGCCGTCGGGCGCGGGGTGGGCGCGGTCCGAGGTCTGCACCTCGCCGGTGGCGCTGATCGCGCGGCACCGGATGAGGTGGTCGCCCACCGTCGCCGTCCACGGCAGGCTCCACTGCACCCACGTGTCGGACGAGATCGCGGTGGCGAGCGTCGCCGGCTGCCACGACCCTTCGTCGATCTGCACCTCCACGCCGGACACGCCGACGTGCTGCTGCCACGCGACTCCCGCGATCACGGTGTCGCCGGCCTTGAGCCCCTGCGCCTTGCGCGGCACGTCGATGCGGGACTGGAGCTTGATCGGCCCGCGCTCGGACCACCCTCGGTCGGTCCAGTAGGCGCGGGCCCGGTCGAACCGCGTGACCTCGAGCTCCTTGACCCACTTGGTCGCCGACACGTAGCCGTAGAGACCCGGCACCACCAGGCGCGCCGGGAAGCCGTGCTCGGGTGGCAGCGGCTGGCCGTTCATGCCGATCGCGAGCAGGGCGTTGCGATCGTCCGTGAGCGCCTCCAGCGGAGTGGATGCCGTGAAGCCGTCGATCGATCGCGACAGCACCATGTCGGCGTCGGCCGTCGGACGAGCGCGGGCGAGCAGCTCGCGGACCGGAAAGCCCAGCCACAGCGCGTTCCCGATGAGCGTGCCGCCCACCTCGTTCGAGACGCAGGCGAGCGTGGTGTGGTGCTCCTCGAGGGGGAGTTCGAGCAGGTCATCCCACGTCAGCATCACCTCCTCCTCGACCATGCCCTTGATATGGAGGTTCCACTCCTCGGGGGTGAGCGACGGCACGATGAGCGCGGTGTCGATCCGGTAGAACTGGTCGGTCGGTGTCACGACGCGCGCGAGCCCCGGGATGTCGAGCTCGGCCGACGCCGGGACGGGTGCTGCCGTGACGGCAGGCTTCGGGAGCACGACGGCCTTGATCGCCGTCAGGGCGCTGCTGCTCGCGCGCATCGCGTTCCCTGCCGCCGTAGCGACGACTCCCGCCACGACCGCGGCCCCCGACCAGAGCAGGAACCCGCGTCGGCTGGGCTCGAGGGACCCCGCTGCGCGGGATGCCCCTTCGGGCGAGACATTCCCCCGCGCGCCCTTCGGGCGTGCTCCCGCCAAACCCGATCTCGATACACGCCGGGGCGAGCGCTCCGGCGCACTCGATCCGGCGGATGCCAGCTCGCCCGAAGGGGCATCCCGCTCCGCTCGTTCCGGGACGCGCCGCAGCATCCGCGCCAGCCACCACAGCGCGAGCGCGCCGCCGAGGCCCGCGACGGCCGAGGGGAGCCAGGCCAGCGGTCCGGCGTCCTCGCGCGTGACGGCCGCGACGACCCCGACGGCGCCGAAGGCCGCGACGACGACGCGTCCCCACGGCGGGCGGCGCAGCTCGAGCCACCCGGCGAGCGCGGCGAGGACGAGTACGACCAGGCCGATGCCGACGATGAGCGCGATCTTGTCGTTCGTGCCGAAGAGAGCGATCGCGGCATCCTTCGCCCACGGCGGAGCCGAGTCAATGAGGGCCGCGCCGACCACGGCGAACGGGCTCGAGGTCGGCGCGACGATCGCGCCGACGAGTTCGCCGAGCCCGGCGCCGAGCGCGACGGCGCCCACCCCGGCGGCCCACCCGTAGGGCGCCGGAGTGCCGCGGTCTGGGCGAGACGACGTCACTCTCACAGCGTACGTCGCGGGGTGACCCCCGTGGCGGGGACGAAAAAGTGAGGAGAAACGCCGCGGGACCCGCCCTGTGCCGGCCTCGGCGCGGCGTGTCTCCTCGTTTCTTGCGCGTCGACCGCAGCACACGCCCCACCCCCGGGGCGAAACACTCCGGCAACACGGCCCCGACTAGTCTTCTGGCATGGGAGATCTCTTCGACGGCTACGGCTCCACCCTGGCGCCGCGCAAGACGGCCTCCGGGGTTCCCGCGTACGACGAGATGTTCGGCAGCCCCGCGCATCCCGGCGACCTCGCCGAGTCGCGGGACGCCTATCGCGAGCTCTACAACGCCCTCGCCCAGATGACGCAGGAGGAGCTGCGCGGCCGCACCGACTCGCTCGCGAGCTCGTACCTCGCGCAGGGCGTGACGTTCGACTTCGCCGGCGAGGAGCGCCCGTTCCCGCTGGATGCGGTGCCCCGGGTGATCACGTACGACGAGTGGTCCCGCATCGAGGCGGGCGTGAAGCAGCGGGTGCTGGCGCTCGAGGCGTTCCTGAACGATGCGTACGGACGCCAGCACTGCGTGCGCGACGAGGTGCTGCCGGCAGGGCTGATCGCGTCGTCGCAGTACTTCTACCGGCAGGCGGCCGGCATCCATTCGGCCAACGGCGTGCGGATCCAGGTGTCGGGCATCGACCTCATCCGCGACGAGCACGGCGAGATGCGGGTGCTCGAAGACAACGTGCGCGTGCCGTCCGGCGTCTCCTACGTCATCTCGAACCGCCGGGTCATGGCGCAGACGCTCCCCGAGCTGTTCGTGTCGATGCGCGTGCGGCCGGTCGGCGACTACCCGAACAAGCTGCTCGCCGCCCTCCGTGCCTCCGCTCCGGCGGGTATCGAGGACCCGAACGTCGTGGTGCTCACGCCGGGCGTCTACAACTCCGCCTACTTCGAGCACACGCTGCTGGCGCGCCTCATGGGCGTCGAGCTCGTGGAGGGCCGCGACCTCCTGTGCGTCGGCGGCAAGGTGTTCATGCGGACGACCCGCGGGCCCAAGCGCGTCGACGTGATCTATCGCCGGGTCGACGATGACTTCCTCGATCCCCTGCAGTTCCGCGCCGACTCGATGCTCGGCGCTCCGGGCCTCATGCTCGCGGCACGGCTGGGCAACGTCACCATCGCCAACGCCGTCGGCAACGGCGTCGCGGACGACAAGCTGCTCTACACCTACGTTCCCGACCTCATCCGCTACTACCTCGCCGAGGAGCCCATCCTCAAGAACGTCGACACGTGGCGGCTCGAGGATCCGAACGCGCTCGAGGAGGTACTCGACCGGCTCGACGAACTCGTCGTGAAGCCGGTGGACGGCTCCGGCGGCAAGGGACTGGTCGTCGGACCGGATGCCTCGCCTGCCGAGCTCGAGAAGCTCCGCAAGCAGCTTCTCGCCGATCCGCGGGGCTGGATCGCCCAGCCGGTCGTGATGCTCTCGACCATTCCGACGCTGGTCGAGGACGGGATGCGCCCACGTCACGCCGACCTGAGGCCGTTCGCGGTCAACGACGGCGAAGACGTGTGGGTGCTGCCCGGCGGACTCACGCGCGTGGCGCTGCCCGAGGGGCAGCTCGTGGTGAACTCCAGCCAGGGCGGCGGGTCGAAGGACACGTGGGTGATCGGCGGGTCCGCCCCCTCGCACGTCGAGTACGGCCAGGGCGTCGGCGTCCCGGGACTGGTCGCCGACCAGGCGGCGACGATCACCGCAGCGATCCCGATCATCTACGACGGGCAGCCCGCGCCCGCGCACTCGCCGCGCGATCCTGCGCGCGGCGACCGCGAGCAGCGGGAGCAGCAGCAGCAGGAGCACGCGCCCTCCGTGCCCCGTTCGCAGGCCGAGCAGCAGCAACAGGCGCGGGAAGAAACCGGGAAGGACGGCTCATGCTGAGCCGCATCGCCGTGTTTCGATACGCGCCCTGTGGGCGCTACTCAACAACCGGGAAGGACGGCTCATGCTGAGCCGCATCGCTGAGTCGCTGTTCTGGATCGGGCGCTACATCGAGCGCAGCGACGGAACCGCCCGGATCCTCGACGTCCACCTGCAGCTGCTCCTCGAGGATCCGTGGATCGACGAGGACACCGCCTGCCGGTCGCTGCTGAGCGTCATGGGATCGGCGCCGCCGGAGGGTGTGCAGCACGTCCGTCGAGAGGACGTCCTCGCACGGCTCGCCGTCGACCGAATGAACCCGTCGAGCATCGCCTACGCGCTCACCGCCTCGCGCGAGAACGCGCGTCGTGCCCGCGAGATCGTGTCGACCGAGCTGTGGGAGACGCTCAACACCACGAACACCCGGATGCCGCGGCGCCTCCAGGCCGACAGGGTGCACGAGTTCTTCCAGTGGGTGCGCGAGCGCGCGGCGCTCGCGGTCGGCATCGTCGACTCGTCGACGAGCCGGGACGAGGCGTGGCAGTTCTTCACCCTCGGTCGCAGCATCGAACGCACCGACATGACGGCACGGCTCCTGGCGACGAGGTCGTTGACCGAGGCATCCGGCCCGTCCTGGACCACGATCCTGCGGTCGTGCGGCGCGTACGAGGCGTACCTGCGCACCTACCGCGGCATGCCGAGTGCACGCAACGCGGCGGAGTTCCTGCTGCTGGACCGGCTGTTCCCGCGGTCGATCATCTACTCGATCCAGCGCGCCGAGGAGTGCATGAGCGCCATCGATCCCCGCGCCGACCGCGTCGGCCACTCCAACACCGTGCTGCGGGCGCTCGGCCAGATCCGCAACGACCTCGAGTACCGGCCGGTCGGCGAGATCCTCGGCGAGCTGCCCCAGCACATGGACCGCGTGCAGAAGGTGACGCGCGAGGCATCCGAGGCCATCCGCAACCGCTTCTTCCCGACGCAGGCGGAGCCGAGCTGGATCGGAGAGATCTCGTGAAGCGCTTGAGGATCGAGCACCAGACCGGCTTCAGCTACCAGGGCGACGTGTCGGCCTCGTACAACGAGGCGCGGATGCTGCCGGGCTCGACAGACAGCCAGTTCGTGCTGAACTCCTCCCTCGACATCGAGCCCTCGACGTCGGTCAACCAGTACGTCGACTACTTCGGCACGCGCGTGGCGGCCTTCGATGTGCTGTCGCCGCACGCGGCGCTCACGATCACGGCGAAGTCGCTCGTCGAGGTGCGTCCGCGCCCGCTCGAGCACGTCGACGTCACATGGCACGGGCTCTCCCGCGAGGCATCCCGCTCCATCGAGACCGTGGAGCAGATGACGCAGACGGGCCGGACCCGGCCTCACCCCGAGGTCGCCGAGCTGGCGCGCTCGATCGCCGCGCAGCACGACCACCCGGGGCGCGCCGCACACGCGATCGCGACCGGCATCGGCGACGCCGTCGAGTACATGCACGGCATCACCGGCGTGCACTCGACGGCACGCGACGCGTGGGAGGCCCGCAAGGGCGTCTGCCAGGACATCGCGCACATCACCCTCGGCGCGCTGCGCGAGGTCGGCATCCCCGCCCGCTACGTGTCGGGATACCTCCACCCGCGACCGTCCGCCGAGGTGGGCGTCGCTGTGACGGGGGAGTCGCACGCGTGGGTGGAGTGGTTCGCGGGCGAGTGGCAGGGCTTCGACCCCACAAACAACATCGAGATCGGCGACCGCCACGTGCTCGTCGGCCGAGGACGGGACTACGGCGACGTGCCGCCGCTGCGCGGTGTGTACGCGGGGCCGTTCAAGTCCCACCTGCACGTGAAGGTGACGATCACGAGAGAGGCGTGAGCCTCTCACGTGAACGGCGGATCGGTTCCTGAGTAGCCGCGCAGCGGAGTATCGAAGGACGATCACACGCGAAGCGTGAGAACGTGGTTCACCCTGAGTAGCCGCGCAGCGGCGTATCGAAGGGATCACACGCGAAGCGTGAGCCCGCCCGCTCTGGTCGTGCTCAGGCGGGTGCGGCGTCCGGGTCGAGGGCCTTGAGGGTGTCCTCCTCGGCCGGGTTGTCGGCCTCGAGCTGGTCCTCGGTGCTCTCGTCGCCACCGAGCGGATCGTTCTGCTCGAGCGGCTGGTCCTCGGCGGAGCGTTCTTCGGCGGAGCGGTCTTCACGGCGTTCGTCGGTCATGCGCCCACGCTAGGCGCGACGCCCGCGCGCGCACAGGGGTTGACGAACGGACAGACCGGTGGATGCCGCGGCTCAGACCTGCTCGGACGCCTCCGCGGGATCCGGCTCGGGAGCGCGCGTGCCGGCGCCGAGTGAGAACGTGGCGAAGAGTCCGAGGATCAGGAAGCCGGCGGCGGCGAAGCTCGCGTACTTCGTCCCGTCGGAGAACGCGGCCTTCGCGTCGTCGGCGAGATCGGCGGTCTGTGGAGATTCGGCGAGGCCCGCGATCGCGCCGCCGGCGCTGTCGACGACGGCCGACACCACCTGGTCGCGCTGATCCGCAGGCACCCCGCGCTCATCGAGGCGCGACGAGAGATCCGCCGCGGTCGTCGTGAAGAGGATGGTCCCCAGCACGGCGATGCCGAGGGCCGCGCCCAGCTGCCGCGCCGTCGACTGGGTGCCCGACGCCTGCCCGCTCTCGGCCGTCGGCACGTCGACGAGGACGACGCCGGTGAGCTGGGCGGTGGCGAGCCCGACGCCGAAGCCGTAGACGAACAGCGCCGGCACGAGCGGCACCCACGAGGCATCCGGTGCGATCACGAAGCCGACGGCGGCGACGCCGACGATCTCGGCGACGATGCCGACGCGCACGATCGCGACCGGCGCGACGCGCCCGCTGAGGGCGCCCGCGATGCCGCTCGCCGCGAACGAGCCGATCGCGAGGGCCAGGAGGATGAGCCCCGTCTGCACCGCCTCGAAGCCGAGGACGAACTGCAGCCAGAGCGGCAGCGCGAGGATCAGGCCGAACTCGCCGAGCGAGACCACCATGGCGGCGATGTTCCCGTTGCGGAACGATGGGATGCGGAACAGTCCGAAGGCGATGACGGTCGACCGCCCCGTCCGCCGTCGGTGTATGCCCCACGCGATGAAGCCCGCGATGCCCGCCGCGGCGATGACGAAGGCGATGGCGACCGGCGAGATCTGCCAGGGCCACGTCCAGCCCCCGATCTCGAGGGGTCTGTCGGTGACGATCCAGCCATAGGTCCGACCCTCGATGAGCCCGAACACGAGCGAGCCGACCGCGACCACCGAGAGCACGGCGCCGATGACGTCCACCGGCTCGGCCGCGCCCCGGGACTCGTCCACGGTCAGCAGCACGCCGATGACGATCGCGATGCCGAGCGGCACGTTGACGAGGAACGCCCAGTGCCACGAGAACGCGGTGGTCAGCCAGCCTCCGAGGAGCGGTCCCACGGCCGCCATCCCGCCGATCGTCGACCCCCACACGGCGAAGGCGATCGCCCGCTCGCGCCCCCGGAACGTCGCGTTGAGCAGCGACAGAGTCGTGGGGAGCATCATGGCGCCGCCGACACCCTGCACGAGGCGTGCGGCGATCAGGATCTCGCCGGTCGGAGCGAGCGCCGCCCCGACCGATGCGACGGTGAAGACGACCACGCCGGTGAGCAGCATCCGCCGACGTCCCCACCGGTCGGCGAGGCTGCCGAACACGAGCAGCAGTGCGGCGAAGACGAGGGTGTACGCCTCCTGCACCCACTGCACCTGGCTGGACGTGATCCCGAGGTCCTCGACCATGGCGGGGATCGCGACGTTGACGATGGTGGAGTCGACGATGATGAGCGCCACCGCGACGCTGATGAAGACCAGACCCGCCCACCGGCGGCGCGCATTGCTCGGCATATCGCTAGCTTAGCTAGCGACCTTGGGGCAAGCGAGCCCTTAGGCTCGGCGCATGAGCCGCAACTGGGCGGGCACCCACTCCTACGGCGCTCCGACGATCGAACCGGCATGGAGCGAGTCCGACGTGCTCCGGATCATCGCCGCGGACTCCGGTCCCGTCCACGCCCTCGGCACCCGCCACTCCTTCACCGACCTCCCCGACACGGCCGGCACGCTCATCGACCTTGCCGGCCTCGACGGCGGGTTCGCGCTGCGGGACGGCGAGGTGCGTGTCACGGCCGGCACCCGCTACGGCGTCCTGGCGGAGTGGCTCGAGGAGCGCGAGCTCGCGCTCCACAACCTCGGTTCGCTGCCCCAAATCTCGGTCGGCGGAGCGACCGCGACCGGCACCCACGGCTCCGGCGACGCCAACGGCGCGCTCACCACGGCGGTGCGCGGCATCCGGTTCGCCGATGCGGACGGGCGGGTCCACGAGGTGCGCCGCGGTGACCCCGACTTCGACGCGCTCGCGGTCGGCCTCGGCGCCTACGGGGTCGTCCTCTCGCTCGATCTCGAGACCCGGCCCACGTTCCGGGTGCGGCAGGACGTGTACGCGGGGGTGTCGTGGGATGCCGCGCTCGGCGCGCTCGACGACGTGACCGGCGCCGGCTACAGCGTCTCGGTCTTCACCCGCTGGGAAGGCGAGTCGATCGGCTGGGTGTGGGTCAAGACGCGCGTCGACTCCGACGACGACCCCGTGCCGCAGAGCCTCCTCGACGGAACGCTGGACGTCGACGCCGAGCCGCTCGGCGACCTCGCCGACGTCACCGAGCTGCGTGGTGTGCCGGGGCCGTGGATGCTGCGGCTACCGCACTTCCGCCTGGACGGCACGCCGTCCTTCGGCGACGAGATCCAGAGCGAGTACTTCGTCGCGCGCAAGGATGCGCCCGCCGCGCTGCAGGCGATGCGCGACCTCGCCGGCGACATCCGGCCCCTTCTCTTCGTGAGCGAGCTGCGCACGGTCGCGGCGGACCGCCTGTGGCTGAGCCCCGCCTACGACCGCGACGTGCTCGCGATCCACTTCACGTGGCGCAACGATCCCGTCGGGGTGGGAGGGGTGCTTCCGCGGATCGAGCGGGCGCTCGCGCCGTTCGCCGCGCGACCGCACTGGGGCAAGCGGCACGGGCTCGAGCGCGCGGAGATCGAGCGTGTGCACCCCCGGCTGGCGGAGGCGCGCGCCGTGTTCGAGCGGTGGGATCCGCGCGGGCGCTTCGCCAACGCGCATCTCGTCCGCGTCGGGGCGCGCGAGCCGCGCTGAACGGTCCGGCGAGCCCTGCGAGGGGTCGCCGGAGTGGTCAGCTCGCGCGGCGCGTGGGAGCCGTGTCGTCGGGAACCCGCATGGGCGTGGCCGAGGCGGCCTCGTCGCTGAACCGCTCCGGTTCGACGACCGACATCGGCCGGGTCTCGTCGATCGTGAGGAGGAATCGCTTCTCCTCGCTGCGGTGCAGGCGCCCCGACACGATGAGCCACGTCGCGCCGATCGCGAAGGCCGCGAAGCCCGCGACCGCGCCGAGGAGGATCGCGACGCGCGGGCCGAACTCGGCGGCGACCCATCCGACGATGGGCGCGCCCACGGGGGTGCCGCCCATGAGGATCGCCACATAGAGCGCGAGCACGCGGCCGCGCAGTGCGGGGTCGGTGGTGGTCTGGACGAACCCGTTCGCGGTCGTGAGCATCGTCACGACGGCGAAGCCGGTGAACATGAGCGTCGCGGCATATGCCCAGTACGTCGGCATGACGGCGGATGCCGTGGCCGCCACCGCGAACAACAGGGTGCCTCCGATCACCACCCGGATGCGCGCTCGGTCTCGGCGGGCGGCCAGAAGAGCGCCTGCGAGCGAGCCGACCGCGAGGATCGAGCTGAGCAGACCGTAGCCGTCGGCCTCCTGGCCGAACTCGAGCGCCATCGTCGAGGCGAAGATGGGGAAGTTCATGCCGAACGCGCCGACGAGGAACACCATGCTGAACGTGACGATGAGGTCGGGTCGGCGCGCGACGTAGCGGAATCCGTCCGCGAGACGCGACGCGCCGGGCGCCTTTACGCGGGGCACGAGCTCGTCGATGCGAATGAGCATCAGCGCGACGATCATTCCGAGGAACGTGATGCCGTTGACGAGGAACACCCAGCCTGTGCCGACGGCGACGATGAGCAGTCCCGCGACCGCCGGCCCGATCATGCGCGCGCCGTTGAACGACGCGGCGTTGAGGGCGACGGCGTTCGACGCGATCTCGCGCGCCACCAGGTCGGACACGAACGCTTGCCGCGCGGGGTTGTCGAACGCCGCGATGACGCCCAGCGCGAGCGCGAAGGCGTACATGATCGGGAGTGTCATGACGCCGAGCAGCAGCAGCACGCCGATCGCGACGCCGAGGACGAGGAGGAGGCTCTGAGTGAGGATGAGCAGCCGGCGGCGGTCGAAACGGTCGGCCACCCATCCGGTGACGCCGACGAGCAGCAAGGGCGGGGCGAACTGCAGCGCCATGGTCACGCCCATCGCTGCGGCGTCGTTGTCGGTGAGCTCGGTGAGCACGACCCAGCTCAGCGCGGTCGCCTGCATCCAGGCGCCGATGTTCGACACCAGGGCGCCGATGAACCACACGCGGTAGTTGAAGATCGAGAAGGACCGGAACATGGGTGATCGCGTCCGGCTCATCGGGCGACCATCCGCTCCATGATCGCGGCGGCCCGCGCGAGGGTGTCGCGCTCGTCGTCGGTGAGCTCGGCGAGGGCCGCCTCGACCCACGCGTCTCTGCGCGCTGCCGTCTCGTCGACGACGGCACGACCCTCGTCGGTGAGCGAGATGACGACCTTGCGGCCGTCGTTCTCGTCGGCGGAGCGCTCGACGTAGCCCGAGTCCTGAAGGCAGTTGACCGTGCGGTTCATCGAGGGTGCGGAGACCCGCTCCCGATCGGCCAGTTCGCCGAGGGTGTGCGGGCCGTGCATCCACAGGGCGGCGAGCACCGCGAACTGGCCGTCGCTCATCGAGTCGATGGCACGCTGCGTGCGCATACGGCGCGCGAGGCGGAAGGTCGCGATGCGCAGTTGGGATGCCGCGGCGGTGTGGTCGTCGGGGAGCTCGGTGGCGGGCGGGATCGGTGTCGTGTCAGTGCTCATTCGAATCCTTAGCATAGCTCATTAGCTTTGCTAAAGGAATCGGTGGTGGGGAGGGATGCCTCGCCTAGACTTCTCGGCATGCCCGAGTTCATCGATGCGCACGGCATCGCGATCGTCTACGACGTCCATCCCGCGAAGACCGCGCCCCGGGCCGTCATCCAGTTGCTGCACGGCGTCGGTGAGCACGCCGGCCGGTACGCCACCCTCATCGAGGCGCTCACGGCAGACGGGTACACCGTCTACGCCGACGACCGCCGCGGCCACGGCCGAACGGGGATGGGTCACCACGGCGGCGACGCGACCAAGCTCGGCCGCCTCGGGCCGGGGGGCTACCGCGCGGCGCTCGCCGCGTGCCGCCAGTTCACCGATCTCATCCGCGCCGAGAATCCGGGCCTCCCGTTGATCATCCTGGGCCACTCGTGGGGCTCCTTCATCGCCCAGCGACTCGTGAACGACGACCCGCACGCGTACGACGCCGTGGTGCTCAGCGGCTCGTCGCTGCTGTGGCCGGGCTCGCTCAACGCGGGCGATCTCAACAAGCCGTGGAATGGTCCCGGCGCCATGGGCACGGAATGGCTCGCGTCCGACCTCAGCGTGGGCCGCGCGTTCCTCGATGACCCGCTCACCACCGACGAGCCGCTGCTGAAGCTGTTCGGCCCCGTCGACACCCTGCGCCTGCTGGGCAAGCCGCGCAAGGACCTCGGGGTCGACATCCCGGTCCTGCTCATGGTCGGTCGCGACGACACGGTCGGCGGGCCGCGCAGCGTGCACCGGCTCGCGGACGCGTACCGCACGCGGTCGAAGCTCACGGACGTGACGACCCTCGTGTACCCCGACGTCCGGCACGAGATCTTCAACGACGTCTCCCAGGCCGAGGTGCGCGCGGATGTGCTCGCGTGGCTCGACCGCCGGTTCCCGTCGCGCGGCTGACCGTCGGGTTCAGAGCCAACCGCCCGTCGCCGCTATCCGTCGCCGAGGGCTGCCGCGGCGAAGGATGCCGCCCGCTCAATCCCCAGCCTCCCCTCTTCGAGCACCGCGGCGAAGAGGTGCCAGACGTGGAACATATCCGGCCACACATCGAGCGACACGCGCACGCGATGCTCGGCGAGCCGCGTGACCAGGTCGAGTGCGCCGCTGAGCATGACCTCGGCCTCGCCGATCTGGACGAGGATCGGTGGGAGTCCTCGCAGATCCGCGTTGACCGGCGATGCATCGGGCTCTGTGACGCGCGCGTCACCGAGGAACGCCCGAGCCTGCAGGTCGAGCGCATCGCGGCTGCACAGCGGATCGACCCCCTGCCGCGTACGCATGGATGCCCCCGAATGAGAGAGGTCCACCCAGGGAGAGAGGACGATTCCAGCCGCGGGGAGCGGCAGCCCGCGCGCCCTCGCCCGGGTCATGACCGACAGCGTGAGCGCGCCCCCGGCCGAATCGCCTGCGAACACCACGGACTCAGGTGGGACGCCCACTTCGAGCACGCCCTGATAGAAATCGACGCAGTCCAGTATCGGTGTCGGAAATGGATGCTCAGGCGCGAGCCGGTAGTCGGGGATCAGGACGACGGCGTCGAGGGCGAGGGCGAAGCGGGCCCCTAACGCGACATACCCTTCGGCCGACCCGAAGAGGTACGCGCCGCCGTGAAAGTAGATGAGGGTACGGGTGCGGCTGCCTCGGGCGGGCGTAACCCGGTGAGCCGGGATGCCGGAGACCGTGATCGGCTCGACTACGACGCCCTCCGGGATCGGGTGCTGTCGCAGCATCCGCGTGTAGTTCTCCCTGAGCTCTCGCATGAGACCCGGATCGGCATCCTCGGCAAGGGCGGTCAGCAGCCCTCCGAGGCTGTCGCGCCACGCCTGCAGTCCGCGCTGGGTGGGTTCGTTGTAGATCGGCATCGACATCTCCTCGTGCACGCCCGCGCGCACGTCAGATCGACTCGGGCGTACGGCGTCGGCGGGGCGGCTGGATCAGCTCGACGATGGTGCCGTCGTCCGGTCCCAGCTCGTAGTAGGCGAAGCCGCCGTCGCCGTCGAGGCCGTAGCCCGCGCCCCACTGCACCGGCTCCTTCCCGACGCGCCGGAGGGAATCCATCGCCGCGTCGATGTCGGCCACGAAGCGCCCGACATGGTGGGGACCATAGCCTCGTCGCTGGACCCACTCGTGATAGATGCTGGGGCCCCTCACCGGCTGTATGAGCTCGATCTGCGGTCCCGCCCCGGCGAGCGCGAGCCGCATCACGAACTTGCCGGGACCTCCTCGGAAACCCAGACGCGGGAGAGTGGCGGCGGAGTACTCGTAGACGATCCACTCCTGCTCCCCGAGCAGCGAGTTCCACTCCCGGATCCCGTCCGCGAGGTCGGGGACGAGATAGGCGACCTGATCGACGCTCGCGTGCAGCGACTGCTCCGACAGCCCGTCGGCGAGGCGGCGATCCTGCTCCGCTGTCATCGATAGCCCACAGAGTGGAGGAACTCCCGGACGGTCTCGTTGTACTCGAACGGGTTCTCGATCATGGGGTAATGGCCTGTTCCCGCGAGCACCGCGATGGTGCTTCCCGCGATGCGAGACTGGGTCGCCTCGACCTGCTCCTGCGAAACCAGCCAGTCCGCGTCGCCGCGGAGGAGCAGGACGGGATCCGTGATCCTGTGCATCTCCGCCCTCTCGTCGAAGTGCCCGTAGCCGATCAAGTCGGCGACCATGACCTCGGCGGGATTGCGCTGGATCTGCCACACCACCTCGCGCCGACGATCGTCGGGCGTGCGGTCGCCGGTGAGCGACTGCGACCAGGCGTCGACGATCTGATGCCCGTCGGTGCGCATCATGTCGAGGAAGAAGTCGGAGACGGTGGGCGTGTAGTCCGCCCCTTCGCTCGACACGATCGCCGAGTACGCGCCCGGTCGTCTCGCCGCGAGCTCCAGCACCTGGTTTCCCGCGAACGAGCATCCGATGATCGCCGGCCGACTCAGCCCGAGTGCCGCCATGAACTCCTCGTTGAACTCCGCATGCTGCGAGATGTCGGTGAACGGGCCGCCCGGGGGGAGGAGGGACTTGGCGTGTCCCGGCGCATCGATCGAGATCACCCGGTACTCGTCCGAGAGCCCGTCGAGCACGTGCCGGTACATCATCGTGTCCTGCGAGGCCGCGTGCAGGCACACGATCGGGAGCCCCTCGCCGGCCTCCTCGTAGTAGGTGCGCACGCCCGCGACTGTGAGGTAGCGGCCGACAGTCTCCTTTCCCGACGCGCGCGGCTCAGGCGACGGCTCCGGCGCGACGGGCAGCGTCCGAGCCGTCCGCTTCATGGCCTCGAGCGTCAGCCACATCGTCTTCGCGTTGCGCATCGCCGTGACCACATCGCCACCGATCGCGAGCGTACCCAGACCGGGCGACGTCGCCTTGAACCAGTCGGACGTTCCGCCCACGATCTCGTCCCACTGTTCGCGAGGGGCTTCGAGGACGATGTCTGCACCTCGTGCGGGGAGGCCGGTGAAGGCGGCCAGGGCCTTTCCGTGACGGATTTCGAGCGCCGCGGCCTCATCTCCCACGGTGAACTGGATGCGCGCATCGAACCATCGCGCGGCCGCTCGCCAACGTTCGTCGCGGTTGAGTTCGGTCACGAACTCGTCCCACCACTCGGACGTGAAGGCTGGGGTGGTCGTCATGCTGTTTCTCCTTTGAACATGCGGTCGGTCTTTCGATGGGGCCGGTGGTTGGATCGGATCTCGCGTCACGAGTCAGCGCTTCACTTGACCGAGGATGCGGCGGCTCGTCGTGCTGAGCGCCACAGCCCCGGCGAGGATCACCCCTTGCACGATGTACTGGGCGAAAGAGGGCGCTCCGAGGATCGCGAAGCCATTCGTCGCCACAGTGACGATCAGTACGCCCACGAAGGTGCCGACGATGTGGAACTCGCCGTCGCGCAGGACCGACGCGCCCAGGAAGCAGGCGGCGAAGGCGCCGAGGAGGTATCCGTCCCCGGCGGTCACCTGCGCGCTCCCGATGCGGGCCGAGAGGACGATTCCGGCGATGCCGGCAGCGACAGCTCCGATCACGAACGCGATGATCGTGACTCGTGCGACGTTGACCCCGGCCAGCCGGGCGGCGACGGGATTCGCGCCCACGGCCTGGGCGTGATGCCCGAAGACCGTGCGATTGAGCACGACCCACAGTATCGCCAGGAACGCGAGCTCGATGATGATCGGCATCGGAATCCCCAGGAGGTCGCCCCGCGCGATGCCCGTGTACGGGCCTCCGGTGAGGTTGATCGGGGCGCCGTTGGAGTACCAGAAGTTGATGCCCAAAACGATCGTGGACGTCGCGAGGGTCGCCACGATCGGATTCACCCCGAGCCCGGAGACGAGAAGGCCGTTGGAGAGACCGACGACGGCGGCGCCGACGAGAGCCAGGGCGATGGCGAGCGGCATCGGCGCCCCCGACCGCTCCATCAGGCCGACGGCGAGGATGCCCGTGAGGCCGAGGACGTTGCCGAAGCTGAGGTCGAACTGGCCCGCGACGAGTACCAGGGTCAGTCCGCCGGCGACGATCGCGAGCAGGGCGCTCTGGTTGAGCACGTTTACGAGGTTTCGCTCCGTCAGGAAGGCATCCGGACTCGCGATGCCGAATGCCACGATCATCGCTGCCAGCACCAGCAGTGTTCCGTATCGGGCAAAGAACGACAGCACCCGATGTCTGCCCTCGACGATCGGTGCCTGCTCGGCAGGTGGGTCCGATCGTGTGGTTGTGGTCGTCACTTCCGTTCCTTTCGCGTCACGCATAGCAAAGGCCCAACATGTCGGCGACGGTGATCTCGTCGCCCGTGAGATCGCCGACGACACGGCCACGTGACATCACCGCGACCCGATCGCATTCGAGGAGTTCTTCGAACTCGGAGGAGATGACGATGACCGACATCCCCTGCTCGGCGATCGCACGGATCCGTCGGTAGATGTCTGCGCGCGCGCCGATGTCGACTCCCCGGGACGGCTCGTCGAGCACGAGCACGCGCGGATTCGTCGCGAGCCAGCGCCCGATGATGACCTTCTGCTGATTCCCGCCGCTGAGGGCTGAGATGGGCTGACGGGCTCCGCCCGCGCGCATCACGACCCCGAGCTCCTCGCACCGCGCGAGAGCATCGCGATCGGCTTTACGCTGTGACACGAGCGGATTCAGCTTCGAGGTTCGGGCTCCCCACGCGGCAGCGTGCAGGTTGCTCGTGATCGGGAGTTGCAGGAAGAGTGCCTCGGATCGCCGCTCTTCGGGAACGTACGCGACTCCCGCACGCTTCGCGTCAGAGACCCCGCGCGGGGCGTAGGCCGCGCCGTATAGGCTCATCGTCCCCGCGTCCGGCTCGTCCGCGCCGAAGATGACCCGCGCGAGTTCGGTGCGACCCGCTCCCACGAGACCGGCGATGCCCAGCAGCTCACCCTCGTGCAGGCGCAGAGTCGCACCGTTGACGCTCCGACCGCGGTGGATCCCGGCTACCTCGAGGGCCACTCTTCCATCGACGGCTGCTCTGGTCCCCGCCGGAAGTCGCGGCGCGAGCGCGTGGCCGACGATGCCGTGGACGAGGCGCTCCCGGGTGATCTCCTCGTTGCGGAGGCTGGCTGTCACGGATCCGTCGCGGAACACCGTCACCTGATCGCAGATCGACATCACCTCGTCGAGCCGGTGGCTGATGAAGACCACCGCGACGCCCTGGGCGGCGAGGTCGGCGCAGACCTTGAGAAGGCGCAGGGATTCCTCGGCGTCGAGTGAGCCTGTGGGCTCGTCCATCACGATCAGTTCGCTGTCGTTCATCAGTGCGCGCGCGATCGTGACGAGCCACTGCTCGTGGACGGTCAGGGACCCCACCAACCGATCTAGCGGGAAGGTGATCCCGACTCGCTCGGCGACAGCGGTGACCCGGCCGGGAACTCGACGGAAGTTGCCGATGATCTTGCGGCCGCCGCCGTTGTTGCCGAGCAGGATGTTCTGAGCAGCCGTGAAGCTGCGCACAAGATTGAGCTCCTGGTGGATGAAGGCGAACCCGAGTCGCGATGCCGCCGCTGGGCTGTGCAAGCTCACCGGCTCGCCGTGGGCCCAGATCTCACCATCGTCGGGCGATTCCAGTCCGGCGAGGATGCGCACGAGCGTGGACTTTCCCGCACCGTTTGCGCCCACGAGACCGTGGATCTCGCCGGACCGGAAGGCGACGTGGATCCCCTTGAGAGCGCGGATCGCGCCGTACGTCTTGACCAGGCCCACGACCTCGACGACCGGCGCCGAGCGCTCGGCATAAGCCGGCGCGATCGGAGTCCTCTCCAGGTTCGTCATCGATGATCCTCAGTAGAGCGTCGGGTCGCCGGCGAGGAACTCCTCGACGTTGTCGGATGTGACGAGCACGACCTCGGTGCCGACGGTCTGGGGCACCTCCACAGAGTCGGGATCGTCGAGGTACGCGATGAGGAGCTTCACGAGATCCTCCCCCTGCGCGGGCGAGTTGTACCAGGTGGTAGCCGTGAGCTCACCGCTCTCGACGAGCGCCACCGCTGCCGCTGTCCCATTGATGCCGTACGTCCGGATGTCGGTGCGGCCGAGGTCGCGCAGCGCTGCCACGGCACCGGTTGCGGGATCATCGAAGCAGGCCCACACGGCGAGAGACTCTCCGCCCGCCGGATGAGCGGCCGCCCAGGCAGCCGTCGCCGCCTGTGCGGACTCCACCTGGCCCGGGATCGTGATCTGCTGCTTCGTCTGAACGATGTCGGTGTCGGCCAGAAGCTCGTCGAGTCCCGCCTCCCGACCCTGACACGGCAGCCCGGGCCGGTACCCGAGCGTGAGGACCTCTCCCTCGGCGTCCATGTCCTCGACCATGCGGGCGCTCGACTCGTCGAGCCAGACGTCGCCGGCGAACTGAACGCCGTCGCCGGTGCCGCCGCCCCAGTTGGCGACCGGGACGCCGGCGTCGATCGCGGAGGCGACTCCGTCGGCGAGAGCTGTGGTCGGGAAGACGCTGACAAGGAGCGCGTCCGCGCCCTTGGTTACGAGGTTCGTCATCGCCGCATTCATCTCGTCGACGCTCCCTTGCGCGTCGACGGTCTGTACATCCCAGCCCTGCTGACGCGCGTATTCAGCGCCGCCCTCGAGCGCGGCGTTCGAGAACACATCGCTGGCGCTGAATTGCACGACACCGAGGACGGGAGCGTCTTCGGCCCCTCCTCCTGAGGCCGTCGCGCCCGAGCACGCCGTAACCCCCACCAACACCGCAGCTCCCGTCGCAAATGTCGCGAGCTTCCGTCGTCCGCTCATCATGCCTACCTCCTCGTAGTGCTTTCACGTGATGCCGTCGCCCGCTGCGGGCCCCGCTCGGGTGCGGGTCGGCTGCGGCCATCATGGACCATTGAACGCCGTGCGTCAACAGCGGTGGATCCACGGGATGGTCAATAGCTCGTCAAATCGGGATATTCGGGGCATGCATTGCTAGCGGTGGATCCACCGAGGAGGTAATGTGAGATTCGGCGGCATAAGGCCGTCGCGACACCGCAAAGGAGCGTTTCCATGGCCGAGAGCCTCATGACGGTCAACGGCATCAAGCTGTACGTAGCGGACACAGGTGAGAAGGACCTGCCGGTCGTGCTCTGCCTTCACTCCCTTTTCCTCGACTCGCGCATGTTCGACGGCCTCCTCGAGTACGCCGAAGGCAAGTACCGCGTCGTTCGTCCCGACTTTCGAGGTCAGGGCCGCTCGGATCACGGTTCCGGCGAGATGATCACGATGGACCAGGACACCGACGACATGTTCGCGTTGATCGACCAGCTCGAACTGACTGACGTCAACCTGCTCGCTCAGTCGATGGGAGGCGACGTAGCCGTCCGCCTCGCAGCCCGCCGACCCGACGGCTTCCGCTCGCTCGTGATGGCCGGCTCCTCCGCGCGCAACGAACCAGACGGGCAGCGGGAGCAGTTCCTCGAGTGGATCGGGAAGGCCGGCGAGCAGGGGTTCATCAACGACAGTCTGGAAGAGACGATGGAGGTCATGTTCGGGCCGACAAGCCGCAATACCACAGACCCGAGACGTAAGGCGGCCGTAGAGCTGTGGCGAGAGCGGATCAATGTGACGCCGCGCAGTCTCTACCCGGCGATGAAGGGCGTGATCCTGCGGGAGAACGCCGTGCCGCTCCTGCCCCTGATCACCTGCCCCGCGCTCATCTTCTCGGGGGTCGAAGACACGGCCCGCCCTCCGGCCTGGGCAGAGGAGGTGGCGAACGGTATCCGCGACTCGCGCCTGGTGGTGCTCGAGGGAGTCGGTCACAGCCCCACCCTTGAGGTTCCCGAGGTTGTCTACCCGATGATCATCGACTTCTACGACACCCACAACACCGAGCGCTAGCGGCCGGTCGAGGGCTGGATTGCATGGATCCGTCCAGCCCTCGGCGGCACGGGGCACTTCGGCACCCTGCGGCGACTACTGTGGACTGACCGAAGAAGGGAGTTGCGTGAGCACGGATGCGAGCGAGGGCCTTCCGGCGTCCGCGCCATCCCACGTTGCGAGCCGGCGAGTCGCCGATCAGCTCAAAACGGCCATTCTCGAGGGGGAGTTCCTGCCGGGCTCGCGCATCTTCCAGGAGGAACTCGCCGCTCGGTTCGGCGCGAGCCGACTGCCGGTTCGTGAGGCCCTGCGCACGCTGCAGTCCGAAGGACTGGTCACCCTCCGGACCAATCACGGCGCGTGGGTGACGCGTCTGAGCATGGAGGAGTGCCTCGAGATCTATCGGATCCGCGAGCGCGTCGAGCCCATGCTGATAGCGGACAGCATGCAGCGACTGACCCCCGATGACCTGGCGGTGATCCTCGAACTGGCGCAGGCGCTGGACCAGACGAGCGACATCGGCGAGTACTTCCGGTACGACCGCCAGTTCCATCTGGAGAGTTACCGCGCCTCACGGCTCGGCTATCTTCACTCCATCGTCGAGCGCTTGTGGAACGTCACCCAGTACTACCGCAGCGCTTACACGCGGTTGGTGGACCAGAACGGATCGCGGTGGATCCTCGACTCGGAGCATCGTCTGCTCGCCGACGCCATCGAGCGCAACAACGTCGATGATGCCGTCCAGTTGATCGAGACGCACATCCGGCGGACGCGCGTGACGCTCGCCGATCACCCTGAGATCTTCGAGATCGACGCAACCGTCTGACCGTCGGGTTCAGACCCAGCCGAGCAGGTTCACCAGCCCGAGCGCTGCGGCGGCGACGAGCCCGGTCCACAGCACGATCGCGACCGCCTGCCACAGGATGACCCAGCCCTTCGAGACGCCCGAGGCGACGAAGAACGCGGCGGTCAGCTGCGTCGGCAGGGCGAGCGGTGCGAGGATGCTGGCGCCCGGCACGCCGAACCTCACGAGCCACTGGCCGAGGCGCCGGCGTCCTTTGGCTCGACGCGTCGGCTTGGCGTCGGCGACGCCTGCCTCGCCTGTCGCGACGGGCTCGTCGGCTTCGGCGACCAGCGTCGCGGTGCCGCTGTCGCGGGCGCCGGCCGCGCGGCGCGAAACCACGGACTCGCGCACGCGCGAGCTCAGCAGGACGACGATCACGACGCTGAGCAGGTTGCCCGCGGCGCCGGCGATCGCCGCCACGACGGGATTGATCCCGACGAGGATGCCGAGGGCGGCCGAGCCTTCTCCCTCGACGTACGGGATCATCCCGAGCGCGGCGACGACCAGAGGCTGCACGAGATCGGGCAGCTGACCGACGAAGTCCTGCAGGCCTTCATAGGGGTTGGACATGGGTTCCTCCTTGATCGAGGTGAGCAGATGGGGCGTCGAGTGAACGGAGCCATCCAGCAGTGAAGACCCTGTGGTCGGAACAGGGTCAAGCGCACTCAGCGACCTCACAGCGACGGCAGTGCGGCGGGGAATCCCGGAAGCATCCGCAGTGTTCGCTCAGGGACCGCCGCTTGACCGTGTGGTGGGCACATGGTCTTGACTAGGTCGTGGCGAACGGAGGAAGGCATGCCCTGGAGCACACGCGAGGTCGCCGAACTCGCCGGCACCACCGTGAACACCGTCCGGCACTACCACGCGGTCGGGCTGCTGGCCGAGCCCGAACGCTCGTCGAACGGGTACAAGCTCTACGAGGTCGCCCATCTCGTGCGGTTGCTGCAGATCCGCCGGCTGCGCGACCTGGGGGTTCCGCTCACGCAGATCGAGAGCCTGGGCGCCGGAGCAGCCTCGCCCGAGGCCGCGCTGAGGGCGATCGACGCCGACCTCGCGGCGAGCATCACACGCCTGCAGCGCGTGCGGGTCGAGATCGCCGCGATCCTCCGTGGCGCGTCGGCGAGCATGCCCGCGGGATTCGAGGAGGTCTCCTCGGCGCTGTCCGAGGCGGAGCAGTCGATGATGCTCATCTGGGCCCAGCTCTACGACGACGAGGCGATGGCCGACCTGCGTTCGATGCTCGCCGCCGAGCCGTCGGAAGCGGATGCCGAGTTCCAGAGCCTGCCCGCGGACGCGGGCGAATCCGACATCCAGCGCATCGCCGAACGCTTTGCCCCGACCTTCGAGGACCTCTTCACCCGCTACCCGTGGCTTCTCGACCCGCGGGGCCATCTGACCCATAGCCCGCAGCGCACGCAGGACACCGTCGTCGCAACCATCACCGCGCTGTACAACCCCGCGCAGCGCGAGGCCATCGCGCGCGCGAGCGTGCTCGCCGCCGAACGACTTCACCGGAAGGATGACGCATGAACGCCGACCCCGAACGCCGATCCGCGGAGCCGCTGCTCGTCGAAGACGTGCTGCTGACGCTCTTTCAGCCGAGCTCGCACACCATCGCGGGAGAGAACACCCTGTTCTACGTCCTCGGCGCGGCCGTGCTCGCCGACCTGTCGCGCGAGGGACGGCTGTCCGTCACCGAGGGGCGCCTCTCCGCCACTCTGGAGGCGGCCGGAGATCCGCCGACGGATCCGCTCCTCGAACCCGCATGGTCGTACATGGCGACCAAGCCGCGCGACGTGCAAACCGTGCTGGCCGCCGTCGGACCAGAGCTGCGGGGCCGGGTGATCGAGCGCCTGGTCGAACGGGGGCACCTGCGCGAGGAGGAGCACCGCGCCCTCGGCATCTTCGCCACCACGCGCCTCGCGCTCGCGAGCGACCGCCGAGAACAGCTGATGGACGGCGTGAAAGCCGTGCTCCTGGACGGGAAGGAGCCCGACGACCGCACCGCGACGATCATCGCGCTCATCTCGGCCAGCGGCACGCTCCCGCAGTTCGACGGCGAGATCCCGTGGGGGTCCGCCGTGCAGTCGAGAGCCGCGCAGATCGAGCACGGGGAGTGGGGGGCGGTGGCCGCGGCATCCGCTGTCACCCGCACGATGATGGCCGTCCTCGCGAACGCGGTGATCGCGGCAACCGTGCTCCCGCGGGGCTGAGACGAGGCGCCGATGCTGCGCTGACGGTTGACGAGGGCGGATGCCTCGGCCATGCTGAGGCCAGCATGCACCGTGGGAGCGCTCCCACGCTCGCATGGTGCAGCTCCCCGGACGACGACGTCCGGCGGTCGACGAAGACCAGGAGAACCCCCATGATCCAGGACTCCCCCCATCCCGGGCGCCCGGCGCCGTCCCGCCGCAGGGCGCTCGCGCTCGCCGCGGCAGCGACGCTGGCCGCCGGTCTGGCCGTGCCCCTCGCGGCGACACCGGCCGCTGCCGACGATCCCGGCCTCCCGGGATCCGAGCTGTCCCTCAACCCGTGGAGTACCACCCTCGAGGCCGCTCAGTCGCTCGGCGGACAGGCGCGCGCTGATGCCCAGCTGCTCGGCTCCGTGCCCTCGGCGGACTGGTTCACCAGCGGTACGCCCGCCGAGGTGCAGGCCGCGGTCGACGACGTGGTCTCGGCGGCCGCGGCGAAGGGCCAGATGCCCGTGCTCGTCGCCTACAACCTGCCCTTCCGCGACTGCGCGCAGTACTCCGCCGGCGGCGCGCTCGACACCGCGGCCTACGTGGCGTGGATCGACGCATTCGCGGCCGGGATCGGCGACCGCGCCGCGACCGTGATCCTCGAGCCCGACGGCCTCGGCATCATCCCTCACTACACGACGCTGGACGGTGCGCTCGAGTGGTGTCAGCCGGCCGAGCTCGACCCCGCCACGGCGGCGACCGACAGGTTCACGCAGCTCAACCACGCGGTCGACGCCTTCGGCGCGCTCGCCGCGACCTCGGTGTACCTCGACGGCACGGGATCGAGCTGGCTCAATGTCGGCGAGATCTCGGATCGCCTGCTCAAGGCCGGCGTCCAGCGTGCGGACGGGTTCTTCCTCAACGCCTCGAACTACCAGTTCACGACGAACTCGACCGCCTTCGGCACGTGGATCTCGTCGTGCATCGCGTTCGTCACCGAGAAGGGCGGCGGGTTCGCCGACTGCGGCAACCAGTACTGGAACGGCGGTCCGGCGACCGACTGGCAGGGGACGTCGATGTCGCCGTACGGAGAATGGTCCGCGGATGCCTCGGACCCCGCGCTGAACACCTCCGGCGTCGATTCGCGCTACGCATCGCAGCTGGGGGACACCGAGCCGACCACGCGCTTCGTCATCGACACGAGTCGCAACGGACTGGGTCCGTGGGCTCCGCCCGAGGGTGTCTACCCATCGCCCGAGGACTGGTGCAACCCGCCGGACCGCGGGCTCGGCCTCCGTCCCGACACGAGAACAGGCGTTGCGCTCGTGGACGCCTACCTGTGGATCAAGGTGCCGGGTGAGTCCGACGGCAAGTGCTACCGCGGCACCGCGGGACCGCTCGACCCGGCGCGCGGCATCGACGATCCCGCCGCCGGTCAGTGGTTCGTCGAGCAGGCGCGGGAGCTGATCGCGCTCGCGAACCCCCCGATCGCCCCGCTCGACTGCCACGTGAAGGTCGTCGGCACGAAGCTCGGCAAGGGATTCATCGCGGCCCTGACCGTGCGCAATAACGGCAGCAGCACGCTCAGTCCGTGGACGCTGTCGTGGACCTTCGACGCGGGCCAGAAGGTGACGAAGGTCGTCGGCGGCACGTTCACGCAGGCGGCGGCGACGGTCACCGTCACCGCGCCCAAGCTGCTCAAGGCGCTACGTCCCGGCAAGACCACGGCCCTGGTCGTCTCGGGAGTGGGACCGGCCGTCGAGCCCTGGCAGTTCCACCTCAACGGGAGGGCCTGCACCTCGTGAGGCCGGCGGTGGCGTCGGATGCCCCCCTCCGGCGTCACCGCGCCTCGGGGGTCCGCTCGGCCCGCGTGGGCACCCTCGCAATAGGCTGAGTCGCATGCACGGCGAATACAAGGTGCCCGGAGGCAAACTGGTCGTCGTCGACCTCGAGGAGCGGGACGGGCGCATCGCCGACTTCCACCTCGCGGGCGACTTCTTCCTCGAACCGGACTCCGCGCTCGACGACATCGACGCGGCCGTGGAGGGTCTGCCGATCGAGGCGGACGTGACGACGATCGCGGCCGCGGTGCGCTCGGCGCTCCCCGACGGCGCCCAGCTGCTCGGCTTCACGCCCGAGGCGGTCGGCACCGCGGTGCGGCGGGCCCTCGTCACCGCGCCCGGATGGCGCGACTTCGACTGGGAGATCGTGCACGAGCGGCCCGTCTCCCCGCGCATGAACCTGGCCCTTGACGAAGTGCTCACCGGTCGCGTCGGCGACGGCAGGCGTCGCCCGACCCTGCGGCTGTGGGAGTGGAACGAATCGGCCGTGGTCATCGGCTCGTTCCAGTCGCTGCGCAACGAGGTCGATCCCGAGGGCGCCGAGCGGCACGGCTTCGATGTCGTCCGCCGCATCTCCGGCGGGGGCGCCATGCTCATGGCGGCGAACTCGATCGTCACCTACTCGCTCTACGTTCCGGCATCCCTCGTCGCGGGCCTGACCTTCGCGGACTCGTACGCCTTCCTCGACGACTGGGTGCTGCAGGCGCTGCGCGGGCTCGGCATCGACGCCGTCTACCAGCCGCTCAACGACATCGCGTCGCCGCAGGGGAAGATCGGCGGCGCCGCGCAGAAGCGCCTGGCCAACGGGGGCGTGCTGCACCACGCCACGCTGAGCTACGACATGGACGGCCAGGTCATGACCGAAGTGCTCCGCATCGGACGCGAGAAGCTCAGCGACAAGGGCACGACCTCTGCCGCGAAGCGCGTCGACCCGCTCCGTCGCCAGACCGGCCTGCCGCGCGAGGCGATCATCGAGAAGTTCAAGGACACCTTCGCGAAGCTGTACGGCGCGGTTCCGGGCCATATCACCGAAGAGGAATACGCCGAAGCCGAGGCACTCGTCGAGTCGAAGTTCGCCACCGACGCCTGGCTGCGCCGGGTGCCGTGACCGACGCGCACGCGGTGGGCGAAGCATCCGGGTCGGTCGAGATCCACGAGGGCGACAACCTCGACGTGCTCCGCGGATTTGCCGACGGGGCCTTCACGCTGATCTACCTCGATCCGCCCTTCAACACGGGGCGAACGCAGGAGCGGGCTGTGGAGACGGCCCGGTCGACGACCGCAACTCCTCAAGATCGGGTGGCGCAGCAGGAACCCGACGCCCTGGAGGAGGCCGGCGGCCCGGATCTGAGGAGTTACGGCACGGCCCCGATCGTCCGTCGAGGGTTCCACGGGCGCGAGTACGAGCGGCTCCGCGGCGACCTGCGCGCGTACGGCGACCGGTTCGACGACTACTGGGGCTTCCTCGAGCCGCGGCTGCTCGAGGCGTGGCGCCTCCTCGCCGACGACGGCACTCTCTACCTGCACCTGGACTACCGCGAGGCGCATTACGCCAAAGTCCTCCTCGACGCCCTCGTCGGCCGCGACCGCTTCCTCAACGAGATCATCTGGGCCTACGACTACGGCGCGAAGTCCCGCCGCCGGTGGCCCACCAAGCACGACACGATCCTCGTCTACGTCAAGAACCCCGAGCGCTACTGGTTCGACTCCCAGGCCGTGGACCGGGAGCCCTACATGGCGCCAGGCCTCGTCACGCCCGAGAAGGCGGCCCGCGGAAAGCTGCCCACCGACGTCTGGTGGCACACCATCGTGCCCACCACGGGCCGGGAGAAGACCGGCTATCCCACCCAGAAGCCCGAGGGGATCCTGCGCCGCATCGTCCAGGCGTCATCCCGTCCGGGCGACCGCGTGCTCGACTTCTTCGCCGGCAGCGGCACGACCGGCGCCGTCGCATCCGCCCTCGGACGGCATGCCGTGCTCGTCGACGCCAACCCCGAGGCGATCGCCGTGATGCGGGAACGGATGCCGCACGCCACCGTGTCGGGCTCCGGCATCCGCCACGACTCCTAGGCTGGACCCATGCGCTTCGGAACCTTCATTCCCCAAGGCTGGCGATTCGACCTCGTGGACATCGAGCCCGAGGACCACTGGCGGGTGATGGCGACGCTGGCCCAGCAGGCCGACGACGGCCCGTGGGAGTCGCTGTGGGTCTACGACCACTTCCACACGACGCCCGTGGCCTCGCAGGAGGCGACACACGAGGCGTGGTCGCTCATGGCCGCCTTCGCCGCGTCGACCTCGCGGGTCCGCCTCGGCCAGATGTGCACGTGCATGGGCTACCGCAACCCCGCCTACCTCGCCAAGGTCGCCGCGACGGTCGATGCCGTGTCGGGCGGCCGGGTCGAGATGGGGATCGGCGGCGGCTGGTACGAGCACGAGTGGCGTGCCTACGGTTACGGATTCCCCGAGGTGCGCGACCGCCTCGCGATGCTGCGCGAGGGCGTCGACATCATGCACCAGGCCTGGACCACGGGCACCGCAACCCTCGACGGCAAGCACTATCAGGTCGACGGCGCCATCGTCCGGCCGCTGCCCCTCCAGGACGGCGGGATCCCGCTGTGGATCGCCGGCGGCGGCGAGAAGGTCACGCTCAAGATCGCGGCGAAGTACGCCGCGTACACGAACTTCGCCGGCTCCGTCGAGGAGTTCGACCGGAAGAGCGAGATCCTGCGCGGTCACTGCGAGACCCTCGGACGCGACTTCGGCGCGATCACGCGCTCATCGAACTTCAACACGATCGTGGGAGCGACGGAGGCCGAGGCATCCGATCGCCTCGCGGCGGTGAAGGCGCGCCTGCTGCCGCACGTGGGCCAGGAGCGCGCGGACGCCATCGAGCGCGAGTATCGCGACTCGCCCGGCTTCGGGACGCCCGAGCAGGTGGCCGAGCGACTCGCGGAGCGCGAGCGGCACGGCCTCGGGTATGCGATCCACTACTTCCCTGAAGCCGCGTACGACAGGTCGGGCGTGCAGCTCTTCGAGCGCGAGGTCATCCCGGCACTGGGGTAGGCCGGGCCCGGCGCCGCGGTGGGAGGCGCCGCGGTGGGAGGCGCCGCGGTGAAACCAGTAGGAGAAATCGGCTCTGAGTCGGTGTTCGGGTGCCGAAGGCGCGCATTTCTCCCCCCGCTTTCACCGAGGCGCGTCTCGGCCAAGTGCGGAGCTGCGGTGGGAGGCGCCCCTTCCTCCCCACCCCCACCGAGCGTGGGCGTTATCCCCGACGGTGGACATCCGCCATGCCAAGCACTTCGACGCCCTTCCATCGTCGGAGGATGTCAACCGCTTCACCCGACCGCGCCTTCCGCAGGTACGAGCTCAGACGGGAAGGATGGACCGACCGTCAACTAGCCCAGAGTGTCGCCGACGGAAGCCTCCTCCGTCCACGGGACAACTGCTACCTCCCGCCAGGAACTCACCCGGATCTCGTCGACGCCGCGAGGCTGGGCGGTCGTCTCGCGTGCGTCTCCGAGCTCCAGAGGCACGGGGTGTTCGTGCTCGAAGGAGGAGCGCTGCACGTGCACCTCCACCGCAACCGGAACACCTCCTCGTCGGTGGTGCGGCGCGTCCGTCGCCACTGGGGTCGCCTGCACCGCGCCCCTCATCCGGCAGCGGTCGCCGTCGAGTTCTTCGATGCCCTGGTCGCGGCGATCCGCTGTCAGCCCCCGCGGGCAGCGATCGCGACGCTCGACTCGGCACTCAACCTCGGGTTGCTCGATCGCGATGGTCTCGACGACGTCTTCACCGCGATGCCGCGGCGCTACCGTGTGCTCCGCGAACTCGTCGATCCGCGAGCCGAGTCCGGTCCCGAGACGCTCGTGCGGCTCATGCTCAGAATGCTCGGGGTGGACTTCGCCGTCCAGGTCACGATCGCGGGAGTCGGACGAGTCGACTTCGTCGTCGACGGGTGGCTCATCATCGAGTGCGACAGCAACGCGCACCATTCGAGCTGGGATGCGCAGCGCCGAGATCGCCGCCGGGACCAGCGTGCCGCGGCACTCGGCTACGCCACCTACAGGCCGATCGCCGAAGACATCATGTGGCAGCCAGACAGCGTCCGCGCGGCGCTCGTCGGCCTGCTCGGGATCCCGACGCGGCGCCGCCCGCGGACCAAGGGAGGTCGGTGAAACGGCGGGGAGAAGTCGACGGTAGACGGGCTCACCGGACGGAGATCGCCAAGAATCTCCCCGCGGTTTCACGCCCGCAGGCGCCCCCGCTCCGCCGCGGCTCACACCAGCGCGCGGACCTCGGCGTAGCCGTCGGGTTCGACGTCGGGGCGGGATGCCGCGCCGCCGAAGACGCGCGTCGATCCGGGGTCGCTCGACCACGCGCGCCAGCCGGGGTCGCCGTCGCGGATCAAGCCCACGGCTGCTCCGTGCAGGGCGTCGGCCAGCCTTCGGGGAGGCGCGTCACCGGCGATCGCGCCGACCCCGGGCGCGTCGAGGCAGTCGAACCAGAACGGCACGTCGAGGCAGTGCAGCGCCCAGCGCCGGGTCGGGGAGGCCCACGAGAAGCGGTACACCCAGGTGCCCGCGGCCGCCGCGGCGGTGCGGGCCTCGGCGACCCGGACGACCGTCGAGCGGAAGACGACGTCCGACACGTACCGCCCGAGCACGGCCGCGGTGCCCTTGCGGCGCTGCGCGACGTTGGCGGCGAGGTACGCGCGGCGCGTCGGGCCAAAGAGCCTCAGCCGGCCGAGCGCGAGCGCCGCCGGCACGAGGCGCAGCTTCCCGGCGGCCGAGTCGGTCACCATCGTGAACTCGTCGTCCGTCGAGCCCAGGACAAGCGGCTTGTCACCGCCGACTCCAGACCGCAGCGAGTCGACGGTCGGCTGCACGAGCAGGTCGCCGTCCACCGCCGGTCCCCACGAGAGTCCATCCTCGAGCAGTTCGGTGACGCCCGCGAGAGGATCCCGGCTCTCCGTCGTCGCGGCCGTGTGCTGCAGCTCGAGCAGGCGCTCCTCGGGCACCGAGGCGAGTCCGTCGCGCGACGGGGCGACGCCGGCGAGGTTGGCGAGGCGGGCGGTCTGCGTCCGCGACCGTTCGGGCGCCACGTCGCCGAGAGCGGCGGACAGCGCCCATGCCGAGTGGAACAGGGGCTGCGCGGCAGACATCCCGAGCAGGGTCAGCACCGCCCCGCCGCCCGCGGACTGCCCGGCGATCGTGACGCGTGCGGGGTCGCCGCCGAAGGCCGCGATGTTGTCGCGGACCCACTCGAGCGCGGCGAGCCAGTCGCGCACCCCGCGGTTCGAGGGGGCGCCGGGGACGTGCCCGAACCCGTCGAAGCCGAGGCGGTACGACACGGTCACGGTCACGACGCCGTCGCGGTTGAAAGCGCGGCCGTCGTACCACGGGCTCGCGGGCGAGCCGCTGATGTACCCGCCGCCGTGGATCCACACGAGCACCGGCAGCCCGGCCCCGGGCTCCGACCCGGGCCCCGGCGTGGGCGTGAAGACATTCACGTTCAGGGTCGCTTCGCCCGGGATCGACGGCTCGGGGATGAGCGTGTCGCCCGGGTCGCCGCGCTGCGCCGTGGGGCCGTATTCGACGGCGTCGCGCACGTCGGTCCACGGCTCGGGCGGCACGGGTGCGGCGAAGCGCAGGTCGCCGACGGGCGCCTGGGCGAACGGGATGCCGAGGAACGCCGCCGATGCGCCGCGCTCGCCGGGTGTCCCGCGCCAGAACCCGCGCACCTTGCCGGGCGCGATGGTCACGACGGGCGGTTCAGGATGCTGCGCCACGGCCGGCCTCCTCGGTGCGGGCGGTCCGCGGGTCGAGGGCGGTGAACAGCGCCTCGGTGATCGCCGCCATGTCGATGTCGGGTTCGAGCATCCACTGCACCTGGAGTCCGTCCGCAACGGCCTGGAAGATGCGCGCCAGGACAGCGGGGTCGACCGCGCGGGTGAGCTCGCCGGCAGCTTGACGGGCCGCGAGTGACTCGGCGAAGGCCTCGCGCAGGGTCCGGCCGCGTTCGACGAAGTAGGCGTGGGCGGCGTGGTCGGGGTCGGCCGCGTCGACGGAGAGGCGGGCGAACAGCTGGACCAGGCCGGGCACGTCGGCGTTGTGCCGGATGACTGCGACGAAGCCCTTCTCGACGTCTCCCCGCACAACGGAGCCGTCGTCCGCGTAGAGACCGAATCCGGCGGAGTCGACCTCGTCGCGTTTGCGGAGGATCGCGGTGAACAGCTCTTCCTTGCTGTCGAAGTAGTGCAGGAGGCCCGCCTGGCTCAAGCCGACCGCGTCGGCGAGCTCTTTCACCGAGGCCCCCCGGTAACCCTCGCGCGCGATGACATCGAGGGCGCGTTCGAGGATCTCCTCGCGCTTGGCGATTCCCTTCGCGTACGAGCCCCGGCGTTCGGTGCCGCTCCGTGTCATGAAGCAAGTAAACCCGAACGATGCTTGATATCTCAAAACCAAATGCCATATGGTTTTGTCCACCACTCGATGCCGAGCTGCCTCCCACTGGATTGGAACGCCCATGACGATGCCGTCAGATCCCTTCGTCGCCCCCGAGCCGACACCGGCGCCCGCGGCGCCCATGACTGAGAACACCTTCGTCGCGACCGCGGCCGGCAACGACGATCCACCTCCGCCTCGCCGCGGGCTCGGGCGCCTCCTCGCGTGGATCATTCCGGCGAACTTCGGCGTCTTCCTGATCTGGGGAGCCGTCCCGGGCATCCTGCTGCCGCAGCAGATCACCGTGGTGCTCGGCGAGGCCGACAAGGTGGCCAACCTCGCGATCGTCGCGACCATCGGCGCCTTCGCGGCCATGGTCGCCCAGCCCATTGCCGGCCAGATCTCGGACCGCACGCGCTCGCGCTTCGGCCGGAGGGCGCCGTGGATGGTCCTCGGCGCGCTGGCGGGCGGCCTTTCGCTCATCGGTCTCGCCTTCGCGGACTCCCTCGTCGGCTTGGTCCTGGCATGGATCCTCGTGCAGATCAGCTATAACTTCGCGCAGGGTCCGCTCTCGGCCGTGCTGCCGGACCGCGTACCCCTGTCGCGACGCGGGCTGTTCGCCGCGCTGTCCGGCATCGGCCTCATGGTCGGCGCGATCGGCGGGCAGGTCATCGGCTCGTTCTTCTTCCAGAGCCTGACCGCCGGGTACGTCACGTTCGCCGTCGTGGCATTCGCGATCATGGTCGTGTTCAACCTGGCCAACCCGGACTATCCCAGCACGCAGCTCCGGCCCGAGCCGTTCAAGCTCGGCGACTTCCTGCGCACCTTCTGGGTCAATCCGGTCAAGCACCCCGACTTCTTCTGGGCGTTCACGGGCCGCCTGCTCCTGTACACCGGGTACTTCGCCGTGACGGGATACCAGCTCTTCCTGCTGACCGACTACTTCGGAGTCGAGAATCCCGAGACGGTGATCCCCCTCCTGGGCCTGATCAGCCTCGCCGGCATCCTCATCGCGACAGTCGTGTCCGGCCCGCTCTCGGACCGTTTCGGACGGCGCAAGCCCTTCGTCTTCGCCTCAGCGGCGATCACGGGACTCGCGCTCGCGCTGCCGTGGTTCTGGCCGGACCTCACCGCCTGGATGATCATGACCTTCGTCGCCGGGCTCGGGTTCGGCATGTTCCAGGCCGTCGACACCGCCCTCATCAGCGAGGTGCTGCCCTCCGCCAAGTCGTTCGCGAAGGACCTCGGCGTCGTGAACATCGCCGCCACCCTGCCGCAGACCCTCGCGCCCGGCGTCGCCGGTGCGATCGTCCTCGCGTTCGGCTACGCCGGCCTCTTCCCCGTCGGCATCGTGCTGAGCATCCTGGGCGCCTTCGCGGTGTGGCCGATCCGTTCCACGCGATGACGACGACGGATGCCGCGGCATCCCCGACACCTTCCCACCCGACGAGAAAGCTGCTGAGATGACCGACGTGAACACGACCCCCGCACTGATCATCCCCGACGTGAGCGAGCTCACGCTCGAGGAGAAGGCCTCGCTCACGAGCGGAGCCAGCTTCTGGTACACCAAACCCGTCGAGCGCGCGGGCGTGCCCGCCATCATGGTCACCGACGGCCCGCACGGCCTGCGCAAGCAGCGCGAGGGCGGCGATCACCTCGGCATCGGGGACAGCGTGCCGGCGACCTGCTTTCCGCCCGCAGTCGGCCTCGGCTCCTCGTGGGACGTCGACCTCGTCCACCGCGTCGGTGAGGCGCTGGGCGCTGAGACCTCGATCGAGAACGTCGCGGTGCTCCTCGGACCCGGGATTAACATCAAGCGTTCGCCGCTGTGCGGACGAAACTTCGAGTACCTGTCGGAGGACCCGATCGTGTCCGGCGTGCTCGGCGCGGCCATCGTGCGAGGAATCCAATCAAAGGGAGTGGGGACCTCGCTCAAGCACTTCGCGGCGAACAACCAGGAGAACGACCGCATGCGGTCGAGCTCGGATGTCGACCCGCGCCCGCTGCGGGAGATCTACCTGCGCGGATTCCAGCGCGTCATCGAGGACGCCCAGCCCTGGACGGTGATGTGCTCCTACAACCGCATCAACGGCGTGTACGCGTCGGAGGACCCGTGGCTGCTCACGCAGGTGCTGCGTGACGAGTGGGGCTTCGAGGGCCTCGTCGTGTCGGACTGGGGCGCCGTGAACGAGCGCGTCCCGGGCCTCGCCGCCGGCATGGACCTCGAGATGCCGTCGTCGAACGGCGTCACCGACGCGCAGATCGTCGCCGCCGTGAGGGACGGCTCACTCGACGAGTCCGTGCTGGACACCGCCGCCGGTCGCGTGCTCGACCTCGTGCGCAAGGCGACGGACGGGGCCGGCCGGGTGTCCGGACCCCTCGACGTCGACGCGCACCACGCGCTGGCGCGCGAGGCCGCCGGTCGCTCGATCGTGCTGCTCAAGAACGAGGGCGGTCTGCTGCCCCTGGCGAAGGATGCCGCGCTCGCCGTGATCGGGGAGTTCGCCGACAAGCCCCGCTATCAGGGTGCGGGATCGTCCATGATCGACCCGACGCGCCTCGACAGCGCGCTCGACGGCATCCGCGACCTCGCGGCGGGCGAGGTCGTCTACGCCCGCGGATTCAGCAACGCCGTCGATGCGGCGGCGGACGAGGCCGAAGCGCTGCGCGCGGAGGCGGTGGCCGCGGCATCCCGCGCCGACGTCGCCGTGGTGTTCCTCGGGCTTCCGGCCCGCCTGGAGTCCGAGGGCTACGACCGCGAGGACATCGACCTGCCGGCGGAGCAGCTCGCGGTGCTCGACGCCGTTCTCGCCGTCAACCCCCGCACCGTGGTCGTGCTGTCGAACGGCGGCGTGGTCGCGCTGCCGTTCGCCGAGCGCGTCCCCGCGATCCTCGAGGGCTGGCTGCTCGGTCAGGCCGGAGGCGGCGCCACCGCCGACGTGCTGTTCGGCGACGTCAACCCCTCCGCGAAGCTGACCGAGACCATCCCGCTGCGCCTCGAGGACACCCCGGCGTTCCTCGACTTCCCGGGCGAGTTCTCGCACGTGCGCTACGGCGAGGGCCTGTTCGTGGGATACCGCTGGTACGACGCGCGCCGCACCGAGGCGGCCTTCCCGTTCGGCCACGGCCTGTCCTACACGACGTTCTCGTACGGGGATGCCGCGGCCGCCGTCGGTGAGGACGGCGACCTCCGCGTGACCGTGCCCGTCACCAACACCGGCGATCGCGCGGGACGCGAGATCGTGCAGGTCTACACGTCGCTGCCGGGTGGAACGGTGCAGCGCCCGGTGCGGGAGCTCAAGGCGTTCGCCTCCGCGGCCCTCGAGCCGGGCGAGACGCAGACCGTCACCCTCACCGTGCGCCGCAAGGACCTCGCGTACTGGGACATCCGCCTTGACGCGTGGGTGGTCGAGGGCGGCGAGTACGTCGTCGACGTGGCGGCATCGAGCCGCGACATCCGCTCCACCGTCGCCGTGCAGGTCGACGGCGACGCCGTCCGGCTGCCGCTGTCGCGCGCGTCGTCGATCGGCGAGGTCATGGCGCACCCCGTCGTCGGCCCGATGGTGCAGGCCGCGATCGCGCAGATGATGGGCGCGATGGACGGCGTCGCCGACATCATGCCCGATGGTGTGGATGCCTCGAAGATGATGGAGTCGTTCCCCATCGGCCGCGCCGGCATGTTCGCCGCGGGCGACTCGAACGGCGCGATCAACCCCGAGATGATCGACGGCCTCATCGCGATGGGCAACGCCCCGCAGGACTGAGATGGAACGGATGCCCCGGCACCGTCCGGTCGCGCGGCGGACGGGAGGGGGACAGGCGGCGTTCACCTGCGCGTCGCCGAGCCTCAGGACGCTGGGTCGCAACCCCGACCCTCCTCCCGAAGGTGCCTCCCGATGCGTTCCCGCACGCCCTCCCGTCCGCGCTCGCGCGCGCTTCTCGCCGCTCTCGCAGCCCTGTCCTTCGCGGTGGTGCCCACGCTGGTCGCGACGCCGGCTTCGGCGGCCCCGGTCCCCGTCGACTCGCTGGTGATCAACGAGGTGAACTCGAATCCCGACGACTGGTTCGAACTGGCCAACACGTCGGCCGTCGACATCGAGCTCAGCGGTCTCTGGTTCGTCGACAGCGGCACGGACGATCCCGAGCACTGGGTGGCCCTGGCGGGGGTTGTGCCGGCGGGCGGCGTGCTGGCGATCGACTCGACCGTCGGGCTGGGCAGGGGCGACACCGTCTCGATCTACCAGGGGGACAAGGCGGCGTTCGACGGCGGCACCGCCGTGCTGATCGACACCGTGACGTGGCCGGACGGCGTGCACGCCTCCTCGATGGGCCTGTGCACTCCGACGAGTGCCGATCTCGTCGCGATGACGCCCACGAAGGGCGCCGCGAACGAGTGCGCCGCCGCGGGGGTCGACGAGATCCGCATCAACGAGGTGTTCTCGGCAGGCGAGGACTTCGTCGAGCTCGTGAACATCGGCGACGTCCCGGTCGACATCGCGGGTTGGACCGCCGTCGACGGCGACCCGACGCACACGCCGCTCACCCTGGCGACCGCCCCGACCGTGATCGAGCCGGGTGACTACTACGTCTTCCACCCCGACGATGCGACCGAGTTCCCGGGCGGAGGCTTCGGCCTCGGCAAGGGCGACTCGATGACGATCGCTCTGCCCGACGGCACCGAGGTCGACACGACCACGTGGCCGGTCGACGTGCACGCGACACCGTCGTGGGGCCGCTGCCCCGAGGGTGAGGGCCCGTTCGCGATGACGAGCGCCGCCACTCCGGGCGCCGCGAACGACTGCCCGGCGGTCCCGGGCGCCGACGTGATCCGCATCAACGAGGTCAGCTCCGACCCGGAGGACTGGGTCGAGCTCGTCAACACCGGCACGGTTGCGGTGGATGTCTCGGGCTGGCTGCTGTCCGACAACGCACGCCTCACCGACCCGACTCACGTGCAGACGCTGCCGGCCGGAACGTCGATCCCCGCGGGCGGATTCCTCCAGGTCGACTACACGGCGGCGGGCTTCGGCAAGGGGGATGAGGCGAACCTCTACCTGCCCGACGCTGCGACGCAGGTCGACACCGCCACGTGGCCGGCCGACACGCACGCGACCGCGTGGGGCCGGTGCCCGGACGGCATCGGCGTCTTCCGGTCGACGACGGCGACGCCCGGAGCGGCGAACATCTGCACGGTGACGCCTCCGCCGGCGCTCGACCCGAACTGGGACGACGTCGAGATCAACGAGATCGCGTCCCTCAACGACGACGACCCGGGCAACCCCGGCTTCAGCGACGCGGTCGAACTTGCGAACACCGGCTCCTCCGACGTCACGATCGAGGGCTGGTACCAGACCGACAGCGGCGCAGCCGCCGGCGCGTCGCCCCTGACGCTCGCGGACCTCAAGGTGTGGGACGGCGACTCCCTGGAGCCGGCGACCTCGTGGGTCATCCCCGCCGGGGGCTACGTCGCCTTCTCGTCCAAGAAGGGTCTCTCCGGCGAGGGAGACGCGGTCAAGATCTACGGTCCCGGCGCCGATGCCGCATCGCGACAGCTGGTCGACGAGGCGGCGTACGGCGACGGCGACGCCGGTGTGTCCGACTCCTACGACTCCGACGCGCGCGCCTGGGCGGCGTGCCCCGACGGCTCCGACGAGTTCTGGCGCGTCCTCGAGAACAGCTTCGGGCGCGACAACACCGAGTCCTGCGAGGACAGGTCACGTCGCCTCGACACGACGGTTCTCCTCAACGAGGTCTCGAACATCGGCGGCAAGGCCGAGCTGCTCAACGCGGGGACCTCGCCCGTCGACATCGCGGGCTGGGAGCTCGTCGACGCGGACGGTGACGTCGTGCACACGGTCCCGGTCCTCACGACCCTCGCCGCCGGCGCGTTCTACGTGGCCGACGGGATCACCGGACTCGAGAGCGCCGACTCGCTCACGATCCGGTCGACGACGGGCGCGAGTTTCGTCGGCCACACCTGGTACGAGGACGGCATCGCGTCGTACAGCCGCTGCGAGGTGTTCGGGTCGGTGACGTACATCGAGACCCCGATCGCGACGTGGGGCGCCGCGAACGCCTGCCCGACGCTGCAGACCGAGGCGTGGCCGGGCGCGAGCACGGTGAAGACGGTCGACGCTGTCGACGCGTTCACCGACCTCGACGCCAACGACGAGGGCGACGTCTCGGGTGTCGCCTTCGACCCGAGCGATCCGAGCGTCCTGTGGGTCGCGATGAACAAGGGGCGCCTGTTCAAGATGCACCTCGTCAACGGCCTCTACACGACCTTCCCCGAGTGGGACGGCGGCATCCCGGTGCGCTTCACGGACGGTGGCGGCGAGCTCGACGCCGAGGGTGTCACGATCGGCCCGGACGGCGCGGTGTATCTCACCTCCGAGCGCGACAACCTGCGCGCCAAGGGCACCTCGTACAACAAGGTGGCGCGCTACGACGTGAGCGGCGTCACCGCGGCCACCACCGAGCTGATGGCCACGCACGAGTGGGACGTCAACGGGTTCGTGCAGACCGGCACGAACCTGGGACTCGAGGGCATCACCTACGTCCCCGACGCGTTCCTCGTGGATTCCGGCTGGAAGGTCGACGGCGCCGCGTACACCGCGGCCTCCTTCGCCACGCCCGGCCTCTTCGTGACGGCGGTCGAGGGCACGGGCGCGCTCCACTTCTTCTCGCTCCCCGTCGGCGGCGCGCCCGTCGAGGTGAAGGTGGAGGCCTCGGGCTTCCCCTACTCCATGGATGTCGCATACGACCCGGATCGCGGAGCACTGTGGGCGCTGTGCGACGACGGCTGCGGCGGCGTGTACAACCAGCTCAAGGTCGTGAACGGCGACTTCGCGGTCGTGCACTCCTACGCCCGGCCCGCCGGGATGCCGAACCTCAACAACGAGGGCATGGCGATCGCGCCGGCCTCGACGTGTGAGGGCGGCTTCCAGGAGGTCGTGTGGGCAGACGACGGCGACACCGACGGCTACTCGCTGCGCGCGGGCACGCTCCCGTGCCCGACGTCGGGCGGCCCGACCGACCCCGGCACGGATCCGGGCACGGACCCCGGCACGGACCCCGGAACCGACCCCGGCACGGACCCGGGCACGGACCCCGCCGCCGACCCCCCGAGCAGCGACGAGCTCACCGATGACACGCGGGGCGACGTCGCGGTCGACGGCCCGGCCTCGGCGGGGGAGACGGTGACCGTGTATGTCGGGGTCCAGTACGCCGGCGCCACGGTCTGGGTGTGGCTGTACTCGACGCCGATCCTCCTCGGCGCGCACGCGGTCGCCGCGGACGGAACGGTCACCGTCACGCTGCCCGCCGGGATCGAGGCGGGCGCGCACCGGATCGTGGTGCTCGACGCGCAGGGCGACGTGGTCGGCTGGACCGAGGTCACGGTGACGGGTGCGCTCGCCGCCACCGGTTCCACGCCGGGAGGCCTCGCCGGTTCGGCCGCTCTCGCGGGGGCGCTCCTCCTGGCCGGCGCCGCGATGATGATCGTGCGTCGCCGCCGCGGCGCCGCCCGCGCCTGACGAACGAGGACGGATGCCCCGGCACGCGCGCCGAGCCGGGGCATCCCCAATTCGCAGCGCGTGCGGAAACGCGAATGGCCGCTCCCCAGAAGCGGCCATTCGCACGAGTGAGGCCGAGCCGCCGCCCCCCACGGCGGTACCCCCCGGCCGTCCCCAGCGGCCCTCGTACCCCTCCAGTGCCGGATCCTTCCCCGGTGCCCGGCGTCCTTCGGTGATTCCATCCTGCGGGGTCAAACGCAAGGAAGGCGCAAGGACCGGCCAACGCTTTCCCAAATCGACCTGGGAGTGCGGGGAGAGCCCGCTTCAGGAACGCAGGAACGCCAGCAGCGCCTCGTTCACCTCGGCGCCGTGGGTCCACAGCAGTCCGTGCGGGGCGCCGTCGATCTCGACATAGGTCGCGTCGGGGAGCAGCTGCCGGAACCGCCGCGCGGTGGCGTCGATCGGCAGGATGTTGTCGGCCGTGCCGTGGAGGATGAGCGCGGGCACGTCGATCGCCCCGATGTCGCCACGGAAGTCCGTCGGCCACGTCAGCGGGGCGGCCGAGATGCCGGCGTTGCTCGCGGAGTTGGCGACCGCGATGCTGGCGTCGACGGCCTCCTGCGAGATGCGCGACCCGAGGGTGTCGTCGAGGTTGTAGAAGTCCTGGAAGAAGCCGGCGACGAAGGCGTAGCGGTCCTCGCGGACGGACTGCGCGATCCCGTCGAAGAAGTCCTGCGGGCCTGCGCCCTCCGGGTTGTCGTCGGTCTTGAGCAGGTAGGGCTCCAGCGAGCCGAGGAAGGCCGCCTTCGCCACCCGGGCGCTGCCGTACCGCGACAGATAGCGGGCGACCTCCCCGGTTCCCATCGAGAACCCGACGAGCACGGCATCCCGCAGATCGAGGTCCTCCATGAGCGCGTGCAGGTCGGCCGCGAACGTGTCGTAGTCGTAGCCCGACCCCGCCTTCGAGGATGCGCCGAAACCGCGGCGGTCGTAGGCGATCACCCGGTATCCGGCCTCGAGCAGCGCCGCCTGCTGTTTGCCCCATGACTCGCCGTTCAGCGGGAACCCGTGGATCAGCACGACCGGCTGGCCGCTTCCCTGGTCGGTGTAGTATAGCTCGATGTCGGCCGAGTTCTCGGTCCCGACGGTGATGTAGGCCACGATCTCTCCTTCCGGACCGGGGCGAGTGGATGCCGCGGCCCACGTCCGACGGTAGGCCGAGGCATCCGTCGTCGCCAGGTCTTGACGCGGGCGGGCCGGTGACGTCGCGGTGACGTGCCGGGTCAGACGTCGCGAGATGCCCCCGCGGACGGCGTGACCGTGAAGATCGTCGGCTCGGCGAACCTGGATGCGGCGAACGCGGCGGTCACGGCATCCGTCACCGCACCCACGCGGTCGCGGTCGACCAGGGCGATCGCGGCCCCGCCGAATCCGCCGCCGGTCATGCGAGCCCCGATCGCCCCCGCGGAGAGGGCGGCCTCGACGGCCGTGTCGAGCTCGGCGACCGAGATCTCGAAGTCGTCGCGCATCGAGGCATGGGACGCCACGAGCAGTTCGCCGATCGCTGCGGGACCCGCCTCGCGCAGCGTGCGGACGGTGTCGATCACACGCTGGTTCTCGGTGACCACGTGCCGCACGCGGCGGAAGGTGACGTCGTCCATGAGCTCGCGGGCCCGGTCGAGGTCGGCAGGCGTGAGGTCGCGGAGCGCCGGGACGCCCATCGTCGCCGCGCCGCGCTCGCACGCCGCGCGGCGCTCGCCGTAGCCGCCGGTGGCGTGGGAGTGCTTCACGCCGGTGTCGACGACGACGAGCTCGAGGGCCGCGCGCGCGAAGCCCAGGTCGACGACGTGCGTCTCGAGGGAGCGGCAGTCGAGGAAGATCGCGGCGTCGGCGCGCCCGAGCATCGACGCCATCTGGTCCATGATCCCGGTGGGAGCACCGACCGCTTCGTTCTCGGCGGTGCGACCGGCGCGGGCGAGCGCCACCGGATCCGCATCGAGCGCCCAGGCCTCTGCGAGCGCGACGGCCGTCGCTCCCTCGAGGGCCGCCGACGACGACAGTCCGGCGCCCACGGGGACGTCGGACGCGAAGGCGAGGTCGACGCCGGTCGGAGCTGTCGCGCCGGGGGTTCGCAGCAGCGCCCACGCGACGCCGAGCGGGTACCGAGCCCAGAACGCGATCTCGTCGCGCCGGGCCGGGAAGATCGCGTCGAGCTCGGCGAGCGGCACCTCGACGTCGGCGTCCTCGGCCGTCGACGCTACCCGGATGAGACCGTCCGCCCGCGGGCCCAGCGCGACGTGGGTGCGGTGTTCGATCGCGAAGGGGAGCACGAATCCGTCGTTGTAGTCGGTGTGCTCGCCGATGAGATTCGCGCGGCCGGGCGCCGACCACGTGCCGGCCGGCGCGCTGCCGAATCGCTCGGTGAAGAGGGCCCGCGCGGCGTCCGCGGCGCTCATCGGGTCACCTCCGGGATGCCGGCGACGGCCTCGCGCAGTCGGGCGGCGGCGTCCTCGGGCGGGACATCCCCGATCCACGCGCCCATCGCGGCCTCGGAGCCGGCGAGGAACTTGAGCTTGTCGGCGGCCCGGCGGGGGGAGGTCAGCTGAAGATGCAGGCGCACGGTGTCGCGCGACCGATGCACCGGCGCCTGATGCCAGGCCGCGATGTAGGGCGTGGGGCTGTCATACAGCGCGTCGACGCCGCGGAGGAGCCGCAGGTAGAGCGGGGCGAGCTCGTCGCGCTCGGCATCCGTCGTCTCCGCCAGATCCGCGACGTGGCGGTGCGGCAGCAGGTGCACCTCGAGCGGCCAGCGTGCGGCGAACGGGACGAAGGCGGTCCAGTGCTCGCCGGTCAGGATGACGCGGTCCGACGCGCGCTCGAACGCGAGGATCCGCTCGAACAGGTCGTGGCCCTCGCGTTCGATCGAGGCGAGCAGCGACGTCGTCCGCGGCGTGACGTAGGGGTAGGCGTAGATCTGGCCGTGGGGGTGGGGAAGGGTCACGCCGATCGCCTCGCCGCGGTTCTCGAACGGGAACACCTGCTCGACGCCGGGAAGCGTGGACAGTGCGGCCGTGCGGTCGGCCCACGCCTCGATCACCGTGCGCGCGCGGGTGACGGACTGCGTGCCGAACGAGCCGGAGTGCTCGGGGCTGAAGCACACCACCTCGCAGCGGCCGACCGACGTGCGCGTGCGGCCGAGGCCGGGGGCGTCCAGGTCGGCCAGATCGCGCGGCGCGTCCGCCGCGGCGGGAGCCTCGCCGACGGCGGCGGCGAGCGCGGGTCCGAACGACGGGGACTTGTTCTCGAATACCGCGACGTCGTAGCTCGAGGGGATCTCGGAGGGGTTCTCCACGGACTGGGGCGCGAGCGGATCGAGGTGCGCGGGCGGCAGGAAGGCGCGGTTCTGGCGAGCCGCCGCGACGGAGACCCAGTCACCTGTGAGCACGTCCCGCCGCATCGTCGCGGTGTCGGGGCGGGGGGCGAGGTCGCGCGCGTCGACGGCGCGGTCGGGGCCGAGGGCGGTGCCGGGGTCGTCGTAGTAGATCAGCTCGCGGCCGTCGGCGAGGCGCGTGGGCCGCTTGACGACCCCGTTGCCCAATTCTTCGACCCGCAGCTCCTGCATGTTCACGTCAACACGGTAGCAAGCGGTCCGTGGTAACGTCAACATCGACCAAATTGATGGAGTTACTCGCACCGGGGGTGAGATGGAGCGTCGGGTGTCGATGGCCGACGTCGCGGCCGCGGCCGGGGTGTCCGGGCAGACCGTCTCGCGCGTCGTCAACAGCAGCCCCCGCGTGGATCCGGCGACCCGGGCCCGCGTCGAGGCGGCCATGGCACAGCTGGGCTACCGGCCGCACCGCGCCGCGCGCGCACTGCGGACCGGACGCACCCAGACCCTCGGGCTCGTGGTTTCGACGCTCGCCTCGGTGGGCAACTCCCGCATGCTGCAGGCGGTGGCGGATGCCGCGGCCGCCCGCGGCTACGCCCTCACGGTGGTGACGCTCGGCGCCGCAGCCGACGTGCGGGGCGCCTTCGAGCGTCTCTCCGACCAAGGAGTCGACGGCGCCGTCGTCCTGAACGAGGCCACCGCGGCAGCCCTCGGCACGACCGGGCCACGCGGCCTGCGCCTCGTGGTCGTCGACGCCCCGCCGGGCACGGTCGGCGTCGGGATCGTGCAGTCCGACCACGCCGAGGGCGCGCGATCGGCGACCACCCACCTGCTCGGCCTCGGCCACCGCACCGTGCACCACGTCGCCGGTCCGGAGGGCTCGTTCGCGGCCGCCGAGCGTGAACGCGGATGGCGCGAGGCGCTCGCCGCGGCCGGCCGGACGGCGCCCGCGGTCGCGCGCGGGGACTGGACGGCGGCATCCGCTCACTCCGCCTCGGCGTCGCTCGCCCGAGACCCCGCGGTCACGGCGGTGTTCGCGGCCAACGACCAGTCGGCGCTCGGCGCGATCCGCGCCTTCGCCGAGGCGGGCCGCAGGATTCCCGAAGACGTGTCGATCGTGGGGTTCGATGACATCGCGGATGCCGCGGACTACCGGCCGCCGCTCACCACCGTCCGCCAGGACTTCGACCGCCTCGGCGAGCTCGCGGTGTCGGCACTCGTCGCGGGCATCGAGGACCGGGCGTCCGGATTCCACGTGGTGCCGACGACGCTCGTGGTGCGCGAGAGCTCCGCACCGCCCCTCACCCGCTGACTTCAGCGGCGCCCGGGCGTGCTCGCGCGGACCACGACCTCGACCGCGAGCGCGGGCTCGCCCGGCCCGTCCGGCTCGAGGACCGCCTGAACTGCGCGACGGCCCAGTTCCTCGAGCGGGACCCGCACGGTGGTGAGGGGGGCCGCGGCATCCGCGGCGGACGGGATGTCGTCGAACCCGGCGACGGCGATGTCGGCGCCGACCGCTCGTCCCGCGTCCCGGAGGGCGGACATGACGCCGATCGCCACGGCGTCACGGACGACGAAGATCAGGGTGCCCGGTGCCAGACCCGCTTCGAGCAGCGCGCGCGCCGCGTCGTAGCCCGCGTCGCGCGACACTCCGGTCCGCCTCACCTCGACGATGCGCCCGCCGGCGCGCTCGAACCCTTCGCGGAACCCGGTCGCTCGCGCCTCGAACGCCGGGATGTCTCTGTCCGCCGCGATCACGACGGCTTCGCGATAGCCGAGACCGGCCAGCTCCTCGCCGAGGGCGGACGCGCCGGCCCGGTCGTCCGTCGCGACCGCGGGGACGTCGGCGACCTCGCGGCCGATCACGACGACCCGGCCGCCGGTGCCTGAGAGGGCCTCGAGCTCGGCGGTCAGGGTCGAGGCATCCGGACCGTCTGCGGGCGCTGCTTCGACGATGAGGCCGCGGGGCCGCTGGCCGCGCAGCGCCCGGACGACGCGGATCTCGCGTTCGGGATCGTGCGCCGTCACGGCGACGGTCAGCACGAGGCCGGCCTCGTCCGCCGCGCGCGCGACACCGGCGACGAGTCGACCGGTCGCCGCATCGGCGATGTCGGCGACCATGAGTGCGATGACGGCGGTCGTTCCGCGCGCCGTCGCCTGGGCGGAGAGGTTGGGCGTGTAGCCGAGCAGGTCGGCCGCGGCCTGGACGCGCACGCGGTAGCTCTCCGCCACCTTCCGGGTGGAGCCGTTGAGCACACGGGAGGCCGTCGCCAGAGAGACTCCGGCTTCCCGGGCGACGTCATGGAGAGTTGCTGCGCCTCGGGCAGGCGCGGGCATTTCGCTCACGGGCGAATTCTAGGCCCGCGGCGGTCGTCGGACCAGGGGGGCGGCGGGCGGGGGAGGCCGGCCATCCGTCGGGCGCGTGAGAGGGACCTGACCGGGTCCACGACGTTCGCCACGTCAATATACAACGTTATAGAGAATTCTCTTGACCTTCGATCGCATCCGCGTCAGCATGGGGCGCGACGGGAATTTACGACGTTGTAAACCGCTCGCGGAGCTTCGCCGCGTTTCTGTCGCCGCCTGGGCGTGGTCTTGGGTCTTCGGCCCGGGCACACACTCGCATGACGCCGTGCGAGGTGGACACGAGAGGAATCGAAGGTGATTTTGAGACATCGAAGCCGGGGCTCCGACAAGCGCTCCCGGCGCACTCTGGCCGCTGTGGCCACCGTCGCCGCGTTGGGGGCGACATCGCTGCTCGCGGTGCAGTCCGCGACAGCCGCGGAGGATCCCTGGGTCGCGGAGGTGGAGAACGTCGTCGCCGACGTCTACCGCTTCACCGTGCCCGACGCGGCGATCGAACCCGCCACGGGGGTCGACCCCTCGGTCGTCGCCGTCGAGGGCAACTTCGCGCCCGGAAAGACGTGGACGACCCTCAACATGGGGGCGAGCGGAGGCAACTGGACTTCCACGATCGGTCCGCTCGAGCCGGGCCTCTACTACTACCAGTACACCGCGCGGCCGTCGTGGGGTGAGGATGCGGTCGCGTTCCGCAACCCCGCCAGCCCCGTCGAGGTGACCGCGAAGCCGACCTGGAACACGCTGTTCGTGGACGGGCCGGGTGCGGAGTGGCTGGCCGACGTCCCCGCGGGCGGCAGCCTCGAGACCCTCACGTACGACAGCTCGGTCGCCGACGCCGAGCGTTCGGCCCTCGTGTGGACGCCGCCGAGCTACGACGCCGATCGCGCGGAGCCTTACCCGGTGCTCTACCTCCTGCCGGACTCCGGTCAGAGCTACCGGGAGTGGGCCGAGCTCGGCCGCCTCGGGCAGATCCTCGACAACCTCACGGTCGAGGGGAACGCCGAGCCGATGGTCGTGGTCATGGGAGACGGCGACTCCACGGACGCGCGCGCCGAGGTGATCGACAACATCCTTCCCGCGGCCGAGGGCGCCTACAACGTCTCGGACGAGGCCGCCGGTCGCGCGATCGCCGGCATCGGCCGGGGAGCGTCGCAGGCGCTGAACCTGCAGATCACCGACACGGGTGTGTTCTCGAAGGTCGGCTCGTTCTCGGGAAGCCTCGCGGCGAACATCAGTGCGGACAAGGCGGCGCAGATCAACGACGCGACCGATCTCATCCGCCTCTACGTGGGAAATGTGACGGACCCGCGGTACAACGGCACGGTCGCGCTCGCCGACAAGCTCGGCGCCGCCGGTGTCGAGTTCCAGTCGGACGGCTCCGACCCGGAGACCGGGGGCACGTGGGACACGTGGCAGAAGGCCCTGCACGACTTCGCGCAGCGGGTGTTCGCATCTCCCGGTGACACAGGACCGAGCGAGGGCCACCTGCCGCTCGAGCCGCACGCGCTGCCCGCGCCCGGGACCACGCCCACGCCCTGGACCGACGAGAACGGCGTCGTCACCTTCGAGACCGGCACCGAGTTCGCCGACGCGAACAACGTGACGGTGTGGGGGAACTTCGGCCCCGCCGGCAGCTGGCCGCGCACGCCCATGACGAAGCAGGACGACGGTCGCTGGCGTCTGACGATGCCGGTCGAGCCGGGTTCGTACTACTACAAGTTCGTCGTGGAGGGTGTCGACCACAAGGACGAGACCAACCCGACGACGGTGTTCTCCGAGCCGAACTGGAGCACGTTCCAGGTTCCCGGTGACGAGACGCTCCGCGGCGAGTACACGACGCCCGTCGCGCCCGAGTCGCGCGGCAGCGTCGAGGTCATGGAGTACACGAGCAGCGCGAACGGCAACCCCACGCGCTCGGCCTACGTCTGGACGCCTCCGGGTTACGACCCCGAGCGCGAAGAGCCGTATCCCGTGTTCTACCTCCAGCACGGTGGCGGACAGACGTGGACGGACTGGGTCGAGGTCGGCTTCGCCGCCCAGATCCTGGACAACCACTACCTCCAGGGCAACATCGTCCCGATGGTGGTCGTGATGGCCAACGGCAACGGCGTGAACTTCCCCAACGAGATCACGCAGCGCATCACCGTCGCCGCCGAAGAGCAGTACAACGTCAGCAGCGAGGCCGAGGACCGGGCGCTCGCGGGGCTGTCGATGGGCTCCGGGCACACGCTCAGCACACTGTGGGCGCACCCCGGTGCGTTCGCCTACATCGGCGCGATGTCGGCCTTCGGCAGCGTGCCGGCGAACGCGGACGTGGATGCCATCAACGAGGGGACCAAGCTCATGCGGATCTACTCGGGTGACATCCAGGACTTCACCTACGGTGCGACGCTGAGCCTGATCAGCAGCCTCGAGGATCGCGGGGTCGAGCACGAGTTCGCCCCGATCATCCCGGGTCCGCACAGCTGGGATGTCTGGCAGAAGTCGCTGATCGACTTCCTGCCGCGTCTGTTCAAGGGCGACACGTCAGCCGGCATTCCGGTGGAGGCGACGATCCCCGAGGGTGAGAACGGTGTTCTCGCGCTCACGATCGCCGACTTCGGTGACGGCGTCGCGCTGTCGGAGCCCGAGAACATGGGCGACCGGCTGCGGATGACGGGCAAGCTGCCCGAGGTCACGGTGAGCGATTCGCGCACTGCGCAGCAGGCGGGAGTCGGAGGCTGGTCGGTCACCGGACAGGCCGACGCGTTCACCTCGGCCGGTCAGACCATCACCGCCGACCACTTCGGGTGGGTGCCCCACGTGCTCACGCCCCGTCCGGGGCTGGTCGAGGGGCCGCCGGTGGAGACGGTGCTCGATGGCGGACCGGGTCTGGAGACCCCCAGCGCACTCGCGACCGCGAGCAGCGAGGGTCGATTCGGCTCGGCGACCATGGACGCCGATCTGATGCTCGAGGTGCCCGTGGGCACCCAGCCGGGAACCTACACGGGGATGTTGACCGTGTCCCTGTTCCCGGTGGACTGACACATCGCAACGATGCGCGGCCGGCCGGGATCACCCGGTCGGCCGCGCATCACACCCATCCGTGAGAGAACATGAACCGCATCCTCCCCCTGCGCCTCCCCGTCGTCCTCGTCGCCGCCGCGCTGCTCGCGGCCGGCGTGCCCTCCGGGCCTGCTGTCGCCGCCGACGCCACCCCCACGCCCACCCCCCAGGGCACGACCTGGGCTGTCCAGCCCGCCGACGAAAGCGGCCCGGACGGCCGCGTGTCGCTTCGTCACACGATCGATCCGGGCTCCGTGGTGGACGACCGGATCGCCCTCACGAACTTCGGGCCGCGCCCGGCGACGTTCGCCGTCTATGCCAGCGACGGCACGATCACCGCGGACGGCGACTTCGATCTCATTCCGAACGACGAGCCTGCGACGGACGGCGGATCCTGGATCGGCTTCGGTGACCTGACCGGAGCGGCCGCGCGGGAGGGCGGCGGGCTTCTCGTCGAGGTTCCGGAGGAGTCGGTGCTGCTCATCCCGGTGCAGATCGCCGTCCCGGAGAACGCGACGCCGGGCGACCACCCCGCCGGGATCGTGGCGGAGCTCGTGCCCGACGCGGGATCGGGCGTGCAGTTCGCCTCGCGCGTCGGGGTGCGCGCGCACCTCCGCGTATCGGGGGACATCGTCCCCGCACTCGTGCCCGAGGCGGTGACGGCGTCGTACACCCCGTCGTGGAACCCGTTCGCCCCCGGAACGGTCACCGTCACGTACACCCTGTCCAACGCCGGAAACGTCCGGCTCGGCGCGGAAGCCGACACCACGGTCGCCGGCCCGCTCGGCCTCGCCGCGGCCTCGGCGACCTCGCAGCACCGGGAGATCTTGCCCGGCACGGGTGGAGTCGTGACCGAGACCATGGCGGTGTGGCCGCTGTTCTTCGCGTGGGGCGATGTCGACGCGCAGCCCCTGACGGTCGGCGAGGACGAGATCGACGGGCCTCTCCCCGCCGCGGCCACGTCCTTCGGCGTGTGGGCTGTCCCGTGGTCGCAGCTGCTTCTGATCGCGCTCCTGGCCGGAGCCGTCGCGCTGTTCCTGAAAACTCGCAAGCGCTCTCAGCAGCGGATTCAGGCGCGCATCGATGCCGCCGTCGCGGCGGCGACCGCCGCCGGCGCGCCGTCTTCGTCGTCCTCCGCCGACCCGACCGGGTCCGCCGAAGCGTCCGATCGTGCCGACGCGACCGAGCGCGTCGAGGCGACCCCGACGGTCGAGGAGGCCGGCGAGCAGGAGCCGGCGACCCGCTGACTCAGTCGTCGTGGAACCCGGTGGACTCCCGGCGGATGAGGCGGAAGTCGGGCTTGATCGTGCGCGGGGGGACCGGAGAGTCCTTCTCGTTGATCCGCTCGAGGAGCAGGTCGACGGCGGTCTGCGCGATCTCGTCGCGTCCGGTGTCCACCGTCGACATCGACGGCACCGAGTACCGCGACTCGTCGATGTTGTCGAAGCCGATCACGGCGACGTCGTCGGGCACCGAGACCCCCGCCGCACCGAGGGCGCGCAGCGCACCCAGCCCGAGCGTGTCGTTGAGCGCGAACACCGCGTCGAAGTCGACGCCGGCTTCACGCATCCGCTCGACCGCCTGCGCACCGCCGGCGCGGTTCCAGTGCTCGCTGGGGCGGATCAGATCGGCATCCACCTCGATGCCCGCGCCTTCGAGCGCCTGACGGTATCCCCGCAGCCGGAGGCTCGCGCTGTTGACCTCCGTGTGCTCACCGGGGCTGTCGAGGCCGACATCCGCGTCGGGATCGGCGCCGATGATCGCGATGCGTCGGCGCCCGATGCCGAGGAGGTGCTCGACGGCCGCCTGTGCGGCGCTGGTGTTGTGCATGGCGACGTGGTCGGTCGGTCCGCCGAAGATCCGCTCGCCGAGCAGCACGATGGGCAGCGGGGTCTGGAGCGCGTCGATGTCGGACTGCCCGAGGCTGACGGGGCTGAAGAGCAGGCCGTCGAGGAAGCGGGGCCGCGAGGCTCCCGACACCGAGAGCAGCTCGGCGTCGCGCTCGCCGCTGGTCTGCTCGACGACGACGCCCAGACCCCGGCGCTCCGCGGCGCGGATGACCGCGTCGGCGAGCTCGGCGAAGTAGTTCTCGCGCAGCGCGGGGACCGCGAGGCCGATGACCCCGGAGCGGCCGCTGCGCAGGCCGCGCGCGGCGAGGTTGGGGCGGTAGTCGAGCTCGGAGATCGCCGCCAGCACGCGCTCGCGCGTCGCCGGACGAACGTGGGGATAGTCGTTGATGACGTTCGAGACGGTCTTGATGGAGACCCCCGCGACGCGGGCGACATCGTGCATGGTCGATCCCACTGCGGCTGACCTTCTTTCTGGCGATCTACGTACTCTAGTGCGCCCGGTCGGGTCGGCCGTATCTCGCTCGGCGCCGTCGACGGCGCGCGAGAGCCGCGCGGGGATCCGTCGTGCGAGAATTCTCTGCAACGTTGTAAACTGCGAACGGCGCAGCGATGAAGGTCGAAGGAGACGAGCGTGCGAACTGCCGAGGATTGGCCGATCGCGGCCGCCATGCTGTCGATGGGGGATGCCTCCCCCGCGGACGACGGAGCCGGAACGTCGCTCCGGCGATGGCGTGAAGACCTGATCGAGGTCCGCGGCGCGGGCTTCGACCTCGTCGACCTCACCGACTCATGGGTGCCCTACGGCGACCTCTCGCCGGAGCAGCTGCGGGGACTGAAGGAGTGCCTCTCCGAAGCGGGCCTCGCCGCGGCATCCATGTCGGCCATCCGGCGGAGCGTGACCGATCCGGATGCCGGTGCGGACCACCTCGCGTACCTCCATCGCTGCATCGACGCGGCCGCCGAGCTCGGCGCGTCCGTGATCTCGGTGGGGCTGCACCGCGCTCTCACGGACGAGCAGCGGAACCGGCTGTGGTTCTGGACGGCGACAGGCCACGTCGACGACGTCGACGACCCCGACGCGTGGAGTCTGGCCGCCGCGCGGTTCCGCGAGCTCGGGGAGCACGCTGGCGCATCCGGCCTGCTGCTCTCGCTCGAGCTCTACGAGGACACGTACCTCGGCACGGCCGCGTCCGCGGTCCGGCTGGTGGAGGAGATCGGCCTCGACGCCGTCGGCCTCAACCCCGACATCGGCAACCTCATCCGCCTTTCCCGGCCGGTGGAGGACTGGAGGGACCTCATCGAGCAGACGGCACCCTACGCCAACTTCTGGCACGTGAAGAACTACGCCCGCTACGAGTCGCCCGGCGACGGGATCTACGCCGCCGTGCCCGCCTACCTCGAGTCCGGCGTCATCGACTACCGCGCATGCGCGAAGACGATGGCGCGCGCGGGTTTCGACGGCGTCGTCTGCGTCGAGCACTACGGCGGCGACGGCCTCAGCATGAGCGCCGCGAACCGCGACTACCTGCGCACACGCGTGCTGCCCGCGGCCGGCCCGGTGAGCGCGGCCAGCCGGGTCCGGCAGCCGAACCCGAGGGAGGGGCGATGACCCGGATCGTCACGGATGCCGATCGTTTCGTGCCGGACGCGCTGCGCGGGTTCGCGCTCGCGCACGCCGAGGAGGTGCGCCTCGTGGACGGCGGGGTGGTGCGGGCTCAGCCGCTCGCACCCGGTCGCACCGCGGTGCTGATCGGCGGCGGCTCGGGGCACTACCCCGCCTTCGCCGGCTACGTCGGACAGGGGATGGCGGCGGGAGCGGTCTGCGGGAACGTCTTCACGTCGCCGTCGACAGGTCAAGCGCTGCGCGTCGCCGAAGCCGCGGACGCCGGCGGCGGCATCCTGTTCACCTTCGGCCAGTACGCCGGCGACGTCCTGCACTTCGGGGAGGCGCAGCGACGCCTGCGCGAGCGCGGAATCGACACGCGCACCGTGCTCATCACCGACGATGTCGCCAGCGCGCCCGCCGGCGAGGAGGACCGCCGCCGCGGGATCGCAGGGATCGTGTGCGTCTTCCACGTGGCCGGTGCGGCCGCGGAGCGAGGCGACGGCATCGACGAGGTCGAGCGGCTCGCCCGTCGCGCGAACGAGCGGACGCGGACGCACGGCGTCGCCTTCGCCGGCTGCACCCTCCCGGGCGCGGACCACCCCCTGTTCGAGGTCCCCGAGGGATCCATGTCGGTCGGTCTCGGCATCCACGGCGAGCCCGGCGTGCGAGACGAGCCCCTGCAGGACGCGGCGCAGCTGGCGCAGACCCTCCTGGGGCCGCTGCTGGCGGAGCGCCCGGACGGCGCCGACCGAGCGGTGGTCCTCGTGAACGGGCTGGGGACGGTCAAGTACGAGGATCTGTTCGCGCTGTTCGGTCACGTGAGCGATCTGCTCGCCCAGCAGGGAGTCGCCGTCGTCGAGCCGGTGTGCGGCGAGCTCGTCACCAGCCTGGACATGAGCGGCGTGTCGCTGACGACGATGTGGCTCGACGACGAGCTCGAGGCGCTGTGGCGCGCCGCGGCCGCCGCACCCGCGTTCCGCAAGGGGGCGCCGCTTCCGCCCTCGTCGACGGTCGCCGCGGAGCCGGTCGCTTCGGAGCCGCGACCGGCCGCGCCGGAGCCGGGGCCCGCGTCCGATCCCGGGCCCCCCGCCCCCGCTGTCGTGCCGGCCGAGTCCCGCGTGGCGGCGGCGGTCGCGCTCCGGCTGTTCGCGGCGGCGCGCGACGCGATCGACGCGGAGTCCGGACGCCTCGGAGACCTCGACGCCATCGCCGGCGACGGCGACCACGGCGTCGGGATGCTGCGGGGGATCGCCGCCGCGACCGCGGCCGCCGACGGGGCCGGTGACGCCGCGGGCATCGAAGCCGTCCTGGAGGCCGCGGCCGACGCCTGGGCGGAGACCGCCGGCGGCACCTCCGGCGCCCTGTGGGGGGCCGGTCTGCAGGCGCTCGGTGCCTCGCTCGGCGCCGCGGGCTCGCTCGGCCCCGCGGCGCTCGCCGCCGCGATCCGCGCCGCGCGCGAGCGCGTCCAGTCGCTCGGCGGCGCCGAACTCGGCGACAAGACGATGCTCGACGCGATCGTTCCCTTCGAGGTCGCGTTCGCCGACGCCGTCGACGCCGGACACGACGTGCGGGACGCGCTGGCTGCCGGAGCGGTGGCGGCGCGAGCGGCGGCGGATGCGACAGCCGCCCTCTCGCCGCGCCTCGGGCGTGCGCGGCCGCTGGCCGCCCGGAGCATCGGGCACCCCGATCCGGGTGCCGTCTCATTCACCGTCGTGATCGACGCCGTCGAGCGTCGCCTGGGAGAGGACTGAACCATGGGCTGGAAGATCGTGGTCGGCGCCGATGACGCCGGCAGGGAGTACAAGGACGCGCTCAAGGCGATGCTCGAGGCGGACGCACGCGTCGACGCGGTGACCGACGTCGGCGTCGGCCCCGACGACGACACGCCGTACCCGAGCGTCGCCGTGCGCGCGGCCGAGCTCGTCGCCGCGGGAGGAGCCGATCGTGCGCTCCTGGTGTGCGGAACCGGACTGGGCGTGGCCATCGCGGCGAACAAGGTCCCGGGGATCCGCGCCGTCACGGCGCACGACTCCTACTCGGTGGAGAGGTCGGTGCTCTCCAACAACGCGCAGATCCTCACCCTGGGCGCGCGTGTGATCGGCCCCGAACTCGCCAAGAAGCTCGTCGGCGAGTGGCTCGGACACCGCTTCGATCCCGGATCCGCCTCGGCCGTCAAGGTCGGGCTGATCGACGCCTACGAGAGCGGGACGCGATGATCGCGCGGGTGGCAGTGGTCGGCTCGGGCTACATGGGCGGCGGCATCGCGCAGGTCGTCGCGATGTCCGGTCGGGACGTGGTGCTCGCCGACGTCAGCGCGGAGATCGCCGAGGCCAACCGAGCGCGGCTCGTGCGCGAAGCGGAGGAGTTCGAGCGTCGCGGACTGTTCCCCCACGGGGCGGCGCAGGTGGTCGGCTCGAGGGTGTCCGCGGCGTCGTCGATCGAGGAGGCGGTGGCAGAGGTCGACCTGATCGAGGAGGCCGTTCCGGAGATCCTCGAGCTCAAGCACGACACGCTCCGCCGGATCGGCGCGGCGGCGCGGCGCGAGGCCCTGATCGGCAGCAACACGTCGACGATCAGCATCGGCGTGCTCGCCGAGGCCGTGCCGGAGCCCGGTCGGTTCCTCGGCATCCACTTCAGCAACCCCGCCACGTTCATCCCGGGCGTCGAGGTCATCCCGCACGCCGCGACCCGCTCCGACGCCGTCGCCGAGATCGTCGGCCTGCTCGAGGACTGCGGCAAGTCCGCGGTCCCGATCGCCGACGTGACGGGGTTCGTCCTCAACCGGCTGCAGTACGCCCTCTTCGGAGAAGCCGCGCGTCTCGTGGAGGAGGGCGTGGCCTCGGCCGAGGCCGTGGACCGCATCGCGCGGACGACCTTCGGGTTCCGGCTGCCCTTCTTCGGGCCGTTCGCCATCGCCGACATCGCGGGCCTGGACGTGTACGACTTCTGCTACCGCTCGCTGTCGGAGGCGTACCCGGAGCGGTTCTCCGAACCCGAGGTGCTCCGCGAGCGCGTGCAGTCCGGGGCGCTCGGCGTCAAGGCGGGGCGGGGCTTCCTCTCCACGCCGCCGGAGCGCATCGACGAGCTGACGGCGTACCGCGACAGGGCGTACGCCGCCATGAGCGCCCTCCTCGCGGAGCTCGGCCCGGCACCGGTCGACTACTGACGCGGGCGCTACCGAATCGTTACCTGTCCCGGGCCGCAAATGTTTCGAGGGATCTTGACACCCGGGGTCCCTTCGCGGCATCCTTTCTACAACGTTGAAAGTACAACGTTGTACAGGACGTGAGGGCCGTCGCCCACCGACCGCCCGCCGTACCTGGTGCGCACGACAGAGAAGTCCAAGCATCCGAAAGGGAAGATCACGTGAAGACGAAGCCAGTCATCGCGGCTGCTGCGACACTCGTCCTCGCCGGCGCGCTCTCAGCGTGCACCGGCGGCGGAGACGACGGCGGCGGTCAGAACAACGGAGGCGGCGCCGACGCCTCCAACTGCACCAACACCATCCCCAAGCCCGACCTGCCGGTCGTCACCCTGTGGGCGTGGTACCCGAACTCCGAGCTCGTGGTCGACAACTTCAACGAGGCCAACGACGAGGTCCAGGTCTGCTGGACCAACGCCGGCGCCGGTGGTGACGCCTACGACAAGTTCCAGACGGCGATCTCGGCGGGCACCGGCGCCCCCGACGTCATGATGGTCGAAGCGGACCGCATCCCGGCGTTCCAGATCCAGGAAGCGCTCGTCGACCTGTCTGACCTCGGCTACGAGGACGTCAAGGACAACTTCAGCGACGGCGCCTGGCAGGACGTCTCCGTCGGTGACGGCGTCTACGGCGCGCCGATCGACGGCGGGCCGATGGGCATGATCTATCGCACCGACATCTTCGACGAGTACGGCATCACCCCGCCGACGACGTGGGAGGAGTTCGAGGCGACCGCGCAGCAGGTGAAGGATGCCGGCGGACCCGTGTTCGCCAGCTTCGCCGCGAACCAGCCCGCCGAGGTCACGGCACTGATGTACCAGAACGGCGCGGAGCCGTTCACGTACGACCCCGCGAACGGCGGTCAGATCGGCATCAACCTCAACAGCCCCGAGATCAAGGAGGTCCTGGACTACTGGGACGGCCTGGTCGAGAAGGAGCTCGTCGGCACGGAGGACCAGTTCACGCCCGAGTACATCGCCGGCGTGATCGGCGGGGACTACGCCACCTATCTCTCGGCCGCGTGGGCTCCCGGCTACCTCCAGGGCGCGGGCGTCGGCGAGGGCGCGGATGCCGGGGTCTGGGCCGTGGCGCCCATGCCGCAGTGGGACACGAGCAACCCGATCGCGATCAACTGGGGCGGTTCCGCCTTCGTGGTGAGCAGCCAGGCATCCGACCCCGAGCTGGCCGCGAAGGTCGCCTTCGGCGTCTACGCCGACGAGGCCTCGCTCGATGACGGCTGGCAGAACCAGATCATCTTCCCGCTCAACGTCAACGTCCTCGACTCCGCGGAGTTCCAGGACTACGAGGTGCCCTTCTTCAGCGGCCAGCAGGCCAACAAGGAGGTGTATGTCCCGGCGGCGAACGCCTACACCGGCATGGTCTACACGCCTCTCGGGCAGTTCTACTACTCGGCGCTGACCGAGCAGATCGCCCGGATCAACGAGGGCCAGGCAACGGGCTCCGAGGCTGCGGACGCCCTGCAGGAGGCCGTCGTGGCATACGCGGAGGAGCAGGGGTTCACCGTCGAGTGACCCCGCGCGCACGGCCGGCCCGCGCTGCGGGCCGGCTCGTGCCGTCCCTCAACGGGGCGGCGTGCGCCCTCCCAGACCAGGAGCACTGATGACTTCCACCACCACACCCAAGAGCGCGCTGACGAAGACCGGGATGCGACGCTCGACGAATGCGCGGCAGAACACGTTCGGCTGGCTGTTCGTCGGGCCGTTCGCGATCATCTTCATCGCGATGCTCGTGCTGCCGATCGGCTACGCGCTGTACCTGAGCATGTTCCAGAAGTCGCTCATCGGCGGCACGCGGTTCGTGCTCTTCGGGAACTACGCCAAGGCGTTCACCGATCCGTCCTTCCTGGACGGCGTCTGGTTCGTCGTGCGGTTCTCTCTCGTGCTGATCCCTCTCCAGATGGCCGTCTCGCTGGCGATCGCCCTCATCCTCGACATCGTCATCACGCGTTTCGCGCGATTCTCGCGGCTCATGATCTTCATGCCGTACGCGATCCCGACGGTGATCGGCGCGCTGATGTGGGGCTTCCTCTACAGCGACAACTTCGGTCCCCTCGCCGAGATCTTCGGGCTGTTCGGCGCGAGTCCACCGGACTTCCTCAGCAGCAGCCTCATCTTCTACGGCCTGCTCAACATCGTCACGTGGCAGTGGGCCGGGTACTACATGATCATCCTGTACGCCGCCCTCCAGGGGATCGACCCGACGCTCTACGAGGCGGCGCGCATCGACGGCGCATCTCAGTGGCAGATCGTCCTGCGGATCAAGATCCCACTGCTCACGCCCGCCCTCCTGCTGATCCTCGTGTTCGCCCTCATCGGGACGCTGCAGTTCTTCAACGAGCCGAAGATCCTGCAGCAGCTCGCCGCCGGCGCGATCCCCGACGACTTCACACCCAACATGTACGCCTACCAGCAGGCGTTCTCGCTGGCGAACTACAACTACGGCGCCGCGATCTCGTTCGCACTGGGTGCGGTTGTGTTCATCTGCGTGTACATCTTCCTGTTCGCCACCCGCAAGCGAGGGAGCTTCATCTCATGAGCGTCGCACCCATCGAGCGCACCGAAGCCGCTGCGCCGCGCCGCCCGATCGAGCGACGGCGGGCGGCGCCCGCCCGCGGGCGCATCCCGCTGAACATCGTGCTCCTGGCGCTGATGATCTACTTCCTGATCCCGTTCTGGTGGCTGATCGTCAACAGCTCGAAGACGGCCGCCGGACTTTTCGGCGGGGAGAGCGCCCTGTGGTTCTCCGGCGGCGTCCACTACCTCGACAACCTGGTCGACCTGTTCACGTACGGCGGCGGGATCTACGCGCGGTGGCTGGGCAACTCCGCGCTGTACGCGATCGTGGGCGGCGTCGGCGCGACCGCGCTGGCGGTCCTGGCGGGGTACGGCTTCGCGAAGTACCGCTTCGCCGGGCGCCGGGCATCCTTCGCCATCCTGCTGGGGGCGGTCATGGTGCCCACCACCGCCCTCGTGATCCCCACGTTCGTGCTGTTCGCGCAGATCGGGTGGACCAACACGATCTGGGCGGTGATCGTGCCGACCCTCCTCAATCCGTTCGGGGTGTACCTCATGAACGTCTACGCGCGGGATGCCGTGCCGGACGAGCTTCTCGATGCCGCCCGCGTCGACGGGGCGGGTGAGTTCCGGATCTTCCTGCAGGTCGCACTCCCGATGCTGCGGCCGGCCATCGTGACCGTCCTGCTGCTCTCCGTCGTCGCCTCGTGGAACAACTACTTCCTGCCGCTCGTCATGCTGTCGGACAACCGGCTGTTCCCCGTGACGGTGGGCATCGGGCTGTGGCAGTCGACCGCGTCGACGTACGGGGCGGCAGGCGGGCAGAGCCTGTGGAGCATCATCATCCTCGGCTCCCTCGTGTCGGTCATCCCGCTGATCGTCGCCTTCCTCGGTCTGCAGAAGTACTGGCGCGGCGGGCTCTCCATCGGAAGCCTCAAGTGACCTCCGGGCCAGAGCTTCGTCCCCGTCCCTCGCATCCCGGAAGAGAAACATGATCCGCGCGCACCTCACCATCGATCCGCACTTCACCGTCGGTCCCATCGATCGACGCCTGTTCGGGTCCTTCGTCGAGCACCTCGGCCGCTGCGTCTACGACGGCATCTACGAGCCGTCCCACCCGTCCGCGGACGCGGACGGCTTCCGGACGGACGTCATCGACCTGGTCAAGGAGCTCGGCGTCTCCACGGTCCGCTACCCCGGCGGCAACTTCGTCTCGGGCTACCGCTGGGAGGACGGCGTGGGACCGAGGCCGGAGCGGCCGCGCCGGCTCGATCTCGCGTGGCACTCCACCGAGACGAACGAGGTGGGACTGGACGAGTTCGCCGGCTGGCTGCGCAAGATCGACGGTCAGCTGATGTACGCCGTCAACCTGGGCACGCGCGGGGTCCAGGATGCGCTCGACGTGCTCGAGTACGCCAACATCCGCTCGGGGACCGCCCTGTCGGACCGCAGGATCGCCAACGGCGCGCAAGAGCCCCACGACATCCGGATGTGGTGCCTCGGGAATGAGATGGACGGGCCGTGGCAGCTGGGCCACGGCACCGCGGAGGACTACGCGCAGCTCGCCGCCAAGACGGCGCGAGCGATGCGCCAGGTCGACGCGGATCTGCAGCTCGTCGTGTGCGGGAGCTCGAGCGCCCACATGCCCACCTTCGGCGAGTGGGAGCGCGTCGTCCTCGAGCACACCTACGACGACGTCGACTTCATCTCGTGCCACGCGTACTACGAGCCGCGCGACGGCGACTATCCGGAGTTCCTGGCGTCGGCGGTCGACATGGACCGCTTCATCGAGTCCGTGGTCGCCACCGCCGACCATGCCAAGGCGGTCCGGGGCAGCGACAAGGTGATGTACATCTCGTTCGACGAGTGGAACGTCTGGTACCAGTCGCGGTACCACGAGGTCGACCGCATCACCGATGTCGCCACCTGGCCGGTCGCACCGCGGCTGCTCGAGGACCAGTACTCGGTCGTCGACGCGGTCGTCTTCGGGAGTCTCCTCATCGCGCTGCTGCGTCACGCCGACCGCGTGACGGCGGCGTCGCTCGCTCAGCTCGTCAACGTCATCGCACCGATCATGACCGAACCGGGCGGTCCGGCGTGGCGGCAGACGACGTTCTTCCCGTTCTCGATCACGTCCGCCCTCGCACGTGGGGAGTCGCTCGAGCTCAAGCTCGAATGCCCGTGCTACGACACGGAGCGATACGGCGAGGTCCCGTATGTCGACGCCGTGGCGACCCACGACCGCGAGACCGGCAAGACATCGGTGTTCCTCGTCAACCGCAGCCTCGACGAAGAGGTGTCCCTCGAGATCGACGTGCGGATGCTCGGCGCCGCGGCCCTCCGGTCGGTCCGCACGCTGCACGACGACGACATCCACGCCGCGAACACGCTGTCCGAGCCCGAGCGGGTCACGCCGAGATCGAACGACTCGGCCTCGCTCGAGGACGGAACGCTCACCATCACACTGCCGCCCGTCTCGTGGACGGCGGTCGAGCTGTGAGCGCGCCGACGTCGCGGGACATCCTGACCGTCGACGGCACCCGCCTCGTCCGCGACGGCACGCCCGTCCTGCTGCGGGGGTTCGGCCTCGGCGGGTGGATGAACATGGAGAACTTCATCACCGGCTATGCGGGGAGCGAGTCGCAGCAGCGGCGCGCACTGCGGCGGATGCTGGGTGAAGAGGGATACCGTCGCTACTTCGACCGGTTCCTGTCGGTCTTCTTCACGGATGCCGACGCCGCCTTCCTCGCCGAGCTCGGACTGAACTCGCTGCGCATCCCCTTCAACTACCGGCACTTCGAGTCCGATGACGCCCCCTTCGAGCTCGATCCGGAGGGCTTCCGGCTGCTGGACTCCGTCGTGGACGCGTGCGCGCGCCACGGGATCTACACCATCCTCGATCTGCACGCCCTGCCGGGCGCCCAGAACCAGCACTGGCACAGCGACAACCCCACGCAGTGGGCGTCGTTCTGGACGCACCGGCACTTCCAGGACCGCGTCGTGCACCTCTGGGAGAACCTCGCGGAGCACTACCGCGGGAACCCGTGGGTCGCCGGCTACAACCCGATCAACGAGCCCGCCGACGTCGAGGGGTCGACCATCGGCCCGTTCTACGAGCGCATCGAGCGCGCCATCCGCGCGGTCGATCCCGATCACATCCTCTTCCTCGACGGAAACCGCTACTCCACCCAGTTCGATCAGCTCGGCGATCCGCTGCCGAACTGCGTCTACACGGCGCACGACTACGCGCTGCCCGGATTCGTCGACGGCGGGCCGTATCCCGGCGTGAGCCGAGGGCAGCACGTCGACCGCGACCGGGTCGAGGAGACCTTCCTCGAACGCACCCGGTACATGCGCGAGACGGGGACGCCCATCTGGGTCGGGGAGTTCGGGCCGGTCTACACCGGTGATCCCGCGCGTGACGAGCAGCGCTACCGCCTGCTCGAGGATCAGCTGGAGATCTACGGCCGGCACGAGGCCAGCTGGGCGCTGTGGACGTACAAGGACATCGGCCTGCAGGGCGTGGTGACCGTCGATCCGGACTCCGCCTACCTGCGCCGGATCGCGCCCGTGCTCGCCAAGAAGGAGCGCCTCGGCGTCGATTCGTGGGGATCGACCGATGCGGGGGTGCGCGGCATCCTCGATCCCGTCGAACGCCTGTTCCGTGAGGAGTTCCCGGACTTCCAGCCTTACCCGTGGGGCGCGCATCGGTGGATCCACGGGCACGTGCGCCACGTGATGCTCGCCGAGGCGATGGTCGACGACTACGCCCGCGCCTTCGAGGGCGTCGACCCCGACGGCGCCGAGGATCTCGCGGACGCCTTCGCATTCGAGGCCTGCCGCATCCGCGAACCGCTCGCACGGACGCTCCGTTCCGCCGTCCGCGGGTGACGCGGTGACCGGTCACGCCCCCGGATTGCGATGGCTCCCGAGGGCGTGACGCTGGCGGGCGTCGCCGCGCGGGCGGGGGTGTCGATCACGACGGTGTCGAAGGTCCTCAACGGCCGCGGCGACGTCGCTTCCCCGACACGGCGCCGGGTCGAGGACGCGCTGCTGGATGCCGGTTACCTTCGCTCTCCGGCGGAGGGGGAGGTGATCGAACTCGTCCTCGCGGGACAGTTCGAGGGCCCCGCTGCGGCTCTCCTCGTGGCGGGGGCGCTGAAAGGCGCGTCGAGGGCGGGGCTGCGGCTCGTCCTCACCCGCATCGACGACGGCGCGCCGGAGGGCTGGCTCGAGGGGATCATCCGGCGCGGCCCCGCCGCGGTGCTGCTGGGATGCTCCGCCACGGCGCGTGAGATCGCGCGGCTCCGGATGCGGGGAATCCCCGTCGTCCGCGTGGGCCCGGTGGCCGCCGGTGCGGGCGCGGCGATGGTGGCGGCATCCGATCGTGCCGGCGGCGCCGTGGGAGCGGACCACCTCCTCCACCTCGGCCACCACCGCATCTCGGTCGTCGCCGACGCCGCCGACGCCGATCGCGCCCGCCGGCGGATCGGCGGCGCCCGCGCATCCGCGTCCACTCGGGGAGTCGTGATCCCGGACCGGTGGGTGGGGACCCCGGGCAGGGCGGATGTGGGAGCGTACATCGCCGGACTGCTGGGCGCGGACCCACGGCCTTCCGCGGTGCTGGTCGTCAGCGATCTGGCGGGCGTGGACGTGCTGCGCGCGATCTCGGCCCGAGGGCTCGCCGTGCCCGGCGATGTCTCCCTCGTCGCGTACGACGACGGCCGTCTCACGCGCCTCGCCCTTCCGCGCGCGACCGTGGTCCGGCATCCGCTCGACGCGCTCGGGCTCGAAGCCGTGCGCACCGCGGTGCGGATGCTCGCTCAGCCCGAAGCGCGCCCGCTCACCGTCGAACTCTCGCCGACGATCGCGCCGGGCTGGTCCACCGCGGCGATCGCGGACTGACGCGGCGTCAGCCCCCGAGCGCTGCCGAGACCACCGCGCGCGCCTCGGCCTGCACCTCGGCGAGGTGCTCGGGACCGCGAAGCGACTCGGCGTAGAGCTTGTAGACGTCCTCGGTGCCCGACGGGCGGGCGGCGAACCACGCGTGCTCGGTCTGCACCTTCAGGCCGCCGATCGCCGCGCCGTTGCCGGGCGCATGGGACAGCTTCGCGGTGATCGGCTCGCCCGCGAGCTCCGTCGCCGTCACCGCTTCGGGGGCGAGTTTCGCGAGCGCGGACTTCTGGGCGGGGGTGGCCGGAGCATCCACCCGCTGGTACGCCGACGAGCCGAACTCCTGCTCGAGCTCGGCATACCGCTGCGAGGGGGTCTTTCCGGTGACGGCCAGGATCTCGGCGGCCAGCAGGCACAGCAGGATGCCGTCCTTGTCGGTCGTCCACACGGTGCCGTCCTTGCGCAGGAACGACGCCCCCGCCGACTCCTCGCCACCGAACGCGACGGACCCGTCCAGCAGGCCGGGCACGAACCACTTGAACCCGACCGGGACCTCCAGCAGGGGCCGGCCGAGCGCGGCGGCGACCCGGTCGATGATCATCGACGAGACGAGGGTCTTTCCGACCGCGGCATCCGTGGGCCAATCCGGACGGTGCGAGTAGAGGTAGTCGATCGCGACCGCGAGGTAGTGGTTCGGGTTCATGAGCCCGGCGTCGGGCGTGACGATGCCGTGCCGGTCGGCGTCGGCGTCGTTGCCGGTGAGGATGTCGTACTCGTCGCGGCGGGCGACCAGCGCGGCCATGGCGGACGGCGACGACGGATCCATGCGGATCTTCTCGTCCCAGTCGAGGGTCATGAACTTCCACGTCGGGTCGACGTCCGGGTTCACCACCGTGAGGTCGAGGCCGTGCTCCTCGGCGATGAGCGCCCAGTACTCCACCGACGCACCCCCGAGCGGGTCCGCACCGATGCGCACCCCGGCGGAGCGGATCGCGTCGACGTCGATGATGCTCGGCAGGTCGCCCACATACGCAGCGCGGAAGTCGTAGTCGCCGAGCGCGTCGCCGTCGAGGTCCTTGAAGGGGGTGCGCGCGACGCCGTCGAGACCCGCCGCGATCAGCTCATTGGCGCGGTTCGCGATCCAGCCGGTCGCATCGGTGTCGGCGGGGCCGCCGTTCGGCGGGTTGTACTTGAATCCGCCGTCGCGCGGAGGATTGTGGCTGGGCGTGACGACGATGCCGTCGGCGCGGCCCGGGTCTGCGGCATCCCTCCCGCGGTTGTAGGTGAGGATCGCGTGGCTGAGCGCCGGCGTCGGCACCCACGAGTCGCGGGAGTCCACGCGCACGTCGACGCCGTTCGCGACGAGGACCTCGATCGCGCTGCGCTCGGCAGGCAGCGACAGCCCGTGCGTGTCGCGGCCGAGGAACAGCGGGCCCTCGATGCCCTGCGAGCGCCGGTAGTCGACGATCGCCTGGGTGGTGGCGAGGATGTGGGTCTCATTGAAGCTCGCCGAGAGCGACGAGCCGCGGTGGCCGCTCGTGCCGAACGCGACGCGCTGCTCGGGCACGGCCGCGTCGGGCACGACGTCGTAGTACGCGTTGATCAGCTCATCGATGTCGATGAGGTCGGATGCTTCGGCCGGCTGTCCTGCGCGAGTCATGGGTCCAGTCTGCCCCGTCACGGGGTCGCGTGTCCCGCCCTTGACAGTGGTTGACGGCCAGGTCGCCCGCAACAACTCCTCACGATCGCTGCGCGGTGCCGCCGGTTCGGCCGAAGAAGGCGCTCGCACGACGCGAAGTGAGGAGATGTTGTCGAGGCCGGAGGCGCAGCCCGGCACCTCGCTAGGCTGGCACCCGTGACTTCCGAGGCGCTCGAGACCGAGGCATCCGTCCCCGTGCGGCGCACGTACAGCTTCCTGGGCCCCGCGGGCACGTTCACCGAGGCCGCGCTCGCGCAGGTTCCCGAGGCCCGCGGCCACGAGTGGCGCCCGGTGCGAAACGTCGGCGAGGCGCTCGCCGACGTCGTCGAGGGGCGCTCGGATGCCGCGATGATCGCGATCGAGAACTCGGTCGACGGCGGCGTGTCGACGGCGCAGGACGCCCTCGCCACCGTCCCGGGGCTGCGCATCGTGGGGGAGTACCTCGTTCCGGTCGAGTTCGCGCTCGTCGGGCGGCCGGGCGCCAAGCTCGAGGATGTCTCGCTCATCGCGGCGCACCCGGTGGCCTACGCCCAGTGCATGCAGTGGCTGTCGCGGACCCTCCCCGCGCACGCGCACGTGCCCGCCGCGAGCAACGTCGCCAGCGCCATGGGCCTCATCGACGGATCGAGCGATGCGGATGCCGCGATCGCCCCGCCCGGGATCCTCGAGCACCACGAGCTCGAGCTCCTCGCCTCGGCCATCGGCGACAACCCGCACGCCGTGACCAGGTTCGTCTTGGTGAGCCGCACGGTCGCGCCGCCGCCGCCGACGGGCGCCGACAAGACGTCGCTCATCGCCGAGCTTCCCGACGACCACCCCGGGGCACTGCTGGAGATGCTGGAGCAGTTCGCCACCCGCGGCATCAACCTGTCGCTCCTGGCTTCGCGCCCGATCGGCGACGCGCTCGGCCGCTACCGGTTCGTCATCGACGCGGACGGGCACATCTCCGACGAGCGCATGGCCGACGCGCTGCTGGGGCTTCGCCGCTTCAGCCCCAAGGTCGTGTTCCTCGGCTCGTACCCGCGGGCCGATCGCGCGGTGGTGCACTATCCCGATCGATACTCCGACGACGTGTTCGTCGAGGCCCGGGACTGGCTGCGCGGACTGCTGAGCGGAGAACCGGAGGAATCGTGACCACGCCGTTCGTCTTCGATCCCGGGAACGAGGTCCACGCCCGCGCGCTGGGCCGGCTGCAGAGCGAGCAGGTCGCCTGGATCGGCACCGCCGGACGCGACGGCTTCCCGCACGCCGTCCCGGTGTGGTTCCTGTGGCTCGGCGATCGGGCGGTGGTGCTCAGCGAGCCGCACACGGCCAAGGTGCGCAACCTCGAGGCCGACGCCCGGGTCCTGCTCCACCTCGAGGCGGGCGCCGACGGCGAGCAGCTCACCGTGCTCCGCGGCACCGCGACGCTGTCGCCCGGCGCGGGTCCGTCGTGGGCCCCGCGCATCGGGGCCGAGTACGAGGCCAAGTACCGCGAGTGGATGCTGCGGCTCGGCCTCCCGCTCGAGCAGATGTTCGCGCGCTACAGCACCGTGATCGAGATCGTCCCCGAGAAGCTCATCGCCTGGTAGCAGTACCCTGGAGCATGCTCGATCCCGCGGGCACCGTCGAGGCTGGGCGCCGGGCATACGCCGCGTCCGACTGGTCCAGCGCTCTCGCGCACCTGTCGGACGCTCGCACCGAGGGTCCGCTCGCCCCCGAGGACATCGAGGCGATGGCGCGCTCCGCGTGGTGGCTCGGCCGCGTTCCGGAGTCACTGGTCTTCGCCGAGGAGGCGTTCCGCGGCTACTGCGACGCGCAGCGCGGCGACGAGGCGGCGATGAGCGCGCTGCAGCTCGGACTGCTGTGGGCCACGCGCGGCGACCTGACGATCGGGAACGCGTGGGTCCATCGCGCGCGACGGCTGCTCGCGGACCTCGAGCCCCGGCCGGCGCACGCCTACCTCGCCTACCTCGACGCGATGCTCGCGATGATGGCGGGAGACCCGCGGAGATGGGACGAGGAGATCTCGCGGCTCGACGACCTTCACCGGCGGTTCCCCGACCCGGACGTCGAGTGCCTGTCGCTGGTCGTGCGCGGCCTGGCGGCGCTGCGTCGAGACCGGTCGCCCCAGGGCTTCGCGCTGCTGGACGAGGCGATGCTGCCGGTGCTGGCCGGGCGCCTGCCCGCCGAGTGGGCGGGTGACGTCTACTGCACCGTCATCCACATGTGTCACGAGCTGGCCGACTTCCGGCGCATGGAGGACTGGACCCGCGCCACCGAGCAGTGGTGCGATCAGTTCGGCAACGAGGCGATCTACACCGGGATCTGCCGCGTGCACCGCATCGAGCTGCGCAGCGTGAGGGGCGAGTGGACGGATGCCGAGGAGTCGATCCAGCGGGAGTGCGCGGACCTCGCCGGTGGCGACCCGTGGGTCGCGGGGGAGGGCTTCTACCAGCTCGGCGAGCTTCGCCGCTGGCGGGGCGACGCCGCCGGGGCGCACGAGGCGTACGAGCTCGCGCGCGCGTCGGGCATCGATCCGCAGCCGGGCGCGGCGCTGCTGCTGCTCGAGAAGCGCGATCCCGTCGCAGCCCGTGCCTCGCTCGAGGCGTCGCTCGCGGGCCGGGACGCCGTCGCTCGGGTGCGCCTGCTGCGTGCGATGGTCGAGGTCGCGCTCGCGTGCGGCGACGAATCGGCCGCCCGGGGCGCCGCCAAGGAGCTGCGTGCGGCCGCGGCGCGGTTCGACAGCCCGGGTTTCGCGGCCTGGTCGGCACACGCCGACGGCATGCTCGCGCTCGCCGGGGGCGATCCTGCCGGTGCCCTGGTGGCTCTGCGCACGGCGGAGTCGGCGTTCGGCGGCGGCCGGCAGCCGTACGAGCTGGCCCGCGTGCTGCTGCTGCAGGCGCGCGCATTCGAGGGGACGGGGGATGCCGCATCCGCCGCGGCGGCGGAGGCGCGGGGCCGAGGCATCCTGAACCGGCTGGGCGCCCGTGCGCCCGACGCACCGCGCGCCGACGGGCCGCTGACTCCTCGCGAACGGGAGGTGCTCGCCCTCGTCGCCGAGGGGGCGGGGAACCGCGAGGTCGCGCAGCGGCTGTTCATCAGCGAGAAGACGGTCGGTCGGCACCTCGCGAACGTCTACCTCAAGATCGGGGTCGGCACGCGCACCGCGGCGGCGGCGTGGTGGCACGCGCAGCGGAGCACCCCGGGTGGCGTCCCCGGGCGCGGTGGTGCGCGAGATGCAGACGAGCGCGGGCGCGGATCTGCATGATTCTCCCGATACGCCGAACCCCGCATCGCTCCTAACGTCGATGATGCGCGCTCGACCCGAGCCGCGCCGAGAGAAGGAGCAGCTCATGACCACCGCCCTGACAGAGCCTGTCGGCACCGACGCGGTCGACGCGTTCGCCGAGCGCCTGCTGGCGTCCGCGCTCGGCGCCGTCGATGTGATGACCGTCTACGTCGGCGACCGGCTGGGCTGGTACCGCAGCCTCGCCGAGCACGGCGCTTCGACCGCCGCCGAGCTCGCCGAGCGCACCGGCACCCACCCCCGCTACGCCCGCGAGTGGCTCGAGCAGCAGGCCGTGACCGGCATCCTTCGTCTCTCCGAGACGGTCACCGACGGCGGGCAGCGATTCGAGCTGGCCCCGGGGGCGGGGGAGGTCCTCACCGACCCGCGCAGCCTCAACTACCTCGCACCGCTCGCGAGGTTCTTCGCCGCGGCCGGTGCCGTGATGCCCGAGCTCCTGGATGCCTACCGCACCGGCGGAGGCGTGAGCTGGGAACGGTTCGGCGCCGACGCGCGAGAGGCCCAGGCCGACATGAACCGTCCCTGGTTCGAGGAACTGCCCCAGGCCTTCGCCGCGATCCCTGGCGTCGCGTCCGTCCTCTCCCGTCCTGGCGCGAAGATCGCCGACGTCGGCACCGGCGCCGGCTGGTCGGCCATCGCGCTGGCCGAGGCGCATCCGGGGCTGCGGGTGCACGGGTTCGACATCGACGAGCCGTCGATCGCGATGGCGCGGCGAGGTGCCGAAGAAGCCGGGGTGGCCGACCGCGTCACCTTCCACAACGCCGACGGCGACGGGCTCGAGAACTACGGCCCGTTCGACGCCGCGTTCGCGTTCGAGTGCATCCACGACATGCCGCGTCCGGTGGACGTGCTCGCCGCGATGCGCTCCGCCGTCCCGGACGGACCGGTCGTCGTCATGGACGAGGCAGTCGGGGAGGAGCTCGTCGCACCGGGCGGCGACGTCGAGCGGCTGATGTACGGCTTCAGCCTGTTCTGCTGCCTCCCCGACGGGATGTCGCACCAGCCGAGCGCAGCCACGGGCACCGTCATGCGCCCGGGGGTCTTCCGCGACTACGCCCGGGCCGCCGGGTTCGAGAACGTCGAGGTGCTCCCGATCGAGGACTTCGCGTTCTTCCGGTTCTACTCGCTCACGCGCTGACCCGGGCGCCGGCGGCCAATAGCTCGAGGGTCTGCAGGCGGCCGGCCGCGGCATCCATCGGCTCGTGCTCGTACGCCCCCGCGATCGGCGAGATCATGATCTCGTCGACCGCGTGGGCGGCGGCGAAGTCGCGCAGCTGCGTGGAGACGGCCTCGGGGGTTCCGACGAACCAGTTCGCGCGGGCGGAGTCCATGAAGGACTCGCCGAGCCCGTCGAACTCCGCCGCTCCGGCGCGCGACTGCTCGACCGTCTCGAGCGGGACGAGCGGCCGGCCGGTGCGCAGCCGAGCCGTCATGCGCAGGTTGGGCAGCGCCCGCTCCTCGGCCTCGCGCTCGGTCGGGGCGGCGATGACGTTCGCGGTGAGGAAGGTCCGCGGCTCGGGGTGCGCCTCGCTGGGCTGGTACCCCGAGCGGTACAGGTCGAGCGCCCGCTCCAGTCCCTGGCCCGAGAAGTGGTTCGCGAACACGTAGGGGAGGCCCACGGCGGCGGCGAGCTGCGCGGAGTAGTCGCTCGACCCCAGCAGCCACACCTCGGGAACCCCCTCGGCGGCCGGGGTGGCGCGCACGTCGTAGGTGCCGCCCGACGTGAAACGCACGGAGGCGCCCTCGGGCGAGACGAGCGAGACGATGTCGCGCACGTGGTCGGGGAACCGCTCGACGTCGCTCGTCGTGCCGCTCTGGCGCAGCAGCTGCGTGATGACCGGGTCCGAGCCGGGCGCGCGCCCGAGCCCGAGGTCGATGCGGCCTGGCGCGAGAGCCTCGAGCGCGGCGAACTGCTCGGCGACCACGAGCGGGGAGTGGTTGGGCAGCATGACCCCACCGGAGCCGAGACGGATGCGCGACGTCCGCGCGGCCGCCGCCGCCGCGAGGACCGGCGGGGTCGTCGACGCGACGGCCGGCATGTTGTGGTGCTCGGCGAACCAGTACCGCCGGAACCCGAGCTCGTCGGCGCGGGCTACGAGAGCGAGGGATGCCGCGACCGCCTGCGCGCTGGACTGCCCGCTGCGCACGGGCACGAGGTCGAGGACGGACAGGGCCGGGGTCACGGTGTTCATCCCCGGATCCAACGGCGGCGGCATCCGTCCCATTCCTTTGGACTTCCCGTCGGTCGTGCGGCATGGGATGGGCCCCGCGCGGCCGCCGCGCGACGCCCGACGGCCTCCGACGCACCGATCAGGCCGGGGCCGAGCCGTGCCGGTACTGCCGCGGGGTCGAGCCGACGACGGTGCGGAACGTCTCGTGGAACGCCGTCGCGGACGAGAACCCGCTCGCCTGCTGCACCGCCTCGACCGGGAGCGTCGTGGTGAGCAGGAGGCGCTGCGCCTCCGCGAGCCGGAACTGCGTGACGTAGCGGGGGATCGAAGTGCCCATCGCGCTCCGGAACTCCCGGGCCGCGGTGTTCGGATGCACGTGCACGGCTCGGGCGACGTCGCCCAGGAGGATCGGGTCCCGGAAGTTCGCCGCGATGAACCGCGCCATCGCACCGACGCGCGCCGGGTCGTTCCCCCTGCGCTCGCCCGACGCCCAGTTCTCGGATGCCTGCGCCACCCGTCGCACGAGGGCTTCGACCTCGAGCCGCGCAGCGCGCTGGTCCTCGGGGCTGCGCCGCCGCAGCTCGCGGCTCCAGCGGGCCGCCACCTCCGGCAGGCCCGGCGGGAGGCTGTCCGGCGACCCCACCACGACCTCGCCGCCGAGGAGCCGGTCGCCGAGCGAGGGGGCCCACGCGAGCAGGGTCGTCGTCGGTACGGTGATCCACATCAGCCGGACGGCGCCCTCGGTGACGAGCCGGTGCGGCCGCGAGGCCCAGAACAGGGCGGGTCTGCCGGCCGGGATGTCGAGCGTCCGGCCACCTCGCACGTAGACGAGGTCGGTCTCGGCGACGTTGATCTCGATGTCGTCGTGCTGGTGGGGCGCCGACATGGCGTAGGCGACGTCGTACTCGCAGCGCCAGCCGAAGCCGGCCCGAGGAGAGTGAAAATCCGTCATCATCCACTCAAAAGGAGGAATTCTGGGTGAAAAGCACTCCCTAGTGTAGGTCGCGGAAAGGGAAACCATGTCACTCACCGCACCTCGCGCCGCCGCCTCCGAGTCGCTGGCACTCACCGCCGAGCAGATCGAGCAGTTCGACCGCGACGGCTACCTCATCCTCCGCAACCGGATCCCCGCCGACCTCGTGGCGAGGCTGCGAGCGGCCTCCGAGCGCTGGATCGCGGACGGGCAGGAGACGGCGTCCGACGCCGGCTCCGATCCCGACTACAACTTCGCCTCTCGGCCGGACGGGCCCCTCCTGTTCCGCGTGAACTATCTGCACGCGAAGCGGGAGCGCGCCTCGCTGGAGCTCCTCGGCAGCCCCGAGGTCCTCGAGATCGCCCGCAGCCTCGCCGGTCCCGACTTCGTCCCGACCTACGAGTCGCTGGTGTTCAAGGCCGAGGGCGACGGGGCCGCGATCGAATGGCATCAGGATGCCGTGCACCCCCGCACCCGCCGCATCTTCAACGTCGACGTCTATCTCGACGCCTCGCGCAAGGGTGCGGGAGCGCTGCGCGTCGCTCCCGGTTCGCAGCGCGGCCCGGTCGAGATCTGCCAGCTTCGCGACGAGTACGGGTGGGATGCCCCGGGCGTGGTCCAGGTCGAGATGGAGCCCGGCGACCTGCTGGTGCACGACGTCATGGTCGTCCACGGGTCCGAGCCCACGCATGACAACCCCCTGCGCCGGACCATCTACTTCGAGTTCCGCGCGGCGGAGCAGATCGAGGCCGAGGGCCCGTGGGATGCGGAGTGGATCGAGCGCCGGCTGCGCCTCGTCCCGCTCGCCCTGCGCGAGTGGCAGCGCACCCACCCCGGCGAGACGGGGTTCCACTGGGATGTCGCGGAGCGCTACGCGCCGGCCGTCTCGGACGAGGTCGACGAGGAGCTCAAGGTCATCCACGGGGTGCACAACGCCGGCTCGTACTGCAGCGCGGGGAGCGTCCCGCTCAGCGCGTGACGCCGGCCGCTCGGCGAGTACCGCCGGGTCGAGGTCAGGCGGACTCGCGCCAGACCACGGGGCACTCGAGGACGATGGGGGATCCGGCCGTGTCGCCGCGCAGCTGCGCGAGGACGGATGCCGCGGCCGCCCGCCCGAGCTGATCCGCCGGCTGGTGCACGGTCGACAGCGGCGGGTCGCAGCGCAGCGCCCACGAGCTGTCGTCGAATCCGACGATGCCGACATCGCCGGGGACGGAGCGCCCGGCCTCGCGGAGGGCCTCGAGCGCCCCCGCCGCGACCGCGTCGCTCGAGGCGAAGACGCCGTCGAGGTCGGGGGCGCGCTCGAGCAGCTCCCGCATGCCCGCGCGGCCGTCCGAGAACGAGTAGAACGGAACGCTCTGCACGAGCTGCGGGTCGAACCGCGCGCCCATCGCGTCGACGAAGCCGGCGAGGCGATCGGCGCCGGAGTCGCGGTCGAGTGCGGCGGCGATCATGCCGACGCGGCTGCGCCCGGTGTCGAGGAGCCGTCGCGTGATCGTGCGCGCCGCCCCGCGGTTGTCGATCGCGACGTACGCGGCGTCGCCGATGTCGCGCGGGTGGCCCACGAACGCCGCGGGCAGGCCGAGTTCGGCCACGGCGGCGGTGATGCGGTCGCCCGCGCGCGCCGAGACGACGATGACGCCGTCGATGAGCCCGCCGCTGAGGTACCGCGCCAGGCGGTCGACGTCCCGCGGGGAGTCGGCGATGAGGCACGACAGCTGGTAGTCCGCCTCCGACAGCGCCTCGTTCGCACCCAGCAGGATCGAGGCGATGTTGGGGTCCTCGACGAAGAGCGAGTGCGGCTCGTGGACGATCAGGCCGATCGCCTGGGAGCTCTGCATCACGAGACTCCGGGCGGCGCGGTTGGGCACGAACCCGACGCGCGCGATGGCGGCCTCGATCGCGCTGCGCGCGGCCTCGGACACGTACGGCTGCCCGTTGAGCACGCGACTCACCGTGCCCCGGGAGACTCCGGCCTCCTGCGCGACGTCCTTGACGGTGGCGCGCTTCCTTCGCTCGGTGATCTCCACGGACGTCATCGTATGTGAACGAGAACAGCCACGGAAAGGCCTATTGACAGCGATCTGGACGTGTGCGACTCTGTTCACGTTCACAGACTCAGCGCCGAGTTCCTGCGCTCCGCTCTGTGCACGTTCACGGACGAGGAGCACATGACCACCCCCACGGCCTTCACCCACCCGGGCATCGCATTCGGCTGCGACTACAACCCCGAGCAATGGGGCCCCGACGTGTGGGACGAGGACATCCGCCTCATGAAGGTGGCGGGGGTCGACCTCGTCGCGGTGAACATCTTCGGCTGGTCGCACATCGAGCCGCGCGAGGGCACCTTCGACTTCTCCCGCCTCGACGACATCATCGGCCGCCTCCACGCCGCCGGCATCCGGGTCAACCTCGGCACCGGCACGGCCTCGCCTCCCGCGTGGCTCGCGCGGCAGCATCCCGACATCCTTCCGATGGCCGAGGACGGCACGCGGCGCTATCCGGGCGGGCGGCAGGCGTACTGCCCGAGTTCGCCGGTGTTCCGGGAGGCGTCGCTGCGTCTGGTCGAGGCGGTGGTCGATCGCTACGACGCGCACCCCGCGGTCGAGATCTGGCACGTCTCCAACGAACTGGGATGCCACAACGCGCTGTGCTACTGCGATGAGAGCGCCGCGGCCTTCCGTCGCTGGCTGCGGGAGAAGTACGGCACCATCGACGCGCTGAACAGCGCGTGGGGCACCGCGTTCTGGAGCCAGACATACGGCGAGTGGGACGAGATCCTGCCACCGCGGGCGACGCTGTCGGCGCGCAACCCCGGTCAGCAGCTGGACTTCCACCGCTTCAGCTCCGACGAGGTCCTCGGCCAGTATCGCGCGGAGGCCGAGATCATCCGGCGGCGCAGCACGACGCCCGTCACGACCAACTTCATGGTCACGGCGCACATCGAGAACCTCGACTACTGGACGTGGGCGGCCGACATGGACGTCATCGCGAACGACCACTACCTCGACCACCGGCTCGCCGACCCGGGTGCCGAGCTCGCCTTCGCCGCCGACCTCTCGCGCGGCCTGGGGCACGGCGCTCCCTGGATCCTCATGGAGCACTCCACGGGCGCGGTCAACTGGCAGGAGCTGAACCTCGCCAAGGAGCCCGGCCAGCTGATCCGCAACTCACTGACGCACGTCGCCCGCGGTGCCGATGCGGTGTGCTTCTTCCAGTGGCGTGCCTCCGTGCAGGGGGCCGAGAAGTTCCACTCCGCGATGCTTCCGCACGCGGGAACCGACTCCGGCACGTGGCGCGAGGTCGTCGAGCTCGGCGGCATCCTGGGCCGACTCGGCGAGGTCAACGGATCGCGCGTCGTCGCCGACGCGGCCCTGCTGTTCTCGTGGGAGGCGTGGTGGGCGGCCGACTCCGAATGCCGGCCGAGCCAGCACGTGGGCTACCTCGATCAGGTGCACAACGCCTACCGGGCGCTGCACGACCAGCGGCTGACCGTCGATGTCGTCGCGCCGGGGTCCGACCTGTCGTCGTACCGGCTGGTCGTCGTTCCCGGGCTGCACCTCCTGCGCGAGGCGGATGCCGCGGCCCTCGCCGAGTGGGTGCGCGGGGGCGGTACGGCCGTCGTGACGTTCTCGAGCGGCATCGTCGACGAGCACGACCGGGTCTGGACGGGCGGCTACGGCGGCCCGCTGCGCGAGACGCTCGGCGTCCACGTCGAGGAGTTCGCACCCGTGGCGCCCGGCACCGTCCTCACGCTGTCGGACGGATCCCGCGCGTCGCTGTGGTCCGAGCGCGCCCGCAGCACAGGGGCCGCAGTCCTCGCGACCTTCGCCGACGGGCCGTCCACCGGCTCGGTCGCCGTCTCGCGGAACCGCCACGGGGCGGGATCGGCGTGGTACGTCGCCACGCACCTCGATCCCGACGCGATGTCGCGCCTGATCGCCGACGCCGCCGACGCGGCCGGCGTCGGGGCTCCGGCGGTCGTGACCGGCGCCGACGGCCCGATCGAACTCGTGCGCCGCCGACGCGACGACACGAGCTACCTGTTCGTCATCAACCACGGCACGACACCGGCACGGGTCGAGGCGCTCGGCCACGAGCTGGTCGCCGGCGAGCCCGTCGCGGGCGCGCTCGCGGTTCCGCCGGGCGCGGTCCGGGTCATCCGAGAAGAGGGGACGGCATGATGTCCACCACTCAGGTCAGAGCGGCGTCCGCGGGCGACCGCGTCCGCAAGCGGCGGCGAGTGCCGCACAAGTGGGCGATCGTCGCGTTCACCGTGCCGTTCCTCGTGCTGTTCGTCCTCTTCTATCTGGTGCCCATCGGCTACGCCGTGTGGCAGTCGCTGCTGGTCGTCGAGCGCGAGGGGACCTTCGGCGAGGCCCGTCAGGTCTTCGGCGGGCTCGCCCAGTACGCCCTGGTCTTCCAGAACACCGCGTTCTGGACGTCGGTCGGTCGCGTGCTCATCTTCGGTATCGTCCAGGTCCCCGTGATGCTCGGACTCGCGCTGCTGTTCGCGCTGCTCCTGGACTCTCCGCTGATCAAGGGCAAGAAGTTCTTCCGGCTGGCGTTCTTCGTCCCCTATGCGGTGCCCGGCGTCATCGCTGCGATCATGTGGGGCTTCCTCTACTCGCCGAACCTGTCGCCCTTCCAGGCGCTCACCTCCAACGTCGACCTGCTCTCGGCGGACTTCGTGCTGTGGTCGATCGCCAACGTCGTCACGTGGGTCTTCGTCGGCTACAACATGCTGATCATCTACTCGACGCTCCTGGCGATCCCTCAGGAGGTGTACGAGGCGGCGCGCATCGACGGCGCCGGCCAGGCCCGCATCGCGTGGTCGATCAAGATCCCGCTGGTGCGGCCGGCCCTCGTGCTGACCGGCGTCCTCTCGATCATCGGCACGCTGCAGCTGCTCGCCGAGCCCCAGACGTTCCGCTCGTTCAGCTCCGCCGTCACCAGCACGTACACGCCGAACATGACGATCTACGCCACGAGCGCGGTCCCCAACGTCTCGCTCGCCGCGGCGTTCTCGGTCGTGCTCGCGCTCGCCACCTTCATCCTGTCGTTCACCTTCCTGCGACTGAGCCGACGGGGGGCGCAATCATGACCGCAGCAGACACCCGCACGACCGACACCCGCGTGATCACCACCGGTCGCCGTGGCGCCCGAGGCAAGGCGGCGGGCCCGCGCGAGAGCATCGTCTCGCGCACCGGCGCGATGGTCGTCATGGCCGTCTTCACGCTCTACTTCCTCATCCCGCTGTGGTGGCTGCTGGTGGCCTCCACCAAGAGCCGCGGTCAGCTCTTCAGCACCAACCCGCTGTGGTTCGCCGACCCGCAGCTCATCGAGAACCTCACGGGCCTGTTCACCTACCGCGACGGGGTGTACCTGCGGTGGCTGCTCAACAGCGCGATCTACGCGGGGCTGGGCGGCATCGTCGCGACCATCGTGGCGGCGATGTGCGGGTACGCGCTGGCGAAGTACCGGTTCCCCGGACGGGAGACGATCTTCAACGTCGTGCTCGGCGGTGTGCTCGTACCGGCGACGGCCCTCGCGCTGCCGCTGTTCCTGCTGTTCAGCCAGGTCCAGCTCACCAACACGCTCTGGGCGGTGCTCCTCCCCAGCATCGTGAGCCCCTTCGGCGTGTATCTCTCGCGGGTGTTCGCCGAGGCATCCGTCCCCGATGAGCTGCTCGAAGCCAGCCGCCTCGACGGCGCCGGCGAGGTGCGCACGTTCTTCACCGTCTCGATCCGGCTGATGTTCCCGGCGCTGATCACGGTCTTCCTGTTCCAGTTCGTCTCGATCTGGAACAACTTCTTCCTGCCGCTCATCATGCTCCGCAGCGAAGAGCTGTTCCCCGTCACCTTCGGGCTCTACGCGTGGAACTCCACGATCAACCAGTTCCCCGAGCTGCGCACGTACGTGCTCGTGGGCTCGCTGGTCTCGATCATCCCCCTGATCATCACGTTCCTCTTGCTTCAGCGGTACTGGCGCACCGGCCTCGGCACGGGCGCCCTGAAGTGAGAACACCCCCGCCGGCGTCGCCGGCGACCAACCGAGAGAAGGAATCATGCAGCACATGAAGAGAGCGGTCGGCGTCGCCCTGCTCACTGCGGGCGTCCTCGTCGTGGCGGGATGCTCCGCCTCCGGAGGCGACTCGGGCAACGGTGGAGACGCCGGTGCCTGCGAGCCCGCGGGCGAAGACGTCACGCTGTCGTTCACCTCGTGGATCCCCGGCATCGAGGATGCCGTCGCGATCTGGAACGAGGCGAACCCCGACATCCAGGTCGAGGTCCAGACCGGACCCTCCGGCAACGCCGGCACGTACCAGAACTTCTTCAACCAGCTCGAGGCCGGCAACGCCCCCGACCTGGGCCAGATCGAGTACGACGCGCTCCCGAACTTCCGGGTGCAGGACGGCCTCGAGAACCTCGCCGCGTGCGAGGACGTCGTCGCCGCCGGCGACCAGTTCGTCGACTGGACCTGGGGTCAGGTCACGCTCGGCACCGAGGACGAGGTCTACGGCATCCCGCAGGACTCCGGACCCATGGCGCTGTTCTACCGCAGCGACCTGTTCGAGGAGAACGGCATCGAGGTGCCCACGACGTGGGAGGAGTACCGTGCCGCGGCCGAGCAGATCCGCGAGCTGGGCGGGTACATCACCAACTTCTCGCAGACCGACATCAACCAGTTCGCCGGATTCGTCTGGCAGGCCGGCGGCGAGTGGTTCGCCAACGACGGCGAGGCGTGGACTGTCGAGCTGACGGACGAGACCTCCGTCAAGGTGGCCGACTACTGGCAGGACCTCATCGAGAACGATCTCGTGTCGACCTACCCGGCGTGGACCGATGAGTGGAACAACGCCTACAACTCCGGTGAGGTCTGGACGTGGAACTCCGCGGTCTGGGGTGCCAACTCCATCGCCAGCGGCGCTCCCGACACGGCCGGCAACTGGCGGGTCGCGCAGGGTCCGCAGTGGGAGGCGGGCGAGTCCGCCGCGGGCAACTGGGGCGGCTCGTCGATCGCGGTGTTCAAGGGAACCGACCACCTCTACGAGGCGGCGAAGTTCGCGCTGTGGCTCAACACCTCCGAGGAGGCGCTGACGTCGCTGAACGAGACCGCCGCGATCTACCCGGCGACGACGGCCGGCCTCGAGCTCCCCGCGCTCCAGGAGGGCGTGGAGTTCTACGGCGACCAGCCCATCTACGAGATCTTCGCCGCCGCGGCGAGCGAGGTGAACCCCGACTTCGTGTGGGGGCCGACGATGACGCAGACCTACGCCGACGTGTCGGACGGCTTCAAGAACGCCGTCTCGGGCTCGGGCACCCTCGCGGACGCGCTGGCAGCGGCGCAGGAGTCCACGATCGCCGCACTGGAGGCACAGTCCATCCCGGTCAGCCAGTGATCCCGGAGTGATCCCCAGGTGATCCTGGGGATCACGCCGCCCCCGCGCCGCGGGAGTCAGCCCTCCGCTCGACTCCCGCGGCGCGGGGCGCGTTTGACCTCTTCGTAGGCGTCGAGCGCCGCCTTGCGCGTCTCGCCGAGGTTCACGATCGGCTCCGGCGGATCCTCGGACAGGTGCTCGGGAGCCCACTGCCGGATGTAATGCCCGTCCGGGTCGAACTTCTTGGCCTGCAGCTCGGGGTTGAAGACGCGGAAGTACGGCGCCGCGTCGGCCCCCGACCCGGCCACCCACTGCCAGTTGAACGGGTTGTTCGCGGCATCCGCGTCGACCAGCGTGTCCCAGAACCACTGCTCGCCGCGTCGCCAGTCGATGAGGAGGTTCTTGATGAGGAAGGATGCCGTGACCATGCGCACGCGGTTGTGCATGTACCCGGTCTCCCACAGCTCGCGCATGCCGGCGTCGACGAGGGGGACCCCGGTGCGCCCCCGTTGCCAGGCCTCGAGGTGCGTCGGCTTCAGCCGCGGCCACGGGAAGGCGTCGAACTCGCGCCGCAGGTTCTCGGTCGCCAAATCGGGGAAGTGGAACAGCGTGTGCCACGCGAACTCGCGCCACCCGAGCTCGGAGAGGAACTTGCCCGCCCGCCCGGACTCGACGCCCGCGTGCCACACGGTGTGCGGGCTGAGCTCGCCCCACCGCAGGCGCGGCGACAGCTGAGACGTCGCCCCTGCCGCGGGCTCGTCCCGGGCGCGGTCGTAGTGGCCGATGTCGTCGGCGAAGAAGTCGCGCAGTCGCCCCCGCGCGGCGGGCTCGCCGGGCTCCCACGTCTCGCGCAGCCCGCCGGCCCAGTCCGGACGCGTGGGCAGCAGGTTCCAGTCGCCGAGGTCGTCGGAGGCGATCGGATGCTTCGGCCCCGCGACCTCGCGCGGTTCGGGCAGCGGGGCGCGCGGCGGCGGCGCGGCCAGGCACGCGCGCCAGAACGGCGAGAACACCGAGAAGTGGCTGCCGGACCCGGTCGTCACCGTCCACGGCTCGAAGAGGACGGATGCCGCGAACGAGGCCACCTCGACCCCGTCGGCGCGCAGCGACTCCTTGAGCCCGGCGTCGATGCGCCGCTCGGCCCCGCCGTAGCGACGGTTCCAGAACACGGCGCCGGCCGAGGCATCCGTCACCGCCTCGCGGACCACACGCGCCGCCGGACCGCGCCGCAGCACGAGCGATCCGCCGCGCTCGGCGAGGCGATCGGCCAGCGAGGCGAGGGAGTGGTGGAGCCACCAGCGGGCCGCGCCGCCCAGGGCGCGGACGCCGTCGGACTCCTCGTCGAGGACGTAGAGCGCGATGACGGGTTCGTCGCGGTCGAGCGCTGCGCGCAGGGCCGGGTTGTCGGCGAGGCGCAGGTCGTCGCGCAGCCACACGATCGAGGGGCTCGGCATGGGTACATCCTGCCCCCGTCTGGGTGCTCGCGGCCGCTCTTGACATCTTGCCGAGAGGGCGCGAACGACCGTATCCGGGGCAGCGAACCCGTCGTAGGCGCCCTCGCGGCGAGGACCGGCGGTCAGAGCCCGGTGGTGTCGTGCCCGCGGGGGACGGCGATGAGGAGGGCACCGGGGTCGACGTGGGTGCGGACCCGCACGGCCTCGCCGAACTCGTCGCCGTCGAGCTGCACGGGAGTGGCGTCGGAGGTCGCGATCTCGATGCCCGTGCCGCGGGAGTAGCGGACCGAGTTGTCCTTCGTGCGCAGCGCGAGCACGCGACGACCCGCACGGAATCGGCGGAGAAAGCTGTTGTCCCACGCGACCCGGCGCCACACGAAGATCCATCCGAGCGCACCCTTGGGCTGGAAGATGACGATGTCGAGCGAGCCGTCGGCGACGGATGCCTCGGGGATGAGCTCGAGCCCGGCGGGCAGCGAGCCGCAGTTGGCGAAGAGCACGCTCTGCACGCGCGCGGAGTGCAGGCGATGGCCGTCCAGCTGGTACATGATGCGGAACGGCTTCGCCGAGGCGAGCGACCTCGCCGCGCCGTCCACGTAGGCGACCCAGCCCACGGTCTTCTTCAGCTGCGGGTTGGTGTTGGCGATCATCGCGGCATCCAGCCCCATGCCGCCCATGACCACGAAGGCGTGCTCGGCGACCTCGCCGTCGGGGCGTCGCAGTGTCGCCCAGCCCACGTCCATCGCGAGGCGGTCGCCCTCGAAGGTCGCCCGGATCACCGCCTCGGCGTCGTCGAGCGGCAGGCGCAGATTGCGGGCGAGGAGGTTGCCGGTGCCGCTCGGCACGATCGTCAGGGGCACGCCCGAGCCGCTCATCGCCTCGGACACCGCCCGCACGGTGCCGTCGCCGCCGGCGACGAGGACGGCGTCGACGCCCTCCTTCAGCGCCTGGCGGGTGACGTCGTCGCCGAGGTCGTCGACGGTGGTCTCGTAGAACAGGGGCTCCGACCAGCCCGCCTCGGACGACAGCCGCTCGACGCTCGCGCGCAGGGCGTCGGCGTCGACCTTGATCGGGTTGTAGACCAGTGCAGCCTTCGGGGACGGACGCTCCGCCTCGTCCTCCATCGGGCGCGGCTCGCCCTCGGGGCCGACCCGGCGGGCGGCGCCGCCCTCGCCGTCGGTCGTGTCGGGCTCGACGTCGTCGGGTTCGCGGATCACCTCGTCGGGCTTCGCCGCGTCCGCCGGATCGGGAGCGTCCGCGCCGGAGTCGTCGGACCGGTCCGCGTCGTCGCGCTCGGCGTCGTCGTCGGCGGAGGTCGGCGCACCCACCGCCTGGAACTCGGCGGTCGCCGGCCCGTCGGCATAGATCTTGTCGGCGGGGTGGGGTGGGTCGACGTCGTCGCGCGCGGGGTCGTTTTCGCGCGCGGGGTCGTCGTTCGATCCGGATGCCGCGGCCATGCGTCCCACCCTAGAGCCGCGGCGGCGCTGCGCGGCGCCGAGAAATGAGGAGAAACGCCGTGCGGCGGTCGGGCGCACGGCGTGTCTCCTCGGATTTCTCCTGCCGGTGCGCCCCTCACCTCGCCCCGCGGCGGGGCGCCCCACACGGAAACCCCGTCCTGACCGGCGGCTAAGCTTGCAAGGGTGATCGATCCTGTGCTCCTCCGCGAGAATCCCGAGCTGGTCAAGCGCTCGCAGGAGGCGCGCGGGGAGTCTCCCGAGTCGGTCGACGAGGCGCTCGCCGCCGATCGTGACCGGCGGGCCGCCATCACCGCCTTCGAAGAGCTCCGCGCGGCACAGAACGCCCACGGAAAGCGGGTCGCACAGGCGCCGAAAGACGAGAAGGCGGCGCTCGTCGCCGAGGCGAAGCAGCTGAGCGAACGGGTCAAGCAGGCCCAGCACGCGGTCACCGCGGCAGACGAGGCATCCGCTCTCGCCCTCTCGAAGATCGAGAACATCGTCATCGACGGCGTGCCGGCGGGGGGCGAAGACGACTTCGTCACGCTGCGCACCCACGGGGAGGTGCCCTCGTTCGGGTTCGAGCCGCGCGACCACCTCGAGCTCGGCGAGCTGCTGGGCGCGATCGACATGGAGCGCGGCACGAAGGTCTCGGGCAGCCGCTTCTACTTCCTCAAGGGCATCGGCGCGCGCCTCGAGCTCGCGCTCATGAACCTCGCCCTCGACCGGGCGCTCGAGGCGGGGTTCGTGCCGCTCATCCCGCCGACCCTCGTGCGGCCCGAGGTCATGCGGGGCACAGGGTTCCTCGGTCAGCACGCCGCCGAGGTGTACCACCTCGAGGAGGACGACCTCTACCTGGTCGGCACGAGCGAGGTGCCGCTGGCCGGCTACCACATGGACGAGATCCTCGACCTCGGCGCGGGCCCGAAGCGCTACGCCGGCTGGTCGACGTGCTACCGCCGCGAGGCCGGGTCCTACGGCAAGGACACCCGCGGCATCATCCGCGTGCACCAGTTCAACAAGCTCGAGATGTTCGTCTACACGACCCCCGAGGACGCCGAGGCCGAGCATGTGCGCCTCGTCGAACTGCAGGAGAGGATGCTGCAGGACCTGGGTCTGAGCTATCGCGTCATCGACGTCGCGGCCGGCGACCTCGGGTCCAGCGCCGCGCGCAAGTACGACGTCGAGGCCTGGGTCCCGACGCAGAACGCGTACCGCGAGCTCACCTCGACCTCGAACTGCACGACGTACCAGGCGCGGCGGCTCGACATCCGTCACCGCCTCCCCGCCGACCGCGGCGGCAAGACCGAGCCCGTCGCGACGCTCAACGGCACCCTCGCGACGACGCGGTGGATCGTCGCGATCCTCGAGACCCACCAGCGCGAGGACGGCTCGGTCACCGTCCCGGAGGTGCTGCGCCCGTTCCTCGGCGGCCTCGAGGTGATCGAGCCCGTATGACCGAAGCGCACCTGCCGCCGACCGGCGCCGTCAAGGTGGTCAAGCCCAAGAAGGCGGCCAAGCTCGTCGAGCGGGTCGCCCGCGACACCGAGGACGCGTCCGTCCACACCGAGCGACTGCTCATCGTGCTCGACATCGACGGCACGGTCATCCTCGAGGACGAGTCGCTCAGTCCCGGGGTGGTCGACGCCGTCGCGCACGCGCAGCGCGCGGGCCACGAGGTGATGATCGCGACCGGGCGCAGCTGGGAGGGCACGCGCGGCATCCTGCGCGTCCTCGGGATCGCGCCGGAGTACGTCGTGTGCTCGAACGGCGCGGTGGTGCTCAAGCGTGTCGAGGCCGACGAGCTGCGGTACGAGCGCGACCACGTCGAGACGTTCGACCCGGCAGAGGTGCTGACGCTGCTGCGCGAGCATCTCCCCGACGCGCGCTATCTCGTCGAGCTCCCCGACGGGCGCCGGCTGTACACGGAGTACCTCGACGACTGGAACCTCGTGCACGCGCAGCGCGTCCCGTTCGACGAGCTCGGCGCCCAGCCGGTGTGCCGCATCGTCGTGGTCGCCCCGGATCAGCACGAGGACGACTTCATCGACCTCGTCGACCGCATCGGCCTCAACCAGGTCTCGTACGCCGTGGGGTGGACGGCGTGGCTCGACATCGCGCCGCAGGGCGTCGACAAGAGCACCGGCCTCGAGCTGGTCCGCACCGAGCTGGGCATCGATCCCGCGCACGTCCTCGTGATCGGCGACGGCCGCAACGACGTCGGCATGTTCCGGTGGGCGCTGCAGAACGGCGGGCGCGCCGTCGCGATGGAGCAGGGTCCGGCCGAGGTGAGGGATGCCGCGGGCGAGACGACCACGTCGGTGTCGGCGGGCGGCGTGGCCGAGGTGCTGCGCCGGCTCTGACGCTGCGCGGGGAACGCGGCATCCGGTGCGTCTTTCAGACCTTGCACAGGCGGTGCTGGAAGAATCGGTCGACAGTGCTGTCGGCTAGACTCGACGCCTGTTCGACGGATGCCTCCTCACGGAGGGGTCGGTCGGGAGGGTTGTCCGAGCGGCCGATGGACCTGGTCTTGAAAACCAGTGGGCAGCAATGTCCCGTGGGTTCGAATCCCACACCCTCCGCATGGCGTGGCTCGTCTGGGGGGTGACCACCCCGAGAGGAGCCGAGTGACCGAGACGACCAAGCCCGCCAAGCGCGGCCGTCGCACCGTCGCACGGCACGGCGAGTTGCGCTCGCCGCATCCTTTCTCGCTCGTCATGAAGGTGATCGGCGTGATCCTCGCCGTCGTCCTCGTGTCGGGGGCGGGCGTGGCCGCCTATGCCGCGATCGACCTCACCTCGAGCATCGCCCAGAATTCCGTGGCCCTCGAGGGTCAGGAGCCCGTGCCGCCCGACATCGGGGCGATCGAAGGCGGCGTGAACGTGCTCCTCGTCGGGACCGACGAGTGCGAGCCCGAGTACGCGGGGATCTTCGGTGACCGCTGCACCGGCGCGGATGCCGGCGGGCAGCTCAACGACGTCAACATGCTGCTGCACATCTCCGACAATCCGCGTCGCGTCACGGTGATCTCGTTCCCGCGCGACCTGATGGTCCCGATCCCGTCGTGCACGCGCGAGGACGGGTCGGTCAGTTCGGCGATGTCGAAGCAGCAGATCAACACGGCGTGGTCGTACGGCGGCCTGTCCTGCGTGACCAAGACGGTCTCCGAGCTCAGCGGCATGAACATCCCGTTCGCGGCGAAGGTCAGCTTCGGCAACGTCATCAACATCACCGACGCGATCGGCGGCGTCGACGTGTGCATCGGCAACGGCGGCATCCGCGACCGCTACACCGGCATCGACTGGCCGGCGGGCAACCGCAACGTCCAGGGCCTCGAGGCGCTGCAGTTCCTGCGCACGCGCCACGGGCTCGAGAACGGCAGCGACCTCGCCCGCATCTCCAACCAGCAGCAGTACATGTCGAGCCTCGCGCGGAAGCTGACGAGCGAGGAGGTGCTGTCGAACCCGGCAACGCTGTACAAGCTCGCCACGACCGCGGTCGACAACATCACGCCGAGCCAGTCGCTCGCCAACCCGACCACGATCGTGCAGATCGCGCTCGCGGTGAAGGACGTGCCGCTGGACGAGATCGTGTTCCTCCAGTACCCGGTGGGCGCCGACCCCGACGACATCAACCGCGTCGTGCCGGACTACGCCACGGCCGACACGCTGTGGACGCTGCTCGCCGAGAACAAGCCGCTCAACGTCACGAACGACCCGAACCAGGGCGGCGGTGTCATCGCGGTCGAGCCGCAGCCGACCGAGCAGCCCGCCGAGACCCCTGCGGCCACCCCCGAGCCCACCGCTTCGGGTACGCCCGAGCCGACCGAGACGCCCGTCGACCTCCCCGACTCGATCGCGGGCACGTCGGGCGCCGACCAGACCTGCTCCGCCGGAAACCTCCAGGCCGTCGGCTGATGGCGGGGTCTCCGCCCGCGAGCCGGGCCACCCTGGCGCGTCACGCCACCGGCCGGGAGCGGCATCCATTCGTCTCCCTGCTCGCGATGGTCGCCGTCGTGCTCGGCGTGGTCGGGACGAGCGCCGTCGGCCTCCTCGCCTTCCAGGTGTGGGATGCCGCGAACTCGCTGTCCGCGAACGCCGTGGTCATCGGACAGGACCAGGAGCTCCCGCCGTCGCTCGGCGCGATCGAGGGCGGCGTGAACCTGCTCGTCGTGGGGACCGACTCGTGCGAAGGGGCGAACGCGACGCTGTCGGGGGCGTGCCAGAACGGCGACACAGACGGCGAGCGCAACGACGTGACGATGCTCGTGCACATATCGGACGAGCCCCGGCGCGTGACCGTGGTGTCGTTCCCGCGCGACATGGTGGTGCCGATTCCGGCGTGCCCGACCGAGGACGGCTCGGGCTACTACTCGGCGATGAGTGCGCAGATGCTCAACGCGTCCTACATGTACGGCGGGCTGCCTTGCACGGTGCTGACCGTGCAGCAGCTCATCGGCGAGGAGATCGACTTCGCGGCGGCGATCCGCTGGACCGGCGTGATCAACATGTCCGACGCCATCGGGGGAGTGGATGTGTGCGTGTCGGGTGACGTGAGCGATCCGCACACGGGCCTGAGCCTCACCGCGGGCACCCACACCCTCGAGGGTGTGCAGGCCCTGCAGTTCCTGCGCATGCGGCACGGGATCGGCGACGGATCAGACCTCGGCCGCATCTCGAACCAGCAGCAGTTCATGTCGTCGATGGTGCGCAAGCTGCAGTCCGACTCCGTGCTCGCAAACCCGTCCGTGCTGTTCAACCTCGCCGGGACCGCGATCAGCCAGGTGCAGCAGCAGCAGCTCGTGCTCAGCCAGTCCCTCGCCAACCCGACACTTATGGTGCAGATCGCCATGGCGGTGAAGGACGTCCCGTACGAGGACATCGTGTTCGTGCAGTATCCGACCGCATACAGCGAGGGCTACAGCCGGGTGCTTCCGGTGACGGATGCCGCGGAGGTGCTGTTCGCCGCGATCCGCGACAACAAGCCGCTCACGCTCACGGGCGAGGCGAGCCAGGGCTACGGCGTCGAGGTGACCGGCGAGGCTGCGCAGCCGACCCCCGATCCCGATGCGACGGCGACGCCTTCGCCTGACGCGGGTGGTGGCGAGGCTGGCGGTTCCGGGGCCGACACTCCAGCGGAGGCCGCGCCCGAGGAGCGGGTCGATCTGCCGTCGAACATCGCGGGGCAGACGGCGGCCCAGACCACCTGCACGGTTCCGCAGTACTGACCCGCGCCGGGTCGGGCCGGTTCTGTGCGGTCGCGCGGAGCGGTTATGATTGCTGGGCGCGTCCGGCCGGTTTACGCTCGGGCGCCTGGAGACGTCGCATAGTCAGGCCTAGTGCACCACCCTGCTAAGGTGGAGTCCCCTCACGGGGACCGAGGGTTCAAATCCCTCCGTCTCCGCAGAAAAATCCCCGGTTATCCGGGGGTTTTGGCGTTGGCGTGGGATTGCGGTTTCGGAGCTGGACCAGCGAATATCCACGCCAACTGTCCCCCAAGTGTCCCCCGACGGAATCAGGGCCTCGGCGGTGGCCAATCGTGCGGCGTGTGCGCGCCGCTGACCTTCACCGAGAACGTGAGCGTAAACGGCCAAGACCGTGCGGGGGTCATCGCCGAGATACTCCGCGACTTCGTGCACCGGCGTGCCGAGCCGAAGCCACGTCGATGCCGCATAGTGCCGAAGTGCGTGCCGGTGGAATCCGAGCAGGAACTTGCGGACGACGCCTACGGCCAGCTGTCCGCCTTGAGTGTTGGTGAAGAGGTAGTCGCTGTGCTTCTTGCCGGCGGCATGCTGACGGAAGATTCCGACGGCCCGGGGGGGCAGGGGGATCGCGCGACTGCCGCGCCACGTCTTGGGCGCCTTCTCGTCGTACCGATCCGAGTGCGAGCTCTCGACGGCGGCAACCCCCCGATCACCCGCGCGACGCCGACCTCATGACCGGGTGCATCTAGGCGGCGGGAGCCGACGAGCGGACGATCAGCTCGGGTACGAACACTGTCGTAGTGTGGCGATGGCTCTCGCCGTCCGCGATCTCAGAGATGATGTGCCCTACGGCAGCTCGGCCCATTTCGGCTTTGGGCTGCGCCACGCTCGTAATCTGGACGTCGCCCTCTGTCGCCAAGGCAAGGTCGCCGTATCCGACTACCCGGGCATCGCGAGGCACGTCAAGCCCTCCTTCGTGCAGGCCTCTGATGACCCCGAAGGCGAGTTGGTCGTTCGTGCAGAATACGTCGCGGGGGGAGCCCGATTCGGCAATCATGCGGCCCACTGCCACACCGTCCTCAATGGACATGCTTTCCGTCTCGTACTGCACAAGGCTGTGCGTGTCTACCGCCTGCAGGGTTCCCGCGAGACGGTCCGCACACTGCGGAATCGTCAGCGCGCCGTTCACGATCGTCAGCGCGCGAGTGTCGGGCCGACCGAGCAGGTGGTCCGCGGCTAGGCGTCCTCCGGCGACGTCGTCGACAACGACGGCGCAACTGTCGTGGGAGTTTTCTACGCGGTCGATCAGCACCAGATGGGTGCCTACCATTCGCAACTGCGTCAGTCTTTCAGCGGTGGCGAGAAGGGGCACCACTATGGCCCCCGCCGCGCGGTGCTCGGCGAGCATCTCGAAGTGGCGACGCTCCACCGCCGGGTCGTCATGGCTCACGCACAGCGCCAGCGCGTAACCCTGTTCGCCGGCTTCGACGGCGACGGATTCCGTGACTGCCGCGTAGAACGGGTTCACGATCTCAGGGACGACCAGGCCGATTACGCGAGCCGATCCCTTGCGGAGTGTCGCCGCAGCGCGGTTCGGGACGAAGTCGAGTTCCGTCATGACCGCGAGGATCCGCTCGCGGGTCGATTGGGCGACGAGGTGTGGGCGATTGATGGTGTTCGAGACCGTCGCGACAGTCACACCGGCGGCAGCTGCCACACGCGCGAGGCCGAGCCCCTTCTCGGCTGCCATCGACGATCCTCTCTCTCCCGGCTAGATCGTAGTCCCGACAGAATCACAATCTGATCGCCGCTCTTGACTTGGGCGCTCGCGCGGCTATAGTCGGGTTAGATTTAATCGATTAAACCACTCAATGGAGAGGATGGCGATGGTGCTCGAGCAGCCGGACGATCTGCCAGTGGTCGTTGCCCTCCGCGGCGCTGTCAAGACTTTCGGGCCTGTCGTGGCGTTGTCCGACGGCAGCATCGAACTGCGTGCTGGCGAGATTCACGCCCTGGTCGGCGAGAACGGCGCGGGCAAGTCCACGCTCGTGAAGATCCTCGCCGGCGTGCACCAACCGGATGCCGGCGAGTTCCTCGTCGCGGGCCAGTCCGTCGCCTTCAAGACGGTGGCCGAGAGCAAGGCGGCGGGAATCTCCGTCATCTATCAGGAGCCCACCCTTTTTCCGGACCTCACCGTGGCCGAGAACATCTTCGTCGGACGGCAGCCCCACAACCGGCTCGGGTTGGTCAGCCGGAGCCGGATGCGTCAACAGGCGCACTCGCTCTTCGAGCGGTTGGGCGTGGTCATCGATCCCGATCGGTCAGCGGAAGGACTTTCGATCGCCGATCAGCAGATCATCGAGATCGCCAAGGCGATCTCGATCGACGCGCGAGTGCTCGTCATGGACGAGCCGACCGCCGCGCTGAGCGGAGCTGAGGTCGACCGGCTGTTCGGGGTGGCCCGCGCCCTCCGAGACAACGGTGCGGCGATCCTGTTCATCTCGCACCGGTTCGAGGAGGTCTTCTCTCTGGCGGATGCGATCACGGTGATGCGCGACGGACGCTACATCTCCACCCACCGGACATCCGAGACGGACGCAGGGTCCATCGTCCGCGAGATGGTCGGCCGCGACATCGGGGCCCTCTTCCCAAAGGCGCCCGCCGATATCGGCGCCCCCGTCCTGGAGGTGAGGGGCCTCACCCGCGCAGGTGTCTTCTCCAATATCGACCTGACTGTGCGCGCCGGCGAGATCGTCGGTCTGTCGGGACTCGTCGGCGCGGGTCGCACTGAGGTCGCCCGCGCGATCTTTGGCATCGATCCGTACGACTCCGGCGAGGTCCGCGTGGGAGGCTCGTTGCTCTCACGGGGCAAGCCCCGGCGCGCAATCCTCGCAGGCATCGGCTTCGTTCCCGAGGATCGCCGCAAGCAGGGGCTTGTGATGGACCTCTCGGTGATGCGCAACATCGCGCTCACCCTGCGCAACTCTCTGTCCCGCCTCGGGATCATTCCGCCGCGCGCAGAACGCGCTGCGGCGGCCGAATGGGCCCAGAGGCTCCAGGTGAAGGCCGGGTCGCCCCTCATCGCCGTGTCCACCCTCTCGGGTGGCAATCAGCAGAAGGTCGTTCTCGCCAAGTGGCTCGCCACCGAACCGTCCCTGCTCATCGTCGATGAACCGACTCGCGGAATCGACGTAGGGACCAAGTCGGAGGTGCACCGGCTGCTCTCCGAACTCGCGGGACGCGGCATCGCGATCCTGATGATCTCGTCGGAGCTCCCCGAGATCCTGGGCATGTCTGATCGGGTGCTGGTGATGTCGGAAGGCCGCATCACCGCCAACCTGGACCGGGCAGATGCGAGTCCCGAAGCCATCATGCACGCGGCCCTGCCGTCGAAGGAGACCGTCCGATGAGCCTGTTGAGATCCGCCCTGCGTCTGCGGGAGGCGCCCGTAACGCTCGCGCTCATCGCGCTGGTGGCTCTCACGGCAATCGCCAACCCGCGGTTCCTCGCGCCACAGAGCGTCAAGGATCTCCTTCTGAATGCGACCATCCTGATGATCCTCGCCGCTGGTCAGGCAATCGTCCTCATCACCCGCAACGTCGACCTCTCCGTCGGATCAATTCTCGGCATTTCGGCATTCCTCACTGGCACACTCTTCGCCACGGTGCCGGGCATCCCGATCCCGATGGTGTTCGTCGCGGGCATCGCCATCGGCGGCGTGCTCGGGGCACTGAATGGTCTGCTGGTGACGATCGCGGGCGTGCCCTCGCTGGTGATCACCCTCGGAACGCTCTACATCTACCGAGGCATCAACAACGCCTGGGCCGGAGGCAAAGAGTACTTCTCGGGCGACCGCCCGGCGGAGTTCGGCAACCTCTCTATCGACACCATCCTCGGGTTCCCGATTATCACGCTGATCGCGATCGTCGTGATCGCGTTCCTGGCCATCGCCCTGGGATTCACGCGTAAAGGGCGTGACCTCTATGCGATCGGGTCGGACCCGGACGCCGCCCGCCTGTTCGGAATCCCCGTCACATCCCGCGTGTTCACAGCGTTCGCCGTGAACGGCATTCTCGCGGGACTGGCGGGCGTGCTCTACACGTCGAGGTTCAGCTCGGTCGGGGCGACAACCGGCACGGGAATGGAGCTGGACGTCGTCGCTGCCGCCGTCGTCGGCGGAGTTGCGATCTTCGGCGGCAGCGGGAGCGTGGTGGGGGCGGCGATCGGCGCGGTCCTGCTCACCACGATCACGAGTTCGCTCACCGCGGTGCGCGTCGACAAGTTCTGGCAGCAGGCGATCGTCGGCGTGCTCATCCTCGCGGCCATCGTCATCGATCGGCTGGCGGGGATGCGCGCGAAGCGAAAGCTCCGGATCAGCGAGGCAGTCTCATGACCATCACCCCGACTTCACCGATCTCTCTCGTCGATGAGGCCAAAGTGCGCTCCGGACCGGCGCGGGTGCTCCTGAGCCGTGACGGCATCTTCGTCGGCATCCTGCTCATCACCGTGCTTCTCGCGTGCCTGTTCGTACCGCGGTTCGCATCGCCCGTCACCTCCGGGTATCTGCTGCTCAACGCGGTGCCGGTGCTGCTGGTCGCCCTCCCGATGACGCTCATCATCATCACCGGCGAGATCGACCTGTCGGTGGCGAGCATCGCAGGCCTGACCGCGGCGACGGTAGGAAGCGTCACCCTCGCGGGGCACCCGTTCGGTCTCGCCGTGGCCGCCGCGATCGTCGTGGGCATCCTCGCGGGAGCCTTCAACGGTTTCCTTATCGCTTACGTCGGCCTACCCTCCCTCGCCGTGACGATCGGCACGCTTGCTCTCTTCCGAGGCCTTGCCCTCGTGCTCATCGGAGACAACTCGGTTTCGGCGAGCGCGCACCCCGAGTGGGCGACGGCCTTCATCAACGCGAAACTGGGCGGTTCCGGCATCCCGTTGATGATCATTCTCGTCGCCGTGATCATCGTCATCTTCGCGATCGTGCTGCACGCGACGCCCTTCGGCCGCGGTCTGTATGCGCTCGGTTTCAGCAAAGAGGCGGCCCGATTCGTCGGCATCAGTGTGCGCACGTCGAAATTCTGGCTCTATGTCGCCAGCGGAGCGGTGTGCTCGCTCGTCGGCATCTTCTGGTCGCTCTACTACAGCGCACGCAGTGACAGTGCGGCCGGACTGGAGCTCACCGTCATCGCGGCCGTGCTACTAGGCGGTGTTTCGATCTTCGGTGGACGCGGCACGATCCTGGGCGCCGTCACCGGTGTCCTGCTGATCGCCACAATCACGTACGCAATGCGCTTGCAGCGCATTCCCGACGTGACGCTCGTGATCGTCACCGGGGTGCTCCTCATCGCCTCCGTTATCGGCCCGCGCGTGCTGGACGCTCTCCGCGAGCGCTCGCACGTGCGGCGGGTTCAGCGCACACTTCCTCGACCTGCCCGGGCCGAGGCGTCCGACGCCTAGCACCAGGCGTCCTGCTCGAAGGGAAAGACAATGAAGTTCATCCGCACCACCAGGACCAGGCGCCACGGCGCCGGCATCGTCGCCGCAGCCGCAGCTGTCGTCCTCGTCATGACCGGTTGCGCTGCGAGTGGCGGCGACGGCGGCGGCGAGTCCGAGGCACCCGCAGACGCCGCGATCACATTCATTCCGAAGAACCTCAACAACCCCTACATCACCCTGGAGCTGTCTGGAGCGAAGGAAGCGGCGGAAGAGCTCGGCTACACCTACGCCGAGGCAGCCCCCCTCGACGCCGGCGCCGACAGTCAGATCCCGTTCATCCAGACCGAGGTTCAGAACGGCACCAACATCGTTGCCGTCTCGCCCAACGATCCCGATGCCGTCTGCCCGGCGATGGAAGACGCCCGTGCAGGAGGCGCGAAGCTCATCACCTTCGACTCCGATTCGGCTGTCGAGTGTCGTGACCTCTTCATCAACCAGGTGTCGGTGGAAGCCGTCGCCAAGGGTCAACTCGAGCAGCTGTACGAACAGATCGGTGGAACCGGAGAGATCGCCATTCTCTCCGCCACGGCGGCAGCCCCGAACCAGAACTCGTGGATCGCGGCGATGGAAGAGGAGATCGACGCGAACCCCGACTACGAGTGGGACCTGGTAGCCACCGTGTACGGCGACGATGACGACACCAAGTCGTTCCAGGAAGCACAGGGGCTGCTGCAGTCCTACCCGGAGCTGAAGGGCATCATCTCGCCCACCACGGTGGGCATCGCTGCGACTGCGCGTTATCTGTCTACGTCGGAATACAAGGGCAAGGTCGCATTGGTGGGCCTGGGCCTCCCCGGCCAGATGAAGGAATACCTCGAGGACGGCACCGTGGAGGCCTTCGCCCTGTGGGATCCGTCCGAGGTCGGCTATCTGACGACATACGCCGGCAAGGCGCTGCTCGACGGAACCATCACAGGAAAAGAGGGTGACACCTTCGACGCCGGCAAGCTCGGTTCCTACACGGTGGGTCCCGATGGGCTCGTCCTCGTCGGCGAGCTGCTGAAGTTCGATGCCGAGAACATCGACGAGTACGACTACATCTCGTTCTGAGCCACGGGGTGGCGGGCACAGCTCGCCACCCCCCATTTCCCCCGCACACTCCCGGCCATCTGCGCCGACCCCGAAACGAAGGCGACGCCATGCCCGCCCCCGGCGATTCTCTTGCCACTCTGCTTCCGCCCAAGGAGCGGCGCAAGCCGCGTATCGGCCTCGTTGCCGGTGGTCTCGGAACTTACTGGCCTCAGTTCCCCGACCTGCTCCCTCTGCTCACGGAGTCGTCACGGTACGTCTCAGAGCGGTTCGCGCAGATGGACGCCGACGTCACCGACGTGGGCTTCATCTCCGACGCCGTCGACGGCGCCGCAGCCGCCGAGAAGCTGCGCGTAGCCGACTGCGACCTCATCGTGCTCTTCCTGACGACCTACCTGACCAGTTCGATGGTGCTGCCCATCGCCCAGCGCGCGCAGGCGCCGGTCCTCGTCATCGATCTTCAGCCGACGGAGAAGATGGATCACGCCACCTTCGACACCGGTGCATGGCTGGCGTACTGCGGTCAGTGCCCCGTTCCCGAGGTAGGAAACGTTTTCCGGCGCGCTGGCATCGAGTTCCGCTCCGTTTCTGGCTGGCTACGTCAGGAGTCGGCATGGCGGCGGATCGAGCAGTGGATCGACGCGGCGCACGTCCGCTCCGCCCTGCGCCACGCGCGTCACGGACTGATGGGGCACGTCTACCCGGGCATGCTCGACGTGTCGACTGACCTCACATTGCTGCCGGCGACCTTCGGTTCGCACGTGGAAGTGCTCGAATTCGACGATCTGCGCGTGCGCGTGGAGGCGGTGACGGATGCCGAGATCGAGGCTCGCATGGATGAGGCACGCCGCATCTTCACTCTCGACTCCTCCGTGGTGGATGACGACTTCGCCTGGGGCGCTCGCGTATCGGTGGGGCTCGACCGTCTCGTCGACGACTTCGCGCTGGACTCTCTCGCCTATTACCATCGGGGCCTCAACGGTGAGATGCACGAAAAGCTCGGCGCCGGGATGATCCTCGGTGCCTCCCTGCTGACCGCCCGGGGCATCCCAGCCACCGGCGAGTACGAACTGCGCACGACCGTCGCCCAACTCGCGACCCAGGTCGTCGGCGCCGGTGGCTCGTTCTGTGAGATCCAGGCACTCAACTTCGAGGACGGCGTTGTCGAGATGGGCCACGATGGCCCCGCGCACCTGGCCGTCTCATCCCGCGACCCGTTGCTCCGGGGCCTCGGGGTTTACCACGGCAAGCGCGGATGGGGTGTCTCGGTCGAGTTCGACGTCACCCACGGTCCGGTCACCCTCCTCGGACTCGGTCAGGACCGCGACGGCTCTCTCTCGTTCGTCGCGTGCGAGGGCACGATCGTTCCGGGGCCGCTTCTCTCCATCGGCAACACCACCAGCCGGGTCGACTTTGGGCGTGACCCCGGCGAGTGGGTCGACGAATGGTCGGCGACCGGGATCGGCCACCACTGGAGTCTCTCCCTCGGGCACCGCGCGGGCACCTATCGCGCCGCGGCGTCCCTCCTCGGTATCGACTTCCGGAAAGTGTGAGCATGGCCGTCTCCGTCGTGGCGGTGCTTACCGCGAAGCCCGGGTTTGGCCCCTCGGTCATCGAGGCATTCCGCGAGGTGAGTCCGCTCGTGCACGAAGAACCCGGCTGCGAGCTCTACGCCGCGCACCTTGAGCAGGACGGCGACACCGTTGTGATGGTCGAGCGGTGGACCACCCGCGCCGACCTCGACGCGCACGCGCAGGGGGCACCTCTGGCCCGGCTCAACGAGCTCAACGCCGGTCTGCTCATGCGACCGTACGACGTGTGGTTCCTGGACGCGGTTGTGCTCGGAGACCCGGCCAAGGGCATGATCGCGGCGGTGAACGAGTGAACCGGTACTGCTTCCAGCTGCGGGTGGCTCCCGCACACCTGGATGAGTACCGCCGCCGCCACGCGGCGGTATGGCCCGAGATGCTTCGCGCACTGCGCGATTCCGGGTGGAGCAACTACTCTCTGTTCCTCCGCCCGGACGGGCTGCTGATCGGGTACTTCGAGTCCGAGCACGAATTCGAGACGGTGCAGTCTGCGATGGCCGCGACAGATGTCAATGCACGCTGGCAGGCCGAGATGGCCCGGCTCTTCGAAGGCCTCGACGGCACCCCGGATACCGGACTGTTGCTGCTGGACGAAATCTTTCACCTTGAAGATCAGCTTGCGGATGCCGATGCATCCGGAGCGGAAGGCGACTCATCGTGACCACCCTTCCCCCCACATCGTCGGCGGCGGGGACTTGAACCGTCTGCTGTGCCAGACGACGGCCGACCGGGCCGGGTTGCCGGTGCTCGCGGGGCCCGTCGAGGCGACCGCAATCGGCAACCTGCTGATCCAGGCGCGCCCCTATCGGAGACGGGCGACGCCGCCGAAGGCCCCACCTTCGTTCTCGCGTGAGGGGTGAACCCGACCATTCACGACCCCAAGAATGCCTACGGTACAAGGGACTTCGGGGTGGTTGAGGCCGCGGATTGTCGCCTCACCTTTTGCTCCAGCCGGTGCCGGCTTGCGCTGTCACCGCTCTGCCAGCTCCTCATAACGGGTGAGCTGCTCAATGGTCGCGCCGGTCCACGCCAGCCCTCCCAGTACGACTTGGTCACGCGCCGCCGTCCCCTTCGTCGCGAGCCATCAACCGAGGATCTCCTCGGTCTGGCCGGGGCGACTGCCCAGCGGCGGTCTGCCGTAGACGTCAGCGGTGTCGATGACGTTCACTCGGGCATCTACGGCGTGATCCAGCATCGCGCACGCGGCGGTTCCGCTCACGACCCGGCCAAAGTTCATCGTTCCCAGACTGATGCGACTTACCCGCACCCCGGCCCACCCGAGATGCCCCTACTCCACCGTGCTCTTCCTCAGGCTCGTTTCGGCCGCGGTCAAGCGGTCCCAGAAATCTCGACCACCCGCACCCCGCCGGCAGGGACCGCGTCGGTCGCCGTCACTGGGCTGCCCGTGAGGAGGTCGTGGCCGACGAGACCCGCGCCGTCGTCGTGGGTGCCGTGGTTGATCTGGATGGCGAACGCTAGGTCGTCGGTGGTGCGCAGCACCGTCTCCACATCGCTGGGAGGTGCGTAGGACACGCCCGCGCTGTCGAGAACGCCAGTCACGAACAGGTCCAGGTCGGCCCCGTCCAGCGCCGTGGAGAGGTACCACGCCGAACCAGCGCCATGCTGGTTGCGAGTGATAGCCGGAGCCCCTGCCGCCGGGCCGTCCGAGTAGCGGACAACCACCTCAGCGCTTGACGGGGTAATGTCATCGCTCCACACGCGGCCGGTCCTGCCGTCACTGAGCGTCACCGTTTCGTGGGCTCGCAACGGCAGGAACTCCTCAATCACCAAGCCGAGAACGTCACGCAGCTGGCCCGGGTAGGGGCCGAACGGGACGTCGTCGTTGGTGGAGACGATGCCCGAGAAGTAGGAAGCGGCGAACGTGCCTCCGTTGGCGACGAATGCCCTGATGTTCGCGGCAGCATCGTCATCGACCAGGTACAGCGAAGGCGCGAACAGGACGTCGTATCCGCTGAGATCGGCGGCGGGGTGTACGAAGTCGACGGTGACGCCACGGCGCCAGAGCGTTGCATAGAACTCTTCGATCCGCTCGCGGTGATCCAGATCCACGGATGGGCGCCAGTCGAGGTCCTGTGCCCAGAATGACACCCAGTCCCAGGCAATGGCGACACGAGCATGGACCCGCGAGCCGACCAGCGCGTCGAGCGAGGCGATTTCCGCTCCGAGCTCAACGGCCTCTCGCCACTTCTTGGATCCCTCACCGGCCTGTGGGATGAGTGCGGAATGGAACTTCTCTGCACCCTTCTGGCCAGCCCGGATCTGGAAGAACATCACGGCGTCTGCGCCGCGGGCGGCGTGCGCCAGACTGTTGCGCCGCATCTCGCCGGGCTGCTTCGCGATGTTGCGAGGCTGCCAGTTCACTGCGGACGTGGAGTGTTCCATCAGGATCCAGGGCTTGCCGCCCGCCAGGGACCGGCACAGGTCTCCTGAGCGGGAGACATCGAGGTGATTCTTGGGTCGCTCTGCAATCAGATAGTGGTCATTGGCGATGATGTCCACTTCGTTAGCCCACTGCCAAAGGTCGACGCTCGGGCAGGTGATGGCCATGAAGTTGGTGGTAATCGGCTGGGGAGCATGCTCCCGGATCGCGTCACGTTCGATCCGGTAGCACTCGAGCAGCGCATCAGAACTGAAGCGAGCGAAGTCGAGTCGGTGCGCAGGATTGCTCGCTGTTCCCGACTCGCGCGGCGCGTCGACCTCGGCCCACTGGCCGTACCGCTGACCCCAGAAGTTCGTGCCCCACGCATCGTTGAGCCGATCCAGGGTTCCGTAGCGCCGCTGCAGCCAGAACCGGAACGCGGCCACCGACGCCTCGTCGTAGCTCTCCGCGACCGGGGTTCCGTACTCGTTGTGAACATGCCAGAGCACGACTGCGGGGTGGGAGCCGTACCGCCGCGCGAGTTGCATCGCGATGCGGCGAGACGCCGCGCGATACTCAGGGGAGCTCGGGCTGACGATGCCGCGAGATCCGAACGCCAGGGGGGTGCCTGCGCGGGTGACTGCGCGGCTGTGCGGATACTTCCGGTAGAACCAGGCCGGCGGTGCCGCCGTCGGGGTCGCAAGATCCACGTCGATGCCTGCGGTATGAAGCAGATCGATTATCTCGTCAAGGAAACTGAAGTCGAAGATATTCTCCTCAGGTTCGATGAGCGCCCACGAAAAGATCCCGATGCTCACCAGATTGACGCCGGCATCCTTCATCAGCCGGATGTCTTCATCCCACGTCTCCCGCGGCCACTGCTCCGGGTTGTAGTCACCGCCGAAACGGATGATACGGCGACCCGGGATCCAGGTGCCGGTCGTCCTGCTGTCGGGTTGTTCGGCGCGGAGGGTGGTCTCGGGCACTGCGGGTCCTTGTCTTTGTGAGGGCGCCGCCCTCCTAGGGGACTAGGAGGGCGGCGCCGGTTAATGTGGGGTTACGGCGTGGCTGGCTTCCAGGGACCGTTGGGGTCGCCCGGAGCTTGATTGCGGGTCCACCACTTGGCGACGTACTTGTTGCCGTTGTGAATGACCACGTCGCCGGTGTTGAAGATTCGCGACGAGGTCCAGACGGCGACGCCGGCCTGCTCACGAATCTCCTGCCAAGGGCCGTAGGGGTCGCCCGGCTTCTGGTTCTTGGTCCACCAGCTGGCGAGCCAGATCGCGTCTGCGAAAAGCACCTTCTGGCCGGTGTTGTACGCCGTGGTGGCCGACCATGCGGCCAGCACGGTCACCTTCACTGTGGTGGTGGTTGCCGCCGCTCCGGTCGCAGTGAGCTGCGAGCTCACGGTGACAGTCAGCGTCTTCTCTCCCGCCTGCGCGGAGGAGAAACCAGCAACGGTGTACTGGCCGTCGCCCAGCTGCGCCTCCGTTCCGTCGGTCTTCCGAGTGGTGACGGTGAGAGTCTCTGGCTGGAAAGGAGCGCCCACGGCGTACAGGGCTTTGGACGTCGTGACAGAGACCGACGTGACAGCAGAGACGAGTCCGTCGCGCGCTGCGGTGAGCGCCGAGGCGGCCGCGTCGATTTCTGCCTGTGTGGATGTCGCCGCGGCGAGCACGCTCCCCGCGTGGGTGCGCGCGTCCGCAAACGGCGACCAGCTAGCGGCGGAGTAGTCGGAAACGCTCGCCGACTCCGTGTCGTCGTACACCGACTGCAATGCCGCGGAGTCGGTGGCCTGCCGGACCAGGGACAGCGAGTCCACGCGCACGTTCTGGTTCCCACCGGCGCTGCGTGCCTCCACGGAGATGGTGGCCACCCCGCCGGAGATCTTCATGTCGCGGGCTTCGACACTTGCCCAGCCGCTCGTAGCGTTGTTCAAGTCGACGGTGTGCCGTTGCCCGTTCTCACCACGGATGACGACCCGGGCGTACTCGAGACCGCCGGCGGTGTTCACCTTCGCGCGGAATGTGTAGACGCCGCCCGGGACCTCGTTCTCTTGCGACACAGAACCGGAGAATGCGCCCGCCGCGCCAAGCTGCAGCGCAAACCGGGACGAGTCAGCGCCTGGACCTGGGTTGGAAACGAAGGCGCTGGTTGCCGAGTCCGCGTCCACAGTGGTCGTCCAGCCGGTGACATTCGTCACTGCGATCCGGTCGGCAGCGAAGTCGGGGTTGCGTACGTAGTTGTTGTTCGCCCCGACTCTCCACTCGCCGGTAACCGCGTTCAGCTCCCAGTGCGTGAGCGCATTGAAGGAGAGCTCATCATTGTCATAGCTGAGCGGCACCCACTGGTTGTAGCCGATGCCGTTCCATGCGAAGTTGGCCCACCGATCCCCGGCGTAGAGGACGGTGTCCTGCTCTGTACCGTGGATCGTGACGAAGAAGCCCGTCTGCGTCACCAAGCTGTAGTCCTTCTCGGTTCCCTTCAGCGTGTACTCGGGGCTATACGTGCCCTGGATGTCGCCGGTGAGCGACTCGATTACGTGGTTGACGGAGGAGTTCCACCCGTGGAGGTCGCTCGTGAGCATGTAGTACTTGCCGTTGAGCTTGAACATCGCGTTGCCCTCGCGGCCGCCATTGACGCGGTTCACGTGCACTGCCGGTTCTATGCTGAGCGAGTCGCTAGGCGCGATCTTCCCGACGTAGGCGTTGGCGCGGCCGCTGCTGTTGGAGAAGATCAGGTAGTCGGTGCCGTCGTCATCGGTGAAGACCGTCTGGTCTCCGGTCGAGTTCGTGGGCACGTTGGTGATCTGCGGCTGGATATTGCCGTAGTCGAAGTCGTCGGTCGGCGAGTCTCCCTGGAGGAAGAGCACCATTCCGCGCTTGGACGTGTCGGGCTCGAATCCCTGGCCGCTCTGAACCATGAGGACGTACTTGCCGGTGTTCTCGTTGTAGACCACACCGAGTCGGCCAACCCAGATCGCGTCAGCGAGCGTCTGCATCTTCGCGAAGTAGGTGCCCTGTGACTCGGGAACCGTAATCGGAGTCGAGGTTGTGGCGACGTCGTTCTCGAAATTCCAGTTGACGAGGTCCTTCGACGAGTAGACGGGGATCGACGCGAACGTGGAGGTGTTGTACGCGCGGGTGGGGCTGTTCCGGTAGGTTTCTGCCTCCTTGTAGTGCACCCCGTACCAGTAGTACGTGTCGCCGAACTGGAAGATGCCGCCGCCCTGCGAGTAGATCGGGTTGCCGTCGGTGTCTGTCCAGAAGGTGTTGTTCGTGATGGGCTCGAACGTGCCAGTGGTCAGCGCATCCAGACCGGCTGCCGCGCTCTGCAGCGCGGACTTCGCTGCCACGACTTCAGCATTCGTCGAGGATGAGGTCCCTTCAAGGTCCTGCGCCGCGGACAGCGCCGACGCGAACGGCTGCCAGGAGGCTTCCGTGTAGTCGCTGGGTACCCGAGTGCTGTAGTCAGCGATGAGGTCGCGGAGTCCGCCGACCTCTACCAGCGCTGCGGTCGCGCTCTTGAGCTGAGCGAGCGCCGCGGCCCGCTCGGCTGCGGTACCTCCCGTTCCGAGTGCGGTCGCCGCTGTGCGCGCGTCGCGGAACGCCGGCCACGAAGCGGGGGTGTGGTCCCCTTCAACCTTGACGGCTGCGGCGCGGACAGCATTGGTGAGGTCGTCCGCGGTGGGCGCCGGGGTGGTGTTGGTGGTGAACACCGCCGACGCGTGATCGATGTAGCCGCCTTCGACCTGGACGAGGAGGACATGGCGTCCCTCTGCCAGGCCGTCCTTGGTGAAAAGAACCCGTGCGGTGCTGTTCTTCGCGGCACGGTAGTTGGCCATGCCCACTTCCACTCCGTCGACGAACACGCGCCCGGTGCCGTGACCGACGTCGGTGAGCCCGTAAAGCTCGAGCTTGCTGCCATCGAAGACGATCTCAAACGACGACCCGGCGGGTGCGTAGTGGCTGCGGGAGGTGGCTCCCCAAGTGCCCTGGTAGTAGGTCTTGTTGAGCGTTCCCTTGGTCGTGGTCACTTCACTGTGGCTGACGGTGTAGCTGGTCGCGGCAGACGCGGAGTCGACACCGGTGAGTTGAGATAGCGTCAGCGCCGCTATGACGGCGGTGACGGCGACGAGCACTGCTCGCGCGCGTGTTCGGATCGTTCGACGCATGTTCTACTTCCTTGTAGTCGGATGACTGGGTGATGCGGGGCGGCAGCCTTGTGGGCGCTTGGGGATGGGACGCTGTGGGGTCACCCACGGCGTGAGCTATCGGCGGAGGACGGCGTTGGGGGGCAGGATCACTTCTCGTTCCACGTGGGCCGGCAGGTCGACGGTGACGACAACGGTGCCGTCCTGGTCTCTTTCCCACGCCACCGTCATCCGCCCCTGCGGCGAGTCGAACGTGGTGCTTACGGTGTCGACTCCCTGCAGCGGGTAGGGGCGGATGACGACCTTCTCCCAGCCGACTGAGCCGGGGGCTTGGCGGAGTCCGGCTACGTCACCTGTGAGCCAGTCATCGATGACGCCGAGCATGAAGTGGTTTTGCGAGGCCACCCCGGTCTGACCTTCCGTGCCTTGCCAAGACTCGGCGAGCGAGCTGGCACCTTCGTCGATCTGGTGGCCATAGCCGGGGGCGTTCTGGTGTCGAATCAGGCGGTTGAGCTTGTCTGCCTGCCCGATCTCAGTGAGTGCTCGGATGAGATGCGGTAGCGAGATCTCACCAACCGTGAGGGTGTCGCCCGCGCGGCTGATGGCGTCCAGCAATCCCCGCGCGATGGCGTGCGTCGCATCGGAGTCAGCGTGGCGGGAGCTCCACGCGAGAGCCCAGCTTCCCTGGCTGCCGCTGCCCCACACACCCGTGCGGGGTTCCCAGAATCTGCTACGGAACGCCGCCCATACTTTGTCGGCTCTAGCGCGCCAGATCTTGCCGAGGTCATCAAATCCGACGGCCGAGGCGCTGTCCGCGGCCGTATCCAGCATGGAGGCCCACCCGTGGGTGGCGACCATATCGCGGGGGGTAGTGGTGTCCACCTCGATCCAATCGCCCAACCCGAAATCGAGGATGTGGTGGGTCGCGCGGGTGTCCAGGTAGGCGAGGTAGCGGGTGATTGCGGGCAGCGCCTCGATGATGATGCGCGAATCGCCGTATTGGCGGTACAGAAGCCACGGCACGTCGATGATTGCGCGGCCCCAGTTCGGGTCGTTACGGAACGCGTCGATGTCGCCCTTCACCGGGTACTCGTTGAACACGACGAGTTCCGGCGCGATGTTGGGGATGAGGCCGTCCGGCGTCTGAGCTTCAATCATGTGCCGCACAATGTCCCCGAGGTGAGCGTGCACATCGTAGCCACGGGCGAGGACCGAGAAGCAGTAGTGAATCTGTTCGAGCCAGCCGAGCTTCTCCCGGTGGGGGCAGTCGGTGAAGACGCTGAACATGTTGCTCTGCACAGCGCGGTCGATGATCTCGTGCAAGCGAGACAGGAACTGGTCGCTGGAAGAGAACTCGCCGACGCGTTGATTGTCGGCGCGGAGCACCTCGAGCTCGATGGCCTGCCCAGCCTCCTCTGCGCTCACGCCGGTCACATCCCAGTAGCGCGCGCCGTGATACACCCCGATGGGCGTCCACTCCGCACGCGGACTCACGGGCGTAAAGCTGTCCCAGATGGGGGAGCCGGTCGTGGACTGATCCACGAACCCGTCTTTCAACAACTCCGATGGGGTGAGGACAATCGGCTCGGTCGGACGAGCCGCCGAGAGCTGCAGCCGTAGCCGCCCTGCACAGTTCGTGCCGAAGTCGACGACGAGGTGGCCCTTGTGGTGCCGGATGTGCTGAGGGCGGAGCACATCGACAACGCGTACAGGTGGGGCCGCTCGCCATCTGACTGGGGCCACCGCTTTGACCAGGACCGCGGGCTCCCATGGCGTGGCGTGACCATCGACGAAGGTCTCGCCCCCGTACCAGTGGGACGTCACGACGGGGCCCAAGCGCGCTTGCCAGGTGTCGTCGGTCACAACAACAGTGCTCGTCCCGTCTGGGTGGCTTGCCTCCAGCCGTACCTGCGCCCACACCGGCTCCCCGGTGCGTTCGAACTTCGTATACCGCTTCCCCGAGGGGAGATATGCGATGCCGCTGGCGAGGGTCAGTTCGAGCGAGTTGACGCCGTCCCGGATCGCGTCGGTCACATCCCATGCGGTAGCGAGAGTACTCACGCGCAGATCGCTGTACCCGGGTTCGAGTTCCGCGTCGATGGCGCGGTTCCCGTTGAGGTCAGGGACGACGACTCCTGCCCCTGTGAGGTAGAGCCGGGCGGATGTGACTTTGGAGTGGATCGAGAAGGTAGTGCGCAACTGGGGAAGGGCGGCCGGGGCGATGGCTCCGGGACGCAGCCATTCCTGGTGCGTGATGGGCGTCGCCTGCCACTCTTCTGGATGCCAGAGAGGAGCTTCGACGAAGGCAGGGTCGGACCACGGTCCGTCATCAGCGGAGACCGCCCACCACACCCGTTGCCTGCTCTGCAGCTCAGCCGCCGGCCACTCGGCGGTGGTGCCCGCAACGGTGATGTCGAAGACGTCGCCCTCACCCTCGACGAGCCGCTGGAGCGTGCTCGCCCCGAGGACTCTGAAGTGATCCGGTGCGACCGGCCCGTCGAGCTTCCAAGACAGCCAGGGACGGGGTGAGCGCACTCCCACCGGGTCTGAGAGCCCGTCCGCTTGCAGCGCCCGCGGAGCCGGATGTGTCGACGCCGAGCCCATCACAGACTTGCTTCCTGCCATCGTCCGCGTACCGCGGCACCCACCTCTTCGACCCCGCCCAGCGGGCCTGCGGCCGCGGTACGGCGGTGCGCGGCTGTGACTGAGAGGTTGACCTGTGCGGCCGGGTGCATCGGCAGAACCTCAAGTTCTACCGCGGCTCCCGCGCCAAGATCCAGGGGACGGAGATCCACGACCCAGTTCCCGCCAGACCAGAACTGGTCGCCCACAGGTACGCCGTCCACTACAAGCCGAGCCACGTCACCGGCCCATGCGACGGTGAGCTCCCCGTCTCGGGCCCACGGGGGCAGTCCGAGGGCGAGGCGGTCCGCGTACGCCTGGAAATCCGCGTCGACGGGTGCGCTGGCGCGTTCGTCGAACGAACCGTACGAGGTCGGCACGGGGAGTGCGGCGACGGTAGACGTGTACTGCAGCGGGGTGTACGGCGTGGCGGCAGAAGTCACGGTCACCTCCACAGCCACGAAATGCCGGGCAGATGGAGAGTAGCGGTGCACGGAGGGCAATGCGTCGGTGTGGCGACCGGTCAAGCGGTCACCCTCCAGCCACAGCGGTTCCGACGACAGCACCAGCTGGCGACCACCAGGACCCTCGAGCACCCAAAGGTCGTTGGCGAGTGTTGACGGGATGACGAGTATGTCGAGTTCGCCGGCGGGAGACGTGGCACGCAGCACAGCAGGTGCGACCGGGTCGACAGTGACGACGCCGCCCGTGAGGGCAGCGCCGCGCGAATCAGCCACAGCGACTCCCTCAGCCAAAGCGATCCGGGCATCGATCCCTGTTTCGGCGGTGAGCACGAGGGTGGGTGTATCGCCGTCCAGCACCGTGAGTGGACTGGCTGTAGCCCAGTCGAGCGTCACGCCACCGACGGTGAGATTCACGGGCCAGTGCGCCAGCGTCCCCGCAGGAATGGTCACAGGACGGTCCGGGAACTGCACCACGGTGTCATTCAGGACGAGGTGGAACTGGGCATCTGGGTACGGCTCGAGCGACACGAAGGGCTGATGCCAGCTGACGAACACGAAGCCGGCGCTTCCGTTACTGCGAAGTGCCCAGCGCAAGGTGTCGACGTCCTCCACCCCTCGCGGCATCTCCGTAGGCAGGGAGGATGGCATCGGTGCAAGCACTTCACCGAACGCGCGAAGGAATGCGTGCTGCCGGCGCAATGCCGAGTGCGTGTCGTTCAGGCGGCCGGTTGCGCCAATGGGTGCCTCGAAGTCGTAGTCGAATCGTGCGAGATCATTCGGGTATCCGGTGGCATGCGATTCCTGCGCTCCGCCGTCGACTGCCGGGTTGGTTCCCCCCGTGTACATGTAGTAACCCTGCCAAGCCGACCCGTTGCCGATCTTGTTGTGGGCGACAGTGGCGATGTCCAGTCCGGTGGGGCAGGGACGACGGTGATAGGCCTTGGCCATTCCGCCGCCGAGCTCACACGTTGCGGCCGGGAACAAGGTCGAGGGCGTGCGGGGCGAGGGGTGGCCGACAGCGCCCCCGCCGATCCCGGCGTGCGCGCGCAAATCGGCCCCGATCCCGGGGTCATCCCACACATGGGAGAAGAAGAAATGCTCGCGGAAGGTGATGTCCCAGGGAGCGTCCCAGTTCACCCAGAATCCGTCGGCGTAGCCGCCGAACAAGGGCATGACCTCGCCGTCGGGGAGTTCGGCACCACCCCATCCGGTGGCGGTCCAGATCGGTGCGGACATGCCGACTTCGCGCGCGATCCGCTTCAACGTGACGATGTGTTGTGGCTGGTCGTATAGCTCGTTCTCGATCTGGATCGCGATGATCGGACTATGCGGGCCGAAAAGCCCCGTCAGCTGCTCCGCGAGGGCGGCAAACCATGGGCGCACGAACCCCAGGTACGCCGGATCGTCCGTTCGGTGGGCGACGGGTGCGTGCTGGACCCAGTCAGGGAAGCCGCCGTTGCGGGCCTCCCCGTGGCACCACGGGCCGATTCGCAGGACCACATCCAGCCCGAGCTCCTCGCAGAGCTCCACGAACGCGCGCACATCTCTGTTGCCATCGAAACGGAGTTCACCGTGCCGCTCTTCGTGATGGATCCAGAACACGTAGCTGGCGACGGTCGTGATACCCCCGGACTTCATGAGCTGGAGACGCTCCGCCCATGCTTCCCGTGGCACCCGACTGAAGTGCATCTCGCCGGACACAGGGATGAATGGCACACCGTCTCGTTCGACGAACTGGTTGGTCAAACGGATGCGGGCGTGACGGTCGACCTCGTTGCTCATGACGGGCCGGCTCAGCGGCGACTCCCATTGCTGATGCGTGATGGACAGGGCGGGCGCCGAGACGCGCGACGTCGCAGTCATGAGGGGCGGGACTCTCCTTTGAAGCGTGTCCTGTAGTGGTTTCCCAATGCTTGAGAACTGCAAACGTTCACAGCAATTTCTTCAGTATGCACAGTCGTCCCGAAAAGATCTACCTTCACTTGTTGCATAAAATCCCGGTGGCCACGCGGGACTCGACCACCTGGGGCTACCCTTTGCACGTTTCAGACCGGTGTGCAATACTGTGATCGTTTACAGGCTCTCGGCGCAGAGAGAGCTTCCTCAACGGAGATGGAGCCGGACAATGACCCTCTGCCAGATGCCGAGTAAGTCTCTCGGCCAGGGCGCATGACTCAGGTTCTGAACAACCCGGCCACCGTCGAGGCTGCCGAGATTCATCCGCGCCGCGGGAAGCGGCGCTGGCGTCGCGCAGGTGACCCAGCAAAGGGACCCGTGACGCCGACCTGGTTCATCATTCCCGCGCTCATCGTCTACACACTCATCGTGTTGTGGCCGAACCTGCAGGGGTTCTTCTACTCGTTCACGGATTGGGATGGCTTCGGCCTGACGTGGTCGTTCGTCGGGTTCGAGAACTTCCTCGGTGTGCTGCAGGACCCGAACACGATGCGCGCCATCCTGAACACGTTCCTCATGACGATTGTCGTGACCGTTGGCCAGAACGTCGTCGGACTGCTGCTGGCACTCGGGCTGAACACGCGGGTCAAGACCCGCTATGTGCTCCGCCTCGTCTTCTTCCTCCCCGTGGTCCTGACGCCCATCGTCGCGGGCTTCCTCTGGAAGTACCTTCTCAGCCCGACGGGATCGGTCAACACAATCCTCGAATCGCTCGGCCTGGGATGGATGCAGCAGGACTGGCTCGGCAATCCCGACATCGCGATCTACTCCATCTGCGTGGCGATCATCTGGCAGGGAGCGGGCTACTCGATGGTGATATTCCTCGCCGGCCTGCAAAACGTGCCCGAAGACGTCCTGGAAGCAGCCGAGATCGATGGCGCCGGATCCTTCCGCCGGACATGGAGCATCGTGCTCCCCCTCATCAACGGGGCAATCGTCATCAACGTTCTCCTCTCGCTGATCGCAACGCTCAAGCAGTTCGACACCGTGTTCGCGATGACCAAGGGGGGCCCCGCCGGAGCCACCGAGACCATGGCGACGATTGTGTACAAGACCGCGTTCACCTACCTGGAGTACCCGACCGCACTCGCGCAGGGAGTAGTGCTCACCATCATCGTCGGCGTCATCGCGTACACGCAGTTCCGGGTGACGCGTCGCAAGGAGGAGATCGCGTGAACCGGTACACGGTCAGGACCGCAATCCTCGAGGCAGTTCTGATCCTCACCGCGGTTGTCTTCATCGCGCCCCTGGTGATCCTTCTCTCCGTAGCGCTTCGCGATCCACACGGGGAGGCCGGCTTCCTCGGGTTCACCTGGCCGCTGAACTTCGGCAACCTGAGCACCGCGTGGGTCGACTCGGCGATGGGCGCGAGCCTCATCAACAGCGCCCTGATCACCACAACGTCGGTGGTGCTCATCGTGGTGGTCTCCTCGTCAGCCGCCTACACCCTTGCGCGAAAGACACAGGCTTGGTCTCGCGGGCTGTTCTACCTATTCCTCGCCGGGTTCCTCTTCCCCGGTCAGCTTGCGATGCTCCCGCTGTACCTCTGGTTCGCCAACATCGGCCTCGTCGGGTCGCCGGTCGCGGTGATCGTCATCAACGTCGGTGGTTTCCTCCCCTTCGCGATCTTCCTTTACGCCACGTTCCTCCGTGACCTGCCTCGCGAGTACGAGGAAGCGGCGACCATCGACGGCGCGCGGCCGACCCGCACTTTCGTCTCGATTGTGTTCCCGCTACTTAGGCCAGTCACCGGCACCATTGTGATCCTGACCGGCCTGGCCATCTGGAACGACTTCTTCACGCCGTTGCTGTACCTCTCGGGCAGCGGAGCATCCACCGCACCGCTCTCCGTCTACAGCTTCGTGAGCAGATACAGCGCCAACTGGCCGCTGGTCTTCTCCGCGCTGATCATCTCGGTGATCCCGATCCTCATCGCGTACTTCCTCATGCAGCGGTTCATCATCCGCGGCTTCGCCTCCGGCCTAAAAGGCTGACCAGTACCTGCACCGCCCACCCTGCAATACCCGAAAGGAATCCCATGTCACTGAAGACACCGCTCCTCCGCACCGCTACGGCGGTGCTCACAATCGGGGCACTCGGCATCGCCGTCGCCGGTTGTTCCACCTCCAACGCCGGGAACGGCTCCGGAGATGAGCAGACCCTTACGGTCGCCACCAACGGTGGCACCGGCATGGAGGCTGTCATCGACGAGTTCGAAGAGGACAACCCTGGCGTGACCGTCGAGCTGCTCGATTCGCCCGACTCGTACCAGCAGGTCACGGCGACCCAGCTCACCGGTGGCACCGCGCCTGACGTCATCCAGGTGTTCCCGGGCACGGGCAACAACGTCAGCGTGAAGATCGCCGGCGATAAGGGCTACTTCAGCGACCTGAGTGACGAAGCGTGGGTCAGCGAGCTTCCCGAGGCATCGGTCGATCTGCTCAGCACCAGCGACGGCCAGGTCGTCGCCGTTCCCATGACGTTCTCGTCGATTGGCGCGATCTACAACGTCGACACCCTCGACGAGGTCGGCCTCACCCCGCCCACGACGTGGGACGAGGTGTTGCAGTTCTGTGCTGACGCCACCGCGGCCGGCAAGGTCGCCTACGGGCTCGGCCTATCCGACACGTGGACCACCCAGCTCATCCCGTACGCGCTCACGGCAACTCTCGTCTACGCCGAGGACCCCGACTTCGCGCAGCAGCAGGTCGACGGAACCGCGACCTTCGCTGACTCGGGCTGGGAGCAGGCGTTCGACCAGTACCTTGAGATGGAGGACGCGGGCTGCTTCAACCCGTCGCCCAACGGCACCCCCTACGCGCAGGTGCAGGAGGCCATCGCTGACGGTTCCACCATCGGCACGGTGAGCGTCGCCGCCGAGACGCAGGGCATTCAGACGGTCGCAGGCCGTGACCTCAACCTCACGTACGAGGTGTTCCCGGCCACGAACAACGCCGACGAGACCTTTCTCTCCGCAACCGTGGGACCGTCGTTCGCCGTGAACGCGAAGGCGAAGAACCAAGATCTGGCGAAGAAGTTCGTTGCCTACCTCGCCGACTCCGAGACCCAGGTGACCTACGCGGACGCGTACGGTGACACCGCGGCTCTCCCCGGCGACAACGTTCAGGACACCGCGGTCGCGGCGGTTGTGAGCCAGTTCGTCGGCGAGAACAAGATCTCGACCTGGCCCGACCAGCTGTGGCCGAGCACCACTATCCAGCCCGCGGTGTTCGACGGCGTGCAGGCGCTGTTCGCCGACCAGACCACGGTCGACGATGTCCTCGCCAGGATGGACGCCGCATTCGCCGAGGGCGCGGAGTAATCCATCCCAATTCGCCCGCCGTGCTGCCGATAGGTCGCACGGCGGGCGAAATCTCTAGACTGAGGCCCATCATGACCACCTCGCCGACGAACGGGCGCCGCCCGACTATCGACGACGTCGCTCGCGCCGCAGGGGTCTCCAAAGGAACCGTCTCACGTGCACTGAACGGGCACCGCTGGGTGAGCCCTGACGCGCAGCGGGCGGTCGAAGCTGCCGTCAAGCAGACCGGCTACCGCGCGAACGCACTGGCAAGAGGTCTGAAGCTCCAGCGCGCAGGGTCCGTCGCGTTCCTACTGGGCGAGGACCTGGACCACATGTTCGGAGACCCGAACTTCGCCACGCTTATGCGCGGTGCATCCGACAGCCTCGCGGAGATGTCGATGTCGATGGTGCTGCTGCTCGCGGGCTCCGCCGACGAGCAGGCCCGTGCGCTGGATTTCATTGGCACGGGAACCATTGACGGCGTCATGTTCGTCTCGTGGCATCACGACATGTCAGTCCTCACCGACCTGAACCGCGCGGGGATTCCTACCATCTTCTGCGGTACTCCGCGAGCCGGCGATCCCATGACGAGCTTCGTGACAGCCGATGACCTGGACGGCGCCATCCAGATGGTCGAACATCTGCTTTCACGCGGTCGCAAGCGCATCGGGATGATCGCTCCGCCGAAGGACGCCGTCGGTGGCTCGCTGCGTGTCGAGGGGTATCTCCGGGCACTCGGCGATCTCGCAGACGAGAGCCTGATTGTGTACGGCGACTACACCCGCGAAGGCGGTCGAGCCGGCATGCTCAAGTTGCTGGCACAGCATCCTGACATCGACGCTGTTTTTGCGGCGAACGACCTCACTGCGGCCGGCGCCATCGAAGCGGCCCAGGCCGAAGGCAAAGTCGTACCTGACGACATCTCCATCGGCGGCTTCGACGACAACTCCGCCGCTACCTCGACGGTCCCAGCCATCACGACGATGCGTCAGCCGTTCATCCGCTTGGCCAAAGAGATGACGCGTCTACTCATAGACCAAATCAATGGCGAACCGCCAGCGCAGTTGACGTTGCGCACCGAGCTCGTGGTGCGCGACTCGACCTAGATGCCCCACCCATCGACGTCAACTGCTTGCCCGCGCCGATCGGCGTCGTCGCCGTGATCGCGCTGGCGGCGAATCGAAGACGGACCGATGACACTGGACTTCGCTGCACCGCCGGGTGCTGTCGTCGACGTGCGGGTCGGCCCGGGGTGGACCCGTCATTGCTCGTTGATAACGCCTACTTCGACGGGGTCAATGGGGGACGAACCCGGTGACTCGTGCGGTGAGCTGGCGCTGCCACTCGCGCTGACGCCACATCGGATGATGCGCTGCCGCATTCGAGCAGAGCACAACCCCCCATACGCCGTGCCGGAGTGCCGTCTCGATGCCGTGCTCGGCGAGTCGATGCCCGACCCTGGATTCCTCGAAAGAGCCGAGCAATGGCGTGTACCCGATCCAGCCTTCTCCCACGACCGCCGGGATCGTCTTCCATCGCGCCCATGCGGCGATTGCGATGGTTCGGGACTCGATCTCGCGGAGCATGACACGTTCGTACGCCGGATACTCTGTGAACAGCCACGCATCCCAGGCCACGGGGTCGATCCAGTCGTAGCCGTAGATCATCTGGTCTGTGACGACCGTGGCCTCGAACTTCCACGAGGCGGCGCGGCCGTATTCCTCCGGCGTCGGCGCGTCCGCACGAAGCAGGGAGCGCAGAGGCGCATTGGGGAATCCTGGACTACGGTCGGACCGGATGGCGAGGATTTTCTGCAGTTCGTCCAGGACACCGTAGCTGTAGACGTGGCACTGTGCAGCTGAGAGTCCGTCGGGAAGCGCATGCATGGCCAGATGCGGCGGCTTTCCGAAGCTCGCGGTGAAGAGCAGATCAGGATGCTTTGCGCGTAGAAGCGCGACCGCGGCAACGCCGCCGTTTGCGAGGGCGGGCAGGATCGAGTAGTCGACCTCATTGTGGAGCTCCACCATGGCGATGCCTTCACGGTGGCCAAGCGCGGTCAGCCAGACAATGAGTCGATCCCAGGCAGCCGCGAGCGCGCCGTACCGGTGCGCGAGCGGCACCCCATCGATGGCCTCGAACCATGTCGACGAGGCGGCGAACGCGGTGGACTGTTGGTACTCCCAGCTGGCCAGAATGACGACCATTCCGTGGCGCTCAGCGGCCTCGAAGAGTCCGAGCAGCCGTGCGTACAGATCGATCCGGTAGCCTCCGGGCGCGTCGTACCAGCGGGTTCTCTGCCCGAAGAATCCTCCGTGCGGGCTCGCCCCGAGGCCCTCGATCTCGAGGTCCGCTGCGAGCCCATCAAGACCGACACCACCGAACAGCAGCAACGGCGCGGCGCAGATGCGAATGGCGTTGTAGCCCAATGACGCCGCATCCGCTGTCACCGCATCTAGATCCTCGTAGGGTTGGCCCGGTCCCGCCTGCGTGTACCAGGAGAAGTCCCACAGCGTGATCGCCAGTCGCGGCGGGAGATGCGAGGGCAGCGGGCCCGTCAACGACGAGTCGTTGCAATCCGCCGAGCCAGAGCCGAGATAGCGATTCGTCATGTGGCGACCGTCCTGTGCGCTGCGCGCCCGCGGGCGGCCAGTGACATCAACGCCTCCGCGGCGCGATGGCGAGTCAGCGTGGTATCGGAGTCGAACAGTGCCAGTTCCGGAAGCGATGTGGCGAAGTAGTCGACGGCATCCCGCTGTTGTCGGAGCTGCGCCGCGCGATCATCGAGCTCCCGCCACGCGGCAGCAGCCCTCGCGGCATCGCCGAGGCGTCCGTGTGCGACGCCCACCCAGTACGTCGTCTCGTCGGCGGGGCGGGTCTCGACCGCGTGAGGTGTCGTTGCGCGCGCTGACTCCCACGCGGCACGCGCGCCCGTGTCGTCGCCGTTGGCTTTGCACGCGTCCCCCAGAACCACCCAGCGTTCGGCCGGCCGTTCCGCTGGATGACGCCCCTCGCCGAGGTTCTTCGGCGCTGTGAACCCCTGCTCCAGGAGTTCGATCGCCGCGCTCGGGTCGCTGCGAGCGAGTGCCCGAGCGAGCACACATGCTGCACGGTCGTAGGCGGCAATGACACGACCTTCGCCGCCTTCGAAGGGTTGGAAGGTGCGCGTGGTGAGGATCTTCCAGGCGTCGGAGGTCCGTCCGACGTCGAGGAGGAGTGTGACGTGTCGAAGCGACAGGTCGTCACGCGAACTCAGGAGCGGTGTGTACTGCTCCAAGAGATCGAGGCGCTCTTGGGCCCCACATCCTCGCCGTTCCGCGAGAATGTCGCGTTCGAACACCAGACGGGCATCGGCGCGCAACGAGAGCGCGTGCTCGAATGCGGTCGCCGCGGCCTCCTCATCGTTCCCAGCCGCAACCGCGGCCACCGCGAAATTGCGCCACACGACCGGGTCGACAGAGTTCAGCTCGGTCGCGGACCTCAGCAGCGCCAACGCATCCTCCGCACGTCCGGCGTTGAGCATCCACATACCCAGCAAGCCGGCCGCGACGTCGTCCTCGGGGTCGGACTCAACGGCAGCGGCCAGCGCGTCGTACTGATCGAGGCCCGCCGGGAAGGCGAAGCGCGGATCGGAGAGTCGCGCCTCGGCACGTTCAGCCGCAGCCTCCTCGACTCGACCGGCCGCTCTCAACCAGTGGGCGCGCAGGTAGTGGCGGATCGGACCCGCAAGTCCGGCGGCCGGCGAGGCGCAACTCTGACGCGCAGTTGCGCGGAGCGCCGCTTCCAGCGCGCCAGCGCGGGCGAACTCGGAGCCGACGTCGAGTGCGGTGCGAGCGTCGCGGTCGTTGTGGATTCCCAGGAGCGCGGCGGTTGCCGCATCCAGCGGATCTGCTAGATGCAATGCCGTCAAGGTCGACGATGCTGCCACGGCCTTGCCCAGCGCCGCGGCTGCGAGAGCGGAGAGGCGCTGCCCTTCTGGAATGGCCCCGGCAGCCGCGGCGAGCCGGGCTGCACGGCGCGCGTCGCCGGTGCGCAGCGCGATGCGGGATCGTGCGAGGTTCGCGGGCGCCGCCCACGCGCCGTTCCACGCGGCCTTCGCGAGCCAGCGATCGGCTTCGGCATGGTGGCCCAGGCGGTCGCAGGCAAGCCCGAGAAGGTAGAGCGGCTCTCCTTCCCGCGGGTTGAGATTTCGACGGGTAACTCGGGCCACCGCCGTCTCGAGCGCTTCTCGAGCGAGCTGGTACTCGCCGCGACTGTAGTGCCAGCTTCCGAGCGCGGTCGCGGCGCGCGAGTCGAACGGATCTCGGCGCAGCGCCTCACGCAGATAGAGAAGCGGCGAACGAGTGGGGTGGCGGTACTGGATCAGGTGGATCGCGATGGCGTAGAGCTCGTCATTTGAATCGATGGTCTCCGGCGCATCGGGCGCGGCAGCGACCGAAGGTTCATCGATGGCTGGGGGCTTTGCGCGCCATTCCACGAGAATGGAATCCTCGCCATCAACCCTTACCCGACTGACGGCTTCGCGCGATGAATCGACCTCACAGATGAATGGATTCTCCGGATCGAGGCGGGTAGTCCAGTCCGCAAGCACCGAAGTCGCCCCCCAGACTGTGACTGAGACCAGGGAGTGGGAGCCAGTCGACGCAACCCCGATGCGGGTACTCGTCTCGCCGAGCGACACGGACACAGCGGCCTCCGGCGTCGCTTGACGAACCGGCCCGATGCGATGGATGGGATACCAGAACTGACTGAACGTTCTGGTCTCGCCGGGAAGCAGCCAGCTGAAGTCGGGCTGGTTGTCCGTGTATACGCCAGCCATCAACTCGACGTAAGGGCCATCGTCGTCTGTGAGCTGCCGGTCCCACGCGTGACCGATGGGGCCATTCCCCCATGTCCACTGCTTCTTGCCGGGGGATATCGCGCGGTCCGCCCAGTGGACGAAGCCCGCACCCGCGGAGTGATCGTAGCCGCCGAAGAACTCGTCGCCGGTGTCGGTGATCATGTATGACGTTGGGACAGGGATGTTCGAGTAGCGATCGATGCGGTCGGCACCTGCGTGCAGCATCGCCAATGCCGGATAGTCGACGCCGTAGTACGGCCGGTCGGAATGGGGGAACGCGGTGATCGCCCTGCGCGCGTGGTCGGCGACGAATCCGACGTCGTCAGGGAAGAACGACTGGTAATTCTCGTGCACCCGGGCAGCCGCATTCGCCCACCACAGGAACGTCTGCGGCACATCTGTCCGATTGTGAAGGCGGGCCTCCGCTTCGACCAGCGACGATCCCGGTCGAAGTCGGATGCCGTGTACGCCTCGCATTCGCTGGAGCGGGTCCAGGTCGCTGTGCCATACGACGACCGCGCCGTCCTCCTCGCGCTCGATCCGGGTGTCGACGGGGAGGAACGTCCCAGGGCGGTGATGCTGTGGCCAGTTGAACTCGACGCCCCCAGAGATCCACGGCCCTGCGAGGCCTACGAGCCCGGGCTTGATGACGTTGTTCCTATAGAAGAAGTCGTATCCGACGACCTTGTCATAGCCGATATGGATCCGGCCGCCGATCTCCGGCAGGAGCATAAGGCGGACGTATGCATTCTCTATATGGATCGCCTGCCAGAGGCGCGGCGCCTTCGCCTTCGACACGTTGTCAATCATCGGCAGCGGGTAGACCTTGCCACTCGACCCCTGATAGACCCGACGGTCGAGAAACAGCGGATAGGGGTCTGGATCCCCCACCTCATAGGTGTCGATCGCGACCGGCTCGCTCCAGCACGCAACACCACCCCCGCTGAGGATCAGGGCCTGTTCGTCCGGCGGATCCGGTAGGAGGATTCGGCTCTGAGCTTCGTTGTCACTGGACACGGCCTCAGGCTACGGTTGCCCGCACCAGCGGAGAATAGGCTTTTCGCGGCATACCTGGACTAATCAATGATCTCTGGAGAGTTGGTCGATGGATCGCGGCGATGGATTCGAGGGACAGCGCGTCGCTGTCGTGCCGCGGTCGGTCGTAGAGTCGGCGCTCGGGGCTCCGGTGACCCGCCGCATGATGGTGACCGATGCGGGATGGTTCCCGCTCGCAGATCGACATGCCCGCCGCCGCGCCTCCGGCGCTAGGGAGACGATCGTCATTGTCTGCGTGGCGGGATCGGGCTGGATCGAGACCGGTGGTGTCGCCGAACGACTCGCTGCGGGGGATGCGGCGATCATCCCCCACGACGTTCCTCACGCGTACGGCGCAGCTCCCGGCGATCCCTGGACGATCTGGTGGCTCCATGTGGTCGGAACAGATGTGGCCGAACTTGTCAGCGCCGCCGGCGTTTTTCCCGGTCGGGCGAAGGTTACGCTTCGATCGCCCGACCCCATTGTGGCGCTGCTTGACGAGATTCTTCTGGCGCTTTCGCGCGATACAACCTCGACGACGCTCATTGCTGCGTCGGGGATCGCGTGGCGTGTGATGACCGAGCTTGCCACGGACCGCCGCCGTCCCGAACGGGGGACCCCGCTGCAACGCGCAATTCGCGTGCTCGAGGAGCGGATCGATCGTCGGGTCTCGGTCCCAGAACTCTCGGCGCTCGTTGGGCTGTCGCCCTCCCATCTGTCCGCTCTGTTCCGTGAGGCGACCGGTGGGGGTGTGATCGCATATCACTCGATTCTGAAGATGGCACGCGCTCGAACGCTCCTTGACACGACCGATCTGTCGATCGCTGATGTCGGGCGTGCAGTGGGAATGCACGATCCCTTCTACTTCTCGCGACGGTTCAGTCGCCTCCACGGAGTAAGCCCCCGGTCGTATCGGGCGATGGCCAAGTTCTGAGCTCGCACCGCGAGGCGTAGCTTTCGCGTTATGGGTCAGGGTCTCGTGCGGGCGCGCGTGAAGGCCCGGGCGTGAGGATGCGTCCAGGCTGTGGGGTTGATCGCGTGGGGGCTGTCCATGTATTCGCCCGCCTTCGCCGAACGCAAACGAACTCCTCCTGAGTCTGCCCACGCACCACGCGGCCGTTACGTCAGGTCGTATGGGCTGCCGGGGCGCGGCCGGGCGAAAGCGAGAGGGCGTGAGCCGGGTTGACTCGTGTCAACTGATGGAGCTGATCCGTAGTCATGCCCATCGACTGAGCAAGCGGAAACACATTCTCGAGGATGTGCTGGAGACCTTCGCCGCCGTACTTCGTCGTCTGCATTTTCATGGCGAGGTCCTGGCTGATGAGCAGCTGGTCTAGGTATCCCTCCTCGATGAGGCCGAGAAGCATCTCGACTCGCTGCGAGTCGCTCGCCTGCGAGACGGAGCCGTGGGGTCCGTCGGAGAGGAGCGGTTGTTCGAATCCGAACATGTCGAGCTCGAGCCACGCGCCGCTCTGTGCGAGTTCGATCACCTCCGCCGGTCGGACCGACTGCAGGTCAATGTGGGCCATGATCGTGCGGGTCGGGTCGCCGCCCGTATTCACCACGACATCGAGCGCGCGCTTCGCGGCACCAGAGACGACTGCGTGGATCTGGAGGGCGACGCCTGTTTGGCGCTGTGCGGAGACAGCCGCGCGCAGGCCGCGTTCCTCAGCGGGCGTCGGTTCGGGAGACATGCCGATCTCACCGAGGATTCCGCACCGGATGCCGGTGCCGTTGACGCCGACCTCGATGTCGCGAACGAAGGCGTCAGTGAGCTCGCCTTCATCAACATCCCGCGTCCATTGCGGATGGACTGGGTCGATGTACAGCCCTCCGCCCATGACGATGTGCACGCCGGTGGCCCGCGAGACCCGGGCTAGCCCGACCGGGTCGCGTCCGAGACCGATCGAGGTCGAGTCCACGACGGTGCCCCCGCCCCATTCCTTGTAGAGAGCGACGACTTCGATCGCCTCGGCCACGTCGAATCGCTCGAGATTGTCGCGGCAGCAAAATGGGTTGCGGCGGATGTGCTGGTAGTTCTCGAGGGATACCGGCTGATCCAGCCAGTATCGGTCGCTGAACGGCATGTCCTCTGGCACTTCGAGGTAGAGGGAAGCGTCGGCCAGGACGTGCTCATGCGGCTGAATGTGCCCGAGTTCGTGCGCCGGAACGTCGCCGAGGACGGTGCGAACCGCAGGGACGAGCGTTTGCGTCATGAGTTTCCTCTCGAAGGACCATCAGGTGCGCCCGGCGTCGTAAACGACAAGATGGAGTCCAGGAGAATGGATGCCGCGCGCACTTGGCGCTGCCGGGTCCACTTGCCTGGATGCTCCGCCGCACTGAGAACGGCGCCGTTTGTCACAGCGCGTACGTAGAGGGTGAGCGTCTCCAGCTCCTCGGGCCGGACGATCGGAGCGAGCCGCTCACGGATGAGGCTCCGCATCCGTTCCTCGAGGTTGTCGAGAAACTCTCTGATGCGAACATCGTCATCCGCGCGGGTGAGAAGCGACAATCGTGCGCGCTCCATGGCGAGGGAACGCTCATCTGTCGGCAAGCACCACTCGATGAAGGTCCTCAGGCCCATCAGATCATCGCCGGCCGACTGGAGGCTCAGTTCAAGATCGGATTCGAGCCACGAGAGCACCCCGTCATAGAGATCCGACTTGCGGGGATAGATATGCGTGATCAGCGTCGTCGAACCGCCGAGTTCGGTGGCCAGCGCCTTGACGGTCAGCGCTTTGCTTCCGCCACGAGCCAGGACCGTCATCGTCGCTTCCGCGATCTCCTGCTTGCGCGCCCGAAGATCAAGAGTGCGCGGCATCGGTGACCTCCCGGAGCGGAAGCGAGTGGAGGGCGGTGTCAGCGACCTTGCGTTGCCGCCCCGCCGGCCAATCCGCAGGATGCTCGACAGCGGCGAGCACGATGCCGTTGATTGCCATCCGCAGCGCGTCCGTCGAGTCCTCAAGATCATCGGGATCCATCAGCGGCTCGAGGTGCTCGCGAAGGAGCTGGGTCATGCGCTCTTCGACACGGTCGAGATGGGCGCGAATCCACTCACTGTAGGAGCCGAGCTCCGAGACGAGCTGGACGCGAGAACGCTCTTGGATCCACGATGTGTGATCGTTGGGTAGGAACCAGTCGATGAGTATCGACAATCGCTCGCGATCGTTCGATCCCTTCTCGAGCTGAGATAGCTCTTCGTCGAACTGCTCGAGCTGATACTCCAGCAGGTCCCTCATCAGGTCGCTTTGCGTGGCGTAGTAGTGCGTCACCAGTGTCGGCGAACCCCCGAGCACGTCGGCGATGGAGCGAACCGTGATCGCGCCGTACCCGCCACCCTCCAGCAGCGAGTTGGCGGCGTCGAGGATCGCCTTTGCTCGCTCGTCCCGAGGGCCGTGCGATTCCATGAGTCCTCCCTCGAGTCCCAGCCAGTGTTTCACGTCGGTAAATTCTGTCGGATCGCAGCGACCGGCTCCCGTTGACACTGTATAACAGACGATGTACAACGGATGTAACAAACATTGGAGTTTCGTTGTGAGTTTCCGCAGCACCGGTCGCGCGGCCTCGATCTCGGCCCTGATGAAGCCGACCTCGATCGCGATCCTCGGGGCGTCCGCGAGGCGCATATCGAGTGGGAACGAGGCGCTTAGGAACCTGATCGCCGCGGGCTACCCCTCAGAGGCCATCCATCTGGTGCATCCGACCGCAGACTGGATCGACGGCCGTCGAACATTCCCCTCCCTCCGAGACCTTCCGACCGTGCCGGACGTGGCGCTCCTCGCCATTCCCCTGACGGCGGTGCCTGCCGCTCTCACCGAACTCGAGGCCCTGGGCTGCCCAGCCGCGATCGTCCCGGGAGCAGGGCTCGCGCCAGATGAGCAGGCCGAACTCCGCGCGATCGCCGAAAGCGCCCACATCGCGGTGCACGGGAACAACTGCATGGGAGTCCTGAGCATCGCCGATGAGGTGCCGCTCTGGTTCTATGAGGGGATCCTGACCGATCTTCCAGCCGGTCCGATCGCCATAGTGTCGCAGTCGGGGTCCGCGACATTCCTTGCCCGAGCGGTCGAAGGTGCCGGCTTTTCGCGCGTCATCTCTACGGGCAACGAGATCGGACTGACCTCGGCTGACTACCTGGATTGGCTCGCGGACGACCCTGCGACAGAGGTTGTTGGGCTCGTCGTCGAGTCGGTCCGCGATGTGACCGCGTTCAGTGCGGCCGTCGCCCGCCTGCGTCAGGCGGGAAAGCCGCTCGCTGTGCTCAAGGTCGGTCGAACCGATGAGGGAGCGAAGGCGGCCGTCGCCCACACAGGTGCGGTGGCTTCGTCAGCGGCAGCCGCTCGGAGCTACTTTCAACGACTCGACGTCCCCCTGGTGGCGGACTACGACGAGCTCGCAGCGACGCTGCAGGTGCTCGCCGCGGGCATCCGTCCGCGGGGGCAGAACGTGGCTGTCATCACCGACTCCGGCGGGCAGGCGGCCCTCACCGCCGACCTGGCGGTCACGGCTGAGGTGCGTATCCCGCCATTCCGTCCGGAGACGATTGATCGGCTGCAGCGTTTGGTACCTCACGCGAAGATCGGCAACCCGTTCGATGCGGGAGCGAGTCCGTTCACCACAGACCAACAGTACGAAGATGCCTTCGCCGTCGCGGCCTCCGATCCTGGCATCGACGCGGTGGCGGTGATCCTCGAAGCCGCAGGGAGTGCGCCCCGGTCTGAGGCGATGTACGCCGTGTCGATGATGGGCGGCGGGATCGCGCGGATCGCGGAGACCGGCAAACCGGTGATAGCTGTGTCTAGCACGACAGCGACCACCCATCCCGCGTCGCGGGAAGCGCTCGGCGGGGTCCCGCTCGTGCGGGGAATCTCGTCCGGTCTCGTCGCCCTCCGGGGTTCGGCGGGCAACCGGACACCGCTCCCCATCGAGCACCATCGGCCCTCGAGTCTTCCCACGGCGCAGCAGGTCGCGCAGTTGCGCGACCTGCTCTCGGAGCGCGGCGACGGCGTGCTGCCAGACGGCACTGCCCGTGGACTGCTCTCGGCTTACGGCATCGAGATGGTCCCTTCCACGATCGTCGAGACTGCCGAGGAAGGCGTCGAATGGGCGGACGGCCGGTACCCCGTCGTCGTGAAGATCTCGTCGCCTGACATTGCCCACCGCTCCGACATCGGCGCCGTTGTTACGGGAGTCTGCGGGCCTGAGCAACTTTCTCGTGCGGTGTCCGACATCCTCGCCGCCGTAGAGCGGCGGGCACCGTCAGCTGCGGTGAAGGGCGTGGAGATCCAGGAGCAGGTGTCTTCTGGACACGAGGCGATTGTGGGACTGGCGAGCGATCCTGTCTTCGGCCCAGTTGTGGTTGTGGGCTCGGGCGGGATCTTCGTGGAGCTGTTCGACGACGCCCAGCTTTCCGTGGTCCCGGTGACACACGCGGAAGCAAGCCGACTCGTCGATGCCACCACACTCCGCGCGAGGATGGACGGCCACCGATCTCTCAGCGCACAGGTCTCGACGTCCGCTCTCGCCGAACTCGTCCAGCGCGTCAGCTGGCTGGGGCACGACATGCGGGGCTTGGTCGACGAGATGGACCTCAACCCCGTCGTCATCAACCGGGCGACCGGGCAGCCCATGCTCGTGGATGTCTTGATCACCAAACGAGCAGCCCTCGCAACCAAAGGAGTGCCCGCATGAACTCGCGCAACACGGTCCTCAGCCTCGCTGATTTGGCGCGGCTGGAAGGAGAGGAAGCAACCGGGGACTGGTTCTCGGTCGATGCCGAGCACGTAGCCGCCTTCGACAAAGCGAGCTACTTCCCTGCCGATGAGGACTACATGGACGGCTATCCCGACGGTCTCGTCGAGGGCTTCTATCTCCTCGCCTTGCTCGACGAGTTTGGGTCGAGGCTCTTCCCTTTCGACACACAGACCCTCATCCCGTGGAACTACGGGCTGGACCGCGTGCGCTTCATCACGCCCGTGCACATCGATGAGCCCTTGCGGCTGAGTGCAACTATCACGCGGGTCGACGATCGGGGAGATTCACTCCTTGTCGCTACCGAGTACCGCGCCGAACTGGCCGGCGCCGATCGACCGGCGTTCGTTGCCGAGCAGCTCACCCTCTGGCGCGAAAAGACCGGGTCATGACCGACCGCAATCACAGAACACAGGAGACAGTGAAATGAACGTTCCCTCACGGATGACACTCGTCGCCGTCTCGGCGATCACCGCGATCACTCTCAGCGGTTGCGGGGCCGGCGCTCCATCGCCGACCGGGTCCCCCGTAAGCGGCGGGTCCCTCACGATCGCGGAGGCGGCAGACACCTCGGAGCTCGACCCCCAGACGAGCCTCTACGACTCCAGCTGGCGCCTCCAGGATCTCGTTTACGATTCGCTCGTGACCACGAACTCCGCGTCGGAGATCCTGCCGTCGATCGCCGAATCCTGGACCGACGACGGCACCAGCTACACCTTCACGCTCAGGGACGATGTCGCGTTCTCGAACGGACGCCCGCTCGCCGCATCGGATGTTGTCGGCTCCTTCCAGCGGCTCCTGAGCCCCGACACCGGCTCCTACTGGGCGGCCCAACTGGGGCCTGTGACCGACGTGGTCGAGGTGGACGCCCAGACGGTGCGCTTCGATCTCGCGACGCCTTGGGCCCCGTTCCTGGCGTCCCTCGCGAGCGTCAGCGCTGCGATCCTCCCCATGGAAGAGATCGAGGCAGGCACGTTCGACCCCACCACCGAGATGCTCGGCACCGGCCCATTCCAGTTTGAAGAGCACGTGCAGGATCAGCAGTGGACCTTCACGGCGAACCCCGAGTACTGGGGTGCCGATGAGGTCGCCCTCGGTGAGGTCATCGTCCGCATCGTCCCCGACGACTCCGCGCGCATCGCTGCACTGCGCGATGGGTCCACCGATATCGCGTACTTCGCGAACCCCGACTCGTCGACCCTCCTCGCCGGGGTGCCGGATGTCGAGACGGTCGTCCAGGAATCCAGCGACGTGTACTGGCTTGCACTCAATTCCGTATCGCCGGAGTCGCCATTCGTCGACCAGGACCTTCGCCGGGCGACCGCGACAGCGGTCGACCGGGCGGCGCTCATCGACACTGCCCTCGCGGGGAGTGGACTTCCGACAGCGATCGCCTCCGCCGGACTTCCCGGCTCCTGCTCGCCCGACGCGCTGCCTACCTACGGCGGCACCTCCCAGGAGGCCGCAGAGCTCCTGGCAGACGCGGGACTCGCCGGCACCGGCTTCGACATCATGTCGCCCCCCTATCTGTCCACATTCGACCCGATCGCACAGGTCCTGCAGCAGGGGTTCGCTGACGCAGGACTCGATGCAACGATCGAGACACCAGAGATGGGCGCCTACATCGACCGCGTCTACGTGCAGAATCCGTCCGACTTCGACGCGCTGATCGACTACTACGCGGGCTACCTCTACCCGACCATGGCGATCCAGAACCTCGTCGTCGACCCCGCCAACCCGAACGAGCTCTCGGGCTTCTTGTCGGTGACTCCCGGCCTGGAAGAGCTGCTCAACGTCGCGAACACCAGCAGCGACCCCGAGGAGCGGTCGCAGGCGCTTGAGGACCTCTGCGTCCTCGTCGCCGAGACGGCCAACGTCGTTCCGCTCGCGACCAAGTCCACCACGATCGCGGTGCGGACGGACCAGGTGGATGCCGAGATCCCGGCGTTCGACGGCTACGACATCTACCTCCGCAACATCACCGAGTACACCGAGTTGGGTTGACGTGAGACTTGCCGGGTTCCTGCTCCGAAAGATCGGCACAGCAGCCATCACGCTCCTCGTGGTGCTGCTGGTCGTCTTCCTCTCCCTCCAGCTCCTCCCGGGCGGGTTCGCGGAGATCGTCCTCGGGCCGAGGGCGTCGGAGCAGGCCCGGCAAGAGGCGATCGAGCGGTTTGGCCTTGATCAGCCCGTCCTCGTTCAGTTCGGCAACTGGCTGCTCGCGGCGCTGCAAGGAGACTTGGGCGTCTCCCTCGTCAGCGGCCGCCCCGTGGTCGACGAGATCGAAGTGCGCTTGCCCCCTACCCTGCAGTTGGTGATCGTCGCGCTGCTGATAGCAGTGGTGGCTGGCATAGTCCTGGGCCTGGTCGCGGGCCTCGCCCGCCATCGAGCGGTTCGGGGCTCGGCGCGGCTGGCGGGGACCCTCAGCCTCAGCCTTCCGGACTTCGTGCTCGGTACGCTGCTGCTCTATTTGGCCACGGTATGGGGATGGGGTCTGACGAACCGGGGATACATTCCTTTCTGGGTGGATCCGGCCGGTGCCCTGGCGTCGGTGATTCTTCCGGCGATCACCCTCGGGCTCGGGGGAGTCGCGCTGGTGATGCGGACCCTGCGGGATTCGTTGCAGAGCACGCTCGCGCAGCCGTTCATCTCCACGGCGGTTGCGCGCGGCGACTCTCCCTCGCAAATCGTCAGGCGGCACGTTCTGCGCAATTCTGCTGCGCCGACGGTCACCGTCATCGCCCTGCTCATCGGCGGTTTCCTCGGGGGCACCGTCGTGGTCGAGACCCTCTTCTCCGTGCCCGGCATCGGGTACTTCTTCGCAACGTCGGTCCGTAGCCGTGACTTCGCCGTCGTGCAGGCCATCGTGCTTCTGAGTGCGACCGTCTTCATCGTCGCCAACATGATCGTGGACGTCGTGCAGGTGCTGTTGGATCCCCGGCGCGCAGAGAGGCGGGATGCCGCGTGAGAACCACACGCATTCACCTGCCGTTCCGGCGAGATCCTTTGGCGCGTATCGGTCTGGTGCTGTTGACTGCCCTCCTTGCCGTGTGCCTGTTGAGCCTCGTGCTCCCCGGACTGGACGGCACTTCGACGGTGGGGGCGCGGTTCGAGCCCCCGTCCTGGACCTTCCCTCTGGGCACGGACGCTCTCGGGAGGGACCTTCTACCGCGCCTGATCGAAGCGACACGGACGACCGTCTTCATCTCCGTAGTCGCCGTCACTTTGAGCACTCTCCTCGCCACGGCCATCGGCATCGCAGCGGGACTCATGGGTGGACCGGTCGAAGTGCTCTCGATGCGCATCGCCGACGGGCTGTTCGCCTTCCCGGCCATGCTTCTCAGCATTCTCGTGGCGACGATCGTCGGAGCCGGTGAGGTCGCGGCGATCGCATCGATCTTCATCATCACCCTCCCCCTCATGATGCGTGTCTTCCGTGGTGCCACGCGAGACGTCGTCCACCGGGACTTCGTCACGGCCAGCGCGGTAGGAGGAGCACGGGGCCTGAGGATCGCCGTCCGGCACGTTCTCCCCAACATCGGCGGCGCGGTCGCTGTCCAAGCCACCTACGCGGCCTCGATCGCGATGCTGATCGAAGGCGGCCTCAGCTTCCTCGGCTTCGGTGTCGTTCCACCCGCCGCGTCCCTCGGCTCGCTTGTGCAGGAGGGGTCGGCGTACCTCACCGTCTATCCGTGGCTCGCGCTCGTGCCGGGTGCCGTGCTCGCGGCCGCGATCCTCTCTGTCAATCTCGTGGGGGACGGCCTTCGCGACGCACTCGATCCTCGCGACGAAAGGTCGATGTCATGACGTCCATGTCGGCATTGGAGATCGCCGGACTCGCAGTTTCCTACGCCACCTCGCGCAGTCCAGTCCAGACCCTGCGGGATGTCGACCTCCGCATCGCGCCAGGAGAGATCGTCGGGGTCGTCGGCGAGAGCGGCTCGGGAAAGTCGACGCTCGCGGCCGCGATCTCGGGCACGCTCGCACCGAATGCCTCGCGCGACGCTCGCACGCTCTCCATCGCCGGCGCAGATCTCGCGAGCGCGACGGCTGACGAGCGTCGGGCGATCCGCAGGGATCGGCTCGGTCTCATCAGTCAGAACCCCATCACATCCATGGATCCGACCCGAAAGATCGGGAGGGCGTTCTCGGACATCGGGCTCGATCTGGCAGCTGCAGAGGCTGCACTTCAAGCAGTGGGCCTGCTGGAGACGCATCGTATCCTCCACTCCTTCCCGCATCAGCTCTCGGGTGGGATGGCGCAGAGGGTCGGAATCGCGCTGGCTCTGGCGCGCCGCCCTCGTCTGCTCGTCGCCGATGAACCGACCAGCGCCCTCGACGCGAACGTCGCAAGAGCCGTGCTCGAGCGACTTGTCGCGCTTGCGCGCGAGAATGATGCCGCGTTGCTGCTGATCACCCACGACCTGACCGTCGTCCGCGAACACTGCTCGCGTGTGCTGGTCATGTATCGCGGCGAGATCGTCGAGCAGGGGGCGGTGGAACAGGTTGTGTCGCAGCCGAAGGCGGAATACACGAAGCGCCTCCTCGCGGCGACGAGCCTGCGTGATGCGGAGCCTCGCGAGCCGCGAACGACCAGCGCCGATATCGCGGTCTCGATCAGCAAAGCGAATGTCGAGTTCGTCTCTGGACCTCCGTGGGATCGCACCCGCAGGCGCGCATTGCGGGACGTCTCGGTCGAGATCCGGCGGGGTGAGATTCTCGGCGTCGTCGGCGCCTCGGGATCCGGAAAATCAACGCTCTGCCGCCTGATGCTCGGTCTTCAGAGCCCGGACTCCGGGTCCGTTCTTCTCCGAGGACGGCCGTTGCGCGAAGAGCGTCGTCGCAATCGTGGATCCGTGCAGGTCGTCCTTCAACACCCCGACTGGGCGCTCAATCCAAGCCTGCGCGTCGGAGCGTCGATCGCTGAGCCGCTCAGGGTGGTCGGAAGGCCAGGCAGGTCTGAAACTCGAACCAGAGTGCGCGCGACGATGGAGCGGCTCGCGCTGGACCCCGATCTGGCCGACCGGTTCCCTCACGAGCTGTCGGGAGGTCAGCGGCAGCGCGCGTCGATCGCGCGCGCGCTCATCGCGAAGCCCGAGCTGATCGTGTTCGATGAGGCCGTGAGCTCCCTGGACGTCTCGGTGCAGGCGCAGGTGCTGAGGGAGATCGCCGCTGTCCACCGGGAGCTCGGCTTCACCGCGGTGTTCGTTTCGCACGACGCCGGTGCGGTGGCCTACGTCGCCGATCGAGTAATTCGTATGGAGGACGGCTGCGCCACTGAAGTCGCGTAGTGGTCCGGTCCGCGTCCTCCGCGGACCGGATGATCTCAATGCGGGTGCCGCTGCCCAGCATCGCTGAGCTGCTCGAAGGCCGCAGCAATGGAGAGGACCGAGGCGTCCGCACGCGGACGTCCGATGACCTGCAGGCCGATGGGGAGGCCGCCGCTTGTAAATGCTGCCGGGACGCTGATCGCCGGCAGTCCGGCATGGGTCGCAGATTCCGTAAGGCGGTGCAGCGCGAACGAGAGGCCGAAGTCGCCGTTGTCCGCGAGTATCTCGCTGTGGAGTGGTGCGGGCATCGGCGTCGTCGGGGTGACGAGGAACTCACAGGGACCGAGGATTCGCATGTACTCGTTATAGATGAGCGTGCGTGTGCCGCGCAGGGCGTCGCTCACCGTGCGGGGGTCGAGCGCTCGCGCGCGGTCGGCGATCTCGCTGATCAGCGGCCATAGTGGTGTTCCGGAGGCCGCGAAGTCGTCGGCGACCGCGATGTACTCCGGCCCCCAATACGCGACGAAGTATTCGAGGACATCGGGCAGCGACACGTCGACGGGTTCGATGAAGGCGCCGGCGTCCTGCAGCCGATTGACGGCAGACTCGAAGCCCGCGCGCGTCTCCGAATCGAGTCGCCCAATGCCGAGGTCCGGGCTCACCGCGATCCGCACTCCACGCAGGTCTCGGGGGTTGCGGGCGGCGCCCGAAAAGCTTTCCCCGGTGTGAGGAAGCGCGAATCGATCCCGATGGTCGGGCCCCGCTGTTGCGTCGAGCAGGAGTCCCGCGTCGAGCACAGTTCGGGTGATCGGGCCCTCCGTGGTCGACGGGTCGGTGCTGTCTCGAAGCGGGATTCGGCCGAGGCTCGCCTTGAACCCCACCGTGCCGCACAGCGAAGCGGGGACGCGAATGGATCCTCCGCCGTCACTGCCCCACGCTAGCGGGGTGACTCCCGCGGCGGTCGCGGCCGCTGCCCCTCCGCTCGAACCTCCCGAAGTCCGACGACAGTCCCACGGGTTGGAGGTCGTACCGCTCAGATGGCTCTCGGTCGTTCCCAGTAGACCGAACTCCGGAGTGGTCGTCTTCCCGATCAGGATCACCCCGCACGCCTTCAGGCGTTCCCATGAGATCGCATCGGCCGTGGGCACGTGGTCCTGGAAGATCGTGCTCCCGTAGGTCGTCCGGACTCCGGCGGTGTCCGTCAGATCCTTGACGGTGATCGGAATGCCGAAAAGCGGTGGCAGTGCCTCGCCGGCCCAGAGTCGCTCCTCTGCGACCCTCGCTCTCGCGCGCGCTTCGTCCGTCGTCACGGTGACGAAGGCGTTGATCGACGGATCGACGCGATCGATCCGCGTGAGGGCGGCGTCGACGACCTCCACCGGCGAGAGCTCGCGACGACGGTACCTTTCAGCGAGCTGGGCCGCGGACAGCCATGTCACGTCATCGGTCAATGTGCGTCCCTCCCAGCGGCCTATGTTACAGACGTTGTACATCCCTTGTCATTCTCTTCACCGCCTCGTCGTCTCATCGCCCACGGCGAGGTAGAGCCGACCGGCCCCGCGGACGGCGAGATGCACCGGGCTTGTCACGAGGAACGCCGACCCCTGAGCGAACGACTCACCTGAGTCGCCCGTTGACACGACGAACTCACCGTCGACCACCAGCCCGACGGTCGGGCCGGCTGTGGTCACCACGTCGTCGCCGTCGATCATGACGAGGGCGAACGGGACATTCCGACCTGTCGGAACCGATGCGGGCCGGTACTCGATGACGTGGTCGGACAGTCGATCCGCGTCCAGCCGGGACGCGGGCCCCGTCGAGAAATCGAGCACCTGGATCAGTTCGGGGAGATCCACATGCTTGGACGTCATCCCCCCGCGCAGCACATTGTCTGACGGGCCCATGAGCTCAATCCCCGTCCCACGAAGGTAGGCGTGGATGTTCCCCGCGGGCAGCCACAGCGCCTCGCCCGCCGCGAGGGTGACGTGGTTGAGCATGAGGGAGATCGCGATTCCGGCGTCGGCGGGGTATTGCCGCGCGATGCGATCGGGCAGTTCGTAGCGGAGAGGATCGGCGGATGCGACAGCGGTCAGGCTAGCCACTAGCCGGTCTACCGTTTGCCCTCCGTCGAGGAGCCATCTGAACGCGGCACGCACCCCGTCCGGTCCGCGGAGGATTCGCCCCCACTTCTCGAACGGCGCACGATCCGGCGAGGCATCGGCCAGGTCGCGGATGGCTGCGACCGTGTCTGCGGGTTCACGGAATCCGCAGAGTGCCTCGAACCCATCCTCGAGTGCGACGATCAACTCTGGCTTCGCATACGGATCCTTGTAGTTTCGCTCCCTCGCGGACTGTGGGATGCCCACGGCTTCTTCGGCTGCGAACCCTGCCGCCGCCTGTTCCGTTGTCGGGTGCGCCTGAAGTGACAGGGGGGATCTCGCGGACAGCAACTTCAGCAGGAAGGGAACCGACTCACCCGTCGCGCTCTCCCACCCGGCGAGGTCACTCTCGCCGGCCGGCACGGTCGTGATCCGCGCGGGCGCAGACGCGTGTGCTCCGAGCCACAGCTCGGCCTCGACTTCCTCGGTCTCGGCACGGCCGAGTACCCGCGAGATGCCGCCGCGCGAGCCCCAGTCGTAGTCGCGGATGACCCCTTCGATCCTGAGCAGGCGGGCGCTCATACGGAACCCGGTGTTGTGATCGGTGCGTGGGCGAGCCATGTTGCGGCCAGCGCGAGGTGACCCGCGGGGCTCGGATGCACTCCGTCCGGGGCGAGCTCGGTCGAACCCTCTCGTCGAAGCGCCGTGAGCAGCGTCTGCGTGGGCACGAGGCGCGCGCCGAACTCGGCGGCGAGACCACGAACTGCGACGAGCTTCGGCTCCAGATCCTCGTACCACTCCTCCTGATCGGAGTTCACCGGGAGGAGGACCGGCTCGCAGACGACGGCGGAAACTCCGGCCTGGGAGAGGGACTCCAACAGGTACCGGTAGTCAGCGACGAATTCGCCGAGAGGGGTCGGGTCGTCGCTGTCGTAGCGCCGCCAGACGTCGTTGATTCCGATCAGGATGCTGACGATAGAGGGCTTCTGGGAAAGCACCTCTCGCTCCCACCGGGCCTTCAGATCTCGCACGCGGTCGCCTGCCACCCCGCGATTGATGACACGGAACCCCCGCAGTGCTCTGGAGGCTGCGAGCTGTTCGACGTACCCGTCACCGAGCTCGCGCGGGTCCTCTCTTCGACCGCAGTCGGTGACGCTGTCGCCCGCGAAGACGATAGTTGGTCGGGTTTCTGCTGCACTCACCGGTTCACTCCTCAGATCTGATGTGCAGGACGATGGCCTGCATAGGCCACAGCACGGGTAGCTGGAGACCCGCCTGCGCAAGGACGCGCCCCGAGAGGCGAACACCTTCTTCGTTCATCCATCCCGGGATGTTCCACCCCGCCACGAGCTCGCCGAACTCGGTCCGCATGGCGACCCGGAACAGGCGATTCGGATCGAGGCCGTCTATGCGCAGCCGTTCGGCTCTGGCATCCTCTAAGCCCGACACCGTGGCTGCGATGACCACGGCCTCGCGGCCGTCCGGGTGGAGGAAGGTGGTCACGCGCCAAGCGGGATCCCTCATCGCCGGATGCGCGACGACGCTGGAGTGGATCAGCGGACGCAACTCCTTGTACGCAGATGCGAAGCCAGCTATCGCGTCACGCTCTTCCGCGCTGCACGTGAGGATGTTCCACTCCAGTCCCGCCGACCCCATGAGGCTCGTAGCCATCCGCATCCCCAGCGAGGTCACCCTGCCGGAGCTGTGCGATTGAGCGGGTCCTACGTGAGCCCCGACGAGTTCCGGCGGCACGAGCAAGCCGGTCCAGCGCTGGATGTCCTGCCGCTCGACCGGGTCGTTGGAGTCGCTGCCCCACACGCGGTCGCAGACATCGAGAATGGCGAGGTCTGTGCGGGCCCCGCCGCTCGAGCAGGACTCGACCTCAAGGCTCGCGTGGCTCTCCTTCAGCTCGCGGATCAGCCGGTAGACCGCCTGGGTCTGCACGTGGGTCCCCGGTCGGCCGTCGTGCACCGACTCGATCAGATCGCGGTTGTGGTCCCACTTGATGTAGTCGATCCCGATCTCGTCGATGAGCGCGTCGATGCGATCCCGGATGTACGCGTACGCGTCGGGGTTCGCCAGATCGAGCACGTATTGGGAGCGCCACGATAGGGACGCGTCGTGCTCGAGGTGCCGCGGGTCGTGCAGCAGCCAGTCGGGGTGACGGCGCGCGAGGTCGGAGTCGAGGCTGATCATCTCGGGCTCGAACCACAGCCCGAACTGCATCCCGAGGCCGTGCACCCGATCGGCGAGCGGCCGCAATCCGTCGGGCCAGACGGTGGTGTCCACCGTCCAGTCGCCGAGGCTCGTCGTGTCGTCGCGTCGCCCGGCGAACCAGCCGTCGTCGAGGACGAAGCGCTCCACGCCCACCTCGGCTGCCACGTCGGCGAGCCTCTCGAGCTCACGAGGATCTTGGTCGAAGTAGACGGCCTCCCAGGTGTTGAGCGTGAACGGACGGGGAGAACGCGGATGCTGCGGTCGACCGCGAAGCCACGTATGCACACGGTGCGCTAGGCCATCCAGGCCGGCGTCGGAGAACACGAAGGCCACCGCCGGTGAGCGGTACTCCTCGCCGCGTTGCAGGACGATCTCTCCCGGCCGCAGCAGCTCTCCACTGCCGAGCAGCGTCAGGGACTCGGTGAGACGGTCGACGCGGTAGGTCGTGTCCGCGGACCACGCCGCGTGAGTGAGCCAGACCCGTCCACGATCCCACTGCGGTGCCCCTTCCGAGAGGGCGAAGAACGTCGCCGCGTCATGGCCCGGACGCCCTCGTCGCGATTGGCGGACCGTCGAGCCCGGCGGAATCTGCGACTCCGCCGGGCGCTTCTCCCGGGACCACCGACCGTCGAGGCTCGTCACGTGGGTGGTCGAGGACGGGACGGGGAGCGTCGGCTCGATCCACTCCACTTCGAAGACAGCGTCCTCGACTCCATCGTGGCGCAATGCGCCGGTGCACCAGACCACACCGCCAGCGGCGATCTCCAGACCGACGTCAAGCGTGAGTCCGGATGTCGCGTCCCGCGCTTCGACGTGGAGTGACGAGGCGGCGGACTTCAGTTGCACAACCTCCCACCGCGGCCTGAGGAGCACGCCATCCCTGCGCACCTGTATGCCGGGCCTCCCGCTCCACCCGTCGCCCTCCAGCGGCAGGAGAGTCGTTTCCCAGGCGGAGTCGAGTGTGGCGGGCGGTGTTTGACGCGCGAGCGCCCGGGCGGTCTCGGCCGCTTCTCGATCGTCGAGTTCGCCCAGGCTCGAGCCCCAGTAGAGCGCGCGGGGGAGTCCGCGGTGGCTCGTATCGATCAGGAGCGAGATGCCTTCGGATTCGAGGTGAATCACTTCGCCACTCATTCGCTTGTCTCCGGTACGCGCTCGCCGGTCCCGCGCTCGATCACCCACGTCGGGAGCGTGATCGACTGCGTCGCACCGGTGGGGTCGGCGATCCTCTCGACGGCTAGGCTGGCGGCGCGGCGCCCCAGCTCGAACGGGTCGTAACTGATGACGCTCACGCCGATCACGTCGGCCGTATCGAAGTCGTCGAATCCGATGAGGGCGGTCTTTCGGTCGTCGAGGTCCTTCATTGCCCGCAGAGCGCCGATCGTCATGCGGTTGTTGCCGCAGATGACCGCCGTGGGTGGATTCGGCCCTGCGAGCAGATCGCGCATCAGCGCTTCGGGCTCGAGCTCGCGATCATCTCTCAGGCGCTCCCACTCGTGGGTATCAGCGATGCCGGCATTGGCCATCGCCTGTCGATAACCGGCCACGCGTTCAGACTGAGAGTAGATCGACGCCGGATTGCACGCGTATGCGATGCGGCGGTGCCCGCGTTCCAGAAGGCGCGAGGTCGCGTCGAAGGCTCCGGTTCGGTTGGCGAGGAGCACGGAGTCGGCCACAAGGTTTCGGGCGGGGCGGTCCACGGCGATGACCGGCGTGCCCAAGTGCCGTTCGCCTTCGAGATACGACTGGTCGTCCGAGACCGGGATCATGACCAGGGCCGCGATGCGCTGGGCGAGGAGGGCGTCCGCCACCCGCTCCTCACCTTCGACGGTGTCGTCCGAGGTTGCGAGCACGACCCTGAATCCGCCCGCGGCCAGCTCGTGTTCCAGCCCCGCCGCGACCTTGTAGTAGAAGGGGTTTCCGAGCTCTCCGACCATCAGGCCGATCGTGTTGGTACCGCCTCCCCGCCGCAGCCCCCTGGCCAGAGTGTTCGGCCGGAACCGCAGCCGCTTCGCCGCGATCATGACGCGGTCGACCGTCGCCGGATTGACCAGTTCGCGCTGATTGAACACCCGTGACACCGTCTTGGCGCTCACTCCGGCGAGTCTGGCGACGTCCTCCAGCGTCGCCCGTTGCTGAACGCTCATCTGCGCTGCTCAAGGTCGGGGGCAGAGGCACCTTCATCGCGGGGAGACCTGGTTTGGGCAACCAATGACCACGAAGGACATTCTCCGGACATCAGCGTCCTCTTTCTCGGGGAGGTACATGGGAATCGGCCGCGAGGCGGTCGTGGATTGGGAGAGGCGATCGAGGACAGTGTAGGACAAAAACTACTAAAGCGCTTTACTCCACGTGTCGATTGTCCTACGCTGACACCGCACCCCGACGGTGAGGGCACCCTCGCCACACCGGTGGGTGCCCACACCAGCGAGGGAGACATTCACATGGCAACACGCAAGGCAATGATCGGCCTTGTCGCGGCGGCAGCGGCGACGACGCTGCTGCTGACTTCCTGTTCAGGCGGCGGAAGCGGCGAGCCCACGAGCGACGAAGTCGCGGGGGACATCACGTTCCTCACGAACCGCACCGACCTGGAGACGGATGGGACCTGGGACGCCTACATCGAGGAGTTCCAGAAGGAGTACCCAGACGTCAACGTCACGGTCGAGGCGATCACCAACTACGCGGATGACGTCCGCACCCGCATGAGCAGCCCGAACGGCTATGGCGACGTGCTGCTCATCCCACAGGTGCCCGCAGATCAGTTCGCGGACTTCTTCGAGCCCCTCGGGGACGTCGGTGAACTGGAAGGGACCTACCGGTTCCTGGCACCCGCCAGCTACGACGGCGTCGCGTACGGCATCGCACTCGGCGGCAACGCCAACGGCGTGCTCTACAACACGGAGGTGTTCGAGGCGGCCGGCGTCACCGAGGTTCCGACCACCGAGGACGAGTTCCTCGACGCGCTGCAGGCCGTCAAGGACAACACCGAGGCAATCCCGTACTACACCAACTACAAGGACGGCTGGCCGCTCGGCGGTCAATGGACGGCCAACGTCGGCGCGCTGACCGGCAATGCCGACGCGCAGAACGAGATGGCTACCGACCCCACGCCGTGGGTCGAGGGCACCGACATCTACGCAATCGACTCGCTGCTCTATGACATCGTCGCGGAAGGACTCAACGAGCCCGATCCCCTGACGACGAACTGGGAGCAGTCCAAGTCGGACTTCGCCACAGGGAAGATCGCATCGATGGTTCTCGGATCGTGGGCGATCTCGCAGTTCCAGACCGCCGCCGCCGACGCCGGCGCATCGGAGGACGTCGTCGGCTTCATGGCCTTCCCGGCCACGGCCGAGGACGGCACGCAGTACGCGACCATCGGTGGTGACTACAACCTGGCGATCAACAAGAACTCCTCGAACAAGGCGGCTGCCAAGGCGTGGCTGGACTGGCTGGTGGAGGAGTCCGGCTTCACTGACACGCAGGGCATGATCTCGGCAGTCATCGATGCCCCGCTGCCGTCCAACCTCACCTCCCTCGCCGACGGCGGTGTCGAACTGATCGAGGCCGCCCCCGCGCCCGCCGGCCAGGAGGGCCTGCTGAGCAACGTGGCCGACACCTCGAAGGTCGACATCTGGGGCAACATCTACCGCCAGCAGCTGGTGGACGTCGCCCGCGGCCAGGCGGACGGAGACAAGGAGACCTTCTTCGCCGATCTCAACGAGCGCTGGAGTGCAGCGGTCGAGGAGCTCGAAGGATAGTCCCCCGGACCGGTCGTCCGGACCCGCTCGCCCGCGGTCCGGACGACCGGCCATCCCCGCCCGCCGGCGGGAAGCACCATCGAAGGAAGAGAGCACTGTGTCGGTCTCGACGAACGGACCCGTTCCCGCGGGAATCTCCGGTCCGCTCCATGGAGTAGCGGATCTCGAGCGGCGGCCACGCCGCCGCAAGCCGAGGCGATCCGGGGGCCCTGCCGGCCGCGGGTGGCTCGCCGGCCTCACCCCGTACCTGTTCATCGCGGTGGCGGTAGGACTGCTCGTCCTTCTGACCTACGTCCCCGCGATCAACATGATCTGGTACAGCCTGAACGACTGGACGGGGTTCGGTCCGGTTGACGAATTCGTCGGGATCGACAACTACGTCAAGGTCTTCACCGAACCCGAGATCTTCGCGGTCTTCGGCGTGAGCCTCTATTACTTCGTCGCATCGTTCGCGCAGATGGCGATAGCGCTCTACTTCGCAACACTGCTCAGTTTCAGCACGCGATTCTCCAACTTCTTCCGGGGGGTTCTCTTCTTCCCCTACCTCATCAACGGGGTCGCCATCGGGTTCGTGTTCCTTTATCTCTTCCAGCCCGGCGGGACCCTCGACACCGTCCTTTCCTGGGTGGGTGTCACAGAGCCGCCCCAGTGGCTCGGTGACTCGTCGATCGCCAACTACTCGCTGGCGGCGACATCCGTGTGGCGCTACACCGGTCTGAACTTCGTGCTGTTCCTCGGCGCGATCCAGTCGATCCCCGCGGAACTGTACGAAGCCGCAGAACTGGACGGCGCCGACCGCTGGAAGCAGTTCCGATACATCATCTTCCCCGGCATCCGGCGGATCATCGGGCTCTCGTTCATCCTCGCAGTGGCCGGAAGCCTCTCCGTATTCGAGATCCCGTTCATCATGACGGGCGGAGCCAATGGCACGGCCACGTTCGTGATCCAGACGATCCAGACAGCGTTCAACTTCCGCCAAGTCGGACTCGCGTCGGCGATGGCGGTGGTCCTGCTCGTCATCGTGCTGGTGGTCACCTTCGTTCAACGAAGAGTGTTCCCTGACGAAAAGGTGGACCTGACATGACCCGCGTCATCCCGCGCGTCGTAAAGTACGCATCGCTCATCATCGCAACCATCGTGGTGCTGCTGCCCCTGTCCGTGGTCGTCTTCGCGAGCTTCAAGACGAGCGAAGAGTATGCGACGACGGGGCCGCTGACCCCTCCGTCGAACTGGTTCAACATCGACAACTTCCGCGTCGCGGCCGAGCAGGGCGACATGGTCGCGGGTTTCGTGAACACCACGATCGTCCTCGCCATCACGCTCGTCGGAACGGTGCTCATCGGGACGATGGCCGCCTATGCGATTGATCGGTTCGCCTTCCGCGGGCGCCGGCTCGTCCTGGGCCTGTTCCTCGTGGCGACCTTGATCCCCAGCGTCACGAGCCAAGTGGCGACCTTTCAGATCATCAGCGGTCTCGGTCTCTACAACACCAAGGCCGCGCTGGTCCTCCTCTTCATGGGCACCGACATCATCGCGATCTACATCTTCATCCAGTTCATGCAGTCGATCCCGATGTCACTCGACGAGGCGGCGATGATCGACGGCGCCAACCGCTGGACCATCTACTGGCGCGTCATCCTGCCACTGCTCAAGCCCGCGATCGCCACGGTAGTGATCATCAAGGGGATCGCCGTCTACAACGAGTTCTATCTCCCCTTCCTCTACCTGCAATCCGAACCACTGATCTCCACTGCGCTCTTCCGCTTCAAGGGACCCTTCGGGGCGCAGTGGGAGCTCATCGCTGCGGCGACCCTCCTCGTCATCATTCCCACCGTCATCGCCTTCGTGTTCCTCCAGCGCTGGATCTACAAGGGCCTCGTCTCTGGAGCAGTCAAGTGACCATCGCAAACCCCCTCCTCGCGCCCCTGTCGCGTACCCCGATCACTGAGGGATGGACGGTGCGCGCGGCATCGGGGCCTGCCGAAGTGGGCAGCCAGCACCTGCTGGCGACCGTTCCTGGAGTTGTGCACTTGGATCTCATGGCGGCCGGGCTCATCCCCGACCCCTACCTCGACGACAACGAGTCGAAGCTCGCGTGGATCGGCCTCGTCGATTGGACGTACGAGACTCAGGTGACGGTGACCGCGGAGGTTCTCGCGGCCGGAGAGCGGCACGAACTCGTGTTCGACGGACTGGACACCATTGCCACCGTCAGCCTGAACGGTGAGCGGCTCCTCGAGGTCGCGAACCAGCATCGGAGGCACCGAGTTGACATCACCGACCGCCTTCGCGCCGGCGACAACCGCCTCACTGTCGAGTTCCGCAGCCCGGTGCGATACGCGAATGCGCAGAGCGTCGCGCTCGGCGCACGCCCGCGGCCCTATCCCTTCCCGTACGACGCGATCAGGAAGTCCGCGTGCAGCTTCGGCTGGGACTGGGGGATCGCGACCTACTCGAGCGGGATCTGGCGCCCGGTTCGCCTGGAGACCTGGTCCGGTGCACGTCTCGGCGACCTGCTCGTAACCGCCGAACCTCAAGGAGCCGGCGGCATCGTGCGGGTGAGGGCAGCAGTGGTCCGCACGGGCGGCGAGCTTCCACTCACCATGACGGTGTCCGTCGCCGGTGAGTCGGCGACCGTCGACGTGGACGCCGACAGGGGCGTGGACATCGAGGTGCGGATCCCGGACGTCGAGAAGTGGTGGCCCGCCGGGCACGGTGCGCAGCCGCTCTACGACGTCTCGGTTCGACTCTCGGCCAACGCATCCCTTCTCGACGAGACCACGCGAAGGGTCGGCTTCCGCACCGTCCGGTGGAACACCACTCCGGATGCCGCCGGCACGCCGTTCGAGCTTGTGGTGAACGACCGCGCCATCTTCGTCAAGGGGGTCAACTGGATCCCGGATGATGCCTTCCCGAGCAGGATCGATCGTTCGCGGTACCAGCGCCGGCTCGAGCAGGCGACGCACGCGCACATCAACCTCATCCGAGTGTGGGGCGGAGGCATCTACGAGGCCGACGACTTCTACGACCTCTGCGATGAACTCGGTCTTCTCACCTGGCAGGACTTCCCGTTCGCGTGCGCAGCGTATTCAGAGGACGAGCCCCTGCGGTCGGAGGTGGAGGCAGAAGCGCGCGACAATGTCACGCGCATCGCTCATCACGCCTCCCTCGTCCTGCTCACCGGCAACAACGAGAACCTGTGGGGCTACGAGGACTGGGGGTGGAAGGAGCGGCTCGACGGCAAGTCGTGGGGGGAGCACTACTACTACGAGCTGCTGCCGACCATCGTGGCCGAGATCGCGCCGCACGTCCCCTATGCACCGGGCAGTCCGTTCAGCCCCGGCGGAGAGCACCCGAACGCCGAACGACACGGCACGATGCACCTCTGGGAGCAGTGGAACCGGCTCGACTGGAAGACCTATCGGGATCAGACGCCGCGCTTCGTGGCGGAGTTCGGTTGGCAGGGGCCTCCGACCTGGTCCACTCTCACCCAGGCAATCCACGACGAGCCGCTCACGCCGGAGTCTCCGGGAATGATCGTGCACCAGAAGGCCATCGACGGAAACGCAAAGCTCACGTCCGGACTCGTGCCGCACTATCGAGTGCCCGAAGACATGGAGACGTGGCACTGGGCGATGCAGCTGAACCAGGCGAACGCCGTGACTGCGGCGCTCGAGTGGTTTCGCTCGCACGCCCCGCATACCTCGGGAGCGGTTGTCTGGCAGCTGAACGACTGCTGGCCGGTGACCTCATGGGCCGCCATTGACGGCGGCGGCCGGGAGAAGCCTCTGTTCTTCGCGCTTCGGAACGCCTTTGCCCCGCGCGTCGTCACCGTGGTCCCGGTCGCCGGCGAGCTCACGGTCACGCTCGTCAACGACACCGACGAATCCTGGTCGGGTGATCTGGAACTGCGCCGCCGCGACTTCTCCGGCCGCATCGTGGCCACCGACTCGCGTCACGTCGCCGTGGGTCCCCGCGCTACCGTGCGCGTCGCAGTCGATGGTGCGGTCGCCGAACCCGGCGACGCCGCGCGCGAGCTCCTTACCGCCGAGGCGCTCGGCCAACGGGGAGTCTGGTGGTTCTCAGAGCCGCGCGACAGCGCGCTCCCCGCCCCCGAGTTCTCGCTCGCGGTCTCGCACACAGACGAGGAGACGTTCGATGTCGAGGTGACTGCGGGCACCATCCTGCGTGACCTCGCGGTCCTGGTCGACAAGATCGCCCCCTCCGCCACGGTCGACGAAGGACTGCGCACCCTCCTCCCTGGCGAGATGACCACATTCCGGATCAGCGGCGTTGCGGCGATCGCAGAGAGCGAACTTCGAGAGCCGGGAATCCTGCGCTCTGGCAATGAACTGGTGGCAGGCTCGTGAGTCACGAAAGTGAGATCGCTCCCGTTTGCGGCATGACCTGGGGATGGGTCGGCGTCCCCGGCACGTGGGCGACTCCCGAAGGCGAGGCATCCATCACGTCGATGGCTGAGCACGAGGTGAACTGGACTGCCCTCGCCTACACCGGCATCCAGGACACCGCCTTCTCCACCAGCGTGCGGTACGGGGCCCCCACGGGCGTCGGGGAAGGGGAGATCACCTGGGCGATCCGGAAGGCGCACGAACTGGGCATGAAGGTCTGCCTCAAACCCGTCGTCAATGTGGCCGATGGCACGTGGCGTGCACACATCGGATTCTTCGACTGGGACGTGCCCGGCGAGCCATCGTGGACGGAGTGGTTCGACTCCTACAGCGATTTCATCCTCGACGCGGCTCGAATCGCCGAGCGCGAGAGCTGCGAGATGCTCTGCGTGGGTTGCGAGATGGTGCGATCGGATGGCCAGGAGCAGCACTGGAGGCGGCTCATCGCCCGCGTACGCGAGGTGTACAGCGGCGTCATCACCTACAACTGCGACAAGTACCAGGAAGACCGAGTCTCCTGGTGGGACGCCGTTGATGTCATTTCTTCGAGCGGCTACTACCCCGTGAACGCGTGGGAGCGCGAACTCGACCGGATCGAGGCGGTGGTCCGTTCTTCCGGCAAGCCCTTCTTCTTCATGGAAGCGGGGTGCCCCTCGCGAGTCGGGTCACCTGACCTGCCGAACGATTGGTCGCTCGTCGGTGCGCCGTCTGGCGAAGCGCAGCTCGCCTACTACCGCGAGATGTTTCGCGCGTGCCGCAACCGAGACTGGGTGGGAGGACTCATGCTCTGGGACTGGCCGGCTCAGCTGTACTCGCCGGAGGAAGCGTCCACCAACGATGACTACTGTCCCTATGGCAAACCCGCGGGGGCGTTCATGGCTGCTCAGTACGCCGAGTGGAAGTCGGTGACAACCTCGTGACGACCGTCCACCCCTACGGCGGGACGACCGTCGCGATTGATGCCGGACAGACGGGCACGAAGGTCCGCGCGCGTGACGGTGTCGAGTCCCCCGTCGAGACGCTGTACCCGGGCGTGCGGACCCACGAGCCTCTACTGCCCCAGCTGGTCGAGGTGGTGCGCGCGCAGCAGCGCGAGCTCGGCCGGCCTGTGGAAGCGGTCGCGTTCGGCGTGTCAGGGCTGACCCGCAGCCAGTCCGACGCCGGCGCGCTTCTCGCAGCGCTCGGCGATGTGGGTGCCCGGCATGTGCTGCTCGCCCACGACTCCGTCACGTCGTTCCTCGGCTCCCTCGGCGATGCTCAGGGCGCTGTCATCGCTGCGGGGACCGGTGTGGTGACGCTCGGCGTCGGATCGAACCGTATCGCGCGCGTCGACGGCTGGGGCAACATCATGGGCGACGCCGGCAGCGCCTACTGGATCGGTCGCGAGGCGCTCGAGGCAGCGATGCGCGCGCACGACGGCAGGGATGCCCCGACCGCGCTCACCGAGGCGGTGCGGGAGCGCTGGCGTGACATAGAGGACGCCTACGTCCAGTTGCAGTCGGACCCGGACCGCGTCCGCATCGTGGCGTCGTTCGCGTCGTCGGTGACCGAACTCGCCGACGTCGATGCAGCGAGTGCACAGATCAGTCTGCGCGCTGCTCGCGAACTCGCGCGTTCGGTCGTAACCGCGCTTCGCCGGGTCGAGGATCCGGCCAACCCCGACGCCGAAGAATTCGTGAGTGCCATTGGAGGAGTGTTCACGTCGCAGCGCATCTTGGGGCGCTTCGGCGAACTGGTGGCCGAGGCTCGTCCCTCAGCGCACATCGTGAGTCCACGCGGCACCGGACTCGACGGCGCAGCGATGCTCTTCGGCGTGCCGCCTCAGCATCCGCTCACCGAGCTCATCCGCGTCGCGAGACGGGATCGGTAGCGCGAGAAGGACCCGGGGTCGGGCGCCCGGGTCACGCCACCGGTGGCATGCGCCACCGCAGATCAGGAAGGTCGAAGATGACACACATTCCGCCCGACAGGGGCCGCCGCGCGGTCGCGACTCTCAGCGTCGCCGCGCTCGCCGTCGCGTTGCTGGCCGCGGCGACGCCGGCGAGCGCCGCACCGCCGCCCTCACCCTCCGCCTCGCAGTTCGTGAAGGCGCACGGAAACAAGCTGACGCTCGGGGGAAGACCGTACGAGTTCGCAGGCACGAACAACTACTACCTCGGATACAAATCGACGGGGATGGTTGACGCCGTCCTGGACGACGCCGCCGAGGCAGGGTTCGACGTGATCCGCACCTGGGGGTTCCAGGACTTCCAGTCGCCAGACGGCTCCGGATCCGTCCACCAGAACTTCGAAGGCGTCTGGTATCAGGCGTGGGATGAATCAGCCGGGAAGCCGATCGTCAACGAAGGGGCCGACGGCCTGCAGAAGCTCGACTACGTCATCGCCGCCGCACGCGAGCGCGGCATCCGGCTCATCATCCCCTTCACGAACAACTGGAACGCCTTCGGGGGAATGGACCAGTACGTCCGCTGGGCCGGACTCGACGAGCACGCCGACTTCTACACCGACGCAAGAATCCGCGGATGGTTCAAGGACTGGATCGCCACACTGCTCGATCGGACCAACTCGCTGACCGGCGTCAAGTACAAAGATGATCCGACCATCTTGGCCTGGGAGCTGGCCAACGAGCCTCGCTGCACCAGCGCCGGCGTCTACCCGGATGGCACCTGCGATACCACGACCATCACGACGTGGGCTGACGAGATGAGCCGGCACGTCAAGTCCATCGATCGCAAGCACCTGCTCGCGGCCGGCGACGAGGGCTTCTTCTGTCGGCCGGAGAACAAGTGGTCCCTCACGCAGAAGTATGGGCCCTCGGGATACGGGCCGGGATTCGGGGAGGACTGCGCCGACGGCGTCGACACCGTCGCCCTCGCATCGCTGAAGCACATCGACATGATGTCGATGCATCTGTACCCCGATCACTGGAAGACCACCACGGCGTGGGGGACGGGCTGGATCGCCGAACACGGCGCAGCAGCCGCGAAGATCGGCAAGCCGGTCTACCTCGGAGAGTTCGGGCTCGTCGACAAGGCGACGCGCATGCCGGTCTACGACGAATGGCTGCGAACGATCCGGCACTCCGGTGTCGACGGCGCGCTCTACTGGATCCTGTCCGCTGAGCAGGACGACGGCACGCTGTATGCGGATTACGACGGCTTCACCGTGTACTGCCCGAGCCCTGTCTGCACGCTCATGAGTGCGCACGCGAAGCTCGTGCCCTTCTCGCTCGCCGGTGCGAAGACGCTGCTCCAGACGATCGCCGACAACGACGCGATCACCGTGGAGCGCGATACGGCAGCCGTGGTGGACGTGCTGGCCAACGACGTGTCCCTGACGCTGCCGCTGCGAAAGAGCACGCTCGACCTCGACCCCGCGGTTCGAGGACGGCAGACGTCCGTCGCGCTGCCCGGTGGATCGCTCGCGATCACCGCTCCGGGCGTGGTCACCTACACCCCTGAGGCTGGCTTCGTCGGCAAGGTGGAGTTCCCGTACACAGTCGGAAACGGCGTGACTACGTCGAAGGCGGTCTTGACCGTCACGGTGCGTCCGGCGCCCGGGGATCCCGTCGTGCTTGCGTCATGGGAGGGCGGACTCGAGGGATGGGCTCCAGCCAACTGGCAGACCGATCCCGGCGCGCTCAATGTCGGCCCTATTGGCGCGACCGACGGGAGCGCCGCGCTCCAGGTGACGTCGAACGGAGCCTGGTTCGGGTCGCCCGCCGACAGTCCCGTCCTCGACCTATCGACGCGCACGGCGCTCGAGTTCGACATCACGACAGCGGCTGCGGGGACATCCGTCTCTGTGGCCGTGCGCTACGGCGACGCCTGGACGTGGTGCCAGTCGCCCTGGGAGTGGGTGCCGGAGAACACGACCCGGGCGGTCACCGTTCCGCTCGACGGGTTCGGATGCGATGCATCCAGCCTCACGGCGGTGCATGACGTGCTGATCTTCTTCAACGCGGGTCAGTTCGCGATCGATCGCCTCACCGTGAAGTAGACCGGGGCGGATGCCGGGGGTCGCCCGAGTCCCGGCATCCGCCTCTTCCTCGCTTCGCGCAAGAGCGCACACACGGGCATAGGGTTCAAAGGTGTCCACCTCAGGTCTGCCCAGCAGTCGCGTGACGATCAGTGACATCGCCCAGCGGGCCGGCGTCTCGATCGGGGCCGTATCGTTCGCGCTGAACGGACGCAAGGGCGTATCGGAGGAGACGCGCGAGCGTGTCCTGAAGATTGCCAACGAGCTCGGCTGGGCGCCAGCCAGCGCGGCGAGATCACTGGCGGAGGCGCGCACCGAGACCTTCGGGATGGTACTCGCCCGAGATCCACGCAATCTCGGTGTCGAGTCCTTTTACATGCAGTTCCTCGCAGGGCTCGAGGTCGAGCTCGCCCGCCGCTCCTACGGCCTGTTACTGCAGGTCGTACCCTCGCGCGCGGATGAGCTCGCCGCGATGGAGAAGTGGCGCCGCTCTCGACGCGTGGACGGCGTGCTGCTCGTGGACGTCGCCACGGATGATCCCCGGATCGCGTTGTCGACGCAGCCCGGCGCGCTGCCCGTTCTTGTTGTGGCGGATCCGTCCGTCGCGGGCGGCCTACCGTGTGTGTGGACGGATGACGCGACCTCTATGCGCGAGGCCTTGCGCTATCTCGCCGGGCTCGGCCATCGCGACGTGGTCCGTGTGGCCGGCCTCGACTCGCTCGCGCACACTCGAATTCGGGACGATGCCTTCCTCGACGAGGCGAGGCAACTCGGACTCGACGTCGCGATCCTCAGGACCGACTATTCACCTGAACTTGGCGCGAGTGTGACGCGACAGGCGCTGAATTCGGCGACCCGGCCCACGGCCTTTGTCTACGACAATGACGTTATGGCGGTCGCCGGGCTGACGACAGCGATGGAGCTGGGTCTTCGAGTCCCCGATGATGTTTCGATAGTCGCGTGGGACGACTCCGTACTGTGCGAGCACACTTTCCCGAAGCTGACCGCTCTCAGCCATGATGTGGTCGCCTTCGGCTCTCATGTTGCGCGCCGGCTCTTCGACGTCGTCGATGGGACCGGTTCCGGCGCCTTCCTCGACTCCACGCCCAAGCTCACCGTCCGCGGGTCTACTGGCCCGCCGCCGCGCTGACCCACGCGCCTCCGCGAGAGGGGCAGTCCGGAGTGCTACTCGGTCAGCACGAGGGGTCCGTCCTCCGTGATCGCCAGGGTGTGCTCGGTGTGGGCCGCGCGGCTCCCATCAGCCGATCGCACGGTCCAGCCGTCGGGGTCCATCCGGATCCGCGAGGTCGTCTCGGCCCACCACGGCTCGAGCGCGATCACCATACCGGGGCGTAGGCGGTAGCCGCGGCCGGGTCGTCCGTCGTTCGGAATGTGTAGATCGCCGTGCATCGTGCGCCCTACGCTGTGGCCTCCGAACTTGAGGTTTACCGGGTAGCCCGCGGATGCGGCGACCGCACCGATCGCGGCCGAAAGATCGCCGATGCGGTTGCCGGGCACTGCAGCCGCGATCCCGGCTGCGAGGGCCTCCCGGGTCGATCGAATCAGCTTCTCGTCGCTCTGATTGCTCTCGCCGACGACCCTCGTAACGGCTGCATCGGCCACCCAGCCGTTGATCGACACCGCGAAGTCCAGGCTCAGCACGTCGCCGTCTTGCAGCCGGTAGTCGTGCGGTAGTCCGTGTTGAGCGGCGTCGTTGACAGAAGTGCAGATCACATTGCGGAAGGGCCCGTTGCCGAAGGACGGCGCGTAGTCCCAGTAGCACGAGACGGCCCCGCGTGCGTCGATTTCGCGACGCGCGGCGTGCTCGATCTCGAGCAGGTTCATTCCCACCTCGGCTCGGGCTGAGAGGGAGGCGAGGGTGTCGCGGACAAACGCACCCGCCGCGCGCATCTCATCGATCTGGGCGGGGGTATGCAACTCGATCATGCCGGTATAATAATATGAACGAACGGTATGAAAATACCACAAGCTCAAAGGACCCCGACATGATGGTGCGCGCCCCGCTCACGCCGGAGCAGCTTGAAGCCGGCCGTCGGCTCGGTGAGACGCTCCGTCGGGCCCGTGGAGTCCGGACGTTGAACGAAGTCGCCGCGCAGGCAGGGCTCTCGCCCGAGACGTTGCGCAAGATCGAGACCGGCAGGCTCCCCAGTCCAGCATTTGGCACCGTTGCGGCGCTCGCGCTCACACTGAATCTTTCACTCGACGCGCTCGCGCTTGAATGGGCGGGAGCATCCACCGCGGAGGCCCGCGGAGCCTGATCCCTGTCGGCAACCTACGCACCGACAGTTTGCCGAAGAGCTTGTCGGGGACGGAACTGTGACAGCGCGATGAGCCCGACGCGACACTTGGCGCAGACTTAACCGGATGTGGCGAGTCGCGCGTAGAGCCCCCCGCGTGCGATGAGGGAGTCGTGATTCCCGACCTCGGCGAGGCGGCCACTCTGCAAGACCACGATCCTGTCGGCTCTGCGTATCGTCGACATGCGGTGCGCCACGATGAGAGTCGTCCGACCGTGGCGTGCCCGATCGAGTGCAGCCGTGACCCGCGACTCTGAAATCGGGTCGAGAGCGCTCGTCGCCTCGTCCAACACCAGGATGCGAGGCCGGCGCACCAACGCACGGGCAATGGCTAGACGCTGACGCTGGCCGCCAGACAGAGACGACCCCCGCTCGCCGACGATGGTGTCCAGACCCGCGCCGCCGTCGTGCAGGATGTCGAGGGCATCGGCTTCTTCCAGGGCGGTGAAGATGTCCTCGTCGCTGAGATGAGGCGTCCCGTAGGCGACGTTGTCGCGCACCGTCCCCGCGAGGAGCGCGACCTCCTGTGGCACGATCGAGATGTGTGACCGGAAGGATCGTCGGTCCAGTGACTGCATGTCGCGGCCGTCTATGAGAACGGACCCGGACTCGGGGTTGACGAAACCAAGCGCAGCGTTCAGCAGTGTGGACTTTCCGGATCCCGAAGCGCCGACGAACGCAACCGTCTCACCAGGGGCGATGCGGAGATTGATCCGGTCCAATGCGGGAGTCTCCGCCGGCGAATACCGCACGACGACATCCCTGAACTCGACACAGCCGTCTACGCGCTCCACCGGCAACTTGCCCTCATCATCCTCGACGTCTAGTTCCTCTGCGACGTCCGAGAGTGACCTGACAGCATCGAGCCCTCGCGCGAAAATCGGGGTGACATTGAGCAACATCACGATCGAGCTCGTGAGCAGCCCGAAATAGGTGCTGAGCAGGACGACCTGGCCGGCAGAGATGGGGAAAATCTGCGACACGGCAAGCAGAGCGGCGGAGACCAGGCACAGCAGACCGAGTACCTGGTAGGAGAGCCATGACAGCGCACTAAATCGCCCATTGAGGAGGTCGAGATCGCGGCCGACCTGACGCACCGAATCTGCATGCCAGGCCACTCGCTCCGTCGCAACGTCCTCCAGACCGTGCCCCCTCGTGATCGGCATGAGGGCTGCCATCTCACTGACTTGGGCAGAGAGGCGTTCGACCTCGGAGCGGAAGGCCTCGTTCCGGGCGGAAGCGCGCCGCCTGATGAAAGCTACGAGCGCTGCGGCGACCGGTATGGCAAGTAGGAAGACCGCAACAAATGGAGGGACGGAGATGGCCGTGATGACGATCGCGCCCACCACCGTCGCGCAAGCAGAGACCACCGTGGGGAGTACCTGAGCAAGCATGAGCTCGAGGCTCTCCACGTCTCTCACGATCTTTGTCTGGACCAGCGAGGCGCTCTGCCGATTGTGAAAGCCGAGCGAGAGTCGCTGGAGTCTCGAGGCCAGTCCTGTCCGCACGGCGTAGGCAAGCGTTCGAGTCGAACTGCTGCTGAGGCGAACGAAGATCATCGTGAACGGGTAGTTCAAGGCCAGCACCGACAAAGCCACAGCGCCCCATGCCGCAATTCGCCAGGCTGGGCCGCCCGCGACGACGATGTCGATGATCGCAGCCGTGACGGGTGGCAGCACCCACACTGGGCTGTCCTTAATGACGAACGCCACCACCGCGAACGCCATCTTCTTGCGGTGCGGGTGCAGAAGACGGAGGAGTGACCTGAGGGGCTGGTCGCGGCGGACGCTACTCGCGAACGCGGACTCGCTGTCGCGGTGCGCCCGGTCTGTCGCTCTGCGTCGATCCGTCATGAATCCAATGCTAAAGCGCTTTATGCCTGAGGTAGATCTGCTATTGCGTCCATTGGCGCAACGCGTTCAGTTCGATCTCGTCGGGACGGATGTTGAAACGGGCGAGTCGGCAACGTCGTCGTCCGCTCTGCCGCAGCAGGTTCGTTTTCTGACGACGTGACGAAGGCCAGGATGCCCCATGAGTAGTTCGAATCGTCGATCCGTAGCGGCGAGGATCGCGAGCCCCGATTTGGCTTCTGGCGGCAACATCCGCGGGAACAATCGAGTGTGGCTCGACGCACGTTCGAGAACTCGAACCGTTGATTTCATGCGGTTCTGTGACCTGATGTGATCCGGTGACCACATCCCGTATGCGTTCACATCCCACCGTCGCCGTCAGAAATCGGCGTTTCGTGGCTGAACGGGGCGGTTTCCGTTCTCGCCGTGTTCCCGCCCGCCGTCCCACGCCTTGTCATTGACCCGTGAAGCCGTACTCCCATGCAGACCCTTCCGCGCACCGGCACGCACGGGACCTGCTGACTCAACTCCGATGCGGGGTGATGGTCGGTGCTAGACGGTTCAGCGTCCGGATCAGATGCTCCATCATTGCTGACGCGCAGCGGTCGACTGCCGCACGATGAGTTCGGGAGGAAAGACCACCTGGTCCACCCCTGCTCCGTCGTCGATCTCCGCGAGAAGCAGATCTACCGCTCGTCGGCCGATGAGCTCGCTGGGTTGGCGGATCGATGACAGGGGGACGACGGCGGCCGAGGCGAAGTCGATGTCGTCGTAGCCGATGATCGCGATGTCATCGGGGACCGTGATGGAACCCAGCATGACGAGGGCCTGGAGCACTCCGACGGCGAGCAGGTCGTTCGCGGCGAAGACGGCGTCGGGGCGGTCGCCGGGCTTGCGCCCCCGGAGACGTTCGCCTGCAGCGCGGCCCTCAAGGACGGTTAGGGCGGTCGCCTCGATCACCTCGAGCGAGGCATCCCGTTCCGACTCCACCGCGCGACGCGCGCCGGCGAGCCGGTCCGTCACCTGGCGCGTGGTCAGCGGCCCGCCGACGAAGGCAATGCGGCGTCGGCCGGTGTCGAGCAGGTGGCGCGCGGCGAGGTAGCCGCCGCCGACGTCGTCCACGGCGACGGACGAGAACTCGCCGCTGTCGCTGGGGCGATCGACGAGCACGACGGGGATGCCTCGGGCTCGAAGGCGCGCGAGCCGTGTCGAGACGTCGTCGACCGGCGTGATGAGCACCCCCTGCACGCGCTGTTCCTCGAAGAGGTCGAGGTACCGCGTCTCGCGCGACTCGTCGTCGTCGCTGTTCCCGAGCAGGATGGCGAGGTCGCTCTCGGCGGCGCGCCGCTCGGCGCCGCGGGCGACATCGGTGAAGAACGGATTGCCGACGTCCAGCACCACAAGGCCGATACTGCGACTGCGTCCCGCCCTTAGTTGGCGGGCGGCGTCGTTGCGGACGAAGCCGAGCTCGTCGATCGCCGCCTGGACGCGCTGCACGGTCGCTGCCGAAACCTTGTCGGGCCGATTGAGCACGTTGGAGACCGTGCCCACCGACACCTGCGCGAGCGCGGCGACATCCTTGACGCTGATCGACATCCCGACCTCTGCTTCCGACCCGGTTGGAGTTGCGTGAAACGATACAGGGCGCTATTGTTTGAAACGATTCATAACCGCTTGGAGACCTCGACGATGAGTACGGCAACGCTTCCCCCCGAAATCCTGAACCAGCTTGCCGGCCAGGGCATCGAGCTCCCGTCGTGGGCGTTCGGCAACTCGGGTACCCGCTTCCGCGTGTTCACCACTGCGGGGACCCCGCGCGATCCCTTCGAGAAGATCGCGGATGCCGCGAAGGTGAATGAGTTCACCGCGCTCGCCCCGAGCGTCGCGCTGCACATCCCGTGGGACAAGGTCGACTCGTACGACGAGCTGCGCGACCACGCCGAGGGCCTGGGCGTGAAGCTGGGCACGATCAACTCGAACACGTTCCAGGACGAGGACTACAAGTTCGGAGCCCTGACGCACGCCGACGACCGCATCCGCCAGAAGGCGATCGATCACCACTTCGAGTGCATCGACATCATGCACGCGACCGGCTCGCGCGACCTGAAGATCTGGCTCGCCGAGGGTTCGAACTATCCCGGACAGAACGACATGCGCGCCCGCCAGGACCGCCTTGCCGACTCGCTGCAGCAGATCTACGCGCGCCTCGGCGACGAGCAGCGTCTCGTGCTGGAGTACAAGTTCTTCGAGCCGGCCTTCTATCACACGGATGTCCCGGACTGGGGAACCTCGTACGCTCAGGTGGCCGCGCTCGGCGATAAGGCGATGGTGTGCCTTGACACCGGGCACCATGCGCCGGGGACCAACATCGAGTTCATCGTCATGCAGCTGCTGCGCCTCGGGAAGCTCGGCTCGTTCGACTTCAACTCGCGGTTCTACGCCGACGACGATCTCATCGTGGGCGCGGCCGACCCGTTTCAGCTGTTCCGCATCCTGTTCGAGGTGATTCGCGGCGGCGGGCTCAACAACCCCGACGTGGCGTTCATGCTCGACCAGTGCCACAACATCGAGGACAAGATCCCCGGCCAGATCCGCTCGGTCCTCAACGTGCAGGAGATGACCGCTCGGGCACTGCTCGTCGACCGGGATGCCCTCGCCGCAGCGCAGGCCGCCAACGACGTGCTCGGCGCCCAGGCAGTGTTCATGGACGCGTTCTACACCGACGTGCGCCCGGCGCTCGCGGCCTGGCGTGAGGATCGCGGGCTTCCGGCCGACCCGATGGCTGCGTACGCGGCATCCGGCTACCAGGAGCAGATCGCGGCGGATCGCGTCGGCGGCACCCAGGCCGGCTGGGGCGCCTGACCCACTCCCGAAACCCGTCGAGGCCACTTCTGTGCGAGACAGCCAGGGCGTTCGCCCCCATCTCGCACAAAACTGTCTCTCGCTGGCCGAGACTTTCCCGCTCCACTCGACGAAGGAACCTCATGACGAACCCGACAGCTGCCGAGCTGATCGCGCGGTCGAACCGCCTCGGCGCCGACCCGAAGAACACGAACTACGCCGGCGGCAACACGTCCGCCAAGGGCACGGGGACCGACCCGGTCACGGGCGAACCGCTCGAACTGCTGTGGGTCAAGGGCTCGGGCGGCGATCTCGGCACCCTGACTGAGTCGGGCCTCGCCGTTCTGCGTCTGGACCGCCTGCGCGCGCTCGAGAACGTCTACCCCGGCATCGAGCGCGAGGACGAGATGGTCGCCGCGTTCGACTACTGCCTGCACGGCAAGGGCGGTGCGGCGCCGTCGATCGACACCGCCATGCACGGACTGGTGGATGCCGCGCACGTCGACCACCTCCACCCCGACTCGGGCATCGCGATCGCGACCTCCGCCGACGGGGAGGAGCTGACGGCGAAGATCTTCGGCGACCGCGTCGCCTGGGTGCCGTGGCGCCGCCCGGGCTTCCAGCTCGGCGTGGACATCGCCGCGATCAAAGCGGCGAATCCCCGGGCGGTCGGGTGCATCCTCGGCGGCCACGGCATCACGGCGTGGGGCGACACCTCGGACGAGGCCGAGTCGAATTCGCTGTGGATCATCCAAACCGCGGCGAACTACATCACCGAACACGGCAGGCCCGACCCCTTCGGCGCCGCGCGCCCGGGCTTCGAGGCGCTGCCCGAGACCGAGCGGCGTGCGAAGGCCGCCGCGCTGGCCGCGACGATCCGAGGACTTGCCTCGACCGACAAGCCGATGGTCGGCCACTTCTCCGACGCCCCGGTCGTCACCGACTTCCTCGCCTCCGAGAAGGCGCCGGCCCTCGCGGCCCTCGGCACGAGCTGCCCCGACCACTTCCTGCGCACCAAGGTCAAGCCGCTGATTCTCAACCTTCCGGCAGACGCGACGGTCGAGGCATCCATCGAGCGCCTGCGCGAACTGCACGCCGAGTACCGCGCCGACTACCAGTCCTACTACGACGCGCATGCCACCGCCGACAGCCCCGCGATCCGCGGCGCCGACCCGCTCATCGTGCTGGTCCCCGGCGTGGGCATGTTCTCGTACGGCGCGAACAAGCAGACCGCTCGCGTCGCAGGCGAGTTCTACATCAACGCGATCAACGTGATGCGCGGTGCCGAGGCCCTGTCGACCTACACGCCCATCAGCGACGCCGAGAAGTTCCGCATCGAGTACTGGGCGCTCGAAGAGGCCAAGCTGCAGCGGATGCCCAAGCCCAAGACCCACCAGGGCCGCATCGCGTTCGTCACGGGCGCGGCCTCCGGCATCGGCAAGGCCATCGCGACCCGCCTGGCCGCTGAGGGCGCGTGCGTCGTGGTCGCCGACCTGGACCTGGAGAAGGCGCAGGCAGCCGCCGCCGAACTCGGCAATACGGATGTCGCGATCGGCGTCGCCGCGAACGTCGCCGACGCCGCAGGCGTCCAGGCCGCGATCGACGCGACCCTGCTCGCGTTCGGCGGCATCGACCTCGTGGTGAACAACGCCGGCCTGTCGCTGTCCAAGCCGCTGCTGGAAACCACCGAGAAGGACTGGGACCTGCAGCACGACGTCATGGCCAAGGGCTCGTTCCTCGTGTCGAAGGCGGCCGCGAAGGCCCTCATCGAGCAGGGGATGGGCGGTGACGTCATCTACATCTCGTCGAAGAACTCCGTCTTCGCCGGCCCCAACAACATCGCCTACTCCGCCACCAAGGCCGACCAGGCCCACCAGGTGCGGCTGCTCGCGGTGGAACTGGGCGAGCACGGCGTGCGCGTGAACGGCATCAACCCCGACGGCGTGGTGCGGGGCTCGGGTATCTTCGCGGCCGGCTGGGGCGCGAACCGCGCCGCCACGTACGGCGTCAAGGAGGAGGACCTGGGCCAGTTCTACGCGAACCGCACGATCCTCAAGCGCGAAGTCGTGCCCGAGAACGTCGCCGACGCGGTGTACGTCCTCACCGGTCCCGAGCTCTCGCGCACGACGGGCCTGCACATCCCCGTGGACTCGGGCGTCGCGGCCGCCTTCCTGCGATGAGTGGCCCGACACTTCCCCGCCGAGACCGCACGGTCTCGCCGAGACCGCACCTGGTCCACGCGAACAGCGGGGTCAGTCGGCGAGACCGCGCTCTCTCGACGAACGCGAGCGCGCAGTGAGCTCGACCGGCGGGGTCGTCGCTGCCGTCGATCTCGGCGCGACCAGCGGGCGCGTCATGCTCGGATACGTCGGCGATGGGATGCTGCGCCTCGAGGCGGTCTCGCGGTTCCCCAACGGCCCGGTGGCCGGGCCCGATGGCCTGCACTGGGACTTCACGGCGCTCTACCGGCACGTGGTGGACGGGCTCCGCGAAGCCATCGCCCGCGAGCCGGAGCTGACGAGCGTCGGCATCGACTCGTGGGCCGTCGACTACGGCCTGGTCGTGGGCGGCGAGGTGTCGGGGGAGCCGTTCCACTACCGGGACGACCGCACCGTCCGGGGCGTGGAGCAGGTGCACGCCGTCGTCCCGTTCGATGAGCTCTACCGCCGCAACGGTCTGCAGTTCCTGCCGTTCAACACGCTGTACCAGTACGTGACCGAATGCGGCCTCGCCGATGCGGATGTCGCGCTCCTCGTGCCCGACCTCGTTGCCTTCCTCCTCACCGGAGCACAGGTCGCCGAGCGCACCAACGCATCGACCACGGGGTTGCTGGACGTGCGCACGGGGGAGTGGGACCTCGAGCTGGCCGAGCGCCTGGGCATCCCGGCATCCGTGCTCCCGCGCCTCATCGACCCGGGCGCCTCCCTCGGCACCCTAAGGGGAGCGGCGCGCGAGCGTGTGGGTGCCCCGCTCGAGGTCATCGCAGTCGGATCGCACGACACCGCTTCGGCCGTCGTGGCGGTTCCGCTCAGCTCGCCGAACGCGGCGTTCATCTCGTGTGGCACGTGGGGCCTGGTCGGCGTGGAGCTGCAAGAGCCCGTGCTGACCGATGCTGCGCGGGCCGCCAACTTCACCAACGAAGGCGGCGTCGACGGACGGGTCCGCTTCCTCCACAACGTCACCGGGCTGTGGCTGCTGAGCGAGTCGGTGCGCGCGTGGGAAGCAGAGGACGGTACGGCGATCGACCTTCCCGAGCTCCTGGAGGCCGCGGCATCCGTCTCCGGCGACATCCCCACTTTCGACGCCAACGATCCTCGGCTCTCGGCGCCCGGCGACATGCCCGCTCGCATCACGGCCGTCCTCGAGGAGACCGGCGCTGGAACGCCGACCTCTCGCGCGGCGTTCGCACGCACGATCGTGGAGAGCATCGCGCAGGCGTTCGCCTCGGCCGTCGCCACCGCCGGCCGACTCACCGACCGCGAGATCGATGTCATCCACGTCGTCGGCGGCGGCGCGCTGAACCGGCTGCTCTGCCAGGCGACCGCGCACCGGGCGGGTCTCCCCGTGCTGGCTGGGCCTGTTGAGGCGACCGCCATCGGCAACGTGCTGGTGCAGGCGCGCACGCACGGCTGGTTCGGGCCGGATGCCTCGCTCGAAACGCTCCGGGAAGGCGTCGCCGCAGCCTTCCCTCCGATCAGATACGAGCCGCGGTAGCTGCACCGAGTCGCAGCCCGGATCAAAGGGCGGCACGCCGACCGGTGAGAACAAGAGCGGGAACAAACGAGGTGAAACGAGTGCGACTCGATCGTGTCCCTGAGACATTCGAGCGTTGATTTCATGCGGTTCTGTGACCTCAGGTAGTCCGTGTGACCTGATCCCGTATGGGTTCAAATCCCACCGTCAGGGCGGCCGCGCCCGCGCTCCCGTCGTGCCCGGTCCGCGCAACAGCAGCCATCGCCTGATCGAGGACGTTCCACCGGCGACGGGCAGGACCAGCTCGTCGCGATGCAGCAGGCATCCAGACGCGAGCTGCTGAGCGCCTCCATTCAGCGCGACGAACCGCCGACCCGCGGCTGCCCTACCCGAGTGCCCGCGGTCCGAGGTGCCGGCTGATGGCATCCGTGATCTGGGGGACGGCCGCTTCGAGGCGTTCGAGGGGGGTGCGGAAGCTGACCGCACTCACGCTGACGGCGCCGGTCGGAGTTGCGGAGCCGTCGAGGAACACGGGCACGGCGACGCAGTTGATGCCGACCTCGTTCTCCTGGTCGTCGATCGCATAGCCGCGGCGGCGCGTGGTCTGCAGCTCGGCGAGCAGCGCCTGCGGCGTCGTGCGGGTGTGCTCGGTCTTCTGCTCGAGCGGAAACGAGCCCACCCACTCCCCCACCTCTTCGAGGGTGCCCAGCCGCGAGCTGAGGAGCATCTTGCCGACCGCCGTGCGGTAGGCCGGGTTGCGGCCGCCGACGACCGAGGTCAGCCGAACGGCGCCCTGGGGCGGATCCATCTTGGCCCGGTAGACGATGTCTCTGCCGGAGAGGACGGCGTAGTGCGCGGTTTCTCCGAAGGTCGTGGCCAGCTCTTCGAGCAGCGGCTGCAGGCGCGCGGTCTCCGGCCGGCCGTCCAGGTTGCGGAAGGCGAGGCGGAGGAACTCGTCGCCGAGCACATAGACGCCGCGTCCGGTCATGTCGGCCAACCCCGCTCGGCGAAGGGTCGCGAGCGCCCGGTGGACTGTTGGCTTGGAGCTTCGCAGCGTGCCGGCCAGTTCGTCGAGGGTGACTCCGAGTGGATGCTCCGCAAGCTCGGTCAGCACCGCGATGACGCGGTCCGCGCCGACCAGCTTCTCCTCGGCGGGAGGCTCGGCATCCGTCAGCTGATCAGTCATCGCGCATCTCTTCTCGTCAACCCCGGGCGCGCGGATCGACGTGCACCTTGGGGCCGGGACCCGCGTTCGCGCCCCGTCGTCCTTCGAACCGGGCCGGGACGTCTTCCAGTGACACGACCTCGCTCACGAGCGCGTCGGGCACGACCGATCCGGCGGCGAAATGCTCGATCGCCCCCGCGAGTCCGGGCGAGGCGGAGAGGATGCCGACCGCGGTGATGTCCTTGAGCGCGATGTCGCGAGTGTCGACGAGGCTCGGTGTCGAAGAGAGGCCGATGTAGACGACGCGGCCGGCGGGCTTCGCGAGCCGGACCGAGAGCGCCGGCATCCGGTCGTTGCTCGTCGCCTCGATGACGGCGTCGAACCTGTCCGACTCCGACGCCGCGAGCTCATCGAGCTGCCACGTGTGCGGCACGCCGAGGGACTGCGCCAGCGCGAGCGATCCCTCGCGGACGCCGCCGACGTGCACCTCGGCGCCTTCCGCGAGGGCGAACTGCGCCGCGAGGAGGCCGATCGTGCCCGACCCCAGCACGAGGACTCTCTGCCCCTCGCGGACGGCGGCCGCGCGAACAGCCCGTAAGGAGTTGCCACCCGGCTCGACCAGTGCGGCGGCTGCGAGACTGACGTGGCCGGGGATCTCGAAGGCGAAGCGCGAGGGAATCAGGACCTTCTCGGCGAGTGCGCCGGCCCACGAGCCGCGGATGCCGACCTCGGCCCGATGCGGGCACACGTGCTGGTTCCCCGCCCGGCAGTACTCGCACTGTCCGCAGCCCAGCATCGTGTCGCCCGTGATCCGCTTGCCCAGCCATTCGTCGTCCGCGGCGTCGCCGACGGCAACGACACGTCCGGTCCACTCGTGACCGAGCCGGATCGGGAAGCTCGTGTGCCCCTGCTCGATGTACGCCATCTCGCCCGTGTACAGCTCCACGTCGGTACCGCAGATCCCGACGCGCTCGACGTCGACGAGCAGCTCGCCGGGAGCGGGGACCGGGTCGGGAACCTCCTGGACGGACGCCTGGCGCGGCGCCGTGACGACGAGAGCACGCATCAGCCGACGGCGGCGGGGTGCGCGACGACGCGCTGGGTCTGTGTGCCGAGGCGCGTGATGCCGAGGGTCATCGTCTCGCCGCCGCGCAGGAACACCTGCGGGGACCGGCCCATGCCCACCCCCGGGGGAGTCCCGGTGTTGATGAGGTCGCCGGGTTCGAGGGCGAGGAACTGGCTGAGGTAGTGCACGATGAAGGCGGGACTGAAGATCATCGTGGAGGTCGAGCCGTCCTGCCGGCGCGTGCCGTCGATGTCGAGCCACATGTCGAGGTCGAGCACGTCGCCGATCTCGTCGGGCGTCACCAGGTAGGGTCCCGCCGGGTTGAAGGTCGGCGCGGACTTGCCCTTGGACCACTGACCATTGCGCTCGAGCTGCCACTCGCGCTCGCTCACGTCGTTGACGAGGACGTATCCCGCGATGGATGCCTCGGCCTCGGTCTCGTCCGCCAGGTAGGACGAGTGCCGCCCGATCACGATGCCGAGCTCCACCTCCCAGTCGGTCTTGTGCGACCCGCGCGGAATGAGCACGTCGTCGTCGGGTCCGACGAGAGTGTTCGGGGCTTTCGTGAAGAGGATGGGCTCGGTCGGAACCGCCTGCCCCGTCTCGGCGGCGTGGTCGCGGTAGTTGAGACCGATGCAGAGGATCTGGTGGGGACGAGCGATCGGCGCGCCGAATCGGCGGTCGCCCACCGGCTCGGTGCGCCCCGCGGACACGCGGTCGGCGACGATGGTCGCCAGGGAGGCGAGCGCGCCGGAGGCGAAGAAGGCCTCGTCGAAGTCGGGCGTGACATCCGACAGGTCCACGAAGACGTCGTCGTCGACGAGGACTCCGGGGGTTTCGGTGCCTGCGGGGCCGAGGCGGACGAGTCTCATCTGGATGCTTCTTTCTGCTGGTGCCAGTAAGGGGTGGTCGTGTCGCCGAGCCAGGCCGGGGCAGGAAGCCCCGCTGCCTCGACGTCGGCCAGGAAGACGGCGCCGGACTGGTCGCTCCAGGAGGCGAGACCCTCCTGGGCCGTGGTGATCGCGAGGATGTCGAGATCGGCGCCGACGAACGCCGGACACGAGACCTGAGAGGCATCGACGGTCACGATGTCGAGGAGCTCGCCGGTCGGAGCGTGGCGACGCACGCACCCGCCGCCCCACTGCGCGATCCACAGCGAGCCGTCGGCGCTGACGGTGAGCCCGTCGGGGTGGTGGGGGAGGTCTTCGAGCACCACCGCCCACGGCTCTTCGTGGTCGAACACGCCCTCGCCGTAGGAGTGCTCCGACACGGTGTTGGCGAGGGTGTCGACGTGATAGATCGTCGCACCGTCGGGCGAGAACGCGACGCCGTTCGAGAGGCGCAGGCCATCGCGCAGTGTCTCGACGGTACCGTCGGGCGCGATCCGCAGCAGCACCTCGGTGCCGGTCTCGTCACCCAGCGCCAGGGTGCCGACGACGAACCGGCCGTGCGGGTCCACGGCGCCGTCGTTGAGGCGCACGTTCCGCCGATCGCCGAGCAGGTCGGGGCCGATCGAGACATCGCCGGTCGGCGAGACGGTGGCGAGGCCCCGCGCCGCGGCGAGCAGAAGGCCGCCGTCGCTCGCGAGCGCGACGGCGCCGACGGTCTGTCCGAGGCGGATCGCGCCGATGTCCTCGATCCGATCGCCGCTCAGACGGCCCGCGAGAACCTCGCCCTTCCAGATGTCCACCCAACGCACCACGTCGGCGGCAGCGTCGAAGATGACCCCCTCGGCGAGCTCGAACATCGCGGGGGTTGCAGGGAGGGAAGCGAACGTCGTCATCGACCCTGGTCTCGATCTGCATCCGCGGCTTGTGCCATAATTCTGAATGTTAGCGCAGCGTTCAGTTTGTTGGAAAATGAGGTCGACGGTGAATCAGCTTCGAAGCGCCGACTGGTACGCCGGAAGCGATCGGAACGCGTACATCCACCGGGCCTGGATGCGCCGCGGTCTTCCCGAGGACGCCCTGGACGGGACGAGGCCCCAGATCGCGATCGCCAACACCGCTTCCGACCTCACCCCCTGCAACATGCACCTCACCGAGGTCGCCGAGAGCGTCAAGCAGGGCGTGTGGGCAGCCGGGGGAGTGCCCTACAACCTCCCCGTCGTGTCGCTCGGCGAGACCCAGGTGAAGCCGACCGCCATGCTGTGGCGCAACATGGCGGCGATGGCGATGGAGGAGATGTTCCGCGCGAACCCGATCGACGGGCTCGTGCTTCTCGGCGGATGCGACAAGACGATTCCCGCGCTGCTGATGGCCGCGGCATCCGTCGACATCCCCGCCGTGGTCGTACCCGGCGGTCCGATGATGACCGGCCACTTCCGAGGGGAACCTCTCGGCTGCGGGACGGATGTCTGGCGCCTGAGCGAAGAGGCCCGGGCCGGGACGATCTCGAGGGCGCAGTTCCTGCAGTCGGAACAGTCCATGATCCGCGGCAAGGGGCACTGCAACACGATGGGGACGGCATCCACCATGGCGGTCGTGGCAGAAGCGCTCGGCATGACCATCCCCGGATTCGCCGGGACACCCGCCGCGGACGCCCGGCTCCTCTCGCTGTCGCACGACACGGGCCGGCTGATCGTGGACATGGTCGCGGCAGGGCGCCGGCCCAGCGACATCATGACGAAGGATGCCTTCCTCAACGCGATCATCGCCGTCGCCGCGGTGGGCGGGTCCACGAACTCCGTCGTGCACCTCCTGGCGATCGCCGGACGACTCGGGCTCGACCTGACGCTCGAGGACTTCGACGCCGCCGGCGCGGGCGTTCCGGTCATGGCGAACCTGCAGCCCAGCGGGCAGTACCTGATGGACGATCTCTACCGCGCCGGCGGACTGCTCGCGGTGCTCTCCCAGGTGAAGGATCTGTTCCACCCGGAGCCCCTCACCGTGACCGGCAGGCCCTTCGTGGACTCGCTCGGCGAGCATCCTGTCTACGACGACACCGTGATCCTGCCGCGCGACGCGCCGCTGATGGACGACGCCGGCATCGCCGTGCTGCGCGGCAACCTCGCCCCCCGCGGCGCGATCATCAAGCCGTCGGCGGCCACCCCGGAGCTGCTCCAGCACGTCGGGCCGGCGGTCGTGTTCGATTCGATCGAGGACATGCGCGCCCGCATCGACGATCCCGGCCTGGAGGTCACCGCCGACTCTGTCCTGGTGCTGCGCGGCTGCGGGCCCCGCGGCTACCCGGGAATGCCCGAGGTCGGAAATATGCCGCTCCCGCGCAAGCTGCTCGAACAGGGTGTGCGCGACATGGTGCGCATCAGCGACGCTCGAATGAGCGGCACGGCATACGGCACCGTCATCCTGCAGGTCGCGCCCGAGGCGGCCGCGGGCGGACCGCTCGCGTTCATCCGTACGGGCGACATCGTCACCGTCGACGTCGAGAACCGCGTCCTCAGCTTCGAGGTCTCCGACGAGGAGATGCAGTCGCGCTCGCAGACGCCCGCCAGCGAGGCTGCCTACGCCGCGCCCCAGCGCGGCTGGGCCAAGGTGTACGTCGACCACGTGATGCAGGCCGACACCGGGGCCGACCTGGACTTCCTGGTCGGCTCGAGCGGCGACGCGGTGAGCCGTGAATCGCACTGACCCGACCCACCGAAGGAGAGAGATGTCCGAGTTCGACGGAGCAGTCGCGGTCGTGACGGGCGGTGCGAGCGGCATCGGTGCCGCCACGGCAGCCCTTCTGGCCGGACGCGGCGCACGCGTGGCGGTCCTGGACCGGAGCACCGACGGCGTGCCCGACGCGATGTTCGCCGCTGCCTGCGACGTGACCGATGCCGACCAGGTGGATGCCGCGGTCGCCGCGGTCGCCGCGCACTTCGGCGGGATCGACATCGTGATCAACAACGCCGGCATCGGCGCAGCGGGCGACATCGCCGCGAATGACGACGCCGAGTGGCGGCGCGTCCTGGACGTCAATGTGATCGGCATCGCCCGCGTGACCCGCGCCGCGCTGCCCCACCTCAGGGAGTCCTCGCGCGCGGCGATCGTGAACACATGCTCGGTCGTCGCGATGGTCGGCGTGCCCGACCGCGCGCTCTATTCGGCGAGCAAGGGCGCGGTGGCCGCGCTCACGCTGGCGATGGCCGCGGACCACGTCCGTGAGGGAATCCGCGTCAACGCGGTCACACCGGGGACCGCCGACACCCCGTGGGTGGGACGGCTCCTGGATGCGGCCGACGATCGGGATGCCGCGGCATCCGCTCTTCGCGCCCGCCAGCCGATGGGTCGCCTGGTGACGGCCGAGGAGGTCGCGCACGCGATCGTCTATCTCGCTTCGCCGCTGTCTTCATCGACGACCGGCACGCTGCTGGCCGTCGACGGCGGGATGGCCGGCATCCGAGGGAAGTGATCCGCCTCACGTCACGCGATAGGCGGTGTACCGGACCGATGCCGCCTCGCGGACGCAGGACGCGACGAAGATCGCGTGCTCGAGATCGGCGTGCGCCGGAGCGGAGGTCTCGATCCGCACGGACGTGCGGAAGTAGTAGGCGTCGGGGGCCACGCTCTCGCCCGCGAGCAGGGCGGCGAGGACGTCCGGCGGACCGCTGCGCACCCCCGCGACTTGAAGGTAGAGCAGCTCACCCGCTGACGTGCGCGCCGAGTAGCGGCCGTCGATCTCGAGTGCGCCGTCCGGCCGGACGACCTGCCAGTCCGCACCGCCCGGCAGGATCGTCGCCTCGAGGGCGCCCGAGATCTCACCGCCGACGATCGGGATGACTCGCCGGTGACCGGCCCGCGTGATTCCGTAGTCGTCGAGAGGGCCGAGGCGTACGACGACGTCGAACGCGGGGGCCAGGCCGGGCACCGCGGGTGGGGCGCTCACGACGCCGCCTCGGCGCGCGCGGCGGCGCGCTGTGCGACCAGGACGTCCCGCAGCCGCTCGAGAGCGGGGACGGCTTGCTCGAGGGCGGTCAGGTCTTCGGCGGAGAGGGATGCCGCGGCATCCGCCACGATCGCCTCCGAGGCGCGGTCGAAGCGCTCGAAGTAGCCGAGCGCTTTCGCCGAGGCGACGACATCGACCTGGCGGCGATCGTCGGAGCGCGGCCTTCGTGCGACCAGGCCCGCCCGCTCCATGCTCGCCAGAAGGTTGCTGACGGTCGAGCGGCGGAGGCCGAGCGCGTCGGCGAGGCCGCTCGGAGAGGCGACGGTGCCGTGGGGCAGCGCGCGGACGACTTCGACCTGCGCGTCGGGGATGTCGGGCAGGCCCTCGCGCTCGCGGGCAGCGGCCAGCAGTGCCCGGCGGAGCGGGGAGATGACGGCCGCGAGCCGGCCGGCGTCGAAACTCACGACGCCCGCCGCGCCGTCAGCGACCGGCGGTCGTTGAGCACGTCGGGGTGGAAGCCGGCGGCGCGTTTGTAAGCGGCGGCGATCTCGGCCAGCTCATCGGCGGGGATCACGTCGTGCACGTCGTCGAAACCGCCGGGCGCGCGTTCGTACGCGAGCTGCATGACCCGCTCCGGGCCGGTCTGGCGGGTCATCTCGAGCAGCCTCGCCGTCACAGGGCGGCGGTCGGCTTCGTAGGCGGCGAGCGCGTCGGCCGGCGTGGTCGCGGTTGCGAGATGGTAGGCGAGGGTGCGTGCGTCGAGGATGGCCTGCGAGCCGCCGTTCGAACCGTTCGGGTACATCGCGTGCGCCGCGTCGCCGAGGAGCGTGGTGCGGCCGAACGTCCACTGCGGAAGGGCGTCGCGGTCGACCATCGGATACTCGAGGATCTCATCTGCCGCGGCGATCGTGGCGGGCACGTCGAGCCAGTCGAACCGCCAGTCGGCGAACAGCTCGACGATCGGCGCAGGATCGACCGCACGGTTCCAATCGACGTCGGGCGAACCGGCGCTGCGCCGCTCTGCGATGAAGTTCACGCGCGCTCGGCCCGCGGTATCCGGTGCCGACAGCGGGTACGCGACGAACTTCTGCTCGCCGTCGCCGGCCATGATCATCGTGCGGCCATCCAGGTAGGTCGGGACCACCGCGGTGCCTCGCCACAGCGTCAGCCCGCTCCACACGGGTCCGCCGTCGTCGGGGAACAGCTGCGCCCGCACCGAGGAGTGGATGCCGTCGGCGGCGACGATCACGTCGGCCTCGAGCTCGACCGGTCCGGAGGGGGTCTCGAATCGAGCGACGTCGACGTCACCGCCGCTCACGATCTCGATCAGACGGTGGTCCGTGCGCACCACGTCGCCGAGGCGTTCCTGGACGGCCGCGAGAAGCGCGAGCTGCAGACCTCCGCGATGCACGGACTGCTGCGGCCACCGATAGCCCGCTTCCAGGCCCCGGGGCTCCGTCCAGATCGGCTGACCGTACCGGTTGAAGTAGCTCAGCGCGCTCGGCGCGACCCCGAGCGCCGCGATGCGCTCCGCGAGCCCGAGCTCGGTCAGCTCCCGCATCGCGTGCGGGAGCAGGTTGATGCCCACCCCGAGTCCGCGGATCTCGGAGACCCGCTCGTACACGGCAATGTCGCGGAATCCCGCCGCCTCAAGGCTGAGAGCAGTGGCCAACCCGCCGATGCCGGCGCCGACGATGGCGATACGCATGTGAACCTCTCCCCGCGACTCCGGCGTCGCGCTGTCCACATAGTTTTGTGTATGAATTATTAGGAGTCAAGCCGTGTCTGTTCGGCTGCGCCTTACGCGCCCGGAGTCCGGAACCACCGCCACCGCTGACGATCGGGCTCCCCGCCGAGCCGACCCCCCTGCGCGCGCCGCTAGCATTCAGCCATGGCCTACATCGAGGCGCACGATCTCGTCAAGACGTACCAGCCGAAGGGGGCGCCCGAGGTGCGCGCGCTCGACGGGCTCAGCCTCGAGGTGCCGCAGGGGACCGTGACGGCCCTGCTGGGTCCGAACGGCGCCGGCAAGACCACCACGGTGAAGGTGCTGACCACCCTCATCCAGCCCGACTCGGGGAGCGCGCGCATCGCGGGGATCGACGTGATCGCCGATCCCCAGCGAGTGCGGCGGATGAGCGGGGCGAGCGGGCAGTACGCCGCGGTCGACGAGAACCTCACCGGCTTCGAGAACCTGCTCATGGTCGGACTGCTCTACCACCTGGGGCGCAAGCGCGCGGCCCAGCGCGCTCGTGAGCTCATCGAGCTGTTCGACCTCGTCGAAGCTCAGAACCGTCCGGTGAAGGGCTTCTCCGGTGGGATGCGGCGGCGCATCGATCTCGCCGGGGCGCTCGTGATCAATCCGCCCGTCCTGTTCCTGGACGAGCCCACCACGGGTCTCGATCCGCGGAGCAGGCTGGCGCTGTGGGACGTCATCGAATCGCTCGTCGGCGGCGGGACGACCGTCCTGCTCACCACGCAGTACCTCGAGGAAGCGGACCGCCTGGCCGATTCCATCTCGATCATCGACAACGGGAAGGTCATCGCCGAGGGGACCGCGGACGAGCTGAAGTCCTCGGTGGGCGGACAACGCGTCGCCATCACGCTCGTCGACCCCGCGGACGCGCCGGCGGTCCGCGGCATCCTCGAGCGTGTGGGCACCGGACCCGTCACGGTCGATGGGGACCGCACGCTGGTGGTCCCGGTGTCGGACGGTGCCGACGCACTCGTCCACATCATGGCCGACGTCGGAAGCGCGGGCGTCCTGCTCCACGACGCCGGGATGCGGCGCCCCACCCTGGATGACGTCTTCCTGCAGCTCACCGGCCACGCCGCCGAGAGCTCGGCCGACGAGGAGGAAGCCGCGTGACCACCACCCGCGCCACCCGCGACGAGAGCCCGTCCTCCCAGGCGACGCTCGAGCCCGAGGCGGGGACCCCGATCAGTCGCTTCCTCTCCGACGGATACGTGACGACCTGGCGGAACATCAAGAAGATCGTCCGGGTTCCCGACATCCTCGTCTTCACTCTGATCCAGCCGATCATGTTCGTCCTGCTGTTCACGTTCGTCTTCGGCTCGTCGATCCAGGTCCCCGGCGAGAACTACACGTCCTTCCTCATGGCGGGCATCTTCGCCCAGACGATCGTGTTCGGATCGACCTACTCGGGCTCGGCGATGGCGCAGGACCTCAAAGACGGCATCATCGACCGGTTCCGCACGCTCCCGATGAACGGGTCGGCGGTGCTGGTGGGACGCACGCTCGGCGACCTCGTGATCAACTTCCTCTCGCTCGTGGTCATGATGCTCACCGGCTTCCTCGTCGGCTGGCGCGTCGAGTCGGGGGTCGTCGGATTCCTCGCCGGCGTGGCACTGCTGCTGCTGTTCTCGTACGCGTTCTCGTGGGTGATGAGCTTCCTCGGGCTGAGCGTGAGGAGCCCCGAGGTCATCAACAACGCCTCGTTCCTCATCCTCTTCCCGCTCACATTCATCTCGAACGCTTTCGTGCCGAGTGAGAACCTCCCCGGGCCCCTTCAGGTCTTCGCCGAGTGGAACCCCGTCTCGGCGCTGGTGCAGGCGGCACGCGAACTGTTCGGCAACATCCCCGCGAATGCGCCGACCCCCGATGCGTGGCCGCTGCAGCACCCCGTCCTCTACGTCCTCGGCTTCGCGGTCGTCATGCTCGTCGTCTTCGTGCCGCTGTCGGTGCGGCGCTTCGCCCGCCTCAGCCGCTGAGCCGCTGAGCCGCTGAGACGCTGAGACGCTGAGCGCGGTCGTCCTTCGTCCGGACCGAACCACGACGACCCGCGAGGTGCGCGAAAGTCGCCCTTGACGACGGCCGGTCGACAGGTCGATAATCTTCGGTATCGGCTAAATCGATTTATCACGAAGGTGTGAAGATGGCTCGGGCCCGGATCTCAGACGTCGCAGCGGCGGCAGGCGTGTCGGTGACGACCGTCTCGCTCGTCATGAACGACGTCGAGTCACGGATCTCCGAGCAGACTCGCCGACGCGTGCGCGAGGCCGCGCGCGCCGTGGGCTACGCGCCGAGTTCGGTGGCCAGGGGCCTGCGGACGCAGCAGACCCGCACGGTCGGGCTCATCTCCGACCAGATCGCGACGACCCCGTTCGCGGGGCGGATGCTCGCCGGTGCGCAGGACGCCGCTCGCGAGAACGGTCACCTCGTGTTCCTCGTGGACACGGGCGGCAACGGAGCCATCGAGCGCGACGCGATCACGGCACTGACCTCGCAGCAGGTCGACGCGATGATCTACGCGTGCATGTGGCACCGCGTGGTGGAGGCGCCCGAGGGCCTGCCGCCGGCTACGGTGTTCCTCGACTGCCGGCCCGCCGCGGGCGGCTTTCGCAGCGTCGTGCCGGACGATCGGGCGGGCGGCTATGCCGCGACGCGCGAACTCATCCGGGCGGGCCATCGGCGGATCGCCTATCTCGACACCGACGACGGCCCGATCGCCTCGAACCTGCGTCACGAGGGCTACCTCGAGGCACTGGCCGAGGCCGGCATCCCGGTGGACCCGGCTCTCCACGTCACCGGCGCGACCACCGCACAGGGCGGAAGGTCGGCCGCGGAGGTCCTCCTGGACATTCCGGAGAGCCGGCGTCCGACTGCGATCTTCTGCTTCAACGACCGCATGGCCGTGGGTGCCTACACGGCCGCCCATCACCGCGGACTCGAGATTCCGCGAGACCTGTCGGTCATCGGCTACGACGACCAGCAGCTCGTCGCCGCGGAGCAGGATCCCCCACTCACCACGATCGCCCTTCCCCACTACGAGATGGGTCGCTGGGCGATGGAGGTCGCGCTCGGCGTGCGCGAGGAAGGGAATGACAACGCCACGCACCAGATGGAGTGTCCCGTCGTGAGACGAGACTCCGTGGGCCCGCCGCCGGCGCAAGTCGCCAAACCGAACCGGCGACGGGCTTCATACACCGAACGACTGCCGTAGGCAGTCTCCGATCAGCGGACGGCGCGCGCGCCGACCGCCAAACAAAGGAAACCACAGAAAATGCGCAGAACGACGCCGATGTTCGTATCGGTCGGGCTGGTGGGGGCGATCGTCCTCACCGGATGCGGCCAGGCCGGTCAGGGCGAGTCCACGACCGAGGACGGTCGCACCCAGCTCACCATGTGGACGCACTCCGCCGGAAACCCCGCCGAGCTCGAGGTGTACGAGCGGATCATCTCCGACTTCAACGAATCGCAGGACCAGTACGAAGTCGTGCACGAGTCCTTCCCCCAGGGTGCCTACAACGACGCGATCGTCGCGGCCGCGGCATCCGGTGATCTCCCGTGCCTGCTCGACCTCGACGGACCGATCATGCCGAACTGGGCGTGGGCGGGGTACCTGCAGCCGCTCGAGCTTCCGACCGAGCTGACCGACTCGCTGCTGCCCACGGCGGTCGGCGTGTGGAACGACGAGATCTACTCCGCCGGCTACTGGGATGCCGCGCTGGCGATCTTCGCGCGCGAGTCCGTTCTCACCGAGAACGGGATCCGCATCCCGACCGTCGACGAGCCGTGGACCGCCGACGAGTTCGGTGAGGCGCTGGCGGCGCTCAAGGCGGCAGGATACGAGACCCCGATAGACATCGGCGCCGAAGACACCGGCGAGTGGTGGCCGTACGCCTACTCGCCGTTCCTGCAGAGCTTCGGCGGCGACCTGATCGACCGCTCGACCATGCTCAGCGCCGAGGGGGTGCTCAACGGACCGGAAGCGGTGGCGTGGGGAGACTGGTTCGCCGGGCTGTTCGCGGACGGGTACGCCGGCAACAGCGGGACCGTGGGGAACCAGGAGTTCATCGACGACGAGGTCGCCCTCAGTTACACGGGCGTGTGGAACGCCGTCGCGGCGCTCGACGCCGTCGGCGACGACCTGCTGATCCTGCCCCCGCCGGACCTCGGCACCGGGCCGAAGATCGGCGGCGGTTCCTGGCAATGGGGCATCTCGTCGGAGTGCAACGACGCCGACGGAGCGCGCGAGTACCTCGAGTTCAGCTTCCAGGACGAATACATCACGGAGTTCGCCGACAAGCAGGTCGTGATCCCGGCGACCGAGGCGGCGGCCCAGGCGTCGGAGTACTTCGGCGACGACGGCGCGCTGCGCCCGTTCGTGGAGTTCTCGCAGGAGTACGCGGTGCTGCGCCCCGAGACCCCCGCCTACGCGGTGATCTCCACCACCTTCGAGACGGCGGCGAAGGACATCATGAACGGCGCGGACGTGCAGGAGACGCTCGATCGCGCCGTCTCGGAGATCGACGCGAACATCGCGTCGAACGACGGGTACGGCTTCCAGTGATCCGCCGCGCCGGCGGGGGCTGCGTGTCCCCGCCGGCGCACTCTCAGAGAGCTCCGTCATGACTGTCACGCCACCGACGGTCGCCGCCGAGGAACCTCGGCGCGCCACCCGTCGCCTCCGCTCCATCAAGGGCCGCGAGACCTGGGCCGGCCTCGGGATGATCGCCCCCGCCGGCATCCTCCTCGTGCTGTTCCTGATCATTCCGGTGATCCTCGCGTTCACGCTGTCGTTCACCAACGCACGACTCATCTCGCCGAATCCTCCGCGGTTCGTGGGGTTCGACAACTTCATCCGCGCCTTCACGGCCGATCCCGTCCTCATCCAGTCCATCGGCAACACCGCGATCTTCGCGCTGGTCGTCGTGCCCGTGCAGGCCGCGCTCGGCCTCCTCCTTGCTGTGCTCGTGAACCGGCGCATGCGCGGCATCACGGCGTTCCGGGTGATCTTCTTCATCCCGGTCGTCACCTCGATCGTGGTGGTGTCGATCCTCTGGAAGTTCATGTACCAGGAGGACGGGCTGATCAACTCGATGATCGATGCGCTCACATTCGGGTTGTGGTCGGGCCAGGACTGGCTCAACGATCCCCAGACCGCGCTGGGCGCCATCATCTTCATGTCCATCTGGCAGGCCGTCGGCTTCCACATGATCATCTGGCTCTCGGGGCTGCAGACCATCCCCGAGGAGCTCTACGAGGCGGCCAAGATGGACGGCGCGAGCCCGTGGCGTCAGTTCACCAACGTCACGTGGCCCGGTCTGCGGCCCACGATGGTGTTCGTCCTCGTCACGATCACCATCGCCGCGCTCGGCCTGTTCGTGCAGGTCGACGTGATGACCCAGGGCGGTCCGGTCAACTCCACGTCGACGATCGTCTTCTACGCGGTGCGCAAGGGATACGAGCAGCAGGAGATCGGGTACGCCGCGGCGATCTCACTCATCTTCTTCGTGGCGGTGCTGATCATTGCACTGATCCAGCGTCGCCTGACGCGAGAGAAGGACTGACCATGTCCGAAACGAGAACCCTCACCACCGCCGCTCCCGCGGATCGCCCGCTCCGGACGCCCGCATCGAGCGAGCGATCCCACCGCCGCAGGAGCACGATCCTGCTCTACGCGGCGCTGTCGCTGTTCGGCATCGTCTTCCTGTTCCCGCTGGTGTTCATGTTCGTCTCGAGCCTCAAGCCCGACAGCCAGATCCTGCAGGACATCGATTCGGTGAACGCCTTCCTCCCGATCGGCGACATCAGCCTCGACAACTACTTCGGGGTGTTCGACCGCGTCCCCGTCGCGCAGTTCATGTTCAACTCGGTCCTCGTCACGGTCCTCACCGTCGGGTTCGGCCTGATCGTCAACTCGATGGCGGGGTTCGCCCTCTCGAGGCTGGAGTGGAGGGGCCGCGTCGTCGTGCTCGCGCTCGTCATCGCCACGCTGATCGTGCCCTTCGAGACGATCGCGGTCCCGATGGTCTACTGGGTCGCGCAGCTGCCGACGCTCGTGATGGAAGGCGGCGTGCTCAAATACGACTTCGGCTGGCTCAACACCTACGAGGTCCAGATCGTGCCGTTCATCGCGAACGCGTTCTCGATCTTCCTGTTCACGCAGTACTTCTCGACGATCCCCAAGTCGCTCGACGAAGCGGCCCGGATCGACGGGGCGAGCTGGTTCACGATCTACCGCCGTATCCTCGTGCCGCTGTCGGGCCCAGCCTTCGCGACCGTCGCGATCCTGACCTTCCTCCCCGCGTGGAACCAGTACCTGTGGCCCCTGATGGTGGTCCAGAAGGAGGAGCTGCGACCGGTGATGGTGGGCATGCAGTACTTCTTCCAGCTCAACACCGCGTGGGGTGAGGTGATGGCGTACACGTCACTCATCACGCTGCCCGTCCTCATCATGTTCCTGATCTTCCAGCGCGCGTTCGTCAGCAGCATCGCCGCGAGCGGGGTCAAGGGATGACGGTGAACGTCTCCGCGACCCCGCACCGAACATGCGCGCCCGCGCCGACCAACGAAGGATAGACCTTGTTCGACCTCCCCGACTCCTGGGTGTGGGACTTCTGGTTCGCTGACGACGGCGACCGGTACCACCTCTTCTTCCTCTACGCTTCACGCGCGCTGCACGACCCGGACGCACGGCACTACCGCGCGTCGATCGGGCACGCCGTCTCCACCGATCTCGTCGAGTGGACTCAGGTGGCCGACGCGCTCGTGCGCAGCGACGCCCCGGCATTCGACGATCTCGCGACGTGGACCGGATCCGTCGTCCGGCACCCGGACGGCACCTGGTTCCTCTTCTATACGGGCTCGTCTCTCGCGGCCGACGGCAAGAACGTCCAGCGCATCGGGTACGCCACCTCCACCGATCTCCAGACGTGGACCAAGAGCGAAGCTCCCGTGCTGGAAGCCCGAGCGCCCTGGTACGAGAAGCTCGACAGCGGCGACTGGCACGACGAGGCCTTCCGAGACCCCTGGGTGTTCGCGGACCCGGGCGGCGACGGCTGGCACATGCTCATCACGGCCCGTGCCGCCCAGGGCCCCGTCGACGGGCGAGGCGTGGTCGGCCACGCGTGGTCGTCCGACCTGCGCACGTGGGAGCTTCGTGAACCACTTTCGGCCCCGAGCGCGGACGGCTTCGGACAGCTCGAGGTGACCCAGGTCGAGGTGATCGACGGGCGGCCGGTGCTGATCTTCTCGTGTCTCGCCGACCACGCGACCGCCGGCCGACGGGGTCAGAGCGGCGGCACGTGGGCGGTGCCGGCGGAGTCCGTGACCGGCCCGTTCGATGTCGACGCCGCCTACCCGCTCACCGACGAGAGGCTCTACGTCGGGAGGCTTCTTCAGCGCCGCACCGACGGCCGATGGCTGCTGTTCGCATTCCACAACCTCGATGACGGCGGCGCCTTCGTCGGCGGGGTGACCGATCCGATGAACGTCGGATGGGAGGGGGACCGGCTCGTAGTCGAAACGCACGGCGGCGCTTGACCCGACCACGGCGGGGGCCGCTACGTTGTCCACAGGGGGCGGCGGCCGCAGGCACGACCACCGCGTTCCCCGCCGCCGCCTGACGGAAGCGAGCAACCCCCGTGACCTCCGACACCAAGCCCGCCGACCCGGCCCTCGGGCTGACTGACGCCGAGGTCGCGGAACGGGTCGCCGCAGGGCGGACCAACCGCTACACGCCCGACTCGAGCCGCAGCGCGTGGCACATCGTCCGCGCGAACGTCTTCACCCTCTTCAACGGCATCGTGTTCGCGTGCTTCTTCGTCCTCTTCCTCGTGGGGCGCTGGCAGGACGCGCTGTTCGGCTTCGCCGCGTTCGCCAACTCGATCATCGGCTGCGTGCAGGAGTTCCGGGCGAAGGCGGCGCTCGACAGGCTCGCTCTCCTCAACGCGTCGCTCGCCCGCGTGAGGCGGGATGGCGCGGAGCGCGAGATCACTCCCGACGATGTGGTCGTCGACGACGTCCTCGTGCTGCGCGCCGGCGACCAGGTCCCGGCGGATGCCGTCGTGCTCGAGTCGCGTGCCCTGCAGATCGACGAGTCGATGCTGACGGGCGAATCGGATGCTGTCGACAAGCACGAGGGCGACGAAGCGCTCTCGGGCTCGATCGTCGTCGCGGGCGAGGGCACCGCCCGCGTCACCAAGGTGGGTGCCGACTCGTACGCGAACCGGTTCGCGGGGGAGGCGAAGCGATTCTCGCTCGTGTCGAGCGAACTCCGCTCCTCGGTGAACCGGGTCCTGAAGTGGGTCGGCTGGGTGATCGGGCCCGTCGGGCTGCTGGTCTTCAACGCCCAGATCATGGTCGCCGGGGGCTACTCGGCCGCGTTCGAGTCCGGCGGCTGGGTGCAGGCGGTCGTGAACACGATCGCGGCGCTGACCGCGATGATCCCGCTCGGCCTGGTGCTGATGACGAGCATCGCCTTCGCCGTCGGTGCGGCGAAGCTCGCGAGCAAGCAGGTGCTGGTGAACGAACTGCCGGCGGTGGAGGGACTCGCCCGCGTCGACGTGGTCTGCCTCGACAAGACCGGGACGCTCACCGTCGGCGACATCGCTTTCGACCAGGCGCACTCGATGTCGAGCGAGCCCGCTCGAGCCGCGGCCGAGGACGCGAGCCGGGTCCTCGGGTGGTACGCCGTCGCGTCCGACGCGAACGCCACCGCTCGGGCGCTGCGGACGGACTACGCGGATCCGCACCTCACGGCCGAGCGCGACATCCCCTTCTCCTCGGCCCGCAAGTGGAGCGCCGTCTCCTTCCGGGAAGTCCCCGGCACGTGGGTGATGGGTGCCCCCGAGATGATCTTCGGCGACGCGGCCACCTCCCCCGAGACCGAACTCGGGCGCGCGGCCACGGAGCTCTCCGCGTCGGGCCGCCGCACCCTCGTGCTCGCGCGATCCGACGAGGCGCTGTCGGAGACGGATGCCGCGGCCGAGCGTCTGCCGTCGAACCCGGCTCCGATCGTCGTGCTGACCTTCCGCGAGACGGTGCGACCGGATGCCGCGCAGACCCTGGCGTACTTCGAGCGGCAGGGGGTCGGCATCCGGGTCATCTCCGGCGACAATCCGCGCACGGTCGCCGCCATCGCACGGGAGGTCGGACTCGACGTCGTCGGCGGCTTCGACGCGCGCGAGCTGCCCGACGACGACGCGGCGCTCGCCGACGTGCTGGAGCGCGAGACCGTATTCGGACGCGTGACTCCCGAGCAGAAGAAGCGCATGGTGACCGCGCTGCAGAGCCGCGGGCACGTCGTCGCGATGACCGGTGACGGGGTGAACGACGCGCTCGCGATCAAGACCGCGGACATCGGCATCGCGATGAACTCGGGGTCGGCGGCGACGAAGGCCGTCGCCCGGCTCGTGCTGCTGGACGGACAGTTCTCGCACCTTCCCGATGTGGTCGCCGAAGGCCGGCAGGCGATCGCGAACATCGAGCGCGTCTCCATGCTCTTCCTCAACAAGACGGTCTACGCGACGGCCCTGGCGATCATCTTCGGTGTGCTCGTGCTCGAGTTCCCGTTCCTTCCCCGGCAGCTGTCGATCACGGACGGACTCACGATCGGCATCCCCGCGTTCTTCCTCGCCCTGATGCCGAACGCGCAGCGCTACCTGCCGGGGTTCCTGCGCCGCTCGCTGATCTTCGCGATCCCGTCGGGCCTCGTGATCGCCCTGGGACTCACCTGGTACACGTACGTGGCGAAGGGGCTCGGCGTGACCGAGGAGCAGCTGCGGACCGGGGCGACGATCATCCTCGCGATCGTGGGCATCTGGGTGCTCGCGGTGCTGTCGCGGCCGCTCAACCGCTACAAGGTCCTCATCATCGGCGCGATGTTCGTCGCGCTGGTCGGGGTGTTCACCATCCCGCTCGCCACGACCTTCTTCGAGCTGGTCGATCCGGGCCAGGAGCTGTCGACGGCCCTCGTAGGAATCGTCATCGTGATGATCGGGGCGATCGAGGTCGTGCGTCTCGTGCATCGCCGGCTCACGTCCTCGCTCACGGAGGCGCCCGCTGTCGATACCCCTCTCCGGTCGCGCGGCGCGCTGGCCGTGACGACGCTCGTCGCGGTGCTCGCATACGGCGGCGCCGCGCTGGCCGTGCTCCTCGGGGTCCTCGTCGTCCTGTCGCGCTATGACGCCGTCGACGACACCGAGGTCCGCACCATCTCACTTGTCGGCGCCGGACTCGTCCTGCTCGGTCTGCTGGTGCTCAGCGCTGCGGCGGGCCTGCGCCGGGGGAGCGGATTCTCCCGGCTGCTCGTGACCGTCTGGTTCGCGTTGCTGCTCGCCCTCAACACCCTGATCCTCGTCGGCAGCGACGCCTGGGACTGGGTGGCTGCCGTCAGCGCGCTCGTGGCGGGTGCCGTGATCGCGCTGCTGTGGACGCCGCCGGCGGCGCGGATGTTCGGACGCATCCGCGATTCCTCCCTCGGCACAGCGGGGCCGTGACGGCCGAGCCGATAACGTTATCAGCGGCGACGCGTTCCCCGGACGGCTGCCGCAGGGATCCCGCGTGAGCGAAGCGGGCCCGGCGGGACGGCATCCGCTACCGTGAAACCGCGTCGCGAAGGAGGGATCGACATGTCCGGTGTCGCCGGAGCGAGCAAGAAGCCGACGGTCAAAGAGGTCGCCCGCCGCGCCGGCGTGAGCCCGATGACGGTCTCGCGCACGCTCGCCGGCGGGGCGAACGTGCGTCCGGATGTGCAGGAGAGGGTCCTGGCAGCGGTCCGCGAGCTGGGATACCACCGCAACGAGAACGCGCGCAGCCTGCGTCCGGGGCAGTCGAGCGGCCTCATCGGCGTCGCGATCACGAACCTCGGCAATCCGTACTACGGCAACTTCGCTCTCGGAGTCGAAGAGGTCGTCGCCGAGACGGGCCGCCGCATCATCCTGGGGAACACCGGCGGCGAATCGTGGCGCGAACGTCAGCTGGTGGCCGACCTGCGGGGTCGTCAAGTCGAAGGGCTCATCCTCGTCCCCGCCGGCGGTCCGTCCGACCATCTGTCGCCCGATCATCTCGGCGACATGCCGCTGGTGCTCGCGTCACGCCGGATCTACGGTCTCGACGTCGACGTCGTGCTCCTGGACGACGTGGGCGGCGCGTACCGGGGCACGCTCGCGCTGCTGGATGCCGGGCACACCCGGATCGGCTACCTCGGCAACGTCGGGTCCGCCTTCACGGGAGGTCGCCGATACGAGGGCTTCGCGCGCGCCCTCGCCGAGCGCGGCGTGATCGCCGACCCCGAGCTGATCGTGCGCGAACAGCAGGATGCCGCGTCGGCCTCGGCGGGTGAGGCCACCCGCCGCCTGCTCGACCTCCCGGCGCCGCCGACGGCGATCTTCAGCGCGAACAACCGCAACAGCATCGGCGCACTGCGCGAGATCGGGCGCCGCCTGCGGGCCGGCAGCCGTGCCGCCGACATGCCCGAGATCGTCAGCTTCGACGACTTCGAGCTGGCCGAGCTGATGCCGGTCCCGGTGACCGTCGTGGAGCACGACGCGCGCCAGCTGGGCAGGGAGGCTGCGAGGCTGCTGCTCTCGAGGCTGCAGATGACAGACCGCTCGGAGCAGCCGGCCCGTCTCGTCGAGATGCCGGTGCGCGTCGGCCGAGCCGTGCACGTCTGACACTGTGCAGGCCGGGTGTTGCGGCATCCGATCGACTCGGCTATGGTAACGTTACCAACTTAGATCACTCAGGAAAAGGACGACGGCGTTCATGCGAATCGCGGCGATCGACTTCGGCGGCACGGCCGTGAAGCTGGGCGTCTTCGACTCGCGCACGCTCGTCGCCCAGGAGGAGATCGCGATCGGCGAGGCGGGCGTCGATCTCGCCTCCGTCGCAGATCGGGTCGGCCGGCTCCTCGATGGAGCGGAACCGGCCGCCCTCGGCATCGCCGTGCCCGGAATCGTCGACGAGTCGGGGAGCAGCCTGCTCGCCGCGCACGGGAAGTACGCCGACCTCCACGGCGTGGATCTGCGGGCCTGGTCGCGCGAGCAGTTCGGGGTTGCGGCAACGGTCGAGAACGACGCCCGCGCTGCCCTCATCGGCGAGATGGTCGCGGGCAGTGCGCGGGGTGCGCGGGATGCCGCACTCATCGTGCTGGGAACCGGGATCGGAACCGCCGCAGCGCTGGACGGCCGCATCGTGCGCGGTGCCCACGGCCACGGCGGCATCCTCGGCGGACACGTCACGGTGGATGTCCTCGGCCCGCGCTGCACGTGCGGAAACATCGGCTGCGCCGAGGCACTCGCGAGCACGTGGGCGCTGGCGGCCGACGCCCGTGCAGGTCGGCTCGACCTCGGTCCCGCGCTGGCGGCGAGGCTCGCGGAAGACGGTGCGATCGGCATCCGCGATCTCGTCGAGACGCGAGACGAAGCGGAGTCGCAGTCTCTCCTCGAGCGGTACATCTCGGTGTGGGCAGCAGCGGTGGTCACCCACTGCCATGCGTTCGACCCGGAGGTCGTCGTCCTCACCGGCGGCGTCCTGCGCTCCGCCGACGCGATCCTTCCCGCACTCCGCGAGACGGTGCACCAGAACCTCTGGTCGTCGTCGTTCCGCCCCGCGTTCGTCGTGCCCGAGGACCCCTCCGCCTCCGTGATGCGCGGCATCGCCGCGCTCGCCGCCGACCCAGATCCGCTCGACCTCAGTGAAGGACAGTCATGACCGCCGTCGATTCGCCGGGAGTCCCGCTCGAGGACTACATGATGGACGACCGCAGCAGCTACGTGAAGCTCCCGACCGTCTCCCTGCCCGCGGGCAGTGAGATCCTCGTCGGCGACGAGGCGTGGCGCGCGGCGATGGATATCGCGCAGTCTCGCGCGGCCCACCCGGTCGTCGCCGTCGACGTCTACCCCGGTGCCGACGTGGCGGAGATCACCGCCCGCATCCGCACCGTCGTGCCGCATGCCGAGGTGATCGATGTGGAGGATGCCGCCGCCGCCGCACCGGAGGCCATCGACGCCCTCATCGACCGCAATCTCACCGACGACCGCGTGTTCGGGGTCATGAGTCACTTCACCCTCGACGAGTTCTACGACGCGGAGCGCCTGGCGGAGCTGCGCCGACGCGTCGACGAGCGGACGGGGCCGGTGATCCTGGTGGGCTGGGGAGCCGATCTCGCAGCCGCCGGTGAGGCCCACGCGCTGGTCCTCGTCGACATGGCGCGGTGGGAGATCCAGCAGCGACAGCGCGCCGGCGCCGGCAACTGGCGGGCCGGGAACGGCGGCCTCGACGCCCTGCGCAAGTACAAGCGAGGCTTCTTCGTGGAGTGGCGCACGGCCGATCGCCACAAGCGCGGCATGTTCGACCGGATCGATCTCGTCGTCGACGGGAACGCCGACCCCGACGCGGCGGGCGCGGTCCGCGGCGAGGACTTCCGCGCGGGGCTGGCAACGGCCACCTCCGGCCCCTTCCGCGTCGTCCCCTTCTTCGATCCGGGGGTGTGGGGCGGGCAGTGGATGAAGTCCGCGCTGGATCTCGATCCGACCGTCCACAACTACGCCTGGTGCTTCGACTGCGTGCCCGAGGAGAACTCGCTGCTGCTCGAGGCCGGTGGCCGTGTCGTCGAGGTCCCCGCGATGGACCTCGTGCTGAGCCAGCCTCGAGCCCTGCTCGGCGAGCGCACCTTCGCGCGGTTCGGCGCGGAGTTCCCGATCCGCTTCGACTTCCTCGACACGATGGGCGGAGGCAACCTCTCGCTCCAGGTGCATCCGCTCACGGAGTACATCCGCGACACGTTCGGCATGTCGTACACGCAGGACGAGAGCTACTACATGCTGGATGCCGCCGACGACGCCGTCGTGTACCTCGGGGTGAAGAACGGAGTGGACCCCGCCGAGATGATGGCCGCGCTGCGGGCGGCGACCGACGGGGACCATCCGTTCGAGGCCGAGAGGTTCATCAACACCTACCCCGCCCGCAAGCACGATCACTTCGCCATCCCCGCGGGCACCGTCCACGCGTCCGGCGCGAACTCGATGGTGCTCGAGATCTCGGCGACGCCCTACATCTTCACGTTCAAGCTGTGGGACTGGGGCCGCGTGGGGCTCGACGGCATCCCTCGCCCGGTCCATCTCGATCACGGTGAGAAGAACATCCAGTGGGAGCGCGACACGGACTGGGTCGAGCGCAATCTCGTGGGCCAGGTCGAGGAGCTCCGTCGCGAGCCGGGACTGGTCGAGGAGCGGACCGGACTGCACGAACTCGAGTTCATCGAGGTGCGACGTCACTGGTTCGAGGACGAAGCCGCTCACGACACCGAGGGGACGGTCAACGTCCTGAATCTCGTGGAAGGCGACGAGGTCGAGGTCGTGAGCCCGACCGATGCGTTCCCGCCGTACGTGATCCACTACGCCGAGACCTTCATCGTCCCGGCCGCCGTGGGGCCGTACGTCATCCGGAGGAGATCGACCTCCCGAAGCGAGCGCTTCGCGACGGTGAAGGCCTACGTCCGCGGCACGCGATCCACCGACGCCTGATCGGCCCGAGTCCACAACTGAACAGACCGACAACTCAATACGCAGCACAGCACGCGGCACCCGCCGCGGTCGGCGCCCGCCTTGCATCCGCTCTCCCGAGTTGATACCTTGGATCGGCCCGGCTTGGTAACGATACCAACCTTGGACAAAGGAGTTCCAATGAAGTCACGACGCATGATCGGGGCTGGCCTTGCCGCCCTCGCGACCTCCGCCCTGGTGCTCGCCGGGTGTTCCGGCGGCGGCGGCGGCGACGACGCCGGTGCCACGACGGGCACACTCGATTTCTACACCGACAAGGCCGCGTGGGAGCCCGACTTCGAAGAGCTGAACGCGGCCAGCGAAGACGAGGCCGAGATCACCCTCAACACGACCGGCTACTCGGATGCCGCGCAGTACGACGCGTTCATCAAGCAGTCGTTCCGCACCCAGAAGAGCCCCGGCCTGTTCACCTGGCACACGGGCGACGCTCTCCGGGAGCTCGTCGACGAAGGTCTCGTCGCCGAGACCACCGACCTGTGGACGAAGGCCGTCGACGAGGGATGGGCGACCGAGGGGCTCCGGGACGAGTACACGTTCGACGGCAAGCAGTACTGCGTCCCGATGAACATCGCCTACTGGGTGATGTACTACAACAAGAACATCTTCGAGGAGTACGGCATCTCGGAGCCGACGACGTGGGAAGAGCTGGACGCCGCGGCGGCCACGCTCAAGGATGCCGGCGTCACGCCGTATTACCAGACGAGTGTCCTGTTCACGTTCCAGTGGTTCCAGCAGCTCGTCGCCGGAACCGATCCCGACCTCTACCGCGGGCTCTCGACCGGGGAGGTCAAGTACACCGACCCCGAGATCGTCGACATCATGAACATCTGGCTCGACCAGCAGGAGAAGGGCTGGTTCAGCGACGCCGGAAGCACGATCGACCCGGCGGTCGGCCTCAACGAGGGCCAGTTCGCGATGATCAACTTCGGGTCGTTCTTCAACGGCTCCCTCGACGGAGCGGGCATGGTGTCGGGTGAGGACTACGACATGTTCGTCATCCCCGCGGTGAACCCCGACCTCGACAAGACTCCGGTCGCCGTCGAGACGGGACCGCTCTGCGTCGCCGAGAACTCGCCGCAGAAGGACCTCGGCATGGCCTACTCCGAGTGGTGGATCTCGCCCGAGGCGCAGACGGCCTGGAACGCCGCGCGCGGCGACGTGGCCTTCAACCCGATGGCGACGGTCAACGACCCGATGCTGGCCGAGCTCGGCACGACCGTGGCCGACGGCGAACACGAGCTCGTCACCCGCTACTTCGAGGCGACGCCCACGCCGATCCTCACCGTCGCGCTGGAGCAGTTCGGCGCCTTCAACGCCAACCCGGGCGACCCGATGCCGTTCCTCGAAGCCATCCAGGCCGAGGCGGACGACTACTGGGCCGACCAGGAGTAGATCGCGTGACCGTCCTTCAGACACCTGAGCGAGAGCGGGCGGCACGGGACTCCACACGGGGTCCCGGCCGGCCGCCCCGCCGGAGGACGCAGTATCAGGGTTCCGCCCGGGGCTTCATCGCCCCGGGCGTGTTCCTGGTCGCCGTCCTCCTCTACCTGCCGCTGCTGTGGACCACGTTCCTCAGCTTCACCGAATACAACGGGCTCGGCGATCCGGACTGGGTCGGCATCGACAACTACGTCGAGATGTTCGAGGACCCGTCCTTCGTCGGCTCCCTCCTGAACACCCTGCTCTGGGTGGTCGGAACCCTCCTCATCCCGGTCGGGTTGGGCCTCGCGATCGCTCTGCTCACGTGGAACCTGCCCGGTGGGGTCTGGCTGCGACTGCCGTTCCTGATCCCCTACGCGGTGTCGGGCATCGGGGTGGGCGTCATCTGGTCGTTCATCCTGTCCGCCAACGGCGCGCTCGACCAGGCGCTCGAGGTGTTCGGAGTCGCAGATCCGCCGCGCTGGCTCATCGACGCGCCGCTGAACACCATCGTGATGATCCTCGCCGCGTCGTGGCAGGGCGTCGGGGTCAACGCTCTCCTGTTCACCATCGGACTCCAGTCCATCCCCAAGGAGCCCCTCGAGGCTGCCCGCGTCGACGGCGCGACGGGCTTCCGCCTCTTCGGCAGCATCCTCTGGCCGATGCTGCGCCCGCTCACCGCCGTGGTCGTCGGGCTCTCGATCGTCGCGAGCCTCAAGACGTTCGACATCGTGCTGTCGATGACGCGCGGCGGGCCGGGCCGCGCCTCCGAGACGCTCGCCCTCACGATGTACCGCGAGACGTTCGTGAACAGCGACTACGGGCTCGGGTCCGCGATCGCCGTCTTCCTGTCGGTCGTCACGCTGATCGCGTCGGTGCTGTACCTCCGCCAGCAGCTCTCCCGGAAGCACGAGATGTGAACATGTCCAAAGTCATCCGCACCGCGGTCCTGGTGATCCTGGGCCTCTTCTGGCTCGTTCCCGTCTACCTGCTCGTCGTGAATGCGAGCAAGGCTCCGGCCGAGTTCGTCTCCAGCGAGGCGTGGGTCCCGAACGGCTTCGCCCTGATTCCGAACATCCTCGACGCTCTGCAGCTCTCGGGTCTCGCCGACAGCGTGGTCAGCACCATCATCTACGCGGTGGTGTCGCCGATCATCGCCGTCCTCGTGGGCGCCGCCGCCGGCTTCGCGATCGTCGCGCTGCGTCTCAAGAGGGGATTCCTGTGGTTCGTGATCATCTTCGGCGGCACCGTGTTCCCGCTGCAGATGGTCCTGCTCCCGCTCTTCGACGCCTACTCGCGTGTGGGTCTGTACGACACGCAGGTCGGCATGATCATCGTGTACACCGCGATCTCCATCCCGTTCTCCGCCTTCGTCATGCGCAACTTCTTCACCGGCGTCGCCTACAACGTTTTCGAGGCGTCGGTCCTGGACGGCGCGTCGACGTGGCGGATCTTCACCCGCATCTACCTGCCGATGGCCTCCAGCGCGCTCGTGGCGGTGTTCATCCTCCAGGCGACGTTCATCTGGAACGACCTGCTGCTGGGACTCACGCTCACCCAGTCCGACGAGGTGAGGCCGATCGTCACCGCCCTCTCGGGCATGCAGAGCACCTACGGCGGGGCGCAGATCTCGACCGTCCTCGCGGCCGCCGTGCTGGTGTCGCTCCCGACGGTCATCCTGTTCCTGTTCACCCAGAAGTTCTTCGCGCGCGGTCTCGCGCTCGGCCAGTACTAGAAGGAGATCCGTTGCTCACCGCGACACGCCATATCCCGACCGTGGCGGACCTGTCGGCGGACCCGGTCACGCATCACTACGACGACACCGTGGCGCCCGCCGGATTGACGAACAACCTCGGGACGGTGAGGGTCGACCACGACCTCACGGCGATCACCGCAGTGCAGTTCCCGCCCGTGTCGCAGGGTCTCGCGGCGACCGCCGTCGCCTTCGTGGACGGGAGGATCTTCCGTTCGTACGGGGTGCCCGTGACGCACGAGTGGCGACCAGACCGGGTGGTCCGGCGCGCTGCGCTCGACGGCCTCGACCTCGAGACGACGACGGTGGCCGTCCCGGGGACGACGGCGGTCGCGATCGACGTCCGCGTGCGCAACACCGGATCGGAGGATCGCACGGTCGAGGTCATGCTCTCCCTCGCGTCGCGGGTGGTGGCGCACGACGGCCCGTGGCTCGCGGCCGAGTCCCCGGACGCGCGGAACGAGGCATCCGTCGACGGTTCACGCCTCGTCTTCACGGACGCGGCGGAGACCGCGTGGAGCGTCCAGGGCGTCGACGTGCCCGCCACCGCCCGGCTGAGCGGGGTCGCGCCGACCTCGGAGCAGTTCTCCATCGGCGTCGGCGGGATGGGGCGCGGGGGAGATGTGACGGTCGCGATGGAGGTCGCGGCGGGCGGGAGTGCGCGCTTCGGCTATGTCCAGGCCGTGGGTGGCTCGCGCGAGGCTGCGGTCGGTGTGTTCGACGCCGTGGCCGCGGACGTCCCCGGGGCGGTGCGAGCCGCCGAGGTCTACTGGAACGCGCAGCTCGAGGCATCCGTCACACCGGGGAACACCGAGTTCTCGGGGCACCTGCCCCTTCTCGAGACACAGTCCGATGCGCTCCGCCGGCTGTACTGGTGGGGCATCCTCGGCATCCTCTACTTCCGCCGGGACTACGAGGGCAACGTGCTCGGGCGCAGCTACGACACCCTCATGCCGAACTACTGGGGCACCACGACGTTCCTGTGGGACTTCAGCCTGAGCTCGGTCACCCACGCCCTTCTCGATCCCGCCGCGATGAAGCGGCAGCTCTCGCACTGGATCTCGCGCGACACGCACACGCTGTTCGGGACGTCGTCGCTCACGGGCGACCCGGTCGGTCAGTGGTACTCCGTGAACGACTACGCGATGACCCGGCTCGTGCGGGACTACGTGAGGTTCACCGGCGACCACGGCTTCCTCGACGAATCGCCCGCGAGCGAGCGCACCGTGCTCGACCATCTGCGACTGTGGGCGCGCGCGTGGCAGGGCCTTCGCCGGTCTTCGAAGCTCGCGGACTACGGCGAGATCGAGAACCTGCTGGAGTGCGTCAGCTCGTACACCCACGAGGTCGCGAGCTTCAACGCGGCGAACGTCTGGAACCTGCGGGTCACGGCGGACGTGCTCGAGCATCGGGGGGATCGCGCGGGCGCGGGTGAACTGCGGTCCGAGGCCGACGCGCTCGTCGAGGCGGTGCTCGAGCTCTACCTTCCGGGGGAGGGCTTCTTCGCGGCAGGTCAGCCGGACGGCACGAGGCTTCCGGTGCGCCACTGCTACGACTTCAACATCGTCGGGACCTCGATCGCCGACGACCTCGACGACCAGACCCGGCGCGAGATGGTCGCGTTCTTCCGACGGGAGCTGCAGACGCCCGAGTGGATGCGGGCGCTGTCGCCGTGGGACCCCGACGCGTCCTACAGCGTCCGGCCCGATCACCAGTGGAACGGCGCCTACACGGCGTGGCCGGCCGACGCCGCCCGCGCCCTGGTGGCGCTGGGGCGGCCGGACGTCGCGCTCGATTGGCTGCCGGGGCTGGCTCGCACAGCGAACCAGGGTCCGCCCGGCCAGGCGCACTTCGTCGAGGAGGCGCAGCCGCTGCTGGGAGGCGGAGCGCGCAAGGCCCCTCCGCAGCTGCCCTACATCAACGACTGGGCCTGCTCGTCGTCCGGCGCGTACGTCGCCCTCGTCATCGAGTCGCTCTTCGGCGCCGAGCCGGGTCTCGACGGCCTCGCGGACGCGGACGGCTGCGTCGCGGCGCTCGATCCGTCGGCCGTGCTGCGGGGCCTCCGGGTCGGAGACCGGCTGGTCGACGTCCACGCCGACGGGCGTGTGGTCGACCGCCCGTGAGCGAAACCCTCCGCGAGGTCGATCTCGCCGACGTCCGCGTGCGGGGCGCTGTCGAGGTCGAGCGCACCGCCCGCGGCATCCTGCCCCACCGCCTTCCTGCGTGGGCCCGCGCCCAGGTTCCCGACGCCTTCATGGCGCAGACCTCGGCCGAGAGCGCGGGCGTGCGCCTCGCCTTCCGCACCGCGGCGACGGTCATCGAGCTCGAGGTCTCCGCCCGCCGGATGGCGCCGGACGCCCGGTCCCCGCTCCCGCCGAGCGTCTACGAGCTGGCGGCCGACGGCTCGGTGGTCGCCGCGGTGGCCGCGGCATCCGGATCGCGGTACCTGTTCACGTTCGACGATCCGAGCGGCACCGTCGTCGACGGTCCGCCGACGCTCGTGCGCTTCGCCGGCCTGCCCGCCGCGGACACCTCGTACGAGCTGTGGCTGCCGTACACCGATGCCGTCGAAGTGCTCGCGGTCCGCGCGGATGCGCCGGTCCACCCGGCCGAGGAACCTGTCGCGCTGCGCTGGCTCCATCACGGCAGCTCGATCAGCCACGGCTACCGCGCCGACGCCACCTCTGGTACGTGGCCGGTCGTGGCGGCGCTGGCGGCCGGGGTCGAGCTGACGAACCTCGGGTTCTCAGGCAGCGCGATGCTCGACCCGTTCACCGCCCGCACCATCCGCGACCGGCCCACGGATCTGATCACCGTCAAGATCGGTATCAATCTCGTGAACGGCGACGTGATGCGGATGCGCGCGTTCCGGCCCGCGCTCGACGGCTTCCTCGACACCGTTCGAGAGGGCCATCCGTCGACCCCCATCGTGGTGATCTCGCCGATCTTCTGCGCTCCGGTGGAGACCGCCGCCGGGCCGACGGTCCAGGATCCGACCCGGCCGTACGAGTGGTCGATCGCCGGTGGAACCGAGGCGGATGTCGCGCAGGGCAAGCTGTCGCTGGGGTCCATCCGTGCCGCGATCGCCGACATCGTCGAGCGGCGCCGCACGGCGGACGACCGGCTGCGTCACGTGCACGGGCACCTGCTCTACGGACCCGACGACGCGCGCACCCTGCCGCTTCCCGACAACCTGCATCCCGGTCCCGACGTGCAGCGCCTGATGGGGGAGCGATTCTCGGAACTGGTGCTGCACCCCCTGCTCGCACAGCGGCCCTGACTCAGGCGAACGTGATCTCGATGAGGTGCGGCCGGTAGACCGTGGAGTCGATGAAGGTCATGTACGTCACCTTCCCGCCCTCACGCGCGAACTCCGGATGCTCCTTCCCGGCGTTGAAGAGCGCGGCCTCCGATCCGCGCTCGGGGCGGAACACCACCTCGGGGTCGCTCCACGGGCCCGTCAGTGCGGGGGCGGTCCGCATCACCAGGATGTTGTCGCGCCGGAAGGTCGTGAGCGAGATGAAGCATCCCAGGTACGGGTTCCACGACGCCGACATCTCGTTCGGAACGTCGGAGAAGAGGCACGCGGTCGGCGCAAAGGCCTTGGCCCACCGCACCTCGCGGTCGGGCTGCGCCGTGGTGGGCGCGGACACCAGGTACTCGTACGCCCCGGCGTCCTCGATGCGCTCGGGCAGGACGCGAGCGAGGTACATGTCGCCGGCCGACTTCGACTCGGGCTGTATCGAACCCCACAGGTACAGGTGCTCGCCCTCGCGCTGCACCCAGACTCCGAACCCGGGCTGGTCGCCCTTCCACCACTCGTAGGTGCCGTCGGGAGCGAGGAGGCGTTCGAACCGGTGCTCCTCATCCCCGCGGGCGACCCCCATGCCGTCCAGAGTGAAGGTCTCGAACACATCGAGGGCGGGATCCATCGTGATGCGGTGGTAGTAGAGGTAGAGGTGCCCGCCGGTGTGCACGCCGTGGATGGCCCACAGCCGCTGCGTCGACCTGTGCTCGGGCGGGAGGAAGTCGATGAGCTGCCGGGCTCGCGTGCCGCTCTCGTCCTTCAGGTACCGGAATCGCGTCACACCGTCCGTGAGGTCCTGCATCGGCACGATCGCGCCGGTGTTCGAGAGCACGTCGGTCAGTTCGAAGCCGCGGATCGAGTCGAAGGGTCCCTCGACGGAGTCCCCGAAGACCCAGAACGTCTCGTCGCCCGGCAGTTCGACGGAGCTCACGGCATCCTGTCCCGTGATGTCGACGTCGTTGCCGCTGAACTGCACGCCGAGGTCCCGCACCGAGGCGACCCGCCGGCTGGGTTCGAGCATCATCGTGATTCCTCCCTGCGACCGGACCCGCGCCACGGCGGGTCCGGTCGAATCGGCCTGTTACGGCGTGACGGTCAGCTCGACGCTGACGAACCGCGGCCGGTAGATGGTCACGTCGTCGTAGAGATCGTCCGGGACGAAGCTGTTGACGTTGTACGTCACCAGCAGCGTGTCGCCGTCGCGGTCCTCGGGGTGCTCGTGGGCGTTGTACGTGAAGACGTTCGGGTTCCCGTACGACCCGAAGGCGCCGGTCTCGGGGGTCCGGTACAGCTCGGCGGCGACCGTGAACGGTCCCGTCGGCGAGCAGGAGACCTGGGCGACGATGCGCGTGCTGAAGAGCTCGCTCGTGTCCTGCGTGACCATCAGATACCCGTCGCGGTAGGGCTCGACGCTGAACTCGTTCGCGACGTACGAGGCGACCGGCACCGCGTCTGCCTCGTTCGGTGCCCACCGCTCGCCGTCCCAGAACTTCCACCGCTTGGTCAGGTCACCGCCGTTGACGCGGGCCACGAAGGCGGATCGGACGCCGTCGATGTCGTTGATCCCGTAGACGTACGTCGTGTTGCCCTCCGACAGCGTGTACGAGCCCCAGTTGATGCCGACCTCGGAGGGCAGTTCGGTGATCGACTCGAGTTCGAGGGTCGTTCCGTCGAGCGTCGCCAGGCGGTTGGCCGACCACCCCCAGTCCCACATGCCGGTGCCGAAGCGCTCGAACTGCAGCAGCGGCACCTGCACGTCGCCCTTCTTGTTGAGCTCGGGATCGCCCAGCCAGTGCCAGTTCCCCTCTGCGGTGGGTCCGATGATGGATGCCGGAGCCTCGGGGGTGCCGCCGGTCACGGTCGACAGCTCGCCGCCGGAGTCGAGCACGATCGAGTTGTTGAGGAACGGCGTCGACAGCGGCCGACCGAGGTCGGCATCGACCGGGCCGAGGAACGTGTCGGAGAAGAACCAGGCCTGACGGCCGTCCTCCAGCACGAGGGAGTAGGTGCTGTCGCCGCCGGTCCACCCTGCGCCGGAGTTGCCGTACTCGGCGAACTGCGACGTCCGCTCGGCGTCGACCGTCGACGTGGCGCTGATCGTGCTGTCGACCAGATCGCAGCTTCCGGAGTGCGCCGGCCGCGCGGTGGCGCCCGCGTCCGCGGCGGCGGGAATCGCCGGGATCAGCAGTGCGGCGGCCATCGTCGCCGTCGCGGCCGTGGCGGTGAGTCGGCGGGGATAACGGGGGGTGTTCATGACGCTCCTTCGCGTTGGTATCGTTATCAAACCTGGTATCGTTAACAATGTCACGGGGAGCCATTTGGTTCAATCCCCTCGGCCGCACTCGACGAGGAGGCGATCGCATCACTCCGCTCACGCTGGGCAACGGGCAGATCCAGGTCGACATCGACCCCGGGCGCGGAGCCGACATCCTGCAGGTCACTGACGTGGCGTCGGGCGTGGGCGTGCTGGCCGCCACCCCGTGGCGCGCCCGGGCAGACAGCATCCGCGACCATCGCATGGCCCCGAGCACGATCGACCCCGCCGACCGGTGGCTCGAGCAGTATCGAGGCGGGTGGCAGACTCTGTGCCCCAACGCGGGGCCCGCGCGGCGGGTGGGTACGGTCGAAGTGGGATTCCACGGCGAGGCATCGACGTCGGCCTGGGTCGTCGACGCCGTCGACGATGCCGCTGCTCGACTGTCGATCGAGCTCTTCTCCGTTCCCGTGCGGATCGAGCGTAAGCTCCGGATCGTGGGAGCGTCGCTCGTCCAGAAGGACACGCTGATCAACCTGAGCGACCTCGGGGTGGAGCTCGATTACGTCAGCCACCCGGCTTTCGGCGGCGCGTTTCTCGATGGCCGCTGTCGCGTCGAGACGGATGCGGCCACGTTCACCCTCGACCCTGACGAGAGCGGCGAGCGGACCGCGCCGTGGCCGCGCTCGCCGGCCGCCGACGGCACGCCCGACCTGAGGGCAGTGCCCTCGCCGGGGCAGTCGTCCCGCGCCTTCGGCTGGCTGTCGGGCTTCACCGAGGGCTGGTACTCGATCACGAACGCAGACCTCGGACTCGCCGTCCGCGTCGAATGGGATGCGCGCATGCTCCCGCACGCGTGGTGGTGGCAGGAGCTCAACGCGTCGGCGGACCACCCGTGGTTCCGGCGCGCACGGATCATGGCGATCGAGCCCGCGAGCACGACGACGTCCGGTCCCGGGCGGGGCACGACCCTGCGGCTCGAACCTCGCGCGGCAGTCGAGATCACGATCGCGCTCCGACTGTCGACGTCGGGCCCCGCGAAATGAGGTGGACGCCATGAGCGCCGACGAGCGCCTTCTCCTCCGGGCGGCGGCCCGCGTGGGCGAGGGGCCGGTGATCGACACGCGCACCGGGCGCCTGTGCTGGGTCGACATCCTGTCGGGTGCGCTGCTGCAGAGCGATCTCGAGACAGGGACGACAGAGCGGTGGGAGTTCGACACGCTCATGGGCGCGATCGCGCCGCGCGCGTCCGAGCGGGGGTTCGCCATTGCGATCTCCGAGGGGTTCGGCTTCGCCGTCGACGGCGAACTCGTCATCGCGGACCCGGCCATCCCGGACCCCGCGCTGCGGATGAACGACGCCAAGTGCGATCCGCTCGGACGCATGTGGGCGGGGAGCAACGAGCTCGCGTTCGCCGAAGGCCGCGGCGCGCTGCACCGTTGGGACGGCCGCGGACCCAGCACCGTCATCCGCGGCGGTCTCACGTTGCCCAACGGACTCGGCTGGACCGCAGACGGTCGGACGATGTACCTCGTCGACAGCATGGCTCACGTCGTCCTGCGCGCACCGTTCGACCCGGACGGCGGCGAGGTCGGCGAATTCGAGCCGTTCGTGCGGATCGACGAGGGCCTGCCCGACGGACTGGCGGTGGATCAGGACGGCGGCATCTGGGTGGCGGTGTGGGGCGCGTCGTCGGTCCATCGCTATGACGCCACCGGCCGCCTCCTGCGGAGCATCCACCTGCCGGTGAGTCAGCCCACGAGCTGCGCCTTCGCGGCCGACGGCACTCTGTTCGTGACATCGGGCCGGGAGGGCCTCTCCGCCGAGCGGCTCCGCGACGAGCCGCTCGCCGGCAGCGTCTTCGCCGTCTCCACCGATACGCGGGGCGTGCCGGTCACGCCCTTCGCCGCATGAGAGGAACGAATCGATGAGGGAGCACGAGGGTCGGTCCTGCCTTGTGATCGGCGGGAGCAGCGGAATCGGACGCGCGGCGTGCATCGCCCTCGCCGCGGCCGGTGCGCGGGTGACGGTGCACGGACTGGACGAGGGCGAAGCGGCGGCGGTCGCGGCATCCATCCGCGACGAGGGGGGAAGCGCGATCGCCGTCGGTGGCGACGTGCGCGACCCCGACACGTCGCAGCGGGCCGTCGAGCGTTCCCTGGCCGAGTTCGGAGCGCTCGATTCGCTCGTCGTCTCCAGCGGCATCCAAAAGTACGGCGATGTGATCGAGACGACGGTGGACGACTGGGATCACGTGTTCGACGTCAACGTGCGAGGGGCCTTCCTCGCCGCCCGTGCCGCGCTGCCCGCCATCCGGGCTGCCGAGAGCGGCACCGTCGTCCTGGTGGCCTCGGTGCAGGGCTCGGCCAGCCAGCCCCGCGTGGCCGCCTACTCGGCCAGCAAAGGTGCGCTCCTCGCGCTGGTCCGGTCGATGGCGATCGACGAAGCCGCCCACGGCGTGCGCGTCAACAGCGTGAGTCCGGGGTCGATCGACACCCCCATGCTCCGCTCCTCCGCCCGGGACGCCGCTCGGGCCGGCGGCGCCGAGGTCGAGCGGGTGCTCGCACACTGGGGGACCGCTCACGCGCTCGCGCGCGTCGGCGCACCGGACGAGGTCGGCGAGGCGATCGCGTTCCTCGCCGGGCCCCGTTCCGGGTTCATCACGGGCGTGGATCTGAAGGTCGACGGCGGGATGATGGCGCGGCTCCCCGGACCGATCGGAGACCTCTCATGACCCGCGACATCGACCTCATCGAACTGCTGCCTCCACGCCCCTCGCGTCTATGGCCGCTCCTCCAGCAGTGCGGCGTGGACGGCGTGGCCGCGCTCATGAACGGCGCAGAGCAGGATCAGCGCATGTTCCGCTCGGTGGGTGTGGGATCCGGCCGCATCGACGATGCGGACAGCGGACCTCGACCCTGGAGCGAGGAGGCCCTCTCGCGAGACATCGCGGTCTTCGCCGACGGCGGCTTCACCGTCCGCGTCATCGAGGACACACCTCCCCTCGACAAGGCGCGCGTGGGCGCCGACGGGCGCGATGAGCAGATCGACGCCGTGATCACGCAGGTCAGAGCGATGGGCAACCTCGGCATCCCCGTGCTCTGCTACAACTGGATGGCCGTCACGAGCTGGGCCCGCACGTCGATCGAGACCGCCGGACGCGGTGGGGCGCTGGTCACGGCCTTCGATGCGGACGACCCCGCCGCACAGGATGCTCTGCTCCCGCCGGGCGAGCTCACCGCCGCGCAGCTCTGGGACGCGCTTCAGTACTTCTTGGATGCGGTCGTACCGGAGGCCGAGGCGGCGGGCGTGCAGCTGGCGATGCACCCCGACGATCCGCCGAGGTCCGAGGTCCGGGGCGTTCCGCGGATCATGAGCTCGGTGGACGGGTTCCGCCGGCTGCTCGACCTCCACCCGTCACCCGCGAATGCGATCACCCTCTGTCAGGGCAACTTCGCGCTGATGACCGATGACCTCCCCGCGGTGATCCGGGAGTTCGGCGACCGCGACCGGATCGGCTTCGTGCACTTCCGCGATGTCGCCGGCACCGCGGACTCCTTCGTGGAGACGTTTCACGACGACGGTCCGACCGACATGGCAGCGTGCCTGGAGGCGTACGAGATGACCGGATTCCGGGGCGCGCTCCGCCCGGACCACGTACCCACCATGGCCGGCGAGACCAACGACATGCCCGGTTACGGCACGCTCGGCCGGCTCTTCGCCGTCGGCTACATCCGAGGTCTGCAGGACGCGCGATCCCGGTAGCGGTGTCCGCCTACGTCGCTCCTCAGGTCAGCCACGGGACCTCGGGTCGCGTGCACCGTGCTCTTCACCGGTGCTCGCGTCCCTCCGGCTCTCCGGTGAGAATGGCCGCATGACGAACCCGATTCTCACGAAGCTCAACCTCGGGTCCCACGAACGCGCCTACGTCATCGACGCTCCCGCGTCCTTCGAAGCGGTTCTCGCCGAGGTCCCCGCCGATGTGGAGGTCGAGCGCAGCCTCGTGGAAGTGACCGGCGCGGGTTTCGCCCTCGCGTTCGCCACCACGAAAGCCCAAGTCGACACCTTCGCGGAAGCCGTCGGCAGGGCGACGGTCGGCGACGCCGTCGTGTGGATCGCCTACCCCAAGTCCACCTCGCGGCGATACACCTGCGAGTTCAACAGGGATACGGGGTGGGACACCATGGGGGCGGCGGGCTTCGAGCCGGTGCGCCAAGTGGCGATCGACGAGGACTGGTCGGCGCTCCGCTTCCGGCGTGCGCAGTACATCAAGAACTGGACCCGAGCGTTCGCGTACTCCGAGGAGGGGCGCCGCCGGCTCGCCGAGCGCGGCAGCTGACGCCGACCGAACCGGGGCAGCAGCGGTTCGCCGCGCAGCGCGGCAGCGGTGCTCTCGCGCATCCACCCACGAGGGGCTACTCCGGCCGGACACGGGCGGGTACCTTAGCGCCATGGACCTCGTGATCGCGCTGATCGTGTTCCTCGCGGCCACGGCCGTCGTGCTCGTGTGGTTCGGCATCGAGTGGCGCCGCCGCCGCTCGACGACGCGTGACGACCTGGTGCGTGTCGGAGACGAGGTCGAAGTCGATCCCCGGACGGCCACCTTCCGCGCTCAGGGGAAAGCGGCATGGACGCGCATGAGCGGCGGGGTCTAGCGGCCCGCATCCGCGCCCGGTCAGGCTGCGACGGTCCGGAAGCCGGCGTTGCCCATCGACGAGTCGGGGGTGTTCTGCGACCGCGCCGAGTTGCGGTAGCGGTTGCAGTAGGAGATGTGACACAGGTAGCTGCCGCCGCGGAGCACTCGGGCAGCACCCGTCGGTGGGCCGTCCGGCGAGGTGGCGGGTGAGCGGCGGTAGAAGCCGGGGTCGAACCAGTCCTGGCACCACTCCCAGACGTTCCCGACGGTCTGCCACAGGCCGTAGCCGTTGGGCTCGAACGTGCGCACCGGTGCGGTGGTGAGATAGCCGTCGTCCCGGGTGTTGTGCTGCGGGAACGATCCCTGCCAGATGTTGGCGCGCCATCCGCCCTCGTCGACCTCCTGGTCGCCCCAGGGGTACTTCGCCTGGTCGATGCCGCCGCGCGACGCGCACTCCCACTCGGCCTCGGTGGGGAGCCGGCGCCCCGCCCACGCGCAGTAGGCCTGGGCGTCGTTCCAGCTGATGTGCACGACCGGATGGTCGCCGAGTCCGTCGAGCGACGAGTGGCGGCCGCCCGGGCGGCGCCAATCCGCGCCCTTCACGCCGAACCACCACGGCGTTCCCGATGCGCGGCCCATGATGTCGGCGTCGGGAGCCTGGAGAGCGAGGTGGAAGACCGCCGAGAACCCGAACGTCTCCGCCTCGGTCCGGTAGCCGGTCGCATCGACGAACCGGGAGAAGTCTTCGTTGGTGACAGTCGTGGCGTCGATCGAGAACGAGGGGAGAGTGACGGGATGCTGCGGCACCTCCCCGTCGCCCGGATTCTGGTCTTCGGACGAGTCGCCCATCACGAACGTGCTCGCCGGGATCAGGACCTGCTCGACGCCGTGCCGACCCGGCGTTGAGGACGCCGCTCCGCTCCCCGTTGCCGGGGCGCCGATCGCGACGAACTGCGAACGACCGGGTGCCCCGCACGAGCACGAGGGTCCGCAGCCTTCGTCCGTCCCAGGCGCCGTCTCGTCGCTCATGCCTGAACCCTACCGACCGTCTCGTCCTCGGGAGGTCGATGCGGGCGGAGTCTCGCTTCCACGCGTGCCGAGCGCTACGTTGACGGCATGAAGTCCACCATCGCCGGCACCACCATGCCCGTGCTCGAGATCACCCTGGAGCCGGGGGAGCGCATCATCGCGGAGGGTGGTGACGTGTCGTGGCTCACGCCGGAGTTCGACATCGAGACCTCCACGGGCTTCGGTTCGGGCGGCAAGGGCGGGTTCATGAGCGGACTCAAGCGCATGGTGGGAGGCGGCCAGCTGTTCCTCACGCAGTACACCGCCAAGGCGCCCGGAAGCTTTGTCGCGTTCGCCGCACAGCTGCCCGGGACCATCCGGGAGCTCGTGATCGATCCGGCGGATCAGTTCATGGTCCAGTCCGGGTCGTACATGGCCAGCACCTCCGACGTCGAGGTCTCGGTCGGGCTGCAGACCAAGCTCGGCGCCGGCATCTTCGGGGGCGCGGGCGTGGTGTTCCAGAAGCTCGCCGGCAACGGAACCGCCTGGGTCCAGCTGGCGGGGGAGATCACGGAGTACGAACTGCAGCCCGGGCAGTCGATGCTCATCCACCCCGGCCACCTCGCCCTCTATCGGGCGGAGATGAGCCTCGAGTTCGCCAGCATCAAGGGCGTCAAGAACAAGATCTTCGGCGACTCCCTTTTCCTCGCGCGTCTGCACGGGCCCGGCCACGTGTGGCTGCAGTCGATGACGCCGGCGAAGCTGGCCGCGGCGATCGAGCCGTATCTGCCCGACAAGTCGTCGTCCAGCAGCAACTGACTCGCCTCCCTCCTGGCGCGTTCCCCCGTCGACAGCGTGGCATCTCGCCGAGTGACCCCGCTGGTTGCGTCGACAACACGGTCAGTCGGCGAGTAACCGCGATGTCGATGAGCCGCCGCACGGATGCCGCGGCCCGCCGTCTGTCGCTGCCTGAGCTGCGGCGTCACGACGCGATACCGCATGAGCCTCGGAGTCTCATGGTCTGTTCTGCGGAAACCCGTCGTCGATAGATTCCGAACCGGTGATCCGACCGAGGGGAGCATCGTGCGGGTACTGGCGTTTGTCATCAGCGTCTTCGTGTCGACGGCGCGATCACAGACGGCGTCTCCAGCCCCGCCCGCAGGCTCAGCAAGGCGATCGTCGGACGGAAGCCCGTCGAGCTGACGGATGCCGAGCGTGCCATGCTTCCCGACTACGCGTTTGCGTCAACACGCACGAGGGCAGCGGCGCCGAGCGCTGGCCGCGCCAGGCGGAGTGGCTCCGATCGCTGGCAACCGCGGACCAATAAAAACCTCCGCCTGGAGGTTTCTGCTAGCATCTGTACAGCATCGCCGCGTCGCCGCGGGTGCAGGAAAGGAAGACCACCGTGACTCTGCCGGTCGCCTCAGTTCAGCTCTACACGCTCGCCGATGAGTTCTCGGCGGATATGGACGGCTCCCTCGCCCGACTCGCCGCCCTCGGCCTGCGCCACGTCGAGGCCTTCGACTTCGTGCGTCGTCCCGACGAGATCCGTGCCGCGCTCGACGCCGCCGGCCTCGAGTCGCCCACGGGCCACGCCCCGCTGCTCTCGGACGAGCTGTGGACGCCCGACGGTTCGATCCCGACGCCGGCGCCGGAGGTCGTATTCGAGGCCGCCGCGAAGATCGGCATGAAGACCGTCATCGACCCCTTCGTCGCCCCCGAGCGATGGCTCTCTGACGATGGCGTGGCAGACATCGCCGAGCGGATGAACGCGCTCGTCGAAACCGCCGCCGGCTTCGGGCTCAGCGTCGGCTATCACAACCACGCCCAGGAATTCGTGGCGGACTTCGACGGGCAGACCGCGTACGAGCGCTTCGTCGCATTGACCGACGAGCGGGTGCTGCTCGAACTCGACCTCTTCTGGGCCCGCGCCGGCGGACAGGATGCCGTGACCCTCGTCGAGCGCCTCGGCGGCCGGCTGCGCGCCGTTCACGTCAAGGACGGAGTGGTGCCGGCATCCAACCCCTGGGCACCCGGCGCTTCGGCGTTCGCCTCCGCCAGTCTGGACCAGCGCCCCGCAGGCCACGGAGACGTTCCGCTGGCCGACGCGCTGCGCGCGGCACGGTCGGTCGAGTACGCCGTGATCGAGTACGACAACGCGCCCGGCGACGTCTTCGACGACATCGCCGCGAGCCTGGCGTTCCTGCGCGACGGCGGGTTCGTCCGATGACCGCGGTGGGCATCGGCCTCATCGGGGCCGGAGTGATCAGCGACACCTACCTCGAGAACCTCGCGTCCTTCCCCGACACCGAGGTGCTGATCATCGGCGACCTCGATCAGGACCGCGCACGCGTCCAGGCGGAGAAGCACGGCGTTCCCGCTCACGGCAGCGCCGACGATGTGCTCGCGCATCCCGACGTCCGGCTGGTGGTCAATCTCACGATCCCCGCCGCCCACATCGAGGTCTCCCGGGCGGCGATCGCCGCGGGGAAGCACGTGTGGTCGGAGAAGCCCCTCGGCCTGGACCGCGCCTCGGCGACGTCGCTGCTCGCCGAGGCCGATGCGGCGGAGCTCCGCGTCGGCTCCGCGCCCGACACCCTCCTCGGGCCGGGCTTCCAGGCCGCCCGACGAGCCATCGAGGAGGGCCTGATCGGCCGGCCTCTGTTCGCGCACACCGCTTTCCAGACGCAGGGGCCCGACCTGTGGCATCCCAATCCCGCATTCCTGTTCGCGCAGGGCGCCGGTCCGCTGCTCGACATGGGGCCCTACTACTTCTCGGCACTCGTGAGCCTCTTCGGATCGGTCGATCGCGTGGCCGCGGTCGGGATGAAGTCGCGCGAGGAGCGGGAGATCCGCACGGGGCCGAACGCCGGCAGCCTGTTCCCGGTCGAGGTGCCCTCGACGATCCAGGTCGTGACCGCGTTCGAGTCCGGGCAGCAGGCGCACAGCCTCCTCTCGTTCGACTCCGCCCTCGAGCGGCACGGAGTGCTCGAGGTGCACGGCACCGAGGGATCCATCGTGCTGCCCGACCCCAATCGGTTCGACGGGCGCATCGAGTTCGTCCGTCCGCTCGGAGTGCTGCGCGACGGGATGTCGTTCGAGCAGCCCTGGATCGAGGTCGAACATCGTGAGTACGAGGTCGGCCGCGGACTCGGCGCGCTCGACATGGTGCGCGCCATCGCGGAGGGCCGCCCGCACGTGGCCTCCGGCGAGCTCGGCCTCCACGTCCTCGACGTGCTGCTCTCGGCGCAGGAGTCCGCGCAGACCGGCGAGACCGTGGCCGTGAAGAGCTCGGTCGCGCCGGTTCCGCTCGTGCCGGAGGGTTTCGACCCTCTCGCTCCGACGGTCTGACCGACGCCGGCGGGGCTCAGGAGCCGTTGGGCCCCGCGAGCAGTCGGTCCAGCATCGCGAGCGCTGCCTCGTGGTCGACCGACGGATCGAGCAGCCACTGCGTCTGGAGGCCGTCGGACGCCGCGATCACGAGCGCGGCCACGAGGCGGGCCTCCACGTCCTGCCGCAGCACTCCGGACGCCTGCAGCCTCTCGACGCGCGCGGTCAGTTCGTCGCGCAGCCGCTCGAATCTCGTGGTCGCCCACTCGTGCGCTGCGGAGTTGTCGTCCTCGAGCGCCGATGCGACCAGCGTCGAATAGAGCTGGACGAGCCCGGGAACGGCGCGGTTCTCGTGCGCCGAGACGCGCATCGCCTCGGCGGGGGTGGTGTTCGACTCCGGGCCGTCCGGGCCGTGGTCGTCGTGCTGCTTCGACTCCTCGTAGACGGCGACGAGGAGTTCGTCCAGCGAGGAGAAGTAGTGCGTGAGCGCCGCGTGCGTTACGCCGACCTCGCTGGCGATCGCGCGCAGGCTCGTGCGCTTCGCGCCCCGCTCGGCGAACACCTCTCTCGCTCGCTCGAGGATCTCCTGACGCCGTGCGACGCCCTTCGCATAGCTCCCGCGGGGGCGCGGCTCCGGGTCGGTTGGGTTCACAGGAGGAGCCTAGCGAGCCCGGTGCGCAGTCAGCCGAGCCCCTCCAACGGCCACCCCGTGTAGGCCTCGGCCAGGTAGGTCCGACCGGCCTGGGACTCGACGACCGACCGCAGTTCTCCGAGCTGCCGGCGGCGGTCGAAGTCGCTCGCATCCGGAGCGACGTGCAGCATGCTCGTCATCCACCACGAGAAGTGCTGGGCCTTCCAGATGCGGCGGGACGCGGTCTCGGCGAACTCGTCCACGAGCCGCCCGTCGCCCTCGAGGAGCAGCGCGCGCAGCGCGCGGTCGAGCAGCACGACATCGGCGACGGCGAGGTTCATGCCCTTGGCTCCCGTCGGTGGCACCGTATGCGCGGCATCCCCGACGAGCACCGCGCGGCCGCGGCGCAGCTCGTGCGCGACGAAACTGCGGAACCGCAGCACGTCGCGCTGGAAGACGGGGCCCTCGATCAGCGTGGTCCCGGGCACGCGGGCCTGGAGCGTGTCCCAGATCTCCGCTTCGCTCATCGCGTCCGGGTCGGCCTCGGGGTCGCACTGGAAGTACATGCGCTGAACGCTGGCGCTGCGCTGGCTGATGAGCGCGAAGCCCGCCGGCGCATTGCTGTAGATGAGCTCGCCGGCGCTGGGCGGCGCCTCGCACAGGATGCCGAACCACGCGAAGGGGTATTCGCGGAAGTAGCCGCCGGTCGACGACCCCGTCACCGCCGAGCGCACGACGCTGCGCGACCCGTCCGCGCCGACGACGAACTCGGCGTCGATCCGCAGGTCTTCGCCGCCCGCCGTGGTCGCGAACACCGACGGGCGATCGGTGTCGACGCCCTCGACGTGGAGCGCGGAGACGCCGAACCGGAGGTCCTGTCCCGCCGCGAGCCTCGCCGCGATGAGATCCTTGAGCACCTCGTGCTGCGGGTACAGCCACACGCTGCGTCCGACCAGCGAGGGGAAGTCGATCCGGTGGCCCTGGCCGTCGAAGCGGAGCTCGATGCCGTCGTGCCGGTGCCCGTCTCGCAGGACGCGGTCGGAAGCCCCGGACCCGGTGAGCACATCGACCGTTCCCTGTTCGAGGATGCCGGCGCGGATCGTGCTCTCGATCTCCTCGCGCGCGCGCTGGTCGATCATGACCGAGTCGATGCCCGCCGCGGCGAGGAGGTGCGAGAGCAGGAGGCCTGCGGGCCCGGCCCCGACGATGGCGACCCGTGTGCGGACGGTGGTGGTCATGGCGTCTCCTTCGACGGATGGACGCGACCATTGTGCGGGGATGCCGCAGCCCCTACGCGCGGCATCCCGTTCAACGGGATTCGGCGTCACACACGGTAGCCGAGCGCGTTCTCGATGCCGCGCGCGGCAGCCCGCAGCTCGGCGAGAGCCGGGGGGACGGGATCGTCCCGGCGCAGCACGCTGGAGAGCGCGGCGATCACCGTGCCTGTCTCGTCGCGCACAGGGACGGCGACGCCGGTCGATACGGACTCGATGTACCCCGGCGCGACCGCGTGACCGAGCGAGCGCACCTCGGCGAGCTTGCGCCGCAGCGTCGCGGCATCCGTGATCGTCTCGTCGGTGAGCGCTCCGAGGGGGCCCGAGAGGACCCGCTCCTGAAGGTCGTGGTCGCCGTAGGCCAGCAGCACGAGGCCCGAGGAGGACGCGTGCAGGGGGAGGCGCCCGGCGACCCGTGTGACGTTCGAACCAGAACCCGGGCCACTGAGCCGCTCGAGGAAGAGCGCTTCGTCCTGCTCGAGGATCGCGAGCTGCGTGTGCTCCCGGATGCGCGCCTGGACGCGCTCCATGTACGGCAGTGCGACCTGCCGAAGCCGCAGCGCGTGCGACGACCGGGTCGCGAGCTCCCACAGGCGCATGCCCACGCGGATGCGCCGGTCGTCGTCGCGCTCGAGCAGCCCCGCGTCGACCAGTTCGCCGACGATCCGGTGCGCGGTCGAGGGTGGGAGCCCGGCGCGGCGGCCGATCTCGGCGGCCGTCTGCACGGTCCGGATCGGTGTGAACGTGTCGAGCACCCGGATCAGGCGGTCGGTGACGGAGTCGCCCGAGGTCGAGTTGGCCATGACGACATGGTGACATAGCGCCAACTCCATTCCCATTGGATGGGAGGAGCCGCCCAGTCGGCCCACGAACGGTGGACCATGCTCTGAGACTCATCGCTTCCGTGTCGAGGGAGACACCATGTCCGATCCCATCATTCCGATCGCTGCGGCGCCGGAATCGTTGCTCGCGTCTCCCGATCAGGTCGACCAGCGGACCGTCAGCCGCGAGATCGGCGAGCTCCACGCGGGATACGCGGAGCGGGAACGCCGCGGCGAGGCGCTCCCCGCGACGATGCACGACTTCCCGCCGTACCGATCGAGCCTCCTGCGGCATCCCACCAAGAATCCGAGGCTCGTCGATCCGGAGACGATCGAGCTCTGGTCGCCGGCGTTCGGCCAGCGCGACGTGGCCGCGATCGAGTCCGACCTCACGGCCCAGCACGCCGGCGAGCCGCTCGGGGAGCGGATGACCGTGCGCGGACGCCTGCTCGACTCGGGAGGCCGGCCACTCGCGAACCAGCTCGTCGAGATCTGGCAGGCCAACAGCGCGGGGCGGTACATCCACCAGCGCGACCAGCACCCGGCACCGCTCGACCCCCATTTCACCGGCGCGGGTCGCGCGATCACGAACGATCGCGGTGAGTACCTGTTCACGACGATCAAGCCCGGCCCGTACCCGTGGAAGAACCACGTCAACGCGTGGCGTCCCGCGCACATCCACTTCTCGATCTTCGGCACCGGGTTCACCCAGCGGCTCATCACCCAGATGTACTTCCCGGGCGACCCGCTGTTCGCGCTGGACCCGATCTACAACTCCATCTGGCGTCAGGCGGACCGCGACCGGCTCGTCGGCGTCTACGACCACGATCTCACCGCGCCGGAACTCTCGACGGGATACCGCTTCGACATCGTCGTCGACGGGCCCGACGCGACCTGGTTCGAGCCCGAGGAGGCGGACGCATGACCCGCGAGAAGTCGTTCGCGCCCACACCGGGCCAGACCGTCGGGCCGTTCTTCGCCTTCGGGCTCGGGTACGCGAAGATGCATGAGATCGTCTTCCCGCACTCGCCCGGCGCGATCGTGCTCGGCGGCACCGTCTTCGACGGCGCGGGAGCCCCGATCCCCGACGCGTTCGTCGAGATCTTCGGGGCGGACGAGCGCGGCGCCGTCCCCCGAGCGCGGGGATCCCTCCGGAGGGACGACCACACCTTCACCGGGTTCGGCCGCGCCTTCACAGACGACGAGGGCCGCTTCGAGTTCTGGACCCGCAACCCCGGTTCCACCGGAGACGGCGCGGCTCCGTTCTTCGCCGCGATCGTGTTCGCGCGGGGACTGCCCGACAAGCTCCATACCCGCATCTACCTCCCGGACGATGCCGAGGCGCTGGCGGGCGATCGGCTGCTGGCATCCCTCGACGAGGTCGATCGCGCTACCCTCATCGCGACGCGCCTGCCCGGTGGCGGACTCCGCCACGACATCCGGCTGCAGGGCGAGAAGGAGACGGTGTTCCTTGCCTTCTGAGCCCCCTCCGCCCGTCGACGCCGGCCTGCTGTCGCCGGTATCGGTCGGACGTGACGCTGCGGTGAGCGACACCGCCGTGCTCGACGCGCTCGTCACCGCCGAGGTGGCCCTCGTGCGCGCGCTCGCCGCGACGGGCCTGCTCGACGGGGCCGCCGCCGAGAGCGTGTCGGCGGAGTTCGGCTGGACGTCCCGCGGATGCCGCGACCACGGCTTCGAGGTGACAGCTCTCGCGAGCGCCGCTGCGGCGGGAGGCAACCCGGTGATCCCGCTCGTGAGCGAGATGCGCCGGCGCGGCGTCGGGGGTGACGCGATCCACCGTGGTGCGACGAGTCAGGACATCGTCGACTCCGCGCTGATGCTGGTGTCGCGTCATGCCGTCGACGAGATCGTGGCGGACCTGGCGCGCGCCGGCGCGGCGCTCACCACCTTCGCGCAGGAGCACCGCGGGGTCGTCACCGCCGCCCGCACCCTCACGCAGCACGCGGTGCCGACGACGGTCGGCGCGCGCGCCGCGGGCTGGGTCCGCGGCATCCGTCGCGCGACGCGACGACTTCGCGATGCCCAGTCGCAGCTCCCCGCGCAGCTCGGTGGCGCCGCCGGCACTCTGGCGGCGTCCGCGGACGAATGGGGCCCGGATGCCGCGGCCGCCCTCCCCGCCGCGTTCGCCGCGGAGCTCGGCCTGGCCGCCCCCGAGGCGCCGTGGCACACGGAGCGGTGGCCCGTCACCGAGCTCGGCGATGCACTGGTGCAGAGCGTGGACGCGCTCGGCAAACTCGCGGCCGACGTCCTCGTCCTCGGTCGGCCCGAGATCGGCGAGCTGTCGGAAGGCCGGGGCGGCGGGTCGAGCACGATGCCCCAGAAGCGCAACCCCGTCTCGGCGGTGCTCATCCGCTCCGCCTCGATCCGCGCCCCCCAGCTCGCTGCGACCCTCCATCTCTCGGCCGCACTCGCCGTCGAGGAGCGACCCGACGGCGCGTGGCACGCCGAGTGGCCCACGCTCCGGGAGCTGCTCCGCCTCGCGCTGGGGGCGTCTGCACATGCCGCCGCGCTCGCCGAAGGACTCGTGGTCGATCGGGAGGCGGTCGCCCGGAACCTCGCCGTGTCGGGCGGTCTCATCGTGAGCGAGCGCCTCGCGCGAGTGCTCGTGCCCCGCATCGGACGCGAGCGGTTCGGCGAGCTCGTCGCATCGACGTCGGCGGGGTCGTTCGCCGAGGCGCTGCGGGCGCTGCCCGAGGCGGGCGATCTGGACCTCGACGCCCTTCTCGATCCGGCCGGGTACACCGGGCTGTCGGGACGGCTCGTCGACGACCTGAGCGACGGCGGCTGACCGGTCATGGCTCTGTCGATCACCTTCACCGATCCCGTTGGCCCGGACACCGCTCCCCTCCTGGTGCTGGGCCCGTCGCTCGGCACCTCGACCGTGCTGTGGGAGACCGTCGCCCCCGCGCTCTCCCGTCGCTTCCGCGTCACCGCGTGGGATCTTCCGGGCCACGGACGCTCGCCCGTGACCACCGCGGACTTCGGTGTCGCCGACCTCGCCGACGCCGTCGCCGCCGGAGTCGGCGAGCCGACCTTCCACTACGCCGGTGTCTCGCTGGGCGGAGCCACCGGACTCGAGCTTGCGCTGCGGCATCCCCGGCGCCTGCGCTCCGTCGCCGTCATCGCCTCCGGCGCGAAGCTCGGCGGACCGGAGGCATGGCACGAGCGAGCCGCGCAGGTGCGCGCGCAGAGCACGTCGAGCCTCCTCATCGCGTCGGCGCAGCGCTGGTTCGCCGAGGGATCGGTGGCCCGGAATCCCGACATCTCCGGGCGCCTGCTCCACGCGCTGCAGGATGCGGACGACGAGAGCTACGCGCGGTGCTGCGAAGCGCTCGCGCGGTACGACGTGCGCGACCGGCTCGGGGACATCGGGACTCCGGTCCTCGCGTTGTGGGGAGAGCACGACCGGGTGGCTCCGCAGGACGAAGCGACGGAGATCGCGGCCGGCGTCCGGCGGGGCGGGGCGGCCATGATCGCGGCTGCCGCGCACCTCCCGCCCGCAGAACAGCCCGAGGCCGTCGTCGGGCAGCTGACGGCGTTTCTCGCCGGAATGGAGGAGACGACATGACCCGACCCGCGGGCGAGGGACTGACCGACGCGCAGCGCTACGACAGCGGGATGACGGTCCGCCGCGCCGTGCTGTCCGACGCGCACGTCGACCACGCCGTGGAGGCGACGGTTCCCCTCACGGCCGACTGGCAGGACTTCATCACCCGGGTCGCGTGGGGTGACGTGTGGTCGCGACCCGGGCTGGACCGCCGGTCGCGGTCGATCGCCGTGCTCACGGCGCTCATCGCCCACGGTCACCACGAGGAGTTCGAGATGCACCTGCACGCCGCCGTGCGCAACGGCCTGAGCGTGGAAGAGATCCGCGAGGTGATCCTGCAGTCCGCGATCTACTGCGGCGTCCCCGCCGCGAACACCGCCTTCCGCATCGCCGCCCGGGTCTTCGGGGAGGACAGCGCATGATCGACAAGACGGTCGAGGATGCCGCGACCGCGGTCGCCGGCATCCCCGACGGATCGACCATCATGATCGGCGGATTCGGGCGCGCCGGGCAGCCGGTGGAGCTCATCGACGCCCTCATCGCCGGCGGCGCGACCGAATTGACCATCGTCAATAACAATGCCGGCAACGGCGACACGGGCCTCGCGGCCCTGCTCGCCGCGGGGCGCGTCCGCCGGATCGTGTGCTCCTTCCCGCGGCAGCACGACTCCTGGGTGTTCGACGGTCTGTACCGCGCCGGCGAGGTCGAGCTCGAACTCGTACCGCAGGGCAACCTCGCCGAGCGAATCCGCGCCGCCGGTGCCGGGATCGGGGCGTTCTTCTCGCCGACGGGAGTCGGCACCGAGCTGGCCGCGGGCAAGGAGGAGCGCACGATCGCCGGCCGCCGCTACGTGCTCGAGTACCCGATCCATGCAGACTTCGCCCTCATCTCGGCCTGGAAGGCCGACCGGTGGGGGAACCTCGTCTTCCGCGAGACGGCCCGCAACTTCGGGCCGATCATGGCCACCGCGGCCGCGACGACGATCGCGCAGGTCGACGAGATCGTGGACCTGGGATCGCTCGACCCGGAGGCGGTCGTCACGCCGGGCATCTTCGTCGACCGCGTGGTTCCCGTCGGAGAGCGGCCGTGGCTGTCGGGCGGCCGCTTCGTCGGGGGAGTGGACATCGAGGGACGTGGGCGGGATGCCGCGGCATCCGTCCCCGCTGAGGTTGACCGATGAGCACCCGGATCTCGCGCGACGATCTCGCCCGGCGCATCGCGGCGGACATCCCCGAGGGCGCGTATGTGAACCTGGGCATCGGCGCCCCCACCCTCGTCGCCGACTACCTTCCCGAAGACCTCGAGATCATCCTCCACACGGAGAACGGACTGCTGGGGATGGGACCTTCGCCGGATCTTGCCCTGATCGACCCCGACCTCATCAACGCCGGCAAGCAACCGGTGACCGCCTTGGCCGGCGCCGCCTACTTCCATCACGCCGATTCGTTCGCGATGATGCGCGGCGGGCATCTCGACGTGTGCGTGCTCGGCGCGTTCCAGGTCTCGCAGACCGGCGACCTGGCGAACTGGTCGACCGGTGCGCCGGGCGCGATCCCCGCCGTCGGCGGCGCGATGGATCTGGCGATCGGCGCCAAGGAGGTCTTCGTCATGACCGACCTGCTCACCAAGACAGGCCAGCCCAAGCTCGTCGAGCGGTGCACCTATCCGCTGACCGGGGTGGGCTGCGTCACGCGCGTCTACACCGATCACGCGGTGTTCGATGTCGCAGGCGGCCGCTTCGCGGTGCGCGAGACGTTCGGCGACAATACGCTCGACACGCTGACCTCGCTCACCGGCCTCGAGCTCGGAAGGATCTGACATGCCCGCCACCTACATCTACGACGCTGTGCGCACGCCGTTCGGCCGGGCCGGCGGAGCACTCGCGGGGACCCGCCCGGACGATCTGGCGGCCGTGGTGATGCGGGCCGCGGTCGAGCGCACGGGTCTGGACCCCGCCCGGATCGACGATGTGATCTTCGGCGATGCGAACCAGGCCGGCGAGGACAACCGCAACGTCGCCCGCATGGGTGCACTCCTCGCCGGATTCCCGACCACGGTCCCCGGGGCGACGGTCAATCGCCTGTGCGGGTCCTCGGTCGAAGCGGTGATCCAGGGGTCGCGGGCGATCGAGGCGGGTGACGCGGCCGTCGTGCTCGTCGGCGGGGTCGAGTCGATGAGCCGCGCGCCCTACGTCGTCGAGAAGTCGGCCAAGCCCTGGCCGGCGGTGGGAAACCAGACGCTGTGGAACACGGCGATCGGGTGGCGCATGACCAACCCGAAGCTGCCGGTGGAGTGGACGATCTCGAACGGGCAGTCGGCGGAGAAGCTCGCTCGAATCCACGATATCTCCCGTGACGCGCAGGACGCCTTCGCGCTGCGCAGCCACCGTCTCGCCGCCGATGCCTGGGCAGCCGGGGTCTACGACGGCGAGATCGTCCAGGTGCCCGGCGCCGAGCTCTCGCGCGACGAAGGCATCCGGGCCGACAGCTCCTTGGAGAAGCTCGGCGCGCTGAAGGCGCTGTTCGCGGCGGACGGCACCGTCACCGCGGGCAACTCCTCACCCATCAATGACGGCGCATCGGCTGTCCTCCTCGGAGCCGAGGGTGCGGTGAATGCCGAGCCCCTGGCCCGGATCACCGGACGCGGAGTCTTCGGCAACGACCCCGACGTGTTCGGGGTCGCCCCGGTCGAGGCCGCGAACCGCGCGCTTGCTCGGGCGGGGCGCTCATGGACGGACGTCGACCTCGTCGAGCTCAACGAGGCGTTCGCCTCGCAGTCGCTGGCGTGCCTCGCGGGCTGGCCTGATCTGGACCCCGATCGCGTCAACGTCCACGGCGGGGCGATCGCGATCGGTCACCCTCTGGGCGCGTCTGGCGGCCGCATCATCGGCCACGCTGCGCACGAGCTGAAGCGCCGCGGCGGAGGAGTCGCCGTCGCCGCCTTGTGCATCGGGGTCGGTCAGGGTCTCGCCGTCGTCATCGAGCGCTGAGCGGATCACGCCGTCGCGATCGTGACGAGACCACCGCCGTGACCGTGGGACAGCGCTAACCCGACAGCCGATCGGCGATGAGCTTCGCGCCCGCGGACGAGGTGAAGCCGCCATCCACCGGCAGCTCGGCGCCGGTCACGTAGGACGCGGCGTCCGAGAGCAGGTACGCCACCGCCTGCGCCACCTCACCGGGCTCAGCCGTCCGCTCGAGAGGGGTGAGCTCCAGCTGGGCGGCGCGCATCGTGGCGGGAGCGGACGAGGTCATGTCCGTCTCGACGAACCCGGGGTGGACGATGTTGACCCGGATGCCGCGTGGGCCGAGCTCGGTGGCGGCCGCGTGCGTGAGCCCGCGCAGCCCCCACTTGCTCGCCGTGTAAGCCGCCGGGTAGTGCCCGGTCAGCGCGGCGGATGAGCCGACGTTGACGATCGACGACCCGGCGTCCATCAGGGGAAGCACGCTCTGGATGCCGAGCATCGCGCCGGTCAGGTTCACGGCGAGAACGCGATCCCAGTCCGCCCGCTCGAGGTGACCCAGGCGAGCGCGGTGGGTGATGCCGGCGTTGTTCACGAGCCCTCGGAGCGGCCGGCCGGCGAGTCGACCGCGGAGCCACTCGGCATACGCCGCCCAGTCGGCTCCGTCGGCGACATCCAGCCGCCGGTACGTCAGCCGGGCGCCGTGCAGAGAAGGCGGCGTCGTATCGCTGAGATCGGAGGCGTAGACGTCCGCGCCCGAGCTCGCGAGGAGGAGCGCCTCAGCCAGCCCCTGTCCGGCGGCGGCCCCCGTGACGACGATCGCCGCGCCCTTCAGCCCGGGAAGCGTCATCGCGCAGCCTGCGCGGCTGCCAGTTCCCCGCGTGCCCCGGTCACTTCCTCCGCGGCGCGGGCGAAGATGCCCCGCATCCAGGCATGCTCGGGGTCGCGTCCGTGCACGGGGTGCCACCACAGCGCATTGACGACGGGAGTCGCGTCGAACGGCGGCTCGAGGACGCGGATGCCGTCCACTCTCCCGGCGGTCGAGGCGAGACCTGCCTGAATGAGACCGAGCCGGTTCGTCCCGGCGATGAAGTGGGGGAGCGCGAGAAAGCTCTCGACGACGGCTTCGACGTGCGGCTCGACCCCGAGCTGCTGGAGCTGCCGCGCCGCCGAGGTGAAGGCGGTGCGGGTCTGGAAGGTGAAGACCCACGGGAGCGCCCCGAGCACCTCCATCGTGAGCTCGTCGCCCACGTCGGCGTTGTCTTCCGAGGCGAGCACGACCCAGCCGTCGCGCCAGAGGTCGATGAAGGGTAGCTCCGTGAGATGTCCGTGGGGGATCACCATCCCGTCGACGGAGCGCAGTCGCACCGCTGCGTCCTCCACGATGGTCGGGTTGTGCAACATGAACCGCAGCCGCACCCCGGGCGCCTCGTCCGCGACCAGGCGCGAGACGGTCGCGCCGATGGTGGCGAAGCCGTAGTCGGACCCGTAGATCGAGAACTCGCGGGACGAATCGTGAGGGGTCCAGATGGCCTGACTCTCGAACACGCGTCGCGCGGCATCCAGCGCTGTCGTCGTGTGGTCGGTCAGGCGCAGCGCGAGAGGGGTGAGCTCGTAGGTGTTTCCTCGCCGAGCGAGGATCGGATCGTTGAAGTGCGTGCGGAGTCGCGCGAGCGATGCACTCAGCGCCGGCTGACTCAAGTGCAGGCGCTCGGCCGCGCGAGTGACGCTGCGCTCGGTCAGGAGGGCGTCCAGAGCGACCAGCAGATTGAGGTCGAGGCGGGAGAGCAGGGGATCGGACACGGCGGTGTGTTCCTTCGGACGGGCGTTCGCTCTCACGAGTGTATCCGTCGCGTCTATGGCGTGGGGAGCCGTCATCGGTCTCAGCGATTCGGACGGCGGAGGATCCATTATGTGCTCATCAGACTTACTTATGAGTGAATAGTGCAAAACCCACTAGGCTGGACGAACCTTCCTGCAGAGAGTGAGCATCGATGCTTCTCGAACGAGACCTCATCCAGGCCGTCGGATTCCGCAACGTCCGCGAGGGGAGCGAGGTCACCGGCTTCCAATTGCGCCTGCGCATGCAGTCGTACCGCGGGATGGCGGCATCCCTCATCGACGGAGTCGCGGTGCGCGTCGGCGACCTCGTTCACGTCGGACCCGAGGTCCCGCTCTGGACGCTCCAGGGACGCACCTTCTCGCTCGCACAGCTGTGGGACTCGGAGGGCGTGCGGTGGCCGCTCGAGGACGCCGCGATCATCACCGTGCCGTTCCCCGGCGGCCTGCCCGAGGGGATCCACGAGGTGAGCGTCGAACTGCGCCTGCGGATGTCGTACATCCCCCTCGAGCACCAGCCCTCGGTCTACCGCCAGACCAAGCGCATCACGCTCACCTCCGACCTCGAGGGCGGCCCGTTCCGCTACGGCGTGAGCCTCTACAGCTTCATGCACGACTTCGGGACGGTGCTCGACCTGGAGACCGCCCTCGCCCACGTCGCCGACGTCGGCGCGACCGGCGTCGAGATCCTCGGCGAGGGTCACGTCTCGGGCTACCCCGAGCCCACCGCGCACTGGATCGACACGTGGTTCACCTTGCTGGACCGGTACGGGCTGGAACCGACCAACTACGGCTCGTGGATCGACACCCGACTGCACTCGAGCGGACCGAACGCGCGCGATCTCACGGCCGCGGAAGGGGCGGCGCTCCTGCAGCGCGACCTCCGGCTCGCGAAGCGCCTCGGCTTCTCCTTCGTGCGGCCGAAGATCGGCGTCGTCACGAGCGATCTCGTGCCGCACCCGAGCTGGACCGAGGCCGTCGAGCGCAGCCTCGACCTCGCCGCCGATCTCGACGTGGTCATCGCTCCCGAGATCCATTCGCCGACCCCGATCAAGCACGAGGTGGTCGACGACTACATCGACCTCATCCAGCGCACCGGCACGAAGCACTTCGGTCTGCTGATCGACACCGGCATCTTCCAGGATCGGCCGATCCCGCTCGGCCCGGGGGAGCTGCCCGGTCAGCGGCCCGCCTTCCTCGACGGCATCGGCGTCGACCCCGCGGATCTGCTCGACATCGGCGAGTACGTCGTGTTCGTGCAGGCGAAGTTCCACGACATCGACGACGACCTGGTCGATCAGCAGATCCCGTGGGAGCCCGTGCTGCAGGGACTCAAGGACGCGGGCTACACCGGCTGGCTCTCCAGCGAGTACGAGGGCGACCGCGCACCGTGGCGGTCGATCGAGCAGGTGCGCCGCCAGCACTCGCTCATGCGCCGCGTCGCCTCCGGACTGCGCTAGTCGCGGCATCCGATCCCCCTCGACAGGAGACCCACATGCCCAACGGACTGATCCACGACGACAGCCTGCGCCCGCACCCCGACGGGCTCGCCCTCGCCCTCACCCTGCCGTGGTACCGCAGCCTGTGGCTCTCGTCCGTGTCCAGGCTGGAGCTCACCGTCGACGGACTCCGCGTGCCCGAGTCCGACCTCGTGCTCGAGCTCGGCGGCACGCGGTACACCCTCGACGAGATCCCCCAGCAGAGCGAGGTGCTCTGGTACCTGCAGGAGCACCCCCTGCTCATCGCGACGCTGCCGACGCCCGTCGTCGTGGGCGAGGCGCACGACATCGTCCTCCACGGCGAGCTGCGCCTGCCGTACATGCAGATCGCACCCGGTCAGGACGGCGGACCGGGCCAGTATGTGCCGAACGTCGTGCACGACGTGAAGCGCCTGACGGTGACGGAGATGGATGCCGCGGCCCCGGCCCTCGTCGCGGGCGTGACACCCCCGCCGCCGGTCGCTGACTCCGATCCCTTCAGGCTCGGACTCACCCTCTACTCGGCCAGCGCGGAGTTCCGCGCGGGATGGTTCGACTTCGCGGGCCTGCTCGACAGGGTCGCGGAGCTCGGCATCGGGCCCGGCATCGAGATCGTCGCCTCGCAGGTGCTGCCGACATATCCGGTGGTCTCCGACGATTTCGTGCGCACGTGGCGCTCCGCGTTCGACCGTCACGGCTTCGTCGCCAGCTCGTTCGGGGCGAACCTCGACATGGGCCGCCGCCGCGATCGCGACATGACCCCGGACGAGGAGTTCGAGTTCTCGAAGGTCATGTTCGACGGCGCCAAGAAGCTCGGGTTCCCGCTCGTGCGCATCCAGTCGGCCAAGCCCGAGCTGCTGCGGCGCCTTCTGCCGATCGCCGAGCGGCTCGAACTCCAGCTCGCCTATGAGATCCACGCGCCGATGGGGCCCAACGCCGAGCCGATCGTCAAGGTGCGCGAGACGTACGCCGAGCTGGACTCGCCGCTCCTGGGCTTCGTGGCGGACTTCTCGTCCACGATGCACGCCATGTCGCCCACCCTCCTCCGCGCGGTGCGCCGTGCGGGTCTCGACGACGACGCCGTCGAGACCCTGCAGCGGATCTGGGCGACCGATGCTCCGATCCGCGAGCGGCAGCAGGAGTTCATCGGCTACCTCGAGGGTCGCGACTTCGACCCGGGACGGCTCGGGGCGTTCGCCCACCTCGCGTTCAACATGCACGGGCACGTCGCCCCCGGCGAGTGGGCCGACATCATGCCGCAGATCCTGCACGTGCACGCGAAGTTCTACGACATCGACGACACCGGCCAGGAACCCGCGATCGACTACCCCGAGCTCGTGCGCGTCTTCGTCGAGGGGGGCTATCGCGGGTTCTGGTCGAGCGAATGGGAGGGGCACGCCTTCGCCGAGCTCGGCGAGGTCGACCCGCTGCTGCTCGTGCGCCGTCAGCACGACCTGGTTCGTCGCTCGTTGCGCGAGCTCCAGCCCGCATGAGCGACGCCGATCCTGTCGAGGTACCGGACTTCCGGTCGATGCCGCTCTCCGACGCCGTCCGGTGGCTCGCCGAGAACGGCGAGCCGGCCGACCCTCGAACCGACATCGACACCGCCTCGCTGAAGCTCCGGTTCCCGCACCTCGCCGCCGTCGAGGCAGCCGACATCCGAATCGACGGGCCGGGCGGGCGGATCGTGCCCGCGCGTCTGTACCGGGACCCGACGGCGGCGGCCTCCGGTCGGGCGCTCGTCTGGGTGCACGGCGGTGCCTTCATCGGCGGACATCTCGACATGCCCGAGTCCAACTGGGTCGCACTCGAACTCGCCGCGCGCGGCGTTCCGGTGCTCGCGCTCGACTACGTCAAGTGCCTCGGCGAGACGCACTTCCCGGAGCCGTCCGACGACGTGCTCGCCGGCTGGGCCCACGCACTCTCGCACCGCGACGAGCTCTTCGGACTCCCGGTTCCTGCCGTCGTGCTGGGGGGTGCGAGCGCGGGAGGCAACCTCGCCGCCGGTGCCGTCGCGCGGCTCCGCGATGCCGGTGGGCCGGTGCCGGCGGGCCTCGTCCTGGTCTACCCGGTGCTGCATCCGAACGGCCCCGACGCGTCCGCAGAGGTGGACACCGCCTCGTCGCACGGACAGCTCGCGCTGAACTTCGCGGGAAGCGTCGAGGCGCTGCAGGACCCGCACGCCTTCGCCGCTCTGGGTCCGGTCGCGGGCTTCCCGCCGACGCTCGTCGTCGTGTGCGAGTTCGACGAGCTGCGCCCGTCGGGCGAGGCGTTCGCGCGCCGGCTGCGATCCACCGGCATCCCGGCTGCGGTCCACGTCGAGGCCGGCGCCGATCACGGACACATCAACGAGCCCGCCGATCCGACGGCGCGTCGGACCATCGACGCGGTCGCGCAGTGGATGGCACGCTGAGGACTGGTCGCGCGCCTGCGGCATCGTGAAGGAGCAGAAGTGAATCAGGACACCACCGACCTCATCCGGGCGAGCCTGCGAGGGAACGTCGACGTCGAGGTCACCGCGACCGGACTGAAGCCGGTGCGACTGCCGTTGAGCGCCCGGGCTCAGTCCGACTCCGACTGGATGTGGATCGCGGCCGAGCAGGCCTCGGGGGTGCGGTGCGAGTTCCGAACGGCGGCGACATGGATCGAGCTCACCGTGGAGACGACCGGCCTGCGCCTGCCCTGGATTCCCGATCAGGAGTGGTGGGCGGTGTTCTCCGCGACCGTCGACGGCCATCCCGTCGGGGATGCGCGGGTCACCGGTGGATCGGAACTGCACCTCGGCGAGCCCGGAGGACCGCGATTCGTGCAGGGCCAGCCGGTCGTCGTGCGGTTCGATTTCGCCGGGACGGGGGGCGAGGAGCGCCGCGTGGTCGTGTGGCTGCCGCAGACCGAGACCGTCGAGATCCGCCACGTCCGCGCCGACGCGCCCCTGCTGCCCGCCGCCCCACGAGACCAGCTGCGCTGGTGGCATCACGGCAGCTCGATCAGCCACTGCATCGAGGCCGCGACTCCTCGCGGCGTGTGGCCCGTCGCCGCCGCCGACCAGCTGGGTCTGGACGTCACCAATCTGGGCTTCGCCGCGAACGCCCATCTGGATCCCTTCACGGCGCGGGCGATGCGCGACTCCGGTGCCGACCTGCTCAGCCTGAAGATCGGCATCAACATCGTCGGCGGCGACACGTTGAAGCGCCGAACGTTCGTGCCCGCCGTGCACGGGTTCCTCGACACGATCCGCGAAGGCGCCCCGGAGACCCCGATCCTGGTGATCTCGCCGATCATCTGCCCGATGCACGAGGAGACGCCTGGCCCGACCGTCACCGACCCTGAAACGGGTGAGCGTCGCGGCACCGCGGTCCCGGCGCCCGACCCCTTCAGCCTGCCCCTCACGCTCCGCTCGGTGCGCGAGATCCTGCAAGACATCGTGCGGGCGCGCTCCGCGCACGATCCCGCGCTGTTCTACCTGGACGGGCTCGACCTCTTCGGCGCGGGCGACCTCGCGGAGCTGCCGGACGGGCTTCACCCCAGCCCGGCCGGGTACGCGCTGATGGCCGAGCGGTTCACGGGCTCGCCGGTGGTCTCCGAGTGGATCGCAGCGGCGCGCCCCGGCGACAGCACGACCGCCGAGGCCGCGGAGCGGATCGGAGCCGGGATGTGAGTGCACCGGGGGCGACGTTCACCAACCCGATTCTTCCGGGCGACCGGCCAGACCCCGCGGTCCTCAAGGTCGGCGACGAGTACTGGATGACCTACTCGTCGTTCGAATCGGCGCCCGGGCTGCTGCTGTACCGCTCGAGCGACCTCGTGAACTGGACGTACGAGTGCGCCGCGCTGCCCGAGCCGATCGGCAGCACCTTCGCGGTCGACATCGCCGAGCACGACGGCCGGTTCTTCATCTACATCCCTTTCATTCCCGCGCCGTGGTCCGCGCTCACCCAGCCGTCGATCTTCGTCATCCACGCGCCCTCGATGCGCGGCCCGTGGTCGGAGCCGATCGATCTCGGCATCCGCGGGGCGATCGACCCCGGCCATGTGGTGGGCGAAGACGGCGTGCGCTACCTGTTCGTGAGCGGTATCCGCAGGGTCCGCCTGACGGAAGACGGTCTGTCGACCGTCGGCGAGGTCGAACACGTCTACGACGGCTGGCGGTACCCCGACGCCTGGGTGACCGAGGCGTACGCGCTCGAGGGGCCCAAGCTCTTCTGGCGCGACGGATGGCTCTACCTCGTCAGCGCGGTCGGCGGCACCGCCGGTCCGCCCACGGGCCACATGGTGATCGTCGCGCGTTCGCGCTCGGTGAACGGGCCGTGGGAGAACCATCCGCGCAACCCGATCGTGCGCACGACCGATCCGCGCGAGGCGTGGTGGTCGCGCGGGCACGCCACGATCGTGCGGGGGACCGGACCGGACGAATGGTGGATGGTCTCGCACGGCTATCAGAACGGCTATCGAACCCTCGGCCGTCAGATCCTCCTCGAGCCGATCGCGTGGACCGACGACGGCTGGCCGGTGGCGACCCGCGACGACATCGGAGGGATCCTGGATGCCCCGGCCGCCGCATCCGGTCAGCGACCATCGCTGCCGTTCGCGGACGACTTCTCAGTCCTTCGGCTGGGTGCGAGGTGGACGTTCCACGCCCCCTCCCCCGGGGAAGCCCGGCGCCTGGCGCCGGATGACGGGCTCGTCATGAAGGCGAAGGGTGCCGCACCCGGGAACGCGTCGCCGCTCACGCTCACCGTGGGCGATCACGCGTACGAGGTCGAGGTCGAGGTCGAACTGCTGGACGGCGGGGTCGAAGGCGGCCTGCTCCTGTTCTTCAACGGTCGGCTCTTCTGCGGGATGGGCATCGATGGCGAGCGTATGCCCAGCTACGCCGGCGGCCACCGGACCCACTGGCGCGAGCCGGCGCCGACCGTGCGTCGCCTGCAGCTGCGCCTTCGCAACGACGAGCACATCGTGACCGGCTGGTACCGCGAACCGGGAGGGGAGTGGGTCCGCCATGCGATCCGCTACGAGACCTCCGGCTATCACGCCAACACGATGGCCGATCTGCTGAGCCTGAGGCCCGCGCTCTACGCGGCGGGTGAGGGACGGGTGAGGTTCCGCGACTTCCGGTACACCCCACTCAGCTGACGCGGAACTCGACGTGCTGCGTCGCCGCGAGCGTGCTCCCGACGTGCAGGCGGAACAGGCCTGGCTCCACCACGAAACGTGCGGACGAGGCATCCCAGAAGTGCAGCTCGTCGCGACCGATCTCGAAGGCCAGCGTCGCCGTCTCGCCGGGCGCGAGCGTTCGCCGCGCGAACGCGATCAGTCGCCGGACGGGCTGCGCGACCGTCGCCACGAGGTCTTGCACGAAGACCTGCAGGACCTCGTCGCCCGAGCGTGACGCGGTGTTCGTCACGTCGATCTCAAGCGTCACGGTGACGCCCGCACCGAGGTCGGCGAGTGACACCCCGCTCGCCGACAGGCGGGGGATCGAGTGGTCGAACGTCGCGTAGCTCGAGCCTCGGCCGAAGGCGAACTGCGGGCCCAGGTCGAGGTCGAGGTACTTCGACGTGTACTTCTCGTGCACCTTGTCGGGCCCGTGCAGGCCGACGTCCTCGGCCTCGGCCGAGAGCGTTCCGCCCCTCGTCGCCGGCCGGCCGGTGTTCTCGTGCGCGTAGTAGACCGGCACCTGCCCGACCGAGCGCGGCCACGACATCGGCAGTCGTCCCGCCGGGTCCTCGTCCCCGAGCAGGACGTCGACGATCGCCGCGGCAGCCTCCGTGCCGCCGTGCCAGACGACGACGAGGCTGCCGGCGAGCTCCGCCCAATCGCCGACGACGAGCGGGCGCCCGGCCACCACGACCACGACGAAAGGGATGCCTGCTCCCGCGACCGCCCGGATGAGCTCGGTCTGGCGACCCGGCAACCGCAGGTCGCTCCGGGAAGCAGCCTCGCCGGACAACGCGCTCGGCTCGCCGACGACCACCACCGCGACGTCGCAGTGCGCGGCGGCGGCCACGACCTCGTCGATGCCGCCGGGGTCGTCGTCGAGGAAGTCCACCCCCGGCACGACCTCGGCGTCGATCCCACGCTCACTCAGGGCAGCGGCGATCGACCCGGCCTCGGCCCCGAACGACTGGGTCCACGCGCCGAGATGGTCGGTCGAGGTGGCGTACGGCCCGGTGAGCAGGATGCGTCCGCGGCGCCCGAGCGGAAGCGTGCCGTCGTTCTCGAGGAGCACCGACGAGCGTGCGGCCGCACGGCGGACGAGAGAGCGGGCTTCGGCCGTCGGACCCGTCCGCTCGTCCTGCTCGTGGACATACGGCCGCTCGAACAGCCCGAGGCGCTCCTTCAGGGTCAGCACGCGCGCCACGGCGTCGTCGATCCGGGCGGAGTCGATGCGGGTGAGCGCTGCGTCGTCGAGATCGGAGGGCGCGCCGCCCATCTCGATGTCGATGCCGGCGTGGAAGGCCTGCGTGACCGCATCCGCCAGATCCTCGGCGACACCGTGCGGGAGGAGGTTGCGCACGCCGTCGGCGTCGCCGACGATCACTCCGCCGAAGCCCCACTCGTCCTTCAGCGTGCCCGTGAGGAGGCGTGAATTCGCGTGCATGGGCCGTCCGGCGACGGTGTTGAACGCGGCCATGACCGACGCCGCGCCCTCGTCGACGACAGCGCGGAAAGGCTCGAGGTGGATGTTGCGCAGCCGGTGCTCCGAGACGTCCACGGTGTTGTAGTCGCGGCCGCCCTCCGGCTGTCCGTAGGCGACGAAGTGCTTGGCGGTCGCGGCGATCGTGCCGGGAAGCGAGAGGTCGGATCCCTGGTAGCCGCGCACCATCGCCCTGCCCATGATCGACGTCAGGTGCACGTCCTCGCCGAACCCCTCGACGACGCGCCCCCACCGGGGGTCGAACGACACGTCGACCATCGGTGAGAACGTCCACGTCACACCGCCCGAGCGCGCCTCGGAGGCAGCGAGCCGGGCGAGCTCCTCGACGAGCCGGGGATCGAAGCTCGCGGCCTGCGCCAGGGGCACCGGCGCGATCGTCCGCTGCCCGTGGATCACATCCAGCCCGACGAGGAGGGGGATCCCGAGGCGCGTCTCCGTCACCGCGACGCGCTGCAGCCGGTTCACCGCAGCCGCCGAGCGTGGCCAGAACACCGAGCCGATCCCGTCGCGGACGAGCCGGGCCGCATCGTCCAGCCGGGGCCGGAACACGATCTGCAGCTGTCCGAGCTTCTCGCGGGGTGTCATGTCCGCGAGCAGTCGGCTCACGCGTGCGCTTCGATCCATCGGTCTCCTCCTCGGTGCCGAGACGGAGGTGCCGCCCGGGGTCGAAACCCCGGGCGGCACCGTTTCGCGCAGTCAGAGGATCAGCTGTCCCACGCCGCATCCATTTCGTCGAGAACCTGGTCGACGGTCTTCTGACCGGTCAGCAGACCCTGGACACCGGTGCCCAGCGCGTCGTAGACGGCGGGGTTCGGCCACGTGGCGTTCGGCAGTCCCACGTACGCGCCGTCGGCGAGGAGGCCGCCGATGGGCTCGTACTGCGGAAGCAGCGTCGCCGGGTCGATGCCCGTGATCGGCACGCTGCCGGAGAGCTCGGCGTAGGCCTGAGCGTTCTCGGGCTGCGCGACCCAGTCGAGGAAGGCCTGGGCGGAGGCCTTCACGTCTTCGTCCGACGAGGCGTTGATGCCCCACGCGTAGTTCGCGCCCGTGACGGTGAACGCGTCCTGGCCGTCCGCGGGCGGGAAGGCCTGAACGTTGAGCTCGGCGCCCGTCGCGTCGCTGATCGAGGCCGCCGCGCTGCCCGGAACTGCGGCGGTCAGCGACGTCCCTCCACCGAGGCCCTGCGTGATGCTGTCGAACGTACCGCCGGCAGCGCCGTCCTGGAAGCAGCCGGAGTCGTTCATCTCGACGATGTCCTCGAGGACGTCGCGCCAGCCGCTGTCGGCGAAGGAGACATCACCGGCGGCGCGCTGTGCGTTCCAATCCGGCGTCTCGGCGTACACGCGGGTCGCCGAGATCAGCATCGAGAACAGGCCCGTGTTGAAGGGGATGCCGCCGGCGAGCACCGTGAAGGACTTGCCGCCGTCGCGAGCGGTGGTGCACGCGTCGAGCAGCTCCTCGTAGGTCGCGGGGTACTCCGAGACGCCGCTCTCGTCGGCCGCGGTGACGTTGAAGACCATCCCGACCGGGGTGAGCGCCGTCGGCTGGGCGAACGTGTCGCCGTCGATCTGGAACTCCGCCTCGGCGCCCGCGGGGATGATGCTCGCCGACGTCTCGTCGAGGGGCTCCAGGAATCCGGCGTCGGCCAGCGTGATCACGGAGATCGGCTGACCGGTGCCGGGGGCGAGGATCATGACGTCGGCGGCGTTGCCGGCCTGCAGCTGCGTGGTGACCTGGGTGTTGTACGCGTCGGAGGGGTAGGGGATGACCTCGACCTCGACGCCGGTCTCTTCGGTGTACTGCTCGATGATCTGAGCGTAGAAGTCGTCCTGGTCATTCGCCTGAGCGACCATGACGCTGAACGGGGCGTCGGCGGCGCCGCTGCCGTCGTCGGTGCTCTCTCCGCCGTTGTCGCCGCTGCCGGAGCATCCGGCGAGGATGAGGACTCCCGCGATCGGCGCCGCGAGAAGCGACCACCGGAGGCGGGAAGCTGTGTGCTGTGGCATTTCGACCCTTTCGTGACTTCGTTGTCGCCAGCGTCGGGTTGCTGGCTCGGCGCTCGGCCGCTCCTTCACAATGACACACATTCGCCGGTTTTCGACATTAGTATCGTTTATGTAGTGCAATAGCCCGGCTGATCCGCGCGATTCGGCCGATCAGGAGGTCTTTTCGACGAGCAGTGAGACGGGCCCCATCAGACCGGCCGGAAGTTCCACCGCCGATGCTTCGAAGACCTCCCTCATCGGCGGGAACACCTCACCCGACGGGCGGACGGCCTCCGCGATCAGGCGATTGCGCCAAGGGGTCGCCACCATGACCTCGATCGTGTTCGTGCCCGCTCGCAGAGCGTTCGCGACGTCCACGCGGAACGGCGCCGTCCACGCCACCCCGCAGTCGACGTCGTTGACGACGACCCGCGCGATGTCGTGAACACCGCCGAGATCGACCCACGCACGCGCGCCATCGAGAGGTACACGGTGTTCGAACACGGTCCGATACGTCCCCGTCCCCGAGAAGCCGCGGGCGGCGCCGCCCAGCTCGGTCCACAGGGCCGGCCGTGGCAGGACGATCTCCTCCCGGCCGGGCAGGGCGAGCCGCCACGGTCCGTCGGTAAGCGGCGCGGGTCGACGCACCGGCACCTCGTCGCCGGCACTCGCCGCCGCGGATCCGAGTGGCACCACGAAGACGGATCCAAACGGCGGCAGGACCAGTTCGACCACCGTTCTGCCGTCGCCGGTGGTGACGCCCGGCAGCGGAGTGGCCGACAGCTCGACGGGATCCCACGCGCTCAGCCCGCCGACGCGCTCGGGGACCGAGAGACGCACGTGGGCGATCTGGTCCGAGGGGTTGGCGAGGAACGTGACGCGTCCTCCGTCGACGCTCCGCGCGACCGTGCGGACAGGATGCCCCGTGATCTCGAAGTCCGAGCGCAGCCCGAGCGAGGTCAGGGCCTCTGCGAGATCCGACGTCGCGAGGACGCGCCCGGCCGGGCGATCCTCCGCCCAGATTTCGTCGCACAGGCGCCGGAACTCGCTTTCGTCGTCGGCGAGCGACGGCGTCGAGTGCGGCGGGAGCCCCACGATCGTCGCTCCCGCATCGGCGAGCCGCTGGAGATGACGCAGGGCCGCGACGGTGAGCCGGCTGCTCGAGCCGCCCAGGACCAGCAGCCGGTAGCGGGCGCCGACCGAACGCAGGTCCCCGTCGCGATCGACGCGCAGGACCGCCAGCCCCGCGGCATCCACGTAGTCGAAGTCGAATCCGGCGGGCACGGTCGTATCGAGGCCGTCGGCGAACAGGCCGGTGACCGGAGCCTCCTCGCCGACGAAGACCGCGAAGTCGACGGCGGGCTCGCCGGCGGACAGCATCGCCGAGCAGCGGGCCAGGTACTCGATCCAGGGACCGGCCATGGCGGCCCACGTCTCGTTCACCGTGAACGCCTGTCCCAGGAAGGGCGCCAGCGCGATCCCGGGAGGTGGTGCCGCGAGCGGCTGATGCGGAGACGTGTGGATGCAGAAGCGCGTCACGCCGAGGGCGAGCTGCAGATCGGCGACGTGCTTGAGGCTGCGCGGGCTCGACGCCCAGGGCCGGTCGAAGCTGGTGAAGGCCTCGGCGCCGGTCCACTTCCGGCCGTGGACATGGGCGACGGATGCCGCACCCTTGAGGTCGGCCACGTAGGTGGGGCGCGGCCCGGTGCCGGGATCGTACGTCCACATCGCACCCATCGGCACGTCCGCGTGCGAGCGCATCGCGAGGTCGTCGCCGAGTTGCGGTCGTCCGTCCTCGAGCGCTTCGGCGTAGTAGCGCATGCCGCGGCGGTGCGCCTCCGCCGCGAGAGTGGCGTAGTACTCGGCCGAGAGCAGGTCGGCCAGGGTGCGCCGATAGTCGTAGAGGAATCTGTCCGACTCTTCGGCCCCGCCCACGAGATAGCCGGCGAGCGTCGGCAGCCACGGGGTGGGGTCGTAGCCGCGCAGGTCGCGGAACCGCTCGGCGATGCGGTCCGTCCAGTTCTGGCTGCCCGCCTCGATGCTGTCGGACAGGAGCGCGTCGAAGTCCCCCGCCTCGAATCGGTCCAGATGGCGGGCGAGGAAGGCCGCGACTCGGACGCCATCGAGCTTGTCCACCTCGAGGCCGGTGCCGTCGGGGAGAGCGGGTCCGTTGGTCTGCCCGGTGAGCGACGCGCCCAGCCGGAGGACGCGCCAGCGGCCCGGGGGAGCCTCCCAGTCCAGGACGCCGCCCTCGACGAGCGCGGTGAGATCGTGCACGTCCGCCGCCCGGACGGCCGCGGCATCCGCGCCGGCATCCGTGTCGACGGCGTAGTAGTCCGGCACGACCCCGAAGCCCGCCTTCGTCTCGGCGTGGTGGACGCGGCCGCCACCTCGCAGTGCGAACTCCGACACGTGGAAGGCGTCGCTGCGGTTCAGCACAGGCGGGATGCGCACGCCGTCGGCGACGGGCGGAAGCGCCTCGGCTGCGCTCGCGCCGGAGAGCATCAGACGGAACCGACGCGCGGTGACGGGAGGGAACGCGACGGTCCGCGCGGGAGCGGTCGTCGCTTCGAGGTGCGCGATCGGCTGGAAGCCGCCGTCGACGTCGCCCGCCTCGAGCACGGCGTCGGGGGGCGGCGCCGCTCCGAATCCGCGCGGACCGGGGAGCCCCACCGTCACGGAGCCGACCGACACCGGCTCGTCGAACTCGACCTCCAGCCACGCGGAGGATCGGCGATCGGGATCCCGCGGCAGTGCGAGCGCCGCCTCGAACCCGCCGTCGGTCAGGCAGGCGACGTCGGCCAGCATGCCCGAGCCCCGGACGCGATCGGGCCGGAGCGGGTCGTGGGCATCGTCGGCCGGGAAGGCGACGACTCGCCAGTCCGTCGACCATGCGTCCCGCGGAGAGGCGCCCCAGCGGGGGGCGTCCTGGAAGAGCCCGGCGACTGCCGGAAGCGGGGGCAGCGTCACGCGCCGTCGACCGCCGCCGTCGACGATCGCCTCCGACCACACGATCTTCTTCATGGCGTCGCGGGGCTCCACCCAGGGCCCTCCGCTCGCGCTCCATCCGGCCGAAGTGGCCACGGCCAGCTCCAGGCCGAGGTCCGAGGCGGTGCGCGTGGTCGTGCGGATCGCTTCGCTCCACGCGGCCGATCCCGGTCGGACCGGCTCCGGCACCACGAGCGGCACGCCCATGCCGCCGTCGAAGAGCTGGACGCCGCGCACGCCGACGTCGTGGAGCCAGGTGAGGTCGCGGACGATTCCGGCTGGATCGACGTTCCCGTCCATCCAGTGCCACCACGCGCGCGGGCGGGCATCATCGGGAGGGTCGATGAATCGGCGCCACAGGTCCGAGGTGGTCGGCGTCGATTGCGGGAGCTCCGGCATGCCTTCATCCTCTCCGTCGCTCGGCCCGCTCATCCGTCTCCGCCACTTATATCCGATATCGCTAAAACTAATGTGTGCTTTCGACGCAAGTGTGTGAAAGTGGCATCAGCGCCGGTGACGGCGAGTGACGACGAGGTCAGGGAGAGATGACAGTGACGATCGAGCGCGATGCCACTCGCACCCTCACGGTGCCTCCAGAGGCACGGCGCACCCCTCGCCCCCGCGGCCGCAGGCCGCTGATCAGCTACGGACACTGGTGGTGGGCGCTTCCCGCCATCATCCTCGTGATCGCCGTCCACTACGTCGCCAACCTGACCGGCGGGTTCTTCGCCTTCACCAACTGGACGGGGCTGGGCGACTGGGAGTTCATCGGCCTCGACAACTTCGTGCGCATCTTCCAGGACCCGTTGCTGTTCGGCTCGGTCGTGAACACGCTCTTCCTGGCCTTCGGTTCGGTCGTTCTGACGAACATCCTGGGGCTCGGGTTCGCCCTCGCGATCAACCGCACCCTCAAGACGCGCTACGTCCTGCGCACCCTCCTCTTCCTCCCCGTGGTGCTGAGCCCGCTCGCGGTCGCGTACATCTGGAAGTTCATCTTCCAGTTCAACGGACCGCTCAACGGCTTCCTCGGCGCCATCGGCCTGGAGTCGTGGCAGAAGATCTGGCTGGCCGACCCGAACTGGTCGATCTGGGCGATCCTCCTCACCGTGGTCTGGCAGCAGACCGGGTTCGTGATGGTCATCTACCTCGCCGGCCTCGCGTCGGTGCCGGTCGAGATCGAGGAGGCCGCGGCACTCGACGGCGCGAACATCTGGCAGCGGTTCTGGCACGTCACCGTGCCCGCCATCCGTCCGTCGATCGCGATCGCAACCACCCTCGGCATCATCCAGGGCCTGCGCATCTTCGATCAGATCTTCGCGCTCACCGGCGGGGGCCCGGCCGGAGCCACCGAGACCCTCGCCACACAGGTCTACAAGCAGGCGTTCTCGCTCGGGCAGTTCGGCTTCGGCTCGGCGCTGGCGCTGGTCCTGACCCTCATCATCCTCGTCTTCGCCATCCTCCAGCAGTACGCCACCCGCGACCGCGACGCCGTCGGAAGGGCCGCCTGACATGTTCCGCTACACCAAGCTCACCGCGGTCCGCGAGGTCGCGATCTGGATCGTCACCCTGCTCGGGCTCCTGCCGTTCTACTTCCTCTTCGCCACGGCGTTCAAGACCGACGAGGAGACCCTCACCACCAGCGCGATGACGCCGCCGTCGTCGCTGAACTTCACCGCGTTCGTCGACGTCCTCACCACCGGCGGGCGCAACAGCATCCCGATGGGCATCTTCAACAGCGTCATCATCACCGCCGGGGCGATCGCCGGGCTCATCCTCTTCGGCTCAGTCGCCGCCTACGTGATCACCCGGCGGACGCGCACCTGGACCAACATCACGTTCTACCTCGTCCTGATCGCCATCATCCTTCCTGCGCAGCTGGGCACCGTGCCCCTCTACATCGGCGCGCGATCGGTGGGCCTCACCGGCAGCGCGATCGGCATGATCCTGCTGTGGATCGGCATCCTGCTGCCACTGTCGGTCTTCCTCTACGCGAGCTTCTTCCGCGGGCTCACCACCGAGTACGAGGAGGCCGCGGTCATCGACGGCGCCACGCCGACCCAGGCCTTCTTCCGCGTCGTGCTGCCGCTCATGGCTCCGGCGACCGGCACCGTCGCGATCCTCGCGGGCCTGATCGTCTGGAACGACTTCTTCAACTCCCTCATCTTCCTCGGGGGGTCGACCACCCAGACACTGCCCGTGGCGATGTACACGTTCGTCGGAGGACTGGTGTCGGCGTGGAACAAGATCTTCGCCGTCGTGATCATCTCGATGATCCCGATCCTGCTCTTCTACATGTTCGCGCAGAAAAAGTTCATCCAAGGCTTCGGCGGCGGCCTGAAGGGCTGACGCCGGGCATCGATTCGGGGGCGGCCGGATCGTCGAGCGGAAGCGGGGTCACCCGCGCCGCACGTCGCCCACCCATTCGACACACCGACCGGAGACGCCATGTACCAGCTCGCACCCAACATCGAACTCCTCTTCACCGAAGCCGGGGACTACCACGACCGCGTGCGCGCCGCCGCCGCGGCGGGTTTCGACGCCGTGGAGATGTGGGGACCGACGGGGGTGGATGCCCCGGCGCAGCCGAAAGACCTGCCGGCCCTGAAGGCCGCGCTCGAGGAGACCGGGACGCAGCTCACCGCTCAGCTGTCGGAGCCGCGTACGCAGTTCATGATCCCGCCGTGGGACCACTCGGAGTTCTTCCGCAAGCTGGACGAGGGCGTCGCCATCGCGCAGGACCTCGGCTGCCCGCGGATCGTCGTGGGAAGCGGCACCGGGTTCGGCGGCTGGAAGCGCCAGGTGCAGCTGGACAAGCTCATCGAGATCTACCAGAAGGCGATCGCGCAGATCGACGGGTCGGGGATCACGCTCGCCCTCGAGCCGGTCAATGTGCGCGTGGACCACCCAGGCTCGCTGCTGGATCGCACGGCGGAGGCCGTCTACGTCGCCCGCGGCGTGGACTCGCCCTTCTTCGGCGTGCTCTACGACATCTACCACTCGGCGGTGGAGGGCGAGGACATGGCGGCGGAGCTCGAGAACGCCGGTGACCTCATCGCCTACGTGCAGCTCGCAGACGCCCCGGGCCGTGGCGAGCCGGGCAGCGGTTCGCTCGACTGGACCGAGCGGCTCGGCGTCCTGCGGTCCTCGGGGTACGACGGGCCCATCGGCCTCGAGTACTACCCGACGCAGGAGTCCGCGGCATCCGTGGTCCTGATCCGCGAACGGGCGGCCGAGGCGTGAGCAGATACCCCGATCAGGTCGACGTCGCGATCGTCGGAAGCGGTCCGACGGGAGCCGCGTACGCGCGCATCCTGAGCGAGGAGGCGCCGGCTGCCGTCGTCGCGATGTTCGAGGTCGGTCCGACCGTCTCGGACCCGCCCGGTGCCCACGTCAAGAACATCACGGACCCTGAGGCTCGAGCGGCGGCGCAGCGCGCCTCGGAGGGGCCGGGTGCGGGCGCGGCGACGGTGAAGGATCCGGGAGCCGTGAAGGCCGGCACGCGCATGGCGCGGCCGGGGACCTACCTCCTCGAGGACGGGTTCCGCTTCGACGGTGAGGACGGGCTGCCGGTGGTGGCCTTCTCGAGCAACGTCGGCGGGATGGGCGCGCACTGGACGGCGGCGTGCCCGCGGCCCGGCGGCAGCGAGCGGATCGACTTCCTGCCCGACTTCGACGTGCTGCTGTCCGAGGGAGATCGGCTCCTCGGGGTCACGACCGACGCCTTCGACGGCGCGCCGTTCACGGCCCTCGTGCGCGAGCGCCTCGCCGCCGCCGTCGACGACGGGCGCGAGCCCGCCACGCGCGTCCAGCGGATGCCGCTCGCGGTGCACCGCCGCGAGGACGGAGCGCTGGTGTGGTCGTCGTCCGATGTCGTCATGGGCGACGTCACCCGTCAGAACGCGAACTTCTCGCTCCACGACGAGTCGCTCGTCACGCGGGTGCTCGCGGACGACGGCCGCGCGGTCGGTGTGGAAGTCCGCGACCGCCGCACCGGCGAGATGCACGAGGTGCGTGCGCGGTTCGTCGTCGTCGCCGCCGACGCGCTGCGCACTCCGCAGGTGCTCTTCGCCTCCGGCATCCGTCCTCCGGCCCTCGGGCGCACGCTGAACGATCAGTCGCAGGTGGTCTTCGCGGCTCGGATCCGGGATGCCGCGCCCGTCGTGGCCGCGGAGGGCGAGTCGCTCGACGAGCACCGCGTCGTCGACGGCGCGATCAGCGAACAGAGCGGCGTGAGCTGGGTCCCGTTCACCGACGACCAGCCGTTCCACGGCCAGATCATGCAGCTGGATGCCTCGCCCGTGCCGCTCGCCGACGACGATCCGGTCGTCCCGGGCTCGATCGTGGGCCTGGGCCTCTTCACGGCCAAGGACTTGCAGTGGGACGACCGCGTCGAGTTCAGCGAGACCGAACGCGACTGGTACGGAATGCCCGCCCTGCGCATCCATTACCGGCTGACCGGGCGCGACCATGCCGTGCTCGATCAGGCGCGGGAGCGGATCGTCGAGCTCGCGCACGCCGTGGGCGAGCCGATCGGCGACCGTCCGTTCACGATGCCGTTCGGCGCCTCCCTGCACTACCAGGGGACGACCCGGATGGGACCGGCCGACGACGGCCGGTCGGTGTGCGGGCCCGACAGCGAGGTGTGGGGGGTGCGCGGTCTCTTCGTCGCCGGCAACGGCGTCATCCCGACCGCCACGGCCTGTAACCCGACGCTGACCTCGGTCGCGCTCGCCGTGCGTGGCGCTCGACGGATCGCCCGAGAGCTTGCTTATGTCTGATTCAGACATTAGAGTGTAGAAACACGAACAAAGTCAAGGAGGACTCGTGATCCCCGATCGCATCATCGAGCAGGGCACGCTCACGATCGACGGCGGCCGCGCCTCGGTCGAGGTGCGCCTGCCCTGGTACCGTGCGCTTCCCGCCTCGTGCATCGCCGGCGCCACCCTCACCATCGACGGCGTCGCCGCTCCGGCCGACTCGCTGCGCTGGGAGATGAACGGCCGCAAATTCACTTTCGCCGAGCTGGTCCCGAACACCGAGGAGTGGTGGTTCCCCACCGACTCCGCCGTCCTCTCGGGCGAGCTGGCTCTCGACCACAGCGCCGAGCACAAGGTCGAGGTGGGCCTCGTCCTCTACATCCCGTACATCGTCATCGGCGCCGACGAGGTGCTCCACATCGAGGAGCGCGACGCCAAGACCATGACCGCACGAAAGGCGGTGGCGGCATGACCACGCTCGGCTCGCCCATCCAGGGCGTCACGCTCTACAGCTTCACGCGCGCCTTCCACGGACGCGAGTACGACCTCGAGGGCCTGATCCGCAAGGTCGCCGCCGACGGTTACGGCCCCGGACTCGAGATCATCGGCTTCTCGAGCTTCCGCGGCTTCCCGCAGATCGACGACGCCTACGCGGGCTGGTTCCGCGACCTCGTCGCCGAGACCGGGCTCGTCACGACCTCTCTCGCGGTAAACGCCGATGTCGGCATCCACCGCGACCGCCTGCTCACGCAGGACGAGCTCATCGAGTACATGACTCTGCAGATCAAGGCGGCGGCGAAGCTCGGCTTCCCGATCGCCCGCGTACAGATCTCGATCACCCCCGACTCGATGGAGGCGCTCGCGCCGATCGCCGAGGAGCACGGCGTGACGCTCGCCCTCGAGGTGCACGCCGACCAGTACGCGTCGCACCCCCGCATCCTCGCACTCCGGGACCGCTACGAGAAGGTCGGTTCACCCTTCCTCGGCTTCACGATGGACTGGGGCGCGACCGTGTCGGGCTTCGCCCCCTCGCTCATCGAGGCCTACCGCCGACGCGGCGCGTCGGAGGAGCTCCTCGCCGCGGTCGTCGCGCTGTGGGACGAGTTCTACGAGCAGGGTCCTCCGGCCGACCAGGCCGAGCACGGCCAGCGGTTCGGACGATTCATCGGTCTGGCCGCGCAGAGTGGCCGCCCCGATCTCGGCATCGACTTCGGGATCAACGGCACCGGCCTGTTCGGACCGGCCCGCGTTGACGACTGGCTCGAGATCTTCCCCTGGATCAAGCACGTCCACGGCAAGTTCTTCGGCATCGACGAAGACGGCGAAGAGCCGTCGGTCCCCGTGCGCGACCTCGTCCGCCTCCTGGTCGAGAACGGGTACTCGGGAGCGATCTCCAGCGAGTACGAGGGATGGCACTGGAACTACTGGCAGTCGCCGTTCGACATCATCCGCGCCGAGCAGGCGGTGCAGCGTTCGGCGGCCGAGGACGCGGGTTCGCGCATGATCACGAATGCCTCGCAGGCCCGCGCTGCGCTGGCCGCACATCTTCCGACCACGACAGGAGCCAGCGCATGAGCGCCGAAGGAATCGCCGGGACGGGCATCAAGCTCGGCACCACCCTCTACTCGTTGACCAGCGAGTTCGCCGCCGGTCTGTACACGCCCGAGACGCTGATCCGCGCGGTGCACGACGAAGGCATCGGCCCCGGTGTCGAGTTCAACATCGCGCAGCTGCTGCGCACCTACCCCGACGTCGACGACGAGTTCGTGAAGCTGTGGTTCGACTCGCTCGAGAAGTACGGACTCGAAGCGAGCGCGGTCGGCACGAACCTCGACATGGGGCGGCGCAAGGACCGCGACATGACGCCGGATGAGGAGCACGACTTCCTCGCCCGGCAGCTGAAGACCGCGCACACCCTCGGCTTCAAGCGGGTCGTGATCCGCTCGCACGGCAAGGAGCTGCTGCGCAGCCTCCTCCCGCTGGCGGAGAAGTACGACCAGAAGCTGGGCTACGAGATCCATGCGCCGTCCGGGCCGAACGATCCCGCCGTGGTGCAGATGCGCGAGATGTACGACGAGCTGCAGTCCGAGCGGCTCGGCTTCACGGCCGACTTCTCGTCGACGATGCACAGCCTCTCGCCGACGCTGCTGCGCACCCTGAGCCAGATGGGCATGGATGAGAAGCACTTCCCCGTCATGGACGAGATCTGGCACGAGCCGACGCCCATGTACGTCCGAAACCAGAAGTTCGAGGACTACCTCACGAGCGAAGGCGTCGACCCGCTGACGTTCGGCCCCTTCACGCGACTGGCATTCAACATGCACGGCCTGGTGCCGCCGGAGGAGTGGCTCGACATCATGCCGCAGATCTTCCACGTGCACGCCAAGTTCTACGACATCGGTCCCGACGGGGAAGAGCCCGCCATGGACATCCCGCGCATCGTGAAACAGTTCGTGACGGGCGGGTACACGGGATACCTCTCGAGCGAATGGGAGGGGCACGCGTTCTCCGACCTCGGCGAGGCCGACCCCATCGACCTCGTGAAGAAGCAGCACGCACTCATGCGCAAAGCCATCGAAGACACCGTCGCCGAGCAGTCCAAGGAGACCGCGAATGTCTGACACCCTCACCGAGGCATCCGTCGCCGAACTGCGCGCCGAGCTCGAGAGCCTGCGGGAGCAGGTCGCCGACGCCCGCCGCCTCGCCCAGCGCGCCGAGGACCGCGGGCAGGTCGAGAACCTCTTCAACCGGTACATGTATCTGCACAACGCGTTCCAGGACGAGCAGATCATCCCGCTGTGGGTGAAGGAGGGCACCGAGGGCATCCGCGCCCGCTACACCAACGCCGGGCAGTACACGACGTGGGAGAGCGTGACGCGATACCACCGCGGGCGTCCGACCCCCGAGGGCAAGCTCATCCTTCACGCGACGACCACGCCGGTCATCGAGGTGGCAGCGGACGGCAGGACCGCCAAGGGCGTGTGGCTGATGGCGGGCACCGAGTCGGGCCTCACCGACCCGAAGGTGGCCGAGGCGTTCCCCGACATGTACTCGCCCGAGGAGGTGCTCGGCAAGAAGGTCTGGGCGCACTGGGTGTGGTGCAAGTACGCCATCGACTTCCTCAAGCAGGACGGCGAGTGGAAGTTCTGGAAGTTCCGCTGCTACGAACTGGCCCGCGCGCCGTTCGAGGAGAACTGGGTCAGCTTCGGCTTGAAGAACCAGGGCGCGTTCGACCTCGACCTCATGTACTTCGGCGACGACGGCAAGCCCGTCTTCATGCCGCCCGCCGACGAGCCCGTGCCGTCGACGAACCACCCCTACAGCCCGCAGTCCGTGCAGAAGCTCGAGCCGGCGCCGCCGGTGCCGCACGACACCTTCACCGACACGTTCGCCTAGGAGACGTCATGGCCACTCACAATTCCCTCTTCTCCGAGAAGGACGTCCGTCGCACAGACGGCGGCATCGCCGTCTCGGTCCAGCTCCCCTGGTACCGCAGCCTCTGGCTGTCGGCGGTCGACGACGTCGCGGCATCCGTCAACGGCGTCCCCGTCCCGAAGGAGTCGCTGCGCTTCGTGCTGGAGGGCCGCAGCTACCGCATCGAGGAGCTGCCCGAGCAGTCCGAGACGCTGTGGTTCGTCGCCGACCGGCCCGACGTCGTGATCGACCTCGGTCGCGACGTCGAACCGGGCGAGAAGCTCACCGTCGAGGTCGTGCTGACGATGCGGCTGCTCTACATGCAGATCATGCCTGGCCAGGACGGCGGCCCCGGCCGGTACGTGACAAACCGCGTCCCCGTGGAGCGTGAGGTCGTACTCGCATGACTCTGCGGGTCGCCATGATCGGGTACGGCTTCATGGGAGCCGCCCATTCGGTGGGCTGGCGCCAGGCGCCCCGCATGTTCGCCCTGCCTGACGACGTCGAGATGTCGGTGATCGTCGGGCGCAATGCCGAGGCGGTGGCGGATGCCGCGGCCCGGTGGGGCTGGCGGGAGTCGGCGACCGATTGGCGCGAGGTGATCGGGCGGGACGACATCGACCTCGTCGACATCGTCACACCCGGAGACTCGCATGCCGAGATCGCGATCGCGGCGCTCGAGGCGGGCAAGCACGTGCTCTGCGAGAAGCCGCTGGCGAACACGGTCGCGGAAGCCGAGGCGATGGCGGATGCCGCGTCCCGTGCCGCGGCCCGCGGGGTGCGGTCGATGGTCGGGTTCACGTATCGGCGGGTGCCGGCGGTGACGTTCATGCGCGATCTCATCGCCCAGGGAGTCGTGGGGCAGGTCGCGCAGGTGCGGGCGGCGTACCGGCAGGACTGGCTGGTCGACCCCGAGATGCCGTTGGCGTGGCGGTTGCAGAAGGAGCACGCCGGCTCGGGTGCGCTGGGCGACATCGGCGCCCACATCATCGATATGACGCAGTTCGTGACCGGTCAGGCCGTCACCGCCGTCGCGGGCACGTTGGACACCATCGTGAAGACGCGGCCGCTGCAGGGATCGGGATCGGGGCTGTCGGGCACCGCCGCCGACGGTTTCGGCGAGGTCACCGTCGACGACGTCGCGATCTTCACGGGGCGGCTCGACGACGGTGCGCTCGTCTCGTTCGAGGCATCCCGCTTCGCGACCGGTCGCAAGAACGGGCTCACGATCGAGGTGTCCGGAGACAGGGGCGCACTCGCCTTCGACCTGGAGGACCTCAACAGCCTGCAGTTCTATGATCGCACCGATCCGACCGACCGGCAGGGCTTCCGCACCATCCTCGTCACCGAAGCCGAGCACCCGTACGTCGCCGCGTGGTGGCCGGCCGGTCACATGCTCGGTTACGAGCACGGCTTCACCCATCAGGTCGTCGATCTGGTCACCGTGATCGCGGAGGGCACCGACCCGCACCCGTCGTTCGCGGAGGGCCTGTCGGTGCAGCGGGTGCTCGCCGCGGTCGAGCGGTCGAGCGAGAACGAATCCGCCTGGGTCCGCGTCGCCGCGGACGTTTCCGCGCCCGTTTGAGAAGTCGATTCGAAGGAGTATGCGATGTCGCGTCCGGTCACGTTGTTCACGGGGCAGTGGGCTGATCTGCCGTTCGAGGAGGTGGCGCGGCTGGCGGGTGAGTGGGGGTATGACGGCCTGGAGATCGCGTGCTGGGGTGACCACCTCGACGTGTCCCGGTGGGATGACGAGGAGTATGTGCAGTCCCGGCTGGGCATCCTGGAGCGCAACGGGCTGCGGGTGTGGGCGATCTCGAATCATCTGACCGGGCAGGCGGTGTGCGATGACCCGATCGATCAGCGGCATCGCGACATTCTCTCGGACCGGGTGTGGGGTGATGGGGACCCGGAGGGGGTGCGGCAGCGGGCGGCGGAGGACATGAAGGACACCGCCCGGATGGCCGCGAGGCTCGGGGTGTCGCAGGTGAACGGGTTCACCGGGTCGTCGATCTGGAAGGCGGTGGCGATGTTCCCGCCCGCCAGTGACGAGTGGATCGCGGCCGGGTACCGGGACTTCGCGGACCGGTGGCACCCGATCCTGGACGTGTTCGAAGAGGTGGGGGTGCGGTTCGGGTTGGAGGTGCACCCCAGTGAGATCGCGTACGACTACTGGACGGCGAAGGCGACCTTGGAGGCGATCGGGCACCGTGAGAGTTTCGGGTTGAACTTCGATCCGTCGCATTTCATGTGGCAGCAGCTGGACCCGGTGGCGTTCGTGCTGGACTTCGCCGATCACATCTTCCACGTGCACGTGAAGGAATCGGTCACCAACCTCGACGGCCGCAACGGGGTGCTCGGCTCGCACCTGCCGTGGGCCAACCCGCGCCGGGGGTGGACGTTCGTGTCCACCGGGCACGGGCAGGTGCCGTGGGAGCCGCTGTTCCGCGCGCTCAACGCGATCGGCTACACCGGCCCCACCAGTGTGGAGTGGGAGGACGCCGGCATGGACCGCCTGACCGGCGCCCCCGAAGCCCTCGCCTTCGTCCGCAAACTCAACGCCATCACCCCACCCGACGCCGCCTTCGACGCCGCCTTCTCCACGAAGTAGAGCTGTGGCGCACGAGATCGGAGTCGGCGTCCTCGGCGCCGCGAACATCGCCGAACGCGCGATCGTCGAGCCGGCGCGTGCGCTCCACGGGGTGCGCGTCGTCGCGATCGGCGCGCGCGATCCCGAGCGCGCCCGCGAGGCCGCCGACCGTCTCGGCGTCCCCGACGCGGGCGATTACGCCGCCGTGATCGCGAACCCCGACGTCGACCTCGTCTACATCCCACTCCCGTCCACGCTGCAGGCGGAGTGGGCGGTGAAGACGCTGCAGGCCGGCAAGCATGTCCTCTGCGAGAAGCCCCTCACGGCCAATGCGATCACCGCGGCGCTCGTCGCCGAGACGTCCGAGGCGACCGGGAAACGCGCGTTCGTGGGCTTCCACTACCGGCTGCACGGCTTCACGCGAAGGCTTGTCGAGGTGCTCCGCTCGGGGATGCTGGGCGAGGTCCGCCGCGTGGAGTTCGACTACAGCATCCCCCACTTCGTCGTGAAGCCGGGCAACATCCGCCTGGATGCCGACCTCGGCGGCGGTTCGTTCATGGACGTGGGCTGCTACGCCGTCGACCTCGTGCGCGCGGCCTGGGGTGAGCCCGTCGTGCGCTCGGCGGAGGCAATCCTCTCGGAGGACGATCCGCGGGTCGATCTGCAGACCGATGCCGCGCTCGAGCTGCCCGGGGGAATCCCCCTCGGCATCCGCTCGTCGTTCGTCGGCGATGACCGGGGCAGCATGTCGCTGCGGGTCGAGGGGTCGGCGGCGTCGCTTGTCGCGACGAGCGTGATCGTGCCGCAGTGGGGGGCCGCGCTGACGGTGACCGCCGGCGACGAGGTGCTGCTCGAGGAGACGGCCATCGAGGGCGAGAACAGCTACGCACGGCAGCTCGAGCACGTCACCGCGGCGCTCCGCGACGGCACGCCGAGCGAACTGGATGCCGCGCTCGGCGTCGGTACGATGCGCGTCATCGACGACGTGTACCGGGCAGCAGGCCTGCAGCCGCGCTGACCCCGCGCGTTCCGGTGGCAGGTGGTGTCGCTTCTCTCGCCGTGACGCGACACGACCCGCCACCGGAGTGGTCTCAGCCCTCGTGGTTGTAGTACGGCCAGGGCAGGAATCGGCGCTCGCCACGGCGGTCGGGGCCTGTGAGTGAGACCGAACCGGTCGCGGCCCACTCAACGCCCCGCGGGAACATCCGGATGAACTCGATGCGCCGGAACGTGTCGATATCGTGGCCGATCGTGATCGTGAAGGACCGGCCGGCTCCGTACTCGTTGATCCACGCGATGGGCTGGTGCGTGTTCATGCCGTTGAGCTCGGCGATACCGCCGTCGGGGATGACGACCGGGTAGTGCGACATCGGCCAGACGGGCGCGTTCTCGTAGGCCTCGAGATCGTCGAACGTCGTCAGGAGCACCTGGGCGCCCTCGTAGAGGTCGACGCCGGTGAGGATGTCGTCGCCGGTGACGGTCCAGGTCGCGTTGATGCCCTCGGTGATCGGATGCCGCGGCTCGGCTGTCGAAAGGACCGCCTCGCCCCACGGGCGAGGCCGCAGCCCGGTCTCGTACGCGCTCAGCTTCGCCCCGCGCATGACGTTGTACTCCTCGGGGTAGCCCCACGAGTCCTCCTGGGCGGCCGACCCGTGGAACCACACGATGCCCTTGCCCTCGTCGTGCACGAAGCGCAGGATCGCGGCGTCCGTCTCGTCGCCGAAGCCGACGGCCCGGTCGAAGTAGCCGTCACGGCCCTCGAAGACGACGATCAGCACGTCGTACTTGTCGATGATCTCGGCGCCCAGCCCACGCGGATCCTCGACGACCCGGACGCGGAAGCGTCCCGTGTCTTCGAGGAGCGAGGTGATCCACTGGTTGTGCTGGCGGAAGCTGCGGTGCTCGTTGTCGTGCTCTCGGGTCATGTGACCCGAGAGGATCAGCGCGTTCAAGACGTCGGTCATGCGTGGTCCGTTCGGTTCGTGGTCGGCGCGGATGCGAAGTCGCCCAGTGCCGTGCGCGCGAGCGCGAGGTGGGCGCGAGTCATGGTCGCGGGGTCGTCGTCGAGCCATTCGTGCCCGCCCCACTCGCTCGTGAGGGTGCCCGTGAAGCCGGTGCGGCGAAGGGCGGCGCCGATGTCGGAGATCGGGCCGGAGACCCGTGCGCCGGTGTCGTCGAGATCCCAGAATTTCAGGTGCACGCCTTCCGTGAGCGGCAGGAGGGGAGCGATGTCCTCGACCGTCGACCGCCCGAACCGCACGAGGAGATTCATGAAGAGCGTGTGCGCGGCCGGCGGAACCTCCCCATTCTGGAGAGCGCCGAGCACAGCGGCATGGGTCTCGGGTGAACGCCAGTCGTCCGTCAGCCGATCGACGAGCTCGCCGGTCACTCCGGCGTCACGGAGAGCGTCGAGATAGCTCGGTGGTAGTGACGGCATGAGCATGCTGATGTCGATCAGCACCCGGATTCGCGGATCGGCCAGTGCCGTCAGCAATTCGAGGTTCGCGGCGTTCGCGGGTGCGTCGAGGGTCTGCTGGCCCTGGATCTCCTCGTACAGCACGATGTCGAGGTCGGCGAGTGTCGGCTGGAGGAGGCGCAGGAGACCGGGGCCCGCCTGCCCGAAGGGCACACGCACGCCCCGAGCGCCCAGCGCGGCGGCTGCCCGGAGCTGCGGAACGAGGAACTCCCACCGCTCCTCGTCGCTGCGGCGGCGCTCCCGAGAGTCCCAGTCGTCGATGCTGCCGCCCACGATCGTCACGGCTCCACCGGCGCGGCGGAGTCGCTCGCGGAGCGCGAGGACCTCGTCGTGGGTCGGCTCCGGGAACGACCGCCAGAGCTGGCCGGGCTCTATCTCGATCGTCGGGGCGATGCCCGCCTCGACGATCCCGGCGACGACGTCGAGGGCCTCCCGCTCGGCTCGGATGATCTCAGGCGTCCAGTTGAATGCGCTCGCCGACAGCGCCCACGTGCTGGCCGACGTGGGCTCGGCCACGCTCGCGGCGGGGGTCGCGCCCCTGGCGCCGGGCGCCGACGTCGCGGCACCGGGCGGACGGACTTCCAGCGCCGCGTCGGCGCGGAACGGCAGCGTCAGCGGACCCGCCGGACCGGCCGGGAGATACGGCACGACGAGTGCGAAGGACACCGCGACGTCGTGGATGCCGGGGCGCAGCATCCGTCCTCCGTCCAGCGTGAGCCGGTCTTGGACGAACCACCATTCCGACGTGGACGAGAGGGCCACCGGATCGACGCGGCGGCCGTCCATGCGGACCTGGACGTCGACCGCCTCGCCGTCCACCTCGACGGCGAGACCGATGACGCTCGCCAGAGGCAGAGAGCGGATCCACGGCAGGCTGATCCTCAGGGCGAATCCGTCCGACGTCGCGGCGAGCGCGTCGTCGAGCAGGACTGGGAGCATCGTCGCGCCTCGCTTCTGTCTAGTTCAGACAGAAAGCTACACGCTTTAGTCGAAATGCGGAAGAAGTTGTCAGGCGGCGTCGACGAAGATGCCGCCCACCGTGGGCCGGCCGGCGGCGAACCAACGGGGGAACGTGACGTCGAACAGCTGCTCGCGGACCATCTCGGCGCCGCCCCTCAGCGGCTCTCTGGCGTCGTCGACGGACTGCGCGATCGTGAGGTCGCGCGTAGCGAGAGGCAGCGAGAGCTCGTACACCCGCTGGCGCACTTCCGCGAGGAAGATCTCGCCGGCGGACGGCACGGCACCCCCGACCACGATCGTCGCCGGGTTGAACATGTTGACGAGGGCTGCGATGGACTCCCCGACCACGCGCGCCGAGCGCTGCACGAGCGAGATGGCCACCGCGTCTCCGTCTTCGGCGGCGCGTGAGATGGCCTCGGGAGTGAGCGCGTTCCCCTCGCTCACCCAGCGCGCGAGGTGCCCGGTCGAGCCGTCCGCGACGGCCTGCTCGGCGTCGCGCACCAGCGCCCAGCCTCCCGCGACGGCCTCGAGGCATCCGGTCTTCCCGCACCGGCAGGGCACGTCGGAGTCCCGCACTCTGACATGGCCGATGTCGCCAGCCGCGCCGTTGGCGCCGCGATGCAGGCGTCCCTGGGAGAGCAGGCCCGCGCCGATGCCGGTGCCGATCTTGCAGTAGATGAGGTCGGCGTGCTCATCCCGGCGCCGCGCGCGCTCGTTCAGCGCGAGCAGATTGACGTCGTTGTCGACCCATACGGGCGCCTCGTAGCGCTGCGCGAACTTGCGGCGCACGTCGAATCCGTTCCAGCCCGGCATGATGGGCGGCGCGACCGGGCGGCCGGTGCCGAAATCCACAGGACCGGGTACCCCCACGGCGACGCCCCACACGGGCACGTCCGGGGTGCGCGCAAGAAGCTCGTCGATCATTCCCATCGCCGTGTCCAGCGTCTCGGCCGGCCCCCGCGAGATGTCCCAGGCACGGTGCTCGGCGTCGAGCACGTCGCCGTCGAGAAGCGTGACGCCGACGTGGATGTGCAGAGCGCCGAGTGCGCAGACGATGATGCGGCCGCGGTCGCTGCGGAAGCGCAGCGTACGCGGCGCGCGGCCGCCTGATGAGGGGCCGAACTCGCCGTCCTCGAGGAATCCCATCTCGATCGCCTGATCGACCCGCTGCGTCACGACGCCGCGGCCGAGACCCGTGACGCGGCCGATCTCGGGCCGGGTGCTCGCCTCGTGGGTGCGAACGAGGTTGACGACCCGCAGAAGGCTCGTGACCTCGTCCGTCTGAGCGCCGAAGCGCAGCGTTGACTGTTTCGCCATAGCTGATCTTGACACGACTTCTGTCGCCTAGCGACCTTTCCACAACAGCTATGGTCATATCCAATAGGACTTATGTAGTCTTTCTGCGAAAGAGGAGGTGAGGATGCCTCACGGAGTCGGCATCGTCGGCGCTGGCCCCGGGGTCTCGGCGCTGCATCTGCCCACACTGGCGCGCCTACCCGAGCACTTCACCGTCGTCCACATCGCCGACGGCGGCAGCGGGCGTTCCGTCGGCCTCGCCGCCCGCGTCGGCGCGCGATCGTCACGCGGGCTCGACGACATCCTCGCGGATCCACGTGCGGAGATCCTCGCCATCTGCAGCCCGCCCGCCGAGCACGCCGACCAGATCCTCGCCGCGGTGGCCGTCGGCAAGCGTGCGATCTTCTGCGAGAAGCCCATCGGCACGACGATGGCCGAGGCGGAAGCCGCCGTCGAGGCGTGCCGCGCGGCCGGCGTGCCGCTGATCGTGGGCACGAACCACTTCTACGACCCCGCGTGGGGCCGGGCCCGTCATCACCTGCAGACGTCGGGCGGACCGGTGGTGTCGATCTCGGTGGTCCTCGCCCTGCCGCCGAACGGTCGGTATCACGACGCCGTCACCGAACTCGAACAGCCCATCGCGGGACGGCCGGCGCCTGATCTGTCCCGCCCCGAGGTGGCCGCCGGGGTCGTGCGTCAGCTCCTCACCGGCCTCGCCATCCACGACCTCCCCCTCGTCCGCGACCTCGCACCCGTATTGGAGCGCGTGGTCTTCGCCCGACCGATCGCGCCGATCGGCTACGCCGTCGGCTTCGTCGCGAGCGGCATCCCGGTGCAGCTCGCGGCCGTCATGCTCCCCGACGGCGCGGACGCCCTCTGGCGCGTGACGGTGACGACGACGGCCGATCGGCTCGACGTCACCTTCCCGCCGGCCTTCGTCCACGCGGGGAGCGCGCGCGTCCGCGTCCTCGCCGCCGACGGGCGGGACACGACGTATGCGCGCGAGGCGGAGGACGGGTATCTCGCGGAGTGGAGGGCGCTCGCGCAGCTGCTGGCGGACGGCGTGCCGGTGGAGTACGACGAGCTCCTCGACGACATGCGGTACGCACTCCGGCTGGCAGAGGATGCCGCTGCGCTCGTGGAGGCGACCGCATGAGCGCCGTCGGCGTCGCGGCTGAGCTCGCCGCGTACCGCGCGGCGACGGCCGAGCTTCCGCGCAGCGCCCGTGCCGCCGCTGCCGGAGCCGGGGTCGTGGTGGTCGTGGACGGATCGGGCCGATGGTGGACCGCTGCGCGATCCGCGATCGCCGGTGGCGCGTCGGGCATCGTCGTCGCCCGGCCCGAGCGCCTGCCGGACGAGGGCATCGGCGACCTGATCGCCTCGGGCATCCCCGTCGTGGTCGAACGCCCGCTCGTCCGACCGGATGTGACCGCACTCGCCCTGCCCGATGGCGTGCGGCCGGCCGCCGTCACCGTCGAGTGCCACGCGCGCGGGCTCGCAGCCGCGCTGCGCGATGCGGTCGGCTGGGCGAGAGTGGTCGCGGGCGGCGCCCTCGTCCTCCGGCAGGCGGCATCGGCCGCGCCCGGGCGCAGTCTCGCCCTGCTCGAGAGCCCGTCGGGGCTCGCGGTGTCGTTGCTGGCGGCGACGCAGCCGGGCGCTCCCGGCGGTGGTCGCGTCCGAGTGACCGCCCTGGGCGAGGAGCTGGCGGAGCTCGATGCCGACGCCGGCGCGCTCCGCCTGGCGACCGCCGATGCCGCGGGCGGCCGGATCGCACCGATGCGCTGGGAGACCTCCGAGCGTCTCGCGCTCCGCCGCGTGATCGATGCCGTGCGAACGGACTCGGGGCCGCGCGACCTCGTTGAGCTCGATGACGACGAACGCCTCGCCCGCGCCATCTTGTCGGCGCCGCGTTCATAAACACCGTCGATCCTGGAGATAGGCGATCGCGCGTTCCCTGATATGCCCGTCTTCGACAAAAGTGGGTGACGGGATAACCCCGAAGACTCACCGAAAGGGATCGAAGATGATCAAGCTGCTTTCGCACTTGTCGTACGTGGCGATCACATCGCCGGATGTCGAGGCATCCGTCGACTTCTACGTCACCCAGGTCGGACTCACGGTCGTGGACCGTGAGGACGACCGCGTGTACCTGCGCTGCTGGGGTGACTACTACAAGTACTCCGTCGTCGTGGTGAAGGGCGACGAGCCCGCGCTCGAGACGATGGCCTGGCGCACGTCCTCGGCCGAGGCGCTGCAGGCTGCGGTCGAGCGGATCGAAGCCGCCGGCGTGACGGGTGAGTGGTTCGAGGGCAACGGCATCGGCCGCGCCTACCGCTTCACCGGCCCGTTCGGCCACAGCATGACGCTGCACTGGGACGTCACGCGTCACCACGACACCGAGGGCGACGCCGCGTCGATCTACCCCGACCGTCCGTCCCGCCGCAGCAAGGTCGCGGGCGCGCCGCGCCAGCTCGACCACGTCACCGTCGCGACGAGCGACGTGGATGCCTTCGTGAAGTGGTACGTCGACGTGCTCGGGTTCCGCTTCATGGCCCGCACGGTGCTGGACGAGGCGCCGGTCTCGGTGTTCTCGGTCCTCACCACGAACGAGAAGTCGCATGACCTGGGCGTCGTGCTCGACGGCTCGACCCGCGCCGGGCGCGTCAACCACTACGCGTTCTGGGTCGACACGCGCGAGGAGCTGCTGATCGCGGCGGACCTCCTCGGCGAGAACGGCTTCCCCATCGAGTACGGCCCGTCGATCCACGGCATCGGCGAGCAGAACTTCCTCTACTACCGTGAGCCCTCGAGCCTGCGCATCGAGCTGAACACCGGCGGCTACCGCAACTACGTCCCCGACTGGGAGGCGAACACCTGGCGGCCGTCGCAGGGCTCCAACAACTTCTACCGGAACAGCGTCATGCCGATGTCGATGACCGAGTCCTTCCCTCCGGCAGACGGCCCGAGCGCGACCGAGGAGGGCGTTCCCGACGAGATCAAGGACGCCCTTCTCAACCCGTACGCCAAGCACGGCCAGGGCTGACGGCTTCGCGGGCGATCCGGTGCTCCTCCTTGCCCGGGTCGCCCGCGACACCACTTCGCGCGATGATGAGCGAGAACGGATGACGATGACGATCGAACGCTTCGAAGCGCCTTTCGCGCTGGTGCGGTTCCGCACCGGCGCGGGCGTGCGACTGGGTCTGCTGGCAGGCGAGAGGGTGCGGCCGCTCTCGAGCGACGACCTCGGCGCAGCCGGCCTCAACGACTTCCTCGCCGCGCCCGACTGGGACCGGCTCTCCGCACTCGCGACGGACGACGGCGAGTGGATGCCGCTGGCCGACGTCGCGCTGACGGCTCCGGTCGAACCGCGCCAGCTGCTGCAGACCGGTGCGAACTACCGCCAGCACGTCATCGAGCTCGTCGTGGCCGGGCTCACCCAGGACGGCACGCGGACGCCCGACCAGGCCCGCTCCTTCGCCGCCGACATCATGGACGAGCGCAAGCGAACCGGCGAGCCCTACTTCTTCATCGGGCTTCCCGCGGGGGTCGTCGGCGACGACGTTCCGCTGGTGCTCCCCTCGTACAGCAAGGTCCACGACTGGGAGCTCGAACTCGCGATCGTCATCGGGCGCGAGGCGTTCCGGGTGAGCCGTGAGGATGCCCTCGGTCATGTCGCGGGGTACACCATCGTCAACGACATCACCACGCGCGACCTCGTGTTCCGCAAGGACATGAAGGAGATCGGCACCGACTGGTACCGCGCCAAGAACGCGCCGGGGTTCTTCCCCGCCGGACCCCTCCTCGTTCCCGCGCCCTTCGTGGACCCGTCGGATCTGAATGTCCGGCTCGAGCTCAACGGCGAGGTGATGCAGGATGCCTCCACCTCGGACCTGCTGTTCGACATCCCCGCTCTCGTCTCGGGCGCTTCCCAGACGATGCCCCTCCTTCCCGGCGATCTGCTGCTCACCGGCAGCCCCGCGGGGAACGGTCAGCACTGGAAGCGGTTCCTGCGCGACGGCGATGTCATGACGGGTTCCATCGAGGGCCTCGGCACGCAGGTCGTGCGCTGCGTCGCGGAGGAGGTGCGATGACGAGCCCGAGCGAGGATCCCGCCGACCTCGACCGCGCCGCCCCCGAGGCCGAGATCGCCGCGCGCGCCGCCGCGGTCCGCAACTGGGGCCGCTGGGGCGAGGCCGACGTGCTGGGCACGCTGAACTTCATCGAGCCGGCGAAGCGGGTCGAGGCCGCCGCCCTCGTCCGGGAAGGCACGGTGGTGTCGCTGTCGCAGGCCTTCGACACGAACGGCCCGCAGAAGGGGTGGCGGCGTCGCACGAACCCCGTCCACACGATGACGGACACCGGCACGGATGCCGAACGGGGGAGCCAGGGCTTCCCGCACGGCATCGGCGGCGCCGATGACGTCATCGCCATGCCCCTGCAGTGCTCGACGCAGTGGGACGGCCTCGGCCACATCTTCGATCACGGCAACGCCTGGAACGGCCGGCGAGCCGGTGACGTCGTGACGAGCGACGGCGACCTCGTGACGGGCATCGAGCACGCGGCATCCGTCATCGTCTCACGCGGGGTGCTGCTGGACGTCGGACGGCACCTCGAGCCCGACACCGGCGAACTCGCCGACGGCTACGCCATCACCGCGCGTGACCTCGAGTCGACGATCGCCGCCCAGGGACCGTCCAGTGCGGTCGGTCGCGGGGACATCGTGGTCGTGCGCACCGGCCAGTACGCCCGCGCGCGCCGCGACGGCTGGGGAGACTACGCCGGCGGTCCGGCCCCCGGCCTCTCGCTCACCACGGCGGCATGGCTCCACCGCACCGAGATCGCTGCGATCGCGACCGACACGTGGGGTTTCGAGGTCCGTCCGAACGAGTTCGACGTGCCCGCGTTCCAGCCGCTCCACCAGGTCGCGATCCCCAACATGGGGCTCACGATCGGCGAGATGTGGGATCTCGACGGCCTCGCCGAGATCTGCGCTCAGCGCGGACAGTGGGACTTCCTGCTGTCGGCGGCCCCGCTTCCCATCACCGGCGCGGTCGGGTCGCCGATCAACCCGGTCGCCATCCTCTGATCCCCACCGTCCACCCAGAACAGGGAGGTTCTGACATGACCGCAGTCTCGAAGGTCGCGATCGCCGGTGCCGGCGTCGTCGGGCTCGCCGCCGCCATCCAGCTCGCCAAGGCGGGCGTCGAGGTCGATCTGTACGAGGCCAAACCCGAGCTCAGTGCGCTGGGCTCCGGCATCTCGCTCCAGGGCAACGCTCTGCGCGCCTTCGACGCGCTCGGTGCATGGGACGACATACGCGCCGCGGGGTACCCCTTCGAGGGCCTCACTCTCCGCGCGCCCGGACCCGATGCGCCGGTGGTGGCGAGTCTCCCGGACGTCAAGACGGGCGGGCCGGACTACCCGGCCGCGATGGGGATGCCGCGCGCCGAGCTCGCGCGCATCCTTCTGTCGCACGCCGAGCGCGCCGGGGCGAGGGTGCACTTCGGGCGCAAGATCACGGGTCTCGACGCGCGGGCGAGCGACGGCGTGGAGGTCTTCGTCGACGACGCGTCGGCGGGCGTCTACGACCTGCTGATCGGCGCGGACGGACTGAACTCCGCGGTCCGCGGCCTCCTGGGCATCGACACCGTGCCCGAGCCCAACGGCATGGGCATCTGGCGCACCTTCGTCTCGCGTCCGCCCGAGGTGGAGCGCACCGAGCTCTACTACGGGGGTCCCGTCTACATCGCCGGCTACACCCCCACGGGCGACGACACCATGTACGCGTTCCTCGTCGAGAAGTCGCAGGACCGGTTCGGCGTCAGCGACGAGGACGCCACCTCGATCATGCTCGAGGAGTCCCGCGCGTACGGGGGTCCGTGGGAGTCCATCCGCGCCGACCTCGCGAAGGGCGCGCACGCGAACTACACGTGGTTCACGAAGCACATCGTCGAGGGCCGCTGGAACCGGGGCCGCGTCGTGATCATCGGCGACGCCGCGCACTCGTGCCCCCCGACGATCGCCCAGGGCGCCGCGCAGGGGCTCGAGGACGCCGTCGTGCTCACGGAGCTCCTCGTCTCGCGCGACACGATCGACGACGGCCTTTGGGACGAGTTCCACGCGCGCCGCGTCCCCCGGGCCACGGCCGTGGTCGAGGCATCCGCCCAGCTCGCGCAGTGGCAGATCGACGGCGATCGGGATGCGGACGCCGGCGGCCTGATCTTCGGCATCGCCCAGCAGATGGCGACCCCGGCATGATCGTCGACGTCCACGCGCATCTGCTCCTGCCCCAGCTGCACGCCGAGGTCGAGCGCCGCGCTCCCGAGCTCGTCGCCGAGGCAGCGGATCTCGAGCGTCGCCGCAACGGCGTCGAGAGCCTCCAGGCCTCGGGCGCCATGGTGCGCGATCGCATCCCGCAGCTGACGGATCTGCGCGCCCGCCTCGCGGCCATGGACGCGCAGGGCGTCGACCGGCAGTGGGTGAGCGTCTCGCCCAACCACTTCTACCCGTGGGCCCCCGAGGGCCTGGCGGTGTGGGTGGCGATGGAGACCAACCGCCTCGTCGCCGAGCACGTCGCTCAGGCGCCGGACCGGCTCGTGGGACTGGGAGTGGTGCCGCTGCAGCATCCCGAGCGGATCGTGGAGTACCTCGACGACGCGATCCTCGGGCGCGGGCTCGCGGGCGTGGAGATCTCGTCCTTCGCGGGAGACGTCGAGCTCTCCGACGAACGACTGGAGCCCTTCTGGGCGCGGGCGGCCGAACTCGGCTGCGTCGTGTTCCTCCACCCGTTCGGCTGCAGCCTCGACGAGCGGCTCGACCGTTTCTACCTGTCCAACACGGTGGGTCAGCCGACCGAGAACGCGGTGGCTCTGTCACATCTCATCTTCTCGGGGGTTCTCGACCGGCATCCCGAGCTGAAGATCGTCGCGGCCCACGGCGGCGGGTACCTGCCGTTCGCGATCGGCCGCTCCGACCGCGCCTGGAAGGTGCGGCCGGAGGCGAAGCGCTGCGCGCACGCGCCGTCGACCTACCTGCGCCGGCTGTGGTTCGACACCGTCGTGCACGACCCCGTCGCGCTCCGGCACCTCGTCGAGGCGGCGGGCGGCGGCAGGGTGCTGCTCGGCAGCGACTTCCCGTTCGACATGGGGCTGGATGACCCTGTCGGCGCCATCCGGTCCGCGGGTCTTCCGCCCGAGGTCGCCTCCCGCATCCTCGGGGAGAACGCCGAGGCTCTGCTCGGCAGCCTGGTGCGCGCATGAGGATCGCTCGATGGCTCGACGGCGCCGACCTCGGCGAGGGGTTCGTGATCGGCGATCGTGTCGTACCGTTTCCGAACGGCCTGCGCGTCGCGCAGGTGCTCGCCCAGGGGCTGCCCGCCGCGCGCCTCCTCTTCGCGCGCGTCGCCGACGAGAAGGGAGCGGCTCTCGACTCGGTGCGGCTGCTCGCGCCGCTGATCCCGGCATCGATCCGCGACTTCGTCGCGTTCGAGGAGCACGTCGAGGGCGTGAGCGCGGGCGTCGAGGGCACGAGCCACGTCGCCCCGGAATGGTACGAGGCGCCGACGTTCTACTTCACCAACCCGCATACGGTGCTCGGACCGGGCGAGGAGGTGCGGCCGCCCGTGACCGATCGGCTCGACTTCGAGCTCGAGCTGGCGGTGGTCATCGGGGGCGTGGACGGCTCCGATGGGCGCAACCTCGATGCCACGGCGGCCCGCGCGCACATCTTCGGCTACACGATCATGAACGACTGGTCCGCCCGCGACCTGCAGGCGCGGGAGATGAAGGTGCGGCTCGGACCCGCCAAGGGCAAGGACTTCGGGTTGTCGCTCGGACCGTGGATCGTGACCGCCGACGAGTTCGAGCCGTTCGAGGACGACGAAGGCTTCCTCGAGGTGCGCGCCGAGGTGCGGGTGAACGACGAGCTCATCGGGTACGACCTGCTCTCCAACGCCGGCTGGCCGTTCCCCGAATTCGTCGCATATGCGTCGCGCAACTCCCGCGTCGTTCCCGGGGACGTGCTGGGATCGGGGACCGTCGGCAACGGCGGGTGCCTCGGCGAGCTGTGGGGACGCAACGGCGCGCTCACTCCGACGCCGCTCTCCGCCGGAGACGTGGTCCGCATGTCGATCGAAGGCATCGGCGAGCTGATCAGCCCTGTCGGGTCGCAGGTGAGGGCACCGGAGATTCCCCACGCCCGCGCCCGGCCTCGGCTGCGGACGCGCGAACTTTAGTTCGTTTCCGACTAAAGCGTGCTACCATGGTGAGGACGCCGGGGCTTCACGGCCCGTTCCCGCAGGCGCAGTCGCATGCGGGGCACACACCGTCGCGTCGATGGCCCGATCGTTCGGGTGAACCGCGCATGCAGCTGTCTCCGCTGAGGCTCCGCCTCCTCGTCGTCTCGCTTCTCTCAGTCTCCTTCCTCGGAGCCCTCGACCACACTGTCGTCTCCACCTCGCTGGCGACGATCGCCGGCGACCTCGGGGCGCTCGAGCACATGAGCTGGATCGTCGTCGGCTACACGCTCGCCAGTACCGTGCTGCTCCCGGTCATCGGAAAGCTCGGAGACCTCATCGGGCCCCGACTCGTGTTCCTGACGTCGCTCCTGGCGTTCCTCGCCGCCTCGCTCCTGTGCGGCTTCGCGCCGAGCATGCTGTGGCTGGTCGTCGCCCGCGTCGTGCAGGGCATGAGCTCGGCAGGGCTCCAGCTGATGTCGCAGACGATCATCGCCCACGTCACCTCGCCCCGGGAGCGCCCCCGCCACATGGCGGTCATCGGTGCGGCGTTCCCGATCGCGATCCTCATCGGTCCCGTGGTCGGCGGGTTGATCACCGACCACTGGGGTTGGCCGTGGGTGTTCTGGATCAACGTTCCGATCGGCCTGGCCGCGCTGGCACTGGCCGTCGTCGCCGTCCCTCACATCGAGACCTCCGCGCCGCGCCGTTTCGACGTGGCCGGCGCGGCGTGGTTCACGGCCTCGCTCGTCGCCCTCGTGCTCGCGGTGACGTGGGCGGGCGACCGGCAAGCGGCGAGTTCCGCGATCGTGGCCTTCGTCGTGGCGCTCCTGTCCTTCGCCGCCTTCCTGTTCGTCGAGCTGCGGGCGCCCGAGCCCATCGTCCCGCTGCGCCTCTTCGCGAACCGGACGATCGCAGCCGGTCTCGCGCTCTCCGCGATCATCGGGATCGGCCTCTTCTCGGTCACCGCGTACCTTCCGACCTACTTCCAGATGGCGTACCGCACGTCGGTCACCGTCTCGGGGCTGGTCCCGATCGCGACGGTGTTCGGGATGCTGGTGAGCAACCTCGTCACGGGCTGGCTCGCCAGTCGCAGCGGGCGCTACCGCGTGTTCGCCATCTCCGGCACCGGCCTGGCCGCGGCCGGGCTGGCGACCATGGCGCTGCTCCCCGCCGGTCTGCCCCTCGCGGTGCCGATGCTCGTCATGTTCGCCGTCGGAGTCGGCACCGGCTCGTTCATGAGCCTCATCGTCACCGTGGTCCAGAGCGCAGTGTCCCGCTCCGAACTGGGTTCGGTGACGGCATCCGTCAACCTCGTGCGCCAGGTCGGCGCGACCGTCACCACCGCTGTCATCGGCGGGGTCATCGCCGCCGGAGTGGCTGCGGCCCTTCCCTCGGGCTTCGACGCCGCCACGCTCACCCCGCAACTCGTCCACTCTGCGCCGCTCGCCGCGCAGTCCGAGATCGCCGGCCTGTACACCGACGTGTTCTCACCGATCTTCATCGGTCTGGCCTTCACCTACGCGCTCGGTGTGATCGCCGCCGTCCTCCTGCCGGCCGGACGCCTGCCGGACGAGCAGGGATCGCCCCTCGACGCCGAACCGCTTCCCGCATGAACCCCCGAGAAGGAGACGCCATGTCCCACGCGCCCCATATCGTCGTCGTCGGAAGCGGCCCGATCGGCTCGGCCTACGCCCGCGTCATCCTCGAGTCGCACCCGACCGCCCGGGTGACGATGTTCGAGGCGGGTCCGCAGCTCACCGAGATCCCCGGACAGAGCGTGCGCAACATCGAGGATCCCGCCGCCAAGGAGCGTGCGCGAGAGATGTCGCAGGGTCCGCAGGCGGGGGCGCTGCGGGAGAGCCTCGGCATCCCTGCCGGCGTGGTCGTCGAGGGCATGTTCACCGCGCGCCAGGGGACGCACCTTCTCGACTTCGGCGGCGACGGCTCGGCGCATGCGTCGACGTTCCCCGCGGCCGCCGCGGCGACGAACGTCGGCGGGCAGGGCGCGCACTGGACCTGCGCCATCCCGCGGCCCGCATTCAGCGAGAAGGTGCCGTTCATCCCGGACGAGGAGTGGGAAGGGCTGATCGAGGCCGCCGAATCGCTGCTCCACGCGCAGCGCGCGGCCTTCTCCGACTCCGCCATCGGCAGCGCGATCCGCACCCTGCTTGACGCGGAGTTCGGCGCGGAGCTGCCCGAAGGCTACGGCGTCGGCACGCTGCCGGTCGCGGGCGACCCGCAGCCGGACGGGTCGATGAGGTGGGCGGGAGCGGACGTCGTGCTGGGACCGCTCATCGAGGCGGGCGACCCGTTGGCGGAGCGCTTCACGCTGCGCGATCTGTCCCTCGTGCGCCGCGTCGAGCATGACGGCACGCGGGCCACGGGCGTGGTCGTCGAAGATCTGCGCACGCGCGAGGTCTCCACGGTCGACGCCGATGTCGTCGTGGTCGCGGCCGACGCCTTCCGCTCGCCGCAGCTGCTGTGGGCGTCCGGCATCCGTCCGTCGGCGCTCGGTCGCTATCTCACCGAGCACCATGTCGTGATCACCACCGTCGCCCTCGATGGCGAGCGGATGGGCTCGCTCGTCAGCGACGACCAACTCGACGTGGAGCTGGCGCGCCGCGCTCAGCATGCGGCGGACCCGGTGGCGGCCGTCAACCGGATTCCTTTCTCGGAGCCCGACCACCCCTTCTCGCTGCAGGTCATGTACGCCGAGAACCCGCCGTTCCAGCTCGATCCGGACAGTCCTCACGCCGGGAACCGCTGGGGCTACGTGAACATGGGCTACGGCGTCCGCAAGCATCCCCGCGCCGAGGACGGGGTGACCTTCTCCGACGACGAGCTCGACTATCGCGGGCTGCCGAACATGACGATCGAGTACGCGCTGACGGATGCCGAGAACGGCGAGATCGCGGAGGCCACCGAGCGGCTGCGCCGAGCAGGCGGTGCTCTGGGAGCCTTCGTCGCGCCGCCGCGACTGCTGCCGAACGGGTCGAGCCTGCACTACATGGGCACCATGCGCATGGGCGAGACGGATGACGGCTCGTCGGTCGCCGATCCGTACTCGCGCGTGTGGGGCTTCGAGAACCTCGTCGTGGGAGGCAACGCGCTGATCCCGACCGCGAACACCATGAACCCGACCCTCATGAGCGTGGCGATCGCCGTGCGCGGCGCGCGGCACATCGCCGCCGGCCTGACGGCCGACTGAGTTCTAAGGGAATCGCGCGGCGATCGGTTGCAGGCACGCCTCTGTTCTCGAGCGAGACGCCGGGCTAGCGCGGTCGGACGCGAAGCCAGAAGAATCCGTGCGCGGGCACCATGAGCCCGCTCGCCAGATTCACGCGTGCGCCCGTGACCACGTCGCTCGCCTCGGACCGGAAGCCCGATAGCGTGAGCGGGTCGATCAGCACCTCGGAATCGCCGACGTTCGCCAGCACGAGGACGACGTCCTCCGACCCGATGCGCTGGTAGGCGACGACTCCGGGATGAGGTGTCTGGAAGGGCGTCAGCGCATTGCCGGCGAACTCGGGCGTGCGCTGCCGCGCCCGGATGAGCTCGGTCAGCCGCGCGTGGATGCGGCCGGCTACCGTCGACGGGTCGTGCCGGGAGGCGTACGCGTCGGCGTCGCGGTGCGGGCGGTGGACCCAGCGGCTGTCGCCCGCGAGAGCAGGGTCGCCGCGGTACCCGTAGTCGTTGAGCTGCCCGACCTCGTCTCCGAGATACAGCAGCGGGATCCCGCCTGTCGACAGCGCCAGCGCGTGGGCGAGGATCACGCGGTCCTCGCCGCCGTCGTCCCCCGCTTCGACGCCGGCGAGCGAGGCGGTCGTCCCGGCGACCCGGGCATCGCCCGTGTTCGGGTTCTCCTGGAACGGCACCCCGCGCGAGAACGTCCCCGGGAACCGGCCGACGTAGAAGTCGTTGAGGAACCGGCGGTGGGAGAATCCGTCGATGCCGAGCGCCGCGGCATCCTCGTCGGCGAACGTCCAGCCGATGTCGTCGTGGCTGCGGACGTAGTTCACCCACGACGTCCCGGCGGGCAGCGCGTGGCGTTCGTCGAGCGCCTTCTGCAGGAGTCTTCCGTCCCTCGTCGCGAGCGCCTCCCATCCCAGAGCCATCTGGAGCGGGTTGTAGGACAGCTGGCACTCCTCGGGCGAGATGTAGGCGATCACCTCGTCGGGGTGCACGATGGCCTCCGACTTGAACAGCACCGAGGGTGCCCCGAGCCGCAGCACCTGGTTGAACGCGCGGAGGAGCAGGTGAGCCTCGGGGAGCGACTCGCACGTCGTGCCCAGGCGCTTCCAGATGAACGCGACCGCGTCCATCCGCAGCACCTCCACGCCCTGATTCGCGAGGAAGAGCATCTCCTGCGCCATCGCGCGGAACACCGCCGGGTTGGCGTAGTTGAGATCCCACTGGAAGTGGTAGAACGTCGCCCAGATCCATCGGCCGTCGGGGAGCTGCACGAACGCGCCGGGGTGATCGTCGGGGAAGATCTCGCGCACCGTCTGCTCGTAGAGGTCGGGCATGGTGCGGTCGGGGAAGATCAGGTAGAAGTCCTCGAACCCGGGTTCGCCCGCGACCGCCTTGCGCGCCCAGTCGTGCTCGTTGCTGGTGTGGTTGAAGATGAAGTCCAGCACCAGCGAGATACCCGCCGCCCGCAGATCGGCGGCGAGGGCGGCCAGGTCGGCCATCGATCCGAGCCGCGGATCGACGTCGCGGTAGCTCGACACCGCGTAGCCTCCGTCGTTGTTGCCCTCCGGCGAGGCGAAGAGCGGCATCAGATGGAGGTACGTCAGGCCGAGCTCGCGGAAGTAGGGGATCTGCTCGCGGATGCCCGCGAGGGTGCCGGCGTATCGATCCACGTAGCAGACTCCGCCCAGCATCCGCTCGGACAGGTACCACTCCGGGTGCACCGCTCGCCGCGCGTCGAGATCCTTGAGGTCGTCCGGCCGGTCGCGCCAGCTCGCCGCCGCTGCCCCGACCACCTCGGCGAGCGCCTCTCGTCCGTCGTCGCGCTCGCCGTACAGCTGCGCGAACAAGCCGTGGAGCACCGGGAAGACGTCGTCGAGTCGGTCGCGGAAGCCGGCGTCCGGGCCGCCCAGCCGCTCGTCGGCCGCCGCTCTCGCGGCGGGAAGGTCGACCGACGGTTCAGGGGCTAGCCGTGCCATGACACTCCAACGCTGGGATCAGGTGCTCGGCATCGTACCGTTCGCAGCCGCCCGCCCGCACGTGCCACGACCGTCCCTAGCCCGACGCTCGCACCGCCTCGAGCGCGTCGAGGATGAGGTCGAGGCCGAAGCGGAACTCGTCCGCGGGGTCGTATCCCGAGGCTGCGAGCGCGGCGGCCGACTCGTTGAGGTAGGGGAACTCCTCGGGCGGCAGCTGCGGGAGATAGACCTGCTCAGCGGCATCCGCGAAGGAGGCGGCGCCGTCGAAGGACAGGCTCGCCTCCTGCAGGGCGAAGCCGTACAGGTAGCTGTCGAGCAGCCAGTTCGCGTGCGTCGCCATCGACACGGAGAACCCCGCGGTGCGCAGGCACCGGGTGACCGCCTCGTGGTGACGCAGGTTCGCCGGCCCCGGCGCGGTGCGCGCGTCCATGAGCCCGATCGCCCACGGATGCCGCGCCAGCACCTGCCGCGCGGAGATCGCTCGCCCGCGGATCGCGGCGCGCCAGTCCTCATCCTCCCGCGGCAGCTCGATCTCGTCGAACACGACGTCGATCATCGCGTCGAGCAGCTCTTCCTTGCTCGCCACGTAGTGGTAGAGCGTCATCGCGCCCGCGTCCAGGACGCCGGCGAGGCGCCGCATGCTGAGTCCGTGGACTCCTTCGCGGTCGGCGAGGCGGATCGCCTCGCTGACGACGCGCGTCCTGCTCAGCGCCGTGTCGGGTCCCGCTCGACGGCCTTCCCTCGCAGCCATGCATCTCCTCATTTGGTGCGGCGACTTGACAACCGTACAGCGTACGGTCATAGTACAGCGTACGACGTACAGTGTACGAAGCCACGACCCGAGGGATGACCGCATGGACACCGATGAGCGACAGACGTCCGGAGAACGGATGCCTCAGGCCGAGGCATCCACGATGCGCGCCGTCGTCCAGCACCGCTACGGCCCGCCCGACGTGCTCGGGCTCGCCGACGTGGCGCTCCCGGCACCCGGGCCCCGCGACGTGCTCGTGCGGGTCGAGGCGGCGTCGGTGCATCCCGGCGACTACTTCGTCGTGACCGGAACGCCGTACATCGTGCGCCTGGCGTTCGGGCTGCGACGACCGAGGCACGGCATCCCGGGGAGGGATCTCGCCGGCGTCGTGGTCGCGGCCGGAGCCGATGTCGCCGACGTGCGCGTCGGCGAGAGGGTCTTCGGCTGGAGTGCGGAGGGGGCGCTCGCGGAGTTCGCGCGCGTTCCGGCGCGCACCCTCGCACCGACGCCGGACGACCTGACGGCGGAGCAGGCGGCCGCGGTTCCGACGTCGGCCGTGACCGCGCTCCAGGCGCTCCGCGACGTCGGGAGGGTCCGGGCCGGGCAGAGGGTGCTCATCACGGGCGCATCGGGCGGTGTGGGAACCTTCGCCGTCCAGATCGCGAAGGCCCTGGGTGCCGAGGTGACGGCCGTGTGCAGCGCCCGCAACGCCGACCTGGTCCGGTCGCTCGGCGCCGATCATGTCGTGGACTATGCGACCACCGACTTCACCCGCACGGGCGAGCGGTACGACGTGATCCTCGACACCGTGGAGGCCACGTCCCTGACGGCCGTCCGTCGAGCGCTGGCGCCCGCCGGAACCCTCGTCCCGATCAGCGGGCGGGGTGGTCGGTGGATCGGACCCCTAGGCCGGGTCGTCCGGACGCGGTTGCTGTCCGCCTTCACGCGCCAGCGGCTGAGGCCTTTCACGTCGGTCGGCCGCCGGGCCGACCTGCTCGCTCTGGCCGAGCTGCTCGGCACCGGCCAGATCTCGCCGGTCATCGACCGCTCCTTCGCACTCGCCGACGCGGCCGATGCCCTCCGCTTCGTGGGCGCGGGCCACACGCAGGGAAAGGTCGTGATCACCCTCTGACCAGGACCGACGAGAACGTCCCGCCCATCCCTCGCCCCAGGGTCGCCACTCGGGTGACCCGGCACACAGAAAGACTTCCCATGACCAACCGACCCGCCGCAACGAGCCCGCTCGACACGTCGCCGGTGCCCGTCCAGACCAAGCTCGTCGCCGCCTGGACGAGCCTCATGTTCATCATCGTCTACGTCGACATCTTCAACTTCTACAAGCCCGGCGTGATCGACGGCATCCGCAGCGGACTCATCTGGGAGTTCGACATCAGTCCCACGCTGCTGACCGTGTTCCTCGCGTCCATGATCGTTCCGGCGGCCATGATGCTGGTCTCGGCCGCGCTTCCCGCGCGCGCCAACCGCATCACGAACCTCGTCGTCGCGATGCTCCTCATCCCGTACTGCGTCTTCAACGCGGCAGGAACCACCGCGGAGTGGGTGCCCTTCTACGTCCTCTCCATCGGGGTCGAGGTGCTCATCCTGGTCTTCGTCCTCCGTACGGCGTGGCGCTGGCCGCGGGTCGTCACCGCACCGGCCGCGCCCGAGGCATCCCTAGCCGGCGCGAGCGTCGGTCGGTAGCGTTCGGCGTCGCTGCTTCGGCGCCGCCGGGAACCGGCCAGATGCCGCTACTCGGCCCGGTAGGTGTGCATGCGCTTCCCGGCGGCGCTGAAGATGCTCAGGACCTCCGCCGGTCCGTCCGCCGTCGCGCTGAGACTGTGCGGCAGGCGGGTGTCGAACTCGGCCGCCTCGCCGCGCTCGATGAGGTGCTCGTGCTCGTCGAGGACGAGGCGCACACGCCCACTCAGGACGTAGAGCCACTCGTAGCCGTCGTGGATGCGCGGCGACGGCGCCTTCTCGGACGGGGGGTAGATGACCTTGAAGGTCTGCACGGGCGAGTCCTCGAGCGTCAGGGGGGCGATCACCATTCCGTCGCGACGCTCGATCGCGCGGCGCACGCGGGGGTCGGCGGATGACGCGGGGAGCAGATCGTCGATGCGGATGCCGAGCTGCCGTGTCAGAGGGAGGAGCAGTTCGAGACTCGCCTGGCGCTTGCCCGACTCGAGGCGCGACAGCGTGCTCGGGGACACGCCGGCGCGCGTCGCCAGGTCTTCGAGGGTCCAGCCGCGCTTCCTGCGGGCTGCCCGCAGGCGGGGTCCGACCTGTTCGAGCACGGCATCCATGAAGCCATCTTGCCATTTATGCAAGAGAGTTTGCGCGCACAGTTGACGATCGCGAAGAGTGGACCCATGACGAACGAGTGGGATGCCGTGATCATCGGCGGTGGTGTGGCGGGACTGAGCGCGGCGCAGATGCTGGGACGCTCCCGGCGCCGCACGCTGGTGATCGACGCCGGAGAGCCGCGGAATCGCTTCGCCGCGCACATGCACGGAGTGCTCGGCCACGACGGGATGGACCCGCGTGCCCTCCTCGAGCGGGGGCGCGCCGAGGCGCGCGCGTACGGAGTCGAGATCGTCGAGGGGGCCGTCGCCCGCCTCGAGGACGCCGGTGACGGGGTCCTCGTGCACCGCGCAGACGGAACGATCGACACGGCGCGCGCCGTCGTCATCGCCGCGGGGATCCGCGACGATCTTCCCGACATCCCCGGGTTGAGCGACGCGTGGGGGAGGGCGGCACTCCACTGCCCGTACTGCCACGGCTGGGAGGTCGCGGGCGGCGCGCTGGGAGTGGTCATGACCTCGCCCGCCGGCATCCACCAGGCGCAGCTCGTGCGACAGCTCTCCGACCGCGTCACCGTGTTCGCCGCGGGGGGAGTGCCGATGGGCGACGACGCCATGGGCCGTCTCGCCGCGCGCGGAGTGAGCGTCGTGGCGGCTGCGGTCGTGGGTGTCGCGCCTCGCGGCGATCGCCTCGTGATCGCCACCGCGGACGGCGAAGAGCGCGTGCTCGACGCGATCTTCATCGCCGGCGCTCCTGTGCTGGACCTGGCCTTCGCCGATGGTTTCGACCTCGCTCGTGCGGACATGCCCGGTGCGCCGCTCGACGTCGATCTCATGGGTCGGACGAGCCACCCCCGCGTGTTCGCCGCGGGGAACGTGACCGCGCCGTTCGGCAACGTCCCGGTCTCGATGGCGTCGGGCTCGATGGCGGGCGCGGGAGTGAACGCCGTGCTGACCGAAGAGGACTTCGACCGCGCGGTCGCCGAGCGCACCGCCGAGCGCAATGCCGGCTGGGAGGAGCGCTACGCCGCCGAAGACCGCTTCTGGTCCGGCCGCGTCAACGGCTCCGTCGCCGCGGTCGTCGCCTCCTTCGAACCGGGCACGGCTCTCGACGTCGGCTCGGGAGAGGGCGGCGACGTCGTCTGGCTCGCCGAGCAGGGATGGGAGGCGACCGGGGTCGACGTCTCCCCGACGGCCGTTCGTCGCGCGACAGCGCTCGCGGCGGAGCGCGGCGTCGAAGCCCGCTTCGTGGTGGGCGACGGCGTCGGATCCGTGGTGGGTGAGTTCGATCTCGTCCTCGCCGGGTTCCTCCACTCGTGGGAGCCGGACTTCCCGCGGATCGGGATGCTGCGGGCTGCCGCGGACCGAGTCGCACCGGGCGGCCGGCTCCTGATCGTGTCGCACGCCGCCCCGCCGCCCTGGGCCCGCGAGGTCCCCGATCACGCGCCCGCCATGCGGTCGCCCGCCGAGGAGCGCGCGCTCCTCGATCTGGACCCCGCCGAGTGGGAGGTCGAGCTCGAGGAGGTGCGAAAGCGCGCCGTGACCGCGCCGGACGGTTCACCCGCCGAGCTCGACGACGGCATCCTCCTCTTCCGCCGTCGCTGACGCGGTAGGGCGTTCGGGGCCGGAGCTGCGCGCGCGGCGGTTCGCGACGCGCGCGGCAGTTCGCGACGCAGCGGATGCCGCAAACTGCAGCGGGTGCCGCCGGTCAGCCGTCCGCGCGGTAGCGCGACCTGCCCGCGACGATGGTCTCGACCACGCGGGTGCCCAGGAGCGAGCGCTCGCCCGCCTCGAACGGATCGGTGTCGAGCACGACGAGGTCGGCGGCGAATCCGGGTGCGATGCGGCCGCGCCAGTCCCCGTCGCCGACGGATGCCGCGGCATCCCGTGTCGCGTGGCGGAGCGCCCGCTCGAGCGGAAGCGCGTGCTCCGGCTGCACGGCGTCGACCGACGGATCGAGCGCCGAGGCGCGCGTGCTGGCGACGTACATGTTCGCGAGCGCGTCGTAGGGCGCGGTGGGCGCGTCGGTCGAGAACGCCAGGAGGGCGCCGGCCTCTTCGTACTCCTTCCACGCGAACGCCCGCTCGACACGGTCGTCGCCGAGCATCGCCACCCAGTTCGCGAAGATCGCGGGGTCGGCGTGGACGGGCTGCATCGATGCCGTCACGCCCAGGCGGGCCATGCGGGCGGCGGTCCCGGGGGCGGCGTACTCGAGGTGCTCGATGCGGTGCCGCCGCGGACGATCCCCGCCCTGCGCGACCGCCTTCTCGACCGCGTCGAGGGCGATCTCGCTCGCGTGGTCGCCGATCGCGTGCATTGCGACCTGGAGGCCTGCAGCATCCGCCGCTGCCACGACGGGGTCCAGCTGCGCGGGCGGCCAGATCGGATCGGCGTTCGACCCGTCGGCATAGGGATGCCGCATCGCGGCCGTGCAGGCGTCGATGACGCCGTCGAGGATCAGCTTGATGCCGACCACGCGGAGCCACGGTGTCGCAGGGCTCTCCGCGAGTTCGGCGGCGCGCGCGACCTGCGCGAGGTTGGCCGCGTCATCCCCGGTGTTCTCGATCAGCCAGTGCGCCGCCACGCGCAGCGGGAGCTCGCCGCCGCGGCGGTCCTGCGCCCGCTGGAACGCCGCGAGACCGTACTCGTCGAACGCCATGTCGACGGCGCCGGTGACCCCCGCCGCGAGGTAGGCGTCGATCACCCGCTCGACGTCGGCGTCGCGGTCGGCGTCGGTCGTGGTCGCGTCGCGGTGCGCCCAGGCGTACTGGGTGGCCGCGGTCTCGAGCAGCAGGCCGGTCGGCTCGCCGTCCGCGCCGCGGACGATCTCGCCGCCCAGCGGATCGGGGGTGTCGCGGGTGATTCCGAGGACCGCCAGCGCCGCCGTGTTCACCCAGCACGAGTGGTAGTCGTTCGCGTCGAGGAAGACGGGGACGTCGGCCACCGCCGCGTCGATCATCGCGGCGGTGGGGCGCCCGCCGGGGACGGCGTCGAAGAGCCAGCCGCGGCCACGGAGGTCCGCAGCCGAGGGGTCGGCCTCTCGAGCCTCGCGCAGCAGGCGCTGGATCTCGGCCAGGCTGCGGGCATCGGTCAGGGGGACCTGTCCGAGCGAGGCGCCGGTCATGAGCAGGTGCGTATGGCTGTCGGTGAACCCGGGCAGGACCAGTCGTCCACCCAGGTCGACGATGTCGCGCACGGCGGGAGCCTCGTCGCCGTCCCCCACCCACCGGATCGTGTCGCCGTCGACGACGAACGCCTCCGCGAATGCGGCATCGCCCTCTGCGTCCGCCGTGAAGACGCGGGCGTTCGTGTACAGCACTCCGGTCGGCTCGCCCGACCCGCCGACGCTCACGGCCGTCCCGCCTTCGCCGCCGCCGAACGCTGCAACACGGCGTAGAGCCCGGCCGACACGATCATCCCCGCCGGAACCGACAGGTCGACGTAGCCGGTCGCCTCGGCGATCGGCCCGGCCCACACGCTGGTGGCGAGGCACAGCCCGGTGACAAGCCCGCCGACGAGCAGCGCGGCGATCCCGGGGATGCTCCAGCCGCCGGTGTACCAGAATCGGGAGCTCCGATCGGTGTCGAAGAGCTCCGCCCCGTCGTACGCGTACCGCCGCATCAGGGCGTCGACGGCGTAGACGGCCATCGCCGGCCCCGACACCACGACGAGGAACTGCAGCATCAGGTTCGCCGCGTCGACGAGGTTCGAGGAGAGCACGAGGTAGATCGTGAGCGCGGTGCCCACCAGCCCGACGATGACCGTGGCGGGGATGCGCCGCAGCCGGAATCCGATGGCCTGCAGCGCCATGCTCGACGTGTAGGCGGTCATCCCGTTCAGCGCGATCGTGTTGATGACGACGCCGAGCACGAGGACCGGACCCAGCCACGGGGGGAGGAGGTCGAGAAGCGCGACATCGAGTCCTGCGGCCACCGACTCCGGGGTGAGTGCGGTCGCGAGCAGCGCGCCGATGATCGTGAAGACGACGAACGGCACGGCGCCGCCGAGCGCGGTCGCCGCGGCGATGTGGGACGGCTTCGTCGAGCGCGGCAGGTAGCGGGCGATGTCGGGGCTGTTGATGAACGACAGCGGGGTCGAGGCCAGGATCGTGAAGCCGATCGACATCGCCGACCACAGGGCGACGCCCTCGAGCGGCTCCGCGGGGGCGTATCGCCAGTCGACGGAGGGCAGGATGAAGGCCGCCGCGAGCAGGAAGATGACGAAGACCGCCGCCGAGAGGAACGGGAACAGGCGCAGGATGAGCCCGTGGCCGAAGACGGCGACCACCACGGTGATCGCAGACACGACGAGGGTCACCGCGATCGGGACCCACACCGGGTCGGTGAGCCCCCAGCGCCGCAGCAGGTCGGCGCCGAGGAAGGACGAGGCCAGCCAGGTCAGCGACAGGAAGACCGCCCCGATGAACCAGCCGACGAAGACGACGAACAGCCGGTTGCCGACCACTCCGTACATCGCGCGGGTGATGACGGAGCCCGATGTCCCCGCTGCGGGACCGCTCGCCGCGATCAGCCCCGGGAAGATCCACAGCAGCGCCGCCGCGAGGATGACGGCGATCGCCTGCCACATCTCCAGCCCCAGGAAGATGAGCGTCGCGCCGATCGTGAGGCTCAGGATGCTCACGTTGGGCGCCGCCCAGACGAGGAACAGATCGCGCGCCCGGCCGTGCCGCTCACCCTCGCCGATGAGTTCGATGCCGCGGGTCTCGGGGTGCGACGCGGAGTCCGTCGTCCGCTCCGCGGACGGCCGTGTCTCGATCATGGGATTCCTCTCGTCCAAGCCTCATCGCTCGGTGCCGACATTATTGGTCATGCGCCCAATAGACTGTTGGTCACACATTCAATAGCATGGTGACCATGACGTCAAGTGCGGTATCGACCCGGTCGCGCAAGCGGCCCGAGGAGCGCCGCGAGGAGATCCTCGCCGCGGCGGCCGATATCGCGCTGGAGGAGGGGCTGGAGCGCATCACGCTCCGCGCCGTCGCCGAGCGGCTCGGTGTGCGTCCCGGCCTCATCACGCACTACTATCCCGCGGCCGAGGAGCTCGTCCTCACCGCCTTCGAACGGGCCGCGGTGCAGGAGCGGGCGCGGTTCTTCCCCTCACGTGGCACGCCGGTGGAGCGCCTGGCGCACTTCATCGACCACGTCGAGAGCGGCGCCTCGCTCGCCCTCGCGCGGCTGTGGCTCAACGCACGCCACCTCTCCCGCTTCAGCCCCGCCCTCGACGCGCTCCTGCAGGAGCAGGACGCCCTCGATCAGGCCCAGCTCGTCTCGCTGATCGGGGACGGCATCGCGTCGGGGGACTTCGCCGAGGTGGATGCCGCGGCCGCCGCCATCCGGATCTTCATCGCCGTCGACGGCGGCGGTTCGTACGTCAACACCGCCGCCGTGATCGATCACCCCGCGCACGTGCACTTCACGCGCGACGTGGCGGAGTGGACGCTCGACCTCGAGCCCGGCACTCTCGCTGAGGTGCTGGAGCGGGGGAGGTCGCGCGGGGAAGCGTGATCGTCGGCGCGCGTGCGCGCAGACGGGCCTGTGGATGACGCGCCCCGCTCCGTCGTCGGCTCCTACACTTTCCCCTGTGAACGCTCGACCCGTGACCTCCCGCGGAGGCGGCCGCCTCCGTCGTCTCCCGTTGCCGACCATCGCGGACGGCACGAGTCGCGTCACGACGTTCGAGCTGTTCTTCGATCTCGTCTACGTCTTCGCCTTCACGCAGGTCTCACGGCTGATGGCCGAGACCCACAGTGCGGTCGGGGTGGCGCAGGCGCTCATCGTCCTGTCGCTCATGTGGTGGACGTGGGTCGGGTTCAGCTGGATCTCCAACTCCGCGTCGGCCGACCAGCCGTTCCTGCGCACGGTCATGTCCGCCGCGATGATCGCGGTGTTCGTCGCCGCGCTCACGATTCCCGAGGCCTACGAGGATCTCGCGGGGGGCTGGAGCGGACCGCTGGTCTTCGCGTGCGCGTACGCCGCGGTGCGGATCATCCATGTCGGCCTGTACGCGGTGGTGGGGTGGCGCTCGCCGGCGCTCCTCCGCCAGCTCGGCATCTTCATGGTCGCGATGATCCCCGCGGTCGCCCTCGTGGTGACCGGAGCTCTCGTCGGCGGCGTGATGCAGGTGTGGCTGTGGCTGATCGCCATCGTGTACGACGTCGCCGCCACCCGTGTCGGCTCGGCCCTGGGTCAGGGGTGGCGGCTGCCGTCCGCCGAGCACTGGGCGGAGCGCCACGGTCTCGTCGTGATCCTCGCCCTCGGTGAGTCGATCGTCGCGATCGGGGTCGGTGTCGCGCAGGAGCCCATCGACTTGCCGATCGTGGTCGGATCGGCACTGTCCGTCGTGGTCTCCGTGCTGCTGTGGTGGTCCTACTTCGCGCGGCTGGCCGTCGCCGGCGAAGAGGCTCTCCTGGCCCGAGACGAGAAGAAACGCGCGCTTCTCGGCTCCGACGCATACTCGTACGCGCACTTCGTGATCATCGCCGGCATCATCGTCACCGCGCTCGGCATCGAGGACGCGATGAAGCACATCGCCGATGCCGAGCCCTTCGGCTGGTTCGGCGCGGCGGCTCTGGGGGGCGGCATCGCGACGTTCGCGCTCGGGACCATCGTCTTCGCCGTGCTGATCGGTCAGCGGCGCTTCGTGATGCGCGCGGTCGAGGCGGGAGTGGTGCTGCTCTCGATTCCGCTCCTCGCCGCCGTCCCGCCTCTCGCCGCGCTCGCGATCGCCGTCACGCTGATGGCGGTCGTGGCGCTCGTCGAGACCCGGCTTCACCGCGGCGGTGCCCACCGCGCGTGACGCGTGCGGTGGGAAGCGGGCGAGGGGGAGTCCTCCCGACTCCGCGCGCCTCGCCCGGCGCGATCGCTGCATCCACCGCGATCACGCGAGGTGACACATCTCAGGATTGGCCGCCAGCTCCCCAGTCAGCGGCCGAGCATTCCCCGATGCGTCCCTCCCTTTCACATAAGCATGCGCCCTGAGAGGCCCGTCGCGCACCCCCTTTGACGCGCTGAATAGCGGGCGGCCGCCGCATCCCCGCGCCGCCGTGCTCTAGTCGTTTAGTCTCTAAACTAGATGGCATGACGACCATCGCCCTCTTCGGAGGAACAGGGAAGACCGGCAGACGAGTGCTCGAGCGTGCTCTGGAGGCGGGCTACACCGTGCGAGCTCTCGTGCGCGACCCGGCCAAGCTCGCCGTGACCTCGCCCCGTCTCACCGTCATCACCGGGGACGTCACCGATCCGGTGTCGGTCGGAGAGGCCCTGGACGGTGCGGATGCTGTCTTCAGCCTGTTCGGGCACGTGAAGGGCTCACCGCCGACCCTGCAGACGGACGGCACCCGGACGATCGTCGAAGCGATGACGTCGCGCGGGATCCGGCGGATCGTCACCCTCTCCGGCGGTGGCCTTCGCGCCGAGGGCGTCGACCAGCCTCGGCTCCCCGACAAGGTCATCCGTCTGTTGCTCAAGACGCTGGCCGGCGACGTTCTCACCGATGCTGAGAACCACCTCGCGGTGCTTCGGCAGTCGGGGCTGGACTGGACCGTGGTGCGCGGCCCGCGCCTCACGGAGAAGCCCGGCGCGGGCAGCTACCGGGTGGGCTGGGTGGGTGTGAACGCCAGCACGCAGATCAGTCGCGACGACCTGGCCGACTTCATCCTGACGCAGGTGGACGACCGCCGGTACGTCGGCAAGCTCCCGTTCGTGAGTCACTGATGGATGCCGCGAGGAAGGTTCTCGTCGGCGAGGTGCTGGGGGCCATCGTCGCCGCGGGCCGTCCGCTGATGACCGAGCGGAGGCATCCGTTCGGCGACGTGATGATCACGGCGACGCAGATGCATGCGCTGTTCGTGGTCGCCCACCACGCGGGCCCCGTCACCGTCGGCGACCTCTCCACCGAGCTAGGTGTGACCCCCGGCGCCGTCACGCAGCTCGTCGACACTCTCCGCACCCGAGGTCTGGTCACCCGTGAGGACAATCCCGACGATGCGCGTTCGAAGCACATCAGGTTGACGGATGCCGCGGCCCGGTCCGTCTCGGAGTTCGAGTCCGCTGCGATCGCCAGGTCGCAGTGGCGGTTCGCCGATCTGGCCGACGACGAGCTCGAGAATCTCGCCGCCCTCCTGCGGAGAGTCCGGGTGCACGCGTGAGCGCCGTGTTCGTGACCGGCGCCACCGGCATCGTCGGGTCCTCCGTGGTGGACGCGCTTCGGCGCGCGGGCACCCACGTGATCGCAGCCGTGCGCGACCCGGCCGACGCCGCGACGCTTCCCCCCGGCGTCGCCGCGCGACCGTTCCAGTTCGGCGCCTCGGCCGACGAGCTGGATGCCGTCCTCGAGGGTGCCGACCGCGCGTTCCTCCTGCGTCCGCCGCAGATCGAGGACGTCCAGACCTACCTCTTTCCCTTCGTCGACGCGTGCAACCGCAACGGGGTCCGCCAGGTGGTCTTCCTGTCCCTTCAGGGGGTGCAGTTAAACCGGCGCACCCCGCATCACGCCGTCGAGGCCTACCTCGCGCAGACGAAGACGCCGTCCACATCGCTGCGCCCGAACTTCTTCATGCAGAACCTCATCCGCCCGTTCGGAGACGCCATCCGCGACCACGATGAGATCCGGGTGCCCGCGGGCCGATCGTTCACCGCGCTCATTGACCCACGCGACATCGGCCGGGTCGCGGCGACCGTGTTCACGCACCCCGGGCACATCGGAAAGGCCTACACCCTCTCCGGCGAGAAAGCACTGACCTACAGCCGGGTCGCGAAGATCATGAGTGATGTCCTGGGCAGGCCGATCTCCTACACGAGGCCTAGGGAGTCCGAGTACCTGGCACAGCTCGCCGCGGAGGGCAGTCCCGAGGATTACATCGCCGTCCAGCGGATGATCTTCCGCATCGTGCGGATGAACGTCTCCGCCTTCCCCAACCGAACGGTGCGCAAACTCACCGGCGAGCCGGCGACCAGCCTCGCCGAGTTCGTCGACGACTTCCGAAGCGCGTGGATGCCTCGGCCCTGAGGCCGGCGACACCGCGAGCGAGGCGGAGCGACGGTTGCTCGTGACGGCGCTACCCTGCTGGGGTGAGCGTCTCCTGGCCCGCGGTCGGTCCCGCCCACGAGTTCGACGCCTTCGTCGAGCCGATGGTGTGGGGCTCCTCCACCTACACGATCGTTCGCGTGCCGCCCGCGCTTGTCGCCGCGGCACAGGAAGCCGGCACGCGCCGGGTGGAGGGTGAGCTGGACGCTGTGGCGGTCAACCTCGCCCTGACCCGCGCGCCGGTCATCGACGACACCTTCGTATGGGCCGGTGCTTCGCTTCTGCGCCGGCTGCGGCTGGAGGCGGGCGATCCCGTCCACGGCCGTCTGGCGCCGGTGGATCCCGACCACGTGCCGATCCCGGCGGATCTCGCTGCGGCGCTCAGCGGCGACGCGCTGCGCCGGTGGGAGGAGCTGCGGCCCGCAGATCGTCGTCGTCGACTCGTCCCCCTCGACTCCGCGGCCACCGCCACCACGCGGCAGCGTCGCCTGCATGCGCTCGTCGACGGCCTCGGCGCCTGACCGGATTCCGCTGCGGCGCCGGGCGTCGCGAGCCGTTCACGAAACGCACGTCCGCGGTTCATCGACATCCGCGGCCGCCGGCCGGAGCATGGGTTCATTCGGCGCCGGCGCTGCACGGTCGGGGATGTGCGGCGATGCCGGCGCCCGGATCGAGCGGACGCCGCCTGGGACGGAAGGCACGCGATGACTCGACCCACTCGGGTGATCTCGATCTACGAGGGCTTCTTCGCCGGTGGCGCGAGGATCCTCCATACGGACGTCGTCGCCGGCCTCCATGGCCCGACGCAGGCGCACTCCGTGCTCGCCATCGCCTCCCGCGCGCGGCGCGAGAACACGATGCAGCACATGGAGGACGACCCTCGGTACCGGCAGCTCCGTCACGCGGGCGTAGAAGTCGTCACACTCGGGCGCACCGCGGACGCACACGCGCTCGACGCGGTGGACTTCACCACGGCCGAACTCACCCTCGCCGCGGAGGCCCTCCGCGACGCCGACCTCGTGCTGACCCTCAAGGAACAGCCGCTGGCGCTCCTCGACGCCCTGCGCGCGCACGGCCTCATGCCCGACGTCCCGGTCGCCACCTGCCTGCACCGCTCGGATCCGATGCACTCGGGATCAGCCCTCGGGCGGTTGAGTGCGGCGACGTCCGACGGAAGGGTTTCGGCCACGATCTCGTGCGCGCAGTCCACAGACCACGCCTACGCGCAGGCGGGGGTGCGCGCGGCGCAGCGCTACGTGATCCGCAACGGCATCGACACCGAGCGGTTCGCCCCGGCCGCGGACGCGGAACGGCGCCGGATCCGGGCCGAGCTCGGCATCCCCTCCAGCGCTGCCGTCGTGGTGTTCGCGGCGCGGTTCGATGCCATGAAGGACCCCGGCCTCTTCTTCCGCACCGCAGCCGTCCACGCGGCGCAGCATCCCGGGACGCACTTCGTGCTGTGCGGTGCCGGCATGACATGGGACAACGCCGCATTCCGCGCGCTCGCCGCCGAGTCCGGGGTTCGCGAAGCCACGCACGTGCACGCTCTCGGCATCCGGCAGGACATGCCCTCGATCTACCAGATCGCCGACATCGTCGCTCTGACCAGCGCGTTCGGCGAGGCATCCCCCCTCTGCCTGATCGAAGGGGCTGCCTGTGGAGCCACGCCCGTCACGACCCGCGTCGGCGACTCGGCCGCGGTCGTCGACGGCTTCGGGGTGATCGCGCCGGCCGAGCCGGCGGCGATGGCCGAGGCCTGGCGAGGCGTGCTTCTGCGCCGGCGGACGTGGCGGGCGAGAGCGCTCGCCGCGCGGCCCCACCTCGACAGGCAGCGGATGCTGGACGACTACCGTGTCGTCACCGAGACGCTGCTCGGACGGGCCGAGGCCGCGGCCTGAGCGGATTGTCTACGGCACGGGCCACGTCAGCGCACCCGCGACGCGCGGGAAGCGCTCGTCGACGAGGGCGCGGAGGTCCGTATGCGGAGACTCCAGCCACTCGTGGAGCGCTCCGGTGAAGATCGCGAAGCCGACCGCCGCGAGGATCGCAGCGTCGTCGCGGCGGTAGCCGCGACGCTCCAGGGCGTCGGCAACCGAGTGCTGCCAACGCGCCTGCTTGGCGAGCTCGCGCCCACCGAGCGCCACGTTCTCGGCGATCAACCGGTCTCGCTGTGCGAGGCGCTCGTGATGGCCGGACATGCTGTCGGCGAGCACGCCGAGAACCTCGCGCATCATCTCGCCGGAGTCCGACGCGCCGCTCGATCTCTCGATGCTGGTGACGAGGAGCGGGAGGAGCTCATCGTCCTCCGAGAACAGAACCTCCTCCTTGTCGGGGAAGTGGCGGAAGAAGGTCCGCGAGGTGGTCCCCGCGCGATCGGCGATCTGCGCGACGGTCGTCTCGCTGTATCCACGGTCCACGAAGAGGTCGTAGGCGGCCTCGACGAGGCGCTGCTTCGTGTCATCCGGCCAGCGCGGCATGGCAAGATCCTATCTTGCGTCACATGATGACATCACTTATCGTATCGCCATGACACAAAGTGACATCACGCCGACCGTACTCCTGACGGGTCCGACGAGCGGCATCGGTGCGGCGATCCTCCGCCATCTGAGCGTCCATCCGTCGCGGCCTCGGCTGCTTCTCGCCGGCCGCGATCCCGACCGACTCGCGCGCGCCGTCGACGCGTCGCGAGCCGCCGGGCTGCACGTTCACCCGATCCGCCTCGATCTGGCCGACCTCGACAGCGTCGCGGACGCAAGCTCAGAGATCTCCCGCCTCGTCGAGGACGGCGACGTCCCCGGAATCGACGTGGCCATCCTCAACGCCGGAGCTCAGTTCACGGACCGCCGCCATCGGGGCGTGCAGGGCTGGGAGCTGACCTTCACGGTGAACGTCGTCGCCCAGCACTCCCTGCTCCGCGGCATCCGGCCATTGCTGGCGCCCGGCGCGCACGTCGTGATGATGGGATCGTCCACCCATCGCGGCAAGCGCGCGTCGTTCCATCTGATCCCCGATCCGGTGTGGCAGGCACCGGAGCTCCTCGCGACAGCGCAGCCCCTCCCCGCGGGGAACGAGCGGCCGTCGGCCGAGCGCGAGGCAGGCGGCATCGCGTACGCCTCGAGCAAACTGGCGCTGGTCACCCTCGCGCACCGCTGGGCGAAAGAACTGGCCGAAGACGGCGTGCGCCTCAACACCTACGATCCCGGCCTCGTGGCGGGTACGGGCCTCGGGCGGGACATGCCCGGCTACCGCTACTGGGTGTGGCGGCGGCTCATGCCGGCGATGAGCGTTCTCCCCGGCGCCACCACTGCGGGCGTCACCGCCCGGCACGCCGTCGAGCTCGCGCTCGGCGACGCGCACGCCGACCTCCGCGACGGTTACGTCGAGATCGGGCGCGTGACGCGGGCGGAGGCGATCACGTTCGACGAGGCTCGCCAGGCAGACCTCTGGGACTGGCTCGAGCGCGCCGCGGACGCGCGCTCGGTCGAGCCGATCAGGCGTCGAACCCCCTGACGCGTCCGAGCCTCACCAGCCGCGTGGTTCCTGACTCATGGGCCGATGTGCGACCGATAGACGGCGACCACGCGCTCGAGGTACTCGGTGATGATCGACTGCTCGTCAGCGGAGAAGGCGTCCAACTCGGCGTCGATGCCCATGATCATCGGCATGAGCGTGCTGAGGGCGCGGCGGCGCGAGGACTCGGTCGGCACGACGAGGATGCCTCGCCGGTCGGTGGGGTGCGCCTGCCGTGTGACGTGACCGAGATCGACGAGCCGGTCGACCACCTTGGTGGTCGAGGCGGTGGAGATGCCCAGCCGCCTCGAGAGCTCGCTCGGGCCCAGAGGCCCTGACATCAGAAGGTGCTCCATCGCCTGCAGGTCGGTGGGGTTCACGGTGAGCTCGCGACCGAGGTGGCGCTCGAAGTCCTCGCTCACCTCAAGGATCTCCCGGAGGAGCGCGGTCGCGCGGCGGACCGGTGGCCCGGTCCTGTCAGACTCTGCGGCCGCCGGTGCGTGGACGGATGTCGCGCTGTGAGCATCCATCCGAGCATCCTACCAACCGGGTCCTAGAAATACTTATAGCTAGAGAAACTAGATAAGTGAGCCAATATCCGGACACTGCATCCAAACCCGCGAACCCCCCGGAAAGACTCTTCGATGGGCGGCGATGGGCCGCTCCGACGAAGGAGGAACATCGTGCGAAAGAAGATTCTCGCCGCCGTCGCCGCCGGGGCAATCGCCGCCCTGGGTGCGGTCGCTCCGGCGCAGGCCGACACCTCGGGTGCTGTGCTCTCGGTGCTGCACGGCATCCCGGACACCCCGGTCGACGTCTATGTCAACGGCGAGCTGACGATCGACGACTTCCAGCCCGGCGATCTCGCGGGCCCGCTCGACCTGCCTGCGGGCACCTACTCGGTCGCCCTGACGGCGACCGATGCGACCGACGACAGCGCGCCGGTCCTCGGGCCGGTCGACCTCACGCTCGACGCGGGCGTGAACTACACCGCGGTCGCGCACCTGGACGAGTCCGGTGCCCCGACCGTCACCCCCTATGTCAACGACACGTCGCAGACCGCTGCGGGTGAAGGTCGCCTCACCGTCCGGCATGACGCCGCCGCCCCCGCGGTGGATGTCCTCGCCGGCGGATCGCCGGTGATCGAAGGCCTCGCCAACCCCGACGAGGCGACGCTCAACCTGCCGGCCGGAACGGTCGAAGCATCGGTCGCCGCTGCGGGCACCACCGACCCGCTGATCGGGCCGGCTCCGGTCGAGATCCAGGAGGGCGTCCTCACGATCGTCTACGCGTGGGGCAGCCTCGAGGACGACAACCTCGACCTCGCGGTGCAGACCATCACCGGCCTTCACTCGGGTCCTGACGGCGTCGAGTCCGGAACGGGTGGGCAGCTCGCCCAGCGCGACATGATGCAGCAGTCGCTGTGGGTGCTCGGCGGTCTCGCCGTGGCCGCGGCGATCGCAGCGGGTGCCGTGTTCGCCGTCCGTGCGCGGGCCGACCGCTGATCACGCGAACGATGAAGAGGACGACCGCAGGGGCCGCTGGAGCCCTTGCGGTCGTCCTCGCGCTCACCGCGTGCGGGTCGCCCCCCGGCGCCTCGCCCGCCGTCTCCGTCTCGCCGTCTCCCACCGCCACGGTGCGTCCGACTCCCACTGTCGACGTCCCGGTTGCGGCTGCCACGCCGCCCCCCGCTCGCACGACGACACCGCCGGTTCGGCTGGTCGCCCCGTCGGTCGGGGTCGACGTCTCGGTGCAGCCGGTCGGGGTCGAGCCGGGTGGCTTCATGGAGATCCCCGCGGACCCGTCGATCGGCGGCTGGTACCGGTACGGCTCCGACCCGAGCAGCCAGGACGGGAACGTGGTCATCGCCGCGCACGTCGACTCGCGCATCTACTCGATCGGGCCCTTCAGTCGCCTCCGCGACCTGGCGGGCGGTGCCGTCATCGAGGTCACCGACTCCGCCGGCACCGTGCACCAGTACACCGTCGAGAGCGTGGAGTACATCCGCAAGCGCGAGCTTCCGGTTGCCGATCTGTTCGCCCGCGAGGGGTCGCGAAAGCTCGTCCTCATCACGTGCGGCGGGCCGATCGATCCGGAGACGAATCTCTACGCCGACAACGTCGTCGCGATCGCGACGCCGGTGGGCTGAACGGTCGGTCCGCGGAACGGAGCCGTGATGCTGCGCCGGCGTCAGCCGGCGCGACCCGTCGACGACCGGGGGATCAGCGTGGGCATGAACCTCCGCAGGACGGCATCGGCCGACCCGGGGTGCAGCAGCTGGTCCATCGCGGATGCCGCGATCTGGTCGAACGGGACCTTCACCGAGGTGAGGGGCACGGGAAGCTGCGCCGCGAGCGGGATATCGTTGTAGCCCACGACCGAGAGGTCTCTCCCCACGATCAGGCCGCGGCTCGTCGCCGCGCTCACGATGCCGATCGCCAGGTTGTCGTTTGCGGCGAACACCGCCGTCGGGCGCTCGGGGCCCTCGAGGATCGCGTGTCCGGCAGCCACGCCGGACTCCACTCCATAGCCCGTCGACGTGACTCTGTCGGGGCGGAGGACGATCGACTGCTCGCTCAGCGCTCGTCGCGCGCCCTGCAGACGGTCTCGTGCGCTCGAGGTGAAGGAGGGTCCGGTCACCACAGCGATCTCGCGGTGGCCCAGATCCACGAGGTGTCGCGCCGCGAAATAGCCCCCCGCGTCGTCATCGCCGAGCGACGAGGGGCTCACGCCGTCGGTGCGCAGGACAAGTGAATGTCGGATGCCTCGCTCGCGGAGGGAGGCGGGAAGCGCGTCGTCGAGCCGCGCCGTGGCGAGGATCACGCCGTCCACGCCGCGGTCGAGAAGTCGTTCGGTGGCGCTGGCCTCCTCGTCGGGGTCGTCGCCGCACGTAGCCACCACCGCGAAGTATCCGCGGGCCCGCGCGGTGCGCTCGATCGCCTCGAACATGAGCGCCATCACCGTGTCGGCCAAGCGCGGGACGAGCGCCCCGATGGTCGCGGTCTCGCCGCGCCGGAGGCTCGACGCGAAGACGTTGCGGCGGTAGCCGAGCTCGTCGGCGATGCGTCGAACCTTCTCCGCCGTCGCCGACCGGGACGGGCGGGTGCGTTCGTCCAGCACCCGGCTGACCGTGGAGATGCTGACGCCGGCGGCGAGTGCGACATCGCGCAGCGTCACGGCTGTCGCATCCACTCGGTCGCTCACGGTCTCATCCTCTCGCACGCGTCCGTGCCCCGCTGCTTCCGATCGGGTGCTTGACACATCGCGTGGGGATCAGCATACTTGCAATCGTTCTTGCAAACGTTCCCGTTAACGTTCTCGCAGGACTCGACCACACCGAAGGAGCCGATGATGTCCCTGGACCTGCGCGGGCTCAACCCCGCACCCGTCACCCCGTTCACCCCCGACGGAGACGTCGACTACGACGCCATCCACCGACTCGGCTCCTGGCTGGGCTCCATCGACGGAGTCAAGAGCCTGGTCGTGCTCGGCCACGCCGGAGAGGGCACGTTCCTCACCGATGAGGAGCAGCTCGACGTCATCCGGGCCTTCGTGGCATCCACCGACGGCCGGGTGCCCGTCATCGCGGGGATCACCAAGGAGGGCAACAAGACCGCCGCCCTCGAGGCCAAGAAGGCCGTCGAGGCAGGCGCGGTCGCCGGACTGGTCTACCCCTCCCACGGATGGCTGCGCTTCGGCTTCCAGGAGGGCGCCCCGCAGTCGCGCTACCGCGAGATCCACGAGGAGTCCGGGCTTCCGCTCATCCTGTTCCAGTACCCCGACAACACCAAGGCCTCGTACGACCTCGACACCCAGCTCGAGATCGCCGGCCAGCCGGGCGTCTTCGCCACGAAGAACGGCGTGCGCAACATGCGCCGGTGGTACACCGAGATCCCCGCGCTCCGCGCCGCGTACCCCGACCTGCAGATCCTGTCGTGCCACGACGAGTACCTGCTTCCGACCATGTTCGACGTCGACGGTCTGCTCGTCGGCTACGGCAACATCGCACCGGAAGCTCTCGTCGAGCTCATCGAGGCCGGCAAGGCGCGCGACTACGCCCGTGCTCACGAGATCCACGAGCGGTTGCTGCCCGTGACAAAAGACGTCTACCACCGCGGGTCGCACATGGAAGGAACCGTCGCCCTCAAGTGGGGGCTGGTCCACCGCGGCATCCTCGACCACGCCACGGTCCGCACGCCGCTCCTGCCGCTCCCCGACGGCGCTGACGCCGAGATCGCCGCGGCATTCGCCTCGGCAGGACTCGAGAAAGTGGCAGTCCCCGCCTGACGCCGAGGGAGGGTGGCGCCCACCGCGCCACCCTCCCGGCATCCCCTCCCTCCGACGCAGCACCCGTCAACGACGACACCGCGGCAACGACGCCGCCCGCGAAAAAGGATCCGACGATGATCGATCGCACCACCGACCGCCACACCTCCACCACGCCCGGCACCGGGTATGGGCGCGTCTCGACTGAGACGATGAGAAGCATCGTGAACGCCCGCAGCACGCGACGCTCCTTCTGGAAGCAGCTCGCCCTCATCGGCCCCGCCTTCGTCGCCGGGGCCTGGCAGTTCGGCCCCGGCAACCTCACGACGGCCGTCCAGGCCGGGAGCGCCTACCAGTACGCACTCATCTGGGTCATCGTCGTCTCGACGATCCTGATGATCTTCCTCACCGACATGAGCGTGCGCCTCGGCATCAAGTCGCCGGTCTCGCTCATCGCCTCCATCAAGGACCACCTCGGCCGCTGGGTCGGGGTGCTCGCGGGAATCGGGATCTTCCTGATCACCCTGTGCTTCTCGGTGGGCAACGCGGTCGGGTCCGGCCTGGGGCTGTCGATGCTCTTCGGCGGGAGTCCCGTCATGTGGACCGTCGTGTGCACCCTCGCCGTCGCCGGCCTGCTGCTTCTGCGCAACGTCTACCGCGTGATCGAGAAGGTCCTCGTCACGATCGTCGCGCTGATGGCGATCGCCTTCGTCGTGTCGGCGTTCGTCTCCAACCCGGATTGGGCTGCCGCGGCATCCGGCCTTCTCCCCACCGTCCCCGACGGCTCGTGGCTGCTCATCGTGGCCCTCGTCGGCACGAATTTCTCCATCAACGCCGCCTTCTACACTTCGTACGGCACGAAGGAGCGCGGCCGGACGGAGGCCGACTACCGCGACGTCACCGTGGTGGACACCATCCCGGGGATCGTGGCCCCCGGCCTGATGACGGCGCTGGTCATCGTGGTCGCCGGGGCCGTACTCGGCCAGACGGGTGAGGCGGCGCCGACCATCGTGGCGCTCGCGGGCGTCTTCGAGCCGCTGGCGGGACCCATCGGATCGACGGTGTTCGCCCTGGGGTTCTTCGGCGCGGCCTTCTCCTCCATGATCGCCAACGCCACCGCCGGTGGCACGATGCTCTCGGACGGTCTGGGGCGCGGGTCGTCGTCCAGCTCGATCACGGCCAAGGTCGTCAGCGGCAGCATCCTCGCCTTCGGCGTCGTGATCGCCCTGATCTTCCAGGCCTCTCCCGTGCAGCTGATCGTCGTCGCGCAGGCGCTCACGGTCTTCGTCGCACCCGTGCTGGCCGTGCTCATCATCGTCATGGCCAACCGTCGCTCGCTCATGGGAGCCATGCGCAATCGCTGGTGGCAGAACGTGCTCGGCGTGGTCGGCCTGGTGGCGGTGCTCGGGCTGTCGGTGAGGCTGTTCCTGACCCTCATCGCCGGCTGATCGGTTCGGTTCGACGCCGGCCGCTGACCGATTCCCGGCGGGGCCCCCTCATCAGTGAGGGGGCCCCGCCCGTTCTGGCACGTGAAGATCCCCATCATTGAGGATGGGAAAGAATCGCTCATTCTTGCACCCTGGATAGACCCCGCTCGACGACCTGAGTCATCCAGCACTCGATCCCTGCGGGCGATACGAACCGGACCCGAACCGGTGGCCAGGGGGAGATCATGAGGTACGACTGCGATGCCTCGGCGCGCCCGCATATCGTCGAAGCGGATGCGGAGCCGACGGACGGAGAACTCATCGAGCTCGTGCGCGAGGGCGATGCCCGCGCCTACGGGCGATTGTGGGAACGGCATGTGGGTGCGGCCTGCGGCGCCGCGCGCAGGATCACGTCCAAGCTGGAGGCGGACGACATCGTCTCCGAGGCCTTCGCGGCGACGCTCAGCGCGATCCGCACAGGCGCCGGGCCTCGCGAAGCATTCCGTCCCTATCTCTTCCAGGCGGTGCGGAACGTCGCGGCGACCTGGGGCCGGAAGCCGAAGGATCTGGCTCTCGAGCTCGTCGACGAGGCGACATACCCGTCGTCGGCCGATGCGAGTCTCGCCGTCGACGACCGGATGCTCGTCGCGGCGGCGCTGGACCAGCTGCCGCCGCGGTGGCGCACCGTGCTGTGGCACCTCGAGATCGAGGGGATGAGCCCGCGCGAGCTGGCTCCCGTCCTGGGGATCTCGGCCAACTCCGTATCGGTGCTCGGCCATCGCGCTCGCGCGGGACTGCGACGGGCGTGGAGTGAACTCGCCGAGGCGCCGGAGCCGCGCGCGCTGAGCGCGTGATCGACCGCGGCGATGCGCTCAGGGGCGCACGCACTCCTCGCCCGGCTGCGGCAGCTGCGACCGCGCCCTCCTGACGCGGATGCCGCGCCGCGACTCCGATCGGAGAGGCGACGCGGCATCCGTCAGGCGGGGGTCGTCGTCAGCTGAGGTCGTTCTCGGCGAGCCAGTCGGCCGCGATGTCCTCGGCCGACCGCTGGTCGACGGTGGACTGGACGTTCAGCGCGACGAGACCCTCGGGCGTGAGGGCGGCACTCACCGCGTTGATGACGTCGGCGATCTCATCGGCGATGTCGGCGCTCACCACGGGGACCACGTTCGAGGCGAGGAAGAGGCCTTCGGGGTCCTCGAGGGTCACGAGGTCGTCGGTCTCGATCCGCGGGTCGGCGCTGTAGACGTTCGCGACCTGGATGTTACCGGCGACCAGTTCGTCGACGGTGGTGTCGGCGGTGGCGGAGAAGTCGACCGTCACACCGTAGACGTCCTGCAGGCCGGTCGGGCCGTAGGGGCGCTCCTCGAGCTCGGGCGCACCGCCGAGGACGAGCCCGTCGATCCCGGCGAGGTCGCCGATCGTGACGAGGTCGTTCTCCTCCGCGAACGCCGCGGTGACGTTGTAGGAGTCCTGATCGGTGGCCGACGACTGGTCGAGCACCTCCAGGCCCTCGGGGAGCGCCTCCTGCAGCGCCGCGTAGACGTCGTCGGACGTCGTCGCGGTCGTCTCGGGGTCGAAGAACTGGAGCAGGTTGCCGGTGTACTCGGGGAACAGATCGATCGAGCCGTCCTCGAGGGAGGGCATGTAGAGGTCGCGCTGGCCGATGTTGAAGTTGCGCTCGACCTCGAAGCCCGCGCCCTCGAGCGCCTGCGCGTAGATCTCGGCGATGATCTCGTTCGAGTAGTAGGCCTGCGAGCCGATGACGATCGTGCCGGTGTCGCCCGACGGTTCGTCGCCGCCCCCGCCGCTGATCGGGTCGCTCGAGGCGCAGCCGGCGAGCGTGAGGGCGGCGATGGCGGTGGTGCTCAGCGCGAGGGCGAGCCGGGTGCGTGTGCGTGTGCGTGACATGGAGAACCTCCGGTTGTGGGTGCGGGTCAGGCGGGGGATCCGGCGAGGGCGCGGGTGCGCGCGCCGGCTGAGCGTTGGGGCGTGTTGACGCGGGCCGCGACGCCGCGCGGGACGACGAGGCGCTGCAGCAGTGCGAAGACGCCGTCGAGGACGAGGGCAAGTGCGATCACGACGATCGAGGCGCCGAGGATCTGCGGGAAGTTGCGGGTCTGGATCCCCTGAAGGATGTAGAAGCCGAGCCCGCCTAGCCCGATGTAGGCGGCGATGGTCACGGTCGCGACCACCTGGAGGGTGGCGACGCGCAGTCCGCCGATGAGCAGCGGGAGGCCGAGCGGCACCTCCACCTTGCCGAGCAGCTGCCACCGCGTCATTCCCATCGCGCGGCCGGCATCGATCACGGTGCGGTCGATGGCCTCGAAGCCCGCGTAGGCGCCCGCGAGGATCGACGGCACGGCCAGCAGGACGAAGGCGACGACGGCGGCCTCGGTCTTGAACGCCACCCCCATGAGCATGTAGAGCAGGACGATGAGGCCCAGGGAGGGCAGGGCGCGCGCCGCCCCGGACAGCAGGACGGCGAGCTCCCGCCCCCGCCCGGTGTGACCGATCCACCAGCCCGCCGGGATCGCGATGAGCGCGGCGATGAGCACCGAGCCGAACGTGAATGCCAGGTGTTGCGCGATCGCCGTCGGCAGGGGGAGGGAGCCGGTGAGCCGTTCGGGCGAGAAGATCCACGCGAAAGCCTCGAGGAAGTAGTTCACGCGGTCACCGCCCGGAGGGCGCGGACGCGACGGCTCGGCCGGTGGTTCCAAGGCATCAGCAGTCGCCCGGCGAGGATCAGGAGGAGATCGATCAGCACGGAGACCAGGACCACGGCGACGACGCCGGCGAAGACCTCGGCGACGATGCGCCGCTGGAACCCGTTCGTGAAGAGGTACCCCAGATTCTGGACGCCGATCAGGATCCCCACGGTGGCGAGCGAGATCGTGGACGACGCCGTCACCCGGAGCCCCGCGAGCAGCACCGGGCCGGCCAGCGGGAGGTCGACGGTCCAGAACCTGCGCCACGGGCCGAATCCGACCGCGACCGCCGCCGCGCGGGTGGCGGGCTCGATCGCGGCCAGGCCGTCGGCGACGGAGCGGGTCATGATCGCCACCGCGTAGATCGTCAGCGCCACGATCAGGTTCGCCTCGGACAGCAGCGGGATGCCGAACGCGGCCGCGAGCACTGCGAAGAGGCCGAGGGAGGGGATCGTGTACAGGAGTCCGACGGTCGTGAGGGTCGGGCCTCGCAGCGCCGAGTAGCGGAAGGCTGCCCAGCCGATGGGCAGCGCGACGACGAAGCCCAGGAAGACGGCGATGAGGCTCTGCCGGAGATGGTCCAGCGTCAGCCCCCAGATGAGATCCAGGTTGTCGGCGACCCAGGTCACGCCTCTGTCACCAGCTCTTCCGCCGCCGGCCCGGCGTCTGCCGGTGCCGCCACGCGCTCGCCGCGGCGCCACGCGCGCGAGTCGTCGTCGATTCCGATGAAGCTCGCGACGAAGTCGCTCGCCGGATTCGCGATGATCTCGTCGGGGGTGCCGACCTGAGCGATCTTCGCGCCCTGCTCGAGGATCACCACCTGGTCGCCGAGGAGGAAGGCCTCGTCGATGTCGTGGGTGACGAAGACGATGGTCTTGTCGAGTTCGCGTTGGAGGCGCAGAGTCTCGGTCTGCAGCTCCTTTCGCACGATGGGGTCGACCGCGCCGAAGGGCTCGTCCATGAGGAGGATGTTGGGATCGACGGCCAGACCGCGAGCCACTCCGACGCGCTGCTGCTGGCCGCCCGAGAGCTGGCTGGGATAGCGCGAGGCGAGTGAGCGGTCGAGGCCGACGACGTCCATGAGCTCGAGGGCCCGCGCTCGGGCTTCGCGCTTCGGCGTGCCCGACAGGACCGGCACCGTGGCGATGTTGTCGACGACGGTGAAATGGGGGAGGAGCCCGGCATTCTGCATGACGTAGCCGATGCCGCGCCGCAGTCTGACCGGGTCGCGCCCCGACACGGGCTCGTCGTCGATGAGGATCTCGCCGGCGGTCGGCTCGACGAGTCGGTTGACCATCCGCAGGAGGGTCGTCTTGCCCGAGCCCGAGGACCCCACCAGCACAGTGGTGCGGTGCGCCGGCATCACCATGCTGAAGTCGTCGACGGCGAGAGCGCCGTCGGCGAACCGCTTGGAGACGGAGCGGAATTCGATCGCCATGCTGTCCTTCCGGCAGGGACTCCAGAAAACCACAGGTCTCGGACATCGGGGCCGACTTGCGGCACTTCCGCCGATGTGCTTCCCCGTATGACGGTCCGCGGTGCCGGCGGATGAGGCTTCCCCGCGGATCGGCCCGAATGTCGCCCGCCGACGTTACGGTGGGGCGATGACCACTCGGGAATTCGATCTCATCGTCATCGGGGCCGGCGCCGTGGGCGAGAACGTCGCCGATCGTGCCCGGCAAGGCGGCCTGTCGGTCGTGATCGTCGAGCGCGAGCTCGTGGGGGGCGAGTGCTCCTACTGGGCGTGCATGCCGTCGAAGGGCCTCCTGCGCAGTGGCGCCGCGATACGCGCGGCACGCGATGTCGACGGCGCATCGCAGGCCGTGACCGGCAAGGTCGACATCGCGGGCGCGCTGCGGCGGCGCGACGCGATCGTCCATGAGTGGAACGACGGCTCGCAGGTCGAGTGGCTCCAGTCGGCCGGCATCGAGCTCGTGCGAGGCGACGCCCGTCTCACGGCGGAGCGCGAGGTCACCGTCGACGAGCCCGACGGCGCCACGACGGTCCTCCTCGCGCGGCACGCGGTCGCGGTCTGCACGGGTTCGGCCGCTCTCCTGCCCGACATCGAAGGACTCCAGGATGCCGCGCCCTGGACGAGCCGCGAGGCGACGAGCGTCCGCGACGTCCCGGCATCCCTCGCGATCCTGGGCGGGGGAGTCGTGGCGACCGAGATGGCGACCCTCTTCGCGGGGTTCGGCACGGACGTGACGGTCATCGCGCGCTCCAGCCTGCTCGGCGGCATGGAGCCGTTCGCCGGCGAGGCGGTCGAGACTGCGCTGCGGGATGCCGGAGCCGATGTCCGCACCGGCGTCGAGGTCGACCGGGTCGCCCGGATCGACGGGGGCGATGTCGTCCTCACCCTGTCGGACGGCCATGAGGTACGGGCTCAGCAGCTGCTGGTCGCGACCGGCCGCGTGCCGCGCACGATGGACCTCGGACTCGAGCACGCGGGCCTGACGGACGGCGAGTGGCTCGACGTGGACGACACCCTGCGCGTGCGCGGCGTGGACTGGCTCTACGCCGTGGGCGATGTGAACCACCGCGCCCTGCTCACGCACCAGGGCAAGTACCAGGCGCGCGCGGCGGGCGACGTGATCGCGGCGCGTGCGCTCGGGCGCGACGTCCATGACGCGCCGTGGGGCGCTCACGCGGCCACCGCGGATCACGACGCCGTCCCGCAGGTGACCTTCACCGATCCCGAGGTCGCCTCGGTCGGACACACCGCCGCGTCGGCCGAGAAGGCGGGCATCGGCATCCGCGTCCTCGACTACGACCTGTCGTGGCTCGCGGGGGCCTCCACGTACGCCGACCACTATCGAGGAACGGCCCGTGCGATCGTCGACGAGGAGCGCCGCGTGCTGATCGGGGCGACCTTCGTCGGTCCCGACACCGCCGAGCTGCTGCACGCGGCGACCGTCGCGATCGTCGGAGAGGTACCCATCGACCGGCTGTGGCACGCCGTGCCGCCGTACCCCACGCTGAGCGAGGTGTGGCTGCGCTGGCTCGAGGAATTCGGGCGGTGACCGCCGCAGCGGGCACCCGCGCGGGCGGGCAGCCGTCCGCCGCCTACGGCGCGGGGTAGGGCCGCGCCGACAAGAGCGCGGCGAGGTGGGCCGCGTGCCGGGCCACCGTCTGCGTGGTCGTCGCCACCTTCTCGGGGGTCTCGGCGAGGTCCTTGTAGTCGGTTCGCTGCATCGCCTCCCCGTTCCAGTACACCGACCCCTGCGAGGGGATGGTGTAGCCGACGTCGGCCAGCCCCTGAAACGCGTCGGCGATGATCGCGTGCGCTCCGTCTTCGTTGCCCACGACGGCGATGACGGCGACCTTGTCGGCGAGGGCCGGACGGCCCGCGTCGTCGGTCTCCGAGATCTCGGCGTCCAGCCGTTCGAGCACGCGCTGGGCGACGCTCGACATGTGGCCCATCCAGGTCGGGGTGGCGAACACGAGGATGTCCGCGGCCATCACCCGCTCACGCAGTCGGGGCCATTCATCTCCGTCGCCCATGTCGGCGTCCACGCCCGGCTTGACGTCATGATCCACGACGCGCACCGATTCGCCCTCCACGTCGTGGGCGGCGAGGGCGTCGAGCACCTGCTGCGCGAGCAGCTCAGTGCTGGATTCGGCCGGCGACGGCTTGAGCGAGCAGGTGAGGGCGACGGCACGGAGCATGGGTGATCCTTTCGCAGGCCTAGAAACGTACCGGGAGCGCGATCGGCGAGTGACCCCCTTGACCGAAGACGGCCCGGGGCCTAAATGCATCCGAATCCGGCCTCCGCGCCGAAGAACATATCGATGGGAGGCGACAGACCCGTCGCGAGAGGGGAGACGGGGCCATGACGCCGCTAACGTGGTCGCGAGCGCGACCCCTGTCACGCGACCCGGCACGACGCCGGAGAATCCGGAGCGGAACAGAGTGGACGACGAGGAAGACCGCGCACTGGCCGAGCGGTTCAGGGCCGGCGACGAACGCGCTCTCGAGCAGCTCTATCGGCGGTGGTCGCCCATCGTCTTCACGCTTGCGCTTCGCCTGCTCGGCGATCGGGGGGACGCAGAGGACGTGACGCAGAAGACCTTCGTCTCGGCCTGGACGTCGCGCGCCTCGTACGACCCGGCCAAGGGCAAGATGTCGACGTGGCTGGTGACGATCACCCGGCGCCGCATCGCCGACACCCTCGAAGCCCGGCGGCGCGTGCGCGAGCTCCAGGAGAAGCTGCAGGCGCTCACGCTCCCCGACGAACGCAGCCAGACGGATGTGGATCTCGGCGATCGGCTGCTCCTCGCCGACGAGATCGATCAGCTCGAGCCCGACGCCCGGCAGGTCGTCCGTCTGGCGTTCTACGACGACCTCACCCACCAGCAGATCGCGACGCGACTGGACATGCCCCTGGGAACCGTGAAGAGCCATATCCGACGAAGTCTCATCCGACTGCGCAGCCGATTGGAGGTGCCCCATGTCGCATCTTGACCCCGAGCGACTCGCTCTGATCGCCATCGAGAACTCGACGACGGATGCCGAGCGCGACCACCTCGCCTCGTGCGACGCGTGCTCGATCGAGCTGGCCGAGCTCGAGCACACGGTCACCATCGGTCGCTCGACCCTGAACCTCGGGGTCCTCGAATCCCCTCCCGAAAGGGTGTGGGAAGCGGTCCTCAGCGAAGTCCGCGCGCAGTCCGAGGGCACCGGAGACACTCGAGACACCGGAGGCCTCGAACACACGAGCCCGACCACGGGCGCAGCGCCCGCGGCCGAGTCCGCGGCATCCGGGCCCGACACGACGGCGGCGGAGCCGGCCGTGCGCCTCCGCAAGCGCCGCGGCCTGTCGCGGCTCCTGCTCACCCTTGCTGCGAGCATCGCAGCTGTCGTGGTCGTCGTCGGCGCCTGGAATCTCACTCGCCCACCGGAGTCCGTCGAGATCGCATCCGCGAGCCTCGCCGCGTTCCCGGATCATCCGGGAGCCGCCGGCGCAGCGCTGGTGACCGAGCTGCCGAACGGCGAGCGAACCGTGACGGTGAATCTGGATGCCGCGGCCGGCGAGGGCTTCCGCGAGGTCTGGCTCATCACGGCCGATGCTTCGGCGCTGGTGAGCCTGGGTGAGCTGGAGGGCTCGGAGGGGACGTTCGTCGTGCCCGACGACATCGACCTGCGCGACTACGTCCTCGTGGACGTCTCGCAGGAGCCGCTCGACGGCGATCCGACGCACTCCGGGGACTCGATCGTGCGAGGCGAACTCGACTTCGGCTGAGCCGCTGCATCCAGGTCCGCCGCTCCTCCGGAATAACCCGGAGAGCACACGTCCGGGCATCCGGCCCGGAGGCGTTCGACGCGGAACGGAGCGGTGCCATGCGAGTGCCCACGACGGCGATCAGATTCGAGTACGACGCACCCGGGGGCCCGTCGGTCCTGGAACGGCGGACGGTTCCGCTGTCGCCACCCGGACCGGGCGAGGTCACCGTCGAGATGGTGTGCGCCGGCGTCAGCCACGTCGACGCGATCATCCGCCGCGGCGATGAGCCGGAGTGGGCGGACGAGCCCTTCCCCCGGGGATCGGGATCGGACTTCGCCGGCATCGTGGTGGCCGTCGGGAGCGGCGTCACCTCGCTCCGCCCGGGTGCCGAGGTGATCGGCCATGTGCGCACCGGCGCGCACGCGACCTACCTCACGGTTCCGGCATCCCGGCTCGTCCCGAAGCCGCGCATCCTCGAGTGGGAAGCCGCCGGAGGACTGTTCCTCGCGGGCGCCACGGCGCTGACGATCCTGGACGAGCTGCGCATCGGGAGTGGGGACACGATCGTCGTCACCGCGGCTGCGGGCGGCGTCGGAAGCCTCGAGGTGCAGATCGCCAAGCACTGGGGCGCGAAGGTGATCGGCACGTGCGGCGCGCGGAATTTCGACTATCTGCGCCAGCTCGGGATCACGCCGGTCCAGTACGGCGAGGGCATCGTCGAGCGCATCTCACGGGCAGCCGGCGGGCCGGTGACCGCGTTCATCGACAACTTCGGGCAGGACGGCGAGGACATCGCCGAAGCGCTCGGCGTCTCCCCGGCGCGCTACCGTTCGAGCGCCGACAGACGCGAGGTCGAACTGCGGCTCCTCAGCGAAGACCCCGAGGACGTCGCGGCGGGGACGAGCCAGCTGCGTCGCCTTGCCCGGCTGGCGCAGGACCGCGCGTTCCGGCTCCTCGTCTCGGGCGTCTACGCGACGGACGACATCGTCGAGGCGTACGAGGACCTCGAGAAGCTCCACGCGCGGGGCAAGATCGTCGTCGCCACCCACCCGGTCGCGGCCTATCGGACGCTGCGGGCGCGCGACCTCCACGAGGCGATGCCGTGAGCGGTGCATCCAAGAGCGGAGCGCGGCGCGAATACCACCGGTGACGTCGCCATCCGGGGAGACGCCGCATATCCATCGAAGGAGATCGGAATCATGAAGAAGTCCCGTCTGGTCATCGCGGCGGCCGCCGCGCTCGCCCTCGTCCTCTCCGCTGCACCCGCGCAGGCCTACGGCGGTACCCCGAGCGGCACCATCGTCGATGTCGCCGTCAAGGCCTCCGGCGGCGGAACCCCCGACAAGAACCCGTACGACTACGACATCCTCGTCCAGGCCGTTCTCGCGACGGGGCTCGATGGCGCGCTCGCCGACACGTCCACGAAGTACACCGTGTTCGCACCCAATGACCGCGCGTTCCTGCGCCTGGTGGGAGACCTCACGGGAAGCGCGCCGGCGAGCGAGCAGGCGGCGCTCGAGGCGATCACCTCGACGTTCTCGACCGAGCAGATCGCCGACATCCTGCTGTACCACGTGGTGGCGGGGAAGAAGCTCGGCCCGGTGAAGGTCCTCACGGCGCGCTCGCTGACGATGGCGAACGAGGGCATCGTCCAGCCGCGCGGGCTCACGCTGCGCGATGAGACCCCCGCCCTGCGCGACCCGCGTCTCGTGCTGTGGGGCATCAACATCCAGGCCTCGAACGGCGTCATCCACACCATCGACCGGGTGCTCGTGCCCGCGATGTGATCAGCGATCCTGCACGGACGTGGCGGGCGCCCCGAGGGGTGCCCGCCACAGCCGTGCGGGTTCACTCGAGGCACTCCGCTGCCCCGGTGATCGCGGTTCTCAGGACTCCGCGGTGAACTCGATCACGGTCGACTGCTGGGGGAACTGGAGCGGGGGCCGCACGCCGACCGTCGCGAGCGCCCGGCCGGAGAGCGTCACGCCGTGCTCCGCCCACGCGAGCGCGGACTGGCCGGCCCCCGGCTCCGCCGCGATGACCCGCACGCGGTAGGTCGACTCGTCGCGCAGCCCGGGGAAGCGCACCCGGCCGGGCGGGTGCGCGGCGGTCGAGGCGGTCTGGGTGACGGTGAAGACGGCGGATGCGGCATCCACCGCCACGATCCCTCGCACATCGATCCCGGCCTCGGTGCCGTCCACGTGCACGACGCGGCCCGTCGCGACGAGGGGCCGGAGCCGCTTGGCGAGGGCGACCCAGCCGGCGATGGCCTCGCGCTCGCCGGCATCGACCGTCGTGAGGTCCCATTCGATCCCGAAGTGCCCGAGCAGTGCGACCGCCGCGCTGAACCCGAGCGAGACCGTCCGCCCCGACGAGTGGACGACGGGGCTCGTGAGGTGCATCCCCATCATCTCGGGCGGCACGACCAGCCCGGTGTAGCGCTGGTTGACGAGGCGTTCGAGCGGGTCGAGGCTGTCGCTGGTCCAGATGCGGTCGGTGCGGTCGAGGATGCCGAGATCCACGCGCGCGCCGCCCGACGCGCACGACTCGATCTCGAGGTCCGGGTGCGCGGCCTTGAGCTCGTCGAGGAGGCGGTAGACGGCCAGCGTGTGCGCCCGCACGCGGGCCTCGCCCTCCGGTCCGCTGCCCGCATCGACGAGGTCGCGGTTGTGGTCCCACTTGAGGTACGCGATCGGGTACTCGTCGAGCAGCGCGTGCAGGTGCGACGAGATGTGGGCGTACGCGTCGGCGCGCGACAGGTCGAGGACCTGCTGCTGGCGTGCCGACGGCGGAAGCGTCGTCCGGGCTCGGAGGATCCAGTCGGGATGCTCCCGCGCCAGCTCGCTGTCCGGGTTCACCATCTCGGGTTCGACCCAGAGGCCGAACTCCATGCCCAGCGACCGGACGTGGTCGACCAGCGGGTGCAGTCCGTCGGGCCACACATCGGCGTCGACGGTCCAGTCACCGAGGCCGGCCGTGTCGTCGCGGCGGCCGGCGAACCAGCCGTCGTCGAGCACGAAGCGCTCCACGCCCACGGCGGCCGCGGCATCCGCCAGCTCGTGCAGGCGCGGCAGGGCGTGGTCGAAGTAGACCGCCTCCCATGTGTTGAGCGTGACGGGCCTCGGGCGACGTGGATGCTGCGGCCGCTCGCGCCACTCGTCGTGGAACCGCTGCGAAAGGGCGTTGAGGCCCTCACCCCACGAGCCGATCACCCACGGACCGGTCGCCGATTCGCCCGGGGAGAGGACGAGCTCACCCGGCAGGAGGAGTTCTCCGCCGGCGAGGAATGCGTCTCCGCCCGGCCCGCGCTCGACGAGGACGCGGTGGTTGCCGCTCCAGGCGACGTGGATGCCGTGGACCCGACCGCTCTCGAAGCCGAAGCCCGGACGCCCCGCGGCCAGGAGAACGGTGGCGTCCGCCCCCGGGCGCCCGCGGCGGCTCTCGCGCAGGTGCGTGCCGATCGCGAGGTCCCGCCGCTGCGGAGTCCGCTCGCGCAGGTGGTGGCCCGTGGTGTCGAGGATCTCGGTCGCGTCCCACGGCACCGGGAACGTCGCGTGCATCGACTGCACGGTGTACGGCGATTCGCCGGTGTTGCGCAGCGAGAGGCGCTGGTGGAACAGTCCCGCGGAGCCCAGGCGCATCTCGATCTGGGCGGCGACGCGCGCCTCGGGGTCCACCAGCGAGATCGTCGCACGGTGGTCGTCGGCCTCCACGCCGACCAGCGCGAAGCTCGCGCTGAACCCGCTGCCGGCGCGGTGCCCCTCGAGTGCGGGAGTGCCGAACCAGCCGTCCGCGGCGGTGGGGAGGATGCCCAGCATCGGGGTCTGGTCGAGGCCACCCGAGACGCGCTGCGGGTGGGCCGCTTCGGCGAGGCCGCGCAGGACGCTCTCCGACACCACTCCGAGATCCTCGCCCCAGTGCACGATGGCGGGCGCCGGGTGGGCGGCGAGGTCGATCACGACGCTCGTCCCGCCGCGGCGGAGGTGAAGGATGCCGGCGGGTGCCGAGGCGGATCCGGTCGCGGCGTCGACGCCGAGGGGAGGGTTATTGCTCACCACACAGTTCTACAGCGTGAACCTCGTGCGGAGTGCCGGCGGAACGACCCTCGCCGCTCGCGGCCGATCTACGCTGGATCCATGGCGCAGCACCCGCAGCCCGATCCCGTCTCCGTCGGCCAGGAGTCCGTCTGGGACTACCCGCGGCCACCGCGGGTGGAGCGGGTGGATCAGCGGGTGGTGATCCGGTTCGGCGGGAAGGTCATCGTCGACACGGCAGATGTGGTCCGCGTCCTCGAGACGAGTCATCCGCCCGTCTACTATCTGCCCATCGCGGACTTCGCCGACGGATCCCTTGTGCCGGCGACCGGGGGGTCCTTCTGCGAGTTCAAGGGCGGCGCCCGGTACTTCGACGTGCGTTCCGGCGAAACCGTCGCGCAGCGCGCGGCCTGGAACTACCCGAGTCCGAGCGCGGGCTACGAGATGCTGGCCGAGCGGGTCGCCGTCTATGCGCGCCCGATGGACTCGTGCGAAGTCGGCGGTGAGACCGTGGTGCCGCAGCCCGGCGGGTTCTACGGCGGCTGGATCACGTCGGCGATCGTCGGGCCGTTCAAGGGCGGGCCGGGTTCGATGGGCTGGTGACCCGCGCCCGGGCCCCCGTCCGGGCGGCGGGCTCGCGCGTCATGTTCGCGCGGTCGAGCGGTCTGTAGGGACGACGCCGCCGGAGGGGCGGCGTGCCCTCACCCTCGGAGACGCGCCTTTGACCGACCTCGCCACGATCGAACGCTACGCCCTCGCCGTGCCGCTGCGCGTGGCGGCGACTGTGCTGTCGACGACCCCGGTGGGTCTGCGACGCGGGCTCGCCCTGGGCACTCTCAGCGGCATCAAACTCGGACCCCAGTGGTTCCTCCGGCGATCCGACGCCGTGCTCTACGCGCAGTCCCGCACCTCCGATGACGACGTGCACCGCTTCCTCGGACGGTGGGCGGGTGCGGACCCCGTCTCCCTGCCCGCGCAGCTGGAGCTGTCGGAGGTAGAGCTCCTCCTGGCGGAACGGCGGACGATGCTCTACCGACTGCTCGTCTCGGGCGCGCTGCCGGGCGTGCGAGGTCGCGACGGGTGGACCGTCCCGCGCGACGCGCTCCTGACCGCGCTCGGCCGTTCGCGTGCCCTCGACGACAGGCCGGTAGCCGTACCCGCGCACATTCGTCCGACGGCCTGACAGCGGCCCTCGTCAGGAAGCGGGCTCGTGTGCGATCGGGTTCACGGAGACGATGTAGATGTTGAGGGCGGCGAGGACGTCCAGCAGTCCCAGCAGGGCGGACTGGTCGGGGACGTCGGCGATCAGTCGGGTGAGCGATCCGTCGACGACGATGTCCGCGACATAGGCGCCGAGCGCGCTGATCAGGGCGGGTCCGAACCGGCCGCGCACCACGATCTCGGTGAGCGTGGACGGATCGGACGACGTGCGGTCGGTATCCATGGCTGCCTCGAACCTCCTCACCAGCCCAGAGTGCGAGGAGAGCGGATCATGACGGGATGCGCGCGTCACGATCCGGCCCATGCCGCGTCTTTTCTCTCGTGCACCCTCCCGACTCCTTCCGGCGACAGCGGCGCTCACCGTTCCTCTCCGCGGGGGCGGCGGCCCGTGTCACCGGACTCTCCTCCAGCACGCTGCTGTCGCGGCTGCGCTCGGACGCACTGCCCGGCTACGAGCTCGGGGGCCGGTGGTTCGTTCCCGAAGAGGAGCTCCGCCGCGCGCTGAGCTCGCGCGCGCCCGCGGCCGACCCCGATTCGGCGGCGGCGGAGGCCGTGCGGGAACTCACCGCCCACCTGCCGCGCACTCTCGACGCCGAGACACTCGCCGTCTTCTTCGGGGTCCGCCGCGGCGTGGTCGGGGAGGTGCTCGGCATCCCTCGTCGGTCGCTGCTGTTCCATCCCGATCGCGTGACCACGGTCGGTGTGCTCGGCGTGACCCTGCTGCACGGCCGGAACGGCAGCCGGTACTTCCCGGTGAACGCACGCTCGGTGTCGGCACGTGCGGCCTGACGGCGTCGAGCCCGCCGTCGCGTCATGATTCCCGTCCTCGTCCGTCCTTGAGATGTGCGCCTCACGCGACCGCGCACACGGGGAGCCACACGTGATGATCAACAGCCGCGCAGAGCGGTACCTCGAGGACTCGGGAGAGCCTTCCGACGAGAGCCTGGTCGAGGCGGCTCGCGGCGGGGACGACACGGCGTACGGCCTGTTGTGGGAGCGGCACGCCGACGCAGCCCGCCGCGCGGCGCGCGCGATCACCACGACCTGGGACTCCGACGACATCGTCAGCGAGGCGTTCGCCGCGGTGCTGAGCGCGATCCGCGCGGGTGGCGGGCCCACCGAGGCGTTCCGCCCGTACCTGTTCGCGACGATCCGCAACGTCACGGCGATGTGGGGCCGTCAGGACCGCCCCTTCCCGGTGGAGACGCTTCCCGAGCACGTTCTCGTCGATGATGCCGGAGACCCGTTCGAGTCGATCTCGGAGCGCTCGGTCATCGCACAGGTGTTCAAGTCGCTGCCTTCGCGCCACCGCACGGTGCTGTGGTACCTCGAGGTAGAGGGCATGAAGCCGCGCGAGATCGCGCCTTTGATGGGTCTGACGGCCAATGCCGTGTCCGCGATCTCGTACCGGGCACGTGAGGGATTCCGCCGCGCGTGGCTCGCAGCGCACATCGCCGCGCCGGGGCGTACTGCGGACTGCCGCTGGTTCTGCGAGCGCGTCGTGCTCCCCGCGCGACGAAAGCTCGAACCGGCTGACGCGAGCCGTTTCACCGAGCACCTGCGAGCGTGCCGCGCATGCCAGGTGATCGCGGCCGACGTCGTGAACGTGTCGCAGCGCCTGCGCGCGGTGGCGCTGCCCCTCATCCTGGGTGGCGCGGCCGCACTCGCCTACCTCGAGGGGGGCTCGGAGCTCGCCGCCGCCGCGGTGCCCGCAGGACGGGGCGAGGGTGTCTCCCCGGATGCCGTGTCGCCGACCGCGCAGGGCGGCACCGTCCCGCGGTTCCGGGTGCGCGGTCGGCACGCCTCCCGTATCTCTGCGCGGGGTCGCTCACCGGTCCGCACGGTGGCGCTGACCACGGGCGTCGCCGCGATCGCGGGTGCGCTGGCCGTCTCCGCGACCCTCACGCTCGCGCTCGCGCCGGAGCTCGATCGGCCGGTGGCGGGCGCGGTGCCACCGGCCTCGCCCACCGGACCCGCCGGGTGGCCGCCCGCGGCCGCTCCGAACGTCGCCCAGACGCCGGCCGACGCGGAGGGTCCGGCCGATCCCGCGCGTCCCCCGGATCCGTCCGTCCCCACAGACCCGGCGGATCTCGAAGATCCGGCCTCGCCTGCGCCGCCGGATGCCGACGATGAAGGCGCGGTCTCGGAGGCCTCGACGGGAGCTTCGGGGTCGCCCGCGCCCGGTCCGAAGCCCACCGGGGCGCCGTCCGCTCCGCCGGCAGGCCCCGCTCCGTCGCCGGCGCCGAGTCCGGACGCCGAACCGGGTGGTTGGCCGCGTTTCGCGTTCACCAACGCGGTCCCGTCCGGCACGGCGGTTCCCGACCTGCTGACCGGTGTGGGCACGCCGGGGGCTCGCGTCTTCCTGTTCGACGAGACCGGTGCGACCCTGGCGGTGACGACCGTCGCGTCGGATGGAACCTTCTCGGCCGACGTGTCCGGCACCGATCTGCATCAGGGGATGAGCATCCACGGGGTGCATGAGGTCGCGGGAGGGGGCGCGCCACAGACCACCCTTCCCCTCGGTCCGCTGACCTTCGCCGAACCGTCGATCTCTCCGCTCGACGGGGAGGACGCAGGTGACGAGGAGCCGGCGGTCGCGGGCGCGGACGCGGCCCCGGCGGGCCTCCGCATCACGGGGATCGCGGGCGCCTGGGTCGCGGTCAGCACCGGCGAGGACGCAGCGGTCGTGCATCTTGCCGGCGGTGCCTACGAAGGAGTCCCTGTCGACCTGTGTCGCGGAAGCAATCGGATCACGCTGCAGTACGTGGATCCTCTGACGGGACGCGGCGGCGTCCTCGTCGAGCATCACGTCGTGCTGCCTGCGGGAGAGGCCGCCGGCGGCGTAGGGGAGGTCGGCGGGGAGCAGTCCGATCGGTCGCAGCTCGCGGAGTCCTCCGAGACGCCGGCCACGGTGCTGGGCCGCGAACCGGGCGAGCCCCACTGAGCGACATCCGCCCCGCCGACGCGGTTCGCGGCCGGGATCGCGGATCGAAATCGAATAAACTGGTCGGTGCGGTCGGAGTGGGGACCGACCAGCCAGGGCCGCGAGGTGTGGGATTCATATCCAGCGGCCGGAGGATCCGTGGTCGTCGGGGCTGGGGAGCCGACGCCGTCCTCACCGTCAAGACGTGCCGCGACGCAGATGATCCACGCTTCCCCGGAGCGCGCTGAAGCTGAGAGTTTCCTGAACCGCGTCATAGTCGCGCCCGAATCCCGTCTATTCCTTGTGGGCCCGGCTGCGAGGGCCAGGCTGGGAGAGACACGTGACATACACGAGCGACGTTCCGCACCGCACGCTCGACGACCTCACCGACGATGAGCTCGTCGACGCCACGCGCAACGGAGCGGTCGACGCCTACGGCGTCCTGTGGCGTCGGCATGCGCCTGTCGCGCGATCCGTCGCCCGCGCGATCACGTCGTCGTTCGACCCGGATGACCTCGTCGCAGAGGCCTTCGCCTCGGTCCTGTCCGCCATCCGCAGCGGAGGGGGCCCGCGAGAGGCGTTCCGCCCCTACCTGCTGGCTGCGGTGCGCAACGCCGCGGCCAGTTGGGGCTCGCGCTCCCGCGAGTACGCGACCGACGCGCTCGACGAGCGTTCGGTCGCCTCCGACGACCGGATCGACGGCTTTGCCGATCGCGACCTGATGGCCACCGCATTCCGAAAGCTCCCCGAGCGCTGGCGCACGCTGCTCTGGCACCTCGAGGTCGAGGGGATGAAGCCTCGCGAGATCGCGCCGCTGATGGGCATGACGCCGAACGCGGTGTCCGCCCTCGCCCACCGCGCACGCGAAGGATTCCGCACCGCGTGGCTCACGGAGTACGTCGCCGACCCCGCCCGGCCGGAGGCGTGTCGTCGCGTATGCGAGCGCCTCATCGCACGGGGGCGACGTCCCCTCTCCGCCGCCGACCGCCGCCGCTACGCCGACCATCTGGCGGGATGCCGCACCTGCGCGCTCGTCGCCGCCGACGTCGAGCAGGTCTCTCGACGTCTCCGCGTGGTGATCATCCCCCTCGTCCTCGGTGGCGGAGCATCGGTGGTCCCCCTCGCCGCAGGGGGCGAGCCGGCCGTCGCAGCCGTCGTCGACAGCACCGTCGTGTCCCCCGCGCGCAGTGCGGCCGTGTCGGGCGCGCGAGCGACCAGTCTGGGCAGGTTCGCGGGTCTCGCCGCCGTGGTCGTCGGGTTCGGCGTCGTCGTGGCGCTGAACTCCACGCCGGTGACCGAGGCCGGAAACGCGACCGCATGGGGGAGACCGCCCGCCTCGCGTGCGCCCGCCGCGACGGAAGCCCCGACGCCGACGCACTCTCCGGCTCCGACGCCGACAACGGAATCCGGACCCACTGAACCCGTGACCCCGGTCGCCCCGCCGGCCGACCCGGTACCCGTCTCGACGCCGACAGCCCTCGCGGGGGAAACCCGGACCGCGCCGCCGGCCCCGGGTCCCGTCACGCCGGCCCCGACCGCCGCCCCGAGACCCACACCCACTCCCACTCCCACTCCCACTCCCACTCCCACTCCCACCCCCCAGCCCGCCGCGCCGACTCTCCGTGCGTTCCCGACCAGCGGCGTCACCGTGCTACCGGTGCTGCACGGCACGGCCGCCCCCGGCGCGACGGTTGAGATCGTGGACGAGCTCGGAGCGGTCCTCGGCGCCGCCACAGCCGACACGCGGGGTGAGTTCGCCGTCGACCTTTCGTCGTCGCCTGCGCTCCGGTCCGGCATCACGCTGTTCGCCTCGGCAGCACAGGAGTCCGGAGACCCGGTGCGCAGCGAGGGCCTGGGGCCGATCGACTTCGTGCTTCCGGTCCTGACCGGCCCTGACGGAGGCCGAGCCGTGCCGCTCACCGACGCCGATGCCGACGGCTATGAGGATGACGCGGTGCTCTCCGCCGCGGGCCCGGCCGGACACCGCATCGACGTGCTTGTGAACGAGGTACGCCAGCCGCTCGTGCTGCTCGACGACCGGGGCGCGGGGACCGTGGTCCTGACCGATGTCACCGCCGGCTCTCACGCCATCGTCGCACGCTACATCGACGACGCCGGCCGGGTCGGTCTGTCGGCGATGTACCAGCTCGTCGTGGACACGGCATCCCTCCCAGGCTGACCCGTTCGTCCCCTTCGGCCCGAACTGCACCTCGAATCTTGCCCGGCTGCGTAAGCATCCGCGATCGAGGATGTCTTGTTCGGTGGGGCTCCGTCGCAGCGGCGTCCCATGCGGCTGCACTTCGGGTGTGCTGCCGCCGAGCGCGTCGGGTGAGCGTTCGCCCCCAACGGGCGCTCCCCGGCGCGCTCCTCGTCGCGCGACACTTCGCCCGCCCACCGACGGGCGTGTGAACAGCGAGTACGCGGATGCGCGATGCGCCGGCGGCGCGGCGGCGCGTCGCGTGGGGAGGCGAGACGACCCCAGGTCTCACCCTCCCCACGCGCTCGGCGGCGGACCCCCCGATCCGCGCGCCGGCAGGAAGCCCCAGACCGGATCGGGGGATCCGGCATCTCTTCCCGATGTAACGACCGGCAACCGTCCGGATTATGACGCGCCGGGTGAAAAAGTGCTCGCCGTTCTTCTCCGTCCCCCCTCGACGGGGATCAGCCGGCGGGTTCGGTGAAGGCCTCGTAGACGGCGTGCACGGCGAGACCCACGAGGTGCCAGGGTTCGGGCTCCTCGTCGCCCGTCGCGACCATGCGGGGGCGGTCGACGCCGAGAGGATCGATGCGGCGGTGGTCGCTCATGCCCTCGATGACGGCCATGATCGAGAGCGCGAGATCCTGTTCGGTGAGCGGGGCGCGCATGCGCAGTCCGAGCGATTCGTTGAGGCGCCGGTACACGGTAGCCATACGGCTGACGTAGCGCCGGTCGATCTCGCCGAGCAGGGTGCGGATGCTCTCGCCGCCGGGCACCGAGTCCCCGCTCACCAGCGCGGCGGACAGCGTGCGGTACGCGCGCCACGTCACGGAGTCCTCGACGGCGACGATGTTGTGCGCGGTGGTGCGGCGCACGACGGCGCGCAGGACGGCCCGTCGCGCCTCAGCGGGATCGGCGTCCTTCGACGCCTCCGCGATCGCGTGCTCCAGGAGTTCGAGCGTCTCCTCGTCGAAGCCGGCCTCGAAACCGGGGTCGGCATCGAACAGGGCGCGGACGAGATCGCCGATGAACGCGTCCCGGTCGGGCCAGATGCGGAAGACGGTCGACCGCGGAACCCCGGCGGCGCGGATCAGATCCTCGAGCTCGAGGTTGGCGAAGTCGATGCGCAGTCCTTCCCGCGACACGCGTTCGATCGCGGTCTCGAGGAGCAGCGCGCGCGTCTCGCCGGCGGGCCGTCGGGTACGGGCTGCGAGGTTGGACACGATCCGATTATCCCGCTTCCGGCGTGCGCCCGGGGGCGGATATACCGCGCGGGCTCGTGCCGCTGCCGGAGGGTCGCGGTGCCGGGTCCCCAGCGGCCCGGCACCGACACGGACCGCGCGATTGCGCACTCGCGGCGGCCCGTTGTGCTCTCACCCCCCGGGAGCACCTCCGCCACTCTAGGGACTCGAAGTCTCAACGTTCAAATCACGCGCTGATCGCCGTCGGTTCCTCGAGCGCGCTCAGTGGTGGAAGGTGCCCGCCTCCTCCTCCGTCATCGAGTTGACGATCGGGTGCGCGTCGAAGTGCGCGATCGCCGCGCGGTAGTCGTCCATCAGCAGGGATGCCGCGTCCCGGTCGAAGCCCTGACGCACGAGGATGCGCTGCACGGGCAGGTCCTCCCGGTTCTTGGGCATCGTATAGGCCGGCACCTGCCAGCCGCGCGTGCGCAGCCGGTCGCCGAGGTCGAACAGGTTGAAGGGGTGCTCCACACCCTCCTTGAGCTTCCAGGACACCGCCGGGATCCCGGACTCCGCGCCGCCGTCGTTGATGATCTCGAAGTGCCCGAGCTGCGAGATCTGCTCGGCGAGATACATCGCGGTGTCGTGGCACGACATGTGCACCTTGCGGTATCCCTCCCTCCCGAGACGCACGAAGTTGTAGTACTGCGCGACGATCTGCCCGCCGGGGCGCGAGAAGTTCAGCGCGAACGTCGGCATGTTCCCGCCGAGGTAGTTCACGTCGAAGATGAGCTCCTCGGGCAGCTCCGCGGCATCCCTCCACACGATCCAACCGACGCCCAGCGGAGCCAGACCGAACTTGTGGCCCGAGGCGTTGATGGACTTCACGCGCGGGAGGCGGAAGTCCCACACCAGCTCGGGCACCGTGAACGGCGCGATGAATCCGCCGCTCGCGCCGTCGACGTGAATCGGGATGTCGAGGCCGGTCTCCTCCTGCAGGGCATCGAGCGCCTCGTTCACCGCGTGCACCGGCTCGTACTGGCCGGTGAACGTGACGCCGAGGGTCGGGACGACGCCGATCGTGTTCTCGTCGACGCGCGCGATCACCTCGTCGGCGTTCATGATGTACCGGTCGCCCTCCATCGGGATCTCGCGCAGCTCGACGTCCCAGTAGCGCGCGAACTTGTGCCAGCAGACCTGGACCGGACCCGTGATGAGGTTGGGCTTGTCGGTCGGCTTGCCCGCCTCGCGCCGCCGCGCGCGCCAGTTCCACAGCAGGGCCATGCCCCCGAGCATCGCCGCTTCGCTGGATCCGGTGGTCGAGGTGCCCAGGGTGTTCGCGGCTTCGGGCGAGTTCCACAGGTCGGCGAGGATGTGCACGCACCGCGCCTCGAGCTCCGCCGTCTGCGGGTACTCGTCCTTGTCGATCATGTTCTTGTCGAGGGTCTCGGCCATGATCGCGCGGACTTCGGGCTCGAGCCAGGTCTGGCAGAACGTGGCGAGGTTCTGCCGGGAGTTCCCGTCGAGCATCAGCTCGTCGATCACCAGCTGGTGCGCGTGGCTCGCCAGATGCTCGTTCGGCGGCATCCGGTACTTCGGCAGTGACACCGAAAGCTCGGTCGAGGCGAACACCTCGTCGAGGAGCTCGCCCCGGATGTCATCCTTCTTGTGCAGCATGTCCCGTCCTCGTCTCTCGGATCAACGGCCACCGGCCGCCGCGCGCCGGCCGCCGGCAGCGGATCGAGCCCGAGGCGGCGGCGACCAGGCAAGGTTCGCGGACGACGGGGCGCACGGGCGTCGTTCCCCGGGGGTGATCTTCGCAGGTCCCGTCGACCGCGTCGATGCCCCGCCGCGCACCGCCGACGGCGGGCCGGGGATGACACCGCTACTGTGGGCGGAGCATCCATCCCCTTCCCGCCCGAGGAGAACGCCGTGCCGATCGTCGTGATGGGGGTGTCGGGATCGGGCAAGTCGACGATCGCGGCGGCGCTCGCCGCCCGGGTCGGCGGCACCTTCCTCGACGCGGACGACTTCCATCCGCCCGCCAACGTCGCGAAGATGCGTGCGGGGGTCCCGCTCACGGATGAGGACCGGATGCCGTGGCTCGCACAGGTCGCCGACGCGGCGGTAGCCGCAGAACAGCGCAACGGCCCGGCGGTGGTGGCGTGCTCGGCGCTGCGCCGCATCTACCGCGATGCGCTGCGCGACGTCTCGCCCGGGATGTTCTTCGTCCAGCTGGACGGGTCCGCCGAGCTCCTCGCGCAGCGCATCGGCGCGCGCACCGACCACTTCATGCCCGCATCGCTGCTGGACTCGCAGCTCGCGCTTCTCGAGCCGCTCGGTCCGGATGAACGGGGCGCGATCGTCGCGATCGACGCCGCGCCCGCGGAGATCGTGGAGGCGGCGTTCTCCCGCTGGGTCGGTGCGACAGGTCCGCGCGACCGCTGACGTCACTCCGCGGCGCGCGCGAGCTCGGTCTTGCGGCGCTCCCGCATCGCGAGGAAGAGCGGGAAGGTGAAGGCGAACGCCGTGAGCGCCGAGCCGACCACGTAGAGCCAGCCGAACCGCATCCCGAGCCGGCGGGCCTCGACGAGCAGGAACACGCTGCCCGCCACCGCGACGACGAGCAGGTCGACGGTGATCGATGACACCGCGGGACCGCTGGAGACGAGGTCGCCCAGGAAATCCGTCATGCCGATGATCGCGAGCGCGTTGAAGTACCACGTGCCCACGAGCCCGGTGAGGGCGAGGCACGCGTAGACGACGGCGAGGGGGGTCCAGTGGCGGGTCATGCGCCGATCATGCACCGCGTCGCCCGCTGAGACGAGATGCGCGGGCGGTGCGCCTGACAGAATGACCCCGATCGAGAGGAGTGCCGATGACCGACGCCTGGCTGCCCGAGGACTTCGCCCACCCGCTGAGGGCAGAGCTCGTCGACGGTGTGCACCTCCGGCCCATCCGCGCGTCCGACGTCGACATCGACATGGTCGCCGTCATGGGCGATCAGCCGATGCTGTGGCAGATGTACGGCGAGGCCTGGGGGTGGCCTCCGGCGACGATGACGCGCGAGGAGGACGAGGCCGATCTCGCCCGTCACGCCGCCGAGATGGAGACCCACGAGTCCTTCAACTACGCGGTGCTGACCGAGGACGAGGACCGGCTCCTCGGGTGCGTCTACATCGATCCGCTCGACGCCGCCGACGGCGTGGTCGCCGCCGAGGTGTCCTGGTGGACCGTCACGGATGCCCCCGGGGGCGTCGCCGAGGCGCTCCGGTCCTTCGTCCCGGCGTGGCTGGACGAGCGATGGCCGTTCGACCGGGTGACGTATCCGTTCAACCCCGGGGTGCGCGAGGCCTGACCCGCGAAAGCGGCACGTTCGCGATGCCGGCGCCGAGCACGACCGCGGCCGCGGCGATCGGCGCGATGAGCGCCGCCTGCGCGCCGGCCGACTCGGCGAGGAATCCGGTGAGGGCGGATGCCGCGGACTGGCCGACGACGACCGCCGAGCCCAGCATCGTCATGACGGTGGCCGATCGGCCGAGCGGGCTGCGCGCGGCGGCGAGGCTGTACTGGGTGACGAGCGTCGGGCCGATGCCGACGCCGATCACGAGGAGGCACACGGTGATCGCGCCGACGCTTCCGGCCAGCGGAAGGGCGAGGGTGCCCGCGACGAGGATCGCGGCGAACACGACCCAGCGCGCGCGAAGCGTGAAGCGCGCGGGGAACAGGGCGACGCCGAGGGCGAGCGCCGCCGATCCGATCCCCATGGCCCCGTAGACGAGTCCGGCCTGCTCGGGCACGCCCCGCTCGGCCATGAACGCGGTGAGCGAGGTAAGCATGGCGCCGAAGAAGAGGCCCATGCCGAGGGCGCCGATCACGGTGGTCAGCAGGGCGGGCCGGACCAGCTCGCGCGCGGGTGCCTGCTTCGGGGCGGCCCCGTGCGCGGGTGCGGCCGCCGCGGCCGTGGGGTGGAGCGCGAACGCCGTGACGAACACGAGCGCGAGGACGGCGGCGCCGATGACGGGCGCGGCGGGGCTCATCGTCGTGGCGAGGAGCCCGACGATCACCGGGCCGAAGACGAACACGATCTCGTCCGCGGCGGACTCGTACGCCATGGTGCCGCCGACCACGGCGTCACGGCGCTCGGTCGGGAAGGCGCGTCCGACGATGCCGACGAGACGGCTGCGTGACAGCGGCGCGACCTGAGGCATGGACGCGCCGATGAGGAACGCCACGACGAGAAGCGCGGCATCCGGAACCGTCGCGAACGCCAGCCACGCGATCGCGACGAGGAGCAGGCTGTTGGCGAGCCCGGCGATCAGCAGCACGCGGCGCTGTCCGAAACGGTCGGCCGCGGCGCCCAGCAGCGGGCCGAAGATCGCGGTTCCGAGGCCCGTCATCGCGGAGGTCAGTCCGCCGAGTGCGAGCGAGTCGCGCGCCGACACCACGAGGGTCAGGATGCCGACCACCATCATGGCGAACGGCAGGCGCGCGATCAGCGCGACGGGGAAGTAACCGAAGCCCGTCTCGCGGACGAGGCTGGTGCGGCGCGGCGCCGCGAGGGTGGTGTGCATCGAGGATTCCTGAGCAAGTCCGCCGCGGTTCGCGGCATTTCGTGCCGCCTTGGCCGCAGGGCCAGGTAGATACACATCGGAGATGGTGACCACAGTCTACCCGGTCGCGCTGAGGGAACCCCGGGCACGTGTCGGCGGGGCTGGCTAGGCTCGCCACATGTCATTCCAGGCCTACCTCGACGCCGTCGAGACCAAGACGGGGCTGACCCCGCGTCAGCTCATCGACCTCGCCCGCGAGAAGGGCTTCGACGAGACGACGAAGGCGACGCCGATCGTCCAGTGGCTCGCCGAGGACTACGGCCTCGGGCGCGGTCACGCCATGGCGATGGTGCACGTCATCACCAAGGGCCCGCAGATCAGCGACAAGCACGTCGACTCGGGCGGTACGCACTCCGATCCCTCGAACACGCTCTGGCTCGACGGCAAGGCCACGAACCCCGCGGGGTGAGCCTCAATCGCGCCGGCGCGGCCACCGCCGGCGACGCGGGGGTGCAGCATCCGCGGCCGGCTCGGCGGGGCGCGACCGGCGTCGCTCCGCCCACGCGGCCACCTCGGCGTCCACCTCGCGCGTCGGCGTGACGACGGGCGGTCCGCCCTGGAGCTGACGCCGAGCCTCGATGACGCGGCGGTTGAAGTCGTCCAGGGCCGCGCGGACGTCTTCCTCGCGCGCCAGCGCGTCGAGGCGATCCTCGAGCTCGGCGCTCTCGACCCGCAGCATGAGTGCGGGCGGACCGAGTCCGGTCAGCTGCTCGGTCTGGATCTTGCGCCGGATCCACCAGTCCGGGTCGTGCGAGGCACCGAGGCCCGGGATCGGCTTGCCGGCACCGGGCAGGTGGTCGAAGTCGCCCCGGCGGATCGCCTGCTGGATCGCGGTCTCGACGTAGGCGGCGCGGTCCACCGCGCTGGCCGCGCGCACCCGTTCCGCCCGATCGTCCGCCTCACCCGCCTCAGCCCCCGTCGCCTCGCGCCCCGCGGACGACGCACGCGCCGGGTCGGCGGCCGCGGCATCCCGTTCGTGGCGGTAGCGGGCCGCGGCGACCCGCGGATCCTCGGGCATCTTCGCGTTCAGCCCGCGTGGTCGCGCCACGAGTGGCGCGGATCGAACCCGATCAGGCGGCGGGCCTTGTCGATCGACAGCAGCGTCTCGTTCGGCCCGAACTCGCGTGCCACGGGCACGTCCGGGAAGACCTCGGCGAGCAGCTCGGCGTTGGGGCGCGACATGACGGTGTCGGACGCCGCGATGAGGAAGTTGTCGAACCCGGCCGGCGCGACCTCGAGCGCGCGCTGCACGGCCTGCGCGCCGTCGCGCGCGTCGATGTAGCCCCACAGGTTCCACTTGCGCAGACGGGCGTCGGAGTCGTAGTCGGGGAACTCGGCGTAGTCCTCCGGGACCATGACGTTCGAGAACCGCAACGCCGTGATCGAGAGATCGGGATGCCAGCGCACGAGCTCCCGCGCGAGGCGCTCCTCGAGTGTCTTCACGAGCGAGTAGACGGACTCGGGACGCGGCTCGTACTCCTCGTCGACCGGCACGTACGGCGGCGGTGTGTCGAACGGCAGACCCTGCACCGTCTCGCTCGAGGCGTAGACGATGCGACGGATGCCGAGGCGGACGGCGGCCCAGAAGACGTTGAAGGTCGCCGCCATGTTGTTGTGGAACGTCGCGATGTCGCTGCGGATGCCCGGCGCGGGGATCGCCCCCAGGTGCACGACCGCGTCCACGCCGTCATGGCGATCGCCGACGGCCCCGAGCGCGTCGACCACTTGGCCGTAGTCGGTCAGGTCGACCTCGACGAAGGAGGGTCCTCGCGGCCCGACCACGTCCATTCCGATCACGTCGTGTCCGGCCGCGCGGAGTTCGCGGGCGACGACCGTGCCGAGCTTTCCGGACGAGCCGGTGAGAGCGATGCGCATGCTTCCAGCGTGCCACGGTCCGCGGCATCCCCGGCCCGTCGTTAGCCCGTCGCCCGGTGTGCGCTGCAGTTTCCGACGGGCGCTGCGTCGCGAAGTGCAGCGGTTGTCGGGAAGTGCCGCGCGGGACGCCGGGCGGTGGATATTCAGAGGCTGTCGGGAAACGCCGGGCCTCGAGTGTCACGGCCTGCGCAGATCCGGGCCCTCCCGCGGGCGGCGCTCAGCCGAGCGGTGCGGATGCCTCGAGCCGGCGCAGCCGCTCGCGCGCGAAGTCCTGCGAGCGGGGGCCGTCGTCGAGTGCTCTTTCGACGATCGCGAGCACCAGCCGGGTCGCTGTCACGACCGGCAAGGGGGAGCGCCGCAGCCCGAGCAGCGCGCGGTAGCGGCGCGGGATCGTCGCCACGGCGCTTGCGAACAGCACACGGTACGCGAGCGACATCGATCGCGAGCCTCGGAACGGCGGGCGGCGGAGGAAGCGGACGACGTCGTCGACGCGCTCGTCGCGGCGCAGGATGCCGCGCACGAGGAAGTCGTCCCGTCGCCGGCGGAGCTCGGCCTCGGAGCGGGGCGGGTCGGTCACGCGCATGAGCGTGCCGGCGGTGGCCCACTCGTCGACGTACGCGTCGGCTCCGCCGGGGATCTCGCCGCCCCAGGTCTGGTGGCACGACAGGAACGCGTCGGTGAAGGCGAGATGCACCCACTCGACGAGGTCGGGGTCGGTGGCCGAGTAGGTCCGTTCCTCGCCGTCGGTCGCGCGGTACGTGCCGTTCACGCGACGATGGAACCGCCCCACGCGCGCCGTCTCGCGCTCGGCCTGCGCGCGTGATCCGTACGTGAGGCAGATGACCCACCGCACCGTCCCGCTCAGGCGTCCGATCGGATCCTCGCGGTACCGCGACCAGTCGTGGACGCCCGCCAGCGCGCCGGGATGCAGCGCCTGCATCAGCAGCGCGCGGATGCCCGCCACCATCGTGCCCATCCCGCCGTGCACGACCCACGCCGCGCCGTCCTCGGGGAAGAAGCCCGCGTCGTCTCCCTCGGCGAGTTCGCGGACCCACGGCGGCGTGCCGTCGGGGTCGCCGGACAGTGCGGTGAGCACCCGCGCACGCACCCCGGCGATCGGTCCGTGCCGTCGGGTGCGGCCGGTGTCGACGGTCTCTGTCACGCCTCCAGCGTCCCACGGGATCGGATGCCGCGGCGCGGGCGTCGAGCGACCGGTGCGCGACGCGAGCCCTACGATGTGCTCAGCAGGAGAGCGAGGTGATCCGCGGTGTCTGAACCGGCGACGCAGGGCCGACGGCGCCCGAGCATCTACGACGTCGCCGAGCGGGCCGGCGTCTCGCACATGACGGTGTCCCGCGTGCTGAACGGGCACCCGAACATCCGCGAGTCGACGCGTGAGCGCGTGCTGCAGGTGATCGACGAGATGAACTACACGCGCAGCTCGATCGCGCGAGCGCTCGCACAGGGGCGCGCCATGCGGATCGGGGTCCTCGTCGACAGCCCGACCCAGTGGGGCCCCAACAGCACGCTGCGCGCCCTCGAGGCAGCCGCGCGGGAAGAGGGCTACGCGATCAGCGCCTTCTCGATCTCGGACGACGAGCAGTCGCAGATCCACGCCGGGGTCGTGGAGCTGCTGACCCAGGGCGTGGACGCGCTGTGCGTCATCGCGCCGCGGGCGTCGTCGCTCGACATGCTGCGTCAGCAGAGCACCGGCCTGCCGACCCTCGTCATCAAGGCGGAGCCGGAGGCCGAGATGCACACCGCCGCCCTCGACCAGCGGGCCGGGGCGATGGCGGCCGTCATGCACCTCATCGAACTGGGGCATCGCTCGATCGCCCACCTCTCGGGACCGCTGGACTGGTACGACGCCCGAGCGCGCGAGCAGGGCTGGCGGGACGCGCTCGCCGACGCGGGGCTGCCGATCGCGTCGCCGGTCGTGGGCGACTGGACGTCGGACTACGGCTACACCTTCGGGAAGAGCTACGACTTCGCCCGGACGACGGCCGTCTTCGCCGCCAACGACCAGATGGCGCTCGGGCTCGTCCACGGTCTGGCAGAACGCGGGCTGCGGGTCCCCGACGACGTCAGCGTGGTCGGCTTCGACGATCTGCCGGACGCCCGCCACTTCCTCCCGCCGCTGACCACGGTGCGCCAGGACTTCGCGGCGCTCGGCGCCCTCGCGTTGCAGATCCTCATCGCGGCGATCGCGGGGGAAGAGGTCGACGGGCACGACATCATCGAGCCACGGCTGGTGGTCCGTCGATCGAGCGCTCCGCCGCGCGCCTGATCGTTCGTGCGGGTCCGCACGTCGGGGCCTACGTCGGTCGCGCGTGTGCAAGAGCGCCTCGGGGCGTACAATGTTCGCGGTAACGCAACGGTGCGACGAAGTGCGGAGGGCGACGTGATGGCGACCGAACGGGAGGCCGCGATCGCGGCGGTGCGCGAGGACGTCGCGCGGCTCCACGGCGAGCTGGTGCGCTACGACCTGATCGTCTGGACGGGCGGGAACGTCTCCGGCCGGGTGCGGATCGGCGACGACCCTCACGAGGATCTCTTCGTGATCAAGCCGTCGGGGGTGTCCTACGACGACCTGACGCCCGAGAACATGATCCTGTGCGATCTGCACGGCAACGTCGTGCCGGGCACCCCGGGCAGCGAGCGCAGCCCGTCGAGCGACACGGCGGCGCACGCGTACGTCTACCGCCACATGCCGGAGGTCGGGGGAGTCGTGCACACCCACTCGACCTTCGCGGTGGCATGGGCGGCGCGGGGCGAAGAGATCCCGTGCGTGATCACGGCGATGGCCGACGAGTTCGGCGGTCCGATCCCGGTGGGCCCGTTCGCGATCATCGGCGACGACTCGATCGGCCGCGGCATCGTCGAGACGCTCCGCGGTCACCGGTCGCGTGCGGTGCTGATGCAGAACCACGGCCCGTTCACGATCGGGGTGTCGGCGAAGGACGCCGTGAAGGCCGCGGTGATGGTCGAGGACGTCGCGCGCACGGTCCACTACGCCCGCGAGGCGGGTCCGCTGATCCCGATCCCGCAGGACGCGATCGACCGTCTCTACGACCGCTACCAGAACGTCTACGGCCAGTCCTCGGACGCGCGCCGGGATGAGGGGGCGGCGTCATGACCGCGAACGACGGGGCCGCGGCATCCATCATCGCCGAGGGCCGGGCGGTGCTGGGAATCGAGCTGGGCTCGACACGCATCAAGGCGTGTCTCGTGCCGGCCGACGACCCCGCGACGGTCCTCGCCGTGGGCAGCCACGCGTGGGAGAACCGGTTCGAGGACCGGCTCTGGACGTACGCGCTCGAAGACGTGTGGGCGGGAATCCGGGATGCCTATGCCGCCCTGGTCGCCGACGTCCGAGGCCGCTACGGCGTGGACGTCGAGTCGCTCGCGGCGATCGGCGTATCGGCGATGATGCACGGCTACCTCGCCTTCGATGCCGACGGCGAGCTCCTCACGCCGTTCCGGACGTGGCGCAACACCAACACCGAACAGGCCGCGTCCACGCTGTCCGACCTGTTCGGCGTGAACATCCCGCTGCGCTGGTCGATCGCCCACCTCTATCAGGCGGTGCTCGACGACGAGCCCCACGTGCGGGACGTCCGCTTCGTCACCACACTCGCCGGGTACGTGCACGAGAAGCTCACCGGGCGGAAGGTGCTCGGCGTCGGCGATGCCTCCGGCATGTTCCCGATCGATGCCGCGACGCGCGACTACGACCGGGTCCTCCTGGAGAGGTTCGACCGCCTCGTCGGCGGCCGCGCCTTCGGCTCCCCGGTGTCGGAGCTCCTGCCCGCGGTGCTCGTCGCGGGCGAGGCGGCGGGCGAGCTGACCACCCAGGGTGCCGCGCTGCTCGACCCCACGGGCTCGCTGCGCGCCGGCATCCCGCTGTGCCCTCCCGAAGGCGACGCGGGCACCGGCATGGTCGCGACGTGCTCGGTGGCGCCGCGCACCGGCAATGTGAGCGCCGGGACGAGCATCTTCGCGATGGTGGTGCTGGAGCGCCCCCTCGCGCGCGTGCACCACGAACTCGACGTCGTGACGACCCCGGCCGGTGATGCCGTGGCGATGGTGCACTGCAACAACGGTGCGAGCGAGCTGGCCGCATGGGCAGGCCTGTTCGAGAGCTTCGTCGCGGCGACCGGCGCGCGCCTGGGCCCCGACGAGGTGTTCGAAGTGCTGTTCCGCGCGGCGCTCGAGGGTGAGCCGGATGCCGGCGGCCTTCTCGCGTACAACCATCTTGCGGGCGAGCCGATCGTCGGCTTCGCCGAGGGACGGCCGCTCTTCGTGCGGACCCCGGACAGCCGGTTCACCCTCGCGAACGTGATGCGCGCGCACCTGTACGGCGTCTTCGGCACCCTCGCTCTCGGCATGCGCGTGCTCGAGGAGGAGGGGGCCGTCATCGACCGCATGTTCGCGCACGGCGGCGTGTTCCGCACGGCCGGGGTCGCGCAGCGCTTCCTCGCCGGCGCCCTGGGTGCGCCGGTCGCGGTCGGCGAGACCGCCTCCGAAGGCGGGGCGTGGGGCATCGCGGTGCTCGCCGCCTTCCTCTCGGCCGATCCCGGGCTCGACCTCGACGCCTACCTCCGCGAGCGCGTGTTCGCCGCGGCATCGGTCGACACCGTCGATCCCGATCCGGAGGACGTCGCCGGATTCGCCGCCTACCTCGACCGCTACCGCGCCGGGCTCGCCGTCGAGGCGGCGGCCGTCGCCGCCCTCTGAACCACCTCTCGCTCTTCACCCCGAAGGACCACCGTCATGACCCGTCATCCCCTCCAGACCTCGCTCGATCCGTACGAGGTGTGGTTCGTCACCGGCAGCCAGAATCTCTACGGCGAGGAGACCTTGCGTCAGGTCGCGGAGCAGTCGCAGGCGGTCGCCGAGGGCCTGTCGGGGCTCCCGGTGCGGGTGGTGTGGAAGCCGGTGCTGAAGGATGCCGACTCCATCCGCCGTCTGGCGCTGGAGGTGAACGCGCGCGACGACGTGATCGGCGTGATCGCGTGGATGCACACCTTCAGCCCCGCCAAGATGTGGATCGCGGGGCTCGACGCGCTGCGCAAGCCGCTGCTGCACCTGCACACGCAGGCCAACGTCGAGCTTCCGTGGGCCGAGATCGACTTCGACTTCATGAACCTGAACCAGGCCGCTCACGGAGACCGCGAGTTCGGCTACATCCAGAGCCGCCTCGGAGTGGCCCGCAAGACCGTCGTCGGACACGTGTCGAACCCGGCGGTCACCGCGCAGATCGAGGACTGGCAGCGCGCTGCGGCGGGGTGGGCGGCGATGCGCACCCTGAAGCTCGCGCGCTTCGGCGACAACATGCGATACGTCGCGGTCACCGAGGGCGACAAGACCGAGGCCGAGCTCCGCTTCGGCGTGCAGGTCAACACGTGGGGCGTCAACGAGCTCGTCCAGGCGGTCGACGCCGCCACCGACGACGACATCGACGCCCTCGTCCGGGTCTACCTCGATGAGTACGACGTCGCCGACGAACTCCAGCCCGGCGGCGACCGCCACCAGTCCCTGCGGGACGGGGCCGCGATCGAACTCGGGCTGCGCTCGTTCCTGGAGGAGGGCGGGTTCGGCGCGTTCACGACGTCGTTCGAGGACCTCGGTGCGCTCACGCAGCTGCCGGGCCTGGCCGTGCAGCGGCTCATGGCCGAAGGGTACGGCTTCGGCGCCGAGGGCGACTGGAAGACCGCGATCCTCGTCCGCGCCGCGAACGTCATGGGGGCGGGCCTCCCCGGTGGCGCGTCGCTGATGGAGGACTACACGTACGACCTCGTGCCCGGCTCGGAGCGCATCCTCGGCGCCCACATGCTCGAGGTCTCGCCGTCGCTCACGACCGCGAAGCCGCGTCTGGAAGTCCACCCGCTCGGCATCGGCGGCAAGGACGACCCGGTGCGGCTGGTCTTCACCGCCGACCCCGGCCCCGCGCTCGTCGTGGCGATGAGCGACATGCGCGACCGGTTCCGGCTCGTCGCCAACGTCGTCGAGAACGTCTCGGCACCCGACCTGCCCCGGCTGCCCGTCGGCCGGGCCGTGTGGAAGCCGGCGCCGGACTTCGCCACGAGCGCCGCGTGCTGGCTCGCGGCCGGTGCCGCACACCACACCGTCATGACGACCGCGGTGGGCATCGATGTGTTCCGGGACTTCGCCGACATCGCCGGGACCGAGCTCCTCGTCATCGACGAGGGCACCACGGTCCGCAGCTTCCAGCGGGAGCTCCGCTGGAACCAGGCGTACTACCGACTCGCCCAGGGCTTCTGAGCGGCGTTCCCCGGACCGCCGGCGCGCAATACTGGGTTCTTCCCGACAAATGACCTGAGGTAGTGGATCCATGGCTCGAATCCCGATGTCCGGCACCCAGCACGCGCTCCGCGCGGGCGACTACGAGGCGGTCGTCGCCAGCGTCGGCGCGACGCTGCGATCGCTGACCTTCCGCGGCCGCGACCTCGTCGTGCCCTTCGACGCGGACGAGGTGCGTCCGTCGTACCGCGGGGCGACGCTCGCCCCCTGGCCCAACCGGGTGGTGGACGGTCGCTACTCGTTCGGCGGCGCGGAGTACCGGCTCGCCCTCACCGAGCCCGCCCGCGGGCACGCGCTGCACGGGCTGGCCGGATGGCTCGACTTCGAGTGCGTCGACAAGGGACCCGACCACGTCACCCTCGCGGCCGTCGTGCAGCCGCAGACGTCCTACCCGTGGCGCCTCGAGGTGCGCACCACGTTCTCGCTCGGACCGGACGGCATCACGCAGACCGTGACGGCCCGCAACGACAGCGCCGAGGCCGCGCCGTGGGGGACGGGCCCCCACCCGTACCTCGTCGCCGGCGCCGGGCTCGTCGACGACTGGACCCTCGAGCTCCCCGCGGATGAGGTGCTCGCCGTCACCGACGACCGCCTCATCCCGACCGAGCTCGTCGCCGTCGATGCGCAGGACCCCGACCGCTTCGACTTCCGCTCGCCGCGCCTCATCGGCCCGGTGGAGATCGACCACGCGTACTCGGGCCTCGTGCGCGACGCGGCGGGCGTCGCGACCGTGCGCGTCACGGTGGCCGGCGGCAGCGGCGTCGAGATGACGTGGGATGCCGCGTGCCCGTGGGTGCAGATCCACACCGCCGACAAGCCCGATCCATCGCTGAGCCGGCTAGGTCTGGCGGTCGAGCCGATGACGTGCGCCCCCGACGCTTTCAACGACGGGAACTACGCGTTCGACACGGGGCTCATGTCTCTTGAACCGGGGGCCGAGTCGACGGCATCCTGGCGGATCGCCGCGATCGGCTGACCGACCGGTCTCGCGCCCGTCAGTGGTGGCCGGGCTCGAACAGCTGGTGATCACCGTGAGGCTGGGCGTGGCGCCCCGCCTCGGTCGCGGCCAGGGCGGGCGTCACGAGCGCTGCCACGACGACGGCGGCGACCAGGATCACCCACACGCGGGGTGCCGCGGCATCCGTCCCGCCTCGTGCCCGTCGCCGGAGCACCGCAGCGCACGCGAGCGCGACCGTGATCAGCAGCGCAGCGCCGGCGGCGACGGCGAGCACGCTCGTGCGCACCGGGTCGGACACGACGGCGACGGTCCCGGCGGCGATGCCGGCGAGAGCCACCGCGACGCCCGTCCGCGGGACGACGATACGTCCGCGGGCGAGCGTCACGGCTCCCCATACGAGCCCGCCGGCGCCGAGCGCGAGCAGGACGGCGCCGGCCCCCCGGGCGGCACCGTCCTGCGTCAGCGCACCGGCGCCCACGGCGAGCTCGATCAGTCCCGCACCCCACGCCGCGACGGCCGCCCACGAGACGGCGATGCCCGCGACCCGGTGCCCGGACGACCGGTCGGCCGTCCGGGCACCGGCGTCCGGCGCGATGGCTGCGGTTGTCATGCGATACCTCGCGTCAGGCCGTGCGGCCGGGGACGTCGGCGCGCACCGAGCGCTCGGCTCCGAGTCCGACACCGAGCAGCACCAGGGCGCTCGCGAGGTGCAGGAAGTGGTCGAACGTGTTGAGCGCGAGGATGTTCAGCGCCGTGCCGACGAGGAAGAACCCGACGACGCCGAGCAGCAGGTAGACCGCGCCGACGACGATGTTGACGGTCTTGGCGGCGCGTGCGTTGCTCAGGCCCGCGATCAGCAGTGCGGCCCCGATCAGCAGGTGCGCGATGTTGTGGAGCGGGTTGACCTCGAAGATGCCGAGGAGCAGTCCTCCCTCGGTCGCGATGAATCCGACGCCCGCCGTGACGGCGAACCCGAGAGCGCCGACGATGATGTAGACGGCCCCGAAGATCGTGGCGACGAGGCGATTGGGTGACGATCCCATGAGCGTCCCTCCTGTTCGTGTGCGGCGGATGCCGCGTCTGGATGGTGTTCGGATCATTCGCCGGATCGGTTTGGACCGAGCCGCCGAGGCGATCGCGATCCGACGCTAGGGGCGGAGGGATGCTTCGGCACGGGGCTTGCGCCGACCGTGTCGCATTGGGTATTCGCGCGTCGGTATACGCGTTCCCGCGCGTTCCTGCCGGCGGCCCTATGCTGAGCGCATGACCCTCGCCAACGCCGTCACCGATACCGCCGACATCAGCAGCCTCCTGTGGGGCCCCTACAGCGTCGTCGCCATCGTCTGGTACGTCCTCGTGGCCGTCGCGCTGTGGCGCGTCTTCAGCAAGGCCGGCTATCCCGGCATCCTCGCGATCATCCCGATCGTGAACCTGTTCGTCCTCGTCAAGATCGCCGGGTACTCCGCGTGGCTGACCCTGCTCTACCTGATCCCGATCGTGAACCTCGTGTTCTCGATCATGGTCGCCCTGCGGGTCGGGCGCGGCTTCGGCAAGGGCGGCGCGTGGTCGTTCTTCCTGCTGTGGCTGTTCTCGTTCATCGGCTACTTCATCCTCGGCTTCGGCCAGGCCACCTACACGAAGCCGCAGTGACGGCTCAGCCGATCGGCGTGGTGGTGTCCACCGCCTCGCGCAGCGGTCGGCGCATCGGCACCCAGTAGCGGGTGGGCGTGAGACGGGTCAGCACGTCGACCAGTCGCGCCTCGCGGCCGATCATCGTGCGCGGTCGACGCCTCACCGTCGCCTCGACGATCCGCGCGGCGGCATCGGCGGGCTCGGTGTGGTACATCGCCGCCTGCGCGGCCGCGGCGCGCTCGGCGACGGCCGGGTCGATCGCCGCGGCGTAGCGTCCGCGCCCGATGATGCCCGTCTTGACGCCGGCGGGGTAGACGGCGCCGACCGTCACGCTCGTGCGCTCGAGCTCGTGCCGCAGCGCCTCGGTGAACCCGCGCACCGCGAACTTGCTCATCGCGTAGGGGATCCGCCCGGCCGGGGCGGCGAGGCCGTAGATGCTCACGAGGTGCGTGACGTGGGCGGCGGGCTCCCGTCGCAGGGCCGGAAGCAGCGCCTGCGTGATGTTGACCGTGCCCCACAGGTTCACGTCCATGAGCCACCGCATCTCCGCCATCGTGAGCTGGTCAACGCTCCCGAGCATCGACGATCCGGCGCACGTGATGAGCGACTGCACGTGGGGGTGGGAGGCCTCGATCGTGCCGGCGAGGGAGGCGACGGCGTCGTCGTCGGTGAGGTCGACGACGTGCGCGGTGTGCCCGATCCCGGTCAGGCTCCGCTCCAGTGCGGCAAGCCCGGCGGCGTCGCGATCGAGCAGGGCGAGCCGGGCTCCTCGCCGGTCGAGCTCGCGGGCGATCTCGGCACCCATCCCGCTGGCCGCGCCGGTGATCACCGTCGTCCTGCCGCGCACCTCGAGCCGGCGCATCCTCGCCATGTCGGCTCCTCTCGTCCTCGGGGGTCCGTGTCCTCGATTCTCGCTGACTCATGGCGCCGCCGCGGACGCTAGCCTCGATACGGGAGGTGCGATGGGCAAGACCGCGGAGGCGATCGCCGAGGGTGTGTCCATCGCGTCGGCTGCGGCCCGTCTCGCCGTGCGCAACCACATCCTCGTCGAGACGATCGCGCACGACGCCCCGTTCGAGGTGTCGACGTTCGCGCCGTTCGCGCACGACACGCTGATCTCGCTCGCCGAGGAGCAGGAGGCGGCTGCGGCCCTGGCCAAGCGGCAGCGGAAGAAGGCGTGGGGCAAGTTCACCGACCCCGACGGCACGCACGACTACCGCGATCGTGACATGCGCAACCTCCGTCGGCGCCACCGCCAGTACGTCGGGGTGGCGAAGGAGCTGCGCCGCATCGCGGAGGACCCTCACGCCGTGCGCACCCTCGTGGAGCAGTCGCGGGATGCCGCGTGGGGCGACGTCGAGGCGAACCTCCAGCGGCGCCTGCGCGCCGAGGGCATGCGCCCGGACCTCGATCCCGACTACGACCGGATGCGCGCCGCCCGCATGCAGTCGCTCCGGCTCGTCGATCTGCCCAGGCTCGCCGCGCACCGGCGCCGCCTTGCCGACGAGGCGGAGCACGCCGACGACGCGCACCCCGCCGATGAGCAAGGGGATGCCGCAGCCGACGCCCCACCCCAGGCTCCGGCTCGACGTCGTGCGGGGATCGACCTCAGCGAGCTCGACGATTGACTCCCGCCGGGGGCGTGGCCGCGGCATCCCGCCGATTCGCGCGCATGCAGGGCGTGGGGTATCCTGGACGACGTTGTGCGCGAGAGCGAGCAACGTGCGCCCGTAGCTCAATGGATAGAGCATCTGACTACGGATCAGAAGGTTAGGGGTTCGAGTCCCTTCGGGCGCGCAGCGTCCTTGTGACAGAGTGCGCGCACTGTGTTGAGACAGTGAGGAACGGCTCGCTTCGGCGGGCCGTTTCGCTTTGCCCGCCCGCACCTCACCCGCGCTCGGGCAGCGCCACCTTCTGTTGTCGCCGACTTCGCACGTTCTCGCCGAGAACGCACCTCGGGAGCGTCGGCGGCGTGGTCGCTCGGCGAGTATGCACGATCCCGACGGCCCGCCCCGGGGCGGCTCGCTTCGGCGGGCCGTTTCGCTTTGTCTGATGACGTGCGGCCGGTCACCGCAGGTACGGGTCGACCATGAGCGGACCTCGGATGTCGCGCAGCACGTCGACGAGTCGGTCGAGGCCCGCGCGGTTCCAGGCCGACAGCCGCAGGTCGTGTGGACCGAGCGGCTCGAGCTTCCCGGTGCGGATGCGGATGACCTCCCAGCGAGCGGCGCGCAGCGCGCGATCCTTGCGGCGGTCGGCGTCGGCGCGCCCGCCGACGTGCTCCAGCCCGTGGCGGCCGATGCTGTCGTACTCGATCGCCACCCGCAGCTCGGGCAGGAGGATGTCGGGCCACGCCTCGAGGTGGTCGAAGAACGGCCGCGCCAGGCGCACCGCGGTGAAGCCGGGCGTGACCGCCAGCCGCGCGAACACGTCGGCGCGCAGCCTCCCCTCGACGGCGGATGCGGGCGGGGGAGCGCAGGACGAGACGAACGGCTCACCGACCGGGAGGTCGGGCGTCTTCGGGCAGAGGCGCTGCCGGCGCTGCGTCGGCCGCGCACGCAGCACCGCGCGCCCGACCGGAGCGGCGATCGCCGCGGGCACGGCCGTGTCCGTCGGAGGCAGGACGTCGCGCATCGGGAGCGCCCTCGGCGGGCGGGCGAGCTCGATGCACTCGGGACACCACGCGGAGCGGCGGCGCTCGCGACCCGGACGGTGCCGCTGCTCGTCGGGCGTCGCGGCGAAGGTGTGACCCGCCTCGCACTGCCACAGCAGCAGGACGTCGGCGGCGGGCGGGATCTGGCTGAGCGCTATCCCGGAGTTGAGGTCGGGGTGGTACTGCCGGATCAGGGCGGGGTACGGCGCCCACGCCTCGCGGTAGGTGCCGACCGCGTACGGCACCTCGGCGCTCTTCGAGAACTGGCGCCGCGCCCACCACAGCCCGATCCGCTCCGCCATGGGGGAAGGGTAGGGCCGGCCCGCGACATCCGTCCCCCGCGTGCGCCGCGCAGCGCCGGCCTCACTCGTGCTCGGGAAGCACGGGGGTCGACCAGCCGGGATCGCGGCCCAGCTGCGTCGCGCGCGCGACGGATGCCGCGCCGAACCGATCGCGGACCGAGTCGAGCACGGTGTCGAGCCGGGCGCCGTCGTCCCACTCGATCGGCAGCTCGGGCTGGACACTGTCGACACGGCCGAGCTGCGACAGCGAGATGCCGATGAGGGTGATCCCGCGCTGCTCGATCGTGGGCAGTGCGCCGGCCAGAAGCGACCGGGCGACGGACAGCAGGACGGCGGTCCGGTCGGTCGGATGCCGCACACTGTGCGAGCGCGTGGCCTTGGCGTAGTCGCCGTAGCGCAGCCGCAGGACCACCGTGCGGCACACCCGGTCGTGCTCGCGCAGGCGCCGGGTGAGCCGGTCGAGGAGCTGCGTGAGGATCACGTCGAGCTCGTCAGCCGTTCGCGCGCGCGTGCCCAGCGCCCGCTGCGAGCCGATCGAGCCGCGCCGCCTCGTGGTGTCCACCGGTCGCGGGTCGCGCAGCCGGGCGAGCGCGTGCAGGTGGGCGCCCGCCGCCCTGCCGAGAAGCCGCTCGGCCGTCGCCTCCTCGAGCTCGGCGAGCTGTCCGACGGTGCGGATGCCGATCCGATGCAGCTTCTCGGCCGTGACGGCGCCGACGCCCCACAGGCGTTCGACGGGCAGGGGGAGGAGGAACTCCTCCTCGCCCTCGGGCTCGACGACGAGCAGACCGTCGGGCTTGCTCACGGCGCTCGCGACCTTGGCGAGGAACTTCGTGCGGGCCACTCCCACGGAGATCGGCAGTCCCACCTCGGCGCGCACCCGGGCTCGCAGCCGGACCGCGATCTCCTCGGGGGTGCCTGCGATCCGCCGGAGGCCGCCGACCTCGAGGAACGCCTCGTCGATCGAGAGCCCCTCGACGAGCGGTGTCGTGTCGCGGAAGATCGCGAAGACGTCCTTGCTCGCCTGGGAGTAGGCATCCATCCGCGGCGGCACGACGATGGCGTCGGGACACAGCTCGCGGGCCTGGCGGCCGCCCATGGCCGTGCGGACGCCGCGCGCCTTGGCCTCGTAGCTGGCGGCGAGCACCACCCCGCCGCCCACGATCACCGGCCGGCCGCGCAGGTGGGGTGCGTCGCGCTGCTCGACCGAGGCGTAGAACGCGTCGAGGTCGGCGTGCAGCACGCTCGCCTCGCCGCGCATCCTGCCCTCCCCGCTCCGCTCTCACGGGGATGCTCCCACGCACCCACGACATGCGCGGGTGGGATGCCGGTCACCCGCGGGCGGTCACTCCCGGCGGTGGTGGCCGGAGTCCCGGTGCTGGGTCATGACGGGCACGGCCACGGCGGCCGATATGCACAGCACCCCGGCGATGAAGACCAGCGCGGGGAGGACCGGCGACGCGAACGAGGCGCCGACCAGGTACATGCCGCCGAGCAGCAGGATGGCGTAGAGGGCGAAGAGCATGGTCCACCTCCGACGGACGTTCCGGACACCTCATTCCTACTCCTCTCCCGCCGTGTGGGGCGGGGATTGACGGATAATGTGCCCCATGAGACTCGCTCAGATCGCGCAGCGCGCCGACGACCTGACCCGCGCGGCCGACTTCTACACCGTGCTGCTCGACCGCGGTCCGGTCGCGACGTACGATCCGCCGGGTCTGCTGTTCTTCGACCTGGACGGCGTGCGCCTCCTGCTGGACCGCAACGCGCCGTCCGCCCTGATCTACCTCCACGTGGACAACGTCCACGAGACGCTCGAGCGTCTCGAGGGGCTCGCGGCGGTGGTGACGCCCCCGCACGTGATCTTCACGCACGAGGACGACGGCCTCGGGCCGGCAGGGCACGAGGAGTGGCAGGCGTTCATCCGGGACTCCGAGGGCAACACCGTCGGGCTGATCGCGTTCCAGCGCCCGTGAGCGCGCCCACCGGCCGCGGCGAGGAGAATGGCCGGGTGGATGCCGCGTTCCCCGCCCTCACCGAGATGCCCGAGCCGCAGTTCGTGATGTCCGCCGAAGGGCACCGCATCGCGACCTACACGTGGGGCGACGACGATGCGCCGACCGTCCTGTGCGTGCATGGCTTCGCCTCGAGCTGCCGCGACAACTGGGTCGGCACGGGATGGGTCCGCGACCTCACCCGCGCGGGTTTCCGCGTGCTCGGCGTGGACCAGCGGGGTCACGGCGCGAGCGACAAGCCGCACGAGCCCGAGGCGTACGGCATGGACGCCCTCGTCGCCGACCTCGTGGCGGTGCTCGACACCTACCTGCTCGACTCGGTGCGCTACGCCGGGTACTCGCTGGGCGCGCGCGTCGGCTGGCAGCTCGCGGTGAACGCCCCCGAGCACGTCTCGCGCGCGGTGCTCGGCGGCATCCCGGACGGGCGCCCCCTCGCGCGCCTGCAGATCGAGCAGGCCCGGGCGTACGCCGAGCAGGGCACGCCGGTCGAGGACCCCGTCACCCGCAACTACGTGACCCTCGCCGAGCGCGTGCGGGACAACGACCTGCGGGCGCTCGTGGCGCTCGCCGAGGGGATGCGGCTGGGTGACGCGGATCCCGACACGTCTCATCCGCCCACGCAGCCCGTGCTGTTCGCGACGGGATCGGAGGACGCGATCCTCGAGCGCTCGCGGCGCCTCGCCGACGCCACGCCGCACGGCGAGTTCGTGGAGCTTCCCGGCCGCCACCACTTCAACGCCCCGGGTTCTCGCGAGTTCCGGCGCGCAGCGCTCGACTTCTTCGCCGCCTGAGCCCCGGTCCCCCTTCGGCTCATGCATGTCGCGCGCCTTGCGGGTTGCGCGGTGTCGCACCCACCATTCGCGTGACATGGACGCGGCTTCCGTTCCGACGGGCAGACGAGGGCGGATGCCGCGAACACTGTGCCTTCCGGCGTGGGCGAGGGCGAGGCATCCTGCTCACCTCGATGTGATGGTCGCGTGCACTCTGCGCTCCCGAGCGCGTAGCCTGGGAGTGTGAGCGCCTACGTCTCGGCGTTCGAGCTGTTCTCCATCGGCGTAGGACCCTCGAGCTCCCACACGGTCGGCCCGATGCGGGCCGCCCTCGACTTCGTCGCGCGGCTGCGCGCCGAAGCCCTCCTCGACCGCGTCGGGCGCGTGACGTGCACGCTGTACGGCTCGCTCGGCGCCACCGGAATCGGCCACGGCACGCCGGACGCCGTCGTGGCGGGCCTGATGGGCCTCGAGCCCGAGACGGTCGATCCCGCGGCGGTGCGCGCGGCATGGGCGGAGTGGCCCGACGGTCGGGATCTCCCGCTCGGCGGGACGCGTCCCGTCGCCTTCGCGAAGGACGACATCGCCTTCGAGCCCCGCACGCGCCTGCCCGCCCACCCGAACGCCATGACGATCGAGGCGTGGTCCGACCCCTCCGCCGGGCCGTCGCGACGGACGACGGCGACCGCGTCCGCCGTCCGCTCGACGGGGACGAGCCTCGGCTTGCCGACCTTTCCCGCCCCGCCCGCGGATGACACGGGACTGCTGCTGCGCGAGACTTACTACTCGGTGGGCGGAGGATTCGTGCGCCGCGACGGGGAGCCGCCGCGGGTGGCGTCCCGCGGATACCGTTTCGACTACGGCAGCGCCGAGGAGCTGCTTTCACTGTGCGACGAGCACGGGCTCACGATCGCCGAGCTGGCGCGCATGAACGAGGAGGCGCTGCGCGACGACGAGCAGATCGCCGCCGGGCTGGATGCGATCTGGGACACCATGGCCGCGTGCGTCGATGCGGGCCTGCACGCGGAGGGCGTGCTTCCGGGGATGCTGCAGGTCAAGCGCCGTGCCGGATCCATCCGGTCCCAGCTCGAGGAGGCCGAGGCGGACGGGCGGCGCGAGCTCCCGGGCGAGTGGCTGGGCGCCTTCGCCCTCGCCGTGAACGAGGAGAACGCGGCCGGCGGACGCGTCGTCACCGCCCCGACCAACGGCGCGGCCGGGATCCTCCCGGCGGTCGCAATGTACTGGTGGAGGTTCCTGGCCGACTCCGGACTCGGCGCCGGGAACGCCGTCACGCCCTACGGCGAGCTCGTCGGCAGTGCGCTGCTCGGCTACGACGGGCACGCCGCCGCGCCCGAGGAGGCCGCCGCGTGGGACGAGGCATCCATCGCCGATGCCAATCGCCGTCGCGGCATCCGCCGGTTCCTGCTCACCGCGACGGCGCTCGGGTCGCTGTTCAAGGCGAACGCGTCGATCTCGGGGGCCGAGGGCGGCTGCCAGGCGGAGGTCGGCTCGGCGTGCGCGATGGCGGCGGGCGGGCTGACCGCGGTCATGGGCGGGACCAATCGTCAGATCGAGAACGCCGCGGAGATCGCCATGGAGCACCACCTCGGCCTCACGTGCGACCCGGTGGGCGGGCTGGTGCAGATCCCTTGCATCGAGCGCAACGCCATCGCCGCGTCGACGGCGGTGACCGCCGCGCGTCTGGCGCTGCGCGGTGACGGGAGTCACTACGTCTCCCTCGACACGGTCGTGGAGACGATGCGCCAGACGGGCATCGACATGTCGCACAAGTACAAGGAGACGAGCGAGGGCGGCCTCGCCGTCAACGTGATCGAATGCTGAGAACCTCTTAGCACTCGAAGGGTGAGAGTGCTAATCTATCGACAGTTGAGTCGAGTCGACTCAACCCCACGATTCGAGAGGAGATCACCATGGCCACCTACGACCCGTTCCGTGAATTCGACCGCCTTGCGTCGAGCCTTCTCGACCCGCGGCGCGGTCCGCGCATGATGCCGATGGACCTGTACCGCGACGGCGACCACTACGTGCTGACCGCCGACCTTCCCGGCATCGATCCGGGTTCGGTCGACATCGACGTCGACGGCCAGCTGCTCACCATCCGCGCCGAGCGCTCCGTGCCCACCGGCGAGGGAGTGAAGTGGATCACGCGCGAGCGCGAGGGCGCCAGCTTCCTGCGCCAGCTGAGCCTCGGCCAGGGAGTCGACACCGAGCGCATCTCGGCGAGCTACGACAACGGCGTGCTGAGCGTGACGATTCCGGTCAGCGAGAAGGCCAAGCCCCGCAAGATCGAGGTCACCGCGGCCGGTCAGCCCACGGTCGTGCACGCTCACGAGAGCAGCGAGGAGCCGCAGCGCATCGAGCAGTGAGCCGATCCGTCGTGCACACCTGTCGCGGGGGCGGTCTCACCCGCCCCCGCGGCGTCCGCGCCGGACGCGCGCGATGGTCTCGCCCACGGCGACGGCGGCGAGCACGAGGGCTGCGAGGGCCGCGAGGGTGAGTGCGTCCGAGGAGCCCGCGAGGGCCGTGATCGCGATCACCAGGAGCGCCCCGATTCCGGCGAGCTGCGAGAGCTGCCACCCGTCGCCGAGCACGCGGCGGAAGATCACGGTGCCGACGAGGAACACCACCGGTCCGCCGAGCACCACGAGGGTCGGAGTGAGCCCCTGAGCGTCGGGGTGGGACAGCGCCTCCTTGTCGCCGACGCTCAGGAGCACCAGGCCCGCCACGATCGCGAGGTGGACCCACGTGTAGGCGGTGCGTGCGAGTCGCCCCGGTTCGTCCGACGCCTCGATCGCCTCGGAGCCGATGCGCTCGCCGTGATCGAAGTAGATCCACCACGCGGCGGCGGTCGCCACGAAGGCGGACGCCATGGCGACGAAGGACTCGGGGGAGGACTCCATGCCGACGAACGTGAAACCGGTGGCCAGGAGGGTCTCGCCGAGCGTGATCAGGACGAACAGAGCGGTGCGCTCGGCGATGTGGGGGCCGGAGAGGTCCCACGCGCCGATCAGCACGCGTCCGTGCCGCGGCACAGGGAAGCCGAGCAGCGTCCCGAGGAGCTCGATGCCGAGCGCGGCGATCCACAGCGGGAGCTGCCAGGGGAGCGGCAGGAGCGCCCCGCCGATCCACAGCGCCGCGCTGGCACAGGTCCACACGAGCACCCGGGTGAAGTCCTTCGACACCTCGCGGTCGTGGCGGAGCGTCGCCCACACGATGAACCCCGTGCGTCCGACCTGCAGCACGACGTAGGCGAGCGCGAACGCCCACGCGCGCTCGCCGAACGCCTCGGCGATCGAGACGCTGAGCACGAACGCCACGAACGTCAGGGCGACGACCGCACCGCGCACCGGGAGCTTCGCCGGGTCGAGCCAGTTCGTCACCCACGTCGTCGACACCCACGCCCACCACAGTGCGCACACCATGATCACGCCCTCGAGCACCCCGATCGGCGTCTGATTCTCGGAGAGGTAGGCCGACAGCTGGGTGAGGGCGAACACGAACACGAGGTCGAAGAAGAGCTCGACGTAGGTGACGCGATCGGCGCGCGGCGAGTCGGTCGGTCTCCTCACGTCCTGCGCCAGCCCGAAGGTCATGGCTCATCATGGCATTCCGCGGCGGCGCCGCCTCGCCGAGCGGGCGCATACGACCATTGCTGCCGTGCGAGACCGGTGATGAGCGCCCGCTCGGCGAGGCGGACCGCGTCGTAGGCTTGCCGCGTGGCGGAGTACGCGGTCCCGGCGCCCCGACGGCGGCGCGGTCGGCCGCGGGCGGGGGAGTCCGACGCACGCGAGCGGATCCTCGCGGCGGCGGTCGAGGAGTTCGCGGCCGCCGGCTACGACGCGGCGACGATCCGCGGGATCGCCGCGAGGGCGGGGGTGGACCCCGCGCTCGTCCACCACCACTTCGGCACGAAGGCCGATCTCTTCGGGGAGGCGGTCCACGCCCCGATGCGCCCGGACCTCGCCCTCCCGGAGATACTCGAGGGCGACCGGGATCGCGTCGGCGAGCGGATCGTGCGCTACCTCCTCGAGACGTGGGAGAAGCCCGACGTCCGCAAACGAGGGGTGGTCCTCCTGCGCGCCGCGATCGGCAATCGACTCACCACGCCGCTGCTCGCGGAGTTCCTCTCCCGCGAGCTCCTCTCGCGCCTGGCGCGCGCACTCGAGGTCGAGGACGCGAGTCTGCGCGCCTCGCTCGTCGCCTCGCAGGTCGCGGGCCTGCTGATCGCGCGATTCGTGCTCCGGCTCCCGGCGCTCGCCGAGGCATCCGTCGACGAGCTCGTGGCCCGCGTGGGCCCGACGGTTCAGCGGTACCTCTTCGACTGAGCGTCTCGGGTCTTGACCGCGGCCGGTCGCGGGCCAATAATTCATCGTGTGATGAATAAATCTCCGGCCGCCGCGGTCGCGGTGCGCGGTCTGCACGTGAGGCGCGGCACGCGTGACGTGTTCACCGACCTCGATCTCGACATCCCGCGCGGGCAGATCACCGGGCTGCTGGGGCCGTCGGGGTCGGGGAAGACCACCCTGATGCGGGCGATCGTCGGAGTGCAGAGGGTGCTCGGCGGGACGGTCACCGTGCTGGGCGAACCCGCCGGCACCGTCGTCCAGCGTCGCCGCGTGGCCTACGACACGCAGGCGGCATCGGTCTACGCCGACCTCACGATCGAGCAGAACCTGCGTTACTTCGCCCGCGTGATCGGCGCACCCCGGGGGGACGTCGATCGCGTCATGGAGCACGTCGGCCTGAGCGCGTACGCCCGCCAGACGGTGGACTCGCTCAGCGGCGGACAGGAGAGCAGGGTGTCGCTCGCGGTCGCGATGCTCGGCAACCCCGAGCTGCTGGTGCTCGACGAGCCGACCGTCGGGCTCGACCCGGTGCTCCGCGCCGAGCTGTGGGAGCTGTTCCGCGAGCTGGCCGGCGCGGGCGCATCGCTCATCGTGAGCAGCCACGTGATGGACGAAGCGCTGCGGTGCGACCGACTCCTCCTCATGCGCGCGGGGCGCATCATCGCCGACACGACACCGCAGGGGATGCTCGCCGACACCGGCGAGACCGATCCGGATGCCGCGTTCCTGCGCCTCATCGAGCGCGACGCCGCGGGGGCCGGCCATCACCCCTCGACGAGACGGCGCGCGCGAGAGGAGGGAGCGGGATGAACGGCGTGCGCACGCTGGCGACCGCGACGCGCGTGCTGCGCCAGCTGAGCCACGATCCGCGTTCGATCGCACTGATGCTCGTGGCGCCGAGCCTCCTCGTGGGGCTGTTCGCGTGGCTCTTCAGCGATCAGGACGGCGTGTTCGACATCTACGGCCCGCCGATCCTCGCGCTCTTCCCCTTCATCATCATGTTCCTCATCACGTCGATCACGACGCTGCGGGAGCGTCGCTCCGGCACGCTCGAGCGGCTCATGACGACGCCGCTCGGCAAACCGGACTTCATCGTGGGGTACGCGATCGCGTTCGGTTTCATGGCGATGCTGCAGGCGCTGGTGACGGTGTCGTTCGCGGTGTGGGTGTGCGGCCTGGACACCGACGGTCCCGTGTGGCAGCTCGGGCTCGTGGCGGTCGTCGACGCCGTGCTCGGGATGGCTCTCGGCCTCCTGGCGAGCGCGTTCGCGCGCACGGAGTTCCAGGCCGTGCAGTTCATGCCCTTGATCGTGTTCCCGCAGATCCTGCTCGGGGGCCTCTTCATGCCGCGCGACCAGATGCCGGAAGCGCTCGAGGTGATCAGCGCCTTCCTGCCCCTCAGCTACGCGATCGACGCGATCAACGCCGTGACCGCGGGCGACGAGGGGTGGGACGTGTACGGGCCGCTCCTCATCGTGGGCGCGTTCCTGCTCGGATCGCTGATCCTCGCCGCCCTCACGCTGCGGCGACGCACGCCGTGACGCTGATCGAGGCCCTCAGCAGCCCGGCTGCTTCTTGCGCAGCTTGGCCGTGAGGTCGCGCAGCTGAGCGAGCTCGTCGTCGCTGAGCAGCGACATCCGTTCGGCGATCGCCCGGCCGTGGGCGCTCGCGATCCGGCGGAAGGCGGCGGCTCCGGCATCCGTCGCCCGCACGAGCGAGCCGCGCCCGTCGTCGGGATCGGCGCACTTGGCGATGAGGCCGCGTGCCGCCATGCGATCGACCAGGCGCGAGACGCTCGGCTGGCTGATGAGCATGTTGGCGGTGACGTCCCGCAGGCGCGCCGTCATGTCGTCCCCTCGCGTGACCGTGAGCAGCACGTCGTACTCCGCCTGACTGAGCGTGTTCTCGTGGAAGTCGTCGTTGATGTCGTCGAAGATCTCGTGCTGCGCGCGGAACAGGCTCTCCCATGCATCGATGGCGAGGCGGCGGTCCGTCATAGCCACCAGAGTAGAGCCAAAGCGGCCCCGTAGGCTGGGCCCATGGGGACCGTTTCGTCCGTGTCTCGGCGCCTGCGCGTGCTGATCCTCGTCGCCGTCGGGCTGATGCTCGGGGCGGCCTTCATGCTCGGCGGCGGGGCGCCCGAGGTCCGCGCCGACGTGAACGACTTCGAGTTCGAGAGCCTCGACGTCGAGTACGAGCTCGATCGTGCCGACGACGGCACCAGCACGCTCACCGTCGTCGAGCGGTTCGTCGCGGTCTTCCCGGACTTCGACCAGAACCGCGGCATGCAGCGACGCATCCCGGAGGCGTACCTCGGTGCGCCGCTGCATCCTCGCCTCGTCTCGATCACCGACGGCGACGGCAATGCACGCGAAGCCGAGACGGAGTCCGACGACGGCACCTTCATCATGACCTCGCGGGCAGGAGACTTCGTCCGCGGGCGTCAGACCTACGTGTTCACGTACACGCTCGAGAACGTCACGCGCTACTTCGGGGACACCGCCGTCGACGAGTTCTACTGGAACGTCAACGGCACTGAGTGGCAGCAGCCCTTCGGGCGCGTGTCGGCCCGCGTCGTCCTGTCGCCCGAGGTGGCCGACGATTTCACCGGCGCCTACAGCTGCTACGTCGGCTACGCGGGGGCCACCGAGCCGTGCGCTCGTATGGAGGTGACCGGTGACGGCGAAGTGACCGCACTCGCGGCGCCGGTCGCGCCGTACCAGACGCTGACGGTGGCGATCGGCTTCGATGCGGGCACGTTCGAGGAGTTCGACGCGTCCTTCTTCGCCTCGCCGTGGGGCTGGCTTCAGGCCGCGGCAGGTCTGGGGCTGGTCGGGGTTGTGGCGTGGGCGGTGGTGGTCAGGCGCCGGCACCTGCGGGACGAGCCCGGACGCCCGGTCATCATCGCCGAGTACACGCCGCCGCGCACGGTCGACGCTCTGGAGGCCGCCGTGATGCTCGGACACACGACCAAGGCCATCCCCGCCGAGGTTCTCGAGCAGGCGGTCGTCGGGAGCATCCGGATCGTCGAGGGCGAGCGACGGATGTGGGGCGGGGTCAAGCTCAAGGCGCAGCTCGTCGATCCGTCGAAGGCGGACGGAGACGGGCGGATGCTGCTCGACGGCCTCTTCCCGGGCGGCACGCCGGGCGACGAGTTCGAGTTCGGTCGCGCGGACACCCGCCTCTCGTCCGCCGCGCAGACGATCCTCAAGGCGGCGAACCAGGAGCTCGTGAACCGGCGGCTGCGGCGACCCGTCCCCGCCCGGAAGCGGGTCGGGCCCCTGCTGGCGGCGGTCGGGGCGGCCGTGCTGGTGTTCCTGACAGGGTTCGCCGCGCTGGACGCGATGGTCTTTCCGCTGGTGCCGATCCTGCTCATCGTCGGCTCCGTGCTCGCGACGATCGTCGTGGGCGGACTGGTGGCGCGCAAGCCGCTCACCGCCCTCGGGGCGGAGACGCGCGACCACCTCCTCGGCCTGAAGGTCTTCATCGAGTGGGCGGAGGAGGACCGCATCAGGATGCTCCAGTCCCCGCAGGGTGCGGAGCGCGTGCGCATCGACACCTCCGATCGCGGGGCGATGCTCCACCTGTACGAGGCGCTCCTGCCCTACGCCGTGGTGTTCGGGCAGGAGAAGGAGTGGGCGAAGGAACTCGCCGTGCTCTACGGGCCGGATGCCTCGCCCGGCTGGTACGCGGGAAGCGCGGGGTTCAACGCGGCATCCTTCTCCTCGGGCCTCTCGACGCTGTCCACCAGCACATCGTCCTCGTCGTCGACCTCCGGCGGCTCGAGCGGCGGCGGCTCGGCCGGCGGCGGCGGCGGAGGTGGGGGCGGCGGCGGGGTCTGACCCGCGGGGGCGGAGGGCCCCGCTCAGAACGGCGGTGGATCTCCGCTCATCCGAAACCGGACCGTGGACGGCGGTTCGTCGAGGTGGACCCGGCCGGTCGGACTCGACCAGACGAGCGTGCCGTCCGGGCGCTGCCGCACCGTCCAGTCCGACGCGTGCTTGAGCGAATGATGACGGCGGCAGAGGTGCGCGAGATTGCACGTGCTCGTCGCGCCCCCGCGGGCGGCGTCGACGGTGTGATCGACGTCGCAGCGGTGGACGGGCATGCGGCAGCCGGGGAAGCGGCAGCGCTCATCGCGGGCGCGCAGCAGTCGTCGCTGCTCCTCACTCGGACGGTAGCGGTCGACGGCGATCACCGCGCCGGTGGCCCGGTCGGCGAAGATGCGATCCCATCCCGGGGCGGCGCCAGCCAGGCATCGCGCGGTGTCGCGGTCGATCGGGCCGTGGCCGACCAGCTCGGCTGCCTCGGAGCCCTGGCCGGTCAGCGTAGCCACCGGCACGAGCACCTGAACGGTGGCGACGATGGGCTCGCGCGACCTCGGCACCGCGGTCGGCTCCGCCGTCAGAAGCAGGTCGGAGAGGGCGTCAGCGCGCAGCTGATCGAGCGTCCGCCGGTCGTCGCCGGACGGCTCGCGGGCGTCGATCACCTCGTGCCCGAGTCGGGTGAGGCGGTCGCGGATCGCGTGCGCGACTGCCGTCGGGAGGGTGGCGATGAGCTGGGCCATCCCGTCGTCGAGGTCCTGGACCCACACGCCCCTCCGCTCGTTCGCGGCGGCGTGGCGGGAGTCGATCGACGAGGGCTCGAGCCGCTCCGCGAGCGTCCGCAGCAGCGGGCGGAGCCGCCCGGGCGACTCACGCTGGGCAAGGGAGACGGCCGCCCGCTCGAAGTCGGCCCGGGCCGCGGCATCCGTCAACACGGCACCGGTCTCGAAGATCACCGAGAGGTGCGCGCGATCGATCCGCCCCGCCCCGAGCGCGCGAACGGCGGCGGGGAAGCTGCGCGTGAGGGCGGATGCTTCGTCCATGCGCCGCTGCACGGTGCGGTCGCTGGTGCGAGTGGCGGTGGCGATCTCGGCCGCGATCGAACGTCGGGGCATCTCGCGATCGCGGCTGCTGCTCGAGGTGAGGCGCGAGGTCTGCTCGTCGGCGAGAGCCTCTGCGGACGCCAGAAGAGTCACCTCGAGCGCCTGGAGCGCCGCCACCGCGGCCCGCGTCTCGGCGATGCTCGTCACCAGCGAGTCGAGCAGCGCGAGCTCGCGCGCCTCGGTCGTCGGTGCGGGTGTCATGGGTCCAGTGTGGCCGGGGGTTCCGACATCCACGCGGATAAAGGGCCGGTCAGCCTGTGGAAAAGTCCAGGCTGTGGAGGAAGCGATGACTCGCGGCCACACGTCGTCGAGGAGCCGCGGCAAGAGTAAGGGCCGGTCGGAGAGGCTCCCGACCGGCCCTTGTCCCTTGCACCAAGAGTGTCCTGCAATCACATGTAGGCAGCTGCCACAGCAAAACAACTACCGTGCGATCACTCTATAACGGCGAGATAACGACGACAAGGGTTTGGCGTTATCTTTCTGTGATTTCCTCGATCTTCGGCCGCAGGGCTTCCGGACGGCATCGAACCCGGGTCCGAGTTCCCGGGCGACGTCTTCTACCGCGAGACCGAAGACGGGCTGTGCGTCGTGGACATCGCCTGGGCCACCCTCGTGGAGGAAGGCTGATCCGACGGCCGCCTCGTCTCACCCGGCCTCGAGCAGCGCCTTCGCGCGCTGAAGGCTCTCGGAGAAGGTCGACCGCACGGTCTCGGAGATGATCGGCTCGGCCAGGCGCAGCATCCCTTCGGGGCTGCCTTCGATCGTCGCCGTGACTCGGGAGCCGTCCGCCGTGTCGGCGATGTCGAACCTCAGCCGCGTGGGCATCATGCCGGAGGTGCTGACGAGGGCCATCGCGGCGGGTGGTTCGAACACCGTCACGCGCCAGTCGTACTCAGCGTCGCGGCCGAGGATCGACATGCGCGTGCGGATCGCGCTGCCCGTCTGAACCGGCGGCGGGGACAGGAGTCGCTCGGACACGACGGAGCGGTCCCATTCGGCGCGGCGCGCGGGATCCGTCAGGAATTCGAAAACGGATGCCGCGCCGCGGGCGACCTCGACGCTCTCGGTCACGGTGAACACGGCGCTCCTCTCGCAGACGTTGTCCCAGCCTGACACGCCGGCGGCGGGCCGGGGCCGGTAGTCGGAAACCACCGTCGACGGCCGCGAAAAGCCGGACCTGAGGTCCGCGTGGGCGGATCTTGCGTTTGGTCGAACCCTCGCGCATCCCTTGCGGAAACGTTGCGGTTCCGCTCTGAGAACCCCGTGATCGGTCTTCCAGGCTGTTCCCATCAGGCACCGCGGATCGCGAGCCGAGAGCCATGCGGGCCCCAGACCCGCCGAACAAAGGAACAGCAATGAAGAAGTCCATGAAGGGCACCATCGCCATCGCCGCCGGAATCGCGCTGCTGCTCGGCGGCAGCGGATCGCTCGCCTACTGGCAGGGCAGCACCTCCACGAGCTCCGCCACGATCCAGACCGGCGAGCTGAGTGTCGCGCTCACCTCCGGCGCCACCTGGCAGGTCAAGCGCGGTGCCATCACCACCGACATCGCCGACATCTCGACCTTCAAGATGGTCCCGGGCGACCAGGTCATCTACACCGTCCCCTTCCAGACCAAGGCGAGCGGCACCAACCTGACCGCGACCGGCGCTGTCGCGTGGGGCGGCTACACCGGCATCCCCGCCCACCTGACCTCGACCGCGGCCGGCTCGTACAACGGCGCGGCCATCAGCGGCACCTCGTTCACGGTCGCGAGCGGCACCGCCAACGGCTCGCTCGTCTTCACGCTCACGTGGCCCTTCGGCGCCAACGCGACCAACGACACGGCCGCCGCCACGATGAACAAGAGCTGGAACCTCGGCGCCACCACCGTCACCGTCACGCAGACCAACTGACGCCGACCCTCGAACCGGAGGCGCCGGGCGGGAACCCGAATCCCGCCCGGCACCTCCTCCACCGGACCAGGACCACACGAAAGGGCACGCGGATGTCGCGCAAGAAGGCAGGGGCACCCCTCGGGGTCGTCGGGCTTCTGGCCGCCGCGGTCGCCGTCGCCGTGCTCATCGCCCCCGGAACCCTCAGCTATTTCGTCTCGAGCGCGCAGACCCCGGCGACCACCGTGTCCACCGGCGAAGCAGCCCTCTCGATCGCCGGAAACGGCGGGCCGAGCGGCACCGTCTACCCCGGAGGCCCGACGCAGCTCCTGGCGACCCGCACCATCACGAACACCGGCGATGTCGCGCTGAGCCTCGTCTCGGCATTCACCGCCACCGGGGCACTCGCCCCGAGCCTCACCATCACGGTGAGCGTGCAGTCCGGCGCCTGCGGCGCCACCCCGCCGGCCACGTGGCCCGCCGACTCCGGTCGCTGGCAGGGCACCACGGCGGGCCTCACGACGTCGGTTCCGACCACGATCGGCATCGGCGCCACCCGCAGGCTCTGCGCGTGGCAGAGCCTGGGCGTCAACGCCCCCAACGGCACCCAGGGTCAGGCCGCCCCCGTGAGCATCACGGTCACCGGCACCCAGGTCGCCCCCTGATCCCCCACCCCCGCACGAGACGAAGGCACATCATGACCAAGCGAGCGAAGATCCTCACGGCGCTGATCGCCGCGGTGGCGCTCGTCCTGGTGAGCCCCCTCGCCGCGACCGCCTACTGGGTGGTCAGCGCGCAGCTCGCGGTCACGGCTCAGGCCAGCACCTTCTCGGTCGCGCCCTTCGCGCTGGCCGCGGCGCCGGCCGGCACCTCTTCGAGCTTCGCGGGACCGACGGGCACTCGCTACTACGCCGCCCCGCTCGTCAACGACGGCGCGACGCCGTGGGCGGGTCAGAGCGTGACCGTCGACGCGGCATCCGGCTTCGGCGCCGGCGCGGTCGCCACCGTCCAGGTCGCCTTCGCCGCAGCCGCGTCCGCCTGCCAGACCGACGCGACGTACGCGCCGGTGGCGCCGCAGAACGCCCTCGCCTCATCCACGTGGACCTCGACGAGCGCGGTCGCACCGGGAGGCACCATCGTCGCGTGCGCCAAGGTCGTCGTGACAGACACCGACACCAAGACGCCCTCCGGACAGCCGGCGCCCGCGCCGAGCCTGACGCTGACGGCGACCGCCAAGGCCAACCAGCGCAACTGGACCGACCAGGAGCAGGCGGCCGTCACCCTCTCGAGCACCGGCTGGGCCGCGTGCACCTCGAACGGCAACAACAACGTCGCCCTCACGCTCCCCGCCCCCGTTCCCGCCGGGACTTACACGCTGACGCGCAACGACACCGGAGCGACCTTCACGGGCACCGTCTCGGCATCCGCGCCGACGACCCTCAGCTTCTCGAACGCCGCGAACGGCGCGGAGTCGGCGACCGAGACGTACGTCACCGTCACGAACTCCTCCGGCGCGGTCGTGGGCGTCGCGAACGTCACCTTCCGCTCGTACTACTTCCTCTTCATCTTCCTGATCCGAACGGCGGCCTGCGCATGAACGGAAACGCCCTGCTCGATGTGGCGGCACAGCCCAGCGCACCCGACGAGGGGAGTGTCGCGATGACGGATGCCGAGTCCACCGGCGAGGATCGCGTATCGATCACGCGGATGATCCTGCAGGCCATCTCGTGGGTGCTGCTCATCCTGGTGTCGCTGCTCGCGATCGTGGTCGTCGTCGTGCCGCTGGTCACGGGGGCGAAGCCCTACACGATCCTGACCGGATCGATGGAGCCGCAGTACCCGCCGGGGACGCTCGTCGTCGTGCAGCCGGCGGAGGCCGAGGACATCAACCTGGGCGACGTCATCACCTACCAGCTCGAGTCCGGCAAGGCCCAGGTCGTCACCCACCGCGTGGTCGGCGTCGGCGCCGACGCCGACGGAACGCCCGTCTTCATCACACGCGGCGACGCGAACGACGCCGACGACGCCGACCCCGTCCTGCCGGTGCAGATCGTCGGCAAGCTCTGGTACTCGGTGCCCTACATCGGCTGGATCAACAACGTCGTCACGGGCGAGGCGCGCGCGTGGGCCATCCCGATCGTGGTCGGCGGGCTGTTCGTCTACGGCATCGTGACGATCCTGCTCGGGTTCCGCGATCGGCGTCGCGAGAAGGCCGCGGCCCGCGACGCCGCCTCCTCCTCCGACGACGTCACCGAGGACTGATCCCGCCGCGGGGCGACGCCGGGCGCGGCATCCGTTCACCGCCCGCGACGGCCGGTATCTTCGCACCATGCCGGTCAGCAACACCCGCCGAGCCCGCGCCTCTCGGCGCCGCGCCCGCCGCGTCGCGGCCGCCGACAACGACCTCACGCCCCACGAGTGGGCCGCGATCGTCGAAGCCTGGGGGGCCTGCGCCTACTGCGGTTCGCTCGCCGGCCCGTTCCAGAAGGACTGCGTGCTGCCGATCTCGCGCGGCGGGCGCTACACGTACGAGAACGTCGTCCCCGCCTGCCGATCGTGCAACGCCAGCAAGTGCAATGACGAGGTGACGTCGTGGCTGCGGCGAAAGCGGCTCGACGAGCGGGCCTTCCTGCAGCGCCATGTCGAGATCCTCGGCGCATGGCGGGAGCGAAGCACGCAGGGAACGGCGGCCTCCGCATGACGATCACCGTCCGTCCGTACGAATCCCGCGACTGGGACGACATCCGCCGCATCCACGACGCGGCCCGCCTCGACGAGCTTCGCGGCGCCGGCCTGCTGGAGGCATACCTCGACCTCGAGGCGACCTACGAGAACGAGGGTCTCTTCGACGACGACGTCTGGGTCGCCGAACTCGACGGCCGCGTCGCCGGCTTCCTCGCCGGATCGCCGGGCGAGATCACGTGGGCGTACGTCGACCCGGCGCTCTACCGCCGAGGCGTAGGACGCGCGCTCGTCCAGCACGTGCTCGACCGGGCGACGGGACCGGTCGAGCTCGAGGTTCTCGACGGCAACGCTGCGCGTGCGTTCTACGAAGCCGTCGGATTCGAATGGGAGGCCACCACGACCGGCAAGCTCGCGGGCAACGAGGCGTTCCCAGCCACAGGTCACACACTCGTGTGGCGCCCAGCCACGAAGGACTGACCCGAGCCCGGCCGCGGCGACCGCGGCCGGCGGCTCACGCCGTGGCCAGCATCCGGACTCCGTCGAGGACGGCGTGGTGGGTCTGCTTCGAGGCCAGCACCCGGAAGTGGCCCCGCGCGGGCACCAGCACGTTCGTCGCGCCGTCGAGCGCACTGCCCTCCGGGATGTGCGGGTCATAGGGCCCGAACACCGACACGATCCGCCCGTTGACCGACGTCTCCCGACCGAGCATGACGATCGTCTCGTCGCCGGGGAGGAACGCGCGGATGCTGGGATCCACGAACAGTCGGGCCCGCCGGGCGCCGGCGAACGGCGTGGCGACGGCCACGAGCCCGAGGAGTCCCAGCGGAGCGCGTCCGGCCGGTGCGGCGGCGGCCGCGGCCTCCGCGGGCTCCCCTCCGACGGCTGCCTCGGCCGCCGCCGCACCCGCCGCACCGCTCGTGATGAGCACGTGCTTGCCGATCAGACCGCCCTTGCTGTGCGCGACGAGCACGCGCCCCGCCGGAGCCGGCGGCAGGTCGGCGAGGACGCGGGTGAGCCGTTCGGCCGTGTCCGCGATCGCCCGGCGGTTCACCCCGAGGCCGTGGACCACGCGCACGCGGTGTCCGGCGGCGGCGAGGGCGTCCCCCAGCGGGCGCAGGAAGGTCCAGTGCTCGTAGACGCCGGGGAGGAGCACGACCTCGGGGAGATCCGCCGACCCGACGCGCCAGGGCGCGGGCGTGGGCCGACGCCGGCCGACCGCCCACGGCGGTGAGAGTATCGCGAGCTGCCGGCGGGATGCGTAGACGTAGTCGGCGGCCCACCACCACGCACGCTGAAGGCTCCACGGACGACCGCCGTGGATCGCGGAGCCGCCGCCGGTCGTCATGGCCGAGAGTCTAGGGCGCGTCGTCGGCTCGCACGGGGTCGGCGGTGCCGCGGACGCCGGCGATCGTCGACTCGACCACGGCGGCGGCGAGGGCGTCGACGACGTCGGGCGGCTGCCACTGCAGCGGCCCGTGGGCGGCGATGTCGGCGAACCCGTGGACGGCGGACCAGCAGGCCCACTCGGCGAACGGCCGTCTCTCGGGTGCGAGAGCTCCGGCATCCACCATCGCATCGAGAGTGTCCAGCAGCAGCTGGAACGGCGCGACCACCTCGTCGTCGAGGGTCACGATGCCCTCGCCCGTGGAGCGGTCCTGGGTCGAGAAGGCGAGCTCGAACCAGCCGCGCTCGGCACGGGCGAAGTCGATGTACGCCAGGCCGACCCTGCGCAGCCGCTCGGTCGCCGCGTGTGCCGGCGATGCCGCAGGGCCGGCAGCGTCGACGCGCGCGCGGATCGCCCGGGCGAGCGCGAGCTGGGCCTCGCCGGCGACGGCGCGGACGAGGTCCTCGCGGTCGGTGAAGTGTCGGTAGGCGGCGTTCGGGGTGACACCGACGGCGCGCGTCACCTCGCGGAGGGAGACCGCCGCCGGGCCGCCGGTCCGGGCGAGGCGGAGGCCCTCGTCGATCAGCGCGCGTCGGAGGTCCCCGTGATGATAGGCGCCAAGCTGCGGTGCCATTGCGATGCCTCGACTCGATGTGTACGGTGTGAACATTGATCGTAGCGCGCCGGCGCCCGCGCGCGGAACGCACACGCAGAGAGACGAACGATGAGTCAGCAGACGCCGTCATCACCGACCGATGCCGACGCGGCGCAGTACGCGCCCGGACCCCGCACGGTCCGGGCCTTCCACCACGTGCTGGCGAACACGGCGCTGGCGAACGTGACCTCGAGCTTCCTGTGGTTCGCACTCACCTTCTGGGCCTACCTCGAGACGCAGTCGGTGCTCGCGACCGCCATCATCGGCGGCTCGTACATGCTGCTCGTCGCCGTCTTCGGCGTCGTGTTCGGCGTGCTCGTGGACCACATGAAGAAGAAGGCCGTCATGGTGCTCTCCAGCGTCGTGACGCTCTCGACCTACCTCATCGCCGGCGCGCTCTATCTCGCCTTCCCCGAAGACGTGCTCGTCGACTGGGGCGGTCCGTGGTTCTGGGTGTTCGCCGGCGTCATCCTGATCGGGGGAGTCGTCGAGAACCTGCGCAACATCGCGCTCTCCACGACGGTGACCCTTCTCGTCCCGTCCGACCGACGCGACCGCGCGAACGGACTGGTGGGCGCCGTTCAGGGGATCGCGTTCATGGTGACGAGCGTCTTCTCCGGCCTGTCGGTCGGCCTTCTCGGCATGGGGGCGACCGTCGTGATCGCGATCGCCGCCACCGCGGTCGCCCTGCTCCATCTGCTGTTCCTCTCCATCCCCGAGCGCGGCATAGTCCACGCCGAGGGCGCTCCCCGCGGCTTCGGGTTCCGAGAGGTGATCCCCGCGGTGATGGTCGTCCCCGGCCTCCTGGCGCTGATCCTGTTCACGACGTTCAACAACCTCGTCGGCGGCGTGTTCATGGCGCTGATGGACCCGTATGGCCTGACGCTCTTCTCCGTCGAGGTGTGGGGGGTGATTCTCGGGGTCACCAGCATCGGCTTCATCATCGGCGGCGGGCTGGTCGCGAAGTTCGGTCTCGGAGTCAACCCGGTCAAGACGATGCTGCTGGTCAACGTCGGGATCGCGATTCTCGGCATGACCTTCGCGATCCGCGAATGGTGGTGGCTGTACGCGCTCGGCATCCTCATCTTCATGTGCCTCATGCCGATCGCCGAGGCCGCGGAGCAGACCATCGTGCAGCGGGTCGTGCCGTTCGAGAAGCAGGGGCGCGTCTTCGGCTTCGCGGCGAGCGTCGAGTCCGCCGCGGCGCCGATCTCGGCCTTCGTGATCGGTCCTCTTGCGCAGTTCTGGCTGATCCCCTACATGGATTCCGCCGCCGGGCAGGACGCCTTGGGATGGCTGCTCGGGCCGGGGGAGGCCCGCGGGATCGCTCTCGCGTTCCTCGGCGCCAGCGCGCTGCTGCTGGTGGTGGTCATCATCGCCTTCGCATCCAAGCCCTACCGCCGGCTGTCCGCGGCCTACGCCGCCGCGCCGCCGTCGCTGCGGACGGACGATGAGGCGCCGGATGCCGCAACATCCCCGTCGTCACAGGCGGCGCCGGTCGTCCCGGGTTCCTAGTCGAGTCGGCGACTGCCGCCCGCCGCCCCGCGGGACTACTGTCGGATCGTGCCCGAGGGACTGGGGAATCCGGTCGTCGTCGACTTCCCCCTGCGCGGCGAGAACTGGATCGCCGTGACGACGCCGGTCGCCCGCGTGCCCAGCCACGGCGTCGACGTGCTGGGTCAGCGGTACGCGTACGACTTCGTGAAGGTCGACGAGCGCCCGGGGCTGCACGTCCACCCCGGCTCGGCTCTCGTCACGGCGACGGTCGGCGGCCGGACGACCGACTGCTACGCGTGGGGAGCCGAGGTCGTCGCCCCTTTCGAAGGGGAGGTGGTGGCCGCGGTCGACGGCGTCGCCGAGCGCGGCTGGATCAACCCGCTCCGCGAGGCTGCTCGGGGAATCTGGACGGGGCTGACGTATCGGCCGGCGAAGATCCCGTCGATCCTCGGCAATCACGTCATCCTGCGCCGTGGTGATGTCCACGCCGGCTTCGCCCACCTCGCCCCCGGTACCGTGACCGTGACCGAAGGTGATCGCGTCGACGCGGGAGCGGTGCTGGGCAGGGTCGGCCACACGGGCAACTCGACCTCCCCCCACCTGCACTTCCAGCTCATGGACAGCGCGGATCTGACGGTCGCTCAGGGGATCGCGTGCGCGTTCCGCGCGTATGAGGTGCGCGAAGGCGACCGGTGGCGGCTCGTCGAGGCCGGGTTCCCGGGACCGAGGGAACGCCTCCGGTCGGTCGCGACGTGAGCGGCGCCGCGCGGCCCCGACTGCGCCGGTGACGGGCCAGGATGGGACCATGACGAGCATCCCCACCGTGACCCTCAACGACGGCACCGCATTCCCCGAGCTCGGGCTCGGCACCTACAACCTCACCGGCGAGGAAGGCCGCGCCGCCATCGTCGGGGCGATCGAGAACGGCTATCGCCTGCTCGACACCGCGGTGAACTACGAGAACGAGAGCGAAGTCGGCGAGGCGGTCCGGCGCAGCGGGATCGACCGCGACGAGCTCCTCGTCACCTCGAAGATCCCCGGTCGCCATCACGGGTACCAGCAGGCGATCGACAGCATCCAGGGATCCCTCGGGATGCTGGGCCTCGACCGCATCGATCTGCACCTCATCCACTGGCCCAACCCCAGCGTGGGCAAGTACGTCGACACGTGGCGCGGCATGATCGAGGCGCGAGACCGGGGGATGGTGCGCTCGATCGGCGTCTCCAACTTCACCGAGGAGATGCTCACCGAGCTCATCGACGAGACCGGCGTCGTCCCGTCCGTCAACCAGGTGGAGCTGCACCCCTACTTCCCGCAGACCGCGCTGCGCGCGTTCCACGCGGAGCACGGCATCCGCACCGAGAGCTGGAGCCCGCTCGCGCGGCGCAGCGAACTGCTCACCGAGCAGCTGCTGCAGGAACTCGCGGTCGTCCACGACGTGACGCCCACGCAGCTCGTCCTGCGGTGGCACGTCCAGCTCGGCAGCACGCCCATCCCGAAGTCGGCCGACGTCGATCGTCAGCGTGAGAACGCCGATGTGTTCGGACTCACTCTCACCGACGATCAGGTGGCGGCGATCTCGGCGCTCGAGCGCGGGCGCCTGTGGGACGGCGACCCCCTGACCCACGAGGAGATGTGACCGTCGCGGATCAGAGCGCGGCGAGCCACTCGGCGTAGGTCTGCCTGCCGCGCAGGGCGTCCGCGTCCGGCAGGGCGTCGCCGGCGCGCATCCCCTTCATCTGCGCGCCCGGAAGGCTGACGGACGGGATCCATCCGCGATGTCCGGCATGCCGCGCGAAGGCGCGGACCATCTCGTCCAGCCGCTCCTCGCGCGGTCCGCCGAGGTCGCGCGCGCGGCCCTGCGCCCCGCCCGCGGCGAGCTCGGCGAGGTGCTCGCCCACCTCGCGGGCCGCGATCGGCTGCACGCGGGCACGCGGAGCCACGTGCAGCGGTCCGATCCTGGCCTGCCCGTACAGCTGCCCGGCGAACTCGTGGAACTGCGTCGCCCGCAGGATCGTCCAGGGGACAGGGGATGCCTCGACCACCCGCTCCTGCGCGATCTTCCCGGCGTAGTAGTCGTACGGCATCCGGTCGATCCCGACGATCGAGAGCACGACCACGTGCGCGACCCTCGCCCGCTGCGCCGCCCCGAGGAGGTTGCCGGTCGCGGTCGTGAAGTACTCCTCCGCGGTCCGGGCCTTGAGCGTGGACACGTTGACGGTGTCGATCACGGCGTCGGCCCCGTCCAGAGCGGCGTCGACGCCGGTTCCGGCGATGAGGTCGACGCCGACCGAGCGGCTGAGGGAGACGGCCTGGTGACCCGCCGCCCGCACCGCATCCAGGGTGTGGCGCCCGACGGTTCCGGTGCCTCCGGCGATCACGATCTTCATGGGGTCCTTCTTTCCGCAGCGGTCGATCCGCTCTCCTTCTTCGACGACGCAGCACCCCAGAATGTGAGTATCGGCTCACATTCACCGGCGCCGCGTCGTCGGATCCTCGGGAGGCCCTGATGAACGACGTGGATGCGCTCGAGAGCGAACGCCGCTCGCTGCTCGCTCTGTCCTACCGCATGCTCGGAACGGTCGCCGATGCCGAGGATGCCGTGCAGGAGACCTACCTGCGCTGGTACCGGCTCCCCGACGCGGAGCGCGCCGCGGTCCGCAATCCCGCGGCGTGGCTCACACGAGTCGCGAGCCGCGTCTGCCTCGACATGCTCGGCTCAGCCCGCGCGCGCCGCGAGAGCTACGTCGGGGAGTGGCTGCCCGAGCCGCTTCCCGCGTCCTCGCCGCTCGCGGCATCCGTCGCCGTCGACCCGCTCGACCGCGTGACCCTCGACGACTCGGTGTCGACCGCGCTCCTGGTCGTGCTGGAGTCGCTCACGCCCGCGGAGCGGGTGGCCTTCGTCCTGCACGATGTGTTCGGGATGCCGTTCGGCGAGATCGCCGAGGCGGTCGGCCGCACGCCGGACGCGGCACGTCAGCTGGCCTCGCAGGCGCGCCGTCGTGTGCGCGAACGGCGCGCGGGATCCGCGACGCGTGCGGAGCACGATGCGGTCGCCGAAGCGTTCGCCGCCGCCACCGCGACGGGCGACCTCGCCGCGCTCGTCGCCGTGCTCGACCCCGACGTCGTGCTGAGGGCGGACGGCGGAGGTCGCGTCTCGGCGGCGCGCCGCCCGGTGGTCGGCGCCGATCGCGTGGCCCGCTTCCTGCTGGGCCTGCCGCACCTCCTCCCCGAGGCGCGCGTGACTCCGACGGCGACGACGGACGGACTGGCGTTCGAGGTCTCGGTCGACGGCGTGACGGACTCCGTCATCACCCTGGCCGTGTCGAGTGGGCGGATCACCGAGGTGTACATCGTGCGCAACCCCGACAAGCTCACCGCGTGGCGGGGCTAGCGTGGGGGGATGGCGACTCCGTTCCACTCCCTTGATGACTTCATCGCCCTTCCGCGCGTGGAGGCGCTCGCGCTGTCTCCCGACGGCTCGACCGTCGTCCTGACGGTCGCCGCCCTCAAGAAGGACGGCACCGGCTACGACCGCTCGCTGTGGAGCGTGCCGTCCGACGGGGCCGGCACACCGCGCCGGCTCACGCGGTCGGCCAAGGGGGAGACGGGGGCCGCGTTCACGGCGAGCGGCGACCTGCTGTTCGTCTCGGCGCGCCCCGACGCCGAGGGCGACGCCGACGACGAGTCCGGGCAGCTGTGGATGCTGCCCGCCGCCGGCGGAGAGGCGCGGCCCGTCACACGGCTCGCGGGCGGGGTGGACGGCATCATGGCCACGGCGGAGTCGAGCGACCGCGTCGTGGTCGCGGCATCCCTCCTCCCGTCGGCGGAGTCGATCGAGGCCGATGCCGCGCTGCGCGCGCGACGCAAGGACAAGAAGGTCTCGGCCATCCTCCACCAGACCTACCCGGTGCGGTTCTGGGACCACGACCTCGGTCCGGCGGCGCCGCACCTGCTCGTCGTCGACGCCGACGAGCTCGCCGACACGATCGCCGCTGCGGTGGCGGACACCGCCGCCGAGGACGAGGCGGTGCGGGATGCAGCGGCGACCCTCGCCGACGGTGCGGGTGCCGCGAGTCCCGGCGGTGCGGATGCCGCGACCGAGCCGCAGCCGTATCCGGCGACGCTCCCGCGGCCCCGCGACCTCACGCCGCGCCCCGGCCGGTCGGCCGATCACGCCGCTGGCGCCCTCACTCCCGACGGATCCGCCCTCGTCGTGTCGCTGGACGAGCGCGAGCAGCGGGCGGGCCGCCGGGTGATCGTGCGGATCGACACCGAGACGGGGGAGTGGACGACCCTCTTCGACGAGATCGGCGTCGACTTCGAATCGCCCGTGGTCAGTCACGACGGGCGCCTCGTGGCGTTCCTGCGCACGGTCAAGAGCACTCCCGCCGCGCCGACCGACTCCGAGGTGTGGGTCGCCGAGATCGATGGATCCGCCGCGCGCCGAGTCGCGGAGGGCTGGGACCGGTGGGCGTCGTCGCTGTCGTTCGCCGTCGGCGACATCGCGCTCATCGCGACGGCCGACGAGGACGGGCGCGGCCCGGTCTTCCGCCTCCCGCTCGACGGCGGCCCGGTCGAGAGGCTGACCGAGGACGACTTCACCTACACCCACGTGCGGGTCGTGCCGGGCAGCGCCGAGCTGGTCGCGCTGCGCTCGTCCTGGATCGCTCCGCCGCACCCCGTCCGCATCGCGGGCGCGGGCACGGTCACGCCGCTGTCCTCGCCGGTGGCGACGCCCGACGCGCCCGGGTCGATCACCGAGGTGGAGACGGTCGCCGAGGACGGCACCCGGGTGCGCGGCTGGCTCCTCCTTCCCGATGGCGCGTCGGCGGATGCTCCGGCACCGCTCCTGCTGTGGATCCACGGCGGCCCGCTGAGCAGCTGGAACGCGTGGAGCTGGCGCTGGGCGCCGCTCCTCGCGGCCGCGCGAGGGTACGCGGTTCTCCTCCCCGACCCCGCTCTGTCCACGGGGTACGGGCTCGACTTCATCGCGCGCGGCTGGAACAGCTGGGGCGGCAAGCCGTACACCGACCTGCTCTCGATCACCGACGCCGTCGAGTCGCGGTCCGACATCGATGAGAACCGGACCGCCGCGATGGGCGGCTCGTTCGGCGGCTACATGGCGAACTGGATCGCCGGCCACACCGACCGGTTCCGTGCGATCGTCACGCACGCGAGCCTGTGGGCGCTGGACCAGTTCGCCGGGACGACCGACTCGTCAGAGTACTGGCAGCGCATCTTCACGGACGAGGCGATGATCGAGAACTCCCCACATCGCTTCGTGCGCGACATCCGCACCCCGCTGCTCGTGGTGCACGGCGACAAGGACTACCGCGTACCGGTCGGCGAGGGACTGCGCCTCTGGTCGGAGCTGGCCGAGCATCACGCCGACGCGGAGGGCCGCATGCCGCACCGCTTCCTGTACTTCCCGGACGAGAACCACTGGGTGCTGAAGCCTCAGCACGCGGTGATCTGGTACGAGACGGTATTCGCCTTCCTCGCGGAGCACGTGCGCGGCGAGGAACCCTCCTTCCCGGAGCTGCTCGGCTGACGGAGGTCAGGCCTCGTGGCGGATCTCGCAGTCGCTTCCGGGCGCGAGGATCGCCTCGTGGCCGTCGTCGTAGCGGACGACCAGGAGCGGGGATTCCTCGGTGCCTCGGACCTCGATCACCTCTCCCGCCCGTTCGGCCGAGCCCACGATGCGCCCGTGGATGACCACGCGGTCGCCGACGGTGGCGTTCATTCGGATCACCTCCCGGCGCTCACGATACGACGCGCGCGGGGCCGACGGAAGACGGGTGCCGCTACAGCTGCGCGCCGTCGTCGTCGCGGTTCTCGAGGCCGACGTTGCGCCCGCGCCATGACTCGTACGCGATGAGCCAGCCGATCGACACCGCGAAGGCGAGGAAGAGCCCGACGAGCACCTGGCCCCAGATCAGCCCGAACACGATGCCGAGGGCGAAGATGAGCGCCGTGCCGAAAGACCAGCCCGAGTGCCCGCGCGTCCAGCGCCTGCGAGGTGTCGTCATGCGCACAGCCTAGGGCCGCACCGGCCGCCGCTGCGCCGGCTCACGCGGGCGCAGCGTTGAGGGCCACCATCCACTCGACGCCGTACCGGTCGGTGAGCATGCCGAACCGGCCGCCCCACGGCGGAGTGTCGAACGGCATCATGATGACGCCGCCCTCGGCGAGGCCGGACCAGAGCCGCTCGAGCGTCGCCTCGTCGTCGCCGCTGACCGAGACGGCGACGCCCGTCGGAGCCCGGTACTCCATGCGGCCGGGAGTGTCGGCCGCCATGAGGACGAGCCCCTCGGGGGTGGTGAGCTGGGCATGCATCACGAGGTCGCGCTCGGCGGGATCGTCGACCATGCCCTCGTACTGACCGAACGTGGAGACTTCGAGCTCACCCCCGAATACCCGCTGGTAGAAGCCCATGGCCTCACGGGCCTGGGTGCGGAACGACAGATACGGGTTGAGGGTGAGGCTCGGCATGGGGCCAGTGTGCTCCGGGCTCCCGACATCCGCGGGGCGCTACGCGCCGCTCGGACCCTCTGCCGCCCACGCGACCGCGTCGTCGACCGCCGCGACGCCGAAGATGCGCACCTCGCACGGGAAGAGAAAGGAGATGCCGTGCACGATCTCGCCGATCAGGGAGTGGTCGGTGACCAGGGCGATGCGCCCCCACGTGTCGGCGGGCTTGCCCTCCAGACGCGCGTCCTGCCACAGCGCGCCGAGGGTGTACCGCTCGAACTCGTCGCCCAGCACGAGGACGAGGTTGACCTTCTCCCCCCGCTCGATGGCGGCGTCGATCGCGGGGTCGAGGACCGACTCGTAGTCCGAGGAGTCGACCGCGCCCACGGCGCGGAATCCGAGGACGCCGTCGGGCAGCCCGTGCATCGTCTCGATCATGCGCTCATCCTCGCGTGCCGGGCCGCGAGCGGGAGCGAAGAGCCAGGGCGGGTCGCGGCATCCGTCGTCGCCTCGAGCAGCTGGGGAGGCGATGACCGGCATCGAGTTCCGCGACGCCGACGCGTTCATCGACGAGATCCCGCAGGCGTACAAGCCGATCGACCGGGTCATGGCTGACGCGGCCGACCTCGTGTCGGTGCGGCATGAACTGCGTCAGCTCATCAACGTCAAGGGGGCCTGAGCGGCATCGTTGCGCGACCCGTCCGTCCGGCCGAAACTCGCAGAATCGTCTCGGATTCGCAGTGATCGGCCCGGAATCTGCGGAGCTCGCGCGATTCTGCGATCGAGCGAGCGTGCCGGTCAGCGCTCGCGGTTGTCGTTGATGCTCATGCGCGGGCCCCGGCGCGGCTCGCTCACGCCGCTGGCATAGATCAGGCGGATCACGCGCTGACGCTGGCCCGCCCACGGCGCGAGGAGCCGCAGCATCCCGTCGTCATCGACTCGCTTGCCCGTCAGCGCGTAGCCGACCTCGTGCGCGAGGTGGTAGTCGCCGACGCTGACCGCGTCGGGGTCTCCGAGGGCGCGGATGCGCGTCTCGGCCGACGTCCACGGGCCGATGCCCGGCTGGCTGACCAGCACGCGGTCGACCGCCTCTCCGTCGTCCGCCGCGAGCACGGAACGCACCAGCGACTCTCCGCGCTGTGCGGCGCGCACGAGCGTCTTGGCCTGCGGCGGCTCGAGTCCGGCACGGTGCCACGCCCACGAGGGGATGCGGCGCCAGCCGTCGATCGTCGGGGGCGCGAACATCGCGCGCGGAGTGGGGCCGGGGGCACGTTCGCCGAATCGGGTGAGGAGGCGGCGCCACGCCGCGAACGCCTGCATGCCCGTGATCTTCTGCTCGAAGATCGCGCACGCCAGCGCGTCGAAGACGAGCCCTGTGGCGCTCAGGCGGAGTCCGGGGTTGCGCCGGTGGGCATCGGCGATGAGCGGATGCTTCGACGCGTCGAAACCGGTCGGGTCGTCGTCGGCGCCGCACAGGGCGGGCACCTGGGCCAGCGCCCACTCGCGTCCTGGTCCCCATGCCGCCGCGCGCACGGCGCCGCCCGCGCCCTCGCGCAGCGCCAGCGTCGCGACGCCTTCGGGTGTGCGGCTGGCGCGCCACAGGACCGGACCCGCGACGACGAACGCGGGATCGTTCGCCCCGCGGCGCTGGACGAGCACGGTGCGTCGCAGGTCGAGCGGATGCCGCGGCCGGTACTCCGTCTCGAGGGGGCGCCCCGCGTCGGGGAGGGACTCGCGCACGACGCCGGCGGCGCGGCCGGTCGGTGCGACGGAGGTCATGCTCCGACGATACGCCTCGCCCTCCGACATCCGCCCCTCACCCCCGCGGCTCGGATCAGGAGATATGCCCGGATCAGGCCGAATCCGTGCGGAGCGACCTGACTGCGGCAGATCTCCTGACTGCGGCAGTCCGGCGAACGTCAGAAGCGGTCGGGCGAGGGCGTGCCGTGACCGTAGCGGATGACGACGTCGGCGTGGCGGTCGAACCGGTAGCCGACCCCGCGGACCGTGCGCACGATGTCCTCGTAGCGGCCGAGCTTCGCGCGCAGGCGGCGGACGTGCACGTCGATCGTCCGCTCTCCCGGCGCCTCCTCCTCGGAGGCCCCCTGCCACAGCGAGGTCACCAGTTCGGTGCGCTCGATCGTGCGCCCCTCGCGCAGCACGAGGTACTGCAGCAGTTCGAACTCCTTGAAGGTGAAGGCCGCCGACTCGCCGTCGATGAGCACGCGCTTGCGCGAGATGTCGACGACGACGCCGCCGCCCGCGCGGTCCTCGTCCTCGGGCTCGTCCTGCTTCGTGCGGGCCGTGGCCGAGGGCTCGTGGAGCGCGAGGCGCACGACGTCGACGTCCCGTCCGCCGGAGCCGACGGGTGCGAGAGCGACGGTCGCGTAGGTCTCGGCTTCCGGCGCCAGGTCTGCGAGGGTGCGGCGCAGCGCGTCGACGAGCACGCCGAGGCTGACACCGGAAGCCGCGGCCTTCGCCTCGTCGATGCCGACGTAGAGCGCGAAGCCACGCGGGGCGGTCCCCGGGGGGAGGTGGCGCTGGGCGGGCTGGGTCGGCTGTGCCGGTGCGGCGGGAGCCGCGGCGGCGGGAGCCGCGGCGGCGGGATCGGGGGCCGGAGCCGGGCGCGTCACCGCGCGGAGGTGACGGACGGGAGCGGCGGGGGCGGTCGGGCGGTCGAGGAGGGCGGTGGTCGACATGATGATGGGTCCTTGCGGAAGGGAGCCGGGCCGAAGACGGCGGGAAGAGGCTCGGATGTGCGTGTGCCCGGTGGGGCGGTGCCCGTGATCGGGCGTTGAGCGAGGCATCCGGACGCGCGTGATCGACGCAGCGGAACCGGTGCTTCGGGGACTCGCCAGGCCGTTTTCAGAAGCGGCGTGCGGGTCCGGCGGGGGTCACCGTGCTAGTGGCACATTCGACAACACATGGCAACGCGGCCGGCCATCATCATGCCGGCAGCTCCGTTCGCCTCCCAGGCGGACAGGTAGCTTGCGTTGTCAGTCATGTGGCTGATTATGACGGAGTGCGTCGCAATGCGTCAAATCGCTCGGATGCCACGCCTGCCGCATGACGAAATGTGACACTTTGCTCAATCCGGACCGCACCAACCCAGGCCCTATTTGTTGGCCAATTCGACAAATCGCTTGCGCTGCGCGAACGACTGTGCCTAACATTCGTGTCGAAGCGTTTCCGCGAAGCGCTTCGACCTGAATCACCGACAGACGACGAGGTCGACGTGGCGAACATCAACGAGGTGGCTGAGGCCGCCGGGGTGTCCATCAGCACGGTCTCCTACGCGCTGAGCGGGAAGCGACCCGTCGCCCCCGACACGCGGCGCCGCATCGAGGCCGCCGTGCTCGAGCTCGGCTACAGCCCGAACGCCGGGGCGCGCATGCTCGCCGGATCGCGCACGCAGATCTTCGCGCTCACCGAGCCGCTGCGCACCGACACGCACGCGCCGACGCACATGGCGTTCGTCCTCGCCACGGCCGTCGCGGCGCGGCGCAACGACTACGACATCCTCCTTCTGACCGACGAGCAGGCACAGGCCGGGATGAGCCGGGTCGCCGCCAACCGTCTCGTCGACGCGATCCTCGTGCTCGACGTCGCGCCCGACGATGCGCGTGTGGCGCTCGCCAGGCAGATCGCCACGCCGACGGTCTTCATCGGCATCCCCGACGACAACGAGGGCCTCATCTGCGTCGACCTCGACTTCGAGGCCGCCGCCGCCTGGGCGGTCGACCTCCTCGCCGACGCCGGGCATCGCTCCATCGGACTGGTCGGCCAGGCCGACACGGCCTACGTGAAGTCCAACTTCCCGCCGCGCGTCCGCGCCGGAGTGCTCGAGCGCAGCGCCGAGCGCGGACTCTCCGCGGCCTTCGGAACCACGGGCGTGCGTCACACGAATCGTCAGCAGACGCGCCGCGCCGTCGCCGAGATGCTCGACGCGGGCGCAACAGCCCTCATCCTCCACTGCGCGGACGACGCGCACGCCGCGGTCCTCGCCGAGCTCGACGACCGGGGGATGAGCGTCCCCGGAGATGTCTCGGTCATCTCGGTCGGCGCATCGTTCGACCTCGGCGCACTGCCCGTGGCGCTGGACTCGATCCCGCTCGTGCCGCAGTCGTCGTGCGACCTCGCCGTCGACCTCGCGCTGCAGACACTCGGGCCCGACCAGCCGGAGCCGGGCGTGCGTCTGATCCCTCCCGTGTACACCGCGCGCGGCTCCATCGCCGCCCCCCGATCGTCGGAGGCCCCGGCGGACTGACCGCCGCGGCATCCGATCAGCGTTTCGCCGCCCGTTATCGAAGCGCTTCGACAACTGAATCCCACCCCTCGACCAACGCAGGTCACCAAGAAAGGAGTGCCACCGATGGCACGAATCACACGCAAGAACGCCCGGCGCGGCCTCGTCGCGCTCGGCGCCGTCACGGTCGGGGCGCTCGCGCTGGCCGGCTGCGCCGGCGGCGGATCGTCGGACGGCGGAGGCGACGGCGAGACGCTCAAGCTCTGGCACTACGAGGGCGCGGACAGCGCGATGGGCAAAGCCTGGGCCGAGGCCATCGAGATCTTCGAGGAGGAGACGGGCGCCACGGTCAAGTTCGAGGAGAAGACCTTCGAGCAGATCAACTCGACGGCCAGCCAGGTGCTCGACACGGATGCCGCGCCCGACCTCATGGAGTTCAACAAGGGCAACGCCACCGCCGGCTTCCTGGCCTCGACGGGCCTCATCGCCGACATCTCGGACGCGGTCGAGGAGTACGGCTGGGCGGACCTGCTCGCACCGTCGCTGCAGACCACCGCGAAGTACTCGGAGAGCGGCGTCATGGGCGGCGACACCTGGTACGGGGTGCCCAACTACGGAGAGTTCGTCGGGGTCTACTACAACCTCGACATGTTCGAAGAGGCAGGGCTCGAAGTCCCGACCACCTACGACGAGTTCGTGGAGGTGCTGGACGCGTTCGTCGCGCAGGGGATCACCCCGCTGGCCGAGGCCGGCGCCGAGTACCCGCTGGGACAGCTCTGGTACCAGTTCGCGCTCGCCGAGGGCGATCGTCAGTTCGTCAACGACTACCAGCTGTACGAGAACCCGGTCGACTGGCAGGGCCCCGAGATCACCGCGGCGAGCGAGACGCTCCTCGACTACATCGACAAGGGCTACATCGCGTCGGACGTGGCATCCGTCGTCGCCGAGGACGCGGGTGTCGCGTTCATCAACGGCACCGCGCCGATCTTCGTGTCCGGCTCGTGGTGGTACGGCCGCTTCGTCGAGCAGGCCACCGACTTCGAGTGGACGATGACCGCGTTCCCCGGCTCCGACCTGTCGCTGGGCTCGTCCGGAAACCTCTGGGTCGTCCCCGAGAACGCGGCGAACAAGGAGCTCGCGTACGAGTTCATCGACATCACGATGCGCCCGGAGATCCAGGCGATCCTCGGCAACAACGGCGGGCTGCCCGTCGCGGCCGACCCCGCCGACATCACCGACCCGAAGAGCCAGGAACTGATCGCCACGTTCAACGGCATCCTCGACGCGGACGGCCTGTCGTTCTATCCCGACTGGCCCGCTCCCGGCTTCTACGACGTCATCGTCCAGCAGCTGCAGGGTCTCGTCACCGGCACGCAGGACGTCGAGACGACCAACGCCAACCTGGGCGCCGAGTACGAAGAAGGGACAGCGGACTTCCGCTGACCCACGCGCGGGGGCGGCGGCGACGTCGCCGCCCCCGCACAACGGGAGTCGAACATGTCTGTCATCACGCGCGCCGATCGGCCCGCACGCACGAAGCTTCCCCCTGACGAGCCCGCGATCCCGCAGCGGCGGGGTGGAACGGCCGGCTACTGGCTGTATCTGGTGCCCGGTTTCGTGCTGCTGCTGGTCATCGTCATCCTCCCGCTCATCTTCAACGTGTATCTCACGTTCACGAAGTGGCGGGGAGTCAACGAGCCGGAGTTCATCGGGCTGGAGAATTGGGTCAAGCTCTTCGGCGATGCGGACTTCTGGACCTCGTTCGGGAACTCCGTCTGGATGATCGTCGCGATGGTGATCGTTCCGACGCTCCTCGGGCTGGTGATCGCCGCAGCGCTCTTCGACGTGGTGGGGCGCAAGTTCGGCGGCAAGGTCGGGAGCTTCCTGCGGGCCACCTACTACCTGCCGCAGATCCTGCCGATCGCGGTGGCCGGAATCGTCATCGGCTGGATCTTCCGTCCGGGCGGCACCGGCGCGATGAACCAGTTCCTCCAGGTGTTCGGCATCGGCCCCGTCGACTGGCTGGGACAGATGCCGTCCGCGCTGCTCGTGCTGATGGCGGTGCTGGTCTGGGTGCAGATCGGCTATCCGGTCGTCATCTTCATGGCCGCGCTCCAGCGCGTCGATCCCGAGCTGTACGAGGCCGCCGAGCTCGACGGCGCGAACTGGTACCAGCGGTTCACCGCGATCACGCTGAGCATCATCCGTCCCGAGGTCTTCGTGGTGACGCTCACCTGCACCATCGCCGCCCTCAAGGTCTTCGGCCCGGTCTTCGTCATCACCCAGGGCGGCCCCGCGGGGGCGACCCTCGTTCCCGCCTATTACGCCTACACCGAGTTCTTCACCAAGCGGAACGTCGGCTACGGCGCCACGATCGCCACCGTGCTGACGATCCTCGTCGTCATCGTGTCGATCATCTTCATCCGGGTGCAGAACTCCGCGGAGCGCAAGGAAAGGGCGGGACTGTGATGACCGCGACCACCGCCATCGTCACCGGCTCCCGGCGCGCCAAGCGCGGACGGGGCGGAATGATCAAGAAGCGTCCCGTCGACTGGCTCATGCTCGCGCTCGTCGTCTTCGGCGCAGTCATCGTGCTGGTGCCCTTCTACCTCATCGTCGTGAACGCCTTCAAGTCGCCCATCGACTACGCCACCTCCGGGCCGTTCGCGCTGCCGCAGGCGCTGGACTTCACCGGCATCCAGAACTTCTGGGAGCGCGTGAACTTCCCGCAGAAGGTGTGGAATTCGATCTTCATCTCGGGACTGGTCGCCGTGCTCGCGGTCCTGATCTCGATGTTCAACGCCTTCGCGATCGGCATCGGACGCGTGCGCGGCCGCACCTGGATCGTGCTGCTGTTCCTCCTCGCGAACCTTCTGCCGCAGGAGGCGCTGCTCTACCCGCTGTACTACATGTTCAAAGAGGTGGGGCTCTACGACAACGTGTGGTCGGTCATCATCGTCTTCACCGTCATCCAGGCCGCCTTCGGCACCTACCTGCTCTCATCGGTGTACGGGACGTTCCCCAAGGAGGTCCTCGAGGCCGCGTCGATCGACGGCGCCTCGCGGTGGCAGATCCTGTGGCGCGTGGTGTTCCCGATCAGCCGCCCGACCCTGTCGGTGCTGCTCATCTTCTTCTTCATCTGGACGTGGAACGAGTTCCTCATCCCGCTGACGTTCCTGGCGTCCAACGCCAACCAGACGGTGCCGGTGGCGATCAGCGTGCTCCAGGGCGACCGGCTCATGGATGTCACGACCACGGCCGGTTCGGCGTTGCTGGGCATCATCCCCACGATCATCTTCTTCCTCATCTTCCAGCGCACCCTCACGCGCGGCATCACGGCAGGAGCAGTCAAGTAATGAAGTTCACCGACGGGTTCTGGCAGCTCCGACCCGGAGTCACCGCCCTCTACGCGCAGGAGGCGTACGACGTCTGGGAGACGGCCACGGCGGACGGTCCGGGGCTGGTGGTCACCGCGCCCACCTCGGTCATCGCCAAGCGCGGGGACACGCTCAACCGTCCCGTGCTGACCGTGACGCTGTCTTCGCCGCTCGAGGGTGTGGTGCGCGTGCGCATCGCCCACCACGAGGGCGGCGCGTGGCACGGCGGATTCGGGCTTCCCGGCGCCGTCTCCGGCGTCGGTCGGGCGTCGGTCTCCGGCGACGGGGGAGTGCTGACGACGGGGGGTCTCACCGCCCGCATCTCTCACGGAGCCCCGTGGTCGCTGTCGTTCGAGCACGGCGACGGCGTCCTCACGACGAGCGGGCACAAGGCGCAGGGATACGTCCGGCTCGCGCCGGACGCGCAGGTCGACACCGGCATCGTCGGCAACGCACGGGGGGACTCACCGGCCCCGCTCGAGCGCGTCTTCGTGCACGAGCAGCTCGACCTCGGCGTCGGCGAGGTGGTCTACGGCCTCGGCGAGCGATTCGGGCCGGTGGCCAAGAACGGCCAGACGGTCGAGATCTGGAACGCCGACGGCGGGACCTCCAGCGAGCAGGCGTACAAGAGCGTGCCGTTCTACCTGTCGAGCCGCGGGTACGGCGTGCTCGTGAACGACCCCGGTCACGTCTCGTTCGAGGTCGGCTCCGAGGCCGTCGAGCGCGTGCAGTTCTCGGTGCCGGGCGAGGTGCTCGAGTACTTCGTGATCGACGGGCCGACGCCCAAGGACGTGCTTTCGCGCTACACGGCGCTCACGGGACGACCGCCGGTCGTGCCCGCGTGGTCGTACGGCCTGTGGCTGTCGACATCCTTCACGACCGACTACGACGAGGCCACCGTGACCTCGTTCATCGACGAGATGGCCGCGCGCGAGCTGCCCGTGTCGGTGTTCCACTTCGACTGCTTCTGGATGCGCGAGTTCAACTGGTGCGACTTCGAGTGGGACCCCCGCACCTTCCCTGACCCCGACGGCATGCTCGCGCGCCTGCACGCGAAGGACCTCCGCGTCAGCGTGTGGATCAACCCGTACATCGGGCAGCGCTCGCCGCTGTTCCGCGAGGCCGCCGACCAAGGCTTCCTCGTGAAGCGCGCCGACGGCACGGTGTGGCAGTGGGATCGGTGGCAGGCCGGCATGGCTCTGGTGGACTTCACCAACCCCGAGGCCACCGCCTGGTACCAGGGGCACCTGCGCCGCCTGGTCGACCAGGGTGTGGACTGCTTCAAGACGGACTTCGGCGAGCGCATCCCCGTCGACGTCGAGTGGGCGGACGGCTCCGACCCTCAGCGCATGCACAACCTCTACACGCAGCTGTACAACGAGGCCGTGCACTCGGTGCTCGTCGACGCCCGCGGCGAGGGCGACGCGGTGCTCTTCGCGCGGTCCGCGACCACCGGCGGGCAGACGATGCCCGTCCACTGGGGCGGCGACTCGACGTCGACGTACGCGTCGATGGCGGAGACGCTCCGGGGAGGGCTTTCGCTCGCCTTCAGCGGGTTCGCGCACTGGAGTCACGACATCGGCGGCTTCGAGGGCACACCGGATGCTGCGGTCTTCAAGCGCTGGACCGCTTTCGGGCTTCTCGGCTCGCACTCGCGCTTCCACGGCTCGGGTTCTTACCGCGTGCCGTGGGCGTTCGACGAGGAGGCGGTCGAGGTCACGCGGCGCTTCACGCACCTCAAGATGCGACTGATGCCGTACCTCTTCCAGGCGGGCGTGGATGCCGCGGCCACAGGGGTCCCGATCCTGCGCCCGATGCTGCTGGAGTTCCCCGACGATCCGGCGGTGCTGCACCTCGACCGGCAGTACATGCTCGGGTCCGACATCCTCGTCGCCCCGGTCTTCTCGGCCGACGGGCGTGTCGACTTCTACCTGCCCGAGGGGGAGTGGACGAGCCTGCTCACCGGCGAGACCGTGACCGGCGGGGGCTGGCGGCGCGAGACGCACGGGTTCGACAGCCTCCCGCTGTACGTGCGGCCAGGGGCGGTCATCCCCTGGGGTGCACGGTCCGATCGTCCCGACTACGACTACTTCGACGGTCTCGAGCTGCGGGTCTTCCCGGGCGGTGAGGGGACCCGCACGATCACCGTGACCGCGCCCGACGGACGTTCGCAACAGTTGACGGCCGACCTCTCGGAGGTGACACGATGACATCCGTGACTTCTCCCGCCTCGCCCGCCGTCCACGGAAGCCCCGACTACCGCGACGCCGGCCTGGTGTTCCCGCCCGGGTTCACCTTCGGCTCGGCGACCGCGTCGTACCAGGTCGAGGGCGCTTTCGACGAGGACGGGCGGGGCCCGTCGATCTGGGACACCTTCAGCAAGACCCCGGGCAAGGTGTGGAACGGCGACACCGGCGACGTGGCGTGCGACCACTACCACCGCGTCGACGACGACCTCGACCTCATGAGGGAGCTCGGACTCGGCGCGTACCGGTTCTCCATCGCGTGGCCGCGCATCATGCCGACCGGCACCGGCGCGGTGAACCAGGCGGGCATCGACTTCTATTCGCGACTCGTCGACGGACTCCTCGAGCGCGGCATCCGTCCCGTCGCCACGCTCTACCACTGGGATCTCCCGCAGGCGCTGGAGGATGCCGGCGGCTGGCCGGCGCGCGCGACCACCGACGCTTTCGAGCGGTACGCCGAGGTGATGGGCGCAGCTCTCGGCGACCGCGTGCACACGTGGACGACGCTCAACGAGCCGTGGTGCTCGGCGTACCTCGGCTACGGACAGGGGGGACACGCGCCCGGGAGGCACGAACCCGCCGCCGCGCTCGCCGCCGTGCACCACCTCAACCTCGCGCACGGGCGCGCCGTCCAAGCGCTGAGGGCGACGTCGACGGGCGACCCGGACTACTCCGTCACGCTGAACTTCCACGTCCTGCGGGGTCTGGGCGACGGTGCGGCGGAGGCCATGCGGCGCATCGACGGTCTCGCGAACCGCGTCTTCACCCACCCCATGCTGAAGGGGGAGTACCCGGCCGACGTGCTCGCGGACACGGCATCCGTCACCGACTGGTCGTTCGTGCGCGACGGCGACCTGGACGCGATCAACCAGCCCCTGGACGTGCTGGGCGTCAACTACTACTCGACCGCCACCGTGAGGCTGTGGGACGGCGTCTCGCCCAAGCAGATGAACGACGGGCACAAGGGTGCGGCCGGTGGCACGGCATGGCCGGGAAGCGACCGGGTCGTCGAGTTCGTCGAGCAGCCGGGGCCGTATACGGAGATGGGCTGGAACATCGCTCCCGAAGGGCTCGAAGAGCTGCTGCTGGCGTTGACCGAGGAGTTCCCCGACCAGCCGCTCATGGTGACCGAGAACGGCGCGGCTTTCGCCGACGTCGTGGCCGAGGACGGTTCGGTGCCCGACCCCGAGCGGCTCGACTACCTGCGTCGGCACTTCACCGCGGCCCACCGGGCGATGGTCCGGGGCGCCGATCTGCGCGGCTACTTCGTGTGGTCGCTGCTGGACAACTTCGAGTGGGGGTACGGCTACGCCAAGCGGTTCGGCATCGTCCGGGTCGACTTCGACACCCTCGAGCGCACGGTGAAGGACAGTGGCCGCTGGTACTCGCGACTGGCCCGCACCGGAGTGCTCCCCGGCTGAGCGCCCGCCGGGACATCGCTGTGCGAAGGCCGCGACATCCCGGGTTCGCGCGTCCCGCCGCGCCCGGGCAGGTCTACTCTGACGTGGTGACCGAGCTCCGCTTCACGCACGAACCCGACGCCTCGCGCTACACGCTCCACCGCGGGGACGACCTCGTGAGCGTGCTGGACTACCGCGACGACGGCCGCACCGTCGCGATGACACGCGCGTACACCGTGCCGACCTTCCGCGGTCACGGGTACGCGGGCGAACTCGTCGAGCGGGCCGTGTCCGAGCTGGAGCGCAGCGGCGGCCGCCGCGTCAGCCCGGTGTGCTGGTACGTCGCGGACTGGTTCGCGGCCCACCCCGGACGCGGGGGCATCCTCGCCGACCGCCGTTCGGCCTAGTCCGCCGCCGAACCGCCGCGGCACCGCCGCGCGGGGACCGCGCGCGAGCCCTATGCTGGCCGCGTGCAGGTGGAAGAGGTGTTCACCCTCGTCGCGGTCGGCTTCGAAGCCGTCGGCGCCGCGGCGATGATCGTCGGCTTCGTGATCGCGCTCGTGCTCGGAGCGCGCTCGCTCGCCCGCCACGAGGGCGGCGGGGCGGCGTTCACGGTGCTGCGGACGACGCTCGGGGCGGCGATCCTGCTCGGCCTCGAGGTGCTGGTCGCCGCGGACCTCATCCGCACCATCACGTCAAAGCCCTCGCTCGAGGATGCCGCGATCCTCGGCATCATCGTCCTCATCCGCACCCTGCTGTCGATGTCGATCCAGATCGAGATCGAGGGGACCCTCCCGTGGCGCCGCGCTCTGCTGCGCAACGGCGGTCAGATGCTCGGCGACGCGGTGGCGCGCGACCGCACGGCGCAGGCCGCCATGAAGGCCGCGACGGGCAGCCAGCCCGCCTGACCCGTCTGTCAAGCCCTTCTCCTGAGGGATGCTTCGGCCCCAGGCTGGGGGAGACGAGAGGAGCGTTCCATGGACCGCGACCTGCCCGAAGGCGTCATCGACGCCGACCCGCCCGGTGGCTGGGACGAAGTCGGGGACGGCGAGACGGCCGCCCGCAATGAGTCGGCGGACGCCGAGCAGCCGTCGGCGGACGCCGGGCTCGCCCCCGACGACCCCGTCGAAGGCGAGATCGCCCGCCAGAGCGCCGATCCCGACCTGGCGTCAGACACCGACCGAGGCGAAGAGGAGCCGTGATGACCGACCACGAGAAGAACGCGAACGAGACCGCGCCGCCCGACCCGGCCACGCCGGAGGTCGCCGCGACGGGGCCGGACGAGCCGCAGGCCACAGAACCGCCGACGACGGATCCGACGACGGATGCCGCGGCCCCCGCGGAGGGAGGGGACGACGCCAGCCACGAGGCGATCGGCATCGGCGTGATCGCGTCCGGGAACGGCGGCGATCACCTCGGCCAGGACGAAGGCCGTGAGACGCTCACGGCCGGTCAGGCGCAGCGCGAGGGCGGCCTCGGCAGCGAGCAGGAGCAGCGCCTCCCGGCGATGTCGCAGAACGATGCGTCGTCGGTGGACAAGGTGGCCGGCATCGTGGCGCAGACCCGGCAGGACGTCGGCACGGAGTCGCTCGAGCAGATCGAGCACGTGCTCGCGCAACGGCTCGAGCAGTCTGGTGTGCCGCTGCCGGAGTCGGACGTGAAGGAGCTCGCGCGCCAGGTCTCCACCGGTGACGCCGAGTCCCCTCAGGAGTCCTGAGGCTCCGGTCTCACCGAGACGGACGCCCCGCGCTTCGGCGCGGGGCGTCGTCGCATTCGTGCCGTGGACGCCGCGTCAGGCGACGGCGCACGCCGCGGTCGTGCAGACCTCGGCGTTGGTGAGGCGCACCCCGATCGGGCGCGCCCACTGCGCGCGCGCGATGCGCTGCTTCGGAACGGCGCGCTCGACCGATTCGGCCGCCCGTCGTTCGCGGATGGCGGCGAGCAGCGCGCGTTCGCGGTCGCGGGCCCAGGTGTCGTGGCGATACTGCTGTTCGGCGGCGGTGACGAGCGAGAGCATGACTTCCTCCGTATGTTCCGATGACTCGAACGTACGCGGGGGGTCGGACATTGCCGGAGGTCCCGGACATGGCAGGAATCCGCGGGTGGGCGGCAGTCCCTCAGCCCTCGCCGACGAACTCGCGGATGAGCGCGGCGGCGGGCGCGGCATCCCGGATCATGGTCTCGTGCCCGTGGCCGGCCACCTCCGCCAGCCGTCCGTCGGGAAGGGTCTCGACGATCCGCTCGCACCATTCGCGGGGCGCGACCACGTCGTGTTCGCCACGGAGCACGAGCGTCGGCGCGGCGACCTGCGGCAGCACATCCTCGGGGCGGTGAGCGAGCGTCGCGCGGAACTTCCCGCGCAGCCGGGGTCCTGCGCGCAGGTACTCGCGCGCTCCGATCGCGATGACCCGGGGACTCTCGACGGCGATGTCGCACAGCAGCCGGCCGATCTGGCCCAGTGCGGTGCGGGCCCGGGGGTCGACGGTGGGTCCCACGAGCACGAGGCGGGAGACGGCGCCCGGATGCCGCGCCGCGACCTCGAGGGCGATCTGCGCGCCCATCGAGTGCCCGACGACGACCGCGGGCTCGCCGACGTGCGCACGCAGATACGCGGCCACGAGGTCGGCCGTCCGCTGCATCGTGAGCACCCGCGGAGGTGGCGGGGCCTCGCCGTATCCCGGGAGGTCCATGGTGATGACCTCGGCGGTGTCGTCCAGGTGGGCGACGAGGTCTGCGAACACGCTGCGCCCCATGCCGAGGCCGTGGATGAGGACGTAGACCGGACGCCCAGATCCGCGACGCTCGACGATCAGCGTGGCGCCCGCGAAGGAGAAGGGGCGAGCATCGGTCACACCGGCAGACTAAGCCACGCTCACGCCGCGCCCCGCTGGTCGCGCAGGCCGACACGGTCCGGGATGTCGAAGTGGACGCGGCGCAGCCAGTCCGGGCCGGGCCACGGTCGCGAGGAGGGAAGCGCGCGCAGGCGTGCCCGCAGCGCCGTGTCCGACGCCTCGACGGGGAGCACACGCGAGGGCGCCCGCTGGGCGAGCGCTCCGAGCCACCAGTGCCGCCACGTGCCCTCGATCGACTCGGGCGCGGCGACCAGGTAGTAGTCGGGCATGACGGCCTCCCCCGAGGCGAAGAGGCCGAGCAGCGTCTCGACCTCGATCTCGAGGGTGCCGAGCGTCGCCTTCTCCTCGTACAGCTCCACCCAGGCGGCGGCCACGTGCTCGAGGGGATCGGCGTCGTGGACCACGTAGGGGGAGGAGGAGGCGGCCACGGCCCGCGCGGCCTCGGCGGGCTCGGTCTCGCGAAGGGCGAGGGCGGCGATCGCAGGGAAGCGTGCGAGCCCGCCCAAGAGCTCATCTCTGTCGGCCCCGACGAGGGCCACGACGGTGGAACGGGGTGATTCCGGTGAGGGCGCCATATTCCACGATACGTCGGCTGCGGCATCCGTTCGCCACCCGCGCCGGGCGATTCGGCCGCGGACCGTCAGCTCGTCTCGAGGACCACGGTCGACAGGTCCGGGCCGAACGTGTACCGGGCATCGACGCTGCCGCCGCGCAGCACGCCGGGTAGCCAGCGGACGGCGTCGTCCCACATGCGGGCGTACGGGACGGCGGCGAGCGGGTACCACCGCGGGGCGATCTCGTCCGTCGCCACCGGTTCGCACTGCCACCGCCGCGTCGTGAACACCGTCGAGCGCTGCGACCACTCCGGCCGGGTGGGGAAGTGGTAGTCGATCGCGCCCGCTTCGACGAGGTCGGATGCCGCGACCACCACGCCGATCTCCTCGTGGACCTCGCGCACCGCCGCCTGGCGGGGGCTCTCGCCGGGGTCGAGCTTGCCTCCGATCCCCACCACCTTTCCGCGACCGAGTCCCGTGAGCTTGTCGCCGAGCAGCACCTCCAGGCCGTCGGAGCCGCGGCGGAGCAGGTACACCACGCACACCTCGGGCAAGGCCATGGGGGCAGGATACGCCCGGGAACGAGGCATCCCCGTCGCCCGTGCCCGGCACGCCTCGACGACGATGTCGGAGCGCGAAAGTACCGTGTGAGCATGCGGATCCTGCACACCTCGGACTGGCACATCGGGCGGTCGTTCCACGGCCACGCCACGCTCGATGCGCTGCGAGGCGTGCTCGGCGCGCTCGTCGCCCAGGTGCGCGAGCACGACGTCGACGTCGTCGTCGTCGCCGGCGACGTGTTCGATTCCGCGGCTCCCGCGGCGGCCTGCTACGGACTGCTGACCGACACGCTGCGAGGCCTGTCCGACGCCGGGGCGACGGTCCTCGTCACGAGCGGCAATCACGACTCCGCGGCGCGCCTGGGGTTCCAGTCGGCGCTGCTCCGCGACGGCATCCACGTCGTGACCGACCCGCTTCGGGTCGGGACGCCGGTCACGGTGGCCGACGCCGACGGTCCGGTGCACTTCTACGGCATCCCCTACCTCGAGCCGGCGCTCGTGCGGCACCTGTGGCCCGACGGCGACGTGCGGTCCCAGCGGAGGGCGGTCGAGCACGCGATGGCCTTCGTGCGCGCCGATCTCGCCGAGCGAGGCGGGCGATCCGTCGCGATCGCTCACTGCTTCGCCGCGGGGGTGGATGCCACGCCCGGCGTCGAGCGCGAGATCCGCCAGGGCAGCCTCGACGTCGTTCCGCTCTCGGTGTTCGACGGTCCGGACTACGTGGCCCTGGGGCACATCCACGGCCGACAGCAGCTGTCCGACCGTGTGCGCTACGCCGGTGCGCCCCTGCACTACGGGTTCACCGAGGGCGACAAGCCGCGCGGGTCCTGGCTCGTCGACTTCGACGCCGCGGGCTTCGCATCCGCGACGTGGCTCGACCTCCCCGTTCCGCGGCCGCTGGTCACGCTTCGCGGCACGCTCGACGAGCTGCTGACCGACCCGCGCTTCGCCGACGCCGAATCCGCGTGGGTGTGCGCGAAGTACACCGATCCCACCCCGCAGTCCGACCCGATGCGGCGCCTCCTCGCGCGCTTCCCGCACTGCGCGACGGTCGTCCACACGCCGGAGGGCGTCCGCGGCGACGACGGCCTGTCGTATTCGCGCCGCGTCCGCCGCGCGCGGTCCGATGCCGAGCTCGTGGACGCGTTCCTGTCCCACGTCCGCGAGGGCGATGGCGCCTCCGAGCCGGAGGTCGCGATCATCCGCGACGTGATCGACGAGCGCAGCGTCGTGGAGGCGACCGCGTGAGGCTTCATCGACTCGAGCTGACGGGTTTCGGCCCGTTCCGCGAGCGCCAGGTGGTCGACTTCGACGCGTTCGCCGCCGACGGGATCTTCCTGATCTCCGGGCGCACCGGCGCGGGCAAGTCCAGCGTCCTCGACGGCGTCACCTTCGCGCTCTACGGCGGGGTGCCGCGCTATGACGGCTCCGACCGTCGCCTCCGCAGCGACCACTGCGCCCCCGACGACCCGACGCGCGTGAGTGTGGAGTTCAGCGCCGGCGACAGGCGATGGCGCGTGACGCGCTCGCCGGAGTACGAACGCCCGAAGCAGCGCGGTTCAGGAATGACGACCGAGCCGCACCGTGCCCAGCTCGACGAGCTGGTGAACGGCGAGTGGATCGGGCGCGCCGCTCGTCCCGTCGACGTCGCGCGCGAGCTCGACGACATCCTCGGCCTCAGTCAGCAGCAGTTCCTGCAGGTCATCCTGCTCGCGCAGAACCGGTTCGCCGAGTTCCTCCTGGCCAAGAACGACGAGCGACAGCGGCTCCTTCGCCGTCTTTTCGGCACCCGCACCTACGAGGGCTACCAGGCGGCGCTGGAGCAACGTCGCAAGGACGCGGAGCACGAGCTGTCGCTCGCCGGCGACGGCGTCGAGCTGCTCGTCGGCGAGGCCGAGCATCTGCTCGCCGCTGAAGGCCTGCTGCCCTCCGACGCGTCCGATCCCGCGAACGCACCTCCGGCATCCCTCGCGACGCGGCTCGAGGCCACCGCAGTCGGGGTGCAGCGCGCGGCGTACCGGGCCGAGACTCTGGCGCGCGAGCGAGCCGAGGCCGACGCCGCACACCACGCTGCCGAAGCGGCGCACGCGTCGGCCAAGGCGCGGCACGCCACCCACGAGCAGCGCAGGAGGTCGCGCGAGGCGCTCGCGCGGCTCGAGGCGGCCGAGCCTCTCATCGCCGAAGACCGTGCCGTTCTCGCACAGGCCGCTGCCGCCGAGGGCCTCCGCGCCTACCTCGACACGGCAGCCGAGGCCGAGCTCGCCGCGAAGGTGGCGGAGGACGACGCCGCTCGTCTGCTCGGCGAGTGGCGCGCGGCGGGGAGATCACCCGCGCAGCCCGACACCGAGGCGCTCGCCGCCGTCGTGGAGCGTGTCACCGGCGACCTCGCGGTCTGGTCAGCGGCCGAAGCCGCCGAGCGAGAGCTCGAGCGGATCGTCGCCGAGGCCGCGGACGGCGAGGCGAGGGCTGCGGAGTTCGAACAGGCGCTCGCCACGCTCGACGCCGCGCGATCTGCCTTCCCGGCGCGTGTGGCCGAGATCGATGCGGCGCTCCCCGATCTGCAGGCGCGGGCGGGAACGCTCGAGTCGACGCGGCAGCATCGGGAGGCGACCTCCGAACGATTGCGGGCCGCCCGTGACGCTGAGAAGCTGACCGAAGCGGCCCGCGCGGCGGAGGTCGCCTACCTCGCTGAAACCGGCCGCCATGATCGCGCCCGCTCCCTCGTCACCACGCTCCTGCGCCGCCGGCTCGCCGGCCATGCGGCAGAGCTGGCCGCGGCCCTCATCGACGGCGAACCGTGCGCCGTGTGCGGCGCCACCGAGCACCCTGCTCCCGCGGAGGCGACCGAACAGCCCGTCTCCGACGCCGAGATCGCCGCGGCAGAAGGTGCGCGGGACGCCGCCGCCGTCGCCGAGAAGGCCGCAGCCGACGCGGCGCGAGGCGCGCGCGAGGCCCTCGCGACGGCGATGGCCTGGGCGGGCGAGGGCGTCGCCGCTCTCGTCGACGCCCTCGCCCAGGCGGATTCCGCGGCGGCCGCCGCCCAGGAGGCCGCGGCCGAACGGGACCGGCTCACGGCGGAGCGGAAGGGACTGACCGCCGCCGACGCCGAGGCCCGCGACGAGCGCGAAGCCCTCGCCGCCGAACTGGCCGCACTGCGAGAGCGACGTGCCGCGCTGGAGGCGCAGGTCGGAGCCGCTCGGCAGACGGTCGACGCTGCGCGCGGGGAGTTCGCGACCGTCGCCGAGCGCATCGCCCACGGCACGGCGCTGCGCGATCAGGCGTCGGCTCTCGCCGCGGCGCTCGTCGCGGCCGGAACGGCCGCCGACCGGGCTCGCAAAGCCGCGCGCGAACGCGACGAACGGATCGCCGCCTCGGTGTTCGCGGACGCCGCCCAGGCCGCTGCCGCCCTGCGGTCGACCGCCGACCGGGATTCGCTCGAGGAGCGGGTCGCGGCGCACGACGTCGCCCTCCGCATAGAGCGCGAGCGACTGCGCGAACTCGAGCTCGAGCTCGCCGGAGAGCCCGACGACGCTGTCGATCTGACGGCGACGGCCGCGGCGCTCGCGGCGACCCGCGAGCAGTGGAGCGCGGCGGTCGATCGTGCCGCGCACGCGGAGCAGGCCGCCGCCCGGCTGGCCGATCTGGTCGATCGTGCGCACGTATCCCACGACGGCATCGCCGTTCTCGCCGAGACGCACGCAGTGGTCTCGCGCCTCGCGAACACCCTCAACGGTCGCGCCCCGAACACGCACCGCATGACACTCGAATCCTTCGTGCTGGCAGCGGAGCTGGAAGAGATCGTGGAGGCGGCCAACCTCCGCCTGTCCGACATGTCGTCCGGTCGGTACCGCCTGCAGCACAGTGACGCCCTTGCGGCGCGCGGCGCGGCATCCGGACTCGGCCTCGAGATCATGGATGCGCACACGGGGATGGCGCGCCCGGCGCAGTCGCTGTCGGGAGGAGAGACCTTCCTCGCCTCGCTCGCCCTCGCGCTCGGACTCGCCGAGGTCGTGACCGCGCGCGCCGGCGGGGTGCGCCTTGACACGCTCTTCATCGACGAGGGCTTCGGCTCCCTCGACGACGACACGCTCGAGCTCGCCATGCGCACGCTCGACGAGCTGCGGCAGGGCGGTCGCACGGTCGGGCTGATCAGCCACGTCGCCGCGATGAAGGAGCAGATCCCGGCGCAGCTCATCGTCGTCGCCACCCCTCACGGCCCGAGCACGATCTCGCAGGACGCCGCACTCGTCGCGTGACGGGCCCTCGGCGTGCGGGCCATTGATGCGGCGTGACGCGCGGGTGTAGGGTCGCGCCAGATCCGGTTCTGGGGACCCGATCCTGCCCGACCGCCGGCGCGCTCGTCCGGCCGCGGCTGCTGCCGCGCCCACTCCATCCACGATGTCGTAACGGAGTCACCTCATGCGCTCTTCCTCCAGGGCGCGTCGCGCGCTCGCCAGCCTTGCGGCCGCGGCCGTCATCATCTCGGGAACCCTGTTCACCTCGTCGGCCGCGCATGCCGCCCCCCTGCCGCCGGACGGCGTCAGAGTGATGGCTGCCCTCGGCGACTCCATCACGCAGGCGTCCATGACCTGCAGTGCTCTCGCCAGCTGCCCGGCCGGCAGCTGGTCGACCGGCACGACGACGTCGGTCAATTCACACCTCCTCCGCCTGCGCGCCACGGCCGCTCCCGACAACCTGGTCGGGTACAACGACGCCGTCGCGGGGGCGAAGTCGAGCGCGCTCACCGCGCAGGCGCAGAAGGCGGTGGCGCAAGGTGCTCAGTACGTCACCATCGAGATCGGCGCCAACGACGCCTGCACCCGGACCGTGGCGGAGATGACACCCACCGCCACGTTCGCCGCGAACGTCCAGGCTGCACTCGCCACGCTCTCGACGAGCCCGAGCACGCCGCAGGTGTTCGTGGCCAGCATCCCGAGCCTGCAGCGGATGTACGACCTCAACAAGTCGAGCCTCAGCGCTCGCTTGACGTGGGGTCTCCTCCGCATCTGCCAGTCGATGCTCGCCAACCCCACCAGCACGAAGGCGGCGGACGTCCAGCGCCGGGCCGCCGTTCAGGCGAGGGTCGACGAATACAACGCCGCGCTCGCGGCGGCCTGCGCCGGCTACCCCGGCACCTGCCGGTGGGACGGAGGCGCGGTCGCGACCTATGCCTTCACCAGGTCGGACATCTCGACGCGCGACTACTTCCACCCGTCGCTGTCTGGTCAGGCGGCGCTCGCCGCGGTGACCTGGCCGAAGACGCAGTGGTCGTCGTGATGCCGTGACGCGCGGGGGCGGCGGCTCGGCGAGCCGCCGCCCCCGACCGTCACCGGCCGATCACTCCTCGACGAGGTACATCTCGGCCGCGTCGTACACCGTGTCGTAGAACGCGATGGCCTGTTCTTCGGCGAACAGCCCGTCACTGCTCTCGACGGTGGATGACACGAACGCGTCGCGGGCGGCGTCGCCGGCCACGAGCAGGGCCTTTCCGGTCGTGATCAGCATCTCGTCCGAGTAGATCTGGCTGATCATGTCCTCGGTGATGCTGGGATCGATCTCCTGCAGGATCTCGGTGATCCGGGGGCGCACGACATCAAGGTAGGCGGCCTCGTCGTAGGTGCCGGTCTGAGCCTCTCCGCCGTCCTCGGTGCCTCCGTCGTCCTCGGTGTCTGCGCCGTCGCCCGGCGTCGCCTCCTCCGACACGGACACGTCCGGATTCGAGCCCGAGCTCGAGCTCGACGCGGCGAGCCCGATCCACACGAACGCGGCGACGATCGCGAAGACCCACAGGATGCCACCCAGCACCGACACCGCGATCGCGCCGATCCCGAGTCCCTTGCCCCCCTGCTTCTTGCTTGCGAGCGTCACGATGCCCAGGACGAACGCAACCAGGAGCAGCAGTCCGCCGAGGACCGCGAGGACCAGCGAGACCCACAGGAGCGGGGCGAACGCGATGCCGACGAGAACCAGACCGCCGATCGCGAGGCCGAGCGAGGCCCACGCGAGACCGCGCGGGCGGTCGGTCTCGGACACGGGCGCCTCGGGGGCGCCGTAGGTCTGAGTCGGCGCACCGTACGCAGGCTGCCCGTACGACGGCTGCCCGTAAGCGGCTGCGCCCCCCGGCTCGCCGTAGGCGGGCTGTCCGGCGGGCGGGTACGCCTGCGTGGGCTGCTCGTCGGCGGGCGGGTACGCCTGCGTGGGCTGCTCGTCGGCGGGCGGGTACGCCTGCGTGGGCTGCTCGTCGGCGGGCTGTGCCGGCGTGGGGTCGCTGGGAGTGGTCATCGTCTTCCTTCGGCGGGTGTGTGCGGACGCGCGGAAGCAGATCGCACCCCCGCGGCCCCCACACTATCTAGGCTGTAGGGGTGAACAAGACCACCGTCTGGACTGTCATCGGAGTCGTCGTCGCGATCATCATCGCGTGGGTGCTGGTCGACGTGCTGTTCTCGGTCCTCTGGTTCATCGGCAAGCTCGTCGTCGTCGCCGTCGTCGCGGTGATCGTGTTCTTCGTGCTGCGGGCGATCTTCGCGCGGTCGCGCCGCGACTGACCCGTCAGACGCCGTACTCGGCGAGGATCTTGTCGCGCAGCCGGTGGCTGCACGCCGTCACCGTGGCTCGCCAGTCCGTCAGCGCGTTGTCCTGCGCGCGGTCGGAGACGGCCTTCAGCACGCGGATCGGCACGCCGAACCGCTCCGCCACCCAGATGTACGCGTAGGTCTCCATGTCGACGAGCCCGGCGCCCAGTGGGCGGATGACCGAGACGGCCTCCGCGTCGTCGACGAAGTGGTCGCCCGTCGCGATCGTGACGCCTTCGCGTCCCACCTCGACGCGGGGCGGGAGCGAGACGTGCTGGCCGACGATGCCGTCGATGTCGGTGACGTCGTGCTGGATCGCGGCGTCGATGTCGTACACGTCCGCATCCAGGCGTGCGTCGATCGCGCCCGCCGTTCCGACGACGACGACCTCGTCGTAGTCAGCCGCGTCGAGCGCACGCGTCAGCGCGTATGTCGCCTGGAGCTTGCCGGGGCCGGTGACGAGCTGGTCGAAGCCGGGAAGATCGGCGGGGAACGCGACGAGTTCGGCCTCGAGGGCCGCGACGAGGAGCTTCACCCGTCCATTCTCCCCTTCCCGCCTCCGCCACCTCGCCGAGAGGGCGCTCCCGACCGGAAATCCCGGGCAGATCTGGTCGGGAGCGCCCTTTCGGCAATCCGGGTCGGGGGGAGGGTGGGGTCAGCGCAGCGACAGCGGGCCAATCACAGGGCTGCGCCGATCCCGGACCCACCGGTCGCCCGACGCGCGGAACTCGGCGCGCGTGGTGAATCGGTAGCGGTACGCGACGGCACGCACCCAGCGTGGCCGCTCGCCGCCGAAGGGATCGCGGGCCAGCAAGCCTAGGGTCGCGGCATCCGCCTGCAGCAGACGCACGAGGAACACCGTGAACCAGTCCTCGAGCGACCGGCCGAGCGGCAGGAACCACATCAGCCAGTCCAGCCGCAGATGGTAGGGCGCGACCTGCCGGGGAAGGCGCCGCACGTCGCCGGGCTTGCGCTTGAACGCGTACTCGCGCCAAGTCGCGGCATCCGGGTCCTCGTCGGGCGTGCCCTCGACCACGATCTCGATGCGCTCCTTCGTCACCGTGCCGAACGCGCCGTAGGCGTTGGCGAGCTGCCAGCGGTTGAAGCCTGCGTTCATGAGCTGGCGCCGGGCGAACAGATTCCGCAGCGCGGGCCAGCTGATCACGACGTAGAGCAGGCCGATCCCGGTCGTCACGACCACCCAGGGCAGCGGCATCCCGTCGATGAGCCAGGGCGGATCGCTCGGCGGCGACCGCACGGGCGCGCCGATGCCGAGCAGCCCGATCGCCGAGAACGCCAGCACGATGGTCGCCCAGTTGAGCCACGCGAAGTTGCCCGTGGCGACGAGCCAGAGCTGCGTCGCGATGACGATCGCCGCGGCGACCGCACCCACGATCGCCGGGACGGGACCCGGCACGATCAGCCCGAGGAGCGGAGCGAACAGGAACCACGGCACCACGAGCTGCGCGAAGTGATTCCCCAGCACCTCGCCGCGGTGGAACCACTTCGGCAGCAGATGGGCCTGCCGGCTGAGGGGTCCGGGCATCGGCTGCGTCTCGTGGTGGTACATCAGCGCCGTGAGGTCGCGCCACTCCCGCCCACCGCGGATCTTGATCATCCCCGCGCCGAACTCGAGCCGGAACACCAGCCACCACAGCAGCACGAGGACGACCGTCGGGGGCGGCTCGGCCTCCGACCCGAGGAAGGCCGCCAGGAAGCCGGCCTCCAGCAGCAGCATCTCCCACCCGAATCCGTAGAACGTCTGGCCGATGCTCACGATCGACATGTAGCCCAGCCACAGCAGCAGGAAGCACGCCATCGGGATCCACGGCGAGAACAGCTGAGGGATGCCGCAGACCACGGCCGCCGCGATCACGATGCCCGTCCCGCACAGCGCCGCCAGTCGGCGGTCGGTGTACCGCACGTATCGGAACAGCGTCGGGCGGAGGAGCGTCCGCCCGCGCGGGGAGCGCCGGGCCCAGTCGAGCAGCTCCGGGGCGGGGAGCAGTCCGCGCTCGCCGAGGAGCGGTCGGAACTGGTTCAGAGTCGAGACGAACGCGACGAGGTAGAGCGCCGCGATCCCTCGCTGCAGGACCTGGCGCGCGAACTCGAAGTCGACCGCTGCGAAGCCGTCCACGCCCTCATCCTGGCACCGCGGAGGGGCCGGCGCACCGTCACACCAGGCGATACCCCACGCCGCGCACCGTCTCGATCCGCTCGGGCCCGAGCTTGTGCCGCAGGTACCCGATGTAGACGTCGGCGACGTTGGAGCCCGGGTCGAAGTCGTAGCCCCACACCCGGCTGAGCAGCTGTTCACGGCTCAGGACCTGCCCGGCGTTGCGCACCAGTTCCTCGGCAAGGGCGAACTCGCGCGCGGAGAGTTCGACGCCGACGCCGGCGACATCCGCTCGCCGCGTGCGCACGTCGAGAGTCAGGTCGCGGTGGCGCAGCTCCGCTGTCGGCGCTGCCTCGTCGCGCCTCATTCGCAGGCGGATGCGAGCGACGAGCTCGTCGAAGCGGAACGGCTTTCCCAGGTAGTCATCGGCGCCGCCCTCGAGCCCGGCCACCGTGTCGTGCAATTCGACCCGGGCGGTGAGCATGATCACGGGCATCCGCGACCCCGATCCGCGGATTCCCTCGAGCACGGCGAACCCGTCCATCTCGGGGAGGTTCACGTCGAGCACCAGAAGGTCGAATTCGCCGCTCAATGCCAGGTCGAGCGCCTGCCGCCCCGTCGTGGCGACGCGGGTGGCGAAGCCCGCGGAGCGCAGGCCCTTGTCGATGAACCCGGAGATCCGCGATTCGTCGTCGGCGATCAGGATGGATGCCACGGGACCCCCTCAGTCGGACATCACGGTCGTCGCAGCCGGCGCCGGCGCAGGCGGACGCGGAGGAATGATCAGGCCCTCCGGCGCCTGCCGGCCGCGGACGAGCGGAATCGAGATCGTGAACGCCGCGCCGCCACCAGGCGCGTCATCGACGCGCACGCTGCCCGCGTGGGCGCGCGCGATGACCTGGACGATGTTCAGCCCGAGCCCGCTGCCCGCGGGGTCCTCGGCATCCGTCCCCCGGTGGAAGCGGTCGAAGACGCGGGGCTTCTCGTCGTCGGGGACCCCCCGTCCGAAGTCGCGGACCGTGATCCGGAGCTGATGGTCCGCGACGACGCTCGAGATCTCGACCTCGCCCCCGCCGTGGGTGACGGCGTTCTGCGTCAGCTGGAGCAGCGCTTGAGTGATCCGGGAGGGATCGAGCTCCGTCACGACCTCCGCGAGGTCGCCCATGCGGATCGTTCCGCCGTCGATGCCCTGTGCCTTGCGGACGACCTGACGGAGGAGGTCGGCGGCATCGACCAGCACTGGCTTGACCGGCGCGGGACCGTGGAGGGATGCCGCGGACGCGAGGTCCTGGACGAGCCTGTCCATGCGCTCGAGCTCGTCGACGGCGAGATCCCGCGTCGCGCGGACGTCCTCCGGGTCGTCCGGATCGACGACCTCGACATAGCCTCGGACGATGGTGATGGGGGTCTTGAGCTCGTGGCCGACGTCGCTGAGCAGCCGTCGCTGCGACTCCAGGGCTTCATCCAGCCGGTCCAGCATGTCGTTCATCGTCCGGGCGAGTTCGGACACGTCGTCGCGTCCGACGATCGGAATGCGCTCGCTCATCGACTGCCCCGACACCCGCTGCGCCGTCTCCCGCATCTGACGCAGGGGTGCGAGGAGTCGGGTGGTCACCCAGCCGGCGGCGAGCGCGATGACCACGAGGGTCGCCGCCGACGCGATGAGCCACACGCGAGCCGCGGAGTTGATCTCCGCAAGCTCCGCCTGCACGTCGTACGCGATGACGAAGAGGGCGGACGGCTCCGGCGTCGACTCGACCGTCACGGGCATCGCCAGATACCGCCACGCGTGGCCGTTCTCGGCGTAGGTGCCGACCACGGGATCGCCTTCCTCGGCGGAGCCGACCACATGGTCGATGAACGCCGGGTCCTGGAGGAGATCGACATCGAGGGGTACTCCGGGCACGAGCGAGGCCGCGCCGTCCACGATGCCGACCACGCCGGTGTTGTCGTCGGGTGCAGCGCGCTGGACCACGGCCGCCAGGGCCTCTTGGGCGCTCGTCCAGGGCTCGCCCGCCACCGGATTCTCCACGAGGTCCCGGCCGGCGGCGAGGTTCGCGATGAGCAGGTCGTCGACCTGGCGCAGGATGCGGTCCCTCTCCTCGAGATAGACGACGAAGCCGACGGCGGTCATGCCGAGGGCCGCGACGACCGTGATGACGGCGATCAGGCGGGTTCTCACCGAGATCGCCGGGGAGTGCGGTGCTCGCTCCCGCCCGGCTCGACCTCTCACGCCGTCAAGTATGGTGCGCGTGCGAGTCGTCGGGATCGACACTAAGAGAGGTCTCATCACTCGCGTACGGCGTTCGTGCTGGGATCGGAGGATGCTGCACGCCGCGCCGTCCGACGAAGAACTCCTGCGCGAGGCCCTGGACCTCGCGCCCGGGGCCTCGGTGACTCGGATCAGCCGCGAACCCCTCGGCGACGGCTCGGTGGTCGGATTCGATGTCGTCGAAGGAGCGGCATCCGTCACGTACTTCCTCGACACCTCTGGGCGCACTGTTCCACGCGAGACCGGTCTGCTCGTCGGGGAGCCCGACGCGCCGGATATGCGGGTGTGGCTGCATCCTGCCGATCCGCACCTGCCTGCCCTGGCCCCCGTGGCCTTCGCGCACGCCGCCGAGTCGATGCTCGCCCGACTCGGTCTGACCGCGGCCGGTGCGCCCGAGACGGTGGTGTACCGTGCCGGCCGGCGCGCGGTGTTCCGGGTGCCGACGGACGACGGGCTCGTCTGGGTCAAGGTCGTGCCGCCCGCCCGGATCGGACGGATCGTCCGCGCCCACGCCGCGTTCGACCGGGCCGGGGTGCCGGTTCCGACCGTGCGGGGCTGGTCGGACGAGGGGATGGTGGTGCTCGACTCGGCGGCGGGAACGCCGGCGACCGAGGCGACCTGGACCGCCGCCGCCCTCGTCGACCAGGTGGACCGGCTGCGGGGGGCCATCGCGCGGATCCCGCTCAAGGGTCGGGCACGGACGGACCTGCGGCGAAGGGCGGCCTGGTACGCGGACCGGTTCGAGCACGAGGCGCCCGGCTATGCACGTCGCGTCCGCGAACTGCGACGTCGAATCGAGACGGGGTGGCGTGACGGCCGGGAGAGGTCGGTCCACGGAGATTTGCACTTCGGCCAGCTCTTCCTCGGCGACAGCGGTGAGCTGAGCGCGGTCATCGACGTCGACACCGCCGGTACGGGGGCGGCGTCGGACGACACCGCAGCCTTCGTCTCCCACGCGCTGTCCAGCGCCCTCCTCACTCCCGTGCCGCACGATGAGCGGGTCTGGCTGCTCGCCGGTGAGGCATTCGCCCGGTGGGACGCCGATGCCGACGCGGGCGACGGGCTGCGCGGCCGGACCGTGAGTCACTTGCTCGGGCACGCGCTGGGTGCGGTGCAGCGCGGCGACGAGGCCCGGACCGGCGCGCTGCTCGACGCCGCCGACGCGGTCCTCGAGGGTCGCGTCACGCGTCCGCGTGCATAAGAGGCATCTCATCGCATCCTTCGCCGCGGCTTACCCGGCACCAGCAGGCTGAAGTCAGCGGCAGGGTCGACGATCCCCCCGGAGACCCGCCGGACGAAAGGAACACGAACATGATGAACAAGAAGAAGTGGGTCGCCTACGGTGTCGCAGGTGCCGTCGGCTTGAGCCTCGTGGGCGGTGCAGCGGCCGCCACCGCGGCGAACATGACGATGCGCACGAGCGACGGGTCGGTGGTCCCCGGCGGCCCGGTCGTCGGACCGCGCGGCGGCGATGTTCTCGACCGCGGCGGACTTCAGCTGCGGGTGACCGACACGTCGGCGTCGGTCGTCACGTCTCCATCGCCGTCGCCGTCTCCGTCGTCTTCGGCGCCGACCGTCGCTTCCCCGGCAACCCCGGTCGCACCCCCCTCGCCGGTCTCCGCTGTGAGTGCCCCGACCCCCGTCGCACCGGCTCCCGCACCGGCCCCCGCCCCGGCTCCGGCCCCTGCGCCGGATTCGCCCGCTTCGCCGGCGTCGGCCCCGTCGGCCGGATCCGTGGCCTCGGCAGCGTCGGACTGAGGACGACCCGGGGTCGCAGAGAGGGCGGGGCAGTCATGCCCCGCCCTCTTCGTGCGTCGGCCGGGGTCGCGACCGAGTGACAGCAGGCGAGCGCGCGGCGCGGCATCCTTCCCCCGTCGGGGCGCCGCGGGCAGGATGAGAAGCGCGCAGACGCCGCGGGAAGAGGTGCACCATGCAATCCGTTCTGCTCGAGACGCCCCCGGGGATCACGGCCAGGCTCGGCTGGGATCCGAAGATGGCCGAGCACGACCGCAAGCGCGAGCTCGCTCGTGAGATCGTCGCCGCGCAGCTCGGGATCGAAGAGCGCTCCGTGCGCATCGAGCGCGAGGCACCGGGGCAGTTCGGATTCCACACCCAGCTCATCGCCGAGGTCGACGGGCAGGAGGTGCCACTGCGGATCCGCAACGCGAACTTCCGCGCCGCGACCGTGGTCGCCGTCGCCGATCCGGCGGTGCCGCTCGGGCTCGATCTGCGCGACGCGCATCCCGATGACGCGACTGTCCGCGAGATGAGACGCCACTCGCACCTCGTCGAGGAGGACGACGTCGGCAAGCTCCTCACCCACTGGACCCGCGTGCAGGCGGTGCGCGACGCCGACGGGAGGGGCGCCCGCGTCGCGGCCGACCACGTGCGCCTCGACAGCCCGCTCACGAAGGGCTGGATCCCCGACCGCCGCGTCTACTACCAGCTGGCGGATCTCTCCCGCGACGGCTGGGTGATCACGCTCGCGTACGGCGCCGCGCCGGCCTGAATCCGCCCGACGCGCCCGTCCGGGTCAGGAGATCTGCCCGGATCAGGCTCACCCGGCGCGAAACGGCCTGAAGCCCGCAGATCTCCTGAGCCGGGCAGGAGCGTCAGAGGCGACGAGCTGAGGACGGACGGATGCCTCGGGCCGAGGCATCCCGTTCACTCCTTGACGAGTTCGGGCAGCGCCGCCTTCAGTTCGGCGATCCACGCGTTGGCGTTGCCGTCCGAGGGCGCGCGCCAGTCGCCGCGCGGCGACAGCGACCCCGTCGGCGACACCTTCGGCCCGTTGGGGATGGCGGAGCGCTTGAACTGCGCGAACGCGAAATAGCGCCGCAGGAAGACCTGCAGCCACTTCACGATCGTCGGCAGGTCGTAGGCGTAGCGGTCCTCCTCGGGGAAGCCCGGGGGCCAGGCTCCGGCATTCTTGTCCTCCCACGCGCGCGCCGCGAGGAAGGCGATCTTCGAGGGGCGGAAGCCGAACCGCAGGATGTGGTGCAGGGCGAAGTCGTGCAGCGCGTAGGGCCCGATGCGGTCCTCGGTCGACTGGATGCGGCCGTCCTGGCCGGCCGGCACGAGTTCCGGGCTGATCTCGGTGTCGAGCACGGACTGCAGGACCGCGGCCTCGGCCTCGTCGACGCCCTCGCGGTGTGCGATGACCCAGCGGATCACGTGCTGGATGAGCGTCTTGGGCACGCCGGCGTTCACGGCGTAGTGGCTCATCTGGTCGCCGACGCCGTAGGTGGCCCACCCGAGCGCGAGCTCGGACAGGTCGGACGTGCCGATGACCATGCCGCCGTGCTGGTTGGCCAGCCGGAAGAGGAAATCGGTGCGGATGCCGGCCTGCACGTTCTCGAACGTCACATCGTGGACCGGCTCGCCGTCGGCGAAAGGGTGCCCGATGCCCTCGAGGATCTCGGTCGCCGCGGAGCGGATGTCGATCGTCTCGATCGTGGCGCCGACGGACTCGGCGAGGGCGATCGCGTTGGACTTGGTGTGATCGCTCGTGGCGAAGCCGGGCATCGTGTACGCGAGGATGTCGCTGCGCGGCCGGCCCATGCGATCCATCGCGCGGGCGACGACGAGGAGGGCGTGCGTGGAGTCCAGCCCGCCGCTCACGCCGATGACGGGCTTCGGGCCGCCGATCGCCGTCAACCGCTGCACGAGACCCGAGACCTGGATGTTGAACGCCTCGTAGCAGTCCTGAGCGAGGCGCGCCGGGTCGTCGGGCACGAACGGGAAGCGGTCGAGCGTGCGGTGCAGGCCGATGTCTGCCGTCGGCGGATCGAGTTCGAAGTGCACGACGCGGAACTGCGGGTCGTGCGTGCGCCGGTTGTCGTCGAACGTGCCCTGTCGAAGGCGGTCCTGGCGGAGGCGATCGAGGTCGATGTCGGCGACCGAACGCCGCGGGCCGTCCGGGAAGCGCTCGGTCTCGGCCAGCAGCGCGCCGGCCTCGTAGATGAGGGTCTGCCCGTCCCACGACACGTCGTTGGTCGACTCGCCCATGCCGGCGGCGGCATACGCGTAGGCGGCGAGGCAGCGCAGCGACTGCGACTGGCACAGGTCGGTGCGGTCCTCGGCGCGCGCGATCGTGATCGGACTGCCGCTGAGGTTCAGCAGGACGGTGGCGCCCGCGAGCGCGGCGCCGGCCGACGGCGGAATCGGGACCCACACGTCTTCGCACACCTCGGCGTGCACGACGAGACCCGGCACGTCGAGCGCCTCGAAGAGCAGATCGGGACCGAACGGTGCCTCGAGCGATCCCACGCGGATGTCCTCGCCGGACTGGTCGTCGCCGGGGGCGTACCAGCGGCGCTCGTAGAACTCGCGGTACGTCGGCAGGTAGGACTTCGGCGCGACGCCGAGCAGCTCGCCGCGGTGGATGACGACGGCGCAGTTGTAGAGACGGTTGCGGTGACGCAGCGGCGCGCCGACCACGATCATCGGGAGCAGATCGACGGATGCCTCGACCAGCCGTTCGATCGCGCGCACGACCGCGTCGAGCACGGCATCCTGCATCACCAGATCCTCGATCGAATAGCCGGTCAGGCAGAGCTCGGGGAAGACCGCGACCGCCACGGCGTCGGCGTCGCACTCGCGCGCCGATGCCAGGATCGCGGCGGCGTTGGCCGCGGGGTCGGCGATGACGATCGGGATCGTGCACGCCGCGATCCGGGCGAACCCGTGTCGGTAGGCGCTCTCGAACGGCAGGCTCATGCGCCCAGTCTGTCAGGCGCCCGCGTCGACGTCGCGTGCGGAGGTGTCGGATGCCGCGGCTAGGGTCGTGAGGACGAAAGGCGGGCATGCGATACATCGAAGACGAGGGCCGGATCGTCTGGAGCGCGAGCGACCTCAAGGCCGCGGCCGAGTGCGAGTTCGCGTGGCTGCGGGCCATCGACGCCAGGCTCGGGCGGGTCGCCGCCGTCGAGGAGCCCGAAGACCTCACGCTCGAGCGTGCCGGCCGACTCGGCACCGCCCACGAGCGTGCGGTGCTCGCGGACTACGTTTCCCACTTCGGCGACGGTGTGATCGAGATCCCCGAGACGCGCTCGTCGGATGCCTCGGCCCTCGCCGACGCCGTCGACCTCACGAACGCGGCCCTGCGATCGGATGCCGACGTCGTCTACCAGGCCGCGTTCGCGACCGCCGATTTCGTCGGGTTCGCCGACTTCCTGGTGCGCGACGACGCCGGGCGATGGGTCGTGCAAGACACCAAGCTCGCCCGCCGGGCACGCGTGACCGCCCTCATGCAGCTCGCGGCCTATGTCGATCAGCTCGACCGGCTGGAGGTCGCGCGGTCCGACCGCGTCGAGCTGCTGCTCGGCGACGGCAGCGTGAGCGTCCACGAGGTCGACGATCTGCTGCCGCTCTTCGGCCTGCGCCGCGAGCGGCTCGCGGCCCTCATCGCCGATCGCCGGCTCGACCTCGGCGGCGCGGGTGCGCCCGTTGCCTGGGGCGACCCGCGCGGCGACCTCGACGTCGTGGCGTGCGGCCGGTGCGCGACGTGCGACCTCGAGGTCGTGGCATCCCGCGATCTCCTGCTGGTCGCCGGAATGCGACCGGTCCAGCGCGAGCGGCTGCGCACCGCGGGCGTCCGCACGATCGACGAGCTCGCCCTCGCCCCCGCCGGACCCGCGGGGATGAACCCCGACACGTTCGGGATGCTGCGCACCCAGGCTCGTCTGCAGCTCGAGAGCCCGGCCGGCACGCCGCCCCTCGCGGCACCCGCTCCCCACGCCGACGGGCTCCCTCCCGTTCCCACGTACCGGGTGGTGGCCCCCACCGCCCTCGGCGCACTGCCGCGACCCGACCACGGCGACCTCTTCTTCGACTTCGAGGGCGACCCGCTCCACACCGAGCCCCCGTCCCCCGGGCGCGAGGGCGAGCCGGTGCCGTGGGGACTCGACTACCTCTTCGGCTGGGTCGACACGCGCGAGGAGTACACCGCGCTGTGGGCCCACTCGTTCGCCGACGAGAAGCGAGCGCTCGAGACGTTCCTCGACATCGTGAACCTCCGTCGGGCCCAGTATCCGGGGATGCACATCTACCACTACGCGCCCTACGAGCCGACCCATCTCCTGGCGATGGCGGCTCGGCACGGCGTGCGGGAGGCGGATGTCGACCGGCTGCTGCGCGACGGCGTGTTCGTCGACCTCTATCCGATCGTCCGTCGCGCCCTCCGCGTGGGCTCGCGCTCGTACTCGATCAAGAAGCTCGAACCGCTCTACATGGGCGACGAGGTGCGCACGAGCGACGTACAGAAGGGCGACGACTCGATCGTGCGCTACGTCGAGGCGCGCGCGCTGATCGCCGACGGCGACGAGGCAGGCGGTGGGGCGATCCTGGACGATCTCGCCGACTACAACCGGTACGACTGCGTGTCGACGCGCCGGCTCCGCGACTGGCTGGTCGATCGCGCGCGCGAGACCGGCATGCGTCCGTCCCCGAATCCCGAACCCGACGAGCGCGCGTACGAGCCGTCGCCGCGGGCCCTCGCGCTGGACCGCCTTGCGGAGCTGCATCCGTCCGACTCGGCCGCGGCGCAGTCTCTGCGGCTCGGCGCCGCCGCCATCGACTACTACCCGCGCGAGGCGAAGTCGTTCTGGGCGACCCACTTCCTGCGTCTGCGCGAACCCGTGCCCCTGTGGGAGGAGACCCGCGACGTCGTGATCATCGACCCCGCCCGCAGTCGCGTCATCGAGGACTGGCACTTCGCCGAGAGCGGCCGGGGCGGCGAGCGGCGCACCATCGAGCTGCGGGGCGAGCTGGCACCCGGCACGCGGCTGAGCGAGGGGGCCAACCCGTTCGCGCTCTACGAGCTTCCCGCGCCCTACCCCTTCGACGCCTCCCCACGGTGGATCCACTCGTACCGCAGCATCACCGTCGTCGAGGTCCTCGACGACGGGGCGATCGTCGAGGAGACCGCCGTCGACGGTGTCACGTGGTCGAAGCTGCCCCTCGCCCTGAGTCCGGCGGCGCCTCCCTCTGCGGGCAATCAGCAGGCGGCGATCGACGAGTGGGCCGACGCCGTCATCGACGCGGCGCCGGAGGTCCCCGCCGATCCCGCGACCGACATCCTGCGGCGACGTCCGCCCCGCACGGTGGCCGGAGGGCTTCCCGAGCCCGCCGGCGACGACGTCGATGCAATCGTGCGCGCCGTACTGGGCCTCGATCGCAGCTATCTCGCCGTCCAAGGCCCCCCCGGCACCGGCAAGACCTACGTCGGATCCCACGTGATCGCCCGCCTCGTGCGCGACCACGCCTTCAAGGTCGGGGTCGTCGCGCAGGGTCATGCCACGATCGAGCAGCTGCTCGAGCGCGTCGTGACCGCCGGGGTGCCGCCGCAGTCCGTCGCCAAAGCGCCGAAGGATCCGGCCGCCCCGCACGGCTTCACGGTGATCCCCAAGAACGGGGTATCGGCGTTCACCGCCGAGCAGGCCGATTCCGGTTACGTCATCGGCGGCACGGCCTGGGACTTCAGCCACCAAGGACGCATCCCGCGGGGGAGCCTCGACCTGCTCGTCATCGACGAGGCGGGCCAGTTCTCGCTGGCGTCGACGGTCGCGGTCTCGCTGGCGGCATCGCGACTGCTGCTCCTCGGCGATCCGCAGCAGCTCCCGCAGGTGAGCCAGGGCACGCACCCCGAGCCGGTCGACACGTCGGCGCTGGGGTGGATCATGGACGGGGCAGACGTCATCCCGCCCGAGTACGGCTACTTCCTCGCGCGCTCGCGGCGCATGCATCCCGCGGTCGCCGAGCCGGTCTCGCACCTGTCCTACCGTGGCGAGCTCGAAGCGCATCCCTCGACCGCGCTGCGAAGCATCGCCGGGGTTCCGGCCGGTGTCGTACCGTTCCCAGTGCGCCACCGCGGAAATGCGACCCATTCGCCCGAGGAGGCGGCCGTCGTCGTCGATCTCGTGCGCGACCTCGTCGGCCGGGACTGGACCGACGTGCAGGTCGATGATGAGCACCAGGCGACGATACGACCGCCTCGTCCCCTCACCACCGACGACATCATCGTCGTGACGCCATACAACGCCCAGCAGGTCGCCGTCGAAGACGCGCTCGGCGCCGCGGGATTCGGCGACGTGCCCGTCGGGACGGTCGACAAGTTCCAGGGACAGGAGGCCGCGGTCGCGATCGTCTCGCTCGCCGCCTCTTCCGGGCGCGACGCCCCTCGAGGTCTGGAGTTCCTGCTGCTGCGCAACCGGCTGAACGTCGCCGTCTCGCGCGCGAAGCACACGGCCTATCTCGTCTACTCGCCCGCGTTGCTGGACGACCTCCCGCGGACCCCCGAGGGAGTCGCCCGGCTCAGCGGTTTCGCACGACTGGTCGGGCGCGCGTGAGGCCCGCGTAGACTCGCGCACAGGCGCGCCGGGCCGCCGGTGCACGGAGGAGGGCAGGCCATGGCCGAAGAGGCACCACGCCAGTTCGAGATCGATCTCCCGCCGGAGCTCATCGGCGGCGCGTACGCCGACTTCGCCAACGTGTGGCACACCCCCACGGTCTTCGTCATGGACTTCCTCACCCTGGCGCAGCCGCCCCGCGAGCAGGTCGATTCCGAGACCGGGGAGAGGCACACCGTCGTCCCCGCTCGCGTGGTCAGCCGCATTCGGATCCCTCCGGAGCAGGTGTTCGAGCTGGCGAAGGCCCTCACCCAGCAGCTCGAGTTCTGGGAGCAGGAGACCGGGCGCCGCAACCCGGGCGGGCCGCTGCTCGACGACTGAGGCGATCGCTAATCACCTCGCGCGGGCATGTCAACCCCGTTCGCCTGATCGTCGTCCTCGCCTAACGTGAGAAGCGCGTCGGATAGACGCGGGTGCGGCATTCGTTCGGCGAGGGGCGAATGCCGCACCGTCGTATCACCGCGCCGCACCTCTCCTCTGTCACGGGGAAGGGGGTGCGACATGACCGCGACCGCCACCGACGCCGCCGCCACGCGTCGCCGCGGCATCCTCTTCTGGATGCGGCGTTACCTGCCTGCCGAGGTCGCCGGCACCGCGCTGATGCTCGGCGCCGGACTGGCAGTGACGCTCTGGACCGATTCCGCCGCGGCGGTCGCACTCGCCGCGCTGCTGGGGGAGATCGTCGGGTTCTACGCCGTACTCGCCGTGAGCGTCTACCTGGAGCAGCGCTCGGCGGCGCGGTCGCGACGCCGCGCCCTCGCGAGGACCGGGATGCTGCTGATCGCGGAGTTCGGCGCCGCCGAGGTGCTCGACACGCTGCTCATCCGACCGATCGCCCTCGTGGGCGGCGTCTGGCTCCTCGGAGATCCGGTGTGGGGACTCCTGGTGGGCAAAGTCGTCGCGGACGTAGTGTTCTACGCGATCGCGGCGGGTGCGTTCACCCTCACGGCGCGCACCGGACTGCGAGGTCGGCCGGCCCAGAGGGAGAAGGACATCCCCCTCTCGCGCGCGGGGTGAGGAAACTCCGAGCTGTCTGTCGGCAGCCCGCCGTCACGAGTCGTGCGGGATCGCGCGGACCCGGTTGTTGCGAGGGTTGTGCTCGAGCTCGACGAGGCCGAGCGCCTCGAGCAGGGGTGGCACGTACATCCCGAATCGCCCGCGGTACCCGGAACGTTGCCCGTACCATCCGCCGACGGGGTTGTCGGCGGACCGGCCCCACGCTTCGACGGAGTCGGGGGCGGGCTCCTTCTTCTCGTCGGCCGCACCCAGCACGACCCAGTCGCCGCGGCGGACCAGCTCGGCGTGCAGATCGTCGATCGCCCGCGCGAGGTACGTCAGCCGCGTCGCGCCCACCTGGCACACCAGCAGCGGCGGGTCGCTCGCCTCGTCACGGTACATCGTGTACTCCGAGGACAGCGGCGCCGTCTTCAGGACCCACGGATCGTCCGCCGTACCCGCACCCGACCACGTCGTCTCACTCATCCTGCGCTCCCTCTCTCGAACCAGTGACCGTCTTCAAGAGTCCGGCGGCGTCGAAGCGTGACGTTGCGTGCCGATCTCGCTTCGCTCGTCCTCGACCTCTCCGGCTCGCACGACGAGATCGCGCAGCTCATCGAGGTCGAGGTCCTCGGCGGATCTGAAGGTCACGGCAGCCGCGCCGATCTTGACCCGGCCGAGGCGATCCCCCCATGACTGCACCAGGTACCGGCCGTCCTCGGCGGCGTTGACGTAGATCGAGAGGTGGTTCTGCTGCGCGGCGAGTCCGACGAGGAACCAGTCGGCCTCCGCCCCGCGTGGCCGGGGCTGGCTGATCGAACGGTAGCCGATGATCGCCTGGTCCGTCCCGCCCCACATCCGGCCGCGCCACAGCACGCGATCGGCCGTCGGAAGCGCCTCCCGCAGCAGCCGGTCCAGAGCGATCAGGTCGTCCGCGCGCGCGGAGTCCCGAAGGAATGCGTCGACGTCGTCGTCCACCTTCTCCACGGGGCCGAGCATAGCCCTGCTCGCCGACGTTCGTCAGGGCCCGTCATCGCGGACGGCGGGAGTCAGACGGTGCCGTACAGCCGGTCGCCGGCGTCACCGAGGCCGGGCACGATGTAGCCCTTGTCGTTGAGGCGCTCGTCCATCGCGCCGAGCACGAGCGTGACGTCGCGCCCGGCGACCTGCTTCTCGATGGCGGCGACGCCCTCGGGGGCGCCGAGGAGGCAGATGGCCGTGACATCCTGGGCGCCGCGCGCGAAGAGGAACTCGATCGCCGCGCCGAGCGAGCCGCCGGTCGCGAGCATCGGGTCCAGGACGAAGCACTGCCGGTCGCTGAGGTCGTCGGGCAGTCGCTCGGCGTAGGTCGACGGCTCGAGAGTCTCCTCGTTGCGCACCATCCCGAGGAAGCCGACCTCGGCGGTCGGGATGAGCTTCACCATGCCCTCCAGCATCCCGAGCCCTGCGCGCAGGATCGGCACGACGAGGGGCCGCGGCTCGCTGATCTTGACGCCCGTGGTGGTCGTGACCGGTGTGGTGATCTCGATGGGGGACACCCGCACGTTGCGGGTGGCCTCGTAGGCGAGCAGGGTCACGAGCTCCTCGGTGAGCTGACGGAACACCGGCGACGACGTGCGCTCGTCGCGCAGCACCGTGAGCTTGTGGGTGATGAGGGGGTGATCGGCGACGTGCAGGCGCATACGCCCAGGGTAGTGCGTCGCGACCCGCCCGCCCGAAGCGGTTCGCGGTCCGCGGGGCGGGCCTACGCTCGTGTCGTGACCTTCGAGCCCGCCGACCTCGCCGCGATGGAGCGTGCGCTCGCGCTGGCAGAGGCCGCAGGCGCGGCCGGCGATGTCCCGGTCGGTGCCGTGGTGATGGATGCCTCGGGCCGGGTGATCGGCGAGGGGCGCAATCTGCGCGAAGCCACCCACGACCCCACCGCGCACGCCGAGGTGGTCGCGTTGCGGGAGGCGGCGGCATCCCTCTCGGCGTGGAATCTCGAGGGCTGCACGCTGGTGGTCACCCTCGAACCGTGCGTGATGTGCGCCGGAGCCGTGCTGCAGGCGCGCATCTCGCGGCTGGTGTTCGGTGCGTGGGACGGGAAGGCGGGCGCGGCGGGATCGGTCTACGACGTCGTGCGCGACCGACGCCTCCCGTACCGCGCGGAGGTCGTCCCGGGCGTGTGCGAGGACGAGGCATCCGCCCTGCTGCGCGCATTCTTCGACGTCCGCCGCTGAGGTGCGGGACAAAGGATCCGGGGGCGGACGGCACCACATCTCGGGGGTCTGCCCCCTGTCCCGGCCCGACGCCCGGTTCTACCGTGACGGGCATGACTCGCCTGGCGCACACCGTTCGCACCTCTCCCGGGGGCGGTGATCCCCGCATAGCCGCGCTGGGTCGTGTCGGGCCGCGCATCGCCTGGACGTTCGTCCTCCTGTCGGCGCTCGCGATCGTCGGGTTCTCCGCGGCTCCGTACTTCACCGGATCGCTCCGCGCGCTCGCAGCCCAGGAGATCGGACTCGCGCCCGCCTACGCGGAGACGTCGGTCCTCGTGCAGGGAGCGCTCTACGTCCACATCGTGGGCGGCTCGGTGGCGCTGATCGGCGGGGCCCTGCAGTTCTGGCGGGGACTGCGGGAGCGGATGCCTCGCGTGCACCGCTGGACGGGGCGGGTCTACCTGATCGCCGTCGGAGTCGGCGGCGTCACCGGCCTGGTGATCGCCCCCTCGAGTCCTGCCGGTTACGTGGGCTTCTTCGGATTCGGGGCTCTCGCCGTGCTGTGGCTGATCACCGGATGGCGGGCCTACCGCGCGATCCGCCGCCGCGACATCCCGAGTCACCAGGCCTGGATGATCCGCAATTACGCCCTCACCTACGCCGCCGTGACGTTGCGCGTGTGGCTGCCGCTCCTGCTGCTCGCCCCGCTCCTCCTCGGACAGCCGTGGGAGTTCGACAGCGCGTTCGCGAACGCCTACGCGGCGGTGCCGTTCCTGAGCTGGCTGCCCAACCTCGTCTTCGCCGAGTGGCTCATCCGCCGTCGGGGCCTCCCGTCGTACCGCCTGCCGGCGTCGGGGTGACGCGCCGCGTCAGCGGGGGAGGTGCGGCAGGACGTCGGCGCCGAGGTACTCGACCTGCTCCACGTCCTGGAGGTCGAGCAGCTGGAAGTAGACCCGGTCCGCGCCGAGTGCGACCAGGCGCTCGACCTTCGCGGCGATCTCGGCTCGCGCGCCGACGATGTTCACGTCCGGGTGCAGCTCGTCGACGGTGCGCCCGATCGCCGCGGCCCGCCGGGCGAGGCCGTCCTCGGTCGGCGCGGCGAGGGTGGGAAGGGCCACCGAGAGCTGGAGGGTCGCCGGGTCGCGCCCGATCCGCTCGCACGCGTCGCGAACCCCCGCGAACCGCTCGGCGATCTCGGATTCGGACCGGAAGCCGATGTTGAACTCGGTGGCGAACCGCGCGGCGAGCTCGGGAGTGCGCTTCGGCCCGGCGCCGCCCACGATGACGGGCATTCGCGGCTGGGTCGGCCGGGGGAGCGGCGGCGCATCCTCCAGGTCGTAGTGGCGCCCGTGGAAGTCGAACGTCTCGCCGGCGGGCGTGTTCCACAGTCCGGTGACGATGGCGAGCTGCTCCTCGAGCAGATCGAACCGTTTCGCGGGGAACGGGATGCCGTAGGCCCGGTGCTCTCGCTCGAACCAGCCGGTCCCGAGCCCGAGCTCGGCGCGCCCGCCCGACATCGCGTCGACCTGGGCCACCTGGATCGCGAGGATGCCCGGCTGGCGGTAGGTCACCGACGAGACGAGCGTGCCCAGACGGATGCGCGAGGTTTCGCGCGCGAGGCCCGCAAGGGTGGTCCAGGCGTCGGTCGGCCCGGGGAGCGGGTCGCCCGCGCCCATGCGCAGGAAGTGGTCGGAGCGGAAGAAGCCGTCGAACCCGACGCGTTCCGCGGTCTGCGCGAACGCGAGCTGATCGTCGTAGCTCGCGCCCTGCTGGGGCTCGGTGAAGACGCAGTACTCCATGGCGCGTCAGTCCGCCGACCTGATGACGAACTCTTCCGTCGGCGGCGTCGGATCGTCACCGGGCCGGTAGATGTCGGGCTCGAGGTAGATGACGCGCGCGGTGGGCACGGCCTCGCGCACGCGGGTCTCGATCCGGTCGATGTCCACCGCCACGTCGGCGAAGGTCCGGTCCGGAGCGAAGCCGAGCTTGGCCGCGACGAGCAGCTCGTCGGGGCCGAGGTAGAGGGTCTTGAGGTGGATGAGCTTCTCGGCCTCGTGCCCGGCGGTGATGGCGCCGACGATGCGGTCGTGATCGGCATCCGTCGCCCCCTCGCCGACGAGCAGGCTCTTCGTCTCGATGCCGAGGGTGATCGCCACCAGGATCAGGAGCGTGCCGATCATGAGCGTGCCGATCGCGTCGAAGACCGGGTTGCCGGTGAGCCAGGTCATGCCGACGCCGAAGAGGGCGAAGACGAGACCGGTCAGCGCCGCGATGTCCTCGAGGAGCACGACGGGCAGCTCCGGGGCCTTCGCGTGCCGCACGAACGACACCCACGACTGCCCGCGCGCCCGGACCAGGTTGCTCTCGCGGATCGCGGTGCGCAGTGAGTACGACTCCAGCCCGATCGCGATGAGCAGGACGGCGATCGGGATCCAGTAGTTCGTCAGCTCGTGGGGGTGGGTGAGCTTGTCCACGCCCTCGTAGATCGAGAAGAGCCCGCCGACCGAGAAAAGGATGATCGACACGACGAAGGCGTAGACGTAGCGCTCCCTGCCGTAGCCGAAGGGATGCTCCCGGTCGGCGCGCTTCTTCGCGCGGCGGCCGCCGAGCATGAGCAGCAGCTGATTGCCCGAATCGGCGACGGAGTGGATCGCCTCGGCCAGCATCGACGCGGAGCCCGAGATGAACCAGGCGATGAACTTCGCGAGGGCGATCCCCATGTTGGCCAGGAACGCCGCGAGGATCGCCTTGCCGCCGCCGGAAGCACTCATGCCCCGAGTCTAGGGATGCCGCCGCCCGCGCTGAACGGGTCTTGACGGGCGTGCGAGACCCGGGTTCGCGTGCGGGCCCGCCGCGCGCGAACCGCCGGGTCAGTCCGCCGAGCGGATGATGATCGCCTCGGTCGGCGGGGCGGGGTGCGCCGACGGCCCGACGTAGCCGATCACCGTGAGAAGTGCGTGGCGGAACTCCGCGGGGCGCTCGAGGTGCGGCGAGTGACCGACTCCCTCGAGGCTCAGCTCCGTCACCTCGCCGCCGCCGGCGGAGTACCGAGCCAGCACATCGCGGGTCTGCGACACCATCTCTTGCGGTGGCGCGACCTCGTCGCCGGGCCAGCCGGGCACGATCCCGAGCTTGCCGAGATAGTTGAAGTCGTAGAACGAGGCGTCGGACACGATCGCGTCCACCGTGCCGTGCACCCACAGGATCGGCGGCTTGTCGGCGATTTCCGCGATCCCCGACACGTCGAAGTACCGCGGGGCCATCGTGTTCAGCACGCCGATCCCGCCCGCGCCGAAGCCCGGCCAGTTGGGGCTGGTGACCGAGTCACCGGGATAGTTGCCGGTCGCCGTCGAGGTGGTGAGCATCGACTCGACCCACACGTCCTCGTTGTCGGTGTGGAACCCGGGAGCGACGTAGCCGGATCGGAAGACGCTGCGCGGCGAGGTCGCCGCCTCGTCCGTCGTGTCGTGGTCGATGAGGCGCTGCACGAAGTCCGGATTCGCGCCGCCTCCGCCGCATCCCGCGTCGTCGTCGGTGAGGCGGGTGCCGTCGCGGCGCGTGCCGCCGAAGCCGTACGGGGAGACCGGCGACTGGAGGGTGAGGCTCAGCACGGGGTGGTCGAGTGCGTACTGCATGACGACCCCGCCCCCCATCGACCAGCCGACGAAGTGCGCGGTCGGGATGCCGAGGGCCTGAAGGGTCGCGTGGACGTCGTCGCTGAAGTCGCGCACACCCCTCGTGGCGTCGACCGGCGCGTGCTCCGTGCCGCCGAAGCCCCGCAGATCGATCGCGATCACGCGCAGATCGCTCGGCAGGTCCTCCATCAGTTCCTGCCAGAACAGCGAGGATGAGACGTTTCCGTGGATCAGCACCACCGTGCGCTCCGGCGGCGTCGACGGGTCGTCCCCCGTGCGCTCGAGGATGTTGACGTTGAGTCGCGGCGTCTCGATGAGGCGCGCCCCGATCCCGTCGAAGAGCGTCATGTCCGCTGGCCTCCCACAGTCCTCGAAGGAGGCTGCCTCGCCTCCGCTGTGACGATGATAACCCTGCCCGTCCGGGCGAGGATTCAGCCCTCGGGCTGCGGAGCTCCGGTGTAGAACGCGAACGTGTTGTCGGCGGCCCGAGCGGCGGCCGCGGCATCCGCTCCGAAGCCCTCGTGCGCGCGAGCCCACCCGTCGGCGGCGCCGCGGTAGAAGGCCACGCCCTCTTCGGTGGCGGCCCACGCCGCCGCCTCGGCCGGCGTAGGGCCGTCGACCTCGCTCGAGAGGTGGATGGCGAGTCCGAGCATGCCGCCGTCCCAGCCGACGCCGGTCGCACCGGGGCCGTACTGCTCCCAGAATCCCGGGGGCATGTCGTCCGCCCGCGCCGTGTGCGTGAGCTCGAGGCGCGTCGCGGAGTCGCCCTCGGAGGTTAGTCTCACCTCGAGCCACGTCACCCCGCCGCCGAACTCCCACGTGGCGGCGTAGTGCGCATCCCCGTCGCGCGGCGGAGAGCATTCCCGCACTTCGCCGCCCGCGTTCCCCTCGAGCTGATACCGCCCGCCCAGGCGGAGGTCACCCGAGATGGGAAGGAACCAGCGCCCGATGCGGTCGGTGGTGACGGCATCCCACACGTCCTCGATCGGGGCCGGATACGTCTGCGCGAGCGTCTGCACGCGAGTCTCGGCCCCGTCGCGCTCTCCCGTCGTGACGCCGCGGGTCACGGCATCCAGTTGTCTCTGCACATCGACCATGTCAGTCCTCCTCGGATCGGTCGTCGTTTGTTTCGTCTCGGTCTTCGGGATCGTCGGCGCGCTCTGCGGTCGCACCCGTATCGGCCCCCTCCGCCCTCTCGGCGGCCAGGCGGCGCCGGCGGCGCTCGCGCGCGAGCTCGGTGCCGAGCGCGTCGAGGGGCGGCTGCCAGAAGCGCCGGAACGGGTCGAACCACGCGGCCGCTGCCGAGATCGGCGCGGGGTCGAGGGCGTAGAGCCGCCGGGTCCCGTCCGCACGCACGGTCGCGAAGCCCGCCTCGCGCAGCACGCGCAGATGCTGCGACACCGCGGGCTGCGAGATCCCGAAGTCGCGCTGCACGACCTCGCCGATCTCGCCGGCGCGGAGCTCGCCGTCGGCGAGCAGTTCGAGGATGCGCCGGCGGACCGGGTCCCCGAGGACGTCGAGCGCGTGCATGCGTCAATCATTCAGTTACGACTTATATAAGTCAAGAGGCAATAAGCGGATCACTTCTAAACTTCCCCCATGACTGCCACCGTCGCCCTTCCGCCCATCGCCATCCTCGGAGCCGGCTCGATGGGGGGCGCGATCCTCCACGGACTCGTACGATCCGGCGTCGCGGGAGGCGTGACCGTCACGAACCGGACCTCCGCGAAGGCCGCCGCCCTCGCCGACCTCGAGGGGGTGAGGAGCATCGCCCTCGAGGAACAGCCCTCCGGGAACGTGGATGCCGCGGCCGCCGCCGAAATCGTCCTCGTGGGCGTCAAGCCGGCCATGGTGCCGGACCTGCTGCGCGAGATCGCACCCGTCCTGCGGCCGGGAACGATCGTGGTGAGCCTTGCCGCCGGGGTGACGCTGGCCACCTTCGAGTCCCTCCTGGGCGACGACGTCGCGGTGATCCGCTCGATGCCGAACACGCCGTCTCTCGTCGGCAAGGGCGTGACCGGACTGGCGGCGGGGACGCGCGCCGGGGCGGACGCGGTCGCCGTCGTGCGGCGACTGTTCGAGACGGTGGGCATCGTCGTGGAGGTGCCCGAGGCGCAGATCGACGCCCTGTCGACGATCTCCGGGTCGGGGCCGGCGTACTTCTTCCTCGTGGTCGAGGAGTTCACCAAAGCCGCGGTCGGCAGGGGCTTCTCGGTCGAGGATGCCCGGCTCATGGCCGAGTACACGTTCATCGGGTCGGCGGCGCTGCTCGCGGCATCCGACGACGACCCCGCCGAGCTGCGCCGCCGCGTGACCAGCCCGAAGGGCACGACCGAGCGCGCCGTCGCGGTGTTGCAGGAAGCGCGCCTGGACGAGACGTTCACCGCCGCGACCGCCGCCGCACTCGCCCGCGCCAAGGAGCTGGCCGCCGGCGCGTGATGCGCCGCCGGCCAGCGACGGTTGTCGAGTAGCGGCGCAGCCGCGTATCGAGACAGGCCGCCGGCGCGTGATGCGCCGCCGGCCAGCGACGGTTGTCGGGGAGCGGCGCAGCCGCGAAGGCTTCGCCGAGTCGTCTCAGCGGTCGAGCGCGGCGAACCTCTCGATGTCGGAGTTCGTGCCCGACACGATGATGAGGTCGTGGTTGGTCACGACGGTCGCCGCCTCGGCGTAGCGGAACGGCTTGCCGGGACTCTTCACACCCACGACGGTCACGTTGTACTTCGTGCGCACCCCGGACTCGTTCAGACCGACGCCTCGGATGAACTTCGGCGGGTACATCTTGGCGAGCACGAAGTCGTCGTCGAAGCGGATGAAGTCCAGCATCCGTCCGCTGACGAGGTGGGCGACGCGCTCGCCGGCCTCGCGCTCGGGGTAGATGACGTGATTCGCGCCGACGCGGGCGAGGATCTTGCCGTGCGACTGCGAGACGGCCTTCGCCCAGATCTGCGGCACCTTGAGGTCGACGAGGTTGGCGGTGATGAGGACGGATGCCTCGATCGACGATCCCACCGCGACCACCGCGACCTGGAAGTCCTGCGCGCCGATCTGCTTGAGAGCGTCGATGTTGCGCGCGTCCGCCTGCACGGTGTGGGTGACGCGTTCCGACCACTTCTGGACGAGCTCGAGGTTGTCGTCGATCGCGAGGACCTCGCGCTCGAGTCGGTCGAGCTCGCCGGCGCACGCGGCGCCGAAGCGCCCCAGCCCGATCACGAGGACGGGGGCGTCGCTGCGGATCCGTTCAACCAACGATCGGCCTTTCCACGGGCAGCGAGTAGAGCTGCGATCGGGACGACGCGGCCACGGCCGCGGCGAGAGTCACTGTACCAATGCGGCCCATGAAGATCGTGAGGGCCATCACGTACACGGCGGGGTCGGGGAGCTCCGCCGTGAGGCCGGTCGACAGCCCGACGGTGCCGAACGCCGAGATGACGTCGAAGAGGACGTCGGAGACCTGTTCCTGACTGATCTGGGCGATCACGATCGTCGAGAGGGCGACGATCGTCGCGCCCCACGCGACGACGGACAAGCCCACGCGCTGCACATCGCTCGGGATGCGGCGGCCGAACGCCTCGACCGACTGACGACCCTTCGCCTCGGACCAGACCGCGAGGGCGAGGACGGCGAGGGTCGTGACCTTGATGCCTCCGGCCGTCGAGGCCGATCCGCCGCCGACGAACATCAGCATGCACCCGACGATGAGGGACGATCCGTACAGCTCGCCCACGTCGACGACGGAGAACCCGCCGGATCGCGTCATGGCTGACAGGAAGAAGGCCTGGAACGTGGTGTCCCACGCGTCCATCGAGCCGAATGTCTTCGGGTTGTTGTATTCGAGGGCGAGGAAAGCCGCGGCGCCGGCGAAGAAGAGGAGCACCGTGGTGATGATCGTGAGCTTGGTGTGCAGCGGCCATCTGCGCACGTGCCAGTAGTGCTTCCACAGCGCGTAGATCACGGGGAAGCCGATGCTCCCCAGGAACACGGCCGCCATGAGGACCGTGAGCAGGAAGTAGTCGTCGGCGAACGGGACCAGCCCACCCGGGTTGGGCGTGAACCCGGTGTTCGTGAAGGCCATCGCGGCGTAGAAGGGCGCTTCCCACAGGGCATCGAGGGGGTGGATGCCGGCGAACAGGAGCGCCGGGTAGAGCGCGATCGCGACGAGCGCCTCGATGAGCAGCGTCGACAGGGCGACGGTGCGCAGCAGCGTGCCGACCTCACCCAGACGGACGGTCTGGCCCTCGTTCACGGGGCCGCCGTGCGTGCGCAGCGGGTTGGAGTCGCTGGCGGCGATGAGCTTCGCCCGCAGGCCGAGCCGCTTGGAGATCACCAGGCCCAGGATGGACGCGAGCGTCAGCACCCCCATACCGCCGATGTTGACCCCGATGAAGATGATGGTCTTGCCGAGGGGCGAGAAAGTCGACGCGATGTCGACCGTCGTCAGGCCGGTCACGCAGATCGTCGACATCGCGGTGAACACGGCATCGGCCAACGGCAGGCGCCGGCCGCTCGTCGAGGCGGCCGGGAGGGACAGCAGCGCCGTGAACACCAGGATCAGCGACGCGAAGACGAGCACGGCGAAGCGCGCCGGCGAGGAGGTGGTGAGGTTCCGGAGCCGATCCCACAGCCCGTGCAGGGCGGATGCGACGCGTCGAACGAGCGACCCACGCGGGTCCGTCGCCATCCACTGCCCCTTTCGCCACGAGACTCCCGTCATGGTACTCCGCGGGGGTCATGACTACTCTGAGCACATGGCGGACATCTTCGACGTGATCGCGGACGGCACGCGTCGCGACATCCTGCGGCTTCTTCTCGATCGTTCCACCGCCGGTGAGCGGGGAACGAGCGTGTCGCAGATCGTCAGCGAGCTCGGGGCCAGCCAGCCCACCGTGTCGAAGCACCTCAAGGTCCTGCGCGAGGCACACCTCGTCTCGGTGCGCGAGGAGGGGCAGCACCGCTACTACAGCCTCTCCGCCGGCCCGCTCGACGAGGTCGACGACTGGCTTCTGCCCTTCCTCGACGACGACCAGCCCGAGTCTGCGTCGGGTTCGTCCCTCCCCGATTCCGCCGCGCACGCGGCCGACGTGGTCGGCCGGGCCGCGGCATCCGCCAAGCACGTCGTCACGACCGCGCTCAAGAAGCTCCCCGGGCGCTGAGGGTCTCAGGACACTCTGCGCCGGAACAGCCACGCGCCCCACGCGACCGCGAACGCGAGGATCGCAAGACACCACCCGACGCCCCACCACGCCTGACCGTCCAGAGGCGTGCCCATGAGGAGACCGCGGATGGTCTCGATGATCGGAGTGACCGGCTGGTTCTCGGCGACCCACTGCAGCCATCCGGGCATCGTGTCGACCGGCACGAACGCGCTCGACAGGTACGGCAGGAACAGGATGATGAAGCCGTAGGCGTTCGCGCTCTCGGGGCTGCCCGATGCGAGGCCGATCGCGGCGAACAGGTAGGTGATCGCGAGGATCCAGACCGCGATCATCGCGAGGGCGCCCAGCCAGCCTCCGATGCCCGCGGTGGGGCGGAAACCCAGCAGCAGCGCGACGCACACGACCAGCCCGGTCGCGACGAGGTTGCGCAGCAGGCTCGCCACCACGTGCCCCGTCAGCACCGCGCTCGCGCGCACGGGCATGGTCCGGAACCGGTCGATGATGCCCGTCTTCATGTCGGTTGCGACATACACGGCCGTGCTCGAGGCGCCGAAGCCGGCGCACAGCAGGATGATGCCCGGGACGACGTAGTCCACGTACCCGCCCGACGGGTCGATCGCCCCGCCGAAGACGTACGTGAACAGCAGCATGATGATCACCGGCAGCGCGAGGGCCATGAGCCCGGACTCGCCGTCGCGCAGGGAGTGTCGCAGGCTCCGTCCGAGGAACACCGCCTCGGCGGTGAGGCCGCCGATCCGCGGGCGCAGGGCGGGGGATGCCGAGGGCAGGGCGGTCATGAGATCTCCTCGAGTGCGGCCGCATCGCGACGGGGGGCAGGGGTGGTGAGGGCGAGGAAGACGTCGTCGAGACTCGGGCGCCGCAGCGTCACCACGCCCTCCGCTCCGGCGGCGTCGAGCAGGTCGAGGGCTGCGCGGAGTCCGGAGACGGTGCCGTCGGTGGCGACCTCGCGGAGGAGCTCGCCGTGGTCGTCGTGGACCTCCACGGTGTCGCCGCCGATGCGCGACTTGAGCTGGGCGGCCGTGCCGGTGCCGACGATGCGCCCGCCGTCGAGGACCGCGATGCGATCGGCGAGCTGGTCGGCCTCCTCGAGGTACTGGGTCGTGAGGAAGACCGTGGTGCCGGCGTCGGCGAGCGAGCGGATGACGTCCCACAGCTCGCGGCGACTGCGGGTGTCCAGTCCCGTGGTGGGTTCGTCGAGGAAGAGGACCTCGGGGGTCACGACGAAGCTCAGCGCGAGATCGAGGCGCCGGCGCATGCCGCCCGAGTAGGCGCCCACGCGCCGGGATGCGGCATCCGTGAGATCGAAGCGCGCGAGCAGCTCGGCCGCCCGACGCCGTGCGGCTCGACGGGAGAGGCCCGAGAGTCGCCCGAGCATCTCGACGTTCTCGGTGCCGGTGAGCACGTCGTCGACGGCGGCCGCCTGCCCGGTGAGGCTGATGCGCCGCTTCACGCCCTCGGGATCGCGCGCGACATCGACGCCCGCGACCTCCGCGGTGCCCGCGTCGGGCCTCGTGAGGGTGGTGAGCACGTTGATGGTGGTCGTCTTCCCGGCGCCGTTGGGACCGAGGAGGGCGAACACCTCGCCGCGCGCGACGACGAGATCGAGGTCGTCGAGCACCACGTGGGAGCCGAAGGACTTGCGCAGCCCGCGGACCTGGATCGCGGGCGGATGGGGCGTGGTCGGCATGAGCTTCTCCTCTCGACGATGCGGTGACTGTGTACGCCGCAAACTGTTTATGACAGTAACACACTGTTTATCTCGTATACAGACCTAGACTGAGCGCATGACGACCGAGCCCGAGCTGCCGCGGGGGATCGCCCTGGCCTGGGGCGTCGCCGCGAGCCCGCAACGGGGTCCCAAGCGCGAGATGAGCGTGGAGCGCATCGTCGAAGCCGCGGTCGAGATCGCGGATGCCGACGGCCTGAGTGCCGTCTCGATGGCGGCGGTCGCGGCCCGCCTGGGCTACACCCCGATGTCTCTGTACCGCTACGTCAGCGCGAAGGAGGACCTCATCCTGCTCATGCAGGAGGAGGCGACGGGGCTGCCGAGCGCCGAGAGCCGGCACGCGGGCGGATGGCGCGAGCAGCTCGAGGCGCTCTACCGCGAGCAGGTGCAGATCTATCTGCGTCACCCGTGGGTCCTCGACGTCGCGATCCGAGGCATCCCATCCACGCCCCACAGTGCCGCATGGATGGATGCCGGACTCCAGGCGCTCGCCGACACCCCGCTCACCCACGACGAGCGGCTGGCTGTGCTGCTGATCGTGACGGGCGCCGCGCGGTGGTCGGGAATCGTGCTCGCGAGCTACGCCCGGCTCGAACGCGAACGCGGGATGGCGGAGAGCGAGATCGCACAGTACGAGGACGCGATGTTCCGTTCGCTGATCACCGCCGACGCCTATCCCGCGCTGCGCGAGGCGATCGACGCCGGTGCGTTCCTCGACGAGTCCGATCCGTTCGCGTTCGGTCTCGAGCGGAGCCTCGACGGGGTCGCCGACTACATCGAGGCGGTCGCCGAGGGGCGGCGACCCCCGCGCGCGCCGTGGCAGCGTCTCGACGACGCGGAGATCGCCGACGACAAGCGCTATCGCGAGGCCCAGAAGGGCGTGCGCGACGCCGAGAAGTCGCTGCGCGACGCCCACCGGATGCTGCGCCAGACCGCGCGTGAGGCTCGTGAGCGTCGTGCTCGCCAGCGAGGCGGAAACTGACCCAGCGTTGTCCCAGCAATCTCATTGGTCACACAGGTTTACACCCGTCCCCCGGAAGCCCTAGAGTGTGGCAAGCACTTTCTGGGGAATGATCCCAGCTTTTCTGGGGAAAGGGATGACATGCCGGAGCTGCCTGATGTCCGATTCTTGACGGTCGCCGAGGTCGCCGAGCTGATGCGCGTGTCCAAGATGACCGTGTATCGCCTCGTCCACGCCGGCGAGCTGCCCGCGGTGCGCTTCGGGCGCAGCTATCGGGTCCCCGAATCGGCGGTGACCGCTGCTCTGCAACGGCCCATCGCCGACGTCGGCTAGACTGTCCCGAGGCATTTTCCGCATCTGCCCGATCCCGGGCGCGCACGCGTCGCGCCCAGACCCCGACATTGTGAGGTTCTCCGTGGGTTCAGTCATCAAGAAGCGCCGCAAGCGCATGGCGAAGAAGAAGCACCGCAAGCTGCTTCGCAAGACTCGCCACCAGCGCCGCAACAAGAAGTAAGCGGCACCGACACCAAGCGCCTGTCTTCGGACGGGCGCTTCGTGTATCCGTCGCGCCCCGAAGGAGAGTCCATGCGGTCGATCACCGTCCACCAGCTTCGCGAGCAGCCCGATGTCCCCGTCATCGACGTCCGGGAGACGTGGGAGTTCGAGTCGGGGCGCGTCCCCGGCGCCGTGAACCTGCCGATGTCGACGATCGGCGAGCACCTCGACGAGCTTCCCGACGGCGCCTTCGCGGTCATCTGCAAGGTCGGCGGCCGCTCCGGCGGGGTGGTCGAGGCGCTGGTCGCGCGCGGCTACGACGCCACGAACGTCGACGGCGGCACCGACGAGTGGATCGCGGCCGGCTATCCCGTCGAGACCTGAGCCGCGGCATCCACTCGCCGCTGCTTCTCCGCCCACTCTCGCCGAGCGGGCGCCAACGACGACCGATCCCCTCTGAGACCCGTGATTTGCGCCCTCTCGGCAACCGTGGTCAGACTGGACGGGTGACGACGCTCACCCTCATCGGCAAGCCGGACTGCCACCTGTGCGATGTGGCGCGCGAGGTCGTCGAGACCGTCGTCGCCGAGATGCCCGAGGATGCCGTCGAGGTCGAGGAGCTCTCGATCGCCGACGACGCCTCGCTCTACGCGCAGTGGTGGGAGAAGATCCCCGTCGTCCTCATCGACGGGTCGCTGCACGGCCACTGGCGCGTCTCGCCCGACCGGCTGCGAGCCGCGCTCGAGGCCGCGACCGCCTGAGGGTCAGTCGCCCTCCCCGACAACGACAGCACGGCGCACCGCCACCGGGACCGGATCCACGGCGATGCGTACGCGGTCGTCGTATTCGACGCGGTCTCCCGCCCCGTGCTGCACCCGCACGAGCGCCCCGTCCGCCGTGCGCACCAGCGTGCGGCGGAAGCTGCCCAGGAACGTGCTCTCCTGCACCGCGGCATCCACTCCCGGTTCGGATGCCGCGACCAGCCGGACGTTCTCGGGCCGGAGGAACACCTCGACGTCCCCCTCGGACTCGGACGCGAGCAGCGGAATGCGCTGCCCCCAGACGGTGACCGCGCCCCTCGAAACGACGCCGGGCACGACGCTCGAGACCCCGACGAACGCCGCCACCCCCGCGTTCGCGGGGTGGAGATAGAGCTCCTCCGGTGACCCGATCTGCTCGATGCGACCGGCATCCATCACGGCGATGCGATCCGAGACCGCGAGCGCCTCTTCTTGATCGTGGGTCACGAAGACCGTGGTGATGCCGAGCCGGAGCTGGATGCGGCGGATCTCGTCTCGCAGCTGCACTCTCACCTTGGCGTCCAGCGCGGAGAGGGGCTCGTCCAAGAGCAGAACACGCGGCTCGGTGACCAGTGCGCGTGCCAGGGCGACGCGCTGTTGCTGCCCCCCGGACAACTGGTGCGGAAAGCGTGCGGCGAGGTGGCCGAGCCCGACCAGTTCGAGGGCGGCGTCGGCGCGACGTGCGGCTTCTCGCTTGCCCACGCCGCGCCGGCGCAGCCCGAAGGCCGTGTTCTCGACCACCCGGAGGTGAGGGAACAGCGAATACGACTGGAAGACCATGCCGATATCGCGCCGATTCGTCGGAACCGCGGTCATGTCGACATCGCCGAGAAGCACCTTCCCGGCGGTGGCGTTCTCGAGGCCGGCCAGCACGCGCAGCGCGGTGGTCTTGCCGCACCCGGACGGGCCGAGCAGCGACACGAACTCGCCCGGCGCGATGTCCAGGTCCACGCCGTGGAGCACTCGGGTGGGTCCGTAGTCCTTCACCACCCCGCGGAACTCGACGTGCGTTCCGGCGCCGGCCTCGGCGAGGAGGGCGTTGTCGGCTGTCGCGGGGAGATGGCGGGGAGCGAGTTCGCCGGCGGTCATGTGGTCTTCCTTCCGATGCGACCGCGTCCGGCACGTCCGATGACGAGGAGGAGCAGGAACGCGAACGTGAGAGCGAGCAGAGTGAACATCGCGGCCGCGTAGCCGTCGCTCTTGCTGACGACGAGGATCCCGGTCTGGAACACCTGTCGGTTCAGCAGCGAGGCGATCGTGAACTCCCCGAGGACGACGGCGACGGAGATGAGGGATGCCGCGAGGAGCCCGGGTCGGAGGTTGGGGGCGACCACGTGGACCAGGATCGTGAACCAGCCGGCGCCGAGGGTACGCGCCGCTTCGGTGAGCGTGCGGAGGTCGACGGCGTCGATGGACGCCTGGATGGAGCGATAGGCGAAGGGGAGGACGAGGATGCCGTAGGCGAACGCGAGAGTCCACGACCCGGTGCCGAGCGTTCGGCCGATCTGGAGGTAGATCGGCGCCAGCCCGACCACGAGCACGATCGCCGGGATCGTGAGGGGCAGGAGGGCGATGAACTCGAAAGACCTCCGCAGCCGCGGGAACCGCAGGGCGACCAGCACCATCGTCGGCGCCAGGACCAGCAGCACGATCACGACCGTGACGACGGCCAGCACGAGGGAATTCGCCAGTCCGGTCCAGATCGGCCGGTAGAGCCCGGCGTTGGCCGGGTCCAGGAGCCCGGCCCAGCGCTCGAGCGTCGGGGCGCCCTCGCGCGAGGAGATCGTGAAGAGGAACGTGCAGACGAGGGGCAGGGCGAAGAATGCCCCGACCACGATGCCAATCACCCACCGGGTGCCCGTGCGGGGTGCGATGCCGTTCATGACTGCCACCTCGCGGCGCGCCGTTGGATGGCCGAGTAGCCCCACATGGCGAGCGCGACGACGACGATCATCCCGAACGCCAGCGCCCCGGCGAGGTTCTCGCGTCCGAGCAGCGTCTCGCTGGTGAGGGCGGTGCGGATCTGCAGCGGGACGATCTGCGACCCCTGGCTGGCCAGTGCTGCGGCCGTCGCGTACGACGAGTACGCGTTCGCGAACAGCAGCAGCAGACTGGCCAGGAACGAAGGTGCGAGCACGGGGACGGCGATGTCGCGCCAGAACCCTGCGCGTGTTCCTCCGAGCGTGAGATTGGCTTCCGCCCACTGCGGCCGCAGCGCCGACATCGCGGGCATGAACGTGATCACCATGAGCGGCACCTGGAAGTAGATGTAAGGGAGGATCAGCCCCGGCAGGGCATAGATCCATGCCCCGTCCGCGAAGATGTTCACCCCGAACCAGGTCATGAGCGCTTGCGTCACGACGCCCTGGAGGCCGATCGTTGCGATCCAGGCGAACGCGAGCATGACGCCGCCGAACTGGGCGAGGACTCCGGACGCGGCATCCACCATCGTGCGCATTGCGCCCGTCTCAGGAAGCCCGAGGAGGGCGTAGCAGGCGAGCGCGCCGACGAAGGCACCGACGAGGGCAGTGAGCAGAGACACCCACGCGGAGTTCCAGAACGTCATCAGGATCACGGGGTCAGCGAGCGCGCCGAAGTTGGCGAACGTGAGGGATCCGTCGTCGTCGAAAAGGCCGGAGGCCACCGAGAGGACGGTCGGGAGGAGCAGGAAGAGAAGGAGATAGGCGGCGAAGGGCACCAGGCCGAGGGCCGCCAGCCATCCGCCACCCGAGCCCCGCCGCGCCGAAGCGCTGGGCTCCGGGACGGCGGGGCTCGTCACGCGGTCCAGATCCGGACCGGTGAGCACGGGGGACGAGGTCACTGGACTGCTGCGGCCCATTCGGCGCCGAGCAGCTCGCCTGCCGCGGTCGACTGCTCCTCGGTCGGCACGACCGTGTCCTCGGGGGCGGTGGGGAGTGCGTCCGCCAGCTCCTGGTCGATCGTGCCGGCCTCGATCATGGCCTCCATGCGCACCGGGCGGGCGCCACCCTTCAGCCACAGGTTCTGCACCTCGTCGCTGTAGAGGAACTCCTGCCAGAGACGGGCGGCGGCGGGGTGCGGGGCATCGCGGTTGATGGCCTGGTTGTAGTACCCGGCGTAGCCGACTCCCGGGAAGACGACGACCTCCCAGTCGGGGTTGTCGGCCTGGTGCGCGGCGTTGAGATAGTCCCAGTCGAAGACCACCGGCGTCTCGCCGCTGGCGACCGTCGCCGAGGTGACGTCGACCTTCAGCATGTTGCCGGCGTCGTTGAGCTCGCTGAAGAAGTCGATGCCGGGCTGGAAGTCGTCGAGCGTGCCGTCCGACTGCACGGTGGCCAGGCCCACGGCCGCGAAGGCGGCGCCGGCCTGGGTCGGGTCGCCGTTGATCGCCACGGCGCCGCGGTACTCGTCGCCGAGCAGGTCGTCGAGCGACTCCGGCGCGTCGAACTTCGCCGAGTCGTACCCGACGGACATGTATCCGCCGTAGTCGCCGACGAACAGGCCGGAAGGCTCCTTGAGCGCGTCGGGGATGTCGTCCCACGTCGCCACCTGGTACGGGGCGAACCAATCGGTGTTCTGGAGGGCGACGGTCAGTCCGAGGTCGAACACGTCGGGGGCCGTGTCGAGGCCCTCGTTCGTCTCGGCGGCCTGGATCTCCTCGGCGCTCGAGACATCGGGGGACTGCTCGTTGATCGTGATCTCGGGGTAGCGCTCGGCGAACAGGTCGATGATCTCGCCGTAGTTGGCCCAGTCGCGGGGAAGGGCGATGACGTTGAGCTGACCCTCCGCCTTCGCGGCCGCCTCGAGGTCTTCGAGTGTGCCGAAGTCGGCGAGGCTCGTGGCGGTCGAGGCGTCGACGGATGCGGCGTCATCGTCTCCGGCGGCCGGCGCGGAGGTCGCGGCGCAGCCGGCGAGGGCGAGAGCGGCTGCGGCGGAAACGGCTGCGACGGCCGTGAGGCGGCGCGTGGTGGTGCGGAACATGGTGATCCTCTCGGGTAGCCGTCGCCGGGCGCGCTGAAGCGCGTGGCGAAGGGGAACGAGAGGAACCTACGAGCCCTCGGTGAATCACCGGACGGATGCCGGTGAACGCCGCGTGAGCACCCGGTGCACGTCTAGCCGGGCCGACGGACCTGACGGCGCGGTGCGGCGCTGGTACCTGCTCGGTGCGCGGGTGCACCTGCGCACCGAGCGAGAAGATGCGTCCGGGCGCGGCGAGTGCCTGCGGAAGCGTGGCCTACGGCGCCAGGCGTGTCGGCCCGCGGAACAGGTACGTCACCTCGCGGATCGAGTCCTGCCCGAGCAGCAGCATCATCACGCGGGCGAGGCCCATGCCGAAGCCGCCGTGCGGCGGGGCGCCGTAGCGGAAGAAGTCGAAGTAGAAGTCGAGGTGCTCGGGCTCGAGGCCCTTCTCGGCGGCCTGCTCGATCAGGACGTCGACGCGGTGCTCGCGCTGGGCGCCCGTCGTGATCTCGACGCCCTTGAAGAGCAGGTCGTAGCTCTTGGTGAGCCCGGTCTGCTCATCGCGCATGTGGTAGAACGCCCGGATCTCGGGGTGGTAGTCCGTGATGAAGACGAACTGGTGCCCGTAGGTCTCCTCCACGTGAGCCGAGATCTGCCGCTCGCCCTCGGGGTCGAGGTCGCCGTCGGTGCGGGGGATCTCGTAGCCCCGCGCCTTCACGATCTCGCGCGCTTCGGCGAGCGGGATGCGCGGGAACGGGATGCTGGGCACCCGCACCTCGAGACCGAAGAGCTCTTCGATCTCGGCCCCGTGCTTGTCTTTGACGGCCTGGAATCCCGCCTGCAGCAGCTCCTCCTGCATGGAGGCGACATCCTCGTGGGAGTCGATCCAGCTGATCTCGGCATCCACCGACGTGAACTCGGTCGCGTGTCGCGACGTGAACGACGGGTCGGCGCGGAAGGCAGGTGCGATCTCGAAGATCTTGCCAAAGCCGGCGACCTGGGCCATCTGCTTGAAGAACTGCGGCGACTGGGCGAGGTAGGCCGTCTTCTCCTCGAAGTAGGGCACCTCGAAGAGCTCGGCGTTGGACTCCGACGCCGACGCCATCAGCTTCGGCGAGTGGATCTCGATGTAGTCGCGCTCGATCCAGTACGAGCGGAACGCGTGCTCGAGGGTGGTCTGCACGCGGAAGATCAGGTTGTTGCGCCGCTGACGCAGGTCGAGGAAGCGCCAGTCCATGCGCTTGTCGAGACCGCTGTCGGCGGCGATGGGCGTCTCGGGGAGGGCTTCGGCCGCGATTTCGAGCGCGCCGATCTTGATCTCCACACCGCCGAGCTTGACGCGCTCGTCGTGCTTGAGCCCGCCGGTCACCGTGAGGAACGTGCCCGTCGACAGGTTCGAGATGAGGTCGGTGAGCGCGAGCGCCGCGGCGTCCTGCTCGGTGCCGTCGTCGGCCGGACGCGTCGCGGGGTTCACGAGCTGCACGGCTCCGGTCTCGTCACGGAGGATGACGAACTGCACCTTCTTCTGATCGCGGACGGTCTCGACCCATCCGGAGACGGAGACCGGTCCGTCGGGAAGACCCTGCAGCTGCTGGACGAGAACGCGTTCACTCACGGGGAGCCAGTCTACGTCGCCGAATAGGATGGCGCCGTGACCAGGTCTCCCGCGCACCGCTACGGGTCTCCCCGCGAGCCGCTCAAAGTGTGGGACATCGTCGTATCGACCATCCTGCTCGTGCTGCTGGCGGCGCTCGCGGCCCTGATGTCTTTCTTCGGCTTCTTCCTCGCGATGGCGTCCGACCCGTGCGGCGCCCGGGACTGCAGCTACGACCTCATCGGGACGGGCCTCATGACCGCGGTGGCGCTGCCCTGGGTCCTGCTGCTCGGGTCATCGGTCATCACGATCCTGCTGCTGGCGTTCCGTCGCATCGCGTTCTGGGTGCCGCTGGCGACCGCGCCCTTGGTGATCGGGTCGTGGTTCCTCGGCGCCGCCATCGCCGCCGCGGGCGTTCCCTCCGGCTGAGAGTTCCCCCGATACGGGGGCCAGCCCCCAGGTTCGGTTCACCTTGATCCCCTAGCGTGGGAGTGACCGTGCGGCCGTGGCCGCGGCATCCGATCACCGAAGGCGACGCCCCCGATGACCGAAACCTCGTCCGACTCCTCCTGGCTCGCAGGCCTGCTCGACTGGTCCGTCTCGCTGATGGACGTCATCGGCCCCGCCGGCGCCGGCATCGCGATCGGCCTCGAGAACCTGTTCCCTCCGCTTCCGAGCGAAGTTGTGCTGCCGATGGCCGGTCTCGCGGCGAGTCGCGGGTCGTTCACCCTGTTCGAGGCGCTCGCCTGGACCACCGCGGGCTCGATCGTCGGAGCCTTCCTGCTCTACGGCCTCGGCGCGTGGCTGGGCGTCGACCGCCTGCGGCGCATCGCCGCGCGAGTGCCCCTCCTGCACCCCGAAGACATCGACCGCACTGTCGGCTGGTTCCAGCGGCACGGTTCGGTCGCGGTCTTCTTCGGCCGGATGATCCCGATCTTCCGCAGTCTGATCTCGATCCCCGCCGGGGTGACCCGCATGCCGCTGTGGCGGTTCGGGCTGCTCACAGCCGCCGGAAGCCTCATCTGGAACACCGTCTTCGTTCTGGCCGGATTCCTCCTGGGCGAGTCGTGGCACGTGATCGAGCAGTACGTCGACATCGTGCAGTACGTCGTGATCGTTGTCGTCGCCCTGGCCGTGGCGTGGTTCCTGTTCGTCCGCACACGGTCGCTGATCGCGGCGTCCCGGAACCGCTCCGACTCCACCACCGACGCCGCGCGCGAAGACGAGCGGGTCTCGGCCGGCTGACGCTCAGCCGACTCAAAGAACCGGCCACCGTAGACTGGACCCGTGCCCGCCGACCGCCTTCACCTCGTGCGCCACGGGGAGGTCCACAACCCCCAGCGCGTGCTCTACGGGCGACTCCCGGGCTACGGCCTGAGCGAGGACGGGCGGCGCATGGCGCGTCAGGCGGCCGAATACATCCAGACGCTCGATCGCCGTGTGAGCACGCTCGTGTGCTCGCCGCTGCAGCGCACGCAGGAGTCCGCCGAGCCCTTCACCGAGCTGTTCGGCCTCGAACCCCGCGTCGACGAGCGCGTGATCGAGCCGACGAACGTCTTCGAAGGGCGACGGATGCTGCGCGCCCTGGTCAACCCGTGGAACTGGCGTCACCTCCGCAAGCCCGCGCTGCCGAGCTGGGGCGAGCCCTACGCCGACGTGATCGCACGCATGAACGAGGCCATGACCGACGCCTGGGAGGCAGCCGACGGCGGAGACGTCGTCATCGTGTCGCACCAGCTCCCGATCTGGATCACGCACCTCGCCGTCGCGGAACTCCCGCCGCGGCACGACCCGCGAGACCGCCGGTGCGCGCTGTCCAGCGTCACGAGCTTCGAGATGGACGCCGACGGCAAGTGGACCGAGATCGCCTACGTCGAGCCGGCGTCGCTGTCGGGCTCCGTCGACGTGGGGGCGGTGTGAGCCGGCGTCGCGCGCGGGGCGCGGCATCCCTCCTTCTCTCCTTGGCGCTCGTCGCGGGACTCGCGGCCTGCGCGAACGACCCGCTCGCCGAGCAGTACCGCTCGGGCGACGGCAAGGGGTTCATCGCCGCCGACGGGTTCGAGGTCGTCGAGATCCCCGAGGCCGAGCGCACCGAGCCGGTCGACTTCGAGGGCGTGCTCGACACCGGCGACACCACGAGCAGCGACGACTACCGGGGCGAGGTGCTGGTGGTCAACTTCTGGTACGCCGCATGCGCACCGTGCCGGGTCGAGGCGCCAATCCTCGAAGAGGTCAACCGGTCCTTCGCGGGCGACGACGTCGCGTTCCTCGGGGTGAACCTCTACGACGGCGCCGAGGCGTCGCAGGCCTTCGCCGAGACGTACGGCGTGGCCTACCCGAGCGCACTCGCGAGCGTCGACGGATCGATCAAGCTCGCCTTCGCCGGTCAGACGCCCCTCAACGCGGTGCCCGTGACCCTCGTGCTCGACCGCGAAGGCCGCGTCGCGGCGCGGGTGATCGGGCAGGTGAGCGAGACCACGATCCTCGAGACCCTCGTCAGCGACGCCCTGGAGGAGTCGTGATCCCGGGGGAGGTGATCGCCGACGGATCCCTGCTGATCGCGATCCCGATCGCCGTGCTGGCGGGGCTGCTGTCGTTCCTCTCGCCGTGCGTTCTCCCGCTGGTGCCCGGCTACCTCGGCTTCATCGGCGGCGCCGTCTCGCCCCGCGAGCCTCGCGTTCCCCGCGACGCCGCGACCGCCGCGTCAAACGGGCGGGATATTCCACGCTCCAGCGCTGCCCCAGGCCCCAAGACCGCAGAATCTCCCCCCGGTTTGACGGTTGTCGCCGCCGACACCCCGCCGCGCGGCCGGCTGCTGCTCGGCGTCGTGCTGTTCATCGCCGGCTTCACCGTCGTGTTCGTGAGCATCGCGATGCTCGGCGGGACGCTGGGTCGCTTCCTGCTGGAGTACGCCGACCTCATCACGCGCATCCTGGGGGTGCTGATCATCGCGATGGGCCTGGTGTTCATCGGGGTGTTCGGCCTCGCGCAGCGGATCGCGCGCCCGCAGATCCGCGGCAACCTCGGTCTCGTCGGCGCTCCGCTGCTCGGCATCGCGCTCGGCATCGGCTGGGCGCCGTGCATCGGGCCGACCCTCGCGGCGATCCTGGCCATGTCGTTCGACTCCGGCTCGGTCGGCCGGGCGGCGCTCCTGGGCGTCGCGTACTCGCTCGGGCTCGGCATCCCGTTCGTGCTCCTCACGCTCGGCTTCGGCTGGGCGACGCGCTCGGTCGCCTTCGTCCGCCGCCACATCCGCACGGTCAACGTCATCGGAGGCGTGCTGCTCATCATCCTGGGCCTCTTGATGGTCACGGGCGTGTGGACCACCCTGATGGCGCAGCTGCAGGGGGTGTTCAGCAGTGTCCCCCTCCCGCTCTGACGTGACCGAGCCGCTGCGCCCCGCCGACCACGCCGACAGCGACGGCGAGATCACCCAGCCCGCGCTCGGCCTCGTCGGCTGGCTGCGGTGGGGCTGGCGGCAGCTGACGTCGATGCGCACGGCGCTCGTGCTGCTCCTGCTGCTCGCGATCGCCGCCGTGCCCGGGTCTCTCGTGCCGCAGCGCAGCGCCGACCCCAACGGCGTGACGCAGTACTTCGCCGACAACCCCGACCTCGCGCCGATCCTCGACAACCTCAGCATGTTCGACGTGTACACGTCGCCCTGGTTCTCGGCGATCTACATCCTGCTGTTCATCTCGCTCATCGGCTGCGTCATCCCGCGGACCAAGCACCACTGGAAGGCGCTGCGCGCTGCGCCGCCGCGGACGCCCGCGCGCCTGTCGCGGCTCGACGTCCACCGCACGGAGGTGGTCGAGCTCAGCCCGGGGTCGGATGCGGCCGCGGTCGCGGCATCCGCCGTCGAGAGTGCCGGGCAGCAGCTGAAGAAGGCGGGCTACCGGGTCGCCCGCTACGACTCGGGCGCGACCCTCTCGGTCTCGGCCGAGCGCGGGTATCTGCGCGAGACCGGCAACCTCGTCTTCCACGCCGCCCTCGTCGGCGTTCTGCTGTCGGTCGGCCTCGGCGGCGGCTTCACCTACACCGGCCAGACGGTGATCATCGAGGGGCGCACGTTCGTCAACTCGATGCTCGACTACACCTCGTTCAACCCCGGACGCTTCGTCGACGAGGACGCCCTCGAGCCCTACGCGCTCACGCTCGACCGCTTCGACGTGACCTACGAGCCCTACGGCGAGCCCGGATCGGGCCAGGCCGGCGACTTCGTGGCCAACCTGACGACGCAGCGGGCGGGGGAGGAGCCCGCGTCCGGCGAGGTGCGCGTCAACCACCCGCTCGAGATGGCCGGCGACCGCATCTACCTGATGGGCAACGGCTACGCCCCCACGATCACGATCCGCGACGCGGACGGCGACGTCGTGTACTCCGAGTCGGTGCCGTTCCTGCCGCAGGACACCAACATGACCTCGCTCGGCGTCGTGAAGGTGCCGGACGGCCTCGCGGACTCCTCCGGTGCTCCCGAGCAGATGGGACTCGTCGGCTTCTTCTACCCGACCCAGGCGCCGCTCGACACCGGCGCGTTCACGTCCGCGTATCCCGATCTCGTCCTGCCGGTGCTGTCGCTCGACGTCTACGTCGGCGACCTCGGCATCGACGACGGCACGCCCCGCTCGGTCTACACGCTCGACCCGAGCGGCATGGACAAGCTCGCCGGCCGCGGTGCCGACGCTCCCGCGATCGAGCTCGCGCCGGGCGACACGGCCGACCTCCCCGGCGGGTACGGCACGATCACGTTCGAGAACGAGGCATCCGATTCCGCCGACGGCTACGCGGGATCGGTGAAGCGCTACGTCTCGCTGTCGATCCATCGGGATGCCGCGGCCACGTGGGTGCTCGTGTTCGCGGTGCTCGCGACCGCGGGTCTGCTGGCCGCGCTCTTCGTGCCGCGTCGCCGGATGTGGGTGAAGGCGACGCCCGACGGAGGGACCGTGCGCATCGAGTACGCGGGGCTCGCGCGCGGCGAGGATCCGACGCTGGACGGCGCCGTCGCACAGTTCGCCCGGCGGCACCGCGCGAGCCTGCCGGCCGCCGAAATCCCCCGCGTAGACTGAGATCATGCCCGAAACCGCCCTCTCTCTCGACGACATCTCGGTGCTCCTCGTGTGGACGGCGATCGCCGTGTACGCGCTCGCCTTCATCGCCTACGGGGTCGACCTCGCCCGGCGCGGAGCCGTCGCGGTGGACGCGAAGGACGCCAAGGGCGCCGAAGTGCGCGAGCTGGTCGGTGCGGGTCGCGTGGGGATCGCCGAGATGCGGGCGCAGGAGCGGGCGGCGGAGTCCGCGCTGAACGCCCCGCCGTCGCAGCGGCCCCGACTCGTGTGGGCGCGCATCGGCACGTCGCTGACGGTGCTCGGCTTCCTCTTCCACCTCGGCGCCGACGTGACCCGCGGGATCGCGGCTGGGCGCGTGCCGTGGTCGAACATGTACGAGTTCGCCCTGACCGGCACGCTGCTGATCATCGCGGTGTACCTCGGGGTGCTGTTCCGGTACGACCTCCGCTTCCTCGGCACGTTCATCACCGGGCTCGTGGTGGTGCTGCTCGGCGGCACGGCGATCTGGTTCTACACCGAGATCGTCCCCCTGATGGATCCGCTGAAGTCGGTGTGGCTCGTCATCCACGTCTTCGTCGCCTCCCTCGCGACGGCGCTGTTCGCGCTGGCGTTCGGTCTCTCGGTGCTGCAGCTGATGCAGGCGCGGCGCGAGCGCCGGGCGCTGGCCGCAGTCGAGCTCGCGGACGCCGCGCCGGCGAAGGACGGCCCGCGATTCCTCCGGACGCTGCCGAGCGCCGAGGCGCTCGAGTCGCTCGCCTACCGCTTCGCGATCCTCGGCTTCATCTTCTGGACCTTCACGCTCATCGCCGGGTCGATCTGGGCCAACGACGCGTGGGGCCGCTACTGGGGCTTCGACACGAAGGAAGTCTGGACCTTCGTCATCTGGGTGCTCTACGCCGGCTACATCCACGCCCGCGCGACGCGCGGCTGGCGCGGCTCCCGCTCCGCATGGCTGTCGATCATCGGCTTCACCGCGGTCATCTTCAACTTCACGATCGTGAACATGTTCTTCAAGGGCCTGCACGCGTACTCCGGCCTGAGCTGAGACTCCTCTCGTCGAGAGACCGCGGTCCCGCCGAGAGGCCACGCTGCCCGCGTCGATTGCATGCGGGCTCGGCGAGTAAGCGCGAAGTCTACGAAGAACGACGGCCCGGCCCCCGATGGGACCGGGCCGTCTCCGCGAGGAGCGGGTCAGGGGGAGCGGGTCACGCGGGCGCGGGGGCGGTGCGCAGCAGGGCCGCGGCCGAGGTCGTGCGCTTGCGCGCGACCGCCAGCACCGTCGCTCCGAATGCCAGCACCGCCCACACGGCGAGCCCGACGAGCGCCGCGCCGACCCCACCGGTCTCGGTGAGGGCGGCGAGCATGCCGTTGTAGGCCGGAGACGTCGGCATGAGCGCCGCGACACCGGACAGCACGCCCGGCACCGTCGACACCACGCCCGTGGCGACGGCCAGCACCCCGATGAGGGCCGAGATCCAGCGCCCGGCGCCACCGAACACGGCGACGAGCGCCTGGTTCACGGCGGCGAAGGCGATGCCCGCCACGACGCTCACCCCGGCGAAGACCCACCACTGGCCCCACTCGTAGGAGGCGGCGAGCTGCACGACCGCAGCCACGAGCACACCCTGGGCGGCGCCGAGGGCGGCGGCGGGGGCGAACCCGCGCAGCGCGAGGAGCGCGGAGGGCTCGCGGGCCGTGAGGGCGCGGCGCGACACGGCCTGGAGCGCGATGAAGGTCGCGAGGCCGCCGAACCAGAGCGCGAGCGTCGACAGCAGCGGGATCGCGGACGCGCCGAACAGCGACGTCCCGAGGCCGTCGGCGGCGACGGGGTTCGCGACGACCTCGGCGAGGCTCGTCGCCTCGGAGTCGGTGTACGAGGGGAGGGCTCCGGATGCCTCGTCCAGCCCGTCCGCGAGCGTCGCGGTCCCGTCGGCGAGCTGCGCGACGCCGTCCGCGAGCGAGCTCGCTCCGGTCCCCGCCTGGGCGATCCCGTCGGCGAGCTGCGCCGCGCCGGACGAGAGCTCCCCGGCCCCGGACGCGGACTGCGAGGTCCCCGCGGCGAGCTGGTCGAGTCCGGACCCGAGGGCCGAGGCGCCCGCGCCGATCTCGCGGAACTGCTTCGCGAACTCGGCCGTCGCGCCGGCGTCGAGTGCGGCGATTCCGTCCGCGGTGTATCCGGTCAGGGCGGCCGCGCCGGGGTTCTCGGCCGTGCCGTCTCCGTTCAGGATCGTGCTGGACGCCCCCGCAGCCTGCACGGCGCCGACGAGCTGCTCGCAGAAGCCGGGCGGGTTCACCGCGGGGTTGCACGTGGCGGCGAGACCCTGCAGCGTCGCGAAGGTCGTCTCTGCGTAGCCTGCCGCGGCGGTCGTAGCCTGCTCGGTTCCTGCGGCAAGAGTGGTGAGGTCGGCTGGCACGATCCCGGTCTGCTCGAGCTGTGCCGCGCCGTCATCGACGCCCGCCGCGAGGTCGCGCGCGCCGTTCGCGGCTTCTCCGATCCCGCCGGCGATCTGCCCGAGTCCGCCCTGGAGCTCGCCCGCCCCCGACGCCAGCCCGCTCGCGCCCGACGCGAGCTGCGGCATCCCGTCGGCCAGCTGCGTGGCGCCGTCGGCGGCGCCGGCCGCACCGTCGGCCAGGGACTGCGCACCCGACGCGGCCTCGCCGAGCTGGTCGCCGAGCGTCGTGAATCCGAGGAACACGTTCTCGAGGTACACCTCCGAGAGCTGCTCGCCCAGGATGGATGCCGCGGCCGAGGTGACCTGAGCGGTGATCGCGTCATCGACGATGAGGCTGTCGGGCGGCGTCGTCACCTCGATCGTGGCCTGCTCGGGGGTCTCGCCCGGCCGGGTCGATGTCGCGGCAGCCGAGAAGTTCTCGGGGATCGTGATGACCGCCGCGTAGGTGCCGTCGGCGAGCCCGGCCTCGGCGTCCTCGGCGTTCGAGAGCGTCCAGGTGAGGTTGCTGGGCTGGTCGTCCGCGCCCTCGACGAGACCCGCCGTCAGCTGTCGGCCGAGGGGCACGAGCTGGTCGTCGATCGTGACGGGCTCGTCCTCGTTCACGATCGCGGCGTTGAGGGAGTCGAGGCGCTCGGTCGGGTTGTACAGCGAGGCGACGAGGATGCCGCCGATCACGACGGGAAGCAGCAGCACCCCGATGAGGGTCAGCCACGTGACGGGCCGACGGGTGCGGGCGCGTTCGATGGAGAGGGTCATGCGGTCACCTCGGTGAGGGGAGAAGCGGATGCCGCGCCCGCCCGGAGCGTGAGCGCTGTCACGTCCGGACGCCGGGCGTCGGAGAGGAGGGCGATCGCGGGACCGTCGGTCCTCGCGGTGGCGACGACGGTGAGACCGGCGCCGGAGCCGTCGTCGGAGCGCGCGCGCAGCGCGGCACGGGCGTCGCGCAGCAGCGCCGCCGCCTGGTCGCGCTCGGCGGCGTCGAGGGCGTCCACGCCGTCGATCACGATGAGGGAGGTGCGTCCGCGCAGGGCCCGGCGGAGTTCGGCCACAGGGTCGTCGGCATCGGCGAGGAGGGCGACGCCGACGTGGGCGCGCACCCACGCGGCGCGCTCGGGGAGCAGGTGCCCGGCGACGCGCAGGAGGCCGTCGGTCGGGGCCAGCCTGCCGGCGACGGTGAGCGCGAATGCGCGCGCGGCGCGCGGGTCGCCGGTCGCGAGCAGGGTACCGCCGGGCTCCACGCGGAACGAGGCGTCCTCGAACAGCGCGACATCGCCGGCCGCGTCCTCGTCCGCCCGCACGGTGACGCCCTCGCCGACGACCGCGGCGGTGGTATGCGGCTCGGGCCAGCCGCGGAGGGCGATCTCGCGCTCCACGGCCTCGCCTTCGATGTCGAAGTGGGGGAGGATCCGCTCGAGTCGCCGAGGCATCCACCACGCCTTGTCACCCAGCAGGGCCATGACGGCGGGGACGAGCGTCATGCGCACGAGGAAGGCGTCCACCGCGATGCCGACCGCGAGGCCGAGCGCGATCGGCTTGATCGAGGAGTCCCCTTCGGGCACGAAGGCGGCGAAGACGGCGAACATGATCACGGCGGCGGCGGTGACGACGCGGGCCGACGCGGTGAATCCGGAGCGCACCGCGCCGATCGCGATGTCACGGGCGCCGCGGGTCTGGTGGCCCGCGCGGCGGGCGTGCACGTAGTCCTCGCGCATGCGGCTGACGAGGAACACCTCGTAGTCCATCGCGAGCCCGAACAGCACGCCCATGAGGATGATCGGCATGAAGCTGATCACCGGGCCGGTGCGATCCACATGGAGGAGTTCGGCGCCCCAGCCCCACTCGAAGACGGCCGCGACCACGCCGAACGCGGCCATGACCGACAGGAGATAGCCGAGCGCGGCCTTGATCGGCACCCAGATCGAGCGGAACACGATCATCAGCAGCACGAGCGAGAGACCGACGACGAAGATGCCGAACGGGAGGAGCGCGGCGCCCAGGCGGTCGGAGATGTCGATGCCGACGGCGGTGAATCCGGTGACCTTGAGGTCGACGCCGTATTCGTCCTCCAGCTCCGGGGCGAGAGCGCGAAGGTCGCGGACGAGCTCGGCGGTGGCGGGGTCGTCGGGGGCCGTCTCGGGCACGATCTGGATCAGACCGGTGTCGGCGGTCTCGTTCGGCGTGGCGAGGACGATCTCCTTGACGCCGGGAACCTGCTCGATCTCGTCGGCGAGGTCGGCCATGAGGCCGAGCGGATCGGTCGAGGTGACGATGGTGCCCGTCATGATGAGCGGGCCGTTGGCGCCGGGGCCGAAGTGCTCGGCGGTGAGGTCGTACGCCTGGCGCGCCTGACTCGTCTCGGGCTGCTGACCGGCGTTCGGCAGCGCGAGGGTGAGGCTCGCGGCGGGGATCGCCATGACGCCGAGGGTCGCGACGACGGCGACGGTCGTGACGATCGGATGCCGCGTCACGAGCATCACCCACCGGTTGGTCTTCTTCAGCGGAGCGTGGCCGGTGGCGGGGGCGTCGGTGTCGGCTGTGTCAGCCGTCGCGGATTCCGCGCGCGCGGACGAGCGGCGCACCCGGAGCGCGATGCCGCGACGCGCGCGCCCGTGGCCCCAGCCGACGACCCGGCCTTTCGCGAAACCCAGCAGCGCGGGGGTGAGGGTCACCGCGACGATCACGGCGATCGCCACGGCGACGGCGGCGGCGATTCCCATCGTCGTGAGGAAGGGGATGCCCGCGAAGCCGAGGCCGATGAGGGCGATGAGCACCGTCACACCCGCGAAGACCACGGCGGATCCGGCGGTCCCGGTAGCGCGCGCGGCGGACTCCTCCGGCTCCGCCCCGGCACGCACCTGGTCCTGATGTCGCGCGACGATGAAGAGGGCGTAGTCGATCCCGACGGCGAGCCCGAGCATGATCGCGAGCATCGGCGTCGTCGACGAGATCGAGGCGAACGCGGTGGAGACGTAGATGAGGGCGATCGCGAGCCCCACTCCGATGAGCGCGGAGACGAGCGGGAACCACGCCACCGCGAAGGAGCGGAACGTGACGATCAGCACGAACAGCGCGATCAGCACGCCGACAGCCTCGATGATCGACAGGGCGGGAACGGACTGCGAGAACAGGTCACCGCCCATCGCGACCTGCGAGCCCTCGGGGAGCGTCTCGCGCAGGTCGTCGGCGACCTGCTGGAGCTGGTCCTTCGTCTCGTCGGACACGTCGGTGGCCTGGCCGTCGAACTGGAGCCGGACGATCGCAGCCGACTCGTCCTCGGACACGAGGCCGGTGACCATCTCGTCGAACGGATCCGTGACGGCGATGACCCCGTCGATGTCTTCGAGGGCCGCGACGGTGTCGTCGATCTCGTCCGCGTACGGCTGGGCGGTGACGGACCCGCCGTCCTCGGCCACGATGACCAGTTGCGCGCTGGTGCCGCTGGCCTGGGGGAAGCTGCGGTCGAGCAGCGCGATGCCCTCCTGCGCCTCGGTGCCGGGGATCGAGAAGGAGTTGTCGGTGCCCTTCATGAAGAGCGCCGCGCTGCCGCCGGCGATTCCGAGCAGGAGGAGCCATGTGACGAGCACGCGCCAGGGGTGGCGGTACGACCAGCGACCGAGGGTGTACAGCAGAGTGGACACAGCGCCTCCGCGGATCGGGATCAGGGGTGATCGATACAGCGCTGTATCGGATACATGAGTGTATCGTAGGCCCGGAGCGTCGTGCGAACCTGAGCAGTAGGTGTGTGTTCCCGAGGGAGCGCGCGGAAAGGAGGAGCGGATGACCGACACCGTCGCCGTGACCTCGCGACGTCGCGAGGCGACCCGCCAGAAGCTGCTGGATGCCGCGGCCCAGGTCTTCGCCGAGGTCGGGCTGGACGCGGCATCCGTCGAGGCCATCTGCGATCGCGCCGGATTCACCCGCGGCGCGTTCTACTCCAACTTCGAGTCGAAGGACGAGCTGTTCCTCGAACTCGCCGCGAACGTGGCGCGCGAGCGCGTCGCGGCCGTGCGCGGGCGCGTCGGCGAGCTGGAGCGCGCCGGAGCCTTCGAAAGCACCGCCGGCGATGCGCTGGAGATCATCCAGCAGGTGCTGGACATCTCGGCGGACGATCGTCTGGGTGTGCTGCTGATGAGTGAGATCCGCATCCACGCGCTGCGCAATCCCGCGCTCGCGTCGGCGTATCTCTCGCAGGACGACGAGATGCGCGAGAGCGTCACCCAGATCATCGACGACATCGGACGCGCGAACGTTCTGCGGTTCCGGCTGCCGTCCGACGAGGCCGCGCGGCTCATGCTCACGGTGTGGGAGGGAGCCGCCGTGCGCTCGGTGATGGCGGGCCTCGACAACGACGAGATGTGCCGTCGGACGAACGAAGAGCTCGCGCGCGTGGCCCAGCTCATCATCGAGCCCCCGCGGGCCTGAGCCCGCTTCCGCGCTCGCGCGCCCGTCAGGAAAGCAGGGCGTGGCAGCGGGCGATGCGCTCGAGCCACCACTCCCGCCGGTCCGCGGATGCCGTGTGCCGCTCGAGGAGCGCCGGATCGGGCGCGATCCGCCCGACGGGCAGTGCCCCGGCGACGGGCGTGAGGGAGGGGTCTGCGACGTCGGCGGCGAACAGCGACGCCGTGCCGAGCCCGCAGTCGTAGTCGAGCTCGGGGAGGGCCGCCGCCAGCGCGACTCCCATCGCCAGTCCCACCGACGTGTCCAGCGCGCTGGAGACCACCGCGGGCAGCCCCGCCCTTTCGACGAGCGCCAGCGCCCGGCGCACCCCGCCGAGCGGCTGGGCCTTGATCACGAGCAGATCTGCCGCGCCCGCGCGCGCGACGGCGAGCGGATCCTCCGCCTTGCGCACGCTCTCGTCCGCCGCGATCGGGATCTGCATGTACTTGACGCGCCGCCGCAGCTCGGCGAGCTCGTCGACCGTGGCGCAGGGCTGCTCGGCGTACTCGAGGTCGTACTCGGCGAGGGCGTGCAGTGCGCGCTCGGCCTCGTCCACGTTCCACGCGCCGTTGGCGTCGATCCGGATCCGCCCCTCGGGCCCCATCGCCGCGCGCACCGCTGCGACACGGGCGACGTCGTCGGCGAGGCGCTGGCCCGGCTCCGCCACCTTGACCTTCGCCGTGCGGCACCCGTCGAAGCGAGCCAGCACGTCGGGGACGGATGCCGCGGCCACCGCGGGCACCGTGGCGTTCACGGGTACGACCTGACGCACCGGCGCCGGCTGCGGCATCCATCCGAAGTCGACGGCGGCGGCCAGCCAGGTCGCCGCCTCGGCGTCGGGGTACTCGGTGAACGGCGAGAACTCGGTCCACCCCTCGGGGCCTTCGAAGAGAACCGCCTCGCGCACCTCGACGCCGCGGAACCGCGTCACGAGCGGAAGGGCGACGACCCGCGCGCTCTGGAGGATCTCGGGGAGTGGGGGGACCGTTGTGGCGATGCTCACCCGCCCATCATGCCCCGCGCGGCGCCAAGAGCGGCTCAGCCGATCCGGCCGTCGCCGGGTCGTGCGACCCGCTGCCACGACCAGCCGTAGGGCGGCAGCTCGACCTCGACCCGTCCGCGCTCGTCGAGCGGCGTGCTGCCCGGGCCGAACAGGTCGCTGAGCGCGGTGCCCTCGGGCTCGTCCTCGAGGGTGACGCGCACCGACGCGGGCTCCTCCGTGAAGTTGTGGAACGCGATCATCCTGCCGACGTCGGCGCTGACCGAGTGTGCGAGCACGCCGGGCGAGTCATGCTCGAGGATCTCGAGCTCGCCCCAGCCGATCTCGGGAGAGATGCGGTAGCGCGCCGTGAGGCGGCGGAAGAAGTGGAGCAGCGAGCCCTCGTCGTCGATCTGATCCGCCACGTTCACGTGCTGCGGCGAGTAGCCGCCGTCGGGCGGACGCGCCTCCAGGCGCGACGGCGGCGCGGTCGAGAAGCCCCCGTTGCGCTCGGCGCTCCACTGCATGGGCGTGCGCACCGCCATCCGGCCGGGGATATCGGGGTTCTCTCCCAGCCCGATCTCCTCGCCGTAGAACATCACCGGTGTGCCGGGAAGGGAGAAGAGGAGGCTGTAGACCATGCGGATCCGACGGGGATCGCCGCGGAGCATGGTCGGCAGCCGCCGGGTGATCCCGCGACCGTAGACGCGCTGCGACTCGTCGGGCGCGAACACCGTGAACACCTCTTCGCGCTCGGCGTCGGTCAGCTTGTCGAGCGTGAGCTCGTCGTGGTTGCGGACGAAGTTCGCCCACTGCGACTCCGGCGCGATGGCCGGCCGGCTGCGCAGCGCCTTCACAAGGGGGCGGGGGTCCGAGCGGGCAAGCGAGAGGTACAGCGCCTGCATCCCCACGAAGTCGAACTGCAGCGTGAGCTCCTCGCCCTCACCGGTGCCGAAGTACGCCCGCTGCTCCCGGTACGGCAGGTTGACCTCGCCGAGGAGCACCGCGTCCTTCGACCGCCGCTGGAGGAATCGGCGCAGATCGCGCAGGTACTCGTGCGGGTCCGAGAAGTCCGCGCCCTCGGGCACCTCGAGCAGGAACGGCACGGCATCCACGCGGAATCCGCTGATGCCGAGCTGCAGCCAGAACCCGATCGTCTTGGCGATCTCGTCGCGCACCGTCGGATTGGCGATGTTGAGGTCGGGCTGATGACTGTAGAAGCTGTGCAGGTAGTACTGCCCCGACTTCTCGTCCCGCTCCCACAGCGTGCTCTCCTCGCCGGGGAACACGGCGTTGACGTTGTTCTCGGGCGGCTCGTCGCGCCACACGTAGAAATCGCGGTACGGCGACGTGCGCGAGCGCCGGGCCGCCACGAACCACGGGTGCTTGTCGGACGTGTGGTTCACGACCAGATCGACGATGACGCGGATGCCGCGATCCCGCGCCGAGCGGATGACCTCGACGAGGTCGCCGTGATTGCCCAGTCGCGGATCGACGCCGTAGAAGTCGGTCACGTCGTAGCCGTCGTCGCGGTCGGCGGTCGGATAGAACGGCATCAGCCACAGGCACGTGACCCCGAGGTCGGCGAGGTAGTCGATGCGCCGTCCGAGTCCGGTCAGGTCGCCGACGCCGTCGCCGTCGGTGTCGAGGTAGGTCTCGACGTCGAGGCAGTAGACGACGGCCGTCTTCCACCACAGGTCTCCGGTGTCGGTGATCTTCACAGCGACCTCCGCAGCGCCGGGAGCAGCTCTTCGCCGGCGCGGGTGAGGAAGGTCTCCTGGTCCTTTCCGACGTGGTGCAGGTAGACCCGGTCGAACCCGATGGCCACGAGCTCGGCGACGCGCTGGGCGAGGGAGCCGGCATCGGCATCGACGAGCACGGCCTTGCGGAGCTCGTCCTCGTCGGGGTCGGCCGTTGCGGCGTCGAAGTCCTCGGGCTGCTCGAAGTCCCACGCCCGCGGCGGACCGATCAGGCCGTTCGGCCATTGATCCTTCGCGAGGGCGAGGGCCGCGGCATCCGTCTCTGCGAGCGAGACGTGCACCTGCAGGACGCACGGTCCCTCGCCACCCGCGGAGCGATACGCGTCGACGACCCGACGCAGCGCGTCCGGCGACTGCGCGACGGTCGTGAGCCCGTCGACGCGGCCGGCGAGCCACCCCGCGGTCTCAGCGCTGACGGCCGCACCGAGCAGCGGGGGAGCCTCGGCGGGCCGGGACCACACCCGCGCCCGGTGCACGCGCACCGCGCCGTCGTGGTCGACCTCGTCGCCGCCCAGCAGGCGCCGGATCACGTGAAGAGACTCGTCGAGGCGGGTGTTGCGCTCGTCCTTGGGTGGCCACGGGTCGCCCGTGACGTGCTCGTTCATGGCCTCGCCGCTGCCGAGGGTCGCCCAGAAACGGCCCGGGAACATCTCCTCCAGCGTCGCGATCGCCTGCGCGATCACGACGGGGTGGTAGCGCTGGCCGGGAGCGTTGACCACGCCGAGGGAGAAGGATGTCGAAGCCAGCGCCGCCCCGAGCCACGACCACGCGAAGCCCGACTCGCCCTGCCGCACACCCCACGGCTGCAGGTGATCGGAGCACATGGCCCCGTCGAAGCCGGCTTGTTCGGCGGAGATGACGGCGCGGAGGAGCGCGCTCGGCGGGAGCTGCTCATGGGAGGCGTGAAAACCGACGAGGACCATCATCCGAGTCTTCGGCCACTGGCGCGGGAGCTCAAGGGTCTTGCAACCGGCGCGATGTCGCCCGCAGTCATCATCGGAAATCACATAACAATGTGCCGTTGACGATAGTGTGTGACACACAGTACAGTGTGAGCCATGAGCGAAACCGAGATCCTCGACACGCACCTGCAGGAGCTGCGGCGCGGCACGGTGGTGCTCGCCTGCCTGCGCCTGCTGGAGGCTCCCGGCTACGGGTACGGGCTGCTCGAGCAGCTCGGGGTGCGAGGATTCGCCACCGACGCGAACACGCTGTACCCGCTGCTGCGACGCCTCGAGAAGCAGGGCTACCTCACGAGCGAGTGGAACACCGACGAGGCCCGGCCGCGCAAGTTCTACCGCACCAGCGCCGCGGGCTCACGCCTCGCCGGCGCGCTCACCGACGAATTCCGCGCCATCGCGACAGCGATCGGCGCCCTCCCCGAGGAGAACTGACATGACCGCCGCCACCACGCTCACCGACCGCTACGTCGACGCCGCGATGCGCACTGTGCCCGAGTCGCAGCGCGCGGACCTCGCGACCGAGCTGCGCGCCTCCATCGAAGACCAGATCGAGGCGCGCGCCGCCGCGGGCGAGGCGCCGGACGCGGCCGAGCGCGCGGTCCTCGAGGAGCTCGGCGATCCCGACAAGCTCGCCGCCGGGTACACCGACCGCCCGCTGTGGGTTGTCGGACCGCGCTATTACCTCCAGTGGTGGCGCCTGCTGAAGCTCCTGCTGTGGATCGTGATCCCGTGCGCCGTGTTCGGCGTCTCGCTCGGCATGGTCCTCGACGGTGCGACATTCGGCGAGATCATGGGGACGATCTGGCCGCTGGCCCTGACGGTGGCCGTGCACCTCGCGTTCTGGACGACCCTCGTCTTCTTCGTCGTCGAGCGCTCCGAGAGCCGCGGAAAGCCGATCGAGCTGGGGGCCTGGAGTGTCGACCAGCTGCCGGAACCGCGTCCACGCGGCGCGGGCCTGGTCGAGCTGGTGTGCTCGCTGGTCTTTCTCGTCCTCGCCGCAGGCGCGATCCTGTGGGATCTCTTCATCGGGTTCGTGCCGACCGAGCCGGGTCTGTCGTTCCTCGACCCGGGGCTGTGGCCCGGATGGATCTTCGCGCTCTTCGTGCTCATGGCGCTCGAAGCCGGCCTCGCGGTCACCGTCTACGCGCTCGGCCGCTACACCGTCTGGCTGGCGATCGTGAACGGGGTCCTCAACGCGGCGATCGCGTTCCCGGCGATCTGGCTGCTCATGCAGGGCGAGCTCATCAACCAGGAGTTCTTCCCCACGATCATCGGCCCGGAGGGCGCCGAGGTCGGCGCGATCGTATCGACCGTCGCGGGCTTCATGATCGCGGGGATCGCGATCTGGGACACCATCGACGGCGCCCTGAAGGCGGTCCGCGCTCGCCGGGGTTGAACCCGCCTTCGCAAAGTCGCGCGGGAATCGCAGGATCAGAGCGATCCGGTGCGAGACCGGCGCGATTCTGCGAATCTCGCGAGGTGGGACGGATGCCGGGGCCGCGGCATCCGTCCCACCCCCGTGCGCCGGTTCTAGGCTGGATCCATGCCTCTTCTCGACACGCCCGTGCGCCTCGGCGTGCAGCTGCAGCCCCAGCACGCCCCTTATCCCGCCTTCCGTGACGCCGTGCTGCGGCTGGAGGAGATGGGGGTCGACATCCTCTTCAACTGGGACCACTTCTTCCCGCTCTCGGGCGACCCCGACGGGCTCCACTTCGAGTCGTGGACGATGCTCGCCGCGTGGGCCGAGCAGACCGAGCGCGTCGAGTTCGGGGCCCTCGTCAACTGCAACAGCTACCGCAACCCCGACCTGCAGGCCGACATGGCGCGGACCATCGACCACATCTCGGCGAAGGACGGCACGGGGCGCTTCATCTTCGCGACCGGCTCGGGGTGGTTCGCCCGCGACTACGAGGAGTACGGCTACGAGTTCGGCACGGCCGGCTCCCGTCTCGACGACCTCGCCGAGGGCCTCGCGCGGATCGAGGCGCGCTGGGCGAAGCTGAACCCGGCGCCGACCCGCGACATCCCGGTCATGATCGGCGGCAAGGGCGAGCAGAAGACGCTGCGCCTCGTCGCCCGGCACGCCGACATCTGGCACAGCTTCGTGCGCCCGGAGGAGCTCCCGCACAAGATCGAGGTCATCGAGCGCTGGGCCGAGCGCGAGCAGCGTCCCAGCGACGGACTCGTGATCTCGAACGAGCTCGACCGGCGTGGCGAGGACGTCGCCGACCGCCTGTACGACGGCGGGGTGCGCCTGTTCACGCTGGCCTTCCACGGACCGGACTGGGACTACGACCTCGTCCGCTCGTGGCTGCGCTGGCGCGACGCGAAGAACGGCGCCTGAGCCGCGGCATCCCCCGCCATATGCTGGAGCCCATGGTCTCGGAGCTCTTCGACGCGGAACTGTGGATGCCGGCGCCCGGCGCCGAGCGGTACACCGACATCACCGCGCACGTGTCGAAGGACGGTCGCATCGCGCGCATCGCGTTCGACCGGCCCGAGGTGCGCAACGCCTTCCGCCCGCACACCGTCGACGAGCTCTACCGCGCGCTCGACGACGCGCGGCAGGATCCCCGCATCGGCGTGGTGCTGCTCACGGGCAACGGCCCCAGTCCGAAGGACGGCGGCTGGGCGTTCTGCTCGGGCGGCGACCAGCGCATCCGCGGCCGCGAGGGCTACACCTACGCCGCCGACGATGCCACCGCCCCCGACCCGGCGCGCGCCGGCCGCCTGCACATCCTCGAGGTGCAACGGCTGATCCGCTTCATGCCGAAGGTCGTGATCGCCGTGATCCCCGGGTGGGCGGCCGGCGGCGGGCACTCCCTCCACGTCGTGTGCGACCTGTCCATCGCGTCGGCCGAGCACGGGCGCTTCAAGCAGACCGACGCCGACGTCGGCTCGTTCGACGCTGGTTACGGCTCGGCGTACTTCGCGCGGCAGATCGGGCAGAAGTTCGCCCGCGAGGTGTTCTTCCTGGCGGAGGAGTACTCCGCGCAGCGCGCGTTCGAGATGGGCGCGGTCAACCGGGTCGTGCCGCACGCCGACCTCGAACGCGAGGCAGTCGCGATGGCGCAGACGATTCTCACCAAGTCGCCGACCGCGATCCGCATGCTGAAGTTCGCCTTCAACGCCGTCGACGACGGGCTGGTCGGTCAGCAGGTGTTCGCGGGGGAGGCGACGCGCCTGGCGTACGGCACCGACGAGGCCGTCGAGGGGCGCGACGCGTTCCTCGAGAAGCGCGACCCCGACTGGTCGCCGTACCCGTGGCAGTATTGACGCGCTGCGGATCAATGCGAAGCGTTGATGCGTGGCGGGTCAACATTGAGTAGCACCGCGCAGCGGCGCGTATCGAAATGCAGGCCAAGAAATGAAGCTCGAGCCGGTGGTCGGCGATGATCCTCGCGAGATCCTGCGGGGTCTTCGCGGGGCGCTCCATGGCGCCGGTCCGGCGCTCGGTCTCGGCCTCGTCAGCGACCTGCCCGCCGAGGTGAACCCCGGCACGGCCGTCGTGGTGACGACGTCCGGGTCCACGGGCGTGCCGAAGAGCGTCGTGCTCAGCCGCGACGCCCTCACGGCGAGCGCCCTCGCGACGGCCGACCGCGTCGGTGACGGGGCGTGGCTGCTCGCCCTTCCGGCGAGCTACGTCGCCGGGATGCAGGTGCTCGTGCGCTCGATCGTGGCCGATCGCGAGCCGGCGATCCTGGCGGGCGCGTTCACCCCGCAGGCGTTCGCCTCCGCCGCGCTCATGATGGCTTCGAGCGTGGGCGGCGTGCGGGTGCCGACCTATACGTCGCTCGTGCCCGCGCAGGTGGCCAAGCTGCTGGATGCCGCCGCCGCCGACTCCGCGGTCCTCACGGCGCTGCGCTCCTTCGAGGCGATCCTCGTCGGAGGCCAGGCGCTTCCGCCGGTGATCCTCGAGCGCGCCCAGGATGCGGGCGCGCGTCTCGTGCGCACCTATGGATCGACCGAGACCTCGGGCGGCTGCGTCTACGACGGCGTCCCCCTGCGGGGAGTAGGCGTGCGCATCGTGAGCGGGGAGGTTCAGCTGTCCGGGCCGACGCTCGCCGACGGCTACCTCGGCGCACCGGAACTGACCGGCGACGTCTTCCGGCGTGATCCCGACGGCACGCGGTGGTACCGCACGGGCGACGCCGGGATGCTCGAGGACGGGATGCTGCGCGTCCGGGGCCGGATCGACAACGTCATCGTGTCGGGCGGCGTCAACGTGTCGCTCGACCGTGTCGAGCGCATCGTGCGGACCGTGCCCGGTCTTGCTTCGGCCGTCGTCGTCGGAGTGCCCGACAAGCGGTGGGGCGAGGCATCCGTCATCGTCGCCACCCGCGGTGAAGCGCTCCGGCGCAGCGAGGCCGTTCAGCTCGAGGAGGCGCGGGCGGCGGTGTCGGCCGAGATCGGGCCGCACGCACGTCCCTCGCGACTGGTGCTCGTGGACGAGCTCGACGTCCTTCCGTCGGGCAAGCCCGACCGCGAGGCCATCCGCCGCGCGGTGGCCGCGCTGCACTAGGTCACGTGCGGTCGAACGCGCCCGTGTCGACGACGCAGAAGCGGTTGCCCTCGGTGTCCTCCAGGACGATCCAGTCGGCGTCCTCGGGGTACGCGTCCCAGTCCACTTCGCGCGCGCCGATCGCGAGGAGCCGCTCGACCTCCGCCGCCTGGTCCTCGGCGTACAGGTCGAGGTGGATGCGCGGCGGATAGTGCTGCGGGTACCCGGTGATCGACAGCGCGAGGCTCGCGCCCGGCGCGGCCCAGCCCGCCTTGTCGGGCGGGTCGAGGATCACCCAGTCGTCCCCCGGCTCTCCGCGGTTGACGTAGCCGAGGGCTTCGCGCCAGAAGCTCCCGGCACGATCGATGTCTTCGACGGTCAGCACGATCGATCCGATGTTCAGCATGCCGCCATCCTGTGCCCCCCGTGCGACGCGGGCCAAGGGGCTTGCGCGCGCGCAGACGACCGGCGTCTAGGATGACCATTCGTGGCAGGCACTCCCAGCAAGAAGCGCAAGCACCCGGCTCCCAGGAAGAAGGCGCCGCGCGGCAATCCCCAGAAGCCGGGCCCGTCGCGCGATCCGCGGACCGTGGAGCCCGCGACCACCCGCGACTGGATCGCGGCGGCGCGCCTGCGCACCCTGCCTCTCGCCGTGACCCCCGTCCTCATCGGCACGGGGGCCGCGATGCTCGTCGTGGACGAGTTCCACTGGGTGATCGCGCTGTTCTGCCTGATCGTCTCGGTGTCGCTGCAGATCGGCGTGAACTTCGCCAACGACTACAGCGACGGCATCCGCGGCACCGACGACCGGCGCGTGGGCCCCGCGCGACTGACCGCCTCGCGCAAGGCATCGCCGCGCGCGGTGCTGACCGCCGCGCTGCTCTTCTTCGGCATCGCCGCCGTCGCGGGTCTGGCGATCACCATCCGCACGCAGCAGTGGTGGCTCATCGCCGTCGGTGCGGTGTGCCTCGTCGCCGCCTGGTTCTACACCGGTGGGAAGCGGCCGTACGGCTACTACGGCCTCGGCGAGGTCGTGGTCTTCGTGTTCTTCGGGCTCGTTGCGACTCTCGGCACCACGTGGGTGCAGGCGTTCTCCCTCCCGCAGGAGGCGTGGTTCGGAGCCGTCGGCGCGGGGCTGCTCGCGTGCGCCGTGCTGCTCGCGAACAACCTGCGCGACATCGACCAGGACCGTGTGGCGGGCAAGCGCACCCTCACGGTGCTGATCGGGCGGACGCCGACGCGGTGGCTGTTCAGCCTCTTCGTCCTCGCGCCGTTCGGCATCGCCGTCTTCCTCGCGCTGTTCTACCCGATCGCGTGGCTGACGCTGCTCGTGCTGCTCGCGGCGCTGCCCGCGATCCTCATCGTGTGGACCTACCGCGACCCGCGCGAGCTCGTCGTCGCGCTCGGCCTGACCTCGCTCACCTCGGTGGCCTACGGCGCGTTCCTGTTCTGGGCGTTCGTGGGCTGAGCCGCCCGCGGTCCGTCAGTCGTCGGCCGCTTCGGCCGCGGCATCCTCGGCCTGTTCGTCGGTCGCGGCGCGGCGCTCGCGCTCGCGCCGCTCGGCCATGCCGGACGTCATCTCCTCGAGCGGACGACGCAGGAACAGCACCGACAGGCTGAGGCCGATCAGGGCCGCGAAGATCGCGGCGAGCCAGTAGTACTCGCGCATGATCGGGAAGAGCATGAGGATGCCGAACGGCACGAGGAAGGCGAGGAGCCGCAGCACCGAATAGAGCAGGGCGGAGCGGGCTTTCACGCGTCCATCGTAATCGAGCGGCGCGTGGTTACTCCCGGCGACGGTTCGGTCACGACAGGGCCCGGTCCGTCCGCGCTCGCCTAGGATGGGAGGATGACACGGGCCCTGCTGATCCTGGCCCTGGTGGCCACGGCCTTCTGGGTCTACACGATCGTGGACTGCGCCGTCCAGCCGCCCACGCGGCACCGGGGTGTGAGCAAGCCGATCTGGATCCTCATCGTGGTGCTGATCCCCGTGCTCGGCGGACTCCTGTGGCTGGTCGTGGGTCGCACGCGCAAGTCGACGATCGCGGCGCGCCGCGCACCCGACGACGATCCCGAGTTCCTCGGGCGGCTCGGAACGATCTCCGACCAGGACGAGCGCATCCGCCGCCTGGAGGAAGAGCTCGCGCAGCTCGACGCCGAGGACGACGACCCGCGGTGGACGACACCGGGCGCGGCGACGGCTGGCCCCGAGACCCCGGGTACGACAACCCCGGGCACGCCCGCGTCGGCGGCACCCGACATCCCTTCCGACCCGCCCGTGCGCCCCACCGACGACGGGGACGAGCGCGGACAGCGCGGAGCCTTCGGCTGACGTGTCCCGACCCGAGCGCGGACTCGCCTCCGCCGCCACCGACGCTGCCGCCGCGCTGCTGACCCGCCTGGTCGAGCTGGGTGTCTCGCACATCGTCCTGAGCCCCGGCTCCCGCTCGCAGGCGCTCGCCCTCGTGGCGGCCGAGCTCGAACGGCGCGGCGCGATCCGGCTGCACGTGCGCATCGACGAGCGGGTCGCCGGTTTCACCGCTCTCGGGATCGGGAGGGAGACGGGGATGCCGGCGGCCGTGGTGTGCACGTCGGGCACCGCGGTCGCGAACCTGCTGCCGGCCGCGCTCGAGGCGCACCACGCCGGGGTGCCGCTGCTGCTCCTGACCGCCGATCGTCCGCCGGAGCTGCGAGGGGTGGGGGCGAACCAGACGACGCGGCAGCCGGGGATGTTCGCGCCGAACGTCCGCTTCGAGGCGGATCTGCCGGTGCCCCAGTACGCCGATGCGGCGGAGGATGCCGAGCGCGGCGCGATGTTCCGCCGGGTCGCCGAGGATGCCGTGGCGGCAGCCCTCGGGGTCGGTCTGCGCCCGCCGGGGCCGGTGCACGTGAACCTGCCGTTCCGCGAGCCCCTCGCGGGCGACCTTCCCGCGTGGTTCGGCGTGCCGGGCCCCGCGGGCACGGCGACGGAGGCGTCCGAGGAGTCGGAGGACGAGGCATCCGGAGCGCTGTATCAGGGCGGTGGCGGCATCGGGGAGTCGGACCTGCCGGACGATCCCGACGACCGTCCGTTCGTGCTGGAGCCCGGGCCGCGGACGGTCGTGGTGGCGGGTGCCGACGCGGGACCGGGTGCGGAGGAGCTGGCCCACGCCGGGTCGTGGCCGCTCATCGCCGAGATCGTCAGCGGCGCACGGTTCGGCCGCCACCTCGTGCACGGGTACCGCGCACTCCTGCGTGACGCCGAGCTGGGCGGACGGGTGGAGCGCGTCGTCGTGCTGGGGCATCCGACCCTGAGCCGCGAGGTGACGGCGCTCCTGTCGGACCCGGGCGTCGAGGTGATCGCGTTGCGCGGACCGGGGGAACCCCTGAACCTCAACGGATCGACGACCGCGGTGGATGCCGTCGCCGTCGCCGTCGGTCCCGGCGAGGCTGATCGCGCGTGGCTCGGCGCCTGGATGCAGGCATCCCGCGAGGCGATGGTCGACCTCGCCCCGCCGGCGCCGGACGCGGACGGCCTGTCGTCCGCGGTGCCGCAGGAGCGTCTCGGCGCGATCGCGGCGGAGCTCGCGGTCGTGCGGGCACCGCTCGACCGCGCGGCACTCGTCGACGCGGTGTGGCGGGCCACGTGGCCGCACGACCGCCTGGTGTTCGGTTCGTCGCGCCTCGTCCGGGTCGCCGACGAGGTGCTGGGCGGCAAGAAGGTACCGGTGCACGCGAACCGCGGTCTCGCCGGCATCGACGGCACCGTGGCGACGGCGACGGGGATCGCGGTGGCGAGCCAGGGCGAGGAGCGCCCCGGTGTGACGCGGGTGCTGCTCGGCGACCTGGCGCTGCTGCACGACGTGGGGGCGCTGCTGCTGCCTCCGGGCGAGGACGAGCCGCGCATCCAGGTCGTGGTCGGCAACGACCACGGCGGGACGATCTTCGACGGTCTCGAGGTGGCCGGGATCGCCGGGGCCGAGGCGATGGACCGTGTGCTCCTCACCCCGCACGCGGTGCGGCTCGAGCACCTGGCACTGGCGTACGGCTGGGAGTACCGGAGGGTGACGACGCGTTCGGCGCTCGACCAGGCCTTGACTTCGCCGGTCGGCGGACGCCAGCTGATCGAGGTGCCGCTGGAGCGGTAGGCCCGCCATGATGGGCACATGATCGCGAAGAGCCAGAAGCACTGGACCGGAGATGTCGCCCAACTGCTGCGCGTCGGCGAGGGGTTCGTGCTCGACGACGTCGATCCGTCGGCGACTCCGGGTTACGAGGAGAACAAGGCGCAGGCCGCCGAGGATCTCGCGGCGGGGGCGCTTCAGCTGGACGAGTACCAGGAGCGGCTGTTCGCCGAGAGCCGCGTCGGTGCCACACGGGCCTCCGTGCTCCTCGTGCTGCAGGCGATGGACTCGGCGGGCAAGGGCGGCATCGTGCGGCACGTGGTCGGGTCGGTCGATCCGCAGGGGGTGTCGATCACGGCGTTCAAGAAGCCCACGCCGGAGGAGCTCGAGCACGATTTCCTGTGGCGCATCGCCCAGCGGCTGCCGGAGCCCGGCGTGATCGGGGTCTTCGACCGATCGCACTACGAGGATGTCCTCATCGGGCGCGTGCGCGAGCTGGCGTCTCGCGACGAGATCGAGCGGCGCTACGGTGCGATCAACACCTTCGAGAAGCAGGTGACGGATGCCGGAACCCGCGTCGTGAAGGTGATGCTGCACATCTCGTCGGACGAGCAGAAGGCCAGGCTGGGCGAGCGACTCGACCGCCCTGACAAGCACTGGAAGTACAACCCCGGCGACGTCGACGAGCGGGAGCTGTGGCCGGCGTACATGGACGCCTATCAGCGTGTCTTCGACCGCACGTCGACCGAGCACGCGCCGTGGCATGTCGTACCGGCGAATCGGAAGTGGTACGCGCGGCTGGCGGTGCAGCACCTGCTGCTCGAGGCTCTCGAGCAGATCGACCCGCAGTGGCCGGCGGCGACGTTCGACGTGGAGGCGGAGAAGAAGCGGCTGGCGCAGACCTGAGCTTCGCGGGCGCGCCGCGTCGCGCGGCCGGATCGTCGATGCGTTCTCGCCGCATCGTGTGTCTCGGCGAAGGCGAGGTGTATCCGTTTTCCGTATGTGAGTTCGTGTTCACAGATGCGAGATGGGTTCGTCTCCGCGTCGCCACCCCGGCCGACCCTCAAGCGAGGGCGTCGACGATCGGGCGGAACTTGACACGGGTCTCGAGCAGCTCGGTCTCGGGGTCGCTTCCCGCGACGATCCCGGCGCCCGCGTGCGCGACCACCGGCATCGTGTCGCTGAACTCCGCGAAACCGCGCACGGGGTCCCCGCCGATCTGCGCGCAGCGCAGGGCGATCGCCCATTCCCCGTCTCCGTGAGCGTCGACCCACCCGACCGGTCCCGCGTACCGGCGCCGGTCGAAGGGCTCGATGCGACGGATGACTTCGATCGCGGCATCCGTCGGCGTTCCGGCCACGGCCGCTGTCGGGTGCAGCGCCGCGACGAGGTCGAGCGCCGACGCGTGATCGGCGATCTCGCCGGCGACGTCGGTCGCGAGGTGCCACAGGTTGGGAAGCTCGAGCGCGAACGGCTCGTCGTCGGCGCGCAGCGTGCTCACGTGCGGGGCGAGCGCATCGAGCACGCTCTGCACCGCGTACTGGTGCTCGTCGAGATCCTTCCCGCTGTGGGCGAGGCGGAAGGATGCCGCGGCGTCCCCCTCGTTGTCAGCTCCGCGCGGGATCGTCCCGGCGAGCACGCGGGCCGTCACCTCGCCGCCCGACACCGTCACGAGAGTCTCGGGGCTCGCGCCGATCAGACCGTCGACCGCGAAGGTCCACGTGTCGAGATATCCGGTCGCCAGCGCGCGGACGAGACGCCGCAGATCCGCGCTCGCCGGAACCGTGCCGACCAGATCGCGCGCGAGCACGACCTTGCCCACCTCGCCGGTCGCGATCGCCTCGAGCGCCGCGCGCACGGCCGACTGATACCCCGCGGGATCGAGCGCGCCCGGACCCAGGGTCGCCGACCAGTACGGTCCGAAGGGCACGGGCTCCACCACCGGCGGAGAGGCCGTCGAAGCTGTCGAGCGGATCGTCGTGACCCACGACCGGCCGTCGCGGCTCCCCACGATCGCCTGCGGCACGATCAGCCGGCTCGATGCCCGCGAACGCGGGTCGAACGTCAGCGTGCCGAACGCGACCAGGCCCGTGCCGTGCACGCCGACCGGGTCATCGACCTCCGCCGAGGCGGACAGCTCGCGCCAGGCCTCGGCCGGTGAGGGCAGCGCGTCGGGATCGACACCCTCCAGGCCGGTCTCGTACCCCGTGACCGCGTGCCCGACGCCGACGATCCCCTCGCCGCGACGCAGCCAGGCCAGCGGAGACCGGGGATCGGCGAAGGCCAGCAGATCCTCGACCGGATCGATCTCGCGCGTCTCCACCACCAGGTGAGGCAGGCGAGGAGAAGTCACGGCTCAAGCCTAGACTCGGCGAAGTGACCGAAGACGCGCGCCCCGAGCCGGGCACCCGGCTGCTCTTCCGCTGGCGAAAGTGGGACGGCGGAGCCCACTGGGTCCACGAATGCGTGTACCTCGGCAGCGACCGGTGGGGTGACTGGTTCGGCCAGCTCCCCGGATGGGACAGCTCACGTCCGGGCCGCACGTTCACGCCGCAGCATCCCAACGTCACCCTCGTCCCGCCCAGCGGCGAATGGGTGTTCACGCGCAACGCCGCCCCGCACCGCACGCGCACCTACATCGACCTCGCGTGGGACGTGCGGTGGGAAGGCGGGGAGCCCATCGGGATCGACATGGACCTCGACGTCGTCGACCGCGAAGACGTCGGCGTCTACATCGACGACCAGGACGAATGGGACGAGCACCGCGTCGCCTACGGCTACCCGGCCGACATCGTCGAGCGCCTCGAAGCGGCCGCCGCCGACCTCGAGCGGCGCGTCATCGCGCGTGAGGCGCCGTTCGACGACGCCACTCCCGCCGCCTGGCTCGACCGGCTCGCCGCGCTCGGGCTCCGGTGACCGCCCGCCGCGCCCCGGCCGACCGCGCCTAGACTCGGACCGTGGCCCCCGACCCCTCCGAACACGAGCCGAACCGCGCCGATCTGCACAAAGACCCGTCGCGCGTGAGCGGGATGTTCGACCAGGTCGCACCCGCCTACGACCGCACCAACACCGTGCTCAGCATGGGAAACGACCGGTTCTGGCGGGCGGCGACCACGCGCGCCGTCGCCCCGCGCCGCGGTCAGCGCATCCTCGACCTCGCCGCCGGCACCGGCGCCTCGAGCGTCGCTCTCGCGCGCAGCGGAGCGACCGTCGTCGCCGCGGACTTCTCGCCCGGAATGATCGCCGAAGGGCGGCGCCGGCACGACGGCATCCGTAATCTGTCCTTCGTCGAGGCCGACGCGACCGACCTCCCGTTCGGCGACGCGGAGTTCGACACCGTCACGATGTCGTTCGGGCTCCGCAACGTCAACGAGCCGAAGAAGGCGATCGCCGAGCTCCTGCGGGTCACGCGGCCCGGCGGGCGCCTCGTGATCTGCGAGTTCTCGCACCCGCCGTCGCGCACCTTCAACGGCCTCTACCGCTTCTACAACGACCGCGTGCTCCCCGTGGTGGCGAAGGCCGTGAGCTCCAACGCCGAGGCATACGACTACCTCAACGAATCCATCCGCGACTGGCCGGATCAGCGCACGCTGTCGGCGTGGATCCGGGAGCAGGGCTGGACGGATGTCGCGCACCGCGACCTGTCGATGGGCATCGTCGCGCTGCACCGGGCCACCAAGCCCCACGACGACCGGGTCGGTAGGCTGGGTCCGTGACTCCCTCAGCGCCGGGCTCGCGCATCGCGGGCAAGCTGGGCCTCACCGACCGCATCTTCGCCGGAACCCGTTCCCGCAAGCTCCTCTCTGCGGTCGAGGCGGGCCTGCAGCGCGTCGACGCCGCGCTCGAGCGCGAGCTGCGCAGCTCCGATGCGCTGGCCGACACCACCAGCCGGTACCTGTACGACGCCGGGGGCAAGCGCATCCGGCCGGTCCTCGCGCTGCTCACCTCGCAGCTCGGCGACGGTGCGACCGACCGCGTCATCGACGGTGCGACCGCCCTCGAGATGACGCACCTCGGCTCGCTGTACCACGACGACGTCATGGACGCCGCCGACAAGCGCCGCGGAGTCCCGAGCGCCCACGAGGTGTGGGGCAACAGCGTCGCGATCCTCACCGGCGATCTGCTCTTCTCGCGCGCGAGCCAGATCATGGCCCGCCACGGCGACCGCGCGATCCAGCTGCAGGCCGACACCTTCGAGCGGCTCGTCCTCGGTCAGATGCACGAGACGGTCGGCCCGCAGGAGGGCGACGACCGCATCGCGTTCTACCTCCAGGTCCTCTCCGACAAGACGGGCTCCCTGATCGCCGCCGCCGCCCAAGCCGGGGTCATCTTCTCCAACGGTCCCGAGGAGTTCCAGAAGCCGATGGTGACCTTCGGCGAGAAGGCCGGGGTCGCCTTCCAGCTTCTGGACGACGTCATCGACCTCTCCTCCGACCCCGACGAGACCGGCAAGGTGCCCGGCACCGACCTGCTGGCCGGGGTGCCGACGATGCCCTACCTCATCCTCTCCGAGAGGACGGATGCCGCGTCCCGCGCGCTGCGGGAGCGCATCGACGACGGCGTCGCGCGCATCGCCGACGGCGCCGACCCCGCTCACCTCGACGACGCGCTCGCCGACCTGCGCGACCACGAGGCGACGCAGGCCACTCTCGACTACGCGCACGCGTGGTCCGACGAGGCGATCGCGGCCCTCGAGCCGTTGCCCGACGGACCGGTGCGCGAAGCCCTCACCCGCTTCGCTCAGGCCGTCGCCGACCGCTCGAGCTGAGGCATCCACCCGCCCGGTTGTCGAGTGCGGCGAAGCCGCGTATCGAGACACGAAAGGATCTCTTCCATGACCAAGCTCCGACTGGCGATCGTCGGCGCGGGCCCGGCGGGCATCTACGCGGCCGACATCCTGCTGAAGGCAGAGCGCAAGTTCGACGTCTCCATCGACCTGTTCGAACAGCTTCCCGCGCCCTACGGCCTGGTGCGCTACGGCGTCGCCCCCGACCACCCCCGCATCAAGGGGATCATCACGGCGCTGCGCGAGGTGCTCGACCGCGGCGACATCCGCATCTTCGGCAACGTCCGCTTCGGTGAGGACATCACCCTCGAAGACCTCAAGCGCCACTACCACGCGGTGATCTTCGCCACGGGTGCCGTGCGCGACTCCGCCCTCAACATCCCCGGCATCGACGCGGAGGGATCGTACGGGGCGGCCGACTTCGTCAGCTGGTTCGACGGGCACCCGGACGTGCCCCGCGAGTGGCCGCTGGATGCCGAGTCCGTCGCCGTGATCGGCAACGGGAACGTCGCGCTCGACGTCGCCCGCATGCTCGCCAAGCACGCCGAGGACCTGCTCCCGACCGAGATCCCGGACAACGTCCACGCGGGCCTGGCCGCATCGAAGGTCACCGACGTGCACGTGTTCGGGCGCCGAGGCCCGGCGCAGGTGAAGTTCACGCCGCTGGAGCTGCGCGAACTGGGCGAGCTGCGCGACGTCGACATGGTCGTGTACGACGAGGACTTCGACTACGACGAGGCATCCAAGGCCGCCATCGCCAGCAACAAGCAGGTGCTCGTCATCGACCGCGTGCTGCAGTCGTGGCGTCAGCGCCCGTCGGCGAACAACGCCGGGGGCACCGCCTCGCGCCGCCTCCACCTGCACTTCTACGCCAAGCCCGTCGAGGTCGTCGCCGACGACGCCGGTCGCGTCTCGGCCTTCCGCTATGAGCGCACGCGTCCCGACGGCGAGGGCGGGGTCGTGGGAACCGGCGAGATGCGCGAGGTGCCGATCCAGGCGATCTACCGCGCGGTGGGCTACTTCGGCTCGCCGCTCCCGGGAGTGCCTTTCGACAAGCGGCACGGCGTGATCCCCAACCACGAGGGTCAGGCCCTCCACAAGGACTCCAACGAGCGGGTCCCCGGCGTCTACGCCACCGGCTGGATCAAGCGCGGACCGGTCGGCCTCATCGGCCACACCAAGTCCGACGCGATGGAGACCGTGCGGCACCTGATCAACGACCAGGGCTCGTGGTGGACCCCCGAGGACCCGTCGGAGGAGGCCATTCCCGCCCTCTTGGCCGAGCGCGGCGTCATCTGGACCGATCTCGACGGCTGGCACCGCCTCGACGAGCACGAGATGGCTCTCGGCGCGCCGCACGGCCGGGCGCGGATCAAGGTCGTTCCGCGTGAGGAGATGGTCCGCATCTCGCGCGACTGACCCCGTCTCTGCCTAGGCTGAGGCCATGTCAGCCCAGTGGAGCCCCGATGTCCTGGGCAAGCCGTTCGAGCAGCTGACGCTCGATCTCGGCGTGAAGGGGGAGTCGGGAGAGCTCCTTGTCGCGACGCTGGTGCGCAGCATCCCGGATCCGCTCACCTCCTGGTGGCGGCCTCTGCGGGATGTCGACGTGCTGTACGTCCACGGCTGGTCCGACTTCTTCTTCCAGACCGAGCTCGCGCGATTCTGGACCGACCGCGGCGCGCGCTTCTTCGCGCTGGACCTCCGACGGTACGGGCGGAGTCTGCGGCCCGGGCAGTCGCCCGGGTACATCGACGCGCTGGACGACTACGACGTCGACATCGAGGCCGCGCTCGCCGAGATGGGCCACGCGCCGGCGGCCGACGCGCGCCGTCGGCTCGTACTCCTCGGCCACTCGACCGGCGGCCTCACGCTCACCCTGTGGGCCGCGCGGCATCCCGGCCGCGCGACGGCTCTCGTGCTCAACAGCCCGTGGCTCGAGCTGCAGCTCGGCGCCATCGGACGCCAGGCGATCGCACCCCTCGTGCAGGCGCGCGCTCGGTGGGATCCGCGCGGCAACCAGCCGGCGGTCGACCTCGGGTTCTACACACGGGCGCAGACCGAAGTCGGCGCGCTGCCGCTCGCGGTGGACCGGCCCGAGTGGCGCCCCGAGCGCGGCTTCCCCACGCGCCCGGCCTGGCTGGCGGCGATCCTGGACGGGCATCGTCGGGTGGCGCGCGGCCTCGACGTGGGGTGCCCGGCCCTCGTGCTCCTGTCGACGAGGTCGTCCCCGCCGCTGGCGTGGGACGAGGCGATGACGTCGTCGGACTCGGTCCTGGTGGTGGACGACATCGCCCGCAGCGCGACGCGGCTGGGCTCGCTCGTCACGATCGCGCGCCTCGACGGAGCCATCCACGACGTCTTCCTCTCCCGGCCGGAGCCGCGCGCGGCGGCCTATCGCGCGCTCGCGCAGTGGATGACCGGATGCCTCGTGCCGAGGCATCCGCCCTCCCGCTCGGAACAGACCGTCCGGTAGGACCTTCGGCCCGCGGGGAGAGTCAGCCCGCAGAGACACTGTTCCCGCATCGCGACAGTCCGATGCGAAGGAGGAGTGCATGAGCACCGTCATCCCGCTCGCCGACATCTCGATGGCCGATCTCCCGGAGGTCGGCGGGAAGAACGCCTCCCTCGGAGAGATGATCGGCCGGCTCGCAGAACGCGGCGTCCGGGTTCCCGGCGGCTTCGCCACGACGGCGACGGCGTACCGCAGCTTCCTCGCCGCGGGAGGACTGGACGCCAGGATCGAGCGGATGCTCTCATCGCTGGATGTCTCGGATGTGACGGCGTTGACGCACGCCGGCGCCGCCATCCGATCGATGATCGAGGAGCAGCCGCTGCCGCCGGAGCTCGAACGGGACATCCGGGAGGCGTTCGCCCGCGCGGTCGGGCACGAGTCCGACCCCGATGTGACCTGGGCGGTCCGTTCGTCGGCGACGGCCGAAGACCTCCCGGATGCCTCGTTCGCAGGACAGCAGGAGACCTTCCTGCACATCGCCGGTGCCCGGAACATCCTCGCGGCGATCAAGAAGGTGTTCGCGTCCCTCTACAACGACCGCGCGATCGCCTATCGCGTGCACCAGGGATTCGCGCACTCCGATGTCGCGCTGTCGGCGTCCGTGCAGAAGATGGTCCGGTCCGACGTCGGCGCCTCCGGCGTGATCTTCACGCTCGACACCGAGTCGGGCTTCCGGGACGCCGTGCTGATCACCAGTGCGTACGGCCTGGGTGAGGCGGTCGTGCAGGGCGCCGTGAACCCGGACGAGTTCCTGGTCTACAAGCCGGGACTGCGAGCCGGGCGCCCCGCCATCCTGCGGCGCCGCCTCGGCCAGAAGGCCATCGCGCTGCGCTTCGCGGGCGAGAGCACCGTCGACCACAGCACCGTGTTCGAGGACGTCGCGCCGGAGGAGCGCGCACGATTCAGTCTCACCGACGACGACGTCGTCGAGCTCGCGCGCTATGCGCTCGTGATCGAGGAGCACTACGGACGGCCGATGGACATCGAATGGGCCAGAGACGGTCGCGACGGGCTGCTCTACATCCTGCAGGCGCGTCCCGAGACGGTCGCCTCGCGGGACGACGGAGCGAGTCTCGACCGGTTCGTCCTCCACTCCCACGGCGACCTTCTCGCCTCTGGCCGTGCGATCGGTCAGCGCATCGGGGTGGGAGCCGTGCGCGTCATGGCCTCCGTCGCCGAGATGGATCGCGTTCGCCCGGGTGACGTCATCGTCGCGGACATGACCGATCCCGACTGGGAGCCGGTGATGAAGAGGGCGGCCGCGATCGTCACCGACCGGGGCGGGCGGACGTGCCACGCGGCGATCGTCGCGCGCGAGCTCGGCATCCCCGCCGTCGTCGGCACCGGAACCGCCACGCGGGACCTCATCGACGGAGCGGTGGTGACCGTCAGCTGCGCCGACGGCGTCAACGGGCACGTCTTCGCAGGGTCGGCCGATTTCACCGAGGAGCGCACGCGCATCGACCGGATGCCTCCCATCCCGGTGGACCTGATGATGAACGTCGGCGCGCCCGACCAGGCGTTCGCCTTCGCCGAGCTGCCCCACGCGGGCGTCGGGCTCGCCCGCCTGGAGTTCATCATCAACGAGATGATCGGCATCCATCCGCAGGCCCTGCTCGACCTCGATTCGCTGGATGGGGTGATCGCGGACGAGATCTCGCGACGCGTCGCCCCGTACGGCGGGCCGCGGGAGTACTTCGTCCGGCGGCTGGCCGAGGGCGTCTCGATGATCGCTGCCGCCTTCGCTCCGAAGCCGGTGATCGTGCGCACCAGCGACTTCAAGACCAACGAGTACGCCCACCTGCTCGGCGGGGACCGGTACGAGCCGACGGAGGACAACCCGATGCTCGGCTGGCGCGGCGCGTCGCGCTACGTCACCGATCGGTTCGCCGAGTCGTTCTCGATGGAGTGCGAGGCGCTGCGCTTCGTGCGCGACGAGATGGGCCTGGCCAACCTCAAGATCATGATCCCCTTCGTGCGGACCGTCGGCGAGGCGGCGGCCGTCGAGGCCGCGCTGGCGGCCAACGGCCTGCGGCGCGGGCAGAACGGCCTCGAGGTGATGATGATGTGCGAGATCCCGTCCAACGCGATGATCGCCGACCGCTTCCTCGATCACTTCGACGGCTTCTCGATCGGCTCGAACGACATGACGCAGCTCGTGCTCGGCGTCGATCGCGACTCCGAGCTCGTTGCTGCGGCCTTCGACGAGCGCGATCCGGCCGTCCTCGAGGTGCTCGGCCTGGCGATCGACGCGTGCAACCGGCGCGGGAAGTACATCGGGATCTGCGGGCAGGGTCCGTCGGACCATCCCGACTTCGCCGAGTGGCTCGTCGACCGGGGTATCCGCTCGATCTCGCTGAACCCCGACAGCATCGTCGGGACCTGGATGCGCCTCGCCCAGCGCGGGGCCTCCGCGCTCCCCGAGCCCGAGTCCGCTCTCGAGCCCGCGGGGGGACGTTCGTCCTGAGGAACCGGTTGCGCACCGGCCCGCCGCCCCTCAGCGCGCGGGGGAGGGGAGCAGCTGGGCGGCCAGCTGCATTCCCCACGCCCGGGCTCGCTCGACCTGTCCGGCCTCCAGATGGCTCTCGCGGTCGACGAAGAAGCTCTCGGGTTCGATCACCCGCTTCGACCCCAGCTTCGTCAGCCGACGATCGATCGCGGCAGCGGCCGAGCCGGCGAAGATCCGGGGCATGTCGGCGCGCGTGTCGAACGCGGCGTGGTGGGCGACCTGCGGCGAGAAGTCCTTCAGCCACTCCCGGATCCCGAGATCGGACCACACGCCGTCGAGGTGCAGGTCCTTCCGCTCGTCGCGCGCCCACTGCACGGCTTCGGCACGTGACTCGGGGCGGCTCAGGCTGTGGGCATGGGTCGGCGCGCCGACCACCAGCACGTCGATGTCGTCGGGAAGACGTTTCGCCTCCTCGACCGGGACCACGGTCACCGGATGGAAGGCGCGCATGCCCTCGGCGATCGCCTCGGCGATGCGGCGCGTGCCGCCGAACATCGACTCGTACACCAGCGCCACCTTCGGGGCGCCGGTCTCGGCATCCGACATGGATCCCTTCCTTCCTGCCGGCCGGGCGGCCGGCTCATCTCAGATCGCGGCCCAGCCGCCGTCGACCGGGATGATCGCGCCCGACACGTTGGAGGCGTCGTCGCTGAGCAGCCAGGTGATCGCGGCGGCGAGCTGCTCCGGGCGGGCGACCGCGGGGAGGTTCGTCTGGAAGAACGGTCCGAGCCGGGCCTGAGCCCATTCCGAGCGGAAGGGCGCCTCGATGTTCGTCGCCACCGGACCGGGGGCGACGGCGTTGCACCGTACGCCGCGGGGCGTGTAGAAGAAGGCGGTGCTCACGGTGAGCCCGTTCACCGCGTGCTTGGAGGTCGTATAGGGAGTCCCCGCGGCCGAGCCGCGCAGGCCGGCCTCCGACCCGACGTTGACGATGCTGCCCTGCTCGCGGGCGAGCATGCCCGGAAGGACCGCTCTCGTGAGCCGCATCATGGCGGTGACGTTCACCGCCATCACGCGCTCCCACGTGGCGTCGGCGATGTCGGCGGTCGGCTCGAAGCCGTCCATGATCCCGGCGACGTTGGCCAGCCCGTCGATGCGGTCACCCGCGAGCTCCAGGATCGCGGCCGTGCTCGCCGGGTCGGTGATGTCGGTGGCGAGGGTCACGATGTCGCCGTCGACCTCCTGCTCCAGGTGCGCGAGTCGCTCCGCCGACACGTCGACCGCGACCACGCGGCACTCCTCGGCAGCGAGCCGCTCGGCCGTGGCCCGGCCGATTCCCGAACCGGCCCCCGTGACGATGACCGTGGCACCGGCGAAGCGGTGAGCGTTGTGAGTCATGAGATTCCTTCCGTCCACGCCATTGCACCGCGGCGGAACGGCCGGCGCCGGGCCGAAGGTCCCGCCCGGCGAGCGCCCGGGGTGAATGCCCGGCGCGGCGGGACCTTGGACCCGTTGACGCCCTGCGCCGGGTCCTAGCGTCGCTCTCGCGGCGGTGGTCGCGGAGAGTTCTGGAGGCATCGGTGGAACGCATCGTTCTCGGTTACGACGGTTCCCCGGCGTCGGGCTCGGCGCTGAGCTGGGTGGCGCGCCGGGTGGCGGCGGAGTCGGCTCGGGTCGGGGTGGTGAACGTCGTGGCCCGGCTCGCGAGCGACCGGGAGTCCGCCCTCGCGCAACTCGCCGAGGCCGAGACCTACCTCCGCGAGCATGCGCCCGGCGTGGCCGTCGAGCTTCATCGCCTGGAGGGCAGCGCCGCCGAGAGCCTCACGGACTTCGCCGACGACGCCGATCTGCTGGTCGTCGGAATCAACCCCGGCCACCCGATCCGCGCCGCAGTGGCCGGCGCGCTGCCGTTGAAACTGAGCACCAAGGCCCACGTGCCGGTCACGATGGTGCCGGCCGGCTGGGTCGACAGCGCCGAGTCGGTGACGGTGGGGATCGCGTCGGACGGGTCATCGGCCGCGGCGCTCGCGTTCGCCGTCCAGGAGGCCAAGCGGACCGGTGCGGGGCTGCGGCTCGTGCACTCGTGGCTGATGCCGACGCCGTCGTTCGCGGGGAGCGCGGTGATGGTGGCCACTCCCGAGACCGTCATGGGCGAGCACCGAGAGGTCCTGGAGGCGGCTCTGACGTGGGTTCTCGACAGACAGTCGATGATTCCAGTGCAGACGGAGCTGATCCGTGACAGCCGGTCGGCGGCACTGCTGCGTTTCGCCTCCCGTTCATCGATGCTGGTGATCGGCACGCACCGCCGGGGCCTGCTCGCCGGAAGCCTGCTCGGGTCGGTCGCCCAGGAAGTGCTGTGGCACGCCGAGTGCCCCGTCACAGTGGTCCCCGCCGACGCGGGGCCCGCGCGGTTCGAGGAGGAGGACTAGTCATGGTTCGCACGGCCAGCATCGTTCTGCTGTCGGTCCTCGCATTCGTCTCGGTCACCGCGCTCGCCGGGGGAATCGCCCTGATCGCGGGCTCCCTCGATCCCGCACTCGGGTCCGTGCTCGTGCCGCCGATGGAGTATCTGGAGGGCTCGCCCTTCACGTCCTACGTCGTGCCCGGCCTCGCGCTGATCGTCCTCGTCGCCGGCAGCCAGGCGCTCGCGTTCTTCGCGGTCCTGCGTCATGCCGGGCGAGCGGCCTTCCTGGCAGCCGCGACGGGGTTCGCGTGCCTCATCTGGATCTTCATCCAGATGGTCTTCATCCCCTTCAGCCCGCTGCAGGCGGTGTACTTCACGGCGGGGATGCTGGAGCTCGGGCTCGTCCTCGTCCACCTGGGCGTCCTGGACTTCGAGCCCTATCCGCGCCGGTCGACAGCGACCTCCGCACGCCGCCCGACGGAACCCGCGGGGCGCTGAGACCTCGGTCCGTCACTCCGATCGGTGCTCCAGTTCGAAGATCGCGGCCTGCGTGCGTCGTTCCAGTCCCAGCTTGCTCAGCAGCGACGAGACGTAGTTCTTCACCGTCTTCTCCGCGAGTCCGAGCCGCTCGCCGATCTGCCGGTTGGTCAGTCCGTCGGCGATCAGGCGCAGAATCTGTCGCTCTCGGAGCCCGAGGGACCCGAGTCGAGGATCGTCATCGTCCGCGCGCTGCCGGATGCGCGTGGCCGCGCGGCGGACGAGCGCCGGATCCATCAGCGAACGACCGCCGGCGACCGCGCGGATCGCGTCGACGAGCCGCGATCCGCCGACATCCTTCAGGATGTAGCCGGATGCCCCGGCCAGCACCGCGGCGCTCACCGCCGAGTCGTCGTCGTAGGCGGTCAGCATGAGGCAGTGCACCTGGGGCAGTCGGGAGCGGATGTCGCGGCAGAGGTCGACGCCGCTGCCGTCCGGAAGGCGCACGTCGAGCACGGCCACGCTCGGGGCCGTCGCCTCGATGCGCCCGCGCGCCTGGCGCACCGTCGCCGCTTCGCCCACGACTTCGAGGTCGGGTTGGGACCCGACGAGATCGACGAGACCGCGGCGGACGATCTCGTGGTCGTCGACCAGGAAGACGCCGATCATCGGCCGTCTCCCCTCGGCGGCGCCGGCGAAGGCTCCAGGGGCACCCGCCAGGTCGCCCGGGTCCCCGCGCCGCCGGTCGCGATGGTGAGGGCACCGCCGCGCCGCCGTGCCCGGTGCTCCAGGTTGTCCAGTCCGCTGCGCGTCACGTCGTCCGCGATTCCATTCCCGTCATCCTCGACCGTCACCAGCGCGGAACCTCCGTCCACGGCCACCTCGACCGAGATGCGGTCCGCGTTCGAGTGGCGTACCGCGTTGCTCAGCAGCTCCCGAGCGACCCCGACGACCTCGCTGGAGAGGTCGCCTGTGATCGAGTGATCGACCGGCCCGGTGAAGCGGATCGCCGGGGGGTGGCGCACTGCCGCGGACAGGTCGGCCACGACATCCAGCACGTGGTGTCTCACCGACACGTCATCTCGCTGGGACAGCGCGAACACGACGGTGCGGATCTGCGAGATCGCACTGTCGAGCTGATCGATCGAGTCCGCGAGCCGGTCCGCAGACCCTCCTGCCGGAAGTGTGCTCGCAACGGCCTGCAGGGTCAGCCCCGTGCCGAACAGCTGCTGGATGACGTGGTCGTGCAGGTCGCGGGCGATGCGCCGGCGATCGTCCGCGAGCATCGCCCGCTGGCCCTCTTCGCGCGCGATCGCCAGCTCGAGGGCGATGGCGGCGCGCGAGACGTAGTCCCCGATGCTCTCGCTCTCCGCCCGCGTGAAGTGCGGGCGATGCGGTGCCCTCGCGAGGCACACCGCGCCCCAGAGCCTCGACTGCGTGCGCAGCGGGGCGACGAGGGCGGGGCCGACAGCTCCGTCGGCGGACAGGCGGAGCGGATCGGCTGCGCCCTCCTCGTCACGGCCGAGTGCGTGCGTCGAGTCCGCGGCGAGGGCGACGCCGGCGCACACGCGGCTCGCGTCGACGAGTGCGCCCCGAAGCTCGGCCTCGTCCGCGCCGCGAGAGGCGGCCACGCGAAGGGGCTCTCGCGGGTCCTCTCCGAGCAGCACCGTCACTCTGTCGACGTCGGCCAGATCGAAGGTCCGGCCAGCGATGAGGTCGAAGGCGGTGTCGGTCGGCGTGGAGAGCAATGCTGCCGACAACTCGGCGGCGGACGTCATCCACCGCTCCCGTGTGCGCGCCTCCTCCAGCAGTCGCGCGTTGTCGACGGCGAAGCCCGCGGTGACCGCGAGGGCGCCGGCGAGCCTCTCGTCCTCCGCGGTGAACCCGCCGTGCCGGCTGTTGGTGAGGTACAGGTTCCCGAACGCTTCGCCGCGCACGCGCAGCGGAACACCGAGGAACGAGGTCATCGCCGGATGGTGATCGGGAAAGCCCACCGCACGCTCGTCGTCGGACATCCGCGCGAGCCGGATCGGGTGGGGATCGGCGATCAAGGCTCCGAGGAGCCCCTTGCCGGAGGGCAAGTGGCCGATCTGCTCCGCCTCGGCTGCCGAGAGCCCGACGTAGATGAACTGCTCGAGCCGGTCGCCCTCGGGGGCGATGACGCCGAGAGCGCCGTACTCCGCGTCGACGAGTTCGATGGCGGCCTCGACGATCCGGCGCAGCACGGTGGAGAGGTCGCTGTGCTCCACGACCGCCCGCGTGGCGCTCAGGAGCGCGCGCAGCCGATCCTGGACGTGTCGCACCTTCTCGGCCTGGGCCAGCAGGGCTGCCAGCGCCTCGTCCGCTTCGAGGCGGGAAACGTCCGGGAGGTCGGGCTCGTCGTCCGTGGTCATCGGCGCCTCCCTGGTTTTCGCGCCGCGTTCAGCGTAGGACCCCGCGCCGCGCGGCGCCAGATCCCGTGGCGGTCGTCGGGCGGGACCTTCGACCCCCGGCCGCGAGCACGAGCATGCTGGACTCGCTTCGACGGAGGGAGTCGATCATGGCAGCGTCGTCCGGCAAAGGGCACACCCCGCTGGCGGAGCACCTCGGGACCGCGGAGTGCTGGGGGCTCCTCGAAGGGGAGCAGTTCGGGCGGCTCGCGCTCATCGGCGACAACGACGTGCCCGACGTCTTCCCCGTGAACTTCGTCGCCCACGAGGGCGCGATCTACATCCGCACCGCGCACGACTCCAAGCTCGTGCGCGTCGCGACGCATCCGGTCGCCGCTTTCGAGATCGACGGCTCCGACGGCGAGCACCGCTGGAGCGTCGTCATCCGCGGTCCGATCGCCCGACTCACCGACGAGGCCGAGATCGCCCGGTCGGGCATCGGGTCGGTGCGGTCCGAGAGCCCGCGTCACAAGCCGTACGTCCTGAAGCTGTCCGGGAACGTCGTGACGGGCCGGCGGTTCCCGATCGCGGAGGAGCGGCCCGTCCGCCCGCGCGGCGCGCCCATCTCGCCCGGCGGAGGCGGCACGGATGCGCCGGGCGTGACGCCGGTCGAGGAGCATCTCCCTGCGGACAAGCCGTACCACATCCCCTCTCACCGGCCGGTCCCGGAGGTCGACGTCGAGAATGGCCGCGCCCATTGACGAGCGTCCGGCGACGCGCCGTGGCGGGTGGCTGGCCTATCCGTACCTGATCGCCGCGCTCGCCGCCGGCGCGGCGGCGGGTGCGCTCCAGCTCGCGGGTTGGACCCTCGCCTCCCAGGGCACGCTCATCGCGCTCACGGTCGTGATGGCGGTGCGCAGCGGCATCCGGATGCTGCGTCAGCTGCGCAGCGGAGCCTTCGGCGTCGACCTGCTGGCCGTGATCGCGATCATCGCGACGATCCTGGTCGGGGAGTACTGGGCGTCGTGGGTGATCGTGCTGATGCTGTCGACCGGCGAGGCTCTCGAGGACTATGCGGGTCGGCGGGCGCAGCACGACCTCGACGCGCTCATCGACCGCACGCCGCGCATCGCGCACGCCGTGGGAGAGGACGGAGCCCTGCGCGACGTCCTCGTCAGCGAGGTCCGGGTGGGCGATCGGCTGGCTGTGGGACCCGGCGAGCTGGTCCCGGTCGACGGGGAGCTCGTCGACGCCGTCGCGGCCCTCGACGAGTCGTCCGTCACGGGGGAGAGCCTCCCGGTGGAGAAGGGCGCCGGCGACGAGCTCCTCAGCGGGACTGTCAACGGAGCGACCGCGATCACGATGGTCGCCGTCCGCGCGGCAGCAGACAGCCAGTACCAGACGATCGTGCGCATCGTGGAGGAGGCCGCGCGCAGCCGTCCGCCGCTCGTCCGGCTCGCCGACCGCTACGCCGTGCCGTTCACCGTCTTCGCCCTTGCGCTGGCCGCAGCGGCGTGGTGGTTGTCGGGAGATCCCGTCCGGTTCGCCGAGGTGCTCGTCGTCGCGACGCCGTGCCCGCTGCTCGTCGCGGCACCCGTCGCCTTCATCGCCGGCATGAGCCGGGCGGCCCGCGAGGGGATCATCGTCAAGACGGGTGGGGCATTCGAGGTGCTGGTCCGCGCCCGCACCTTCGTCTTCGACAAGACGGGCACCCTCACGCGCGGTCGGCCCGCACTGGTCGAGCTCCGCGCCGAACCGGGCGCGCCGCCGGAGCTGCTGCGCATCGCTGCCGAAGCGGAGCAGCTCTCGCCGCACGTGCTCGCTCGGGCGACCGTGCGCGCGGCCCTGGACGCGCGCATCCCCCTGCGCTCCGCCGTCGAGGTCGAGGAGACGCCGGCTCGAGGCGTTCGCGCGAGTGTCGGCGGTCGAGCGATCAGGATCGGTCGGCGCTCGTTCGTCGAGGAGGGGATCGGCGCCGCGCTCGCGCCGGCTGTGCTGAAGGCCGGGGAGATGGCCGCGTACGTCGCCGTCGACGGCCGCTACGCCGGTGCGCTGATCTTCCGCGACGAGGTACGGCCGGAGTCGGCTCGGCTCGTGCGGGCGCTCCGCGAGCACGGCGCGCGGACGATCGCGATGGTGACCGGAGACGACGCGCAGACGGCGCGCCACGTCGCGGACCTCGTGGGTCTCGACGACGTCCGGTCCGGATGTCTCCCCGCCGACAAGGTCGAGATCGTGCGTGCCCTGCCGGACCGTCCCGTCGTCATGGTCGGCGATGGAGTCAACGACGCGCCGGTGCTCGCCGCCGCCGAGGTGGGCATCGCGATGGGCGCGGCCGGCGCGACGGCGGCGAGCGAGTCGGCCGAGGTCGTGCTGCTGGTCGACGACCTCTCCCGCGTCGGCCGTGCGCTTCGGGTCGCGAAAGACACCTTGCGCGTCGCCCTCCAGAGCATCTGGCTGGGGATGGGGCTGAGCGCGGCGCTGATGGTGATCGCCGCGTTCGGTCTGCTCCCGGCCCTCGTCGGCGCGCTGCTTCAGGAGGTCGTCGATGTCCTGTCGATCCTGTCCGCCCTCCGGGCTCTCGGGGCTCGCAGGAGCTCCGGTGCTCGCGGACCGGGATCACCGGAGCTCGGCTCGCGGGGGACCTTCGTCCCGGCACCGCCGCGGGCACGGCCGTAGCGTCGAACTGCGGGTCGCACCCGTGCAGCCGGTGCTTACGGTGCCCCGATCAGCTGCGTCCTTGGGCGCCGCGGCTGCTGCAGCGAGGGGAGGCGGGTCGGGAACCGCCTCCCCGATCCGTGCGAGCGCGGAAGGCGCCGGCCGCGGGACCTTGGGCCCGGCGTGAGCGACGCTCGAACGCGACGATGAGGACATGTCTCAGCCGCAGCAGTCCTCGCCCTCCCGGCCCATCATCGTGGGCGTGGACGGGTCCGAGCCGTCACGTCTCGCCCTGCGGTACGCGGTGGACATGGCTTCCCGGCTCGGGCTTCCGCTCCATGCCCTCGTGGCGTGGGACTACCCGACGCTCTCGTGGGGCGACGCGTGGTACCCGCCGGAGTCGATGGAGACCCTCGAAGAGGGCGCGCTCGAGGTCGCAGAGCAGGAGGCTCGCAGGGTGTTCCCCGCCGAGCGCCCGGACTGGTTCACGACCGGCACACGTCAGGGAGACACCGCCGACCAGCTCATCGTCGCGTCTCGGGATGCCGCGATGCTCGTGGTCGGAACCCGCGGGCACGGCGGCTTCACGGGTCTGCTTCTCGGCTCGGTCAGCAGGGCGTGCGCCGCCCACGCCCACTGTCCTGTGCTCATCGTCCGCAGCGAGCGGGGGTCGGAGGACGGTGCGGGCCTGCCGGGCTCTACCGGTAGTTGACGCATTGCATCCGACACGTAGTGCGCGATTGGGCAAGGGCGAATCGTGCGGAATCACGCGGATTCTCAGTTGCTGGGTGAGGGGCCGCGCAGGGGCGCTGGGAAGATCTTGCGGACTTTTCGCGGACTGCGCGCCGTGCCCAGGCTCGCGTCGGACTGATGAAATCACCTGAGCTCGGGTCTTGTTGACTCGCTGAGGTGGCTGAGCGCCGCGGCCTCGTGAACGTGGCGACGAACCGTCCGCTTTCGCGCCAGCTTGCCCTCACGCTTCAGTCGAGAACCGCCTGGGCGTACGTAACTGTCGCCAGGGGCAACCGCGGGTTGCACCTTCGCTGAAGATGAGAGTTTCGTTAGAAGCGCGGATGTGTTTATGATGAGCGCGCCGGGCTTAGCGAGACGCACTTCGGGGATGGGGTTCCCCGGGTTGTATGGGGCCGCGACAACGGCATTGGTCGTGTTGTCGTTGGTCTCCAAGTCTCTAGGAGTTCGTCTTGCGTGCTTTCGGGCTTGATTTGTGGGCAGATTCACATCGAGCGCGGGCGGAGACTCCGCGGTTGCGGCGAACGGTCGACGTGCGCACGAGGCCTACTCCTCATTGTTCGGCGAGGAGGTTTCCACAAACGCTCGTATTCCGGGCACGATGCTTCGTCCTGACGCGATTGACTGGTCGAACCGAATTGTCCGCGAGCTCAAGCCAGACACCGCCAGTGGAATCGCGCGAGGCTATCGTCAACTACGCGGCTACCTCCGCGCGCTAGATCCGGATGGTGACCAGGGGTGGACCGGAGTGTTGGACGTCTACAAGCCATGAATGACATGAAAGAGCTCAAATCGCTCATCTTCTCCGCCCTGAAGACTGCTGGTTTCGAAGGGCGCGGCGCGACAGTACGACGACACTGGGCCGAGATTGAGTGGGTGTGCGACATCGATCGAGTGCCGCACCTGAACCGATACGAGCTAGACGTCGGCATCAACCTCAATCCAAGCGTGCCGACGCGACGCGCGAACGATTGCGCCGTCGTCATACGCGCTGACCAACTCTTGGCTGGCTCCTCCGGATGGGATCGTGACGGTTACCGCTCCGCGATGTCGTTGGACGTGGAGATGGACGGGGCGTCCCGTGAAAAGTACATCGTCACTGTAGTCGACGCCCTCGGGGCGGTTGCGGGCACGAACCGGACGCTTGGTCGGGTGGCTCGGCTTTGGAAAGAGGGCGCGTTTCGGCATGGGTTCGTGTCTCGCGGCGCAGTACAGGTCTTCTCGGCCCCCGACGATTTGTGAGCAATTCGATCAGACGGTGACTTGCGGATCACTTCGGCGAGATCGTCCGCGAGTCGCCAGCACGTCGCGAGCTCTACTCGTCGCGAGCTCTACTCGGCGTGATCGAGCCCGACATCGCCTTGAGGACGTTCAGAGTCAGCAATGCACGCAGGCACCAACTGTGATAGCTAGTGGAAACCAACTCGATATCGCAGTAGCATGTCGACATGCGTGGCGGACTGGAGCGGTGGAAGCGAGGGGTCGATTCCCGCGGAGTGCGCCAAGCCATCGCATACGCGCTCGAAGGCTCGTGCGACGCACATCTCGGCTCCGGCGCGGACGCACTCAAGGCATACGGCGCCGCCGACGGAGCCAGCGTTCAACGCTTCATCGCACAGGACGGACGTCTCCGGACAGACGAGCTGCCGGCCGGGGCTCTCCGCGTATGGGTCACCGGTCACGACCCGGTCACGGGCGAGGAGCGTGGGCGACCCAACCTGCGAGCCGAGGCGGATCTTCTCCTCGACGGCACCTTGAATCACCCGAAGTCGTACAGTATCGCTGCGTTGCTTCATCCCGAGCTGGCGACGGCGTTCGAGGCGCTCCAAGATCTCATACGCGATCGCACAATCCTGCTGTGGCAGCGCGAACTGAACGCACGGCGCGGACACGGAGGGCTTGTCCGCGAGTTGATCGCCCGCCTCGAAGTGGTCGAACTGCAGCATCGGCGCTCGCGAGCACTGGACCCGCACATTCACCGCCACCTGTGGTTGAACATCAAGGTGCGCGGCGAGGACGACCGCTGGTCCAACATCGACTCGCGGGTGGCGATGAAGTTTCACACGGTGGTCAACGCGGAGGGCGAACTCGCCGCGCGCACCGACCCTGAGTGGATTTCTGCTCTCGCTCGATACGGCTACCACATCGGCGAGGACGGCGAGATCGCCGAACTCGCTGGAGCAGTGGCACCGCTGTCGCGCCGCTCCGCGCAGATCGAGGTCAATCGCGGTCGGCTGGTTGCCGAATGGCAAGCAGCTCACCCGGGTTTGCACCCGACAGAGGACGTTCGCAAGCAGATCGATCGACGGGCGTGGGCGATGGCCCGGCCAGGCAAGCCCGCCCTGGTCGACGAGGCCGCATGGAGTACCGCGGTTCGAGACGAGCTGGGAAGCCTCGATCCGGGCCTGCTCGAGTCTCGAGAAGCACGATCCGACCCTGTGATCGCTGTCGAAGATCTCGATCTCGACGCCCTTGCCGCCGCGGCAGTCGATGACGCCGATGAGAGGTCGCGACGATCGAACGGGAGATTCAGCGATTTCGACTTGCGGGCAGGAGCGTTGCGGGCGCTCTCCCGCACGGGATTAGCCGTCAACCGCGAGATCCTCTCTACGATCGAGCAGCAGATCCTCGCGCGAGCTCACCGTTCCGTCCTCGCGCTCGTCGACGATCCGGACGCGCCGGGGCACCTCAAACGGCTCATGGCAACGCGGACGATGCAGCTGAAGACTCGGCTCGTCGGTCGATTCGCCGCGCTCGCGCACCCAGGCAGGTCGCTCCTGCCGGACGAACTCCCACGAGTCCCGGCAGCCGTCGAAGGCAGCGCTGCGCTCGACACCGCGCAGACTCACGCGGCGTGCGCCATCGCGGGGACCGGGGGTCTGGTCACCGTGACCGGGCCGGCGGGCGCAGGTAAGACCACGATGCTTCGAGCCGCGCACGCGGCGATCCTCGCCCGGCGGCGTCGGATGCTCGTCGTCGCACCGACCCGCAAAGCCGCATCGGTCGCTGCGCGCGAAACGGGCGCGCAGGCGTCGAGCCTTCACGCGTTGCTCTTCGACCACGGCTTCCGATGGACCAACGACTCCACAGCCGCGCAAGAGTGGACCCGGCTCGAGGTCGGCGAACACGACCCGGTGACAGGAGTGGCCTACGTAGGTCCGCAGCGGTACCCGCTCACCTCAGGCGACAGGATCGTGGTCGACGAGGCCGGGATGATGGACCTGCAGACGGCCGCCGCGCTGGCCGACGTCGCGATCGCCTCGGGCGTCAGCATCGCGCTAATCGGTGACCCGTACCAGGCCCTGCCCGTCGGGCACGCGGGAGCGATAGCGATCGCCGTCCGGCATGCCGACGCAGCGCTCGAGCTCGACACCGCCCATCGCTTTCGGGATGCCACCTACGCGGCTCTGACGCTGCAGCTCCGAGAACCGCGAGACGACATCCATGCTCTGGAGGTCGCGGGCCTACTCGCGGAGCGAGGGCATGTCCATCGCGTCGGCAGCGCGGATGAAGCACGCGCGGTGATGGTGGACACCTACGTCGACGCGCGCGCGCACAGCCACACCGTGGCGCTGGTGTGCGCGACGAACAGCGAAGCCGACGCGATTAACCACCTTATCCAGCAGCACCGCGTCGAGCACGGTGAGCTGGATCCGAAACGCTTCGTGTGGGGCCGCGACGAGCAACGGCTCCACGTCGGCGAGGTCGTACAAACTCGCCGCAATGACCCACGTGCCGGCGTCGATAACCGGGCGAACTGGATAGTCGAGAGGATCGACTCCGACCGCATCTGCCTCAGGTCGACAACGGATCCGGGCGAGCGCGCCTGGGTTGACCACGGTTTCGCGCTCGAGCACGTTCATCTCGCCTATGCGTCCACGGTCCACGGCGTCCAGGGTGAGACGACCGACATCTCGATCGTCGGTCCCGACGTGGATGCCGCGGGCTTGTATGTCGGGCTCACGCGCGGTCGCCGACAGAACATTACGATCACGGTCGCACGCACCGATGCCTCGGCTCGGGCGAACATCGCGAGTTCTATGCTCCGCGGAGTTCCCGAGGTGACCATCGCGGACTCGATCCGCGCAGTCCACCTCGAACGGCAACGCGCTGCGCGCGAGCGTGAAAACCCCCAGTCCGTCTACGGGGCGCCGAGCGCGTCGGGCGCGGGGATCTCGTTGTAGTTATCGGCGCCGTATCGGCTGAGCGGAATCGGCCCGACGGCGTGAGGGTAGCCGCCCGCTGCGTCTCCGTCCCGGGCTTTCGACGGCATATGCTCCGGCCTCCGCTCGCGCTGCGGCCGTCCGCTATTCCACGACCCGGGACTACACCGCAGCAGCCGACTCGATCAGCTGCATGTCGGAGCGATACCGGACTCCGACGATGGGAACAGAGATCAGTTCGGCGTGCTCGAGAACGCCTCGTCGATGAACTTCTCGACGTCGGACTGGCGCCAGCAGCGGCGGCCGGCGATCATCGCCGACTGAGGGGCAGTACCGCAATGCACCATCCACCGGAGCTGAGCGGGCGTACGCCGAAGCAGATCGGCCACCTCCTCGATGAAAAGAATCTTGTCCATGTCCTCACCTCCTTTCATAGTTGAAGTCGACTGCATATCTCAGTAGACCATGATTTCTAGTCGTGCGCAACAGTTATTCGTAGTAGGGTGAGCGTATGGCTAGTGATGTCGAAATCGGTAGGAATCTTGCGCGCATTCGAGGGGCTCTGAGCCAGAAGGACCTTGCCGACGCGATGCGCGCTCGGGGCTTCCGCTGGTCGCAGGCAACGGTGTGGGCTGTCGAAAAGGGCGAGCGCCCGCTCCGGCTGTCAGAGGCCGAGGCGGTCGGGCGGATCCTCGACGTTCACCACGCGATCCTTTTGTCGACATCCGAGCAGATCGACTTCACGCACCGATTCCGCGAGTTCACCGACGTCCTCGACTCGATTGAACAGCTCGCGTACGACTCGTTCGAGATGCAGCGGCAACTCGCCCTATTCATGGACTGGAACCCCAGTGCGTTCGATAAGGACGATGACCCCGCCGTTCTCATCGTCCGCACCGCACTCGATGCGGCGGCCGCAGGGCTCATCCGTGCCGAGGCGCACTATCGGGGCCTGCTCGAGGTGACGGCGTTCCCCGATACGCCCGACGACGTTCCGTCCGCCGGCCGCTATTCGGACGAGTTCATGAAGGCGATCACTCAGCGGTTGGCCGAGGAGCGCGCACAGGCCCGCGCCGCTCGGGAGAAGGAGGATTCCGATGGCATCGATAAAGCAACGTGAGGACGGCGTCTGGCGTGCTCGCTATCGCGACGAGGTGGGCAAGGAGCATGCGCGACACTTCGCACTGAGGCGCGACGCGCAGCGTTGGCTCGACGAGGTCGCGGCCGCTGTCGTCACCGGCCAGTACGTCGATCCCAAGGCCGGGCGCATCACTTGGGATGAGTGGACGAGGGAGTGGATGGAGCGCCAATCGTGGGCCATGGGCACCCATGAAGCGGCGGCGGTCGCCGTCCAAAGTGTGCCCTGGCGAGAAGGTCAGATCTCGAGCGTGAAGTCATCGCACGTGCAAGCCTGGGTCGCGGGGGAGTCGAAGCGAGGTCTCGCCGCCTCGACCATCAAGACCCGCCTCAACTACATCCAGATGTCCTTCCGCGCGGCGGTCGCCGACCGCGTCATCGCGACCAACCCCGCGCTCGGCGTCAAGGCACCGCGCAGTCGGCGGGCCGAAGCCGCCATGCGCATCCTCACCGCCGAGGAGGTGCGAGAAGCGCTCGATGCCGCCGACGAGTTCCGCGGCTTCGTGGAGGTGTGCGTCTTCGCGGGGCTTCGGCTCGGGGAGGCCGCGGGGCTGCAACTCCGCGACGTGAACTTTCTCGGTCGGTCGATCACGGTGGCCCGCCAGGTCCAAGGGTCGACGATCAAGGCCGCGAGGATCGTCGCGCCGAAGTACGAGTCGGAGCGCACGGTCTACGTTCCCGATGAGCTGATGACGTCGCTGGCCGCGCACGTCACGCGCGCTCAGGTGACCGCGCCGGACGAGCAGCTGTTCGTCACGCCCCTCGGTCGGCTCTGGAATCGCAACAACGCGGCCGGCGAGTGGCGCCGAGTCCGCAAGGATGCCAGGCTCCCTGACGAGGTGACGCTACACACGCTGCGCCACACGTTCGCATCGAACCTGATCGCGCAGGGATGCGACGTCGTCACGGTGCAGCGCGCCCTCGGCCACTCCACGCCCTCGATCACGCTGAACGTCTACAGCCACCTGTGGCCGTCCGCGGAGGACAAGACGCGGTCCGCGACAGCCTCCTTCATGGGCGAAATCCGGGATTCTGCGGACTCAGTGCGGACTGAAACCGAAAAACCCCAGGTCAGAGGGTCGCGCTACCGGTAGTTGACGAACTGGAGATCGACGTCGAGGTCGGCGGCCTTGAGCAGGCGCTGGACCTCCTGCAGGTCGTCGCGGGACTTCGACTGCACGCGAAGCTCGTCGCCCTGGATCTGCGACTTCACCGACTTGGGGCCCTCGTCGCGGATGATCTTGGAGATCTTCTTGGCGTTCTCGGACGAGATGCCGTCCTTGATCGTCGACGTGATCCGCACCTCTTTGCCGCCCTGCACCGGCTCGCCGGACTCGAGGCTCTTCAGCGAGATGCCCCGCTTGATGAGCTTCGACTGGAAGACATCGAGTACGGCCTTGGCCCGCTCTTCGGTGCTGGCCTTGATGAGGATCGCCTCACCCGACCATTCGATCGACGCACCCGTGCCCTTGAAGTCGTAGCGCTGCTCGACCTCTTTGCGGGCCTGATTCAGCGCGTTGTCGGCCTCCTGGTGGTCGACCTTGCTCACGATGTCGAAGGAAGAATCAGCCATAGCGGGCAGTCTATCCGGGGCTCCGCGTTGCCCGGGGACGCACTATCCCTTGGAAGCGTTTGCAGATCGGTGTATTTCGCGGGCAAGCCGCGAAACACGGAAGTCACGAACTCGTATCGTTTCTCCCAACTCCGGCTTGCATTCTCGCGACATCGTGGTAACAATGTAAGCGCTTGCAGTTTCTGCGAGCCGAAGAACGGCCTTCACGGTGCTCGGCGCCGGCCTGGCCGGTTCGGATCCCAACAGCACTTCAGAGAGGCACACACCGATGAAGGTGAACAAGAAGAGCGTGCTCGCGATCAGCGCGCTCATCGCCGGCGGCGCGCTCGTGCTCTCCGGCTGCGCAAGCGGCGGCGGAGACAACGGTGGCGACAACGGAGGCGACAACGCCGACACGACCCCCATCACCGTCTGGGTCGACATCGAGCGCAAGCCCGCGCTCGAGCCGATCTCGGAGCAGTTCACCGAGGAGACCGGCATCGAGGTGAAGCTCGTCACCAAGGACTTCGCGACGGTCGACCAGGACTTCATCAGCCAGGTTCCCACCGGCAAGGGCCCGGACGTCATCGTCAGCCCGCACGACAAGCTCGGCGCCTACTACGCCGCCGGTGTCGTCGCGCCGCTGGAGCTCGGTGATGTCGCCGACGGCTTCAGCGAGGCATCCCTCGCCGCCGTCACCTACGACGGCAAGGTCTACGGCGTCCCGTACTCGGTCGAGAACGTTGCGCTCGTGCGCAACGCCGACCTGGTGGCGGAGCCCGCCACGACGTACGACGAGGTCATCGCCAACGGCCAGGCCGCCGGCACCGAGTACCCCTTCCTCGTCGGCCTGTCACCGGAGCAGGGTGACCCGTACCACCTGTACCCGTTCCAGACCTCTTTCGGCTCGCAGGTCTTCGCCCAGAACGCCGACGGAAGCTACGACGCGTCGCAGCTCGTCCTCGGCGACGAGGCGGGCCAGGAGTTCGCCGACTGGCTCGGCACGCAGGGCGCCGCCGGTGCGGGTGTCTTCAACGCCAACATCGACGGTGACAAGGCTCGCGAGTTCTTCATCGCCGGCCAGTCGCCGTACTACCTGACCGGACCGTGGAACATCCCCGCGATCTCGGAGGCCGGCATCAACTACGCCATCGACCCGCTCCCGAGCGCCGGTGGCCAGGAGGCCAAGCCGTTCGTCGGTGTCAACGCGTTCTTCCTCTCGAGCAAGTCGACCAACGCGCTCGCGGCGACGAACTACATCGTCAACTACCTCAGCACCGAAGAGGCTCAGCTGAGCCTGTTCGAGGTCGGCGGCCGTCCGCCGGCACTCATCTCGGCCTACGAGAAGGCTGCGGCTGACGACCCCGACGTCGAGGCCTTCGGCAAGATCGGCCAGACGGGCGCTCCGATGCCCGCCATCCCCGAGATGGGTTCGGTGTGGTCGGACTGGGGCAACGCTGAGCTCCAGATCATCAAGGGCGAGGGCGGCGAGCCCGCCGAGATCTGGACGACGGCTGCCAACAACGTCCAGGCAAGCATCGACGGCTGATCCGTCGAACGATGGGCGGGGCCCTTCCGGGGTCCCGCCCATCCTTCTACTCTGACTCTGACACTGCGATGAGGGAGCGTCCATGGCCGACGTGAAGACCGAGGCACCCCCGGCGAAGCCGCCGAGGAGACAGCGAACCGGGGCACCCGAGTTCGGGCCTCAGAGAAAGCTGACCAGCGGCGGCATCCTCGCCCTCGTCATCAAGGTCGTGCTGCTGGGCATGATCGACGCCCTCGCGGTTTTCGGCCTTTACGTCCTCATCGGCAAGGGTGACTGGGTCGCCGCGATCCTGCTGGTGGCGGTCGTCGCACTCATCAACTACATCTATCTGAAGCCCGGCGTGCTGCCGGCGAAGTACCTGACGCCCGGCCTCTTCTTCCTCGCCATCTTCCAGGTGTTCGTCATCCTGTACACCGGCTACATCTCCTTCACGAACTACGGCGACGCGCACAACAGCACCAAGGAGGACGCGGTCGCGCAGATCGTGCGCACCTCGCAGGAGCGCGTCCCGGACTCTCCCACCTACGCCGTGGAGATCTACCGGCAGGCCGACCAGTACGGAATGCTCGTCGCCGAGCCCGGCGGCGGCACCGCCTTCGGCACGAATGATCAACCCCTGGAGGATGCGACCAGCGCACCCGATGGATGGGAGCGGCTCAACCTCAACCAGGTGCTGCGCTTCCAGGACGAAGTTCTCGCGCTCAACGTCCCGGTGTCGGACGACATCAACGACGGCACCCTGCGCACCCCTGACGGTTCCACGGCCTTCGTCTTCACCTCGACGCTCGAGTACGACGAGGCGGCCGATACGTTCACGAACACCGAGACGGGGGTCGTCTATGCCGATGACGGCGAAGGCAACTTCCGCGCCGAAGACGGCCAGGCTCTGACCCCGGGTTGGCGCGTGGTGATCGGCTGGGACAACTACGCGTTCGCGTTCACGAACGAGCAGATCCGTGATCCGCTGATCCGCGTGACGATCTGGACGTTCGCCTTCGCGTTCTTCTCGACCCTCCTCTGCTTCGCGCTCGGGCTGTTCCTCGCGATCGTGTTCAACCACCCCACCCTTCGCGGCAAGAAGATCTACCGCATCCTCGTGATCCTGCCGTACGCCTTCCCGACCTATCTGACGGGTCTGGTCTGGGCGGGCATGCTCAACGAGGAGTTCGGCTTCATCAACGAGGTGCTGTTCGGCGGTGCCGACATCCCGTGGCTCAGCGATCCATGGCTCGCTCGCCTCAGCGTGCTGCTGGTGAACATGTGGCTGGGTTACGCCTACATGTTCCTCGTGTGCACGGGCGCACTCCAGTCCCTGCCCGACGACGTCATCGAGGCGGCCAAGATGGATGGCGCGGGCGCGTGGCGCATCTTCCGCTCGATCAAGCTGCCGCTGCTGTTCGTCGCCGTCGTGCCCCTCCTGATCGCCACGTTCGCGTTCAACTTCAACAACTTCGCCGTGATCTTCATGCTCACCGGCGGTAATCCGAGATTCCCCGATACGACCCTGCCGATCGGCGCCACCGACATCATGATCACGATGGTCTACAAGATCGCCTTCGGCAGCGGTGGCGGTCGTGACTACGGTCTCGCGAGCGCACTGTCGATCCTGATCTTCATCATCGTCGCGATCATCGCGGCCATCTCCTTCCGACAGACGAAGTCACTGGAGGATCTGCACTGATGTCCGACTCGATCGATCGCCAGATCAAAGAGGACCAGCTCCTCGAGAACCGGATGGGTCGCGCAGACGGCGTGACCACGATGGCCGGCATCAGCGACTTCGCCGCCAAGCCGCCCAGGCGCGACCCGAACGCGCGTCGCCAGCCGTTCGGCAAGTGGTTCGTCGACAAGGGATGGCGTCATCTCGTCGCCATCGCAGCCATCATCTTCGCGCTGCTGCCCCTGGCCTACGTCCTGTCGGCGTCGCTGAACCCGATCGGCACCCTCACCGGGTCGAACGAGCTCTTCCGCGCCTTCTCGCTCGACAACTACATCGACATCCTCACGCGTGACAACGGTATCTACCTGACGTGGTACTGGAACGCGCTGGTGATCTCGGTGGTCTCGAGCCTCGCGACCGTGCTGCTGTGCGCGATGGGGGCGTACGCATTCTCGCGCATGCGCTTCCGCGGCCGTCGTTCGGGCCTTCTCGGCCTGCTGATCCTGCAGATGTTCCCCCAGCTGCTCATGATCGTGGCGATCTTCCTCACCATGATCTGGATCACCGACATCTTCCCGGCGATCGGGCTCGGCACCCACGCGGGCCTGATCATGGTCTACCTCGGCGGCGCGCTCGGCGTGAACATCTTCCTGATGTACGGGTTCTTCAACACGATCCCGACCGCGATCGACGAGGCGGCGAAGATCGACGGCGCCGGACACGCGCGTGTGTTCTTCACCATCATGCTCCCGCTCGTGACCCCGATCCTGGCCGTCATCGGCCTGCTGAGCTTCATCGGCTTCATCGGCGAGTTCGCCATCGCGAGCGTGCTGCTGACGGATCCCCGTGACCAGACCCTCGCGATCGGGCTCTTCCAGCTCGTGTCCGGCTTCCAGTCGCAGAACTGGGGCATCTTCGCCGCCGGCGCGGTGCTCGCCGCACTGCCGGTGATGATTCTGTTCCTCCTGCTGCAGCGCTACATCGCCGGTGGCCTCATCGCGGGCAGCGTGAAGTAGACGGATGCCGCGGGCCGCGGCATCCTGAATCCCAGACAACTCAAGGGCTCTGTCATGGCCACGGCCGTGCAACCACGTCGCATTCCGGCGGCGCGTGCTGCCGATCGTCCGAAAGGCCTGTGATGTCCCTCGTTCCGCACCACGACGGCTCGCCCCTCCACGTCTCCGCGGTCGCACCCGCGCTCGGCGGCGTTGTGCGCGTGCGGCTCCGCGTCCCGTCCGGCTACGGCCCGCTCACGGACGTGCGCACGCGCTCGAATCCCGATCACGAACCTGAGTGGACCCGCGCCGAGCGCGTAGGGTCCGCGGACGGCTGGGACTGGTGGGAGGCGCCGATCACGGTGCGCAATCCCCGCCATGGATACCGGTGGATGCTGCGCCACGAGGACGGCCGCATCGAATGGCTCAATCAGGCCGGTCTCCACGACATCGAGACCCTGGACGCCGACGATTTCGCGCTCGTGGCCTATCCGGCCCCGCCCGCGTGGATGAACGACGCCGTGATGTACCAGGTCTTCCCCGACCGGTTCGCGCGGTCGGCGCAGGCCGACACGCACCCCACGCCGGGGTGGGCGATCGCGGCCGACTGGTCCGACCCGGTGGATGCGACGATGCCCGGTCGCTCGCAGCAGTTCTACGGCGGCGACCTGCCCGGGATCGTCGAGAAGCTCGACCACCTGGTGGCGCTCGGCGTGAACCTTCTCTACCTGACCCCCGTGTTCCCCGCCGAGTCCAATCACCGGTACGACGCGGCGAGCTTCGACCGCATCGACCCGCTCCTCGGCGGCGACGAGGCGTACATCCGTCTGGTCGAGGCCGCCCATGCCCGCGGCATCCGTGTCATCGGTGATCTCACGAGCAACCACTCGGGTGACAGTCACGAGTGGTTCCGTGCGGCCTTCGGTCACCCCGAGGCGCCCGAGGGGGAGTACTACTACTTCACCGACGACGCCCACACCGAATACGTCTCGTGGCTCGGATACGCGAGCCTGCCGAAGTTCGATTGGTCGTCGGAAGAGCTGCGGCGCCGCTTCATCACGGCGGACGACTCGGTCGTGGCGAAGTGGCTGAAGCCGCCGTACAACACCGACGGCTGGCGGATCGATGTCGCCAACATGACCGGGCGGCTCGGAGCGGTCGATCTCAACGCCGAAGTCCGGCAGCTGCTCCGCGAGACGATGCACCGCATCGACCCCGAGTCGATCCTGCTGGGGGAGTCGACCAACGATGCCGTGAGCGACCTCCAAGGAGACGGCTGGCACGGTGCGATGACCTACCCGTCCTTCACACGTCCGCTGTGGGGCTGGCTGAGCGAGCCCACGGGAGCCTCGTATCGCGGCCCCGACGGCGCTGAAACGACCGAGCCCTGGTTCTTCGGGCAGCCGATCGGCGGGATTCCGCGGTACACCGCGCGACAGTTCGCCGATGCGGTGACCCGCTTCAGCGCCGGCATCCCGTGGCGCGTGCGCCTGGGCAACATGCAGCCGCTCGACAGCCACGACACGGGCCGGTTCGCGACCCACGCCGCTCCCGGCGCTGTACCGGTGGCGGCCGGGCTGTCGATGACGATGCCGGGGCTTCCGGTGGTCTTCGCCGGGGACGAGTTCGGTGCCGTGGGCGCCGATGGCGAACTCAGCCGCACCCCGATGCCGTGGGGGACGGAGGATTCTCCGGCCGTCGCCGAGCGGATCGCCCTCTACCGCGACCTCATCGGCATCCGGCGTGCGCACCCGGCGCTGCAGACCGGCGGCCTGCGATGGCTGCACGTCGATGACGAGACGCTCGTCTTCGTGCGCGAGTCCGAGCAGGAGACCGTACTGGTGCTCGCGACGAGGGGCGATGCGGATGCCGCGATCGCCGCAGGTGCGCTCCCCGGTGCCACCTCGGCACGGGCGCTGTACGGCGACGCGACCCTCGCGGTGGCGGCCGACGGCGCCGTGCTCGTCTCGGCAGAGGGCCCTGCGTTCGCGGTGTGGGCGCTCCCCGGGGTGGTGGTTCCCGCTTCGGCCGTGCCCGGCTCGGCCGGCGCCGAGCGGGAGCAGGCGGAGGTGTCCCGCGGCGTCGTCGGCGCGGACGAGGTCACGCCCGCCGAGGAGGTACGCGGCTCCTGACCGTTCCCGCAGCCCTGGCTTGCCGAGAGGGCGCGCGCGAGCGTCCGGCGGCCCCTTCAGTCGTCGTCAGCGCCCTCTCATCAAGTCTGGGCGGGGCGGGGAGGGGTGGGCTGGGGTGGGAGCACCCGCGCGGCGCGTGACACGGGGTCGCGGCATCCGGCACACTGAGTTCCATGTCAGCGTTGACGACCATCGGGCTACCCGTCGCCCTCGGGATCATCATGTTCGGGCTCGGACTGAGCCTCACCGTCGGAGACTTCGCGCGAGTGCTCAAGCAGCCCAAGGCGGTGATCGTGGCGCTGCTCTGCCAGCTGATCCTGCTCCCGGCGATCTGCTTCGGTCTCGTCCTGGCGTTCCAGCTGCCCCCGGTTCTCGCTGTGGGAATGATGATGCTCGCGGCGTCGCCCGGAGGGACGACCGCGAACCTCTACAGCCACCTGTTCCGCGGCGACGTCGCGTTGAACATCTCGCTGACCGCCGTCAACTCGGTGATCTCGGTCGTGACCCTTCCGATCATCACCAACCTCGCGATCGCCTACTTCAATCCCTTCGACGACCAGCTGGGGATGCAGTGGGCCAAGGTGCTCGAGGTGTTCGCGATCGTCCTGATCCCGGTGGCCGTGGGAATGGTCGTGCGTCGGTTCTGGCCGGCGTTCGCGAAGGCGATGGACAGGCCGGTGCGCATCGCGTCCGTCATCATCCTCGTCGTCGTCATCGCGGGCGCGGTGGCCTCGAACTGGGCCCTTCTCGTGGAGAACTTCGGCCGGCTCGCGCTCATCACCATCGTGTTCTGCGTGATCAGCCTCTCGGTGGGCTACCTCGTCCCGCGACTGCTGAGGGTGGGTCAGCGTCAGGCGATCGCCGCCTCGTTCGAGATCGGCATCCACAACGCCACCCTCGCGATCGTCATCGCGCAGACGGTGCTCGGATCGACGGAGCTCAGCCTCCCGGCGGCCGTGTACGGGGTGCTGATGTTCTTCGTGGCGTTCGGCTTCGGGTTCCTGATCCGCGAGCGCGGCGGGCCTCCGGAGGACGAGGAGGCCGTCGTCGACGACGCGTCGGCGGGGCGTTCGGCCTGACGACGGGGTGGCGGGTGTCGCGGTCCCCCGTAGAGTGGGGTCGCGAGGAGGTGCCATGCGCCCACTGACCGAAGAAGACGTGCGTTCATCGTTCGTGAACGCCTCACCCGACGAACTGCGGATCGTCGCCCTGCCGCTCGACTTCCCGATCGTCGATTGGGACCACCTCGACTTCTTCGCGTGGCGCGACCCCCGCACGCGCGGACGCGGCTACCTGATCGCCGAACTCGACGGCGAGCCGCGGGGCGTCGTGGTGCGTGCCGCCGAGGGAAACTCGCGAGCGCGGTCGGCGATGTGCAACCTGTGCCACACGATGCAGCCCGCCGACCAGGTCGCCCTGTTCACGGCGCGCCGCGCCGGTTCCGCGGGAGAGCACGGCGACAGCGTCGGCACCTACATCTGCACCGACCTCTCGTGTCACGAGAACGTGCGTTTGGCGATGCCGCTCGCGCCGAGCGAGGTGCGCGCGAGCGTCGACCTGCGCATCGACGGCACCCGCCGACGCACCGAGGCTTTCGTGGGCCGGGTGCTCGAGACGGCGGAGGTCCGACGATGAGCCGCGTGGTCGTGGTGGGCGATGCGCTCATCGACGAGCTGCGCGACGACAACGGCGTGCGCGAGTTCGTCGGCGGGGCGGCGCTCAACGTCGCGGTCGGACTCACCCGGCTTGGCGTGCCCGCCACCCTGATCGCGATGGTCGGCGACGACGAGCCCGGGTCGCGCATCCGCTCGTACCTCGCCGACTACGGCGTCGAGCTCCTCGCCACGCCGTCCCCCCTGGGCACGGCGCGCGCGGTCAGCACCCGCAGCGGCGGGGGCGAGCCGGAGTACGTGTTCAACGAGGCATCCCAGCAGCGTCGCATCCGGTTCGGCGAGCGGGAGCGGGCGGCGATGACGGATGCCGCGCTCGTCGTCGTCAGCTGCTTCGCGTTCGACGACACGGCGCAGGCCGACGAGCTGGCCGACGCGCTCTCCTCAGCCGGTGCCGCTGTCGCCATCGATCCGAATCCACGAGCGGGCATGATGCGCGATTCTGAGGAGTTCGTGCGCGGCTTCGAGGCTCTCGCGGCGGGGGCGGTGCTGGTCAAGGTCGGCGAGGACGATGCCGCTCTCCTCTACGACGACACCCTCGACGCGCTCCGCGCCCGGCTGATCGACCTGGGGGCGGCCGCGGTGCTCGCCACTCAGGGGGCCTCGGGAGCCACGATCGAGGCGGGGGAGGTCACCGTCACCCACCCGATCTCGAGCCTCCCGGGGCGGATCGTCGACACGATGGGGGCGGGCGACGCGGCCTTCGCCGCAACAGTCGCCGCGCTCGCCGACGACGCTCCCGGCAGCGAGGACGAGTGGGCTCGGGTGCTCGCAACGGCGATGGATGTCGCGGCCGCCACGTGCCGCTTCGAGGGTGCGCTGCTTCGCACTCCCGCCGCGCTGCAGGCGATGGATCTGGACCGCCTCGGCACCTGATCTGCGCGGGGTCGGTCTCGATTTCGAGCACCGCCCGACAGCGCGTAAGATGAGTGATCGCGCCTCCGGTCGTCTGCAAAAGTCGGACGGGTGCGCCTGGCGAGTTACCCAAGCGGCCAAAGGGATCTGACTGTAAATCAGCCGGCGTAGCCTTCGGGGGTTCGAATCCCTCACTCGCCACCGAACGAGCAAAGCGCCCCCTCGTGGGGCGCTTTGCTCGTTCTATCTCGTGCTGTGGGATTCGGGGAGGAGCCCCGCGCAGCGGTGCGACGGAGTCCCTCGCCCGCCACCCTGCCGATCAGCCGTGCACCGATACGGAGATGTGCACGATTGCGGATGCTTCACCCCCGCAGCATCCGAAATCCTGCATATCTCCGCGATTGTGCATGCGCAGCGCGGGCGGTAAAGCGTGCGGGCGGACGGGACGTCGCGCGGTTCTTCGGCTACTGACCCTCGCGCGGAACGGTCCACGCGGTGGTGACGGCATGGACGGCGATGCGGAGGGTTTCGGCTTCGGACTCCACCAGTACCGCGCCCGCGGGGAGGGCACGCTCGGTCATGAGGCCGTTGGTCACGGTCGCGAGGAACCGGGCCCGCGCCTCGACGTCGCCCGGTGGGATGGCGCCCTCCTCGATGAGGACGTCGAGCCAGCGCTCGATCCGGTGGCGTCCCAGTCGTTCGAGCGCCAGATAGGTGGCTGCCTCATCGTCGGACGGGGCCGAGGCGACATAGGCCTCGTACATCGCTGACCACTGCCGGCGCGCGGCTTCGCCGACGCCGACCTCCGCCAGCATGAGCCGCAGTGCGGCGAGCAGCCGCTCGGTAGGACTCAGGGTGTGGTCGTTGATGGGGTCGTTCGGGATGTCGAGGTCGTAGAGCCCAGCCACGACGGTGTCGATCAGGGCGCGCTGCGTGGGGAAGAAGTGGCGCAGCGATCCGGTGCTGACCTGAGCGCGTGCGGCGACGGCTCGCACGCTGAGCCGCGCCGTGGGGTTCTCGCCCAGCATGGTCGCGGCGGCGATCAGGATCTTCGCGCGTGTTCCCGGCTGCTTCGCCTCTTCGTCCATGGCCCCTCCTCGACCCCGACACTATCACGGTGTGCTAGTGTTGCCGATCGGAACTAGCACAGTGTGATAGCGACGACGGATGAGGGGCGAAGATGAGTATCGAAGCATGGCGATTCCGCCGCGCCTCACGGCGGGTGCGGGCGGGACGAGGTGAACCGCTGCCGCCGTTCCGCTGGTGGCAGGTGTTCGGGCGGTCGCTGATGCGGCTCACCGTAGAAGGCCCGCGAGGCGCGGCATCCACCTACGCGGTGGATGTGCGCAAAGCCGGCGACGGGCACGACGGACGGGTGCGGGCACGGCTCTACCGCGACGGCCGCCTCGAGTCGCTCTCGACCCTCCCTGCTCGTTTCTCGGTGCCCGGCGGTCACATCGAGGTCGCGGTCGGCGGGTTCGGTCTCCGCCGATGCCACTATGTGCGGATCGACGGCGGCGAGTCGCCGCTCACCCCGGATCCGGCTTCCGCGGAGGGTCTTCGCGGGCTCCTGCGCCGGCAGCATCCTCGCCTGAGTGCAGCCATCGGCGCGCTCTCCCTCGTGTTCGTCGTCGCCGGGTTGTGTGTGACGGTTCCGCAGCTCGTCGAGACGATCTCCCGCGTCCCCGCGATCGCCGAGTCCATCGGCGTCTTCGACTCTCCGGTGGATCTGCCGATCGGGGTCAACGTGGTCATCGGTGCGGCGGCGGTGCTCGGCAGCGTCGAGCGCGCCCTCCGCATGCAGGCCGGCTGGATCGACGACCTCGCCAGCTGAATCGCACCCCGCCTGAATCACACGCCCGCCTGAATCACGCCGCGCCCAGCGGCCCACGAAAGGAACCCATGTCCGCCCCCACTTCTCCCGCCCGCGAGCTCGAACTCGAGCAGCAGCGTCGTGCGCCCGCCTTCCTGAGGCGGCCGTTCGGGATCATCCGCGCGAATGCCCGCGTGTATCTGCTCCTCAATCTGCTCGCGTATGGTCTCGTCGCGATCGGAATGGTCATCGGGATGCTGTTCCCCGACCTCACCGCCGGAAGAGCGGAGAGCCTCGAGGCCGACGGCACCGGCGACTTCGTTCGCTCCCTGATCAGCAGCCCGTGGTTGTTCGCCGCGGTCATCCTGGTGGTGAACCTCTTCCAGATGAGCCTGCTGACCGTCGTCCTTCCCTCGCTGGTCATCCCGTTCGTCGGCATCCTCACCTTCTCGGTCTGGGCCGTCGTCACCGGGGTCACCATCGTGCCGGGCGACGCGCAAGGCTGGGTCGCGATGATCCCGCACTCGCTCACCCTCGTGATCGAGCTGCAGGCGTACGTGCTCGTGCTGCTCGGTGTCTTCCTCCTCGGCAAGCAGTGGCTGCGACCGGCAGCCGTGGGTGAGCGGACGCACCGCCGCGGATACCTCCGTGGGCTCCAGAGCCTCGGCTGGCTGGCCATCCCCGCGCTGATCCTTCTCGTGATCGGCGCGGTCTGGGAGTCCTTCTCGCTCCTCTACCTCGTCTACCCGCTGCAGCAGTGGCTGCTCTGACGTCGCGCACCTCTCGTCGATCCGCCGTGCACATCTCCGAAATCGTGCACGCGGATGCGCGACCGCCGCGACACCGGGTCAGCCCTTGACGCCGATGTCCCGCGCGAGCGCGCCCAGGAAGGCGTCGTACGCCGCGCGCTGGCGGGTGGCCAGCGCCGCGCGCGCCTCCCGGCCGTCGGGTTGCTGAGTGGAGAATCGACGCGTCCACGAGCTGCGCCAGCGGCGGCCCCATTCGTTCTGCAGATAGGCGATGTCCGCGCGCAGCCGTGCGTCCTCGCCGCGGGCGATCCAGGTCTCGAAGAACTCCGTCATGAACGACCTATGCGCTGCGAGGGTTTCCGGGCTGAGAAGCGCCCCGTTGATCTTGACGGATCGGTCGACCGCGCGCTTGTGCGCGAGGACCTCCTCGGGGGAGATCCGCTTCCAGTCGCCGATGCAGGCGTAGAAGCAGATGATCGCGTTGATCCGCGGGGCGATCTCGTCATACACCTCGATCCGCTTGGCGACGAGCGCCTGGCTCTCGGCTTTTCGCCTTTCGAGCGATATGCCGAGGAGAGTTCCGGCAGCGCCGACGAGGAGGGTGACAAGACCGGTGATGAGGATGGTCGCGATGTCCGGGCCGCCGCTACCGACGGCCGGTGCGATCGATGGCGTGGGCGTCGACGCGAGCAGGTTCTGAAGCATCTCATCCACCCTCATCGTTCTCGCCGATTCGCGGGGATCAGGTCTTCGATCGGAGTCGGGAACGCGCGGGCGGGGAACTGGCTGCCCAGCCATGCGAGCCCGCGATCGACGGCGTCCACCAGGTCGTCCGGGTCCGGCCGCCATGGGATGTGTCCCGTCGTCATGGGCTGCAGGTGCGCCGCCGAGAAGACGAGGACGCGGGCTTCCGTCCAGCCCAGCTCGAAGAGCACGCGCGGGTCGCTCAGCACCCGGTGGAGCAGATCGAACGCGGTGGCGCGTGCGGGGTCCGGAGCCCACCGTGCGAACGCCGGCAGCGGCCACGCCCGGAGATCGTCGAAGCGGTTGCCGACGTCCTCGGTCTCGCCGGGCCAGCCCCAGCGGAACAGGCTGCGGTAGAAGTCCTCGAGCTCAGGGGAGCGGGATGTCGCGCCCAGGCGCTCCGCAACCTCGTCGCTCGTCACCGACGCCATGTCCTCCGCGAGCGAACGCGCATCGAGGACGTGATCGGTCACTCCCAGCCGCCGGGCGGCGTAGCCGAGGCGCGCGAGTGCCGATCTCCACTCCCGGACGTTCTTACCGGTCAGGTCGGAAGGTCCCCTCGCGACCAACTCCATCGCGATCGAGCCGATCGCGTCGGCGAGCCCTGTCGTCGGGTCGCGGCTCGTCGCGGAGAACGGAGGCGCCGCCAGGCTCGAGACGACGAATGCGTCCGGGTCACGCCCGATGTCCGGCGCTGCGGCGCGGCCCGACGACTCGTCACCATGCCCGGCCCGGCGTGCCGCGTCGCGGAAGTCCCTTCCGAAGTCCATCAGCGACTTCGTCGTCTCCGCATCGGGGTCTCCTGCCGGACCGCCGAGCTCTGGTTCCCCCGCGGGTGGACCGAACGGACCGCGTCCGCCCTCCTCGGGCGGAGCATCCGGCCCGCCACCCCTTCCGAGGTACACGCGACGGACGAAGGAGACGAGGTCGTCGAGGGCCGCGAACCCCACCTCTGCGCCGTCGAGGAAGACACCCGACTGGAATCGTCCTCGCGCCGCGGCCATCCCGGTGGCTCGGCTGGTGACGGGCGTGGGCAGGAAGTCCGGGGCGCTCAGGAACACTCCCGGGACGGAGAGGTCCGGTGAGTCCTGGCCGAGGTCGGCCGAACGAAACGCGGCGAACGCGAAGCCTCCCGTCGCGTCCAGGGCGTCGATGAACCAGGCCCTCACGATCGCTCCCGTCCGCCGTGCGTCACGATCGAGAGCGGGATCGCGTGCTCACGGAGGGCCTGAGCCGCCCGGCGGCGGGAGCTGAGCCAAAGGAGATCCGTCGCCGAGGGCGCCACCGTGGCGGTGGTCGCGGCGATTGAGAGCTCCTTGGCCGCCTCCCCGCCTGTCGTTCGGGCGCCGCGGATGCGGTCCGGGGCGATCGCTGTCGTGAGCGGCACCTCGATGTACTCCTCGTCTTCGAGGATGCCGCGTCCCACGGCGGCCGTGGTGAGCAGGCGCTCGTCGGATTCCGGCGACGCGGCCAGCACCTTGCGGGCGACGAGCTCGGCGCGGTCCGCCCACCGGCACGCCATTCGCACGAGTGCGTCTCTCACCGCCGCGTCGTCGGCGAGGTCGGGTCGCAGCGGATCCCGCGTGACGTTGTACGAGTTCTGCTCCAGGACGACCTGCGAATCGTCGATGCCCTCCGAGTCGATCACGAGGCAGATGTCACCGAAGTAGCGGACGCCTGCTCCGTTCAGTTCGAGCGCTGCGTAGTGGAGTGCTGTCGGGTCGATCGGCTGTGCTCCGGGCGTCGCGTCGCCCGCGAACTGCGCGGCGATGTCGGCGATCGCGTCGTCGAGCCGATTGCGCGTGGATCGCTCGTCCCCCACCCGCTTCGCGGACAGCTCATGTCGATTCCGCACGCCGCGCACGAAGACGTCCGGGACGACGGCGCAGGGAACGTTCACGACGATCCGCAGGCCGTCCCGGTGTCGCCCGCCCGCGTCGACGGGTGCGCCCTCGACGGTGCGTCTGATCGCGTCGTCGTTGGCCGCGCGCATCGCGCCGGGCTCAGGCGACCCGATTCCCACATCCACCCCCAGGAGGACGATCCATGTGCCCGCACTGTATCGCGGGCGTGAGGGCGTCCGACAGGCCCCTCCTCCACAGCCGAAATCCGCCTGCACGGAATCCCACACGTCCCGTCGCCCTCCCGAGGCGCCGCCCGCCCGTGTCAGGATGGGCGTGCGGGCGTGGCCCGCGACAGAGAGGATCGCTATGACCGCGCCTGAGCCCTACGCCCCCGAACCGCAGACCGCGGCCGAGTCGTCCGGACCCTCGCCGATCCTCCGAGCCGCGATCTGGGTGGCGATCGGAGCACTCATCGCGGCCGCGCTCGTATGCGTCGTCTGGGTCCTCATCGGGGGCCAGAACGGCATCGTCGGGCGGGCGTTCCTCACGATCCTGCTCCTGGTCGGCTTCGCCGGTGCGACGATCCTCGACGCCCACCTCGCGCCGCGTCGCCCCGGATGGTTCGCCCTTGCCAGCATGGGGGTGTGGATCGCCACGCTGCTCATCGGCGCCGTCATGATCTGGATGCCGGACAACTACGCCTTCGGCGGCATCCGTCGCTTCATCCAGTTCCTCTTCATCGTCCTGATTCTGCAGCTCGCGCTGCTCCACGTGCGCCTGTATCTGAAGGCCTTCCAGCGCCACGACACGACGTTCACGCGCGCGGTGACGATCGTGACGGTCATCCTGGTGGCGTGCCTCGCGGTGCTGCTGATCATCCCGCTCATGCTCGGTGAGTACCTGTGGTTCCCCGACATCTACTGGCGCATCACCGTGGCCGTGGCGATCCTCGCGGCCGTCGGCACCGCGCTGATCCCGCTCGTCAACGCGCTGTTCGCCCCCAAGCGGCCCCGACACGCCGCCCCGTACCCGACGCCGTACGCAGGCGGCCCCTTCCCGGGCGGCCCGGGCGTAGCGCTCGCGGCGCCGGCGCCCGCCGCTCCCGCGCAGACGGCACCGCACGCGCCGGAGCCCGCGTCGCAGGAACTCCTGCCGTGGCCCACGTACGTCGACGGGTTCACCCCGCTGCCGATGCTCCCGGACGGCTCGCCCGACTGGAACGCGTACTACACCGGATACCCGACCCCGGGGGCGCACGTGTTCGCCGCGCCCGGGCAGCCCGCCCCCGGGCAGCCCGCCCCCGAGCAGTCCGCTCCCGCGCAGGCCGCCCCCGCCTCGGCGACACCCGAGGCCCCCGCACCCGCACCGGGTTCCGACCCGTCGTCGCCCGACCACCACGGCTACGACGGCTACCCGCCGCCCCCGCCGCTGCCCCCGCGACCGTAGCGCCGCGCCGGCGCCCGGCTCAGCCCAAGAGTTCCAGCGCGGCCATGGCGGCGTTGTGCCCACCGAGGCCGCTCACCGCGCCGCCGCGCCGCGCGCCGGACCCGCAGAGCAGCACGCGCTGGTGCGCGGTCGCCACGCCCCACCGTTGCGCCGGAGTCTCCAGCGGCGCGTCGTCGTCCGCCCACGGCCACGACAGCGGGCCGTGGAAGATGTCGCCCGCCGTCATGCCCAGAGAGGCCTCGAGGTCTGCCGTCGTGCGGGCCTCGACGCAGGGCGTCCCGTCCGGAGCCTCAAACACGACGTCGGCGATCGGCTCGGCCAGCACCGAGTCGAGCGAGCGCTGGGCGGCGTCGAGCAGCGCCGAGCGCGCGGCATCCGGATCCGCGTCCTTCACGAGACGGTGCGGCACCTGAAGGCCGAAAAGAGTGAGCGTCTGCGCACCCGTTGCGCGCAGTTCCGCGCCGAGGATCGTGGGGTCCGTCAGCGAGTGGCAGTAGATCTCCGCGGGGAGCGGATCGGGGATGCCTCCGCCCGAGGCCACCCGGTACGCCTCATCGAGCTGCGACATCGTCTCGTTGATGTGGAATGTGCCTGCGAACGCCGCCTCGGGCGCGACCGCGCCGTCGCGCAGGCGGGGAAGCCGGCGCAGCAGCATGTTCACCTTGACCTGCGCACCCTCGGGCTCGGTGCCCGGGCCCGCGGTCCCGCCCATCAGACGCGTGAGCACGGCCGGGCCGACCCCGCTGAGAACGAGCCGCGCGTGGACGGTCGCGTCGCCGTCGAGCGAGGACGCCGTCACCTCGCCGTCGGGTGAGATCGCCGTGACCTCGACGTTCGTGCGCAGCTCGGCGCCGGCGGCTCGGGCGGCGCGCTCGAGCTCACCGCTGACCCGGCCCATGCCGCCCACCGGAACGTCCCAGTCGCCCGTGCCGCCGCCGATGACGTGGTACAGGAAGCACCGGTTCTGCCGCAGGCTCTCATCGTCGGCCGACGCGAACGTGCCGATCAGCCCGTCGGTCAGCGCGATCCCGCGGGCGATGTCCGAATCCAGCGATTCCCGCAGCGTCGAACCGAGGGGCCGCTCGAAGAGGTCGTCCCACAGGTTCGGGTCGCCCAGCGCGTCGCGCACAGTCGTCCGCCGTCGCAGAGGCTCGGTCACGGTCGGGAAGAGCTGCCGCGCGACCGGTGCGATCCGGTCGGCGAACGCGGCGAAGCGCCGAGCCTCGCTCGCCGAGCCCGTCACGCGGGCGAAGGACTCCGCGGTGGCCGCGGCATCCGCCGTATCGATGAGGATCCCGCGCGACGGGTCCGCCGGATCGGGCGTATAGGAGGAGTAGCGCCGACGCCGCAGGTCGATGCGCAGTCCGAGGTCGTCGATGACACGCCGCGGGAGCAGGCTCACCAGGTACGAGTAGCGCGAGAGCCGTGCGTCGACCCCGGCCCACGGTCGCTCCGACACCGCCGCCCCGCCGACGTGATCGAGGCGCTCGAGCACGACGACCGAGCGGCCGGCACGCGCGAGGTAGGCGGCGGCGGCGAGGGCGTTGTGGCCGCCCCCGACGATCGCGACATCGACGGTGGCGGGGTGGACTGCAGCGGCCATGTCTCCACGCTAGCGGGACGGATGCCGCGTCCCCGCCGCTAGCGTGGACCCATGAGCCTCGCGCACGAACTGGAATCGCTGGCGATCGACATCGCGCAGGATGCGGGGGAGCTGGCGAGGATGCGACGGCGCGAGGGAGTCGCGATCGCCGCGACCAAGTCCGCGCTCGCCGACATCGTGACCCTCGCCGATCGCGAGGTCGAGGCGCTGATCCGGGCCCGCCTCGCCGAAGCCCGGCCCGGTGACGGCTTCCTGGGCGAGGAGACCGGAGCCGAGCGCGGATCCACGGACGTGACCTGGGTCGTGGACCCGATCGACGGCACCGTCAACTACGCCTACGGCAACCCGCTCTACGCCGTCAGCGTCGCCGCCGTGATCGGCGAGCCGGTCGCGGGCGAATGGGAGGCCGTTGCGGCGGCGGTCTACGCGCCGGCTCTCGACGAGACGTTCCACGCGGCTCGGGGTGCAGGTGCCTGGCTGGGCGACGAGCGGATCGTGGTCAACGCCGAGGTCTCCGCGGCCGGCGCGCTCCTCGGGACGGGATTCGGCTACGACCCTGCGACCCACGCCGGCGACCTCGCCCGGGTCTCGAGGGTGATGCCGATGGCGCGTGACCTGCGACGCGGGGGCGCCGCATCCCTCGATCTCGCCTACGTCGCCTCGGGTCGCCTCGACGGGTACTTCGAGCGGGGACTCGCGCCGTGGGACCACGCGGCTGGAGCCCTTCTCGTCACGGAGGCGGGCGGATCCTTCGGCTTCGTCGCGAGCGATGACAGCGCGCCGCGGCCGCTCATCGTCGCGGCGACCCCGGTCATCTTCGAGCGGCTGCTCGACACCGCGCTCGCCGATTGAGCCTGGGTATTCCATAAGAATGGGAGCGATCTCACCCCGATTCCCGAGCCGCACATGGCATTCCCAGCCCGCCCGAGGTAGTGTTTACCCGATCGTTACTTTCGCTCCCCGACCGCGCAAGTGATCACTGCCCGCTGACCGTACCGTTGCCCCCCGAGCGACACGACCGAGAGCTCCCGCTTGCCTTTCGATGCCCCGATGGCTGAGCCCGCGCCCACGCGCCGTTCCAGCCGCACCTCCGCGACGCCTGTTCAGGCGTCCTCGGAGACCCTCGGAGCATCCCGCGCAGAGCTGCGTCGCCGCGCTGCCGGCTTGACCGTCGAGCAGCCCACGATCGCCTGGGGTCCGCAGAACGACGAGAAGCGGAAGGATGCCTCGGACGACGTCGCCGTGGCCCCGCTCACCGACCTGCCGGCCGCTCCCACCGCCGTCGAGATCCCGGCGCCCGCCGCTCCGGCAGAGCCCGCGCCGCTGAGCCGGCGCGCCCGTCGGGCGCTCACGGGTGAGCAGCCCATCGTGGACTCCGCGGCCACCGCGGAGTTCGAGCTCGTGGAGCCCCTTGTGGAGGTCGTCGAGACGCCGGTCGTGCTCGAAGCCGACGAAGCCTCCATCGTGCTCGAGGTCGTCGAGGCTCCGGTGCAGCTCGAGGTCGTCGAGGAGCCGGTTGCGGCGGAGGCCGTGATCGAGACGCCCACTCCCGCGCCGAGCCGGCGTCAGCGTGCGGCCCGCCGCCCGTTCGTCGAGACCCCGCTCGAGACCGAGACTCCCGCGCCGATGGCCGACGAGGTCTCGGCCCCTGCCGAAGAGGCCGCGGGGTCGGCTGCGGCGGAGGATGCGGCATCCATCGACGAGTTCGAGGCTGCGGCACGGCTCTTCTCCTTCACGGGGGAGTTCGCGGTCCCGACGGTCGAGGACCGGACCGAGACCGCGGCGGCGACCGAGGACAACGACTCTTCCGCGGATCCGGCAGCGCACGCCGCTCCCCGTAAGCCCCGCAAGACCCGTCAGCCGCGCGTGAGCCGCGGCACCGCGTTCAAGCGCGTCGCCACCGCATCGTTCTCGGTGGGTGTCATGGGCATCGTCGGCATCATGGCCGTCGGAATGACGACGCCCTCGCAAGCGGTCGCGGCCGCGAGCGGTGTGGATGCCTCGCTCATGGCGCCCGTCGCGTCGGAAGGCGCGCCCACGACCGATCTCAGCCCGGACGAGATCCAGGCCTATGTCGCCCCCTCCACGGTGGAGGCCGAGACGCTCGACCGCTCCGGAAGCTACGACACCACCACGGTCGCGGAGCTCGCATCGCAGGCCGGCATCAGCAACTTCTCGAACCTGTTCCACAACGATCCGAACAGTGCCATCCAGTGGCCCTTCGTCGTGGGTGTGACGATGTCGTACGGCTACGGAATGCGCGACGGCAAGCTGCACAAGGGCATCGACTTCACGCCCGGCTCCGGTGCGCCCATCCAGGCCATCGCAGACGGCACCGTGCGCGTCGCCTCCGAGGCCGGCGGCGACTACGGCGTGCACGTGATCATCGACCACGAGATCGACGGTCAGCTCATCTCCAGCCACTACGCGCACATGCAGTACGGCTCGATGAAGGTCGTGCCCGGACAGAAGGTCACCGTCGGCACCGTACTCGGCAACACGGGCAACACGGGACGCTCCTACGGGGCCCACACGCACTTCGAATTGCTCATCAACGGCACCGTCCCGATCGACCCGATGCCCTGGCTGCGCGAGCACGCCGGAGGCTGACTCGGATTCAGAGAGCCGCCGTCGCTCTGGTATCCTCTTCTAGTTGCCCGCATGCGGGCAGCACGCCCCGATAGCTCAGTGGCAGAGCACTTCCATGGTAAGGAAGGGGTCGTCAGTTCAATCCTGACTCGGGGCTCGCAGCATCCATTCGCGAAGAGCGGATGCCACGCGGCAGGGTAGCTCAGTTGGTGAGAGCGCACGACTCATAATCGTGAGGTCGCGGGTTCAAGCCCCGCTCCTGCTACAGATCGAAGCCCCCGGATTTCCGGGGGTTTTCTTCGTCCTCGGGGATGATGGCTGCCGACCGGTTGTACGGGTCTTGGCTCGGCGGAGGTCGGTCAGCGGCCGAATCGGTGGGCCGTTGGCGGCCCACGGAGATCATCGCGTCGTGACCCAACCAGAAGCCATTCGTGGGCGGGCAAGAGTTGCGCGTCACGGGTGAAGCTCACTCCGGTGTTGCTCGGTCACTTCGGTCATCGCGTCGAGCACGCCGCGCATCGCGTCGATCTGCTCGACAGTGACATCGTCGAAGACGCTCTGCCCTTCCTGGGCAAGCGGCCCGTAGATCGCCCACACTTGTCTCCTGCCCTCATCCGTGAGTTCGACGAGCACGCGGCGCCGGTCATCGTCCGAGGAGACCCGTCGAACGAAATCGCGCTCAACCAGCCGATCGATCAGGGTGGTCGTCGCGGCCGGGCGCAGGCCCGCCGCCACTGCCAGTTCGCCCGCCGTGAGCGGTCCTTCACTCAACCAGTCCAGGCAACGCAAGTCAGTCGGGCCAACGTGCAGCACCCGAGCGGCTGCGTCGTCGAAGGCTTGCACGCTGCGCTGGTAGCGCTGCAAGGCGAGGCCCGCCTCATGGATTGCTGCTTGACGTGTGCGCGGCACTCGTGACACCCTTTCGAGAATCGAAATGTTCGTCTGTCGTAAGACTTGTCGAGGGGAGCTTACAGTGCGCGCAATCATCGTGGGGGGCGGGATCGCCGGCTCGGCATCGGCCATGGCGTTGCAAGCCGTCGGGGTCGAGTCAACGGTGCTCGAGGCTCGGCCCGAAGGCGTCGGGGCAGGTTCGTGGTTCACCGTCGCTCCAAACGGTGTCGCGGCCCTGCAGGAGATCGGCGCGCTGGAAGCGGTGCGGGCAATCGGCGTCCCGACCCGTTCCAACATCATGGTCGGCGCGACGGGAGCGGCGATCGGTTCGGTAGGGCTGGGACGTCCCCTGTCGGACGGCACGCCCGCTTTGTCTTTCCGGCGCCCGGAGTTGGCTGCGGCGTTGAATGCCGAAGCCGTTCGGCGCGGGATCGACGTGCGCTACGCCAGTCAGGTGTCCGCGGTCCGGACGACGTCCACTTCGGCCAGTGTGGTCCTCGCTGGCGGCGAGGAACTCGAGGCTGACTTCGTCCTCGGCGCAGACGGCATCCACTCCCTCGTCCGCCGATGCATCGATCCGCACGCCCCCTCCGCGCGATATCTCGGGCTCGCGAACTTCGGGGGGATCACGCGGAACACCCGTCACTCGGCAACTCTCCAACCCGAGGCGTGGACGTTCGTGTTCGGTCGGCGCGCGTTCTTCGGCGCATTGCCGACGCCGGAGGGGGATGTCGTCTGGTTCGTCAACGAGCCCCGCCCGCCGATCAGCCGCAGCGAGCGTGCTGCGACCACGGACGCCGATTGGGTGTCCCATCTTCAGGGGCTCGCTGCATCCGACGCCGGACCGTTTGCGGATCTCATCGGCGCCAGCGAACTCCAGCTTGCCGGTGATAGCACGTTCGACCTCCCGCGAGTTCCGATGTGGAGCCGGGGCCGCCTCGCTTTGATCGGGGATTCCATCCATGCGCCTTCGCCGAGCTCAGGTCAGGGCGCGTCCATGGCGCTCGAGGACGCTGTCGTCATGGCGGCGTGCATCGATGAGTCACGAGGCGCGCTGTCGGCTGCATTCGCCGCGTTCGAAAGCCGCCGTCGCCGCCGCGTGGAGAAAATCGTCGCCCAGGGGGCTCGCTCCAGCAGCACGAAGACACCGGGACCGGTCGCGCGTCGCGTTCAAGACCACATCCTCCGGCTCGTCTTCCGCCACATCGTCACGGAGAAGAGTCAGGCGTGGGTCTTCGACTACCGCCCTCGTCTGCACACAGCTCATCGCACACCGTAGATGCCCCCGAGATCTGTAGCTCTGCGGGAAGAGCACGCGTCGCCGCTACTCCTGTCCGGCGCCCCAGCGTCGGAGCGCGATGATCGAGTCCCGCAGGGCGAGTCCGCGTTCAGTCAGCGCGTACGCGCGGGTGTTGTGGTGGAGGGGCAGCCGGTGCAAGACGTGAGCCTCCTCAAGCTCTCGGAGGCGGGTGGCCAGAACTTTGGTGCCCATTCCGAGATCGCGTTGCAGGTCGCCGTAGCGCTGTGGCCCGTCGAGCAGTCGTTCCACGATGAGCAGTGCCCACCGCGGACCGATGATCTCGAGGGCTGTGGCCAGCTCGCTCACGCGGACGTGTCAGGTTCCGGCTTCATCCAGAAGGGCGAGTAGTGGTAACCGTCCGGGTCATCGAACTGGCGCTGATACATGAACGGGTAGTCGTCGATATCGCCGACGCGTCCGCCGGCCCTCCCTGCGTGTTCCACGAGCTCATCCACGGCCTCCCGGCTGGCGAGATCGAATGAGATCGTGACCTTCGATGGGGTGTCGGGGCCGCCCACAAGGTCCTCGGTGCCACCGACTGCCGCGTACATCTCGCGGCTGCCAAGCATGACGTACTGTTCGGGCGCGATCGCGAAGCAGGACACGTTGTGGTCCGACATCTCGGCATTCATGGTCCAACCGAGGGATGTGTAGAAGGCCGTCGAGCGCTCGACGCTCTCGACCGGGCAAGTGATGAAGATGCTCATATGCGGACACTTTCAAAATGAAAGTGCGGTGTCAAGGCCCTGTGATAACGCCTCCCTGCGACCGGATGTATCGACGGCGACGACGCGAGCCTCCTCTGTGCATGGAAAAGAACTCCGGCGGCATCGAACCGCCTCTCACGGAACGTGCACTCCGCAAAGCGGAACTCAGCATCCGGCGCCACGAGGCCGCGCCTCCGACGCCGATCACGGCGAGCTTCGACATCGCCACGGACACCGACGGCAAGCCTGAAGTGGCCGTCGAACAGACAGCGGATGGCCGATGGCGCGTGAACGTGTCCATCGATCGTGCTCGAACAGCGCTCATCGAGCGCGCGGCACCAGAACTCATCCGTGTCACGAACCGGAAGCTGACCGCCGGTCTGTCACGCATGAAGCCCGACGAGCTCGCACCCTCCATTCCCGCGGACCGTGACGATCTCGCGATCACTCCGCAGCTCCCGCACGGGCTGCGTGACGTTCGTGCTTTCAGAGACGATCGCGACATTCGGCCGACGACCGTCTTCAACCCGGACGGGCGATGGGTCTACTACGACGAGCACTATCCCTGGCGCTGTGTGGTCCGCATGACGCGGCCATCCGGGTGGAGCGGGAGCGGGGTGCTCATCGGGCCGCGGCACGTGCTGACCGCGAGCCACTGCGTCGACTGGACGCCCGGCTGGCTCCGAGTCGACGTGCTCTACACGAACGGCAGCTCGCTGGCGGCCGCGTACGGCACACACGCGTACTTCGTCCAGAAGGTGACCGCCGCCAACTACAGCTCCACGAACATGGACGACGACTACTCGGTCATCGTCCTCGATCAGCGTCTGGGCGACACGTACGGGTGGTTCGGCGCTCGCACGTACTCGGACTCGTGGGACGACGAGGTGCTCCCCTGGCGCAACATCGGGTACCCCCAGGACTTCAGCTCGACCGGCGAGCTGGTCACGTATCAGCGCGACTTCGCGCTCGACGAGGACGACTTCGACTCCGACAGCGGAGGCCGGGTGCTCCTCAGCGACACGTTCGACAACTGGCCGGGCCAGTCCGGGAGCCCAGTGTTCGGCTTCTGGTCGGACGGCCCCTATGTCGTCGGCGTCACATCGGGCGAGAGCAGCTCGAACAACTTCGTCGCGGGCGGCGAGCGCCTCACCGGGCTCGTCCGTCGGGCAAGGCAGGAACACCCGTGATCGTTCGAGACCGCGTCGACAGTACCGAGTCGGGCTTGGTCCACTGGATGGGGATGTCCCGCATTATGAGGACGTTGTCGAGGGCTGCTGATCCGCCGGGCAGCGCGTCGAAGTAGCTTGACTCGATACGAAGTGGCATGCCGGCGGTGACGCGCCAGTCGAAGGCGCGGAGCTGGAGCCCTTCGAGCGTGTGACCGCTGCGGGTTGGAGACCAGCCCACGTCTCCATGGCGAAAGAACTCGGACGCGTCGTCGAGTGTCGGGAACAGGGAACTGGACCAATCCTCAGTGACGCGCACGTCTGCGGCGACCGTGGTGTTCCGCGTCGTCAGACGTACGTGGATCTGCTCAGGCGTATCTCGTGCCTGGAACCGCGCGTGATGGTGGACGCCGGGGAAGAGGCGGCCGCCGACGACGACGGGAATCCACGACGCGGAGTGTCGCTCGGGAATGAACACGCCGGCATGGGGACCATCCGCCTCGTCCCACTCGACGGCGATGCGGTGCGCGGCGTTCTCGAATCGCCATCCGATGCGCCGAGGCATCCAGCCGGGGCGTACGTGACCCAGCCGGATCATGCAGATTCCGGCGACGGCGGATCCGTCCACCAGCTGAGGCCGGAGTCCGGTCGGAAGCAGGGCGCGGGCGATGGTCGGATCGAGGCGGTAGCTGATCAGAAGTCGCCGCTCGATGACTCCTTCCAACGGAAGGGTAATACGGGTCAGGTCTGCGGTCATGCGTGCACGTCGTTGACGAGCGCGAGCATGTCCCGGAGGGCGCCGCGGAGGATGGGCAGTCGCGCCAAGGGCAGCACGGACCCGAGCAGTTTCAGACCACGGTCGAGGAGCTTTCGTGTGCGGCGCTGACCTTCAGAGGTGTCGTAGACCCAGAACAGGGCGAGCAGCAGATGGGCGAGGACGAGGGCACGGGGAAGCAGGCTTCGGATGTCGTCGGGCACGCCGGTCGCGCTTGCATTGTCGACGGCCTGTGCGAAGAGGCTCTGGACGATCGCGAGGGCTTCGGCGGATTCGGTGGACAGGGGGTTGATCGGGGAGCGCGGCGAGACTGCTGCGGAGAGGAACTCTCCTGCGTGCGCGTGATAGGGGGTGAGCTGGTCGAGGCCGGTCGAATAGACGATGCGGAGGCGGTCGATCAGGCGGGTCTCGGCCGCGAGGAGAGGCTCTGCGACGGTGCGGTGTGCTTCCTGCACGTCGAGATAGAGCTCCTGGATGAGGTGGTTCTTCGACGGGAAGTGGTAGTGGGTCGCGCCCACAGACATGCCGAGTTCGTCCGCGATCTTCCGGATCGTAGTCGCGTCGTACCCGTTGTCCCGGAAGGACGCGAGAGCGGCCGTGCGGATTCGGAGGCGGGTGCGGTCGCCCTTGCCAGGTTGGCGCTCAGGCGACATCGCGGGTGCTCCGTGCGGCGGTGACATGCGGTACGCCGCTGTGGGTGTCATGGCTGCGGAAGACGCCGGTCAGCGCTGCCTCGAGGTCGCCGTGAGCGAACGTGAAGCCGGCGTCGGTGAGGGTCCCGGGCAGAACCCACCGGCTCTTGAGGATCAGTTCCGATTCGGTGCGCAGCGTCCACATGCCGATCTCTAGCATCCACCGCCGCGTGGGCAGCCCGAACGGGGCTCCCACCACCTTCCGCAAGGTCTGCATCAGAGTGCGGTTGTCCGACGGGTTCGGCGAGGCAATGTTGATCGGGCCGGTGAGGCGGTCATCGTCTCGGATGACGCGGATAGCCGCGACGACGTCGTCGATGTGCACCCAGCTGAACTTCTGCCGCCCACCGGTGCGGTACCAGGGAGCGGTGCGCGGTCCGGTCGGATGTGCCCCGATGCCGCGGTAGCGGCGGTGGGGCGGGCACCAGCCGTCGTATTGAGTCCCACCTAGTCCGTACCGTGCCAGGGTGAGAAGCATCTGCGTTGCCGGACCGTCGCCGATCACGATCGCCATGCGCAGTGCGACACGTCGCGTGTCGGGCAGGGACTCTGCGAACAGTTCCGATTCCCAGGCGGTCGCGACATCTACCGAGAATCCTGACCCGATCTCACCGGTCGCTTCCGTTTGCGGACGATCCATTGCCTGGCGGTAAATGGTCGCTGTCGACGCGTTCAGCCAGACACGGGGCGGCCGGTCGGCACTCTTCATCGCTTCTCGCAGAGACCGCGTTGTCGAAAGTCGTGAACTGAGGATCTCGTGTCGGTTCTGGTCGGTGTAGCGGCAGTTCACCGATCGGCCGGCGAAGTTGAGCACGACATCAGCGCCGTCGACGGCTCGTTTGATCGCGTCGCCATCGTTCCAGCCGATGCCAGCACTGCGGCCGATGTAGCGCAGGTCGAACCCATCCGCCTCGAACGCTTCCGCCACCGCAGCTCCGATGAATCCACGTCCGCCGGCGATCACCGCGACAGGCCTGTGCCCCGTGCTCATGATCGAACAGTACTACAGATCTGAACACGTTCAGTAATGCTCGTTTCCGACCTCGAGGGGAAACGCATCTGTACACGTTGCGCGGGCGCGGACGAGGAGACGCTTGTCTCGGTCCCGCCCGCGTCTCCTCAGGCTTCCGAGTTGTGCTGTCAAGCCCCGGGCCACGGCCGCGCGGAGCGTCTAGCGTCGCCGCAGGAGGTTTCTGTGGCTTCAGTGGATGTGCCCGCCCGCGTATCACTCACGGCGTGGGGTGACGAGAGCCGACCGCGCGGCGCCCATCCCGGAATCGAAGCCGCAGGCGGGGGCGACAGCATCCCGGCGCTCATCGACTGGTGCGTCGGCATAGGACGCATCGCGCCCCGAGTCGGTGAAGGCTCCACGGCGGCGCTCTGGGAGCTGCTCGCCGCGGCGGCGTATCGGGATGTCGCGACCGCGCGAGTGCTCGAACCTCACCTGGACGCGCTCAGCATCGTCGCCCAGGCCGGAACCGACTTCGGCGCGGGTCGGGATCCGTGGAACCTGCGCTCGATCGGAGCCGGCGCCGGATCGTCGTGGGGGGTCTTCGCCGCAGAGGGAGCGGGCCTGCGCCTCGATGCGCGCGAAGGCCCGTCCGGCTGGACCCTTCACGGCACCAAGCCGTGGTGCTCCCTCGCCGCGCACCTCAGCCACGCGCTCGTGACGGCCTTCGTCGGGGAGGAGCGGCGCCTGTTCGCCGTCGCCCTCGGAGCGGACGGCGTCTCCGCCCATGACGGGCCCTGGGTCGCGCGAGGGCTTCCCGATGTCGTCAGCGCCCCCGTCGACTTCGACGGCGCCGCGGCGGTGCCGGTAGGCGAAGTCGGCTGGTACCTGAGCCGGCCGGGCTTCGCGTGGGGCGGCATGTCGGTCGCGGCGTGCTGGTGGGGCGGGGCGGTGGGCCTGCTCGATGCGCTCGCCGCAGCAGCGGCGACCGAGCGCGCAGACCAAGTCGCCCTCGTGCACCTCGGAAGAGTGGATACCGCGCTCTGGGCGACCCGCGCGGTGCTCCGCGAAGCGGCCGACCTCATCGACGACCGCGCTCCCGTCGACCCGCGCCTGCTCGCTCAGCGCGTGCGAGACAGCGCCGCGCACGCCGCGACCACCGCGCTCGCCGAGGCCGATGCCGCGCTCGGCCCGCTGCCCCTCGTCGCGGACGAGGCACACGCGCGCCGTGCGGCGGACCTCCACCTCTACATCCGGCAGCACCATGGGCTGCGCGACGCCGCACGACTCGGAAGGCTCGCCCTCGCGGAGGCGGGTCGATGAGCCGCCCCTTCAGCCACCTCGATCCGGGTACGGCGGAGGAGCACTGGCAAGACGAGCTTCGCCGGCGCCCGATCGAACTCCTGGACGACGACATCGACCTCCTCGTCGTCGTCGCGGCCCACCCCGACGACGAGACTCTCGGTGCGGCCGGCCTGATGTCGCGGACGGCGGGGCGCGGCATCCCGGTCATCGTCGTGATCGCGACGGACGGCGAAGGGTCGCACCCCGCCTCGCCGACCTCCTCGCCGGAAGACCTCGCCGAGAGGCGACGGATCGAGACCGCACGGGCCGTGTCGATCGTGGCGCCGGGCAGCGACATCCACTTCCTGGGCCTTCCGGACGGGCAGCTCGAACAGCGCAGCGGTAACCTCCGCGACGCTCTTGCGGGGATCGTGGAGGGCGCATCGGCGGCGCCGGACAGGATGCTGGTGGTCGCGCCGTGGTCGGGCGACGGGCATCGCGACCATCGCATCACCGCAGAGGCATGCGATGCGGTCTGCGATCCCCGCGGTATCCGTAGGGCTCACTACCCCATCTGGGCCTGGCACTGGGGGACCGCGGACGATCTGCCCTGGGCGCTCTCGCGAGCCGTGCGGCTCGACGGGTGGGAGACCGCGGCCAAGAGGCGCGCCATCGCGTCCCACACCACGCAGATCGCGCCGCTCTCGGACCAGCCGGGGGACGAGACTCTCCTTCACGCGCGCATGGTGTCGCACTTCGAACGCGACGTCGAGGTCTTCGTGCTGGGGGAGGAACGGCTCGCCGAGCGGGACAAGGGCAGTCTCGACGCTGCCTATTTCGACGCCTTCTATGCGCGCAACGGCGACGATCCGTGGGGATTCGAGTCGCGCTGGTATGAGGAGCGCAAGCGGGAGATCCTCCTCGCGTCGCTGCCGGACCGGTCGCTCGGCGCTGTTCTCGAGGTGGGCTGCGCCACCGGCGTCCTCACGGAGCGGCTCGCGGCACGTGCGGACTCCGTCTTGGCGATGGATGCTGCGCATGCCGCCGTGAGACGTGCGCAGGAGCGGGTCGGTACTGACCCTCGCGTGACCGTGCGGGTCGGGGCGGCACCCGGCGACTGGCCCGAGGGCGAGTTCGACACCATCGTCCTGTCGGAAGTGGGCTATTACCTGAGCTCGGCGGACCTGAGGAATCTCCGCGAGCGCGTCGCGGGGTCGCTCACCGACCAGGGGTGTGTGGTCGCATGCCACTGGCGGCATCCCGTGCGCGACTATCCGCTCAGCGGCGATGACGTGCACGACATCCTCTCGGAAGACCCCTCGTGGAGGACGCTGGTCTCGCACCGGGAACACGACTTCCGTCTCGAGGTCTTCGCGCCGGCAGCCCGGGAATCGGTGGCGCAACGGGAAGGCCTGGCATGATCCGCCCGCGGATCGACGCCGTGGCGGTGGTGGTCCCCGTCCGCAACGAGGAACGTCTGCTGGCTCGCACCCTGACCGCGCTCACCGCGGCGGTCGACGTCGCGGAGGCTGCGCGCCTCCGTTGCGAAGTCAGGATCGTGCTGGATGCCTGCACCGACGCATCCGGCGAGATCGCCGCCCGCTTCGCCTTCCCGCTCGTCGAGTGCAGCGCCGTCAGAGTGGGAGCCGCGCGGCGACGGGGCGTCGCCGCTGCGCTCGACGCTCTCGACGATGTCGACGACGCGCGCATCTGGATCGCGAACACCGATGCGGACTCACGCGTTCCGAGCCGTTGGCTCACCCGGCAGCGCGCCGTCGCCGAGGTCGCCGACGTGTACACGGGAACGGTGCGCCCGGACTTCGACGAGCTTCCCGCGTTGCAGCAGCGTCATTGGCTGTCGACGCACGCTCCCGGCCGGAAGAACGCGAACGTGCACGGCGCGAACCTCGGGCTGCGCGCGCAGACATACCTGGATGCCGGTGGATTCGCCGAACTCGGAGAGCACGAAGACGTAGACCTCGTCGCCCGGTGCCGGGCACGCGGCGCTGTCATCCTCGGCGACGACAGCGCCGAGGTGATCACTTCCGGCCGATACGTGGGACGGACCCCGGGCGGGTACGCCGATTTCCTGAGGCGGCAGGCATCGCAACTCAGCGACGGCGCGCCCGGCGAAGCCGTTCGGTCCGTCGGCTCGTCCGGCTGACGTCAGATCTCGGGCTCGGCTTGATCGTCCTCCTCGGGCTCGAAGGTCGAGGGCTCGCCCGTATGCCCCGCGGCGACGCCGTCGGGGTCGGGCGGGATCGTGCCGTCGTCTCCGAGTCCGCCCGCCTTGGGTGTTGCCTCGTCGTCCGCGGGGTTCAGGGTGGTGTCGCGGTCCATGTCGGTCCTTCCGTCCTGGCATTCGAACGTACGACGACCCTGTGCCGTCGCCCACCCGGTTGACACCGCCTGGCGTGCGTGGGGTGAGTCAGGACTTTGATGTGTTCCGCGGCGACTTCGCCGCCTTTCGCCGCGTCACGATGCTCGACACGACGGCGACGATTCCCGCCGCTGCGACGACCGCAATCGAGCCCCAGATGGTCAACAGCATCAGCAGTTGATCGCCGAACATGACATCACTCTCCCACTTCCTTGGGTTCCGACCCCTGATCGACGAGGGGTGCCCCGGACCTGCCATCCGGGACACCCCCTCTCGGGCTCAGGCTCACGCAGCCATCGTCATGCGACTCACGGCGCGGAGGTCGGGCCGCCGTGTCGTGATCGGTAGTACGCGCTCATCATCCAGGCGTACCAGCCGAGGCCGGGTACGAGCGCGAGGATGAACAGGGCCACCGACCACTCCGGATTGTTGACGGACACCACCGTCGCGACGGCGATGATCAGGAAGACCGCGATCGTCGCGACGAGGTGCGTCCACGGCCTCGTGATCGTTCCGAACCAGCTGCGGGGCTGCTTCATCGGCAGGGTCCTCCACGATAGGTATCTACCCACCAGTACATTCCCGGGATCACATAAGGATAGGTAGCGGTGATCTGCACGCAGCGCTTGGGGCTCGAGTTCTGTGCAACGCTCGCGTTCCACCAGATCACGCCGCCGGCGACCGCGCACACCGCAGCCATCGCGCCGCAGCCGAGGGATGCGATGACCCCCGCTCCGCCGGACGCGATTGTCGCCGTCTCGGCTCGATTGAATCGAACTCGCCACTGAACGAAGTTCGGGCGGTCGAAGGTCGGATCGGCGACCACCGGGTAGGTGAATGCCCCCTTCCGGTGGGAGACGACCTGCGTCAGGACCGATCCGGACGCGGCGTAGCGAGTGGGCACGTCGACCCCATTCGCGTCCTTCGCCCACGGCGCCGCGATGGTGGCGATGATCTTCTCCCCGTCGAGCGTCTCGCCGGTCTCGGGATCGGTGACCTGCTCGCTCACGTACGCGATCGCGCTGCCGTCCTCCTGCAGCTCCACGGTGGCGCCGGGTCCGAAGTCGTATGAAAAGCGCTGACCCTGGGACGCGCTCTCGATGACCGTGGCCACGCGGATCGCATCCTCGGCCGCAACGACGTTGATGGACGGCGTGCTCGCGTCTCCGACCCACGTCACCGACCCGTCGTCGGCGACCACGGCGTCCTCGAGGCGGCTCGCGCCCGGCAGCGTGAAGGAGACGACGTCGGTTCCGTCGGCGGCGGTCACCGCGACGCCTGTCGAGGCGTCAGCGCCGAGGTGCGTGGCGCCGCCGCCGTCGAGTTGCGCTGCCAGCCCGCCCGGAGTGGCGTCGAGGTCGGCGGCCGAGATGTCGGTCGGAGCAGCCTGAGCGACCTCGGCGGCAACGGCGTTCGGTTCGGCATCCGAGTCGGCGGCATGCGCCGGCAACACAGGGAGGAGCAGCGCGAGCGAGGCGATACTCGCGACGAGTGCGCGACGTTGATGGGTCTTCATCGGGGGTGGGTTCCTTTCGTGTCGGGGGGATGCTGGGGGGTGTCGGGCCCACCGGATTGTTCGAGGAGTGCGTCGGACAGCACCGAGGCGACGAATCCGAGCCACGCGTCGCTGGGAGTCGCTCTTCCTGCCTCGACCCGCGACAGGTAGGACTCGGAGACCTTCGCGCGACGGGCGACCTCGCGCGCCGTGAGCCCCGTGCGCTCCCGCAGAGTGCGGAGGACCTGTCCGGATGCGTCATTCATGATGGGAAAGAGGCTATGGCTTTTTCCGAACCATGACCACAGGATTGCGGAAGATGTGGATAACTTCTTCTTCAATCCCGCGGATAAGGGAAAGACTGCTACCGTTGCCGCCATGGCATCCACCGAAGAGCGGAAAGACCTGCCTCTCACTCGATACGCGATCGAGAAGGCCTCCCATCAGCAGCGGCTCGCCTATGCACGCGCGCTGCGCGAGCTGGTGGCGCGAAGCGACCTGCAGCAGAAGGAGATCGCCGAGGCGTCGGGAGTCACCGCGCGGACCATCCGCAACATCGTTCAGGGGAAGAGCGCGCCCCAAGCCGAGAAGATCATCGCCCTCATGCGGGCGCTGGGGGTCGACGTCGACGGCGACGACGATCTCGACGTCCGCCCGTACACCAAGATGCTCGCCCCGGTGATCAGGCGCATCGACCCCGACCATCGCGCCGCCGCCGTCTCCGACGCCATCGGCATCCTCTCCGACGCGGCCGTCGCACATCCCGACCGGGCTCGCCTCGGACAGATGGCGAGACTCTCCGGCGGCGATGTCGCCGGCAGCGGCGAAGATCTGCAGACGATCTCCTTCGACGACGTTCCGCTGGCGGCATCCACGGACAACACACCCATCGACCCCGCGCGCGGGGAGAGCTAGGAATCAGAGATGGCCATCGCACCGAGGTGCGTCGGCCCGCGCGACGCGACGCGAATGTACGGTGTCGACGGGTTCGACGACGAAGCAGATGCTCGCGACTACGACCCGTGGGAGCACGCGGCGGGCCTCGGCATCCCGATCATCTTCCGAGACGACCTGCCCGACCCGGCGATGGTGGCGTGCTACTCCCACGTCCACCGCGCGATGTTCGTGAGAACGGGTCTGCTCACGTCCGTCGAGCGATGCGCGATCGCCCACGAGATCGTCCACTTCGAGCACGGCGACCTCGGCGCCGGAGCCCACGAGGAGGACCGCGCCGACCGCCTCGCCGCGCGTCGGCTGATCCGGCCGAGACGCCTGCGTGAGCTCGCGACCGTCACCGACGACCCGGCCGTGGTCGCCCTCGAGCTCGGCGTCACCGAGCGGACGATGCGCACCTACCTCCGTACGCACTGCGACACCGACACCGGTCGCGTCAAGAGCGGGCCGGCGATCCGGCAGGCTGGCACGATCGCTTCATGAGTCGTCGTCGCACCGCGGGCATATCGTGACCGACGCGACGATCGCCGAGGAGGCGCGAGACGCGCCGGCCGAGGTCGACGCCCGCCGCGCCGTTGCGCTCGTCGTCGGCGTCGCGGCGACGGTGTGCTTCGTGGTGCTGCGCACGGTCGTCGCCCTCGGCGGCCACCAGCCGCTGCCCATCGATGTCTGGTTCCACGACCTCATGCTCGCCACCCGCACCGACGTGGGCATCGTGCTCGCGTGGATCCCGGCGATCGTCGGCGGCACACTCGGCATGATCGTCATCGGCATCGCGCTCGTCGTCGCGTTCATCGCCCGCAGGAGGCCGTGGGATGCGCTCACGCTCGCCGCAGCCATCGTGACCGTCGTCGCGATCGGAGCACCGATGGCGGCGGTCATCGCGCGCGTGCGGCCGGCGGACTCGCTCGCCGAGTCGGTGCCGACGTCGTTCCCCTCGGGTCACACCGCCGTCGCGACCACGGTCGCGCTGACGCTCGGGCTCCTGCTGCGACGCTGGTGGGTCTGGGCCGCGGGGATCGTGTGGGTGCTCTACATGATGTGGTGCCGCTGCTATCTTCACGCCCACTGGCTGAGCGACGTGATCGCCGGGCTGCTCGAGGGGATCGCTGTCGCAACCCTCGTGTGGGTAGCGGTCGAGGCGTTCCGCGATCGGAGAGCGCTCGCCGCTCGGACCGTCGCTTCCGGGTGAGCCGAACGCCGCAATCCTTCGAGAAATCAAGACCCCTGCGGGTGATCGTCGCCGCGGCTACAGTTCCCGCATGACCAACGCAAAGTCCGCGGCACGTGCCGTGCAGGACTCAACCGTCTTCCGCACGATCGCCCGCATCGGCTACGCGGTCCTCGGCATCGTGCACATCGTGATCGGCGCACTCGCGATCTCGATCACCTTCGGAGGCGGGGAGAACGCCGATCAGGGCGGCGCGATGGCGCAGATCCGCGAGGCTCCGCTCGGCGTGCTGCTTCTTTGGGTGATCGCGCTCGGCCTCGCCGCGCTCGCCTTCTGGCAGATCGCCGAAGCCGTGATCGAACGGGACCCCGACGCGAAGAAGAAGTGGGGCCACCGCGTCAAGTACGTCGGCACCGCCGTCGCCTACCTCGCGATCGCCGTCACCGCGCTCGTCTACGCCCTCGGGGGCCGCTCGGACTCATCGCAGTCCACGACGACGCTCAGCGCACAGCTGCTCTCCACCCCCGGGGGAGTGGCGCTGCTGATCCTCGTCGCGCTCGTCGTGCTCGCCATCGGCGTCGCCTTCATCGTCCGCGGATTCGCGCGGAGCTTCGAGAAGAAGCTCGATCTTCCTCCGGACCCGGCGGGGAAGGGGATCGTCGCCTTCGGGGTCGTCGGCTATGTCGCCAAGGGCATCGCGGTCGCCGTGACCGGCATCCTCTTCGGTGTTGCCGCCTTCACACAGGATCCGGAGGCGGCCGGAGGCCTCGACGCCGCCCTCCACACCCTCGCCGCGCTTCCGCTGGGCGCCGTCATCCTGTGGGTCGTCGGTGGGGGCCTGGTGCTCTACGGCCTCTTCTGCTTCGCCCGCGCGCGCTACGCGCGCATGTGACCGGCACGACCCCGAGGGGTCTCAGTCCGCCAGGGGCGGGGTGCGCGGCGGCGCCGGGCGCCGTGCACCCGTCGCCTCGAACGCGGCGGCGAGTCGCAGCAACCGCGTGTCGTCGTACGCCCGCCCCGCGAAGGTCAGACCGACCGGCATCCCGATGTCGGACATGATGCCCATCGGCACGGTGACCGAGGGGATGCCGAGGTGCCGCATCGCCAGGTTGCCGTTGGCGATCCAGACGCCGTTGCGCCAGCCGAGATCCGCCGAGTGGGGGTTGACGTCCATGTCGGCGCGGCCGACGTCGGCGACGGCCGGGAAGACGACAGCGTCGAGACCGTGCCGGTCCATCCACTCCTCGAGGTCGACACGGCGGGTCTCCTCGAGCCCGCGGAGTCCCGCCTCGAGCTCGGGGATCTCCGCGAAGCTCTCCACCGGGTGGTTCCGCACGTGCTCCGGGTACTCGGCGATGTCGTCGTCGAAATCCGTGTAGCGGTCGGGCAGCGCGCCCTTCGGGTGGGGGAAGATCTGCGACCCGTCGACATGGGCGAGCGTCGGAAGCGCGGGGTCGCCGTTCGCGCGCAGAAAGTCGTCCCATGCCCAGGCGGACAGATCCACGATCTCGCGCCTGAGGTACTCGGGTGTGACCAGCCCGCGCGAGAGGATGGTCGGCGCTCCCGGTCGGTCGCCCTCGTAGTTGGAGATCACCGGGAAGTCCACCTCGACGACGGTCGCGCCGTGAGCCTCCAGGTCGCGACGCGCGTCCTCCCACAGGGCGATCACCGACGGGCGGGTCTCGATGCGCTGCCCGGTCGGCCCGCCGATGCCCGGATGCTCGGACGTACCGGCATCCGGATCGGCGTTGATGTACATCCGCGGAATCCCGACGCGTCGGCCGGCCAGCACGGACCCCGCGGGCTCCTCGGCGAGCGCCCGGTACGAGGCCGGGCGCACGTCGGTGGCAGCGGGGAGCTCCACCCACGGCTGAGCCCGCCAGAAGTCGCCGCGCGTCTCGACATCGTCCGCCACGATCACGTCGAGCACCTCGAGCAGGTCGGCCATGGTGCGGGTGTGGGGGACGACGACGTCCATCGTCGGCACGAGCGGCCAGTTGCCGCGCACCGAGATGACTCCGCGCGAGGGGGTGTAGGCGCACAGGCCGTTGTTCGAGGCGGGTCCCCGCCCGCTCGACCATGTCTCCTCGCCCAGTCCGAAGGCGGCGAAGCTCGCGGCCGTCGCCGTGCCCGACCCGTTCGACGAGCCCGAGGCGAAGGGGGCGGTCAGCCACTCCGCGTTGTAGGGGCTTTCCGCGCGCCCGTAGAGACCGCGCTGCATGCCGCCGTTGGCCATCGGCGGCATGTTCGTGAGGCCGAGGCAGACGGCACCGGCCTCACGGAGCCGTTCGATCGTGAACGCGTCACGCTGAGCCACGAGATCGGCGAACGCGGGGCTCCCCGCGGCCGCGGTCAGTCCTCGCACGAGGTAGCTGTCCTTCGCGGTGTAGGGGATGCCGTCGAGGGGGCCGAGAGTCGTGCCGGCGGCACGGCGGGCATCGGATGCCTCGGCCTCCGCGATCGCGTCCGGATTCGCCACGACCACGGCGTTCAGCGCGGTCGCTGTGTCGGGGCCGTCGTACGCCGCGATCCGCGCGAGGTAGGCGCGGACCAGGCCCACCGCCGTCGCCTCGCCGGACTCGAGTGCCGCACGCAGCTCGGCGATGCTGCGCTCCACCACGTCGATCATCCCGCCACCACCGTCGGCTGCTGCTGCGTGATGCAGTGGATGCCTCCGCCTCGCGCGAAGATCGGCCGTGCGTCGACGGTCACCACGCGGCGTCCCGGATACGCGTCGGACAGGATGCCGCGGGCCGCGGCATCCGCTTCGTCCTCGCCGAATCCGCACGCGATGACGCCGCCGTTGACGACGAGGTGGTTGATGTAGCTCCAGTCGACGAAGCCCTCGTGGTCGCGCAGGGTCGCGGGAGCGGGGACGTCGATGATCTCGAACGGGCGACCCGCGGCGTCGACCTCGCGCGCGAGCAGGTCGCGCAGCTCGCGTGTGACGGCGTGATCGGGGTGAGCGGCGTCGGCCTGGTGGTGGAGGAGCAGCCTGCCGGGCGAGGGGATGGTGGCGACGATGTCGACGTGGCCGTTCGTGCCGAAGTCGTCGTAGTCGCGGGTCAGTCCGCGCGGCAGCCAGATCGCCTTCGTCGAACCGATGGTGCGGGCGAGTTCGGCCTCTACGCGCGCGCGGTCGGCGTAGGGGTTGCGCCGCGGGTCGAGCTGCACCGTCTCGGTGAGCAGCACGGTGCCCTCTCCGTCGACGTGGATGCCGCCGCCCTCGTTCACGAGCACCGAGCTGACGAGCTCCGCGCCGACCTCGGCCGCCACGAAGCGGCCGATCTCGGCCGAGATGCGCCACTCGGCCCACTCGGGCGCGCCCCAGCCGTTGAAGGTCCAGTCCACGGCGCCGAGGACGCCGGGGCGCTCGTCGTCGAGGACGAAGGTCGGACCGAAGTCGCGCATCCAGAACTCGTCCAGCGGCGCCTCGACGATCTCGATGTCGCCGGACAGCATGCGCCGGGCCCGCTCGATCTCGGTCGGGTCGACCACCATCGACACGGGCTCGAACTCCGCGATCGCGTGGGCCGTCGCCGTCCATGCGGCGTAGCACTCCTCCTGCTCGGCGACCTCGTCGCCGAGTGTCTGCCCGGCGCGCGGGAACGCCATCCAGGTGCGGTCGTGGGGAGCGGTCTCCGCAGGCATCCGCCAAGCCATGGATCTTCCTCTCGTGAGTTGTTGATCACTTGATCAATTCGGGATCACGGTACAGAATCGACGGTGATGCCGTCAACAGTCACCCGCAGATCCGCCTCGGAGCGCGTCGAGCAGATCGCCGCAGCCGCGCAGTCACTCGCCCGCGAGGCAGGGCTCAGCGCGGTGACGCTCCGGGCCGTCGCCACCGAGATCGGTGTCGCGCCCGCCCTCGTCGCCCACTACGCGCCGAGCATGGACGCCCTCGTGGGCGACACCTTCACCGCGATCGTCGGAGAAGAGCTCGCCGAGGTGGCGGAGCTCGCCGATCGCACCCCCGATCCCGCCGGCGCACTCACCGCGGTGCTCGTGAGCCTGCTCGACGAACGCCGAGCCGACGTCACGCTGATCTGGGTGCAGAGCTGGTCGCTCGGCGGGCGCAACGACGTGCTCGCCCGATGCGTGCGGGAGCAGATGGATGCCTGGCGCGGGTTCCTCGCGGGCGTCATCGAGCGCGGTCGCGCGGGGGGAGCCCTGCGGTGCGACGACCCCCTCACGGTGGCGGGGCAGATCCTCGGCATGGTCGACGGGCTCAACGCCCACTCGCTCGTCGCGTGGCAGGACGCCACCGAGCGGACGCGGCTCCTGCTTCGGTCCGTCGAGGCGATGCTCGACCTCGCGCCCGGAGCACTCGTCGAGCGGCTCGACGCATGACCGACGTCGCCACCCCTCCCACGCTCGTGATCATCGACATCCAGCGCGACTACTTCCCCGGCGGGGCGTACCCGCTGGTGGGCGCCGACGCGGCCGCCGACCGCGCGGCGGAGCTGCTCGCCGCCGTCCGCTGCGCGGGTGGCCGGATCGTCCACGTGCGGCACGAGAGTCGCGAGGAGGGCGCGACGATGCTCGTGCCCGGGACGCCGGGAGGCGAGCCCGACCCCCGGGTGGCGGAGAGCGGCGGCGAGCCCGTCGTGCACAAGACCTTCCCGAACGCCTTTCTCGAGACGGGCCTGCAGGACCTCCTCGGGGATGCCGCGGCATCCGATCTCGTCGTCGTCGGGATGATGAGCAGCATGTGCGTCGACGCGACCGTGCGGGCCGCGGTCGACCTCGGTTACCGCGTGACCGTCGGCGCGGACGCGTGCGCCGCACCCGACCTGGAATTCGACGGCACGCGCGTCGGCGGCGCTGACGTGCACGCGGCCTTCATGGCCGCCCTCGCCTCGGGCTACGCGCGCGTCGTCCCGGTCTCCGCCCTCCTCGCCTGACCGCCGGTTCCCGTCCCGGGCGCCCCGTTGCTGACGTCGAGACAAGGGATCGGCGCCGAATGCGGGGGCGGGGTCCCCGGTTTCGGCGTGAGCCCCGGTCTCGCCGGCGTTGCTTCCGGATAGCGGCGATGCCGCGGGGCTGTCAAGCCCGTGCGCTCCGGACGCCCGTGCCCGCAGGCTCGAAGGGTGGCGGCAGTCGCGCACACGAGAGCGAGGAAAGCATGGTCCGTTTCGGCTACACCCTCATGACCGAGCAGAGCGGTCCCCGCGAGCTCGTCCGGTACGCCCAGGCGGCGGAGGACGCGGGGTTCGACTTCGAAGTGTCCAGCGACCACTACTCGCCCTGGCTCACCAGCCAGGGGCACGCCCCTTACGCGTGGGCCGTCCTCGGCGCCGTCGCGCAGGCGACCTCGCGCGTCGACCTCATGACGTACGTCACGTGCCCCACGATGCGGTACCACCCCGCGGTGGTCGCGCAGAAGTCCGCGACCCTGCAGCTGCTCTCGGAGGGCCGGTTCACGCTCGGGCTGGGGTCGGGCGAGAGCCTCAACGAGCACGTCGTGGGGGAGGGATGGCCGTCGGTCGACACACGCCAGAGCATGCTCGAGGAGGCGGTGGAGATCATCCGCGAGCTCCATACGGGCGAGCTCGTGACGTTCGATGGCGAGTACTTCCGCGTCGACTCGGCGCGCGTGTGGGACGTGCCGGACGAGGGCATCCCGATCGGGATCGCGGTGTCGGGTGGCGAATCGATCGAACGGTTCGCACCGCTCGGCGACCACATGATCGCCGTCGAGCCCGAGGTGGAGCTCGTGACGGGATGGGATGCCGCGCACGAGGGGTCCTCCCGCAAGATCGGGCAGATCCCCATCTCGTGGGATCCCGACCTCGAGACCGCGGTCGAGCGCGCCCACGACCAGTTCCGCTGGTTCGGCGGCGGCTGGCCGGTGAACGCCGACCTGCCCACTCCCGCCGGATTCGAAGCCGCCAGCCGCTTCGTGCGGACCGATGACGTCGCCGAGTCGATCGCCTGCGGACCGGACCTCGGCGCGCTGGCCGAGAGCGCGCGGCCCTTCGTCGAGGCCGGATTCACGGACGTCGCGATCGTGCAGATCGGCGACGAGCAGCAGGAGCGATTCCTCGCCGAGGTCGCCGAGCCGCTGCTCGAACGCCTGCGGGCGCTGAACTGACGGACGCCATGGCCGGCGTCCCGAACGTCTCGGTCGTCCTCCCCGTGCGGGATGACGCGCGGATGCTCGCCGGATGCCTCGACGCGCTCGCCCGCCAGACCCGTCCCGCCGACGAGATCCTCGTGGTCGACAATGCTTCACGAGACGAGACCGCCTCTGTCGCGCGCGCAGCGGGAGCACGCGTCGTCTTCTGCCCCGAGCCCGGCATCCCCGCCGCCAGCGCCACCGGGTACGACGCCGCCACCGGGGACCTGCTGCTGCGCCTCGACGCCGATTGCCGCCCGTCCCCACAGTGGATCGAGCGCATGGTGGATGCGTTCACGGCCGACGAGAATGCCGGGGCGGTCACCGGAGACGCGAGGTTCGTGGACGGTCCCCGATGGCTGCGCGGGCCGCTCGCCGGAAGCTATCTCGTTGCATACGCGGCGACGACCTGGCTCGCCCTCGGGCATCCTCCGCTGTTCGGCTCGAACCTCGGAGTGCGCCGCGAGGTGTGGCTCAGCGTCCGGGACCGTGTGCACCGTCACGACCGCGAGCTGCACGACGACCTGGACCTGTCCTTCCACGTCGGATCCGCGCACCGGATCCGCTACCGGCGCGGATTGGGGATGGGGATGTCGATACGTCCGTTCCGCGACGGTGGATCCTTCGCGAGGCGGATGGGCTGCGGCATCCGTACCGTCATCATCCATTGGCCGCACGACTTCCCCCCGCGCCGCTGGGTGCGCGTCGCCCGCGCGCGCCGGGCGGCGGTGCTGTCGAATCGCGGAAGACGCCGCGACTTCTCGCCGGCCCGTTGACGGCGTCAGCGCGCCGTAGACCCCGCGGCTTCAGAGCCCGAGCATCCGCCGGAGCGTCCAGGCGTTGCGGACCGCGTGTCCCTCTCCGTCATTGTTGAAGTAGACGAAGACGTCTCGCCCCTGCGCGTGCCATTCTCGGCAGCGCTCCGCCCACCACGTCATGTCGTCATCGGAGTACGAGCCGGCATACAGGTGCTGTGCGCTCGGCCCGTGCAGTCGCACGTAGACGAAGTCGGTGGTCGCGCGGAGGATGCAGTCGAGCCCGGATCCGCTCATCACCACGTACGATGCACGACGTCGCTCGAGCAGAGAGTACACGTCCTCTTCATTCCAGGAGGGATGCCGGAACTCGACCGCGACGCGGAGGCCGTCGGGAATCGCCCGGAGGAAGTAGTCCAGACGTTCGTCGTCGCGCTGCATCGTGGGCGGCAGCTGAACGAGAAGGGCGCACTGGCGGTCGCCCAGCGCGCGCCACCCTTCCACGATCCGCTCGATCCACAGCTCGGGGGCGTACAGCCGCTTCGCGTGGGTGAGCCCTCGGGGCGCCTTCACAGCCATCGCGAACCCGTTCGGAAGGCGGTCGTGCCACATACGGAATCGGGTGGCGCCGGGCCAGCGGTAGAAGCTCGCGTTGAGCTCGACGCTGTCGAACTCCTCGACGTACCGCGCCAGGCGCTGCCCCACGGGGAGCCCTGGCGGGTAGAGCGCACCCTTCCAGTGGTCGTAGCTCCAGCCGGAGGTGCCGACGCGGTACGCCATGGACGGAGTCCGGTCGCCTCACATGGCGTGGGACCGGCGCGAGCCGCTGCTCGAACGCCTTCGGGCGCTGAACTGACGGGCCTATCCGAGAGTCCGTCCGCTGAACGGAGGAAGGTGGGGGATCTCCTCGGGTCGGCGGGACCGCAGCCCGGCCTCGCGGTGGCGACGGAAGTCGTCGAGAACGTCGTCGACGCACAGATACTGAGAGGGAAGACTGATGCCGCGCAGCCAGACGACCTCGATGAGGTCGTCGTCCGTGTCGAAGATCCGGGCGATGACGCTGCGCGAGTCGTCCAGCGGGTAGTCGAGGTCATGGATGAGCGACTCGCTCGGCGAGATCCGGCGCAGTTTCAACTCTCCTCGATGAGTGGGTTCCATGGGCGCCTCCTCAGCCACCCCCTCAGCTTGCGTCGGTTCGGCGCAGACGCCGACACCCTTGACATCTCCGGCCGCGACGTTTACAGCGGAGTCCTCGGGCGCGTCATCGGCCGACGGCGTCAACCCCCTTCCCGCGGACACGCACCTCTCCTTACGTTCAGAGGACACCGACAAGGAGCGTGCGATGACTGACACTCGGATCGACCCCCGCGACAAGCACCCGGAGGGCGGCTTCCCCGGCCAGGAGCAGGACCAGCCGGGGCTCACCGACGAGATGCGTCCCGAGCCCGATCACGGCGAGGAGACATATGTCGGCGCGGGGCGGCTCACCGGAAGGCGCGCGCTCATCACCGGCGGCGACTCCGGAATCGGGCGGGCCGTCGCGATCGCCTTCGCCCGCGAGGGCGCCCACGTCGCGATCGCCCATCTTCCGGAAGAGCAGGTGGATGCCGACGACACGGTCGCCCTCGTGAAGGATGCCGGCGTCACGGGCGTCTCCTTCGCCGGGGACGTGCGCGACGAGGCGTTCGCCACCTCCATCGTGGACGACGCGGTCGACGCGCTCGGCGGCCTCGACATCGTCGTCCTCAATGCGGCGTACCAGAAGGATCGCGACTCGCTGGCGTCGCTGGAGACCGAGGAGTTCGACCGGGTCTTCAAGACGAACCTGTACGGGCTGCTGTTCACCGCCCGCCGGGCGGTCCCGAAGCTCGAGCCCGGCAGCTCGATCATCGTCACGTCGTCGGTGCAGGCCTTCAATCCCTCGCACGGCCTCATCGACTACGCCATGACCAAGGCTGCGCAGGTCGCGTTCGTCAAGGCGCTCGCCGAGGAGCTGGGCCCCCAGGGCGTGCGGGTGAACGCCGTGGCGCCCGGACCGATCTGGACGCCCCTCATCCCCGCCACGGGGTGGGAGGCCGAGCGCATCGCGACCTTCGGCACCGACACTCCCCTCGGGCGGCCCGGGCAGCCGGCCGAACTCGCCGGCGCGTACGTCTACCTCGCCTCGGAGGCCGCGTCGTACGTCTCGGGCGCGGTGCTCCCGGTGACGGGAGGCAAGCCGCTGTGACGCGGGACCGCCGCCGCGGGCGAGGACCTAGGCGGACACCAGCGACGTGAGCGTCTCGGGGGAGAGGGCGTACTCGATCGCGAGCATGCTCGCCCCCAGCACGGCGGCGTTCGACGCGGCCGCGGATTGCACGATCGCGAGATGCTCGGTGGCCAACGGGATCGAGCGCGTGTACACGACCTCACGGACGCCCGCGATGAGGTGCTCGCCGACGCGGGCCATCGACCCGCCTATGGCGATCACGGACGGATTGATCAGGCTGACGCACGTCGTCAGCACCTCGCCGATGTCGCGTCCGGCCTGACGCACCGCCTGGATGGCGTCGATGTTGCCGCGCTTGACCAGATCCACGACGTCGTTGCCGTTCTCGGCGTCGACGCCCTGCGCGCGCAAGGAGCGGGCGATCGCCGGCCCGGAGGCGAGGGCTTCGAGGCATCCCTGATTGCCGCAGTGGCAGGGGACGCCGGCTCCTCGCGCGACGCGCACGTGGCCGATGTCACCGGCGATGCCCTGCGCGCCGCGCTGCAGTGCGCCGCCGGAGATCACTCCCGCGCCGATGCCGGTGGCGACCTTGACGAACATGAGGTGCTCGACGCCCGGGTACGCGAGCGCGCGCTCGCCGAGCGCCATGATGTTGACGTCGTTGTCGACGAGGACCGGCACGTCGAGATGCTGCTGGACCCAGCCGGGAACGTCGAAGCGATCCCACCCCGGCATGATCGGCGGGTTCACGGGCCGGCCCGTCGAGTGCTCGACGGGACCGGGGATCCCCACCCCGATCGCGGCGACATCGCCCCTCGATCGGTCGAGGCGGTCGAGCAGCGAGCCGGCGTGCTCGACGAGCCAGGTCAGCACCGGCTCGGGGCCGAGGGTGACGTCGAGGGGCTCGCTGTGCTGGGCGAGGATGGTGCCGGCGAGGTCGGTCACGGCGAGCGTGGCGTGGGACGCGCCGACGTCGGCGGCGAGCACCAGGCGCGCAGCCGGGTTGAGAGCGAACTGCGATGGCGGGCGCCCGCCGGTCGATACCGTCTCGGCGATCGGCGTCACCAAGCCCATCCGCATGAGCTCGTCGACCCGGGCGGCGATCGTGGACCGCGCGAGCCCCGTCGACTTTGCAAGCTCGGCGCGCGTGCGCGGCACTCCGTCGCGCAGAAGCTGGAAGAGCTGGCTCACTCCCGACACGTTCGTCGTCGTCTCGATGGTCATTTTCGCCACATTTCAGTTTACGAGTGCGGGAAGCGAACCGAAGTCGGCGTGACTTCGGACGGAGTGCGACGGCCCGGCGCCGAGCGCCGACGATAGTCGAGGACGCCGGGTCGCGGCATCCGTCAGGTCGCTCGTCCGGTCGGCTTGGCGAACCGCTGCTGCAAGAGCACCGCGACCACGATGATCACGCCCTTCACGACCGCCTGGATCGACGAGTTCAGGTTGTTCTGCACGAACACATTCGTCAGGGTCGTGAAGATGAGGACGCCGAAGACGGTTCCCGTGATCGTCCCGCGCCCGCCGACGAGCAGCGTGCCTCCGACGACGACGGCGGCGATCGCATCGAGCTCGAGCAGAGTTCCGTGGGTCGACGTGCCGGCCGTGGTGCGGGCGAGGTACATCACGCCGGCGATACCGGCGCACAGACCCGAGATCGCGTAGAGCCACATGGTGTGCCGCTTGACGTTGATGCCGGCGAGGCGGGCCGCCTCGCGGTTGCCGCCGATGGCCACGGTGCGACGACCGAAGGTGGTGCGGTTGAGGATCACCCAACCCGCGATGGCGACGATCACGAAGATCCAGATCAGGATGTCGACGCCGATGAAGTCCTGGTTGAGGAACTCGATGAACCCGCGATCCTGGACCTGGAGCGTGCGTCGCTCGGCGAGCACCTCGGCGAGGCCGCGGGCTGCGATGAGCATCGCGAGGGTCGCCATGAACGCGACGACCTTGCCGTACGCGATGACGATGCCGTTGACGAGGCCGGCGGCGACGCCGACGAGGAGCGCCATGAGGATCATGACGGACCAGTGCAGCTGGTCGGCGAGATCCTGGACGGCTGCGAGTGTCGCGACCACTGAGGCGAGACCCAGGACGGAGCCCACCGAGAGGTCGATGCCGCCCGCCGTGATGATGAGGGTCATGCCGACCGCGACCACGCCGAGGATCGATGCCTGACGGAGGATCGTCAGCGTGTTGCTCACGCTCAGGAACGTGTCGGGCGCGGTCACCGCGCCGACGATCACGAGCAGGAGCAGCGCGACGACCAGACCGAGGTTGCGCCCGACCGAGCCCGACAGCACGCGTCGGATGCCCGAGGGCCGGGTCGGATCGGGAGCGCCGCCGGGCGGCGGTGCCTCCGACGAGGAGGGGACGGCGTCGGTGCCGAGGGTGTGGGACTCGCTCACGCGGCGGTTCCTTTCATGACGAGGTCGAGCACGCCGTGCTCGTCGATCTCGGATGCGGGCAGGGTTTCGAGCACTCGGCCTTCGGCGATGACGAGGACGGTGTCGGAGAGGCCGAGCACCTCTTCGATCTCGCTGGAGACGATCACGATCGCGTTGCCGGCGGCGGCGAGTTCGCGGATGAGCGCGTAGATCTCGGCGCGGGCGCCGACATCGACGCCGCGGGTGGGCTCGTCGAGCAGGAGTACCCGGGTCCCGTGCACGAGCCAGCGCGCAAGGAGGATCTTCTGCTGGTTGCCGCCGGAAAGGGTGATCGTGGGGCGGTCGGGATCCGCGGGGCGCAGCTCCAGCGACTCGATCTGCGAACGCGCGGCGGCGCGCGCCCCGCGCTCGTCGAGGAAGCCGCCCTTGGCGAAGCGCTTCATGGATGCCAGCGTCACGTTGAAGTAGATCGGCTCGTCGAGCACGAGGCCCTGGCTCTTGCGCTCCTCCGGCGACAGCCCGATGCCGGCTGCGACCGCCTTGACGACCGACCCGCGCGGAAGGGGCTTTCCTCCCACTCGGACGGTGCCGGCGGTGGCGCGGCGCGCCCCGTACACCGTCTCGAGGATCTCGGACCGGCCGGAGCCCACCAGGCCGGCGAGGCCGACGACCTCACCCGCGCGGACGGTGAACGACACGTCCTGGAAGACCCCCGCGACGCCGAGGCCATCGACTTCGAGCACATTCGGCGCGTCGGAGGGGACGGGCGCTGCCGGAGGGAAGACGTTCGCGATGTCCCGCCCGGTCATGAGGCGGATGAGCTCCGCGGTGGGGGTGTCGGCGACGGGAAGGCCGGTCGCCGTCGTGCGCCCGTCCTTGAGGACCGTGATGCGGTCGCCGACCTGCCGGATCTCCTCCAGGCGGTGCGTGATGTAAACGACGGCGATCCCCTGCGACGTGAGCTCCTTCACGACGTGGAAGAGGTTCTTGACCTCCTCGGTGTCGAGCACGGCGGACGGCTCGTCCATGATGATGAGCTTGATGTCGTGCGACAGCGCACGGGCCATCGAGACGATCTGCTTGTTCGCGGCGCTGAGGGTTCCGACCTCGGTGTGGGGGGAGAGGCTCGGATGCCCCAGCCGCCGCAGCAGCTCCTTCGTCTGCTTGGCCGCCTCCGATCGCCGGGTGAAGCCGCCGCGGGAGAGCTCGTGACCCAGGAAGATGTTCTCGGCGATCGTGAGGCCGTCGACCACGTCGAGCTCCTGGTACATCGTCGCGATGCCGAGCTCGATCGCCGCCTCCGGGTCGGGGATGTCGACGCGCTCGCCGAGCCACCGGATCTCGCCATCGTCGGGCCGGTGCACGCCCGCGAGGGTCTTGATGAGCGTCGACTTGCCCGCACCGTTCTGCCCCAGGATGCAGTGCACCTCGCCGGCGACGACCTCGAAGTCCACCCCCTGCAGGGCTTTCACACCCGAGAAGCTCTTCGTCACGCCTCGAACGTCGAGTAATGCCGATTCATGGTCAACTTTGATCACTCGCTGAACATAACATGACTTCGCCGCTCCTGCCGAGGGTTCTTGCCGCGGGAGTCGACATCTTGCGCATCAGAGTGACCGCGCACATTTTGAGGGCCTTCCGCGTGATCGTGGCCGATTCGTTACTTCTGTCGACTGCTGAACAAAAGATGTCGGATTACCGCGGCCTTCTGCTACGGTGAACCTCGTCAGCGTGGACCCCTCGGATGAGGGCAGCTTCCCTCTCGGAACCACGCTGTGAAGCTGCATCACATTCAAGGAGGAAAACAATGCGCTCACACCTGAAGGCGCGCACCCGACTGGTCCTCACCGGGACGGCAGTCGTCGCAGCGATCGGACTTCTCGCCGGCTGCACCGGCAGCGGTGCGGACGAGGAGACCGTCGTCGACCAGGGCACCACGACCGAGGAGAACGCCGAGTCGGGCGACACCGTCGTCATCGGCTTCTCCGGTCCCGCGGCCGACCACGGCTGGCTGGGCGCCATCAACTCCGGCGCACAGGCGGCCGCCGACAGCTTCGACGACGTCGAGCTGCGCGTGGCGGAGGGCACCAATGACCCCATCGCGCAGATCGCGGCGGTCGAGACCTTCGTCAATGACGGCGTGGACGCCATCGTGCTGCTGCCGACGGACGGCGCCGCGCTCACCGAGGCCGCCATCGCGGCGATGGAGGCGGGCATCCCGGTCATCAACGTCGACCGCGAGTTCTCGAGCCCGTTCGCCGCGCGCTCCACGATCCTCGGTGACAACTACGGCATGGGAGTCAGCGCCGGCACCTACATCTGCGAGCAGCTCGGCGGCGAGGGCTTCGTCGCCGAGATCGCGGGCATCGACTCGCTGCCGCTCACGCAGGACCGCTCGGAGGGCTTCGCAGACGCCCTGAGCGACTGCGGGCTCGAGGTCAACGCGCGTGTCGCCGCCGACTTCACGGTCGCCGGCGGTGAGGCAGCCGCCTCGCAGCTGCTGGCCGCGAACCCGCAGATCGACGCCATCTGGAACCACGACGACGACCAGGGCATCGGCGTGCTGGCCGCGATCGACGCCGCCGGACGCGACGAGTTCTTCATGATGGGCGGCGCCGGAAGCCGCTCGGCGATGGAGGCCATCGAGGCCGACGACACCGTGCTGAAGGCCACCGTCATCTACCCGTCCACTCAGGCGGCGGACGGCGTGGCGCTGGCTCGCCTCATCGCCCAGCAGAAGACGCTCGGCGACATCGTCACCCCGTCGGTGCCGAACCGCATCGTGCTCGACGCCCCCGTCGTCACCAAGGAGAATGTCGACCAGTTCATCGACCTCTCGTTCCAGTAAGCCCGACGACAGATCCGCGGGGCGCCCGTCCACCGGCGGGCGCCCCGCGCCTCACCTCCCGAGAGAGAGGACACCGCGTTGACCGAGACGCTCCGCATCGCCATGATCGGCCACGGCTTCATGGGCGCCGCACACTCACAGGGCTGGCGCGTCGCGCCGCGCTTCTTCGATCTTCCGCTGGAGCCCGAGATGGCGGTCCTCGTCGGCCGCAATGCCGCAGGGGCCGAGGCATCCGCCCGCAAATGGGGCTGGGACGAGTCGGCCACGGACTGGCGTGAGGTGATCGCCCGTGACGACATCGACGTCGTCGACGTCGTGACGCCCGGCGACACGCACGCCGAGATCGCGATCGCCGCGCTGGAGGCGGGCAAGCACGTGCTGTGCGAGAAGCCGCTGGCGAACACCGTCGAGGAGGCCGAGCGGATGGCGGCTGCCGCAGCGGCCGCGGCCGAGCGCGGCATCCGGTCGATGGTGGGCTTCACCTACCGGCGCGTGCCGGCGACCACCTTCGCCCGCGACCTGGTGGCCGAAGGCCGACTCGGCGAGATCCGCCAGGTGCGGGCCGAGTATCTGCAGGACTGGCTGATGGATGCCGAGGCCCCCCTCACCTGGCGCATGCAGAAGGACCGCGCCGGGTCGGGTGCGCTCGGTGACATCGGCGCTCACGCCGTCGACCTGACCGAGTACATCACCGGTCAGCGGGTCACCACCGTGTCGGGGATCATCGAGACCCTGGTCGAGGAGCGGCCCCTGCTCGGCGAGGGCTCCGGACTCTCGGGGACCGCGACGAGCGAGCGCGGCAAGGTCACCGTCGACGACATCGCCCTCTTCACCGGACGACTCGAGTCCGGCGCGCTGGCCTCGTTCGAGGCCACCCGCTTCCGCACGGGCCGCAAGAATGCGCTCCGCATCGAGATCTCGGGATCGAAGGGGGCACTCGCTTTCGACCTCGAGCGCCTCAACGAGCTCGAGTTCTACGACGCGACGCTCCCGGCGACGGGCCTGGGCTTCCAGCGCATCCTCGTGACCGAGAGCGACCACCCCTATATGGGGCCGTGGTGGCCGACCGGTCACATGCTCGGCTACGAGCACGGGTTCTCCCACCAGGTCTACGACTTCGTCACCGCGATCGACGAAGGGACGCAGCCGCGGCCCTCATTCGAGGACGGGCTGCACGTGCAGCGCGTGCTCGAGGCGGTCGAGCGGAGCTCCGCATCCGGCAGCGCGTGGATCGCGACGGGCGATTGAACCACCTTCCTGAGAAAGGACGACGAAATGACTCGACCGATCACTCTGTTCACTGGGCAGTGGGCTGATCTGCCGTTCGAGGAGGTGGCGCGGCTGGCGGGTGAGTGGGGGTATGACGGTCTGGAGATCGCGTGCTGGGGTGATCACCTCGACGTGTCCCGGTGGGATGACGAGGAGTATGTGCAGTCCCGGCTGGGCATCCTGGAGCGCAACGGGCTGCGGGTGTGGGCGATCTCGAATCATCTGACCGGTCAGGCGGTGTGCGATGACCCGATCGATCAGCGCCACCGCGACATCCTGTCGGACCGGGTGTGGGGTGACGGGGACCCCGAAGGAGTCAGGCAGCGGGCGGCGGAGGACATGAAGGACACCGCCCGGATGGCCGCGAAGCTCGGGGTGTCGCAGGTGAACGGGTTCACCGGGTCGTCGATCTGGAAGGCGGTGGCGATGTTCCCGCCCGCCAGTGACGAGTGGATCGCGGCCGGGTACCGGGACTTCGCGGACCGGTGGCACCCGATCCTGGACGTGTTCGAAGAGGTGGGGGTGCGGTTCGGGTTGGAGGTGCACCCCAGTGAGATCGCGTACGACTACTGGACGGCGAAGGCGACCTTGGAGGCGATCGGGCACCGGCCCAGTTTCGGGTTGAATTTCGATCCGTCGCATTTCATGTGGCAGCAGCTGGACCCGGTGGCGTTCGTGCTGGATTTCGCCGATCACATCTTCCACGTGCACGTGAAGGAATCGGTCACCAACCTGGACGGCCGCAACGGGGTGCTCGGCTCGCACCTGCCGTGGGCCAACCCGCGCCGGGGGTGGACGTTCGTGTCCACCGGGCATGGGCAGGTGCCGTGGGAGCCGCTGTTCCGCGCGCTCAACGCGATCGGCTACACCGGCCCCACCAGTGTGGAGTGGGAGGACGCCGGCATGGACCGCCTGGCCGGCGCCCCCGAAGCACTGGCCTTCGTCCGCAAACTCAACGCCATCACCCCACCCGCCGCCGCCTTCGACGCCGCCTTCTCCAGCAAATGAGAGAAGGGGGAGGAGGGGACCGGATGCTTCGCCCCCGAGGCATCCGGTCCCGTCCATAGGCCCGCCTCCGCGCCCGGGATAGGGTGTGACCATGGCGACGACTCCCCCCGGCTGGTACGACGACGGACACGGCGCGCTGCGCTGGTGGGACGGAGCGCAGTGGACCGAGCACGTCGCCACGCCGGACCCCGAGACCGAGGGCGAAACCGCCCCGACCGAGGCCGACATCGTCGCGGCGAACACGGCAGCTGCCGATGCGCCCGCCGACGCCGAGGCGCAGCCGGCGCCGGTCGGTGCACCGTCGGCGACCGAGCCCGCCGATGTCGACCCCGCCACGGCGCTCGGTCTCGGCGTGCCTCCCGCCGCGGGAGCGCCCGCCGCCCCGTACGGCGCAGGACAGCCGCAGGGTGACTACCCGGGCGGTTATCCGGGCACCGCGGGGGCGTTCACGGCGGCGACCGAGCCCCGCACGTCGAAGCTCTGGATCCTCTGGGTCGTGCTCGGCGTCGTCATGCTCGGCATCGTGATCGCCGCGGCGATCGTCATCCCGCTCCTCTTCCTGAACCTCGCCTCGGGCGGCGGCTCGGCCGGATCCGGCGTGGAGCCGTCGGGCGCCGACGAGCAGGCCGCCGTCGCGGCGGTCGAGCTGTACGACGACGCGTGGCAGAACGTCGATTGCGATGCCTACCTCGCCGCCACGAGTGAGGGCTTCCGGTCCGAGTCGGGGATCGAGGACTGCGAGACGTTCGAGACCACGGCGACGGAGTTCTCCGCCAGTGTCGAGGACTACACCGTGTCGGTGACCAACATCGAGGCTGAAGACGCCCAGGTCGTCGTGTCGACGACCGAGAACTACAACGCGCTGTTCGACGAACAGGGCGAGCCGCTGGATGTCGCACAGCCGCAGCAGTGGGAGTACGTGTACACGGTCGTGGACGTCGACGGCGAGTGGGTCATCGACGACCTCGAAGACGTCACCGGCTGACCTGTGTCGACGGCCACGCCGCGCGCGAGGGACGCGCGCTTCTTCCTGACGTGCGCCGGAGTGGGGCTGCTCGCCGGTCTGCTGTCCGGGCTGTTCGGCGTCGGCGGCGGAACGGTGATCGTGCCGCTCCTCGTGCTGGCGCTGGCCTTCGACCAGCGGCTCGCCGCCGGCACCTCGCTGGCGGCGATCGTGCCGACGGCGACGGTGGGCGTCATCTCCTACGCGGTGCACGGTTCGGTGGCGTGGATCCCCGCGCTGCTGCTGGCCGCCGGCGCGGTCGTCGGCGCGCAGATCGGCACCTGGCTGCTCCCTCGCCTGTCGATCACGATCCTGCGGTGGACGTTCGTCGGATTCCTGGTGCTGGTGATCGTGAGCCTCTTCTTCGTGATCCCGTCGCGCGACGCCGTCCTCGAGCTAACGGTGCTGAGCGGGATCGGCCTCGTCTCGCTGGGTGTGGTGACCGGCGTCGTCGCCGGCCTCATCGGAGTCGGCGGCGGCATCATCGTCGTGCCCGCGCTCGTGCTGCTGTTCGGCACGAGCGACCTCGTCGCCAAGGGCACGTCCCTGCTGATGATGATCCCGACGGCGATCTCGGGCACGGTCGGCAACGTGCGCCGTGGCAACGTCGACCTCGCCGCGGCCGCCACGATCGGTGTCGCGGCCTGCACGACGACGGCTCTCGGCGCCTGGATCGCGACCCTCGTCGACCCGTTCGTGGGCAACGTGCTCTTCGCGGTGTTCCTCGTCTTCATCGCCGTCCAGATGGCCGTCCGAGCGATCCGCGGCCGCCGCCGATAAGCGGAGGTGTGGCGCTCGCGCCGTAGGATGGCACGGTGCCAGTGAACCCCGAGCTCGTCGGTCGCGACTTCGCCCCGACGGCCCCCTACCTCGTGGGTCGTGAGAAGGTGCGCGAGTTCGCTCGCGCCGTCTTCGCGACCGATCCGCAGCACACCGATCCCGCCGCCGCCCAGGCGCTCGGATATGCCGACGTCGTCGCGCCGCCGACGTTCGCGATGGTCGTGCAGGACCTCACCCTCCAGCAGCTCCTGTCCGAACCAGACTCCGGGATCGTCCTGCAGAACGTGCTCCACGCCGAGCAGCGATTCCGCTACACGCGCCCCATCGTCGCGGGCGACGAGCTCACGGCCCGCCTCACCGTGACCGGGATCCGCACCCTCGGCGGCAACGCGATGGTCACCAGCGATGCCGAGATCACGGATGCCGCAGGTGACCACGTCGTGACCGCGACATCCGTCCTGCTCGTGGGGGAGGGCGATCGATGAGCGCCCTCGAGAACCTGACGGTCGGCGAGGTCGTCGCCGAGCGCACGGTGCATCTCACACGGGAATCCCTCGTGCGCTACGCCGGGGCATCCGGCGATTTCAACCCCATCCACTACCGCGACGACATCGCCGCGGAGGTCGGCCTCCCCGGCGTCCTCGCCCACGGCATGCTCACCATGGGCCTCGCCGTCCAGACGATCATCCCGTGGCTCGGCGACTCGGGCCGCATCCTCGAGTACGGCGTGCGATTCACGCGACCCGTCGTGGTCGACGCCGGCGCGGGAGCCGACGTCACGATCGTCGCGAAGGTCGGAGCCGTCGACGACGGCGCCGCGCGCATCGACCTGACCGTCTCGCACGGCGAGTCGACCGTGCTGGGCAAGGCGCAGGTGCGCGTCCGAACCGCATGACCGAGGTCGAGCCCGTCCCGCTGTCGCAGCTGACGACGCTCCGCACGGGCGGGGCGCCCATGCGCATGTTCGAGGCGACGACCTCCGACGAACTCGTCGCCACCCTCCGCGAGGTGTGGGCCGACGACGAGCCGTGGTTCGTGCTCGGCGGCGGCTCGAACCTGTTCGTCGGGGACGATCCGTTCGAGGGCACCGTGGTGCGGATCCGCACCGAGGGCATCGAGCGTCTGCCGTCGCCGCGGCCCGGGTTCGCGCGGCTGCGCGTGCAGGCCGGGCACGACTGGGATGCCCTCGTCGCACACTCCGTCGCCGAGGGGCTGGCGGGGATCGAGGCGATGTCCGGCATCCCGGGGACCGTCGGTGCGGCGCCCGTGCAGAACGTCGGCGCCTACGGCCAGGAGATCGTGCAGACGCTCGTCGAGGTCGAGCTCATCGACGAGTCCACCGGCGAGGTCTCGACGGTGGCCGCCGCCGACCTCGGACTCGGCTTCCGCACCTCGGCCCTCAAGCACCACTACGGGTCGGTCCCGGCCCGGCGGGCGGTCATCCTGTCGGTGACGCTCGAACTGGCCGAGGTCGGCCACGACCAGCGTCCGATCGCGGGGGAGCAGCTGCGCACGGCCCTCGGGCTCGGAGTCGACGACACCGTGACCGTCGCCTGGGTGCGCGACCACGTCCTCGTCACCCGAGCCCGCAAGGGGATGGTGCTCGACGACGACGATCCCGACACGTACAGCGCGGGCTCGTTCTTCCAGAACGCGGTGGTGTCGGCATCCTTCGCCCGCACTCTCCCCGCGGCGTGCCCGCGCTGGCCGGTGACCCCGGACCTGGATCCGGTGCTCGTGATCCCGCTGTCGGCGTTCGACGGGTACGTCCCGCCGCCCGCCGCAATCGAGTCGGACGTCAAGGTCAGCGCGGCGTGGCTCATCGAGCACTCCGGGGTGCGCAAGGGGTTCAAGCTGCCGCGCTCTCGTGCGGCGCTGTCGTCGAAGCACGCCCTGGCGCTCACGAACCGCGGCTCGGCGACGGCTGCCGAGCTCGCCGAGCTCGCCCGATACATCCAGGGGCGCGTGCAGGCGGAGTTCGGGCTCGTCCTGCAGCCCGAGCCCGTGCTCGTGAACGTCGAGCTCTAGTCCGGTCCGAGCACACCGTTCTCGTCGCACCGCGCGTCGTGGTCGTCGGTGCCGAGCAGCCGCTCGCGCTGAGCGGGCGCGAGGTTCGCCAGAGCAGCGACGACTTCCGGCAGATCGATCCGTCCCATGAGCAGTCCCTTCGTTCGGTCTCATGGGAGGCGTCGAACGGCGCGAGCAGATGTCGACGGAACGGCGGCACAGCGCCGAAGGCACACTTTTGTGCGAGACCGCACGCGAATGTCTGTGCGGCTCGCACAAAAGTGTGGTCGCCGGAGGCTCGGGCGGGTCAGGGCGTGGCCGGCGGCGCGACAACCGCCGCCCCGGCCCTAGGCCGAGAAGAGCTGCTGCAGTCGCTGCACGCCCTCGAGGAGCGCGTCGTCGCCGAGCGCGTACGACAGGCGCAGGTACCCGGACGGACCGAACGCCTCACCCGGCACCACCGCGACCTCGGCTTCTTCGAGGATGAGGTCGGCGAGCTCGAGTGTCGTGGTCGGCGTCTTGCCGCGCCACTCACGGCCGAGCAGACCGCGCACGTCGGGGTAGGCGTAGAACGCCCCGAGCGGATTGGGCACGGTGACGCCGTCGATCTTCGACAGCTCCGACACGATCAGGCGGCGACGGCGGTCGAACGCCAGCCGCATCTGCTCGGCCTCGGTCTGCGGTCCTGTCAGCGCGGCAAGGGCGGCGCGCTGCGCGATGTTGTTCACGTTCGAGCACAGGTGCGACTGGAGGTTCGCCGCGACCTTGATGGCGTCCTGGGGACCGACCATCCAGCCCAGGCGCCACCCTGTCATGGCGTAGGTCTTGGCCACGCCGTTGACGAGGATCGTCTGGTTCGCGGCATCCGGAACCGCCTCGACGATCGACACGGCCCGGACACCCTCGTAGACGAGGTTCTGGTAGATCTCGTCCGAGACGATCCAGATGCCGTGCTCGACCGCCCACTCGCCGATCGCCCGCGTCTCATCGGGCGTGTAGACCGCGCCCGTCGGGTTGGACGGGGAGACGAAGACGAGCGCCGTGGTGCGGTCGGTGCGCGCCGCCTCGAGCTGCTCGACCGTGACCTTGTAGTCCTGGTCGGCGCCGGCGAACACCTCGACCGGCACGCCGTCGGCCAGGGCGATCGCCTCGGGGTACGTCGTCCAGTAGGGCGCGGGCAGCAGCACCTCGTCGCCGGGGTTCACGACCGCCTGGAAGGCCTGGTAGACGGCCTGCTTGCCGCCGTTGGTGACGATGATCTGCGACGGGTCGACCTCGAGGCCGGAGTCGCGCAGGGTCTTCGCCGCGATCGCCTCGCGCAGCACCGGAAGCCCGGCGGCGGGCGTGTAGCGGAAGTTCGAGGGGTCCGTCAGCGCGGCGGCCGCGGCATCCACGATGAACTGCGGTGTCGCGAAGTCGGGCTCGCCGGCGGCATACGAGATCACCGGGCGGCCCGCGGCCTGCAGCGCCTTGGCCTTCGCGTCGACCTTGAGGGTCGCGGACTCGGCGATGGCGGAGAGCTTGCGGGAGAGCGGAGCGCGTTCTGTCACGCCTTCGAGCGTAGTCCGCGCGCGCCGGCGGAAGTGTCCGGATTGCGGGTCGCGGGACGACACCTCGCCCCGTGGATGCCGCCGCCTCCGGTATCACCCCGCGACGACCCGCCCTCCTCCCACGAAGACCCGCAACAGGAGAAGGAGAAGGAAATGGCCGATGTCTGGAATCAGGAAGTCACCTCCTACAAGGTCGACGTGTTCCGCGCGCCGACGCTCAACTACGACCGTCAGGTGCGACTCGGGCTCGCCAATGGGGCGACCGTGTCGATCTCGTTCCCGTCGAGTCCGCCCACGGACTACCTGAGCCTGGGCGCCTCGTTCCACCAGGTGCAGCTTCCGGCGCACCAGTTCGACGAGATCGTCCACATGCTGCAGACCGAGAAGCCGGTGTACTTCACCGCCTACGAGCTCGGGTCGCCGGCGATCCGGTTCGCGGGGCTGAGCACGAGCACCGAATCCGTCGGAGAGGGGCTCGCCGACGCCGACGCCTGATCGGGTGCGGAGAACGGATGCCTCGGCCCCCGCAGCGGGTGGGCCGAGGCATCTCCACCGAATGGGGGATCCCCGACCGGACGAACGGGCGTGCCGGTGCTTCTGCGATCGCGGAATCGTGGAGGCATGGACGAAAAAGTGGTGCGGGTGCGGAACCTGCGCAAGGAGTATGCGGGCCGTGCGGTCGTGGACGACGTGTCGTTCGACATCGCGCGCGGCGAGACGTTCGCCCTGCTCGGGCCGAACGGGGCGGGGAAGTCGACGACCGTCGAGATCCTCGAGGGATTCCGGCGGCGGACGTCGGGTGAGGTCACTGTGCTGGGGGAGGACCCTGAGAGCGCGGGACTGGGGTGGAAGGCGAAGCTCGGCGTCGTGCTGCAGTCCGCCGGAAGCCTCGGGGCGCTGACCGTCCGCGAGTACGTGCGGCAGTTCGCCGGGTTCTTCCCGCGGCCGCGCGACGTCGACGAGGTGATCGCCGCGGTGGGGCTGGAGGCCGAAGCGGACCGCCGCGTCGGAAAGCTCTCCGGCGGGCAGCAGCGGCGGGTCGACGTCGCACTCGGGATCGTCGGAGCCCCCGACCTGCTCTTCCTCGACGAGCCCACCACCGGCTTCGACCCCGAGGCGAGGCGGGAGTTCTGGGCGATGATCCGCGGCCTCGCCGCGGACGGGACGACGATCCTCTTGACCACTCACTACCTCGACGAGGCGGAGCACCTCGCGGACCGTGTCGGGATCCTCGTGGGCGGCACCCTGCGGGCCGTCGGCCCCGTCGCCGCGATCGGCGGCGAGGATGCCCGCACGCCCATCGTCCGGTGGCGCGATGCCGGCGGCGACCTCGAGCACCGCACCGCGGAGCCCGGCCGATTCGTCGCCGATCTGGTGTCGTACGGCGGCGGTGAACCGGCCGACCTGCGGATTCTGCGTCCTTCGCTGGAGGACGTGTACCTCGGCCTGGTGACGGCCGACGCCGTCGCGGCGGCCACCGAAGAAAGGAAGGTCACGCGATGAGCACCGCGATCCGCACGACCGAGGCGGGCGGCATCCGCCCCCGCGCTATGAGCCGCAGCCGCGGCGTGATCGGCGCCGGCGTGTGGCGCGCCCGCTTCGAGCTGCTCCAGTACTTCCGCTCGCTCGACACGCTCGTGTTCACGTTCCTCTTCCCGATCGTCATGCTCGGCCTGTTCTCGGTCGCCTTCGGCGGTCAGGGCGACATGCAGCCCGCTGCCGGGCTCCCGCCCGTGCCGGTCGCGCAGATGTATCTCCCCGGCATGCTCGCGGCGGGCCTGCTGCTGTCCGGCTTCCAGAACCTCGCGATCGACATCGCGATCGAGCGCTCCGAGGGGATCCTCAAGCGGCTGGGGTCGACGCCCCTGTCGCCGGTGAGCTACTTCGTCGGCAAGATCGGCCAGGTCGGCGTCACCGGCGTCCTCCAGGCGGCACTGGTCCTCGCGTTCGCCGGTCTGGTCCTGCGGGTGCCGTTGCCGACGGAACCGCAGAAGTGGGCGGTCTTCGCGGGCGTCTTCGTGCTGGGGATCGTCACCTCCTCGCTGCTCGGCGTCGCGATCTCGGCGGTGCCCCGCACAGCGCGCAGCGCGACCGCGGTGGTCATCCCGATCGTCCTCGTCGTGCAGTTCCTGTCGGGCGTCTACCTCTTCTTCTACATGCTGCCCGAGTGGCTGCAGACGGCCGCCGGCGTGCTGCCGGTGAAGTGGATGGCGCAGGGGATGAGGTACGTCTTCCTCCCCGACTCCTACGCGGCGCTGGAGCAGAACGGCGAGTGGAACCTCGCCGGGGTCGCGATCGCGCTCGCCGTGTGGCTCGTGATCGGGCTGATACTCGCCCGCGTCACCTTCCGGTGGATGAGGCGCACCGCGTAGCCTGAGCGCGGGACGGGCACCATGCTGAATCGACGTTGGTGGGACGCGGCGATGATCGCCGTGTCCCTCGCCGTCGCCGTCGCGGTGGTGGCAGGCGGAGGCGCCACGCCCACCGAGCTGGCGGTCGCGGCTCTCGCGCTGCTCGTGTTCGCGGCGGCGTACGTCGGCATCGCGCGCCGCGGCCTGCGCGATCCGCGGCCGTGGCGGATGCCGCTCTTCGCGATCGCGTGCGCCGTGGCGTTGGCGCTCGGGTGCGCGGTGCAGCCGTTCTTCGCGATCGTCCAAGCCATCGCCTATCCGCTCGTGTGGGTGCTGTCGAGCGCGAGACGGCCGGCCATCGCCGGCTCGGCCGTCGTGGCGCTGGGAGTGTTCGTCGGCTTCGCCGTCTTCGGCGGCATCCTCGAAGGAGGGTGGCCGTCGCTCGCCGCCCTCGGCGCCGCGGTGACGACCGCGGTGTTCGGCTTCGCGTTCGCGATCGCCTTCGGACTGTGGATATGGAGCGTCGTCGAGTACGGCGAGGAGCGCGCGCACCTGGTCGCTGAACTCACCGCCGCGCAGGGCGAGCTCGAGGCGCTCAGTCGCGAGCGCGGCGCCGCCGCGGAGCGCGAGCGCCTCTCCCGCGACGTGCACGACACCGTCGCTCAGACGCTCGCGGGCCTCACGATCCTCGCCGAGCGGGCCGGTCGGCAGCTGCGCGAAGAGCGGACGGATGCCGCGGCCGACACGATCGCGCTGGTGGAGCGGCTCTCGCGCGAGGCCCTCGACGAGGCGCGCGCCCTCGTGGCGCGCACGGCTCCGGTTCCGCAGGACTCCGCGCTGAGCGATGCCGTGGAGCGCCTCGTCGCGCGGTTCCGAGACGAGACCGGGCTGGCCATCGACCTCGAGCTGCGGCTGGATGCGGCGGGCTCGCTGAGCCGCGAGTCCCAGCTCGTCCTCCTCCGGTGCCTGCAGGAGTCGCTCGCGAACGTGCGCAAGCACGCCGCCGCGACCGCCGTCCGGGTCGTCGTGGAAGCGAGCGCCGACGGCGACGCCCGTCTCGAAGTCTCCGACGACGGGCGCGGCTTCGAACCGTCGGCACCGCGCGCCGGCTTCGGACTCGACGGCATGTCCGAGCGCATCGCGCTGGCGGGCGGGAACCTCGAGGTGACCTCCGCGCCGCGCTCGGGCACGACTCTCGTCGTGCGGCTCCCGGCCGCTCCCGCGGGGCAGGCGGTGACCGGATGATCCGACTGCTCATCGTCGACGATCACCCGGTCGTGCGTGCCGGTCTCGTCGGCCTGCTCTCGGACGAACCCGGCTTCGAGGTGGTCGCCGAAGCCGCCGACGGCGCGCAGGCGGTGCGACTGGCCGCGGCCACGCGACCCGACGTGGTCCTCATGGATCTGCGGATGCCGGGGGTCGACGGCGTCGAGGCCACCGCTCGCATCACCGCGGACGGTGCGGCCCGGGTCCTCATCCTCACCACCTACGAGTCCGACGACCAGATCCTCTCCGCGATCGAGGCCGGCGCAAGCGGATACCTCCTCAAGGCCGCACCTCAGGACGAGATCGTCGCGGGGATCCGCTCGGTCGCCGCCGGGCAGTCGGCCCTCTCGCCGCAGGTGGCGGTGCGGCTGGTCGAGCGGATGCGGCATCCGGAACCGCCCGTCCTCACGGCGCGCGAGACCGAAGTGCTCGGACTGGTGGCGACCGGCCACAGCAACAAGCAGATCGCGAGCACCCTCGGAATCGGCGAGTCCACCGTGAAGACGCACCTGCTCAAGGTCTTCGAGAAGCTCGGCGTCGCCGACCGCACGCGCGCCGTGACCCTCGCGATGGAACGCGGCCTGCTTCCCGGTGGCAGGGAATGACGGATGCCTCGGCCCCGCGTGTGCGGTGGGCCGAGGCATCCGTCGCCGGTGTCAGCTGAACTGGTTCATCGTGTTGTGCTGGCCGCCGGCCTTCAGGGCCGCCTCGCCGGCGAAGTACTCCTTGTGGTTGTCGCCGATGTCGCTGCCGGCCATGTTCTGGTGCCGGACCGTTGCGATGCCCTCGCGGATCTCGCGCCGCTGCACGCCCCGGACGTAGGCGAGCATTCCTTCGTCACCGAAGTAGCCTTTCGCCAGGTCGTCGGTCGACAGTGCGGCCGTGTGGTACGTCGGCAGCGTGATGAGGTGGTGGAAGATCCCGGCGCGCGCCGAGCCGTCGCGCTGGAAGGTGCGGATCTTCTCATCCGCAAGGCGCGCCAGCTCGGTGCCGTCGTACTCGGCGTTCATCAGGTCGCCGCGGTCGTAGCCCGAGACGTCGGCGCCCTCGGCGGCGAGCAGGTCGTAGACCTGCTGCCGGAAGTTGAGGGTCCAGTTGAACGACGGGCTGTTGTTGTACACGAGCTTCGCGTCCGGCACCTCGGCGCGGATCGCGTCGACCATGCCCGCGATCTGCTCGATGTGCGGCTTCTCGGTCTCGATCCACAGCAGGTCGGCGCCGTTTCGCAGCGACGTGACGCAGTCCAGCACCACGCGCTCCTCTCCGGTCCCGGGGCGGAACTGGTAGAGGTTGCTGGGCAGGCGCTTCGGCCGATGCAGCGCACCGTCGCGGGTGATGACGACGTCCCCGTCGCCCAGGTCGGCGGGCGAGATCTGCTCGGTGTCGAGGAACGAGTTGTACCGGTCGCCCAGGTCGCCCGACTCGTGCGAGACGGCGAGCTTCTGGGTGAGCCCGGCGCCGAGCGAGTCGGTGCGGGCCACGATGACGCCGTTCTCGATGCCCAGCTCGAGGAAGGCGTACCGGACCGCGTTGATCTTGGCCAGGAAGTCCTCGTGGGGCACCGTGACCTTGCCGTCCTGGTGGCCGCACTGCTTCTCGTCCGACACCTGGTTCTCGATCTGGATGGCGCACGCGCCCGCCTCGATCATCTTCTTCGCCAGGAGGTACGTCGCCTCGGGGTTGCCGAAGCCGGCGTCGATGTCGGCGATGATCGGCACGATGTGGGTCTCGTACGTGTCGATCTGGCTGCGGATGAACTCCGCCGCCGTCGTGTCGCCCGCCGCCCGTGCGTCGTCGAGCTTCGTGAACAGCAGGTCGAGCTCTCGCGCGTCCGCCTGGCGGAGGAAGGTGTAGATCTCCTCGATCAGCGCCGGCACCGCAGTCTTTTCGTGCATCGACTGGTCGGGCAGAGGCCCGAACTCCGACCGGAGCGCCGCGACCATCCAGCCCGACAGGTACAGGTACCGCTTGTCGGTGGTGCCCAGGTGCTTCTTGATCGAGATCAGCTTCTGCTGCCCGACGAAACCGTGCCAGACCCCGAGCGACTGCGTGTACGCCGAGGGATCGGCATCGTAGGCGGCCATGTCGCGGCGCATGATGTCGGCGGTGTACTGGGCGATCTCGAGTCCGGTGCGGAAGCGGTTCTGCGCACGCATCCGGGCGACGGACTCGGGGTCGATGGCGTCCCAGGGGGCGCCGTGCTCCTCCTTGAGTGCGCGGATGGCGTCGATGTCGTCGTCGTAGGTGGTCATCGTGTCGTCCTTCTCAGTGCGTGTCGGTCAGGTAGCGGGAGTAAGCGGGGAGGGTGAGGAACGCCGGGAACTCCGTCCCGAGCGCCACCTCCCGGAACACCGCGGCGGCGTCGTCGAAGCGGTCGCCGTCGCGACGGTCGACCTCGCCGAGCACCTGCTCGATGAGTCCCTCGACGTAGTCGCGGGTGATCGGCGTTCCGTCCTCGGTGGTGCGGTCCTGGTGGATCCACTGCCACACCTGGCTGCGGCTGATCTCGGCGGTCGCGGCATCCTCCATCAGGTTGTCGATCGCGACGGCCCCGAGGCCTCGCAGCCACGCCTCGATGTAGCGGATCGCCACGGACACGTTGCCGTGGACGCCGGCCGCCGTGATCGGACGCCCGATGTGCACGTCGATCAGGTCGGCGGCGGTGACCTCGACCTCGGGGCGCTGCCGATCGAGCTGGTTGGGTCGGTCGCCCAGCACGGCGTCGAACTCGGCGCGCGCGACCGGGATGAGGTCGGGGTGGGCCACCCACGTGCCGTCGAAGCCGTCGCCGGCCTCGCGCTTCTTGTCGGCGGCGACCTTCTCGAACGCGCGCTGCGTCACCTCGGGGTCGCGGCGGTTCGGAATGAAGGCGCTCATTCCGCCGATCGCGAAGGCGCCGCGCTTGTGGCACGTCTTCACGAGCAGCTCGGTGTACGCCCGCATGAACGGCACCGTCATCGTCACCTCGCTGCGGTCGGGCAGCACGAATCGCGCACCGCGGCCGCGGTAGTTCTTGATGATCGAGAAGATGTAGTCCCAGCGGCCGGCGTTGAGCCCGGCGATGTGGTCGCGCAGCTCGAAGAGGATCTCCTCCATCTCGAACGCCGCCGGCAGGGTCTCGATCAGCACGGTCGCGCGGATCGTGCCGTGCGGGATGCCGAGCCGCTGCTCGCTGAACGTGAAGACGTCGTCCCACAGCTTCGCCTCCTCGCTGGACTCGAGCTTCGCGATGTAGAAGTACGGCCCGCGGCCGTCGGCGATCAGGCGCTGCGCGTTGTGGAAGAAGTAGAGGCCGAAGTCCACGAGCGACCCCGACGCGGACATCGTGCGTCCCGTCCGGTCGGTGAACCGGATGTGCTGCTCGGGCAGGTGCCACCCGCGCGGGCGCATCACGATCGTCGGCGTCTCGGCCGCGGTCACCTCGTACCGCTTGCCCTCGGGGCTCGTGAACGACAGCTCGCCGCGGATCGCGTCGCGCAGGCTGAGCTGGCCCTCGATCACGTTCTTCCACGTGGGGCTGGTCGCGTCCTCCTGGTCGGCGAGCCACACCTTCGCGCCCGAGTTGAGCGCGTTGATGGTCATCTTGGGATCGGTCGGGCCGGTGATCTCGACCCGTCGGTCCTCGAGCCCGGGGCCCGCTCCGGCGACCCGCCACTCGGCATCCTCCCGGATGTGCCGCGTGTCCTCGCGGAACTGCGGGTCGTGCCCGTTGCCGATCTCGAAGCGGCGGCGCAGGCGGTCGGCCAGGCGGTCGTGGCGACGGGCGCCGAACCGGTGGTGCAGCTCGGTGAGGAAGGCGAGGGCCTCCGGCGTGAGGATCTCGTCGTAGCGGGGGCCCATGCGCCCCGTGACCTCGATCGCGGGCTCGTGGGTGCGGGTGGGGATGGGCCCCGTGCGGGTGCGCATCGGGGCGGTGGTCGCGGGTGTCATTTCGGAGTCCTTCGTGTGATCGTGCGTCGAATCGGATGCCTCGACCCGGCGTGTGCGCCGGGGCGGAGCATCCTGTGATCTGCGTTCTGTGCCGATCGGGGTAGCTCGTGAGACCACTATCCGGTGAAGTCAGGGCCCGTCTCCGACCAAAACGGGTGTGAAGATCGATCGAAATTCTGTTTTCGTGACAGAATCGACCCATGACGAGCCTGCAGAGTCGTGAATCCCTCACGGATGCCGCCGACGATGGAGGCGTGGACCCTCTGACGATCGGACGCCGCATCCGGCAGCTCCGCAGCGAGCGCGGCATGACCCTCGAAGACCTCGCCGCCGCGGTCGACCGTGCGCCGAGTCAGCTCTCGATGATCGAGAACGGCAGGCGCGAGGCGAAGCTCACTCTGCTCCAGTCCATCGCCCGTGCTCTCGGAGTCGGCTTGGACGCGCTGCTCGAGTCCGAGCCGCTCGACGAGCGCGCCACCCTCGAGATCGCGCTCGAGCGCGCGATGCGCGGACAGACCTTCCAGGCGCTCGGCATCCCGCCGTTCCGCATCGGGCGGTCCCTTCCCGACGACGCGCTCAAGGCCATGCTCGCGCTTCAGGGCGAGATCGACCGGCTCCGCGACGAACGGGCCGCGACGCCCGAGGAGGCGAGGCGCGCCAACGTGGCGCTCCGCCGCCTGATGCGCACGCAGAACAACTACTTCGCCGACCTCGAGGAGCACGCCCGGGCGATCCTCGACGCCGTCGACCACCCCGGCGGTCCGCTCACGCAGCGGACGGCATCCGACATCGCCGCGCATCTCGGCTTCACGCTGCACTACGTCCCCGACCTGCCGAACACCACGCGCAGCGTCGCCGACATCAAGAACGGTCGCCTGTACCTGTCGAGCCGGCTCACCGCGAAGGGCGACCCGCGCACCGCGGTGCTGCAGGCGCTGTCGAGCCGCATCCTCGGGCATCGCGAGCCGACGTCGTACGCCGAGTTCCTGCGGCAGCGCGTGGAGACCAACTACCTCACGGGCGCGCTCCTCATCCCCGAAGCCCACGCCGTCCCGTTCCTGCAGGAGGCCAAGAAGGACCGGGCGATCTCGATCGAGGACCTGCGCGACGCCTATTCGGTGTCGTACGAGACCGCGGCACACCGCTTCACGAACCTCGCGACGGTGCATCTCGGCATCCCGGTGCACTTCCTCAAGGTGCACGAATCGGGCACCATCACGAAGGCGTACGAGAACGACGACGTCAACTTCCCGACGGACCGGCTCGGTTCGATCGAAGGGCAGATGTGCTGCCGCAAGTGGACCTCGCGCGTCGTCTTCGACGTCGACGACCACTTCAACCCGTACTACCAGTACACCGACACGGGGAACGGCACCTACTGGTGCACCGCGCGGGTCGAGCAGTCCAGCGAGGGGGCGCACTCGGTGAGCGTCGGCGTGCGGTTCGACGACACGAAGTGGTTCCTGGGGCGCGACACCCCGAACCGAGGTGTCTCGAAGCACTCGGTCGAAGCGTGCTGCCGGCGCGCCCCGGCCGAGCTCGAGGCATCCTGGCGGGAGTACGCGTGGCCGAACGTCCGCACGCCGCGTACCCTGCTCGCGACGCTGCCGACCGGGGCGTTCCCCGGGGTGGACACGACCGACGTGTACGAGTTCCTCGAGTCCCACGCCCCGCGCTGAGCCCGCCCGGCGCCGTCCGTGGCGCCGTCCGTGGCGCGGGCCCGCCTCGCGCTCGTCGGGAGTATCCGTGCGGCCCCGGGCTGCAGTTCGCGACGGGCGCTGCGTCGCGCGACGCCGCCTGCGTCGCGAACTGGCGCGCGCGCTCGGCGCGGCTGGTATCCCGCCCGACCGCGATGGTCGCCCGCGGGGTCGCGTGAGAGACGCGTGAGAGACCGGATGCCGGGTTCCGTGAATACCTGGCAGGTGTTAGGTTTTCCAGACCGACGGTTCCGCCCGACGGAGCCGCTTTCGACGAGGAGAGCGCGAATGAAGCGATTGCTGAGCACACTGACGGCGGCGGGAGTCATCGTCGCCGGACTCGGGATGGCCGCCCCCGCGGCCGCGACGGGCGATACGAGCGACAAAGGCGACAAGGGCAGGCCCGGGAACTCCGACCTCCAGCGCTGGGCCGAGGACACCTGGACCTCGCTCGACGCCATGACCGACGAGTCCACCGGACTTCCCTCGGACAACATCACGGGCGACCTCGAGACCGTCGGCGCGTACACGTCGCCGACCAACATCGGCGGCTACCTGTGGTCGACCGTCACCGCCCGCGACCTCGGCATCATCAGCCACCGCGAGGCGCACGAGCGGATGTCCACGACCCTCGACACCCTCGAGGAGCTCGAGCGCAACGACGCGAGCGGCATGTACTACAACTGGTACGATCCCGCCACGGGGGCCAAGCTCACGACGTGGCCGGACTCGGGCGACCCGGTGCACCCGTTCCTCAGCACGGTCGACAACGGGTGGCTCGCGGCATCCCTCCGCATCGTCCGCGAAGCGGACCGCGCGCTCGCCCGCCAGGCCGACGCCCTCTACGACTCGATGGACTTCTCGGCCTTCTTCAACCCCGAGGGCGCGCCGGGTCTGCCCGCGGGCACCAACCGCGGAGGGTTCTGGGATGCCGCGCCTCCGGGCTGCAGCGTCGAAGCCCCGATGTACAACGGCTCGGGGGAGACGGCGTTCTACACGTGCCACCACTACGACACGACGGTGAGCGAGAGCCGCATCGCGACCTACCTGGGCATCGCCAACGGGGAGATCCCCGCGACGGCCCTCTACGGCACGCACCGCACGATGCCCCCCGGCTGCGACTGGGCGTGGCAGGAGCAGCTCCCCACCGGGAAGTACCGCACCTACCAGGGCTACGAGGTCTGGGAGGGCGTCTACACGTACGCCGGGATGTCGTTCGTCCCCAGCTGGGGCGGCAGCATGTTCGAGGCGCTCATGCCCGACCTGCTCGTGCCCGAGACGAAGTGGGGCGCGCGGTCGTGGCGCGTGAACCACCCGATCACGGTGGCCGTCCAGAAGCACCACGGCCTCGACGAGGCCGGCTACGGCGCGTGGGGCTTCTCGCCCGCGAGCGACCCGTTCGGCAGCTACGCCGAGTACGGCGTCGACCTCGCCGGCATGCGATCCGACGGGTACACCTCGGACGCCGAGAAGACGGATGTCGACGTCGACCGCCCGGGCTGCACCGAGGGCACCAACCCCGACCCCGGGTTCGGCGACGGCGTCGTCACGCCGCACGCGAGCTTCCTCGCGCTGCCGTACGACCGCAAGGGCGTGCTGGCCAATCTCCGCCACCTCGAGGACGACCTCGGCGCCTACGGACCCGGCGGGTTCTCCGACGCGATCGCCGTCGGCAGCGGCACCGTCGCCGACCGGTACCTGTCTCTCGACCAGTCGATGATCATGGCGGCGATCGGCAACGAGCTGACCGGCGATACGCTGAAGCGGTATTTCGTCGACAAGGAGATGGAGAAGCGCCTGCGCCCGGCGATGTCCGCGCAGGTCTTCAGCTCCGACTGGAGAGCGCGCGAGTGACCGAACAGCCGTCGGGTGTCGAGGCCGGGGTATCCGAATCGGATGCCCCGGCCCGGCCCGCGCGCGCCCCGCGGGGCAGCTATGCCAAGGGTCAGGCGCGCCGCCAGCAGATCGTCGACGAGGCGCTCGTCGTCTTCGCGCGGGGCGGGTTCCACTCGGGGTCGCTCCGCGAGATCGCCAAGCGCGTGGGGCTCACCCCGACGGGGCTCATGCACCACTTCGCGAACAAGGAGGAGCTCTTCACCGAAGTGCTCCGCCAGCGTGACGAGGCGATCCGCGAGGCGGCGGGAGACCCGGCCGAGCACACCCTGATCCAGCAGGCGACGAAGGTGGTCGCCTACAACCAGGAGTCGCGAGGCCTCACTTCTCTTTACGCGACGGTCTCCGCCGAAGCCACCGATGCCGAGCATCCCGCCCACGAGCAGTTCGCCGACCGCTACCGCGAGACGGCCGCCAACGCGGCTCCGATCCTCGCCGCCGCACAGGCCGCGGGGGAGATGCGCGCCGATTTCGACCCCGAGCTGGCGGCGCGCCTCGTCAGCGCCGTCATGGACGGCATCCAGCTGCAGTGGCTGCTCGACGACAGCGTCGACATGAACGCGCTCTTCGCCGAGTTCGTGCGCGGCTACCTGCTGCCGCGCGACTGACCTGCCGAGGCATCCGCTCGCCGTCGCCCCGGCCCAGCCCAGCTCGCGCCGAGCGGGCCAGGGCGCGGGAACGGATGCCTCGGGTCAGCGCAGCGCGTTCGCGCGGGCGACCTCGCCCAGCCAGCCGAGGCTGGGCTTCGGCGTGCGCTCGAACGTCTCGCGGTCCCACGCGATGAGCCCGAACGTCGGGCGGTAGCTGCCCCACTCGTAGTTGTCGAGCAGGCTCCAGTGGAGGTAGCCGCGCACGTCCGCGCCCTCGGCGATGCACGCGTGCACGGCCTCGAGCGCCCCGCGGGTGTAGTCGATGCGGCGCGCGTCATCGGCGGTGGCCATGCCGTTCTCGGTCACGTAGACCGGAACGCCCGCCCGCGACCACGCGTTGCGGATGCCGTCGCCCACCGCGGGCGGGTAATACTCCCACCCCGTGAGGGTCCGCTCGGCGTCGTGCGGGATCGGCAGAGGCCCCTCGGGGCCGATCTTCGTCCGCGTGTACGCCTGCACGCCGACCCAGTCATCCCCGCGAGATGCGTCGAGGAACACGTCCTCCCGCGAGGCGCCGTACTCGGCGGCCACGGCCTCGGCGCCCTCGAGCGGCTGATACGCCTGCGTGGCGACGGACCAGCCGGCGAGGCATCCGTCCCCCCGCACGATGTCCACCGCACGCTTGTGGGCGGTGACCAGCCGGTCGGTGACGGCCGGCACGCCGGGCGGGAGTCCGATCTGAGGGAATCCCACCTCGGGATCGGCGAGCACCGAGACCATGTTCGGCTCGTTGATGGTGCACACGAGATCGACGCCCTCGAGCACCGGCAGTGCCGCCTCGACATAGCGGGCGAAGCGGTCGGGTGCGGCATCCGAGTGCCACCCTCCCTCGCGCGCGAACCAGATCGGATTCGTGAAGTGGTGGAGTGTGATCATGGGCTGGAGCCCCAGCGCGTGCGCCGTGTCGACCATGCGCCGGTAGTGGTCGATCGCGGCGTGCGAGATCCACCCGTCCTCGGGCTCGATACGCGCCCACTCGATGCTGAAGCGATAGGTGTCGAGCCCCGCCTCGGCGAGGAGCTGCATGTCCTCGCCGTAGCGGTGGTAGCTGTCGGCCGCGTCGCCCGACGGCGTCTGGACAGACGCGCCGGGAACCCGGCCCCACTCCCGCTCCCACCAGTCGGAGTGGACGTTGCCGCCCTCGATCTGGTGCGCCGCGGTCGACGCACCCCACAGGAAGCCTTCGGGGAACTCCATCGTGCGATGGTCCTTTCTTCGGGGCCGGATCACTTGATGCCGGTCAGCGCGATGCCCTGCACGAAGTAGCGCTGCAGGAACACGAAGACGATCAGCACGGGGACGACCACGACGACCGCGCCGGCCATCATCAGCCCGTAGCGCGCGGCGTTCTGGCCGACGGAGTACAGCGCGAGCGCGACCGGGAGGGTGTACATGTCCTCGGTGGTGGCCACGACGAGCGGCCACAGGAAGTTGTTCCAGCTCGCCAGGAACGTGAGGATCGTGAGGGTCGCGATCGCCGGGCCGCACATCGGCATGATGACGCGCAGGAAGATCCGCCACTCGCCGGCGCCGTCGATGCGCGCCGCCTCGATGAGCTCGTCGGGGAGGCTGAGCATGAACTGGCGCATCAGGAAGACCCCGACCGGCGAGATGAGGAACGGCAGGATGAGGCCGGGATAGGAGTTGACCAGACCCAGGTTGGCCGTCAGCACGAAGAGCGGCACGAACGTCACGACCCCGGGCACCATGAGGGTTCCGAGCACCAGCCCGAACAGCAGCTTCTTGCCGCGGAACTGCAGCTTCGCGAGCGCGTAGCCGATCATCGAGCAGAAGACGATGTTCCCGAGCGTCACGAACACCGCGACGATGATGCTGTTGAGGAAGAACGTCGTGAAGTCGAGCCGGCCGAAGAGCGTCTCGAAGTTCTCGGTGGTGGGGTTCTGCGGCAGGAATCCGGTCGGATTCTGCCGGATCTCGGCATCCGTCTTGAACGACCCGAGGATCATCCACACGAACGGCATGACCATCGCGATGAGGCCGAGCGTGAGGACCACGTAGAGCCACCAGCGCGTGGGCTCACCGCGGCGGCGACGGCCCGCGGGATGCGGCTCGGGCTCGACGACGTCGGTGTCGGTGACCGGGGAGGAGGCGAGCACGGGCCCGAGGCGGCCGGGGCGGCGCGCGTCCTCCGCGGCGGCCGGGGGAGGCGTGGAGGTCATGTCTCAGTCCTTCCGTCCGATGAGGCGGAACTGCACGAGCGCGAGCAGCACGATCGCGAGGAACAGCACGTAGCTCGCGGCCGACGCGTAGGCGTAGTTGCCGAAGCCGAACTGGTCGTAGGTGTACATCGCGGTCGAGAGGGTCGCGTCCAGCGGCCCGCCCTGCGTCATGACGTACGGCTCCTCGAAGAACTGCAGGAACCCGATTCCGGTGATGACGGTCGCGAAGAGGATCGCGGGCCGCATCGCCGGGACGGTGATGCTCCAGAATCGCTGCCACGCGTTCGCCCCGTCGACCATCGCCGCTTCGTGGTGCTCGCGCGGCACGCCCTGGAGCGCCGCGAGGAAGATGACCATGAGGGTTCCGATGTTGCGCCAGACGGCCATCATGATGAGGGACGGGAGTGCCCATGTGGTCGACTGGAGCCAGTCAGGACCCTGGATGCCGAACACGGCCAGGAATCCGTTGAGCAGTCCGTCGGGCTGGAGGATGAACCGCCAGACGATCGCGATCGCGACGATGCTCGTGACCACGGGCGCGTAGAAGCCCACGCGGTACACGGTGCGGAAGCGCCGGATGCCCTTGTCGAGGGCGAGGGCGACGAGCATCGCGAGTGCGATCGTCAGAGGCACCGCGACGACCACGAACGTGAAGGTGTTCAGCAGGGACCGCACGAAACGCGGATCCTGGAAGAGGCGGACGTAGTTGTCCAGGCCGATGATGTTCACCTGGAACGGCGTCTGCAGGTCGCGCGTGGTCATGTCGGTGAAGCTCATGAGGAACGACCCGATGATCGGACCGGCCATGAACACGACGAACAGGATCACGAACGGCGCGGCGAAGAGCCACGCGGTGAGCGTCATGCGGCGCTCCCGCCGCGACGCCCGCGCACGAGGTGCGGGGCGCCGCGACGGGGCGGTGGGGGCAATGGCAGCCATCGGCGTCTCTTACTGACCCGTCCCGATCGACGTGGCCTGCTGCTGGATCGCGGCGACGGCGTCGGCCGGCGTGGTGTCACCGCGCGTGGCCTTCTCCAGCTCCTGGTCGATCACGGCCGACACCTGGGCCCATGTGGGGATGGCCGGCGGAGCCTTCGAGTCCTGCAGCTGCTCGCCGAAGACGCTCAGGTAGGGGTCGTCGGAGAACGTCGCGTCGTCCCACGCCGCCTGGACGCTCGGGAGGTCGGTGGAGATGTCGTACCACTGGATCTGCGTCTCGGGCTGGCTCAGCCACCGCACGAACTTCCAGGACGCGTCGCGGTTCTCGGTGTCCTCGAACACGGCGAGGTTGCCGCCGCCGGTGAAGCTCGTGCGGCTGTCCTCGCCGGGCACCATCGCGACGCCGAACTTGTCGGCGAACTCCTCGCCGCCCTGCTCGAGCAGGAGGCCGACGTGGAACGGGCCGCTGTAGAACGCGCCGACCTCGCCGTTGATGAAGGCCGCTTCGATCTCGCCGCCCTCGAGGCGACGCGGCTCGGCGATGCCCTCTTCGAAGAAGCTCGTGTAGGCCGCGAACGCCTCCTCCCACTCGGGGGTGTCGAAGGTGAACTCGGTGCCGTCCTCGTTGAGGATGTCGCCGCCCTGCTGCCACGCCATCGGCGTCACGTACTGCCACGAGTCGAATCCGCCCGGGGGAAGCGAGACGCCCCATTCGGCGCCGGCCTCCTGGAGGCCCTGCGTGAACTCGGTGTACTCCTCCCACGTCGTCGGCGGCTCGAGGCCTGCCTTCTCGGCGAGATCGGTGCGGTAGTAGAGCACGCGCGTGTCGACGTACCACGGCACTCCGTAGGCGACGCCGTCGACGACGGCCGTGTCCCATGAGCCCTCGAAGAACGCCGACTCGTCGACGAGCCCTTCGGGCGTCGCCTCGAACGCGCCGGTCGCGGCGAACTCACCGACCCATGTGGTGCCGAGCATCGTCACGTCGGGCGTCTCGCCACCGGCGATCGCGGTGGCGATGCGGTCGTGGGCGCTCTCCCACGGGACCGCGGTCACCTCGATCTGCACGTCGGGGTTCTCCTCCTCGAACTGGGCGGCGAGCTCGTCGAGGACTTCGCCCTCGTTGCCCATCGCCCACACCTCGACCGTGCCGGTCGCGGGGGAGTCGTCGATCGCCTCGCCGCCGCCGGCGTCTCCGCCGCCCGTCGGCCCGTCGCTGCGGCCGCATCCGGCAAGGAGCAGCGCTCCCACCACCGTCACGGCGCCGGCTGCCACCAGTCGCGAGTTCCTGCGTGTGATCTTCCTGGTCATCGGTCTGACGCCTCCATCGGTCGTCGCCGCCCTCGGCGGCCCTGCCTCGGCTGTGTTCTCGGCGCACGTCGCGCCGCGCGTTCACTCTACGCCAAAAACCTGACACATGAAAGGTATTAGCGTGAGAATGGCCTCATCGACGGCAGGATGCCCCCGACGGCCGCCATCACGGCAGGCTCTGGCGCAGCATCCTCTCCCGTGCTAGCCGTCCGGCACGTCGGTGCGACTGCCGGGGACGTGCGGCGCCGGTCGTGCCGGCATGTCACACGAACGGTGAGTGCGGGGTCCCGGTACCCGCCATTCGTGTGACACGCGCGCGAATGGTGAGGGGGGCGAGGAAGGTGTCAGTGGCGCCCGGCGACGAAGTCCGCGACGTGCGCGGGCCAGGCCGTGCCGGAGCCGCGACCGGATGCCTCGAACCGGTCGGCGGTGCGGTACGCGGCGTAGATCGCGTTCACCGCGAGCCAGCGCAGCGGCTCGGGCTCCCACCTCTTCGCGCGGTGTCCGACCCACGGCAGCCGCACGAGGTCGGTGTCGCGGCCGAGGACGAGGTCGGCGAGCGTGCGCCCGGCGAGGTTGGTCGCGGTGACCCCGGTGCCGACATATCCGCCCGCCCAGCCGAGCCCCGTGGCCGGGTCGTGCCCCACCGACGCCGCCCAGTCGCGGGGGACGCCGAGGACGCCCGCCCACGCGTGTGCGATCGGCACATCCTCCGCGGCGGGGAAGAAGTCCCGCAGCAGCCGCGTGAGCGAGGCGATCGTGCGCTCCTGGGTCGTGCCGTCGCGGTCGACGTGCGAGCCGTAGCGGTAGGGCACACCCCTGCCGCCGAACGCGATCCGGTCGTCGGCGGTGCGCTGGGCGTACATGTACACGTGCGCGAAGTCCCCGAGCGTCTCGCGGCCGGCCCAGCCGATCGCCTCCCACGCCGAGGCCGGAAGCGGCTCGGTGACGATCATCGACGAGTTCATCGGAAGCCACGTGCGGTGCTCGCCGCGCAGGTCGGCGGTGAACCCCTCGGTCGCCCGGAGCACGTGCGTCGCCCGGACGACACCGCGGTCGGTGACGGCACGGCCCGCAGAGATCTCCGACACCGTCGTCTGCTCGTAGATCGTCGCGCCCCGGCGCTCCACGGCGGCGGCGAGACCCGCCACGAGCTTCGCCGGGTGCACGCGCGCGCAGTGCGGGTGCCACGCCCCGCCGAGCGCGCCGGACACGGCGATCCGAGACGCGGTGGCCGCGGCATCCAGCTCTTCCACGTCGGTGTGGGGCCACGCCCGTTCGGCGCGCACGGCCTCACGGAGGCGCGCGAGCTGCGACGGGGTGCGGGCGACGCCGAACTCGCCGCCCTTGACGATGTCGGCCTCGATCCGTTCGCGGGCGGCGACGGCGATGACCTCGTCGACGGTGTCGTTGAGGGCCTTCTGCTGCGCGGCGGCGGCATCGCGGCCGTGGGATGCCTCGTACCGCTCGCGTCCGCCGGTGACCGTGTTGGTCAGCCACCCGCCGTTGCGGCCCGACGCGCCGAAACCGGCGAAGCGCTGCTCGAGGACGGCGACCCGCAGATCGGGCTGCAGGCTCGTGAGGTAGTACGCCGCCCAGAGGCCGGTGTAGCCGCCGCCGACGATCGCGACGTCGACGTCGATCGAGCCGGGGAGAGGAGGTCGCGGCGCCGGCGTCCCGCCGAGCGACCGCCACCACCACGAGACGTCTCCGTTGGGCACGCGCGGCTCGGTCATGCTCCCATCCTGGCGCGCCTGGGCCCGCGGGCGGTCGGGCGATCCGTCCCGATCTGCCGCGTCCGCCCGACACGTTCGTCGAGGCGGTGTGCCTGATGTCGGCGATCCGGGCAGCTCGACCGCCCGAACCCGGGTCACGGGTCCGTCTGCCGCACGGATCGCCGGCCTTCTGCACGGCCGCGAACCGGGACGAGCCCGGCCGGGTCAGGAGTCGAGTGCCCGCAGCGCGGCCCACAGCTCCGCGCGGACCGCGAACGAGGACAGCTCCTTGCCGAGTACACGCTCGATCAGCGCGAGCCGCGTGCGCACCGTGTGCCGGTGCACCCCGAGAGCGCGGGCGGACGCCTCGTGGGAGCAGTCGTTGTCGAGCCAGGCCCGCAGCGTCTCGACCAGGCGCGTGCCCTCGGCGGCGTCGTGGTCGCGCAGCGGTGCGAGCTCCGCGCGGGCGAGGGAGCGCGCCTCGTCCGACAGCGCCGACAGCACTCCCGCGCGGGCGACCTCCGCGAACCTCGTGACGCCCGCGCCCCCGCGGTCCCGGGCGGCGCGAGCCTGCGCGGCGGCGGCCGCGAACTCGTCGTACCCCGCGGGATCGGAGAGCCCGACGCGCACCCCGAACCGCTCGGCGACTTCCTCGACGGCCTCATGCCGGCCCGCCGGGACGACGAGCACCAGTCCGTCGTCGCCGCGTCCGAAGAACAGCGAGCCCCGGTTCTCGTCGACCCTGAGCTCGAGGAGTTCGGCGATGGCGTCGATGCGGGATGCCGCGGCATCCGTCACCGCCACCTCGATCGGAGCGGACGGCAGCGGGCCGCCGAGCTCCCGCGCGATGCGCCGGGCCAGGCCGGGGTCGTCGGCGAGGAGCGTCTGCACGAGCCCCGCCCGCAGGGCGCCGCGGGCACGGCTGAGGCTCTGCTGCTGCTCGAGGGCGAGACCGGCCATCGCGATCACGGCGGTCACGACGCCGCGGCCCTCCTGGTCGAGGTCTCCCGCGGCGATCGCGATGACGCCGCGGAGGTGGCCGCCGCGCCCGAGGGTCTGCAGGCTCGCGGGCGTCCCCCCGATCCGCAGGGACGAGCCCGCCCGAGCCCCGCGGTTGAGGACGCCCGTCACCTCGCGGCGCAGGTCCGCCGCGGTGGCCGGATCGAGTCCGTCTGCCGGATGCTCCCGCACGAGCTCTCCGGCCGCGTCGTACATCCCCACCCAGGTGTCGAGCTGGCGCGCGAGCTCCGCGACGGTGGCCCCGAGTCCGTCCGGCCGGAGGGCGGCCAGCGCGATCGCCCGCTGCGCGGCGAGCGCCCAGCTCCGGCGCGCGTACGCCTGCGCCGCGATCGCCTCGGCGTTCGCGCGTGCGACGGCGATGAACGGGGTGCGGTAGGGAACCTCGAACAGCGGCATCCGCTCGTCGCGGCAGGCCTCGGCGAGTGCGGGCGGGATGCCGGCCCGCACCACCTCGGTGCCGAAGCCGAGCCCGACGGCGCCGCGCGCGGCGAGCCGGTGGACGTACTCCCGCCAGGACGCCGCGTCGTCGGCGGAGTCCTGGAACTGGGTGCCCGTCGTCAGCAGCACGAGACCCTCGGAGAGGAACGGCGTGGGGTCGACGAGGTCCGAGCTGTGCACCCACCGCACGGCGCGGTCGAGGGTGCCCGGCGGGAGGTGCTCGGCGTCGGCCAGCACCAGCCGGAGGTCGTCCCGCGCGAGCAGCGCGCGCAGCGTGGGGGTCTCGGCGACGGCGGGCATGATCCTCCGAAATGTACGGCCTGTACAGCAGGCTACAGAGAATGTACAGCGAGGAGGGTGCGCGGTGTTCGGGGCCGTCCTACGCTCGCCCCCATGAGCGCTGTCGACACTCTCACCGAAACCCCCCTCGGCGGTCCGACCCTTCCCCAGGAGCGACGCCTGGTCACCAGCATCCCCGGCCCGCGCTCGCAGGAGCTCATCGAGCGCAAGGCCGCGGCCGTCGCCGCCGGAGTGGGCCACACGGCCCCCGTTCACGCGGTCGCAGCCGGCGGCGGAGTCATCGTCGACGCCGACGGCAACTCGCTCATCGACCTCGGCTCGGGCATCGCCGTGACCACCATCGGCAACGCCCACCCCAAGGTCGTCGAGGCCGTGCAGGCGCAGGTCGCGCAGTTCACCCACACGTGCTTCATGATCGCCCCCTACGACTCGTACGTCTCCGTCGCCGAGGCCCTCAACCGAGTGACCCCGGGCGACCACGACAAGAAGAGCGCCCTGTTCAACTCCGGCGCAGAGGCGGTCGAGAACGCCGTCAAGATCGCGCGCAAGCACACCGGCAAGCAGGCCGTCGTCGCGTTCGATCACGGATACCACGGCCGCACCAACCTCACGATGGCGCTCACGGCGAAGTCGATGCCGTACAAGAGCGGTTTCGGGCCCTTCGCGTCCGAGGTCTACCGCGCCCCGCTGTCGTACCCGTTCCGAGACGGCTTGAGCGGAGCGGATGCCGCCAAGCGGGCGATCTCGATCATCGAGAAGCAGGTCGGGGCCGACAACCTGGCCGCCGTCATCATCGAGCCGATCCAGGGCGAGGGCGGCTTCATCGTCCCTGCGGACGGCTTCCTGCCCGCACTCGTCGACTGGTGCCGCGCCAACGACGTGGTGTTCATCGCCGACGAGATCCAGACCGGCTTCGCTCGTACTGGGGAGATGTTCGCGAGCGATGTGTTCGGCATCGTGCCGGACCTCATCACGACCGCCAAGGGCATCGCAGGGGGGATGCCCTTGGCGGCGGTGACCGGGCGCGCCGAGATCATGGACGCGTCCCACGCCGGCGGACTCGGCGGCACCTACGGCGGCAACCCCGTCGCGTGCGCCGCGGCCCTGGCCGCCATCGACGTCTTCGAGAACGACGGGATGATCGAGCGGGCGCGCCAGATCGGCGCGCTGCTGAAGGAACGTCTCGGCGCGCTGCAGGCAGCCGATCCGCGCGTCGGCGACGTGCGCGGTCACGGTGCGATGATCGCGGCCGAGTTCGTCGACCCCGCGACCGGAGAGCCGGATGCCGCGCTCACCGCGGCCGTCGCGAAGGCCTGCATCGCCCAGGGCGTCATCGTCCTCACCTGCGGCACCTATGGGAACGTGATCCGCTTCCTTCCGCCGCTGTCCATCGGCGACGACCTGCTCCACGAGGGCATCGACGTCGTCGCAGCCGCGCTCGCGGCCGCCTGAACCTCCCGCGTCCCGGCGCGTCTCAGCTCGCGACATCCGTTCGGCGAGCGAGCGCGCCGAGACGAAACCGCACCTCCCTCACGAACAGCAAGACCCGCGTGTATCCGCAAGACGAAGGAGTCCCATGCAACAGCTCACCCGTGACGTCGTGATCGTCGGGGCCGGTGCCGCCGGCCTCACCGCGGCGAACGAACTGCGCAAGGCCGGGCTCTCCGTCGTGGTCCTCGAGGCGCGCGACCGCGTGGGCGGGCGCCTGTGGACGGACGTGGTCGACGGCGCCATGCTCGAGATCGGCGGCCAGTGGGTCTCTCCCGACCAGGAGGCGCTCAAGGAGACGATCTCCGAGCTCGGACTGGAGACCTACAGCCGGTACCGCGAGGGCGACTCCGTCTACATCGGACGCGACGGCGCGCTGCGCCGCTTCACCGGCGAGATCTTCCCGGTCGCGCCCGAGACCGAGCGCGAGATCGTCCGGCTGATCGAGAAGCTCGACGAGATGGTCGCGCAGATCGATCCCGACAAGCCCTGGGAGCATCCCGACGCCGAGCAGCTCGACCGCATCTCCTTCGAGGCGTGGCTCGAGGAGCAGACGCCCGACCAGGAGGCGCGCGACAACATCGCTCTCTTCATCGCCGGGGCGATGCTGACCAAGCCCGCCTACGCGTTCTCGGCACTCCAGGCTCTGCTGATGGCCGCGAGCGCCGGCAGCTTCACCCACCTCGTCGACGCGGACTACATCCTCGATGAGCGCGTCGTGGGCGGGCTGCAGCAGGTGCCCCTCCTTCTGGCAGAGCGGCTCGGCGACGACGTCCTCCTCGGCCAGCCGGTCAACGAGGTGCACTGGTCCGACGACGGTGTGCGCATCGTGACCGACGCCGACCTCGAGGTGCGCGCGCGGTTCGTGGTGCTCGCCCACGCGCCGATCCTCTACCCGTGGATCGAGTTCCAGCCCGCGCTGCCCCGACTCAAGCAGCAGATGCACCAGCACATCTCGATGGGCTTCGTCATCAAGGTGCACGCGGTGTACGACCGCCCGTTCTGGCGTGACCAGGGTCTTTCGGGCACCGCGTTCAGCCCCTACGAGCTCTCGCACGAGGCGTACGACAACACCAACCACGGCGACGAGCGCGGCACGCTCGTCGGTTTCGTGTCCGACCGCAACGCCGACGACCTGTTCCGCGTGAGCCCGGAGGAGCGCAAGGCACGCATCCTGGAGTCGCTGTCCCACTACTACGGTCCCGAGGCGCTGAACCCGATCGTCTACTTCGAGAGCGATTGGGGCGCGGAGGAGTGGACCCGCGGCGCGTACGCCGCGAGCTTCGATCTCGGCGGGCTCACCCGCTACGGCGCCGACCTGCGCACGCCCGTCGGCCCGATCCACTTCGCGTGCAGCGACATGGCCGGCGCCGGGTACCAGCACGTCGACGGCGCGATCCGCATGGGGCGCCTCGTCGCGGCGAACATCCTGGACGGAGCCCGTTCATGAGCCGGCGCATCGTCGCGGGCTACACCGCCACCGACGCCGGTGCCGACGCCGTCGCCCTCGGAGCACGGCTCGCCGCGGCATCCGATTCGTCCCTTCACCTGGTCGTCGTCCTGCCCGGTGAGGAGCGCAGTCTCATCACCCCTCCCGATGCGGGGTACGACCGCTACGTGAGGGAGCAGGCGGAGCAGTGGCTGAGGGATGCCGCAGCCACCGTGCCCGACGCGGTGCGCGTGCGCACGCACGTGCGCTTCGCGGACTCCTTCGCCGAGGGCCTCCTCGAATCGGCGCACGACCTCGACGCGTCGCTCATCGTCGTCGGCGCCGCGAACGGCGGCCGACGCGGACGCCACCGGCTCGGCACCGTGGCGGGCGAACTCCTCCACTCCTCCGATGTCCCGGTCGTCCTCGCTCCCGAGGGGGCGCGGCGGATCGACCCGCTGAGCGGCATCACCCGCATCACCGCCGCCATCGGGCTCCGACCCGGGGCCGACGTCCTCCTCGAGGAGTCCATCGCGCTCGCCGAAGTGACGGGCGCCGAGCTCCGGCTCGTGTCGCTCGTGGCGGTCGACCTGCCCGCCGGCATCTCGTCGAACGAGTCCGCCGCGATGCACGCCGACGAGGTCTTCGTGCACGCTCGCGCCGCCTTGCCGAAGGGTGTGGATGCCGAGGCCGTCGTGGGCCTCGGCGACAGCATCGAGGAGGCCGTGTCCCACCTCAGCTGGGAGCCCGGAGAGATCGCCGTGGTGGGGTCGAGCCGCCTCGCGCGCCCCCGGCGCCTGTTCCTGGGATCAACGGCGGCGAAGATGCTGCACGAGCTCCCCGTGCCGATGATCGTCGTGCCTCGCACGCGCAGCAAGAAGGGGACGAAGCGATGAGCCGTCCGCAGAACACCGAGCCGCTCACCGGCGAGCCGCTCACCGGAGCGCTCTCGAAGAAGGGGCTGAGCGCCGGCACCGTCGGACTGATCGGCGCCGTCGTGATCGGGATCTCCTGCATCGCCCCCGCCTACACGCTGACGGCCGCGCTGGGTCCGACGGTGTCCGAGGTGGGCTTCCAGGTACCCGCGATCATCCTCATCGGGTTCATCCCGATGCTCCTCGTCGCCCTCGGATACCGCGAGCTCAACCGCGCGATGCCCGACTCCGGCACGTCCTTCACGTGGGCCGCGCGCGCCTTCGGCCCGTGGGTGGGCTGGCTGGCGGGGTGGGGGCTCATCGCCGCCACGATCCTCGTGCTCTCGAATCTCGCCGGGATCGCGGTGGAGTTCCTCTTCCTCCTCATCGATCAGCTCGCGGGAAGCCCCGGCACGATCGCCGAGCTGGCGTTCAACCCGTTCATCAACGTCGCGGTGTGCCTGATGTTCATGGCGGGCGCGACGTACATCTCCTACCGCGACCTGCAGACGACGCAGAAGCTGCAGTACGTGCTCGTCGGGTTCCAGGTGCTCGTGCTGATCCTGTTCGCCGTGGCGGCGTTCGTCCACGTCGCGAACGGGACGGCCTTCGACGCGAGCCCGGTCGAGGCATCCTGGTTCAATCCGTTCGCCGTGCAGCCGACCGACACGCTGGACGCGTTCGGCGCGATGGTGGCGGGCCTGTCCCTGTCGATCTTCATCTTCTGGGGATGGGATGTCACCCTCACGATGAACGAGGAGACGAAGGACCCCGAGAAGACCCCGGGGCGCGCGGCGACGATCACGGTGATCACCATCGTGCTGCTGTACCTGCTGATCTCGGTGTCGCTGCTCGCGTACGCCGGAACGAGCGCCGGGGATCTCGGCCTCGGAAACGAGGACATCCAATCCAACGTCTTCTTCTACCTGAGCGGACCGATCCTCGGCCCGCTGGCGTTCCTCGTCTCGCTCGCGGTGCTCACCAGTTCGGCGTCGTCGCTGCAGTCCACGTTCGTGGGCCCTGCGCGCACGCTCCTGGCGATGGGCCACTACAAGGCGCTGCCGCCGGCGTTCGCGCGGGTGTCGCCGCGGTTCTTCACCCCCGGGTACGCCACCATCGTCTCGGCCGTCGTCGCCTCGGTGTTCTACGCCGTCATGCGCTTCGTCAGCGAGGACGTGCTGTGGGACACGATCACCACGCTCGGCATGATGATCTGCTTCTACTACGGCATCACGGCGTTCGCGTGCGTGTGGTACTTCCGCAAGCAGTGGATGGATTCGGCGCGGAGCTTCTTCTTCACACTGCTCTTCCCGCTCGTGGGCGGCATCATCCTCCTGCTGCTGTTCGGCAAGACGCTCTACGACAGCATGGACCCCGACTACGGCAGCGGCTCGAACATCGGCGGCCTCGGGCTCGTCTTCATCCTGGGCGTCGTGGTGATCGGGCTGGGTGTCGTCATCATGGTCTGGCAGGCGATCAAGCGTCCGGCGTTCTTCCGCGGCGAGACACTCGGTATGGATGCGCCCGCAAGCCTTAGACGCGCACGCCGCTGAGCGGCAGACTGTGACCACCCACCGATCGGAGAGACACCAAATGAGTGAATACGCCGTCGTCAACCCCGCAACGGGAGAGACCCTGGCCACCTACCCGACGATCACCGACGAGGCGCTCGAGTCGGTCCTCGCGGGAGCGCACGCCGCCTTCCTCACGTGGCGCAACGTTCCTGTAGAAGAGCGCGCCGCACGCATCCGCAAGGTTGCGGAGCTGCATCGCGAGCGTCGCGACGAGCTCGCCGCGATCATCGTCCGCGAGATGGGCAAGCCGCTGGAAGCCGCGCTGGGCGAGGTCGACTTCGCGGCCGACATCACCGAGTACTACGCCGACCACGCCGACAAGATCACCGGCGACCAGCCGATCGACATCGACGGCGAGGGCACCGCGGTGATCCGCCGCTCGCCGCTCGGGCCGCTGCTGGGCATCATGCCGTGGAACTTCCCGTACTACCAGGTCGCCCGCTTCGCGGCGCCGAACATCGTGATCGGCAACACGATCATCCTCAAGCACGCGGGCCAGTGCCCGGAGTCGGCCGCCGCGATCGAGAAGATGTACGCGGATGCCGGGCTCGGCGACGGCGTCTACACCAACGTCTACGCCTCGAACGAGCAGGCTGCCGCGATCATCGCCGACCCGCGCGTCCAGGGCGTCTCGGTCACCGGCTCGGAGCGCGCCGGAGCGGCCGTCGCCGAGGTCGCAGGCCGCAACCTGAAGAAGGTCGCGCTCGAGCTCGGCGGCTCCGACCCGTTCATCCTCCTGTCGACGGACGACCTCGACTCCGCCGTGCAGGCCGCCGTCGATGCACGTCTGGACAACAACGGCCAGTCCTGCAACGCGGCGAAGCGCTTCATCGTCGTGGACGGGCTGTACGACGAGTTCCTCGAGAAGTTCACGGCGAAGATGACCGAGGCCAAGGTGGGCGACCCGTTCGCCGAAGACACGGTCCTCGGTCCCCTCTCGTCCCTGACCGCGGCCGAGCGCCTCGCCGAGCAGGTCGACAAGGCCGTCGCGCAGGGGGCCACACTGGTCGCGGGAGGCAAGCGCGACGGCGCCTACTACCCGGGAACGGTGCTCACCGGCGTGACCAGCGACATGGATGCCTACGGCGAGGAGTTCTTCGGCCCCGTCGGTGTCGTCTACAAGGTCGCCGACGAGGACGAGGCGGTGAAGATCGCGAACGACACCAGTTTCGGTCTCGGCTCGTACGTCTTCACCACCGACGAGGAGCAGGCCGCGCGCGTCGCCGACAAGATCGACGCGGGCATGGTCTACGTCAACGTGGTCCTCGCCGACGAGCCCGGGCTGCCGTTCGGCGGCGTGAAGCGCTCCGGCACCTCGCGCGAGATGGGGCTGCTGGCCGCCGACGAGTTCGTCAACAAGAAGCTCATCCGCGTCGGCGCCTGACCGGCGCCGCGCTCGCGCCCCGCCCGCTCGCCGAGACCGGGGATCCGCGGCGAGACCGGGGGCAGCGTCCCCCGGCTCGACGACGGCCCTTGTCTCGGCGGCGTCGGCGCGCGACCGGCGGCAAGGCGCGCGACCGGTCAGAGCAGCACCGCCGCCCGCGCGCCGTCCCGGGACTACCGCGGGGCTCGGGCGAGCGGGAGGATGGAGGCATGGCAGACACACCGGATCCCGTCGTCGCCCTCACCGACGAAGAGTGCTGGGAGCGCCTGCGGACGCAGGAGCTCGGCCGCCTGGTCACCCACGTGGGCGATGTGCTCGACATCTTCCCCGTCAACTACGTGGTGGACGGCGAGAGCGTGCTCTTCCGCACGGCGCAGGGCAGCAAGATGTTCGAGCTCACGGTCAACGACGAGGTGCTGTTCGAGGTCGACGACTACACCGACACCGACGCCTGGAGCGTGATCATCCGCGGTCACGCGCGGGCGCTCGACACCTCCGAGGAGGTCGAGCGCGCGGACGGCCTGGGTCTTGCGCCGTGGATCCCGACGCTCAAGTACACCTCCGTCCGGGTGGAGGCGGCATCCCTCTCCGGAAGGGCCTTCGAGCGGGCGCCGGAGCCCGACCGGTATGGCGTGCAGCAGTACTGATCGATTCGCGGGCCCCCGGGGCATGCCGTACACTTGGGCGTGCAGTTGAAGTCTGCATTCTTTCGCCGTGCCCACCCTTCGGGCAGGCTCCTCTCGATCAGGTGCCGGTGGAAGAGCGCGGGCTTCCGAGGCCCCCGGGTCTCTAGGGCGGTAGCTCAATTGGCAGAGCAGCGGTCTCCAAAACCGCAGGTTGCAGGTTCGATTCCTGTCCGCCCTGCGCGTCAGCGCAACGTCGGCACCACGTCGTCGGCGGTTGACAACACAGTGCGGCGGCAGATGCCGGCGCACGGAAGGTAATCAGGTGGCATCGATGGTTCAGGACGAGCCGACGGGCGAGGTCGTCCCCGCGGGCGGCGCACCTCGCGAGAAGAAGCCGAACGTCTTCGCGCGGATCGCCATGTTCATCCGTCAGGTCTTCGCCGAGCTCCGCAAGGTCGTCACGCCGACGCGCCAGGAGCTCCTGAAGTACACGGCGGTCGTTCTCGGCTTCGTGGTCGTCATGATGGCGATCGTCTACGGCCTCGACGTGCTCTTCGTGTGGATCACGGCCTACGTCTTCGGAGTGCCGGGCGCCTGACCCGCCTGAACAGGCCCCGTCCCGGGGCACGCGAGCGGACTCGATCCCGCTGCGGACAGAACGGAAGAGAATTCAGTGTCTGAAAGATTCATCGACGACGCCGACTGGGCGACGGCGGCGGAGCAGTCCTCCGAGGATGACGAAGCCCAGGAGGGCAACATCCTCGCCGAAGAGGACCGCGCGAACACCCCGGCCGAGCACGTCGCGATCCACATCGTCGACGACGCCGACGAGGAAGACGCCGAAATCGAAGACATCGACATCGACATCGACGACCCGGAGGCGGACGCCATCGTGAACGACGCTCTGAACATCGACGAGGCCGCCGAGGCCGAGGCCGCCGCCGAGGTCATCAACGACTCCATCGCCGAGGAGGTGGCCGAGCTCGAGGCGGAGGCCGCCGACGAGGTGGCCCCCTACGACGGCCCCGACGTGAACGGCGACGAGGACCCGGCCGTGCTCGACGAGGACTTCGTGGCCGAGGTCGACGCCGCAGCGGCTGTCGTCGACGAGGCGGAGGCCGACGCCGACGCAGGAGTCGACGAGACCGACGCCGACGCAGACGACGCCGATGAGGACGAGGACCCGTACGAGGCGTTCCGCGCCGAGCTGCGCTCGCTTCCGGGCAAGTGGTACGTCATCCATTCCTACGCCGGCTTCGAGCGCAAGGTGAAGGCCAACATCGAGCAGCGCAAGTCGACGCTCGAGGTCGAAGAGGACATCTACCAGATCGAGGTCCCGATGGAGGACGTCGTCGAGATCAAGAACGGTCAGCGCAAGATGGTCACGCGCGTCCGGATCCCCGGCTACGTGCTCGTCCGCATGGAGCTCAACGAAGACACCTGGTCGGTCGTGCGCCACACGCCCGGCGTGACCGGCTTCGTCGGCAACGCGCACAACCCCACGCCCCTCCGCTTCGAGGAAGCCTTCAACATGCTGAAGAGCCTCGTCGAGATCAAGGAGACCGCGCCCGCGAAGGCCGGCGCAGCCAAGAAGGGCGGCGCGGCCGCCGCTCGCGTCATCCCGGCCGAGGTCGACTTCGAGGTCGGCGAGACCATCACGATCAAGGAGGGCTCGTTCGCGGGTCTTCCCGGCACGATCAGCGAGATCAAGCCCGAGAGCGGCAAGCTCACGGTCCTCGTCTCGCTCTTCGAGCGCGAGACGCCGGTCGAGCTGTCCTTCGATCAGGTCACGAAGCTCTAGTCCGGGTTTACGACGAGGCGCCCTTCCCCTCGGGGAGGGCGCCTCGTCATTTCAGCGACTCGCTCCCCGCGGCGTGCAGGGTCGCGGAGATGTGCACGATTTCGGATGCCTCGGCCCGGCGGCATCCGCAATCCTGCACATCTCCGCATCCGTGTCCGCTCCTCCCCAGCCGGCGCGGACAGCCGCGTTGTCCCCGTCGCCCGCGAACACGGCGGAGCCGGGACCGGAAACCGCCACGATGGCGGAGTGAGAGACCTGTCCAGTGCCGTGATCGGGGCGGGAGGCGTCGCGCGCGTCGCCACCCTGAGAGAGAGGGGAATCCCGCGGCGCGTGATCGAAGGGGCCCTCGCCTCGGGAGTGCTGATCAGGCCGCGAATCGGATGGGTTGCGTTGCCGGATGCCGACCCGCTTCTGGTCGCGGCCGCTCGGGCAGGCGTCGTGCTCACCTGCCAGACGCAGGCGCGCCGACTGGGCCTATGGGTCGTGCGGGACGACGCGGTGCATGTCGCCGCCCCGATGCACGGGCACATCGGCGAGGTGACGGAAGAGACTCGGGTCCATTGGGCGAAGCCGCTCGTGCCGCGGCATCCCGATGCCCTGGTCGACCCCGTCGAGAACGTGCTCGCTCTCGTCGCCGGATGCCTGCCGCACGAAGACGCGCTCACGATCTGGGAGTCCGCCCTCCGGCAAGGCGCGGTCGACCGCCACGTGCTCGACCGGATGCCGCTCTCCCGGGCAGCGCGGACGATCGTCGAGGAGTGCTCGCTCTTGTCCGACTCGGGGCTCGAGACGCTCGTCCCCCGGCGGTTGCGCTTCCTTCGATTGCCGGTACGTCAGCAGGTGTGGCTGGCCGGACACCCGGTCGACTTCCTCATCGGCGATCGCCTCGTGCTCCAGATCGACGGCGGTCACCACGTCGGAGCCCAGCGACGCAGCGACATCGCGCACGATGCGCGACTGATGCTGCTCGGCTTCCACGTGATCCGGATCGATTTCGTGCAGGTCATGACCGCGTGGCCCGAGGTGCACGACATGATCGTCCGCGCCGTTGCGCAGGGGCTGCACCGCGCGGCGTGAGGCACCTCTACGGCACCCGCATCCCTTCCGCGCCCCGCGGCGTGCAGGGCCGCGGGGATGTGCACGATTTCGGATGCCTCGGCCCGGCGGCATCCGCAATCCTGCACATCTCCGCATCCGTGTCCGGCTCTCGGCAGAGCTCCGCCACAGGTCTGGGCAGGGGCCTCGGCGCGGGTCGGGGAGAGCATCCGGTAGACTAGAGCGGTTGCGCCCATCGCGCGACGAAACCCCACCACGTCCAGGGATCGCCTGGTTCGTGGAAGCGCGCCCCCCAAGGGTGCTCGAACGAAGGAAAACAATGGCACCGAAGAAGAAGGTGACCGGCCTGATCAAGCTTCAGATCAACGCCGGTGCAGCCAACCCGGCGCCGCCGATCGGCCCCGCGCTCGGTCAGCATGGCGTCAACATCATGGAGTTCTGCAAGGCGTACAACGCCGCGACCGAGTCGCAGCGCGGCAACGTCATCCCCGTCGAGATCACCGTCTACGAGGACCGCAGCTTCACGTTCGTCCTCAAGACCCCTCCCGCCGCCGAGCTCATCAAGAAGGCCGCCGGCCTGCAGAAGGGCTCGCCGACGCCGCACACGACCAAGGTGGGCAAGCTCACCAAGGAGCAGGTGCGACAGATCGCCGAGACGAAGCAGCCCGACCTGAACGCGAACGACATCGAGGCCGCCTCGAAGATCATCGCCGGCACCGCCCGTTCCATGGGCATCACGGTCGAGGACTGAGGGGGATAGGAAACATGGCTACCAAGTCCAAGGCCTTCCAGGCCGCTGCCGCCAAGATCGAGGCGGACAAGTTCTACACGCCCACCGAGGCCGTCGCCCTCGCGAAGGAGACCGGCTCGGCGAAGTTCGACTCGACCGTCGAGGTCGCGCTCAAGCTCGCCGTCGACCCGCGCAAGGCCGACCAGATGGTCCGCGGCACCGTCATCCTCCCGCACGGCACGGGCAAGACCGCCCGTGTCATCGTGTTCGCCACGGGTCCTGCCGCCGAGGCCGCCATCGCCGCGGGTGCGGACGAGGTGGGGGGCGCCGAGCTCATCGAGAAGGTCGCCGGCGGCTACACGGCGTTCGACGCCGCCGTCTCGACCCCCGAGCTCATGGGTCAGGTCGGTCGACTCGGTAAGGTGCTCGGCCCCCGTGGCCTCATGCCCAACCCGAAGACCGGCACCGTCACCCCCAACCCGGCCAAGGCCGTGGAGGAGATCAAGGGCGGCAAGATCGAGTTCCGCGTCGACAAGCACGCCAACGTGCACTTCGTCGTCGGCAAGGCCTCGTTCTCGGCCGACCAGCTCGACGAGAACCTGAAGGTCGCGCTCGAGGAGATCATCCGCCTCAAGCCGTCGAGCTCGAAGGGCCGCTACATCCAGAAGGGTGCGGTGTCGACCACGTTCGGCCCCGGCATCCCGCTGGACGTCAACTCCCTCTGAGTCGTCACGAACGGGGCCTCACCTTCGGGTGGGGCCCCGTTCTCGTTCCGCCCGTCGAGTCGGCGGCTTCTCGCGACAGCATCCAGCCGCCGGGCGAGGCAACGAAGCGTAACGTGCGTCAATGACTCCCATCACGATGTGTTGTACTTGAAGGGCCCGGGACCACGACGTTCCCCTCTGGGCCGACTCCCTCCACCATTCAAGGAAGCACCGTCATGCCACGCCGCAGTCTCACTGTCCTCGCCCTCGCCGCCACCGCCGCCCTCGCGCTCACCGCGTGCAGCACGAGCGGGTCCGAGCCCACCGGCTCCGCCGCTTCCGGCAGCGAGTACGGCCTCGTCGCCGACGGCACGCTGACCGTCGCGACCGAGGGCACCTACCGTCCCTTCAGCTACCACGACGAGAGCGGCGAACTGGTCGGCTTCGACGTCGAGATCGCCGAAGCGGTCGCCGAGAAGCTCGGACTCGAAGTCCGCTTCGAGGAGACGCAGTGGGACGCGATCTTCGCGGGCCTGGATGCCGGACGCTTCGACGTCATCGGCAACCAGGTGTCCATCAACCCCGAGCGCGAGGAGAAGTACCTCTTCAGCGAGCCGTACACCGTCTCGCCCGGTGTCATCGTCGTCCGCGAGGACGACGACTCGATCTCGAGCTTCGACGACCTCGCCGGAAAGACCACCGCGCAGTCGCTCACGAGCAACTGGTACACGCTCGCCGAGGAGAGCGGCGCGCAGGTCGAGGCTGTCGAGGGATGGGCGCAGGCCGTCGCCCTCCTCGAGCAGGGCCGCGTCGACGCGACCGTGAACGACAGCCTCACCTTCCTCGACTACGAGAACTCGGAGGGTCCGACGGGCCTCAAGATCGCGACCGAGACCGACGACCCGAGCCTCAGCGCCTTCGCCTTCACGAAGGACAAGGGCGCGCTCGTCGAGGCGGTCGACGCCGCGCTCGCCGAGCTCCGCGAGGAGGGCGTGCTCGCCGAGATCAGCGAGAAGTACTTCGGGGACGACGTCACCGAGTAGTCTGCCAACCGCCGCCCGCCCGGCCGTGGGCGGGCGGCGGTCCCGTCTGCCCGGAAGGGAGAAACGCCCATGGATGGCAGCACCTGGCAACTGCTGGTGGACTCGTTCTGGCCCCTGCTGCTGGCCGCGATCACGGGGACGATCCCACTCGCGCTCCTGTCGTTCGCGTTCGGCCTGGTCATCGCGGTGCTCGTCGCGCTCCTCAGGCTCTCGCGCAGCCGCGTGCTGTCGGGGATCGCCCGCGTCTACATCTCGGCGATCCGCGGGACCCCGCTGCTCGTGCAGCTCTTCGTCATCTTCTACGGGATGCCGTCGGTGGGGATCGTGATCGACCCCTGGCCGGCCGCGATCATCGCGTTCTCGCTCAATGTCGGCGGATATGCGGCCGAGGTCGTCCGAGCGGCGATCCTCTCGGTGCCGAAGGGGCAGTGGGAGGCCGCTCACACCGTGGGGTTCTCGCAGACCCGGACGCTCACACGCGTCGTGCTCCCTCAAGCGGCACGGGTCTCGGTGCCGCCCCTGTCGAACACCTTCATCTCGCTCGTCAAGGACACTTCGCTCGCCTCGACGATCCTCGTGACCGAGATGTTCCGCAAGGCCCAGCAGATCGCGGCGTTCTCGTTCGAGGTGCTGCCGATCTACCTCGAGGCCGCGCTGATCTACTGGCTCATCTGCCTCGTGCTCTCCGCGGGGCAGAATGCGCTCGAACGGAGGCTCGACCGCTATGTCGCCCGCTGAACCCACCGACGACGCCCTCGCCCCGCCGGCACCCGCCGACGACGCGCCGCTGCTGACCGTCACCGGTCTGACGAAGTCCTTCGGGGCGCACCGTGTGCTCGACGGCGTCGACTTCGAGGTGCGCCGGGGCGAGGTCGTCGCCCTGATCGGTCCGAGCGGCTCGGGCAAGACGACCGTCCTGCGGTCCTTGAACGGTCTTGAGACCCCCGAGGCGGGTGTGGTGTCGTTCGCGGACGGACCGACCGTGGACTTCTCGGCGGCCGTCTCGAAAGCCGATCGGACCGCCCTCCGCGATCGCTCGGCCATGGTGTTCCAGCACCACAACCTCTTCCCGCACCGGACGGTGCTCCAGAACGTGACCGAAGGCCCGATCCACGCGCACGGGGTGCCGAAGGCCGAGGCTGCGGCACGGGCCGAAGCGCTGCTCGCCCGCGTGGGCCTGAGCGAGAAGCGCGACGCCTACCCTTTCCAGCTCTCGGGCGGCCAGCAGCAGCGGGTGGGGATCGTGCGGGCCCTCGCCCTGCAGCCGTCGCTGCTGCTCTTCGACGAGCCCACGAGCGCGCTGGACTCGGAGCTGGTGGGCGAGGTGCTCCTGGCCCTCAAGGAGCTCGCGGACGAGGGCTGGACGATGCTCATCGTGACGCACGAGCTCGCGTTCGCGCGTCAGGTGGCGGACGAGGTGCTGTTCTTCGACGACGGCGTCATCGTCGAGCGCGGTGCTCCGAAGGACCTCTTCACGCGTCCGACTCAGGAGCGCACCCGCCGGTTCGTCGACCGCCTGCTGCGTCCCTTCGAGGACTGATCCGGTCACACCGTCGCGCGCACCTCGAACCCGCGCTCGCCGGTGGTCGCGGCATCCGTCACCCTCGCAGACCGGACCCGCGATCCCGGCGGCCCCTCCGCCATCCACGCGAGCACCTCGTCGACCTGCGCCTCGGTCCCTTCGAGCTCGGCCTCGACGGTGCCGTCGTGGCGGTTGCGCACCCATCCGGCCACGCCGGCGTCGTCCGCGACCATGCGCAGCGTGTAACGGTAGCCCACCCCCTGCACCTCGCCGTCGACGAGGACATGCACACGTCTCATGCTCCTATCGTGCCCGCTGCGGGTATCGCCCGCGCGTCACGGATGTCAGGATGCCTCCATGGGAACCGTGGACGACCTTCTCGCCGGACTGGATGCGGCCGACCGCGACGCCGTCGCGCGGGTCTACGCCCTCGCGCGCGAGGCGGTCCCGGATGCCGAGCAGGGAACCGGCTACGGCATGCCCGCGCTGGTCTATCGCGGCAAGCCCCTCCTGTCGGTGATGCGTGCGAAGAAGCACATCGGCGTGTACCCGTTCAGCCCCGAAGCGGTCAGCGCGGTCGCGGACTCGCTCGCCGGCCGCCCGGGGATCGGACTCGACAAGGGGACGATCCGCTTCCAGCCGGAGCATCCACTTCCCGACGACGTCGTGCGCGCGCTGGTCCTCGCCCGGCGGGAGCAGATCGAGCGCTGAGGGGGATGCGACCAGGTCAGTGGGGGAGCACCAGGCTCACTCCGAGCGCGATCATCACGACCGCGATGACGCCGTCGAGGATCCGCCAGGCGCGGGGGGTGGAGAGCCAGCGGCTGAGGTACCGCGCGCCGAACGCGAGTCCGAAGAACCACACGACGCTCGCGGTCATCGCCCCCGCCGCGAAGAGCCAGCGGGCGTCCCCGTGAGTGTTGGCCACCGTGCCGAGAAGGAAGACCGTGTCGAGGTAGACGTGAGGGTTCAGCCAGGTCAGCGCGAGGCACGTGAGCACCACGGGGGTGAGGCGTGTCCGAGTCGCCGTCGCGGCCGGGCGGGTGCCTGCGCCCGGGGCCGCCGGGGTCTGCTCGTCGACGGAGAGGGCGCGCTCTGAGGGGCGCCACGCGCGTCGCGCGGCGAGGACGCCGTACGTCACGAGGAAGGCCGCGCCCGCCCAGCGCACGGCGTCCACGAGCCAGGGCACGGCCTGTAGGACCAGCCCGACCCCCGAGACTCCGAGGGCGATGAGCAGGGCATCGGATGCCGCGCAGATCGCGGCGACGACGAAGACGTGCTCGCGGCGGAGGCCCTGGCGCAGGACGAACAGGTTCTGGGCGCCGATCGCGATGATGAGCGAGAAGCCGAGTCCGAGACCGGCGAGGACGGGGGTGAGCACCCTTCGACCGTAGGTGCGACAGTGACTTCAGTCCAGCTCATGCTTCTTCAGGTCCATTAGCCTGACTTACTATGAGGATCCCTTTCGAACTCGCCGAGACGGTGGCCGCCGTCGTCGACGAAGGCACCTTGGATGCCGCGGCCCGCCGCCTGCACGTCACCCCCTCCGCGGTCAGCCAGCGGATCAAGGCGCTCGAGGAGCTGCTCGGCCGGGTCGTCCTCGTGCGCTCCAAGCCGGCGCGACCGACCGAGGCGGGGGTCGCCGTCGTCCGGCTCGCGCGACAGGCCGCGCTGCTCCAGCACGACGCCGTGGCCGCCCTGGGTGCCGGCGACGGCGGCGCGCCGCGCACCGCTGTGCCGCTGGCCGTCAATGCCGACTCCTTGGCCACGTGGTTCCTGGCGCCCCTCGCCCGCCTGTCGCAGCGGCATCCGATCGTCTTCGACGTGCATCGCGACGACCAGGACTTCACCGCCGGCCTCCTCGAGTCGGGAACCGTCATGGGCGCGGTGACCTCGCGCGCGACACCGGTCGCCGGCTGCCGGGTGAGTGCGCTGGGGGCTATGCGGTACGAGGCTGTCGCCACGCCTGGGTTCGTCGAGCGCTGGCTCCGAGGCGGGACGACCCCCGGCAACCTCGCCGACGCGCCGGTCGTGGACTTCGACCGGCGCGACGACCTCCAGAACGAGTGGCTGCGCGCGATGGATGCCGCGGGGCGGCCCCCGCGGCACTTCGTCCCGGCGTCGAATGACTTCGCGACGGCGGTGCTGATCGGGCTCGGGTGGGCGCTCCTGCCGACCTTCCAGTCGGCCGATCCGCTCGCGCGCGGGGAGCTCGTGCGCCTGGGCGGCCCCCCGATCGACGTTCCCCTGCACTGGCAGCAGTGGAATCTCCGCTCGCCCCTGCTCGACGCGATCGCCGACGAGGTGGTCGCCGAGGGCCGCCGGGTGCTGGCGCCGGTCAGCTGAGCCGGTCAGTCGTCGCTGACCCGCAGCACGAGCTTGCCGCGGGTGTGGCCGTCCTCGAGCTGGCGGTGCGCGTCGGCGGCGTCCGCGAGGTCGAACACCCGGTCGATGTAGACCTGGACGGCGCCCGAATCGAGGAGGCGGCCGACGGTCGCGAGGACACCGCCGTCGGGGGTCACCTTGAAGCTCGTCGACCGCACGCCCGCCTCGGCTGCGGCATCGGCGTATCCCGGCCAGGACCCCGTCGGCACGAGGACGTACAGGCCGCCGGGCCGCAGCACCCGGAGTGAGCGCGTGCCGACGTCGCCGCCGGTATTGCCGACCAGGTCGAGCACGACGTCCACACTCCCGACGACCTCATCGAAGGCGGTGGCGGTGTGGTCGATGACGACGGAGGCCCCCAGCTCGCGCAGCCAGGACGCGTTGCGGCCCGACGCCGTCGCGGTCACGTGCGCGCCGAAGTACGCCGCGAACTGCACCGCGAAATGCCCCACTCCGCCGCTGCCGGCGTGGATCAGGATGCGCTGCCCCTCGTGGGCGCGCGCGGTCTCGACGACGAGCCCCCACGCGGTGAGGGCGGCGAGCGGCACGCCGGCCGCTTCGACGTGCGACAGCGAGGCGGGCTTGCGCGCGAGCGACAGCGACGGCACGACGGCGTACTCCGCGTAGGTCCCGCCCGTCCGCGGGAAGGCGGCCATGCCGAAGACGGACGTGCCGACCGGGAACGGGTGGGCCTCGAAGGGGCTCTTCACCACGATCCCGCTGAAGTCGAAGCCCAGCGTCGAAGGGTAGGAGGGGATCTGCGCCGAGACACCGGCGCCCACCCGGGTCTTGGCGTCGATCGGGTTGATGCCCGCCGCCACGACGCGCACCAGCACTTCGCTGAGGACGGGCGTGGGGACGGGGATGGATGCCGCGTGCAGCGCGGCGGCGCCACCCGGACGATCGAACACGACCGCGGTCATGAGCTTGGGAGGATCGGCGACGGCGATGCGCTCGGCGTCGGAGGCAGGGGCTGATCGCAGCGGCCGGAATCTCACGGGGACGCTCCTTCCGCGTGCACGTCGTCGTCGGCGGCGGGATCGCCGCGGTGAGGCCAGTCAACCGCGGATTTGTCTCACCCGTGTTACGCGGGTGCTACCGGGTGGAGAAGCCCGCTCCGCCCGCCGGCGACTCGCCCGCGGTGAGCGCGTGCAGCAGGCGCGAGAGATTGCGGATGTCGTCGATCGGCCACTCCGCTAGGGCGTCGACGAGCGCGCTCTCCTGGGGCGCCCGGGCCTCGGCGAGCCGCGCGAGTCCGTCGGGCGTGGGCGACAGCAGGCTCGACCTGCCGTCGGCCGGATCGGGCGTGCGCGCGACGAGGCCGAGCTGCTCCAGCTCGCGGACGGTGCGGCTGATCTGGCCCTTGTCGGCCATGAGCGTCTCCGCGAGTGCGGACAGGGTGATCGATTCGCGGCGGACGATCGTCGTGAACACCTTGTAGGCGCCCGGCAGCATGCCGGGGCTGACGCGGTTCGCGTTGTCGGCGATCACCCGCCGGAAGCGATTGATCAGCTCTCCGAACTCGGCCTCGAGGGCGCGCACCGCTCGGGTGCGCTCCTCGCGGGTCTCGGGAGAGGTCATCGTCATCGACATTAGCGGCGACCGGATGCCTCGTCCGCCGATTCGGCGTCCGCTGTCTTCACCGTCCCGGTCGCCTCCAGAGCGTCCATGCCCTCCGCCGTCGAGACGGTGGCGAGGTCGGCCTCCATGGCTGCGGCTCGCTCCGCCGTGGTCATGCGGGTGAGCGGCTTGTTCGGGAGGAACACGATCGCGATCAGGCTGAGGACCGCGAGGGGGACGGCGATGAGGAACGAGTGCGCGATCGCCTGGGCGTAGATGTCCTCGACGATCACGCGCACGGACTCCGGGAGCGCGGACACCTGCGGGATCGTGCCCGACTGGAGCTGGGCGCCGATCGCGGCGCCCTTCTCGCCCAGCGTCATCAGCGCGGCGCTGATGGCGTCCTTGCGGTCGGTGAAGAGCTCGGTCGCCGACGTCGCCAGGGCGGCGCCCATGACGGACACGCCGATCGTGCCGCCGAGGCTGCGGAAGAAGGTCACTCCCGAGCTCGCGACGCCGATCTCGTCGGGGCGGGCGGTGTTCTGGACGATCAGCACGAGGTTCTGCATCGTCATCCCGACGCCCGACCCGAGCAGGAACATATACAGCGACACCAGCGCGAAGTTCGTGTCGTAGTGGATCGTCGAGAGCAGGAACGAACCCGCGATGAGCAGCACGCCGCCCACGATGAGGTAGGGCTTCCAGTACCCGTGGCGGGTCACCAGCCCACCGACCACGATCGAGGCGAGGAGCAGCCCGGCGATCATGGGGATCGTCATGAGCCCGGCCTCGGTGGGCGTCGCGCCGCGCGCGAGCTGCATGTACTGGCTGAGGAACACCGACGTGCCGAACATCGCGATGCCGATCGAGATGGACGCGATGACCGCGAGCGTGAAGGTGCGGTTGCGGAACATCGTGAGCGGCACCAGGGGCTCCTTCGACCTCAGCTCGACCACGATGAACAGCGCGGCCGCGAGCAGGGCACCGCCGACCATCAGCACTGTCTCGGTGCTCCACCAGTCATACGTGTCGCCGGCGCCGGTGACCCAGATGAGAAGCAGCGACACGGCCGTCGACAGCAGCACGATGCCGAGGTAGTCGATGCTCACCTTGCGACGCGCGCGCACCGGCAGGTGCAGCGTGCGCTGCATGATGATGAGCGCTGCGATGGCGAACGGCACGGCGATGAAGAAGTTCCACCGCCAGTCGACGGTGTCGGTGATGACGCCGCCGAGCAGCGGTCCGCCGACGGTCGCCACGGCCATCACGGCGCCGAAGAGGCCCATGTAGCGTCCGCGCTCGCGCGGGCTGATGATGTCGGCCATGATCACCTGGCTGAGCGCGGCGAGTCCGCCGGCGCCGACGCCCTGCACCGCGCGGAACGCGATGAGCGTCCCGGGATCCTGCGAGAACCCGGCGGCGGCGGTCGCGAGCACGAAGATCACGATCGCGAGCTGGATCAGCCGCTTGCGGTTGAACAGGTCGGCGAGTTTGCCCCAGATCGGCGTCGAGATCGCGGTCGTCAGCAGGGTCGCGGTGATGACCCAGGTGAACGCGGACTGGTCTCCGCCCAGGTCATGGACGATCACCGGCAGCGAGGTGGAGACGACGGTCGATGCGAGCATCGAGACGAACATGCCGAGCAGCAGGCCGGTGAGGGCCTGCAGCACCCGGCGGTGGCGGCGCTTGTCGTCGGCGGTGGTCTCGGCGGCCGAGGCGGTGGCGAGCGTGGTCGAAGCCATGGGGTCTTCCCGGATAGTGGACGGAGAGAGGGAGAACTGTTTGACATCAGTCAACAGTTGATCGGAGTCAACTATATGATCAATCGTTGATCTGTGTCAACTATTCCGGGGTGCGAGGATGAGCTCATGTTCAGCGTCGAGCTGGTGCCGGATGCCGCGACCGAACGCGCGGTCACGAACGACTGGGCCGCACTCCGCGCGGCGGGCCTGCCGGATGCCGGCCGCAATCCGTCGCCGAGCAACCGGCCCCACATCACCCTCGCCGTCCGCGATCACGTCGACCCGGCCGTCCTCGCCGATCTCGCCGACCTCCTCCCGCTGCCGATCGAACTCGGCGGACTGGTCCTCTTCCCCCACGCGCGCAGCGTCGTCGTCGCCCGTCAGGTCGTCGTCACCGCCAGGCTCCTCGCGCTTCACGCCACCGTCGCCGAGCGGCTCGGACCACCCGGTCCGCGCGACCTCCACACCGCGATTGACCGCTGGACCCCGCACGTCACGCTCGCCCGGCGCGTGCCCGCCGAGCGCATGGGCGAGGTCCTCACCGCGATCGCCGCGCCGCTGACGCGCGGAGAGGGCGTGGGGCTGCGCGTGTGGGATGCCGAGGCGAAGGTCGTGACGACACTTCGCTGACCGGTCTGACCGGGCTGACCGGGCCGACCGGGCTGGATCAGTCCGCGAGCGCCAGGGCGCGGAAGGGTTGCCGCGGGGCCGAGGGCTGCGCCATCCGTTCCGCCGACATCGGCTCGACCGGCGTGCGACCGCGCGTCGTGCGGTGGTACAGCTCGTCGATCAGCGCCGTGGCCAGCCGCACCAGCCGGGCGATCTCGACGTCGTCGCGGTCGACCCACACGCAGCGGGGCTCGTCGTCGACCGGCACGAAGTCGTCGTGCTGCTCCCAGGCGACGAGGGTGCGCTCGGCGCCGAGCACATGCTGCTGCCACCACACCTGCCGCAGGTAGGACCGGGGGATGCTGCGCCATTGCTTGTTCGTGGTCTTGATCTCGGCGAGCACGATGCGCCCGCCGGCGTCGACGGCGATCCCGTCGGGCGTCGCGAGGTGGCGCTTCTCGACGACGGCGTGGAAGAGCGCCGACGAGGGCTGGATGCCGTGCGTCGCGGCGACCCATCCGGCGATCTGCGGCTCGCGCGCCCGGCCGTGCGCCGTGTAGGCGTTTCCCGAGAATCCGGAGCCCATGAGCTTGGCGTCGGCCGCGCGGGGGATCGCCCTCTCGGACGTGAGGGACGCGACATCCGTCGCCGTGATCCCGCGCGAACGCGCCCGCACCCACGCCACCCGATCGCGGGAGTCCGCGACGATGCGGGCGGCGAGTTCGGGGGTCACCCCTCGAGGCTACGCCGCCGCCGCGACATCCGCCGCCACGACCCGCGGGTCACGCGTGCCGGTCGAGGAAGGCGTACACCTCGTTGTCGTCCACGCCGGGGAACGTCCCGCGGGGGAGGGGCGAAAACATCTGCATGTGCACGCGCGCGCTGGGCCACGCCTTGTCGGACCAGCGCGCCGTCACCTCCGCGGGCGCGCGACGGCAGCACGACTCGTCCGGGCAGGTCGAGGCGGCCCGCTTCTGGGTCTCGCGCCCGCGGAACCAGCGGGCGTCGTCGAACGGCACGCCCACCGTGATCGAGAACTCGCCCTCGCTCGTGGTGCCGGTCTGCGTGGAGCACCAGTAGGTGCCCGCGGGGGTGTCGGTGTATTGGTAGTGCTCGGTCGTGCGGTTCTGCTCGCTGAATGCGGCGCGCGCGGAGAACCGGCGGCACGCGATCTGCCCGTCCACCGCGCCCGTGACGTCCATCGGCAGCGGCAGGTCGTCGTTCTCGTAGACGCGGGTGATGGCACCCGATCCGTCGACCCGGAGGAAGTGCAGCCGGATGCCGAGATGCCGGGTGGCGAGATTGGTGAGCCGCATCCCGGCTGCCTCATGCGTCACGCCGAAGGCGTCACGGAAGTCCTCCACCGCGAGGTTGCGGTCCTTCTTCGCCTGCTGCAGGAACGCGGCCGACGCCGTCTCGGGCATGAGGCAGCACGCCGCGTAGTAGTTGATCTCGAGGCGCTGCTGGAGGAAGTCGGCGTAGTCCGTCGGCCGCTGGTGCCCGAGCAGGCGGTGCGCCATGGCCTGCAGCGCCATCGAGCGCAGGCCGTGTCCGCCGGGGATCGAGGCGGGCGGCAGGTAGATGCGGCCGTTCTCGAGGTCGGTGATCGACCGGGTCGAGTGCGGGAGGTCGCCGGCGTAGATCAGCTCGAAGCCCAGCTTCTCGGCCATGATGCTCACGGTGCGGTGGGTCAGTGCCCCGGAGACGTGGCCTGCCGCCTTCAGCTGCTTCTCCGCGAGCTTCTCGATGTCGGGCAGGTAGTTGTCGAGGGCGCGCATCTTCAGGCGGAGCTCCGTGTTCGCCCGGCGCGCCTCCTCCGGCGTCGCGATGGCCTCCCGCTCGCGGCGCTGCAGCTCGCGGTGCAGGCCCAGGATCGACTCGAGCGTCTCGTCGGACATGCTCTTCGTGACCTTCACCGGGGCGATCCCCAGTTGGCGGAACACCGATCCGGCCTGCGCCCGCTCGAGCTCGATCTCGAGCGCGGCGCGGCGGTTGGGCGGCTCCGACGACAGCAGGTCGGCGACCTCGACCCCGGTCGCGTTCGCGATGGCCTGCAGCAGCGACAGCTTCGGCTCGCGCTTGCCGTTCTCGATGAGGCTGAGCTGGCTCCCGGCCACGCCGACCCGCTCTCCCAGCTCGTCGAGAGTGAAGCCGTGCGCGATGCGCTGATGACGGATGCGGTGGCCCAGGGTCGACAGTTCGAGCGAGGTCGGGGGCATTCCTTGATGATAGCGAAAGAATCGCAACTTTTGACGGCCACCTCGGGCGGAAGAGGCATCCTGACCGCGGGAAAGTAGATCAGGACCACCGATCTGAACGTCCCATCGAAGAGGAGCGACACCATGGCCCTTGCCGACATCTTCACCCGCCCCGAGGGCACCGCTGCCGCTCGCCGGGCCGTGACGCGCGCCTTCGGCGATCTGCCCGCCGTGCAGGGCGAGGGAATGGCCGAACTGGTCGCGTGGGTGGACGAGATCGCGGCGCTCACCCAGCCCGACCGCGTGCACTGGGTCGACGGCTCCCGCGCCGAGAACGACGCACTCCTGCGCGAGATGGTCGACGAGGGCAAGCTCATCAAGCTCAACCCCGAGTGGCGGCCCGGGTCGTACCTTGCGCGCTCCCACCCGAGCGACGTCGCGCGCACCGAAGCCCGGACGTTCATCGCCTCGGAGCGCGAGGAGGACGCCGGCCCCACCAACAACTGGGTGGCCCCCGACGAGATCCGCGCGGCCATCACGCCGCTCTTCGAAGGGTCCATGCGGGGTCGCACGATGTACGTCGTTCCGTTCTCGATGGGTGCGGTCGGCGGTCCCCTCTCGCACATCGGCGTGCAGGTCACCGACAGCGCCTACGCGGTCGCCTCGATCGAGATCATGACCCGCGTCGGCACGGACGTGCTGCGCGAGATCGCCGGCGGGGCGCCGTGGGTGAAGACGGTTCACTCCGTGGGAGCCCCGCTCCAGCCCGGCGAGCAGGACGTCGCGTGGCCCTGCAACGACGAGAAGTACATCGTCCACTTTCCCGACACGCTCGAGGTGTGGTCCTTCGGGTCGGGCTACGGCGGCAACGCCATCCTCGCCAAGAAGTGCTTCGCGCTGCGCATCGCGTCGGTCATCGGGCGCAACGAGGGGTGGCTGGCCGAGCACATGCTCCTCATCCGCGTGATCGACCCGGCGGGACGGGCGTACCACCTCGCCGCCGCGTTCCCTTCGGCCTGCGGCAAGACGAACCTCGCGATGCTGCGCCCGACGATCCCCGGCTGGCGCGTCGAGACCCTCGGCGACGACATCGCGTGGCTGCGCCCCGGTGAGGACGGGCGCCTGTGGGCGATCAACCCCGAGGCCGGCTTCTTCGGCGTCGCGCCCGGTACAGGGGAGTCGACGAACGTCACCGCCGTCGAGACGCTGTGGGGCAACACGATCTTCACCAACGTCGCCCTCCGCCCCGACGGCGACGTGTGGTGGGAGGGACTCACGGACGAGCCGCCGGCAGAGCTCACCGACTGGGAGGGCAAGCCGTGGACCCCGGCATCCGGCCGTCCTGCCGCCCACCCGAACTCGCGGTTCACGGTCCGCGCGGACCAGTGCCCCCAGATCGCTTCGGACTGGGACGCCCCCGAGGGCGTTCCGCTGGACGCGATCCTCTTCGGCGGTCGTCGCGCCACCAACGTCCCGCTCGTGGTCGAGGCGACCGACTGGACGCACGGCGTCTTCATGGGCTCGAACATCTCGTCCGAGCGAACCGCCGCCGCCGAGGGGACCGTCGGGGAGCTGCGCCGCGACCCGTTCGCGATGCTGCCCTTCTGCGGGTACAACATGGCCGACTACTTCGGGCACTGGCTCAAGGTCGGCCAGAAGCTGCGCTTCGACCGGGCGCCGCGGGTGTTCCAGGTCAACTGGTTCCGCAAGGGCTCGGACGGACGCTTCCTGTGGCCCGGCTTCGGCGACAACGCGCGCGTCATCGACTGGATCATCCGTCGCCTGGACGGCGAGGTCGGGGCCGTCGAGAGCCCGATCGGCCGCCTGCCGCACACCGAAGACCTCGACCTGGACGGCATCGACGTGCCCCAGGCCGACCTCGACGAGCTGTTCGCCGTCGACCCGCAGCTCTGGCTGCACGAGGCCGACCTCACCGAGGAGTTCTACCGCACGTTCGACGGACGCGTTCCCGCGCCGCTCTGGGCTGAGCTCGCCGCCCTGCGCTACCGCCTCCAGCGCTCCTGATCCGCGGTCCGCGGGGGATGCCCCGGCCTGCGCCTGTGCGGCGGGCCGGGGCATCCGTCTTCCACCGTCGGCGCTGCCGCAGCGCGACGCCTGCCGGACTCAGGAGAACTGCCGGGATCAGGACAGGTCGACGCGGCGGCGTCCTGAGTGCGGCAGACCTCCTGACCAGCGACGGGTGGACCGACGCCGCGGTCAGACGAGGAGCTGGTGCTTGGCGAGGTCGCGGTACAGCGGGGTCGAGGCGACGAGCTCGGAGTGGGTGCCCTCGCCGACGACCCGCCCGTGGTCCATCACCACGATGTGATCGCTGTCGACGACCGTGGACAGACGGTGGGCGATCACGATGAGCGTGCGGCCGGCGGCGACCGCGTCGATGGCTTCGCGCATGCGCTGCTCGTTTAGTCCGTCCAGTGATGACGTCGACTCGTCGAGCAGCAGGATCGGCGGCGCGGCCAGCAGGGCCCGTGCGATCGCGAGGCGCTGGCGCTCGCCGCCCGAGAGCATGACGCCGCTCTCACCGACGGGCGCGTCGAGCCCTGCCTCGCTGCGGTCGAGGACGTCGCCGAGGTTCACGGCCCGCAGCACGTCCTCGCACTCGGCGTCGGTCGCGTCGGGCGATGCCAGCCGCAGATTGTCGCCGATCGTCCCGGCGAGCGTGGGTGCGTCCTGCTCGACGTAGCCGAGCTGTGCGCGCAGGTCGGCCCGGTCGAGCGTGCGCACGTCGGCGCCGTCTAGGAGGATCGCGCCGCCGGTGGGGTCGTAGAACCGCTCGATCAGCGCCAGTGTCGTGCTCTTGCCGGCGCCGGAGGGTCCGACCAGCGCCACTCGCGCGCCGCGCGGCACCGAGAACGACACGCCGCGCAGGACGTCGCCGTCGGTCGCTGCGGCGGTGTCGACATCGATGGATGCTCCGTCCCGCGCGATGGCGGAGGCATCCACGTGTGCGCTCTCGAGCACCGCGATGGCCTCCGTCTCGGCCCTGCGGCGTGCGGCGACCACGGCCTCGGGGTAGCGGAAGCGCACGTCCCGGAACTCGACCGCGGGAGCGTCCGCGCGGGCGGTGGCCGGCGGCTCGGGGGTCACCGACGCGGCGATCGCTGCGTCGTTCTGCGACTCCGTCGGAAGGTCGAGGACCTCCTGGATGCGCCCGAGCGCGCCGAGTGCCTGGTTCACCGAGGTGATCGCGCCGAAGAACGAGCCGAGCGGCGCGATGAGCATGAACAGGAACATGATGAAGGTCACCAGGCTCGCGATGTCGATGGCTCCCGTCGCGACCCGGTACCCGCCCAGGCCGATCACCACGAGGAGCGAGACCTGGAGCGCGACGCCGGCGATGGGCACGACCAGGGCCGAGACCTTCGCGATCCGCACGCCGACCGCGTAGGCCTCGGTCGCGCGCTCGGTCACGGCCTCGACCTCGCGATCGGTTGCGCCGGACGCGCGCACCGTGCGGATCGACCCGACCGCGCGCTCCACGCCGGAGGCGAGCTGGCCGACCTTCTCCTGCTGCTCGGTCGAGGCGGTGCGGATGCGCCCGCTCAGGGCGACCACGCCCGCGACCGAGACGCCGATGACGAGCACGATGATCCCGAGCAGCAGCGGATCGATGAGGGCCATCGCGACGAGGGCGCCCGCGAACAGGAGGCCGTTGCCGATCGCATCGGCGAGTCCCTGGGTGAGCACCGCGTAGAGGAGGGTGGTGTCGCTTCCTACGCGCGAGACGAGGTCGCCGGTGCGCCGAGCGTCGAACTCGCTGATCGGCAGGTGCAAGATGCGCGCGATCAGCTTGCGCCGGCTCGAGTACACCACCGCCGTGCCCGTGCGCTGGAGCAGGTAGTGCTGCCAGCCGGAGACGACGGAGGAGGCGATCACGAAGCCGACGAGCGCCCACAGCAGGATGCCGAGCGATGCGTTGTTCTGGACCCGGTCGATGACCTGTCCGACCAGCAGCGGCTGGACGAGCATCGTGACCGCGCTCAGGATGCTGAGCACCGCCACCACGACGAGGGTGCGCTTGTGCTCGAAGAGGAACGGCAGGAGCTGACCGAAGGTGGCCCGCGGCCCGTCGGCCGGCTTGCGGCCGCGGCGTGCGCGGCGGGGGGCGGTGGCGGGGGCCGGCGTGGCGTCGGCGGGGGGTGCGGCGTCGGCGTGGGGCTCGGCGATGTCGGCGGAGGGCATGGTGGTTCCTCGGGAGTGGGGGTTCATCTTCGACCGTACTTCTTGTGCACGGCCTGTCGGCTCACGCCGAGGGCGGAGGCGATCGCCTGCCAGGAGAAGCCCAGGTTGCGGGCGCGGCGCACGGCGACCTCCTCGGCGCGGGAGAGCTCGCGCCGCGCGTCGGCGAGCCGGTGGAGCTCGGCGAGCGGCTCGCGCTCGGGCGTCGACCCGATCAGGGTGCGCAGGTCATCGCCGCTCACGGCCCCCTCCGATCCGCGCCGCGGTCGCGGCATCCGGTTGTCAACCATAGTTGACGCTCGGCGAGGTTGTCAACGTAAGTTGACGAAGGATCGGTGTCGCGGGTGGGGGTTAGGGTAGTCCGGTGCCCGCGCCCGTGATCGATGCGAAGAACCTCGTCAAGTCCTACAAGGTGAAGGGGAAGCCCGACTTCCTCGCCGTCGACGGGCTCTCGTTCGAGGTGGCGCCGGGGGAGTCGTTCGGGCTCCTCGGGCCGAACGGAGCCGGCAAGTCCACGACCATGAAGATGATCGGCGCCGTCTCGACGCGGACGGCGGGCGACCTCTCCATCCTCGGGCTCGACCCCGACCGCTACGGACCCGAGATCCGCTCCCGGCTGGGCGTCGTCCCCCAGCAGGACAACCTCGACGGCGAGCTCAACGCCCGCGAGAACCTCTACATCTACGGCCGGTACTTCGGGCTGCCCGGCAAGGTGTGCGCGCAGAAGGCAGACGAGCTGCTCGCGTTCGCCGCCCTCGAAGAGAAGGCCAAGAGCAAGGTCGACGCCCTCTCGGGCGGCATGAAGCGCCGTCTGACCATCGCCCGCGGTCTCATCAACGACCCGCGCATCCTCCTGCTCGACGAGCCGACGACCGGGCTCGACCCGCAGGCCCGCCACGTGCTGTGGGACCGTCTGTTCCGTCTCAAGGAGCGGGGCACGACGCTGGTCCTCACCACGCACTACATGGACGAGGCCGAGCAGCTGTGCGACCGCCTGATCGTGGTCGACAAGGGACGCATCATGGCCGAGGGCACGCCCGCCTCGCTCATTCGCGAGCACTCGAGCCGCGAGGTGCTCGAGGTGCGTTTCGGCTCCGAGCGCAATGAGCAGGTCGCGCCGCAGCTGCAGGGCATCGGCGACCGCGTCGAGGTGCTGCCCGACCGTGTGCTCGTGTACGCGACCGACGGCGAGGCGGCACTCGAGCAGGTGACCCAGCGGGGCTTGCACCCGTTGACGAGCCTCGTGCGGCGATCGAGTCTGGAGGACGTCTTCCTGCGCCTCACCGGAAGGTCGCTGATCGAATGAGCGACGCGGTTCCCGGCGGCGCGACGGTCGGTACGGAGCCGACGCTCGACGAGCTGCGCGCAGAGGCGATGGAGTGGGGGCGCAAGCCGCGCGGTCTCGGCTCGCTCTACGTCACCGAGCACATGGTGCGGGCGATGCGTGCGTACGGCTGGACGATCATCATCGGCGCCCTCGGGCAGCCCGTGCTCTACCTGCTCGGTCTCGCGGTGGGTCTGGCTGCGCTGATCGACGCGCCGATCGATGTGGGCGGCGAGCAGGTGCCCTACCTCGTGTTCGTCGCTCCCGCGCTGCTCATGACCTCGGCGATCGCGGTCGCGTCCGAGGAGTTCACGTACCCGGTGATGTCCGGATTCAAGTGGCGGCGGTACTTCTACGGCTTCAACGCGTCTCCATTGTCGTCCGGGCAGATCGCCAACGGCGTCGTCGCCGGAGCCGGGGCGCGCATGGCGGTCACCGTCGTGCTGTACTTCGCCTTCATCCTGCTCTTCTTCTCGTGGCTCCAGCCCGACGCGACGCGCCCCGCGACGGCGTGGATCGCCGTCTTCATCGCGCTGCTCGGCGGACTCGCCTTCGGCATTCCGCTGATGGCATACGCCGCCTCGATCGAGGACGACAAGGGCCAGTTCGCGCTCGTCCAGCGCTTCATCTTCATGCCCATGTTCCTGTTCTCGGGCACGTTCTACCCGCTGAGCGCTCTCCCGGACTGGCTGGAGTGGATCGGCTGGATCTCGCCGCTGTGGCACGCGAGCGAGCTGGGTCGCGTGGTGATGTACGGTCAGCCGACGCCGCCGATCATGATCGTCGTCAGCACCGTGTATCTGCTCGTCCTCTCCGTCGGCGGTCTGATCGTTGCCCGGCGCCTGTTCGAGAGGAGGCTCGCGAAGTGAGCGCCGTGACGACCACCACCGAAGCCCCGGTGATCCGCCGGGGCGGCGTGCGGGCGCTGTGGGCGGGCAACCCCCAGTCCGTGGTCCAGCGCGGGCTGATCGCCGCGCGTTCCTCGAGCTGGATCGTCGTGCTCTCCGGCTTCTTCGAGCCCGTTTTCTACCTCGCCTCGATGGGCATCGGCCTGGGGTCGATCATCGGCGATGTCGAGACGTCCGGCGGCGCCGAGGTCTCGTACGCGGCCTTCATCGCGCCGGCCCTGCTGGCGGTCTCGGCCATGAACGGGGCGATCTACGACTCGACGTGGAACGTCTTCTTCAAGCTCAACTACGGCAAGCTCTACGAGGGGATGCTGGCCACCTCGCTCGGTCCGCTCGATGTCGCGCTCGGCGAGATCCTCTACGCCCTGCTTCGGGGTCTGCTCTACGCGACGGGCTTCATGCTCATCATGCAGATCCTCGGCCTGAACCTCGCACCGACCGCGATCCTCGCCATCCCGGCGGTGCTGCTCATCGCCTTCGGCTTCGCGAGCGTCGGGATGGCGGTGACCAGCTACATGAAGACGTTCCAGCACATGGACTGGATCAACTTCGTGCTGCTGCCGATGTTCCTCTTCTCGGCCACCCTGTATCCGATCACGGTCTACCCCGAGTGGGTCCAGCACGTCATCATGGCGTTCCCGCTGTGGCACGGCGTCGAGCTCGTGCGAGGCCTCACGACCGGCATCCTGTCGCCCGACATGTGGTGGCACGTGCTCTACTTCGTCGTGATGATCGCGATCGGGCTCGTCTTCACGACCAAGCGACTGCGCGCCCTCTTCCTCGACTGACCGCGGGCTTCGCGAGACGGAGGTCGGAGCATCCGAACCGCCCCTCGTCGGGCAGAGCGGCACGGAACAGGTCGCCCTCGGCGAGCATCCTCCCCTGCGCCTTGTCCACGAGCGGCACCTTCAGCGTCCACTCGCACAGCCGGCGGCTCGGCGCACTCGGCTCAGCTGTCCTGCGTGGAGCGCGGCCCCGCGCTACAGTTCGCGACGGACGCGGCGTCGCGCGACGCAGCGCGCGTCGGGAACTGCAGCGCGGACGACAAGCGCGGCGCGCGTCGGGAGATCTCGCGGCTAAGGTACGGCAGCGCGGGAGCGATGGGTTCCGCGGCCAGTCCCGCCGCACGCTACAGTTCGCGACGGACGCGGCGTCGCGCGACGCAGCGCGCGTCGGGAACTGCAGCGCGGACGACAAGCGCAGCGCGCGTCGGAAACTGCAGCGCGGGGGACAAGCGCAGCGCGCGTCAGGAACTGCAGCGCGAAGGACTCCCGCGGTGCCAACCAGCGGCGCCGGAACGACGGATGCCGCGACCCGGCGGGGCCGCGGCATCCACGGTGCTGTCGTCCGCGCTGTCAGCGCCAGAGCACGGCGATCGCGGCGTTCGCGAGCGTGAGGACGCCGATCGACCAGAAGACCGCGGGCGGAACCTTGCCTCCCTTGCGCTGGCGCCCGGCGCCGATGCCGAGCAGGGCGCCGATGACGAGGAGGATCACAAGCTTCACGCCGATCTTGACGTAGTTCAGCTCATACTCGATGCCCCAGGGTGCGGCGAGGATCAGGCCGGCCACGGCCGCGATGGCGAGACCCCAGTTCATCAGCCGCGTGACGCCGCGGTGACCGTTGACGAGCTCGACCGCCCACGCGCCGAAGAGGATCGCGAAGCCGACGAGGTGGAAAAGCAGGACCAGATGGCGAAGGAACTCCATGGTCGTGAGGCTATGCCCGCGACCGTGGAAGCGCCAGCAAGGCCCGCCTCACTCGCCGCGGAGCTCCCGCAGCACCAGCGCCGTGCGGAGGGCGGCGTCGGCGGCCTCGTACCCCTTGTCCTCTTCCGACCCGGGAAGCCCCGCCCGGGCGATCCCCTGGGCTTCGTCGTCGAGCGTCAGCACGCCGAAGCCGACCGGCTTGCCGGTGTCGAGCGCGACGCGCGTGAGGCCGTCGGTCGCCGCCGACGACACGAACTCGAAGTGCGGCGTCCCTCCGCGGATGATGACCCCGAGCGCCACGACGGCGTCCGCTCCGGCGTCGAGGGCGGCCTTCGCCGCCACGGGCAGCTCGAACGACCCGGGCACCCGGACGAGCCGCCAGGTCGCTCCGGCCGCATCGAGCGCACGTCGCGATCCGGCGATGAGGCCGTCCGTGATCTCGTCGTGCCACGTGCCCGCGATCACGACCACGTCGAGACCCGTCCCGTCGACGGGCGCTCCGGCCTGAGGCACGCCCTTCCCGCTCAACGCTCCGCTCCTTCGTGCATCTGCGCGAGCGCGTCGGCGAGGTCGGCCTCGTCGATCAGGTGACCCATCCGGTCGCGCTTGGTGGCGAGGTACTGGTGGTTGTTCGGCCCCACCCCGACGAGCAGCGGAACCTGCTCGACGATGTCGAGCCCGAACTCCCGCAGCTGCTTGACCTTGTCGGAGTTGTTGGTGAGCAGACGCACCTTGTCGACGCCGAGGTCGGCGAGGATGCCGGCGGCGGCGGCGTAGTCGCGGGCATCCGCGGGGAGCCCGAGGGCGAGGTTGGCGTCCACGGTGTCCAGACCGCGCTCCTGCAGCGAGTATGCGCGGAGCTTGTTGATGAGTCCGATGCCGCGACCCTCGTGGCCGCGCATGTAGATCACCACGCCGCCGTCCTGCTCGATCGCGTCCAGCGCCGCGTCGAGCTGCGGCCCGCATTCGCACTTCAGCGAGCCGAACGCCTCGCCCGTCAGGCATTCGGAGTGCACGCGCACGAGCGGCGCCTCGCCGATCTCTCCCGAGATCACGGCCAGGTGATCGGTGCCGGTGATGCGGTCCTTATAGGCGAGGAACCGGAACTCGCCGTGCGAGGTCGGCACGAGCGCCTCGGCCCGGAGGCTCACCCGGCGCTTGTGTCCGGGAGTGGCCGCGGCATCCACCGGTGCGTGTTCGTCGAGGTGGGCGATGAGCTGCTCGATCGTGATGACGGGCACCCCGTCGCGCTCCCCGAGCTCGAGGAGACCGGGAAGGCGCATCATCGACCCGTCCTCGGCGACCACCTCGGCGATCGCGCCGACGGGCTCCACGCCCGCCAGGCGCATCAGCTCGACCGCGGCCTCGGTGTGACCGGCGCGCTCGCGCACGCCGCCGTCCACGGCGCGCAGGGGAAGGATGTGCCCGGGGCGGATCAGGTCGGCCGGCACCGATTCGGGGTTCGCCAGCACGTTCAACGTGTGGGCGCGGTCAGAGGCGCTGATGCCGGTCGACTCACGGTCGGCGGCGTCGACGCTCACCGTGTACGCCGTCGCGCGGGCGTCCTGATTGACCTCGACCATCGGCGGGAGGTCGAGCCGGTCGGCCCACTCGGCGGGCATGGGCGCGCAGATGAAGCCGCTCGACCAGCGCACCGTCCACGCCAGCCACTCGGGGGTGGCCAGCTGCGCGGAGAGGACGACGTCGCCCTCGTTCTCGCGATTCTCATCGTCGGCGACGATGACGGGCCGCCCGGCGCGCAGGGCGTCGAGGGCCTCGGGGATCGTGGAAAGGCTCATGCCGAGCCTCCTTCCGTCGGTGCGGACTCAGCCGCGGAGAATGCGGGGATGCCGCGGCCGGGCGTGGCCGCAGCGGTGAAAGAGAGCATGCGCTGCACGTGGCGCGCCAGGATGTCGGTCTCGAGGTTGACGAGATCACCCACTCGGCGCGCGCCGAGCGTCGTCGCCGAGAGCGTCTCGGGGATGAGTGAGACCTCGAACCAGTGGACGCCGTCCACCGGCTCGACGGGACTCGTGTCGCTCACGGTCAGCGACACGCCGTCGACGGCGATCGAGCCCTTGTCGACGACGAGAGGCGCCAGGTGCGCGGGGAGGGCGATGCGGAGCACCTGCCATTCGGCCCCCGGTCGCACCTCGATGACCTCGCCCGTGCCATCGATGTGGCCCTGCACGATGTGGCCGCCGAGGCGGCCGTGCGCGGCGGTCGCCCGCTCGAGGTTCACGGCCCGACCGGGCGCGACGCCCTCGAGCGTCGACATGTCGAGCGTCTGGCGCATCACGTCGGCGGTGAACCAGTCGGCTCCTTGGCCGACGACCGTGAGGCACACGCCGCTGACCGAGATCGAGTCGCCGTGCGCGGCATCCGACACCGCCTTCGGCGCCCGGACCGTGACTCGCACGCCGTCGCCGGAGGGCTCGACCGCGGTGACTTCGCCGATCTCTTCGACGATTCCGGTGAACATCAGCTCGCTCCTTCTGAGGCTTCTGAGAGGGTGGCGACGAGCAGCAGATCGTCGCCGAGGCGTTCGACGTGCGTGAACGTCAGCCGGATCGCCTCGTCGATGGTCGAGACGCCGACATCGCGCAGGGCGAGCAGGTCGCCCCCGAGCAGGGCCGGCGCGACGTAGACGACGAACTCGTCGGCCAGACCCTCGCGCACGAACGAGGCCGCGACGGAGGGTCCGCCCTCGACGAAGACGGAGTGCACGCCGCGGGTGCGCAGATCGGCGAGGGTCGCCTCGAGATCTCCGGGGTACTGGACGAAGGCCAGTGGATGCCTCCGCACGGCCGCGTCGTCGGGAACGTCGCGCTCGCCGAGCACGACGGGGAGCGGCTGCGACTCGTACAGAGACCCGTCTTCTGCCCGGGCGGTCAGGGCCGGGTCGTCGGCGAGGACCGTGCCGGTGCCGACGACGATCGCGTCGGCCTGCGCCCGACGGCGGTGGACGTCGGCGCGGGCGATGGGACCGGTGATCCACTGGCTCGTGCCGTCGGCTGCGGCGGCGCGGCCGTCGAGGCTCTGCGCCCACTTGACGGTGACGTGCGGGCGGCCGAGGCGCTGCACGGTGAGCCACGAATCGAGCAGTGCGTGCGCTTCGTCGGCGCACAGGCCGGACTCGACGTCGACGCCGGCGGCCCGCAGGCGCCCGCTGCCGCCGCTCGACTCGGGATTGGGATCGTCGATCGCGTAGACCACGCGCGCGACACCCGCCTCGAGGAGCGCTTCCGCGCAGGGCCCGGTGCGGCCGTGATGGTTGCAGGGTTCGAGCGTCACCACTGCGGTCGCGCCGCGCGCGGCGCCCGGCTCGAGTTGCGAGAGCGCCGCGACCTCGGCGTGCGGGGTGCCCGCGCCGCGGTGCCACCCCTCGGCGAGTATCTCGCCGTCGGGGGAGAGGAGGACGGCGCCGACCTGAGGGTTCACGCCCCGCGGCCCCCGCAGCGCAAGGTCGAGCGCGCGACGCATCGCGTCCAGCTCGGCCGGTGTCGCCATCATCCGTGTCCTCCGTCTTCACCTCGCGGTGTTCCGGGGGCACGGGAAGCCGGCAACGCTGACGCGTCGCCCGTGCTGCCTCCCATCCGGACTAGCGACGATCTCTCGTCGCATCACCGTCGGTTCCGGAATTCCACCGGATCGGCCGTGGCGGCACCCGATCGGATGCTGATGCCTTGGCTCGCGGACTGTCACCGCCGGTTCGGATTCTCACCGACCCCGGAGCACGTTGATGCTCTCGAGTGTAGTCAACGTCGGCGACGCGAGTTCATTCCGCGTCGGTGAGTGAACGTCGGTGGGTGAACGGAGGATCACCCGGCCAGTGCGCGCGCGACGGCCTCGTCGACGACGAGGTCGGTGACGAGCCCGGCGGCCAGGGCGCCGCGCAGACTGTCGAGCTTCGACACCCCGGACACGATGCACAGCCTCCGGGGCACGCGCCGGAGCACGTCGAACTGCGGTCCGGTCGCCCGTTCGTTCAGCGGAATGCCGTCGCTCGTGCCGTCGGCGCGGAAGAACACGGTCGCGACGTCGCCGACGACCCCTTCGGCGTCGAGGGCGGCGAGCTCCTGGGCTTCGAGGTACCCGCCGGAGTAGACGTGGCTGGGAACCTGCGACCCCGCCGAGCCGGTGCTGAAGACCACGAGGTCCATCGCGCCCTGCATCGCGAGGATGCGGCGGGTGCTGCGCTCGCGCCACATGGCGTGCTTCGTGCGGGGGTCGTCGAAGAACGCCGGGACGGGGAACTGCTGCGCGCTGCCGCCGTAGGCCGTGGCGAAGCGGCTCAGGATCTCGCTGGCGTACAGCAGGCCCGTTGTGTGGGTGTTTCCCGAGCCGTTCAGCTGCACGAACGTCGTGCCGTGGACGGTCTTCGGGACCAGTCGCCGGCTCACCGCTGCGGTCGTCGACCCCCACGCCACCCCGACGGTCATGTCGGCCTGGACGACCTCGCTGAGCAGGTGCGCCGACGCGACCGCGACGCGTTCGAGCCTCTCCACCTCGGTCGCGTCGTCCGGAACGGGCACGACGTGCGCGGCGATTCCGAATCGGGTGGCCAGCAGCTCTTCGCTCCGCTGCGGGCCCTCGAAGGGGGAGCGGATGCGGATGTCGACGATCCCGGTGGCTCGAGCGTGGGCCAGGAGTCGCGAGACAGTCGAGCGCGACGTGCCGAGTTCGCGCGCAATCGCCTCCATGGTGCGGTCCTGCACGTAGTACAGGTGCGCGGCCGTCAGCGCGCGCTGCACCGTGCGCGGTTCGTTCAGCTCGTCCACGCCGACATTCTTGCACGTATGTGCAGACGGCCTGCAAGAACGGCCAGCGGTGTCATCATGGAGGGGTCACAACGACCGATACGGGGGAAGCGATGACCGGGCGCACCGCACGAGGGTTCGACGAACTGAAGGATCGGCCATACGCCGATGTCCTGATCGTCGGGGGCGGTATCAACGGCCTCGCCACCTTCCGCGACCTCGCGATGCAGGGCGTCGACGTCGCCCTCGTGGAGCGCAGCGACTTCGTCAGCGGGGCCTCGGCGGCCTCCTCTCACATGATCCATGGCGGCATCCGCTACCTCGAGAACGGCGAGTTCCGACTCGTCCACGAGGCGGTCACCGAGCGCAACGCCCTCCTCCGGATCGCGCCCCACTACGTCCGGCCGCTCCAGACGACCATCCCGATCTTCTCCACCTTCTCGGGTGTGCTCAGCGCTCCGCTCCGGTTCCTCCGCCACGGCGGGGGGAAGCACACCGAGCGCGGTGCGGCGCTCATCAAGATCGGCCTGGTCATCTATGACTCCTTCTCGCGCGGCGGCGGCCGCGTGCCGCGGCACGCCTTCCGGGGCCGCAAGCGCTCGCTGCAGGAGCTCCCGGCGCTCAACCCGGGCGTCAAGTACACCGCCACCTACTGGGATGCCTCGCTGCACGATCCCGAACGGCTCGCGGTCGACGTGCTCCGCGACGGGCGGGAGGCCGGAGGCGATCGCGCCCGCGCCGCGAACTACACGGCCGCGTCCGGAGTCCGGGACGGCCGCGTCGTGCTGCGCGACGAGGAGTCGGGCGAAGAGCTGCCGTTCGCGGCATCCGTCGTCATCAACGCCTCCGGACCGTGGACCGACCTGACCAACCTCGCGCTCGGCGACCCCACGCGCTACATGGGCGGCACGAAGGGCTCGCACATCGTGCTCGACCACCCGGAGCTGCTGGCGGCGACCGGCGGCCGCGAGCTCTTCTTCGAGAACGCCGACGGCCGCATCGTGCTCATCTACCCGCTCAAGGGCCGCGTGCTCGTCGGCACGACCGATCTCGAGCACGACATGCGACACCCCGCGGTGTGCACCGAAGCCGAGGTGGACTACTTCATCGACCTCATCGGGCAGGTGCTCCCGCGCATCGTGGTCGACCGCTCGCAGATCGTGTACCGCTTCTCGGGCGTGCGACCCCTGCCCGGTCACGGCGACCTCGCCCCCGGATTCGTGTCGCGCGACTACCGCATCGAGTCCGCGCCCCTCGTCGGCGGCGACGCGACCGTCCTGTCGCTCGTCGGGGGGAAGTGGACGACCTTCCGCGCGTCCGCGGAGCACCTCGCCGACCGCGCGCTCGAACTGCTGTCCCGGCCGCGCCGACGCTCGACCAAGGGCGTTCCGATCGGCGGCGGAAAGGGCTACCCCGCCACGGAGCGTGCGCGACGGCAGTGGATCGCCGGTCACGCCGACGGACTCCCGGCAGCCCGTGTCGCGACGCTCCTCGACCGCTACGGGACGGTCGCCACGGCGGTGATCGCGGCGATCGCCGACGACGCCGACGACACCGAGCTCACTCACCTCGCCGGCTACAGCACGGCTGAGCTGCGGCACCTCGCCGCGACTGAGGACGTCGTCCACGTCGCCGACCTCCTGCTGCGCCGCACGAGCATCGCGTTCACCGGCGGCGCGTCCGCGGCGGCCGTCAGAGAGATCGCCGAGGTGGTCGCGCCCGTGCTCGGCTGGGATGCCGACCGCGTCGTGGCCGAGACGCAGCTCGGGCTGGAGCGCGTGCATGCCGCCGACCCGACATGGGCCGGGGCATCCACCGCCTCGCGATAGCCTGACCCCAGCCGGCGACGCCGGCGCAGCAGCCGTGCGGGCGTCGATGCCCGCGAGGAAGGAGGCCGCGGTGGCCGATCACGTCCTGGCGATCGATCAGGGGACGACCTCGACGAGGGCCATCGTGTTCGACGCGACCGGCGGCGTCGTCGCCGTGTCGCAGCGCGAGCACGAGCAGATCTTCCCCCGGGCCGGTCAGGTCGAGCACGATCCCGTCGAGATCTGGACGAGCACCGAGTGGGTGGTGGCCTCGTGCCTCTCGCGCGCCGGGATCGCGGCATCCGACGTCGCCGCCGTCGGCGTCACCAACCAGCGGGAGACCGCGATCGTCTGGGACCGCCGCACCGGGCGCCCGGTGCACAACGCGATCGTGTGGCAGGACACGCGCACGCAGCCCCGCATCGACCAACTCGCCGCCGAGGGCGAGGGCGGCACCTTCCGGTTCGCCGAGCAGACCGGGCTTCCGCTCGCGACGTACTTCTCGGCCTCGAAGATCGCCTGGATCCTCGACCACGTGCCGGGTGCACGGGATGCCGCGGAGGCGGGACACCTCGTCTTCGGAACCCCCGACACGTGGGTGATCTGGAACCTCACCGGCGGCGCACGCGGCGGCATCCACGTCACGGACGTCACCAATGCCTCGCGCACGCTGCTGATGGACCTGCGGACGCTGGACTGGTCCGACGAGCTGCTCGCCGTGTGGGGCATCCCCCGCGCGATGATGCCCGAGATCCGCTCCTCGTCGGGAGTCGTCGGGACGACCGCCCTGCCGGACACTCTGCACGGCACCCCGATCGCGGGCATCCTCGGCGACCAGCAGGCGGCGACGTTCGGGCAGGCCGCATTCGAGGCGGGGGAGTCGAAGAACACCTACGGCACCGGGAACTTCCTGCTCGTCAACACCGGCACCGACATCGTGCGCTCCGACAGCGGGCTCATCACCACCGTGGCCTACCGCTGCGACGGCGAGCCCGCGCGCTACGCCCTCGAAGGATCGATCGCCGTCACCGGGTCGCTCATCCAGTGGCTGCGCGACAACCTCGGCATCATCCAGCGGTCCGAGGACGTCGAGACCCTCGCCGCCACGGTCGACGACAACGGCGGCGCCTACTTCGTGCCGGCGTTCTCGGGACTGTACGCGCCGTACTGGCGTCCCGACGCCCGCGGAGCGCTCGTCGGCATGACGCGCTATGTGAACAAGGGCCACATCGCGCGGGCAGCACTGGAGTCGACCGCGTTCCAGACCCGCGACGTCATCGAGGCGGTCGAGGCCGACACCGGGCGCGCCCTCGAGGAGCTGCGCGTGGATGGCGGGATGACGCGCAACGACGCCCTGATGCAGTTCCAGGCCGACATCCTCGGCATCCCCGTCGTCCGGCCGAAGGTCGTCGAGACCACCGCGCTCGGCGCCGCCTACGCCGCCGGACTCGCCACCGGCGTGTGGACGAGCCGCGACGCGCTGCGCGCCCACTGGCAGGAGGACGTCAGGTTCGAGCCCCGCATGCCCGAGGACGAGCGCGAGCGGCGCTACCGGCTGTGGCAGAAGGCCGTGTCGAAGTCTCTCGACTGGGTCGACGAGGACGCGCGGATCCTCATGGGGACGACAGGTCCGTAGGGCTACTTCAGGAGGCGGGAGAGTCGCCGGTCGGCGAGGATCTTGCCGCCCGTCTGGCACGTCGGGCAGTACTCGAGCGAGTTGTCGGCGAAGAACACGCTGCGCACCTCGTCGCCGCACACCGGGCACGCCTCGCCGCGACGGCCGTGCACCTTCATCCCGCGGCGCTTGGCGTCTTTGAGCTCGGCCGGGGGCTTGCCGGATGCCGCGGCCACCGCCTCGGCGAGAGTGTCGGTCATCGCCTGGAACAGGCGGTCGACGTCGGCGTCGTCGAGCGTGGACGCGAGCGCGTACGGCGACATCTTCGCGGCGTGGAGGATCTCGTCGGAGTACGCGTTGCCCACCCCGGCGATCGTCGCCTGGTCGCGCAGCACGCCTTTGATCTGGGTGCGGCGTCCGGCGAGCAGGCCCGCGAGGGTGTCGCGGGTGAACGCGGGGTCGAGGGGATCCGGACCGAGCCGGGCGATACCGGGGACGTCGGACGGGTCGCGGACGACGTAGACCGCGAGGGACTTCTTGGTCCCCGCCTCGGTGAGGTCGAAGCCCGAGCCATCCGAGAGCGCGACGCGCAGGGCGATCGGGGTCTTGCCCGGACGGATGACCGTGGACGGCAGCTGGTCGTAGAACCGCAGCCAGCCGGCCTTGGCGAGGTGGAAGACGAGGTGGGCCGCGGTCCCCCCTCCGCTCGTGGCGAGGTCGACGAACTTGCCGTGGCGCGCCACCGCGTCGATGCGCGCGCCGGTGAGCGCATCGACCGGCGGGTCGTACGTCTTCAGGGCCGCGATGTTCGCCACCGCGACGCGCGTCACCTCGAGGCCGGTCACGCGTCCGCGCAGGAACTCGACCAGGCCCTGCACCTCGGGCATCTCGGGCATGCGCCCCATACTGCCACGCGGTGCCGACGCCGGGTCAGTTCTCCAGGACCGGCCAGGGCTGCGGCATCCGCTCGTCCTCCGCGAGGAGCGCGGCGATCCAGCCGTCGTCGCGGTGCTTGGGGTTGACGAGGGCGCGCCGCAGCATCCCCTCGTACCGGAAGCCCAGTGCGCTGGCCACACGCGCCGACGGGACGTTGCCGACGACCGCGCGCCATTCGATGCGCGCGAGCCCCGGGCCCTCGGAAGAGAAGCCCCAGTCGATCACGGCGTTCGCCGCCTCCCGCAGCCGTCCGCCGCCGCGCGCCTCGGGGGCCATCCAGAACCCGATCTCTCCGTTGCCGTCCCCCTCCATGCGGTACAGGCCGATCGTGCCGATGAGCCGATCGTGCTCACGGATGCCCCACGTGACGTGGCGCCCTCTCTCCCAGTCCTTGGGAACCTGGGTCACGAACGCCTCGGCGTGGGTGCGCTCGTACGGATACGGCACCGGCGTGTACCGCTGGATGCCCGGGTCCTGGCAGGCCGCGAGGATCGCGTCGACGTCCTCCTCGCGGGGCAGGTCGAGCACGAGCCGGGGGGTGCGGAGGACGACGGGCTGCATCCGCCCAGGCTAGCCCCGGCACCGAAGGGTTCGGCATGTCCCACGAATGGTGGGTTAGGCGGGCCGGAACCCACCATTCGTGTGACATGACACCGGGAGGTGGTGGGGGGCAGTGGGGGTCAGAGGCGGCGGAGGAGGCCGACCTTGTCGTAGACGTCGGCCAGCGTCGCGTCGGCGACCGCATCGGCCTTCGCCGCGTTCATCGCCAGGAGGCGGTCGAGCTCCGCGGGGTCGGCGAGCAGGTCGAGCGCACGCTGGCGCACCGGGCCGAACTCCTCGACGACGACCTCGGCGAGGCCCTTCTTGAAGTCTCCGTAACCGCGGCCGGCGTACTCGTCCTCGATCGCCGGGATCTGTCGGCCCGTGAGGGCGGCGTAGATCACGAGCAGGTTCGAGACGCCCGGCTTCTCGTCGCGGTCGTACCGCACCGTGCCGTCGCTGTCGGTGACGGCACGCATGATCTTCTTCGCGCTCACCGCGGGGTCGTCGAGCAGCCAGAGGACACCGGCGTCGGACTCGGCCGACTTCGACATCTTCGCCGCGGGGTTCTGCAGATCGTAGATGCGGGCGGTGTCCTTCTGGATGACGGGCATCGGCACGGTGAAGGCCGTGCCATAACGGCTGTTGAAGCGCTCGGCGAGATCCCGCGTCAGTTCGACGTGCTGCTTCTGGTCGTCGCCGACGGGAACGATGTCGGTCTGGTAGAGGAGGATGTCGGCCGCCATGAGCACCGGATAGGTGAAGAGCCCGACCGACGTGGCATCGGCGCCGAACCGCTGCGACTTGTCCTTGAACTGCGTCATGCGTCCGGCCTCGCCGAACCCGGTGATGGTGCTCAGGATCCACGCGAGCTCCGCGTGCGCGCGCACGTGGGACTGCACGTAGAGCGTCGACTTCGATGGCTCGATGCCCGCCGCGATGTACTGCGCGGCCGTGCGGCGGGTCTTCTCGCGGAGCTCGGCGGGGTCGTTCGGCTGCGTGAGGGCGTGGAGGTCGACGACCGAGAAGAACGCCTCGTAGGACTGCTGGAGGTCGCGCCACTGCAGGAGCGCCCCGATGTAGTTGCCGATCTGCAGGGAGTCGGCGGAGGGCTGCATTCCGGAGTACAGGCGCGGTTTGCTCACCCGATCGATTCTAGGGCGCTGAATTCACTCGCCGATCGCGTAGTCGGCCACGACGGGAGCGTGGTCGCTCCAGCGGGAGTCCCACGATGGCGCCCGCACGACCCGGTAGTCGGACACGCGCTCCGCGAGGGCGGCGGTCGCGAGGTGGTAGTCGATGCGCCAGCCGCTGTCGTTGTCGAACGCCCGCCCGCGCATGGACCACCACGTGTAGGGCCCGTCGACATCGCCGTGCGCGGCGCGACCGACGTCGACCCACCCGAGCCCGGTGCCCGTCGACCCATCGGTGCCGGTGACCGGCTCACCGCGGGGACCGAGGAACCGGTCGAAGTACGCGCGCTCGCGCGGGAGGAAGCCGGCCTTCTTGACGTTCCCCTTCCAGTTGCGGATGTCGAGCTCGCGGTGCCCCACGTTGAGGTCGCCCATCACGACCGCGAGCGGTGAGGACTGCTCGATCTGCGGCATCCGCTTCTCCATCGCGTCGAGAAACGCCCACTTGGCGTCTTGCCGCGGCGTGTCGGCCTCACCCGTGTGCACGTAGGCGCTCACGACCGTGAGGCGCTCGCCGTCGATCTCGAGATCGGCCTCGATCCAGCGCCCGGCGGAGTCGAGCGGCTCGGGGCCGAGGACCCGTCGCACTTCGATCGCGGGCATGCGGGTCGCGATCGCGACTCCCGCGCGTCCTTTGGCGAGGGCCTCATCGTTGACGAGCTCCCAGCCGGGCAGAGCGGTGCGGAGCTCTTCGAGAGTGGCGCGCACCTCCTGCAGCGCCATCACGTCGACGTCGGCCTCATCGAGCCACTCGATCATTCCCTTGCGGGTCGCGGCGCGGATGCCGTTGACGTTGACGGAGGCGATGCGGACTCTGCGGGGCATCCCACGAGCCTAATCGCGGGTGCCGACACCCCGGATGCCGCGTCAGTGGGCGCCGATGTCGCTGCGGTCGCCGGTGGCCAGCGCCGTGACGGCGGACGCATCGGCGTGCTTGGGCAGGCGCACGCCGGGGATCGTCCGCGCGTGCGGTTTCGGCGGCGCGGCCGCCTCGACCTGGCGCAACTCCTCCTCGGCTTCGCGCACCGCCCGGTCGGCGAGGGGGATGCGCCACCAGCGCGCCTGCGCGCGCGCGTCCTTCGCCGTGCGCAGGCGCACCTGCGCGGCCAGCATCAGCGCCGCGTGCTCCGCGGCAAGACGTTCGGCCTCGGTCTGGGGGAGGAGCACGACGTCGCGGTCGCGCGCGGCCACCGCCACCCACGATGCCGCCGTCAGCAGCACGATCCCCATGAGGCGGAACCACAGCAGCATCCCGATGAAGAACGCGAATCCGGCCAGCAGGGGATTGGAGGGGGTATAGCCCAGGAGCAGGCCGGCGCCGAGCTGGAGCAGCGAGAGGCCGATTCCGCCGATGATCGCGCCGGGCCAGATGCGACGCCAGGGAAGCTTCGTGCCGGTGAGGAAGCGGAACAGGCCCACCAGGGCGGTCGAGGTGACGACGAATCCGACGACCAGGGAGCCGAGGCGCACCGTGACGTCGACCAGGCCGCTCGCCTGGGTCCAGCCCATGAGCGAGAAGAGCCAGTCGACGGTCTGGCTCCCGACGGTGCTGAGGGCGGCGCCGAGGATGAGGGCGGCGCCGAAGATCACGGCCGCCATCAGATCGCGCGCCTTGAGGAGGAAGTAGCTGCGGCGGTCCGGGGGGATCGCGAAGAGCTCGCGCACCGCGCGGCGGGTATAGGTGACCCAGTCGATCGCCGTCCAGATCAGCACGCCGAGCGCGATGACACCGGTCCACCCCAGCACGCCGGCGTTCTCGGTCGCGATCTCCTGCACCTGCTCAGGAGTGGCGAATGCGCTGTCATCGGAGATCAGACCCGGGATGTAGCTGTTGATCAGGTCGATGAGCCGGTCGACAGCCTCGGGGCTCCCGCCCAGCCATACGCCCGCGACCGCGAACAGGAGGTAGATCGCCGCGAAGCACGCGAACAGGGCGACGTAGCTCACGCCGGCCGACAGCAGGAATCCGTTCTCGATCAGGAAGTTCCGCCACACCCGCACCGGGAACCACGCCATCGTCGCCTGCGTGAGGCGGGTCGCGCGGCTGATCGGCGCATCGAAGCGCTGCCGCAGCGAGCGCTCGGTCTCCTCCCACCGCTCGCGCAGCGACTCCTCCTCGCGCTGCGCGGCGTCGGCCCGCTGTGCGGCGTCGGCCGCGGCGCGGGCGTCCGGCGGAGGCGTCTGAGTCACGGTGTCAGATTAGCGAGTGCGCGGGTCGCGGGAACCCGCGCGCGCGACGGAGAGGGCAGGTGCCCGGCGGAACCGCGGCACGGCGAAGAGGATCGCCGCGAGCGCGACCGCGGGGAGCAGGAACGCCGGCCCGAGCCCGGGTCCGTCTGCGAGAACGCCGAGCACGACCGCCCCGAGAATCGCTCCGGCGTAGTTGAACAGGTTGACCCGGGCGATGACCTGGTCGGCGTGGGCGGTCGACAGCTCGCCGGCCGCTCCGAAGGTGACAGGGATGAGCACGCCGGCGCTCACTCCCGCGAGCGCGAAGCCGACGATCGCCGCCACCGGGAACGGAAGGAGCGCGATGATCGTGCACCCGACGGCCGAGACGGATGCCGCGACCGCGACGAGCCGGCCGCGCCCGAGTCTCGGGACCAGGCGGTCGGTCGCGAGCCGCGTGACGAGGACGACGGCCTGGTACGCCGCGTAGCCGAGCGGCGCGACCCACGCGAGCGCGGCCAGGTCGTCCTGGAGATAGACCGTGCTCCATGTGCTCACGGCGGAGTCGGCGACGAACACCGCGAGGATCACCAGCCCGAATGCCCAGATGCCCGCACGTGGGAGCTTCGCGCGCTCGGAGGCAGGGAGCGCGACGTCGATCGGCACTTCCCGGGCGAAGAACCGCCCGCCCACCAGTGCGGCGCCGAGCGCGATGATCCCGGCGCAGGCCAGCGCGACGCCTGCGCCGACCGCCGACAGGGCGACCCCCGAGACGAGGAGCGCTCCCGCGATGGCCGCTGCCGTCGCCGCGGCGAAGAAGCCACCCAGCAGGTGGCGGCCATAGCCCCGCTGCACGGTGACGCCCTGCATGGCGGCCGCGGCATCCACGCACCCGAGACCCACCCCGAACACCGCGAACGCGGCGGCGAAGACGGGAAAGGGAGTCGGCAGCGCGATCACCGGCAGCGCGAGGGCCTGCACGACGAGGCCCAGCACCAGGGCGGTCCGGCTCCCGCGGCGCACCGCGACGGCGTTGGCGATCACCGAGCCGAGGGCCGCCGTGAGCGCGACCCCGAGGACGATGATCGTCACGACGTCGTCCCCGACGTCCTGACGCGCCTTGAGCGCGGGAAGGGAGGTGACGACGACGGCGTACCCCAGCCCCTGCGCAACGTAGGCGGCAGTGACCGCCAGGCGGGCGCGCCGGAGCGCGGTGTCGGACGGAGCGGGGGAGGCGTCGTCGCGAGGCGAGGTCACGCAGGGAAGCTTAGGGGCGCCCGCGCAGAACCGCCTGCTTCACCTCGGCGATGGCCTTGGTCACCTCGATGCCGCGGGGGCACGCCTCGGTGCAGTTGAAGGTGGTGCGGCAGCGCCACACGCCTTCCTTGTCATTGAGGATGTCCAGGCGCACGTCGCCCGCGTCGTCGCGCGAGTCGAAGATGAACCGGTGGGCGTTGACGATCGCCGCCGGGCCGAAGTACTGCCCGTCGGTCCAGAACACCGGGCACGAGGACGTGCACGCGGCGCACAGAATGCACTTCGTGGTGTCGTCGAAGACCTCGCGGTCGACGATCGACTGAATGCGCTCCTTGCCGGGCTCGGGCGTCGAGTTCGCGATGAGGAACGGCTGCACTTCGCGGTAGGAGGCGAAGAACGGCTCCATGTCGACGATGAGGTCCTTCTCGAGCGGCAGACCCTTGATCGCCTCGACGTAGATCGGCTGCGAGATGTCGAGGTCCTTGATCAGCGTCTTGCACGCCAGGCGGTTGCGGCCGTTGATGCGCATGGCGTCGGATCCGCAGATGCCGTGGGCGCACGAGCGGCGGAACGAGAGCGATCCGTCGACTTCCCACTTGATCTTGTGGAGCGCATCGAGCACGCGGTCGGTGGAGAAGAGCTCCACGTCGTAGTCGACCCAGCGCGGCTCGTCGTCGACCTCCGGGTCGAACCGCCGGATGATGAAGGTCACGAGGAAGGACTGGATGCCGGTGTCGGCCGGTGTCTCGACCTCGGTGGTCGCCTCCGCGGGCGCGTCGACTGCGACGAGGGACGCCATCAGTACTTCCTCTCCAGCGGCGGGTAGCGCAACTCGCCGGCCTCGTTCTTGGTGAAGACGACGGGCTTCCAGTCGAGCCTGATGTGGTCGTCGGCGTGCGAGGACCCCGCGTCGCCCGACAGGTAGGCCATCGTGTGCTGCATGTAGTTCTCGTCGTCGCGAGTGGGGAAGTCGTCGCGCATGTGACCGCCCCGGCTCTCCTTGCGGTTGCGGGCGGTGACCACGACGACCTCGGCGATGTCGAGCAGGAAGCCCAGTTCGACGGCCTCGAGCAGGTCGGTGTTGTACCGCTTTCCCTTGTCGTCGACGTGGACGTTCTTGTACCGCTCGCGGAGCTCCTCGATCACGTCGAGCACCTCGCCGAGCGACTCCTCGGTGCGGAACACCTGAGCCTTGCGGTCCATCTCGTCCTGGAGCTTCTTGCGCAGCACGGCGATGCGCTCGGTCCCCTGGTTGGCACGCAGGCCCTCGATCAGTCCGCGCACCTCGGCGGCCGGGTCGTCCGGCAGCGGCACGAAGTCGGCGTCCTTGACGTACTCGACGGCGTAGCGGCCGGCGCGCTTGCCGAACACGTTGATGTCGAGCAGGGAGTTGGTGCCGAGGCGGTTCGATCCGTGCACCGAGACGCAGGCGCACTCGCCGGCGGCGTACAGGCCGGGAACGACCGTCTCGTTGTCGGCGAGCACCTCCGCCTTGATGTTGGTCGGGATGCCGCCCATCGCGTAGTGCGCGGTCGGCATGACCGGCACGGGCTCGACGACCGGATCCACACCGAGGTAGGTGCGGGCGAATTCCGTGATGTCGGGGAGCTTCGTCTCGAGAACTTCGGCGCCGAGGTGCGTGCAGTCCAGCAGCACGTAGTCGCGGTGCGGCCCCGCACCGCGCCCTTCGGCGACCTCCTGCACCATGCAGCGGCTCACGATGTCGCGGGGGGCGAGGTCCTTGATGGTGGGCGCGTAGCGCTCCATGAACCGCTCGCCCGAGACGTTGCGCAGGATCGCGCCCTCTCCGCGGGCGCCCTCGGTGAGCAGGATGCCGAGGCCGGCGAGGCCGGTCGGGTGGAACTGGAAGAACTCCATGTCCTCGAGGGGGAGGCCCTTGCGCCAGATGATCCCGACGCCGTCCCCCGTGAGGGTGTGGGCGTTGGAGGTCGTCTTGAAGATCTTGCCGAAGCCTCCGGTCGCGAACACGACGGCCTTCGAGTGGAAGACGTGGAGGTCGCCCGTGGCCAGCTCGTAGGCCACGACGCCCGCGATGCCGGTCTTGCCCGCGTCATCCTTCACCGTGATGAGGTCGAGGACGTAGAACTCGTTGAAGAAGTTGATGCCGAGCTTCACGCAGTTCTGGAACAGGGTCTGCAGGATCATGTGACCGGTGCGGTCCGCGGCGTAGCAGGCGCGGCGCACGGGGGTCTTGCCGTGGTCGGCGGTGTGCCCGCCGAAGCGGCGCTGGTCGATCTTGCCGTCGGGCGTGCGGTTGAACGGCAGACCCATGTTCTCGAGGTCGATGACCGCGTCGATCGCCTCCTTCGCCAGGATCTCGGCGGCATCCTGGTCGACGAGGTAATCACCGCCCTTGACGGTGTCGAAGGTGTGCCACTCCCACGAGTCCTCTTCGACGTTCGCCAGCGCGGCGGCCATGCCTCCCTGCGCGGCGCCGGTGTGCGAGCGCGTGGGGTAGAGCTTCGAGATGACGGCGGTCTTGGCGCCCGGTCCCGCCTCGATGGCGGCCCGCATGCCGGCGCCGCCGGCACCGACGATGACGATGTCGAACTGGTGGTAGTGGACGCCGTCCTTGACGTACGAGTCCGCGGTCTGAGTGGTCACGTGTGGGATGCCTCTGTTGTCTCTCGTCTTGCGATCCGCGGTCAGCCCTGGGCGTTGCAGATCTCTTGCAGGACGCTGCCGTCGGTCAGGTTGGGCACGCAGGGGTCGAAGGTGAAGACGACCAGCGTGCCGAGCAGGATGAGGAACCCGGCGGTGAGCCACAGCGCCCACACGAGAACCTTGCGGGTGCGCTCGTGCGTGACGTAGTCGTTCACGATCGTGCGCATCCCGTTGGCGCCGTGGATGAGCGCGAGCCACAGCATCAGCACGTCCCACCACTGCCAGAAGGGCGAAGCGAGCTTGCCCGCGACGAAGGCGAAGTCGATGCCGTGGATGCCCTCACCCAGCATGAGGTTCACGAAGAGGTGCCCGAAGATCAGCACGAGCAGCAGCACGCCGGAGACGCGCATGTAGATCCAGCCCCACTTCTCGAGGTTGGGTCCCTTGCGGCGGACGGTCTCGCGCGGTGCGCGCGGGTCGGCGACGGTGGCGCTCATCACTCCCCTCCCCAGCCGTAGGCGAAGACGATCGAGAGGTGTCGCACCGTGAACGGGATCATCGTCACGACGAACAGGGCGATGACGCCCCACCACATCTGGCGCTGGTGGCGGGTCGCCCACGGCCACAGGTCGACCAGGATGATCCGCAGCCCGTTGAACGCGTGGTACACGACCGCGCCCACGAGAACGACCTCGCCGACACCCATGATCGGGTTCTTGTACGAGGCCATGACCGCGTCGTAGGCGTCGGGCGCCACGCGGATCAGCGCGGTGTCGAGGACGTGGACCAGCAGGAAGAAGAAGATCCCGATGCCGGTGATGCGGTGCAGCACCCACGACCACATGCCTTCGTTCCCGCGGTAGAGCGTGCCGCGTGGGACTCGGGATGTGGTTTCGGATACCGACGGTGTGACGCGTGCTGGTGCAGACACGGCCGTCCTCCCTGGATCGAACATGGTGGGGCGGAATCGATGCCCCTGAGGGTTCCCGGCTCGATCGGCGCGGGCTCTCGGCGTCACGCGGGCGCTGGAACCATCCTATTGCGGCCTTCGGCGCCGGGGCGACGAAGGTGCGCCTAAGCTGACCGGGCGTCGCAGGGCGCCGATACCCTGTCGACATGCCTGAGCCGATCGAAGACTTCTACGCCGTGATCCCCGCCGGCGGAATCGGGAGCCGGCTGTGGCCGCTCTCACGCGCCGACGCGCCGAAGTTCCTGCACGACCTGACGGGCTCCGGACAGACGCTGCTCCGCGACACGTGGGACCGGCTCGAGCCGCTCGCCGGACCCGAGCGCATCGCGGTGGTCACGGGGCGTGCCCACCGGGCCGCCGTCGAAACGGAGCTGCCCGGGATCCCCGACCGCAACGTCTTCCTCGAGTCCGAGCCGCGCGACTCGACGGCGGCGATCGGCCTCGCCGCGGCGGTGCTCGTGCGCCGCGAGCCCGACGTTATCATCGGCTCGTTCGCCGCCGACCACGTGATCCGCGTGCCGCACCTCTTCGACTGGGCGGTGCGCCAGGCCGTCGCGACGGCGCGCGAGGGGTACATCTGCACGATCGGCATCCAGCCGTCCGAGGCATCCGTCGGCTTCGGGTACATCCGCAAGGGCGCCGAGCTCGTCGTCGACGGCGCGCCCGAGGCCGCGCTGGTCGAGAGCTTCGTCGAGAAGCCCGACCTCGAGACCGCCAAGGAGTACTTCGCGAACCGCTCCTACCTGTGGAACGCGGGCATGTTCATCAGCCGCGCCGACGTGCTGCTCGGGGAGATCGCCGACAACGAGCCGCAGCTCTACGCCGGGCTGATGGACCTCGCCGAGGCGTGGGACGACCGCGACCTCCGAGGGCCGGTGGTGGATCGCGTGTGGCCCACCCTCACGAAGATCGCCATCGACTACTCCGTCGCCGAGCCGGCGGCCGCACGAGGACGCCTCGCCGTGATCCCCGGCCACTTCGACTGGGACGACGTCGGCGACTTCGCGAGCCTCGCCAAGCTGAACTCCGGCGGCCGCAAGAACGATCTCGCCATCCTCGGCGAGAACGCGCGCATCCTCTCCGATGCCGCGAGCGGGATCGTGGTGAGCCAGACGTCGCGCGTCATCAGCCTGATCGGCGTGCGCGACATCGTCGTCGTCGACACCGAGGACGCCCTGCTGGTCACCACGAGCGAGCACGCGCAGCGCGTGAAGGGCGTCGTCGACGCCCTCAAGCTCAACGGCCGCGGCGACGTGCTGTGAGTCCTGCGGGCATGACGGCTTCGTCTCGTCGTACTCGTGTCGAGTGCCGTGAACAGGTGTCCGCGGTGTATCGAGACATTGCGTCTTTGTAACCATTCGGCTCGGCACGGTCCAAGCGACTGCAACCCGCGCGTCACAGTGGGTAACTTTGTGCAGTCCCCGTGAAGGACGCGGGGCCGTATAAGTGGAGGCTGAGTTGACCATCTCACGCACCAAGAAGCTCGCCGGTGTCGTCGCCGCTGCGGGCCTTCTCGTCGCCCTCGCGGGCTGCGGCGCCGCTCCCGAGACCGCGCCGACGTCGGACGAGACCACGCCGGAAGTCGTCGAGGGCTTCAAGCCCTGCCTCGTCTCTGACGACGGCGGCTTCAACGACAAGTCGTTCAACCAGTCCGCGCTGACCGGCATGGAGACCGCCGCCGACGAGCTCGGCGTCGACTTCATCGAGGTCGAGTCGGCTTCGGCGAACGACTACGCGCCGAACCTCGAGAACCTCGTCGCCGAGGGCTGCACGTTCATCGTGGCCGTCGGCTTCAAGCTCTCGGCCGACACGATCGCCTCGGCGACCGCGAACCCCGACATCGACTACGCCATCATCGACGACTCGGCCGACGCCGACTTCAACGGCGAGACCGACGCACCCAACATCAAGCCGCTGCTGTTCGACACCGTCCAGGCGGCCTACCTCGGCGGCTACGCCGCCGCGTCGTGGTCGGATGCCGCTGGCGTCGACAAGGTCGGCACCTTCGGCGGCATCCAGATCCCGCCGGTCACCATCTTCATGGACGGCTTCGTCGACGGCGTCGCCAAGTTCAACGAGGACAAGGGCGCCGCGGTCGAGACCTTCGGCTGGGATGTCGCGGCCCAGGAGGGCTCGTTCACCGGTGGCTTCCAGGCCAACGACACCGCCAAGCAGACCGCGCAGGGCATCCTCGACCAGGGTGTGGACGTCGTCCTGCCCGTCGGCGGACCGATCTACCAGAGCGCCGCGGCGGCGATCGACGACGCAGGCTCGGACGCGCTGCTCATCGGCGTCGACTCCGACCTGGCCGCGACCGACCCGTCGGTCGCCGACCTGGTGCTCTTCTCGATCATGAAGCGCATCGACGTCGCCGTCCGCGACTCGACGCTGCAGGCTGCGACCGGCGACTTCGACGTCACGCCGTACGTCGGCACGCTCGAGAACGAGGGCGTGGGCCTGTCGGGCTTCGGCGCGTTCGAGTCGGAGCTGCCCGAGGGCCTGACCGACGAGCTCGCCGCGCTGCAGGAGGCGATCATCTCGGGTGAGCTCGAGGTGACCTCGCCCAGCTCGCCCGCGCAGTGACACACGCGTAGTCGAACCGACTGCTGACCGCGGCCGGGTGGATGCCTCCACCCGGCCGCGGTTCTTCCAGCCCGATGGAGACACTGGATAAGGTGCAGATATGAAGCTCGAGCTCCGTGGCATCACGAAGCGCTTCGGATCCCTCGTCGCGAACGACCACATCGACCTGGTCGTCCAACCCGGAGAGATCCACGCCCTGCTGGGCGAGAACGGCGCAGGCAAGTCCACGCTGATGAATGTCCTCTACGGCCTGTATCAGGCCGACGAGGGCGAGATCCTCCTCAACGACGAGGTGCAGCACTTCCGAGGTCCGGGTGACGCGATGAACGCGGGGATCGGCATGGTGCACCAGCACTTCATGCTCATCCCGGTCTTCACCGTCGCCGAGAACGTGATGCTCGGACACGAGGACACCAAGGCGCTCGGCGCCCTCGACCTCGCCAAGGCCCGCCAGCACGTGCGCGACGTCGCGCAGCGCTTCGGCTTCGAGGTGGATCCCGACGCCGTCGTCGGCGACCTGCCCGTCGGCGTGCAGCAGCGCGTCGAGATCATCAAGGCGCTCTCCCGCGACGCGAAGGTGCTCGTGTTCGACGAGCCGACCGCCGTGCTGACGCCGCAGGAGACCGACGAGCTGATGGCGATCATGCGCCAGCTCCGCGACGAGGGGACGTCGATCGTCTTCATCACGCACAAGCTGCGGGAGGTCCGCGAAGTCGCCGACCGCATCACCGTCATCCGCCTCGGCAAGGTCGTGGGCGAGGCCGCTCCCACCGCGACGAACGCCGAACTCGCGTCGCTCATGGTCGGCCGAGCCGTCGAGCTGACCGTCCACAAGGGCGAGCCGAAGATCGGCGAGGGCGGTCTCACGGTGACCGACCTGCGAGTTCTCACTTCCGCAGGCGCTGTCGTGGTCGACGGCGTGAGTCTCGACGTCCGCCCGGGAGAGGTGCTCGCGGTCGCGGGTGTCCAGGGCAACGGCCAGACCGAGCTCGTCGAGGCCATCGTGGGACTCGCCGAGCGCGTGACCGGGTCGATCACCCTCGACGGCGTGGAGCTCGTCGGAAAGAGCGTGCGCGGCATCCTCGACGAGGGCGTCGGCTTCGTGCCGGAGGACCGCACGGAGGACGGCCTCGTCGGCGCCTTCTCGGTCGCCGAGAACCTCATCCTCGACCGTTCCGGAGACGACGAGTTCGTGCGCGGTGGCACCATCCGCCGCGCGGCGCTCGACGAGTTCGCGAAGGCGCGGATCGCCGAGTACGACATTCGCACGCAAGGTGCCGACGTCCCCGCCGGCACCCTCTCGGGCGGCAACCAGCAGAAGGTGGTCATCGCCCGCGAGATGAGCCGGGACCTCAAGCTCCTCGTCGCGGCGCAGCCCACTCGCGGCGTCGATGTGGGCTCGATCGAGTTCATCCACACGCGCATCGTCGAGACGCGGGACGCCGGCGTGCCGGTGCTGGTCGTGTCGACCGAGCTCGACGAGGTCGCCGCCCTCGCCGATCGCATCGCCGTGATGTACCGCGGCGCGATCGTGGGCATCGTGCCCGGCGATACCCCGCGCGACGTGCTGGGTCTCATGATGGCGGGCGAGACGCCGGGAAGCGGGGTGGCGGCGTGAGCGACGACGGCAAGGGCACGACGCCGGGCACGACCGATCCTGAGCGCGGCCTCCCTCCCGAGCAGCTGCCTGCGGTCTCCGGCCCGTTGACCGGAACGGCGACCGGAGAGGTCCCGCCGCCGCCGCGGCAGAACGTGGTCATCAAGGAGATGCTGCGCAGCAACTGGGTGACCACGATCCTCGCGATCGTCGTGGCCATGGTGGTCGGCGGCATCCTCATGGCGCTGACGAACGAGGATGTGCGTGCGGCATCCGTCTACTTCTTCGCCCGCCCGGGTGACACCGTCGTCGCCGTGTGGAACGCGGTGTACGGCGGCTACGAGGCGCTCTTCCGCGGCGCGATCTTCAACCCGCGCGCGGCCGACTTCTTCGCGCAGATCCGCCCTCTGACGAACACGCTCGGCTTCGCGGCGCCGCTGATCGCCGCCGGTCTCGGTGTGGCGCTGGCGTTCCGCGTCGGCCTGTTCAACATCGGCGGTCGCGGCCAGATGCTCATCGGCGCCGCCGTGGCGGGCCTGCTGACGTTCAACCTCGACCTGCCGATGTTCCTCCAACTGCCGCTGACCCTCGCCGCCGGTATCGCCGGCGGTGCGATCTGGGGTGGCATCGTCGGTGTGCTGAAAGCCCGCACGGGTGCGCACGAGGTGATCCTCACGATCATGCTCAACTACGTCGCGTTCTACCTCGTGGCGTGGATGGTGCGCACGCCGGGCCTCCTCCAGCGGGATGCCGAGGACCAGCCGATCTCGAATCCGACGCCTCCGAGCGCGCAGTTCCCGACGCTGTTCGGCGACCGCTTCCCGCTCTTGGACTGGGGCTTCGTCCTCGTCATCGGTGTGACGGTCTTCGTGTGGTGGCTCGTCGAGCGCTCGAGCCTGGGCTTCCGCCTGCGGGCCGTCGGTGAGAACCCTCACGCCGCTCGCGCCGCGGGCATCTCGGTGCAGCGCATGTACATCTACGCCATGCTCTTCGCGGGCGGTCTCGCGGGCCTTGCCGCGATGAACCAGATCCAGGGCTCGGTGACGACCGGCTTCGACGGCTACATCGACGCGGGCATCGGCTTCGACGCGATCACGGTCGCCCTCCTCGGCCGCAGCCGCGCGTGGGGCGTCTTCGCCGCCGGCATCCTGTTCGGCGCGCTCAAGGCGGGATCCTTCACGATGCAGGCCTCGCAGGGCATCCCGGTCGACATCGTGCTCGTCGTGCAGTCGCTGATCGTGCTGTTCATCGCGGCGCCGCCGCTGATCCGCACGATCTTCTTCCTCCCGAAGACCGATGCCGAGAAGGCCGCCAAGGCGAGAGCCAAGGCCGCGAAGAAGGCGGTGAACGCATGACCACGCTTGCCCCCGCCACGGCGTCCGACGGCACGATCCAGCTCGCGACCGTGAAGGTCCGCCACTGGAAGCTCGCGATCAGCCTCGGGATCGCCTCGCTCCTGCTGTTCCTTCTCTTCCTGCTGGTGCCGCGCGGCGGTGTGAGCAACTTCCGCCTCGGCGACGCGTCGGCCGCGATCGGACTTCCCACCGTGAGCGTGCCCGCCGGTCCGACGATGTGGGGCGTCCTGGTCGTGCTCGTGCTGCTCACCCTCTGGGCGGTCTGGGATGCCTGGTCCTACCGTCGGACCGGGATCTGGCTGCCGATCGTCTATGGCGTGCTCGCGATGTTCGCGTTCCTGACGTGGGCGGCCGCGTCGGCCGCGGCATCCGTCCCTGTCACGGGCCTGCTGTTCGGCGCGGTGTCCCTCTCGGTCCCGCTGGTCTTCGGAGCACTCGGCGGCGTCATCGGCGAGCGCGTCGGCGTGGTCAACGTCGCGATCGAGGGTCAGTTCCTGCTCGGCGCCTTCAGCGCCGCGCTCCTGGCCAGCCTGACCGGCAACCCGTTCGTCGGACTCGTCGGCGCGATGATCGGAGGCGTGCTCGTCGCGTTCGTCCTCGCGGCGTTCTCGATCAAGTACCTGGTCGATCAGGTCATCGTCGGCGTCGTGCTCAACGTGCTCGTGACGGGCCTGACCGGGTTCCTCTACGGCGCGCTGCTCGTGCCGAACGAAGCGGTGCTCAACCGGCCGGTGCGCTTCACGCGCTGGGAGATCCCGCTGCTCGGCGACATCCCGATCATCGGGCCCGTGCTGTTCAACCAGACCTTCATCGTGTACCTCATGTACATCACGGTCGGGATCGTGGCCTGGGGCCTGTACCGCACCCGCTGGGGCCTCCGCCTCCGCGCGGTCGGCGAGCACCCGCAGGCTGCCGACACCGTGGGTATCAAGGTCAACACCAGCCGGTTCTGGAACGTCTCCCTCGCGGGCGCGATCGCCGGCATCGGAGGTGCCTACTTCACGCTCGTCTCGGTGGGGCAGTTCACCAAGGAGATGACGGCCGGTCTCGGCTTCATCGCCCTGGCCGCAGTCATCTTCGGGCGGTGGGATCCGATCCGCGCCACTCTGGCGGCGCTCCTGTTCGGATTCGCGACCAACCTCCAGAACCTGCTGACGGTGCTGAAGACGCCGATCCCCAGCGAGTTCATGCTGATGCTGCCGTACCTCGTCACGATCATCGCCGTGGCCGGATTCGCGGGGCAGATCCGCGGGCCCGCGGCAGCAGGCAAACCGTACATCAAGGGTTAGGAAGTGGTCGTCTCGTGACGGACATCGACTGGGACGAGCTGCGCGCGGCCGCGACCGACGCGATGCAGCGCGCCTACGCGCCGTACTCCCGCTACAAGGTCGGCGCCGCCGCACTCGTGACGGACGGCCGGATCGTGACCGGCTGCAACGTCGAGAACGCGTCGTACGGCGTGGGGCTGTGCGCCGAGTGCGGCCTCGTCAGCGAACTGCAGATGTCCGGCGGAGGCAACCTCGTCGCCTTCGTGTGCGTCAACGGGCACGGCGACACGATCATGCCGTGCGGGCGGTGCCGTCAGCTGCTGTACGAGTTCGCGATCCCCGGGATGCTGCTCGAGACCGTGTCGGGCATCCGCACGATCGACGAGGTGCTCCCCGACGCGTTCGGTCCGCGCGACCTCGAGGAGGCCGCGCGATGAGCGAGTCCGCCGCCGTCGAACCGCACGACGCCGTCGACGTCATCCGTGCCAAGCGCGACGGAGGCGCGGTCCCCGAGGACGCACTGCGCTGGATGGTGGACGCCTACACGCGAGGCTACGTCGCCGATTCGCAGATGGCGGCGTTCGCGATGGCCGTGCTCCTCAACGGGATGACCCGCGACGAGATCCGTGTCATGACCGACGCGATGATCGCCTCGGGCGAGCGCATGAGCTTCGCGGGGCTCGGCAAGCCCACCGTCGACAAGCACTCCACCGGCGGCGTCGGCGACAAGATCACGCTGCCGCTCGCCCCGCTCGTCGCCGCGTTCGGCGTCGCGGTGCCGCAGCTCTCGGGCCGCGGGCTCGGCCACACCGGCGGCACCCTCGACAAGCTCGAGTCGATCCCGGGCTGGCGGGCCGCCCTCTCCAACGAGGAGATGTTCGCCCAGCTGCGCGAGGTCGGAGCCGTCATCTGCGCCGCAGGATCGGGGCTCGCGCCGGCCGACAAGAAGCTGTATGCGCTGCGCGACGTGACCGGGACCGTCGAGGCGATCCCGCTCATCGCCTCGAGCATCATGTCCAAGAAGATCGCCGAGGGCACCGACTCGCTTGTGCTCGACGTCAAGTTCGGCTCCGGGGCGTTCATGCGCGACGTCGACAGGGCGCGCGAGCTCGCCCGCACGATGGTCGCGCTCGGCACGGACTCCGGGGTCGCGACGACCGCGCTCCTCACCGACATGAACACGCCCCTCGGGCTGGCGATCGGCAACGCGAACGAGGTCCGGGAGTCTGTCGAGGTGCTCGAAGGCGGCGGTCCCGCGGACGTCGTCGAGCTGACCGTCGCGCTCGCACGGGAGATGCTGACCCTCGCCGGCCGACCCGATGCCGACGTCGAGGCGGCGCTCCGCGACGGCCGGGCGATGGACTGCTGGCGCGCGATGATCCGCGCGCAGGACGGCGATCCGGATGCCGCGCTCCCCGAACCGCGCGAGACCCACACGGTGACGGCCCCCGCTGCGGGCTTCGTCACCCGCGTGGAGGCGCTCCCCTTCGGGATCGCGGCGTGGCGCCTCGGCGCCGGGCGCGCCCGCGCCGAGGATTCGGTCCTCCACGCGGCGGGGATCGATCTGCACGCCAAGCCGGGTGACCGGGTCGAGGCCGGACAGCCGCTGTTCACCCTCCTCGGTCAGGATGAGGCGCGCTTCGCCCGGGCACTCGAGGCCGTCGAGGGTGCGTGGGAGATCGGACCGGAAGCCCCGGCCGCCGACCCTCTCGTCCTCGAGCGCATCACGGCTTAGGCTCAGGCATCCGCCCCTCTTCCGCTCCACCGCAGTCCGCCCCTCCCGAGGAGAAGCCCATGCCCATCGACCAGCACGCAGACGCCCTCCTCGACGGCACCTCGATCCGGAGGCTGCCGAAGGTGTCGCTGCACGACCACCTCGACGGGGGTGTGCGCCCTGAGACGATCATCGAGCTCGCCGACGCGATCGACCTCGAGGTGCCGGAGTCCGACGCCGACGACCTCGCCGACTGGTTCGCCGAGAAGAGCGACTCCGGGTCGCTCGTGGAGTACCTCAAGACGTTCGACCTGACGACCGCGGTCATGCAGACCCGCGAGGGCCTGACCCGGGTGGCCCGCGAGTTCGTCGAGGATCTCGCCGCGGACGGCGTCATCTACGGCGAGGTGAGGTGGGCTCCCGAGCAGCACCTCGCCGGCGGGCTGACGCTCGACGAGGTCGTCGACGCGGTCCAGGAGGGGATCGAGGAGGGCGAGGACGCGGCGGAGAGCCGGGGGCACGACATCCGCGTCGGTCAGCTCATCACGGCGATGCGGCACACCGACCGCTCGCTCGAGATCGCGCGTCTGGCGGTGGACTGGCGCAACCGCGGTGCCGTCGGGTTCGACATCGCCGGACCCGAGGAGGGCTTCCCGCCCTCGAACCACCGCGAGGCGTTCGACTACCTCGCGGCGGAGTTCTTCCCCGCCACCGTCCATGCGGGGGAGGCGGCCGGTCTCGACTCCATCCGATCGGCCCTCATCGACGGCCGCGCGCTGCGGCTCGGCCACGGTGTGCGCATCGCCGAGGACCTCGAGGTCGTGTCGAGGGCGGGTGAGGAGGTGCTCGTGCAGTTCGGCGACCTCGCGCGCTGGGTGCGGGACCGAGAGATCCCGCTCGAGCTGTCGCCGTCGTCGAACCTCCAGACCGGGGCGATCTCCCGCTGGGGGACGACGATCGAGGACCACCCGTTCGACCTGCTCTACCAGCTCGGGTTCGCGGTGACCGTGAACGTCGACAACCGCACGATGAGCCGCACGTCGCTCACCCGGGAGCTCGCGCTCCTCGCCGAGACGTTCGAGTACGGCCTCGACGACCTCGAGGCGTTCCAGCTGAACGCCGCCGCGGGCGCGTTCCTGGCGGTCGAGGAGCGGGAGGAGCTCATCGAGCTCATCGCCGAGGGCTTCGACGTCTGACCGCAGCCCGTTCCGCGTGCACTAACTCCTCATCGCCCTTCGTCTTCGGTGTCGTCTGCGGCCGCGAGGCCCGGTTTCGCGCCGAGATTGAGGAGTTCGTGCGTCGGCTCGGGCGGCGCCCTCCCCGCGGGCCGTGGAGGAGTGCCGACTGCAGGGCGGCGCGCACTTCGTCGCGGCGGAAGAAGATGTCTTCCGCGATGACGCGGACCGTCGTGTACCCCAGGGCGGCTGCCGCGAGATCGCGCCGCTTGTCCCGCTTCACCTGCTCCCAGGACGAGTGGAATGCCTCGCTGTCGCACTCGATGATCAGCCAGCCGTCCACGACGAAGTCGACACGGCCGACGCCGCGAATGACGACCTGGACATCCACGACACAGCCGAGTGTGCGCAGGACGAGGCGCATGAGCGACTCCGTACCGGACTCGCACCGCACGTCGATCAGGCCCCGCAGCACCCCGTAGCGCCGCGGCAGCCGCTCGAATACGAGTCCCAGCTCGGTGTCCTCGATGAATCCGAGGTGAAGGGCGCTGTCGAGGGTCGCGATCGCTTCGCGAGGTCCCTGGCAGCGAACGGCCTCCGCGAGCGCCTCGATCCGATCGGCGTAGAGCGCGTCGCGGCGGACGGAGGAGCGTCGCCAGTGATACCGGACTCCCTCGGTCCGCGGCGGAATCCGGCTCGCGCCCACGTCGATCTGGACGTGCAGGGGCGTCGTCTCAAGGACGAAGACGCCCAGATGGCGCAGCAACGACACGCAGTCCAGCCGCCCGCCCAGCCGTGCGGCGTGGACGACGTCGGGATGCTCAGCCCCCCGGAGGTACCGGTCCCTTCGCGCTCGAACCAGCGTGCCGTCGGCGATCGCGTGGTCGAGATCTGTGCGAGTCATGCCGCCGCGCGTGAGCAGGGTCCGGGTCAGGTGAACCGGTGCGGGGCGGGACCGGAGCGGCGATTGCAGACGAGACACCCGTTCGACTTTGCCGTCCGCAGGCTGTGCCGGGCGGGCGTCCGGCGACATCTGTGAGGAACCGTGCCGGTGATGTGACGGGGGAGGAGGGGCGGCTGGGTGTGGCCGCTGCACCAACTCCTCACATCCAGCGTGGCTGAGAGGTGCGCGGGCCGAGCTCTCGCCCAAGTCCGCCGAATCGAAGGAGTTGTTGCGGCGACGGCGCGATGACTGAGAGAGAAGGGGATGCCGCGGCTCAGCGCCGCGCGACCCCGGGGTGGGTCTCCAGATAGGCCTCGAACGCCTCGGCCGAGGTCTTGGCCGGGGTGAAGCCGAAGTCGCGGGTGAGCGCGTCGTTGGCGAGCACCGGGCGGTAGCGGAGGAAGCCGACCTGCTCCGGGCCGTGGACGGTGAGGCGCAGGGCCCGACCGATCCGCAGCGCGAGGGCGAGCACGCCGGGGCGGACGGTGAACGTCGGCTTGCCGAGCCGCCGGGCGATCTCGTGCACGGTCAGGCGGCCGTCGCCGGCGACGTTGTAGATCCCGGGCCGGCCGTCGGTGGCGGCGCGCGCCATCGCCCCGGCGACGTCGTCGACCCACACGAACACGAAAGGGGAATCCGAGCCGGCGACGGCCAGGATGCGCCGACCGTCCCACAGCGCGGTGATCTGGTTCTGCACCGTCGGCCCGAGGATCGTGCCGATGCGGAAGACCACCTGCTCGAGCTCCGGGTGGCTCCGGCGGGTCTCGGCGAGCATCTCCTCGACGAGCCGCTTGTGCTTCGCGTAGGGGAACTCCTCGTTGCCGCGCAGGGGGTCGGTTTCGTGCAGCCAGGCCGGGTTGTCGGGGTGGTAGCCGTACGCGGCGCCGGACGACGACACGACGATGCGCCGCACGCCGGTCGCCACGCAGGCGTCGATGACGTTGCGCGTGCCCTCGACGTCGACGCGGTACTCGAGGTCGTGGTCGCGTCCCGGGTTCACGATGGCGGCGAGGTGCACGACGACGTCGATCCCGTGCCGTTCGAGCAGCGGGGCGAGTCCCGCGGGCCGGGTCACGTCCACCTCGTCGTACAGGACTCCTTCGATCGGATGCTCCGGCCGCCGCACGTCACCGGCCACGACGAGGTCGACGCCGGGGTGCGTGACGAGCGCGGCCACGACGTACGAGCCGAGGAAGCCCGCCCCGCCCGTGACGAGGACGCGGGCGCTCATCGGGCCGGATCCTCCGCCGGGCCGGCGGTCGCGGCATCCGCGGGTCCGCTGCCCGGGACGGCGTGACGCGTCGCATCGCCCTTCGCCGAGCCCGTGCGGCGCTTGGTGTGCCGCGCCCAGAGGGCCGCGACGACGAGCCCGGCGATGATGTCCCAGATTCCCCACCAGCCGGCGACGATCGCCATGCCCCCGAGCCCGCCGAAGAACGCGAACACGAGGCCCAGCCCGAGCCCCGCATTGCGGATGCCGACCTCGAAGGTGAGGGCCTTCCGCTCGCGCGTGCCCAGCCCGCCGACGACGGCGGTGCTGTAGCCGATCGCGAGGGCGACCGCGTCGTGGACAGTGACGACCAGCACGATGATGCCCAGGAACGCGACGAAGTACGCCCAGTTGCCGGCGAGCGCGGCGACGATGAAGCCGACGAGCGCGAGCAGCGAGAACCACTTCACGAACGGCTGCACCTTGATCGCGAACCCGGGGAAGCGGTTGCGCAGGAGGAGGCCCGCCGCGAACGGCAGTCCGATGATGAGGAAGATGTCCAGCAGCATCGCCCACGCGTTGAGCTCGACGGCCTCGAGCAGCGTGCGCGCCGTGGGGTGGAGGGACCCCCAGAACGCCACACTGAGGGGCAGCGCGAAGATGTAGATCACGTTGGAGACCGCGGTCATCGACACCGAGAGTGCGACGTTCCCGCCGGAGCGGTGGGTCAGCACCTGCGAGATGTTGCCGGGCGGACAGCACGCGACGAGGATCATGCCGAGCGCCATCGACGGTGTCACCGGAAGGATCAGGGTCAGGCCGAAGGTGACCGCCGGGAGCACGAGCAGCTGGGCGAGGATCGCGATGACGAACGGCTTCGGCTTGCGCAGCACGGCCTTGAAGTCGTCGACGGTCGTGTCCAGCGCGATGCCGAACATGATGAGCCCGAGCACGACGTTGAGGATGATGAGCGTGCCGGGGGTGAAGTTCAGCGCGATGTCGTCGGGGTTCATGCGGAGGCCTTCTGCGACGCGGTCCGGCGGCGGGGACGGATGCCTCGGCCGCCGGTCTGCGGCTCTGCCCCGCGCAGCACGGCCGCCGCGGCGCGCACGGCGCGGCGGTAGGCGTCCTTGTTCACGTAGTACGACATGCGCTCGAGGCCGAGGTAGCGGTAGCCGCCGGTGAGGTCCGGCCACGGCTCGTCGGCCACTCGTCGGCGGAAGTCCGCGGCGGACTCGGGCCGGTCACGGAGCGCGGTGAGGTACTCGGCGATCAGCTCGGCCTGCTCGTACCGGCCCTGCCAGCCGATCCCGGATGCCTCGATCATCCCCATCACGTACAGCCCGTTGAACGACGGCGGGAAGACGTTGAGGAACAGCTTCGGCGACCAGCCCGTCCAGTTCAGTGCCTCGCGCGCGACGAAGGGGTAGTCGAGCGTGTACCCGGTCGCCAGCAGGACGAGGTCGTACTCGCCGCGCGAGCCGTCGCGGAAGTGCACCGTGCGGCCGTCGAACCGGTCGACGTCGGCGCGGATCGCCAGGTCGCCCTGCCCCAGGTGGTTGAGGATGAGCGTGTTGACGATCGGGTGCGATTCGTACAGCCTGTAGTCGGGCTTCGGGAAGCCGAACCGCACGGGGTCGCCGGTGAACGCGCGGAGCACCCTGCGGTCGACGAACTGCTTGATCCGTGCCGGCAGGGGACGCCCCTGGTTGAGGGTGTCGCTGGGCCTGCCGAAGAGGTAGCGCGGGACGAAGTAGTAGCCGCGCCGCACGCTCATTTCGACGGATGCCGCGTGGTGGACCGCATCCACGGCGATGTCGCACCCGGAGTTCCCGGCCCCGATGATGAGCACGCGCTTGCCGGCGAGCTGACTCGGCTGCTTGTACGCGCTCGTGTGCAGGAGCTCCCCCGTGAAGTCCCCGCGGAATGCGGGGATGTTCGGCTCGGCGAGCGTGCCGTTGGCGAGGATGACGCCGTCGTAGCGCTCCTCGACGGAGCCGTCCGGGCCGTCGGCGCGCAGCATCCATCCGCCGTCGTCGGCGCGCGTGAGCGCGGTCACGCGGGTGTTGAAGCGGAAGAGCTCCGTGAGACCGAAGCGGTCGGCGAAGTCACGGAAGTAGCGCAGGAGTGCGCGGTGACCGGGGTAGTCGACCGTGGATTCCATCGGGAACTCGGTGAACTCGGTCGTGGTGCGCGACGAGATGAGGTGCGCCGACTCGTACATGGTCGAGCGGGGGTTCTCGATGTCCCACAGCCCGCCGACGCCGCGGGATGTCTCGTACCCACAGACCTCGATCCCCGCCCGCTGCAGCGCCCGCGCGGCGGACAGGCCGGACGGGCCGGCGCCGATGATGGCATAGCGAGGCTCGCTCATTGATCTCCCACACGTCTTCGTGCCGCTCGGCGTCGCCGACCCCAGCGAAGAAACCCTAAGCGCTCATAGGCGTCAGCCGAAAATCACCGCGCGGCGAGCTCGTCCGCGAATGCGAGGAGGAGGGCGGTGAGGGCCTCGTCCATCTCGGCGTCGTCGATGGTCGGCGTGCCGTCGCCCGCCTGCGGGCCGTAGTCGCCGAACGAGGCGTGGCTCGCGCCCTCGATGACCTGCATCTCGGCATCCGCGGGCAGGAGCGGCCGCGCATCGGCGATCTTCTCCGGCGTCGAGAGCCCGTCCTCGCTCCCGGCGATGCTGAGCACCGGCAGACCGGAGTCGGAGAGGTCGTTCGCGCAGTACGAGGCGAAGAGCACGAGCGCATCCGCGTCGCCGGCGAGCTGGCACGCGCGCACGCCGCCCAGCGAGTGCCCCCCGACGGCCCACGTGTCGACCTCGGGGACCAGATCGGTGAAGGCGTCGAGCGGTCGCAGGTCGAAGAAGGCGAGGTTGAGCCACGGCTTCGTGATGACGACCGCCACGTCGCCCTCGGCGACGAGCCCGGACAGGTTGTTCGCGTACGCCCACGGGTCGACCTTGGCGCCCGGGATGAACACCAGCCCGGTCTCGGGCTCGGCGTCGGCGGGCGAGAGGACGATCGCCCCGCCCGCGTCGGTGACCTCGATCGCCGGGTTCTCCCTCACCTCGGCGAGCGGTTCGGGCTCGGCGGGCATGACGCCGACCTGGCTCCAGATGAGGATCCCGACGACCGCGAGAACGATGATCGCCCCGATCGATCCGAGGATCCACCACAGCACCCGCCGGCGGCGGCGCGGCTTCGGAGTCGCGTCGGAGGGCGGCTGCGGCGAGGGGGGCGAGGTCACCCGACGAGCGTAACCCCGCGCCGCCCGCGTCAGACGCCGAGCTCGCTCTGCCGCCCCTCGACGGCGGCGACGACGCGGGCGAAGAGCGGATGCTCCGGCTCGAGGCCCGTCACCGCGGCCGTGAGGGTCGCGGCATCCTGTTCGCGCAGCATCCGCTGCAGGTCGACGGACTGGGGGTCCTCGGTGTCGTCGAACGCCAGCGCGGCGCGTATCGCCTCGACGAGCGCGTCGACCGGGAGCCCGAGTTCGGCCGCCTCGGCGGCAGGGCCCACGAAGCGCTCGTGCCGAGAGAGCTTCCGCAGCGGCTGGCGGCCGACGCGCCAGACCGTGTCGGGGAGGGCGGCGTTTCGGAATCGGCCGAGGATCGTCGACCGGTACGCGGCGAGCTCGGCGGGGTCCAGGCCGTGCTTCGCTGCGAGCAGGGCGGAGGTCTCCTCGAGCGCGGCTTCGACGCTCGCGGCGATCGCGGCGTCGGACAGGGCGCCGGCGATCGTGTCGATGCCCGCACGCGCACCGAAGTAGGCCGTCGTCGCGTGGCCGGTGTTCACGGTGAAGAGCTTGCGCTCGATGTAGGGGGCGAGGTCGTCCACGAAGTGCGCACCGGGGACGTTTGGCGGCATGTCGCCGAACGGCGGCCGCTCGATCGCCCACTCGAAGAAGGGCTCGACGGTGACGTCGACGCCCGCGCCCTCCGGCTGTGCCGGCACGATCCGGTCGACGGCGGTGTTCGCGAACACCGCGTGCGCACTGACCGCATCCCACGCGCCACCGGCCGCGGCCTTCATCTCCTCGCGAAGCAGATCGGTCGCGTTGATGGCGTTCTCGCACGCCATGACCTGCAGCGGAGGTGCCGAAGGGTCGCGGTGTGCGAGGCCGGCGAGGATGTGGGGCGCGACGAACTTGAGGATCGTCGGCCCCACGGCGGTCGTCACCACGTTCGCCGAGGCGATCTCGTCGATGACCTCCTGCGGATGCTCCGCACTGTTGATCGCGCGGAACCCCGTGACGACCGTGTCGCGGCCGCCCTCGCCCACCTCGTGCACGGTGTAGCTGTCGACGCTGTTGATCGCGTCGACGAGGGGGGCCGCGACATCCGAGAACACCAGCTCATAGCCGCCCTCGTGGAGAAGGAGTCCCACGAAGCCGCGCCCGATGTTGCCCGCGCCGAAGTGGACGGCCTTCATCACACGCCCGCCGCCGACACGAGACGGTAGAGCTCCTCCGGCGACGACGCTGCCTTGAGCTTCTCGACCTCGTCCTCGTCGGAGAAGAGGATCGCGATCTGCGACAGGATCTCGAGGTGCTCGTCGCCCTTGCCGGCGATGCCGATCACGAACGTCACGTCCTCCCCGCCCCAGTCCACGCCGCCGTCGTACCGGACCACCGACAGCGCCGACTCGAGGATCGCCGCCTTGGTCTCGTTCGTGCCGTGCGGGATCGCCAGCTCGTTGCCCATGTAGGTCGAGACGGTCTGCTCGCGCTGCTGCATCGCGTCGAAGTAGGCGCTCGTGACGGCGCCGACCGCCTCGAGGATGTCGGCAGCCTCCTTCATCGCGTCCTCACGCGTCGCGCTCCCGCTGTGGATGCGCACCTGGCCGATGCTGAGTACGTCACGTGCCATTTCGTTGCCTTCCTGGTTGCCGGATGCCGCGTCCGCGGTCTTCGCGCGAAGGCCACGGGGTCGGGGGCCTCGCGCCCGCCCGACCCCGCAGCTGCTTCAGCGTCGGTTACGAACCATCCTGGTGCTGGTCGCGCACCAGTTCCACAACCTCGTCGTACTTCGGCGAGTTCATGAAGTTGTCCACCGACACGTGGACCGCATTCGGCGTCTGCTTGCGTGCGCGGTCGGTGAGCTGGTTCTGCGTGATGACCAGGTCGGCTGAGGCATCCAGGTTCGCGATCGCCTTGTTGACCACCGTGACGTCCTCGATGCCCGCCTTTTTGATCTTGTTGCGCAGGACGCTCGCACCCATGGCGGACGACCCCATGCCCGCGTCGCACGCGAACACGATGTTCTTCACGAGCTTGGTCGTGAGGACACCGCCGTCTGCGAGCCCCGCGGTCTCGGCCTCGGTCTCGAGCCGGTCGACGGCCTCCTCGGCTTCGCGGAGCGCCTCGCGGTCGCGTCCGTCCGAGACGCGCAGCGCGTCCATCGCGGCAGAGGTCTTGCCCTTGTTCGCCTCGGTCTGCGCGATCGCCGCGCCGAACGTGTCGGCCTCGGCGAGCAGATCGCGCTTGCGCGACGACCGCAGGATGACGCCCGCGACGAGGAAGGTCACGGTGGCCGCCAGGATCACGGAGAGGTACACGACAAGCAGGTTCGCCACTCCGCCGGCGGCAGGGCTGACCGCGGCAGCGGTGACGGCGATGATGCTCCCCGGTGCAGCAGGGAAGGCCAGGCCTCCGTTGAGGAGCATGTTCGTGGTGACGCCCGTCGCGCCACCGGCGATCAGCGCCAGGATCGTCATCGGCTTGGCGAGTGCGTACGGGAAGTAGATCTCGTGGATGCCGCCGAAGAACTGGATGATGATCGCGCCCGGTGCCGAAGCCCTCGCCGCGCCGACCCCGAAGAACGTGAACGCGAGCAGCAGACCGAGGCCCGGTCCGGGGTTCGCCTCGATGAGGAAGAGGATCGACTTGCCGGTCTCCGTCGCCTGCTCGATGCCGAGGGGCGTGAAGACACCGTGGTTGATGGCGTTGTTGAGGAACAGCACCTTCGCGGGCTCGACGATGATCGACACGAGCGGCAGCAGGTTGTAGGCGACCAGCCATCCGACCGCCGCGCCGAGGACGTCGCTGAACCAGAGGATCGCCGGACCGAAGACGAAGAAGCCGACGATCGCGAGGATCATGCCGAGGATGCCCGCCGAGAAGTTGTTGACGAGCATCTCGAACCCGGGCTTGATCTTGCCGTCCCAGATCTTGTCCATCTGCTTGGTGACCCACGCCGCGAACGGAGCCATGATCATCGCGCCGAGGAACATCGGGATGTTGGTGCCGACGATCACACCCATCGTGGCGATCGTCGCGACGACGCCGCCGCGCTCGCCGTAGACCATGCGGCCGCCGGTGTTCGCGATGAGGAGGGGCAGCAGATAGGTGATCATCGGGCCGACGAGCCCGACGAATCTGTTGAAGGGATCGCCGTTCTCGTCGAGCGCGATCGCGGTCATGGCCCCCGGCCAGTTGATGACGTCGGCGTTGCCGAATCCGCCGAGCAAGGGGGCGACGGGGGTCCACCAGCCGAGCCATCCCACCGCGATGAAGAGCATCGTGATGAAGCCCCAGGCGATGAACGCCGCGATATTGGGCATGATCATGCCCGAGAGGAAGGTGCCGAAGCGCTGGACCGCGACGCGCGCGCCCCCGGGCTTCTTCACCGTGTCAGACGCCGTTGTCATTGCTGTGTCTCCTTGTTTGAGGATGCGGCCTCCTGGGCCGCGGTTCGGGCGGATGCCGCGTCGTTCGCGGCGAGGGCAGCCTGGGCGATCTCTCGCGCGTCGTCGAGGCTGTGCTGGAGGAGGGTCGCCCTCACGTCGGCGAGCGCCGTGGGGGCCATGGACAGGCTCGTGGCGCCGAGGCCCACGAGCACGACCGCGAGGAGCGGGTCGGCGGCGGCTTCGCCGCAGATGCCGACCGGCTTGCCGTGCGTGCGCCCGGCCTCTCCCACCTCGCGGATCAGCCGCAGCACCGCGGGGTGCCACGGATCCTGGAACGAGGCCACCGAGCCGAGCAGGCGATCGGCGGCCATCGTGTACTGCGTGAGGTCGTTAGTGCCGATCGAGGCGAAGTCGGCGTGACCGAGGATCCGGTCGGCCAGCAGCGCCGAGGACGGCACCTCGACCATGACTCCCGCCGTCTTGACGCCGTAATCGCGCGCGAGATCGGTGAAGTAGGCGGCCTCCTCGACGGTCGCGACCATCGGCGCCATGACCCACAGATCGGCGTCGGTGGCGGCATCCGCCTCGGCGAGTGCTGTGAGCTGCTCGCGCAGGATGTCCTCGCTCGCCCGCAGGGCGCGGATGCCGCGAAGCCCCAGTGCGGGGTTCTCCTCGTGCGCGTCGTTGAGGAACGCCAGGGGCTTGTCGGCGCCGGCATCCAGCACCCGCACGACGACCTTCTTGCCGGGGAACGCCGCGAGCAGCTTCGTGTACGACGCGCGCTGCTGCTCGACGGTCGGGGCCTGGTTCGAGCTGAGGAAGAGGAACTCCGTGCGGAACAGCCCGACCCCCTCGGCGCCGAGGGCGACCGCGTCGTCGGCGCCGTCGGGGTTGCCGAGGTTCGCCAGGAGCGGGATCGCGGTGCCGTCGGCGAGGGCGCCGTCGGTGATGGGGGCGCTCGCCGCCGCGGCGCGATCGGCGGCGCGGTTCTGCGCGCGCTCGAGCTCGGCGGCGGTCGGGTCGGTGGTGACGACGCCGGCCGCGGCATCCACGATCACCGTCTCGCCGTCCTTCAGCCCGGTCGCCGCGACCGCGCCGACCACCGCAACGATGGACTTCTCGCGAGCGAGGATCGCCGTGTGCGAGGTCGGTCCGCCGTCGGTCGTCACGAGCGCGAGCACCTTGTCGAGGTCGAGGAGCGCGGTGTCGGCGGGCGCGAGATCCTTCGCCACGAGGACGAACGGATGCCCCGGATCGGGCACACCCGGAGCGGGAACGCCGCGCAGCCGCGCGATCACGCGCTGGGCGACGTCGTCGAGGTCCGCGGCGCGCTCGCCGAGATAGCCGCCGAGGGCGGTGAGCTGGTCGCGGAACGACGCGAATGCGTCGAACACCGCGAACTCGCCCGTCTTCCCCTGCGCGATGCGCGCGTTCACCTCGTCGGCGAGGGTGGGGTCCTCGGCCATCATCGCCTGCGCCTCGAGCACGTCCCGCGCCGCGCCGCCCGCCTGGGCGCCGCGGGCCTCGAGCTCGCGGGCGACGGCGGCGACGGCATCCGCCACGCGTGCCTTCTCGTCGTCGGCGCTCAGGGTGCTCGGGGCGTCGTCCGGCGGAGGCGCCGGCTCGGACATGCGCGCGACGGGACCCTGTGCGACCCCGAGGCCGATTCCCACTCCACGAAGCTCGGTCATCGGCTCACTCCGCATCGTGGTCGGTCGTCAGCAGCTCGGCGAGCGTGTCGAGGGCCGACTCGGCGTTGTCGCCGTCGGCGGTGAGGGTGACGTAGTCGCCCTGCTCGACGCCGAGCGCGATCACGCCGAGGATGCTCGCGGCGTTCACGGGAGTCCCCGAGGCCTTGGCCACGGTGATCGGGATGCCCGCATCCTTCGCCGCCTGCGCGAAGAGCTTCGCGGGGCGGGCGTGCAGTCCGTGCGAGGAGCCGATCCGGACGGTGCGGGATACGGGTGGCATGTGTGGTGACCTCTCTGTCGTCAGTCGGTGGCGGGGAGGGGGGCGGTGGGGGAGGCGGGGGCTGTGGCGGTCCCGGTCTGGCTGGCCGGGCCTGCTGACGCGCCGACGGCGTCCCGCACGAGTGCGAGCGTGCGCGTGCCGTCGAGGTCGGAGAAGATGTCGGACGGGAGCAGCACCACCGTGGTTCCGCGGGCGGCCGCATCCCGCTCGATGCGCTCGAGTGCGTGAGAGAGATGAGGGCCGACGAGGACGACGTCGGCGCCGTCGAGGTCGATCGGGAGCGACTGCTCGGTTCCGGCGAAGGCGGTGTAGGCGAGGCCCCGGTCATGGGCCGCATGGCGCACGCGCTGAGCGACGAAGGTGCTCGACGCACCCGCTCCGCACACCACCAGGATCCTCATCGACCCGCCTCCTCGAAGCCATTCTTGTGAGAACGCTGAGAGCCGACAACCAGTCCTTCTTCCGCGGGGGCGGAAAGCGGCGCGGTCGTCGAACGCGCTTCCGAGGGTCTGTGCGGCCGACCCGCGTGGTTGACTGGCACCACCCCCCGCGGTCGTGGGACCGCGCCGATCATGAAGGATCCGCCGTGACCAGAGCACGTCAGGACAGGCTGCTCGGCCTGCTCGTGCGCGACGGAGAATGGGCGACGGCCGCCACGCTGGCCGATGCGCTGGGCGTCACGCCCCGCAGCATCCGCTCGTACGTGACGGCGGCGAACGCGCGCGTCGCTCCCGGCGTGGCGATCGAGTCCGGCCCCCAGGGCTATCGCGCCGGGGCGGACGCTTCCGCGGCGTTGCGCGCGCCCGGGATGGATGCCGGGACCCCCCGCGACCGGCTCCACCGCCTCGTGCGCGCCCTCCTCGACGCGCCCGAGGGCATCGATGTGTTCGAGTTCGCCGACCGCGTGCACGTGAGCCCGGCCACCCTCGATGCCGACCTCGCGCGAGTCCGCGGGCTCCTCGGCGGCACCGAGCTGACCCTGGAGCGCTCCGCCTCGACCGCGCGGCTCCGCGGCACCGAGATGGCGCAGCGTCGGCTCCTGAGCCGGCTGGCGCACGACGAGATGGACGCCGGGTCATTCGACCTCGCGGCGCTGCGCCGCACCCTCGGTGAGGACTCCGTCGGCGCGGCGGCCTTCGGCCCCTTCAAGGCCGACCTCGTCTCGGAGCTCGGCGCGATGGGTTACTTCGTGAACGAGATCGGCATCGCCGACGTCGTGATGCACATCGCGATCGCGGCCGATCGGGTGTCGCAGGATCGCGGGCTCGAGGCATCCGCCCCCGATCCGCGGCCCGCGCAGCAGGAGATCGCCGGCGTGATCGACCGACTGGCGAGGCGCGACCTCGGCGTCGAACTCGGTACGGGGGACCTTCACCACCTCGCCACGCTCGTCCTCACACGCGTCGTGGCGCCGGGCGACGAGGCCCCGGCCGAACAGGCACGGGCGCGCCTCGACCCCGGCATCGAGGCGGCCGTCCGCGACGTCGTCGGCACCGCGTCGGCCGAGTTCCTCGTCGACATCGCCCACGAGGACTTCATCCTCCGGCTCGCCCTCCACGTGCAGAACCTGCAGCTGCGGGCGCAGGAGCAGGCGTGGTCGCGCAACCCCCTGACACGCTCACTGAAGTCGACGTACCCGATGATCTTCGAGGTCGCCGTTTTCATCGCGAGCAGCCTCCAGGAGCGGCTCGGCATCCCGCTTCCCGACGACGAGATCGCCTACATCGCGATGCACGTCGGGGGCCGCCTCGAGCGGAGCCGCCGGGCCGACCAGCTGCTCACCGCGACCATCGTGTGCCCCGGCTACTACGACCTCCACGAACTGCTGCGCTCGAGCGTGGACCGCTCCCTCGGACAGGCGGTCGAGGTCGTCGGGGTCGAGACCCGCGTGGACCCGGACTGGGACTCCATCGACACCGACCTCGTGCTGACCACGATCGACCCGGCGACACCTTCGGACCGGATCGTGCGGATCCAGCCGTTCCTGACCGACTCCGACATCGAGCGCGTGCAGACGGCGGCGGGCCGCATCCGGCGCAGTCGCCGTCTCGCTCGGCTGCGCACCGAGCTGGAGCGCTACTTCGAGGCCGGCGCGTTCCTCCGCGGGCTGGCCGACCTCGATGCTCCGGCGTCCCGTGCGGCGGATGGCGCGGCCGCCGGCGGGCCCTCCGCCGAGGAGCCCGTGATCCGCGCGCTCGGGAGCACCCTCATCGCGCAGGGCGTGATCGACGAAGACTACGTGGAGCGCGCGATCGAGCGCGAGCGCCTGTCGTCGACGGCTTTCACCGACGCGCTCGCCGTGCCGCACGCGATCGGCATGACCGCGACCCGGACGGCGATCGCGATCGGCATCGCCGACCCGTCGATCCCGTGGGGCGACGGACGGGTGCAGGTCGTTGCGCTCGTCGCGTTCTCCGAGACCGACCGCGAGGCGTTCCAGACCGTGTTCGAGCAGTTCGTCGAGGTCTTCTCCGAGCGGGACAGCGTGCAGCGCATCGTCCGGCGCGCGACCGACTTCGGCGGCTTCCTCGACGAGCTCGTGGCGGTGATCGACGGCTGAGCCGCGGCATCCCCCCTCCCTCTGTGTGGTTCGGGGCGCGTCTCGTCGCTTGGGCTTTCGCCCCGGCATGGTCGCCCGTCCCTCCCGTGTCGCACCCCCACCACGGGGATCAGGAAATCTGCCCGACGCAGGACGCTCAGGCCTGAATCATCCTGACTGCCGCAGATCTCCTGATGCCGGCAGGGGGCTGATCCGGGACGCGGGGAGGATGCCGCGGCCGGCGTCAGCCGCGGCGGAGCCGCTCCTCGAGCCCGAGGCGGACGGCGGGCCACTCGGTCGGGAGGATCGAGAAGACGACGGTGTCGCGGAGCGACCCGTCCTGCCCGAGGCGATGGTTGCGCAGCACCCCGTCTTGCTTCGCGCCGAGGCGGGCGATCGCGGCGCGCGACTGACGGTTGTGCCAGTGGGTGCGGAACTCCACCGCGATCGCGTCGCACTCCTCGAACGCGTGCGTAAGGAGCAGCAGCTTCGCCGCGGTGTTGACGGCCGTGCGCTGCGCCTCGAGTCCGAGCCACGTGTGACCGATCTCGACGTGGCGGTTCGGCTGGTCGATGTTGCAGAACGTCGTCTCGCCGACGACCCTGCCCGTGTCGATCCGCCGGATCGCCCACGCGTTCATGTGGCCCTCGGCCTGCCAGGTGAGGCGCCGGGCGATGTCGGCCGCGATGTCCTGAGCCTGCGGGACGAGCGAGTACCAGGCGTACTCCAGTCCGGTCGCCGCGATCGCGAGATCGTCGGCGTGGTCGGGCTGCAGCGGCTCCAGGCGGACGTGGTCGTTCTCGAGCGTCACCGGCTGGTTGAGGAGCATGGCTCGAGCCTAGGGGCGCCCTCCGGCTCGCGCCCACTCCGCCCGCCTCGCCCCCGGCTGCGTCTGCTACCGGCGGGAGTCATCGCCCTTCATGGTCTGTTCGACGACCTCGGCCGCACTGGCGGCGTCGCGGTCGCCGACGGTCGATGCCCGCCGCGCGGCCTCGATCGCACGCTGCCCGGCCGGCAGCCAGACCGAGAGGCCGATCACGACGAACGTGAGCACGCCGGCCGCGATGAGCAGCGTCTCGATCGGGATCGTGTCGGCGAGCGGCCCGAACACCACCATGCCGACCGGCATCGCGAGGGCCATGACGATGCCGACGAAGCCGAAGACGCGGCCCTGCCGCTCGGGCTCGACGGTCTCCTGGAGCAGCGTCATCGACGGCGTCGAGAAGAACGGCACCGCCAGTCCGACGAGGAACATGAACCCGAAGAACACCCAGATGTTCGCCGAGAGGCCGAGCCCGATCGACAGCGCGCCGAAGACGAGCGAGGACACCACGATCATCCCGATCCGGCTGCGCTTGGCGAAGAACGACGCCACGACGATCCCGCCCAGGGTCATGCCCACGCTGAAGGCGATCTCGAGCACGGCGAGGTTCACGACGTCCTGCGTCTCACCGGCGGGGAAGGTGCGCACGAGCATGAGCGGCGTCAGGTTGGACGGCGCGACGGTGAGCAGGAAGATGATCGCGAAGACGATGAGCAGCCACCGCACGAACGCGTGGTGCACGATGTAGCGCACGCCGTTGACGAGGTCGGCGAAGTAGCCCGTGTCGACGTCGGCCGCCCGGCGCACCGCGCGCACCGGGATGAAGGCGAGGATGCCGATGCCGATCACCGCGGTGACGACATCGATGAAGAAGATGGGGATGAGAGAGGCCGCCGTGCCGCCGCTGGCCGCCGAGGACCACGCGTAGACCGCGCCGGCGGCTGCGGGCGCGAGCAGGGCCATGCCGGACTGGATCGAGCCGTTGATGCCGTTGACCCGGATGAGGTTTCGCGTCGGCACGATCTGGGGGATCAGCGCCGAGACGGCAGGCATCTGGATGCCGGCGCCCGCCGAGCGGATCGCCAGGACCAGGAACAGCAGCCAGACCGCGTCGAATCCGGTGAGCATGATGAGCGCGAGCGCCAGCGTCGACAGGGCGATCGCGGAGTCCGCGCCGATGATGAGGAACTTGCGGTTGTGACGGTCGGCCCACACACCGCCGAAGATCGAGACGACGGCCTGAGGCAGGAAGCCGAAGAGCGCGGCGAGCATCATGTAGACGCCCGAGCGGTACTCGATCGTCAGGTACCAGAACACCGCGTACTGCACGAGCATCGATCCGAACAGGCTGACGGTCTGCCCGCTCAGGAACATCACCGTGTTGCGCAGCCAGTGCGGCGGATCCGCCGAAGACGCCCCGCCTCCCGGCGCGCCGGGCTCGTCGTCGCTGTGTGCGCCGCTCATCGTGGGTTCCTCGCTCCTGCGTGATCGCGCGATCGCCCGCTCGATAGCCGACCGATCCACCGAGCCGAGACTCTAGCAGCGGGCCCGGACACCGCGCCGCCGCGCGAGAAGGAGCGCGACCGCCGACCCTGCTCAGCCGATCGCGTCGAGGAGCTCGCGCGCCCCGGCCGACAGAGCCGCGATCCGCTCCGCGGCGTCCGCCGAGGAATCCCCCCGCACGTCCAGGTAGAGCTTGAGCTTGGGCTCCGTGCCGCTCGGGCGGACGATCACCCGCGAGCCGTCGACCAGCCAGATCCGCAGGACGTCGCCGGGGGGCAGCTCGTCGACACCCTCCCGCAGGTCGTCGACCCGCTCGACGGCGACCTCGCCGATGGCGGAAGGATGATCCGCCCGCAGCGCATCCATGATCCGCCCGATCGTCGACACGTCGTCGACCCGCACCGAGATCTGATCGCTCGCGAAGGCGCCGAAGGTGTCGTCGAACTCGGCCAGGAGGTCCGACAGCGTGGCGCCGCGCCCGCGGGCCTCGGAAACCATGCCGAGCATCGCGATCGCGGCCGAGATGCCGTCCTTGTCGCGCACGGTCTCGGGGTTCACGAGGTAGCCGAGGGCCTCCTCGAAGCCGAACACGATGCCGGGCGCACGTGAGATCCACTTGAACCCCGTCAGCGTGGCGTGGAAGTCGAGCCCGTAGTGCTCGGCGACCGTGCGCAGTCCCGGCGACGAGACGAGGGAGCACGCGAGGGACGCTCCCGCCGCGTGGCCGTCCTCGGCGGCGCGGCGGGCGGCGCGCCACCCCAGGAGCAGGCCGATCTGGTTTCCGGTGAGCCGTCTCCAGCCGCCGTCGGCATCCGGATCGGGCACGGCGACCGCGAGCCGGTCGGCGTCGGGGTCGTTCGCGATGACGAGCTCGGCGCCGGACTCCCGCGCCTGCGCGAAGGCCAGATCCATCGCCCCGGGTTCCTCGGGGTTCGGGAACGACACGGTGGGGAAGGCGCCGTCGGGCTCGAGCTGGTCCGCGACCGGGATCGGGGCCGGATATCCCGCCCTCTCGAGGATGCGCGAGAAGGTCTCCCACCCGACCCCGTGCATGGCGGTGTACACCCACGTCAGCCCGGCCGCGCCGGCCGGGGCGGGCGCGACGGCCGCAGTCGCTTCGATGTAGTCGTCGACGACGGACTCGCCGGCGACCTCGTAGCCGAGCGAGCGGGGAAGCGTCGAGATGTCGCCCGCCGCGGCGACGCGTTCGATGTGCGCGGCGATCTCGGCGTCGGCGGGCGAGACGATCTGCGAGCCGTCGTCGGGACCGCCGAGGTACACCTTGTACCCGTTGTCGTCGGGCGGGTTGTGGCTGGCGGTGACCATGACACCCGCCGCCGCTCCGAGCCGCCGCACCGCGAACGCCAGCACCGGCGTCGGGAGCAGGCGCGGAAGCAGCACGGCCCGCAGCCCCGCGCCCGCGAAGATCTCCGCGGAGTCTTTGGCGAAGACGCGCGAATTGCGCCGGCCGTCGTAGCCGACGACGATCGTCGGGGGCGCGGCATCCACCCCCGCCTTCTCGACCACGTACGCCGCCAGACCCGCCGCGGCCTGGGCCACGAGCACGCGGTTCATGCGGTTGCTGCCCGAGCCCAGCTCGCCGCGCAGACCCGCGGTGCCGAAGGCGAGGCGGGCGGAGAACCGGTCCGCGAGGCCGGCGGATGCCTCCTCGTCACCGGCCTCGGCCGCCTCGATCAGCGCGGCGAGCTCGGACCGCGTCTCGGGATCGGGGTCCTGCGCGAGCCACGATCGGGCGCGATCGAGCAGGGATGCCTCGTCCGCAGGCCTGGCGGGGACCGCCCCGGGCGCGGGATCCTGCGCGTCCGGTGCGGCCGCGGGCACCTCGCCGCCGTTCACAGCGCGCCGATCACGCGGGCCAGCAGCGACGAGATCACCGGCTCGGCCTCGCGGCCGGCTTCGATGACCTCCTGGTGGCTGAGCGGAGTGGTCTGGATGCCGGCGGCCATGTTCGTGATGAGGGAGAAGCCGAGGATCTCCATCCCCGACTGCCGCGCCGCGATCGCCTCGAGCGCCGTCGACATCCCCACGATGTGCCCGCCGAAGGACTTCGCCATGCGCACCTCTGCCGGGGTCTCGTACTGCGGTCCGCGGAACTGGCAGTAGACGCCCTCGTCGAGCGAGGGATCGACGCTGCGTGCGAGGTCGCGCAGGCGCATCGAGTAGAGGTCGGTGAGATCGATGAAGGTGGCGCCCTCGAGGGGGGAGTCGGCGGTGAGATTGATGTGGTCGCTGATGAGGACCGGGGTGCCGGGCTTCCACGTGGTCTTCATGCCGCCCGCGCCGTTGGTGAGCACCATCGTGCGTGCGCCGGTGGCAGCGGCCGTGCGCACGCTGTGCACCACGCGGCGCACCCCGTGGCCCTCGTAGTAGTGCGTGCGGGCGCCGATGACGAGCACGCGCTTGCCCCGCGGCGTCAGCACGCTGCGCAGCGTGCCCACGTGACCTTCGAGCGCGGGCCGGGAGAAACCGGTGACCTCGGTGGCGGGGAAGGTCGCGGTGGTCTCGCCGATGAGCTCCGCCGCCTTTCCCCAGCCGCTCCCTAGGGTGAGGGCGATGTCGTGCCGCTCGACGCCCGTGAGGCGGGCGATGTCGCCCGCCGCCGCGGACGCGACCTCGAAGGGGTCTGTCGCGGGGTCGTCGAGGGGGTTGCCGATGGTGTCTGACATGCCCCCACTCTAGGAACGGGCGGGGTGCCAGGGCCAGTCGCGACCCGGCCGTGGTGATGAGCGAGCGATTCGCGGGGGAGAATGGAGCACATGTCCGTGAGCTTCGAGCGCACCCAGAGCGTCGCCGTCATCGGCGGCGGACCCGGCGGCTACGAGGCGGCGCTGGCCGCCGCCCAGCTCGGAGCGGAGGTGACCGTGGTCGAGCGCGCCGGCATCGGCGGCTCGGCGGTGATCACCGACGTGGTCCCGTCCAAGACGCTCATCGCGACCGCGGACGCCGCCAGTGCCATCGCGGGCGCAAGCGACCTCGGCGTGCAGCTGTTCGCCAAGGGCAAGGACGGGATGCCGCTCAAGCCCGAGATCGCCATCAACCTGGCCGCCGTCAACAAGCGGCTCCTCTCCCTGGCGCGCCAGCAGTCCGATGACATGCGCGCGTCGCTGGCCGAGGCGGGGGTCCGCATCATCTCCGGTCACGGCCGCATCGACGGCGAGAACGCCGTCGTGGTCTCGACGGGTCCCGGGGGCACCGACTTCGATCGCATCGAGGCCGACACGCTCCTCGTGTCGACCGGATCATCGCCGCGCGAGCTGCCGAGCGCCAAGCCCGACGGCCAGCGCATTCTGACGTGGACGCAGCTCTACGACATGAAGGCCATTCCGGAGCACCTCATCGTCGTCGGCTCGGGTGTCACCGGCGCGGAGTTCGCCGGCGCCTACATGAACCTCGGCGCCGAGGTCACCCTGATCTCCAGCCGCGACCAGGTGCTCCCGGGCGAGGATTCGGATGCCGCAGCCGTCCTCGAGAAGGTCTTCAAGCGCGGCGGGATGACGCTCCTGTCGAAGTCGCGGGCCGACAAGGTCGAGAACCTCGGGGATCGGGTCGTGGCGACCCTGAGCGACGGCCGCACCGTCGAGGGCAGCCACTGCCTCATGGCGGTCGGTTCGATCCCCAACACCGCGGGCATCGGGCTCGAACAGGCCGGCGTCCAGATGACCGAGTCGGGTCACATCCAGGTCAACCGCGTCGCACGCACCTCCGTGCCCAACATCTACGCGGCGGGGGACTGCACGACGTTCGTGCCGCTGGCCTCGGTCGCCTCGATGCAGGGCCGCACCGCGATCTTCCACGCGCTCGGCGACGTGGTGATCCCGCTCGAGCGCCGGCGGATCACCTCGAACATCTTCACCGCGCCCGAGATCGCGACGATCGGCTGGCAGCAGAAGGACATCGAGGACGGCCTCATCAACGGCGTCGTCCACAAGCTGCCGCTCGCGGCCAACCCGCGCGCGAAGATGATGGGCATCAAGGACGGCTTCGTCAAGCTGATCGCTCGGCAGGGGAGCGGCACCGTGATCGGCGGAGTGATCGTGGGCCCTCGCGCGTCCGAGCTCATCTACCCGATCGCCATCGCCGTCGAGCGCCGCCTGACCGTCGATCAGGTGTCGCGCGTCTTCGCCGTCTACCCGTCCCTCTCGGGGAGCATCACCGACGCCGCGCGCGCGATGCACGTCGTGGACCACGAGATCTACGGCGGCTGACCGGCATCCCTCTTCCCTGCCGCGGTCCGCGCTCTGCCGCCCATTCGGGTCGGAGATTCGCAGAATCGCGTGAGACTCGCAGGGATCGGGACGGATGCTGCGAACCTCGCGCGATTCTGCGAATCAGCGCGTTAGCGCTCGGCGGATCGGCGCGCCCGGTCAGGAGATCGTCAGCAGCTGGTGCCCGGCCGAGACCGTCGTGCCGGGGTCGGCGTTGATCGCCCCGATGACGCCGTCCTTGTGGGCCTGGATCGGCTGCTCCATCTTCATCGCCTCGAGCACCACCACGAGGTCGCCCTTGACGACCTGCTGGCCGTCCTCGACGGCCACCTTGACGATGGTCGCCTGCATCGGGGCCTTGACGGCGTCACCGGAGGCGCCCGCCACCACGGTGGGAGCGTGCGAGCGACGCGAGGGCGGCACGGCGGCCGGGCGTCCGGCCACCCCGGGTGCGGCCACCACGCGGTCGGGGAGGCTCACCTCGAGGCGCTTGCCGGCGACCTCGACGACCACCGTGTGCCGGTTCTCGCTCGGACCGGGGGCCTCGAGCTCACCGTCCCACGCCGGGATGTCATTGACGAACTCCGTCTCGATCCACCGCGTGTAGACGCCGAACTCGCCGTCTTCGGCTGTGAAGGCGGGGTCGCGCACGACCTTGCGGTGGAACGGGAGCACCGTGGGCATCCCGGCCACCTCGAACTCGTCGAGCGCGCGACGCGAGCGCGCGAGCGCCTCGGCGCGGTCGCGGCCGGTGACGATGATCTTCGCCAGGAGGGAGTCGAATGCGCCCGAGACACTGTCGCCGGCGGTGACGCCGGAGTCGAGCCGGATGCCGGGGCCGCCGAACGTCTTGAACACGTGGATCGGGCCGGGCTGGGGGAGGAACCCGCGACCCGGGTCCTCGCCGTTGATGCGGAACTCGATGGAGTGCCCTTCGGCGACGGGGTCGTCGTAGCCGAGCTCCTCGCCTTCGGCGATCCGGAACTGCTCGCGCACGAGGTCGACGCCCGTGACCTCCTCGGAGACCGGATGCTCCACCTGGAGGCGGGTGTTCACCTCGAGGAACGAGATCGTGCCGTCGGCGCCGATGAGGAACTCGCACGTTCCCGCGCCGACGTATCCGACCTCGGCGAGGATGGCCTTCGAGGCGGCGTACAGGGTGGCGTTCTGCTCGTCGGTGAGGAACGGCGCCGGCGCCTCCTCGACGAGCTTCTGGTGGCGGCGCTGCAGCGAACAGTCGCGCGTCGAGACGACCACGACGTTGCCCGCGGCATCCGCGAGGCACTGGGTTTCGACGTGACGCGGCTTGTCGAGGTACTTCTCGACGAAGCACTCGCCTCGGCCGAAGGCGGTGATCGCCTCGCGCGTGGCGGAGTCGAACAGCTCGGGGATCTCCTCGACCGTGCGTGCGACCTTGAGTCCGCGACCGCCCCCGCCGTACGCCGCCTTGATCGCGATGGGCAGCCCCACCTGGTGCGCGAACGCGACGACCTCGTCGGCGCCGGCCACGGGTCCGGGGGTGCCGGGGGCGAGGGGTGCGCCGACCTTCTCGGCGACGGCGCGCGCGGTGACCTTGTCGCCGAGCGCCTCGATGGCCTCGGGCGACGGGCCGATCCAGATCAGGCCGGCGCCGATCACGGCGCGCGCGAAATCGGCGTTCTCGGCGAGGAATCCGTAGCCGGGGTGAACCGCGTCGGCTCCCGAGCGGCGTGCGACGGAGAGGATCTTGTCGATCGACAGGTAGGTCTCGGCGCTCGTCGACCCGTCGAGCGCGTAGGCCTCGTCGGCGAGACGGGCGTGCATCGCGTCGCGATCCTGATCGGCGTAGACGGCCACGGACGCCTTCCCGGCGTCGCGGGCGGCACGGATGACGCGGACGGCGATCTCGCCGCGGTTGGCAACGAGAACCTTGGCGATTCGAGGCATGGTTGCCAGCCTAACGGGGCGCCGCCGCCCGGTTTTGACTGGTTCATACAAGAACCGGGCGAAGACGTGGGACTTCTACGACAACCCCGGGCTGCCGGAGAACCCGTCTGCCGCCGGAGGCTGCAACGACGGGTCGGTGCTGTTCCACAGCCCGGTCCACTCGACTCCGAGTTCCCGGACCAGCCGGCGCAGCGTCGACACCGACATCCCGACCACCGTCGACGGATCACCCTCGACGCGGGTGATGAACGCGCCTCCGAGGCTGTCGACGGTGAAAGCCCCCGCGACGTGCAGCGGCTCGCCGGAGGCGACGTACGCGTCGATCTCGGCATCCGTCACGTCGTCGGCGAAGCTCACGGATGCCTCGGCCACGGCGTGCACCTCGTGCGGAGCCGCTCCCGGACTCACGCGCACGACCGCGTGGCCGGAGTGCAGCACCCCGGTGCGTCCGCGCATCGAACGCCACCGCGCCGACGCGTTGTCGGCGGTGTACGGCTTCCCGAGGATGTCGCCGTCGAGCTCGAACATCGAGTCCCCGCCGATCACGATGCCGTCGAACGACGGGTCGTCGTCGGCCAGTCGGGCGGCGACGTCGGCGGCCTTGCGCCGCGCGAGCAGGAGCACGTGCTCGTCCGGCGCGAGCGTCCGGCCCTCGGATGCCTCGACCGCCGCGATCACGGCTTCCTCGTCGACGTTCGGCGCCACCGTGAGGGGACGGATTCCGAACTGCTGCAGCAGCATCAGCCGGGCGGGCGAGGTCGAGGCGAGGCACACGCGCATGCCACCACCGTAGGCTCTTCCCCGTGGCGGACACGACAGCGGACGGACGCATCATCGAGCTCGAGATCGGCGGTGTCGCCCACGGCGGCGTGTTCGTCGCCCGCCATGAGGGACGCGTCGTGTTCGTGCCCGACGTGCTCCCCGGCGAGCGCGTCGTCGTGCGTCTCTCCGACACCCGCAAGTCCTCGTTCTGGCGTGCCGATGCGCTCGAGGTCACGGAGGCCTCGCCCCACCGCCGCGCGCACGTGTGGTGGCAGGCCGACATCGACACGCCTCCAGAGCAGCGGCCCGGCGGCGCGGACTTCGGGCACATCGAGCTCGGACACCAGCGGCAGCTGAAGCTGCAGGTGCTCCTCGAGGCGCTCGAGCGGTTCGGCGGGATCATCGGACCCGCCGCGACGATCAGCGGGGTCGCGCCGATCCTCGACGCCGAGTCGTCGGTGCGAGACGAGGAGACGGCGGACGGCACCCGGTGGCGCACCCGCGTGAGCCTGCACGTCGACGCCGACGGCCGGATCGGCCCCTACGCCGCGCGAAGTCATCGAGTGATCCCCGTCCGGGATCTGCCGCTCGCGACCTCGGCCGTGCAGGATGCCGCGCTCGAGCTCCGCGGCGCGAAGCCCGGCCGGATCGATCTGGTGCAGCCGGCCGACGGGCGCGTCCGTGTGCTGCCCCGGCCCGACGAGCCCGCGGGGCGCGGACGCGCGCGGCCGCCGCGCGGCGGACGAGCTGACCGGGAGATCGTCGTGGAACGCGTGGGCGGACGCGAGTTCCGCGTCGACGCGGGCGGCTTCTGGCAGGTGCACCGGCTCGCGGCATCCACTCTCACGGGCGCCGTCACCGCCGCCCTCGGAAGCGTCGGCGGAGTCGACCCCGACGCGTGGCACCTCGACCTGTACGGCGGCGTCGGGCTCTTCGCGGCCGCCATCGCCGGGCAGAGCGGCTCCGCCACGCGGGTGACGAGCGTCGAGTCCGACGCCCGTGCGACCGACCACGCCGGCGAGAACCTCGCGGAGTGGGTCGGCGCGCGCGCCGAGACCGGGCGCGTGGACCGCTGGCTCGCGAAAGTCGTCGCCGAGGCATCCGCCGCCGAGCGCGAGAGGCTGTCGCGAGGCGTCGTCCTCCTCGACCCGCCCCGCGCGGGCGCCGGGCGTGAGGTCGTCGAGTCGGTGACGTCGCTGTCCCCGGCCGCAGTGGTCTACGTCGCGTGCGACCCCGTCGCCCTCGCGCGGGACATCGCGACCTTCCGTGCGCGCGGGTACGAACCGACCCGGATCGACGGCTTCGACCTGTTCCCCAACTCGCACCACGTCGAGGCCGTGGCGACCCTCGTTTCCCGCTGACCGGGGCTAGGCTGGCGGCATGACGCGGGTTGCCCTCATCGACGATCACGAGTCCGTCCGGCTCGGACTCGAGGCGGCCTGCGAACGCGCCGAGACCATGGACGTCGTCTTCTCGGGCAGCTCGGTCACCGCCTATCTCACCTGGCGGTCCAAGACCGGGGCGGCGCCCGCCGACGTGGTGGTGCTCGACCTGACCCTCGGCGACGGCACGACGGTGACCGAGAATGTGCGGCGCCTCGTGCTCGACGGCTCGAGCGTGATCATCCACAGCGTCGCCGACCGACCCGCCGCGGTGCGCGAGGCTCTCGCCGCCGGCGCCGCCGGAGTCGTGAGCAAGTCTTCGCGCATCGACGACGTCATCGCCGCGGTCACCACGGTGGCGCGCGGCGAACCCCTCAACAACGTGGAGTGGGCCAGCGCCGTCGAAGGCGATCGCGAATTCGCCGACGCCCAGCTTTCCGCCCGCGAGCGCGAGGTGCTCCGCCTGTATGCGGCGGGGCTTCCCCTCAAGGTGGTCGCCGATCGCCTGGGCGTCGCCTACTCGACCGCCAAGGAGAATATCACACGCGTCCGCGTGAAGTACGTCGAGGTCGGGCGCCCCGCGCCGACGAAGGTCGACCTGCTCCGCCGCGCCATGGAGGACGGGATCCTCGCCGAGTCGGCCGCGGAGCCGGGGGGCGGTGCCGGTGACGGCTGAGGCACCCGTCTCGCTCCTCGACAGCGCATGGGGTCAGATCCCCCGCTCGCGGGAGGCGACCGCCGGCATCGGCTCGTTCACCCGTACCCGGGTCGAGCGGATCATCTCGATCGTCGCGGGCTTCGGCTCCCTCGTGCTGGGAGCGCAGGCGTTCCTCACGGCGCTCGGTCCCAGCGAGGAGCAGGAGGGCTGGCACTTCCCGCTGATGGTCTTCGTGTTCGCGCCGCTCGCCGTGATGATCCTGGCCTGTTTCGTCGGACGCGGCGTGCGCGTGTGCGCCGGTGTCTTCGCTTTCGCGTACGTGCTCGCGCTCATCGCGTGGCCGGTCGCCTCCGCCGGATCCACCCCCGACCCCGGCGGCCAGCCATGGATCTGGTACCTCGTGAACATCGCCACGCTCGCGGCGGTGCTCGCGTTCCCGCTGCCGGTGCAGGTGGCGTGGACGATCCTGTGCCCGCTGCTGTTCGGGCTCGTGCGGCTCATCCAGGCATCCGACCAGGCAGGGGTCTTCCTTCCCCCGCTCGGGCTGGACGTGTCGTTCGCCCTCATCCTCGGCGGGGTGATCCTCACGCTCGGCTGGATGTTCCGCTCGGTCGCGGCGAACGTCGATGAGACACGTGCTCGCGCGGTGGCCTCCTACGCGACCGCGGCCGCGGCCGACGCCGCCGAGCAGGAGCGCGTCGCGGTCGCGGCGCTCATGCACGACAGCGTGCTGGCGGCGCTCATCGCGGCCGAGCGCGCCGACACCCCCCGCGCGCAGCAGCTGGCCTCGGCCATGGCACGGGAGGCGCTGACGCGGCTGGCCAACACCGAGCAGGACGCGCACGAGGGTCCCGACGAGCCCCGGGACGTCGGCGCGATCGCCGACGACATCGCCCTCGGAGCGCGCGAGGTCGGGGATCCGATCGAGGTCGCGAGCACCGTCGGACCCGACAGTCCCGCGGTCCCGGGACGCGTCGCGCGTGCGCTCACCCTCGCGGCGACACAGGCGATCGCCAACGCCCTCCAGCACGCGGGCGGGGTGGGGCTGGCGGTGATCGTTACCGGCGGCGACGGGCGCATCGCGATCGAGGTGCGTGACCACGGCGAGGGCTTCGACCTCCAGGACGTGCCCGACGATCGTCTCGGCATCCGCGCCTCGATCTTCGCCCGGGTCGCCGCGGTCGGTGGCACGGCGACGATCGACTCCGGGCGCCACGGCACGACGGTGCGTCTGGAATGGCGGCAGGGGGCGGCATGACGAGCGTCAAGAACGTCCTCGTCGCTCTCGGCGTGGCCTTCACCGCCTATCTCGCCGCGCGCGGACTGTGGTGGACCGAAACGGTGCCGTATCCGCTCGCCGTCGTCGCCGCGCTCGGCCTGTACCTCGCCACCACGTGGATCTGCATCTTCTGGGAGCCGTCGCGCAACGAGCACGGGGGCGACGACGTCATGGCCGTGGCATCCCTCAAGCGCACACAGCAGCGCCTGCCGGTGCCCGCGCAGATGCTCGCGCTGGCGAGCGCCGCCATCGTCCCCACGGCGATCTCCCTCGCCGTCGGCGAGGAGTGGCGGACGGCCCCCTTCGCGACGTGGTACCTCGGCGGCATCGGTGCACTCATGACGATCGTCATGGTGCGGCGCCGCCCCTGGACCGCGTGGACGGGGATCGCCCTCCTCGCGGTCGCCTCGATGTTCTGGATGGGGTGGGCCTCCGCCCTGGCACTGGGCCTCGTCGGCTCGATCGTGTGGGTGACGTGCGCGCAGCTGCTCGTCCTCTCGCTGGACCGCGCGGCCCGCGACACCGGCCGCCTCGCCCAGCTCCAGCGTGCGGCATCCGCCTGGCAGGCGTCGCAGGCGATGCGGCAGCGCGAGCGTCGCGTTCAGGTGCAGGAGGCCCTCGCGGTCGCCGGCCCCGTACTGACGCGCACGGTCGCCACCGGTGGGCGCCTGAACGAGGAGGATCGGCTCGAGGCGCGTCTCGCCGAGGGACGCCTGCGCGACGAGATGCGCGGTCCGCGGCTGCTGGACGACGAAGTGCGCGCCGAGCTCGAGCGCGCGCGCCGCCGCGGTGCGAACGTGACGGTGCTCGACGAGGGCGGGCTCGAGGGGCTCGACGAGAACACGCTGTCGATCATCCGCGCCCAGCTCGCCGAGGCTCTCCGCTCGGCCAGTTCCGACCGCCTCTACATCCGCACGTCGCCCGACGAGCGTGTCGCGGTCACCGTCGTGGGCCGGTCTCCCTCGGTGGGCGGGCCGTCGGAGGAGGACGGCGTCGACCTCTGGCGCGAGATCCCGCATCCCGGCGCGGCCTGACCCGCCCTCCGTGCCTGGCTCGGGGTCGGGGTGATCCGCCCGCGACCCACCTCCCGTGCCTGGCTCGGGGTCGGGGTGACCCGACCTCGACCCACCTCGCGCTGCAGTTCGCGGCATCCGCTGCGTCGCGCGTCGGCGCGCGCGTCGGGAACTGCAGCCGAACGGCGACGTGGACGTGGACATGCGGGAGAGCATCATGCCCCGCACGCAGGCCGCCGATCGCGCGCCGGGCGTGGGTCGTTCCCCGTGCCGGTGGGGGAGGGGAACCGAAACGGGGAACGGGGCTCCGAGGAAGGCGAGGGGCGGCGAAGCCGCCCGCCCCTCGCCTGGCGGACCGTTACCCGAAAACAGTCCGCGGTGGCCGAACTCGGATCTGCCGTGAAGCGGAGAGCGAGTCAGCCGAACGCAGAAGCGTTCCAGCGATTCAAGTATCGTCGCGGCGCAAGAGATCCGTCTGTAGGTATTTCGGGGGACATGTTGAGACGCGGAGTCTCTTCGACAGCCGGCTTCGCGCGCTGGGCCGACGCGACGGCTCAGCCCGCGTGTCTCGGTACACCGCCTGCGGCGGCACTCGACAGCCGGCTTCGCGCGCTGGGCCGGCGGGACGGCTCAGCCCGCGAAGCGGCCCCAGGTGAGGTCGCGACGGAGCGGAGTGCGCAGGTTGCGCTGGGTGAGCGACCAGGCGCTGCGCACCTCTTCCTCGGCGACAGCCTCGGCGGCCTCGCCGGCGTACGCCTCGGTCACGACCGCGATCAGGGCCGCGAGCTCCTCCTCGGTCGGCGTGCCCCGCTGAACCTCGACACGGACGCCGTCGGCGTCATCCCCGGCGATCGTCACAGCGGGATGTTCCCGTGCTTCTTGGGCGGCAGGCTCGCGCGCTTTCCACGCAGGGCACGCAGCGCCTTGGCGATCGAGACGCGCGTGGCCGCGGGCTCGATGATGCCGTCCAGCTCGCCGCGCTCGGCGGCGAGGAACGGGGATGCCACGTTGTAGGTGTACTCGTTCGCGAGGCGCGTGCGCACCGCCGCGACATCCTCGCCGGCCTCCTCGGCCTTCTTGATCTCGCCGCGATAGAGGATGTTGACCGCGCCCTGGCCGCCCATCACCGCGATCTCGGCCGTGGGCCATGCGAGGTTCACGTCGGCCCCGAGCTGCTTGGACCCCATCACGATGTACGCCCCGCCGTAGGCCTTGCGAAGGATCACGGTGACCAGCGGCACCGTGGCCTCCGCGTAGGCGTACAGCAGCTTCGCGCCGCGGCGGATCACCCCTGTCCACTCCTGGTCGGTTCCCGGCAGGTAGCCCGGCACGTCCACGAGGGTGACGATCGGCAGCGAGAACGCGTCGCAGAACCGCACGAACCGGCTGGCCTTCTCGCCTGCCTCGATGTTCAGCGTGCCGGCCATCTGCGAGGGCTGGTTGGCGATGATGCCGACCGAGCGTCCCTCGATCCGTCCGAAGCCGATGACGATGTTGGGAGCGAAGAGCGGCTGCACCTCGAGGAAGTCCTCGGCGTCGACGATGCCGCGAATGACCTGGTGGATGTCGTACGGCTGGTTCGGCGAGTCCGGGATGATCGCGTTCAGCGCGCGGTCGGCATCCGTCGTCTCCCACTCGAACCCGGTCTCGTACACGGGGAGCTCGGCCATGTTGTTGTCGGGGAGGAATCCGAGCATCGTGCGGACGTAGTCGATCGCGTCCTCCTCGTCCTCGGCGAGGTAGTGCGCGACGCCCGAGCGCGTGTTGTGGGTGTGCGCGCCGCCCAGCTCCTCCATGCCGACGTCCTCGCCGGTGACGGTCTTGATGACGTCGGGTCCGGTCACGAACATCTGGCTCGTCTTGTCGACCATCACGACGAAGTCGGTGAGCGCGGGGCTGTACACCGCGCCGCCGGCGGCGGGACCCATGATGATCGAGATCTGGGGGATGACTCCCGAGGCCCGCGTGTTGAGGCGGAAGATCTCGCCGTACTTGCCGAGCGCGACAACCCCCTCCTGAATGCGGGCGCCACCCGAGTCGAGGATTCCGACGATCGGCATCCCGGAGCGCAGGGCGAGCTCCATGACCTTGATGATCTTCTCGCCGGCGACCTCGCCCAGCGATCCGCCGAAGGTCGAGAAGTCCTGAGAGTAGACCGCGACCGTGCGGCCGTGGATGGTGCCGACGCCGGTGACGACGGAGTCGCCGTACGGCCGCGAGCGGTCCATGCCGAACGCGGTCGTGCGGTGGCGCACGTACTCGTCCAGCTCGACGAAGCTTCCCGTGTCGAGCAGCTGGTCGATGCGCTCACGGGCGGTGCCCTTGCCCTTCGCGTGCTGCTTGTCCTGGGCGATCCTCTCGGGGTCGAGGACGGCCTCCTGGAAGCGTGCGCGGAGGTCGGCGATCTTGCCGGCGGTCGTCGAGAGGTCGGGCTGCTCGGTCACGGCTTCCACCCTATCGGCGGGTTTCCCGCAGCGGTTGGAGGGTTCGCACAAGGGGTGGCGCGATCGGCTGTCGAGGGCGACCTGCTCACGGAGTGGCCTCTGTCCACTTCGCGCAAGTCTCACGCCGTTCTCATGCCGCAGGCCCCGGTCCCGGCTATCGTCGGGGCATTGTGACTGGTGTGAATCGTGTGATGAGAAATCGGATGCTGCGGGCGGCCGCCTGCGCCGCGGCCCTGGCACTGGTCATTCCGATGATCACCGACGTGTCGGCCGCGCGCGCCGTCGTCGACGATGATCCCGCGTCCGCGACCAGCGCTGACACGGCGCAGGACTCGTCGGCTGCGACCGACGAGTCGGCCGAACCGGATCCGACTTCGTCGACGGACCCGACTCCCTCGCCGGACGCCACGGCGACACCGACCCCCGCCCCGACCCCGACCGCCCCGGCTGCCGACGAGGCCGAGCCCGTCGAGCCGGCGGCGCCGAGCCTGCGGGCTGCTCCCGAGGCCGTCACTCTCGCCCAGGTCCCCGTGCCCTCGGTCCAGAGGATCAACGCCGGTGCGGACACGTTCGCGGCATCGGTGCTCGCGAGCCAGGCGCTCTTCCCGTCCGGCGCGGACACCGTCGTCCTCGTCAACGGCTCGTACCCGATCTTCGCGTCCGCCGCCGCCCCTCTCATCGCCGAGCGCGGTGCGTCCCTCCTCTACGTCCAGGCCGCCGCCATTCCCGCGACCGTGCTGACGGAGCTGCGCAGGCTCGCGCCCAGTTCGATCGTGGTCGTCGGCGGCCCGGGCTATGTGTCGGATGCGGTGATGAGCGCAGCACGAACGGTCGCTCCGACCGTCTCGCGCATCGGGGGATCGTCGCTCTACGAGACCTCGAGGCTCGTGTTCGCGCAGGTGAGCGGCGCGAGCGACACGGTCTACATCGCCGGCGGGAAGACCAACTACGACGCGCCCCTGGCAGCGGTGATGGCACGGGCGACAGGAAAGAAGACGCTCATCGTCAACGGCCACTCCGCGCCCCTCGACGCGGCGACGGTGGACCTCCTCCGCTCCGCGGGGACGCAGCGGGTCGTCATCGTCCGCAGCCTCGCCGCTGCGATGGCTCCGGCGTACGAGCCGGCCCTGCGGTCCGCGGGTTTCGCCACGTCGCGGCTCGCCCACATCGACCCGCCGACCCTCTCCATGATCGTCGCGGCCGACGCGGGCGCGTCACGGCAGGTGTCGATGCTGGTCAACAAGGATCGCCCGGCGCACGTCGGCATCGCGGCAGCGGCAGCGGCGGCACTCGGTCAGCCGCTCTACTATCCGCGCAGCGAGTGCGTCCAGGACAACATGGCGGCGCAGATCGCGGCAGCAGGCGTGCGGCTGCTTCCCGTCGGCGACACCGCCGCGCTCGCACCGGCTGTCGCCACGAACACCACGTGCACGGTGGTGACGAGGCGTCTTCAGACCGACCTACACAACGCGATCACGTCGACCATGTCGAGATACTCCGGCACCTACAGTGTGACCGTCCTGGAGCTCAACGGGCTCGGCCAGGGGACGAACGTGGGCGGAGGCATCCGCCGCGAGCCGGCGAGCATGATGAAGATCTTCGCCGCGTGGGCGGCGTACAAGCGGATCGAGCAGGGCGCCGCGTCGACGTCGACCCGCCTCCCCTCCGGGCTCACCATCGGCACCTGCATCTCGCTGATGATCCACGTCTCGGACAACTACTGTCACACCGACATCGTCCACTGGATCGGGATCTCCAACATCAACGCCATGATCCGCGGCGCCGGTCTGACCAACACGTACTACGGATCGGTGCCGCGCGGGACGAGCGTGCTCTACGCCGGCAACCGCTCCACCTCCAACGACCTCGCTCTGCTCATGAGGAAGCTCCACAGCGGATCGATCCTGTCCAAGCCCCACGTCGATGCGCTCTTCAAGGTGATGGGGATGCAGATCGGTCGCTCGCGGATCGCGTCAGGGATTCCCGTCGGGGTGAAGCAGGTCACCAAACCCGGCGCGCTGTGGGTCGCGTCCGGATTGATGCAGGGCGACACGGGCATCGTGTACGGACCGAAGTCGACGTTCGTGATCTCCATCGTCGGCGACAACCACCCGCCGAAGGAGGCGTTCCAGGCGATCACGCGAACCGTGTATCAGCATTTCCACGGCGCCTTCGGGGCCGCGGCGAGCTATCCGCGCGAGCAGATGACGACGACCAAACCGGTCGGTCTGCGAAGCTCGGCGAACGGACCGGTCGTGGTGGTCGTGCCTGGCGGAACCAACGTGGAGCAGCTGGACTCGATCCGTGACTGGTACCTCGTGCAGTACGGATCGCGCAAGCTGTGGGTGTACTACAGCGGGCTGCGCAACCGATGACGCCCCAGGTAGCGTGAGGCCCATGCCGATCCCCGAAGAGGGCTACCCTCGAGCCGCCGCCGTGAGTCCGCGCGTCCAGGTCGTGGAGTCGACCGACTCGACGAACGCCGACGTCGTCGCCCATCTCCAGGCGGCGCCCGACGAATGGCCGCACCTTTCGCTGCTGCTGACGACCGATCAGCGGGCGGGGCGCGGACGCCTCGACAGGTCGTGGACGACACCGCCGGGTACCGCGCTCGCCCTCTCCGTCGTCGTCCGCGTCGGAGGCATTCCTCCCGAGGCTCGCGGATGGGTCCCGCTCGTCGCCGGGGCGGCGATGACCCGCGCCGTCGCCGCGCAGCTCGAGGGGACCGCCCACGAGGCGCGCCTCAAGTGGCCGAACGACGTCCTCCTCGACGGAGCCAAGATCTGCGGGATCCTCGCGGAGGTCGTGCCGGGGCATCCCGACGTCGTGGTGATCGGATCCGGCGTGAACACGCGAATGCCCCGCAGCGATCTCCCCGTCGAGACGGCCACTTCTTTCGAGGCGCTCGGTCTCGTCGCCGACGAGGACCGGCTGATCGCCGACTACCTCCGTGCGCTCGACGAGCAGCTCGACGCCCTCATCGCGGCTCGGGGAAGTGCGGCCGCGTCCGGCGTGCTCGGCGAGGTGGAGGCCCTGTGCTCGACGATCGGCAGCGACGTGGCGGTGTCGCTGCCCGATGGCGAGACCCTTCGCGGCAGGGCGCAGCGGATCGACGAGGACGGGCGACTCGTGGTCGTGCAGGATTCGGAGTTCGAGAGCGCGGTCTCGGCGGGCGACGTCGTCCACGTCCGCTGAGCGAACCGCGGATGACGCCGCGCGGCGGTGCTCCGACGGCTCGCCGCGGGGACCCCGCACAATGGGGAGCATGACGCAGCCGTTCAGCTACGGCGGGCGCCCCATGGCGCCGGCTCCCGGGGCTCCCACCCCCGAGCTGCGCGTCGCCCGGTTCCGCGGCCATGCCCGGCGCCTCACCTGGTCGGCACTCGTGCTGATCCTGGTGAGCGGCGCGAGCGGTTACCTGTACGCGAATCTTCCGGCGCCGTTCGAGGACTGGATGCTGCTCACGGCCGCTGCGGTCGTCGTGTTCCTCCTCGTCCTCCTGCCGTTCCTCTCGTGGTGGTCGCACGTCTACACGATCACGACTCGGCGCGTGATGGAGCGCTCCGGCATCCTGGTCGCGCGCCGCCGGGAGCTGAGCCATGTGCGCGGCTACACCGTGCAGATCCGTCGTGGCCCGCTTCAGCGCGTGTGGGGCACCGGCACCCTCACCCTCTCCAACGGGGTGGATGCTCCGCTCCGCCTCTCCGATATCCCGAGCGTCGGCCTCGTGCACGAAGCCCTCGTCGACCAGGTCGAGGTGAACCAGATCCTCGCCCACCGCGACGCCCAGCCTCCGCTGCCGCCGGTCCCGCCGCTGCCCGGCGCGCGCTGACCGGACCACCGGCCACGATCGCCGCCGCCGTGCGGAATGATGGAGGGCGGCAGAAAGGTGACCCATGGTGCTGCGAGTCGGAGTCGTCGGAGGCGGGCAGCTGGCCCGCATGATGATCGCGCCCGCGGTCGAGCTCGGCGTAGATCTGCGCGTGCTCGCCGAGGAGGAGGCGATGGCGGCCTCCCTCGCGGCATCGGCCGTGGGCGACTACCGCGACGCCGACACCGTCCTCGCCTTCGCGCGGGACGTGGACGTCGTGACGTTCGACCATGAGCACGTTCCGCAGGACGTCCTCGCCGCGCTGGTGCAGGCGGGCATCGCCGTCCACCCCGGTCCGGGCGCGTTGCGGTTCGCCCAGGACAAGCTCGTGATGCGCGCGCGGCTGGCAGAGCTCGGGATGCCTCAGCCCGACTGGGCCGCGGTCTCCACGACCGTCGAGCTCCAGGAGTTCCTCGACGAGCACGGCGGACGCGCCGTGGTCAAGACGCCGCGGGGCGGCTACGACGGCAAGGGCGTGCGCGTCGTGAGTGCCGCGTCCGAGGCGGACGACTGGTTCGCGGCGCTCGCCGAAGACGCTCGGGGCGGCGCCCTCCTCGTCGAGGAGCTCGTCGACTTCTCACGCGAGCTGGCGCAGCAGGTGGCCCGCCGCCCGTCCGGCGAGGTGGCGGTGTATCCCGTCGTCGAGACCGTCCAGCGCGACGGCGTGTGCGCCGAGGTCCTCGCGCCCGCCCCGCACGCCGGCGACCGGCTGCGCGAGGTCGCTGCCGGCATCGGTGTCGCGATCGCCGAGGGCTTGGAGGTGACGGGGATGCTGGCCGTCGAGCTCTTCGAGACCACTGACGAGCGCCTCCTCGTGAACGAGCTGGCGATGCGCCCCCATAACAGCGGGCACTGGAGTCAGGACGGCTCCGTGACGAGCCAGTTCGAGCAGCACCTCCGCGCGGTGCTCGACCTGCCCCTGGGTGATCCGGCACCCCGCGCACCGTGGTCGGTCATGATCAACATCCTGGGCGGACCGGCGCGGGGCGGCCTCGACGAGCGGTTCGCCGCGGCGATGGCCGAGCATCCCGACGCCAAGGTGCACACGTACGGCAAGACCCCCCGCCCCGGGCGCAAGGTCGGCCACGTGACAGTCTCGGGGGAGGACCTCGACGACGTCGCCTATCGCGCGCGCGCCGCGGCATCCTCCTTCCTCGACTGAGGAGCGGGATTCGGATGCCGAGCCGCGCCGTTGCGGGGTTCTTCCAGGGTGCGCCCCTAGCCTTGTCGGGTGACCCGGCCGCTGCACTCCTCTGACGCGCCCCTCGTCGGCGTCGTGATGGGCTCCGACTCGGACTGGCGGGTCATGAGCGACGCCTCGCAGATCCTCACGGACTTCGGCGTGCCCCACGAGGTCGAGGTCGTCTCGGCCCATAGGACCCCCGACAAGCTCATGCGCTACGGCCGGCAGGCCCGCGAGCGCGGACTGCGGGTCGTCATCGCGGGAGCAGGGGGCGCGGCGCACCTTCCGGGGATGCTCGCGTCGGTCACCGCTCTTCCGGTGATCGGCGTTCCCGTGCAGCTCTCGACGCTCGACGGGATGGATTCGCTCCTCAGCATCGTGCAGATGCCGGCGGGCATTCCCGTGGCGACCGTCTCGATCAACGGGGCGAAGAACGCCGGCCTGCTCGCCGTGCGCATCCTGGGCGCTGCCGACCCGGAGCTCGCCGATCGCGTCGAGGCATACGCGCGCGAGCTCGAGTCCCAGGTCGAGGAGAAGAACCGGCGGCTCAGGGAGTCGCTGTGAGCGTCGCCAGCCCGCCCCGCACCGCCGCCGCGCGACCTCCGCGCGTCGTCGAGGAGCGTCCGCTTCGTCATCCCGACTCCTCATCACCGGCCATGATGACCAGGCGCGGATGGTGGCTCGTCGGCATGAACTTCCTCATCCCCGGTTCGGCGCAAGCTCTGGCGGGCAATCACCGGCTCGCGAGGATCGGGCTCGGCTCGACCCTTGCGCTGTGGGTGTTCGCGGTCGTCGTCGTCCTCTTCGCGCTCCTGGCCCCGACCGCGGGGCTGAGCGTGGCGACGGGGGCCTGGCTTCCGGACTGGCTCGCCCTCCTCCGCCCCGTCCCCCTGCTCCTCGCCCAGGCAGCACTCATCGGCTACGCGGTGTTGTGGGCGGTGCTCACCGTCGACACCCTGCGGCTCGTCCGGCTCGTCCGCACCGGAACCGTCGCGCGCTTCGGGATCGTCGCCCTCGCGGCCCTGCTGACCGTCGTGTCGAGCGGCTCCGCGGCCTACGCGGCCGCGGCCGTCGGGACCGCCCGCGAGACGCTCGGCGCGATCTTCCAGGTCACGGGGCCGGCCGTCCCGCCGTCCGACGGCTACTACAACATCCTGCTCCTCGGCGCCGACAGCGGTGAGGGCCGGGACTCCATGCGCTTCGACAGCATCTCCGTGGTCTCGGTGAACGCCGAGACGGGCGCGACGACGATCACCGGCATCCCGCGCGACATGCCGCACTTCCCGTTCGCGGAAGGGCCGATGCAGGACCGCTACCCCGACGGTCACGAGGGTCACGCCGACCCGACGTGCGGATGGGGCAGCGGCATCAACCAGCTGCGCACCGAGGTCGAGGTCTGCCAGGACGGGGACCTGCTCTATCCGGACGCGACGGCGAACGCGTCGGCGCCCGGGATCGAGGCCACGAAGGACGCAGCAGAGGGCATCCTCGGGATCGAGATCCCGTACTACGTCTTCATCGACATGCACGGCTTCGCGTCGCTCATCGACGCCCTCGGCGGCGTCGAGATGACAGTCGTCGAGCGACTGCCGAAGGGCGGGGGCCCGGCCTACGAGGGGCAGCCCGCTGAGGACTGGGCCATCGGGTGGATCGAGCCCGGCACGCAGCGCATGGACGGCGACACCGCGCAGTGGTACGCCCGCTCCCGCTACACGACCGACGACTTCGACCGCATGGAGCGGCAGCGCGCCCTGCAGCAGGCGATCCTCGCGCAGTTCACCCCTCAAACGGTGCTGACCCGGTTCCAGGAGGTCGCCGACGCCGGGGCCGACATCGTCGAAACCGATCTGCCGCAGTCGCTCATCCCGTTCCTGGCCGAGCTCGCGATGAAGGCGAGGGAGCAGCCGGTGTCGACCATCGAGCTGACGCCCGCGGGCGGCATCGACGAGTACGACCCGGACTACGCCTACATCGCCGAGCTGGTGCGCACGACGCTGCACCCGCCGACGCCGACGCCGTCTCCGGAGGGGTGACCTGTGGTCGCCACGCTCCGAGTCGTGCTGGACCAGCTCGCCTCGCCCACAGATCCGGCCCTGGCCGAGGCATCCCGCGACCTCACACGCGCCCTCATCGCGGGCGCGCCCTCCGGCTGCGAGGTCGAGGGGATCGCGCCGGCGGGGGGTGACGGCGACCCCGAGGTGCCGGGATTGGCCGGGCTGCGTCGCACGGCGCTGCCGCGTCGTGAACTCGCGGCAGCGCTCCAGCTCGGCGTGGGCACCGGCATCGGCGCCGGCATGATCCACTCGCCGACGCTGCTCGCTCCGCTCGTCAAGCACGACCGCGTCCACAACCACGACCAGACGGTGGTGACGGTGTGGGATCTGCGCCCGTGGGAGGCGCCGGGCGAGCTCTCTCGCGCCACGGTCGCGTGGCACCGGGCGATGCTCAAGCGGGCCGTCAAGCACGCGGACGCCGTGGTCGTCCCCACGCACTCGATCGGACAGCGTCTGGCCGGCATCGCCCGGGTGGGCGACCGTATCCGCGTGATCGCGGGGGCCTCGCCGCTCGGGTTCGCCGTGCCGACCGACGAGATCGGCAGGCGCAGGGCACTTGACCTGCCGGAGGGCTTCGTGCTGCTCGCCGGCGGACCGGCGCCGTCCGACGGGCTCGAGGTCGGGTTCCAGGCGATCGCGGACTCGGGCGCCGACCTTCCCGTCGTGGTGATCGACGTCGAGGACGGGCTCGAGCCGGCGGTCGCCGACCTCGCCCAGGCGGCGGGGATCGCCGAACGGCGCCTGCACGTCCGCGGCGCCCTCCCCGCGTCTGATCGCGCGGCGGTCTTCGGCGCGGCGCTGGCCTTCCTCGCCCCGAGTCGTCGGGTCGCGTTCCCCTGGCGGATCGTCGATGCGCTCACTCTCGGCGTGCCCGTCATCGCGGCATCCACCGACGTGAACCGCGAGGTCGTCGTGGACGGCGGCGAGCTGATCGCCGACACGGATGCCGCGGCCCTCGCCGGGGGGATCGGAGCCGCACTGGCTTCCGCCCTGGCGACGACGGCGGCGGCTGAGCGGCTCGCGGTGCTCAGCGGAGACCGCGGGCGGGTGTTCTCGTGGCGTGAGGCAGCAGACAAGGTGTGGCTGCTGCATGCCGAGCTCTGAGGGGAAGTGGGCCGGGAAGTCGCCCGAAACGGCGTGTCGGTCATGCTGATTGGGAAAAAAGTTGTCATCATCCGCCACTTCCGTCACACTGTTCACATGGTGGGGGCTAGGGACGACGGCGCGCGCGCACGGATGAAGCGGACGGCCGCAGCGACGATCGCGATCGTGGCGATGACACTCGGAATTCTGGCTGCTCCGGCAGCTGCTGCGGCCGCCGGAGCGTCGGGTCCGAGTGCGACGACGGGGATCGTGAAGGCAGCCGATCTCAGCAAGTTCCAGGCGGGGAACATCATCAGCGATGCGGTGTTCTTCAATCGCTCCACGATGACCGAGTCGCAGATCCAGTCGTTCCTTCAGTCCAAGGTCTCGAGCTGCCGCTCCGGCTACACCTGCCTCAAGGACTACTACGACACGTCGCGCACCACGACGGCCGACGCCATGTGCGGCGCCTACTCGGGCGGCGTGCGGGAGAGGGCGTCGCGCATCATCTACAAGGTGGCGCAGGCCTGCGGCATCAATCCCCAGGTGATTCTCGTGATGCTCCAGAAGGAGCAGGGCCTCATCCTCTCCTCTGCTCCTTCGTCGTACAACTACCGCGCCGCGATGGGTCAGGGATGCCCCGACACCGCAGCGTGCGACACGCGCTACTACGGGTTCTTCAACCAGGTCTTCGGCGGTGCGTGGCAGATGAAGCGCTACGCGAATCCTCCCGGGACGAGCCAGTTCTTCACGTGGTACGCCCCGGGAAAGACGTGGAACATCCTCTGGCACCCCAACTCGGCGTGCGGGACCTCGCCGGTCTACGTCCAGAACCAGGCCACGGCGAACCTCTACTACTACACGCCGTACCGCCCGAATGCCGCAGCCATCCGCGCGGGGTACGGCACGGGCGACTCGTGTTCGTCCTACGGAAACCGCAACTTCTATCAGTTCTTCACCGACTGGTTCGGTTCGACCCAGAGCGTCGCGGCGCCCGCCAGCTATCCCGTCTCGGGTGCCATCGCGACCGAGTGGAAGCGGATGGGGGGCGCCGCCGGCGGCCTCGGCAGGCCTCTGGCTGCCGCAGCGATCGTGACCGACCCGAACGGGAACGGCGTCGCGCAGAAGTTCGAGGGCGGCTGGATCCACTCCTCCAGCGCGGGGACGTTCTCCTCGCGCACGGCGATCATGGTCACCTACAGCGCGGCGGGGTGGTTGCGCGGCGACCTCGGATGGCCGACGTCCCACACGGTGTGCACGAGCAATATCTGCACGCAGGCGTTCGCGGGCGGCATCATCTCCTACGTCTGGGGCGAAGGCGAGGGCGTCTCCACGCTGGGCGTGTCGGCGGCGGCCATCGAGCAGGAGCATCTCGCCCGCGGCGGCGCCGCCGGTCCGCTGGGCGCGCCGGTCGGTGCCGTCCAGGTGGTGTCGGATGCCAAGGGCAGTGGACTCGCACGGAAGTACGAAGGCGGGTGGATCCATTCCTGGAGCGGAGGAACGTTCACGACGACGGCCAGCCAGATGGACGCGTACAGCTCGGCCGGCTGGGTCCGTGGCAGCCTCGGGTGGCCGACCACAGCCGAGCAGGCGGTGACCGATCCGAACGGGAACGGCCTCGCACAAGGCTTCCAAGGCGGATGGATCCACACCTCCGAGAGCGGGACGTTCGTGTCGCCCGGTGTGATCATGACCGCCTTCAGCGCGGCGCAGTGGGTGCGCGGCTCGCTGGGCTGGCCGTCGAGTCCGTTCGTGTGCACCAACGGCGCGTGCGCCCAGCGCTTCGCGGGCGGCGTCATCTCCGCCCTCGCCGGCGAGCCGGCGGCAACGCACGCCGGCGTGACCGAGGCTGCCATCGACCAGGCTCTGGGCGCACAGCGCTCGGCCGGCTCGACGGGCGAACTCGAGGCCGCGGCGCTCGTCGTCGATCGCAACGGCTCCGGACTGGCGAAGAAGTTCGACGGCGGCTGGGTCCACTCCTCCGGATACGGAACCTTCGTCTCGTCCCACACCGTTATGACGGCCTACAGCAGCGCAGGGTGGGTTCGCGGCGGCCTCGGCTGGCCCACCGGCGCTGAGACCTGCGAGGCGACGATCTGCTCCCAGGCGTTCGATGGGGGTCTGATCGTGTACTCGCCCGGCAAGCCGGCGATCTCGATCCTCGACGTCGGGCCGGACGAGCTGGCTGCGGTCAGAGCAGGTGCCGACGCCGGCCTGGGCACTGCCCAGTCCGCCGTGCAGGTGGTCACGGACCCGAACGGCAATGGGCTGGCTCGCAAGTACGCCGGGGGATGGGTGCACGCTTCGTCGTTCGGCGCCTTCGCCTCTTCGACGGACACGATGACCGCCTACAGCGCCGCACGGTGGCTGCGCGGCTACCTCGGCTGGCCCGTGGCCCCGGAGAATCCGATCACCGACCCGAACGGGGACGGCACCGCTCAGCAGTTCGCCGGCGGATGGATCCACTCGTCCGATGCCGGGACGTTCGCGTCGCCGACCGTGGTGATGAACGCCTACAGCGCCGCCGGGTGGCTGCGCGGCGAACTGGGGTGGCCCACGGGCGACCTGCTGTGCACCGGGACAGCGTGCATGCAGCCCTTCGAGGGAGGCATCGTGGAGTATCTGCATCGCAAGGCGGCGGTCTCGCGCATCGGTGTCGACCAGACGGCGATCGCCACAGCCGTGGCGGAGCAGACCACCGTCACCGAGTCTCTCGGCGAGCCGCAGGCGAAAGTCCAGTCGGTCGCGGATCCTAGGGGGAGCGGGCTGGCTCAGCGCTATGCCAACGGATGGGTCCACTCTTCCGCGCGCGGCACCTTCGTCTCGTCTGCGACGGTCATGGCCGCGTACAGCAAGGCGGGCTGGGTGCGGGGTGCGCTCGGGTGGCCGACGGGAGCCGAGACCTGCTCCGCAGACCTCTGCACCCAGACATTCGTCGGCGGAACGATCAGCTACACCGAGGGCGCGCCCGCGACGGTCAAGCTCAACTGAGGCGCGCGGGCCGGACGGTAAACTGACCGTCATGAAGGTATTGCTCACCGGAGCGGACGGGTTCATCGGGTCGCACCTGGCTGAGCAGCTGGTTCGTGACGGGCACGACGTGCGTGCGCTCGTGCTCTACAACTCGTTCGACTCGAGAGGCTGGCTGGACGGCATCGATCCGGAGGTGGCGTCCGAGATCGACTTCCTCCCCGGCGACGTCCGTGATCCCGCACTGATGATGTCGGCGATGCGCGACCGCGACGCCGTCCTGCACCTGGCCGCACTGATCGCCATTCCCTACTCGTACGCCGCCCCCGACCTCTACGTGCAGACCAATGTCCAGGGCACACTGAACCTCCTCAACGCTGCGCGCGCCACCGGGATCAGCAGATTCATCCACACCTCGACGAGCGAGGTGTACGGAACCGCGCGCTACGTCCCGATGGACGAGTCGCACCCGCTTCAGGGCCAGTCGCCCTACTCGGCATCGAAGATCGCGGCCGATCAGATGGTCTACGCGTTCCACAGCTCGTTCGACCTCCCCGCCCTCACCATCCGCCCGTTCAACACCTTCGGTCCGCGTCAGTCCGCGCGGGCGGTGATCCCCACGATCATCAGTCAGCTGGCGGCGGGCAGGCGGGAGATCCAACTGGGCGCACTCACTCCGACGCGCGACTTCACGTTCGTTCCCGACACCGTGGCCGGATTCACAGCCGCGCTTACGAGCACCGCGGGAGTGGGCGAGGTGGTGAACCTGGGCGTCGGATTCGAGGTGTCGATCGGGACCACGTTCGAGCTGATCGCGGAGGTGATGGGGGTCGACGCGTCGGCGACAGAGGACCCTCGACGCCTGCGCCCTGCCGGCTCCGAGGTCGAGCGGCTCTTCTCCGACAACTCCAAGGCGAAGGAGTTGTTCGGCTGGCGACCGCGATTCGACGGCGTCGACGGATTCCGCGAGGGACTGCGCGCCACCGCGGAGTGGTTCACCGATCCTGCGAACCTGGCGCGGTACCGCACAGACGCCTACGTCGTATGAGCCCGGGGGAGGACGTCCTCGCTGCCCTGCGCGATGTCGTCGGCGATGAGCCGTTCGTCGGGCTGCACGTGCCCGACATCTCGGAGCTGGAGAAACGGCGCGTGCAGGAATGCCTCGACTCCACCTTCGTGTCGAGTGTCGGCGCCTTCGTGGCGGAGTTCGAGCGCGGGATCGAGCAATTCACGGGCGCGCCGCATGCGATCGCGGTCTCCAACGGCACCTCCGCCCTGCAGGTGGCGCTCGAACTCGCCGGTGTCGGACCCGGCGACGACGTCATCGTTCCCACTCTCTCCTTCATCGCGACGGCGAACGCGGTCAGCCATGCCGGCGCACAGCCCTTCTTCGTCGACAGCGACCCCGAGACCCTCGGGCTCTCGGTCGACGCGGTTGCCGCGGTCCTCCGGAGCGCCACTCCGTCCCCTCGTGGGCCGGTCAACGCCGCGACCGGACGACCGATCTCCGCGATCGTCCCCATGCACACGCTCGGTCACCCCCTGCGCGTCGATGAACTCGTCGCGCTCGCGGCGGAGCACGATATCCCGGTCGTCGAGGATGCCGCCGAGTCGCTGGGCAGCCTGCTCGGCGACGTGCACACCGGGACGATCGGGCGGCTGGGCATCCTCAGCTTCAACGGGAACAAGATCCTGACCACGGGCGGCGGCGGGATGATCTTGACGGCCGACGACGAGCTCGCCCGGCGCGCTCGCCACATCACCACCACGGCGAAGCTTCCGCACCGCTGGGAGTTCGAGCACGACGAAGTCGCGTACAACTTCCGCATGCCGAACCTCAATGCCGCGCTCGGCGTCGCGCAGCTGGAGCGGCTCCCCGCATTCCTGGCCGCCAAGCGGCTTCTCGCATCGCGTTACTCGTCACGCTTCGCCGATGTCGCGGGGGCGACTTTCCTCACTGAGCCGGTGGGGACCCGAAGCAACTACTGGCTGTGCGCTGTGCGTCTCGAGGGCGGACGGGCCAGACGCGACGAGGTGCTCGAGGCGACGAACGACGCCGGTCTCCAGTGCCGTCCGATGTGGAACCTGTTGCACGAGCAGGCGCCATACCGGCATCTGCCGCACGCGGATGTGTCGAACGCGCAGGCGCTTCACGCCGAAATCGTGTGCATCCCGAGCTCGCCTGCCTTGGCGGCGTCGTGAGGACCGTCGCCGTTCTCACCGGGACGCGCGCGGACTACGGCCTGCTGCGCGGACTTCTCCGCGAGCTCCGGGCGGATCCCGCGGTCCGTCTGCGCCTTCTCGTGACGGGCACGCACCTGAGCGAAGGATTCGGCCGCACCGCGTCGGAGATCGAGCGAGACGGATTCGATATCGACGCCTCCGTTCCGATCTGGTCGGGCGAGGACGGCCCGGTGGATGCTGCCGCCGACGTCGGTGGCGCCATCCCCTCCTATGCCCGCGTCCTCGCCGAGATGGACCCGGACGTTCTGGTCCTGCTCGGCGACCGGCTCGAAGCGTTCGCGGCCGCGACGGCGGCGACCATCCTCTCCATTCCGGTGGCTCACATCCACGGGGGTGAGCTGACCGAGGGCGCCATGGACGACGCGCTGCGCCACTCGATCACGAAGATGTCCTACCTCCACTTCACCTCCACCGAGGATCACCGCCGGAGGGTGGTGCAGTTGGGCGAGGAACCCGATCGGGTGTTCTTCCACGGGGCGCCGATCGTCGATGCACTGGCCGAGCTCGATCTCCTTCCTCGGGAGGAAGTCGAGCGGCGATTCGGGGTGCGGCTGCCCACACCCACGGCACTGATGACCTTCCATCCGGCGGTGATGGATGTGGCATCACCCCTGCGAATCGTGGACGAGCTGCTCGCAGCGCTGACCTCGATCGAGGACCTCCACGTCGTGATCACCGGCTCGAACTCCGATATCGGCACCGCGGATGTGCGCTCGCGGCTCGCCGAGTTCGTCGCCGCCCATCCTGAACGCACGGACTTCGTCGAGTCCTTCGGCCAGCTGGGGTACCTCAGCGCGATGCGCGCCGCCTCGGTCGTCGTCGGGAACTCCTCCAGCACGGTGCTGGAGGCGCCGGTGCTCGGGGTGCCCTCGGTCGTCATCGGCGATCGTCAGCGCGGCAGGCCGCTGGCAGCGAGCGTCTCGTCGCCGCCCGTGGACCGGGGATCGATCCAACGCGCGCTGCGGGACGCGCTCGCCGGAGGCCCGGCGACGGCCGGTGCCGAGGTGTTCGGCGCCCCGGGCTTCGCCCGTCGCACGGCGCAGACGCTGCGCGACCACGACATCCCGCGTCCACCGCGCAAGACGTTCCACGACCTCGAGGGAGACACCCGCCGATGACCGATTCCGTATTCGTGATCGCCGAGGCGGGCGTCAACCACAACGGCTCGCTTCAGACGGCCAAGGAACTCGTCGATCTCGCGGCTTCCGCGGGTGCGGACGCCGTGAAGTTCCAGACCTTCTCAGCTGACACGCTCGCCCTCGAAAGCGCCGCGATGGCGGACTATCAGCGACGCGCGGACGACGACGCTCGGTCGCAGCTCGACCTCCTCCGCGCGCTCGAGCTCGGCCACGACGACTTCCGCGTTCTGCGCGATCACTGCGATGCGCGCGGCATCCGGTTCTTCTCCACCGCCTTCGATCTCGGCGGCCTGGCCTTCCTCGTGGAAGAACTGGGGATCCCTGTCGTGAAGATCGCATCCGGCGACCTGACGTTCGCCCCCCTCCTGGTGGCGGCGGGGCGGACGGGTCTGCCGGTGATCCTCTCCACGGGCATGGCCGACCTCGGCGAGATCGCCCGCGCCCTGCGGTTCCTCGCCGCGGGGGTCGCGCAGGCGCACGGTGCGCTGGACGTCGGGGCGCGCCTGACCCCCGACGTCCTCGACGCCGCCTGGCAGAGACGCGACGACGTCGTGGACTTCGCCCAGCACGTCACGATCCTCCACTGCACGACCGAGTATCCCGCCGCCGACGACCACCTCGATCTGCGAGCGCTCACGACGATCGCCTCGACCTTCGGGCACCGCGTCGGCTACTCGGATCATTCGCTCGGCTCGCTCGCATCGGTTCTGGCCGTCGGGCTCGGCGCGGCCGTGGTCGAGAAGCACTTCACCCTCGACACCGCAGCGGAAGGCCCCGATCACGCCGCTTCGCTGGACCCCGACGCATTGCGCGCGTACGTCGCCGACCTGCGACGGGTGCCCGTGATGCTCGGGTCGTCCGATAAGCGACCGCACCCCGTGGAGGAGCGCAACCGCGCGGTGGTGCGCCGAAGCCTCGTGGCAGTGCGCGACATCGCGCAGGGGAGTGTGATCGGCGAGAAGGATCTGGGCTGCTTCCGTCCGGAGTCGGGGCGGACGTCGTTCGACTTCTGGGACGTCGTGGGCAGCGTGGCGTCCCGCTCCTACTCCCGCGGGGAGCTCATCGATGGCTGAGTACGTGATCCTCGGTGGCGGCGGTCACGCGCGCTCGGTGATCGCTGCGCTGGTCCTTCGCGGTGAGACCGTCCGCGGGTACGTGGCGCCCGAGCCGTCCCCGGCCCTCGGGCCGCTGACGCATCTCGGTGATGACGACTGTCTCGACGCGCTTCCGCCCCACGTGCTGCTCGCCAACGGCCTCGGAACGACCGGCTCCACGCACGCCCGGCGCCGGCTGCACGAACAGGTCATCGCACGGGGCATGGAGGTGGCCCAGGTCCTGCACCCTCGCGCCTTCATCGATCCGGCGGCAGACCTCGGCCCCGGGGTTCAGGTGCTGGCGGGAGCGATCGTCAACGCCGGGGCTCGATTGGCTGAGGGCGCGCTGATCAACACCGGCGCGATCGTCGAGCACGACACGGAGATCGGCCGCCACGCACACGTGGCTCCGGGGGCGATCCTCGCCGGGGGAGTGCGGGTCGGCCTCGGGGCCCTCGTCGGGCTGGGCTCGAGGGTGCTTCCCGGGATCGCGATCGGAGCCGACAGCGTGGTCGCCGCCGGTGCCGTGGTGGTCGCCGACGTCGATCCAGGATCGATCGTGATGGGCATCCCCGCGCGCCCGCGCGGTGACAGAGGAGACACGCAGTGATCGATTCAGCGCATCTGACGATCGGCCCCGACGTCCGGCTGCGGGAGGCGCTGCTCAGCCTCGACCGCAGCCGACTGCAGGTCGTCTTCGTGGTGGACGCGGAGGGGCGGCTGGTCGGCGCTGTGAGCGACGGCGACATCCGGCGAGGACTCCTGGCCGGCGCCACCCTGGACGACGCGATCACCACGGTGATGAACCCCTCCCCGGCAACCGTCTCGCCGACCGCGACACAGGAGGACGTCGACATCCTGAAGCGCCAGCGTGGCATCCGCGTGGTCGCCGTCGTCGATGAGGAGGCCCGGATCGTCGACGTCGTCGCGGAAGGCGAGCGCATCGCCACCCCCCTCTCGACTCCTGCGGTGCTGATGGCCGGCGGACGAGGCCAGCGCCTCTACCCCATCACCAAGGACATCCCGAAGCCGCTCGTGCCGGTCGGCGACACCCCCATGATCGACATCATCCTCGGCCGCCTCCGGTCGCAGGGCTTCCGCCGCATCCACGTCTCGGTCAATCACCTGGGCCATCTCATCGAGGAGCATCTCGGCGACGGGCGCCATCTCGGGCTCGAGATCAGCTATCTTCACGAGACCGCGCCGCTGGGGACCGCGGGCGCGCTCGCGCAGCTCAATGGCGAGGTGGAGTCGGAGTTCGTGGTCATGAACGCCGATCTGCTCACCGACGTCGACATGCGTCGCATGCTCGGTTTCCACCGCACAGCGGCGGCCTCGGCCACGATCGGCGTGCGCGAGTACGGGTTCGAGATCCCGTTCGGCGTCGTCCGCCGCGACGGCGACCTGGTGACCTCTCTCGCCGAGAAGCCGCATCATCAGGAGCTCGTGAGCGCGGGCATTTACGTGCTCGAGCCCCACGCGATCGCCTCGCTCGAGAGAGATGAGTACTGCGACATGCCGACGCTCCTGAGCAGGCTGATCGACGAAGGTCGCGCGGTAGGCGCATTCGAGATCCATGAGGAGTGGATCGACGTGGGCCGTCCCGAGGATCTCGAGCGGGCCCGCCGGGCCTGGGAGAGGGCGGCCCGATGAGGATCTGCACCGTCACCGTGCGAGCCGGCTCGAAGGGGGTTCCCGGGAAGAATCTTCGCGTCGTCGCCGGAAGGCCCCTGTTCGGACATTCCGTGGCCCAGGCTGCGGCATCCGGACTGTTCGACGAGATCGTGGTGTCCAGCGATTCCGAGGCGATCCTCGCGCTCGCGCCATCGTTCGGGGCGACGAGGGTCGTGGTCCGTCCCCCGGAGATGGCGACCGACACCGCGGGCAAGGTCCCGGCGATCGCGCACGCGGTGCGCGCGACGGAAGAGCGCACGGGAAAGACCTTCGGCGTCTGCGTGGACCTCGACGCGACGAGCCCGCTGCGCACCGTCGACGACATCCGGGGTGCGGTGGCGATGTTCGAGTCGGCGGATGTGGACTCGCTCATCACCGGCGCCGAGGCGCGACGCAACCCGTACTTCAACCTGGTCGAGGAGCAGCCCGACGGCACCGTCGCCGTGAGCAAGGCGCCCGATGATGCCGTCCTCCGCCGGCAGGATGCTCCGCGCTGCTTCGACATGAACGGCTCGATCTATGTCTGGAAACGCGAGTCTCTTCTCGATGGGCAGGTCGTGTTCTTCCCGTCGACGATCCTCTACGAGATGCCCGCCGAGCGGTCGACCGATGTCGACAGCGAGTTCGATTTCGCGGTCGTCGAGTGGCTGATGAACCAGCGGAGCGATCTGTGACGGCGGACGACCTTCCGGCTCGGACGTCCCGCACGATGCGGAGGTTCCTCGAACTGGAAGACGCCGTGCCCGACGCGCTGCTGGAGATCGTGCCCGGCGCCACGGTTCCCTTCTGGGCGCTGGTTCGGATGCAGATCTTCTGGATGCTGTCCGCCGAGCACACGGGGAGCGTCGACGTCGTCTCCGCGAGCGAGTGGACGCGGTGGAAGGAGGCGCGGCGTGTCGCACGCGGGTACCTTCCGGGCAGATGGGACGCCGTGCGACGCGCGCGGCACCACGACGTGTTCTTCTACGTCTCCGGTGCGACGATGTCAGAGCACGGGCGCGAGGCCCGGAACTGGCTCGTAGACGACTTCGCCTCGGCCGCCGGCGATGCCCTGGTCGTCCAGGTGCGCCCGCTGCCGTCGGCGATCGGGCGCCCGTCGTTCCGTCCGACGCTGAGCATGGAGCCGGCGATCGCCCGCGCCCGCTGGCGCGCGCGCGGCACCTCCCTCGCTGCGGGGACGGTCCGAGCGATGGATCTGCTGCTCGACGAGTTCGCGAGGCTCCTCGGGCAACCCGCGGGCTCGTTCGCACACATCGCGAAGAACGTGCGCCGCAGCGAGCTCCAGCGCCCTCATCAACTCGACGAGCTCTCGCGTCTGCTCGAGCGCGTCCGGCCCGGGGTCGTGCTGTTCGACAACGGCTCCTACTCGTATCACGGGGAATGGGTGGCGTTGATGAAGGATGCCGGTGCCTGGGTCGCCGAACCCCAGCACGGCTGGATCGGCCCCTCCCATGCCGCGTACAACTACGGCGCGGCGTTCCGCAGACCGGCGCTCCAGCGCGCCCTCCCCGACGAAGTTCTGACGTTCGGAAGCTACTGGTCGGAGTCGATCCGCCATCCCGGAGCCGTCACTGCGATCGGGAAGCCGCATCTGGAACGCGAAGCTGCGGCTGCCCGCCCCGATCGTGGACGCAGCATCCTGGTGGTGTCGTCCCGCACGGCGCCGGACGTCACCGACGCGTTCGTCATGGGCCTTCGGGCGGAACTGAGCGCGGAGTGGTCCATCGCGTTCCGCCCGCATCCCGGGGAGCGCGCCGAGACCGCGCGGCGGTATCCGCGGCTGGCGGCAGATCCCGGCGTGACGGTGGATGTCGCGCCGGACGTGTACGAATCGCTGAAGAAGTCGGCGGTGGTGATCGGCGAGGCGAGCACTGTCCTGTTCGAGGCCCGCGCTTTCGGGTGTCGCGTGATCCCTCGCGACAGTCCGTTCGCCGACACGGTGATCGGCGACAGGTTCGGTGCGAGGGTGCGTGATGCCGCCGAGGCCGCCGCGCGGGTTCGGCTCGTCGCCGACGGCGCGATGGAAGCGACGACCGACCCCGCCATCTGGGCTCCCGGCGCGATCGACGCCTTCCGCGGGTGGGTGCAGCAGCGCAGGTCGGAGCGGGGCCGGACCTGAGCCGTGCGCCTGCCGGATGCGCTCAGGTTCGCTGATCTAGAATGTGCAGGTCCCCGCGGTGACCTCCCGTCGCCGTGCGCCGAATGAGTGAGGCCCGTGACCGATACCCGAGACCTCTTCAGCGCCGTCCCGCGTTCCGAGTTCGATATCCCCGGCAAGAGCCGTGGGCTGATCGATGTCGTGCGGTGGCGCTACCTGCTGCGCCTGCTGATCCGCACCGGCGTCACCACGCGTTACCGCAATTCCGTCCTCGGCTGGACCTGGTCGTACGTGCGCCCGGCCGCGCAGTTCCTGGTGTTCTGGATCGTGCTCGGTCTGTTCCTGAGAATGGACCGGGGCATCGAGAACTACGCCGTGTATCTCTTCAGCGGGATCGTGGTGATCAACCTCTTCTCGGAGGCTTTCAAGAACGCGACCACGTCGATCGTCGGGAACGCGGCGCTGGTGCGCAAGGTGTTCCTCCCGCGTCAGCTGTTCGCCGTGTCCGCCACGGTCGTGGCGTTCGTGCACTTCCTGCCGCAGGTCGCCCTGCTCCTGGTGGTGTGCCTCCTCCTCGGCTGGATCGTGCAGATCTCGGTCCTGTCGGTGCTCGCGATTTTCGCGGGCATGGTCATCGTCATGGTCTTCGCACTCGGTCTCGGACTGCTGTTCGGGGCGATCAACGTGCGCTATCGCGATGCCGAGAACATCGTGGAGCTGCTCCTGCTGCTGGCGACCTGGGCATCGCCGGTGCTCTATTCGTGGACGCAGGTCGAGGACGCGCTCGTCGGCACCCTCGGCTGGCCGCAATGGGTGCTCGAGCTGTACCTGCTCAATCCCCTCACGCAGGCCGTCGAGCTCTTCCACTACGCGTTCTGGCGGCCCGTGACACCCGGTGCTTTCGCGATTCCGCCGAACCTGGCGTGGAACACCCTCGCCACGTTCGTGATCGCCCTTGCGACCCTGCTCATCGGGCAGCTCGTGTTCCGTCGCCTCGAGGGAAGATTCGCTCAGGACCTATGACTCAGCAAACGGCGATCAAGCCCAGCATCATCATCGACGGCGTGCGCAAGCGCTTCACGCTGAACCACGCCTACTCCCTCAAGGACACCGTCGTGTCCTGGATCAGGCGACGCAAGCTCACGAGCGAGTTCGAGGCGCTGAAGGGCATCGATCTCGCGATCAGCGAGGGCGAGTCCGTCGCCGTGCTCGGTCTCAACGGGTCGGGCAAGTCCACCCTTCTGAAGCTGATCTCGGGGGTGATGGAGCCCGACGAGGGCGAAGTCCTCACGCGCGGACGCGTCGCGGGGCTCATCGAGGTCGGAGCGGGGTTCCATCCGGAGCTGTCGGGACGCGAGAACGTCTTCCTCAACGCGGCGATCCTCGGCATGAAGAAGCACGAGATCGAGGCGCGCTACGACGAGATCGTCGCATTCAGCGAGATCGAGCAGTTCATCGACCAGGAGGTCAAGCACTACTCGTCGGGCATGTTCATGCGACTCGCCTTCTCCGTCGCGATCCATGTCGAACTCGACGTGCTGCTCGTCGATGAGATCCTCTCGGTCGGTGACGCGCCGTTCCGCGAGAAGTGCCGTTTGAAGTTCGAGGAGCTCATCGCCCAGCGCAAGACGCTGCTCATCGTCAGCCACGACCTCGATATGGTTCGCGAGCTGTGCAGCCGCGGTGTGGTTCTGAACCGCGGAGAGGTCGTCTACGACGGCCCCGTCGAGGGGGCCGTCCGCCTGGTGGAGTCGTGATCGGCGACTGGCTCGCCGCCGCCCCCGCGATCCTCGTCGCGGCGGCCGTGGTGTTCCTGCCCGGACTCGTGTCGGGTGCGGGCCTGCGGCTGCGCGGGCTCACTCTGTGGGCGCTGTCTCCTGTGCTCTCCGTGGCGGCGATCGCGGGGCTGGCGCTCGTGTACGGCATCGCGCGGGTGCCGTGGTCGGCGGCGTCGATCCTCATCGGCATCGCCGTGCTGGGAGGAGCCGCGTGGCTCGTCGGGTGGGCCCTCGGCCCGCGACGGCCCTCCGTGACCGCCGCGCGGCGTTCTCTCATCCTGCTCGCCGCCGGACTCGTGATCGGCGTGGGACTCACCGCCGTGCGGTTCGTGATCTACGTGAACGACCCGGCCGCGATCTCCATGACGAACGACGCCGTGTTCCACCTCAACGCCGTCCGTCACATCCTCGAGACCGGCTCCGCCTCTTCGCTGCAGATCAGCTCGGTGGTGGGCAGCCGCGGCTTCTATCCGGCGGCATGGCACGCTCTCGCATCCGCGGTCGTGATCTTCACGGGGGTCGAGATCCCCGTTGCGGCGAACGCGGTCTCGCTCATCATCGCGGCCGGCGTGTGGACGCTCGGCGTGACATGGTTGGCGCTGCGATCCACGGGTCGCTCGTCCATCGTGGTCCCGTTGGCGGCGGCGCTCTCGGCATCCCTCGTCGTCTTCCCGATGCTGATGTTCCAGTGGGGCGTGCTCTACTCCTTCGCGCTGTCGCTCGCGCTCGTTCCCGCCGTGGCCGGGCTCGTGGTCGGGTCGGCGCAGTGGATGCGGGAGGACTCCCCGGTTTCCGGTCGGGTCCGGTCAGCCGTGCTCCTCGGGATCCTCGTGCTGGCCGGTGTCGGGGCGATCGCGCTCTCGCAGCCGGCATCGCTGCTCACGTGGGGCATCCTCGCGGTGTCGTGGTTCACGTGGTGGGCGATTCCGAAGGCGGCCGGTTCGCGAGGGCGCACCCGTGCCCTCCTCGCGGGGGCGCTGGCCGTCGTGTGGGTGGTCTTCGTGTCGATGTGGGTCACCCTGAACCGCAGCACCTCGGGCTCGCACTGGCCGCCTTTCCGCTCGAAGGTCGAGGCCGCACTCGACGTCCTGTTGAACGGCATGGTGCTATTGCCCGTGCTCCCCGGGGTGAGCATCCTGATGATCGTCGGTGTCGTCGTCGCGGTCCTCCGGCGCGACCTGAGGTGGCTCGCCACCTCCTGGCTTGTGCTGGCAGGGCTCTACGCGGCCGCAGCGTCGGTGGGCAATCCCCTCGTGCGCCGCTTCCTCCTCGGCGCGTGGTACGCCGATCCGTATCGGATCGCGGCGGCGTGCGCCGTCGTGATCATTCCGCTCGCGGCCATCGGGCTCGCGTCGATCGTGGACTGGGCCGCCCGCTCGGTGTCGCGCAAACGCGGAGCGGAGGCGGCGTCCTCCGGAGCGGCCTGGGGTCTGGCGGCGGTGGCGGCGCTCGGCATCGCCTCGCTCATCGCCGCCCCCGTGATCCAGATGCGCGCCGTCACGGAGGGCACGACGGACACCGAGTCGCGGTATGTCACGGAGGACTACCTGTCACCTGACGAGCGCGCGCTGCTGGAACGCCTCGACGAGCACGTCGGGGCGGACGAGCGCGTGATCGGGAACCCGTCCACGGGCATGGGCTTCGGATACATGCTGAGCGGCCGCGATGTCTATCCCCGCACGTGGGCGCATCCGCGCACCCCGGAGTGGGAGGTCATTCAGAGCGACCTGCGCCGCGCCGCCTCCGAACCGGAGGTCTGCGAGGCGCTCGAGGTGTACGGCTCGCCCGCATTCGTCCTGGACTTCGGTCTCGGAGAGCAGTCTCCCGGCCGCTACGAGCTCGAAGGCATGACCCGCTTCGCCGGGCAGCCCGGCTTCGAGCTCGTCGACCGCCAGGGGGAGGCGTCGCTGTGGCGGATCACCGCTTGCACTCCGTGAGGCAGACCTCCGTCCGGCTAGGATTGCGTGATATGCCCGCCCCCGAAGACCGCCTCCTCGTCGTCGTTCCGGCGCTCAACGAGGAGGCTTCGGTCGGAGACGTGGTGCGGAGCATCCGCGAGGCCGTCCCGCGAGCCGTGTGCCTCGTCGTCGACGACGGATCGACGGATGCCACGGCCCGCGTCGCGCGTGCGGCTGACGCCGTGCTGCTTCGCCTTCCCTTCAACCTCGGCGTCGGGGGAGCGATGCGGGCCGGTTTCCGCTACGCCCGGGATCACGGTCACTCGATCGTCGTCCAGGTCGACGCCGACGGTCAGCACGACCCCGCGTACATTCCGGACCTGATCAGCGGGCTCTCCGAATCCGACGTGGTGATCGGGGCGCGGTTCGCCGGGGTGGGCGAGTACGGTGCGCGCGGGCCGCGGCGGTGGGCCATGCGGGTCCTGGCATGGGCGATGAGCAAAGTCGCCGGACGGCGCCTCGACGACGTCACGAGCGGCTTCAAGGCGAACGGGCCGCGGGCCGTGGACCTGTTCGCCGAGACGTATCCGGCCGAGTACCTCGGCGATACCGTGGAGGCCCTGGTGATCGGGGCGCGCGCGGGTCTGCGGATCACCCAGCTGCCGGTGGCGATGCGACCGCGTCAGGGCGGCGCACCTTCGCATCAGCCTCTGCGCGCTGCCGTGTACCTCTTCCGTGCCGGGATGGCGTTCCTGCTCGCCCTCCTCCGTCCCCGTGTCCCTCTCAGCGCGGCGGGCGCGTCATGAACCCGGTCACATATGCCTTCGGCATCGCGGCCGCCGTTCTCGCCCTCGTGGCCATCATCGAGCTGATGCGACGGGCCACTCTTCGCGAGCGGCACGCGGTGTGGTGGCTCATCGGCGGCGTCCTCGCGCTCATCGTCGCCGTCTTCCCGCAGACGCTCACCTGGGCGGCGCAGCTGCTGGGGATCGCGGTCCCTACAAACCTCGTCTTCTTCATCGCGATCGGTCTCCTATTCCTCGTCAGCCTCCAGTACGGCGCCGAGCTCACCCGCGCCGAGGAGAAGATCCGCACGCTCGCGGAGCAGAGCGCGTTCCACGAGCTGCGGCTGACCGAGCTGGAGAAGGCGGTGGCGGGGGTGGATGCGGCCGATCGCACGGGGGAGGTCGCGACATCCGACGATGACGCGCACGATGCGGGAGCAGAGGCGTGAGCGGCAGCTCCACCGTGCCGGTCGTCCTGCTCGCGACACGCACATACCCGCCCGAGGTGAACGCGGCGGCCTTCCGGCTGGGCGCGCTTGCACGTGCGCTGGCGCGTCGCGCGGGCGTCACCGTCATCACGTCGACTCCGGCGGCGCACGCGCCGACCATCCGCGATGCGGCGGGCGTGAAGGTGAAACGACTTCCCGCCCTGCGTGACCGAGGGGGCAACATCCGCGGGTACGTGCAGTACATGAGCTTCGACGTACCGCTGCTGCTCCGGCTGATCGCCCGGCGCTTCTCCGTCGCCGTGGCGGAGGCGCCTCCGACGACGGGAGCGGTCACCGCAGTCGTCGCGGCGCTGCGGCGCCGTCCCTTCGCCTATTACGCGGCCGACGTCTGGAGCGACGGGGTCGCTGCTGTCGGCGCACCGCGGCTGGTCGTCGGCCTGATGCGTTCGATGGAGCGATTCGTCCTCCGCCGTGCGGCATGCGTTCTGTCGGTGTCGGACGGAGTGAACGAACGGCTCGCCGCACTCGGAGTGGACCTGGCCCATGTGACCGTCGTCGGGCACGGCGTCGACACCACCGTCTTCACGCCGCTCGCGCCGGCGAGCGGAGACGGCGCGTACTTCGTCTACACCGGAACCATGTCCGAGGTTCATCGGCCGCAGGTGCTCGTCGAAGCGTTCGCTTCCATCGCGCCGCAGCATCCCGATCTCACGCTCCGTTTCTACGGTCAGGGCGTGTACGAGCAGGAGCTGCGCGACCTGAGTGAGCACCTCGTACCGGGTCGCGTCGAGTTCGGTGGGGTGATCGCCCCCGAACTGGCGGCTCGCCAGCTCCGTGGAGCCGTGGCGGCACTCGTCACGCTCGCGCCGGGAACCGGCTACGAGTTCGCACACCCGACCAAGGCGTATGCCGCCGCCGCGTGCGGGACGCCCGTGCTGTACGCGGGGCCCGACGAGTTCGGCGCGATCGTCCGCGAAAATGATCTGGGACTGGCGGTCTCGCACGATCCCTCCGCGGTCGCCGACGCGATGGAGCGGCTTCTCAAGGACCGCGAACTCGGCGCGACCGAACGCGAGCGCCCGCGTCGGGCGCAGTGGGCAGCGGACAACGTGTCCCTCGAAGCGGTCGGTGCTCGCGCTGCGGACGCCGTCCTCGCCCTGGCTGGTCTCCCACGGACCGCCGGTAGAATCGAGCAGGATCAGGGGCCATCCGTCCGCCCCGTGCAGGAGCCCCCATCGTGACCAATACTTCCGCTGTGCGCATCGTCGAGTCCGCCGATGTGTCGCCCGACGCTCGTATCGGCGACGGTTCGTCCGTCTGGCATCTCGCCCAGGTACGCGAGCGTGCCGTGCTCGGACGCAACTGCATCATCGGCCGCGGGGCGTACGTCGGCACCGGTGTCGTCATGGGCGACAACTGCAAGGTGCAGAACTACGCGCTCGTCTACGAGCCGGCCCGACTGGCCGACGGGGTCTTCATCGGCCCGGCAGTCGTCCTCACGAACGACACCTACCCGCGGGCGATCAACGCGGACGGATCGCTCAAGAGTGCGCACGACTGGGAACCCGTCGGTGTCACGATCGAGACCGGCGCGTCCATCGGGGCGCGTGCGACCTGCGTCGCACCGGTGACGATCGGCGCGTGGGCCACGGTGGCCGCCGGCGCTGTCGTGGTGAAGGACGTCCCGCCGTTCGCCCTCGTCGCCGGCGTTCCGGCGAAGCGACTGGGCTGGGTCGGCAGGGCAGGTGTGCCGCTGAGCCGCGAGTCCGCCGACGGCCCATGGATCTGCCCCGTGACGGGCGCCCGCTACACCGAGTCCGATGGACTTCTGAAAGAGGAGCACGCGTGAGCGACTTCATCCCCCCGGCAAAGCCCATCATCGGCGACGAGGAGCGAGAGGCCGTCGATCGGGTCCTCCGCAGCGGAATGGTCGCGCAGGGACCCGAGGTGGCGGCCTTCGAGAAGGAGTTCTCGGAGCACTTCGTGCAGGGGCGACCGGTGGTCGCCGTCAACTCCGGCACCGCCGGTCTGCATCTCGGCCTCCTCGCGGCGGGCGTCGGCCCCGGCGACGAGGTGATCGTGCCGTCCTTCACGTTCGCGGCTACCGGCAACTCCGTCGCCCTGACCGGCGCCACCCCGGTGTTCGCCGACATCGAGCCCGACACCTTCACGCTCGACCCTGCATCTGTCGAGGCATCCATCACCTCCCGCACCAAGGGCATCATGCCGGTGCACCTCTATGGACACCCCGCCCGCATGCGCGAGCTGCAGTCGATCGCCGACGAGCACGGCATCGCGCTGTACGAGGACGCCGCCCAGGCGCACGGAGCGGCGCTCGACGGACGGCCGGTCGGCACGTTCGGCGCATTCGCGATGTTCTCGCTCTACCCGACGAAGAACATGACCAGCGGCGAGGGCGGCATGATCTCAGCCGCGACGGAAGAGATCGCCCGCGGTGCTCGCCTCCTGCGCAACCAGGGAATGGAGCGCCAGTATGAGAACGAGGTGATCGGCTTCAACGCGCGGATGACGGACATCCATGCGGCCATCGGCCGGGTGCAGCTGACGAAGGTCGATGCGTGGACAGCGGCGCGCCAGTCGAACGCGGCGTTCCTCGACGCCAATCTCCGCGGCGTGGTCGTCCCTCCGGTGATGCCGGGCGCCGTCCACGTGTACCACCAGTACACGATCCGCGTCGCCGATGACCGCGACGGCTTCGTACGAGCGCTGAAGGAAGAGCACAACATCGGGAGCGGCGTGTACTACCCCATTCCGAACCACCGCCTTCCCTCTCTCGCGCACTACGCCGTCGAGCTCGACCTGCCCACGACCGAGACTGCGGCGCGCGAGGTGGTGTCGCTCCCCGTGCACCCGTCACTCTCCACCGACGATCTCGAACGGATCGTCGGTGCGGTGAACGCCGTCGCCGGGGCAGGCGCCTGATGGCCGCTCTGCGGGCCGGCCTGCTCGGCGTCGGCATGATGGGACGCCACCATGCCCGGGTCCTGCGGGAGCTGGACGGCGTCGAGCTCGTCGCCATCGCAGACCCGGGCGGCGATCCGCACGGCGTGGCGGGCGATCTCCAGATCCTCCCCGACATCGACGCCCTCATCGATGTCGGGCTGGAGATCGCGGTGGTCGCTGTGCCGACGAGGTTCCACGAGGCGGCGGCGCTGAAGCTCGCTGAGGCGGGCGTGCACACTCTCGTCGAGAAGCCCATCGCCGATTCCGTCGAAGCCGGGCAGCGGATGGTGGAGGCCTTCGCGGCCGCCGGGCTGATCGGCGCGGTGGGGCACATCGAGCGGTTCAATCCCGCGCTCCAGGAGCTCCGCCGCCGCATCGAGGCGGGCGACCTCGGCGCCGTCTACCAGGTCACGACCCGCCGCCAAGGACCTTTCCCGTCGCGAATCGCGGACGTCGGTGTCGCGAAGGACCTCGCGTCGCACGATGTCGATCTCACGGCGTGGGTCGTGCAGAGCGACTACGAACGTGTCTTCGCGCAGACCGCGTTCAAGAGCGGACGTGAGCACGAGGACATGATCACGATCACGGGTCGCACCGGATCGGGGGTCATCGTCAACAACATCGTCAACTGGCTCAGCCCGATGAAGGAGCGTGTCACGGTCGTCACCGGTGAGAAGGGGGCGTTCGTCGCCGACACCTCGACGGGGGACCTGACCTTCTTCGCCAACGGCACGATCCCGCTCGAATGGGAATCGGTGTCGTCGTTCCGAGGGGTGTCCGAAGGCGACGTCACGCGCTTCGCGTTCGCGAAGCGCGAGCCGCTGCGCGTCGAGCACGAGGCCTTCCGCGATGCCGTCCTCGGTGACAAGACCGATGTCGTCACGATGGAGCAGGGCCTTCGCGCACTCGCTGTCGTCGAGGCTTCGCTCGCGTCGGCGCGCACCGGTGACGCGGTGCGGCTCTGACCCATGATTCACATCTACCGCACGCTACGACGCCTTCTCCCGCTGCTGCCGGCCTCGGCCAGCAGGTTCCTCGTGGCGTTCAGCGTCGTGTCCAGCGTGCTGGCCGTGGTCGATGTCGTCGCTCTCATGGCCCTTGCCGTCGTCCTCGCGGCGACGGTCGCCGGAGCCGACGTCGAACTGCCGGTCATCGGCGCGATTCCGCAGGATCAGGTGATGTGGCTCATCCTGATCCTGGCAGGGGTCGTCATCGCGAAGTCCGCGGCGAACGTCTGGCTGCAGTGGATCGCGACCCGACGCTTCGCGACGTACGAGCTCGCGGTGGGGCAGCAGCTGTTCGGGGCGTACATCCGTTCCTCGTGGACGGACCGGATCTCGCGCAACAGTGCTCAGATCGTCGCCATGACCGACAGCGCGATCGCCAACGTCGTCGGAGGGTTCCTCCTACCCGTGACGACTCTCCCGGGGCTGATCGTCACGTCGGTGGGCGTGGTGGCGATCATCGTCGTGGCCCAGCCTCTCACCGCGGTCATCACGACGGTCTACCTCGGCGGGATCGCCATGCTGCAGTACCTGGTCCTCACGGGAAAGACCCGGCAGGCCGCGAGAGTGGCCCGCGACTCCTCGCTGCGCGTCGCGGCGCTCATCTCGGGGATGATCGCCTCGCTGAAGGAGATCACTCTGCGAGACAAGGCCGATGAGGTCACGGCCGTCGTCGGTGCGACGCGTCGGCGGACGGCGCAGGCCCGGGCGAACGTGAGCTTCCTCTCAGCCGTGCCGCGGTTCATCTTCGATGCGGCGATCATCGGCGGATTCGTCGTGGTGGGCGGTGCGGCGTACCTCACCAACAGCGGCGACATCGCCGCAACGATTTCCGCGGTCGCCCTCTTCGGCATCGCAGGGTTCCGCCTGGTTCCGTCGCTGACGGGCTTCCAGGCGGTCCTCACGCGAACCGCCACCGCAGGACCCTACGTCGACCTCGTGATGTCGGACATCGAGGCATCAAAGCGGTATCACGCCGACCGGGAGGACCTCGGTCGCGAGCCCCTTCCCGGCGCACCGCGGATGCTGCGACTCGATCATGTGTCGTTCTCGTTTCCCGGCGGCGACGTGCCTGCGCTGCGAGACGTCTCCCTGGACATCCCGCTGGGATCGACCGTCGGCATCGTGGGGTCCTCGGGCGCCGGTAAGTCCACCCTGGTCGACCTGGTGCTGGGCCTGCTGACTCCGAACTCGGGGGAGATCAGGATCGATGAACTCCCGTTGACGGGCGTGCTCAAGGCGTGGCGGACGCACGTCGGATACGTCCCGCAGGAGGTGACCCTCTTCGATGGGACGATCGGTCAGAACATCGCCCTCACCTGGGAAGACTCCTACGACCGCGGTCGGGTCGAAGCGGCGGCGCGCCGAGCTCAGCTCTGGGATGTCGTGGAGGCGCGTGCGGACGGCCTCGACACCCGCGTCGGCGAACGCGGTCTGAGCCTTTCCGGCGGGCAGCGGCAGCGGCTCGGCATCGCCCGCGCCCTCTACAGCGATCCGCTGATTCTCGTCCTCGATGAGGCGACGAGCGCCCTGGACAACAAGACGGAGGCCGATGTCGCCGAGGCGATTCGCGGACTCCGCGGTGATGTGACCGTGATCGCGGTCGCCCACCGCCTGAGCACGATCCGCGACTACGACCGGATCGTGTTCATGCAGGGAGGGCGGGTCGGCGCCCAGGGGACGTTCGACGAGGTCGTCGCTCAGAGCGACGAATTCGCGCACCAGGCCCGGCTCGCCGGGTTGAGCTGAGGCCGACGATGGTGGCGGATCAGGTCGCCGAGCGAGCTGCGGCATAGCGCGCCGCCGCGACGCCGAACACTGCGGCCCACGGTCCGTCGAATCTGCGCGTCCGGGTCATCTTCCACACGGTGAAGACGGCGTCGCGGTCTGCGGCGACCACGATGTCGGCCGAGCGGATCAGGTCCGCGATCCGAGGATCGTCGCGGACCGCGCGCCAGAGCCGGCGCGACTGATCGAGCGGCGAGATGCGCACGAGATTCCGTCCGATCGCGCTCCGCTGAGCAGCCGAGACGATGCGGGCGGCGACGGGAGCACGGACGGGCACGGCGGCGGGGTACGTGTGCGGCATCGTTCCGGGCGCCACGTCGCCCGGAACGATCACTGTGAGATCATGCTCGGCGGCGAGATCGGCGAGCGCTTCCACAGCGCCCGGGTGGGAGACCACTGCGACCACGCGGCTCATGCGGCACCTCTCGCGTCGATGTCCGCTCGCCACCGCTCGGCGATCGGGTCGAGGATACGCGCGCGCTCGTAGCGTTCGGCCCAGGCGCGGGCCACCTGTCGGTCTTCGAGCGTCTGTGTGGATGCGATTTCGGCCACGCGCACGAGTGCGTCCGCGACGTCGGCTGCCTCCAGGGACTCCGCCGGCACCCACGCGGGGTAGCCCTGGAGGGTGTCGCTGACGGCGTTGCGCGGATCGTGCACCGAGACGATGGGCAGGCCGGTCGCCATGTACTCGAACACCTTGCCGCTCGTCATGAAGGGACTCGTCCCGAGCGGGAGGATCAGCGCATCCAGGCGCGCGTACACCTCGGCGATGGTCGCTTTGGAGACAGCTCCCCGATAGCTCACGCTCCCGTCCTGCACGCGGGCGATCTGCTCGAGCACGCGCCCCTCGTCGTCGCCCTGATGTCCGAGATAGCCGAACAGGTCGATGCGGTCCTGCGCGAGCGCGCCGCGCTCGCGCGCCGCGATCCAGCCGTCGACGAGCTGGCGGATGGGAGTCTGCGATGTCATCGTTCCTATGTTGCCGAGTACGAGCCCCTCACCGCGGTCGGTGCGCGGCGCTGTCGGCGCTCCGACGAACTCCGGGTCGAAGCCGTTCGAGACGACGGAGATCTTCTGTGCCCACTCGGGATAGAGTTCGCGGTGCCACGCGGCGATGGGCTCGTTCACGAACCAGATCTCGTCGGCGGCGGCGACCATTCGGCGCTCCCACGCGGCTCCCCTGCTCTTCGGCGAGAGCGTCCGTCGTCCGGAGTACATGTCGAGTTGCCAGGTGTCGCGGTAGTCCATGACGAACGGCACCCCGTGGCGCTCGTGGAGGTGGAGGCCGGCAGTGTGCACGACGTTGGGATTGCCGGAGCCGATCGTGAGCGACACCGGACGTTCGGCGTGGATGCGCTCCGCTGCGCGCTCGAGCTCCGGCCGCCACAGACCGTACCGTGGCTCAGGGAAGACCCGCGCGGTCTGCCAGGCCTTCCAGCCGTTCCAGAGCTCCGGAGCATGGGCGCGAAAGGCGCCCCATGTCCGCAGGTCGAGGTTCGTCTCCTCATGTGGGAACGGAATGCGCTCGACGCGCACGCGCGTGTCCGCACGCGACTCGAGCGACGGGTCGACGCCGGTGCTGCGCTCGAAGACGTCTCGAGGCACCGTCAGCACCGTGACGTCCCAGCCCTTCCGCGCGAACGCATTCGCCGTGGCGAGGAGCCGGTAGACGCCGCCACTGCGAGAGGGGGCGAAACCCCAGGCGACATAGAGTAGGTGAGGCGGGGAGTCGTGGCGCAAAGCGAACCCGTCGAAGAATGAGCAACCGGGACGTGGAGCATCCACGTTATCACCGGCCCACCGCCCGAGGAGTCCGATGCGCGTCGCCATGACGAAGGGATCGCTGCTGATTCCTCCGACGTATTTCGCGGTCGCTCATCCCGTCGCTCTCGCCGGTCCGTTCGACTTCCGATTCTTCGTCGGCGCCGCATCGATCACCGATGAGGGTGCGCGGGAGGCCATCGACGTCGACGACACCGTCTCCCGGCTCCTCCCGTTCACCGACGGCTGGCCCGTGAGGCGCCGCGAGCAGCTCGGCGCGCTCCTGACGGCCGCGACGGCACGCGCGGTGCAGGCGTGGCGGCCCGACATCATCCATCAGCACTTCGCGTACGGCTCCCGAGCGGCAGTCCGCGCATCGCGGACGTGCGGCGCGCCGTCGCTCGTGACGGTGCACGGGGGCGATGCGTTCGTGCCGCTGTCGCCGCCGTCGTCTCGCCGACCGCTCGGACGCCCTGCGCTGGCGCGCATGAAGCGGGATGTCGCGGCGATGTACGCACAGGCGCGCGCGGTTCTCGCGGTGAGCTCGTACATCGCCGACATCGCCGCCCGCGGCGGAGCCGACGTCGCCAAGCTCATCGTGCACTACCAGGGGGTCGACACCGAGCTCTTCCGGCCGCGCAGCGCCGAGCGCGCGGAAACGCCCCGTGTACTGTTCGTCGGTCGGCTGAGCGAAGTCAAGGGTGTGCACGATCTCGTCGAGGCGTCGATCGCCGCTGTCCGCTCACGGCCGCACGAGCTCGTGTTCGTGGGTGACGGGCCGGAGCGTTCCGCGCTCGACCGTGCCGCTGAGCATCATCCCCACATCCGCATCACCGGCAGCCTGACCAGCGACAGGGTGAGGGAGGAGCTCACCGCCGCCCACGTCCTGGTCCTCCCCACACGGGTCAACGGAATCGCCAGAGAGGCAGCGGGCCTCGTGCTCCTCGAGGCGCAGGCGTGCGAGGTGCCGGTGATCGCTTACGACAGCGGCGGAACATCCGAGATGCTGCGCGACGGGGAGACCGGCTGGCTGGTGCCGGAAGCAGACACGGCCGCGCTCGCCGCTCGGCTCCTGGAGGCGCTGTCGCTCTCCGCGGAGGAGCGCGATGACCTCGGGCGACGGGGTCGCGGCTTCGTCGTCGCCGAGCGAAGTCTGGCCCGCAGTGCCGAAGAACTCGCCGAGATCTACCGGGAACTCCCCACATGACACGCATTCTCTGCATCTCTCTCACTCCGATCCGACGCGACGCCCGCGTACTGCGCCAGATCGACGTTCTCCGCGAGCTCGGCGAGGTCACGACGGTCGGTCACGGTGACGCTCCGCCGGGTGTCGCGGATCACATCCGTGTCCCCGACGACAAGCCTTCGCTGCCGCAGACGGTCGGCGGCGTGATCCTCCTCGCCACTCGGCAGTTCGACCGGGCGGAACTGGCTGCCCCGGGGGTCGCCTATGCGGCGGAGAAGCTCGAAGGCCGGCACTTCGACCTCGTGGTCGCCAACGACGCCCGCGTGCTCGGTCTCGCCTTCGCCGTCAGCGGCGGCGCCCCCGTGTGGGCCGATCTCCACGAATGGGCACCGGAGGAGCGGACGCACGTCTTGTCGTGGAGGCTCCTCGTCGCGCCGTTCATGGTGCACCTGTGCCGGAAGTACCTGCCGCGGACCGCCGCGGCGACCACCGTGGGCGGCGAGATAGCCGAGCTGTACGACGAGAACTTCGGCGTGCGCCCCCTCGTGATGCGCAACGCGGCACCGTTCGCCGACCTCGCACCAACTCCCGTCTCGCCCGATCGGATCCGCCTCGTCCACAGCGGCGGCGCCATCCACGGGCGGAGCCTGGAGACCATGATCGACGCCGTGCGAGCCCTCGACGAGCGGTTCACACTCGACCTCTACCTCGTGCCGGCGGCGGACGGCGGCAGGTATCTGTCGCAGTTGCGCAATCGTGCCGGCGGCGATCCCCGGGTGACGTTCCATGAGCCCGTGCCACCGTCCGATCTGCCCCGGACGCTGAACGCCTATGATGTCGGCGTCTTCTGGATCCCGCCTGTCCACACCAATGCGCGACTCACTCTGCCGAACAAGCTCTTCGACTTCGTGCAGGCTCGGTTGGCGATCGCCGTCGGTCCCACCCTGGAGATGGAACGCGTCGTCCGTGAGTACGGTCTCGGCGTCGTCGGAGACGACTTCACGCTGGAGGGCTGCGTGCGAGCTCTCGCGAACCTCACTTCCGATCGAGTGCGCGAGTACAAGGAACGATCCCACGCGGCCGCCCGAGCACTGAGCTTCGACCGTGAGCGCGAGGTCGCGTTGTCGATGCTTCGCGCCGTGCTGCCCGACCGGGAGTGAGGCTCCCCGTCCGAGGGAGGAGTCGTGTCGGTCGCCTAGACTGGAATCCATGCGCATCGCCGTCGTGGCCCTCGGAAAGATCGGCCTTCCCCTCGCCGTCCAGTTCGCCGACTCCGGACACGAGGTGATCGGAGTCGATGTCAACGCGAAGGTCGTCGAGGCCGTCAACGCCGGTCACGAGCCGTTCCCCGGAGAGGCGCATCTGCAGGAGAAGCTCTCGGAGCTCGTGCCGGGTGGCCGCATGCGAGCCACCACCGATTACGCCGAGGCGATCCCCGGTGCCGACGCCGTCGTCCTCGTGGTCCCGCTCTTCGTGAACGACACGACATGGGAGCCGGACTTCGCCTGGATGGATGCCGCGACGCGCTCGCTCGCGGAGCACCTGACCCCGGGAACGCTGGTGTCCTACGAGACGACTCTCCCGGTCGGCACCACGCGAGGCCGGTGGAAGCCGATGCTCGAGGAGGGCTCCGGCCTCGTCGAGGGGTCGGACTTCCATCTCGTCTTCTCACCCGAGCGGGTCCTGACGGGCCGCGTGTTCTCCGACCTGCGCAAGTACCCGAAGCTCATCGGCGGGCTGTCCGACGCGGGTGCGCGCCGCGCGCGGGACTTCTACGAATCCGTCCTGCAGTTCGATGAGCGGGATGACCTTCCCCGGCCCAACGGCGTCTGGGATCTCGGATCCGCGGAGGCAGCTGAGATGGCGAAGCTGGCCGAGACCACGTACCGCGATGTCAACATCGGCCTGGCGAATCAGTTCGCCCTCTTCGCCGCCGACCACGGAATCGACGTCTACCAGGTCATCGAGGCCTGCAACTCCCAGCCCTACAGTCACATCCACCGACCCGGGATCGCGGTCGGAGGCCACTGCATCCCGGTGTATCCGCGTCTGTATCTGTCGACCGACCCCGATGCCGACATCGTCCGGACGGCGCGACTGCTCAACGCTTCGATGCCCGAGCGACTCGTGGCTCAGGGGGCGAGCATCCTGGGCTCGCTCGAGGGCCTGCGTGCCGTCGTCCTCGGGGCCGCGTACCGAGGAGGCGTCAAGGAGACCGCCTTCTCGGGGGTGTTCCCCACCGTCGCAGCGCTCGAGGCGAGGGGCGCGCAGGTGCGCGTGCACGATCCTCTTTACTCCGACGAGGAGCTCCGCTCACTGGGGCTCGAGCCGTTCGCGCTGGGCGATGAGGTCGACGTGGCGATCCTGCAGACCGATCACGCGGAGTACCGTTCGCTCACGCCCGCCGACCTTCCGGGCATCCGGTTGCTGGTCGACGGACGGAACGCGACGGATGCCGCTCCCTGGGCCGGGACGCCCCGTCTCGTCGTCGGCGCCGCCGCTTAGAAATTCGGGTCTCTCGCACCGGGCCCGTCGGCTCACCCGATGCCGGTGAACGCGTTCCATCCCCGACCGACCGTGGACACCGTGCCCCAGCCGCCCTTTCCGTTGCCGCGATAGAGCAGCAGCACCCCATCGCTGCGCCGCGCGAGGACATCAGAGGTGCCGGTGCCGTCGAAGTCGCCCGGACTGAAGACCGACGTCAGGGAGTTCCACCCCTTGCCGACCTGTTGCGCGCGGCCCCATGAGCTCGATCCGGTCGTGGGATACATCCAGAGCGTCCCATCACCGCGACGGGCCAGGACGTCGCCTCTCGTGTCGCCGTTGAAGTCGCCCGCGTAGAAGACAGCGGTCATGGCGCCCCAGCCCGAGCCCACCTTCACTCCCGCCGCCTTCCAGCCGCCGGAGCCGTTGCCGCGATGGAGCATGAGAACCCCCGTCGTGGTGACCGCGAGCACGTCCGAGAGGCGGTCTCCGTCGAAGTCCACTCCACCGAAGGCCAGCCGATAACCCGACCATCCCTGGCCGATCGTCACCGGCGCCCCGTACGTGCCGTTGCCCTGACCGCGGAGGAGCTGCAGGCTCCCGTCGGCCCGGATCCGGCCGATGTCGTTGACGCTGTCGCCGGTGAAGTCCCCCATAGTCACCAGCCTGTCCGTGGCCGCCCAACCCGAGCCCGCCGCCGCGCTGCCGGACCACCCCCCGCTGCCGTTGCCGCGATACACCATGACGGACCCGTCGCTCCGATGCGCGACGACGTCCGCACGGACGTCACCGCCGACATCGCCGGCCCCCGGGTTGGCCGCGGTCTTGGTCCAGCCGAAGATCTGCACCCAGTACGACGAGTAGCACGTGCCCTTCGCGTAGCCGATCCCGACGCCCGTGTACCGCGAGTCGAGGATGTTGGCGCGATGTCCCGGCGAAGCCATCCAGGCGGAGACCACGTTGTAGCCGTCGTACCCGGCAGCGATGTTCTCGCCGGTCGCGGACCACCCCGCCTTGGCGACGCGCGTCGCCCGCCAGTTCGACGAGCTGTGCGTGAAGCTGCAGGACTTGGCCAGTACGCGCGCCCACTCGTCGGCCGCGCGATCGAGTGCGAGGTCGGAGATGAGCGGCTTGAGCCCGGCCCGGGCGCGCTCGGCATTGGTCTGGTTGAACACCGTCGCCGCATCGCCGGCCGCCGCTGTGGCGGGCGTCGCCGCGACGACGCTGCCGCCGATGATCAGGACGGCCGAGACGAGGATCGAGAGGATGCGGGCGCGCATGAGGGCCCTCCTTTGCACGCTGGGGTCGTACAAACGGCAAGGGCTTGGGGACGCCCGAGCGCCCGGGTGAAGCGCCTCCGACCACGGTAGCCGAGGGACGGATGTGAAAGAAGTGCACTCTCGTCCCCTCTTTGGGGGACATATTGAACGGCTTCGGCGTGTCGTACTCGAGAGTTCCCCTTGGTAGAGCTAGACGGCCGCGGGATCGCTCGCCCACGGAGCACGCGCATCGGGGCGTTCACCCAGGGTCGGAGTGGGCGGCCCGGTAAGCTGGTCCGGTGCGGCGGCGCCTTCTGCCCGCCGCGTCGCCGTGTCTGCGGCATCCGCCTCACGAAAGCGTTTCACATGGATCTCCTCGTCGTCGGGTCCGGCTTCTTCGGACTCACCATCGCCGAGCGCGCCGCAGCATCCGGTCGGAAGGTCACCGTCATCGACCGCCGCCCCCACATCGGCGGCAACGCCTACAGCGAAGACGAGGCGACGACGGGCATCGAGGTGCACCGCTACGGCGCGCACCTCTTCCACACCTCGAACCCCGGAGTGTGGGAGTACGTCAACCGCTTCACGACCTTCACCGACTACGTCCACCGCGTGTACACGAACCACAAGGGCGTCGTCTTCCCGCTGCCGATCAACCTCGGCACGATCAACCAGTTCTTCCAGGCCGCGTACTCCCCCGAAGAGGCGAAGGCCCTCGTCCACGAGCTGGCGGGGGAGTTCGACGCGAAGGATGCCGCGAACCTCGAGGAGAAGGGCATCGCCCTCATCGGGCGGCCCCTGTACGAGGCCTTCATCCGGGACTACACGGCCAAGCAGTGGCAGACCGACCCGAAGGATCTGCCCGCCGAGGTCATCAGCAGGCTGCCCGTCCGCTACAACTACGACAACCGGTACTTCAACGACACGTGGGAGGGTCTTCCCACCGACGGCTACACCGCGTGGCTCGAGCGGATGGCCGACCATGCGAACATCGAGGTGAAGCTCGACACCGACTTCTTCGACGAGTCGCAGCCGCTCCACCGGACCGCGACCGTCGGGCAGCTGCCGATCGTCTACACCGGCCCGGTCGACCGCTACTTCGAGTACACCGAGGGTGCGCTGTCATGGCGCACGCTCGACTTCGAGCAGGAGGTGCTCGATGTCGGCGACTTCCAGGGCACGTCGGTCATGAACTATGCGGACGCGGACGTCCCGTTCACGCGGATCCACGAGTTCAAGCACTTCCACCCGGAGCGCGCCGATCGCTACCCCGCAGACAAGACCGTCATCATGCGGGAGTTCTCGCGCTTCGCCGCTCGCGAGGACGAGCCGTACTATCCGGTCAACACGCCCGAGGACCGCGCGGGCCTCGTCGCCTACCGCGATCTGGCGAAGGGCGAGAAGGACGTCTTCTTCGGCGGACGCCTCGGCACGTATCAATACCTCGACATGCACATGGCCATCGGCTCGGCGCTGTCGATGTGGAACAACCAGCTCGCCTGAAGTCCGGCCCCTAGACTCGCATCGTGACCACCGCGACAGTCGGCGCGCCCGGATCGCCGAGGCGGTACCTGCACTCGCTGTGGCTGCTGTCCGCCCGCGACCTGCGGGTGCGGTACGCCACCAGTGCGCTCGGCTACCTGTGGTCGGTGCTCGATCCGCTCGTGATGAGCGCGATCTATTGGTTCGTCTTCACGCAGATCTTCCAGCGGACCGTCGGGCACGAGCCGTACATCGTCTTCCTGATCACGGCCCTGCTCCCGTGGGTGTGGTTCAACGCCGCGGTGTCGGACTTCACCCGGGCATTCAACAAGGACGCCCGGCTCGTGCGCTCGACGGCGATCCCGCGGTCGATCTGGGTCAACCGCATCGTGCTGTCCAAGGGGGTGGAGTTCCTGTGCTCGCTCCCCGTCCTCGCGCTGTTCGTCATCGTCGCGCAGTTCACCACGACGCCCGTGGAGATCGGCTGGGGGCTTCTTTTCTTCCCTCTCGCGGTGATCCTCCAGGCTGTGCTGCTGGTGGGGCTCGGGCTGCTGGTCGCGCCGCTCTGCGTCATCTGGACCGATCTCGAGCGCACGACCAAGCTGATCCTGCGTGCCCTGTTCTACGCGTCCCCGGTCATCTACGGGGTGTCCGACCTTCCCGGGTTCTTCGAGACGCTGGCCGCCTTCAATCCGCTTTCGGGGATCTTCGCGCTCTACCGGGTCGGATTCTTCCCGGAGGAGTGGGATCCGTGGGTGATCGGCGTCGGCGCCGTGATGAGCTTCGGCTTCCTCGCCCTCGGGATGCTCACGTTCCGCAGGCTCGAGCGACCGCTGCTGAAGGAGCTGTGATGGAGGCATCCGGCCACGCCATCGAGGTGCGCGATCTCGGCGTGCGCTTCCGCCGCAACCGTCGGGGGCGCCGCAGCCTCAAGGACCTCTTCGCCGACTCGTCGCGCCGCAGCAAGCCCGGCGAGTTCTGGGCGCTGCGCGACGTGTCGTTCGATGTGCGTCCGGGGGAGTCGATCGGCGTCGTGGGTCGCAACGGCCAGGGTAAGAGCACGCTGCTCAAGCTGGTCGCGGGCGTCCTCATCCAGGATGAGGGCACCGTCCGGGTGAACGGCGGCGTCGCACCTCTCATCGAGATCACCGGCGGATTCGTGGGCGACCTGACCGTGCGCGAGAATGTCCGCCTGACGGCGGGCCTGCACGGGATGCCGAAGGCCGAGGTCGCACGACGGTTCGACGGGATCATCGACTTCGCCGAGCTCCACGAGTCCATCGACACGCCGTACAAGCACCTCTCCAACGGCATGAAGGTGCGTCTGGCGTTCTCCGTCGTGTCGCAGCTCGAGGAGCCGATCCTTCTCGTCGACGAGGTGCTCGCCGTAGGCGACAAGGCCTTCCGCGAGAAATGCTACAAGCGCATCGACGAGCTGCTGTCGGAGGGGAGGACGCTCTTCTTCGTCAGCCACAGCGAGCGCGACCTGCGTCGCTTCTGCACGCGCGGACTCTATCTCGACGGGGGCCGGCTGGTGCTGGACGGAGAGATCGCCGACGTGCTCGATCGCTACAACGCCGACTACGACGCGGGCTGAGCGTCGCCCGTGGCCGCCGCCTGTGCGGCGAGCGAGTCCCGAAGCCCCGTCTCCCAATCACCGAGCTCGAGGCCCGTGGCTGCGATCTTCGTCAGATCGAGCACGCTGTTCAGCGGCCGGGGTGCCACCGGTCCTGCTGCCTGGGAGAAGTACTCAGCGGTGGACACCGCTCCGACGCGAGTCGGATCGTGCCCGGTGAGGGCGAAGATCCGTCGGGCGACCTCGCACCAGGACGCGGGTTCGCCGGCGCCCGTGAGGTTGTACAGGCCGTAGGGGGCGCCCGTCTCGAGGAGATGACGGATGCCTCGGACGAGATCGGTCGTGAAGGTGAGGCGTCCGATCTGGTCATCGACGACCTTCGGGTCCACACCTCGTTCGGCGAGGGCGCGCATGGTCTGGACGAAGTTGCGGCCGTCGCCGATGACCCACGAGGTGCGCAGGATGTAATGGCGGTCCGTGCTCGACACGATCGCGTCGGCTGCCGCCTTCGTCTGTCCGTAGACACCGAGCGGGCTCAGGGCAGCGTCCTCGCGATAGGGGAGCGGCGATGCACCGTCGAAGACGTAGTCGGTCGAGACGTGCACGAGGGTGATCCGGTGTGCGCGGGCGATGCGGGCGAGGTTCGAGACGGCGGTGACGTTGATGGCCCAGGCCTGCCGTCGTCCTTCCTCGGTCTCGGCCGCGTCCACGGCCGTGTAGGCGGCGGCGTTGACGATCGTGTCGTAGTCGCGCCATCGCCGTGCCGTGTGCAGGTCGGACGACGTGAGGTCCAGGTCTGCCCGCGTCGCGTACTCGATGTGCCCGGGTTCGCCGAGCTCGGCGCGCAGGGCTCGGCCCAGCTGCCCGTCGGCACCCGTCACCAGCACCCGCCGCGGGGACACCGGAACGACTTCGGAGAGCTTCGGATGCGCCCGATCCTTGGCCGAGACCTCGGCGCGGTCAAGCCCGATCGGCCACGCGATCGCAACCGTGGGGTCCGCCTGATTCAGGAAGGTGTACTCGGCATCGGGCGACCAGTGGTCGTTGACGAGGTACGCGTATGCCGTGTCGGGTTCGAGGGTCTGGTACGCGTTGCCGACTCCGCGGGGCACGAAGACCGCGGTCGACGGATCGATCTCGGCGGTGACGACCGCGCCGAACGTGGGTCCTTCACGAAGATCCACCCATGCCCCGAAGACGCGGCCCGTGGCCACCGAGACCCACTTGTCCCACGGCTCGGCGTGGATGCCGCGGGTCGTGCCGACGGCGTCGTTGAACGAGATGTTGTTCTGCACAGGGCCGAAGTCGGGCAGACCGGCCGCGGTCATCTTCTCCCGCTGCCAGCTCTCCTTGAACCAGCCGCGGCTGTCGCCGTGCACCGGCAGATCCCACAGCGTCAGGCCGGGGATCGCGGTGGCGGTCGCCCGGAGCGGTTTGCCGAACTCCGCCATCACTGGCCCTTCGACGCGTAGAACGCCTCGGTCGCATCCTTCGCCGGTGCCCACCAGGACTCGTTGTCGCGATACCACTCAATGGTCGCCGCCAGCCCGGCCTCGAAGTCCTGGTATGCCGGAGTCCAGCCGAGCTCGCTGCGCAGCTTGGTGGAGTCGATCGCGTACCGGAGGTCGTGGCCCGCCCGATCGGTGACGTGATCGTACGCGTCGGCGGGCTCACCCATCAGCTCGAGGATCAGCTCCACGACTTCCTTGTTGTTCTTCTCCCCGTCGGCGCCGATCAGATACGTCTCGCCGATCTCGCCCTTGTCGAGGATCGTCAGCACCGCCGCCGAGTGGTCCTCCGCGTGGATCCAGTCGCGCACGTTCTCGCCTGCTCCGTAGAGCTTGGGGCGGATGCCGCGCAGCACGTTGGTGACCTGTCGCGGAATGAACTTCTCGACGTGCTGGTACGGTCCGTAGTTGTTGGAGCAGTTCGAGATCGTCGCGGCGACCCCGAAGGAGCGGACCCACGCGCGCACGAGCAGATCGGAGCCCGCCTTCGTCGACGAGTAGGGGCTCGACGGATTGTAGGGCGTCGTCTCGGTGAAGCGGGCCGGGTCGTCGAGCTCCAGATCGCCGTAGACCTCGTCCGTCGAGATGTGATGCAGCCGTGTCCCGTGCCTGCGGGCAGCCTCGAGCAGCGTGTACGTTCCGACGATGTTCGTGTCGAGAAACGGCCGCGGGTCGTGGAGCGAGTTGTCGTTGTGCGACTCCGCCGCGTAGTGCACGACCGCGTCGACGTCGGCGAAGAGCTCGTCGACGAGCGCCGCATCGACGATGTCGCCGTGTACGAATCGGAAACGGCTCGGGTCCAGTCCCTCGAGCGAGGCCGCGTTGCCGGCGTACGTGAGCTTGTCGAGCACCGTGATGTGGTGGTCGGTGTGGGCGAGGGCGTGGTGCACGAAGTTCGAGCCGATGAATCCGGCACCGCCGGTGACGAGCAGGCGAGCCATCAGCGGCCTCTTTCCAGGAGAGTGAGGAGGTAGGCGCCGTAGCCGGACTTCACCAACTTCTCGGCGCGGACGCGCAGCTCGTCGTCGGTGAGGAAGCCCTGTCGCCACGCGACCTCCTCCGGCGCGCCGATCTTCATGCCCGTGCGCCGCTCCATCGTCCGGACGTAGTCCGCGGCATCCGTCATCTGGTCGAAGGTCCCCGTGTCGAGCCACGCGGTGCCACGCGGGAGCACTTCGACGGCGAGCTTGCCGCGCTCGAGGTAGGCGCGGTTGACGTCGGTGATCTCGTATTCGCCGCGGGGACTGGGGGCCAGGGCGCGGGCGATGTCGACGACGTCGTTGTCGTAGAAGTAGAGCCCGGGCACCGCGTAGCTGCTTCGCGGGTGGGCGGGCTTCTCCTCGAGCGAGATCGCCTTGCCGGTGTCGTCGAACTCGACGACACCGTATGCCGTGGGGTCGGAGACCCAGTACGCGAAGACGGCGCCCCCGTCGATGTCGGTGAATCGGGCGAGGCGGGTGCCGAGGCCCGGGCCGTAGAGCAGGTTGTCGCCGAGCACGAGCGCGACGTTGTCGTCCGCGATGAAGTCCGAACCGATCGTGAACGCCTGCGCGAGGCCGTCGGGCGACGGCTGCTGCGCGAACGAGATCGAGATGCCGAACTGCGACCCGTCGCCCAGGAGGCGCCGGAAGTGCTCGGAGTCGTGGGGCGTCGTGATCACGAGGATGTCCCGGATCCCCGCCAGCATGAGAGTCGACAGCGGGTAGTACACCATCGGCTTGTCGTACACCGGCACGAGCTGCTTCGAGACGCCGAGAGTGATCGGATGCAAGCGCGTGCCGGATCCACCGGCGAGAATGATCCCCTTCACCGTCCAATCGTGTCACAGCATCTCGCATGCCCGCGACGCGCCGCCCGGACGCACGGGACGTGCTTGCTAGCATGGTCCACGCCCTCGCCCCCCGCCTGCCGATTGGCACGACGTGACATCTCAACCCCGAGCCGATGCCGCCAGGCTTTCGACCGCGCTCTGGGCCGTGTCCGCCGTCCTCGTCACGGGGCTGTTCGCGGCTGCGCGACTGTTCGCCACGCCACGGTTCTACTTCGCCGACGACAGCGAGGTCGGCGCTTTCGGGCAGTGGTGGCAGCTCGGAGACCGGCTGCTCAGCGGGCGCCTGCCGGTCCTCGACCCGCATGCCTGGCAGGCGGGCAACTACTTCGCCGAGGGCCAGTGGGGTCTGCTCAACCCCGTCACCTGGGCAATCGCGATCGCCGCCCGGTGGGCGGAGAACCCGGTCGTCCACACCACGACGGTCAAGATCCTCTTCCTGATGCTGATGGCCGGCGGCGTGTACCTGCTGGCGCGCTCCTTCTCGGCGAGCGGCCCCTGGTCCGCGGTCGCCGCGGTGCTGGTGCCCCTCGGCGGGTTCACGGTGTACATGGATGCCGCATCCTGGGCGACCGGCCTGTTCAACGCGGCGCTTGTGCCGTGGGTGTGGTGGGGACTCCGGCGATCCGTCGAATCCCTGAGGTCGCCCGTCCCGTATCTCGTCGCGAGCTACGTCCTGATCACCTTCGGATACGTCTTCGGGGTGCTGATCCTCGTCATCATCCTCGTCGAGAGCCTCGTGCGAGCGATGGTCGCGCGTGATCGCGACCGCGTCATCCGCACGCTGCTGGCCTCCACGTGGGGTGCCCTGCTGACCGTCGCCGTCTACTTGCCGGGGGTGCTCACCGCACCCGTGACGGAGCGCGCGGGGCTCAGCATCATCAACACGCGGTTCCTCAACGCCGACCTGAGCGACCTCATGTCCGCCTCCTCGCCCACCGCGACGGCGTCCGTCGGGTCCTGGTGGGGCCAGGAGACCGCAGCCCCCCTCGTCTACGTCGCATGGGTGCTCCCGCTGCTTCCGATGCTGCTCCCGATATCGCGTGACGTGGTGCGTCGCTGCATCCCTCTGTTCGTTCTGCTGGCACTGATGACGGTCGTCGTCATCGGCCCGAGCCAGGTGGGTCCGCTGCGGTGGCCGGTTCGCTTCATGCCCTATCTCTGCCTGGCCGTCGCCGTCCTCCTCGCCGTCATGGCGTCGCACTCCTTCCCGGCCGGGACCACGCGCCGCCGACTGGGATGGTCGCTGCTGACGCTCGCGGTCGTGACGGGCGTGACCTTCGCCAACACGCCTCCGCAGTGGCGGTCGCTGGCGATCGTGATGGTCATTCAGGCGTTCGCGATCCTCGCCCTCGCCTACATCGCGAAGGGCCGGCGCGTTCCCCGCGGAGTATCTCGGAACGGGGTCGCCGCCGGACTCGCGATCGCGGTGTCCGGCGTGCTCGTCATTCCGCAGATGGTCGTGTTTCCGTTCACGCCGCTGCCCAAGTTCGGAGTCCCCGACAGCACCGCGCGCATGGAGGCTGTCCTTGCGGATGCCTCCGGCGACGCCATCGTCGTGGGAGACATCTACGCGTACGGCGGGATGGATGCGAGCTTCGACGAGCGGCTGATGGGCAACCTGTGGTACCTGAGCCCGACGCCGGTGAGCAGCCTCTACACCGTTCTGCCCTACTCCGCCTTCTCGAAGGACCTCTGCATGGACCTGCGGGGCTCGACGTGCGCGGACGCGCTCGACACGCTGTGGAGCACGGATGGCGAGACGGGCCTGCCGGTCGCCGACCTGATGGGCGTGAGCAGCATCCTCGCCATGAAAGCGACCTTTCCCGACCGCCCGGAGGCAGTGGAGGGATGGCGTCTGGTGTCGGAGGGGGACATCACCTGGCTGTTCGAGCGCGACGAGCCGCTCCCGGGCGCCGGAGGCGTGGTCTGGACCGGCAGCGGGACCGAAGTGACGGTGGTCGACTCGTCCGACACGGCGGTGTCGCTGCGCGTGGATTCGGTGGGCGCCGACGGGCGGGTGGTGCTCAGCCGGCTCGACTACCCGGGGTACGCCGTCCGCGGTGCCGCGGAAGCCGACCCTGCCCGCGGCTGGCTGCTCACGGTGGACGCCTCCGGCGCGCAGCCGGGCGACGTCGTCACGGTCGAGTTCCGCCCGCCGGGCCTTCCGATCATGATCGTCGCGCTCGCGCTCAGCCTGGGCACCCTCGTTGTCTGGCTCGTCCTCCAGCGCCGCGCCCGCCGCAGATCCGGCCCGCCAGCCGGAGGGGCCGTCACCTCGGGTTCGCCCGTCCCTGCAGCTGCGCCTGATACACCCGGCTGAGCCCCTCCGGGAGGGTCGTGCGCACGAGTCCGTCCAGATCCGTCCACACCTCGGACCGGATGCGCAGGTCGAGCGACTGCCCATGGGCGTCTCCGCCGCCGAGGACGATCGGACCGCGGTGCCTCCGGATTCGGGTCAGCTCGGAGAGGAGGGCGCCGATCGACACCGCGCGCATCGCGCCGACGAGCTTCGTGATCGTCCGCCCCTCGGGTTCGGCATCCAGCCGTCGCACTCCAGCGTCGATGACGGCGGCGCAGTCATCTTCATAGATGTAGTCGCGCAGGGTGTCCAACGGCACATACACCGAGGTCGGCTGGCCACTGAGATGACCCTTGACGAGGGCGGAGATCAGCCCTTGGGGCTTGGAGAGGTCCTGACCCGCTCCGTAGATGTTCGTGATCCTGCCGATGAGCGACCTCCAGCCGCCGTCGCCCGTCGCCTCGCGCAGAGCGCTCTCCATGCGCAGCTTCGTCTCGCCGTAGGCGCTGATGGGAGCCACGGGGGTCGACTCGGTGAACGGCGGGGCGGGAGATCCCGCATAGGCGCCCCCGACGGACGATGCGAGGAAGAACGCCAAGCGGGAGCGCACGTCGGCAGGCTGGGTGCGGAAGCCGTCCAGGAATCCTTCGAAGACGGATGCCTCGACATCCAGCTGCTCGCGTGGAGTCGAGGTGACCCCTCGTCCGGCGCACCAATAGACCTCGAGGGGACGGTCGCCTGAGGCGAACGTGTCGATCGCCTCCCGAAGCGTGTCGAGCGAACCGCCGGGGTCCGCCCACGGGACGGCCACGCGGAACGTCTCATCCGGCCGCGTGCGCTCCACGGCGCGGCCCAGCAGCCCTCGGCCGATGATCCACCGTCTCGGCGCGATCATTCGGGGTCGATGCTGCGAGGCGGGCGCGGCGCCGCGTGGCCGAGCGGGCCACTCGCGGGGTCGCGGACGATGAGGTACGCGGGCTTGCCGAGGGCGGATCCCACCGCCACACCGAGATACTCGGCGATGATGCCCAGTGACACCAGGATGACCCCCGTTCCCAGAGCCGTGAGCACCATCTGCGACGTCCAGCCTTCGGGGATGTCCCCCGAGACGAATCGCGCGATGGTGAGATACAGCGCGAACAGGATGCCTCCGACGAAGAAGATCACGCCGACCGCCGTGACCAGGCGGAGGCCGCGGGTGCCGGAGGTGAGGACCATCCGCCAGAAGTGCGCGAAGAGGCGCCGGTACGAATAGCCCGAAGGACGATCGCCCTCGGCGCGCAGAGTCACCGGGGCCGTGACGACGTGGCTCGCCACCCACGACAGCGCGACGTCCAGGTACACGCCCGTGCCCGCGTACGCGGCGACGCTCCGGCCGATCTCGCCCAGCACCAGCCGGAAACTGTTGAAGTGCGATGCGGGACCGCCGCCCAGCAGGGACTCGAGCGTGCGCTTGGAGGCCTTGGATGCGGTGTTCCTCACGAATCCGTGGGGCGCACGGTTGACCGGCTCGGCGTAGACCAGGTCGGCGGACTCGGCGAGGGCGCGGTCGAGGAGGACTTCGATCTGCCGCGGGTCATGCTGGCCGTCCTCGTCGATCGTCGCGATCCACTCGCCCCCGGAGCTGGCCATGCCCGCGAGCGTGGCCGCATGCTGACCGAAGTTGCGGCTGAGCCACACCGGCTTGATCCAGGGGTGCTCCTGCGCCAGTTCTCGGATGACCCGTGCCGATCCGTCGGGGCCTCGGTCGTAGGCGAGAACCACCTCCTCGACGCGGGCGCGGTGTCCGCCGGCCGTGGTGAAGGCAGTGGTGAGTCCGGTGATCTCGTCGATGACGCCGCGGAGCGTTCGCTCGCCTTGATAGACCGGGATCACGACGCTGATCCGGTGCACGTACTCCTCGTCGGCGGTCACCGCATCCTCCTTTCGAGCAGACGATACGACATCCGCCGTGCGCGAGCCATCGCCGCCGCGCGCACGTCGCCGATGCGCACATCCGCCGCCGACAGCGCCTCCGGGTGCTCCCGTCGGAGCCAGGCGTGGAAGGCGCGGGCCTGACCGGACTGCTCGCGGACCAGGGCCACGCTCCACTGCGTTGCACTCATGCGGAAGGTCGCGCCCACCTCGGGATCCGGGGCGAAGTCTCCTTCCAGCAGTACGCGCGAGTACGTGGCCTGGTCGATGAGATAGGGGAAGCGGTCGAACCATCCACCTGTCGCGGCGAGGACGCTTGTGCGCATCATCACCGACGCGGGCTCGCCGAACAGATTCGACCCGGCGCGGACAGCCTTCCGGACGGCGTCCCTGCCGGGCATCGGCTGCGTCAGCCCGCGCAGTCCCCATCCCGCCATCAGCGTCCGCCCCTCGGCATCCACCACATCGCGTCTGCAGGCGGTGAGCACGGACCCGGTGGACCGAAGGAGCGATACCTGTCGGGCCAGCACACCGGGACGGAGCACGTCGTCGCCGCACACGAGCTTGAGGTACTCACCCGTCGCGGCTTCGGTGACCCGGTTCCAGTTGCGGCCGGCGCCGCCTCCCGCGGGGGTGTCGAGCAGCGTGACCCTGCGGTCGTCGGCGAAGCGGCTCATGACCTCGGCCGTGTCGTCGGTCGAGGCGTGGTCGGCGACGATGACTTCCAGTCCGTCCACGTTCTGCTCCAGCACCGACTGGAGCGTCTCCGCGAGTGTGCGTCCGTTGTTATAGGCGGGGACGACGACGCTCAGGAGGGGCGCGCTCACGATTCTGGCTCCTTCCGTCGGCCGTGGACCTCGAGAGCGGGGGACCCGGTCCGCAGGCGACGGCAGAACGCCGACGTCGAGCCTAACGCACCGACCGGTGCGCCTTCGTGGTCGCGTACAGCCCTGCCGGGAGTGTCGCGTGTAGGGTTGGCGCGATGCGCAACCTGCTCCTGGCGGTCACCCGACGGCCCGAGATCCGGTACCTCGTGTTCGGCGGGTTGAACACCGCCTTCTCGTACGGGCTCTACGCCGTGGCGCTCCTGGTGCTGGACGCGTGGGGCGTCCCCGCGGACTACGCCATCGCGATCACGTTCAGCTGGGTGGTGTCCAACCTGACGTCGTTCCTGCTCCAGCGGCGCTTCGTCTTCCGCGGATCCGGTCACCCGTTCCGTGAGTTCGTGAAGTTCACCTCGGTCACGCTGGGTTCGTTTCTCGCGAATCTCGCGCTGAGCTGGTTCTCGGCGTCCGTGCTCGGGTTCGACACCGCCGAGCAGAAGCTCGTGAGCCAGCTCGTCGTGACCGCCTTCCTCGTGGTCGTGACGTACGTCCTCCACAAGTCGTTCTCATTCCGCAAGGCCGGGGCTGCACCCTCGGGCATGGTCGCCGTCGAGGAGGACGAGGCCGACCCCGCGCAGCAGGGCGAGCCAGGACGCTGAGGAGGTCCGCCCCGACGGCGTGTCAGGCCGCGGGTCGGTCGGCGGTGGGTGCGGCAAGCGGAGGCATCGGGCTCCAGGGTGCCTTCGCGACTCTCCGTCCGTCGCGGATGCCGCGGAAGAGGTTGCTGGTACCGCGGACCTTGCGCTCGACGAAAACGAGCCGAACGAGCTCCTTGGCGAAGGTCAGACCCGACCCCAACCAGAACCGGACCGGTCGGTAGGCGCCGTGCTCCTTGAAGTAGCGCTTCATGTAGCCGCGGTTGCGCATGATGTAGTACCGGTACGCGTCACTCGAGGCGTTCAGGTGGCGGATGCCCATGTCCCACTGCCGGATCTCGCGGGTGCGCCGCAGGACGAACTCGTTCACGATGACCGCGGTGGTCTTGCGTGACGCCAGCCATCCGTAGATGGAGTCATCCCAGTAGATGAAGAATCGCGGGTCGGGCAGGCCGATCTCCGCCACGATGCTCCGGTGGATGAACATCCCCTCGAAGCATCCGCTGTTCATCTCGCGATAGCCGGAGTCGTCGAACCCGGCCGGCGCGAAGGGGATGGGGACGCCGAAAGGGATCGAGAGGCGGTACTGCCAGTAGAACTCGCTGCCGTCGTAGTCGTACCGGCGACCCTGGATGCTCTTGAACCGCGGCGCCCACTTCCCCATCTTCGCCAGGCCGTCCGGGATGACCTCGACGTCGTCGTCCATCAGCCAGATCCACTCCGCGCCGAGCTCGTACGCCAGGCGCATTCCCTCGCTGAACCCTCCGGAGCCCCCGGTGTTGGATTCCATTCGCCGGTAGACGAGCTCGGTGCCGAGGCGCTCTCGGAACGACTCGACGACGTCTCCGGTGTTGTCGACGGATGCGTTGTCGACCACGACGACGTATCCCGGGCGGGGATCCATGGTGACGACGCTCTCCAGCAACCGGGTGAGCAGCGCGGAGCGATTGTAGGTGACGATCGCGATCGCGGCACTGGCCGGATCGAACGTCTCCGCGGTCATCGCGCCCCCTCGAACGTCCGCTCCCACGCTTCGAGCGACGTCATCTCGGGGGTGGCGGCTTGGTACTGCGCCGCGAGCCGGGGCCAGTCGCGGCGGAGCCTGCGGTGCAGGCGGACGCTGTCGAGGAGCATCCTGCGGAACTTCCTGCGATCCCGCGTGTAGATGTTCTTCCCGGACCCGTCTGCCGCGCTGACCAGAGCGCTGTCGTAGATCGGCACACGCCACCAGTGCGCGTCGTTCTTGCCGAACTCGACCTCCGGCTGCGCCACGTTCTCGGGGCGGGGTGCATGGAACCAGTGAGAGACGAGCGTCGACAGCGTGAACCAACGCAGACGCAGGCCCGTCGGACTGTCGAAGTCGTGGCGGGGGCGCCGTTTGAAGACGACGCGCCCGCGCCGCGCCCGAAGGGGCACCCCCGGTTCCTTGTGCACGACGGTCTCGGGGAAGTCGGCGGCGAGCGCGCGTGCGGCCGGCATGGCGGTCGCGAGGTTCCCGCGCATGTGCGCGGGACCCGAGAGGATGTCGCGCAGAGCGCGGTGCCGCAGGGCGACTGGGTAGTACTGCATCATCATGAGGTGCTTGAGGTCCACCCGTCGGCTGTGCCGCAGGAGAGTGCCGCCGCGCGGAGCCCGGGAGTGGATGAGGCCCGCGACGATGCGGTTGCGGGCGTGGAAGTAGGCCTGCCAGTCGATCGAGTCGTCCTTGCCGACCCAGGAGACGTGCCACAGGGCGACTCCCGGCAGCGACACCGTCGGTGCGCCGTGTTCCCGGGCGCGCAGACAGTACTCGGCGTCATCCCACTTGATGAAGGCGGGGAGCGGGAGTCCGGTTTCGCGGATGACGCTGACGGGGATGAGGCACATCCACCATCCGTTGTAGTCCGCGTCGAGCCTCATGTGGAGCATCGGGGTCTGGCGGAGGTTCGCCGCGGTGAAGTCGTGCGGCAGCTTCTCCTGGTACAGGGCGCGCCACATGAAGGGCTCCTCGTCGACCACCTCGGCCCACGCGTGGAGCTTTGGCCTGTCGAGGAGATCGAACATGTGGGCGCCGACGATCGTGGGCACGGTGGCGAACTGCGCGAACACGATCGAGCGGCGTACGGATTCGGGTTCGAGCCTGACGTCGTCGTCCATGAGCTGGACGAACTCCGTTTCGGGCCGGGCGAGGCTCTCGGCCATCACCCGCGCGAAGCCACCGGACCCGCCGAGGTTGGGCTGCGTGACGATCTGAAGGGTGTCACCGAGCATGGACGACACTTCGGGGAAGTCGGGCTGGGCGTCCACGCGGCGATCGCCCTGGTCGACGATGAAGACGCGGTCGACGAGCTCCAGGACATCCGGCGACTCGGCCAGATTCTTCAGCGTCCAGACGCAGTAGTCGGGCTTGTTGTAAGTGGTGATCCCGATGGACGCCTTTCCGGAGCGCGGCGGCTCCTGCTCGGTCGTCCATGTGGCGCCGTGGAACAGGGCGTTCTTCTCGTCGGCGACGATGTCGAACCAGATGAAGCCCCCGTCGCTGAACTGGTCGAGGGTGAGGTCGAACACCGTGACGGCGGATCCGTCCACTTCGCGGGTGTCGATCCGCTGCCGGACACCCGATCCGTTGGACCGGTAGACGAGGAGGGTCGCGGGACCTTCGGTGTGCACCGTCAGGCGCACCTCGCGGACGGGAGTCCAGTGCTGCCAGTACGACGCGGGGAACGCATTGAAGTAGGTGCCGAACGAGACTCGTCGGCCGGCGACGATCCGCGCCGACGTGCGGTCGATGATGTTGCCGAGCTGTGCCCGGCTGGAGACCCGGACCGGCTCCTCGTCGATGACGGACCACGTCTCGGGGTCCACGTACAGCGGAAGGAGGTCGGGGTCGCGATCGGTCGGGAAGACGACGTTCTGGAGAATGTGGGTCACGTGGGAGCTTCCGTGTCAGCGGGCGCGTGAGGCGTCGAGCCGAGAGAGAAGCCTACCCTGCGTCGATGGGTGCGATCCTGAGTTTCGGGACAGCTAGCTCTCGCATGATGCCCCCGGCCGTCAGCCGGCGAGGTGGGGCAGACCGCCCTCGGTCCCCGGGGCGTCGATGCGTTCGCGCCACGAGCGGGACTGGCCGGCTCTCACGGCGCACAGGACGAGCATCAGCCAGCCGATGCCGACGAGCGTGAAGCTCTCGAACATCGAGTCGATGAGCAGCGTGATGAGGATGAGCGGCGTCCAGGCGTAGACGACGGAGCGCCGCTCCGATGCCGCCAGCCACGCGCGCACGAGGGCGATCGCCGCGAGGGCGACGAAGAGGCTGAGGCCCACCCATCCGAGCTGGAGGAGCACGTCGAAGTACGCGTTCAGCCCGGTCGCGTGCGAGGCATCCAGGATGAAGTTGATGTAGGCGAAGGGGTACTCCCCGGCGCTCCACGCGCCGTACCAGCCCCAGCCCTGCACGGGTTCGAACCGCACCCAGTCGACCATCACGTTCCACAGGTCGACCCGCATCGCGAAGTCCGTTCCGGCGCCCAGCCACGCGATGATCGGATGCCGCGCGAAGTACCCCGCGATCACCCCGATCACGACGATGGCACCGAGGCCCAGCTGAAGAGCGCCCCGGTGCTCCGGCCGCGTGTGCCGTACCAGTGCGAGCGCCGCGACGGCGAGCCCGACGCCGACGGCGAGGACGAGGACGGTCGGCGAGTCGCTGAAGGCCGCCAGCCCGCCGGCGAGCAGCACCGACGCCAGCGACACGCCCGTGCGCACCGACTGCGTGCGGTACTCGATGAGGAACGTGATGAGGGCGAGCACCGCGACGAACCCCAGCATGTTGCGGGTGCCGAAGATCCCCTGCACGGGCCCGAGCTCGGCGAGATTCCCCTGCACGCCCAGGAACGGGAAGGGGATGTCGAGCAGGACGCCCGAGAGCACTTCGACCCCGAGCGACACGGCGAGCAGGGTGCGCAGCACGTCGCCGAGAGCCCGGACGGTCTGGAGCGTGTCGCGCACATGACCGATGACGACGGCGAGGAACGCCACGGCGAGGGTCGTCACCCAGCTCGCGAGCGAGGTGCCCGGATCGCGGCTCCAGAAGACGCTCGCCAGCGCCCATCCGAGGAAGAGGACGACGGTGGTGGGCACCAGGCGCAGCAGCGAGATCTCACGGCGACGCGCTACGAGGATGGCGGCGCCGAGGACGCACAGGCCCGCCACGATCGACACGTACGTCACCCGCCCGGCGATCCGCTCGATGGCGAAGGAGGCGAACACGGCTCCGAACACGGTCAGCGTGTAGGCGCGCGCCAGATCGGCCGAGGACAGCAGCGCGGTGAAGCGCCCGTGCGTCCCCGAGATCTCCGGCGGGGTCACGGCGCCTGCTTCGTCGGCTCGCCGCGCTCGATGGCGAGCGTCTGCTCGGCGGGGCCCTCCCCGACGTGCGGGGACTGCTTGATCTTCGCGCCGAGCATGACCACGAACATCCAGCCCCACAGCAGCAGCGGCGTGGACTCGGCGAGACCCTGCACGAGCACGATCGCGCCGACCAGGGTCGGCAGCAGGGTGATCGGCGAATAGGGACGATCGGCGCGCAGGTCCCAGCGCGGCCGGTCGACAGCGAAGAACCACGATCTCCAGACGAAGGCGAGGTAGACGAGCGCGGTGGCGACGACGCCGACGATGCCGAGCTGCATGCGGATGTCGACCCACATGTTGTGTGCCTGCAGCACGGTCTGGCCGTGATCGATGATCCAGCCGTCGAAGGCGGGGTCCCAGGGTGCCCAGGGGGTGGCGTAGCCCCAGCCGAACCAGGGCCGCTCGGCGGCGCGCGCGAGGACGGCTTCCCAGATCTCCTCGCGTCCCGTCAGATCGGCGCTGCGCCCGAGGGCGGTGAAGATCGCATCGCGCAGGAGGAAGAGCGCGGCCAGCCCGCCGATGCCCACGACGGCGTACGCGACGTAGTACTTGGTGCGCTCGTGCGGCCGCCGGGCACGCCGCATGAGGAGCACGGTCGCCAGTACCACCACGACGCCCGCCGCGGCGACGTAGGCGGTCGCGGAGGATGCCCGGAAGAAGAGGAACGCCGAGAGGCCGATCCATCCCCACAGGAGCGTGCGCCGGGGCGCTCGCAGGGCGATGCGGATGCCGAACACGATGATCGCGAGGAGGGCGACGGGCGCGAGCAGGTTGGCGTTGCCCATGATGCCCTGCAGCCGCTCGCCGTCGAACAGGTTGTTGCGGGACCAGTACTCGATCGGATCGTCGGCTTGGCCGACGACGAAACCGGGAAGGAGGGGCGCCTGGACGAACACGGCCACCCACACCTCGAACAGGAGCGAGAGCGCCATCACCCACTTGAGGGCGGATGCCGCGGCGCGCACGAGTTCGCGCCAGGTGAGCACGCTGCCCACGAACAGCGCCTGGATCGTCGTGATCCACAGCAGGAGAAGGGTCAGCGCGGTGGTCTGCGGCCACGCGGACCACAGCAGCGACAGCGTCGCGAGCGCGACGAAGGCGACCACGAACCAGGGCAGGCGGCGCCACTGGAAGGGCGGGCGGACCACGATCCACAGGATCACCGAGAGAACGCCGCCGGCGATCGTGATCGCCGCCGCGATCGGCTCCCCGAACGCATGCACCCAGGCCGTGCCGGACAGCGCCATGAACATCACGAAGATGCACCACCCGCGCAGCATCAGGTGGCCCGTCTTCTCACGGACCGGGGGCGCGGGCGGCGCCGATGCCGGGTGCTTCGAGTGGACGGCCATCGCACACAGATTACCCCCGGCATCCGGGCGATCCCCGTGGGCCGGGGCCGCCCCGTCGACGGCTCTACGCTGGACGCATGCTCCTCCCGCTGACGAACGAGCCGCGCGACTACGCGTGGGGCTCCACGACCCTCATCGCTGCGCTCCAGGGACGCGCACCGGCCGATCGGCCCGAGGCCGAGGTCTGGTTCGGCGACCACCCGGGCGATCCGTCGATCACGCCGGACGCCCGCCCGCTCGACACGTGGCTCGCGCAGGAGGGCGCGGCGGCGGGGGTGGAGGGATCGCTGCCGTACCTGCTGAAGCTGCTGGCCGCAGCATCCCCCCTCTCCATCCAGGCCCACCCGACCCGCGCGCAGGCGGAAGCGGGCTTCGCGCGGGAGGAGGCGGCCGGCGTCGGGCTCGACGCTCCGCACCGCATCTATCGCGACCGCAACCACAAGCCGGAGCTCATCGTGGCACTCAGCGACGAGTTCCACGCGCTCGCGGGCCTGCGCGAGCCCGCGGACGGCGCACGGCTGGCCGAGGCCATGGGTGCGAGCGGACTCGCCGGACGGCTGTCCGCACCGGATGCCTCGATCGCCGATGTGATCGCCTGGGTGCTCTCGGCGTCCGCGCGCGACGAGGTGCGTGAGCTGACCCGACGGGCCGCGGCGGCCCGCTCCGAGGAGTTCGCGGCCGATTTCGCGCTCGCGCGCGCACTGGAGGAGCAGTATCCGGGGGATCCGGGGATCATCGTCGCGCTGCTGATGAACCGCATCACCCTGCGGCGCGGCGAGGGGCTGTTCGTCCCCGCCGGCGTGCTCCACGCATATCTGGACGGTCTGGGCGTGGAGATCATGGCCGCGAGCGACAACGTGCTGCGCGGCGGACTCACCCCGAAGCACATCGACGTCGACGAGCTCCTGGAGGTGCTGGACGCGCGCACCGGACGGCCCGCAGCGCTGCGCCCGCGCCCGGTGGCGCCCGGCGTGGAGCAGTACGACGTCCCGGTGGGCGACTTCTCGCTGCGCCGCGTGGCGGCCGAGCAGGGGGCGGTGCTCCCCGTCGGCGGTGCCTCCATCGTGCTCTCCACCGACGGAGAAGCGGACGTGACCGGGGTCCGCAGCGGCGGAACCGTGCGCCTCGGTCCGGGCGAGGCGGTGCTGGTCACACCCGACGAGGCGGAGGTCCGCGTGTCGGGTGATGGTGAGGTCTTCATCGCCGGACCGGGAGTGGCTGAGGGCGTCGGCGCGGAGTGAGGGACTTCTCATCGGACCGTTATCGCAAGGGGATGCCGGTCGGCGAGTCGCGAAGGTTCAAGACGGACTTGAGCCTTTAGTATCTGCGACTTGACCTCGGGGAACTACACGAGTGTAATTACTCCCAACACGCACACCGCGTGCAGGGGGATCCCCGGGGGGAGAACGAGATGACGGCTTCGCACTACCGTTCCGCCGTTCCCGACAACTGGTTCGTCGATCCGGTACAGCTCGGGGTTCCGGGCGTGCGGCGTCCGGTCGACGGCGAGGACGACAATCCGCTTTCGTGGCAGACCGACGCCCTGTGCTCCCAGACCGATCCCGAGGCGTTCTTCCCCGAGAAGGGCGGCTCCACGCGCGACGCGAAGCGCGTGTGCGGGTCGTGCGACGTTCGCGGCGAATGCCTCGAGTACGCGCTCCAGAACGACGAGCGCTTCGGCATCTGGGGCGGGCTCAGCGAGCGCGAGCGGCGCAAGCTGAAGCGTCGCGCCGGCTGAGCGCCGGGTTTCGATTCCCGCGCGGCGACGTTGCGACGCGCGGCGCGTACGACCGGGCCGCGCCGGGATGCCGCCTAGGCTGACCACGTCATGCCCGCCCGAGTACACGCCATCCTCGTCGTGCGTCCCGATGGTCGCACGCCGGCGGCCTACCATCTGCGTCGCACGCTGGCGGCGATCGACGAGCAGACGCGGCCGGTGGACGTTCTCACGATCGTCCTGTGCGGCGGGGACACGGCGCTCGAGGAACTGGCCGGGTCGTCGTCGGCCGAGTCCGTCGTGCAGGCACCGGCCTCGACCGGATACGCCGCAGCGGTGGCGTTGGTGAGCCCGCGCCTGGACGGCGATGCCGTCTGGCTGCTCGCGCAGGACACCGCCCCGGAGCGCGAGGCCCTCGCGCGTCTCAGCGGGGTCCTCGAGGTCTCGCCGTCCGCCGCATTCGCCGCGCCGAAGCTCGTGCGCTGGGACGACCGCTCCGAGATCGTGTCCCTCGGCGTGGGGATGACCCGGTTCGGGCGCTCGGTCGGCCTCGCCGACGGCGAGCTGGACCAGGGGCAGCACGACGGGCGCACGGATGTGCTGGGCACCGATGTGCGCGGCATCCTCGTGCGCGCCTCCGCGTGGAGCGAGCTCGGCGGGCTCGACCCGGCACTTCACGGTGCCGACGAGGGCCTCGACCTCGGCGTGAGGGCCCGACTCGCCGGTGCGCGCGTCGCCCTCGCCCCGACCGCGATCGTCGCGACGGCCGGCGACGGCGTCGCCGGCCTCCCGGCTCCGCTGACACCGCATCGTCGTCGCCGCCGAGCCTTCTCGTCTCGGGTGGCGCAGCTGCACCGTCGCCTCGCCTACGCTCCGGCCGCCGCCGTCGTCCTGCACTGGCTCGCGATCCTCCCGCTCGCCGCGTGGCGCACCGTCGCCGACCTCGTCCGCAAGGAGCCCGGCAGCATCCTTCCCGAGTGGGGCGCCGCATTCGTCGCCCTGCTGCGCCCCGTCGCCGTCGCGCGCAGCCGCAGGCGCCTGGCGGGGGCCAAGCGCACGTCGTGGGCTCAGCTCGCCCCGCTGCGGACGAGCGGTACCGAGCTCCGCGAGCAGTTCGGCGACGAGTCGGGGGATGCCTTCATCAGCGCCCCGCGACGATCCGAGCTGCGGTTCTTCTCGGGCGGCGGCGCATGGCTCGTGCTCGGAGCGCTCGTCGTCTCGATCGCGGCGTTCCCCGCGCTCCTGGCCTGGCCGACGCTCGGCGGCGGCGCGCTCCAGCCGCTGCGGACGACCGTCTCGCAGCTGTGGGCCGATGCCGCGTTCGGCCAGCGCGCGCTCGGCCTCGACACGGTCGGTCCCGCCGACCCGTTCTCGAGCGTGATCGCCCTGATCGGGTCGCTCTCGCCGTGGGAGCCGTCCCGCGCCATCGTCGTGCTGTGGGTCCTCGCGCTCCCGCTCGCCGCGCTGGGCGGCTGGTTCGCCGCGACGCGCGTGACCGAGCGCTCGCTGCTGCGCGCGATGGTCGGCGTGCTCTGGGCCCTGTCACCCGCGCTGCTCGCCGCGCTCACGCAGGGACGCCCTTCGGCCGTGATCGCCCACCTGCTCCTGCCGTGGCTGTTCCTCGCCGGCTCGGTCGCGCACCGTTCGTGGGCAGGTGCCGGTGCCGCCTCGCTGCTGTTCGCGGCGACCGTCGCGGCTGCGCCGTCACTCGCGCCCGCGCTGCTCGTGGCGGTCGTCGGCGCGATCGTGGTCGCGGTGATCGTGCGGGCGGGGCGCGGCGTCGTGCGTCTGCTGTGGGTCCTCATCCCGGCGGCGGTGGTGTTCGCCCCTCTCGTATGGAGCGCCGTGCGCCGCGGAGAGGTGTGGGGTCTCGTCTCCGACCCGGGCGTGCCGTGGGCGGGCCCCCAGGTCGGTGCGGACGCGTCCGGACGCGCCCTTCTCGCCGCCGGCATCCCGACGCCCGACGTCGCGGGGTGGACGACGGTGCTGCCCGACGGACCGATCTGGTGGGTGCCGCTCCTCGCCGCCCCGGTCGCCCTGCTCGCGCTGGCCGCGCCGCTGACGCAGCGGTGGGCCGCGGGCATCGCGCTCCTCGTTGTGACGGGCCTCGGCCTTGCGACCGCGTTCGCGGCGGTGGGGATCTCCGTCTCGTTCGAGCAGTCGCTGCCGGTGACCGTGTGGCCCGGAAACGGCCTGAGCCTGGCGTGGCTCGGTGCGATCGGCGCCGCGGCGGTCGCCCTCGACGCCGGGCTGGCGCCGCGGATGACCCTGCTGCGGGGCGCCGCCGCCGCCGTCGCCCTCGCCGCGGTAGCGGTGCTCGCGCTCCCGTCGCTCACCGCCACGGCGCGCGGCGCCGCGGGGCTCGAGAACGGTCCTGAATCGACCCTCCCGGCGTACGTGGCGGCGGAGGGCGACGACGACGCCGACGTCGGCACGATCGTGCTCACCCCGCAGAACTCCGGAGGGGTCGCGGCGCAGGTCGTGTGGGGTGGCAGCGAGACGATCGGCGGGCAGACCACGATCCTCTCCACGCGCGCGGAACCCGATCCGCAGGCGGTCGAGCTCTCCGAGCTGGCCGCGGATCTCGTCACCTCGTCGGCCGAAGACGTCGTCGCCCGTCTCGCCGCGCACGGCATCGCATTCGTGCTCGTGGCGCCGGCGGCCGAGCCCGAGTCCGACGCGGCGCGCACGATGCGGCTGTCGGCGGTGACCTCGCTCGATCAGCGCGACAGCCTCGATGCGGTGGGGGAGACGACCAAGGGCGCGCTGTGGCGCGTGACGACCGATGTGGCCGACCGGCCGGGGGTCGCGGCATCCGTCCACGCCACCGCAGCGCTCGTCTTCGCCGTGCAGGCCGCCGTGCTCGCCGCCGCCCTGCTGCTCGCCGTCCCGACGGCGGCATCGCGCCGCGAAGCGCGACTGATGCCGCGCGTGGTCGGACCCCACTGGCAGGAGGGCCGATGAGCGATCGACGCGTGTTCCGCTGGGCCACGACCAGCACCCGCCTGCTCGCCGGCACGCTGGCGGCCACGGGCGCGGTCGTCGCGGTGGTGACCGCCGTGACGATCCCGTGGCCCGGGGTCGTGCGGGAGCCCGCCGCACTGTCGGTCGTGCCCGCACCGGCCGCGTCGGTCGTCGCGTGCGACGGGCCGCTGCTCTCGCTGGGGCGTGACGTGACGCAGGCCGGCGGACTGACGGTGGCGGCCACCCAGCAGGTCACGAGCGGCGTGTCCGAGGGGGCCGCGGCGCCCGGGCAGTCCGCGGTCATTCCTGACGGCCGATCGACTCCCGACGGTCCGGCCGTGTTCACCGCGCCGCCGGTCGACCGGCAGCGGGTGGATGTCGCCGCCGCCGGCTCGTCGACGGTAACGGCCGAGGACCTCAGCGGGTTCGCGGCCTCGGCCTGCCGTCCGCCCCTGCTGGAGTCGTGGCTCGTCGGCGGCTCCGGGGAGACGGGAGCGGCAGACCTCGTGCTGCTGTCGAATCCCGGCGTCGTCCCGGCGACGGTGCAGCTGACGGTGTTCGGCTCGGCGGGGGAGCAGAACCCGCCGGGGGGCGCCGACATCGTGATCCCCGCCGGAACGCAGCGCGTCATCCCGCTCGCCGGCCTCGTGCTCGGCGAGGCGAGCCCCGTCGTGCGGGTGTCGGCCTCCGGCGCTCCCGTGCACGCCTCCCTGCAGACGAGCATCACCCGCACACTCGTGCCCGGCGGCGTCGACCAGGTCGACCCGATCCGCGAACCGCAGGCGACGCAGGTCATCACGGGGGTCGCCGTCACCCGAAGCCCCGGCGCGGACGGCGCCTCGGACGTCGCGACCGCGCTGCGGCTGCTGTCTCCCTCGGCCGACACGTCGGCGTCGGTGACGGTGACGCCGGTCGGACGCGACCAGCCGGCCCTCGCGCCGCAGGACGTCCCGCTCGTCGCGGGAGAGCCGATCGAGGTCGACCTCGGAGGGCTCCCGATCGGCTCGTACACGGTGCGCGTCGAGGCGGGCGAGCCGGTGGTGGCGGCCGTGTGGCAGGCCACCGGATTCGGCGCGGGCGACGACTTCGCTTGGTACACGCCGGCCCCCCTCGTCTCCGTGCCGAGCCTCTTCGCCGCCCCGAGCGGCCCTGCTCCGGTGCTCACGGTCATCAATCCGGCGTCCGAGCCGGCGGACGTGGTCGTGGTCTCGGCCGACGGGGCATTCCGCCTCGAGGTGTCGGTGCCCGCCGCGGCGAGCGTGACCGCGCGGCTGTCGTCCAACACCGTCTACCTGCTCGACCCCGGTGACGGCGAGGTGCGCGCGGGCCTGTCTCTTACGGGCGACGGGGCGCTCGCCGGCATGCCGGTGTGGTCGGCGGATGCCGCGACCCCGCCGATCGTGGTCTACCCGTAGCGGCTCAGAAGAAGCGGAACCGCTCGGGGCCGAGGTCCCACGGATCGCGATCGAGGTACTCGGCGGCGGCGCGGAACACGCAGCTCTCGATCATCATCCGGCGGTGCAGGTCGTCGGTGCGGTGGAGTCTGCTCAGCCGCTCGACGGGCAGCCGGTAGACGATGATCCGGTGCGAGTCGCGCAGTACCGTCCACCGGGGGATGCCGTCGTCGTCGGAGGCCGCGGGCATGTCGGCGATCTCGAAGCTCACGTCGCGCAGCTCCGGCCACGCGGAGCGCAGGAACTCCGCCGCCGTGCCCACGGCGAGGTCGAATCGGTCGATCCGCGTATCCAGCGGGGGAAGGGGCGGGCGCACCACCGGGCTGCGGTCCTCGCGCCCGTGGCGTCCGTGCCGGGAGAGCCGCCGGGACGGCGCTGGGGTGCTCCGGGTTCGCCGCCACGCCATGCACCCATCCTAGGCGCCGGTCGTCGCCGCGAACCGGATCGGCGTCGTCGGGGCGCGGCATCCCCTCATCGCCCGGAGGGCGGGGCTAGGGTCGAGGCGATGCGCGAGAGACTCTGCTCCAAGGTGGGATGCGCCCGCGAGGCCGTCACGACGCTGACCTACGACTACGGCGATCAGATGGCGGCCCTCGGACCGCTCGGCGGAGGGACAGATCCGCACGCGCACGACCTGTGTGCGATCCACACTGACCGGCTGTCGGTGCCGAAGGGGTGGGTCGTCGTGCGGCACGAGACGCTGCGCGTCTGACAGCCGGATGCCGCGGCCCGCCGCCGCTCTCTGCCGGGTGCGAGAATGGGCGCATGCCCACGGAATCCACCGCCGCCGTCCGTTCGCTCGAGTTCGAGGTCGCCGACCTGACCCTGGCCGAGGCGGGGCGTCATCAGCTCCGGCTGGCCGAGAACGAGATGCCGGGCCTCATGGCCCTGCGCGAGGAGTTCGGTCCCCTCCAGCCGCTGCGCGGCGCCCGCATCGCGGGGTCGCTGCACATGACGGTGCAGACCGCGGTGCTGATCGAGACGCTCGTGGCTCTCGGCGCGCAGGTGCGCTGGGCGAGCTGCAACATCTTCTCCACGCAGGACGAGGCGGCGGCCGCCGTCGTGGTGGGTCCGACGGGCACCGTCGATGCGCCCGCCGGTGTCCCGGTCTTCGCGTGGAAGGGCGAGACCCTCGAGGAGTACTGGCGGCTCGCCGACCGCATCTTCGACTGGTCGGCCGAAGGGGCCGACGGCCCGAACCTGATCCTCGACGACGGCGGCGACGCGACCCTGCTCGTCCACAAGGGGGTCGAGTTCGAGGCCGCGGGGGCGGTTCCGGATGCCGCGGCATCCGATTCCGCGGAGTACCGGATCGTGCTCGACACGCTGCGTGAGAGTCTCGCGCGCGATCCGCAGCGGTTCACGCGCCTGGCCGAAGGGCTCGTCGGCGTGACCGAGGAGACGACGACCGGTGTCCACCGGCTGTACGAGCTCGCGGCATCCGGTCGCCTGCTGTTCCCCGCGATCAACGTGAACGACTCGGTCACGAAGTCGAAGTTCGACAACGTCTACGGCATCCGCCATTCGCTGCCCGACGGGCTCAACCGCGCCACCGACGTGCTCATCGGCGGCAAGGTCGCCTTCGTCGCCGGCTACGGCGATGTCGGCAAGGGCGCGGCGGAGGCGCTGCGCGGTCAGGGCGCGCGCGTCATCGTGGGCGAGGTGGACCCGATCTGCGCGCTCCAGGCTGCGATGGACGGCTTCCAGGTCGCACGCCTCGAGACCGTCCTCGAGCAGATCGACATCGTCGTGACGGGCACGGGCAACACGCGGGTGGTGACGCCCGAGCACCTCCTCGGTCTCAAGCACCTCGCGATCGTCGCCAACGTCGGCCACTTCGACGACGAGATCGACATGGCGGGTCTGGCCGCGATCCCCGGCGCCGAGCGGGTCGAGATCAAGCCGCAGGTGCACGAGTGGCGTCTTCCGACCGGCCGCAGCGTGCTCGTGCTGAGCGAGGGCCGGCTCATGAACCTCGGCAACGCCACCGGGCACCCGTCGTTCGTCATGAGCGCGTCGTTCACGAATCAGGTGCTCGCGCAGATCGAGCTGTTCACTCGGCGCGAGGAGTACCCGATCGGCGTGCACACGCTGCCCAAGGCGCTCGACGAGAAGGTCGCCCGGCTTCACCTGCCCGCACTCGGGGTCGAACTCACGACGCTCACGCCCGAGCAGGCCGAGTACATCGGTGTGCCGGTCGAGGGCCCTTACAAGCTCGACCACTACCGGTACTGAGGGGCGGCGCGGTCAGCGCTGCGGGAATCCGCGCGGCACGGCCGCGACTGCGCCGGTGAGATTATCGACGCGGGCGGCCTCGAGCTGCAGGGCGCGCAGCTCCCGCTGGCGCCGCACGGCCACGACGGCGCGGATGAGCGTCTCGGGGTCGGCGGCGGGCACCGGCGACACGTGACGGGCGGCCTCCTGGGCGAGGGATGCTGCGACCCGCGCGCGGGCTGCGGGCTCCATGTTCGGCGCCGAGGACGCGAACTGGGCGAGGCGACGGGAGAGGCGCTCCGGAAGCCGGCCGACGTCGGCCACCGCCGCCCACTCGAGAAGCGGCGGGGGGACGGAGAAGTCCGCGGCAGGCAGTCGCGGGGTCCGAGTGCGCTCGGAGTAGGTGCCCGCCATCAGGTCGCCGAGGCGCTGCGAGCGCGGGGTGAAGGCGCCGACGAGAGCCGCGACGGCGCCGAGGGTGAACCACAGCTCGAAGACGCCGACGAGCGCGCGGATGAACGCGTGCCGGAACCCGGTCGCTCCGCCGTCGGTGCGCACGATGCGCCCGCCTACGGCGAGCTTGCCGATGCTGCGGCCGCGGCTGAGCGTCTCGACCACCGTGGGAATCGCCACCAGCACGAGCACGAGCACGGCGATCGTGGCGATCGTCAGGGTGGATTCGTCCACGGCGCCGATCGCGATGAGCCACGTGACGAGCAGCACGTAGAGGAACAGCAGGACGACGCCGATGAGCATGTCGATGAAGACCCCGAGCGCCCGCAGGAAGTAGCCGACGGGCTGCACGTCGAGGGCGACGGCCTCACCGGTGAGGATCTCGTCCTGGTGGATGTCGATGATCGAGGCGCGGCCGTCCGGCATGGGTACAGTGAAGCACATGGATCTCGACGCCCTGTCCGCTGCGCGACAGGCCGAGTGGGCGCGACTCGACGAGCTCAGCCGCACGCGGCGGCTCACCGGCGCCGAGGTCGACGAGCTCGTCGATCGCTACCGCGCAGCGTCGGCGGATCTGGCGGATGCGAAGACCTCCGCGGGTCGCAGCATCCACGGTGACCACATCTCCACGATGCTCGCCCGCGCGCGCCTGCGCCTCACCGGCGCCCCCGAGAACGTGCTGCGCAAAGTGCCCCGGTTCTTCGCCCTCCAGCTGCCGGCGGCCCTGTACCGGCTGCGCTGGGCCACGCTCGTCATCGCCGTCGGCTTCGTGCTCGTCGGAACCGTCGTGGCCCTGTGGGTGTCGGGCGACGATGCGCTCGTCGCCGCCCTCGGGAGCCGCTGGCAGCTCGAGCAGTACGCCGAGAACGAGTTCACCGACTACTACAGCGAGAACCACCCGGCCGCCTTCGCGGGGACGGTGTGGTCCAACAACGCGTGGATCGCGCTGCAGTGCGTGCTGTTCGGCATCACCGGGTTCTGGCCGATCATGGTGCTCGTGCAGAATGCGGTCGGCGTGGGCACCGCGGCCGCCGTCATGATCGAGTTCGGCCGCGGCGACGTCTTCCTCCTCTACATCGCGCCGCACGGCCTGCTCGAGCTCACGAGCCTCTTCGTCGCCGCCGCCGCCGGGCTCGCGATCTTCTGGGCCTGGGTCGCGCCCGGTCGCCGCACCCGCGGCGAGGCGCTCGCTGCCGCCGGCCGCTCGCTCGCGACCGTCGCGATCGGCATGGTGTTCGCCCTCGCGCTCTCGGGCGTCATCGAGGGCTTCGTCACCGCGCAGCCGTGGCCGTGGCCGCTCAAGATCGGGATTGGGGCGGCGGCACTGGCGCTGTTCCTTTTCTACATGATCGTCGTGGGCGGCCGCGCCTACCGCCGCGGCGAGACCGGCGACCTCACCGAGTACGAGGCCGGCACGCCCACCCTCACGGCGGGGTGAGCAGGCGCCATTCCCCTCGGCTGAGCACTGATCGGCGCCGCTATGGCACGTCTTCCGAGACCCGCGTGCTGTGGGGAGCAGGCGCCTCGCGGAGCGCGGTCTCCCGAACTCGTCGGCCGTGAGCCAGCGTAAGCAGGAACTTTCTCCACCAAGGCTCGCCCCTGAGAAGCGGTCTATGGGAGTAGCGGCGAACGTTTGCAATAACCGCACCCGCCCCGACCGTGACCACGTAAAGCGGGACTGCGCCGGGAGCTTGGGGCATCTGGGTGATCGCGAGAAGTACGAACGCAGCCGTGACCCTCCACCGCCTGGATGCAGAAGACATTGGGCGGAGCGCGTGCACCCGCGCGGTCTCCCTGAGAAACGCCTGAGCGTCCGCTAGTCTCGGGGTCGTATCGAGGCGGGGCAGGTCGCGCCGCCCGTGTGACTGGAGGATTTCCCATGACGGGCACGGTTCGCAGTGCAGTCGCCGAACTGGTCGGCACGTTCGTCTTCGTCTTCGCGATCATCAGCGCGGTCAACAGCGGCAGTGACCTCACGCCGCTCGCGATCGGCTTCGCACTCATGGTGATGGTCTACGCCACCGGGCACATCTCCGGCGCCCACCTCAACCCGGCAGTCTCGGTCGGCGTGTGGCTCCGCGGCGCGATCGACGTCGTCGGCCTCGTCGTCTACATCGTCGCGCAGCTGATCGGGGCCGCGCTCGCCGCCGCCGTGAGCTTCGCGCTGTTCCCCGCCGCCAGCGCCCCGATCGAGGTCGAGGTCGGACCCGCCCTCCTCGTCGAGGCGCTCTGGACCTTCGTCCTCGTCTACGTCGTGCTGAACGTGGCGACGTCGAAGGACCACCCGAACAACTCCTTCTACGGCCTCGCGATCGGCACCACGGTGTTCGTCGGCGCGGTCGCTTTCGGCTCGATCTCGGGCGGCGGGTTCAACCCCGCCGTGGCCCTCGGCCTCTCGATCACCGGCGCGTTCGCGTGGAGCTCGTACTGGATCTACTTCCTCGCCCCGATCGTCGGCGGAGCGATCGCCGCCGTCGTTTTCCGCGTGCTCAACGCCCACGACAAGCTGCCGGCCACCGACAAGTAAGCCGTCAGGAGAAGGGCCCGGACGCATCTCGTCCCGGCCCTTTCCCATGCCTCGAGGATCAGAGGCGGCCGGCGGCCTTGAGCGCGAGGTAGCGGTCGGCGATCCGCGGCGGGAGCGCGTCGGGGGAAGCCGAGATCGCCTCCGCGCCCGCCCGGGCCATCGCCGCGGCGACGGTCGCGGCATCCCTCGCCGTCTTCTCGCGCGCCGCGGCAGCGTAGACGGATGCCGCGTCCGGCCGATCCTCGGGCGGTTCGGGGTCCTGCGTCACCGTGCCGACCAGCACCTGCGTGCGGCGCGTGAGAGCGGGCAGCGAGCCGAGGAAGCCCCGGGCCGCCTCGGCGGCGTCCTGGGCGGTGAGGAGTACCACGAGCGACGGGCGCGACGTGAGCGCGCGCACCTCCGCGAAAGCCGCGTCCCAGTCGGTGTCGATCAGCTGCGGCTCGACCGGGGCCATCGCGTCCACGAGCGCCGGAAGCAGCGACGGCCCGTCCACGCGCGTGACGCGCGCGCGGACGCGGCGGTCGAACATGAGCAGATGGGTGTGGTCGCCCGCGCGGGACGCGAGCGCCGCGAGCAGCAGTGCCGCCTCCATCGCGGCATCCAGTCGCACCCCGTCACCGACGCGAGCAGCCGACGTGCGCCCCGTGTCGATCACGATCACGACGTGCCGGTCGCGCTCGGGCCGCCACGTCCGCAGCATGGTCGTCGACGAACGCGCGGTCGCCCGCCAGTCGATCGAGCGCACGTCGTCACCGCGCACGTACTCGCGAAGGCTGTCGAACTCGGTGCCCTGGCCGCGCACCTGCACGCTGGTGTTTCCGTCGAGTTCGCGGAGACGGGCGAGCCGCGAGGGGAGGTGGCGGCGCGAGGAGAACGGCGGAAGCACGCGGATCGCGCCGGCCGAGTCGAGTCGCGCCTGCCGCCCGGCGAGCCCCAGCGGACCGTCGGACCGGACCACGACGAACCCCGACCGCAGCTCGCCACGCCGGCGGGGAAGGAGCGGGATGGTGAACGACCGACTCTCGCCCGGGGGCACCTCCAGTGCGATGCGGGACTCCGGCGCGCCCGCCGTCGGCTGCCACGCGTCGCGGAAGCGCCCGCGCACGGTGCGGTCGCCGTCGTTGCGCAGGCGCACCTCGGTGCTCGCGGGCTCGCCGAGCAGCACGCGTCTCGCCGTCTGCCGCCGCTCCACGGTGATCCGGCGCGGATCCGGCGCGATCGCCGCATCGACGAGGGCCACCACGACGCACAGCAGGATCCACCCCGCCGCCGCGAGCCACGCGTCCACGCCGGCGACGGAGAGCAGCACGACGGGCACGGCGCCGAGGGCGACGAGCAGCGGGAGACGACCGGTGAGGTACATGTCAGATGGGTACGCGGGTCTGCTGGACGACCGAGCCCAGCACCGCGTCGACCGAGACGCCCTCGAGCTCGGCGTCGGGACGCAGCCGGATCCGGTGGCGCCACGTCGGCAGGAGCATCGTCTGGACGTGATCCGGCGTGATCGCCGGGTACCCGCCGAGCCACGCCCACGCCTTCGCTGCGGCCAGCAGCGCGGTCGTCGCGCGCGGGCTCACCCCGAGCTGCACCGACGGGCTGCGGCGCGTGGCCTGCGCGAGGTCGACGACGTAGCCGAGCACGTCGTCCGAGACGGTGACGGATGCCGCGGCCCGCTGCGCCGCGTGGACCTCATCGGCGGTGGCGGCCCGCTGCAGTCCGGCGCCCGCGAGATCCCGCGGGTCGAAGCCGCTCGCGTGGCGCCGGAGCACCGCGAGCTCGGCGTCGCGCGCCGGGACCTCGACGATCAGCTTCAGCAGGAACCGGTCGAGCTGCGCCTCGGGCAGCGTGTAGGTCCCCTCGTGCTCGATCGGGTTCTGCGTCGCCGCGACGAGGAAGGGGTCGGGCAGCGGCCGCGTGACGCCGTCCGTCGACACCTGCCGCTCCTCCATTGCCTCGAGCAGCGCGGCCTGGGTCTTCGGGGGCGTGCGGTTGATCTCGTCGGCGAGCACGATGTTCGTGAACACCGGTCCCTCCCGGAACTCGAACTCGCCCGCCCGGGCGTCGTAGATCAGCGAACCCGACACGTCGCCCGGCATGAGGTCGGGGGTGAACTGGATGCGCTTCGTGTCGAGCCCGAGCGCGGTGCTGAAGGCGCGCACGAGGAGGGTCTTGGCGACACCCGGCACACCCTCGAGCAGCACGTGGCCGCGCGCGAGGAGCGCGATCAGGAGGCCGGTCACCGTGCCGTCCTGCCCGACGACGGCCTTGCCCACCTCGAGGCGGACGCGGTTCATCGCTTCGCGCAGCGCCGCATCGTCGGACCGAGGCGGGGTCGGGGGAGTGTCGCTCATCAGGGGTTCCTCTCGGGGCGGACTCGGGTGTGGACGGTGTCTTCGAGCAGGCGCAGTCGCTGCGCGAGGTCGACGAGCTCGGCGTCGCGCGCGGGGATCTCGTCGATCAGGAGGGCGCGGACGCGGCCGCGATCCATGCCCGCGCGGGCGGCCGCGGCATCTGCGATCTCGGCGGCGGACGCGCCGGCGCCGAGGCCGAGGAGGAGCGCGAGGCGCTGGAGCGCACCGATGCGTAGCTGATCGGCGGCGTGCACGACGTCGCGGGACTGCGCGTACAGCCGGGCGCGGCCCTCGGAGGTCTCGGACGCGCGGACGGTCACGGGAAGGTGCTCGGCGACGAGCGGGCCGAAGCGGCGACCGCGCCAGATGCCCGCGGCGACGCCCGCGACGAGCAGCAGCACGATCACCGGACTCACCCACGGCGGGGTGAGCTCGCCGAGGGTCGGATCGGTGTCGGCGAGGTCGGTGTCGCCGAGGCCGGGCTGGTACCAGACGACGAGCGGATGCCGCCCCATGAGGTTGACGGCGAGGGCGGCGTTGCCGTCATCGGCCAGGTGCTCGTTCGTGAAGAGCACCGTGCCGTCCACGGCCGCCGCGCGGCGCTCGCCGTCCGCCGTGACCAGGAGTCCGAAGCCGCCGTCGACCGGGTAGCACGCGGACGTGTCGGCACCGGGGGAGAAGAGCGCGCCGGGTGCGATGCCGCCGGAGCGCTCCGCGTCGCCGGAATCGCAGTCCGGCAGGACGACCGCGTCCGGCGCGGCGCCGGCCATCGTCGCCCCCGGGAGCACGAGGTCGAGCGTGCGGGCCCGCGGGTCGATCAGCACCACATCGGTGGCCTGGTCGATGAGCGCCTCGAGTCCGTCGTCGGAGAGGGCGGGCGTGTCGGGCAGCACCAGGGTCGCGGGTCCGCGGGTGAGCGCGCGGGTGGCGGCGGCGCGGTCGCGGGCGACGACGACCTCGACACCCTGATCGCGCAGGATCTCGGCGAGTGCCCGGGTGCCCGCCGGACCCGCGGACTCGGGGTCGAGCGCCTCGCGCTGCGCCCACTGCGAGGCGGCCTGGAGCGCAGCTCCACCGGCCCCGACCACGAGGAGCACAACGCCGATCGCGATCCACACGCCGATCCGGCGGCGGCGCGGGGTGGATGCCGGAGCCGTCGTCGGCGGGGCGGACACCGTCGCGGGCGCGCTCATGCGGGCACCTCCGCGCGGGCGGGGCGCGCCGACGTCACCGCCGCGTCCGCCTCGGCGACGCGGCGGTAGAGCTCCTCTGTGCCCGGACGTCGCAGGTAGCGCACGTCGTCGAAGGCCGTTGCGGCCGCCTCGAGATCGTCGGCGAGGCGCGGGAACATGCGCGCCGCGGCCCGGGCGAACGCGTGCACGGTCGCTCCCGGCGGCAGGTCCACGACGCCTCTCTCGAGGCATCCGCGCGCCAGCGCACGGAACCGGAGCACGATCGCCTCGTCCCAGTCACCGCGAGCGGCTGCGGATGCCGCGGCGGTCCGCAGTTCGGCGGCGGACCGTTCCTCCGTCTCGCCGAAGAGGGTGGCGTGCGCCGTGCGCGCCCGCCGGGTGGAACGCGGCACGCCCCACACGGCGAAGGCGACGACGATGACGGCGATGACGATCGTGGCGGCGATGATCGCCACCACCGACCCCCACTGCCCCGACAGCTCGGTCGAGAACAGGTCGCCGAAGAAGTCCGCGACGGCCTGGGCGAGGCGATCGAGTGGCGTGGGCTCGGCGATGTCGTACACGGGATCGGACAGCTCGACCTCGGCCCACCGCCGGGCCTCGTCGCCGTCGGGTTCGAGCGGGGGCACGGCATCCGCGGCGCGCGCGACGACGGCCGCCCCCGAGCCCACGATCGCCGCGCTCAGTCCAGTCAGGCCCACGGAGACTCTCGGTCGACGCCGTCGGAGGGGGTGCCGGGTGCCGCCCACGTCGTGGGCGGCGGGGCTGCCGGCCCCGATGGCGCGTCCGGCGAGGTCGCGGGGGGCGCAGCCGGCGCGGGAGCCGGCGCATACGGCGGCTGCACCTGCGGCGGCGCGCCGTACGGCTGCGCGTACTGCGGCTGGCCGTACTGCGGCTGCCCGTAGGGCTGCTGTGCATACGGCTGCTGGCCGTACGGCGGGGCGTAGGGGCCGGGGGCGGGGTAAGCCGGTGCGGCGCCGTACGTCGGTCGTGCCAGCGCGCGACCGACGTTCGCGCGGTACGGGTCGGGCAGGTCGGTGGCTCCGGCATCCCGCCGCTCGACGTATGCCAGGAGATCGAGGTCGAGGCCTTCGCGTCGCATGCGGCAGTCGATGTAGATCAGCGCCGTCGCCGTCGACTGCACGACGAGCGCGACCGACTGGATGAGGAGCGTGATGACCTGGGTGAACAGGCTCACCGCGATGACGCCGATGATCGCGCTCGGCTCGGGGTCGCCGGTGGGCGCGATGATCGTCGTCAGGCCCGAGCCCAGCAGGCTGAACGGGATGCTCACCGCCTGCGCGACGAACCCGAAGATCATCGAGATCAGGAAGATCACGCCGAGCGAGGACCAGAACCGCCCGCGCGTGAGCGCCCAGGACCGGGCGATCGCGCGCCCGATGGTGGCGCGCTCGAGGATGATCGCCGCGGGGACGAGCAGCAGCTTGATCATGAGCCACCAGCTCAGCGGGATCGCCGCGATGATGAGCAGAACGACCAGGACGATCGCGACGGGCCCGGTCACCGCGCCCAGCGCGACAGCGGCCGTCGCGACCACGGCGATCGCCGCCACGATGACGAGGATCACGAGCGCCGAGTAGCCGATGAGGCGCCACGCGATCGGCTTGACCTGCCGCCACAGGGCACCCAGCGTCAGCCGTTCGGCGACCGCGGCGTGGGCCACCTCCGTCACGACGATGCCCTGGACGAGGACGCCGAGCGCGCCGGCGGCGAGCCCCAGGACGAGACCCGCGATGGCGGTGATCGCGATCGACCCGGCGAGCACCGCGTTGTACTCGTCGGTCCCCGGCTGCAGGGTGTCGAGCCGCACGAACGAGGCGAACGCGATGCCGACCACCGCGGCCAGGACGACGATGTAGGTGACCGTCTGCACCACGAGGGCGAACCCGAGCAGCACGCGCGGGTTGCTGCGCAGCGCGGCGAACGAGCGGCCGAGCAGCATGCCGAACGAGAGCGGATGCAGGGGGATGATCCCCGGACGGGATGCCGGGGTCCAGGCCTGTTGGGCGGTCACGTTCGTCCCCTTTCGGGCGGGGGCGTCCCGTCGACACGGGCGCCCGGCGAGAGCTTCCCTCATCGTGTCATACCCGCCGGGCGCGGCATCCGCTTTCCGCGGCTTTCGGCTCGGTCACGGGTCGTCCTCGGCCCGTCTCCAGGCGGGGTCGACTACTCTGTGGGGAGCGCAAGGGGAAGGCGCGTACCGCGCTCTGCCCGCGCGACGAACAGAAGGACGAATCCGCGCGATGACATCACGCATCCTGGTGGTCGACGACGACACCGCTCTCGCCGAGATGATCGGCATCGTGCTGCGCACCGAGGGATTCGATACGGTGTTCTGCGCCGACGGGTCGCAGGCCGTCGACGCATGGCGCACCGAGCGTCCCGATCTGATCCTGCTCGACCTGATGCTCCCCGGCATGGACGGCATCGAGATCTGCACGCGCGTGCGCGCGGAGTCGGGCGTGCCGATCATCATGCTGACCGCGCGCACCGACACCGCCGACGTCGTGAAGGGCCTCGAGTCCGGCGCCGACGACTACATCGTCAAGCCGTTCAACCCCAAGGAGCTGGTCGCCCGCATCAAGACCCGCCTGCGCCCCGCCAGCCAGCCCGCGAGCGACCACCTGCGCATCGGCGACCTCACGGTCGACGTCGCCGCGCACGAGGTCCGCCGCGGCGACGGCGCGATCGCCCTCACGCCGCTGGAGTTCGAACTGCTCGTCGCCCTCGCCTCGAAGCCGCAGCAGGTGTTCTCGCGCGAGATGCTGCTGGAGCAGGTGTGGGGGTACCACTACAAGGCCGACACCCGCCTGGTGAACGTGCACGTGCAGCGATTGCGCGCGAAGGTGGAGCAGGACCCCGACAACCCGAAGATCGTCACGACGGTGCGCGGCGTCGGCTACCGCGCCGGCGCCGTCGTGTGAGCACGACATGGCAGCCCCGACCACGGGGGTGACGGCGACCCGGACGCCGCTGACCGGCTGGCGTCACCTGCGCGCGTGGCCGGGCAACCTCGCCGCCCTCTGGCGCCGATCGCTGCGATTCCGCACGATCATGGTGACGCTCGGGCTGACGGCGCTCGCGGTGATCGTCGCGTGCGTGTGGATGGCGCTGGCCATCCAGAACGACCTCTTCGTCTCGCGGAAGGACCAGGTGCTCCTCAACGCGCAGCGTGCGACCGCCGCCGCGCAGCTGACGCTCGACAGCGTCTCGGGGCAGGACGGCGTCCAGCTCCAGAACGCGATGGGCCTTGTCCGCACCACGCTGAACCAGCAGGCCACGAGCGACGAGTACGCCGCGTTCCGCATCGGGCCGCCGTCGCCGAACGCTCCTCAGGACTTCACGTCCGACCTCGCCTTCGAGTCTCTGCTCACCGACGGACTGCGCGCCAGCGTGCGCGCCAATGACGACCGCCAGGTGTGGCAGTCCATCGGGCTGCCCACCGACGAAGGGGACGTCGTGCCCGGGATCGTGGTCGGCCAGCAGCTCACCGTGCCCGGCGTCGGTCCGTACGAGCTCTACCTCGCCTACGACCTCGCCAACGCACCGCAGACGCTCGGCTTCGTCCAGGGCACGCTGTGGATCGTCGGCATCGCCCTCGTCCTGCTCATCAGCGGGATCGCGTGGTTCGTCCTCAGGTCGGTGACCACGCCGATCGGCGAGGCCGCCGACACCAGCGCGCGCCTGGCTTCGGGCGACCTCGGCGTTCGCCTTCCGGTGCGGGGCGAGGACGAGCTGGCCACGCTCGGCCGCTCCTTCAACGCGATGGCCGACAGCATGGAGTCGCAGATCAAGGAGCTCGCCGCCCTGTCGCTCGTGCAGCAGCGGTTCGTGTCGGATGTCTCGCACGAGCTGCGGACTCCGCTCACGACCATCCGGCTCGCGGCCGACATGATCAACGACCAGCGCGACGAGTTCGACCCGGCGACGGCCCGGGCCGCCGAACTGCTGAACAACCAGGTGCAGCGCTTCGAGACACTCCTCACCGACCTCCTCGAGATCAGCCGGTACGACGCCGGGTCGGTGCAGCTCGAGCTCGAACCCACGAGCCTCGCCCACCTCGCCGAGGACGTCATCGCGTCGATGGAGCAGCTCGCCGAGCAGCATCAGACCGACGTGCGCCTGGTCGCTCCGGGAGGATATTCCCCGGTCGACATGGATCCGCGGCGGGTCCGCCGGGTCGTGCGGAATCTGCTCGGCAACGCGATCGAGCACGGCGAGGGACGCCCCATCGTCGTCACCGTCGACAGCGATCAGCAGGCGGTCGCCCTCGGAGTCCGCGACTACGGGCTCGGCATGAAGCCCGACGAGGTCGAGCGCGTCTTCGACCGCTTCTGGCGCGCGGACCCCTCGCGGACGCGCACGATCGGGGGCACCGGCCTCGGCCTGTCGATCGCCCTCGGTGATGCCCGCCTGCACGGCGGGGAACTCGGCGTGTGGTCCGAGCTCGGCCGCGGCACCCACTTCGTGCTCACCCTTCCGCGCAAGGAGGGGCGTCTCACCGGCCCCTCGCCGATCCCGCTCGACCCGGGTGACGACTCGATCGCCGGCGCCCCGGACCTCGGCCTCACACAGCCCATCACGCTCCCGCGCACGGTGCCCGCGGCGGATGCCGCGACCCCCGGAGGTGCCCGGTGACGGCGCGGCGCGGCATCCTGGTCCTTGTCGTGACGGCGCTCGCGCTGGGCCTCGCGTCGTGCGCCGGGCTGCCGACGACCGGCAAGGTGAACTACGGGCTGAGCACGGCCGACACGCCGGACTCCGACGACACCTCCTTCCTCCTGCCCGACAGCCCGCAGCCCGGCGCGAGCCCCGAGCAGATCGTCGACGGGTTCCTCCGTGCGGGTTCCGGCCCGGGGGTCGGTGCCCGCTGGGACCGGGCGCGCGAGTTCCTCACGCCCGACTTCGCCGAGGCCTGGGACCCGTCCGCCGGCGTCATCGTCGACATCTTCGAGGACCGCTCGCCCGTCGACTCGGGCGACGCGCCCGACGACGGCGAGGGAACGGTCTCGATGTCCATCACGGCCGTCGCGACGGTCGACGACAAGGGCGTCTACCAACAGGCCGAACTGGGTGAGCGGGAGCTGCCCTTCGAGCTCGTGCAGATCGACGGCGAGTGGCGCATCTCGTTCGCGCTCGACGGCGTCGTGCTCGATCGAGGCGAGTTCCCGCGCGTCTTCCGCAGCTACTCCGTCATGTACTTCGACCCGACGTGGGAGTTCCTCGTCCCCGACGCGCGGTGGTATCCCACGACCAGCGCTCCCCGCGAGGTCGCGCTCGCCTTCAACGACGCGCCGACCGCGTGGCTCGCGGAGTCGGTCCAGAGCGCCTTCCCCGAGGGCGTGTCGGTCGTGGCGGCCGTCCCGCAGCCCGGCAACCGGTACGAGGTCGACCTGTCGGTGTCCGCCCTGAGCGCGGACCCCGAGAGCATCGACCGGATGTACACCCAGCTCCAGACGAGTCTCGCGACGGCGGGTGTGACCGGCGTGGATCTCACCGTGCAGTCGGCGCCGATCGACGCCGAGCTGGTCGCGACGCGCTCGACCCGCGTCGCCGGCGCGCCGCTCGTGCTCACGGAAGAGGGCTTCGGCTTCCTCGCCGGAGCCGGCGAGATCGAGCCGATCCCCGGACTCTCCGACATCATCGAGGAGTTCGCGCCGGTCGCCGCTCAGGTGGGCGCCCAGCGCGAGTCCGCCGCCGTCCGGCAGTCCGACGGCGCGGTCTCGGTCGTGCGCGCCGACCAGACCTACGACGTGCTCGACACCCGGACAGGTCTCGTCGATCCCTCGATCGACCCGTTCGACATGGTGTGGACCGTGCCGCGCGGCCAGCCCGGCGGGGTGCAGGCCTACCTGCCGGACCTGACGCCGGTCGTCGTCGCCGACGCGTGGCCGGGCGCCACCGCGATCCAGGCGATGTCGGTGTCGCGCGACGGTGCCCGCATCGCCGCACTCGTCACCGTGGGGGGTCGGTCGGAGCTCTGGGTGGCCGGCATCGTCCGTGGCGCCGACCAGCTCCCCGAGCGCCTGAGCGAGCCGGTGGAGCTGGCCGTTCTGTCGGGCCCCGGCGTCGGCCTGGCGTGGCTCGACGACCTCTCGATCGGTGTGCTGTCCGCGGATGAGGAGGCCTCGCTCGTCCTCGAGCAGGTCGTCGGCGGCACCTCGACGACCAGCACGGCCGCCGCGGGCATCGAGTCGATCGCGGGCGGGACGTCGCTCTCGAGCGTGCGTCTGCTGTCGGAGGACGGCACGCTGTCGGTCAAGCGCGGCACGAGCTGGCAGCCGACCGCGACCGGGGTTCTGGTGCTCGCGACGCAGCAGGGCATCCCGGAGTAGAGGTTCCTCCCCGGACGGCGAGGAGGACCGGGCCGTCCACAGGTCCGGCCGCGCCGCATGAGCGCGGACCCGACCGTGCCACGGTGTCGTCATGGACCTCCCCGATACGCCGACCCTCGTTCGCACGGCGCTCGCGGACGCCCTCGCCCTTCTCCTTCCCGTGGTCTGCGCGGGCTGCGGTGCGAGCGATTCCTCCCTGTGCGAGGACTGCCGACGAGCTCTCCAGCCTCAGCCGGTCCGCCGATTCATCCACGCCGACGGAGGGCCGATACCGGTGTGGAGCGCGCTCCCGTTCGAGGGCGTCCCGGCGCGTGTGCTGCGGGCGATCAAGGAGGAGGGGCGGACGCCGCTGGTCCGGATGCTCGCGCCGGCGATGCGTGCCACCTGGGAGCGGAGCGGCGCGGAAGAGTGCGCGGTCGTGCCGCTGCCGACCTCGCACGGGTCGTACCGCCGCCGCGGGTACCGCGTGCCGGATCTCCTTGCGGCCCAGACCGGGCAGCCGGTCGCGCGCCTGCTGCGGATCGCCCGCCGCGCGGGGGACCAGCGCGGGCTGGATCGTGCCGCGAGACGCGCCAACGTCGCCGGCAGCCTGCGCGCCGTCGCCCCTGGCCCGCACCGCCTTCGGGCGGTCGTGCTCGACGACGTGGTGACCACCGGCGCCACCATCGCCGAAGCCGTGCGGGCGCTGCGCGACGCCGGTGTCGATGTCATGGGTGCCGTCACCGCGGCTGCCACACCGCGCCGAGCGGCCGCCGGGTGAACCGCGGGGGTCGCGTGCGAAACTCACAGGTGACACCCGACGTGTGCGCGGCTACCGTGGGTGGGACAAGGCGACTGATGGTCCGCCCTTGGCCGGGCGGACCGGAACAAGGAGGTCAGGGATGGAAACCAGCATCGTCGGCGTGGGAGTGGGGATCACGGATCGCTTCCGCTCGGTCGTCGAAGACAAGGCCGCCCGCATCGAGCACCTCGCTCCGCGCGCACAGCGCGTGGAAGTAAAGGTCACGCATCGCGCGTACCACAACGGCCGCGTTGAGGACGACACAGTCGAACTGACCCTCACCGGGAAGGGCCCGATCGTCCGGGCCGAGGCCACCGACGGTGACAAGTTCACCGCGCTGGACCTCGCCGTCGACAAGCTGTGCGAGCAGCTCCGGCGCGCGAAGGACAAGCGCCTGGACGCCCGCAACCACCCCCGCGGCGCCAAGCTCGACAAGAGCAGCGGCGCCCTCCAGGGGATCGATGTGCAGCCGGCATCCGTCGACGTGCTCCGCGCCGTCGCGACCGGCGAGATCCCGATCATCACGGGCAACGAGGAGGAGGACGGTTACACACCCGTCGTCATCCGCACGAAGGAGTTCGAGGCGGAGTGGATGTCGGTGGAAGAGGCCGTCGACCGCATGGAGCTCGTCGGGCACGACTTCTTCCTCTTCGTCGACGTCCGCACGGACCACCCGAGCGTCGTGTACCGCCGCAAGGGGTGGGACTACGGCGTGATCTCGCTGACGACGCAGGCGGCTCCCGAAGCCGTCGCATCGTAGGCGCGCGCTGATCGGATGCCCCGGCCACACGGTCGGGGCATCCGCATGTCGAGCGGATCAGTCGATGAATCCGTCGAGGATGCTGCCGATCACGAGGCCGCCGAGGATGCCGCCCATCAGATCGCTGCCGCCGCGACGACCCCCGCCCCAGCCCTGCTGCGGGCCGCCGCCCCACTGATCGGGGCCGCCCTGCGGTCGCGATGAGTCGATGTCGCGCTGGGCGAGCTGCAGTGCTTCGCCGGCGAGGAAGGCGACACGGCGCGCCATGGCCATCGCCTGCTCGCGGTGGTCCTCGTCGATGTCGGTGGCCGCGCTGGCCGAAGTGCCGAGGTACCGGTCGAGGTCGATGCGGACGCGCTCGGCCTCGGCCAGACGGGTGCGCGCGTCGGCGCCGATCCACCCGCGGTGCCCGGCGATGACGTCCTTCGCGACGGCGAGCTGGCGGTCGCCGTCGTCGATCGCGTGGCGCACGTGCTCGAGTGGCGGAAGCGGCCGCGCGGCGCGCTCGCGGGCCTTCGCGATCGCCTCGTCGAGGGCGGCATTGGCGGTGCGCAGCCGCGAGAGGAGGGCGAACGGGTCAGTGTTGACGCCCGCGGCGGGAAGCGACGCGAGAGCGGCTTGGAGGTCTCCGATCGCCGCGCTCACGGCGGGCGTGTGCGGCTCGCGGAGGGCGACCGCGATGTCCTCGCGGGAGTCCTCGACGATCGCGGCGAGGGTGGACTCCGCCCGGAGCGCCTCGACCTCGAATGTCTCGACGGCGTCGATGAGGGTGGCGGCGCGGCGCGCGGCCTCGGCGCAGGCCTCGAGGGCCAGGTTCGCCTGCTCGCGCTGACCGGCCTCACGCCGGCGCTCCGCGATGCCGGCGCTGTGCTCGGCGAACCCGAGAAGCTGCTCGGCCTCGGCCGGGTTGGCCTCCACCTGGGCGAGCGCCTCGGCCGAGTACCGTGCCGCCAGGCGCTGGACGGTCTCGCGGGCCTGGGGGATCCGCGTACGCAGGCGCACGGCATCCTCCCTCACCTTCGCGATGATCTCCGGCGCGCGCCGGGCGCGCTCGATGGATGCTGCGAGGGCTTCCGTACGGTCGTCGAGCAGGTCCTCGGCCCACTCGCACAGCTGAACGATCCGCGCGTTGCGCGTGCGCAGCTCTTCGGGTGTGTCGGGGATCTCGTCGTGGTTCAGCTGGTGAAGGTGGAAAGCCTCGCCGAGGTGCGTGCGGACGGCGTCGAGGGCCTCCCGCAGCTCCTTGGTCGCATCGACTCCGAGCTCCGCCTCGGCGAACACGAGCTCGTCGGTGGTCACCCGGATGCGCTCGTCCGCCCCGACGAGGGCCGTGCGTGCCCGACGCGCGAGGTCGGCGTCCTGCGCCTCGAGTTCTTCCTGTTCGCGTTTGCGCTTGCCCCAGAATCCGGCCATGCATCAGATCCTATGTTCGGCGCCGGGGAGTCGGCTGATCGCGGGGCCGAGCCGAACCCTGCGTCCACCACACGAACTGATCAGTGGTCGCGGTCGGCGCTCCGGTGCCGGGGCTTCTTGGCGGGGCGTTCGTCGTACCGAGGGCGATCGTCGCGGCGACGGCCGGGGCCGCCGGTGTCGAGGCGAAGCTCGATGAGGCGCCCCGAGATGCGGGTGTCGGTGAGCTTCTCGAGCGTGCCGCGCGGCAGGTCGGCGGGAAGCTCGACCAGCGAGAAGTCGGGGCGGATCTGGATCGCCCCGAAGTCGTCGCGGCGCAGCCCTCCCTCGTTGGCCAGCGCGCCGACGATCTGGCGCGGCTCGACGCGGTGGCGCTTGCCGACGGCGATCCGGTAGGTCGCCATGCCCTCGCGCGGGGTGCGCTCCCGGCGCGGCGGGCGATCGTCGCGATCGCCACGGCCCGGGCGGTCACGGTCTTCGCGGTCGCGGAAGGGTCGCGCACTCGGCGCGGGGTCGGGCTCGAGGAGGAGAGGAGACTCGCCCTGGGCGACCACGGCGAGGGCGGCGGCGACATCCACTTCGGGAACATCGTGGTTGCGCACGTAGTGGGCCACGATGTCGCGGAAGCCATCGATGCGCTCGGTCTCGGCGAGCGCGGCGGTGATCCGGTCGTCGAAGCGCGACAGGCGCGTGACATTGACCTCGTCGACGCTGGGCAGCTGCATCTCGGTGAGCTCCTGGCGCGTCGCGCGCTCGATCGCACGGACCAGGCCGCGCTCGCGCGGCGTGACGAAGCTGATCGCGTCTCCCGAGCGTCCGGCGCGTCCGGTGCGCCCGATGCGGTGCACGTACGACTCGGTGTCGGTCGGGATGTCGAAGTTGACCACGTGCGAGATGCGCTCCACGTCGAGGCCGCGCGCGGCGACGTCGGTTGCGACGAGGATGTCGAGCTTGCCGGACTTGAGCTGGTTCACGGTCCGCTCGCGCTGGACCTGCGCGACGTCGCCGTTGATGGCCGCGGCGGAGTAGCCGCGCGCGCGGAGCTTCTCGGCGATCTCCTCGGTGACGCTCTTGGTGCGGCCGAAGACGATCATGCCGTCGAAGTTCTCGACCTCGAGGATGCGCGTGAGGGCGTCCATCTTCTGCGCGAAGGAGACGATGAGGTAGCGCTGGGCGATGCTGGCCGACGTCGTGGTCTTGGCCTTGACCGTGATCTCCTCCGGATCGTGGAGGTACTGCTTCGACATGCGGCGGATCGCGGCGGGCATCGTGGCCGAGAAGAGCGCGACCTGCTTGGTGTCGGGGGTCTCCGCGAGGATCGTCTCGACGTCCTCGGCGAAGCCCATCTTGAGCATCTCGTCGGCCTCGTCGAGCACGAGGTACTGCAGCTCCGACAGGTCGAGGGTGCCCTTGTCGAGGTGGTCCATGATGCGCCCCGGGGTGCCGACGATGATGTGCACACCGCGACGGAGCGCCGACAGCTGCACCCCGTACCCCTGCCCGCCGTAGACCGGCAGGACGTGCACGCCCTTGAGGTGCGAGGCGTACTTCTCGAACGCCTCGCAGACCTGGAGCGCGAGCTCGCGGGTGGGGGCGAGAACGAGGGCCTGCGGGTTCTTCTGCGACAGGTCGAGCCGGTCGATGATCGGCAGCGCGAAAGCGGCTGTCTTGCCGGTGCCGGTCTGCGCGAGCCCGACGACGTCACGGCCGCCGAGGAGCGTGGGGATGGTCGCGGCCTGGATCGCCGACGGCGTCTCGTACCCGACGTCCCGCAGCGCCTTGAGCACCGCATCGCCCAGTCCGAGGTCGGAGAACGTGATCTCGGCGGGCTCGACGGGGGCCTCGTCCTCGATCGGGGTATCGGTTTCGGTCACGCTTCAGGGTAGTGCCCGCCGGCTGGGAGACGACAGCATGCGGCCGCGGGAAGGCCTCACGCCGACCGCGGATGCACCGCCTGCTCGACGAGCTCCGTGATGTCGATCGGCTCGGTCGGGGGCAGGTGGAGGGCGGCGGGATCGATGGAAGGCACTGCGGGGGTCATGGTTCGTCCTCTCCGACGGTTCGTCTCTTATGTGTCCGGCGCGGCCGGTTGGTCTCGTTCCGCCGCGCGATCGGCGTGGCCTCAGGCGATCGCGGTGCGGCGGGTGAGTTCGGGATGCCGCGGCGGCACGAGCCACGCGACGAGGGTGATGGCGACGGGAAGGCCGATCGCCAGCATTCCGAGCCACGGCCAGGGAAGGTCCGGAAGGTTCTGCGCGCCGGCCGACGACTGCGCCGTGCCCCACACCGGGATGAGGCCGGACAGGGTTCCCACGACCGCGCCGATGCCGACGATGATCGCCGCCTGCCACGCGTTGACGCGCCGGCGCAGCCCGCGCGAGCCGCCCACGGCGGTGAGGGTCGCGTCGTCGGGTCGGCGTTCGAAGCGTGCGAGGCCGAGGACGACGGCGCTCGCGCCGATCACCAGCACGGCGGCGACGCCGACGATCAGCCACAGCCACGGAGCGATCGGCGCCGGGCCGCGCTCGACCTGGAACCACAGGTACGCCCCGTCGGGAAGGCGCACGGACTGGGCCTCGAGATTGAGCCGGTCGAGCGTCGCATCGGACAGGGCCTCGTCGTACGTCGCGACGAGCGAGGAAGGGGTCGAGTGGATCCCGAGCGACGCCGCGGTCTCAGGGGCGATCATCACCTGGAACATCGACGACGCGCCCGTGTCGACCCGCAGGCCGGGGAGGGGGATCTCGGCGTCGGCGCGAGGGAGATGCGCGAAGCGCTGGTCCTCGGGAGCCTGCCAGTCGATCGCCATCATCGCGTTCGAGAAGTCCTCCTGGCTCTCTACGGTCCAGCGGGTGAGGACGACCTCGCCTCCGCGGGAGACGTAGCCGTCGCCGGTCACGAGCGCGGCGCCGTCGCGATACGCCGCGAGGTCCGAGGCTCCGACCGGGTGGTCGAGCACGAGGCTCACGTCGGCGGCGTCGACGATCGACAGCTGTCCGTTCATCGCCGAGGAGGGATCCGTCGCGCAGTCCGCGCAGCCTGGCCACGGCTGCCCGGCGACCGCCCATAACGGGTGGTCGGGATCATCAGGCTGGCCGGTCCGCGGGTCGTAGGCGGGGGAGGTCGGCGCCTCGACGACGGCCGATGCGACGGGCTGGGTCGGAGCGAGGATCTCCTCCGCTGTCGAGAGCAGCGCGCCCGTGGGCTCGCCGGTCTCGTACACCGAGGCCGTGACGCTCCCGAGCGGTCCGTTGTACCAGTACATCCGCTCGTTCTGCGCGGACGTGAGCGCCGTGGTCGAGATCGCGTAGGAGGCCAGGAACACGCACGCCGCGATCGCCGCGAATGCCGGGACGACGCGCGCGGGGTTGGCGGCCGAGTCGCGTCCGGCGAGCCGCGGGGCCAGTCCGAGACGCGAGAGCGGCCGGGAGACCGTGACGAGCACCCAGTGGCCGGCGAACAGGAACCCGAGCTGGAACACGATCGGTCCGAGCGCGATCGCGAACAGCGCGACCGAGCGCAGGGGGAGGGATGCCTCGCCTGCCGTGGGTGCGTCGAGGATGACCATCCCGATCGCCCCGGCCACCGTCGCGACGAGCCCGGCGATCATGAAGGCGAGTCCCCACCACGGCCGCTTGCGCTTCAGCACCGTCGGGCGCCGCGAACCGCGAAGCGCCCCCAGCACATCGCCCCGCGTCGAGGCGCGCGCCGGCGCGACGGCGGAGAGCGTGCCGGTGAGCACGGCGAATCCGAGGATCCCGGCCAGCAGAAGCCACGGCACCTTGTATCCCCAGTTGCCCCAGAACGAGTTCAGCGCGCCGGCGTCGGTCAGCTCGAGCGCCACCCAGGCGAACCCCGCGCCCAGTGCGATGCCGATCACACCGGCCGCGCCGCCCAGCACCGTCCCCTGCATGACCACCACGCGGAAGATGTCGGCGCGGGCGGCTCCCACGCTCGCGGCCACGGCCAGCGACTGGTGCTGGCGCCGGGCCGAGACGGCGAAAGCCGCGCCGGCGAGCAGCACCACCAGATACCCGCTGAAGGCGGCGAGCAGGAGCCCCGTTGTGAGCAGGGAGGCGTCCGTCCCGGACCCGGTGACCCACGTGCTCGTGCGTGCGCCCGGCGGTGGGTCGATCGCGAGCTCGCGGGCATAGGCGACGTAGCCGGCGCGATTGAGTTCGCTCAGCTCCGCCTCATCCGGCTGCCACCCCTCGACGAACCAGCGGGTCTGCCCTTCGACGAGCTCGGAAGCGCGCGCGGGGAGGAAGAGCTCCTCGGATTCGGGCATCGCGTCCGCCACTCGGATCGTGCCGGTGATCGTGAACGCGCGGTCGGCGTCGATCAGCACCACCTCGTCTCCGACGTCGGCTCCGAGTCGCTCGAGGAGCCCGGGGGAGACCATCGCCTCGTCGGAAGAGGTGGGCGCGGTCCCCGAGAGCGCGACGTAGCGCCCCGCGAACACGTCGTCCCAGACATCCCCCGCCGACACGGTGACATTGCCCACACCGCGCTCCGTCTCGACGTACGCCGAACCCCACTCGATGACCTCGTGAACGGTGCTGCCCGCGGGGATCTGCGCCGGAGGACCTTCGGGCTGCGCCTCCTCCGGGTTCACCGGTCGCCCCGCGTCGTCGACCTCGACACCGTTGTCCCAGGGGATGTCGACCGCCTGCCAGCGTGTCGGATCCGGGCCGCCGACGACCTGGATCCACGTGTCCGCGCGTCCGAGCTCGAGCGTCGCGGACTGCTCGGGACTGGGCACGTGGCTCTGCCAGAAGATCGCGCCGCCGGCGAGCCCCGTCACCGGCAGGAGCACGAGGAGCATCACGAGCGCGCTCGACCCTTTCGTGCGGCGCACCTGTCGTCGCGCGAGCCGCACGTCGGTCCGCAGGCGCCGCCACCCGCTGCGGCGCCGTCGCACCACCCCGCGCGCCGGGAGGGCGGATGCCTCGGCCGGCGCGTCCGTCCCGGGCGTCACCGTGCGTCCGCCAGGAGCGCATCGGCGCCGTCGCGGCGGGACTCGTCGACGATGCGGCCGTCGCGCAGGAAGACGATGCGGTCCGCCCACGCGGCGTGGCGGGCCTCGTGCGTCACGAGGATCGCGGCGGCTCCGGCATCCACCCGGCTCCTCAGCACGCGCAGCACGAGTTCGCCCGTGACCGAGTCCAAAGCGCCGGTCGGCTCATCGGCGAGGATGAGCCGGCGTCCGCCGACCACCGCGCGCGCGATGGCCACGCGCTGCTGCTGGCCCCCGGAGAGGTCGTCGGGATAGGAGTGGAGCTTGTCGTCGAGTCCGACGGACTGGAGCGCGTCGCGCCCCGCACGGTGTGCGACGCGGCGGGAGAACCCGTCGAGTTCGAGCGGGAGGATCACGTTCTCGATCGCAGTGAGAGTCGGGATCAGGTTGAAGTCCTGGAACACGAAGCCGAGCGAGCGGCGACGCAGCGCCGCGAGCGCCTTCGGGCTCTGCGCGCTCAGGTGCTGCCCTTCGATCACGACCTCCCCGGTCGTCGGGGTCGCGAGGCCGCCCGCGATGGACAGCAGGGTCGACTTGCCCGATCCGGAGGCCCCCATGACAGCGACGAGCTCGCCCTTGCGGACCGCGAGGTCGACGCCCGACAGAGCCGAGACCGCCGTCGGGCCGGAACCGTACTGCTGGGTGACGCCGATCAGGCGCAGGACCGCCTCGCTCATCGCGCCGCCTCCTCGAGGGACGTCCCGGCCTTCACCGGCCGCCCTCGCTTGGGCTTCTCGGTCGACAGCTCGAGCGCCATCGCGTGGTCGGGGTGCAGGGCGAGCCGCTGCTCGGTGTGATCGAGCCACCGCACCTCCGCCTCGGCGGCGAAGATCATCGAGTCGACCACGAGCGACCACGCGAGCTCCTCGGGTCCGTCGGGGTTCGCACCGGCGTACTTCGCGCGGTTCAGCGACTGCAGCTGCGCCAGCGACGCGCGCCGCTGGGTCTGGATGATCCCGGCCACGTCGACTCCCGGGAGGGTCGCCGCGACGGCCAGCTTGACGGCGAGCTCGTCCCGCGTGCCCTGCGACCGCTCCACGGGGGAGGCGAGCCAGCGGTGGACCTCGACGGATCCGGCATCCGTGATCTGCCAGTACACGTGACCGTGCTCGTCGACATCGCCCTTCGCCACGAGCCCGTCGCGCTCGAGGCGGTCGAGCGTGTTGTAGATCTGCCCGACGTTGAGCGGCCACGTCGAGCCCGTCCGCCGATCGAACTCGGCCCGCAGCTGATACCCGTAGCAGGGTCCCTGATCGAGGATGGCCAGCAGGCTCTGTCGAACCGACATCGTGTCTCCCGTCGTCGCCGGTGCATACCGGGTATGTACATGCCGAGTATATGCATACCGGGAATGTTCGAGCGGATGCCGCTTCTCGGCATGTTCGCGAGGGGCGGAGTGCTGGGCTCACACCCAGCGCACGTCAAGGTCACGGGCGGATAACATGGGCAGGTATGCCTGGGGTCCGCGCCCCGGGCGGCATCGGCGCCGTGGCGCCACACCCGACAGATGGAGACACTCCGTGGCCAACCCCCTCGAGAAACTGCTTCGCGCCGGCGAGGGTCGCATCCTCCGGCGGCTCCAGCAGGTCGTGAAGGCCGTCAACGCCCTCGAAGAGGACTACGCCCACCTCACCGATGAGGAACTGCGCGGTGAGACCGCAGAGCTCCGCGCGCGCTTCGACGCCGGCGCCACGCTCGACCAGCTGATGCCCGAGGCCTTCGCCGCGGTGCGAGAGGCGGCCAAGCGCACCCTCGGTCAGCGCGCCTACGACGTCCAGATCATGGGCGGCGCGGCGCTCCATCTCGGCAACATCGCCGAGATGAAGACCGGTGAGGGCAAGACCCTGACCGGCGCGTTCCCGGTGTACCTCAACGCGATCGCCGGCAAGGGCGTGCACGTCATCACCGTCAACGACTACCTGGCGTCCTACCAGGCCGAGCTGATGGGCCGCATCTACCGCGCCCTCGGCATGACGACCGGCATCATCGTCGCCGGTCAGACCCCCGACGTGCGCCGCGAGCAGTACAACGCCGACATCACCTACGGCACCAACAACGAGTTCGGCTTCGACTACCTGCGCGACAACATGGCGTGGCGCAAGGAGGACCTCGTCCAGCGCGGCCACTTCTTCGCGATCGTCGACGAGGTCGACTCCATCCTCATCGACGAGGCCCGCACCCCGCTCATCATCTCGGGCCCCTCCTCGGGCGAGGCCAACCGGTGGTTCGTCGAGTTCGCCAAGATCGCCAAGACCCTCGAAGCGGGCGTCGACTACGAGGTCGACGAGAAGAAGCGCACCATCGGCGTGCTCGAACCGGGCATCGAGAAGGTCGAGGACTATCTCGGCATCGACAACCTGTACGAGTCGGCCAACACGCCCCTCATCTCGTTCCTCAACAACTCGATCAAGGCGCTCGCGCTGTTCAAGCGCGACACCGACTACGTCGTGATGAACGACGAGGTGATGATCGTCGACGAGCACACCGGCCGCATCCTCGTCGGTCGCCGGTACAACGAGGGCATCCACCAGGCCATCGAGGCCAAAGAAGCGGTGCCGGTCAAGGCCGAGAACCAGACGCTCGCCACGGTGACGCTGCAGAACTACTTCCGGCTGTACGAGAAGCTCGCCGGCATGACGGGTACCGCCGAGACCGAGGCCGCCGAGTTCATGTCGACCTACAAGCTCGGCGTCGTCGCGATCCCGACCAACAAGCCGATGATCCGCAAGGATCAGCCCGATCTCGTCTACAAGAACGAGCAGGCGAAGTTCGGACAGGTGGTCGAGGACATCGCCGAGCGCCACGCGAAGGGCCAGCCCGTGCTCGTGGGCACCGTGAGCGTCGAGAAGAGCGAGTACCTCTCGCGGCTGCTCGCCAAGAAGGGCATCAAGCACGAGGTGCTCAACGCCAAGAACCACGCGCGGGAGGCCGAGATCGTCGCCCGGGCCGGGCGGCTCGGCGCGGTCACCGTGGCCACCAACATGGCCGGGCGCGGCACCGACATCATGCTCGGCGGCAACGCGGAGTTCCTCGCGGTGCAGGAGATGAAGGCGAAGGGACTCGACCCCGTCGAGACGCCCGACGAGTACGAGGCCGAGTGGGACGCCGTCTACGAAGCGGTCCGTGAGCGCGTCGCCGAGGAGGGCGCCAAGGTCGTCGAGGCCGGCGGCCTCTACGTGCTGGGCACCGAGCGCCACGAGTCGCGCCGCATCGACAACCAGCTGCGAGGGCGCTCCGGCCGTCAGGGCGACCCCGGCGAGAGCCGTTTCTACCTGTCTCTCACCGACGACCTCATGCGCCTGTTCCAGTCCGGAGCCGCCGAGGCGATCCTCGCGCGCACCAACTTCCCCGACGACGTCGCGATCGAGTCCGGCATGGTGACCCGCGCGATCAAGTCCGCGCAGAGCCAGGTCGAGGCGCGCAACGCCGAGATCCGCAAGAACGTCCTCAAGTACGACGACGTCCTCAACCGCCAGCGCGAGGCGATCTACTCCGATCGCCGTCACATGCTCCAGGGCGACGACATCGCCGACCGCGTGCAGCACTTCATCGAGGACGCAATCAACGCCGTCATCGACGACCACACCGGCTCCGGGCACAACGAGAGCTGGGACTTCGACGCGCTGTGGACCGAGCTCAAGACCCTCTACCCGGTGAGCGTCACGATCGACGAGGTCGTCGCGGAGGCCGCCGGGCGCAAGGGCGGCATCACGTCCGAGGGTCTCAAGCGCGAGATCCTCTCTGACGCCCGCATCGCCTACGCCAAGCGCGAGGAGACCCTCGGATCGGCGGCCACACGTGAGCTCGAACGGCGCGTCGTCCTTCAGGTGCTCGATCGCCGCTGGCGCGACCACCTCTACGAGATGGACTACCTCAAGGACGGCATCGGCCTGCGCGCCATGGCCCAGCGCGACCCGCTGATCGAGTACCAGCGCGAGGGCTATCAGATGTTCCAGGCCATGATGGGGCAGATCAAGGAGGAGTCCGTCGGCTACCTCTACAACCTCGAGGTCGAGGTTCGCCGGCAGGGCGAGGGCGAGGCCGAGGTCGAGGCCAAGGGTCTGGGCGGCCAGCCCGTCGAGGGCCAGCGGCTCGAGTACTCGGCGGCCAACGACGCCGGCGAGGTCGAGGTCCGCAACGACCGTGGTCAGGTGCAGCAGGCGGCGACGAATCGGCTCCGTCAGGCCGCTGCGGCGGCCGCGGCATCCGGTCAGACCGCCGCCGCACCCGCGCCCGCGCCCGAGACCCAGCGCGGCGCCTTCGGTCAGCGGACGGATGCTCCGGCCGCCGCACCGCAGCAGACTCCCCAGAATCGCGCGCAGCGCCGGGCCGCCGGACAGAAGAAGCGCTGAGGTGCGCCCGGGGCGTCGCACAGCGCCGCCCGGGCCACCCGGCGTCGATTGGCCACCGCCGAGCCTCGATATCCTGGGCCGATGAGTCCCCTCCGCCCGCTCGACCAGTCCGGCAAGCTCAAGCACGTCCTCTACGAGATCCGCGGGCAGGCACTGGTCGAAGCCGATCGGCTGGAGAACGAAGGCCACACGATCCTCAAGCTGAACACCGGCAACCCGGCGGTGTTCGGATTCGAGGCGCCGTTCCAGATCGTGCGCGACATGATCGAAGCGGTTCCCCACGCGCACGGGTACAGCGACAGCCGCGGCATCATGGCCGCCCGCCGCGCCGTGGTCTACCGGTACGAGGAGGACCCCACCTTCCCGCCGTTCGGCCCGGAGGATGTCTACCTGGGCAACGGCGTCTCCGAGCTCATCACGATGGTGATGCAGGCGCTGCTCGACGAGGGGGATGAGGTCCTCATCCCCGCCCCGGACTATCCGCTGTGGACGGCGATGACGAGCCTCGGAGGCGGAACGCCGGTGCACTATCTCGCCGACGAGGCCAACGGCTGGCAGCCCGACCTCGACGACATCCGCGCCAAGGTGACGCCGCGCACCAAGGCGATCGTCGTCATCAACCCCAACAATCCGACCGGGGCGGTGTACTCGCGGGAGGTGCTCGAGGGGATCGCCGAGATCGCGCGGGAGCACTCCCTGCTCGTGCTCGCGGACGAGATCTACGACCGCATCCTCTTCGACGACGCGGTTCACATCCCCATGGCGTCGGTTGCACCCGACCTGCTGGTGCTCACGTTCAACGGGCTCTCCAAGACGTATCGCGTCGCCGGGTACCGTTCGGGATGGCTCGTCATCACGGGCCCGAAGGCGCACGCGGCGGGGTTCCTCGAGGGGATCACGCTGCTTGCGTCGACGCGCCTGTGCCCGAACGTCCCCGCGCAGCACGCCGTTCAGGCGGCGCTGTCGGGCGTGCAGTCGATCGACGCGCTCATCGCGCCCACGGGCCGCCTCCACGAGCAGCGCGACGCGGCGTGGGCGGGCCTCGAGGCCATCCCCGGCGTGACGTGCGTGCGGCCGGAAGGCGCCCTCTACGCGTTCCCGCGGCTGGACCCCGAGGTCCACGACATCCGTGACGACGCCAAACTCGTCTACGACTTCCTCGTCGCCGAGCACGTCCTCCTCGTTCAGGGCACCGGCTTCAATTGGCCGACCCCGGACCACCTCCGCATCGTCACGCTGCCCGAGGCGCGCGTGCTCACCGAGGCGATCGAGCGGCTGGGGAACTTCCTGTCGTCATATCGGCAGTGACCCGCGGCGCCGCGTCAACCCGCTGGCCCGTGCGCCGCGACGCTCCTAGCGTGGCGGCATGGCTATCGAACTGAACCGACCGGCCCTCCGCCAGGCGCGCGCGCTGGTGCGCGAGGGAAAAGTGGTGCGTGACGAGCAGGGTGACTGGTCGGAGGCGGCGCCGACGCCCGACGAGGAGAACGGCTTCATCGAGAGCGACGGCTGGACGGCCTACGCTCACTGGCACCTGGGTGTGGACAAGTCGGAGAGCCGCCAGACCAAGCAGGCATGGTCGTTTCCGATCGGGGACTTCCGACGCGTCCACCGCTCGGGGGTGATCGCGGCGGAGAGCCGTGCCGGTCAATTCGGACATGACACGATCCGCGACGCGTGCCGGTCGCTCCTCGACCTGATCGACGACGGCGGCTGACCGCCCCGACGATCGACGGCCCGGCTACAGCAGGGCGAGAGATGTCGCGCGCCAGCGCCGATCGATGCCTTCCAGGCGCATCGCGACCGCTCGCGTGCGGGCGGGTCCTTGCACGATGACGACCGCTTCGACCACCCCGTCCGCCGGCGTGGACGCGTGCACCGAGAGGATCGTGTGAACCGGTCTGCGTGCCGGAACGCCCCGCGCGCTGCGGGCGCGCGTCGCGAGGTTCGCGCGGGTCGACAGCTTGCGGTACGGGTCTTCGGTGAGCCAGCGCGCGAGCTGGTCGACCTCGCGCACACCGGCCAGCACCTCGAGCACACCCCGTGTCAGGTTCCGCAGGAATGGCTGGGGATCGGGCAGCGCGGTCGAGGGGGTCCGCTGCGGTGCGAAGAACTCGGAGAGCTCCACCGCGTTGGCCGGCGCGCTGAGAACACGGGCAATGCCCGCGGGCGACGTTGCCATGAATACCTATCAAGGACATGGGGGGATGTCGGCACCCAGTAGACCACAGCCGGGAGCGTCGTCGGAGCCGAGACAACCGCTTGTGGATAACTTCTCCGTCCGTGCGCCGCGATCGCCTAGTGTCGCGGGGTGCGCTGGGACGACTTCTTCGCTGACCTCGAGCATCAGCTCGCCTCCGAGCGGGCGGCTGAGAACGCCGCGCTCGCGACCGAGTCCGAGCGGCTGCGGATCTCGCGCGTCACGCTGATCACCCGCCTGCGGGCTCTGTCGGACGAGGGGGAGTCCGCGCCCGTGGTCTCGCTCGAGCTCATCGGCGGGGTCGCCGTCCGGGGCCGCCTCATCGGGACCGGGTCGGACTGCGTGGTGGTCGAGCCGGACGACCGTCGGCGCGGCGCGGACGTCCTCCCCGTGGCATCCATTCGCGGGATCGGGGTCGCGCGGGGCGATCTGGTCCGCAGCGCCGGAGCGGCGTCTCCCGCTCCGGCGCTCGTCGACCGTGTCACCTTCGGGTTCGTCGCACGCGACCTCGCCCGGCGCAGGGCCGGAGTCTCCCTTCACCGGGTCGACGGGTCGATCCTCCACGGGACGATCGACCGCGCGGGGGCCGACCACCTCGACCTCGCGCTGCACGACCCCGGCGCGCCGCGCCGGAGAGACGCCGTCACGGGCCACCGCATCGTGCCCTTCGCGGCGATCGCGTGCGTCCGGGTCGACACGGTGCCCGCGGTCTTCGGGACGAGCCCGCGTCAATCGGCGTGACGAACCGGACCTGATCCCCAGAGCTCAGGGAAGCTCGCGTTCTGCGCCTGCTGCCACAGGGCGATGCGCCGGGCGTCCTCGGCCTGATCGTCGAGATAGTTCGCCACGCTGGTCTCTTCCACACGCCAGCGTGCGGGCGAGCCGACCCGGGCACCGCGAAGCTGCCCTTCCATGACGAGGCTCATGACCTCGTCGACCGAGACGCCGAGCACCTCGCCCACCTGCGCGGGAGCGAGCATGCGCACGTCCGACGTCGGAATCTCGGGCATGACCCCATTATGGCCCTGCCAGGCAGGCGAGCACCGGCCGGGACATCCGCTGTGGATAACGGAAACGGCCCTCCGCCCATCGCGGCCACGATGGGATCATGTCATCAGCCGATCCCGTTCGCTCCTCCCGTCGCGCCTTCTGGGGCGACGCGAGATTCCTGCTGGGCATCCTGCTCATCGTCACCTCGGTCGCCGGGGTCTGGTTCGTCGTCAGCGCCGCCCGGCAGACGGCGCCGGCCTTCGCCGCCTCCCGCACGATCGTCGCGGGTCAGCCGGTGGCGGCCGACGATCTGCGGACGGTGGACGTGAGTCTCGGCTCCCTCGGCGACGCGTACCTCGCACCCGCCGCCTGGACGGACGGCCTCGTCGCGACGCGCACGATCCCGGCGGGCGAACTGGTCCCCGCGGATGCGCTCGGGCCATCCGATCGGTTGCGGACGACATCCCTCGTCGTGGAGAGCTCCGTCGACGTGCCGGCGTCCGTCGGGGCCGGCGATGTCGTGGAGGTCTGGAGCGCGCCGTTGCAGGACGCCGGGGCCTACGATGATCCGCGCATCCTGGTGGCGGACGCCGTCGTCGTATCGGTCGAGCGCGACGAATCGATGATGGGAGGCGGGTCGGCGCGACTGGAAGTGGTGGTTCCACGCGCCGACGTCGCGGCGGTGCTCGCCGCGCTGTCGAACGGCTCGGCGCTCTCGGTCGTCCCGGCCGTCGGCGGTGCGCCGTGAGGGTCGTCGTCGCGATGGACGCACCCGATGTGCTCGCACGGGGGCTGGAGCGCGAAGGACATGAGATCCTCGCCGCGGTGCCCGCCGGGTCGCTCGCGCTCGCCGCGCAGGACGGTCTCCTCGCCGACCGCGCTGAGCCGCTCCTGGGCGCGGTGGCGGACGCGGACGCCGTCGTGCTGGAGGTGCGCCGCGACACCGTCACCGGCGCCGTCGTGGGGATGTGCGACCGCGTGGGGACGCGCATCGTGCCGTTGTGCGCCGACGGCGCCGACGAGAGGCTGGCGCAGACCTTCGGACTGGAGCACCCGCTGTCGTCGGCAGTCGAGGCGTGGCGGGTCTCCGACGCGCTGACGTCCGTGCCGTCACGCCCGGCGCCGGACCGCTCCACCGACGCGGGGCCGCGGGTGATCGCGGTGTGGGGGCCGACGGGCTCACCGGGGCGCTCGACGATCGCGATCGAGCTCGCCGTCGAGTTGGCGCGCGGTGGGCGTCACGTCGGGCTCGTCGACGCCGACAGCCATGCCGCGTCGCTCGCCATGGCCCTCGGGCTGGCAGACGAAGGGCCGGGGTTCGCCGCCGCGTGCCGGCAGGCGGTGCTCGGCGGTCTCGACCCCCGGGAGCTGTCCCGCGTGAGCACGCCGCTCGGGCGGACCGGGGTCGACGTTCTGACCGGGCTCAACCGACCGAGCCGCTGGCCCGAGCTGACCGATGAGCGGGTGACCGGGGCATTGCGGGTGTGCCGTGAATGGGCGGACTACGTGGTGGTCGACGTGGCCGCGCCGCTGGAGCGTGACGAGGAGATCGTCAGCGACCTCGACGGTCCGCGGCGCAATGCCGCAACCCTGGCCACTCTTCGCGCCGCGGACCTCGTCGTCGCGGTCGCCGCCGCGGATCCGGTCGGGGTGGCCCGCTTCCTGCGCGGTCACGCAGAGCTGCGCGAGGTGGTCGGATCGACTCCGATCGCCGTCCTCGCGAACCGGCTGAGGCCTGCCACCCTCGGTGTCGATGCGCGCGGTCAGGTGCGGCGCACCCTCGATCGCTTCGGCGGGGTGCGCGACGTCTGGTTCCTCCCCCTCGACTGCAGATCAGCCGACGCGGCGCTCCTCGCGGCACAGCCCATCGCCGTCGTCTCGCCGAAGTCGTCGTTCACCCTGGCCCTGCGGAGATTCGTCGGCGAGGCGGTCGTCGCCGGTCACGCGGGGTTGCGCCGCCGTTCCGTCGGCGCCGCCGACTCGGAGAGGGCGCGCCGGAGGCGGCGATCGTCGCGCCGGGGCGGGAGGGGGTCGCGCCGCGACGACCGCGCGGGAGGCGCGGCAGCCGCCGTCTAGGCTGAGATGCGTGTCGACCCTCAGCGATCTCGTGTACGCCCAGGGCCGTTCGAGCGCCGAGGACGTGGAGTGGCTCCACCGCCTCGCCGGCGACGGCCAGCTTCTCGCCGATCTCGCGTTCGCCGACATCGTGCTGTGGGTTCCGACATCCGATGACTCCTTCGTCGCCGTCGCGCACACACGGCCGAGCGGCGCGGCGACGCTGTTCTACCGCGACATCGTGGGCGACCGCGTGCGGCCGCAGTGGCGCACGCAGGTGCGCGACGCCTTCCAGTCGGGACGCATCGTCGATTCGGCGTCACCGGACTGGTTCGAGGAGACCCCGACCCGCGTGCGCGCCGTACCGGTGGTGCGGTCGGGCGGCAACGAACCCCCGCGGGCGATCGGCGTGCTGACGCGCCACACGAACCTCGGCGAGGCGCGCACCCCCTCGCGCCAGCAGATCACGTTCAACGACTGCGCGGACGAGCTGTTCGGGATGATCGCGACGGGGGACTTCCCCGACATGGCCGCCCCGACGTCTCCGCGACGCGGAGCGCCTCGCGCGTCCGACGGACTCGTGCGCCTCGACGTCGACGGCATCACCACCTTCGCGAGCCCCAACGCGCTGTCGGCGTTCAACCGGCTCGGCTTCGACGACGAACTCGAGGGCGAATCCCTGGTCGAGGTGGTGACGAAGATCCTGCCGACCAAGCGCCAGTTCGACGAGTCACTGCCGGTGGTCGTGACCGGCCGGGCGCCGTGGCGGGCCGACCTGGAAGCACGCGGCGTCACCGTGTCGCTGCGCACCATCCCGCTGCGCGACCGCGGCACGCGCATCGGCGCGATCGTGCTGTGCCGCGACGTGACCGAGATCCGACACCAGGAGCAGGAGCTCATCACCAAGGACGCGACGATCCGCGAGATCCATCATCGGGTGAAGAACAACCTGCAGACGGTGGCCTCGCTTCTGCGGATCCAGGCGCGCCGCTCGCACACCGAGGAGGCGCGTGAGGCCCTCACGCAGGCGATGCGACGCGTCTCGGCCATCGCCGTCGTGCACGACACCCTCTCGGAGGGCCTCGCGCAGAACGTCGACTTCGACGAGGTGTTCGCGCGGGTGCTGAAGCTCGTCGCCGAGGTCGCCGCCGCCCCCAACACGCGGGCGCGCACCCACTCGAGCGGTCGATTCGGCACCCTCCCGAGCGAATACGCCACGCCTCTCGCGCTTGCACTGACCGAGCTCGTCACCAATGCGGTCGAGCACGGGCTGGCTGGCCAGGAGGGTGACGTCGAGATCATCGCCGAACGCTCCGACGAGCATCTCGCCGTCCGTGTGCGCGACACCGGGTCGGGACTGCCGGAGGGTCAGGTCGGGCGCGGGCTCGGCACGCAGATCGTGCGCACCCTGATCCAGGGCGAGCTCGGCGGAACGATCGACTGGCACACCATCATGGGCAGCGGAACCGAGGTGACGATCGATATCCCGCTGCGCTACATCGAGCGCAGCGGCGCCTGAGGCGCGGCCTCTCGCGTCAAGACGCGCGGCGGGCGCGGGCGGCGCGACGCTTGAGCGCGCGGCGCTCGTCTTCGGACAGGCCGCCCCACACGCCCGAGTCCTGGCCGGTCTCGAGGGCGTACTGGAGGCAGATCTCGGTGACGGTGCACCGTGCGCAGACGGACTTGGCCTTCTCGATCTGATCGACGGCCGGTCCGGTGTTCCCCACGGGGAAGAACAGCTCGGGGTCGACGGTCAGGCAGGCGGCTTTGTCGCGCCAGTCCATGGTGGTGCTCCTTGATAGCGGGGAATTGTGAAGAAAAGAGGGTGCTGGTTCGGGTCCGGTACCCTGTGGGAGTGCGAGTTGATGCTCGCCCCACGTCGCTGTGGGAGCACACTGCTTAACCAATCGTCCCACAGCGGTTTACCTAGATCAAGGGATCCGCGCCGGGATTCCGCGCATCTTGCTGAGCATTCCCTTTGCGACATGGAGGGTTCGCACAATCGCCGCCCGCCCGACCCGAAAGATTCCCAGCCATGCGAACAAACCCGATCGGCCGCGTCGCCGCCGTGCTCGTCGCGCTCGAAGGTCTCGGGCTCGGCGCGCTCACCGTGTGGCAGATCGTCGCGATCGTGGCCGGCGACACCGCATCCATCGACAGCGCCATCGCGCTCATCGTGCTCACCGCCGTGGGCGCCGCAGCGGTCGTCGCGTTCGCGGTGGCGATCTGGCGCGGGCGATCGTGGGGACGCTCGGGCGCGATCGTCACGCAGCTGCTGATCCTCGCCGTAGCGCTGGGTGCCGCGACGGGAGCCTATGCGGAGCCGACGGCCGCGCTCGCCCTCGCCGCGCCGGCGCTGGGCACCCTCGTGCTGCTGATCCTCGCGGTCCGCGCGGCGGGTCGAGAGGCGAAGGACGAGGCATCCGCCTGACGACGACCGCCTACGCGGCGCCGAGGCCGACGAGCGCGCGTACGCGCGCGACATGCCCGGTGGCCTTCACGTTGTAGAGCGCGTGCTCGACCGTGCCGTCCGGCCCGACCACGAACGTCGACCGGAGGACACCGACGACCGTCTTGCCGTAGTTCGTCTTCTCTCCCCACGCGCCGTACGCCTCGTGCACGGCGTGATCGGGATCGCTGAGGAGGTCGTACGTCAGGCCGTCCCGCTCGCGGAATCGGCGCAGCTTCTCGGGCTCGTCGCGCGAGATGCCGAGCACGGTGTACCCCGCAGCCTGCAGGGGCGCGAGGCTGTCGCGGAAGTCGCAGGCCTCGGTGGTGCACCCGGGGGTCATCGCCTCCGGGTAGAAGAAGAGGATGACGCGGCCTCCGCGCAGCGCAGAGAGCGAGACGTCGCGGCCGTCCTGGTCGGCGAGGGTGAAGTCGGGAGCGGGGGAACCGGTTTCGAGTCGCGTGGTCACGACTCCAGCCTAGGCTCCCGCTCAGCCTGCGGCGTCGCGTGTCGGCCCGGCGGCGTCGCGCTTGGCGAAGGTCTCGAGCAGACGCTGCAAGGAGTCCAGCCGCGCGGGCCCGCCCGGTCCGAGGCGTCCCTCCGCGACCGCCTCGACGATGGCGCAGTCCGGGGCGTCGGGAAGGTGCGTGCAGCCGCGAGGGCACTCCTGGGCGATCTCGTCGAGGTCGGTGAAGGCGCGCAGGATGTTCGCGGTGTCGACGTGGCCGAGACCGAACGACCGGACACCGGGGGTGTCGATGACCCAGCCCGTGCCGCGCTCTCCGACGTACCGCAGGGACACCGTCGAACTCGAGGTGTGACGACCGCGGCCGGTCACCTCGTTGACGTGGCCGGTTGCACGCCGGGCTTCGGGCACGAGCGCATTCACGAGGGTCGACTTGCCGACCCCGGAGTGGCCGACGAAGACCGTCGAGTGCCCGACGAGCGCGGCACCGATGCGATCGAGCGGCATCTCCTCGCGTCCGCTCGTGAAGACCTCGAGCTCGAGACCCTCGAAGTGCGCGAGGAACTCCGCCGGGTCGGCGAGATCCGTCTTGGTCACCACGAGAAGGGGGCGGATCCCGGCGTCCAGCGCCGCGACGAGGTAGCGGTCGACGAGCCGCGCGCGGGGCTCGGGGTCGGCCGCCGCCACGACGACCAGCATCTGGTCGGCGTTGGCGACGATGACCCGTTCGACCTGGTCGGTGTCGTCGGCGCTCCTCCGCAGCAGCGAGGTGCGCTCCTCGATGCCGACGATCCGCGAGAGCGTGCCCTCGTCACCCGTGGTGTCGCCGACCACGCGCGCGCGGTCCCCGGTGACGATCGGGGTCTTGCGCAGCTCGCGCGCTCGGACGGCCAGGATCGCGCGCTCATCGGGGAGGTCTTCGTCGACGAGGACCGTGTAGCGCCCGCGGTCGACGCCGAGCACGCGGGCGATCCGCGCGTCGGCATGTGCGGGACGCCGCTTGGTGCGGGGTCGGTTGGCTTTCGGGTTCGGGCGGACGCGCACGTCCGCCTCGTCGAACTCGGGTTCGTCGTCGTCGTCGAGATCGTCGAGCCAGCTCACGATGCCCGCATCGTCTCCGCATCGTGGGTGGCCGCGTCTCCGCCGTCCTCGAGCATGGCGTCCCACAGCTCGGGGAACTCCCTCATGGTCTTGGCCGTCGTGCCGATGTCGTCGACGTCGACCCCGGGGACGGCGAGGCCGATCAGCGCGCCCGTCGTCGCCATGCGGTGATCGTGATGAGCCTGCCAGACACCCCCGTGCAGCGGACGCGGAACGATGCGGATGCCGTCCGGCAGCTCGTCGGCCTCGCCGCCGAGCCGGCGCAGCTCCGTCACGAGCGCCGCGATGCGGTCGGTCTCGTGACCTCGGATGTGCCCGATGCCGTGCAGGGTGGACGGCGAATCGGCGAACGCCGCGAGCGCGAAGATCGTGGGGGTCAGCTCCCCTGCGGCAGACAGGTCGAGGTCGACGCCCTGGATTCCGCTGCCGGCGGTGACGGTGAGGGCACCGCCGCGACGCTGGACCCTGCCGCCCATGAGCGCGAGGATCTCGGTGAGCATCGCCCCCGGCTGGGTCGAGTGGGCGGGCCAGCCGGTCACCGACACCGAGCCTCCGGCGACCATGGCCGCGGCGAGGAACGGGGCCGCGTTGGACAGGTCGGGCTCGATGGCCACATCCTTGCCGCGGACCGCGCCCGCGGGCACGATCCACTCGCCCTGAGCGGGTCGCTCCACGTGCACACCGCGGTGGGCGAGGGCCTCGACGGTCATGTCGATGTGGGGGATGCTGGGCAGCCGCGCGCCCGAGTGGTGAAGGTGCAGTCCCACGTCGAAGCGCGGCGCGGCCAGCAGCAGGCCCGAGACGAACTGGCTGGACGCGCTCGCGTCGATCGTGACCTCGCCGCCGCGGACGTGTCCGTGACCGCGCACGACGAAGGGCAGGGCCCAGTGACCGCCGTCGTCGATGTCGACGCCCACTTCGCGCAGCGCGGAGATCATCGCGCCCATCGGACGGTGGAGGGCGCTCTCGTGGGCGGTGAGGGTGACGTCGCCGCGCGCGAATCCGCCCAGGGCCGCGACGAACCGCATCACGGTACCGGCCTGGCCGCAGTCCACAATGGAGTCGCCGTGGAGCGGCCACACGGGCGTGACGAGGATGTCGGGACCGAATCGGCCGGATCCCGGCTCGAGCTCGATGCGCACCCCGAGCGCGCGCAGCGCGTCGATCATGCGGTCGGAGTCGTCGGAGTGAAGGGGTGAGGTCAGCCTGCTCGGCCCGTCGGCGAGGGACGCGAGGATGAGCTCGCGATTGGTCAGCGACTTCGACCCGGGCACGGTGACGGTGGCGTGGAGGGGGCCTGCGGCGACGGGAGCGCGCCAGGGTCCGCGCCCGTCCGGCGCGGAGCTGGGGGAATAGCCGCTGCCTGTCATCGGGTTCTACCCTACTGAACCGCGCCCCGACGGGCCGGAATCGACGACGGAAGTGGAGCCGGATGATCGCCACCCTGGACCGCCTCGACCTCGAGGCGACGTCATGGGACTTCTCGGGTGCGGAGGAGGTGCCCACCGTAGACTTGCGCGTGATGAGCGACCCTATCGAGCAGGTGGAAGACCCGCGTGCGCAGTTCGAAGAGCAGGCACTGCCCTTCATGGACCAGCTGTACGCCGCCGCGATGCGCATGACCCGCAACCCCGCGGACGCCGCCGACCTCGTGCAGGAGACCTTCGTGAAGGCCTTCGCCTCGTGGAAGACGTTCACGCAGGGGACGAACCTCAAGGCGTGGCTCTACCGCATCCTGACGAACACCTATATCAACACCTATCGCAAGAAGCAGCGCGAGCCCTACCAGGGCACGATCGACGAGCTCGAGGACTGGCAGCTCGGCGGCGCCGAGTCGACCACCGCGACCAGCACGCGATCGGCGGAGGCCGAGGCCATCGACCACATGCCCGCGTCGGTCGTCAAAGACGCGCTGCAGTCCATCCCGGAGGACTTCCGGCTGGCGGTGTACCTCGCGGACGTCGAGGGCTTCGCCTACCAGGAGATCGCCGACATCATGAAGACCCCGATCGGCACGGTCATGAGCCGCCTGCACCGTGGCAGGCGAATGCTCCGTGAACTGCTGGCCGACTACGCGAAAGAGCGCGGCATCAGCGCCGCCACGAGGAGCACGACATGACCGACTGCGGCTGTGAGAAGGCGCGGCGCGACCTGGAGGAGTATCTCCGCAACGAGGTGTGCAAGACCCAGCACACCGACATCGCCGAGCATCTGGAGCATTGCGAGGGATGCCGCGACGAAGCGCTCGTGGCGCGCACCCTGACCGAGGTCGTGGCGCGCGCGTGCAAGGAGACGGCGCCGGAGGAGCTTCGCGACCAGGTGCTCGCCAGGCTGCGGGCCGTCCAGGCCACGCACTGACCCGGACCGGTCAGACCGCCGGAATGAACACGCGCAGCGCGCGGGGCGCGACATCCACCGTGAGCGGAAGCGCTCCGATCGGATCGCCGTCGGCATAGCCCGTGACCCCCGGCGACACGATCCGCACCGAGCGCACCCGGTGCATCGCGACCTCGGGAACGGTGCCGTGCGTGCCGCGGTACACCCTCGGCAGGAGGCGCAGCAGGCGGGCCCGACCGGCCGGGCGGACCAGCACCAGATCGAGCAGCCCGTCCGTCGGGTCGGCGTCGGGACTGATCGGGATGCCGCCGCCGTAGGTGCGGCCGTTCGCCACGGTCGCCATCACGAGGTCGCTCTCGACGCGCTCGCGCGCCCCGTCGGCCGATTCGAACTCGACCACGTAGGGCATGCCCGCGAGGGTGACGAACTCGCGCAGGATCGCGATGGTGTAACGCGAGCCGCCGCGCGGCCAGGTCATCGCGTTGGCCCGGTCGTTCACCCGCGAGTCGAAGCCGCTGGCGAGGACGGTGGCGAAGTGCTCCGCCGTGCCGTCGTCGCGCAGGACCCTCGCGAGGTCGACGTCGAGGGTCGTCCCCGCCGCGATCGCGTCGGCGGCCGTCTCGACGTCGAGTTCGCGCAGACCGAGCGCCGCGGCGAAGTCGTTGCCCGTGCCCGTCGGGATGATGCCGAGCGGGATGCCGGTGCCGGCCAGGTGCTGGATCGCGAGGCGCACCGTCCCGTCGCCGCCGGCGACGGCCACTGCGTCGACCCCGGCGTCGATCGCCGCGCGCAGCAGCTCGGACGACTCCAGAGCGCTTCCGCCGCTGACGATCGCGGTCTGCACGCCGTGCGTGCGGAGCCGTTCCGCGGCCCGCATGGCGGCGCCGGTGCGCGCCCCCGAGCGGGCGGCCGGGTTCGCCAGCAGTGCGATCCTCACGCGGACGGCTCCCGCCGGTCGGGCGTGTCGGCGACGAGCGCTCCGGGATTCATGATGCCCCGCGGGTCGAGCACCGCCTTGACCGCTCGCAGCACGTCCATCCCCAGGGTGCCGACCTCCGCTTCGAGGTAGGGCCGATGGTCGCGGCCGACGGCGTGGTGATGGCTGATCGTGCCGCCGGCCTCGACGATCGCGCGGGAGGCGGCATCCTTCGCCTCCGCCCACTGCTGCTGCGGGGTCTCGGTGAGCGCCGCGACGACCGTGAAGTAGAGCGACGCACCGGCGGGGTAGACGTGCGAGATGTGGCACAGGACGATCGGCTTCGTTCCGGCGGCGGAAAGCGAGGCCGACAGGGCTGCCGTCACGGCGGCCTTGAGACCCGGGAGCCCCGCCCATGTCGCGGCGGTCTCGAGCGTCTCGGCCAGCACGCCGGCGTCGAGGAGCGTGTCGCGCAGTGCGGGGGAGGCGAAGCGTCCCCGCTCCCAGGACTGCGCGGGCCCCTCGCCGCGGGACTTCCCGCCGTGGCGCGCGAAGACCCGGTCGACCTCGTCGCGAGCGCGCTCGGCTTCGGAGTGGTCGGCGCCCTCGAAGGTGGCCACGGCGAGGCATCCGGAGAGGCGCGTGAGGTGCCCGCCCATCGCGGCGTTGACGCGGGTCTCGGTCTCGTCGCTGAGCCGAAGGACCGTGGGACGGATGCCGCGCTGCGTCGCCTCGCGGAACGCGGCCGCTGCGGATTCGAAGTCCGGAAAGGTCCACGCGGCGTAGGCGGTGGCCGCCGGACGCGGCCGGATGCGCACGGTGACCTCGGTGAGGACGCCGAACGCTCCCTCGGACCCGAGGAACAGCTGCCGCAGATCGGGACCGGCGGCGCTCGCGGGCGCGCGTCCGAGCGCGAGGTCTCCCGCGGGGCTCGCGATGCGCAGCGCGTGCACGAGATCGTCGAAGCGACCGTAGCCGCGCGAGGCCTGCCCGCTGGAGCGCGTTGCTGCGTAGCCGCCGATCGAGGCGTGGTGGAAGCTCTGCGGGAAGTGTCCGAGAGTGAACCCGCGGTCGCCGAGCAGCTCCTCCGCCTGGGGCCCGGTCGTGCCGGCGCCGAAGGTCGCCAGCAGCGAGACCTCATCGAGGTCGAGGAGCGCCGCCGTCCGGCGGAGGTCCAGGGCGATCACCGCGCGGTGCGCGCCGCGGTCGGGGTCCACGCCGCCGACGACGGAGGTGCCGCCCCCGAACGGGACCACAGCGATGTCGAGGCGGTCGCAGAGGGTCAGCACGGCCGACGTCTGCTCGTGATCGCCCGGGAGCACGACGGCGTCGGGCGCCGACTGCGGCTCGTCGAGGCGGCGGCGCAGCAGGTCGGGGGTGCTCTTGCCGCCGAGGTGCAGCATCCGCTCCTCGTCGCCCGTGACGACGCCGTCCTCGCCGACGACGGCGCGGAGGGCGGCGGCGTCGTCGTCCGTCAACAGGGAGGGTGTGAGCACCGGAGCGCTGCGGCGCGGCACCGGGTGGGCCTTCCCGGGGAGGAGGGTCGCGAGGATCGCCTTCGCGCCGGCGGGCAGGCGGGCGGGCTCGGTGCCCCACGCGTCCCACTCCGACCGGGGGCCCGGTGGGGGAACGGCCAGCGGACGCGGCACGGGATCGGGAGAGGGCGCCGTCGCGGTCATGGCGACAGTATGACACATTCTGTATGGTTGTCACATGACCGACGGAGTCGCCGCCACCGAGACCGCGATCCTCGACGCCGCGCTCGCCGAGGTGCTCGCCCACGGCATCCGCCGCACCACGGTCTCCGACATCGCGCGGCGTGCTGCCGTGTCGAGGCAGACGCTCTACCGCTACTGGCCGGACGCGCAGGCGATCTTCGCCGCGCTGGTCACGCGCGAGCTCCTCGCCGCGCTTCCCGCAACCGCGGCCGAGTCGGGCACGATCGACGAGCTCGTCGGGCTCCTCGTCGAGACGGCCGATCGCGTGCGTCGCATGCCGCTCGTGGAGCGCCTGCGCGACACGGACCCCGAGCTGTTCGCGCGGTACATCCTGGACCGGCTCGGCACGAGTCAGCGGGCCATCGTCGCCGAGACCAGCCGGCGGCTCCGCGCGGGGCAGAGCGCAGGGTTCGTCCGCCCGGGCGATCCCGAGTCGCTGGCCGCCATGGTCCTCCTCATCGCGCAATCGGCGGTGCAGTCGGCGCCCCTCGTCGCCGAGTGGCTGCCCGACGAGCGCTGGCGCACCGAGCTCGCTGCCGCGCTGCGCGGGTACCTCGCCCCGGGCAGGACGCAGTGAGGCTCGTCGGCCGCACGCCCCACCCGACCGCGCTGAACGCGGCACGCCGCGCGCGCGAGTTGCGGGCGCTCGCCGACGGCGCGCCCGTGGACGTGCTCGTCATCGGCGGCGGGGTCACGGGGGCCGGGATCGCGCTGGATGCCGCCAGCCGCGGACTGCGCACCGCCCTGGTCGAGCGCCACGACCTCGCGCACGGGACGAGCCGGTGGAGCTCCAAGCTCGTGCACGGCGGACTGCGGTACCTCGCGACGGGCCAGTTCGCGATCGCCCATGAGAGCGCGGCCGAGCGTCACCTGCTCATGACGCGCCTCGCCCCTCACCTCACGCGCGCGCTCGCGCAGGTCGTGCCGCTGTACGCGCCCGGTCACGTGCGCCGCGGTGCATTCGTCGGCGTCGGCTACGGCCTCGGCGACGGGCTCCGCCGCGTGGTCGGGACGCCCGGATCGGTGCTCGGTCCGCCCGGCCCGATCGGGCGAGCCGAGACGTTGCGGCTCGTGCCCGCCGTCCGGGCCGATGGACTTCGCGGCGGCCTGCGCGGCTGGGACGGGCAGCTCATCGACGACGCGCGGCTGGTGATCGCCGTCGCGCGGACGGCCGCCGGGTACGGGGCATCCGTCCTCACGCGCGTCGAGGCGCTGTCGGCGACGGGAGACACGGCGCGACTCCGGGACGCCCTGACGGGCGAGGAGTTCGCCGTACAGGCGCGCGCGATCGTCGGCGCGACGGGAGTCTGGGCGGGCGAGCTCGACCCCGGGGCGCTGCTGCGCCCCAGCCGCGGCACGCACCTCGTCGTGAGCGCGGACCGGCTCGGGGGAGCGGATGCCTCGCTCACGGTGCCCGTCCCGGGATCGTCGAGCCGCTTCGTCTTCACGCTTCCCGCACCCCACGGACGCGCCTACATCGGTCTCACCGACGTGCCGGCGGCGGCCACGGTGCCCGAGGTCCCCGAGGCGAGCGAGCCCGAGATCGCGTCCCTTCTGTCGACGGTGAACACGGTGCTCGCCGAGCCCCTCACGCGCGACGACGTCCTCGCGACCTTCGCCGGGCTGCGGCCCCTCCTCGCGGGAGGAGCCGAGGGGGCCGCCGATGCCGACACGAGCGATCTGTCCCGCAGACACGCGATCATCGAGTCCGGGTCCGGGCTGCTCAGCGTCGTGGGTGGGAAGCTCACGACCTACCGCCGTATGGCCGAGGACGCGGTCGATGCCGTGATCCGCCGCGACCCGTCGCTTCCGGCGCGTCCGTCGCGCACGCGCGGCATCCCGCTCGTCGGCGCGTGGCCGCGCGAACGGGCATCAGAGATCGCGGCCCCCGCGCGATTCGTGCGGCGATACGGAGCCGAGGCTCCGTTCGCGGCGTCGCTGCCCGACGGCCCGGGTGGCGCGCACGGTGTGACAGCGCAGGAACTGCAGTGGGGGATCGCAGTCGAGGGCGCGCTCGGGGTCGACGACCTGCTCGACCGCCGCACGCGACTCGGCCTGGTCCCGCTGGATCGCGAGGCGTCGATGGATGCCGCGGCCGCCGCATTCGAGCGCGCGGACGTCGATCCGGTCTGAGCGTGGTCGAGCTCGCTACAGCGTCAGCGCCTGCTTCATGATCTCGGCCTGCTCGGCGGCGTGGACCTTCGGCGAGCCGGTCGCGGTCGACGCCGCGGCGGCGCGGGACACGCGTCGGACGGTGCGACCGTTGAGGTGCTTGCTGATCTCGAGCGCGATGAAGGGCCAGGCGCCCTGGTTCTCGGGCTCGTCCTGGACCCACACCAGCTCCGCGTCGGGGTACTGGTCGACGACGGCGTTGAGCTCGGTGACCGGCGACGGATAGAACTGCTCGAGCCGCACGAGCGCGATCCCCGGGTTGGGGTTCTTGTCGAGCTCTGCGCGCAGGTCCCAGTGGATCTTGCCGGAGTGCAGCAGCACCCGCGTGACGGCGCTCTTGTCGATGCCGCGGTTGTCATCCAGCACCGGCTCGAAACGGCCGGTGAGGAAGTCCTCGACCGGGCTGGTCGCCCCGCGCAGGCGCAGCATCGCCTTCGGCGTGAACACCACGAGCGGGCGACGCGGACGCGCGTAGGCCTGGCGGCGCAGCAGGTGGAAGTACGACGCCGGGGTCGACGGGCGGGCGACGGTCATGTTGTCCTGCGCGCACATCTGCAGGTACCGCTCGATGCGGGCGGAGGAGTGGTCGGGGCCCTGGCCCTCGTAGCCGTGGGGGAGCAGCAGAGCGACGCTCGACTGCTGGCCCCACTTCTGGTCGGCCGACGAGATGAATTCGTCGATGACGGACTGGGCTCCGTTGGCGAAGTCGCCGAACTGGGCCTCCCACAGCACGAGCGAGTCGGCGCGCTCGACCGAGTAGCCGTACTCGAACGCCATCGCCGCGTACTCGCTGAGCAGAGAGTCATAGACCCAGAACCGGCCCTGATCGTCGGCGAGGTTGGTCAGCGGGATCCACTCCTGCCCGTTGGCCCGGTCATGGAGGACGGAGTGGCGCTGCACGAACGTGCCGCGACGGGCGTCCTGGCCGGCCAGTCGAACGTTGGTCTTCTCGAGGAGCAGCGAGCCGAAGGCGAGCAGCTCGCCGAAGCTCCAGTCGATCGAGCCGTTGCGGCTCATGTCGAGCCGCTTGTCGAGGAGCTGCTGCAGCTTCGTGTGGACCGTGAAGCCCTCGGGCTTGTTCACGAACGCGTCGCCGATGAGGTGGACGACCTCGCGGCTCACGCCGGTGGTGTCGGGCTCCCCGACGGCGGGCTCGTCGGCCGCGGCATCCGGCTGGACGATCTGGGACGAGCCCGTCTCGGCCGCATGCGTCTCGGCGAACGCGATCTCGAGGCGGTTCTGGAAGTCCTGCTTGGCCTTCTCGTACTCCTCCTCGGTGATGTCGCCGCGACCCACGAGCGCCTCGGTGTACAAGCGGCGGACCGAGCGCTTCGCCTCGATGAGGTTCGTCATGAGCGGCTGCGTCATCGAGGGGTCGTCGCCCTCGTTGTGGCCGCGGCGGCGGTAGCAGACGAGGTCGATCACGACGTCGCGGTGGAACCGCTCACGGTACGCGAACGCGAGCTGCGACACCCGCGTCACGGCCTCGGGGTCGTCGCCGTTCACGTGGAAGATCGGCGCCTGGATCGTCTTGGCGACGTCGGTGGCGTACACCGACGAGCGTCCGTCGTAGGGCGTGGTGGTGAAGCCGACCTGGTTGTTGACGACGACGTGCACAGTGCCGCCCGTGCGGTAGCCGCGCAGCTGCGACATCTGGAGCGTCTCGACGACCACGCCCTGTCCGGCGAAGGCGGCGTCGCCGTGCACCAGGATCGGCAGCCACGAGAACGTGCCGATGGGCTTGCGGTCCTGCTTCGCACGGACGATGCCCTCGAGCACGCCGTCGACCGTCTCGAGGTGCGACGGGTTGGCCGCGAGATACACCGGGAGCTGCTTGCCCTGGTCGGCGACGAAGGTGCCCTCGGTGCCGAGGTGGTACTTCACGTCGCCCGAACCGCTCTTGGAGCCGATCGCGACCGACCCCTCGAACTCGCGGAACACCTGGCCGTAGGTCTTGCCCGCGATGTTGGTGAGCACGTTGAGGCGCCCGCGGTGGGCCATGCCGATCGCGGCGCCGTCGAGGCCCGCCTCGGCCGCGCCCTGCAGGATCTCGTCGAGGAGCGGGATCAGCGACTCGCCGCCCTCGAGGCTGAAGCGCTTCTGGCCGACGTACTTCGTCTGCAGGAACGTCTCGAAGGCCTCGGCCTGGTTGAGCTTGTCGAGGATGCGCAGCTGCTCGTCGTGGCCGGGCTTCTGGTACTTCTGCTCGACGTTCTCCTGGAACCACTTGCGCTGCTCGGGGTCCTGGATGTGCATGTACTCGATGCCGATGGTGCGGCAGTACGAGTCGCGCAGGACGCCGAGGATGTCGCGCAGCTTCATCGTGCGCTTGCCGCCGAAGCCGCCCGTCACGAACTCCCGGTCGAGGTCCCAGAACGTCAGTCCGTGCTGCTCGATCTCGAGGTCGGGGTGGGTGCGCTGGACGTACTCGAGCGGGTCGATGTCGGCCATGAGGTGACCGCGTACGCGGAACGAGTTGATGAGCTCCTGCACGCGAGCCTGCTTGTCGACGCGCTCGGCGAGGTCGACGTTGATGTCGGCAGCCCAGTGGATCGGCGCGTACGGGATGCGGAGGGCGGCGAAGATGTCCTCGTAGAAGTGGCGCTGCCCGATGAGCAGCTCGTGCACCTTCTTGAGGAACTCGCCGGACCCGGCGCCCTGGATGACGCGGTGGTCGTACGTGCTCGTGAGGGTGATCGTCTTGCCGATCGCCATCTCGTTGAGCGTCTTCTCGCTGGCGCCCTGGAACTCGGCGGGGTACTCGAGGGCGCCGGCACCGACGATGCAGCCCTGCCCCCTCATGAGGCGCGGGACGGAGTGGACGGTGCCGATGCCGCCGGGGTTCGTGAGCGAGATCGTCGTGCCCTGGAAGTCGGCGGCCGTGAGCTTGTTGTTGCGCGCGCGGGAGACGAGGTCCTCGTAGGTCGTGAGGTACTCGCCGAACGTCAGCTGGTCGGCGCGCTTGATGCTCGGGACGAGGAGCGCGCGCGTCCCGTCGGGCTTGGGGAGGTCGATCGCGATGCCGAGGTTCACGTGCGCCGGCGCGACGACCGACGGCTTGCCGTCGATCTCGGCGTAGAACACGTTCTGACTCGGGAACTCCTTGAGCGCCCGGATGATGGCCCAGCCGATCAGGTGGGTGAAGCTGACCTTGCCGCCGCGCGTGCGCGACATGTGGTTGTTGATGACGATGCGGTTGTCGATCATCAGCTTCGCCGGGACCGTGCGCACGCTCGTCGCGGTCGGGACGGTCAGCGACTCGTCCATGTTGGCGGCGAGAGTCTTGGGCATGCCGCGCAGGACGGTGACCTGGTCTTCGCCGGCTTCGACCGCCTCGGAGGGGAGCGACTTCGGCGCCTGGGCGGGGATGGGCTGCGGTGCCGCCGGCCGCGCGGTGGTGCGCGCGACGGGCTGGTTGCCGATGACGGGCACGGGAGCCGTCACGGGGCGAGGCTCGTCGGTGGTGGCGCCAGCGGCGGACGGCACAGCGGCCTCGGAGGCCTGCGCGGCCGGCACTTCTGGTGCGTCCGGCTTGCCGGAGGGTGCCGCCTCGTCTACCGGGTGGTAGGCCTCGAGAACAGGCCACCAGGCCTTGTCGACGGAGTTCCGGTCGATCTTGAACTGCTCGTACAGCTCGTCGACGAGCCACTCGTTGGCTCCGAATTCTCCTTCATTCGAAACCCCGACGCCCGTCACCTGGCTCGACACGCTGAATCGCCTGCTTTCATCGGTGAAATTGTGGGAGACGCGACGGACCGGAGGGCCTTCGCGCACGACTCTCAAGCCTAACCCAGTCTGAGGGGCCGGTCGGGGGCGTGAGCGCTCACGGCGAAAGCTCGCGCACCGCCTGGCGCACAGGAACTGTCAGTACGATTTCTCCACATGGAGTTCTACGGCGCTCAGCCCGATGTCGACCTCACCTACTCGGACGTCTTCCTCGTCCCCCGACGGTCCGAGATCACGAGCCGCCTCGACGTCGATCTGTCGCCCGGCGACGGCACCACCGCCACCGTTCCGCTCGTATCGGCGAACATGAACTCGGTCACCGGCGCGCGCCTGGCGGCGACCCTCGCCCGTCGCGGCGGGCTCGGGGTGCTCCCTCAGGACATGCCGCTGCAGGAGCTGGATGCCGCGATCCGCTGGGTCAAGGCCCAGCCGGTGCCGTGGGACACCCCCCTCGTCCTCCCGCCCGACGCGACGGTGGCCGATGCGGCGCGGCTGCTCCCGGCGACCGAGGGCCACGGCATCGTCGTGGCCGACGCGTCGTCGGGCCGTGTCGACGTCGTCGACATCCTCGGCGTGGTGCCCGCCACGCGCCTGGGCACCGCTCTGCCGGACGCACGCCTCGGCGACCTCGCACGGGGGCGCGCCGCATCCGTCGACGCCGTCGACATCGAGAGCGCACGGCACGCGTTCGACGTCATCGTGGCCGCCGGCGCCGAGACGGTGTGCGTGGTCGACCACGGCCACCTCGTCGGCACGCTGTCGCGGCGCAGTGCGCTGCGCTCGACCCTCTACCGCCCCGCCGTCGACGCCTCGGGCCGCCTGATCGTCGCGGCGGCCGTCGGCATCAACGGCGACGTCGCCGCGAAGGCGAAGGCGCTCGCCTCCGCCGGCGTGGACGTGCTCGTCGTCGACACCGCCCACGGTCACCAGGAGGGGATGCTGCGCGCCCTCCGCGCCGTCGCGGATCTCGATCTCGGCATCCCGATCGCCGCGGGCAACATCGTCACCGCGGAGGGTGTGCACGACCTGGTGACGGCCGGCGCGAGCATCCTCAAGGTCGGCGTCGGACCGGGAGCCATGTGCACGACGCGCATGATGACGGCCGTCGGACGCCCGCAGTTCTCGGCCGTGCTGGAGACCGCCGAGGCCGCCCGGATCATGGGAGCCCACGTATGGGCGGACGGCGGGGTGCGGTATCCGCGCGACGTGGCCCTCGCGCTCGCGGCGGGCGCGGCATCCGTCATGATCGGCTCGTGGTTCGCGGGAACCATCGAGGCTCCCGGCGAGCTGCAGGTCGACGAGGCGGGACGCGCGTACAAGGAGTCGTGGGGCATGGCCTCGACGAAGGCCGTGCATGAGCGCTTCGGCCGCCTCGACCCGTACGAGCTGGCGCGCAAGGAGCTCTTCGCCGAGGGCATCTCGTCGTCGAAGATCTACCTCGACCCGCTGCGCCCCGGCCTCGAGGACCTGCTCGACATGATCACGTCCGGCGTGCGGTCGTCGTTCACCTACGCCGGAGCGTCCACCGTCGCGGAGTTCCGCGACCGCGCGCGCGTGGGCCTGCAGTCCGCGGCCGGGTACGAGGAGGGCAAGGCCCTCCCGGTCAGCTGGTAGCCCGACGGCGGGTGCGGGTCGGGGGGCGGGCTCGGCGATGCGCCCCTTCCCGCTGAATGCGCAGATGCAGCCGCGCACCGAAGGGCAAATCGCGCCGGGCCCGTCAGCGACCGGGCCGCGCTCGGCTGGCGGGTAGACCGTCACCGCGGAGGATGTCATACAGCCGGGCCGGCCGCTCCAGGTCGGGCGTGCGCCAGCGGCTGAGGGCACGCACCTGCCGACGGATCTGATCGCCGCGGTCTTTCTCGGCGAGGAGGGCTTGGCGGGGCGTCCGCCCGCGCAGCAGCCGGGGGTCGGTGTACTTCCCGGTGCCGTCGAACTCACCGGCATGGTGATGCTCGGGCCACCAGAAGTCGGTGAAGGCGCGGCCGCCGGGGAGGTGGATCGGATGCTGCAGCTCGGGCTCCGGGAAGCCCAGGGCGGCGATCAGCACCCGGCTGTGCGACTCGCGCACGCTGTCGGACCCGGGACGCGCGAAGGCCGCGACGCGCAGCACTCGCGCGCCGGCGCGTCCTGCGAAGGTCTCCGCCGCCCGGAGAAGGTCCGCGCTTGTAGCCAGCGCGCCTCCGGGCCGCCGCGTCCACAGAGCCTGGTCGGCCGCGACGACCCCGTCGAGGTAGCCGGTCGCGGCCAAGTCGATCGCCGTCCGGGTCGGCGTCGTCACGAAATGCCTCTGCCACACCGCGGCTTCCGAAGCGTCAATCGCGCGGCGGCGGCGTCGGATCACGCCCGAGTTGCCCATCGTGGTCTCACCGCCGATCTCCGCATAGTCGGGCCACGGGCCGATCCGGTCCATTCCGTGGAGTGCCGCAGCGGAGGTGTGTGAGAAGACGGCGCCGGGTGACATCCGCGCTGCGACCTCCCACACGAACTGCGCATGCCGGGCCATCGGGCTGAGCGCCGCCCACTCTTCGGCCGGCGCGAACGAGCCGCGGGTCACTCTCACGAGCACGCCCGCGCGCACCAGCCGTCCGATTCGCCGGTCTTCGGCGGCGGGGTCGAGGGCGTCTCCGCGGCGGACGATCGAGACGAGCGGTGGGGTGAGGAGCCACGACATGCATCAATGCTGTGCCGCGGCATCCTCTCGATTCTCCTATCGCACGAACCCGGTGGACGGCGAACGCCGCCCGCCCGCGGGGGAGGAGTCGAGCCTGACGGGCCGGGGCATCCGCTCGGGCGCGCATTCCGGCAACGTGCCTCGCTGCAACTGCGCACAGTGCGTCGACGTGCGCCTGGCGCGGGAGAGGACGGATGCCGCGGCGCGGCGCATCGGACTGCCTTAGACTTGTCGGCACGATGGACGACCCTCCTAGTTGCAGACGATCGCCCCACCGACCCGACTCCCGTTCGATCGGGGGTGACGCGTGATGGATTACGTCATGCTGGGCGTGGGGCTCCTGCTCACCGTCGGAACCGGACTCTTCGTCGCGAGCGAGTTCGCGCTGGTCAATCTCGACCGAGCCGATCTCGAAGCGCGACGGGCCGCCGGCGAATCGCGACTGTCGCTGACGATCAGCGCGCTGAAGATCACCTCGACCCATCTGTCGAGCGCGCAGCTGGGCATCACGCTGACCACCCTCCTCACCGGTTACACGATGGAGCCGGCCATCTCGAACCTGCTGCGCCCGGTGTTCACCGCATGGGGCCTGCCGCAGGGACTCGTGAGCCCGCTCGCCGTGTTCATCGCGGTCTCGATCGCGACGATCTTCTCGATGATCATCGGCGAGCTCGTCCCGAAGAACTTCGCGCTGGCGGTTCCCCGGCAGACCGCCAAGCTCGTGATGCCGTTCCAGGTGGCCTTCACCACCGTGTTCCGCCCGGCGATCTTCGTGCTCAACGGCAGCGCCAACGGCGTGCTGCGCTCCGTCGGCATCGAGCCGAAGGAGGAGCTCTCGGGCGCGCGCACGGCCGAGGAGCTCTCGAGCCTGGTGAGGCGCTCCGCGAGCGCCGGGGTCCTCGAGGAGGACACCGCGTCGCTGCTCGACCGCAGCCTCACCTTCTCCCGTCTCAGCGCGGCCGACGTCATGACCCCGCGCCCCAGCATCCACGCCGTCGCGGCGGCCGACTCCGCTGAAGACGTGATCCAGCTCGCCCGGCGCACCGGCCACAGCCGGTTCCCGGTGTACGACGACTCGATGGACGACATCACGGGCATCGTCCACCTCAAGGCGGCCGTCGGCGTGCCGCGCGACCGTCGCCGCGACGTCCCGGCGGGTGCGCTCGCGACCGAGCCGCTGCGGGTGCCCGAGGCCGTCCACCTCGACGCGCTGGTCTCGGAGCTGCGGGCCCGCGGGTACCAGATGGCCGTCGTGGTCGACGAGTACGGCGGCACGGCCGGCGTCGTCACGCTCGAGGACCTGGTCGAGGAGATCGTCGGCGAGGTGCTCGACGAGCACGACCGCCGGCGCGCGGGGATCGTGCGCGTGGAGGACACCGTGCTCTTCCCCGGCGAGCTGCGGCCCGACGAGGTGCTCGACCGCACCGGCATCCGCATTCCCGAGGGCGACGTGTACGACACCGTCGGCGGCTACATCATGAGCGTGCTCGAACGGATCCCCGTGGTCGGCGACCGCATCGAGACGGAGGACGGCACGATCGAGGTGCAGCGGATGGATGGGCGCCGCGTCGATCGCGTGCGCTTCATCCCCACGCCGATGCCGCACGAAGCGGCCGCGGCCGAGGGGGGTGAGTCCCGATGAACGATTGGGCGGGAATCGCCTGGCTCGTGGTGCTGCTGATCGCGAACGCGTTCTTCGTCGGCGCGGAGTTCGCCGTCATCTCGGCCCGCCGCTCGCAGATCGAGCCGCTGGCCGAGAAGGGCTCGCGCTCGGCCAAGACCGCGCTCTACGCGATGGAGCACGCGACGCTCATGCTCGCGACCAGCCAGCTCGGCATCACGATCTGCTCGCTGCTGATCCTGAACGTCTCGGAGCCCGCGATCCATCACCTGCTGGCGGAGCCGCTGGGTCTCACGGGCTGGTCCGAAGCCGCGGTCGACACCGTCGCCTTCGTGATCGCCCTGCTGCTCGTGTCGTACCTGCACGTGGTGTTCGGCGAGATGGTGCCGAAGAACCTCGCGTTCTCGGTGCCCGACCGTGCCGTGCTCATGCTCGCGACCCCGCTCGTGTGGGTGTCGAAGGTGTTCCATCCCGTGATCGTGACGCTGAACTGGATCGCGAACCACATCGTCCGTCTCTTCCGCGTCGAGCCGAAGGACGAGGCCGCCTCGACGTTCACGCTCGAGGAAGTCGCCACGATCGTGAACCAGTCGCGCATCGAGGGAGTCCTCGACGATCTCGCCGGCACCGTTGCGGCCGCCGTCGAGTTCACGGACAAGAAGGCCGCCGACATCGCCGTCCCGCTGGCGGACCTCGTGACCCTGCCCGAGTCGACGACGCCCGACGAGATCGAGCGCGCCGTGTCCAAGCACGGGTTCTCGCGCTACGTCATCGTCGACGCCGACGGCGCGCCGCTCGGGTACGTCCACCTGAAGGACGTGCTGCGGGCGGCGGAGGGACCGGATGCCACCGCCGACGTGGTGCGGCCGATCCCGCCGAAGCGCATCCACCACATGGTGCCCGTCCTGGAGACGACCGATCTGGAGGATGCGCTGGCGGTGATGCGCCGGGCCGGACGCCACCTCGCTCAGGTGCGCAACCAGGCGGGCGAGACCACGGCGGTGCTCTTCCTCGAGGACATCATCGAGGAGCTCATCGGCGAGGTGCAGGACGCGACGCGTCGCGGCCTCGGGAGGTGACGCCGGTGGATGCCGCGGCTCAGCGCCGTGCGCGGAGGTACTGCGCGGGCCAGTAGTCGATGTCGGCGCCGAGCTCGGTCGCCGCCCGCAGGGCGTAGTGCGGGTCGCGGAGCCACTCTCGGCCCGACATGACGGCGTCGGCGTCGCCGGCGGCCAGGATGCGCTCGGCCTGGGCGGCGTCGTCGATCATGCCGACCGCGCTCACGGCGACCCCGGCCGTCCGGCGCACGTGCGCGGCCAGGTCGACCTGATAGCCGGGACCCGTCGTGATCCGCTGATGGGCGACGAGGCCGCCGCTGGAGATGTCGAAGAGGTCCACGCCGCGCTCGGCCGCCCAGCCGGCGACGGTCGCCGTCTGCTCGACATCCCATCCGCCGTCGGCCCAGTCCGTGGCGGAGAACCGCACCAGGAGCGGGACGGCGGGCGCGGCATCCCTCACCGACTCGATGACGCGCAGGAGCAGCCGCGCGCGGTTCTCGAGAGAGCCGCCGTACTCGTCCTCGCGCCGGTTCGACAGGGGCGAGAGGAACTGGTGCAGAAGGTATCCGTGGGCCGCGTGGATCTCGAGCACCTGGAATCCGGCCTCGATCGCGCGGCGCGCGGCGCTGCCGAAGTCGGCGACGACGCGGTCGATGCCGGCGGCGTCCAGGGCGATCGGCTCGGCATAGCCGTCGAACGCGATCGTCGAGGGGGCGACGGTGGTCCAGCCGCCGTCGGCTTCGGCGACGGTGCCGCGGCGTCCCGAGAACGGCGACCACGTCGACGCCTTGCGGCCCGCGTGGGCGAGCTGCACGCCGGCCACCGCGCCGCGGGCACGGAGAGCGGCGACGATCGGCCGCCACGCGTCGCGCTGCTCGTCGTTCCAGAGCCCGGTGTCCTCGGGCGAGATGCGCGCCTCCGGTGAGACCGCGGTCGCCTCGGTGATCACGAGCCCGGCGCCGCCGGATGCGAACTGCGCCAGATGGGTGTGGTGCCACTCCTGCGGCACCCCCTCGACGGCGCTGTACTGGCACATCGGCGCCACCCAGAGCCGGTTGCGCACGGTGACGTCGCGCAGCGAGAGGGGGGTGAAGAGCCTGGTCATGTGGGGGAGTCTCCGCGGGTAGGGTGGCGCCATGACCCGGTCTTGGGCGGCGGCGGACGCCGGACGCGTCCTGCGGAGGCCAACGGCCTCGGACGACAAGTATTCCCGTGGGGTGCTCGGCATCCGCACCGGCTCGGACGACTACCCCGGCGCGGCGGTGCTCGGCGTCGAGGCGGCGTGGCGCACCGGGCTCGGGATGGTGCGCTACCTCGGCGCGGAGCGGCCGACGGCGCTCGTGCTCGCGCGCAGACCGGAGACGGTGGCCGCCGACGGGCGCGTGCAGGCGTGGCTGATCGGGTCGGGCACCGACGCGCGCAGCCGCTCGTCCGCCGAGACCGACGCGCTGCGTGGCCTGCTGCACGGCGAGGTGCCTGTCGTGGTCGACGCGGGGGCGCTCGACCTCGCGGTCGGCGCGACCGCTCCCCGCATCCTCACGCCGCACGACCGTGAGCACGCCCGGCTGCGCGAGGCCCTCGGCCTCGGATCCGACTCCTCCGACCGTGTCGCCGCGACGCGCGAGACCGCCGCCGCGACGGGCGCGGTCGTCCTCCTCAAGGGTGCGACGACGGTGGTCGCGACGCCCGACGGCGACGTGATCGAGGTGTCGGCGGGCACGCCGTGGCTGGCGACCGCGGGGACGGGCGACGTGCTGGGGGGCGTCATCGGCGCGCTGGTCGCGTCGGCCGCCGCCCACGGAGAAGTGGATGCCTCGTCCCTCGCCGCGCTCGCCGCCTCCGGCGCGTGGCTGCACGGCCAGGCCGCGCGTCTCGCATCCGCCGCGCGGGACGGCGGCCCCGTCACCGCCCTGGACGTGGCGGAGGAGCTGCCGAGCGCGGTCGGCGCCTGCCTCGGCGCCGGGTGAGGCATCCGTCCCCCGCCCGGCGCGGGCCGGGGCCGCAGTGACGCGGAAATAGGATGACAGGATGTCGAGGCGCGCGGGGCTGTGGGGGGCGTTCGTGCTCGTCCACCTCGCGGTCGCGTGGCTGGGTTTCGTCCTGCCCAACAACCCGATGGGCGATGTCACGCTCGTGTACGAGCCGTGGGTGCGGGCCGCCGTGGAGGGCGGCTGGGTCATGGGCATCGCCGAGGACTGGGTGTATCCGCAGCTCGCGATGGTGCCGCTCGTGCTCGCGTTCGGGATCCACGGGCTCGGCGGATACCTGATCGCGTGGGCGATCCTGGTGACGGCCCTCGACGCCCTGGCGTTCGCGATGCTCGTCGGCCGCGGCAGGTCGATCGGCCGGACGGCCGCGGCGGCGTTCTGGCTCGCGTTCGCGCTGCTGCTCGGCCCCGTGGGGATGTACCGCCTCGACGCGATCACGGTGCCGCTGGCGATGGCGGGCGTGCTGTGGCTCGTGGGCAGGCCGCTCGTCGCGTCGATCCTGCTGTCGGTCGCGACCTGGATCAAGGTGTGGCCGGCGGCCCTGCTCGCCGCCGCGGTGATCGCGGTGCGACGGCGCATTTCCGTGCTCGCGGGCGCCGCGCTCGTGTCGGCGCTCACGCTCGTCGCGATCTTCGCCGCGGGAGGCGGCGCCCACGCGTTCGGGTTCGTCGCCGGGCAGACCGGCCGGGGCCTGCAGCTCGAGGCTCCGGTCGCGGGCTGGTACCTCTGGCAGGCCGTGGCGGGCGTGGAGGGGGCATCGGTCTTCTACGACGTCGACATCCTGACGTTCCAGGTGACCGGTCCGGGAGTGGATGCCGTGATCGCGGCGATGACGCCGCTCCTCGCGGTCGCGGTGATCGCCGTCGCCGGCTTGGGGGCGCTCAAGGCCTGGCGCGGCGCGTCGTTCGCGTCCCTCTTCCCGCCGCTCGCTCTCGCCCTCGTGCTGGTCCTCATCGTCTTCAACAAGGTCGGTTCGCCGCAGTTCCAGACCTGGCTCATCGCGCCGATCGCGCTCGGGCTCGTGCTCGATCGCCGCCGCTGGCGCGCGCCCGCGATCGTCGCGCTCGGCGCGGCGCTGCTGACGCAGCTGGTCTACCCGCTGCTCTACGACCGGCTCATCGCCGCCGACCCGCTCGCCGCGACCGTGCTCACGCTTCGCAACCTGCTGCTGGTGGCGCTGCTCGCGTGGGCGGTCACTGCCGTCGCGTCGGTCCGCCGCGGCATCCTCGTTCGTCCATCCCGCTGAATCCATCCACCCACGGAGGTTCCTCATGCTCGTCGCCTTCTCCGTCGCTCCCAGCGGCACCGGCAACGCCGACGGCTCGGTGCACGACGCGGTCGCCGCCGCCGTGCGCGTCGTGCGCGACAGCGGGCTGCCGCATCGCACGACGTCGATGTTCACCGAGATCGAAGGGGAGTGGGACGAGGTCTTCGATGTCGTGCGCCGCGCCACCGATGCGGTGATGCCGTTCGGATCGCGCGTGTCGCTGGTGCTGAAGGCCGACATCCGTCCGGGCTGGACCGGCGAACTCGACGGCAAGGTCGAGCGCCTCGAGGCGGCGATCGAGGAGCACCGCGACGCGTGACGCCGGCGGGCGGGGCTCTTTCGTGGTCCTGCGACGGGCTCGGGCGTGCGTGACTCCGGCCCGGGGCATCGGCCCAGGGACGGCAGGTCGACCGGCCCGGCCTAGAGTGGTCGGGTGCCGGAGGAGACCCCCGCAGACCGCGCCGCGCGCGCCGTCGCCGACTCGATCGCCGAGGCCCGCGACCGCACCGCGGCGGACGCGTCGGATCCCGACATCCCCGTCGCCGCCACGGTCGTGCTTCTGCGCGATGGGGCCGAGGGTCCTGAAGTCCTGCTGCTCGAACGCCCCGAGCGCGGATCGTTCGCGGGAGCGTGGGTGTTCCCCGGGGGCAAGATCGAGGATGCCGACCGCGTCGAGGCCGAGGAGGGGTCCGCGCGCCGGGCAGCCGTGCGCGAAACCCGCGAGGAGACCGGCCTCGAGGTCGACCCCGGAGCGCTCGTCACCCTGTCGCGCTGGGACCCACCGCCGGGCATCGCGCTGCGCATCCGCACCTGGTTCTTCGTCGCCGAGGCACCGCCGGGCGACCTGCACCTGCAGCCCGACGAGGCCGTTGCGGCGGAGTGGGCGCAGCCGGCCGAGCTCCTCGCGCGGCACGGCCGCGGCGAGCTGACCCTCTACCCGCCGACCTGGGTCACGCTGCACGGGCTGACCGCGCACCCGGACGCGGCATCCGCGCTGTCGTCGGCGCGGCTCGCCGGCAGCGAGCACTTCGAGACCGTCGCACGACGCGGAGCCGAGGGGCCGATCCTGCTGTGGCAGGACGACGCCGAGTACGGACCGGATGCCGCAGCCGCGGCATCCCGTCACCGACTCGAGATCGGCGCGCTGCCGTGGCGGTACACGCGCGAGGGGTGAGTCAGGACTCGAGCAGCCGACGCACGTGCGCACCCACGCGGTGCGTCTCGATGAGGAACCCGTCGTGTCCGAAGTCGCTCGTGAGCACGACCGCGCCGTCGCCGTCGAGCGTGCGCCGGATGCCGCGCGCGATGCGATGCTGCCCCTCGATCGGGAAGAGGCGGTCGGTGTCGATGCCGAGCACGAGCGCCGTCGCGGTGACGCGCGCGAGGGCGTCCTCGATGCCGCCGCGGTCGCGGCCGACGTCGTGCGAGTTCATCGCCTCGACGAGCGCGATGTAGCTGTTCGCGTCGAAGCGGCGCGTGAACTTGTTGCCGTGGAAGTCGAGGTACGACTCGACCGCGAACCGCCCGCCGTGCCCGAGCGGACTGACGCCGGACTGCCACGACCGCTGGAATCGCTGGTTGAGCTCCGTGGGCGAGCGGTAGTTGAGCAGTGCCATGCGCCGCGCCAGTGCGAGGCCGCGGGACGGTCCGTCGCCGTCGGCCGCGTCGTAGTACTCGCCGCCCTGGAAGCGCGGGTCGATCCGGATCGCCTCGAGCTGCACCGAGTTGAGGGCGATCTGGTCGGCCGTGTTCACCGGAGGAGCCGACAGGATGCCGACCCGCTCGACGCGGTCGGCAAAGCCGACCGCCCACTCGAGCGCGTGCATGCCGCCCATCGACCCGCCCACGACCGCGGCCCACACGTCGATCCCGAGCGCGTCGGCCAGACGCACCTGCGCGGCGACCTGGTCGCGGATCGTGAGGTAGGGGAACCGCGACGCCCACTCGTAGCCGTCGGGCGCGATGCTCGCCGGACCCGTCGAGCCCTGGCATCCGCCGAGCATGTTCGGCGCCACCACGAACCAGCGGTCGGTGTCGATCGGGCCACCGGGGCCGACGATGTCGTCCCACCAGCCGGACGTCGGATGCCCCGGCCCGGCCGCCCCGCGCACGTGGCTGTCGCCCGTGAGCGCGTGGAGCACGAGCACGGCGTTGTCCCTCGCGGCATTGAGCTCGCCCCACGTCTCGAACGCGAGGCGGTACGCCGGAAGCTCGCCACCGCCCTCGGTGCGGAACGCCCCGAATGCCGCGAACTGGCGGTCGCCGACCGGGTCGCCGTCGCGCCACGCACCGGTCGCGGGCGGGCGACCGAGAAGCAGTCGGGCATCGGCCTCCGTCACCGGTGCCGACGGCACGGTGTCTTCGGAGGTCTGCCAGTCCATCCGCCCATTCTCGCCGGTGCGCGCGGGGGAGGCCCGACTGTTACGCGTGAAGAACGCGGGAGATTCTGGCCGACACGCCGGTGCGGGGCGGCCGAAACCGGCGTTTCTCCCGGCCGTTTGACGGGACGGGGGCGGGACCCGACTCGGCGACCCGCGGTGCGCGGCCGACTGCGGCCGATCCCACCGCCTCAGCCGCGGAACGGCGCTGTTTCGTACACCGCGCCGTGCTGCCCGGCGAGGGCGATCGGCCGGGCGTCCCAGGTCTGCACGAACCGGTGGTCGGTCGCCGTCCCCGGCGGCACGGCCGCGTCGATCTCGGGCAGCGTGCCCAGGGTCTCGTTGGACAGCCACACCACCCGCCGCCCGACCCGCTCGCCGAGCCCGGCCATGAGGTCGGCGAACTCGCGGCGGCCGTCGGCGTCGAGGTACAGCAGGACGGCGCTGTGGAACACGACGACCGTGGCGTCCGCGGGGGCGGAGGCGGCGGCCGCCGTCACGCGCTCGCGCAGGTCGCCGCGCTCGATCGTCGGCGGATCGGCGGCCACGATCGCCGCCGCGGCCCGCAGCCGGGCGACCCTCGCGTCGTGGTCGGGGCCGGGCCACACGAGCGTGGCGAGCCAGTCGACGGCGTCGGGGTCGGAGGCGTCGATCGGGTCGAGGTCGATCCCGCGCCGCCAGACGACGTCGGGGTGGCGGGCGGGGACGGATGCCTCGTCGTCGACGCGGCACGTCAGCACGACGTCGCTCGGCCCGGTCGCGGGGTCGACGCGCCGCGGGCCGGCGGGAGTGTCGTACTCGACGCTGTACCGGTCGGGGAAGAGGCACAGTCCGGCGGCGGCTCCGACCTCGAGCAGCGCCAGGGGACCGTCGATGCGGGACAGCGGCGGCAGCCAGGTCGCGCAGCGGTTGGCTTCGTTCGTCTGCACGGTCCGCGCGGCGCCCGTGGCGACGATGCGGTCCCAGTGCTCGAGCAGCCACGGACGCACCTCGTGGTAGGGGCTGAGCGCCGCGCCCTGCCAGCGGGCGGAGGCGAACACGAGGTTGGGCTGGCGCTTGGGCTGCGGCAGGGCGGCGAGGCGCGCGAGCACCTCGGGATCGCGCGCGATGCCGAGCGCCCAGTCCTCGTAGAGGGGCGACGTGCCCTGCGCCCAGCGGCGTCCGAAGTCGTCGTAGAAGGCGGCGACCCGCTCGCGCTCCTCGGTGCCCATGCCGTCACCCTACGGCGCGGGCGGGGTCGCCCGCATTCAACCTTTTCTCCTCGGTACCAAACTGCCGGCCGAGCACGACTCCCGCCGAACCGGGACTCGTCCCCGGAAGATTTCTCGATTCACGTAAGTTTCGATCTGGTTTGGTGTCTTGAAGAGGAAAGGAAGTTTCACATGTCGGTCGATGAAGCAGCGTGGTGCGAGCGGTTCTTGGCACGGGTGCACGACCTATCGTCGAGCACGGTGCTTCCCTTCGTGTGGGTCGCGGGGGCGGTGTTCCAGGATCGCTTTGCCGTCGTGATCTACCGGGAAGCGCGGTTGGATGCGCCTCTCGTCGGTCGCGTCTACGAGGCGGCGAATGAGATCGGGGCGTTTGAGGGATCGAGTCCCGAAGCGATCGCAGAGGCAGCGGTCGCGGGCGACATCACGGATCCGTCAGGCCCCGGCCTGCCTTCCCCCTGGCCATGGGCGCAGCACCTGGCCAGAACATCTGAGGCCATCGGCTGGCATGGGCCGATTCCACTGCCGAAGTCGAGATGAGGGCTGTTATCGAGACGGCAACGAAGTCGTTGTATTACAACGTCAGACTCAACGCGTCCCCTGGGGTTCTGACTACCTACTGCGTCAACGCCAACGGGGCTGATGCGTGCCCCTGGTGGGTGGACACCGCATTCGCGAACGGAAATCGACCTCCTGGCACGACGGCGGGGGCGGCGACGGCAACCGCTGGTGCGGAGCACGACCAACTATTCTCCGCCGCGTATACGCAGAGTCTTGCCTCTGACTGAAGATCCCCCGCGTCGGAAACGGCGTGGACGAAGAGCGTCAGGGACAGGGACCCGCGCGGGGCCGTGTCGCCGGGCCGGTCTAGCATCCGTGGAATGGACGTCATCGAGTACCTCATGACCGGAGACCCGGCGATCCGCTGGCAGGTGATGCGCGATCTCACCGACGCGTCGCCCGAGGCCGTCGCGGCCGAGCGGGAGAAGGTCGCCGCCGAGGGGTGGGGTGCTCGCATGCTCGCCGAGCAGGCCGACGACGGTCGCTGGGACGGCGGTACGTACCGACCCGGCTGGGTCGACGAGTCCCGGCCGTTCTTCGACGCGTGGACGGCGACGCACTTCTCCCTGCAGTCGCTCGTGGAGTTCGGGGTCGATCCGGCCGATCCGCGGGTGCAGCGCGCGGTGGGGCTCGTGCGCGACAACGTGCGGTGGGAGTACAACGACGAGTTGTACTTCGAGGGCGAGGCCGAGCCGTGCATCAACGGCATCGCCCTCGTGTCGGGCGCCTACTTCGGCCAGGCGGCAGGGCGGATCGCCGACACGCTTCTGGCGACCCAGCACATCGACGGCGGCTGGAACTGCTGGGAGGACGATGCCGCGACCCCCGGCTCGTTCCACTCCACCCTCTGCGCGCTCGAGGGGCTGTGGGCGTGGGAGCAGGCGACCGGCGGCACCGAGGCGATGCGCGACGCGCGCCGGCGCGGGGAGGAGTACCTCCTCGAGCGACAGCTCTTCCGGCGCAAGTCCGACGGCTCGATCATCGACCCCCGGTTCGCCATGACCTCGGTGCCGGGGCGCTGGTTCTACGACGTGCTGCGGGCGCTGGACTACTTCCGCCTCGCGCGCCCCGAGCGCGATCCGAGGTGCGCCGAGGCGGTCGAACTCATCCGGGCCAAGCGTCTCGACAACGGCCTGTTCCCGTTCGAGAACCACCATGAGGGGCCGATGCTGTTCGCCCTCGACGGCGAGCACGACGGATTCCCGAGCCGGTGGGTCACGCTGCGGGCGTTGCGGGTGCTGCGGTGGTGGGACGCCGGGGCATGACACGACGGATGCCCCGGCCGTGGTGGCCGAGGCATCCGTCGTGGTCGCGTGTCTGCGTCAGGCGCGAGCGGCTTCCGACACGCGTCGTGCGGCGGCGAGCGCCTGCTCGAGGTCCGCCTTGAGGTCTTCGACGTTCTCGAGGCCGACCGACAGGCGCACCAGGCCGGGCGTGACGCCGGTCGTGAGCTGCTGCTCGGGCGTGAGCTGCGAGTGGGTCGTCGAGGCCGGGTGGATGACGAGCGAGCGGACGTCGCCGATGTTGGCGAGGTGGCTGAACAGGGTGAGCGAGTTGACGAACTCGCGACCCGCTTCGACCCCTCCCTTGAGCTCGAACGACAACACCGCGCCGACGCCCTTGGGGGCGTAGGTGTTGGCCGCGGCGTACCAGGGCGAGGTGGGGAGGCCCGAGTAGTTCACCGACGCGACGTCGGACTGGTTCTCGAGCCACTCCGCGATCTCCTGCGCGTTCTGCACGTGACGCTCGATGCGCAGCGAGAGGGTCTCGATGCCCTGGATGAGCAGCCACGCGCTCTGCGGCGAGATGGCGGCACCCAGGTCGCGCAGCAGCTGCACGCGCGCCTTGATGATGTACGCGAGGCCGTCGCCGACGGCCGCCGTGTACGAGGCGCCGTGGTACGAGGGGTCCGGAACCGTGAGGCCGGGGAACTTGTCGACGTTCTCGGACCACGCGAAGGTTCCGCCGTCGACGATGACACCGCCGATGACGGTGCCGTGGCCGCCGAGGAACTTCGTGGCCGAGTGGATCACGATGTCGGCACCGTGCTCGAAGGGCTTGATCAGGTACGGGGTCGCGATGGTGTTGTCCACGATCAGCGGCAGGCCGTTCTCGTGGGCGACGTCGGCGACGGTCCGGATGTCGAGCACGTTGATCTTCGGGTTGCCGATGGTCTCGGCGAAGAAGAGCTTCGTGTTCGGGCGGACCGCAGCGCGCCACTCCTCGGGGTCGTCCTGGTTCTCGACGAAGGTCGTCTCGATGCCGAGCTTGGCGAGGGTGTACTTGAAGAGGTTGTAGGTGCCGCCGTAGATCGAGCTCGACGACACGATGTGGTCGCCGGCCTCGGCGATGTTGAGCACCGCGAAGGTCTCGGCGGCCTGGCCGCTGGCCACGAGGAGGGCGCCCGTGCCTCCCTCGAGCGCGGCGAGGCGCTCCTCGACGACGGCCTGCGTCGGGTTCTGGATGCGCGTGTAGATGTTGCCGAACTCGGCCAGCGCGAAGAGATTGGCAGCGTGGTCGGTGTTGTCGAACACGTACGACGTGGTCTGGTAGATCGGCGTCGCGCGGGCCTTCGTCACCGGGTCGGGCTGCGCGCCCGAGTGGATCTGCTTGGTCTCGAAACGCCAGTTCTCGGGTGCGGACATGGCTTGCTCCTGCGGGTTCGTGGGCGGAGGCGGCATCCTCCGACCGGTTCGACAGTACGGATGCCGCGTCCTGTCAACAACGAAAGGGAAATGTGACGTAACGTGCGGCGGCGGGGCCTGGGTAGCGTGGAGGGATGACGATGAGACGTGCAGTGGTGACCGGGGCGAGCTCGGGTATCGGGGAGGCGACGGCGCGCGCTCTGCGCGAGCGCGGATGGGAGGTCGTCGCGGTGGCCCGCCGCGCTGAGCGGCTCGCGGCCCTCGAGGCAGAGACCGGAGCCGTCGCGTTCGCCGCCGACCTCACCTCGGACGCCGACGTCGAGGCGCTCGCGGCGTTCCTCGAGGACCTCGGCCCGGTGCACTCGCTCGTGCACGTGGCGGGCGGCGCGCGCGGCACGGACCGCGTCGAGGACGGTCTGGTCGCCGACTGGCAGTGGATGTTCGACGTCAACGTGCTCTCGGCGCAGCGCGTCGTCGCGGCGCTCCTGCCGCACCTGCGGCGGGCCGCCGCGCAGGACGGCCACGCCGACACCCTCTTCGTCACCTCGACGGCCGCCCAGACGGCCTACGCGGGCGGCGCCGGTTACAACGCGGCGAAGGCGGGGGAGGCGATGGTCGCCCACGCGCTGCGGCTGGAGCTGAACGGCGAGCCGATCCGCGTCATCGAGATCGCGCCGGGGATGGTCCGTACCGAGGAGTTCACCGCGAACCGCCTCGGCGGCGACACGGCCGCCGCCGAGAAGGTCTACGAAGGGGTCGAGGCGCCGCTCACCGCCGAGGATGTCGCGGACGTCATCGCGTACGCGCTCGACGCACCGGGGCATGTGAATCTCGATCTCGTGACGATGCGGCCCGTGGCCCAGTCCGCACAGTTCCTGCTCGCCCGCGGACCGCTGCGTCCGCGCCTCGAGGGCGGGCACACGTGATCCCCGCGTCCGGAACCGTCGTCACCTTTCCGTCGGGCGCGACGACCTCGACCGGCACGGTGCTGCACACCGCCGACGCGGGTGAGGGTCGCACGGCGGTCGTGCTCGATACGACCGCCTTCCACCCCGTCGACACCGCGTGGCCGGACCAGCCGGCCGACCGCGGCGTGCTCGTGCGGGCGGGGGTCGCGCTGCCGATCGTCGACGCGGTGGTCGGGGCGATCCAGGGCGACGTGCTCCACCTCGGCCGTGACGTGCCGGTGCGGACCGGCACCGAGGGCTGGACGTTCGTGGTCGCCCACCTCGTCGAGACCGGCCCGTCCAGGGGCGAGGTGTCCGAGGGCACGGTGTCCGAGGGTGAGACCGTGCGCATCGAGGCGGATGCCGCGTACCGGACGGAGCTCTCCGCCGGTCACACGGCATGCCACCTGGCCTCGCTCGCCCTCGACGCCGCGCTCTCAGGCGCGTGGCGCAAGGACGTCCCGCTCGACGCGCTCGGTGCACCGGCGTTCGATGCCCTCGCGATCTCGGAGTCGCGGATCCTCCCGGACGGCTCGAGGGACGTCTACCGGATCGGGAAGTCGCTGCGACGCAAGGGCTTCGATCCCGACGCCCTCGCCGACCTCGACGGCGTCACCGCCCGCGCGAACGAACGACTCGCGGAGTGGATCGACGGCGGCGGCGAGGTGCGCATCGAGGCCGACGGGCCCGAACTGGCCGATCGCCGTACGTGGGTGTGCGCGCTCCCGGGTGCCGAGGTGCGCATCCCGTGCGGCGGTACGCACGTCTCGTCGCTCGCCGACCTCGCCGCCGTCACGGTCGCGCTCGACGTGCGCCCGGTCGACGGCGGACTCGAGCTCGTGATGACGACCGCCGCTCGTCGCCGCGCCGCCGGGGGCGGCGACGGCTCGGCCGGTGCGGCTGCTCCCCAGGACGCCGCATGGCGATGACCCTGCCCGAGCTCGCCGACGCAGGTCTCGTCGATCCGGCCTGGGCCGAAGCGCTCGCACCCGTCGCTCCCGACATCGCGGCGCTCGGCGACCGACTGCGCGCCGAGGTCGCCGCGGGCCGCTCCTACCTGCCCACCGGCGACCGGGTCCTCCGTGCGTTCCAGCGCCCGTTGTCGGGCGTGCGGGTGCTGATCGTCGGGCAGGACCCGTACCCGACGCCGGGGCATCCGATCGGGCTGTCCTTCGCCGTCGACGCGCACGTGCGGCCGCTGCCGCGGAGTCTGGCGAACATCTACCGCGAACTCGAGGCCGACCTCGGCGTGCCGCCCGCACCCCACGGCGACCTCTCGGCGTGGAGCGATCAGGGCGTCATGCTCCTCAACCGTGTGCTCACCGTCAGCCCCGGCCGCCCGGCATCCCATCGCGGATGGGGCTGGGAGCGCGTCACCGAGCACGCGATCGGCGCGCTGGTCGACCGCGGCGGGCCTCTCGTCGCGATCCTGTGGGGAAAGGATGCCGCGAACCTGCGTCCGCTCCTCGGGCAGACGCCGATCATCGAGTCCCCTCACCCTTCGCCCCTCTCGGCAAGCCGCGGATTCTTCGGCTCGCGACCGTTCTCGCGCGCGAACGAGCTGCTCGCGCGGCAGGGTGCCGATCCCGTCGACTGGGCCCTTCCGGCGGACGCGTAGGCTGGCGCAATGCTCGAGGAGGAATACGACCGGGACCGGCGCAGACTGCCCCGGCACCTGCGCCGCCAGCCCGAGCCGGAGCTTCCGTTCGCGTTCACGATCCGCCCGGTCGCCGACCGCGACATCCCCGACGTGCGCGAGATCTACAACTACTACGTGACCAACTCGGTGGTCACGTTCGACGAGAAGAAATGGTCGGTCGCGCAGTGGCGCGACAAGATGGCGCTCCTTCGCAAGCTGGATCTGCCCTTCCTGGTCGCCGAGTCGCCGACGGGGCAGATCCTGGGCTACGCGCTCGTGCAGCCGATGTCGAGCAAGTCGGCGTATCGGTACTCGGTCGAGAACTCGATCTACCTGGGGCAGGCGGCCGCCGGCAAAGGCCTCGGCAAGGCGCTCCTCGTCGCCCTCATCGCGGCGTGCGAGGAGAAGGGCATCCGGCAGATGGTCGCCGTCATCAGCGACAAGGGCGCCGAGGCATCCATCGCCCTCCACGAGCGCCTCGGCTTCGTCGAAGTCGGCCGCATGGGCCGCGTGGGGTTCAAGTTCGGACGCTGGCTCGGCACGATCTACCTGCAGAAGGAGCTCAAACCCGTCAAGAAGAAGAAGCGCGGCCTCTTCTCGCGGTGACCGGCCCGCTTCGCAGGGCTCGCGTGTGCGCTCCCCGCGACGAAAAAACTTGATGCGCGTTTCGGGGTTTGGTGACAGAGTGACCCCGTGAGGCACGGGAGGCCGCGGGCGCGCGTCGTGATCGCGGGCGCCCTCGCAACGCTCCTCACCGCGGGAGCCTTCGTCGCGCTGACTCCGTCCGCGGCGGTCGCGGCGGACCCGCTCCCGAATCCGGAGATCCCCGCTCAGTGCGGGCTGGGCGTCACGCTGGTGCTCGATGCGAGCGGATCCGTCCAGCAGTCCAACGCCGTCGGCGCGGTGCGATCGGCGGCGGAGGCGTTCCTCTCCGCTCTGTCCGACACGGGTTCGACCGCCCGCGTGATCCAGTTCGGCTCGCTCTCGCAGCAGCTCGCCCCCCGCGCGACCGTGGACGCTGCCAGTCTCGCGCCCGGCGGTGTGTTCCGCGGGGCTGTCGACGGGTACTACAACCCCATTCCCCCGAGACCGTCGAACGTCGAGATCAAGCGCTACAACTCCGGCAGCCCGTCGTCCGCGAGCAGCTGGTCGGCCGCGAACTCCAACACCCAGTACACCAACTGGGATCAGTCGCTCGCGCAGACGGCGACCGACGCGGGCGACCTCGTCGTGTACGTCACCGACGGCGACCCCACCGCCTACGACTTCAACCAGCCGGGCGACCCGTTCAGCCCCGGTCCGCCCCCCGATGTGGGCACCGGCACCGACCGCAACGCGCAGGTCGCGGCGGTCACTCTCGACCGCGCCGTGACCCGGGCCAACCAGGTCAAGCAGACCGGGGCTCGCGTGCTGGCGCTCGGAGTCGGCGAGGCGCTGCAGAACCAGGCGAGTGTCGATCGTCTCATCCAGATCTCCGGGCCCGACGTCGCGAGGACGGTGGGGGAGTTCGACATCGAGGTGACGGACGTCGCTCTGATCCGCGACTTCGACAACCTCGGCGACGCCGTTCGCGGACTCGTGCTCGAGCTGTGCTCGCCGTCCCTGACGATCCGCAAATTCGCGCAATCGGAGACGGATGCCGCCTACCTCCCGGCGGACGGCTGGCCGATGACCGTGACCCCGAGCGTTCCCGGCGGTTTCGACTGGATCCTGCCGAACGGCGCCACGGGTCCGTCCGCGACCGTCACGACCACGGGAGGCGGCTTCGCGCAGTTCCAGTGGGAGCCGCGGGATGAGACCGATCTTTCGGCCGCCGCCGTTTCCGAGCAGCTTCAAGCGGGGTTCAGTCCGGGCAGGCCGGGTCCTGCGAATGACTACCGCTGCGAATTCCGCAACGCCGACGGCGATGTCAGGGTGGTCACGGGTGAGCTCACCGACGGCGGCGCGACGGCGTCGTTCTCGCTGTCCGGCATCGGCGACGAGATAGGGACGTGCTCCGTCTACAACTCGTTCGACTACGCCCCGGAGATCGCGCTCACCAAGGTGAACAGTCCGACCAGCGTCCGCGGGGATCTCAGTCCGCCGGCCGTCGTGCGTTCCGACTACGTCGCCACGAACCCGGGCAACACACCGCTCGCCGCGGTGTCGATCTCGGACGACCGCTGCGCTCCGGTGGTCCAGGTGACGGCTCCGCCGCCGGACCAGGCGTTCAATGTGGGCGACGCGAATCGCAACGCGCTCCTCGATCCGGGCGAGTCCTGGGAGGCGTACTGCGACCGGGGGATCCGCACCTCCGGCACACAGGCCGTCGCCGGAACCAACATCGTGAACACCGCGGAGGTGCAGGGAACCGACCCCGCGGGCACCGTCGTCACCGACACGGCGACGGACGACGTCGACGCGTTCGTCCCCCTGATCGGCCTGACGAAGCTCGTCGACGGCGCGAAGTCCGTGACGATCGCGAGCGGCGCCTCGGTGGACTACACGTATGCGGTGGAGAACCTCGGCAACACCCCGCTCGCCCCGGTCGTCCTCGCCGACGACACGCCGCCCTGCGAGACTCCGACGCGGGGTGCGGACATCTCGGGGAACGGCGACGCCGTGCTCGATGTCGGAGAGACGTGGAGCTACTCGTGCTCGGCGTCGCCCACGACGGGGGTCGTCAACACGGCCACGGTCACGGGCGTCCCGCTCGACCCGACCACGGGTGCCGCCTTCCCATCGCCGAACCCCCTCGTCAGCGCCGTCGACACCGCCGAGGTCGTCGTCCTCGATCCGTCGCTCTCCCTCGTGAAGACGGTGGATCAGTCGGTGGTCTTCCCGGGCACCACGGTCACCTACAGCTATGCGGCCACCAACACGGGCAGCGCGGATCTGCGCAACGACACCGGAGACGCCGGCTGGGTCGCCGACGACAGGTGCGCGCCGGTCGCCCCGGTGCTCGCGGGTGCGTTCAACGTCGGCGACGTGAACACCGACGACCTCCTCAACCCCGGCGAGACGTGGTCGTTCACCTGCCAGACGGCGATCTCCGACCTCACCGTGAACATCGCCACGATCGTCGCCCAGCCGGTCGCAGGCGGCACTCCCGTCGGCTCGCCGCTCACACGGCGCGATGTCGCGATCGTCGAGATCGTGAGCCCGGGCATCGACATCGTGAAGACGGCGCTCGTCCCCGTCGTACTCGATCCCTCGGCCGATCCCCTCGCAGGTCCCGATTTCCCCACGCCTCGATCCGCCGAGTACCTCTATGAGGTGGAGAACACCGGTACCGTGCCGCTGCGCGACGTCGCGCCCACGGATGACCGGTGCGCGCCGTTGGTGCTCTCCAGCGGCGACACCGACGCCGACCTCGCACTGGATCCCTCGGAGGTGTGGGTGTACACGTGCAGCACACAGCTCTCGCGTGCACAGGCGACCCCTCCGCCCGTGGGTGCGGAGTCCGGACTCGTCACCAACACCGCCTCCGTCTCGGGCACGCCGTTCCTCCCCGAGGACCCGTCCGTCGAGGGGCCCGTGCAGACCGCCACCGACTCCGCACAGGTGCTCGTCATCCAGCCCGGCCTCTCGATCACGAAGACCGCCTCCGCGGACGCGGTCCGCGTGGGCACGGCCGTCACCTACACATTCGAGGTGACCAACACCGGCGATGTCGGACTCCTCGTCATTGGGCCCGCAGACGACAAGTGCTCGCCGCTCACCTTCGACGGGGGCGACACCAACGGAAACGACCTTCTCGACGGCGCGAACTCGGGGGCGCCCGAGACGTGGACGTACACGTGCACGCGCGCCCTCGGATTGCCGGCCGAACCGGACACGGCAGATGTCAACGAGGTGGCGGTCCTCGGGGTCGATCCGCTCGGCAACATCTACGGGGCGACGGACACCGCCGAGGTGGTGGTGCTCGATCCCGCGATCGCGCTCACGAAGTCCGTCAGCGACCATCTGGTCCTCGTGGGGAGTGAGGTCACCTACTCCTTCGGTGTCACCAACGTCGGGCGCAGCCCGGTCGCGGCCGACGACGTCCTGATCGACGTCACGCTGCTCGATGTCGCACAGCCTTCGCAGCCCTCCTGCGAGACTCCGAGCCTGGTCAGCAAGACCGGCGGGGATCAGGACGATGCGCTTCAGCGCGATCCGCCCGAGCTGTGGACGTACGACTGCACGGCCGTGGTGTCGGCGCCCACCCTGAACATTGCGGCGGTCATCGCGCTCGGCGGGTCGACGTTCGGGCTCGAGATCCCGGTTGCGGCCTTCGCGGGCGAGAGGGTCCAGACCTTCGATCCTCGGATCGAGGTGACCAAGACGGCGAATCCCACCACGACCACCCCCGGCGGCCGGGTCACGTACACCTATGAGGTGCGCAACACGGGCGATGTGCCGCTGGCGGGCGTCGCCGAGCGGATCGCCGACGACACGTGCTCACCGGTCGGCTACGTCTCGGGAGACATCGACGGGGACGGCCTGCTGGACACGCCGAACAGCATCTTCGAGGACTCGCTCGATGAGACCTGGGTCTTCACGTGCTCCACGACGGTGCGGGTCACGACGGTCAACACGGTGGTGGTCACCGGGACGGCTGTCGATTCCACCGGTGAACCGCTCTGCGACACCCCGGTGGCGGCGGTGGAGAACGGGCCGACCTGCGAGCCGACGGATCAGGCGCAGGCGATCGTGAAGGTGTCGGCGATCTCTCCGCTCCCGCCCACAGGCGGCACGATCATGTGGTCCTTGCTGGCGCTCGGCGGAGTGCTTGCGGCCCTGGGAGCGGCGCTCGTGCGGGTGTCGCGGAGAGCGCGGAGCATCATCTGAGTCAGCTCAGCTCTGGCGGGCCCAGGTGCGCACCGCGTCGACGAGCTCCCGCCATGCGCCCACGAGGGCGGCGTCTCCGAGTTCGGCCTCGCGCTCGTCGGCTTCGCCGCATCGGGCCTGGATACGCCAGGTGAAGCGGTCGGCGCCGCCGCCGTGAGGATCGCGCGAAGCTTCGGCGAGCGACTCGGGGGCGTCCCACGGGCATCGGGAGATGAGGTCGATCCAGGTGGATGCCTCGGCCACGGCCGGCTCGGCCCGCCACTGCTTCGTGAGTCCGGCGAATCCGCCCGTCCGCTCGACGGCCACCTCGACCGGCGGGGTGGCCGCGCCGCGCTGGTCGCCCGGGCTCGTCTCGTCGCGGGGTGCGGGGGAATCGTGCTGGTCGGTCCCGCCCGGGCTCGCCTGTTCGTGGGGCACGGCGGAATCGCTCTGGTCAGTCCCGCTCGGGTGCGGCTCCTGCATCATCGATCACGCCGACGCTCGTCCACGCGTCGCGGACGGCGGCGGCCTCCTCCGACTCCTCACCGTACTCCGCTACGGCGGCCGCCTGCGTCGCCTGTGCGAAAGCCACGAAGTCCGCGCGCGACGAGAGGGTGCCGGTCGTGATCGCGCGGTACCAGATCAGGCCCGCGCGCTCCCACGCCCGGCCACCGAGAGACATCGCGGTCTGGTAGAAGGCGTGGTTGGGGATGCCGGAATTGATGTGCACGCCGCCGTTGTCGTCCTGCGTCTCGACGTAGTCGCGCATGTGCGCCGGCTGCGGGTCGCGGCCGAGGACGTCGTCGTCGTAGGCGGTGCCGGGGGCCGCGAGCGATCGCAGCGCGGCCCCCTCCACCGCGTCGGTGAAGATGCCCTCGCCGATGAGCCAAGACGCCTCATCGGCGGTCTGCCCGAGGGAGTGCTGCTCGGCGAGCGCGCCGAACACGTCGGCGATCGACTCGTTCAGGGCCCCCGACTGCCCGCGGTAGACAAGGCCGCCCTCGTCCTCGATCACGCCGTGCGCGAGCTCGTGCGCGATGACCGTGAGCGAGCCGGTGAACCCGCGGAACACCTCGCCGTCGCCGTCACCGAAGACCATCCGCTCGCCGTTCCAGAAGGCGTTGTCGTAGTCCTGCCCGTAGTGCACGGTCGCGAGCAGGGGACCCCCGGCGCCGTCGAGCCCGTTGCGCCCCCACGCGTCCCACAGGAAGTCGAACGTCGCCCCGAGCCCGTCGAACGCCTCGTCGACCGCGGCGTCGCCCGTCGCCGGGTCGTCTTCGCGGCGCACCGTGACCCCCGGGAGCTCCTCCCGCCGCTGCGCGTCGCTGATCTCGCGGTCGGGCGCGGGCGTGGTCTCGGCGACGAGCGTGCCGTCCTCCTCGATCGACAGGCGCAGGCGGGAGCGGACCGGCCGGTACTCCCGCGGCGCCGCGAGGGTCGACCGGGCGGCCTCGGCGGCGTGGGCCCACGCGGGCTCCTGCACGGCGGCGATGCGGGCGAGCAGGTACGGGGGGACGATCGCGGGGGCCATGCTCCGAGGCTAGCCGTGGCTTCCGACGCCGGGCTCAGGCCGTGCCGGGGTCGATCACGGGGATCGAGGCGAGCAGCCGCCGCGTGTACGAGACCTGGGGCTGGAGGAGCACCGCCTCGGTCGGCCCTTCCTCGACGATGCGTCCGTCCTTCATCACGACGACCTGGTCGCACAGGTTCTGCACGACCCCGATGTCGTGGGACACCAGGAGGAGGGTGAGGCCGTCGCGCGCGCGGAGCTCGCCGATCAGCTCGAGGATCTGGGCGCGCACCGTCACGTCGAGCGCGGACAGCGGCTCGTCGCCCACGAGGAGCCGGGGTCGGTGGACGAGCGCGCGGGCGAGGGCGATCCGCTGCCGCTGGCCACCCGAGAACTCGTGCGGGAAGCGCGCGGCCATACCCGCTTCCAGTCCGACGTCCTCGAGCACTTCGCGCACCCGTGCGCGGCGGTCGCCCTCGATCCCGAGGGCCCACAGCGGCTCGCCGACGATCCGGCCCACGCTCATGCGCGGGTCGAGCGACGCGTACGGGTCCTGGAACACGATCCCGGTCTGCCGCCGCAGCCAGTGCAGCGCGCGAGCGCCGGCCGCGGCATCCACCGGTCGTCCGTCGAACTCGACGGTGCCCGAGGTCGGGGTGTCGAGCGCGAGGAGGAGCCGCACCAGCGTCGACTTGCCCGAGCCGGACTCGCCGATGATGCCCACCGCCGAGCCCTCGTCGACGTCGAGGTCGGCGTCCTCGAGTCCCGTCGTGAAGACCCGCGGACCGAACACCGTCGCCTTCGGCGCGGGATACCGGCGCGTGAGGCCGCGCGCGCGGAGCAGGCTCATGCGGCACCTCCGACCGGATCGCCGCCGACGGGCCCCGGCGCCCCCGGGCCCGGACGCCACAGCGTGGCCGTGGCATCCCGCAGCAGCCCGCGCGTGACGGGCGAGCTCGGCGCGGTGAGCAGTGTCGACACGGGCGCGTCCTCGACGACCCGGCCGTCTTCGAGCACCACGCCGTGCGTGGCGATCTGCGACAGCACGGCCAGGTCGTGGGTGATGAAGACGAGCGACATCCCGTCGTCGCGCACGAGCGTGAGGAGGAGGCGCAGGATGTCCGCCTGGATCGTCACGTCCAGCGCCGTCGTGGGCTCGTCGGCGATGAGCAGACGCGGACGGCACGCGAGAGCCATGGCGATGGCGACGCGCTGGCGCTGGCCGCCGGACAGCTGGTGCGGATAGCGCGACACGATCCGCTCGGGGTCGGGCAGGGCGACGCGGGATGCTTCGGCCACCGCCCGGGCCGCGGCATCCCGTTTCGATGCCTTCTCGTGGATGCGCACGGATTCGGCGATCTGGCGACCCACCGTGCGGATCGGGTTGAGCGCGGTGCGCGGCTCCTGGAAGACGATGCCGATCTCGTCGCCCCGCAGTCGGGCGAGTTCGCGATCGCTGAGGCCGATCAGCTCGCGGCCGTTCCAGCGGATGCTGCCGCTCGCACTCGCCCCGTCGGGGAGCAGTCCGAGCACGGCGAGGGCGGTGAGCGACTTGCCCGATCCGGATTCGCCGATGAGGCCGACCCGCGCGCCGTCGGGCACCGTGAATGAGACGCCGTCCACGACCCGGCGGCCCTGGATCTCGATCGTCAGGCCCTCCACCTCGAGGCTCACGCCACCACCTCCGGCACGTGGGTGCGCGCGACGCGTCCGGCTCCGCGGGCGCGGCTCAGGGTGGGGTCCGTCGCCTCGCGGAGCCCGTCGCCGAGCAGGTTGAGGCCGAGCACGGTGAGCGTGATCGCGAGGCCGGGCCACACGACCGACAGCGGATACACGGTGATGAACTGCTGCAGTTCGGCCAGGAGGAGGCCCCACGACGGCTCGGTCACCGGCGCCCCGAAGCCCAGGTACGACAGGCCCGCCTCGGCCAGCACGGCCACCGCCATCGCCCACGACAGCTGGACGATGAAGACCGGCGCGACGTTGGGCAGCAGGTGACGCACGAGGTTCTGCAGGGGCGTGAGGCCCGAGGCGCGGCCCGCCAGCACGAAGTCGCTGTGCAGCACGCGCCGCAGCTCGGGTCGGGTCACGCGCGCGATGTTCACCCCGAAGCCGATCCCGACCGAGAGGATCACGACCCACAGCGACCCGCCCCACACGGCCGCGATCATCATCGCGATGATCAGCACCGGGAACGCGATGAGGATGTCGACGAACACCGCGACCGACTCGCGGATCCAGCGGGCGGTCAGCGCGCCGAGCGCCGCGAGCGCGATGCCCACGAGTGTCGCGATCACGCCGGCTCCGACCGCGACCCACACGGTCGTGCGCGCTCCGGCCATGACGAGGCTCAGGATGTCGCGGCCCGTCGCATCCGTGCCGAGCAGGTGCGGCCACCCGGGCGGCAGCCATCGCGCGGAGATCTCCACCCGCTGCGGGTCGAACGGCGTCCAGAACCGCGCGACGAGCGCGGTCGCGAGGACCACGATCACCACGATCAGCCCGAATCGGCCGGTGGAGAGGTGCCACAGTCGTCCGAGCCACGCCCACCGCGACGGACGAGCGTCGGGAGCCGGGGGCATGTCACGCGAATGGCGGGTCGCGGCGCTCTCCACCGACCGATCGTGTGACATGCCGGGGGCGGTGGATGCCGCATCCCGCCGGTCTTCGCTGCTCACGAGGCCTCCCGCTGCCGGGGGTCGATCACGCGGTGCACGAGGTCGACCACGAACCCGACGACGAGCACGAACCCGGTGAGCACGAGGAGTTCGCCCTGCACCATCGGCAGGTCGCGCGCACCGACGTCGGACACCAGCATCCGTCCGATCCCCGGGAGGGTGAACAGCTGCTCGATCACGACCGCGCCGACGATGATCCCGGCCACCTGGAGCCCCAGGACCGTGATGACCGACAGGCCGACGTCGGGCAGTCCGTGGCGGATGAGCGCGGCGTTGCGGGTGAGCCCTTTCGCGGCAGCCGTGCGGACGTGGTCCTGGCCGACGGCCTGCAGGGTGGCGCTGCGGACGAAGCGCAGGAGCATGGCGCCCTCGACGATGCCGATCGTGAGCGCGGGAAGGATGAGGGCCCGCAGCGCCGCCGCGGGATCGTTCCAGCCCGCGCGGGGGAAGCCCTGCGCGGGGAGCCACCCGAGCCACACCGCGAACACCACGACGAGCATCATGCCCGCCCACACGACGGGGACCGCGGCCAGCGCCTGCGCGCTCACGCTCAGCGCCGTGCCGTCGGGGCGTCCGCGGCGCATGGCCGACAGCACGCCGAGGGGCACGCTGAAGAGCACCGCGATCGTCAGCGCCAGGAGTCCGAGCGGGACGGTGACCTGCGCCTTCTCGGCGAGCTCGCTCGTCACGCTCGAGCCCGTGAGGAGGGAGGTGCCGAGGTCGCCGCGCAGCACGCCGCCGATCCAGTCGAGGTACTGCGCCGGGAGGGGCTGGTCGAGCCCCAGCCGCTCGCGGATCGCCGCGATCTGCGCGGGTGTGCTGTCGACTCCCGCGATCAGCTGGGCGACGTCACCGGGGAGGACCCGGAGGGCGAGGAAGATCAGCACGCTGGCGACGAACAAGCCGAGCACGAGCAGGGCCAGGCGCGTCAGCGTGTATCGGATCACCCGTTGCTCTTGGTCAGCTCGGCGAGATTCAGGCGCTCGTTCACATTGATCGAGGGCATACCGGCGATGTTAGTGCCGACCCCGACGACCGAGGCCCCGTTGTACAGCCAGTCGCCGGCGGCGTCCTCGGACACGATGCGGGCGGCCTCGGCGAGCAGGTCCGCCGCTTCCTCTTCGTCGGTCGCCGCGAGCGACTGGGCGTAGAGCTCCTGCACCTCGGGGTTGTCGTAGGTGAAGTAGTAGTCGGGGTTCGCCCAGTTCTCGAAGTCGCGCGCCTCGGTGTGGAGCACGAAGCTGAGGTCGTAGTCCTTGTTCACGTAGACGTCGTTGAGCCAGGTCGAGAAGTCGACCGACTCGACCTCGAGGGTCACGCCGACGTCGTTGAGATTCGACACGAGGATCTGCGGGATCGTCGTCGGGTAGAAGTTGGGGATGGTCAGCGTCAGCTCGAGGTCTTCCGCGTCTGCCTCCTCGAGGAGCGCGCGGGCCGCGTCGGGGTCGAACGGCGCGACGTCGGAGAGGTCCTCGTAGCCCGGGTCGAGGGACGGGATCGGGCCGTACTGGGTCTCACCCGCGCCGAGCGCCTCGACGAAGGCGTCGTGATCGATCGCCTGCCGGATGGCCTGCCGCACGCGCTGGTCGGCGAGCGGGCCCGAGGTCTGGTTGAACGCGAGCGTGCCCTTGTCGGTGGACTGGCCGAGCACGAGGGCGAAGTCGCCGCCCTGCTCGATCTGCTCCTTCAGGTTCGCGTCGAACCCCGTGACGACGTCGACCTCGCCCGCCACGGCGGCGTTGAGCGCCGCCTGGTTGTCGGGGATGTAGTCGAAGACGACCTCGGCGACCTGCGCGGGCTCGCCCCAGTAGTCGTCGTTGCGCACGAACGTGATGCTGTCGCCCTGGCGCCACTCGTCGAGGCGGAATGGCCCGGTGCCGTTCGCCGCGGTGTTGTAATCGACGGTGTCGCCCTCCTTGAGGATGATCCCGGCGCGGCCGGTGAGGTTCCACAGGAGACTCGAGTCCGGCTCGTCGAGCTCGAGCACGATCTCCTGCCCGTCGGCCGTGATGGAGCTGACGTTCGCGAGCCGCGCCGAGTCACGCCACTCCGGCGTCTCCTTGCGCGTGGTCAGCGACCACACCACGTCGGCAGGCGACAGCTCCTGCCCGTCGTGGAAGGTCACGCCCTCGTTGAGCGTGAAGGTGTAGGTCAGCCCGTCCTCCGACACGGTCCAGTCGCTCGCGAGCGCCGGGACGATCTCCTGCTCGGGCGTGCGCGACACGAGGCCCTGGTAGACGTTGTCGACGAGGATCTGGTCGAGGGCCGCACCCGCGGTCTGGCGGATGTCGAGGTTGCCGGGCTCGAGGACCAGGCGGATCGCGACCGAGGCGTCGGGATCGGGCTCGCCGGTCGCCGTCGGAGCCGGGGTTCCGCCGCCGCTGCAGGCGGTCAGCACGAGGGCGCCGGCGGCGAGGAGGGATGCCGCGACGATGGCCGTACGACGGAGCATGAGGGTCCTTTCGGAGGGGGGATCCGCGGGATCGCGGTGCCGGCGGACGGTGCGGGAGGTCCGTCGCCGGTGCGCTAGCAAGCCTAGAGAACCGGTGCCGGACCGGGGCGATCCGCTACCCGGAACGCAACAGAAGCGTTAATCGTTCCCCGCGAGCCCGCGCAGCATCGCGGCGAGCTCGATCGGGGCGTCCTCCTGCACGTTGTGGCCGCTCGCGAGGGTGGTCACCGTCGCCTCGGGGTTCCGGCGGACGAACTCCGCGGCATCCGCCTCGGTGACGTACCCGCGCGCGCCGCGCACGAGGGTCGTGGGCGCCGCCCAGGCGGCGAGGTCCTCCCATCCTGCGTCGCCGAGGACGGCCGACACGGCGTCCGGCGTCGACGCGGATTCGGCGGGCGGGGCATCCGGCGCGCCGGGGGTGGATGCCGCGGCCGCCGCGAGGTGCGCGAAATGGTGCTTCCACTCGACGCGCCCGTCGGGCCGCACGCGCGAGTTGAAGAAGACGCCGCGCTCGGCCTTGCGCCGTGTCCCTCCGCCGAGGCCGAAGGCGAGCGCGCGGTCGACGAGCTCGTCGCGCGAGGCCCAATCCGTGGGTCCGGCGAAGAACTCGCGGATCTGCGACGGCCCCGCCGACGGGTCGACGCCGGGCGTGATGTCGACGACCACGAGCTCGCGCACGAGGTCGGGACGGGATGCCGCGACCGCCGCCGCGGTCAGGCCGCCCAGCGACTGGCCGACGAGCAGCTGCGCCCGATCGGTCCACGCGTCCATGCCGGCGGCGACATCCGGCGCGAGCACGCGGCCGACGTAGGCTGCGTCGTCCCGCCACGAGGAGTCGCCGTGCCCGGGGAGGTCGATCGCGAGGGCCGGGAGGCCGAGCGCGAGGACGGTCGTGTCCCACGTGTGGGCGTTGAGCCCGGCGCCGTGGAGGAACGTCACCACCGGCGCGGAGGCCGACCCGTCCGGGGTCCAGCGCAGGGCGCTGAGCGTGCGGCCGCTCGGGAGGGCGAGGTTCACGCGCTCGCCGCGGGGGAGTGGTCCTTCGAGGCCGGCGTCGGCGGCCTGGTCGGGCAGGAACGAGAACTCGTCGATCGGATCGCTCACCCCGCCATTGTCCCCCGGCTCCGGGGAAGGGATGCCGTGGCCGCCCGTGACGGGAACACTTTTGCGCGAGCTTGCCCATGATGTCCGGGTCGGTTTCGCACAAAAGTGTCCGGGTGGTGAGGGCGCGGCGAGGGGAGGGGGATGCCGCGGCGCCGCGCGGCCGGACCGTGCCGGGCACGAGGGGCGTGGGTAGGCTGGCGGCATGACCGAACGGCGAGTCCACCTGTCGCGTTCCGCCCCGCAGGCGTACCAGGCGCTCGCCGCGTTCTCCAAGACGGTCGGGAGCATCGCGGCCGAGGGCGGCATCGACGCCCGGCTCAAGGAGCTGGTGCAGATCCACACGTCGCAGCTCAACGGCTGCGCGTTCTGCGTGCGGGTGCACGTGGAGCGGGCGCTCAAGGAGGGCATCACCGCCGACGTCGTCGCGCAGCTGCCGGTGTGGCGGGAGTCGGGCGTGTTCTCCGACCGTGAGCGCGCAGGGCTCGAGCTCGCCGAGGCGTTCGCCTTCATCCACGAAGAGGGAGTGCCCGACGACGTCTACGACCGTGTCGGCGCGATCCTCAGCGAGCAGGAGTATGTCGCACTGAGCTGGATCCTGGTGGCGATCAACGCGTTCAACCGGATCGCGATCGCGGGGCGCTACAGCGTCCCGCCGCGCGACGATCTCGCGGGAGAGGACCGGGACGCGGCATCCGGAGCCGCGTGGTGACCACTCCCGGTGCGCCCGACGTCCCGGGCGCGGTGAACCTCCGCGACGTGGGCGGGCTGCCGGCGGGCGAGTCGGTCACGCGTCACGGCGTGCTGTTCCGCTCCGGGAATCTCGCCCAGCTCGAACCGGCCGGAACCGCCGCGCTCGGCGGACTGGGACTGCGCCGCATCATCGACCTCCGCGCGGACGAGGAGGTCGCCCACGCGCCGAGCCGCCTCGACGGCCTGGAGGTGACGACGCAGCGCGTGCCGCTGTTCCTCGGGTCTGTGGAGTCCTTCTTCGCCGACGACATCAGCCTGGACGAGATGTACCGCCGCCTGGTCGAGGACTCGTCGTCGCTCGTGGTCGAGGTGGTGCGCGGCATCCTGGCCGATCAGCCGGTCCTCGTGCACTGCACGGTCGGGAAGGACCGCACGGGCGTCACCGTCGCCCTGACGCTCGCCGCGGCGGGGGTGGATGCCGATGCCGTCGTCTCCGACTACGCCCGGACGGAGGGAATGCTCCCCGAGTGGCGCAACCGCCGGATCGTGCAGTTCCTGCGGTCGATGCATCCCGAGGCGGTCCACCTCGAGGATCTCGCGACGCGCTCGCCCGCACCCGTGATGCGCGCGATGCTGGACGGGATCGATGCGAGCTACGGCTCCGCCGCCGACTACCTGCGTGCCCACGGTCTGGCCGACGACGAGGTTGCGGAACTGCGTCGCGTGCTGCTCCGGCCCGTGTGACCCCGGGTTTCGACTGAGGTTAGGCAACCCTTCTTTCGCGGTATAGTGGGAGGGTCATGAACCACTCCGCCGAGCACACCGCCGAGCACACCGCCGCGTCCTGCCGCGCGTCGCGGCACACCCGCGTCCAGCACCTCATCACGGCCGACGAGTCCTCGCTCGCCGACCTCGAGCTGCTGCTCGCGACGCTGCCGATCTGCTCGACGGGTCGCGTGTTCGTGGAGATTCCGGATGCCGCGGCCCGCGCCGACATCGTCGTGCCCAGCCGCATGGTGCTGACGTGGCTCGACCGCTCGCAGCGCTCGGGCGCGCCGGGCACGAGCCGCGGGTGCGCGCCCGGCGAGGCGCTCGCGCGCGCCGTGACCGCGTGGGCCGACGAGATGCTGTGCGCGGATGACGACGCGACGCGCATCCACCTCCTGGGCGGCTACCTCGGCACAGCCGACATCGTCGACCACCTCACCGCGATGGGCGTCGCCGCCGAGGCGATCCACACCCCCGCCGCTTACGGGCTTTCGACCGCGCGCTGAGCCGCGGCATCCCTTCGCCCGTCGGCGCGGGCGATGCCGGGACGCGAGGCCGTACCGCGGGGGAGGTAGTTGCCGTCCTCGAGCCCGGCTTCGATCTCGAAGCGGTTGCGCAGCGGGTTGCGGCCGGCGAACAGGTACAGGAACGGCATGAGGAAGCCGTACCGCTGCCACTGCCGCTTGTGCACGCCCTCGTGCCGGAGCAGCTGATCGGTCACGCGCCCGCTCCCGGTGAGGAAGCATCCGCCGACGCACACGCCTCCGCGGGCGAAGGTCCAGCCCGGCATGCCGCGGAACACCCACAGACCTTCCCGCCGCTCGATGGGCCCGGTGCTCCACAGCGTGCCCCAGATCCAGCCCACGGTGTTGCCGTACCAGTAGCCCACACGGCTGATGGGGGAGTCGAGCAGGAAACCCGGGATGAGACGGTCGATGCGGTGGCCGCGCGCGAGGGCGCGATCGGCGTCGGCGCGCCAGCCGGCGGGCGGGGATGCCGCAGGACTCACGCGAGCGCTCCGACGACGCGCAGGATCGCGCCGAGGTCGTCGGTGGCGGTGGCAGGCGAAGCGGGCGAGTAGCCCGCGAGCGACGCGCCGACGAGGGGGGTCTCGGCGCGGACCGCGGCGATCGCCGCCGTGAGCTCGCGGACACTGAGGCCGAACGGCTCGGGATGCGCGTTGCCGGTGACCTCGGACGGGTCGAGCACGTCGACGTCGACGTGGATGTACACGCCGTCGGCCCCGGTGGCCCGCACCGCCGCCGCGAGCGCGGCCGGGTCGGTGAGCCCGTCGACGGGAAGCGTGACGAGGCCCAGCGCTACGACGGCGTCGAGCTCGGCGTCGTCGTAGGACCGCGCGCCCGCGACGATCACACGCGCGGGCGGGACGGCGCCCTCCGGGAGCGTCAGACCCGGGTCGCCGCCGCCGGTGACCGCGCGCAGCACCATTCCCGCGAACGCGCCCGATGGCGAGGACTCGGGGGTGTTGAAGTCGGGGTGCGCGTCCAGCCAGACAAGCGCGAGCGACGGCACGCGGCGCGCGGCGTGGGCGATCGGCTCGAGGGCGACTCCGCAGTCGCCGCCGACGGTGAGCACCGGCTCGTGCTGGCCGTCGAGCGCGGCGGCGATCTGCTCGCGCACGCGCTGCAGGGAGCTGAGGCGGTGGATGCCGGTGTCCAGGGATTCCCCCGCCTCCATCGGCACGTCGAGCACCGTCGTCGAGGCGCGGGGGAGGTCACCGGCGATGGCCATCGCCCCGTCGATCAGCTGCATCGCGCGCGACGACGGGCTTCCCTGCCACTGCGGAACGACGAGGTAGCGCATCATCCCCACATCCTCTCACCGCGCACGCTCGCGCCCCACCCGGGTTCGCTCTGCCCGGCCCTCCTGCGCGTCGAGAACGCAGTCACTCGCCGAGACCGCACGCGCGCGACGCGAACGTCGTGCGGTCTCGGCGAGAACGTGCGTACTCGACGGGTGCCGGGGCTGCCGGGAAGGACGCGCCCTACGGCGTGTAGGGCGCGCTGGGCGCGTCGATCGCGGCCTGCGCGGGTGCGCCGCCGGTCTTCAGCGCGGCGAGCCGGGCCTCGACCTCGGTGAGCTCACCGACGTCCTCGAGGCTCTCGAACTGCGCGTCGAGGCTGGATGCCGCAAGCTCCTGCTTGCCGGCGGCCAGGGCCTCCTGGCGACGGACCTTGTCCTCGAAGCGCCCGAGCTCGCTCGTCGGGTCGAGCACGTCGATCGACTTGACGGCGTCGTGCACCTTGTTCTGCGCCTCGGCGGTCTTGGCACGGGCGAGCAGCTCGGAGCGCTTCGACTTCAGCTGCTCCAGCTTCTGCTTCATGCCGTTCAGGCCGTCCTTGAGCTTGGCGACGACCTCGGTCTGCGACGCGATCGTCGGCTCGACGGCCTTGGCCTCGTTCTCCTCGCTGATCTGACGCTGCAGTGCGATCTTGGCGAGGTTGTCGAACTTGTCGGCGTCGGCGGTGTTGCCGGCCTGACGCAGCTCGTCGGCCTTGCGGCTGGCCGCGAGCGCCTTGTTGCCCCACTCGGCGGCCGCCTGGACGTCCTCCTGGTGGTCGCGCTCGAGCAGGCGCAGGTTGCCGATCGTCTCGGCGATCGCGGCCTCTGCGTCGGCGATCGAGTTGGTGTAGTCGCGCACCAGCTGGTCGAGCATCTTCTGCGGGTCCTCGGCGGAGTCGAGGAGTGCGTTGATGTTGGCCTTCACGAGTGTCGAGATGCGACCGAAGATGGACTGCTTCGCCATCGGTTTTCCTTCCTATCGGACAGAACTGCGGGTGGTTCGAGAAATCGTCGCGGTCAGAATCGGCCACCTCCTCGGCGGGCGCGGGTTCCGCCTCCGCCGAAGCTGCCGGGGCGGATGCCGCCTCCGCCGGAGCCGCCGAGCATACCGCCGAGGCCGCCGAGTCCGCCCCCGAGACCGCCGGAGGACCGGCCGCCGCCGCCCATCATGGAGTTGATCAGGATGCCGCCGAGCACGGCGCCGAGCATCCCGCTGCCGCTGCCGCCCTGCTGCGGTGCGCCGCCGAGCATGCCGCCCCCGAGACCGCCGCCCGAAAAGGCGCCGACGTCGTTCTGGGCGAGCTGGATCGCCTGGCCCGCGAGCTGGTCGGCGCGCTGCGCGTGCTGCATCGCCTGCTCGGGATCGCCCTGCTGCAGCTGCTGCGCGCGCACCAGGGAGGCTCCGGCCTCGGCGAGCCGCGTCCGCGCTTCGGCGCCCACGGCCCCGCGGCGCGCGGTGATGTAGTCCTCGGCGGTGGAGACCTGCGCCTGGGCCTGCATGATCAGCTGGCCGACCATCTGACGTGCGCGCTGCGCGCGGGCCTCGGCATCCCTCACGCCCTGCACGAGCGCGTCGATCTGCTGGTTCGCCGCCTCGAGGCTCTGGAGGGTGAGGAGCGGTCGCTTGCCCGGACCCGACAGGTTCGCCTTCGCGGCGCCTATCTGCTGCAGGGTCGCGGAGATCGCGCCGGCGATGCGCCCGTCGGGGTCGGGCAGACCGCGCGCGACGGCGACGTCCTGCTCGAGCTCGGCGATGAGCGCCGACGCGCTCTGCTCGGCGGCCACGAGGTCGTCGGCGAGCTTGCCGACCGCGGCCTCGAGGAGGACCGCCTGGCCGACGGCTTCTTCGGCCGCGCGGATGCCGACCGCGGCCTCGCCGCTGCGGCCGCCGCGGATGTCGTCGTGTGCGGCGCGGAGCTGCTCGTCGGCGAACGCGAGCCGCTGTCGCGCCTGCTCGGGGTTGTCGGCGACCGTGGCCAGAGCCTCGGCCGCGTAGGACGATCGCAGCGTCTGCAGTCGAGCCGCCGCGCCGTCGAGGGATGCCTCGGCCTTCGCCTTCTCGGCCTCCACGCGCGCGAGCGCCTCGGGCGCGTTCTGCTCGAGCTTGCGCAGCTCATCGAATGCCTCGGCCTTCTCGTCGAGCAGCGTGTTCGCCTGCGTGCACAGTGCGATGATCCGCTCGTTCCAGGCGCGGGTGTCCTGCGCGGAGTCGGGGGTCGCGTCATCCAGCTGCTGCTGGAGCGTGAAGGCCTCGTCGAGGTTGGCCTTCGCCTGCGCGAGCGCCTGCTCGAACTCGACGGTGGCCTCGTCGCCGAACTGCGCCTTGGCGAAGCCGAGCTCCTGGGCGCTGGTCTTGAGCGCGTCGTCGGTCTCGACGAGCGCGGATGCCGCCTGCCGCTCGAGCTCGGCAACAGGGATCTGCTCGACGGCGGGGCCGTTGGCGCCGCCCGCGCCGGCGCCGCCCTTCTTGCGGCGCCGGAGGAACATCACGAGCAGGACGATCCCGACGCCGATCACGACGATCACGAGGATCCAGGTGAACCACCCGCCGCCCGAGTCGTCGCCGCCCGCGCCGAGAGCTGCGCGCATGCTGTCGGCGGCCGCCGTGATGGCGCCCGCGTAGTCTTCGTCGCTCAGGAAAGGACGGATGTCGGCCTCGACGGCGGCGACTTCCTCCTCGTCGAGCGGACCGCTGGAGTCGGCCGAGAGGTAGAACTGGCGCGCGTCGGTCGCGACGGCCAGCAGGTACTGACTGGGACCGAGGCCGTTGATGTCGGCGACCGTGTTCGCCCAGTCCTCGCTCGAGGCGGGGTCGGTGAACTCGTCCACGAACACGACGTAGAGGTCGGCGCCGCTGTCGGTGTAGAGCTCGGAGAGCTCGACCTGCGCGGCACCGGCCTGCTCATCGGTGAGGGCGCCGACCTGGTCGAAGACGTAGCCCGAGCTGAGCTCGACGGGGTCGGTCGCGTGCGCCGCGCCTCCGATCGCGATGACGGCGATCGCCACGGCAGAGGCCAACGCCGCACCCCAACGCCGTCGCATCGATCACCCTCCGGAAGTCCGGGATATCCCCTTCCGCGAGTCTATTCAGGCGCGACGACACGACGGTAGCCCGCGGCCCCCGGGAGGCAGGGAGTTCGCCCAGAGCGCGACGGCCGCGCGCGCGGTTCGGCCAGAAGCCGGGTCGCTCCCGCTGTCTTCCCGAACTGCGAGGTAGCGTCTGCGATCCGGAGGACACATGGACGATCGCTACGGCACCGACGTGCTCGCCGCGGGGTGGCGCACGCACGGGAAGCGTCCGCTCGTGCGGGTCGAGGCATCCCGCGACCTCGTCGTGGAGGTCGCCGCCGACGGATTCTGCGGTGCGGTGGTGGGGCTGTCGTCGGGCATGGTCGAGCTCGAGGACCGCCACGGCCGCCGCCGGCTCTTCCCGCTCGGTGCGGGCTTCCTCGTCGACGGCGCGGACGTCGTGCTGGTCCCGCCCGCCGCCGCGCCCACCACGATGGGTCCGCAGCGCACGGCATCCGGATCCTTCGCCGCCCCCGAGGCCCGCGCGCGCGTGGCCCGGGCGAGCCGCATCCTCGTCGAGGGCCGCCACGACGCCGAGCTCGTCGAGAAGGTGTGGGGCGACGACCTTCGCGCCGAAGGGGTCGTGGTCGAGTACCTCCAGGGCATCGACCTGCTGGATGCCGCGCTCGACGAGGAGCCGCCGTCGGCCGGCCGTCGCTACGGCGTGCTGGTCGACCACCTCGTCCCCGGTTCGAAGGAGTCGCGTATCGCCGACGCCGTCGCGCGCGGACGCCACGGCGCGCACGTGCGGATCGTGGGGCACCCGTGGGTCGACGTGTGGCAGTGCGTCACGCCCCGGGCCGTCGGCATCGAGCGCTGGCCCGACGTGCCGCGCGGCATCGAATACAAGGTCGGCGTGTGCCGCGGCCTCGGGTGGCCCGCGCGCGACCAGGCCGACCTCGCGCGGGCGTGGCAGCGCATCCTCGGTTCGGTGAAGAGCTACCGCGACCTCGAGCCGGCCTTCCTCGGCCGCGTCGAGGAGCTCATCGACTTCGTCACGGCCTGATTGCCTCGGCGCCGCCGCGCGCGCACTCCGGCCCCCGCTCGCCGGCGCGTGGGTTGTCGGTCGCGCTCGGTAGCCTGGAGGGGTGTCCGACCCCACCGCCCCCGCGCCGACGTTCCGCGACCGCCCGGTCTCGTTCGTGCGGCGCAGCGGACGGATGTCGGAGGCCCAGGAGCGCGCGTGGTCCGAGCTGTCCGCGCGGTACCTGATCGAGTCGCCCCGCGATGTGGCCGCGACGAGCATCCGTCCCGGATCGGCGATCGATCCGGTCGAGGTGTGGGGGCGCGAGGCGCCGCTCGTCGTCGAGATCGGCTCGGGTCAGGGTCACGCGATCGTGCACGCCGCGGCATCCCTTCCCGGCACCGACTTCCTCGCGATCGAGGTGTTCCGTGCCGGGCTCGCCCGCACCATGCTCGACGCCGACAAGGCCGGTGCGACGAACCTGCGCCTCGTCGAGGCGAACGCGCCCGAGGTGCTCGAGCACCTGCTGCCCGAGGCATCCGTCGACGAGCTGTGGGTCTTCTTCCCCGACCCGTGGCACAAGAAGAAGCACACCAAGCGGCGGCTCGTGACCGCGTCGTTCGCGGCGCTCGCGGCACGGGCTCTGAAAGACGACGGGATGCTGCGCCTGGCCACCGACTGGGAGGACTACGCGCGGCAGATGCGCGAGGTCATGGGCGTGGCCACGGACTTCGAGGCGACCTTCGAGGGGGAGTGGGCGCCGCGCTTCGACGGGCGCGTGCTGACCGCCTTCGAGCGCAAGGGCGCGCGTGTGGGGCGCGACATCCGCGACATCTCCTACCGCCGGCGACCGCGGTCATGACGGGCGAGCATCCGCCGCTCTCCGGACCGACGCCGGCACCGCCGTCGGAGCCGGCCGGCGAGCTTTCCGCGGTCGAGACCCCGCCCGCTCACCGCGACCCGTGGCGCTTCGTGCGGCCGCTGGCGCATCGGGACTTCCGGATGCTGTTCGGCGCGGTCGTCCTCTCGATCTTCGGCGCGGGCATGTGGGCGGTCGTCATGGTCTACAGCGTCATCGACGCCGGCGGCGGGCCCGTGCAGCTCTCCCTCGTCGCCGCGGCCAACGCCGTCGGACTGCTGGGATGCGCGATCCCGGGCGGCATCGCGGCCGACCGCGTGCAGCGGCGGATCCTGCTGCGCCTCGTCGCGCTCGTGGACCTCCTCGCCATCGGGTCCGTCGCGGTCGCCGGTGTGTTCGGCGTCGTCACGATCCCGCATCTGACGGTGGTCGCGTTCGCTCTGGGTGCGGGCGCGGGCTTCTTCTTCCCGGCGTACAGCGCGATCCTCCCGCGCATCCTCCCGCCGACGCAGCTGCTCGCCGCGAACGGCCTCGAAGGGGCGATCCGTCCCGCGCTGCAGCAGGCGGCCGGTCCCGCCGCCGCGGGGGTGCTCGTCGCCGCCGTGCTGGCCCCCGCGCACGCGGCCTGGGGGATCGTGGCCGCCCACGCGGTCGCCCTCGTGCTGCTGCTGTTCGTCCGGCCCGAGCCCGCGGCGCCGGAGGGGGAGGCGCGTGATGTGCCGGAGGGCGTGCGCGGCGTGCTGCACGACCTTCGAGAAGCGGTCGGTTTCACCGTGCGCACGCCGTGGCTGCTGTGGTCGCTGCTGTTCGCGAGCGGGTGGGTGCTCGTGTTCCTCGGGCCCGAGGAAGTGCTGCTCCCGTTCCTCACGCGCGACCGCATCGGGGAGGATCCCCGCTTGTTCGGCTTCCTCCTCGCGATCTACGGACTCGGCGGTGTCGCCGGATCTGTCGTGGTCTCGTCGATGCGGCTGCCGCGCCGCTACCTGACCGTCATGATGACGGTGTGGGGACTCAGCACGCTGCCCTTCGCGATCGTCGGCATCACCTATCAGTACTGGGTGATGGCGCTGTGCCTGTTCCTCGTCGGCTTCGGCTTCAGCTATGGCAACGTGATCTGGGGCACGCTGCTCCAGCGGCGCGTCCCCCGGCACATGCTCGGCCGCGTCTCGAGCCTGGACTTCTTCGTGTCCCTTGCCCTCATGCCGCTGTCGATGGCGCTCGCCGGGCCGCTCGCCGAGGTCGTGCCGATCGAGACGATCTTCATCGCCGCCGGCGTCATCCCGCTCATCCTGGCCGCCGTCGCCTACGTCGTGGCACACATGGCGCACGACGAGATCGCCCACCCCCTCGAGACCTGAACCGGAGCCCCATGCCCGCCCATCCCGCCGCCGCCCCCGTCGCGACGCTTCCCGCGTGGTCGTGGCGCCTGGTGCCGGCGCTCCTGGTGTGCCTCGCCGCGCCGGCCTTCTTCGTGCTGCGGGTGCCGTGGGTCGGGTGGATGCTGCTGGCCGCCGGGCTCCTGATCGCCGTGGTCCTCGAGCGACGGGGTGCGGATGCCGCCGCCCCGGTCCGCGCGAACGGCGACGAGGATCGCGCCGAGGGGCGCGGCATCCGTCCCCCCTCGATCGTGCGCGATCTGTCGCTCATCGCCGTGGGCCTGCTGATCGTGAGCTCGATCCCGCTCAAGGCCGAGCTCGACGACCTGTCGATCGTGCGGTTCGGGGTGGTGCTCGGCGCGGCGGTGGCGGTGCCGTACGTGATCTCGCGGTGGGTGTACCGCGACTGGGCGATCCGATTCCCGTGGCGCGGCGGCGGGCGCTGGAACGCCTTCCAGTGGTCGTGGCTCGCCGCTGTGCTGGTGCTCGGGTGGCTGATCCTGCCGTTCTACTTCATCACGTCGGGCGTGTACCTGAACTGGCCCGTGGTCGACACCCCCGACCTCATCGCACGGCTGTTCGTCGGGGTGGGTGCGGTCGGCATCTGGGACGAGCTGTTCTTCATCTGCACGTGCTTCGCCCTGCTCCGGCGGCACTTCCCGTTCTGGCAGGCCAACGTGCTGCAGGCCGTGGTGTTCGTGTCGTTCCTGTGGGAGCTCGGGTACCAGGCGTGGGGGCCGCTCCTGACGATCCCGTTCGCGCTGCTCATGGGCTGGATCTTCATGCGCACCCGCTCCCTCGCCTACGTCGTGACAGTGCACCTTCTCTTCGACGCGGTCGTGTTCCTCGTGCTCGTGCACGCCCACAACCCCGGCATCCTCGACGGCTTCTTCCTCGTCTGACCGGCCCTGGCCGGGCTCGCTGCCTGGGCGCTGGTGGCTCAGCCGCGCATAACTCCTGCACTTCGGGCGGATCGACCGCGTACGGGCGCGTTATTCCGGGCGCGGTGGCTCGCGCGCTCGGAGAACCGCAGGAGTTATGCGCGGCCGGGCGCGATGACGGGGATGTGCAGGATTTCGGATGCTGCGAGCCCGAGGCATCCGAAATCGTGCACATGTCCGCAGCTGTGCACGCGAGGTCCCGGCGACTTTTCCGCCCCGCGACCCTCCGCATAGCCGTCCCCTGCTCAGGGGGTGACCAGGATGCCGCGGTAGCCTGGTGTGCGGATCCCGACCGGATCCCCGGACGACGGATCAGTACCCGGTGAGCGACAAGACTGGCCAGGAGCACAGTCATGTCGTGGGTCATCCTCATCCTCTCGGGCGTCCTCGAGGCCGTCTGGGCCACCGCGCTGGGCAAGTCCGAGGGCTTCACGAAGCTCTGGCCGACCATCGTCTTCGGTGTCACCCTGCTGCTGAGCATGGGCGGTCTGGCCCTCGCGATGCGCGAGATCTCGACCGGCACCGCCTACGCGGTGTGGGTCGGCATCGGCGCGTCTCTCACCGTGGCGTACGCCATGATCACCGGCGACGAGTCGTTCTCGATCGTGAAGATGCTGCTCATCCTCGGCCTCGTCGGGTGCGTCGTCGGGCTGAAACTGGTCGGCCACGAGTGAGTCCGCGCCGCGGAAAATTCACCTTCAACCTGACGTAGAAATGACTTCGCGATGAACTCTTGACGACGCGCGCGGGCTGAGTAGATTCAGTTCTGCGAAGAGAAAACAGAGACGAAGGAACCCGAAAGGGAACCAGAAACAGAGACCGCACATCGCTGATGATCGCCCCGGGGCTTCGGCTCCGGGGCGATCTTCGTCGTGTCCGGATGCCGTGTCCGGATGCCGTGTCCGCATGCCGGGGGACGGATGCCGCCGCGTACGCTCGGCGCATGGAACCCACGACCCTCCTCGGCGGCGCGATGCTGCGCGAAGCCCGACCCGGCGACGAGGCCGGCATCCTCGCGTGCATCCGAGGGCTCGCGGAGTACGAGCGCGAGCCGGACGCCGTGGCGAACACCGCGGAGGCACTGACCGAGAACCTGTTCGGCGCCGACCCGAAGGTGTTCACGCACGTCGTCGAGCGCGAGGGTCGCATCGTCGGCATGGCGATGTGGTTCCTCACCTACTCGACCTGGACGGGCCGGCACGGCATCTGGCTCGAGGACCTCTTCGTCCAGGACGATCAGCGAGGCCACGGTTATGGCAAGGCGCTGCTGGCGTCGCTCGCCCGGGTCTGTGTGGAGCGCGGCTACTCGCGGCTGGAGTGGACGGTGCTCGACTGGAACGCCCCCGCGATCGCGTTCTACCGCTCGGTCGGCGCCGTGCCGATGGCGGAGTGGACGACCCAGCGCCTCACGGGCGACGCGCTGACCACGCTGGCCGGCGCGCGCTGATCACGCGCCGTCGTCGGCGGTTCCCGGGTCTTCTTCCGGGTTGCCGGGGCGAACGGGCGCGTCGTCGCGGATGTCGATGCGCGTGATCCCCTCGCCGCGGTCGGTCACCTCGATGCGCGGCGCGGCGTCGTCCTCCGTGGCGTTCGGCGCAGCCAGAAGCTGATCGCGGCGCTTCTCCTCGTCCGTCATGGCGTCGGTCGTCGAGTCGTTCGTGTAGTCGCTCACTGGGTCGTCCTCTCCGTGCGGCCGCGCCGAGGTGGATGCCGCGGCAAGCCCGCGCCGCGATGGCGCCTGCGACCGACCGTACCGAGCGCCGGGCTCTGAGCGCCCCGGGTTGACAGCGGCGGAGGCCGCGGCATCCCTCTCGGAAGAATTCCGGTACTCGGTGTTGCCAAGTACCGGTACTCAGTGTTACCGTCTAGTGGTAGTCAGCAACACAGAGTAGAGGAGGAGCCGATGGGCAGTCAGATGACCGAGATGCTCAAGGGCACCCTCGAGGGCATCGTCCTGGCCGTGCTCGCAGCGCGGCCCGCGTACGGGTACGAGATCACCGCGCAGCTGCGCGACCAGGGGTTCTCGGACCTCGTCGAGGGCACCGTGTACGCGCTGCTCGTGCGAGTCGAGCAGAAGGGCCTCGTCGACGTGGCGAAGGTCCCGTCCGAGAAGGGGCCGCCCCGCAAGGTCTACACGCTGAACGCGCAAGGCCGCGAACAGCTCGAAGAGTTCTGGAGGACGTGGAGCTTCCTCGCAGAGCGGATCGATCAGCTCCGCACACACGACACCGAAGGAGGCAGCTGAGATGGCTGCGAAGTGGTACGAGCTGGTCACCGGATCGCTCGCCGACAAGAAGGCATACCGCCAGTACAAGGCGCGGATCGCCGCCCTGCCCGAACCGTACAAGACCGCCGCGAACGCGTTCGAGCGGTACTTCATGTACAACGGCGGCATCACCGATGGAGACCCCGCCGTGATGCTGACGATGCTGAACGACTTCGCCGATCTGTGGGAGCGCGCCGCAGCCGACGAGACGCCGGTGCACGAGATCACCGGCGACGACCCGGTCGAGTTCGCCGAGACGTTCGCCGCCTCGTACTCCGGCAAGCGCTGGATCGACAAGGAGCGCAACCGCCTCACCGACACCATCAAGGGTCTCGACGGGAAGGAAAGGAAATGACCGCCGCCATCTCCGTCGCCGGGATCGAGAAGTCCTTCAAGGACCTGCACGTGCTGCGCGGCGTCGACTTCGAGGTCGAGCGGGGGAGCATCTTCGCCTTGCTCGGCTCGAACGGTGCCGGCAAGACGACGCTCGTGCGCATCCTGGCGACACTGCTCAAGGCCGACGCGGGCACCGCGACGGTGAACGGCTACGACGTCGCAATCCAGCCGGGCGACGTGCGTCAGTCCATCAGCCTGACCGGCCAGTTCGCCGCGGTCGACGAGGTGCTGTCGGGGCGCGAGAACCTCGTGCTCGTCGCCCAGCTGCGACACCTCAAGAATCCGGGCGAGGTGGCCGACGAGCTTCTGGCGCGCTTCGCGCTGTCGGATGCCGCGGCACGCAAGGCATCCACCTACTCGGGTGGCATGCGCCGACGTCTCGACATCGCGATGAGCCTCATCGGCGACCCGCCGATCGTGTTCCTCGACGAGCCGACCACCGGCCTCGACCCGCAGGCGCGAATCGAGGTGTGGCAGACCGTCCGGCAGCTCGCCGCGGGCGGCACCACGGTGCTGCTGACGACGCAGTACCTCGACGAGGCCGAACAGCTCGCGGACCGCATCGCGATCCTCCACCGGGGGACCATCATCCAGAACGGCACGCTCGACGAGCTGAAGGAGCTTCTTCCGCCCGCTCAGGTCGAGTACGTCGAGAAGCAGCCGACGCTCGAAGAGGTCTTCCTCGCGCTCGTCGGCGATGAGAAGAAGGAGGCGGCCTGATGTCCGCACACGTCGTCGGCGACACCGCCGTTCTGACGAGCCGGTCGCTGCGGCACATCCTGCGCAGCCCCGACACGATCATCACCACCGCGGTCACGCCCATCGCGCTGATGCTGCTGTTCACGTACGTGTTCGGCGGCGCCATCAACCTGGGGTCGCAGGAGTCGTACATCGACTACATGCTTCCCGGCATCCTGCTCATCACGATCGCGTCGGGGGTGGCCTACACCGCCTACCGGCTGTTCCTCGACATGCAGGGCGGCATCTTCGAGCGGTTCCAGTCGATGCCGATCGCCCGGTCGAGCGTGCTGTGGGCGCACGTGCTCACGTCGCTCGTCGCGAACCTCATCTCGATCGGGGTGGTGATCGGGGTGGGCCTCATCATGGGGTTCCGCACCGGCGCCTCGGTGTGGGTGTGGCTCGCGGCCATCGGCATCCTCGTGCTGTTCACCCTCGCGCTCACCTGGATCGCGGTGATCGCGGGCCTGTCCGCGAAGACGGTCGACGGGGCGAGCGCCTTCAGCTACCCGCTGATCTTCCTGCCGTTCATCAGTTCGGCCTTCGTGCCGACGGAGTCGATGCCCGCACCGGTGGCGTGGTTCGCCGAGAACCAGCCGGTCACGTCGATCGTCGACACCCTGCGCGCGCTGTTCGCGGGGGAGCCGGTCGGCGCCGACATCTGGGTCGCGCTCGCGTGGCTCGTGGCGATCCTGATCGTGGCGTACGGCTTCGCCGTCGCGATCTACCGGCGCCGCATGCGCTGATGCCGAGCGGCCCTCCGGCCGGCCGCATACGAAGATCCCCCCGCGCTCTGCGCCGGGGGGATCTTCGTTTCTGGGGGGTGGGGCTCCCGGGGGGAGCTGGTGGGGCTGGGGTGTCGTGGTGGATCGCCGGGGTCTGGATGCGGGGTCAGGCGTTCTGCGGAACGAGCCGCTCGGCGATCGCCGCGAGCGCCTCTCGCAGGGACTCGAACTCGCACACGCCGGTCGCGCCGTTCACCCACAGCACGTAGACGCGGGAGTCCTTGCACTCGAGGTAGGCGATCACCCGGCGCGGGTCGTTCACATCGGCGTCCGGGTCGTTGGCGACCCAGGCGCCGTCGCCCACCCATTGCAGGTCGGGCTGCCGGTCACGACGGGCGATAGGGCTGGACGCGAGCATGTGGGAGCCTCCTCGATCCGGAACACGCTGTCGATTCACCACCAAGGATGACTCCGAAGTCGCCCTCGGGGAGGACCCTTGACGACGCCGCGAAGTTCTGCAAGCCGGTGAGGAGGTGCGGGTTGGTGGTGCGAGTGGGGGGCGAGCGCCGTTCGGTGCCTGTGGGCGGTTCGATTCGGGGGGTCCGCCGGGTCGCGCTGCAGTTTCCGACACACGCTGTGCTTTCCGACGCAGCGTGTGTCGGAAACTGCAGCGGTTGCGCGGTTGCGCGGTTGCGCGGGTGCGCCGTCAGCGTCGGGTGAGCGCGACGGGCGTCGGGTTGCGCGGCGCGGCGGGCGTCGGGTTGCGCGGCGGGCGTCGCGTTGCTCTGCGTTGCGTCGGGTCGCGCTGCAGTTTCCTGCGGAGGCGGCGGTTCGCGACGCAGCGCGTGCAGGAAACTGCAGCGGTTGCGCGGCTGCGTTCAGCGCTGGGTCAGCGCGGCGGGGTCGAGGTCGAGGCGCCGGAGCAGTTGGGCGTTGAGCGCGACGACGACCGTCGACACCGACATGAGGATCGCTCCCACCGACATCGGCAGGACGAACCCGATCGGCGCGAGGATCCCTGCGGCGAGCGGCACCGAGATGAGGTTGTAGCCGGCGGCCCACCACAGGTTCTGCGCCATCTTGCGGTAGCTCGCGTGGGACAGCTCGATCACCGACAGCACGGCGCGCGGGTCGTCGCCGGCCAGGATGACGCCCGCCGAGGCGATCGCGACATCCGTCCCCGCGCCGATGGCGATGCCGACGTCGGCCTGCGCGAGGGCGGGGGCGTCGTTGACACCGTCGCCCACCATCGCGACCCTGCGGCCCTCGGCCTGCAGCTCGGCGACCTTCGACGACTTGTCCTCGGGGCGTACCCCGGCGAAGACGCGGTCGATGCCGAGCTCGCCGGCGACCGAAAGGGCCACGGCTTCGGCGTCACCGGTGATCATGACGACCTGGATGCCGCGATCCTGCAGCGCGCGGACGGCGTCACGGGACTCCGGCCGCACGTCGTCGGCCAGACGCAGCGCGCCCGCGACCTCGCCGTCGACGAGGACGTGAAGGATGATCGCGCCCTCCCCGCGCCAGATGTCGGCGATGGGGAGCTCTCGCGCGCCCTCCTGGGTCAGCAGGTGCGGACCGCCCACCTGCACGCGGCGCCCGTCGACGCGGGCGCTCACTCCGACAGCGGGTGCCGAGGTGAAGTCGGTGGCGGCCGCGAGCGCATTTCCGCGATCGCGGGCGGCGGCGACGATGGCGCGGGCGAGTGGATGCTCCGAATCAGCCTCCGCCGCGGCGGCCAGGGCGAGCACGCGGTCGGCGTCGTGTCCGGGCGCCGATTCGACGGCCGTGACGGCGGGAACCCCGCGCGTGAGGGTGCCCGTCTTGTCGAACAGGACGGTGTCGACGGTGCGCATGCTCTCGAGCGCGAGCCGGTCCTTGACGAGCACGCCGCTGCGGGCAGCGCGCTCGGTCGCGATCGAGACGACGAGGGGGATCGCGAGGCCGAGGGCGTGAGGGCAGGCGATGACGAGCACGGTGATGGTGCGCACGACGGCCTCGTCCGGATAACCGAGAACCGACCACGCGATCGCGGTGATCGCGGCGGCGCCGAGCGCGAACCAGAAGAGCCAGCCCGCGGCGCGGTCGGCGAGCCGCTGCGCGCGCGAGGACGAGTTCTGTGCTTCGGTGACAAGTCGCTGGATGCCGGCGAGCGCGGTGTCGTCTCCGACCGCCGTGATCCGCACCCGGAGCCCGGAATCGGTGGCCACGGTGCCGGCGACCACGGGGTCGCCGTCGCTGCGGCGCACCGGGCGGGACTCTCCGGTGATCATGGACTCGTCCACGCTCGCGGCCCCCTGGACGACGGTGCCGTCGGCGGGCACGCGGCCGCCCGGGCGCACCACGACGACGTCTCCGACGCGCAGTGCCGACGGCGGGACGGTGACCGTGTCGTCCCCCTCGACCCGCTCGGCCTCGTCCGGCAGCAGCGCCGCGAGCGAGTCGAGCGCGTTCGTCGTCTGGGCGAGCGAGCGCATCTCGATCCAGTGGCCGAGCAGCATGATCACGATGAGCAGGGCGAGCTCCCACCAGAAGTCGAGCTGGTGGTGCAGCATCCCGAGGGTCGCGCCCCACGAGGCGACGAACGCGACGGTGATCGCGAGTCCGATCAGGAGCATCATGCCGGGCGTGCGGGCACGGAGTTCCTCCACGGCGCCGGTGAGGAACGGTGCGCCGCCCCACACGTACATCACGGTGCCGAGGGCGGGGGAGATCCAGACGACCCATGACGCGTCGGGGAGCGGGTAGCCGAGGAGCATGGCGAACATCGACGAGAACGCCACGACCGGGATCGCCAGAAGCAGGTTCCACCAGAAGAGGCGCCGGAATCGGATGACGTGGTCAGCGCCGTGACCGGCGTGCCCCGCGCCGTGGCCGGCGTGGTTCCCGGCGTGGTCAGCGTGGTCAGCGTGAGCGGGCAGGTGATTCTCGTGAGCCGAGTGGTCGGATCGGGAGCGATCGTGGACGGCGTCGTGAACCGCATCGTCGTGTGCGGCCGGGGTGGCGTGCGGACGGTTGTCTTCGCGCATCACTGGCCTCCTTCGCGGGTGCCGACTCGGAAAGGCATCCCTCGGATCCAGCAACAGGATACCCCCATAGGGTATTCCGAGAAACCGGTTGTCGCTCGGTCACGCCGCGGGAACGGTGATCCGCATGACGGTCTTGCTCTTGCCGATGTGGCGCTCGAAGGTGAAGCCCGCCTTCTCGAACATCGCACGCGTGCCGTTGTGGAGGAACGAGGACGACGTCCGCTTTCCGGGTTCGAGCTCGTTCGGGAACGACACGACCTCGCCGCCGCCCGCCTGGGCGATCAGGCCGAGTGCGCCGTCGAGGGCCTCGCGCGCGACGCCCGATCGGCGGTGGTCGCGGTCGACGAAGAAGCACGTGATGCGCCACGGCACGGGGCTCGACTCGCCGGCGTCGTACTGCTTGCGGTGGTAGATGTTCGGCAGCTCGGCGGGAGAGCCGAACTGGCACCACGCGATCGCATCATCGCCGTCGAACACGAGAGCGGCGTGCGCGACGCCCTCGTCGACGAGCCGCCTCTTGAACGTCGCACGGTCGTACTCGTCTTTGACGGTGCCGGCCGTGTCTCCGTGGAAGTACGAGCAGAAGCATCCGCCCCACACGCCGTTGTGCTTCTCGGCGAGCGCCAGCCAGGCGGGGAACGTCTCGGGCGTCAGCGGCTTGATCACGTGCGCAGTGTCGGACATCGCGGCTCCTCGCGTCGGTGGGGACAGTCTGCACGCACCCTCGGACGCTCGACAGGGCACCGCGATCCGCGCCGCCTCCGTTAGGGGAGCACGATCTCGAAGTCGGGATCCCCCTGATCGAGTACTTCGAGGATCTGCGTGAGCACGCCGAGGTCGCCGCGCACCTCCATCCCGTCGCCTGAGGTGTCGCCCCCGGCGAGGCGGATGAGCCGCGGCTTGGTGAGGGTGAGTCGCAGCGGGGTCGCGTCGTCGGCAGGCCGCTCGACGTAGACCAGCACACCGTTGCGCAGTGTGACGTGGAAGCTGCGGTCGAGGTCGGTGAGCACGAGGTCGAGGGCCAGGTCGAGGTCCCAGGCCCTCGGTCCGTTCACGCGGATGGCGACGGCGTCGAGCAACTGCTCCGGCGTGAGCTGGGCGATGATGAGCGGCGCCGCGGTCGTCGTGGGTGTTCCGAACGAGCCCTCCCGCAGTTCCGTCGCGCCGGACAGGAAGAAGCTGCGCCAGGTCCCGTTCTCCGAGCCGTAGGCGAGCTGCTCGAGTGTGTCGGCGTAGAGCGTGCGAGCGGGGGTGTGCGCGGCATCCGTGAACACCGCATGATCGAGCAGCGTCGCCGCCCACCGGAAGTCGCCGGCGTCGAAGGCCTCCTGGGCGAGCTCGACGACGCGGTCGATCCCCCCGATCGCCGCGACGTAGCGCTCGGCCTGCGCTTGCGGCGGGTGCGGCCACAGCCGTGCGGGGTTGCCGTCGAACCATCCCATGTATCGCTGGTAGACGGCCTTGACGTTGTGGCTGACCGAGCCGTAGTACCCGTGGGTGCTCCAGGCTGCCTCGATCGCCGGAGGCAGCTGGATCAGCTCGGCGATCTCGGCGCCGTTGTATCCCTGATTGAGCATGCGCAGCGTCTGATCGTGGAGGTAGGCGTAGAGGTCGCGCTGGATGCCGAGGAACTCCCGCACGGCGGCGTTGCCCCAGGTCGGCCAGTGGTGCGACGCGAACACGACGTCGACCTCGTCGCCGAAGCGCTCGATCGCCTCGGTCAGGTAGTGCGCCCACACGTGCGGATCGCGCACGAGCGCGCCGCGCAGAGTCAGGAGGTTGTGGAGGGTGTGCGTCGCGTTCTCGGCCATGCAGAGGGCGCGGAAGCGCGGGAGGTGGAAGTGCATCTCGGACGGCGCCTCGGTGCCGGGCGCCATCTGGAACTCGAGCTCGACCCCGTCGATCGTGTGCTTCTCGCCGGTCGCAGTCACTTCGAGCGTCGGCGGCAGGACCGTCGCGGTGCCCTTCGAGGTCGTCTGCCCGAGTCCGGCGCCCACCTGCCCACGGGGACCCTTCTCCAGCGCGGCGCCGTACATGTAGCCGGCGCGGCGCGCCATCGCGGTGCCCGCGTAGACGTTCTCGGCCACCGCGTGCTCGAGGAAGCCCTCGGGGGCGATGATCTGCACGCTGCCGTCGTCGACCTGGTCGGCGCTGACGATCCCGATCACGCCGCCGAAGTGGTCGATGTGACTGTGCGTGTAGATGACGGCACGGATCGGCCGATCGCCGCGGTGCGCGCGATACAGGTCCATCGCCGCCGCCGCGGTCTCCGTCGAGATGAGCGGGTCGACGACGATCACCCCCGATTCGCCCTCGATGACCGACATCACCGACAGGTCGAGGCCACGCACCTGGTAGAGGCCGGGCACGACCTCGTAGAGGCCGTGCTTGGCGGCGAGCCGGGACTGCCGCCACAGGCTGGGATGGACCGAATCGGGGGCTTCGCCGTCGACGAAGTCGTAGGCCGAGGCATCCCACACCACCTCGCCGTCGGCGTTGCGGATCTTCGGGTCGTCGAGCGTGGCGATGAAGCCGCGATCGGCGGCGGCGAAGTCGTCTTCGTCATGGAACGGGAGGGATGCCCGCGCCTCCGCGTTGTTCCGCACGATCGACGGTTCGGGGTGTCGCTGATGCATGGGGTCCTCTCGTCGTGCCCAGTCTTGCCGCAGCGCGGACGGTCGGCAAGACGGCGTATTGCGCGCGAGACCGCGCGTCGGACCGCCGCGCGTCGGGCCTGCACCATCCGCTGCGGGCGCGGCAGACGGTTCGCGCTGCAGTTTCCTGCACGCGCTGCACATCTTTCTGCAGCGGGTGGAGGAAACTGGCGCGGTCGCCCCGGGCCGGGAACCGGTCCGGTCATCCCGCCGCGGTGGGAGCGGTGGATGCCGCGGCATCCGTCACCGGCCCGCGGCGCGCACCGCCGCGGAGGCTCGGCCGTGCCGGGTTTCGGCAGTGCGCATAACTCCTGCATACCTGCTCGCGTCGCGCGCCGCCTCCGCGCGAACTCCGCAACTGCGGCGCACCGGTGGCCGAAAGTGCAGGAGTTACGCGCACCGGCTACGCAGCCGAGCCCCGACGCGGGCTGTGCACAGCGGCGGAATCCGCTCGGGTGGGTCGCCTCTCATCTGGCAGGGTGGGGGAGGGTGCCGGAACACGGTTGCCCGCACTCGTGAAGAAGGAGTCCCCATGGAGGTCGCCGGAGTCATCGGCATCCTGACCATCGTCGGCATCGCCGTCGTCGCCCTGATCATCGTCGGACTGATCGTGCTGCTGTTCGCCCGGAGCTGGATCAAGGTCGCACGCGCCGACGAGGCGCTGGTGATCTCGGGGCGCAAGCAGAAGGTGCAGAGCACCGTGCTCGCTGCCGACGGCTCGAGCCGGTCCGAGATGTCGGAGTCGCCCGTCACGGTGATCGTCAACGGCAAGGCGGTGGTGAACCCCATCACGCAGCGGCACGAGATCATCTCGCTGCGCTCGCGCCAGGTGTCGCTGAACGCCGAGGCCCAGTCGCTCGACAACGTCACCCTCAACGTCGATGGTGTGGCGATCGTGAAGATCGGCTCGGACCCGCTGTTCGTCCGTCGCGCGGCCGAGCGCTTCGCCTCGCAGGATAAGGCGATCGAGCAGTTCACCACCGAGCAGCTCGAGGGTGCGCTGCGAGGCATCGTCGCGACCCTCTCCGTGGTCGAGCTCATGCGGGAGCGCAAGAAGTTCTCGGATCAGATCGCGGTGGATGTCTCGCACGAGCTCGCTGAGCAGGGGCTCATCCTCGACTCGTTCCAGATCAAGGGCATCACGGATGCCGTGGGCTACATCCGGTCGCTCGGTGCCCCCGAGATCCAGGCGAAGCGACAGGCGGCGGAGATCGCGCAGACGAACGCCGACCGCGCGATCAACCAGAAGATGATCGCCAACCAGGAGGCGAACCTCGTCGAGCAGACCGCGCTCGACACGAACACCGCCAACGCCGACGCCGGGGTCGGTCGCGCGCGTGCCGAGGCCGAGAAGGCCGAGGAGCTCGCGCGGGCGAAGGCCGAGCAGGCGGTGCTCCAGCAGCAGGCCGAGAACAAGCAGGCGCAGCTGGATGCCGACGTCAAGCGCGTCGCCGACGCACAGCGCTACGAGGCCGAGACCCGCGCGCAGGCCGACCTGTACACGCGTGAGCGTTCCGCCGAGGCCGCGGCGATCGAACAGGTGAAGCAGGCCGAGGCCCGCACCCGCATCGCCGAGCAGCAGGCCGAGGCCGACAAGGCTCGCGCCGCCGGTGAGGCCGCTGCGGCCGAGGCGCAGGCGATGGGTGAGGCCAGTGCGCTGCGGGCGCTGGCGGATGCCGAGGCATCCGCTCGCCGTCTGCGCGCCCAGGCCGAGGCCGACGCGATCCGCGCCGAGGGTGAGGCGCGCGCGCGTGCGCTCGAGGCCGAGGCCGAGGCGATCGCGTCGAACCAGGAGGCGTTCCTGTCGCAGCGTGTGCTCGACGTGCTGCCGTCGATCATGGCGGAGTTCGCGAAGGGCTACGCCGCGATCGGCAGCGTCTCGATCGTGGGTGGCTCCGACGACGGCGCGAGCGGCGTGGTCGGGTCAGACAGTGCGAAGGCGATGCGGTCGGTGTTCGACAGCGTTGAGGCGGCGACCGGGCTCGACCTGGCCGCGATCATCCAGGGCCGCACGGTGGGCCGGTCGATCGGCGAGGGCGTGGCCGAGGGTGCGCCCGCGAAGGTCGGTGCGCGTTCGGCGGCCGGCGACGCGGACGCCAAGACGGATGCCGCGGCCCCCGCCGCCCGCACCGGGAGCGAGTCGGAGTAGAGGTTCTCGAGCGAAGGGGCCGGCCCCTCCGGGTCGGCCCCTTCGTCGTCTCTCGCCCGGCGGGGTGCGCAGGATTGCGGGGATGTGCACGATTGCGGATGCCCCGGCCCCGCCGCATCCGCGATTCTGCACATCTCCGCACACTCTGCACACCCCGGACGGCGGCTCACCGTGCGTGCGCATCCTCGCTCGATCGAGAACGCGTCCACCGCGGCGCGGGGACCTCGCGACCCTTGACGTGCGACCGTCCGCGCGAGGATCATGCGTGCGAAGGACCGGCCGCTGGGGACGGATCCATCGTGATGGGGGTGGGGCATGAATCCGGGGCCGATTTGGGGTGTGGTCTTTCTGGCAGCCGCGGTGGCGCTGATCCTGTGGGACGTGATCAGCTCGATCGCCGCCAACAAGAGCGCGAAGAAGGTCGAGGAGGCGAAGGCGAAGCTGGATGTCGCCGTGCTGAAGCTGGATGCCGCGAACGCGTCGGTCACCTCGCAGATCGGTCTCTTCGATGCCTCGCAGTCGGGAGTGATCCAGCAGGTCGCCGCTGCGACAGAGGACGCGAAGGCTGAGGTGACGAGCGCGAAGGATTCCCTGGTCAAGGCGTTCGACATGGCGCTGCAGGAGATGGCGAAGACCCACTCGAAGCTCGTCGTCGGTGCCGGGTTCATCGTGCTCGCGGCGGGTGCGTTCGGCGCGCCGATCCCGTTCATAGGCACGGGCGTCGGGGGATAGGCCGGGGCGCGGTCATCCGCGCCGTGCGTCAGGGGAGGAGGGCTGCGAGGGTCGCCTGGAGTAAGCCGTTCGCCAGGGCGAACGCCAGCGTCAGGGTCACGGCCAGCATGCTCAGTGCCCCGACCGACGCCCAAACGAGTCGACGCCGACGGGCGCTGACGACCTCCTGACGGAGGGCGGCGAATCCGTCTAGGTCGGCCTCGGCGAGGATCGGATCGCCCCAGGTCTTGGGGTCGACGGCGAGGCGCGAGACCCTTGCGACGTTGGCGTCCGTCAGGGTTGCTGGCCGCCGTGTCAGCCATCTCACCAGGGACGTCGAAGATAGGACCACGACGTCGGCTGGTCTCTCCTTGAACGCGATGGCCCGCGCCCCGACGATCGCGACGATGGGAGTGACCGCGATGGGCTCGCGAGCCGAGCGGGACAGGATCTGCGCTGCGCGCTTGGCCTCGAAGGAGGCGTTTCGCAGGTGTTCGGTCGGTTGACCACTGACGAGGAGCCGGCGGGATCCCACCCAGATCCGTTTTCCCTCATGGTTCTTGGTGTTGATGGTGAAGACACCACCGGGCCCGACCAGGAGGTGGTCGATGTCGCTTCCTCGGGTTCCGACGGGGATCGCATGGATCGTCGTCCATCCCGGTCCGAGGCGCGTCAGTGTCCGCGCGATCTCGAGTTCGCCCAGCGCACCCTGGTACCAGGGCAGCGCTTCGGCGCTGAGCGGGCTGGCTCCGAAGAACCGCGCGGCCCGGGACCGGGGTGGACCGGAGGCCCGCGCTCGCAATGTCTCAGCGATGACCGCGCTGCCGGGGGCGCGGAGGCGCAGCACGTCCGCGTCGGGCTCGACGTCGGTGTCGATGTCGGTGACCGGTGGCGCCGGTGCGTGCGCGTCAGGGTCGTGCCCCGCGGAGGAGGTCGCTTCAGACTCCGGGGCGATGGCTGTGCCGGGGCATCCGAGACAGCGCACCGTGCGGCGCGACCGTTCGTAGACGGCGGACGTCCGGGCGGGGATCGCTGCTCCGCAGACGCGGCAGGTGCCGGCGTACCGGAGCCGCATCGAGGTGTCGGTCACTGCTCCTGCCCGTCCCACCACCTGCCGAGGAGGGGGTCGACGGGATCGGGATACCAGCCAGGCTCAGATGCCGTCATTCTCTTGTTCCCCTCGTGCCAACGGGTTCGACCCTGTCAGAGCGACCGAGGTCGAATCAGCCGACGGAGTACTGATCTTGGGGAATGCTGATCCGTTCCTGAGGTTGATCGCCCCCCGCGCCGCCGGCTGAGTCCGAGCCCCCTGATACCGTCGCTTCGGCGCGGGCGTGGTCGCGCACACACGGCAGCAGATCGGGGAGCGGTGCGCACGAAGAGAACGACCTCGCTCCTCCTGGGCGTCGTGGCGATCCTCGTGGGCGTGCTGACGCTCACCGGATGCCTCGGCCTGGGCTCCCTCGTCAACCCCGAAGCGCCGAACCCCGCGCCGCCGACCGGCGCGGGCGAGGAGCGCGCGACCTTCGTGGCTGTCGTCGACGGCGACACGATCGAGACCTCTCTTGGCACCGTCAGGCTGATCGGTATCGACACGCCTGAGCGTGGCGAGTGCGGGCATGCCGAGGCATCCAACTCCCTTCTCGCGGTCGTCGCTCCCGGCGACGGTCTGGTGCTCGAGCTGCCTGAGGGTCAGAACGACGAAGACCGGCACGGCCGTTTGCTCCGCTATGCGACGACGGACGCCGGGGTGGACCTCGGGATGCTGCAGCTCGAAGCCGGCAGCGCGGTCGCTCGTTACGACTCGCTGGACGGCTATCCCGCGCACCCTCGCGAAGCGGACTATCACTCGGCCCAGGTCGCCACATTCGGCGCGGATGCCGCGGTGATCGCTGTGGGGTGCGCAGCGGCCGACCTGCCGTCGATGGACGAGCGGTGGTGGGAGGAGTACTCGTCGTGCGGGAAGCTGCGGAAGAACGATCTCGGGCTGCCGGTCGGCCCGTTCGACCGCGACGACCCGGCGGAAGCCGAGCAGTACGACTGGTTCGCGAACCGGACCGGCAACAACGGTGACGGTGACGGCGACGGCCTCGCCTGCGAGTGATCGCGACGGCGGGTGTGCCGGGCTGGGGTAGCGTCGAGCGATGACCTCGACCCCGAAACCACTCCGCGTCGTGCGGACCATCGCGCGATGGCTGCTGATCGGGCTGCTCGCGCTCGCCGGGGCATCCCACCTCACGTGGGGCAGGCGCGGGTACCGCATCGTGGTGCCGGACTGGTCGACTCGCTACACGGGTCTCAGCAAGGACGCTGTCGTGGTGGGCTCGGGGGTCGCCGAGTTGCTGCTCGCCGGTGCCGTCGCCACCATGCCGCGCGAGCGGAGCGTCGGCTGGCTCGTCGCGGGCTTCTTCGTCGCCGTCTTCCCCGGGAACGTCCACCAGTGGCGCACCGGCCGGTCGGCTCCGATGCTCCGCACGGATCGGGCCCGGTTCGTGCGCCTGTTGCTGCAGCCGGTCCTCGTCGTCTGGGCGCTGTGGAGCGTGCGCTGAGTCGTGTCGGTGCTCGTCGTTAGCGTGGGGCCATGGTCTTCGCGAATGCCGGCACGCTCGGTACTCTCCCCGGACGACGCGACGCGCTCGTCGCTCACCTGACCCGGCGCAGCAGCGCTCTGGCCGAGATCGGATGCCTCGCCTACGAGGTCGGCGTCAACGATTCCGAGCCCGACACCGTCTTCGTCGTCGAGCTGTGGGAGAGCGCCGAGGCGCATCGGGCGTCGCTTCAGCTTCCTGAGGTCCAAGCATCCATCGCCGCCGCGCGGCCGATGCTGTCGGGGGAGTTCGGCGGCTTCCAGTTCGATGTCGTCGGGTCGCCGCTGCGCGACTGACACGGTCGCGCGCGGTCCAGTCCACTCGCATCCGATAGGCCCGGTCGCCCCGGCGGCCGCTGCTGGTGAGATGAAGTGTGCCTGACGAACTCGTCTTCTCCTCCGACGCGGCGATGATCGACGTGGATCTCGTCCACCGCTGGCTGTCCGAGGAGTCCTACTGGGCCCGTGGCCGGACGCGCGAGAACCATGAGCGTGCGATGGCGGGCTCCCGCAACTACGGCGTCTTCGACGCGCGCACCGGGCGGCAGCTCGCGTACGCGCGGGCGATCACGGACAGCGCGACCTTCGCGTGGATCGCCGACGTGTTCGTCGATCCCGCGGCGCGCGGGCGCGGGGTCGGCATCCGTATCATGCGGGGCATCCTCGACGACCTCGAGCCCCTCGGCCTCAAGCGCACGGCGCTCTTCACCGAAGACGCACACACCCTGTACGAGAAGTTCGGGTTCCAGCGACTCGACGACCCGGAATGCTGGATGCTGCGCTGGGGCGCCGGGTTCGCGCCCGTCGGGGCCTAGCCCGGCACGGCTACCAGTCCCGCGGCCCCGGCCCGGGGTTGAAGTCGGGGCGCCGACGCTCGCCGTCTCGGAAGTCATCGATGCCGCCCGGAGCCCGGCGGGCCGTCCCGGAGGCCCCCGCGTCGGGGTAGCCGGCGCCTGTCGCCCACAGCTGGGGGAGCGGCTCGCGCTTGTCGTGTAGCGCCGCGCGCCGCGCGTGCCGCTTCGCTCGGGATTGCGCCAGCCGACCGCTCGCCCAGCGCAGCACGATCATGAAGATCGCGCCCCACATCAGCCCGATGACCAGGCCGACGAAGAACATCGATACTTCAGGGTTCACAGGATCAATCTAGGGCGCCATCCCGAGCTTGGGGCCGCCGCCCCTCAGGTCGGCTCGGTCGCGCGCACGAGCCCGCAGTTGAGGCACGACCACGCGACAAGGAACCTCTCGTCGTCGAGGATCTCGAACGTGAGCGGATCGCCGCACGTCGGGCAGACGCGCGGGTCCGCGGCATCCTTCGCCATGAGGTCAGCCTACGATTCCGGATGCCGCGCAGGGGAGCGTTCGTGTCGGCGGTGAAATCGTAGGATTGCCTCGACGGCCGGAGGAAGGTTCCCGGGCCGACTTGACGAAGAACCGTCGCTACGAGGCGCACTACGACGACCTCAACGATCGCAAGATCGTGCAGGCCGCGGCCGACCTCACGCCGACGACGCTTCCGCTGCAGGCCTACGGCCCGAATCCGATCGCGTGGGCGGCCCGTGACGCACAGCCGCCCGTGTGGGCGTGGGTGTCGTGGCGCAACGCGCCGGCATCGAAGATCCCGGCCGTCGCCGCCGGGTGGAACGACCGCGTCGTCGTGGTCGAGTGGGAAGCTCCCGGCGGGCGTCGGTCGGTGGTCGTATGGCGCGGCGCCGTCACGCACCGCGCGGTCGGCTGAACTCCCTCGTCCCTGACGAGGCCGTCGACGACGGCCATGGGCTTCCCCCGTGTGGCGGGCCCCACTACCATCTGGCCATGAGCCTGTGGGGAAGGCCATGACTCGCGAGCGCGCCGAACTACGCGTTCATGGCATGGGTGACCATGACTACCTGTCGGCGCTTGGGCGCGCGCGGGTCGTGACGATTCGTCATCCGGACGCGCCGGATACCGCTGTTCCGCCCGACATCCCGGAACACGAAGTACGCCTGCTCAACTGGTCGAGGACTTCGCGGCACAGTGCAGGGATTGCGTGGTATCTCGCGTTGCCGTTCACGCTCGTGAACGTCGCCGCGCATATGGGCAGGAAGGATTCCGCCGGCCATCGGTGGACGCTGTGGGCGGCATCCGTCCTGGCAGGTGTTGCGTTGACAATCACCGCCCATGTGTGGCTCGTCGCGCTCGTGGAGACTGTCTCCCGACAGGTGAGGGCGACTTACAGCGATGAGTACTCGGGCGCGACCGTGGTCATCGCGGTCACAGCGTTGCTGGCGCTGCTGATCGCTGTGCGCTGGATCTACACGTCCTATCGTGTCTCGCGCCGCTCAGAATCGCGGATGCGGGTGTGGAAGCCCGCCTGGTCGATCGCCATCACGTCCGCGCTCAACCTGGTGGTCGTCGTCGTGCTCGGCGTCGTCATGGTGACGTGGCCACCGACACAGATTCCGTTCGAGTTCCCGCTGCTCTCGACCCACGTCCCAGAGAGCGACGGTGCCTTTCGCCGGATCGTCGACGAGTTCCCCGGCAGCGTCGTGGATGCGGTCTGCGCCGCGCACGGCGCCGGGAGCCCCCTCCTCGAGTGGCGACTGAATCCCCTTGCCGCCGTCGTCTTCGGAGGCTTCGGCTTCGCGCTCGCGACCTCCGTGCTGCTCCTGCTCATTGCCCCCTTCTTCGGTGCAAAGAAGACCATCCCGACCTTCGCTGGCGCTGCGCTCATAATCGGCGTCGGGATCGCACTGCTCAATGCCGTCGCGGCCACGCTTCGACTCGGCCTCGAGTGGGTCATGATCTTCCTCGACTCTCAGGACTCGCTTGGCTGGTTGGCGCGGCCGTCGGGCGCCCAGGGTGGTGGCCCGGACGAGCGGGCGGCGGTGATCGGCGCCGTCTCAGAGCGGTACGTACTGGCCTTTCAAGGAGGCATCGCCCGGTGTCATCCGAACGATGTCGTGCCGCCCTACGCGACGACCTACTACCTTGACTCCTTGCCGCTCATCGGCCTGCTCGGCCTGCTCTCTCTGGCGTTCGGTCTGTGGCTCGTCAATCGCAGCGCGCTCCAGCGCATCACTCGTACCGGCGACCTTCCTGCAAAACAGGTGAAGCTCGAGTTCGCGCACGACGTCGTCGGCAGACTGGGATCCCGTCTTTGGATCGGGATGCTCGTTGCCATCGTCACCTGGCTCGCGCTGGTCTTCTTGGTGTGGGCTGCCGTGACTCAGGGCTTTTCAAGCTGCAACTGGTGCAGCCGCTTCGTGCGGGATGCGGTGAGGGTGGTGGCGCAGGTCGTCGCCGTCGGCGCGGTGATCTTCGTGATCTGGGGCCATCCGCAGACTGTGAGACGCATCTTCGCGATGGTCGCCGACATCGCCGGATTCTGGGATCCGACATTCCATCCGCTCGCCGGTGACACCTACCGACACCGCGTCATAGTCGGGCTGGAAGAAGAGGCTGACAGCATTTCCGATCGAGATGTCGTCCTTGTGGGCCATTCTCAGGGCTCTGTGATCGCGGCCTGGTTCTCGGCGAATCGAGAGCAACCGACCTTCGCCCTGGTGACCTGCGGATCCCCGCTGGTCTCGCTGTACCAGACGTTCTTTCCCGGGTATTTCGACGATGACTTTTTGAAGGCGGTAGATCGGGGAACACTCTGTTGGCGCAACTTCTGGAGGAGGACCGACCCCATCGCGACTCCTGTTCTCCGTCAGATCGGAAAACCTGACGGCGACGTGCGCCTCCAAGATCCGCTGCCGGTCAGTGAGGTCCACGGCGCGCCGCCGCCGAGCGTCCGCGGCCACTCGGACTACTGGACGGACCCCACCCAGATGGCGACGGTCGTCGGACTGATGGAGATGGCCGAGGTCGCCGAATCGAGCGAGGACGGCGCGCAGGACGACGCTGAAGAGCAGTAGGCTCAGGCCTTCATCTCCAGCGGCGCCGACGCGGCCTCTCGCAGTCGCAGCGCGTGCGTGATGCCGAACAGCGAGATCGCGACGCGGTCGGCCGCGGCAATGGGCGTCTGCACGATCGGCACGACCTCGGGGTCGGTCGCCTCGATCTCGCGCCCGTCGTGGATCACGGTCGCGCCGCCGGCCGCGCGGACGTTGCGCAGCCACTGCGTCCCCTCGCCGTAGACGAGCGAGATGTAGAGGTCGTCGCCCACGCGCTTCACGCCGACGGGAGTGTCGTAGACGCGGCCGCTGACCCGGCCGGGCACGCGGACCACGGCCCACGGGGATCCGGCGGTACCGGCATCCCGTAACGCTCCGCGATTCAGCACGTCGCGCTGCATTCTGCGGGCGAAGCCCAGCACCCTCTCGTCGCGCGATCGGACGCCCACGACGAACGCGGTTCCGGCGACGAGGACGGCGCCGACCACGAGGGCGGCGATGACGGAGAGCGTGCGGACGAAGGCCATGACCTCACCCTTCTCAGACTGTGCGGACGCCCAGACTCGTGGGTTTCCGCGCTGGGCGCAACCCCCTTGGTGTCGCTCTGATGGCACGGTACTTTCCCGCCATGGAGAGCCCGCACATCACCGATCAGCGCGCGTATCCGCCGGGGGCGCCGAGCTGGATCGACCTCGCCACAACCGACCCGCATGCGACCTGCGACTTCTACGCGGGGCTGTTCGAGTGGTCCTGGGAGGAGGTTGGTGACGGCTCGTACTGGGTCGCACGCCTGGACGGCCATGACGTGGCCGCGGCGCGGCGCGAACCCGACGACGACGGGTGGATGAGCTACGTCGCGACCGACGATGTGGACGCGCTCGCGGCGAGCGTCGAGGATGCCGGGGGCACGGTCATCGATCGTCCGGCCGACGTCGGAGCGGCGGGCCGCGGGGCGACGCTCGCCGACCCCGACGGCGCTCGGTTCCGCGGCTGGCGCGCGGGCAACCGACTGGGCGCGCAACTGGTCAACATGCCCGGAGCCTGGAACTTCAGCATCCTTCACACCCCCGACCGTGCTCGCTCGATGGACTTCTACGGTGGCGTCTTCGGTTGGAGAGTGGATGCCGCGCTCGGCGCCGGAATGATCAGGCTGCCCGGCTACGGCGACCACCTCGAGTCGACGATCGATCCGGGCATCCGGGAACGTCAGGCGTTCGCACCCGAGGGCTTCGAGGATGTCGTCGCCGGGCTGAGCGACATCCCGGCCGGGCCGGCACGGTGGGTGATGATGTTCACCGTGGCCGACCGCGACGAGGCGGTCGAACGCGCGGTCGGCCTCGGCGCGACCGTGGTGTCGACGCAGGACAGCGAGTGGACGCAGGAGGCGGAGCTGCTCGACGTCCGTGGATCGGCGTTCGTCGTGAGCGCGCTGGTCAAGACCGAGTAGGGAGGCACTCGGTCCGGCGCGCTCGCCGCGCGCCGGACCGTCTGAGTAGAGTCAGAGGCCTACCTGGTCAAGCGCGTAGTTGGCCTGCTCGGGGGTGAACGACTCGCCGTACTCGCTGGTCAGCTGCTCGAACAACCCATCGCGACTGAAGCCCTTGAAGTCGAGATAGGACTCCGCGGACTGCACCGCCTCCTGGTTCCAGTCGACGCCACCCGTCTTCTCAATGTGCGCGATGGCAAACTCAGCGTCCGCCGGATCGAACCCTTCCCCGTATTCGCTCGTCAACTGCTGAGTGAGCCCGGCACGGCTGAAGCCCTTGAAGGACAGGTATGACTCGGCGGAGCGGACGGCAGATTGCTGAGCAACGGTCATCGCTGCAAATGCTTCCTCGGCTGCGGCGGCTGCTTGCTCTTCCTCCGTGAGGATCTTCTCAACGTTGACGACAACCGTGTCGCCCTCCTGGGCGGTGTCCCCGGCGGCGGGTGTCGTTGACTTCACAGTCCAGTTGTCGCGGTCGAGGACGACGCCTTCCTCCGCAGAGAACTCGACGTCGAGCCCAACGTTCTCGATAAGCGCCTGTGCTTCCTTTGCAGTAAGCCCGGTGGTGTCGGGGACCAGCACCTCAACTGCGGCGGCCTCCTCCTGGGACTGAGCGCTGGGAGGCGCCGGCGCGGTCGAGTCGCCACCTCCGCCACGGGCCAACGCGTTGCCGACGCCGCTGATCAGGATGATCCCCGCGACAATACCGACGGGTATGACGATGGCCTTGCGCTTGTACCACGGGCTGTTGGCGGGCGGGGTGGTGGGCGCTGACGTGGTCTGAGTTCCGGGATCGGCCGTGGATGCGGCGGGGCGGGACATGTCCACACGCCACTGCGCACCGTCCCAGTACATCTCCGTGCCGGGTACGGAGCTGTTCGGGTACCAGCCCGGCGCGGACATCGGGGTCGTGACTTCCGAGGGGGCCGATCCGACCGGCCGAACACTCTCGGACCACGCCGCGCCATCCCAGTACCGCTCTTGGCCGGCAATACCGGCGGGGTACCATCCGGCGGGCGTGGTTGAAGGCGTCGTATCTGGCAAAGAAGTCCCTTTCGATTTCCGGCTACAACACGTTGGCGGGCCGGGAAGCTGCATCGCGAACTGGCGACCTCCGAACTCTATGAATGCCACCTCACCGCACTCGCAGCATTAGCTCAGGTTTGGACTAAGAGTCCCAAGAACTGCAGACTCATGCCCATTCGTCGGCGGTGATTGGATGCCGCGGAGCGACGGCGACGGCCGCGAACCCGAGCCCGAGCGCAGCGAGCTCGGCGATCAGCGGATCCATCATCGGTCCGGGGAGAACACGCCCCTCAGGAGCGAGACACGTTCCACATCGCCAGCGTAGGTCGGCGATCGCCCCGCCCCTCGATCAGCGCCCGAGGGGGGCGGCAAAGGTCGGCGTTCCACCGCGCCGGGGCGGGGAGCGGCGAACCGCCCGGGATGCCCCGGGTGATGCCTCGGACGATCAGCCAGGCGAACGGCACCGACGCCAGGAGCAGACTCTCGCTCACGATGCTGACCGAAGCTGACCTTTGGTACCGGAAATGTCGGAGAGCGATTTCCGAGATCTGCAGATACCTGCAAAACCCGCGGAATTCCGCGGGTTCTCAAGGTTCCGAGGTGCGTTTGGCTTCGCCCGAAAACACCTGGAATCTCACGAAGTGTGGGCAAAATGTGGGCAAATCTGGGCGCGTGGTGGAGCCCCGTGCGCGGCCGCCACTCGCCGAACCCCAATGCCCCTGGGGTGGGAGGTTAGGCGCCACCGGCGGGCCACTCAGCGTCCGAGTGACGGGCCTCCGGGCTGGGCCGGCCCCTGGTGGGGGCTATAGGGATCCACCGCTGGCGCCCGCCGGGGTTCCTGAATGCGGACTTCGGGAGCCAAACCCGAGTCGCGTGCGCGACTCATGAGCCGGGTCGCGGTGCTCTGGCTGATCTGGAGAGTGTCCGCGACGAGCTTCAGTGGCGGATAACTGAGCGCTGCCGCGACGCGATAGACGGAGATCGCGGCGTACAGCGACTCCAAGGGCTCGCGCTCCTCATGTGCCCGCACGCGGGTGAGATAATCGCGTACCGGAATGCGGTTTGTGTTGGTGCCGTCCTCAGCGCCGACGTTGACGGTGACGACATCGAGCGCTGACCTCGTCATGATCCAGTGCGTCCGCACCTCGCGGAGCACCTGGCTGGTGATGTCGACGCCCTCTCCAGCGCGCTCGAGAGCAGCGAAGACGACGGCGGTGCGTCCGAGCGAGTCGTCCCACTCCACGCGGACGGTGATCGTGCCGGGCACGTCCTGCTCTCCCGACACGCGCGCTCTCCAGGATCTCGGAAGCGTCACCCCACTCCCGAGATCAATGCGTTCTTCGCTGAAGTCATACGCCTCGACGTCTGCCATGAAGCCCACTATCCCAGGTCATCGGAGATTCGCGAAGAGGACTGTCGATCTTGGCTCACGGGTGTGGTACGTTTCGACGAAGGGAGACTGACATTGCTGGCTCAGAGGAAGACAGAACCATGAACCGATCACAGCATTCGCTCGCACTGACAATGAAGGATGCCGCCAAGCTCGTCGGCGTCGACTACCGCACGATCAAGCTCGGCATCGAAAGCGGGACGATCCCCACCGTCCAACTCGGCCCGCGCCGGATGATCCCTCGCGTGCCGTTGCTACGCGCGTTCGGCGTTGACGCCTGAACAGAGGCCGTTCCGAGCAGGGAGTCTGACCGTTCGTCCAACACTCGCTTGCGGGTGGTAGCCCACCGACTGCCGCATCGCCGTCCGCCGAGGTGCTCCGCTTCGACGCCTTTGCACACACGGTGTGCGGTCGTTGCAGGCCGGGGCACCGGATTCCACACCTCGCTCCACACAGTGATCCCGCGTTTGGAGATGTCGGAGGTGGTCGCTTGGCTTTGATCGTGGATCGTGTCGGCCCGGTCGTCGACGCGAGCGCCATTTGACGACACAATGGGGAGGGCCCGCGCCCCGGCGTGGGGCTAGTAGGCCGAATGTGGGGAGGCTGCCGGTGACCGGCGTAATCGAGGACACACCTGACAGGGCACCGGTGATCAGTGCCGTTGACCTCTTCTGTGGCGCGGGCGGGCTGTCAACAGGGCTTCAGGACGCAGGGGTAGTAGTCGTCGGCGGGGTCGATATCGAGGCCAGTTGCGCGTACCCGTTCGAGACCAACATTGAAGCCCCTTTCCTCCACTTGGACGTCCGACACGTCACAGCGGCACACCTAGAGCCGCTGTGGGTGCCCGGCTCGGTGAGAATGCTGGCGGGCTGCGCGCCGTGCCAACCGTTCTCGGCATATCGTCGGGGGACTGACACCTCCAAAGAAGAGCAGTGGCCGCTTCTCAGGGAGTTCGCACGCCTCGTTCGAGAGGTGCAGCCGGATCTGGTCACGATGGAGAACGTCCCTCGTATAGGCACATCGGCCATCTTTGAAGAGTTCGTTGCTGAACTCCGCAGCGAGGGCTTCGAGGTCGACTGGCAAACGGTCTACGGACCCCGCTACGGCCTTCCCCAGCACCGCCGCCGAATGGTGCTACTTGCCTCGCGCTTGGGCTCGATAGCGGTGCCCGCGGGCAGTCGGAACGACGGAGAGTACAAGTCGGTCCGTGACGCCATCGGCGTCCTTCCCCCCGTCGTTTCCGGAGAGAGCGACCCTCACGATGCGCTTCACACCGCACGCAGGTTGTCGTCGTTGAACCTTCAGCGCATCCGCGCCTCCGCGCCCGGCGGGTCGTGGATGGACTGGCCGGAAGATCTTCGCTCTCCGTGCCACAACAAAGCGTCAGGCGCGTCGTTCAAGAACGTCTACGCGCGGATGGAATGGGACAAGCCGTCGCCCACGATCACCACGCTCTCCAACAACTTCGGTGCTGGGCGATTCGGGCATCCGGAGCAGGACCGCTCTATCACACTGCGGGAAGCGGCGATCCTTCAGGGCTTCCCGCGGGATTACCGCTTCATCAAGCCGGGAAACAGGCTCAATGTCACTGCCACGGCGCGCCTCATTGGTAACGCCGTACCCCCGCCTATTGCTCGCGCGATCGGCGAGGCTGTTAGTTTGCACGTGGAACGAAGCCGAAGGAACTAGGGGGATCCTGTGTCGGACGCTGGCGAAGCGGGTGAAAAGTCAGTCGTGGGGCAAGATGACGCCGACGCCGTCTACACGATGTCGGTGGAGCTGTCAGTCCTGGAGTCACTTGGCATCAACCTGTATAGCAACGCGGCCGCGGTGCTCTCGGAACTGGTGGCCAACGCCTACGATGCCGACGCCGGAACGGTGAGCATCACGTGGCAGCCTCGCGTGCCGGAAGAAGAGTCGGACGGTGAGAAGAAGCTCGTCGAGGTGGTCGTCAGCGATGACGGCTGCGGCATGACTCAGAAGCAGCTCAATGATCGATTCCTTACCGCCGGGTATAAGAAGCGGGACGAGGAAGGCAATGTCTCAAGCAAGTGGAACCGCCCGTTCATGGGTCGCAAGGGGATTGGAAAGCTCTCGGTCTTCTCGCTAGCCCGGCAGGTCGAGGTGTTCAGCAAGGTCGATGGTCATCCTGCGAATGGTCTGCGAATCGTTGTTGCCGACCTCGAAGCAGCGATTCGTACCCCTGGTGCTAAGTACCATCCAAAGCCGATCCCGGTGCCGGCCGAGTACGACAAAGTCGGGACGACGTTGGTCTTGAGCGACTTGAAGAGTCAGCGGGCGGGCCTTACTGCCGCGGCTCTTCGTAAGCGGCTCGCTCGCAGATTTGACGTTCTTGATCCTCGCGAGCCTGGCAAGGGCGGATTCCACATCGCCATCAACGGCAAACAAATCACATGGGCAGATCGACAAGAGCTAAAGAAGCTTCAGTTCATCTGGGAATTCGGCGGAGCGACGATACCGGCGGAAGCGCTACCCAACGACATCATCCGTTTCACACTGCCGCGCACGTTCGTGGACGAGGAGGAAGGATGGCGAGTCAAAGGATGGTTTGGAACGACTCGGAAGCCGACGGACCTCGTCGATGATGACGAAGCAGGGTCGCTGAAAAACATCATTGTGCTGGCACGGAAACGGCCAATTCAGGAAGGGATCATCGAGAAGCTCGATTTCAGCCGGATCTTTGGCAATTACGTCACGGGTCAGATTGAGGCCGATTTTCTGGATCTGGACGACCCGAATTACGATGACATCGCGACAAGCGACCGCCAGCGTCTGATCGAGGATGACGACCGGGTTGTGAAGCTGCAAGAATTCCTGCGCGCGGCTTTCGTCACAGCTGCGGACCAGTGGTCGGCAGCGCGTCAAACCGAAGGTGCGACCGACTCGCTGGAGAAGTACCCAAAGCTCGCCGCTTGGATCGATTCTCTTCCGGACTACCAGAAGCCTGCGGCCAGGAAGATGATCGGCACGATTGCGAGCCTTGACTTCGAGAAGAAAGCGGAGGAATCGGCACGACGAGATCTCTTCCGTTCAGGAGTGCTAGCTTTCGCACGCGTTGGCCTACGAGAGAACACGGAGCAGCTTGATCTCCTGGCCAGCGTCACGGCGGAAGATCTCCTGCCGCTGCTCGGCCAGCAGGATACCTACGAAGCGGGGCTATGGGTCGACATCCTCAAGTCGCGCGTTGAGGCAATCGAGAAGCTGCAGAGTCTTACCGACGCGAACGAGAAGGAGAAGGTACTTCAGCAGCACCTTTTCGAGCATCTTTGGCTTCTTGACCCCTCGTGGGAGCGGGCAACAATTCAGCCGCGCATGGAGGAAGACCTTCGCAAGATCGAGCCTGGCCTCTTCGCGATGGACGAAGAGGAAAAACAGATAACTGGCCGAATCGATATCCGCTATGCCACCGTGAGCGGACGGCACGTCATCGTCGAGCTTAAGCGCTACAACCTCACTGTTGATGCGCGCGAGTTGGCCGAGCAGGGTCTGAAGTACGCGAAGGCGCTCGCAAGCATCCTCACCCAGCAGCAACGCGAGGCTGAGATCCCAAACATTGAGGTTGTATTTGTCCTAGGCAAGAAGCCCGGCACTCAGGGGCAAGGCCCGTCCCAGAATGAAGCCGATTTCTACGCGGCGACATTCCAGGCCTCTAGAGGATCTTTCCGCCTGTACGACGCTCTGATCGACTCGGCGAAGAATCAGTACCAGGAATACCTGGACGCTTCTGGTAAAGCCCGGGCTCTGGAGGATCTGCTCGGGACCCTCGAGGAGGCTACCGAAGATGGGACACTCGATGATTCAACTGATGTCGAGCCCGGCGATGTCGAGTCGGCCGTAGTCGGTTAGCGGTGGAGTCTGCTCTCAGCGCCGTGGAGCGGGGATCGTCGGCCCCTCGAGCGCTTGCAGGCAGATAAAACCGTGCCAGGCACCCGTGAGAGTTTGGGGCAGCCCCGGCGGCGGGGAAATCACTTCTAACTCGCTCGGGGCGCAATCGATCGGCCACCGTTTACATCTGCGCTCTGCGACGCCGCGCGATCTCTCTTCCTGAACGGTCGGCCGGTACGCGGTTCCGTCTCCCGCCCCCGCCCCCGCCCCCGCTAGTGTTCAGGAATGGATGCGGTCCCCAGCCCTGCCGAAGTCGCCCGGCGACAGTCTCCCGAGATCGGCCCTGTTACGGACGGCCATGCTGAGGCTCTCCGTACATTCGCGTTCTTTCCGTATCGTGGTCCGAAGTCAACTCCTGGAACTTTGCAGCCGGCTGAGCTGGGGCGGCGCGCGTGGGACGACACCTTGCGCTCTCTCGCCGCGCTTGCCGAGGCGGAGGAATGGACAGGTTCTACCCCGACGAATCGCCCCCTTCCGATCCTGGACAGTTTCCTTCGCTATACGCACCGCCGGCTTGTGATGGAGGACAAAATCAGCGTGACGGTGGACGGCGAGTACGCGGCCTCGAACACGGGGCTCCTAACTCCGCACGCCGAGGAAATCTTCGGGTTCTATCAGCGCAACCAGCACGAAGACGCGCAGCATTGGTTCTTCGTCGGGTGGGTCCCGGAGTCGAATCGCGAACTACTGAGGCACTTTGACGAACCGCCGCAAATGGCGGAATACGTCACGTCGGCCTCGGAGCTAGTGTACGACTGGCGTCGCGAGTTGAAGCTTGCATACGATCACATTCTTGGCGACAACATCGACCGTTTCCCCGCGGAGATGGTAGAGCAGCCGTTGCGCGCTCGACAGGCTCTCGACTCAGCCATCAATCTCACGCTGCGTCGCGTTCGCCGCAACCACAAGCTTGTGATTCCGCAGTGGTATCCGAAGCTGGGAGAAGCTGGCGCGCAGTTCCTAATGCCCCTGGATCTCACCGGCGACGGGACAGCCGACCTTGCGCTCGTTGTCTCGGCGATTGGAGATCGCGCGTACCGCGGCCACACGGTCCTCACGCTCGACATGGCGTACACCAACGCGCGGCTGGTTGCTCGACCTGACAGCGATTGGCTGGCCCCGAGCGCGGCGCCAAACCCCGCAATGGACGAAGCCTTCGCAGCTGGGGAAGCTGCAGGCGACTCATTGCTTTGACCCGATCGACCGGAGCGCGCTCGCCGAGTTGACGCATTGTCCACGCCACCACACGATCGGGCGCTGCGCCGGGAGTTGATTTCGCCCGTCGCCATCCGCCTGCGACCCGTCATCCAGTGATCCCTGCTGCCCGCACTAATGTATGGCCCATGACCGATGCGCGCCCGACCTGCTTTATCGCAATGCCAATCACTACGCACCCTGAGCAAGCAGAGACGTACGGGGACGCTGAGCATTGGATACATGTCATGGAGTCGCTCTTTATCCCCGCGGTAACTAGGGCTGGCTTCGAGCCGATCAGCCCGATCGCCCAGGGAACAGATTTGATCCATGCCGGGATCGTGAAGCACTTGTCCACCGCCGATCTAGTGCTCTGCGACATGAGCAGCCACAACCCAAACGTGTTCTTCGAGCTGGGCGTTCGCACGGCTGTGAACCGCCCAGTCGCCCTCGTCTGCGAGGTGGGTACACGGCTTCCGTTTGATATCTCCAGCCTGAACACACATTCATACAGACCCACGCTCAATGCGTGGGACACGGAGGCTGAAGTTGCTTCCCTTGCTGCGCACATCACCGAAAGCGCGGCAAGCAGCGATAACAAGAACCCACTGTGGCGTCATTTCGGATTGACCATCGAGGCAACGGAGCCACAGCCCGGCGTTTCACGTGACGAGGCGCGTGACGAGCTCATGTGGGAGAGCCTCCACGACATTCAGCGCCAACTGTCTGAGTTGTCTAGTGAGCGCACGCTCAGGACGCCCTTTGGTGTGGACGACGTGCTCAGCCTGGATCGCGCATCCGAGCATCTGGTGCCGAGCGAGACGAGACTGCGGGGCCAACTGCTGGTCAACGACATCGCAAAGACAGTCCACCGAAACGTCAAGCCGAACTGGAGAGTTGACGACACAGGTGGGTTGCATTTGGCAGTCAGATTCTCAGCGTCCGAACACGGGGTCATGGCCGCTATGCCAGTTCGCGATCACGATCTCCGGGTGGTCGCGCGCCGTCACTCGTTCGAACTCGTTGGGCTCTCCAAGAATCGTGACGGTGTAACGGGAGCACAGTTTGCGCCCCACGACCAAGCGCTCGGCACGACCCCGATGGAGTGACCGCCTTCGACGGATGCCTATCCAAGGGCACGCAATGACTTGCCGCGACCGGAAGCCGGTTCCCCTAATGAACCAGGCGAGGAGCTGTCGCTGGGCCCTCACGACGCATCGACCTCGGCCGACTAGCCAGCCCAAGAGCCTGCCTACTGAACGCCCACATATCAAGCGCCGCTACATCCCAATCCCACGCATCCCTCCCGGCGCCCCGACCACTGGGCCCGTCATCATTCCCACCTCCCGGTTCCTCGCCGCACGGCGCACCTCTGCCTGGGCCGCCCGCACCGCATCCTGCATCGTCAACTCCGGCGTGCCGCGCTGCATCGACTCGGCGAGGCACTCGCGCGCCGCCGCATCCGTCCGGGCGACGACGATCGCGACGTTGTGTAGTCGACCGCGGGTGAGGCCGACGTAGAGTCCCGCGGCATCCACATCGGGCCCGACGACCGAGGCATCGGCGGTGTCGCCCTGCACGCCGTGCACGGTGGACGCGTAGGCGAGCTGCACGTGCTCGCACGCGTACTCGGTGGACACACGCGCCACCTCGCCGCTGTCGCTCACGGAGACAAGAGACAGGTACTCGTCGCTGATGCCGCGCACGATCCACTGCGCGCGATTCTCGACGCCCGTGAGCCGGTCGTTGCGACGGGTCTGGACGGTGTCGCCGACGAGGATGCGCTGCTGCCCGATTCCCCACGCGGCGACACGGGCGTCGAGCTCGCGCTGGTCGACCCGTCGCTGCTGGATCGCGTCGTTGATCGCATCCGCCTCAGCGTTCGTGCCGGTTACCAGCGTCACCCGCTTGCCGCGTGCGTGCCAGTCGAAGTATGCGTCGATCATCCGCTCACGCGCCGCGTCGTGATGTTCGACCCGGTCGACATGACCGTGTTCGGCAAGCTCGCCCGCAACCTTCAGCGCACGCTCGCGGTCACCCGCATCCCGGAGCCGCAGTGTGAGCGTCGCATAGTCGAGATCGCGGAACCGGTGCACTGTGTCGAGCTCGACCGCGGTGTTCGCGTGCCGGATCGCAGCACCCATCGCACCCGCATGCCCGACTGGCAACGCCTGATGCGTGTCACCCACGAACGCCAGCCCGACACTCTGCTCGATCGCGAGCTCGACGAGCACGCTAGCCGTCTGCAGATCGACCATGCCGGCTTCGTCGACGACGATCCGATCGCGAGAACGCAGCACGTACTGGGTTGGTCCGCGGTATACGGCGCCTGTGCCGGGATCGACATCCCCCACTTGAAGCCTGGTCCACACCTTCGCGCCGGCCCCGTCGGTGGCCCATCTGTAGCCATGGTCCGAAAGCAAGGCATGGATACTGGATGCCGCGGCCCCGACCTCGCGAGACGCCACCGATGCCGCCTTTCGCGTGGGGGCGACGACGAGCATCCGTCGCCGTTGCGACGTGAGCGCCGCGAACGCCGCGCGCAGCATCGTCGTCTTGCCTGTGCCGGCGGGGCCGGCAACGGTCACGAGCCCGTCCGTGCCGGCGATGGCGCACGCTGCAACGCCCTGCGACGTATCCAGCGCCGACAGAACCGCGTTTGGTGCGAGCCGGTGTAACTCGTCCGGCAGGAGGGAGCGCCCGGGTCGGGCGAGCACGCCAAAGCGGCCAGCGAGGCGCACCTTGGCGAGGACGGTTTCCGTCGCCATGAACGCCTTCACGTGCGTGGGTGGATCATCCGCAACGAGCCGATAGGCGGAACGCATTGCACGCTCCGTGATCTCGGTGATCACACCGCCGAGACGGTCGCGTTCGGCAACGACGCCCGTGCGCGAAAGCGCACGTATTGCGCCCGCGCGCATGTCTAAAATGCTGAACCTCCCGCCGCATGACGTGGATCGTTCGTCCGCGTCGACCACCGCCTGCGCCGCGAGCAGGTCCAAGTCGATGGCGTGCTGCTCCGTGGCGGCAACTGGAATGGGTGCGCGCGGGCCGGTCAGATTCGGATCGATCGCTGCGATCTCGTCGCGGACCCGGGCCTCCCAAGACGCCTCGTCGAGATCCACCGGCTTGTCCGGACGCGACACTGCCCACGCGCGTCGATCGATCTGCTGCAGCACCTCCACGCTCGGCGCAGATCCCCCGTGCGCCGCCGACCACTCCGCGATCAAACGCGCGCGATTTGCCTCGATCTGTGCCGACCGACGTGAGACGGGTCGGACGGCGCCGGCGAGTTCGGCGATCTCTCCGGCGTCGTTGAGCGTGTAACCGTGTCGGGCGAGTGCGGCGATCCAGCCGGGATCGGTGCGGGCGGCAAGCTCACCCTCGGCGTTGACGACGGTGTGCAGCTTCATCGCGACGCGCGAGTCGAGGTTCGACCACTTGCCGTCCGCGCCGAGCACTTTGATGTTCAGCCACAGGTGACGGTGGATGTGCGGGTCGAGCGCGCGCGAGCGCCGATGCTGCAGCTCGACGACCTCGATGCGGGTGACCTTCTCGCGGATGACCCCGCCGTGCCCGCGCCGTGCGTTGAGCTCCGTCTGCCACGTGAGCAGGATGCGGTCACGCAGCCGGTCCTGAAGCGCCTCGAACTCGGTGGCGAGCTCGGGATGCAGCAGCGCCGCGATGCTGTACGACTTCGGATGGTTGAGTGTTCCGTCGAGCAGCAGGTCGGCGTCGGGGCTCAGCCGCTGATGGCCCCGCTCTTCCCCGGTAACCGGGTCATGTCCGGTGAGCCAGACACGAAGGCCGCCGGCCGTGAGTTCGTCGGAGGTGATGATGCCATTTGCCGCGATGAATCGCGAGACGGTCGAACCGGATGCCGCACTGTACGCTTCGAGCGCGTCAACACCGGGGGAGCGCTGCAGGTGAGCATCGCAGGTGCCCTCGAGCGCGTAGGAGATCGCTTGTCGAACCCCGCGGGATTCGACACCTCGCTTCCATCGCTCCAGGCCTCCGCGCACGCCGCCAGGATAGGCTAGGTTTTCCTCGCTATCCAGGGATTTTTCTGCCATGCAGGTGCATGTCGGGGAGTGCCTTTAAAGGGTGTCGTTCACCACGGGTGCCTGCGTGCATCACCAGTTGCTGATCTTCTGATGGATCACCAATCGCTGATCTTGTGATGGATCACCAATCGCTGATCTTGTGATGGATCGAGCGTCCCCTATCGATCACGCGGGATCTTGCATCTCGGATCTTTGACGGGTCCGACGCTCGTTTGAGGTGAAGGGGAATGGCGATCGCCTCGAGCCCGAGTCACCGCAACGCGGTGGCGCGGGACGGGTTCCGCGCCACTGACGCCCCAGTCGGTAGACGCATCAGCTTTAGTCAGGTCTCTCCGGTTACCCCACGGTGCGCCGATAGGCGGTCTCGAACGCACTCTCGTTCGCTGGGCTCGCGATACGTCTCAATAGTCAATCGATCGGGCATCCTTGAGATCGCACTCGATTCGCGTGCGCCCGCCCAGCAGGCTTGGCAGGACCAAGCCCTCGGAGAGCACCTGCCAGGCAACCCGGAGGACCTGATGTACCGACTCCATGGATACCGATCAGCCCGCTTCGACTTCTCGCTGAATCGGTCCGAGGCGCTTGATAATTGCTTCTCGATCGTGATCGGGCCGAATGGAACTGGCAAGAGCCGGTTGCTGGGCGAACTGGCCAGAACTGCGCTCTCGGACGACTCCGGCTATAGGCAAGACGAAACTCATCCACCGACCCGCGTCCTCGCGATATCGAATCTGGTGACAGACGTATTTCCGTTCGTCCAAGCGAATTCGTCGGCATACCGCTACCTGGGCCTTCGCCAAGCGTCGAACTCAATGTCGAGTGGCGCCGCGACGTCATCGCTGGCTCGATACTGGGCAGAGATCCGCGTCGATCAACCATTCGACTTCAACCTCGGCTCCGTACTGGACTATCTGGGGCTGCCGCCCGCGTCTCTTGCTGTGAAACGCGGCGTGAGGCCAACTGCAGCAAAAAACGCGCGCGAGTCGCTGCGCCGCATGCTCTCCCGCAATGGGCATGAGCCGATCGAATGGGCAATCGATGACCTGGATGGTGCATTTCGGACGCTTTCGGACGAGCTGCGCGCGATGGCTAAGGCTGAGCAGTCGGACTACGCAGTGGTTAGCCTCGTCGGAAGGTTGGCCACTGAAAGCGGACTCGACGTAGGAACCGTCGTGGATGCGTTGCGGCGCATCTATAGCGTGCGGCTGGACATGAGTTTCGGGTTGCGCTCCGCTAGGCCCTTTGAGCCCAGCGCCGGTCAGACCCTTTTGCTCTCGATGGCCTTGCGCCTAGTTGCAAGCCTCCGTCCAGACTCTCTCGTCCTTATCGATGAACCGGAGACCGGCCTGCATCCGAACTGGCAATCTGACTTCGTTCGGTTCCTGGAATCGCTGTTGCCAACGGGGATGGGATGCCATTTCTTGATCGCTACCCACTCGCCCTACGTGGCCGCGGGTGGAACGAACATCCTCACCCCCAGCGTCGAAGGTGGTTTCGAGGAACTCGAGACGGAGCACCAGGGCATGTCAGTGGAGAGCATGATCTATCGCGTATTCCAGACACGAGTTGTCGGGAGCGAGACCGTCGATCACGACCTCACGTTGATTATCAACTGGCTTGGGGCTCAGGGCGAAGCCCCGACGCAGGCCGTACGGAGAGCGGCTCAAAACCTATCTCGGCTGGCTGGCCCCGACACGACGACTGTCAATGATGTCCTGGCGGAGTTTGAGGCGAAGGCTGGCCATCGCTGATGCGAACGGTCAGGCAACCGCCTAGAGCTCTCGCTCTTTCCGCCGCAGACAGTCGCGACGCCGACGGTGCGATCCGAAAATGGAACTCTACCAAGGCTACGAAGGGCTTCAGGGTTCAACTAACATCCTGGCTGGCTAGGCGCCAAAAGGGCCGGTGCACGTATTGTTCTCTCCCAGTTGGCGACGCTGGCCGTCGGTCGAGGGCACTCGACCACTTCGTGCCAAAAGCGGGCGCAACTGGCGTGGCCGACTGGACTTTCGAGCTATGCAACCTGATTTTGGCTTGCGAGTTCTGCAATGCTCGCAAGAAGCGAAACTTCAACCCACTGATTGCTAGAGGGGCTTCATATCGCAAGTCCGAGTTCAGCTTGTTCCATCCCTACCTGGACCGGGCTGCTGATCACATCGAAGGCGGCTATAGGGGAGGTGCTGACGAGCCATCGACGCCCCGAGGACTCTCTGATGCCGGGCGGGCAACGATTAGGCTCTTTGAGCTGGCCACCCCTGGGGTTCGCGAGTTATGGATCCAACAGCGGCGGATAGCGGTCGATCGAAATGTTCGGCGGGATTGGACCGCGAGTCGGCTCGACGAGTTTGAACGGGCGCGCGACGAGTTGGAGAGAAGTTTCGGATTGCGATGACACTTGCTGAGGCGCTCAACGCTCGGATGAGCGCCGGCTTGCGCCGAGTGCCCTCGTCGGCGCGTGGGAGCGCACCGCTGTGATGATGATGTTGGCAGCCTCCGCGGGTGAAACGTGCTCCCAGATTCGAATGACGGTCCAGCCCGCGGCGCTCAGTAGTTGGTCAGTGTCGTGGTCCCGGGCTACGTTCTTAGCGAGCTTCGGGCGCCAGTAGCCGCTGTTGGTGGCGGGGCTAACGCCGTGAAGTGGGCAGGAGTGCCAGAAGCATCCGTCGATGAACACCGCAATTCGCTGTCGCGGAAACACGATATCCGCCTTTCGTCGGCCCCCGAGTGGGGCGAAGTCCACGCGGTAGCGAAGACCAGCGCGGTGTATCAGTGAGCGGACCGCCAACTCAGGCTTCGTATCGCGCCGTCGGTTGCCCACCATTGTTCGGCGCGCAGCCTCGCTGGAGGCCCAGGACATCGTCACCCCAGGAGGGTAACCGGCGTTCCGCGCGTCGGGAAGGGATGGTGTCCGTGCCCGACCATACGATGGCCGAAGGTAGCTTCGCTGTCCGCCTCTCGATGCGGGGCAAGCGGATGCCGTAAGCTGCAGGGGCGGTTCACGCTCCTCGATCGGGATGGAACACGGTGTCACGACTTTCCTTCAGGATGGGTGAGCTCTTCTCAGGCCCCGGGGGCATGGCGCTCGGGGCCCACAACGCCGCCCTGGCGACCGGTGTGGAGCTGATGCACGCTTGGGCGAACGACTACGACCAGAGCACGTGCGATACGTACGTGGCCAACATCCCCGGGGCCACTCAGGCCACCGTCACGTGCCAGAACGTCCGTGATTACCCGATCGAGCAACAAAGCAAGGTGAGCGGATTCGCCTTCGGTTTCCCGTGCAATGACTACAGCCTTGTAGGCGAGTGGCGCGGGCTCGATGGTAAGTACGGCCCGCTCTACTCATACGGTGTCCGGGTGCTCGATCACCACAACCCCGACTGGTTCGTAGCGGAGAACGTCTCCGGACTGCAGAGCGCGAACGCCGGACGGGCGTTCAGGCTCATCCTGGACGAACTGGCCGAGGCCGGCGAATTCGGCTATCGCCTCTATCCTCATCTCTACAGTTTCGAAGAGTACGGCGTCCCTCAGAAGCGGAAGCGCATCATCGTCGTCGGTGTGCGCAAAGATCTTGACGTCGACTTCCGGGTGCCCAGCCCCGCTCTCTACGCCGGGCTGGACGTATCGGCGCGCACAGCCCTCACTGTTCCTCCAGTGGGAGGCAATCTCGCAAACAATGAACGGACTCGGCAGTCGGCTCAGGTGGTTGAGCGGCTCGACCATATTCGCCCTGGGGAGAACGCCTTCAACGCGGACCTGCCTGCGCACCTGCGACTCAATGTGAAGGGAGCCACGATCAGCCAGATCTATCGCAGGCTCCATCCGAATGAGCCGGCCTACACCGTGACGGGCTCTGGGGGCGGGGGAACGCACGTGTATCACTGGGACGAGTCACGAGCATTGACCAACCGCGAGCGTGCGCGCCTGCAGTCCTTCCCGGACACCTTCGTTTTCAAGGGAACGAAGGAGAGCGTTCGCCGGCAGGTCGGAATGGCAGTCCCCGTAAAGGGGGCCGAGGCGGTGTTCACCGCACTCTTCCGTTCGTTCAATGGGCAGCCCTACCCGGCCATCGACGCCAACCTTGCCCATCTCGTAGCCTCAGACCGCAACCTCGCGCGCGCGTAGCGCCCGGGTCGTCAACCGCTCGGCGTCGAGAACTGAAGGAGCTCGGATGGAAGACGAGATCGTTGCGCCCGGGGTTGAACTGCTGGAGTCTATGCGCTCGGTCGGCTACTCGCTCAGCGCCGCACTCGCCGATCTCATCGATAACAGCATCACAGCGGAAGCCCGCCGCATCGAGATCGATCTGGAGCCAATCGACGCTGACCACATCGCGATCCTCGACGACGGCAAGGGGATGTTGCCGTCGGTCGCTCGCGAGGCGCTCCGCCTCGCCGGCTCTGTGGGGGCGCGAACCCGCTCTGACCTCGGGCGCTTCGGGCTCGGTCTCAAGACGGCCTCGCTCTCACAAGCACGATGCCTGACTGTCATTTCCCGCAGCGACGGGCAGACCACGGGCCTTCAATGGGACATCGACCACATCGCCGCGACCCAAACGTGGAGTCTGCAGCGGTTGACTCAGGCCGAGCTGCGCGCGACACCCTGGTACGAGCGCCTTGAGCTTCGCGAGTCCGGCACGCTGGTGGTGCTGCGGAAGCTGGATCTGCTGCTCGGCGACGCGAAAGACCCGGGCGCCCTGATCCGCGAGCGCGCACTCGAGGTGAGCGCGGACCTTTCCCTCATCTTTCATAGGTTCCTCGCCCGCCGAACAGACCGCGTGGCGATCTCGGTCAATGGCGTCGAAGTGAAGCCTCTCGATCCGTTTGTCACGGCAAATCCGCGCACTCAGGAGTCGCCCACGCAGTACATCCCGGTCGATGGTGAGCAGGTCGCGGTGACCGCCTTCACGCTTCCGCACCCGTCTGGCCTGACGCCGGCAGAGCGGCGTCGGCACGACCTCGGCGAGGGCATGCGTGAGGCGCAAGGGTTCTACGTCTATCGAAACGAGCGGCTGATCTCTCACGGCCACTGGTATGGGCTCGCTCGCATGACTGAGATCTCCAAGCAGACCCGCATCAGAGTCGACATTCCCAACTCTCTGGATCATCTGTGGCAGCTGGACATCAAGAAGTCTCGAGCTGAACCTCCTGCCTCCTTCAAGGCTGAGCTTCGTCGACTCATGGACGGGGTCCTTGAGCGCGGCCGACGCGTGCACACGTTCCGTGGGCGCAAGTCCGGACCGGCTGAGGTCACCCACCTGTGGCAGAAGGTGCTGGATCGCGATGGGATCCGGTACGACGTCAACTTCGAGAACCCGTTCGTCATCTCCGTCCTGAGCACACTTGACACATCCCAGGCGGAGAAGGTGAATCGGCTCCTGAACGTGCTCGCCGACGGATTCCCTTCCTACGACCTGTACGTGGAAATGGCGAAGAACACGACTCCGGCCAATACGAGCCCAGCTGTCGAAGCGGTGAAGGAATCACTGCGTCAGATAAGGGAGTCAGGGCTTCTGGGCGACGACGTCGCAAGCGTCGGCGCGGCGCTCGCTCATACGGAGCCCTTCGATACACTTCCCAACCTCCTCGAGATGGTCGAACAGATCTGGAAGGAACACCGCGTTGAAGCTCAGTGACCGACAGTCCGGACTGAAGATGCTCCTAAAACAGCAGCTCGTCGCCGGCAACCGTGAGATGACTTTCGACCAGCTCGCTGACAAGGCGACCGGCATCGCAGGACTCCTGTTCTCCGAACTCTCTCCTGACGAGGTCGCGGCTGTCGTCGCGGAGCTCACGCGCGAGGAAACAATCGTGCTGGACGACGGCGGCACGGTGATCGACCGCGACACATTCGAGCGCTGGCTCGCTGACAAGGCCTCGGATGTCCCTCACAACCGATACCAGGCATACGAGCAACTGCTCGTTGCCCGAGACTGGGCCAGATCAGTGATCGAAGATCTGGCGACGCAGACCGACGAGGTGGTGGAGCTGCTTGGCGATCCCACCAAGGCGGGGACCTGGGCCCGTCGGGGCTTGCTGATGGGTGAGGTGCAGTCGGGGAAGACCGCCACCTACATCGGAATCTTGAACAAGGCGATCGATTACGGCTATCGCCTCGTCATCGTTATCGGCGGCCACACCAACGATCTTCGCGCCCAGACTCAGAAGAGAATCGACTCGGATCTCACAGGCATCGACTCTGACTATCTCGACGACAACATCAGATCGGCCGCTGTTCAGCAACTCGGAATCGCGCGGTTCGACCCCGACTTCCAGCCGAATGTGCTCACCACCGTCAGGAGTGACTTCAGCGCGAGCGCGAAGCGGTCGGGAATCGTCTGGGTGGCGTCCGGGAACCCAACGGTGTTCGTAATAAAGAAGAATGCGGGTCTCATCCGAAATGTCGCCGACTACATTCGGCGCCAAGCGCAGGGAGGGCGGCTGGACACGCCGCTCGTCGTCATCGATGACGAATCAGACTGGGGCACGCCGAATACGAAGACGGACACCGACCCCGCCGCCGTGAACAAGCAGATCCGTCGCCTGTTGGACAGCTCGCGACGCAGCTCCTACCTCGGAATAACTGCCACACCGTTCGCGAACATCTTCATCGACCACGAGGCGGCCAAGGACGACCTCGGGAACGACCTCTTCCCAGCCGACTACATCCGTGTCATGAGCAGCCCCTCGAACTACCAGGGCATCGGCGGATACTTCTCCGGGGAGCATCCCGCGATTCAACTTGATGTGGAGGACTGCCTCGAGGTGATCCCCATCAATCACAAGAGCGATCTCGTGGTGGACGACCTCCCGGACAGCATGAAGGACGCTATCGTCTCCTTCTATCTCGGCACCGCGATCCGACTCCTTCGCCACCAAGGCCTTGCCTCGGAGGCTTCCATGCTCATAAACGTGTCGCGCTTCAACGACGTCCAGAGCCAAGTGTTCGACCTGGTGGAGCCTTTCTCTCTCGCGCTCAGCGGCGTGATCCGTGGCGAGTTGGGACGGTCGGACTCAGCGCGCAGCAGCGGGTTGCGGGGGCGCATCGAGCGCGTCTGGAGCGAGCAGTTCGCCGGCGTCGACGTGGAATGGGACGATGTGCGGGGCGCGCTGTTCGACGTGTCGCAGGAGGTGCTCGTTCAGCTCGTCAACAGCAAGACCGCGGCCGCCAGATCGAAGGCACGGCGGCTCATGACACGTGACCAGAGACGGGAGGAGGACCTCCGCCCGACGATCTTCATCGGCGGCGATGTTCTCTCGCGTGGGCTCACACTCGATGGGCTTCAGGTCAGCTATTTCGTCCGGGAGCCTCGGTCGATGGACACGCTCATGCAGATGGGCAGATGGTTCGGCTATCGCCCCGGTTATGCAGATCTGGTACGGGTATGGATGCCAGAGTCCACGCGCGACGATTTCCAGTGGTCATCAGACGTCACGGGCGAGCTCCGCGAGCTGTTGCTGGAGATGCGCGCAAAAGAGCTCACACCGAGGGACTTCGGCCTACGGGTCCGCGCCCACCCGGAGGGCTTTCAGGTCGTCGCCGCGAACAAGCGAAAAGCGGCCGAGCTCGTCACTGGCACCATCCTGATCCACGGGCAGAAATTCGAGTCGCACTTCCTGTCAGAGTCCGCCGCTGACCGAGACCGCAACAAGCGGGCTCTTCAAACGCTCCTGGACGGACTTACCCGCGGAGTCGAGGAAGGACGGATCACTCGATCACAGTCCAACCTGAATTACCCAACTTGGTCGCAGGTGTCACCCGAGGCGATCTCGGACTTCTTCACTGACTTCAAGGGATTCAAGAGCGACCCTTGGTTCGGCGGCGCGGGGACGGCGGTCGCACCCCAGATCGCCGCTCATCTCGGCGAGGCTCGTGGGGCCGACGAGTGGCGAGTGGTCCTCGTTGGAGGAACCGGCGACCCCGTCGACTTCGGGAATGGACTCGCCGTGCAGAGCAGCGTCCGCAACGCCATCAAGCGAACGGCTGGCGGTGCTCTGGCGCTCGGGAACCGGCGCGTGGCGACGGCAACCAATCTCGCGGGAGCGCTCACCCGCGCAGAGCGGGCCGCGCTGAACGGGGCCGCCAGCGAAGCGGCTGTGATCGCGAGCATCGACCACCCGATGCTGCTCGTCTTCGCCATCACGACCAACGCTGACGAGCAGAGCAAGACCCCTGAGGTCGCCATCTCCGCTTCGGATCCATTGATCGCTGTCGTTCTCGTCTTCCCCGACATTCCCGAGGAGGAGAAGGCTGACATCCTCAGGAGGGGAGGGGGGCAGCAGTTCTGGGTCAACTCCGTCGAGCAGCGAAGCCTGTACGGATACCTCGACGATGGAGACGACATCGAAACGGGCGACGAATGATGTCCGTTGAAAGCGCGATGACGGGCGCGCTGCAGGGCCCGAATCATCGCGTCGTCCAGGTGCCGCATCCGTGGTTGACTGTGCTCGCCGAGAACAACGACGGTCACGCGGCCCTCGTCGTGCAGGCATCACTCCCGGCTGATGTCATAGTCGGAGATGGACGCGGATTCGCCGTGAAGACGGTTCGCTCCGGGGCGGACGACTTCGTTCGGATCAGCTCAAAGGATCCCGGGCTCCCCTCGATCTTTCTGAAGTTCCTCGAGTACGTTCTGACACATAGCGCAGAGGCCGACTCAGCTGACTCGGCGCTCGTCGCTTTTGTGAACGCCGTCGACCAGTTCCGCCGGTTCGGTGCCCGCGCCGCGGGCCGACTCTCTGAGGAACAGATCCGCGGACTCTTCGCAGAGCTCGAGCTCGCGATAGTCCTAGAGCGTGATGCCGGTTTCGATGCCTTCCAAGTCTTCGAGGCGTGGGGTGGTCCCTTCGGCGGGCTCCACGACTTCGAGTTCGCTGACGGATCCTCGATCGAGGTGAAGTCATGCCACCAACCGCCAAAGGAGGTTCGGATCACCTCGCCGGCACAGATCGCTCCTATTGATGCTGGTCTTGACCTTCTCGTTCTGCCCATGGACCGGGTATCAGCGTCAGATCCGTCCGGCACGAGCTTCCTCGACCTCGTGGACGAGGTCCGCCAGATTGCCGAGCGCGGCGGTGCAACCGCGCTTGAGAGGTGGGATCTCGCGCTGACCGCCCTCGATCTCGACGTCGGCGACGAGTACTACCGGCAGTGGCGCTTTCTTCCTGGCAAGTGGCTCCGCTTCCAAGTCGCCGAAGGGTTTCCAACGATCGCCCCTGAGGCGGTTCCCGAGGGCGTGGTGAAGGTGGCCTTCTCGCTACGGGTTGCGGCGCTGAATCCCTTCGCCGCAACCATGAACGGACTCGGATCGGCGGCGCGCGGTGAGTGATCAATTGGACCAACTCCGGAACGATATAAAGATCCGATCCGCCGGCTCCGACAGCTTCGAGCTGAGAGCCTTCGTCGAGGAGTTCGCGTCGCGACTCGAGGACGCGGACGTGGCGTACGACATCGTCTCGGAACCTCTTCAATGCCGCGGTCCGCGCGGACGTGTTCTGTCGTTGCTCGGCTATGCGGAGGATTCGACTGACGCCTCCCTCACCGTCATCGTCGGGAAGTACTTCGACGGTGAAGGCACTGTGACGCTCGGCGACGCGAACGACATGTTCGGTCGCGGTGCAGACTTCCTGCAGTTGGCGGCGGATGGCTGGCTCGCCGAGAACCTGGAACCGAGCTCCCGTGAGGTCGAGTACGCCGACTACTTCCGGCACCGGCTGTCGTCGGTCGCGCGCATACGCTTCCTGCTCATCACTGATGGCCTGATGAGTGAGCGCATCAGGACGATCCCGAACGGCATCGTGGCGGACCGGCCCGCCTCGTACGCGATCTGGGATCGCAACCGCATCTTGGCAGCGGCAACACCTCAGACCGGCGACGAGGCGATGCGCATCGACTTGACGAAGTGGTTGCCGGACGGGCTCCAGTGCCTCGTCGCCGCAGACGGTGGCTCGTCGACCCAGAGTTACCTTGCGGTCCTGCCCGGTCGCCTGCTGGCAGACGTCTTCGAGGAGTACGGCAGCCAGCTCCTCGAGTCCAACGTTCGGACCTACCTCAGCGCTCGGGGAGCCGTCAACCGAGGAATTCAGCAGACTCTCGCTCACAAGCCCGAGATGTTCCTTGCCTTCAACAACGGGCTGACGACTACTGCGACGGACGTGGATCTAGTCACTCTTCGCAAGGGCACGTTCATCCGCTCAATCGAGAACTGGCAGATCGTGAACGGCGGACAGACGACGGCTTCGCTCGTCCATTACTTGCGCGGCGACAGCAAACGATCTGTGGACGACGTCTTCGTACAGATGAAGCTGGTCACCGTGAGCAGCGAGAACGCAGCCGAGGTCGTGGCCGACGTCTCCAAGTATGCGAACAGCCAGAACCGAGTCAGCGCGGCCGATCTCTTCTCAAATCACGAGTTCCACGTGCTGATGGAGCAGACCAGTCGCCGCCTCCGAGCCCCGGCGCGCGAGGGGGAACAGTATCAGACTGGCTGGTACTACGAACGCTCGCGCGGGCAATGGGAGAACGACAAGGTGGCTCGCGGATCTGCCGCGGAGCAGAAGAAGTTCGAGCTGGAGTACCCGAAAAGTCAGCGCCTGGTGAAGACCGATTGGTCGAAGTACGCCTTCAGCTGGGGCCAACGCCCTCACACCGTCAGCAAGGGGGCGCAGACCAACTTCATCGAGTACGCGCACCAAGTCGTCGCCTCATGGGAGAAGGATCCGAATCAGTTCGGTGACGCTTACTTCAAGAACAACGTGGCGAAAGCGATTCTCTTCAACGACCTCCACAAAGCTGTACGCGAATCGGCCTGGTACGGCAAAGGGTACCTGGCGAACATCGTCGCGTACGGCGTGGCGAAGCTGGCACACGAGATCCCACGCCAGTTCTCTGGCTCAAGGCTCAACTTCGATGCCATTTGGGCCCGCCAGAGCACGAGTCAGACGCTCCTCGGCGCCGCATTGGTAGTGGCTGAGCGGGCCCAGGAGCACTTGACCGATCCTCGCAGGAAACAGGCCAATGTGACCCAGTGGGCGAAGCAGGAAGTCTGCTGGACGACGTTCAGGGAAGCCCCGGTCCCACTGCCGCGCGACCTTGCCGTCGACCTCATCGATGCTGATACCGCAACTAGCCAAGCCAGTGACGACAAGAAGCAACGCCGCATGGACAGTGGGTTCGAGGCTGTCCAGCGCGTCCTGAAGATCCCGTCGACCGTCTGGGAGGCGGTGTACTCCTCATCGGGTGCTGTCCGTCTCTCCCCGATGGAATCGGACCTTGTCGCAGGCTTCGGGTTGCGCAAAGGACGCATACCTACCGAGAAGCAGGCCGCCGCCCTCTTGAAGGCCCTCGATCGAATGGCCGAGGGGGCAGTGATCTCGAAGGACGCGTATTGACCTTCTTGGACTCCAATGCGTCGCCCGAGCGATCGCGATCGCGAGTGGAACGTAGACGTCGACGGCGGTCGGTAGTCTCGCACCATGCTTTCGTATGCCGACCTGACCGACCGCGGATCCGTTGAATGGGCGATGGCGGAGTTCGATCGGCTTGGTCGCAACGCGTTTCTTCAGAGGTATGGCTACGGCGAGGCGAAGGAGTACTTCGTCGTCACGGAGGACGGTCGCTACGACTCCAAGGCGATCTTCGCGGCCGCCTATCAGCGGCAGCACGGAGTCTCCGTTAGCCATGACGAGATCAGCGGCGGCAAGCACGCAGCCGCGGGCCGCCTCGCTGAGCTCGGGTTCACCGTCGAGGGCATCGACGACCGATCGGGGCGCAAGACCTTCCAGACCTTCGAGGAGGCGCTCAAGCACTACCGGATCCCGCTCGAGAACCTACCTGTCGTTCGTGAGTTTCTCGCTGGCCGCGAGTTCCGAGAGTTCTACATCCCAAGAAGCGGCAGCTACATCGCCGCAGTCCCGACGGACGGCGTGCGCAAGGCATTCATTCACTCGGGGTACATCTGGCATCGCGTGAAACGAGGGGTCGGCGAGGAGATCGAGCTCCCGGTAAATCGGATCCGGGACGGCGGGTACTGGCGAAGCGTGAGGCCCGAACGGCCGAAGGAGCTGTGCGAAGTCCACTTCGTCGAGCTTCCGGCGAGCGGCGACTGCCCGTACTGCTAACGCGACAGCGAATCGCGTTGCATCACTTCTCGCCATGGCGCTCGGCGATCGCATGTTGTGCAGGCCCGGAGCGGACGTTGGCCGTATGGTCTACGGCGATCTCCCGAGAAGGATGTCGGTGGTCGACCCTGTCGGTTACTGATCAACTCTCGGCAACGGACGAATCCGCGACTATGGGGGGCTCGATCTGTGCGCTGGCCTCCGCGATTCGCTGACGGATCGCGCGGGCGGTGCCCTCGGCTTGCCTCATCAACTCAAGAATGGCGCTGTGGTTCTCCCAGTGAGCGGCCCAGAGCTCGGCGCCCGCGACGTCCGCCATGTCGACGCGGGAGGCGCTTCCCCACTTCTCATAGTCCTCGATGCGGGACATCTTTTCCTCTAGGCCGGGAACGCCGCGAGACGCGGGGGACCTGGGCGCTGTTCCGAGCATCCAGTCGCGCCATGGCTTGTTGCCCTTGCTCTGGTTGCACTTGCCGCATGACGGAACGAGGTTGTGAATTTCCGAAATGTAGCCCGTGGGCCGCTGCCCACTCACCAGCGGGCGAAGGTGGTCCCACTCGGTCGCTGGGTCGCCGCAGTATGCGCAGCGGACCACCTCGTCCATGCCGAGTATCGCGAGGGCCTGCTCAATCTGCTCGGCCGTCGGTCTGATCACCGGAATGATGCCGTTCACGAACGAGTTAGTGATGCTCGAGCTACGCCCGGTTATCCGAACCGGCAGCGGCATGGCAAAGCGAAACTCTCCGAGCGGCGGCACAGACGGAGCATAGCGTTCGCTCCGGCGTGTCGTACGCTTCAGCGGGTTCCTCGTCGCGCACCGACAGCCCGGCTCTTCAGCGATCGCTCGGCGTTGTGCTCCACAGGGAACGTCTGCCGGTGCTCTGTGCTAATGCGCACGCGGCGGAGTGCGAAACCGACTGGGATGAAGCCGCTTGGGCCTTGGATTCCTGGCGTCGCGAGAACGATCCAGCGCCTCACGCCTCGTACCTCACAGTCGGGGGACGGTGCGCCTCTGTCAGTCCCCCTCTAGGACAGATGCGAAGTGCTTGCGGAGGTCCGAGTCGCACACGTAGATGTACGTTCCGAGGATCCCCCGCGTGAGCAGGACTCCGTAGATGTTCTGAATGAGTGCCAGGAGATCGTCGTCTGTTGTTGGCCGACGAAGCTGCGCGAGGTTCTCCTTGCCCTTCTTGTCCCGGTAGGCGTCGCGGTCGACCACAACCTGTTGGGTGAGCTTGTCGTATCGGAGGTCGCCGCCGATGATCACGCCGGCGTAGTTGAGGTCGTAACCCTGCACCGTGTGAATCGAGCCGACCTCGTCGATCGATCCGGGGGAGTTGATCCAATCCTTGTCTGTGCGATTCCAGACGAACCCGGTTCCCTCGAGTTCGAAGTCGAAGCCGGGTCCGTTGCCGCGGGTCTTCCAGTCCCAGGCGTAGCCCGCCACGAGCCGGGCGAGCCCTACCTCGCGGTTGCGGTCGCGGATGGCCTGCTGCATTTCCGCGACGCTCTCGAAGAACCGCAGGTCGTATTCACCGAAGTCTGGCCGGTCACCGGTGCGAAGTTCACCCCGTAGGATCTGGCGGACGAATCCCACGTAGTCTGCGTCCGCCCTTACCCGCATCTGCCTCGCCAACGGGAACCATCGATGCAGTCGCTTGGCATCAGTGATCTCAGCAGTTAGTACTTCGCTCGGGAGGTCTGCGGGCCGCACGCCCTGCTGCTCGTCGATGAGGAGGATCTGGTGGGTGCTCTGCGCGCGGATCCAGTCGAGCTGGGTCTTGCTGAGGTCATCAGATCCGAACAGCCGCGCGTTGATGTCCGCGAAGTCGCGGTTGCGCATCCCCGAGGATTGGTTTGCGCGGCGATTGAGTCGGTGCGTCTCGTCGACGATGAGTAGGTCGAATGGCGTAGACGATTTGCCGACGTCGAACGGGTTCAAGACGAGATCCTCACTGACCTTCGGCGTCTTCTTGAACACCTTCTTGATTGAGTCTCGAAGCGACTGCTGGGGTACGACCAGTCCGACGCGGACGCTCTTCAATAGCTCCCGGTTCTCGGGAACGAAGAACTCAGAGAAGAGGGAGTCTTGCTCGATCTCATCGGTGTCTTCGTAGTCGCGAATGTCCGCCAGCAGCTTCATCAGGAAGATTGCCACGATCGTCTTGCCCGTACCCGGATCGCCCTGAATGACGCTGGTCGATCGCGTGCCTGTCGCGAGGTCCGCGAGGAATGCCTCCACAATCTGCTCAACCGCGATGGCCTGCTCCCGTGTGAGGACTTTGAAGGGTGAGAGCTTGAACAGGTCGCTGTTCTCGATCTCAGGGATGCTGCGCTGAAAGATCCCGTCCGCGCGCAGCTGCTCGAAGATGTCCCGGAAGCTCTCGCGGTACTGGTCGCGCTCGTAGTACCGCGCATCGATGATGCCCTCGTTCCCGTTGAGCACTGTGTAGTGCCCGTCGCCGGCGAGCCAGCGGATGAGGTGCGACTCGAGGTCGAGGCACGCCGACTTGTTGAACGTCTCGTCTATGACGACACGGACGCGGCGGAATCCTGCTTTCGAGGGGTTTTGAAGGTGCTGACGGATTCGTGACACAGCACTGACCGTCTCGCCGACGTAGACAGATGGCGCATCTGGGGACCCGCCGCTGTCGAGAACGTAGACGACGGGCCAGTTCGTCCGCCGTTCATCGCCGGACGCCCATGTGGAGATCGCGGGCGTAGTGAAGTCGAGCCGCTCGATCTCAAAGGGCGTCATACTTCGTGCTCCGCCCTCGCGATCGATCCGCGGGGTACTTCGAACTAGTAACCGCGAGTTTCTGCAGGACGATCTCGTCTAGGTCGACACCCAGCCGCTCGGCGAGAAGCGTGCAGTAGGTGACGACGTCGGCGAGCTCGCCGCGTACGCGCACCTCGTCTGCGTCGTCGCTCCACTGAAAGCATTCGAGGAGTTCGCCGGCCTCGATGGAGATGCTCTTCGCGAGGTTGGCCGGCGTATGGAACTGAGCCCAGTCGCGCTCGCGCACCAACTCCGACAAGGCTTCACGAACTCGGTCACTCGTCACGGTGTGACGGTATCGCACAGCGGCCGTCCCTCCGACGATCAGCCCATCCAGCGGTCGGGCGCGGCGCAGTGCTCGCCGTCGAACGGCTGCTAAGCGGAGCGCGCCAGCGCGCAGTCTGCAAGGAGTGAGCGGCGAGAACGGAGATGCGAACGATCGCTACACTCTCGGCGTCGGAGGGAGGCGCCCTTCCATCGCAACGCCAGTTGAGGACGTCCTCCGACATCTGTCCACAACTGTGATCGGCCGCGTTGACGGGGCACGAACAGTGTTCGAGACTGGCCCCTACTCGCCGGCGAGCCGGCATGAGCGGAGGTCGAAATGGGCAGCATCACCGCATACGAATCGGCAGATGGCCGCCGCTATCGCGTGCGGTATCGCAAGCCCGATCACTCCCAGACAGACAAGCGCGGCTTCCGCACCAAGCGCGACGCGGAGGAGTTCCTTCACATGGTGGAGCTCTCGAAGGCCCGAGGTTCATACGTCGACCCAGCGCTCGCGCGAGTCAACGTCGAGACCTGGGCGCGGGACTGGCTCAAGAGTCAGGCCCAGCTCAAGCCGACGACCTTGGTGGGGTACGAGAGCGCGTTGAGCAAGCACATCATCCCGCGGTGGGGGAGGCGCAGTCTGAGCGACATCGGCTACGCCGAGATCCAGCACTGGGTCAGCGACCTGTCGAAGACCCTCGCACCTCAGAGCGTGCGTAACATCTACGCCGTCTTCTCGCTCGTCTTCTCCTTCGCCGTGAGGGACGGTCGGCTCGTCCGGAACCCCGCCGAAGGCATCCAGTTGCCGCGCCGCATCAAGGCCAAGCGTGGCTACCTCACGCACGTTCAAGTCCACCGTCTGGCCGACGAGTGCGGCGACTCCCGAACCTTGGTGCTGTTCCTTTCGTACACCGGCCTGCGGTGGGGCGAAGCGGCGGCGCTCCGCGTCCGTGACGTCGATTTCACCCGCCGCCGCGTGGAGGTCGCCAGAGCGGTGTCCGAACCGGCGGGTCGCATCGTGTTTGGCACTCCCAAGACCCACGCTCGGCGGTCAGTGCCGTTCCCGCAGTTCCTCGTCGATCCGATCGCCGAGGCCTGCAAGGATCGCGAGCCCGACGACCTGCTCTTCCCGTCGCCGAACGGCGACGTCATCCGCGCCGGCAACTTCCGCTCCCGCACCCTCGCCTCGGCGGTGCAGCGGGTGCAGCAGGCCGACTCGAGCTTCCCGCGAGTCACGCCGCACGATCTCCGCCACACGGCAGCGAGCCTCGCACTCTCATCGGGCGCGAACATCAAGGCGATCCAGGGCATGCTCGGCCACGCCTCCGCGACGATGACTCTCGACGTCTACGCCGACCTGTTCCCCGACGATCTCGACAGCGTCGCGGCCGCGCTCGACCTCGCCGCGCAGCGTCATCTCGTCACTCGCGACGACGCCGCGAGCCCGACTCTGCCAACCAATCCGCCGCACGTTGTCGGCTTAGGAAGCTGAGTGCGCTCGACCGTGGTTGAAGGCCTACAAAACCGATGTGGGCAAAATGTGGGCAAATCGGCCCCGAAAACGTCAACTACGAACGCGGGCAAAGAAAAAATCCCAGGCTGACCTGGGATTTATCTTGTGCCCCCGACAGGAATCGAACCTGCGACCTTTGGTACCGGAAACCAACGCTCTATCCCCTGAGCTACGGAGGCGTGCCGATCGAGATTACCACCCCGCGAGCGGGGGACCCGCCGCGGAGGCGCCGGCGCAGACACCCGAGCCCAGAATGACTCAGGGCGTGACGACCTCTTCGTCCAGCGGGGCGTCGGCCACGACATCCGTCTCCGCGAACGTGCGCGAGAGCGACTCAGCCACCCGCTCGGCCAGGTAGGCGTGGCCGTCGGTCGAGGGATGGTCGCGGCCGATCGGACCCGTGTCGATCACGTCGAGGTAGTTCGCCTCGGTGATCCAGCCCTCGGCGATGGGGGAGATGTACCACCAGCCGCGCTCGCCGGCCAGCCGCGCCAGCTCCAGATCTATCTGCGCGGTCGGCGCCTCAACGGGGAGCACCTGCGGCGCTGGACCCAGGATCACGATCGCGGCTTCGGGGTACAGCGCCTCGAGCGAATCCCACGCGGCGGTCACGGCATCCGTGTATCCGTCCGGAGAGAACAGCCGGTCGTTGATCGAACCCTCGACGATGACCAGGTCTGGGTCGAGCGCCGGATCGAGGTCGGCGATGCGCTCGCCGTAGGTTCCGCCGTCGAGCCCGGTCCGCAGATAGCCCGAGGCTCGGATGCCGTCGACGACGGTGTCCCAGCCCAGGTTCTCGCCCAGCCGGTACGCGAAGCCGAGCGTCGGCACGACCGCAGCCGAGCCGTACACCCACGAGTCGCCGAAGATCAGCACGCGCGGCTCGTCGGGCAGCTCGATCGGATCCGGCGCGATAGACACCACCGCCTGATTCTCCTCGACGGCGACGGGCGCCGACGGGGTCACCCACGGCCGCCACATGCCCAGCGCGCACACCGCGGCGACGGCGAGCGCAGCCCCCACGACGGGGAGCCACGGACGCCGAGGGCGAGGGTGACCGGGCGCGGGCATGCAGAGAGGGTACGTCACGAATCCGCCTCCGCCGATTCGGGCGCCCGAACGTTGGGCAACGCCGCGCGAATCCTGAGGTGCGGCGCCCTGGGAGGCCGTGCAGAAATCGCCCGCGAACCCCCGCACGCACACATTCTGCGCACCCGCGAAGCCGCCGTCCGGAGGTGGTGAGAACCGGCCGCCACGCGTGCGTAAGATACTCCGGTGCAACGCGTCGTGACCGCCGAACTGGACCTCGAACTGGGGTCGTCCGTCGACCTCATCTTCCAGATCACCGCGGCCCAGGGCGTGCCCCTCGTGGGCGAGCAGCTGACCTTCACGCAGGGCGAGCGCGTGTACACCCCGACCGAGATCGTCGACCAGTCCGGAAGCCGCCTCCACCGCCTCCTCGGCGAGGCCGGACGCCTCGAAGTCCGCTACGAGGCGACCGTCGAGGGGCTCTCCGCCGCCAGCCGCACGAGCGACCTCGAAGCCATCACCTACCTGCGTCCGAGCCGCTACTGCCAGTCCGACGAGGTCTTCCAGCAGGCCCGCCGCCAGTTCAAGGGGCTCTCGGGCCACGACCTCATCGCCGCGGTCTCCGAGTTCGTCTCGTCGAGCACCACCTACACGCCGGGCCTCAGTCAGGGCACCGACAGCGCCGTCACCACCCTCATGACCGGACAGGGCGTGTGCCGCGACTACGCCCACGTCGTGATCGCCCTCCTGCGCGCCATGGACATGCCCGCCCGCTACGCCGCCTGCTTCGCGCCCGGCCTTCGCCCCATGGACTTCCACGCCGTCGCCGAGGCCTACCTCGACGGCGCCTGGTACGTCATCGACGGCACGCGCCTCGCGAACCGCCGCACGCTCGTGCGCATCGCCACCGGGAGGGATGCCGCGGACTGCGCCTTCCTCAGCTACCACGGCGGGTTCGTGGGCCTGGAGCACATGCGCGTCGACGCCCGGGTGGTCGCGGACGAGTCGTCGCTCGACGGCCTCGACATGCTCCCGGACTCTGCGCCCGAGGCATCCGACCCCTCCCTCGACGACTTCACGTCGCTCGTGCAGCTGGCCTGAGCGCGCACGCGGAAAGCGCCCGGGCACCGCGAACTAGACTGGTCCGGCTATGAACCCCGAAGCCCTCTCCGCCGCCCTGCTCGCCGTCGTCGCCCCGCTCGCCGAGGCACGACGACCCGGCGCCGCCGAGGGACTCACCGCCGCCGACCTGCCGCTGGAGCGCCCCAAGAACCGCGACCACGGCGACTGGTCCTCCAACGCCGCGATGAAGCTGGCCAAAGCCGTGGGCGCCAACCCGCGCGAGTTCGCGACCGAGATCGCCGACGGGCTCGGCCAGGTCGATGGCATCGCGAGCGTCGAGGTCGCAGGCCCCGGGTTCATCAACATCCGATTGGATGCCGCAGCCGCCGGCGCCCTCGCCAAGACCATCGTCGAGTCCGGCGCCGCCTTCGGCACCAACGACTCCCAGCGTGGCAACACGATCAACCTCGAGTTCGTCAGCGCCAACCCCACGGGTCCGATGCACATCGGCCACACCCGCTGGGCCGCGCTCGGCGACGCGATCGCGCGCCTGCTGCTCGCGAGCGGCGCCACCCTCGTGCGCGAGTTCTACATCAACGACGCCGGCGCCCAGATGGAGCGGTTCGGGCGTTCGGTGCTCGCCGCCGCCAAGGGCGAGCCGACCCCTGAGGACGGCTACGCCGGCGCCTACATCGACGCCCTCGCGCAGCGCGTGCTGAACGCGCGCCCCGACCTGCTCGAACTCCCCGCCGACGAGCAGCTGACGGTGGCGCGCGACACGGCCTACGACTTCCAGCTCGGCGAGCTGCAGGCATCCCTCGAGAAGTTCAACGTGCACTTCGACGTGTGGTTCTCGGAGCGCACTCTGCACGCCAAGCCCGCCGACGGCGGCCCGAGCCTCGTCGACGAGGCCGTCGACCGCCTGCGCGAGCAGGGGCACGTGTTCGACGACGAGGGCGCCGTGTGGGTGCGCACAACCGACTTCGGCGACGACCGCGACCGGGTCATCCGCCGCTCCAACGGCGAGTACACGTACTTCGCCGCCGACGCCGCGTACTACCTCAACAAGAGCGACCGCGGCTTCCGCCACAAGATCTACCTGCTCGGCGCCGACCACCACGGCTACGTCCATCGCCTGAAGGCGCTCGCGGGTGCCGCCGGCGACGACCCCGAAAAGGACATCGAGGTGCTCATCGGGCAGCTCGTGTCGGTCAACGGCGCACGCCTGTCCAAGCGCGCCGGCAACATCATCGAGCTCGACGACCTGCGCGAGTGGCTCGGCACCGACGCGCTGCGGTACTCGCTCGGCCGCTACCCGGCCGACTCGCCGCTGACGCTCGACCCTGAGATCCTGCGCAAGCGCACGAACGACAACCCGGTCTTCTACGTGCAGTACGCCCACGCGCGCACGCACAACGTCGCCCGCAACGCGCACGGCTCCGGCGTCGACCGCTCCGAGTTCGCCCCCGAGCTGCTGTCGCACGAGACCGAGTCGGCACTCCTCGGCGCCCTCCAGGAGTTCCCGCGCATCGTCGCGTTCGCCGCCGAGGTGCGCGAGCCCCACCGCGTCGCCCGCTACCTCGAAGAGCTCGCGGGCCTCTACCACCGCTGGTACGACAACTGCCGCGTCATCCCGCTGGGGGACGAGCCCGTCGAAGCCGTGCACCGCACCCGCCTGTGGCTCAACGACGCCACCGGCCAGGTGCTGCGCAACGGCCTCGACCTGCTCGGCGTCGGCGCACCGGAACGGATGTAGCCATGAGCTCCGGCGACACCAAGCCCACCGAACCGCTGCCCGAGTGGGCCGTCGCCGAACCGGTGCCGCCGCGCCGCCGCCGCGCGTGGCCGTGGATCGTCGCGCTCGTCGTTCTCGTGGTGCTGGGCGTCGTGGTGTTCTTCGTCGCCGAAGCCATCGCGCGCGACGTCGTCGAGCGCACCGCCAAGACCGAGATCGCCGAGCGCCTCGCTCTTCCCTCCGACCAGGAGGTGGATGTCGAGATCCCGGGTCTCGTCATCCCGCAGCTGCTCGGGGGCAGCCTGAACGAGGTGACGGTGTCATCCGACGACGTCGCGGTCGGCGAGTTCGAGGGCGACGTCACCGTCACCGCCACGGACGTGCCGGTCCAGCAGGGCGCCGACATCGGCGGCGCGACGGCGACCGTCACCCTCGACGAGGCGCAGCTGCAGAGCCTGCTGGCCCAGGTCGACCGGTTCCCCTCCGAGACGGTCGGGCTCGCCTCGCCGAACGTCACGATCACGTTCGAGCTCGAGGTCTTCGGTCTGAGCTTCCCGATCGGCGTCGCCCTCGCACCGTCGGTGTCGGAGGGGGCGCTCGTGCTGGCACCCGCGAGCTTCGACCTTGCCGGGGCATCCATCGACGCCGCCGCGATCTCGGAGCGCTTCGGGCCGATCGCCGACGTCGTGCTGCAGGACTGGACGATCTGCCTCGCGGAGTACCTGCCCGCCGGCGTCACGCTCACCGACGTCGAGGTGAGCGGCGACTCCATCGTGGTGAACGCCGACATCGACGGCGCGATCGTCACCGACCCGGCCCTCCAGGCCAACGGCACCTGCGGCTGAGCCCACAGCCCGCGTCGTATGTATCCGCCGAGGTAGGGGATCGTGCCGAAGCAGGGCGGTATGCGGCCCCGTCTCGGCGAGGTCCCCTGTTTCGCCAAGCGGCGCGAGCCGCGACCTCGTCCGCCCGCGTCACACATCACGGGCCCGGCATGGGGTGTGCCCTAGACTGCAAGGACGCCCGGCGCGTGGACTCCTCCGGCCGCGGCGAACGCGCCGATCCGGACGCCCGGACGGCTCAGCGCCGAAGCTCGAACCGATTGGTCCCACCCGTGTCCGCCCCTTCGCAGTCCCGCACCCTTGCCCCGGACTGGCTCGTCGAGCCCGAAGACGCGAACGCCCTCGCCCCGCTCGTCTGGCCCGAGGCGGCGACCCGCGACGACGAGGGCGTGCTGGTCCTCGGCGGAGTCCGCACGACCGAACTGCGCGACCAGTTCGGCACTCCGCTGTGGGTGCTCGACGAAGACGAGGTGCGCGCTCGCGCCCGCCGCACGCTCGCCGCGTTCCGCGCCGCCGCGGCCGCTCACGGCGTGAACGCCCGGGTCTACTACGCCGGCAAGGCGTTCCTCAGCACCGAGGTGGTGCGCTGGGTCACCGAAGAGGGACTCGCGATCGACGTCGCCACCGGCGGCGAGCTGGCCGTCGCGCTGGCAGCGGGCGCCGATCCGTCGCGCATCGGGGTGCACGGCAACAACAAGAGCGTGCGCGAGCTCGAGGCCGCGGTCGACGCGGGCGTCGGCTCGATCGTCATCGACAGCCTCATCGAGATTGAGCGCCTCGCCGCGATCGTCGACCGCCGCGGCGCGCACCAGTCGGTGCTGCTCCGCGTCAACAGCGGCGTGCACGCCGAGACCCACGACTTCCTCGCGACGGCCCACGAAGACCAGAAGTTCGGCTTCACGCTGACGGATGCCCCGGCCGCCGCCGCGCGGATCCGCGAGCTCCCCGGCCTGACGCTCGTCGGCCTGCACTGCCACATCGGCTCGCAGATCTTCGGCACCGCCGGCTTCGAGGAGTCGGCGGCCCGTGTGGTCGAGCTTCATGCCCTGCTCCGCGCCGACGGCGAGCTGCCGGTCCTCAACCTCGGCGGCGGCTTCGGCATCGCCTACACGTCGGCCGACGACCCCACGCCGATCGAGGACCTCGCGGCCGGGATCGCCGACGCCGTCGCCCGCGAGTGCGAGGTGCGCGGCATCCCGATGCCGAACCTCGCGTTCGAACCCGGCCGCGCGATCGTCGGCCCCGCCGGCGTCACCCTCTACGAAGTCGGAACGACGAAGCCCGTCGCGATCGGCGACGGTGCGCAGCGGCTCTACGTGAGCGTCGACGGCGGCATGAGCGACAACGCCCGCCCGGCGCTCTACGGCGCGGCCTACTCGGCGCGGCTCGCGTCGCGCACGAGCGACGCCGGCCCGGCTCTCGTCCGCGTCGTGGGCAAGCACTGCGAGTCCGGCGACATCGTGGTGGATGCCGAGTACCTCCCGGGCGACGTGACCCCGGGCGATCTGCTCGCGGTGCCGGCAACCGGCGCGTACTGCTTCTCGCTCGCGAGCAACTACAACTACGTCCCCCGCCCGCCGGTCGTGGCGCTGCGCGGGGGAGAGGCGCGCGTCATCGTGCGCGGAGAGACGATCGACGATCTGCTCTCGCGCGACGCGGGCCTCACCGCACCCGAGGAAGGGACCGCATGACTGACTACCGCCGCCTGAGGGTCGCGCTGCTCGGAGCGGGCGCCGTGGGCTCGCAGGTCGCGTCGCTGCTGCGTCAGCACGCCGACGAGCTCGCCGACCGCGCCGGAGCCCGCCTCGAGCTGGTCGGCATCGCGGTGCGCGACGTCGACGCCCCGCGCGAGGTCGACCTCCCGCGCGAGCTGCTGACCACCGACGCCGAGTCGCTCATCGTGGGCGCCGACATCGTGATCGAGCTCATGGGCGGCATCGAGCCGGCCCGCACCTACCTGCTGCAGGCGATCAACTCGGGCGCCGACGTCGTCACCGCCAACAAGGCGCTCCTCGCCACGCACGGTCCCGAGATCTTCGACGCCGCCGACCAGGTGGGCGCCGAGGTCTACTACGAGGCCGCCGCCGCCGGGGCGATCCCGATCATCCGCCCGCTGCGCGACTCCCTCGCCGGCGACCGCGTGCAGCGCATCATGGGCATCGTCAACGGCACGACGAACTACATCCTCGACCGCATGGACACCGAGGGCGCCGAGTTCGCCGACGTCCTCGCCGACGCGCAGCGCCTCGGCTACGCCGAAGCCGACCCGACGGCCGACGTCGAGGGCTACGACGCGGCGCAGAAGGCCGCGATCCTCGCGAGCCTCGCCTTCCACACGACCGTCCCGCTGGACGCCGTGCACCGCGAGGGCATCACCTCGATCGACAAGCAGATGATGGATGCCGCGCGCCACGCCGGCTACGTCATCAAGCTCCTCGCCGTGTGCGAGCGCCTGAACGCCCCCCGGCCGTCGAGGAGCGGCGAAGCCGCGTATCGAGACGAGATCTCCGTCCGGGTCTACCCGGCCCTGGTGGACCGCGCGCACCCGCTCGCGAGCGTGCACGGCGCGAACAACGCCGTCTTCGTGCAGGCCGAGGCCGCCGGAAACCTCATGTTCTACGGCGCGGGCGCCGGCGGAGTTCAGACCGCGTCTGCCGTCCTGGGCGACGTCGTGTCCGCCGCCCGCCGCCACATCGCCGGCGGCGTGGGCGTGGGGGAGTCCACCCTCGCGAACCTTCCCATCGTCCCGATCGGCCGCGTGACCACGCGCTACCAGATCACCCTAGAAGTCGACGACCAGCCCGGCGTGCTCGCGACCGTGGCGGGCACCCTCAGCGACGGCCGCGTGTCGATCGCCAACGTCGAGCAGACCGTCGCGGGCGAGGACGCCCGCACCGCGCGTCTCGTCATCGGCACGCACAAAGCCTTGGAGCAGGACCTCAGCGAGACGGTCGACCGTCTCGCCGCGAGCGGCGTCGTCGAGCGCGTCGTCTCGGTCCTGCGTGTGGAAGGAGACTGACATGGCACACGTCTGGCGCGGAGTCCTCCGCGAGTACGCCGACCGTCTGGGCGTCACGGATGCCTCGACCATCGTGACCCTCGGAGAGGGCGGTACGCCGCTCCTGCCCGCCCCGGCGCTGTCGCGCCGCACCGGCACCGACGTGTGGGTGAAGTTCGAGGGCATGAACCCCACGGGCTCGTTCAAGGACCGCGGCATGACCGTCGCCGTCTCCCGCGCGATCGAGCACGGCGCGAAGGCCGTCATCTGCGCGTCGACCGGCAACACGTCGGCGTCGGCCGCCGCCTACGCGGCGCACGCCGGGATCACCGCCGCCGTGCTCGTGCCCGAGGGCAAGATCGCGATGGGCAAGCTCAGCCAGGCCGTCGCGCACAACGGCCAGCTCATCCAGATCCGCGGCAATTTCGACGACTGCCTCGAGATCGCGCGCGAGCTCGCCGCGAACTACCCGGTGCACCTCGTCAACTCCGTCAACCCCGACCGGATCGACGGTCAGAAGACCGCCGCGTACGAGGTGGTCGAGCAGCTCGGCGACGCCCCGGACTTCCATTTCATTCCGGTCGGCAACGCCGGCAACTACACCGCGTACACGCGCGGGTACCGCGAAGAGGCCGAGGCGGGCGTCTCGACCCGCGTCCCGCGCATGTTCGGCTTCCAGGCCGAAGGGTCCGCTCCGCTCGTGCGCGGCGAGGTCGTGCGCCACCCCGAGACGGTCGCGAGCGCGATCCGCATCGGAAACCCGGCCTCGTGGGAACTCGCGATCGACGCCCGCGAGAGTACCGACGGCTACTTCGGAGCCATCGACGATGCGCGCATCCTCGCCGCTCAGAAGCTCCTCTCCGGCGAGGTCGGCATCTTCGTCGAGCCCGCCTCCGCCATCAGCGTCGCGGGGCTCCTCGACCGCGTCGAGGCCGGCGTCGTGCCGCAGGGCGCGCGTGTCGTGCTCACGGTCACCGGCCACGGTCTGAAAGACCCTCAGTGGGCTCTCCGCAATGCCGATGGCAGCCAGGTCGAGCCCACGGTCGTCGACGCGACGACGTCGGAGGTGGCATCCGTCCTGCACCTCGCCCCCGTCGGGGCGACCGCGTGAACGCAGCCCCCGCCCCGGTCACGGGGCGGCGCGTGGTGGTGCGGGTCCCTGCGACGAGCGCGAACCTGGGGCCCGGCTTCGACACGCTCGGCCTCGCGCTGAGCGTGTACGACGAGCTCGACGTCGAGGCCCTGCCCGCGGGCGAGCTCAAGATCGAGGTGAGCGGCGCGGGCGCCGCGGACGTTCCGAGGGATGCCTCGCACCTCGTGGTCCGCTCGATCGCCTACGCGTACGAGTCGGTCGGGCGCCCGATGCCGGGCCTGCGGCTCCGTGCGCACAACGTGATCCCGCACGGCCGCGGCCTGGGCTCGTCGGGTGCAGCGGTGGTCTCCGGGCTTCTCGCGGCGAAGGGACTCCTCGAGCCCGAGCTGGAGCTCTCGGACGAGACCCTGCTGCGCCTCGCGACCGAGCTGGAGGGGCATCCCGACAACGTCGCACCGGCGCTCTTCGGCGGCCTGACCATCGCATGGGTCGACGAGAGCGGTCCGCAGCACAAGAAGCTCCTCGTGCACCGCGGGGTCTCGCCCCTGGTGTTCGTGCCCGAGTTCACGATGTCGACCAAGGTCGCCCGCAGCCTCCAGCCCCTCCAGGTGCCGCGCGAGGACGCCGTGTTCAACGTCTCGCGGTCGGCGCTCCTCATCGCCGCGCTCACCCAGAGCCCCGAGCTGCTGCAGGCCGCCACCGAGGACAAGCTGCACCAGAACTACCGCGCGAGCGCGATGCCCGACACCGATCGGCTCGTGCGCGCGCTGCGCGCCGAGGGCTTCGCGGCGGTCGTCTCGGGGGCAGGACCGAGCGTGCTCGTGCTCGCCGACGGACCCGGTCGGCGCCTCGAAGCGGCCGCGCTCGCCGACCGGCTCGACGACACCCCGTGGGAGGCGCTCATGCTGGCCGTCGACTTCAAGGGTGGTACAGTGAGGGAGTACGCGGAGGGTTCCACGTAGATCGTGAATCTGGCCTCCGTCGCAAATCTGCGAAACCCCGCACGACCCCCATCCTGCTGACTGGTCTCTGAGCGCCATCGCGGTGCACACGCCGATCGAAGGATCTTGAGTACGTCGAGGAGTCGGGAAGACGCCTGCTGAGCAGAGCGCCCGTGGGAACGTGCATTTCCATTCGTCTGACAAGGGAGAACTCGTGGAGTCCATCTCCGAGATCCACGCCGCCGACGCTGCGGCCGAAGAGCGCACAGAAGCGCCCGCGGCCGCCGAAGAGACCGGCACCACCACCGAGGCTGCGGCCACCGAGGCTGCGGCCACCGAGGCTGCGGCCACGGAAGCCGCCGCGGAAGAGCCGGTTGCCGAGGAGGCTGCCGCTGAGGCCGAGCCCGCGGCTGAGGTTGTCGCTGAGGCACCCGAGGCCGCCGCCGAGGCGCCCGCCGAGGCTGAGGCGCCGGCTGAGGCCGCGGCGCCGGCCGAACCCGAGGCGCCCGCCGCCGAGGAGGCCCCGGCGAAGGCGCCGCGCAAGCGCGCACCGCGCCGCGCCAAGAGCACCGACCCGAAGCCCGAGGCGGCCGCCGCCGACGCTCCGGCGGAGACCACCGAGGCGTCCGCCGGGACCACCGAGGCACCCGCCGACGCCGCCGCGAACCCCGCCGAGGCTGACGCAAAGCCCGCCGAGGCTGAGCCCGCCGAGGCGGACACCAAGCCCGCCAAGGGTCGGTCCGGCAGGGGCGCGTCCACCAAGAACGCCGCGGCCGACGCCAAGACCGAGACCGCGGAGGCTTCCGCCGACGCGCAGGCCGAGGCATCCGACAACGGCTCGACCGACTCCGCAGAGCAGTCCGGTGACAGCGCCGACGACACGCCCAGCCGCGGCCGGAGCCGCAGCCGCAGCCGCAGCCGCAACCGCAACGGGAACGCGCAGGGCGGCAACGCCCAGGGCGGCCAGGCCCAGGGCGGCAACGCGCAGGGCGGCAACGCCCAGGGTGCGGGCAAGGACGACAAGTCCGACGCCGACGACGACCAGCAGCAGCAGAGCGGCCGCAACCGCCAGCGCAACAAGCGCCGCGGCGCCGCCCAGACCGGCGACGAGTTCGAGACCGAGATCGGCGAGGACGACGTCCTCATCCCGATCGCGGGCATCCTCGACGTCCTCGACAACTACGCCTTCGTCCGCACGTCGGGGTACCTCCCCGGCACGAGCGACGTGTACGTCTCGCTCGGCCAGGTCAAGAAGTACAACCTGCGCAAGGGCGACGCCGTCGTCGGCGCGATCAAGCAGCCCCGTGAGGGTGAGCAGTCGAGCCGTCAGAAGTACAACGCGCTGGTCAAGGTCGACGCGATCAACGGCCTGTCGGTCGACGACGCGGCCACCCGCGTGGAGTTCGGCAAGCTGACGCCGCTCTACCCGCAGGAGCGCCTGCGCCTCGAGACCGCGCCCGAGAAGCTCACCCAGCGCATCATCGACCTCGTCGCCCCGATCGGCAAGGGCCAGCGCGGCCTCATCGTCGCGCCGCCCAAGGCGGGCAAGACGATCGTGCTGCAGCAGATCGCCAACGCGATCGCGACGAACAACCCCGAGGTCCACCTCATGGTCGTGCTCGTCGACGAGCGCCCCGAAGAGGTCACCGACATGCAGCGCACGGTCAAGGGCGAGGTCATCGCCTCGACGTTCGACCGTCCGGCCGAGGACCACACCACGGTCGCCGAACTCGCCATCGAGCGCGCCAAGCGCCTGGTCGAGCTCGGTCGCGACGTCGTCGTGCTGCTCGACTCGATCACCCGCCTCGGCCGCGCCTACAACATCTCGGCGCCGACCTCGGGCCGTGTGCTCACCGGTGGCGTCGACGCGTCGGCGCTCTACCCGCCCAAGCGCTTCTTCGGCGCCGCGCGCAACATCGAGAACGGCGGCTCGCTCACGATCCTCGCGACCGCCCTCGTCGAGACCGGGTCCAAGATGGACGACGTCATCTTCGAGGAGTTCAAGGGCACCGGCAACAGCGAGCTGCGCCTGAACCGCCAGCTCGCCGACAAGCGCATCTTCCCGGCCGTCGACGTCAACGCGTCGAGCACCCGCCGCGAAGAGATGCTGCTGTCGCCCGACGAGGTCAAGATCACCTGGAAGCTCCGCCGTGCGCTCGCCGGCCTCGAGCCCCAGCAGGCCCTCGAGGTCGTGCTCGGAAAGCTCAAGGAGACGCAGTCCAACGTCGAGTTCCTCGTGCAGATGCAGAAGTCGATCCCCGCGCCCACCTCGGGTCACGGCGGTGGCCGCAGCCACGCGGACGACAACAGCATCCGCTGATCGCGATGTCCGAACCCGCCATGTTCGAATCCGTGCGGGGGCTGATCGAGGAGCACGCCGCCGTGCAGGCGGAGCTCTCCGACCCCGCGGTGCACGCCGACGCGGCGCGCGCCAAACGGGTGAACCGGCGCTACGCCGAGCTGTCGCGCATCGTGAAGGCCCACGAGGACTGGGTCGCGGCATCCGATGATCTGGATGCCGCGCGCGAACTCGCCCGCGAGGACGAGGCGTTCGCCGCCGAAGTCCCCACGCTCGAAGCGGGCCTCGCCGAGGCGCAGGAGCGGCTGCGGCGCCTGCTCATCCCGCGCGACCCCGACGACGCCCGCGACGTCATCATGGAGATCAAGCAGGGCGAGGGCGGCGCCGAGTCGGCGCTGTTCGCGGCCGACCTGCTGCGGATGTACCTGCAGTACGCGGCATCCAAGGGCTGGAAGACCGAGCTGCTGGAGCGCAACGAATCCGACCTCGGCGGGTACAAGGACGTCCAGGTCGCGATCAAGGGCTCGTCCAGCGATCCCGCGCAGGGAGTCTGGGCGCACCTCAAGTACGAGGGCGGCGTGCACCGCGTGCAGCGGGTGCCGGCGACCGAGTCGCAGGGGCGCATCCACACCTCGACGACCGGCGTGCTCGTGTTCCCCGAGGTGGACGAGCCCGACGAGGTCGAGATCAACCAGGCCGACCTCAAGATCGACGTGTTCCGGTCGTCCGGACCCGGCGGGCAGTCGGTGAACACGACCGACTCGGCCGTGCGCATCACCCACGTCCCGACCGGCATCGTCGTGTCGATGCAGAACGAGAAGTCGCAGCTGCAGAACCGCGAGGCCGGCATGCGCGTGCTGCGGGCCCGGCTGCTCGCCCGGCAGCAAGAGGAGAGGGATGCCGCGGCATCCGACGCCCGCAAGTCGCAGATCCGCGGCATGGACCGGTCCGAACGCATCCGCACGTACAACTTCCCCGAGAACCGCATCGCCGACCACCGCACCGGGTACAAGGCCTACAACCTCGACCAGGTGATGGACGGCGCGCTGGAGCCCCTCATCGAGTCCGCGATCCAGGCCGACGAAGAGGCCCGGCTCGCCGCCCTCGGCGGGGACTGAGCCGCGGCGGTCGTGCCCGGGGTTCCCGGGCATTGGCCGAAACCGGGGATCTCCCCGAGACCGGGGATCTCGCCGAGACCGGGGATCTCGCCGAGACCGGGCCGCATGGCACCCGGTGTCGACGGAATCCCTTGTTTCGGCGGGTCGTCCGGCTCGCGCTGCAGTTCGCGACGCGCGCTGCGCCGCGCGACGCAGCGCCGGTCGGAAACTGCAGCGCCGAGCCCAGGCCACCAGCCGCAAACTACAGCGCCCGCCGCAAACTGCAACGCCGGTCGGAAACGGCAGCGCCGAGCCGGAGCACCCGCGACGGGATGCCGCAGCCGCCGTTCACGGCGGGCGGGGCCGGGCGAGGCATCCACCCTCCTGACACAGGCGCGCTCCGGGGCGCGGGCGCGCTAGCCTGAGCGCGTGATCACCTTCGTCATCCGCGCGCTGATCTTCCTCGTGTCGGCGTTCCTCGGGCTGGTCGTTGCGGACCTCCTGCTCCCGGGCTTCTTCCTGCACTGGAACGACTGGTGGGGCATCGTGCTCGCCGTGGTGATCTTCGCCGTGCTGCAGAGCGTGCTCGCGCCGTGGCTGTTCAAGGTCGCGCGCCGCCACGCGGATGCCTTCGTCGGCGGCATCGGCCTGCTCTCGACGTTCGTCGCGCTCCTCATCGCGGTGCTGATCCCGGCCGCCGGCATCGGCATCGACGGCCCGGTCGCGTGGATCATCGGCACCCTCGTCGTCTGGCTCGTCACGGCCCTCGCGACGTGGCTCCTCCCGCCGCTGTTCATCAAGAAGAAGGTGAGCGACCGTCGCTCCTGACTCCGGCCCGCAGCCGCCGTGGTCCGGCCGACGGCCGTAACTCCTCAAAGCTTGCGCGGCGCGCGAGTTTCAAGGCCCAGGTCCGGCGGTTCGGCCCCGATTTTGAGGAGTTGCGGCGCGCTCAGGGAGAGCAGGATCGCGCCCGGCGGGCACGAGCGGTGTCGTCATCCGCGCCGCGAGGGGGAGCGGGTCAGATCACGTACTCGGGATACTCCGGGGCGGTGAGCAGGGCCCGCGTGTCTTCGCCCGTGCGGCGCTGGCGCGGCTTGGCGGGCACCCCGACCAGCACGCTGTCGGCCGGGGCATCCTTCGTCACGACCGCGTTCGCGCCGACCACCGAGCCGGCGCCGACGGTGATCGGTCCGAGGATCTTCGCGCCGGCGCCGATCGCGACGCCGTCCTCGATGGTCGGATGCCGCTTCCCGCCCTCGCGCTGACGGCCGCCGAGCGTCACGCCGTGGTAGAGCATGACGTCATCGCCCACCTCGGCGGTCTCGCCGATCACGACGCCCATGCCGTGGTCGATGAAGAACCGGCGGCCGATCGTCGCCCCCGGGTGGATCTCGATGCCGGTCAGCCAGCGTGTGATCTGCGATCCCGCGCGCGCGGGGAAGCGAACGCGCCGCACCCACAGCCAGTGCCACAGGCGGTGCGCCCAGATCGCATGGAGCCCGGGGTAGAGCAGCGCGATCTCCACGTTGCTGCGGGCGGCGGGGTCGCGGAGACGCGCCGCCGTGAGGTCTTCGCGCAGGCGGGTGAGGGGGCCGATCCGCTCGCTCATGCCGACGCCTTCTCGGGCTCGCGAGACTTCTCGGGCTCGCGCAGGTGCTCGTACAGCGCCGTCGACAGGTAGCGCTCGCCCGAATCCGGGATGATCACCACGATGCGGGAACCGGATGCCTCGGGCCGCGCCGCGATCTCGAGAGCCGCCCACACCGCGGCCCCCGCCGACATTCCGGCGAGGATCCCCTCGCGCGTCGCGAGCTCGCGTGCGACGCGGATCGCGTCGTCGTACTCGACGTCGACGACCTCGTCGATCACCGAGAGGTCGAGCACGTCCGGCACGAAGTTCGGACCGATGCCCTGGATGCGGTGTCCGCCGGCGCGCCCCTCGGACAGCAGCGGGGAGTCCTTGGGCTCGACCACGACGATCTTCACGTCGGGGTTGCGCTCCTTGAGCACCTGGCCGACGCCGGACACCGTGCCGCCGGTCCCGGATCCGGCCACGAACCAGTCCACGCGCCCCTCGGTGTCGCGCCAGATTTCCTCGGCCGTGGTGCGCCGGTGGATCGCGGCGTTCGCCTCGTGCTCGAACTGGCGCGCGAGGATCGCGCCGGGCGTCTGCTCGACGATCCGCCTGGCCTCGGCGACCGCCTCGGTCATGCCCTTGTACGGATCGGTGAGCACGAGCTCGGCGCCGTATGCCTTGAGCAGCATCCGCCGCTCCTTCGACATCGACGCGGGCATCGTGAGGATGACCCGGTACCCGCGCGCCGCGCCGATGAGCGCCAGGGCGATGCCGGTGTTGCCGCTCGTGGACTCGACGATCGTGCCGCCGGGCTTCAGCTCACCGGCCTCCTCGGCCGCCGAGATCAGCGCGTAACCGAGGCGGTCCTTGACGCTCGAGCCCGGGTTGTAGAACTCGAGCTTGGCGAGCACCTCGGCGCCGACTCCCTCGGTGAGGGAGTTGAGCCTCACCAGGGGGGTCTCGCCGAAGGCGGTGGAGATGTCGGAATGGATCCCTGGCACGGAGCGCCTTTCTGCAAGCGGTGTGACTCAATCCTCTCGCAGGTTCTCGAACAGGGCGGTCGAGAGGTAGCGCTCGCCGAACGACGGGATGATCACGACGATGTTCTTGCCGGCTGCCTCGGGACGCGCGGCGATCTGCAGCGCGGCCCAGACGGCGGCGCCCGACGAGATGCCGACGAGGATGCCGTCCTTCGTGCCGACGGCGCGGGCGGTCTCGATCGCGTCGGAGAACTCGACGTCGACGACCTCGTCGATCACGCCCTGGTCGAGGATGGCGGGCACGAAGTTCGGTCCGATGCCCTGGATCTTGTGCGGGCCGGGGGTGCCCTTCGTGAGGAGCGGCGAGTCGGCCGGTTCGACCGCGATGACCTTGACGCCCGGCACGCGCTCCTTGAGCACCTGGCCGACGCCGGTGATGGTGCCGCCCGTGCCGATGCCGGCCACGAAGTAGTCGATCTGGCCGTCGGTGTCGCGCAGGATCTCCTCGGCCGTGGTCTTGCGGTGGATCTCGGGGTTCGCCTCGTTCTCGAACTGCCGCGCGAGGACGGCGCCGGGGATCTCGGCGACGAGCTCCTCGGCCTTGGCGACCGCGCCCTTCATGCCGCCGGCGGGGTCGGTGAGGACGAGCTCGGCGCCGTAGCCCTTGAGCAGGAGGCGGCGCTCGATCGACATCGACGAGGGCATCGCCAGAACCACGCGGTAGCCGCGCGCGGCGCCGACCATGGCCAGCGCGATGCCGGTGTTGCCGCTGGTGGCCTCGACGATCGTGCCGCCGGGCTGGAGCTGACCGGATGCCTCGGCCGCGTCGACGATCGCGATCCCGAGGCGGTCCTTGACGCTCGAGGCCGGGTTGTAGAACTCGAGCTTCGCGATGACGTTGCCTCCGACGCCCTCGGCCACGCGGTTGAGGCGCACCAGGGGGGTGTTCCCGAAGGCGGAGGTGATGTCGGGGTGGATGGCGGTCATTGTCGGGCCTTTCGTGAAGGTCTGCGGGTGGCAACAGCCTAAACGGCGGCGTCTCGCGTGAGTCCTTGTGTGACGTCGCCCAGGCGAGGGGCGGGTACCCTGCCGGGCTTAGGCTGGACGGGCCCATGGCTTCGCCCGAAACCCCCCTCCTCGTCTCCGCCGCGCTGCGGAGCGCCGCCGCGCGCCTCGCGTCGGCCGGCGTCCCCGACGCCGAGGTCGATGCCGAACTCCTCGCCGCCTTCGTGCTCGGCGCCGGACGCGGGGGAGTGCAGGCCGCCGCCGTGCGCGGCGACGCGCTCACGGACGCCGAGGCCGCGCGGCTGGAGGAGCTCGTGACCCGCCGTGCGACGCGGGAGCCGCTGCAGCACATCGTCGGCACGGCCCCGTTCCGCCACCTGGAGCTGCGCGTCGGTCCGGGCGTCTTCGTGCCGCGTCCCGAGACCGAGACGGTCGCGCAGCTCGCGATCGACGCGCTGCGGGCCGCGGCATCCCCCTCGCCCGTCGCGGTCGATCTCGGCACCGGAAGCGGCGCGATCGCCCTCGCGATGTCGACCGAGGTGCCCCACGCGCGCGTGTTCGCGGCCGAGAACTCGGTCGACGCCTTCGTGTGGGCCAAGGAGAACTTCGCGCACGTCGGCGCCGACAACGCCCGCCTGGCCTTCATCGATCTCGCGAACGCCTTCCCCGAGCTCGACGGCACGGTCTCGGTCGTGGCATCCAACCCGCCGTATGTTCCGGATGCCGCGATCCCTCGCGACCCGGAGGTGCGGCTGTTCGACCCGCCTGCGGCGCTCTACGGCGGCGAGGACGGGCTGGACGTCGTACGAGTTCTCAGCGGTGTGGGGCTGCGACTCGCGCACCCCGGCGGCATGATCGTCATCGAGCACGGGGAGTGGCAGGGCGAGGCCATCCGGGCGATCCTCACGGCCGACGGATGGCGGGCCGCGGCGACGCACCCCGACCTCACGATGCGCGATCGGGCGACGACCGCTGTCCGTCCGTGATCGGCCGGTTGCCAGCATCCGCCCACCACCGCGCAATTAGAATGTGCGCGACATGTCCCCCATCTTCGACTGCCGTGATGAGGCGCAGCTGCTGACCGGCATGCGCCAGGCGCGCCAGGCCATCGGCCGCGGCGAGCTCGTCGTCCTCCCCACCGACACCGTCTACGGCGTCGCCGCCGACGCGTTCAGTGCGAGCGCCGTGCAGAAGCTGCTCGACGCGAAGGGGCGCACCCGTCAGATGCCCCCGCCGGTGCTCGTCGCCGGCGTGGCGACGCTGCGGGCGCTCGTGGCCGAGGTGCCGGAGTCCGTCGAGCGACTGGTCGAGGCGTTCTGGCCGGGAGGTCTGACGATCGTCTTGCCCGCTCAGCCGTCGCTGTCGTGGGACCTCGGCGAGACGCGGGGGACCGTGGCCGTGCGCATGCCCGCGCACCGCATCGCGCTCGAACTCCTCGAGGAGACCGGGCCGCTCGCGGTGTCCAGCGCGAACCTCACCGGACGCGCGGCCGCGATCAGCGCCGAGGACGCGCAGGCGATGCTGGGCGACAGCGTCGCGGTCTATCTCGACGACGGGCTGTCGGCGAACGGTGTCGCCTCGACGATCATCGACGCGACGAGCCTCGTGGGCGGAGGCGATCCGCTCATCCGCGTGCTCCGCGACGGCGCGATCACCCGTGCGCAGCTGCGCGAAGTGCTGAGCGATCTCCTCGAGCCCGATCCTGAAGACCCGAGCACCTCGTGACGCTGTACGTCCTCACGGTCGTTTTCACGGCGCTCGTCACCTTCGCCTTCGCGTGGACGGTGTGGCGACTCAGCCGGCGCTACAAGCTCTACCCGGGCATCCGTGAGCGCGACGTGCACAAGACCCCCACGCCGCGACTGGGCGGCGTGGCGATGTTCCTCGGCGTGGTGGCCGCGTTCCTGCTGTCGTCGCAGCTTCCGTTCTTCGCGATCATGTGGAGCGAGCCGGCGCAGGTGTGGGCCATCCTCGGCGCGACCGCGCTGATCGTGCTGGTGGGCGTCGCCGACGACCTGTGGGACGTCGACTGGATGATCAAGCTCGGCGCGCAGTTCCTGGCCGCGGGGATCATCGCGTGGTTCGGGGAGCTGCAGATCTACTCGCTGCCGATCGGCGGCATCGCGATGGGCTCGAGCTGGATGAGCTTCACCCTCACGGTGTTCGCGATCGTCGTCGTGATGAACGCCGTCAACTTCATCGACGGACTGGACGGCCTCGTCGCGGGTGTCGCCCTCATCGCGAACGGCGTGTTCTTCGCGTACTCCTACATGCTCTCGCGCGACACCGGCGCGAGCTCGTACTTCAATCTCGCCTCCTTCATCGCCGCCGTGCTGATCGGCGTCTGCCTCGGATTCCTGCCGCTCAACTGGCGCCCGGCGAAGCTCTTCATGGGTGACTCGGGCGCCCTCATGATCGGCCTGCTGATGGCCTGCTCGGCGATCGCGGTCACCAGCAGCATCACCCCGGCGATGGTGGGCGACAACGACGAGTTCGGCCGTTCGCAGCTGCTCGGCGCGTTCATCCCCATCCTTCTGCCGATCGTCATCGTGCTGCTGCCGCTGCTGGACTTCGGACTGGCCGTCGTGCGCCGAATGAGCAAGGGCAAGTCGCCCTTCTCGCCGGACCGCAAGCACCTGCACCACCGCATGCTCGATATGGGCCACTCCGACCTCGAGGCCGTCGTCATCTTTTACGCCTGGACGTCGATCGTGAGCCTCTCGGTGCTGCTGATGTACATCGGCACGTCCGAGAGCTGGCCCGGCGACTACCTGATCGGCGTCGCGTTCGGGGTCCTCGGCGCTGCCGCGTGCCTCGTCGTGACCCTGCTTCCCTCGCGCCGCCCGGCGCCCGCACCCGTCCTGGAGGACGCCTCATGACCCCCAGCCCCGTCTCGAGCACCCCGATCCTGCGCACCGTCCTGGTGTGGGCGGGGATCGTCACCGGAGGCCTCGCCCTCGTCGGAGGCGTCGTCGGCTACCTCGTGGCCGGCACCGACGGCCTGTGGAGCGCGCTGCTCGGCGTGCTCGTCGCGGCGGCCTTCCTCGGCATCACCGTCGCCAGCATCCTCATCGCCAACCGGTGGTTCGGCGACCCGCTCTACGTGCCGATCTTCTTCGGCATCGTGCTGGGCGGCTGGATCCTGAAGTTCGTCGTCTTCCTGGTGCTGCTGCTCGTGCTGCGCGGTCAGCCGTGGGTCGAGCCGATGGTCTTCTTCCTCGCACTCGTGGCGAGCGTCCTGGCGTCGCTCGCCGTGGACGTGCTGGTGCTCCTGCGGATGCGGATGCCGCACGTGAGCGACATCTCGCTGCCGACCGACCCCGACGAGGGCGATCGGACGGACCGGCCGGCGGAGGGGCGGAACGGCGCCGGTCCGGCGGAGTCGGGGGCCTCCCAAGTTTGATAGGCTCTTCCTGCGCCCGCCCGCTCGCCTCGCGAGCATTTGCGGAGTGACGCTCATCGACCATCGTCGCAACGGTTCTCGACCGATGCCCCGAAGCTGGAGCCAGCGCTGACTACTCAAGCTGCGACCCTGATCGCCCACATTGCCGCGGACGCTCCGCCGGAATTCCACGGTCCCTCGATCGAGGAATTCTTCCCCGAGATCCTCTTCACGCCGTTCGGCATCGAAGCGCTGTCGATCCACCGCATCCACCTGATCCAGTTCCTCGCGACGATCGCGGTCGTGCTGATCTTCTGGCTGGGCACGCGTCGCATGAAGGTCGTCCCGGGCCGCTTCCAGAGCCTGGTCGAGATGGGCCTGGACTTCGTCCGCGTCAACATCGGCGAAGACCTGCTCGGCAAGAAGGACGCCCAGCGCTTCCTGCCGATCCTCACGACGCTCTTCTTCATGATCCTGTTCATGAACATCACGGGCATCATCCCGGGCCTGAACATCGCCGGCACGAGCATCATCGCGGTGCCGCTGACGCTCGCGATCGTGAGCTACGTGACGTTCATCTACGCCGGAATCAAGAAGAGTCCCAAGAACTTCTTCAAGAACTCGCTCTTCCCGTCGGGCGTGCCGTGGCCGATTTACATCATCGTCACGCCGATCGAGCTCATCTCGACGTTCATCATCCGCCCCGTCACCCTGACGCTGCGACTCCTGATGAACATGATGGTCGGCCACCTGCTCCTGGTGCTGTTCTTCGCCGCGACGCAGTTCTTCATCTTCGACCTCGGGGGCTGGTGGTCGATCCTCGGCGCCGGCAGCCTCGCGTTCGGCTTCGTCTTCACCCTGTTCGAGATCCTGGTGGCTGTCCTCCAGGCCTACGTCTTCGCCCTTCTCACCGCGGTCTACATCCAGCTCGCGGTCGCCGAAGAGCACTGAAACGGGACGGCCGGAAGGCCGCCCTCAACCGAAAGGAAACACCCCCGTGGACGCAACTACGGTTCTCGCCGAGGTCACCGGCTCCGTCGCCACCGTCGGTTACGGCCTTGCCGCGATCGGCCCGGCCATCGGCGTGGGCATTGTCGTCGGCAAGACGATCGAGGGCGTGGCGCGCCAGCCCGAGCTCGCCGGCCGCCTGCAGGTGCTCATGTGGATCGGTATCGCCTTCACCGAGGCGCTCGCCTTCATCGGCATCGCGACCGGCTTCATCTTCGGCTTCTGATCGCTCACTCTCGACCTAAGGAGACAGGATGCTGAACGCTCTTGTCACGTACGCCGCGGAGGAAGGGGAGAACTACAACCCCCTTCTCCCCGCCACGTACGACATCGTGTGGTCGGCGGTCTGCTTCGTCGTCATCCTCATCATCTTCTGGAGGGTCGCCCTTCCTCGGATGAAGAAGCTGCTCGACGAGCGCTCCGCAGCGATCGAGGGCAACATCGCCAAGGCCGATGAGGCTCAGCGCAAGGCCGAGGCCGCGCTCGAGGAGTACACCGCTCAGCTCGCCGACGCCCGCAAGGAGGCCGGTGAGATCCGCGACGCCGCCCGCGAGGACGGCAAGAAGATCGTCGCCGAGGCGAAGGAGACGGCTGCCTCCGAGGCCGCACGTCTGACCAGCACCGCGCACGCGCAGATCGAGGCCGAGCGCCAGACCGCGCTCGTGTCGCTCCGCAGCGAAGTGGGCACGCTCGCCCTCGACCTCGCCGGCGGCGTGATCGGCGAGACGCTGTCCGACGACAAGAAGGCCCAGGCCGTCGTCGACCGCTTCCTGGCCGAGCTCGAGGCGTCCGAGGCAGAGAAGGCGACGAAGTAATGGGCAGCGCGACCACTCAGGCCCTCGCGACGACGACGAAGGCGCTCGACGCCACGCCGGGCGTCGACCTCGACGTGGCCGGTGAGCTCTTCGCCGCGGCGCGCGCCGTGGGCGACTCGTCGCAGCTGAGCGGCGCGCTCGCCGACTCCGCCGCACCCGTCGAGGCTCGTCGGGGCGTCGTCGCCGCCGTGTTCGGCAAGACGGTGCGCCCGGCGACCGCGTCGCTGCTGACGACCGCCGTCGAGCAGCGGTGGTCTTCGGCATCCGACCTCGTCGACGCCATCGAAGAGCTGGCCGTGCGCGCCGCCGCGGTCGCCGACACGGCGACCGACGTCGAGGAGGAGCTCTTCCGCTTCTCCCGCACGGTCGCCGAGAATCCCGAGCTCGAGCTCGCGCTCGGCAGCCGGCTCGGGGATGCCGCGGCCAAGGGCGCACTCGTCGAGAAGCTCCTCGCGGGCCGCGCCGGTCGGTCGACGACGCTGATCGCCTCGTCGCTCGTCCAGCAGCCGCGGGATCGCCGCGTGCGGCAGCTGCTCACGCGTGCGACGAAGGTCGTGGCCGACCAGCGCGGTCGCAAGGTCGCCACGGTCTACGCCGCGTCGCCGCTGAGCGCCGCCCAGGTCGATCGGCTGACCACGGCGCTGTCCCAGCGCTACGGCACGGCCGTGTCGCTCAACACCGTGCTCGACCCGAACGTGGTCGGCGGCCTGCGCGTGCAGATCGCCGACGACGTGATCGACGCGAGCGTGTCGTCGCGGCTGGCCGACCTGCGCCAGCGCCTCGCCGGCTAACAGTCTTCCCGCCGTGAGGCGGAGGTTTCGGGGCCACCGCCCCATGAACGAAGGAAAACAATGGCAGATCTCACTATCAGCCCCGACGTCATCCGTGACGCGCTGAAGGACTTCGTCGCCGCCTACGAGCCCACCGGCGCGGCGGCGACCGAGGTCGGCACCGTCATCGACGCCGCGGACGGCATCGCCCACGTCGAGGGCCTGCCCGGCGTCATGGCCAACGAGCTCGTGACGTTCGAGGACGGCACGCTCGGCCTCGCCCAGAACCTCGACGAGCACGAGATCGGTGTCGTCGTCCTCGGCGAGTTCTCCGGCATCGAAGCCGGCACGGCGGTCACCCGCACGGGCGAGGTCCTCTCGGTTCCCGTTGGCGAGGGCTACCTCGGCCGCGTGGTCGACCCGCTGGGCAACCCGATCGACGGTCTCGGCGAGATCACCGGCATCGAAGGTCGCCGTGCCCTCGAGCTCCAGGCTCCCGGCGTCATGCAGCGAAAGTCGGTCCACGAGCCGCTGCAGACCGGCATCAAGGCCATCGACGCGATGATCCCCGTCGGCCGCGGCCAGCGTCAGCTCATCATCGGCGACCGCCAGACCGGCAAGACTGCGATCGCGATCGACACGATCATCAACCAGAAGGCCAACTGGGAGTCGGGCGACGTCACCAAGCAGGTGCGCTGCATCTACGTCGCGATCGGCCAGAAGGGCTCGACCATCGCCGCGGTGAAGGGCGCCCTCGAGGACGCCGGCGCGATGGAGTACACCACGATCGTCGCGGCTCCGGCCTCCGACCCCGCGGGCTTCAAGTACCTCGCCCCCTACACCGGCTCGGCCATCGGCCAGCACTGGATGTACGACGGCAAGCACGTCCTCATCATCTTCGACGACCTGTCGAAGCAGGCCGAGGCCTACCGCGCCGTTTCGCTGCTCCTGCGCCGCCCGCCGGGCCGCGAGGCGTACCCCGGTGACGTCTTCTACCTGCACTCGCGTCTGCTCGAGCGCTGCGCGAAGCTGTCCGACGAGCTGGGTGCCGGCTCGATGACGGGCCTCCCGATCATCGAGACGAAGGCGAACGACGTGTCGGCCTACATCCCGACCAACGTCATCTCGATCACCGATGGCCAGATCTTCCTGCAGTCCGACCTCTTCAACGCCAACCAGCGCCCCGCGGTCGACGTCGGCATCTCGGTGTCCCGCGTCGGCGGTGACGCCCAGGTGAAGTCGATCAAGAAGGTCTCGGGAACCCTCAAGCTCGAGCTCGCCCAGTACCGGTCGCTCGAGGCGTTCGCGATGTTCGCGTCCGACCTCGACGCCGCTTCGCGCCGTCAGCTCGCCCGTGGGGCGCGCCTGACCGAGCTGCTCAAGCAGCCGCAGTACTCGCCGTACCCGGTGGAGGAGCAGGTCGTCTCGATCTGGGCCGGCACCAACGGCAAGCTCGACTCGATCGAGGTCGAGGACGTGCTGTCGTTCGAGCGCGAGCTGCTGGACTACCTCCGCCGCAACACGACGATCCTCGACACCCTGCGCGACACCAATGTCCTCGACGATGACACGGTGGCCGAGCTCGGCAAGAAGACCGACGAGTTCATCCTCGAGTTCCAGGCCGGCAAGGGTCAGGCGATCGGCAAGCCCGGTCACGAGGAGGTCGCGGCAGCCGAGGCCGAAGACGTGAACCAGGAGAAGATCGTCAAGGGCCGCCGCTAAGGCGAACCGGAGCACCAACCATGGGCGCACAACTGCGGGTCTACAAGCAGAAGATCTCTTCTGCCCAGACGACCAAGAAGATCACGAAGGCGATGGAGCTCATCGCGGCTTCGCGCATCCAGAAGGCGATGGCGCGCGTGCGCGCCTCCTCGCCGTTCGCGCGCGCCGTGACCCGGGCCGTCTCCGCCGTGGCGACGCACTCGAACGTCGACCACCCGCTGACCGTCGAACGCGAGACCATCCGCCGCTCCGCGGTCGTGATCTTCTCGTCCGACCGCGGTCTGGCGGGCGCGTTCAACTCGCAGATCCTCCGGGAGGGCCTCGAGCTCGCGCAGCTCCTGCGGTCGCAGGGCAAGGAGCCGGTGTACTACCTCATCGGACGCAAGGCGGTCGGCTACTTCCAGTTCCGCCGGATGGATGCCGCGGCCGAGTGGACGGGTGACACCGACACGCCGCACTTCCACACCGCGGAGGAGATCGCCGCGACGCTGCTGGACGCGTACGACCGCGGCGGCGAGGACGGCGGGGTCGACGAGATCCACCTCGTCTACAACCGCTTCGTCAGCATGATGACCCAGACCCCGGAGCAGGTCCGCCTGCTGCCGCTCGAGGTCGTCGAGGCCGACGAAGAGGCATCCGCTCAGGTGTACCCGCTCTACGAGTTCGAGCCGGACGCCGAGACGGTGCTCGACGCGCTCCTGCCGGTGTACATCCAGAGCCGCGTCTTCAACGCGCTCCTGCAGTCGTCGGCCGCGAAGCACGCCGCGACGCAGAAGGCGATGAAGTCGGCCAGCGACAACGCCGACAAGCTCATCACCGACTACACCCGCCTGCGCAACAACGCGCGCCAGGCCGAGATCACGCAGCAGATCGCCGAGATCGTCGGCGGCGCCGACGCGCTGGCGTCGGGCAAATAGACCACACGAAAGAGAAGAAGCCATGAGCCTCACCGCAGAGAAGACCGAGACCGCGGTCGTCGGCCGCGTCGCGCGCGTGACCGGTCCGGTCGTCGACGTCGAGTTCCCCCACGACGCGATCCCCGACATCTACAACGCTCTCAAGACCACCATCACGATCGACGGAGAGTCGACGGAGATCACCCTCGAGGTCGCTCAGCACCTCGGCGACGACCTCGTGCGCGCGATCTCGCTCAAGCCGACCGACGGCATGGTCCGCGGCCAGGAGGTGCGCGACACCGGCGAGCAGATCACCGTTCCCGTCGGCGACGTCACCAAGGGCAAGGTCTTCAACGTCACCGGCGAGGTGCTCAACGCCGAGCCGGGCGAGACCATCGAGGTCACCGAGCGCTGGCCGATCCACCGCCAGGCGCCGAACTTCGACCAGCTCGAGTCCAAGACGCAGATGTTCGAGACCGGCATCAAGGTCATCGACCTCCTCACGCCGTACGTGCTCGGCGGCAAGATCGGCCTCTTCGGCGGTGCGGGCGTGGGCAAGACCGTCCTCATCCAGGAGATGATCCAGCGCGTTGCGCAGGATCACGGCGGTGTGTCGGTGTTCGCCGGTGTCGGCGAGCGCACCCGTGAGGGCAACGACCTCATCCACGAGATGGAGGAGGCGGGCGTCTTCGACAAGACCGCCCTCGTGTTCGGTCAGATGGACGAGCCGCCGGGCACGCGTCTGCGCGTCGCCCTCTCGGCCCTGACGATGGCGGAGTACTTCCGCGACGTGCAGAAGCAGGACGTGCTGCTCTTCATCGACAACATCTTCCGCTTCACGCAGGCCGGTTCCGAGGTGTCCACGCTGCTCGGCCGCATGCCGTCCGCCGTCGGCTACCAGCCGAACCTCGCCGACGAGATGGGCATCCTGCAGGAGCGCATCACCTCGACGCGCGGACACTCGATCACCTCGCTGCAGGCGATCTACGTCCCCGCCGACGACTACACCGACCCGGCTCCCGCGACCACGTTCGCGCACCTCGACGCCACGACCGAGCTCTCGCGTGAGATCGCGTCGAAGGGTCTGTACCCCGCCGTCGACCCGCTCACCTCGACGAGCCGCATCCTGGACCCCCGCTACATCGGCGAGGACCACTACCGCGTGGCCACCGCCGTGAAGCAGATCCTCCAGAAGAACAAGGAGCTGCAGGAGATCATCGCGATCCTCGGTGTCGACGAGCTCTCCGAGGAGGACAAGATCGTCGTGTCGCGTGCGCGCCGCATCCAGCAGTTCCTCTCGCAGAACACCTACATGGCCAAGAAGTTCACCGGCGTCGAGGGCTCCACCGTCCCGATCAAGGAGACCATCGAGTCGTTCGACGCGATCGTCAAGGGCGACTTCGACCACGTCGCCGAGCAGGCGTTCTTCAACGTCGGCGGCATCTCGGACGTCGAAGAGGCCTGGGCTCGCATCCAGAAGGAGAACGGCTGATCATGCCGCTGCACGTGAGTCTCGTCTCCGCCGACGCGGAGGTCTGGTCGGGAGAGGCGTCGCTCGTCGTCGCCAAGACCGTCGAGGGCGAGATCGGCTTCATGACCGGCCACGAGCCCGTGCTGGCGATCCTCGCCGAGGGGCAGGTGCGCATCACGCAGACCTCCGGCACGAAGATCGTCGCCAACGCGCAGGACGGATTCCTCTCGATGGAGGGCAACGACCTCACGATCGTCGCGGGCAACGCGGCGCTCATCTCCTGACATCGGCTGATCGAAACGCCCCGGCGCCCCTCACGGGCACGGGGCGTTTCGTCTCGCCGCGCCCGACACTTCCCCCGGAGTCCGCGTGCTGATCCTCCTCCCTCCGTCCGAGACCAAGCGTCCCGGCGGCCGCGCCCGCGTGTGGGACGAGGCATCCCTCGCCCTGCCCTCGCTCGCGCCCCAGCGACAGGCGGTCGTCGACGCCCTCGTGGCCCTGTCCGTGAACGAGGACGAGGCTGCCCGCGTACTCAGGCTCGGCGCCACCCAGCGGCATGAGGTCGCCGTCAACGCCGCACTCCGCGACGCGCCGACGATGCCCGCGGTGGATCGGTACACCGGGGTCCTGTTCGACGCGCTGGATGCGGCATCCCTCCCGTCCGCCGCGCGACGCTGGCTCGGCGCGCACGTGCTCGTGCACTCGGCTCCGTTCGGGCCCGTCGGAGCTCTCGACGCGATTCCCGCATACCGGCTCGCTGCCGGCGTCTCGCTCCCGGGCCTGCCGTCGCTCGCTCGTGTGTGGGCGGATGCCGTGACGCGCGCCCTCGCCGAGGAGGCACCGCGGTTCGTGCTCGATCTGCGGTCGGAGGCGTACGTCGCGCTCGGTCCGGTGCCCGCTGAGGTGCCCTCGGCCTACGTGCGCGTCGTCGCCGAGGCTGAGGGGGGCGCGGTGCGCGCCCTCAACCACTTCAACAAGCACGCGAAGGGGGTCCTCGTCCGGCGGCTGGCCGAGGACCGGCCGCGCATCGCCTCCCGCGCCGGATTCGTCCGATGGGCGGATGCCGCGGGCCTCCGCGTGCGCGACGGCGTAGAGGGCGAGCTCGAGCTGTTCGCCTGACGCGGCCGAGGAGTCGGAGGCGTCGTTGCGTTAGGGTGCTGGAGGGCGCCGCACGATCATGCGCCCGAATCGACCATCCCCCTCGCCCGACCTCTGTGCGCAACGGTGCGCGCTTCCCTCGCGGGCCCCGCCCCGCCCGCTGTCAAGGAGCGCCATGACCGCCGTCGTGCCCACGCAGGACCCCGCCAGCCGATATCGCATCGAGCCGACCGTGCTTCAGGCGCTGCGAAGCCCTCGGATCCTCACCCGCGAGGTGCTGGCCGGCCTCGTCGTGGCGATCGCCCTGATCCCCGAAGCCATCGCGTTCTCGATCATCGCGGGGGTCGATCCACGGGTCGGGCTGTTCTCGTCGTTCGTGATGGCCGTCGCCATCGCATTTCTCGGCGGACGACCGGCGATGATCACCGCGGCGACCGGCGCGATCGCCCTCGTCGTGGCTCCGGTCGCGCGAGAGTACGGGATGGACTATCTCATCGCCACGGTGATCCTCGGCGGGCTGATCCAGGTCGCCCTCGCGCTGCTCGGCGTGGCGAAGCTGATGCGATTCATCCCGCGCAGCGTGATGGTCGGATTCGTCAACGCACTCGCCATCCTCATCTTCGTGTCGCAGGTTCCCCAGCTGATCGGCGTTCCTTGGTCGGTGTACCCGCTCGTGGCCGCCGGACTGCTGATCATGTATCTGATGCCCCTGCTCACCCGGGCGGTTCCGGCGCCGCTCATCGCGATCATCCTCCTCACGGGCGCCGCGGTCGTCTTCGGGATCAGCGTTCCCACCGTCGGGGATCAGGGGCAGCTGCCCGAGAGCCTGCCCGAGCTCTTCATCCCCGGCATCCCCCTCACTCTCGAGACGCTGGGAACCATCCTGCCGTTCGCCGCCGGAGTGGCCGTCGTGGGGCTGCTCGAGTCGCTGATGACCGCGAAGCTCGTCGACGACATCACCGACACGCACTCGCGCAAGACGCGCGAAGCGCTCGGTCAGGGCGCGGCGAACATCCTTTCCGGCGCCTTCGGCGGTATGGGCGGATGCGCCATGATCGGGCAGACGATGATCAACGTGAAGGCGTCCGGCGCACGCACGCGCATCTCGACGTTCCTCGCCGGGGTCTTCCTCCTCATCCTCGTCGTCGCGCTGGGGGACGTGGTGGCGGTCATTCCGATGGCCGCGCTCGTCGCAGTGATGATCGTCGTGTCCATCGCGACCTTCGATTGGCACAGCATCCGCCCCTCCACGCTGCGACGCCTGCCGGTGAGCGAGACGGCCGTGATGGTCGTGACGGTCGGGATCACGGTCTGGACCCACAATCTCGCGATCGGGGTCGGCGCAGGTGTCATGGCCGCGATGATCCTCTTCGCTCGCCGGGTCGCCCATTTCACGACGGTGACCCGCGAGCTCATCGACGGCGAGCAGCCGCTCGCGCGCTACACGGTCGACGGCGAGCTCTTCTTCGCGTCCAGCAACGACCTCACCACGCAGTTCGAGTACAGCCGGGATCCCGACCACGTCGTCATCGATCTCTCGAGGTCGCATGTGTGGGACGCCTCCACCGTCGCGGCGCTCGATGCGATCCACAACAAGTACGAGCACCTCGGCAAGACGGTGACGTTCACGGGGATGAACGAGGCCACCACGCAGTTCCACCGGCGGCTGAGCGGCGGGCTGGGCGGCGCGCACTAGCCGCGCCTGACGTACTCAGCGCCGGGTGTGCTGCGCGGTCCGCTCGGTGTTCTCGGCGATCGCGATGAGAGCGACGACGGCTTCGATGATGAACCGCAGCGCGATGATCGCGATGAACGACACGAGCGGCACGATGATGAGGGTCGCGATGATGCCGGTGACTCCCGCCCCGACGTTGATCCACAGGAGCGACACGGCGCCCACGATCCCGTTCACGAGGTACACGATGAACCCGATCGCGATCGCGATGAGCCCGACGAGGTAGAAGACGCTCGCCAGGCGCCGGGTGATGAAGGTGCGGAAGCTGAGGTCGAAGAGGGCCGAGAAGAAGCCGCGGCCCACCGCGGCCGGGTCGTCACCGAGCGACCTGGGAACCCCGGTGTCGTCCGGGTCCGCCGCCGGATCGTACGTCGGAGCGGCACCCGGCGCGGGCGCGGCCGCCGCGCGTGCCGCCTCCGCGGCGGGCTGGTCGGGCAGGGGCGGGACGGACGGAGAGTCGCTCATGAGGGCCAGGCTACCCACCGATGGTCCGGGGGACAGCACCCGAAACGCCCCGATCCTGCTGACACGGCGCCGTGAGCCTCGCTAGCATGTGAGCCGCGGGGCGTGGCGTCCCGCTCGGTGTGCGCGGCACGCCGACGATCGTTCCGGAGAGGACGTTCATGTACGACGACTACGGAGCAGGGGGGCTCATCGCCTTCTACCTCGTTCTGCTGCCCTTCCTGTTCGTCTTCGCCATCGCGGGTTACGTCATCACCTCGTGGTTCCTGATGAAGATCTTCGAGAAGGCCGGCGTGCAGGGCAAGTGGCGCGCCTGGGTCCCCGTCTACAACACGCTGATCTTCGTGAAGCTCGGTGACCTCAACCCGTGGTGGCTGCTGATCCTGTGGGGAGCGTCGGCGGTGCTCGGCTGGATCCCCGTGATCGGCGGGCTGCTTCCGCTGGCTGCCTTCGTCTACACGCTGCTCGCCGCCTGGCGTGTCGGCTTGAAGCTGCAGAAGGAAGCCGTGTGGCTCATCCTGTACTTCTTCCTCGCCATCGTCTGGCTGGGCATCAACGCTTTCGACAAGTCGCGCTGGAACACCGCGATCCCGGCCGCGCCGTGGGCGGGCAACTTCCTCGCCGACAACACGAACTGGTCGGGCATCCCCGCCCAGGTTCCGGCAGGCGGCTACCCCGCGAACCCGGCGACCGCGCCCGGGTCGTACGCGCCGCCCGCCGGGTACCAGCCGCCGCCACCCGCCGGCTATCAGCCGCCGCCGCCGGCCGGCTACACCCCGCCGCCCGCACCGCCGGCTGCCCCGCCTGCTCCGGCGACTCCGCCCCCGGCGGCCGCCGAGCCGCCCGTCACGCCGCCTCCGGCCGCATCGCCCCCTCCGGCGACCGAGCCTCCCGCGGCCGAGCCCCCGGCGACCGAGCCTCCGGCCGGTCCCGACGCGCCCAAGCCGTAACCCGGCAGTCGACGGCCCCTCACCCCCCCGGGTGAGGGGCCGTGTCCGTCCGTGCGGGATAGCGTGGAGGGATGACCCCCGAAACCTCCGTCCCTCTGCGTCGTGTCGGCGCTTCCGGTCTCCTCGTCTCGTCCGTCGGCCTCGGCTGCAACAACTTCGGCCGGCCGGGAACCCGCACCGAGACGCTCGAGGGCACGCGCGAGGTGCTGGATGCCGCGATCGACGCGGGCGTGACATTCCTGGACACCGCCGACATGTACGGCGCGGAGCCGGGGCTGTCCGAGTCGCTCATGGGGGAGGCGCTCCGGGGGCACCGGGACCACGTGACCCTGGCGACCAAGTTCGGCCACTCCGGACGCGACATGGGATACGGCGTGGCGGCGGCGAAGGCCTCCCGGACTTACGTGCGACGCGCGGTCGAGGCATCCCTCCGCCGCCTGCAGACCGAGTGGATCGACCTCTACCAGCTGCACACGCCCGATCCGCAGACCCCGATCGAGGAGACGCTCGACGTGCTGGGCGACCTCGTGCGCGAGGGGAAGGTGCGCTACATCGGGCACTCGAACCTCGCCGGCTGGCAGATCGCCGAGGCGCACTACGTCGCCGCCGAGCGCGCGGGCGTTCCGTTCGTCTCGGCGCAGAACCACTACAGCCTCCTCGCCCGCGCGGCCGAGCGCGAGGTGCTGCCCGCGGTCGAGCGGTTCGGACTCGGCTTCCTGCCCTACTTCCCGCTGCACAACGGTCTGCTCACGGGCAAGTTCACGCGCGATGAGGCACCCGCGGACACCCGCATCATGCGGCAGCGCCGACACGTGTGGGAGCAGGCGCCGTGGGACGCGCTGGACGCGTACCGTGCCTTCTGCGACGAGCGGGGCATCACGATGCTCGAGGCCACCTTCGGGTGGCTGCTCGCCCGTGACTCGCTCGCGAGCGTCATCGCCGGCGCGACCTCCCCGGAGCAGGTCCGCGCGAACGCGGCAGCGTCGTCGGCCTGGTCGCCGACGGCGGCGGAGCTCGAGACCATCGACGCACTGTTCCCGCTGCCGGAGGACCCCGGCGCGCGGGTCTGACGCCTCTCCCACCGCGCGCGCTCGGTGGTTCGCCGAGGGCGTACGCCGACGGTTTGGCTCGTGCGCGCGGCGAGGCGTAGCGTCACAGTCTGTGCGCACACCGCGGACCACGGCGGCCTCCCGCGCACGGGAAGGACCACTGTGCTCGGAAAGCTCCTGGTGCGCTATCTGCGCCCCGCCTGGGCCCTCATCATCGGCGTCGTCGTCTTCCAGCTCGCGCAGTCGATCGCGTCCCTCCTCCTGCCCACGCTGAACGCCGACATCATCGACCAGGGCGTCGTCACCGGCGACATCCCGTTCATCTGGCAGACCGGCGGGGTCATGCTCGCGGTGAGCCTCGTGCAGATCGTGTGCGCGATCGTCGCGGTGTACTTCGGCTCCCGCCTCGCGATGGGGATGGGACGGGACCTCCGCGGCGACCTGTTCCACCGCGTCGTGGCGTTCTCGCAGCGGGAGGTGGGTCAGTTCGGGGCGCCATCCCTCATCACCCGCAACAGCAACGACGTGCAGCAGGTGCAGATGCTCGTCCAGGTCTCCGCCACGCTCATGATCTCGGCGCCCATGCTCGCGATCGGCGGCGTCATCATGGCGGTGCGTCAGGACGCGGGGCTGTCCTGGCTCATGGCCGTCGCCATCCCGGTGCTGCTGGTGATCGTGGGGGCGATCGTCTGGCGGATGGTGCCGGCGTTCACGAAGATGCAGAAGCGCATCGACCGGGTGAACCAGATCATGCGCGAGCAGCTCACGGGCATCCGCGTCGTGCGGGCGTTCGTTCGCGAACGCGAGGAGGCGGCGCGCTTCGCCGTGGCCAGCGACGACGTGCAGGAGACCGCCCTGCGCGCGGGCAACCTGATGGCGCTCATGTTCCCCGCCGTGATGCTGGTGATGAACGTCTCGAGCGTCGCGGTCATCTGGTTCGGCGCGTTCCAGGTGCAGTACGCCGGGGTTCAGATCGGCACCCTGTTCGCGTTCCTGCAGTACCTGATGCAGATCCTCATGGGCGTCATGATGGCGACCTTCATGTTCGTGATGATCCCGCGCGCGGCGGTGTGCGCGAACCGCATCGGCGAGGTGCTCGACACGGCTCCGTCGGTCGCCGCCCCTGTCGACCCCGTCCAGGCCCCGGTTCCCGCCGGCCGCGTGCAGTTCGACGACGTCGACTTCGCCTACCCCGGCGCCGACGACGCGGTGCTCCGCGACATCCGCTTCACCGTCGAGCCTGGCACCACGACCGCGATCATCGGCTCCACCGGGTCGGGCAAGACCACGCTCATCGGCCTCGTCGCGCGGCTGTTCGACGTCACTTCCGGCGCCGTGCGCGTCGACGGCGTGGACGTCCGCGCGTACGACCCCGACGACCTGTGGCGGCGCATCGGACTCGTGCAGCAGCGCGCGTTCCTGTTCTCGGGCACAGTTGCCTCCAACCTCCGCTACGGCAATGCCGAGGCATCCGACGACGAACTGTGGGACGCTCTCGACCTCGCACAGGCCCGCGATTTCGTGGCGGCGCTCCCCGAGCAGCTCGACGCCCCGATCGCACAGGGCGGCACGAACCTCTCGGGCGGACAGCGCCAGCGCCTCGCGATCGCCCGCGCGCTGGTGAAGCGCCCCGAGATCCACATCTTCGACGACTCGTTCTCGGCCCTGGATCTGAGAACGGATGCCGCGCTCCGCCGCGCCCTCGACACCCGCCTGCCGAACGCCACCCGGATCGTCGTCGCCCAGCGCGTGTCGACCATCCGCCATGCCGACCAGATCGTCGTGCTCGACCACGGACGAATGGTCGGGCTCGGGACGCACGACCGCTTGGTCGAGACGTGCGAGACCTACGCCGAGATCGTGGAATCGCAGCTCGCGGCGGAGGCGGCGGCATGAGCGGCGTGCAGCGCGGACCCCAGCAGCGGATGCCGCTCCAGCGCGGACCCATGGGGCAGGTCGCCGGGGGCGAGAAGGCCAAGAGCTTCGGCCCGAGCGCGAAGCGCCTGCTGGCCACGCTCCGCACCGACATGCCGCTGCTCGTGGTCGTGCTCGTCTTCTCGGTGCTGTCGGTCGCGCTGAGCGTGATCGGCCCGAAGCTGCTCGGCAACGCCACGAACGTCGTCTTCGCGGGCTTCGTGTCGCTCCAGGTGCCGGCCGGGGCGACGAAACAGGAGGTCGTCGACGGGCTGATCGCGCAGGGCAACCAGGACCAGGCGAACATGATCGCCGCGATGGACTTCGTGCCGGGGGCGGGAGTCGACTTCGAGCAGCTGGCATGGATCCTCGCCGGCGTGCTCGCCGTCTACGTGCTGGCGAGTCTGTTCGGGTGGCTCCAGGCGCGCCTGCTGAACGGGATCGTGCAGCGCGCGATGCACCGCCTCCGGCTGCAGGTCGAGGCGAAGGTCCACCGACTCCCGCTGTCGTACTTCGACAAGGTGCAGCGCGGTGAGCTCCTGAGCCGGGTCACCAACGACGTCGACAACATCGGCCAGACGATGCAGCAGACCCTGTCGCAGGTCGTGATCTCGCTGCTCACGGTCGTCGGCGTGCTGGTGATGATGTTCGTGATCTCGCCCCTGCTGGCCGTGATCGCCCTCGTGACGATCCCTCTCACGGTGCTCATCACGGTCGTCGTGGCCCGTCGCTCCCAGAAGCTCTTCGTGGCGCAGTGGAAGGCGACGGGAGTGCTCAACGCGCGCGTCGAGGAGACGTTCTCCGGCCACGCGATCGTGAAGGTCTTCGGACACCAGCGCGAGGTCGAGGCCGACTTCCGCGCCGAGAACGAGGAGCTCTACCGGGCGAGCTTCGGTGCCCAGTTCATCTCCGGCATCATCATGCCGGCGATGATGTTCGTCGGGAACCTCGTGTACGTCGCGATCGCCGTCGTCGGCGGCCTGCAGGTCGCGGCGGGACTGCTGTCGATCGGCGACGTGCAGGCGTTCATCCAGTACTCGCGGCAGTTCACCCAGCCGCTGAGCCAGCTCGGATCGATGGCGAACCTGCTGCAGTCCGGCGTCGCGAGCGGCGAGCGGGTCTTCGAGCTGCTCGACGAATCCGAGGAGGAGCCGGACGACGCGGAGCCCAAGACCGCTCCCGATCACGCCAGCCGCCTCGCGTTCGAGGACGTCTCCTTCCGGTACTCGCCCGACAAGCCGCTCATCGACGACCTGTCGCTGGCGGCGGAGCCGGGCAGCACGGTGGCCATCGTGGGCCCCACGGGCGCCGGCAAGACGACCCTCGTCAACCTCATCATGCGGTTCTACGACACCGACTCCGGCCGGATCACGCTCGACGGCGTCGACACCCGCCGGATGACGCGCGACGACCTGCGTTCGCGCACCGGCATGGTCCTGCAGGACACGTGGCTCTTCGCCGGGACGATCCGCGAGAACATCGCCTACGGAAGGCCGGATGCCTCGGAGGAGGACATCGTCGCCGCGGCCACCGCCGCCTACGTGGACCGCTTCGTCCATGCGCTTCCCGACGGCTACGACACGATGCTCGACGACGAGGCGACGAACCTCAGCGTGGGGGAGCGTCAGCTGATCACGATCGCCCGCGCGTTCCTCGCCGATCCGCGCATCCTGATCCTCGACGAGGCCACGAGCTCGGTCGACACGCGCACAGAGCTGCTGATCCAGCGGGCGATGTCCAGACTGCGCGAGGATCGCACCGCGTTCGTCATCGCGCACCGCCTGTCGACGATCCGCGATGCCGATCTGATCCTCGTCATGGAGGACGGATCCATCGTCGAGCAGGGCACCCACGACGAGCTGCTGGTGGCCAAGGGCGCCTACTGGCGGCTCTACAACGCGCAGTTCGAAGCCCCGATGGACGAAGAGACGCTCGTCGATCCGGAGACCGTCGGGGCCGCGGCATCCACCGCCTCGCCCGGGCCGGACGCGGAAGGGCGTGCGGAGGAACCTACTAGTATGTGAGGACGCGGCGGGCCGCCAGGCCCCGTGAACGTCGACCGGGAGGACAGGCGTGCCCGAGGTCTCCACCCATTCGCGCACGGTCCCCGTGCCGGGCGGATCGCTCGATCTCGCATGGGCGGCGGTCACCGATACCGGTCGCCGCCGCGAGGTCAACCAGGACGCCGTCTTCGCGGCCTACCCCCTGTTCGTCGTCGCGGACGGCATGGGCGGGCACGTCGGGGGAGAGATCGCCAGCGCGAGCACGATCGACCGGCTGAAGGCCATGACCGAGGCCGGGACGGTGACGCCGAAGACGATCGAGAAGGCGCTCGCGCGCGCCGTCAAAGACATCGCCTCCCACCCCGAGGCGACCGACGACGGCACGGGCACCACCCTGACGGGCGTGTACCTCGACACCAGCGGCGACGCGCCGCACTGGGTGACGCTCAACATCGGCGACTCGCGCGTGTACCTCGTGCGCGACGGCGCGATCATCCAGATCACGACCGACCACTCGGTCGTGCAGGAGCTGATCGCCTCCGGCCGGCTGAGTCCGGAAGAGGCCGAGAATCACCCGTACGGCAACGTGATCACGCGCGCGGTCGGTCCGAGCGAGGGTGTCACTCCTGACTACGTGCGGCTCGACGTCCTGCCGGGCGACCGGTTCGTGATCTGCTCCGACGGTCTCACCAAGGAGCTCACCGACTACGGCATCCGCCACTTCCTCGACGAGAACCCCGACCCGGCCGACGCGGTGACGGCGATGCTCGACGCCGCGCTCGAGAACGGCGGCCGCGACAACATCACGATCATCGTGCTCGACGTCGAGCCCTCCGCGCGTGCCGCGGACTCCGGCGCCGGCATCTCGGACGCCGACGCCGACACCGACGACCTGCGCGACGCCGGCTCCTCCCCAGCCGCGGACTGACCGCGGCTGTCCACGGCTTCCGGCTCGCGTGGCGCTCGCCGCGGTCGGAGGCGGTGAACTGAAGCGGTGCGCTTCCCTCCCGCTCCCGCCGTCGCCCGGTCCACCTCTTCCGGCCCGCTCGCCGCCCTGTCCGACGATTCCGTCGATCCGCTCTCGCTCCCCGCGGCCTTCTCGCCCCCGGCAAGGCCGCCGTTCCCGCTCGTCGCGGCGATCGTCCCCGTGGTCGGCGCGGTGGGTCTCTGGCTCGTCACCGGGTCGATCCTGTCGCTGTGGCTGGCCGCGCTCGGTCCGCTCATCGCCGCGGCGACCGTGGCCGACGCCGCGCGGACGACCCGTCGCGATCGCCGGCGCCACGAGGCGGACTCCGCGCGCGCCCGCGTCGACGTGGCGCGCGCGGTCGACGTGAAGCACGAGGCGGAACGGCGGCGGGCCTGGGCGCGGCATCCCGATGTCGCGGGGTACGTCGCGCGCGACGACGAGGTGTGGCGGCGAGCCCCGGAGCGGGCCGACGTGCTGGTCGCAGGAGAAGGCGAGGTCGCCAGCGCGCTGCGCGTCACCGGCGGCGAAGGCGATGCGGATGCGGCGGCCCTCCGCGCCCGGGCCAACCGGCTGAGCGGCGCCCCGGTGGTGGTGCCCGCGCGCGGCGGGATCGCCGTCGTCGGCGCACCGGTCGTGGCCGCTGCCGTCCAGCGGGCACTCGCGCTGCAGCTGTGCCACGCGCTTGCGCCGGGCGAGCTCGCGCTGACGGGTTCGTTCGACGGCGACAGGGAGTGGATGCGGATGCTGCCGCATCGGTCGACGCCCGGCACCCGCCGCCTGGCGGTCGTGGCGGCGGGCGAGTCGGTTCCGCACGAGGCGGACATCGCCATCGCGCACCGGGTCCCGGGTGAGCCGCTGCCGCCAGGACTCTCCGCGGTGCTGCACGTGAGCGCCCCTGGAGCCGCGCGCCTCGAGCACGCGGGCGAGGCGGCGGACGTCCGGGTCGAGGCGCTCGCGCGAGACCAGGCCGAGGTGCTCGCCGAGTCGCTCGCGCGGCGGGGGGAGCGGACCCTCGGCATCGCGGCGGGGGAGGGCGGTCCGCTCCGGCTCGCGGAGCTCATCGATCAGGGGCCCGAGGAAGTCGGGACGCTGGCCGCGGTCATCGGCGCGGACGCCGCATCGCCGGTCGTGCTCGATCTCGTCGACGACGGTCCGCACGCGGTGGTCGCCGGCGTGACCGGGTCGGGGAAGAGCGAACTCCTCCTCACGTGGGTGCTCGCGCTGTGCCGGACCCGCACGCCGCGAGAGGTCGTGTTCCTCCTCGCCGACTTCAAGGGCGGCACCGCCTTCGATCCGCTCCGCGAGGTGCCGCACGTGACCGGGGTGATCACCGACCTCGACGGATCCGGCGCTCGCCGGGCGATCGAGAGCCTGCGCGCCGAGATCCGGTGGCGGGAGGCGGCGATCGCCGGCGCGGGGGCGCGCGACATCCGCGACCCTCGAGTCGACCTTCCGCGCCTCGTCGTGGTCGTCGACGAGTTCGCCGCGCTCTTGGGCGATCAGCCCGAGCTCCACGCGGTCTTCGCGGACGTCGCGGCGCGAGGTCGGGCCCTCGGCATCCACCTCATCCTGGGGACCCAGCGGGCTGCCGGGGTCATCCGCGACAACCTTCTCGCGAACTGCCCGCTGCGGGTCAGCCTCCGGGTGACCGACTCCGCCGACAGTCGAGCGCTCATCGGGACCGACGACGCCGCCCTTCTACCGGGGGGTCCGGAGGGCCGAGGACGCGCGCTCGTGCGACGCGCCGGTGATGCGCGGGCGCGCTCCGTCCGCGTGGCCCTGTCCGACGCGTCCGACGTCGACGCCGCGTCCGGCTCGTACGCCGGGCCCGAGCCGCGCCGCCCGTGGCTTCCCGAGCTGCCCGCGCAGATCACGCTCGCCGAGCTCGGCGCGCGCCCGACGGACCGCGGAATCGCCCTCGCGCTCGCCGACGAGCCCGAGCGGCAGCGCCAGCGGACGGTCGTGATCGAACTCACGGACCGGGCCCTCCTCGTGCTCGGTGGCCCCGGCTCCGGCGCCAGCAACACACTCCGGGTGCTCGCCGCGCAGGCGCCGGGGGAGGCGCGACGGATTCCCTCCGATCCCGAGGGTGCGTGGGATGCCGTGGCCGCCCTCGCGGCCGAGCCGCCGCATCCCGGTGACGTCGTCTGCATCGACGACCTCGACGCGGTCGTCTCCGGCTTCCCGCCCGATCACGCGCAGATCGTGGTGGAGAGGCTCGAGGCACTGCTGCGCGAAGCGGGTGGGGGCGGCTTCCTCGTCGCGGCGGCGGTGCGGCGCCTCACCGGCCCGATCGCGCGGCTCGCGGACCTCTTCTCCCGGCGCCTGATCCTGGGGTTCCCGACGCGGGGCGACCACATCGCCGCAGGCGGCGATCCTGCCCGCTTCCGGGGCGGCAGCGCGCCCGGACGCGGAGACCTGGACGGTGTCGAGGTCCAGGTGGCTCTCGCGCCGGCATCCGCCCCCCTCGAATCTCCGCCGCCGACTGCGTGGCACCCTTCCGCTCCGATCTCCGGCTTCGTGTCACGACGTTCTCCGGCGGCGCGCGCGGCGCTCGGCGAATGGAGCGCGCGGGGGGTCCGCGTGGTCGACGTCGACGCCTACGTCGCAGAGCCCTCGGTCACCGCCGACGGGCCGGTGATCATCGCGGGCGAGCCCGACGACTGGCAGCGCCATTGGCGCCTGCTCGCCGAGGTGCGCGGTGATCACGACCTGGTGGTCGACTCCGCCTGCGCACCGGAGCTCCGGCTGCTCACCGGCATCCGCGGCGTACCGCCCTACTGCGAGCCCGGACGCGGGCGCGCGTGGCTGGTCGCCGCCGGCGCCGATCCCGTCCGCATCGTCCTCCCACCGGCCCACATCCGGCCGAACCGTCGACCGCGCGATCTTGACCCGCTACCGACGACCCCATAGCTTCACTGTGTGACTACAACCCCGATCGACCTTCAACGGCCCGAAGGCAAGGGACTCGCAACGGGGACGCTGGGACTCTGGGGCTCCACGGTCATCGGCCTCGCCTCGACTGCGCCGGTGTACTCGCTCGTGGCGACCCTGGGCTTCGTCGTGCTCGCGGTCGGCGCACAGGCTCCGATCGCGTTCGTCATCGCCTTCATCCCGATGCTCTTCATCGCGTTCGCCTACCGCGAGCTCAACAACGAGATCCCCGACTGCGGCACCACCTTCACGTGGGGGACCAAGGCGTTCGGCCCATGGGTCGGCTGGCTCGGCGGCTGGGGCGTCGCGGTCGCGGGAATGGTCGTGCTCGCCAACCTCGCGCAGATCGCGGGCATCTACTTCTGGGCGCTCATCGACGGGATCGTGCGCACGCCCGAGGACGCGCTCCTCTCCGACAACGTCCTTCTCGTCACGGCGACGGGCGTCGTGTTCATCGCCGCGATGACGTGGGTCAGCTGGCGCGGGGTCGAGATCGGCGAACGCATCCAGAACGTGCTGCTCGCCATCCAGTACGCGGCGCTCGCGATCTTCGTCATCGCCGCGCTCTGGCACTTCTTCGCCGGCACGGCTCCGGACCCGACGCCGTTCGACTGGGCCTGGTTCAACCCCTTCGCGTTCAGCGAGTGGTCGGGCTTCATCGAAGCGATCCTGCTCGCGCTGTTCATCTACTGGGGCTGGGACACCTGCCTCGCCCTCAACGAGGAGACGAAGGATCCGAAGCGCATCCCCGGTCGCGCTGCGCTGCTCACGACCGTCATCCTCCTCGTCACCTACGTCGGCGTCACGGTCGCGGCGATGATGTACGCCGGCCTCGGCGAGAGCGGTACCGGGCTCGGCAACGAGGCCAACGCCGACGACTTCTTCCTCGCGATCAAGGACGGCCTGCTCGGACCGCTCGGCTGGGTGCTCGTCGTCGCCGTCATGATCTCGGCGATCTCGTCCACGCAGACCACGATCCTTCCGACCGCCCGCGGGACCCTCGCGATGGCTGCCTACAAGGCGCTGCCGCGGCGCTTCGCGACCGTGCACCCTCGCTACAAGACGCCGTCCTTCTCGACGCTCGTGATGGGCGCTGTCGCCATCGTCTACTACGTCGGCATGACGCTCATCAGCGACAACATCCTGCAGGACTCGATCCTCTCGCTGGGCCTCGCGATCGCCTTCTATTACGGCATCACCGGCTACGCGTGCGTCTGGTACTACCGGCGGGAGCTCTTCACCTCGACGAGGAACTTCTTCTACAAGTTCCTCTTCCCCCTCCTCGGGGCGCTCATGCTGACCTACGCGTTCATCCAGTCGGCTATCGACATGTACAACCCCGACTACGGCTACAGCGGCGGCGTCGGGCCCGTGGGCAGCACCTTCCTGCTCGGCATCGGCGCCCTCGCCTTCGGCGTCGTGCTCATGGTGCTGTGGTACCTGTTCCCGCGGGCCAAACCCTTCTTCCGAGGCGAGAGCCTCAACCGCGAGACGCCGGTGCTCGTCCCCGACGACCCGACCAACTACGGCCGCTCGATCGACCGCGGCCTCACCTGACGCCGGCTCGCGCCCGCGGCCGGGGTGCGAACAAGGGAGGGGACGGATGCCGCGACATCCGTCCCCTCCCTTTCAGCGTGCGTCAGACCAGCGCGGCCTCGAGCGGCGCCAGTTCCAGCCCGTGGGCCGTCGCCACGCCGGGGTTGACGACGGCGCCGCCGACGACGTTGAGGCCGCCCGCGAGAGCGGCGTCGGCGCGCAGGGCGTCCTTCCACCCGCGCCGGGCGATCTGCCGGACGTACGGGAGGGTGGCGTTCGTCAGCGCGGACGTCGAGGTGTTCGGCACCGCACCGGGCATGTTCGCGACGCAGTAGAACACGCTCTGGTGCACCGCGAACGTCGGATCGGCGTGGGTCGTGGGCTTGGTGTCCTCGAAGCATCCGCCCTGGTCGACGGCGATGTCGACGAGTACGCTGCCGGCGCGCATGCGCGAGACCATCTCGTTCGTCACGAGCTTGGGCGCCTTCGCGCCGGGGATCAGCACCGACCCGATGACGAGGTCGGAGTCCACCACCGCGCGGTCGAGGTCGAACGGGTTCGAGGCGGCGGTCTTGACCCGGCCCTGGAAGTGGTCGTCGAGGTAGCGGAGACGCTGGACGTTGGTGTCGAACACCGTGACGTCCGCGCCCATCCCCACGGCGATGACCGCGGCGTTCGCGCCGGCGACGCCCCCGCCGATGACGGTGACGCGCGCGGGGCGGGTGCCCGGCACGCCCGACATGAGCAGGCCGAGCCCGCCCGCCGACCGCATCAGGGTGTTGGCGCCGACCATCGGAGCCAAACGGCCGGCCACCTCGCTCATCGGCGCGAGCAGCGGCAGTCCGCCGCCCGCGACCTGGACCGTCTCGTACGCGATCGCGGTGACGCCGTCCGCCATCAGCCGCTCGGTCAGCGGCCGATCGGCGGCCAGGTGCAGGTACGTGAAGATCACCAGGTCGTCGCGGAAGTTGTCGTACTCGCTCGCGATCGGCTCCTTGACCTTGAGGAGGAGCTCCGCGCGCGCCCACACCTCGGTCGCGTCGTCGAGGAGGATCGCTCCGGCGGCCGCGTATTCGTCGTCGGGCATCGACGATCCGGCGCCGGCGCCGCTCTGTACGAACACCTCGTGCCCGGCCGCGACCAGATCGTGAACGCCGGCCGGCGTGAGCGCCACCCGGTACTCGTTGTTCTTCACCTCGGTGGGGACGCTGATCCTCATCGTGTGTGATCCTTTCCGCTCCGCCGTTGGAGCGCTCGGGCTCCTCGTGGGAGCGCCTCTAGAACGCGGGGCGAATCGCCCCGACGACCTGTCCGCCGCCGGTGATCGACAGCGGAAGCCTCTGCATCGTGGCGGCGACGTCTGCCGGCGCCAGTGCGCCGGAGCGCTCGAGCAGGCGCAGCGCGACGGCCGTCGCCGCCCGGCCGCTGCCGTCGAGCATCTTCAGTGCGACCGTCGTGCCGTTCGGCGCCACCATGACCATCACGCCCTCGGCGCCGCCCTTCGCGAACACCCCGAGCGACTCGATCGCGATCGTGTCGTGACGCCCCGGGCCGTCGATCGTCCAGGGATTGTCGCGCACCGCCTGCACGAGCGTCCCGGCGCTGCGGTGCAGCGCGAACGGCGACGTCGTCGACGCGGTGCCGATGCGGTGGATCGCGCGGGCGAGCCCGAAGAGCGTCGTGGCGAACACGGGCGCGCCGCAGCCGTCGACGGCCGTCGCCGAGGTCTTCTCGCCCAGCAGTCGCTCGACCACCTCGCGGACGTGGAGCTGCAGCGGATGCTCCGGCGACAGGTAGCAGGAAGGATCCCAGCCGTTTGCGACGCATGTCAGCAGCATCGCGGCGTGCTTGCCGGAGCAGTTCATCCGGATGCGGGCCGGTTCGGCCCGGTCGCGCACGAGTTCGTCGCGCGTGTCGGTGTCGCCGGGCCACGCGGGCGGACAGCCCAGGGCCTCTTCGCCGAGCCCGGCGGCGTCGAGGATGTCGCGCACGACCGCCACGTGGCGGTCGGTGCCCGAGTGGCTCGCGGTCGCGAGCGCCAGCCTCTCGCCCTCGAGCGACGCCCCCGCCGACAGGAACGCGAGGGCCTGGAGCGGCTTGAGGCTCGATCGCGGGAGGATCAGCGCCGACGGGTCGCCCAGGCGTTCGGCGATGGTGCCGTCGGGTGCGAGGACCACCGCGATGCCGGCGTGCCGTGACTCGATGAATCCGCTGCGGTCGACGACGGCCAGCTCGACGGCGTCGGCTGCGGCGAAGGTCTGCGGCACCCGGCCAGCCTACCGCCGAGCGGCGACGGCACCGCATGACAGACTGTGCACATGTGGGGAGAGCATCGATACTCCGTCCGGACGACGTGGACCGGTGACCGCGGCACCGGCACGTCGGGGTATCGGGACTACGACCGCTCCTCGACGATCGAGATCGCCGGGAAGCCGTCCCTCCTCGCGTCGTCCGACAAGCCGTTCCGGGGCGACCCGTCGCGGTGGAACCCCGAGGACCTGCTCCTGGCCTCGCTGAGCGAGTGCCACCTGCTGTCCTATCTCCACGCGTGCGTGCAGGCGGGTGTCGTCGTCGTCGGCTACGAGGACGACGCCACCGGCCTCATGGTCGAGGACGGACGCGGCGGAGGCGCATTCCGCGAGGTCGTGCTGCGCCCGCGTGTGACGGTGGCGGACGCGTCGATGACGGATGCCGCGGCCGCCGCGCACGCCCAGGCGAACGAGTGGTGCTTCATCGCCAACTCCGTGAACTTCCCGGTGCGCCACGAGCCGACGATCCTGGTCGCCGGGGAGTGACCGCGCTCAGCGGCGCTCGTGCGGCAGCACCTGCTTGATGCGCTCGATCGGCGTCTGCGCGGGCACCTCGTTATAGGCGTTCGCGAGCTCCTGGCCGGACAGGGCGTGGATGGCGGCCATGATGTCGTCGGTGGCGAGCCGACGGGCGCGACCCGACGCCGCGGGTCCGTGGTGACCGAGGTCGAGCGGCTCGCCGAACTTGACGGTGACCCGGTGCTTGAGCGAGGGGCGCTTGGCGCCGACGGGCATCACCTTGTCGGTGCCGATGAGCCCCACCGGCACGACGGGAGCCCCGGTCTGAAGCGCGAGGAACGCGACTCCGGTGCGCCCCTTGTAGAGGCGGCCGTCGAGAGAGCGCGTGCCCTCGGGATAGAGCGCCACGGCGCTGCCCTGTTCGAGGAGCATCCGCTGCTGGTCGAGGGCGTCGAGCGCCGCCTGCCCCGCCCCGCGCTTGACGGGGATCGCACCGATCGCGGTGAAGAACTCCCGCGACGCCCAGCCCGTGAATCCGGTGCCGTCGAAGTAGCTCGCCTTCGCGAGGAAATGCACCGGGCGAGGCGCGGCCACGGGGATCGCGATGGAGTCGATGAACGACATGTGGTTGCTCGCGAAGATCACCGGGCCCGCCTTCGGCACGTTGTCGCGCCCCTCGATGCGGGGCCTGTAGACGAGTCGGGCGAGCGGGGTCAGGACGAAGCGACCGAGGAAATACGTCGCACCCATGCGCGTCACGGGCTGCTCGGGCGCTTCGTCGGCGGTCGGGTCGTCCGCTTCTGGCACCAGGTCGGAAGTCACCCGTCGAGGGTACTCCCGTTTCCATTCCGGCACGGGCATGGCCTGTTCCCAGGCGGGACGGAGGAAAGATGCGGAATGATGGAGCGTTCCCTGACATCGACTCGAGGTCTCATCGTGCGCATCCGCCCGCTCGCCGCCCTGTCCGTCGCCGCCCTGTCGGCCGTGCTCCTCGCGGGCTGCGCGGGTTCGGCCCCGCAGTCGACCCCGACACCGACCGAGGCGGGCGCCGCCGACGACCTGTGCGCCGTCGCGGTGCCGGACGGCGATGTCGCGGCGTCGGTGAACGTCTCGGGCGAGGTCGGCGAGGCACCGACGGTCGACTTCGACGCCCCCCTCGAGCTCACGAGCGCGGAGCGCGCCGTGGTGATCGAAGGCGACGGCACGCAGATCGCGAACGGCGACTACGTGACCTACGCGCTCGCGGTCTACGACGCCGCGAGCGGGGAGGAGCTGCAGGCGGGCGGGTACGACGAGGAGACCCCGATCCCGCCCACGCCGATCACGATCGGCTCCGGCCCCGACGCCTACTTCGGATGCGCGACCGAGGGTTCCCGCATCGTCGTCACGACGCCCGAGAGCCAGCAGGGCGGCGCCCTGGTGTACGTGCTCGACGTCCTGGGGGTGACGCCCGCCGCCGAGTGGTGCGCTGCGACCGAGCCGGGCGACGTCTTCCCGACGGTGGAGTACGACGCCGACGGTGTTCCGACGATCACGATCCCCGACGGCGAGGCTCCCGACGGCGTGCAGCTCGAGGTGCTGGAGGAGGGCGACGGCGCCACCGTGCAGGAGGGCGACACGGTCACCGTGAACTACACCGGCGTGAAGTGGAGCGACGGGTCGACCTTCGACTCGAGCTACGAGCGCGGCGAGCCCGCGACCTTCCAGACGACCGGCGTCGTCGCCGGGTTCAAGCGCGCGCTCGAGGGTCAGACGGTCGGCTCGAAGATCCTCGTGTCGATGTCGCCCGCGTGCGGCTACGGCGAAGCGGGGTCCAGTGACAACGAGCTCGCCGGCGAGACCCTCGTCTTCGCGCTCGAGATCATCGAGGTCACCGAGCAGTAGCCGGCCGCGCCGATAGGCTGGCGCGATGCGACGCGTCCTCGTCCTCGGCTCCACCGGCTCCATCGGAACGCAGGCGCTCGACGTCATCCGGGCCAACCCCGGGCGGTTCGAGATCGTGGGGCTCTCCGCGGGCTCCCGCCGTGAGGCCGTCGAGGCGCAGGCCGCCGAGTTCGGCGTCGAGCACATCGCGCTCGGCGCGGTCGAGGCCGAGCAGCTCGTCCGCGACGTCGAGGCCGACGTGGTGCTCAACGGCATCACGGGCTCCGTCGGCCTCGGCCCCACCCTGGCCGCTCTCGAGACCGGACGCACCCTTGCGCTGGCGAACAAGGAGTCCCTGATCGTGGGCGGCGACCTCGTCACTGCGCTCGCGCGCCCCGGGCAGATCGTCCCCGTCGATTCGGAGCACTCCGCGATCGCACAGGCCCTCCGGTCGGGGGATCGCGCGGAGGTCCGACGGCTCGTGCTCACCGCGTCGGGAGGCCCGTTCCGCGGACGCAGCAGGGCCGACCTCGAAGCCGTGACGCCCGCCGAGGCCCTCGCGCATCCGACCTGGGACATGGGTCGCGTCGTGACGACGAACTCGGCGACGCTCGTCAACAAGGGGCTCGAGGTGATCGAGGCGCACCTGCTGTTCGGGGTCCCGTACGGCGAGATCGACGTCGTCGTCCACCCGCAGTCGATCGTCCACTCGATGGTGGAGTTCAGCGACGGCTCGACCATCGCGCAGGCGTCCCCACCCGACATGCGACTGCCCATCTCCCTCGGGCTCGACTGGCCGCACCGGATCGCCGGCGTCGGGCGTCCGCTGGACTGGACGGTCGCGGCATCCTGGACCTTCGAGCCCCTCGACGAGGAGGCTTTTCCGGCGGTGAAGCTCGCCAAGAGCGTCGGCCGGGCGGGCGGAACGTTCCCGGCGGTCTTCAACGCCGCGAACGAGGAGGCCGTCGACGCGTTCCACGAGGGGCGGCTGGGATTCCTCGGCATCCTCGACACGGTCCAACGCGTCGTGGACCGTCACGAGGCGCCCGGCGCGCTCACGCGCGAGACCCTCGCCGAGGCCGAGCGCTGGGCGCGTACGGCCGCGGAGAAGGAGATCGCCGCGGCCTGAGTCCGGGCCTCCGAAGCTACGCGTCGGGGAAGGCGGGCCTCAGCGGGTCGGAGTCCGGGGTGGTGTCGTCGGGGTACGGCACCGGCCAGTGCGGCTCGGGGACGGGCCAGCCCGCGGCCCGCAGCGCACGGCGCGACAGTTCACGCGCGGAGTACGGTGTGCGCACACCACGGATGTCGCGATAGTCCTGGTGCCCGGGCCCCGCCCACAGGATCGCGTCGCCCTCGCCGACCAGCGCGACGGCCTCGATGATCGCGCGCTCGGGCGGAGAGAACTCGAGGATCTCGGCGTCGGGCCGGGCCCGCCGCGCGCCCTCGAGGAGCGTCGCACGGATCGCGTCGGGGTTCTCGTGACGCGGGTGGTGGTCGGTGATGACGAGGATGTCGCTGCCGTCCACCGCGGTGCGGCCCATGTCGAGGCGCTTCGTCGCATCGCGGTCGCCGTCGGCGCCGAACAGCATGACGACGCGCCCGGGCGTGACACGACGCACCGCCGCGAGCGTCTTCTCGAAGGCGTCCGGGGAGTGGCCGAAGTCCACGTACACGGCCGGACCGGACTCGCCGGAGACGAGTTCGGTGCGCCCGGGGAGATAGGCGTCGATGCGGCCGCCGTCGAGCGCCGCGACGAGCCGCTCCCACGCGTAGCCCGCCTCGAGGATCATGACGATCGCGAGGCCGGCGTTCGCGGCCATGTGGCGGCCGATGACAGGGACGAGGGTCGTGAGGGTGCGGCCGTCGCGGGCGGTGAGCCGGAACTCGGTGCCGACCTGTCGCTCGTCGAGGATCTCGACGGTCCAGTCGGCCTGTGCCGCGGCATCCGGATCCGACGCCAGGACCGGCGTGCCGACGGTGACCGTGGGCACTTGGCTGCGCGCGACGACTTCGGCGCCTTGCTCGGAGTCGACGCAGACGACCGCACGGCGCGAGCGGTCCGGAAGGAAGAGGGGCAGCTTCGCTTCGAAGTACTCCCGCATGTCGGCGTAGTCGTCGAGGTGGTCGTGGGTGAGGTTGGTGAAGCCCGCGACGTCGAACACGATGCCGTCCACTCGGCGGCGGCTCAGCGCCTGCGCGCTGACCTCGACGGCAACCGCCTCGACCCCCCGCTCCCGCATGAGGGCGAGCAGCGCGTGCATCTCGTAGGCCTCGGGGGTCGTGAGGCGCGACACGATCACCTGACCGGCGATGTGGCGCTCGGCGGTCGACGACAGGCCGGTGACAGCGCCGAGCTGACCGAGGATGCCCTCGAGCAGGTGCGACACGCTCGTCTTGCCGTTCGTGCCGGTGGTACCCAGGAGCAGCGGGAGGTCATCGTCGCGCCCGGTGCGGTAGACCCATGCGGAGAGGTCGCCCAGGAGCCCTCGCGGGTCGTCGACGAGGACGACCGGGAGCCCGCTCGCCGTGGCAAGTTCGGCGCCCTCGCGATCGGTGACCACGGCCACGGCGCCGCGGGCGGCTGCGTCCGCCGCGAACTCGGCGCCGTGGCGGTTGACGCCCTTGACGGCGACGAACACGTCCCCGGGGCGCAGGTCCGCCGTCGCGAGAGTGATGCCGGTCAGGGTCACACCGGCGAGGTCTCCGTGCACGTCGACGGCGAACCGATCGGCGAGGTCTGCGAGGGCGTGGGCGGGTGGGGCGTCCGGTCGCAGGACGGGCGGCAGGTTCGAGGGTGCATCGGTCGGCATGGCGGATCCATCCTCTCATCCGGCGCGGACGCCGCCCGCTCGGACGGAAGGGGGATGCCGGGGCGCGGCATCCCCCTTCGTCATCAGCTCTTGCGCGAGCGGCCGCGCACCAGGACGACCGCAAGCGCCGCGAGGCCCGCGACGAGCCCGCCCGCCGCGAGCCAGCGCGCCAGCGGGTCGCCGCCGTCGCTCGACGCGGAGGCCGCCTCGGCGTCGGTCGCGGACTCGTCGTGCGAGGCGTGGTCGTCGCCGGCGCCGGCGGCATCGCCGTGTCCGTCGCCCTCGGCAGCGACGGCACCCACCTCGACGACGGGCGCGGGCGACTCGAGGTCGTGCGGGTCCTGTCCCTCCTCGGCGACCTGGGTCCAGGCCGTCTCACCGTCGACGCAGAGCTGGGTGACCGGGAACGGGATCGAGGTGTCCGCCGCGGACTCGTCGAAGAGCGCGTCGAGCGAGACGGCCGCCTTCAGACCGTCCTCGACGGGGGTGTCGGCGGTGAACGTGACCTGCGTGGGCACGCCGTCGTCACCGACCTCGCGCGTGATCGTCCAGCCGCCCTGGACAACGGGAGTGGCGTTGCCCACGCCCTCGGGGATGTCGATCACGAGCGCGGTCGTGGGGGAGCCGTCGCAGCCGTGGGAGAAGTCGAACGTCAGAGTCGACGTCGCGCCCGCCGACGCGGTGCCGGGGTTGACGTGGACGTGCGCCGAAGCGGCGAGCGGAGCGCCGACCGCCAGTGCGAGGCCGGCGATGGAGCCGATCACGAGCGAACGGCGCAGGGGAGTGCGGGTGGTCATGGTGTCTCTTTCGTCGAGGAAGTGCACGGATCAGCGGCACGCGCAACGGTTGCGCGCGCCGGAGGATGCCGCGGTCAGGCGACCGCGTCGACGAGCAGCGGGGGTCCGCGCCGCGAGAGATCCGACAGGACGACGCCGCGAGGCGCCCGGCGGGAGGGAGCGAACGAGGGCGCGGGGAGCGCGGTGGGGAACGCGCGAGGCGCGACGTCGGCGCGCGACAGCAGTGAGCGGATGCCGCGGCCCAGGGCGCGCAGCATCCGTTCGCCGCCGTAGAGCCCGAGGACCGTCACCGCCGCGGCGAGGGCGTGGGCGAGGAGCATCGGCGTGTCGGGGAGGACCGCGCCGGCCTCGGCTGAGCCGCCCAGCGAAAGGTGGTGGAGGTGCCCGGTCGCGGCGGACGGATCGGCTCCGGCCGTGACGGCGAAGGCGACGTGGAAGAGCACCTGAGCTGCGGTGACCGCGATTGCGAGCTGCCACGCGGTCAGGCGCCGCCCGACGAGCGCGATGCCGATGGGCCAGGCGAGGACGCCGACGACGAGGACGAGGAGCGGAGCAGGCGCGCCGCCACCCGCGAGGGTGTGCGACGTGGCTGCGACGACCGTGGCGACCCAGGCTGCCGCGGCACCGCGCAGGGTGCGAACGTGGCGTGGGGTCACGGGATCCTCCTGCGAAAATCCTACGGGGCCGTTCGCGGGGTCGGAGCCAACTCAAAGCCGGCGCGGGTACCGTGAGGGTGTGGAAGCTCTCGCGTTCGTCATCGGGTTCGCCCTGCTCTTCGTCGGGCTCGCCGTGTCGATCGCGCTCCACGAGCTCGGGCACCTGTGGCCGGCGAAGGCGTTCGGCGTGCGGGTCGGGCAGTACATGATCGGATTCGGCCCCACCCTGTGGTCACGTCGCAGGGGCGAGACCGAGTACGGCGTGAAGGCGTTCCCGATCGGCGGCTACATCTCGATGGCGGGGATGTATCCGCCCTCGCCCACGGAGCGGGCAGCCGCGGCTGCCGGCCAGCGCGGGGGACGCGCCGGCGGCGGGTTCTTCGCGACGATGGTGCAGGACGCGCGCGCCGCCAACGACGAGACCCTCGTCGCCGACGACGACCGGGTCTTCTACAAGCTGCCGGTGTGGCGTCGCGTGGTGATCATGCTCGGCGGGCCGGTGATGAACCTGCTGTTCGCGATCGTGCTGTTCGCGGTGCTCTTCACCGTGATCGGCGTGCAGACGCCCACTCGCACGATCGCGACGGTGTCGGAGTGCGTGCAGCCCGCGGATGCGACGGCCGCCGAGTGCGCGGCGACCGATCCGACCGCTCCCGCGGCGGCCGCGGGCATGCGGCCGGGTGACACGATCGTCTCGATCGACGGGACGCCGGTCTCGACCTACGACGAGGCCACGGAGATCATCCGGGCCTCGCCGGAGCAGACGCTCACCGTGGTGGTGCAGCGGGGCGGCGAGGACGTGACGCTCGCGCTCACCCCGGCGCTGGCCGAGCGCCCGGTCTACGACGACCGCGGTCAGCCGGTGCTCGACGCCGAAGGCGATCCGGTCACGGCCGAGGTGGGATTCATCGGCATCACTCCGCAGTACGCCCTCGTCCAGCAGCCGATCTGGGCGGGTCCGCAGGCCGCGGTCGAGAACGTCGGCGCAGTGGCGGGCATCATCTGGCAGATGCCGGTCAAGGTGTGGGAGGCGGGCTCCACTCTGATCACGGGCGAGGACCGCGATCCGAACGGTCCGCTCAGCATCGTCGGCGCGGGGGTCATCGCTGGCGAGGTGGCCGCGGCGGAGGCGCCCGTGGTCAACCGCGTGGCGGGTTTCGTCTCCCTGCTGGCGTCGCTGAACATCGCCCTCTTCGTCTTCAACCTCATCCCTCTGCTCCCGCTCGACGGCGGACACGTCGCCGTCGCGCTGTGGGACGGCCTCAAACGCGCGTGGGCGCGGCTGACGAACCGGCCGCCGCCCGAGCCGGTGGACGCCACGAAGCTCGTTCCGGTGACCTTCGTGGTCGTGGTCGCCCTCATCGTCATGGGCGCCGTGCTGATCCTCACCGACATCGTCAACCCGGTGTCGCTGTTCGGACGGTGATTTCGGCGGGGATGTCGAAATCGGTCTTGCCCGTTCGCTGAGGGGATGAAACGGTTCCCCTGACGAAAGGACCACGACCGTGAAGTACGTCATCATGTTCACCAGCACCCCCGAACTCGACGCGGCCGTGCCGCCCGAGCGCGTACAGCAGGTCTATGCCCGTGTCTACGAGTGGTTCCAGGAGCACGAGGCTCACATGGCCGACGGCGGTGCCGAGCTCCAGCCCGTCGACACCGCCACGACGGTCCGCCACGGAGCGGAGGGACCCGTCGTCGTGGACGGTCCTTTCACCGAGGCGCGCGAGGCGGTGGGAGGCTTCTCGGTCATCGACGTCGCCGACCTCGATGCGGCGCTCGCCCTCGCGCGCACGTGGCCGATGCTCGAGCTGCCGGGGACATCTGTGGAGGTCCGACCCATGGTGACCGACTACAGCCAGTTCGAATGACGACGGATGCCGCGGCATCCGACCGGCTCCTCGCGCGAACCGTGCGCGAGGAGTCGGGCATGCTCGTGGCAACGCTGACCCGATCCTTCGGGAGCCTCGACCTCGCGGAGGAGGCGGTCGCCGAGGCCGTCGAGGAAGCGCTGCGCGCGTGGCGGGGCCGCGGCATCCCTCCCAAACCGGGCGCGTGGCTGCTGCAGGCTGCGCGGCACAACGCACTCGACCTGCTCCGGCGCGACAAGGGGCTCCGCGAGCGGCTGCCCGTGCTGGCGGAGCGGGCGGTGCCGTCGCCGCCGATGGAAGCGGCGCACGCGGATGTCGATGAGCGCCTGCCGCTGCTGTTCGGCTGCTGCCATCCTGCGCTGTCGCCGGATGCGCAACTGGCGCTGACCCTCCGCGCGGTGTGCGGGCTGACGACGGCGCAGATCGCGCGCGCGACGTTCAGCGCGGAGTCGGCCGTCGGCCAGCGCATCGTGCGGGCCAAGCGCAAGATCGGGGATGCCGGGATTCCGCTGCGGATCCCCGAGGGCGCCGAGCGCGCCGAGCGCCTCGACATCGTCCTCACGATCGTGTCCGTCATGTACACCGAGGCGCACTTCGTCGCCGGGGGCGACGCGTCCGCCGATCGCGATCTCGCGGACGACGCGCTGTGGCTCGCGCGGGTGATCGCGGCGGCCCTGCCACGGGAGGCCGAGGCGCTCGGACTGCTCTCGCTGCTGGCGTTCCATCGCGCGCGTGAGTCGGCGCGCGCGGTCGACGGCGAGCTCGTCCTTCTGCCCGACCAGGACCGCTCCCGGTGGGATGCCGCGCTCCTCGCCGAGGCCCGCGCGGTGCTGGAGAGCGCTGCTCGTCTGCGTCGTCCGGGTCGGTGGCAGCTGCACGCCGCGATCGCGGCCTGCCACGCGGATGCGCCGGATGCTGCGAACACCGACTGGCTCCAGGTGCTGACCCTGTACGACATGCTGCTGGCGTACGACCGGTCGCCCGTGGTGAGACTGAATCGCGCCGTCGCGCTCGCACGGGTGGAGGGGCCGGCCGTCGCACTCGAGCAGGTCGACGCCATCGAGGGACTCGCCGGACGCGCGCATCTCTGGCATGCCGTGCGCGCGTCGCTGCTTCGCGAGCTCGGCCGCGAGCCGGACGCGCTCGCCGAGGATCTTCTCGCGCTCGAGCTGACCGCGAATGAGGCGGAGCGTCGCCTGCTGGCGGAGCGCGCGGGGCGCTGAGCGGATTCGCCCTTCGTTCCTGTGCGGGGCTGCACAGGTATCCGTTTTCGGTATGTGAGTGAATTCACGCTCACAGACGCGGGTGCGAACTCAGGTCGCGCACCGTTCCAGCGAATCCCGGTAGCCGACTGTGTGAGCGAGAAGTCACATGGTCTTCTGTGAGCGAGAACTCACTTGAGCAATACGGACAACGTCGGCGGCCGAGCGGCCGAGCGCCGAGCAGCTGACGGCCGGCGGCCCCCGGTCACGGCCACACGCGCCGCGTCCCGCACCGAGGAAGCGCTCACGCCTCGACCGGATCGAGGGCATGGGAGACCAGCCGCTCGAGGGTGACCATGCCGTCGCGCGACAGGATCGACTCGAGATGACCCTGGATCGACGCGAACCCCGCGCCGCGCATTGCGTAGACGTCGCCGGTCGCCGGATCGGCCGCGACATCCGCGGCGCCGACCGTCTCCGTCCCGGCGGGGACGCGCGCGGTGAAGGTGTTGTAGAAGCCGATGGATGCGGGTTCGCCGAACACGTCGACGCGCTTCTGCAGCCCCTGGTGCGGCGACGCCAGCGGCGCGAGCGAGATCCCGAGCGAGTCGGCGAGGATCTGGTGGCTCAGGCATACGGCGAGCAGCGGCATCCCCGTCGCGCGGCGGCGGGCAACGACCTCGCGCATCCGCGCCATCCGTGGGCTCGCAGCATCCCGCGGGTCGCCCGGGCCCGGACCCGATACCACCAGCTCCGCGGTGTCGATCTCCTCGTCGGTGACGGCGCTCCAGGGCACGATGCGCACGTCCAGACCGAGATGACGCAGCTGGTGGGCGAGCATCGTGGTGAACCGGTCCTCGGCGTCGACGACGACGGCGCTCCGACCCGCGAAGGGCCCGTCCTCACCGCCCTGGGGCTCGAGCCAGAACGACGCCAGGCGCGCGTTGCGCGACGCGAGCAGCGTGGCGATGGCCGGATCGTCGGCCAGCCGTCGCGGTTCGGGGGCCGGGGCATCCTCATCGATCGCCTCGAGCTGCTCCGCCGCGATGTCGCGCGCGATCGCGCCGATCGCCCCGAGGACGCCCGCGGCCTTGCCGTGCGTCTCGCCGACCTCGCCATAGGGGTCCGAATGCCGGACCAAGGTCGCTCCGACGGGTACCCGCAGGCGCCCGCCCTCGAGGTACGCCGTGCGAATCAGGATCGGTGCGTCCAGATCGTGCGTCTGTTCTCCGGGCGCCGCGTCCGCACGCGGAGTGAACAGGGCCGCGACGCCGGAGTAGTAGCCGCGCGGCGTCCGCTCGTGCCGCGTGATCACGGTGCACGCGTTCTGCATCGGCGAACCGGTGACCGTCGGCGCGAACATCGTCTCGCGGAGGATGTCGCGCGGATCCAGACGGCTGCGGCCCCGCAGCACGTACTCCGTGTGGGTCAGCCGCGACATCTCCTTCAGATGCGGGCCGGTGATCCGACCGCCGTCGGAGCACACCGCGCTCATCATCTTGAGCTCCTCGTCGACCACCATGAAGAGCTCCTCGGTCTCCTTGGTGGACTCGAGGAACTCCGTCAGGGCCTCGGCCGTGGCACCCCCGGCGGGGTGACGGAACGTGCCCGAGATCGGGTTCATCGTGACGACGCCGCCCTGAGCGCTCACGTGCGCCTCCGGGCTCGCGCCAACCGCGACATGACCCGGCGTGACGATCGCGAACGTCCAGTACGCGCCACGCTCGTACTGCAGTAGCGCGCGGAACCACGTCAGTGCGGCGGTCGCGGCATCCGCGTCCACGCCCGCGGTGAAATCGCGCCGGATCACGAAGTTCGCGCCCTCGCCGCGCCCGATCTCGTCCGCGATGACGGTGCGCACGATGTCGGCGTAGGTCTCGTCGTCGATGTCGAACCCGGCGTCCGTCAGCGGGATCGGCTCACTCGGCAACTCGGCGAGCACCACCTCGCGGGGCACGCTCGTGTGCTCCGAGACCACGAGGCACCGCAACGGCGCGCCGTCGTCGTGACACTCGAATCCGCGCTCGCGCACCTGCCGGAACGGCACCAGAGCCAGTACCTCGCGGAGCGATCCGCTCGCGTCGGCGAGCGGGATGTCGGCGAGCAGGTCGACATCCACGACGTCGCCGGTGAGGATCTCGACGGTCGCCGCGTCGCGAGCGAGCAGGGCGAAGGGGATGCCGCGCGCGGCCAGATCTCGGACGGAGGAGTGGGCGGGCCCGGTCATGATCGGTCTTTCGTCGTGGGGGCGGTCAACCCTACGAAAAAGAAGACCGCCCGGAGGCGGTCTGTGGTCGCGCGAACCCACCGCCTAGACGGTGAGCCACCAGGTCGGGTGCGCGGACATGCGCCGAACCTACCACACGGCCCGCCGCGGCATCCTCCCGCTCAGCGGGGAGCCGTCGCGCGCGCGAGCATCTCCTGACCGTGCCGCCAGCCGACCGTCTCGTAGCCCACCACCACGACGACGGGGGAGCAGGCGATGAGCAGGATGCCGACCCCGAGCGACGCGCCCAGCGCCACGGCGCCGACCCCGATCGCGAGCACGGCGATCACCCCGAGGAAGAGCCAGAGATGGAAGAGGTCCACCTCCATCACGAGCAGCGCGTACAGGACGAACAGCATCGTCTCGAAGGCGAGCACCGGCACCGCGATCGTCATCGCCGCGAACACGGCGTCGACATGCGCCTCATGAGAGATCACGTACGCCGCGACGTGGAGCCCGGCTCCCACGGCGACGACCGATCCGAACATCAGGATCTGAAGGTACCCCCAACCCCACGCGCGTCCCGGATGGGCCTTCAGCACCGCCCCCCACGGGATTGCGAAGTACATCCACCACATGCCGAACGTGAGGGCCACACCGCCGAAGGCGACGAACGCCGCCTCGAGCGTCCAGCCCTGCTCCTCCACGACGGCCGAGATCGCCAGGATCGTCCCCAGGATCACCTCTCCCAGCGTGATGATCAGCAGGAGCCCGTAGCGCTCGGCGATGTGGTGCGGATGCCACGGCGTGCGCCCGAACCGCAGCTCCGCGAAGAGCGGCCCGGCCAGCTCCAACAGCACCAGCAGCGTCGTGAACACCAGGGTCGTGCCGATCGGGAGGCTCAGGAAGATGAGCGCGACCCACCCCACCTGGGCGATCGCGATGTTGCCGGCGTAGGCGAGCGCCGTCCGACGTCGCTCGGGGTCCTCGCGCGCGACGCGCAGCCACAGGGCGATCGTCGCCACGCGCATGATCACGTACCCCGCCACCATCACGCCGTTGTCGAGCGTCCGCCCCTCGTCGATCGAGTGGAACACCGACGGAACGCCGAGGGCGACGATCAGCACGCCGATCATCACGACCATCGTCGCGAGGCGGAAGTAGACGTCGTCGGTGTCGTACGCCGACGCCAGCCAGGAGTAGTTGATCCACGCCCACGCGGTCGCGAACGTCGCGAACCACCACCCGAGCATCGCCGTGCCGGTGTGGCCGAGCTCGAGATAGTGCGCCATCTGCGTGCCGACCTGGCTGAAGGCCACCACGAAGACGAGGTCGAAGAGCAGCTCCAGCGGCGTCGCCGAGCGGTGGGTCTCATTGGGATTGCGCCCGGTCATGCGCGCGTAGAGATGGTTCACCGTCATGGCGGCGAAGATACACCGCCCGAGCGTCACGCTTGCTCGCTCGGCCCCGTCCGCAAGCGGCCGGGCCTCACTCGCTGCGCGTAGGCTGGAGGGGTGCCAGCTGTGAACATCGGGATGCCCAAGGTCCCCACAACGCTCGCCCCTCGCCGCAAGACGCGCCAGATCAAGGTCGGCAAGGTGCTCGTGGGCGGTGACGCCCCGATCAGCGTGCAGTCGATGACGACGACGCCCACGACGAACATCAACGCCACGCTGCAGCAGATCGCCGAGCTGACCGCCTCCGGCTGCGAGATCGTGCGGGTCGCGGTGCCGTCGCAGGACGACGCCGACGTGCTCCACATCATCGCCAAGAAGAGCCAGATCCCCGTGATCGCCGACATCCACTTCCAGCCGAAGTACGTCTTCCAGGCGATCGACGCCGGCTGCGCGGCCGTGCGCGTGAACCCGGGCAACATCCGTCAGTTCGACGACAAGGTCGGCGAGATCGCCGCCGCGGCCAAAGCGGCGGGCGTCTCGCTCCGCATCGGCGTCAACGCCGGCTCGCTCGACAAGCGCCTCCTCGAGAAGTACGGCAAGGCCACCCCCGAGGCTCTCTGCGAGAGCGCCGTGTGGGAGGCGTCGCTGTTCGAGGAGCACGACTTCCACGACTTCAAGATCTCGGTCAAGCACAACGACCCCGTCGTCATGGTTCAGGCCTACCGGCTCCTCGCAGAGCGCGGCGACTGGCCCCTGCACCTCGGCGTGACCGAGGCCGGGCCGGCGTTCCAGGGCACGATCAAGAGCGCGACCGCCTTCGGCATCCTGCTCGGCGAGGGAATCGGCGACACGATCCGCGTCTCCCTGTCCGCGCCCCCCGCCGAAGAGGTCAAGGTCGGCCACCAGATCCTCCAGTCGCTCAACCTGCGCGAGCGCAAGCTGGAGATCGTCTCGTGCCCGTCGTGCGGACGCGCACAGGTCGACGTGTACTCGCTCGCCGACAACGTGACCGAGGGGCTCAAGGACATGACCGTCCCGCTGCGCGTGGCTGTCATGGGCTGCGTCGTGAACGGTCCGGGAGAGGCGCGCGAGGCCGACCTGGGCGTCGCATCGGGCAACGGCAAGGGGCAGATCTTCGTCAAGGGGCAGGTCATCAAGACCGTTCCCGAGGCCGACATCGTCGCCACCCTCATCGAAGAGGCCAACCGCATCGCCGACGAGATGGGCCCGAGCGCCCCCGTCGGCACCGCCCAGGTCGTCACCAGCTGATCCACCGCTCCTGCACGAGTCCCGTTCGCCGCACTCGGTCTCGCCGTGCGCGAGCGGTGTCCCCGGAGTTTTCTCCGGTCTAGTGTCGTATCCGGGCGTCGCCGTTCGTGGATGTGGTGTGCGGCCCGATGTGGGTCGCCGCCCCGAGGCTCCGCGACCCGGACCTCGTCCCGATGAGAGGAGACGCAAATGCCCAAGTACCTGATCGCGTTCAACGACGAATGGGTTCCCGTGCACACCCCCGACGAGCTGCGCAGCAAGGGCGCGGCGTCGCAGGCGGTGCTCGACGACATGAGGGAGGCAGGCGTCTTCCTCTACGCGGACGGCGGGATCGACGCTTCGACCGCGGTGTTCAGCGTCGTGAGCCGAGACGGCGAGCCGGTCTTCACCGACGGGCCGTTCGTCGAATCGAAGGAGCACCTGGGCGGCTTCACCGTCGTCGAGGTCGCCGACGACGAGGCCGCCCGCTACTGGGCGGGTCGACTGGCGGTCGCGCTCGACTGGCCGCAAGAGGTGCACCGGTTCCCCGAGCACATCGAGGAGATCATCGAACGGTATCCCGAGGCATCCGTCGCCCCGCGGAATCCGTGACCGACGCGAGCGTCGAACAAGCCCTCGCCCGCGCCCACCGCGAAGAGTGGGCGCGGGTGGTGGCGGGCCTCGCCCGGCGCTTCGGCGACCTCGACATCGCCGAGGACTCCGCCGCCGAGGCGTACGTGGTCGCTCTCGAGCGGTGGCAGCGTGACGGGGTGCCGCCCAATCCCGGCGCGTGGCTCACGACGACCGCGACGCGCAGGGCGATCGATCGCCTCCGACGCGAGTCCCGACGCGACGACAAGCACGAGGCGGCACACATGCTGCTCGACGACAGTCCCCCCGAGCCGATCGGGCCGGTCGAGGACGACCGTCTGCGACTGGTGTTCATCTGCTGCCATCCCTCCCTGCCCATCCAGGCACGCGTCGCGCTCACTCTCCGCTTGATCGGCGGACTCACCGTCGCCGAGATCGCCCGTGCGTTTCTCGTGCCGGAGGCCACCATGGCCCGTCGAATCACCCGGGCGAAGGCGAAGGTCGGGGCCGAGGGGATGCCCTACCGGATGCCGACGGCGGCGGACGTCCAGGAGCGCCTCGCGGGTGTGCTCGCCGTGGTGTACCTCATCTTCAACGAGGGCTACCTGGCCACGGCGGGAGACGACCCGGTGCGCGCAGACCTCACCGGCGAGGCGATCCGCCTCGGCCGCATGCTCCGCATGCTTCTTCCCGACGAGGGCGAAGTGACAGGACTGCTGGCCCTGATGCTGCTCACGGACGCCCGGCGTACGGCCCGCGTCTCGCGCTCGGGCGAGCTGGTCACCCTGGACGAGCAGGACCGCGGCGCCTGGGATCGATCGCAGATCGGCGAGGGTCACGCCCTCGTCCGCGAGCGGATCGAGGCGGTCGCCGCCGGGTCCGGGCAGCCGGGACAGTATCAGCTGCTGGCGGCGATCAACGCGGTTCATACGGACGCCCCCGCCGCACGGGACACCGACTGGTCGCAGATCGTGTCGCTCTACGACCGACTGATGAGGATCGATCCGTCGCCGATCGTGCGCCTGAATCGTGCGATCGCCGTCGCCGAGGTCGATGGGCCGGACGTGGCGCTCGCCGAGATCGAGCGCCTGGGCGACCACGTGGGCGGCTACCACGCGTTCCACGCCGCGCGCGCCGACCTACTGCGACGTGTGGGCCGAAGCGACGAGTCGAGTCTCGCGTACGACCGTGCGATCGACCTCGCCGGAAACCCCGCCGAGCGTGCCTATCTCACGCGGCGGCGCGATCAGCTCGGATCCTGATGGGGCGGCCTGTTGCGGCCCTCGTGCCAGGAGATGGCGCGGCGCATTCCGCGTCATGCATGCGCGTGACCGAATCGTTGTGTGCCCCGCGCGTACTCGCCGCGGAAGCATGAAACCATGACCGGATGAAGGCCTCCCGCACCGCAGGTGTCGCGATCGTGCTCGTGACCCTCGCGCTCACGGCGTGTTCGTCAGGCGCTGTCGGTGAGCCGACGCCGACAGAGATCGTGAGCGCGCCGAGCCCCACCCCCACGCCGACACCGACGCGCGAGCCGCAGGTTCCCTTCGACGGTGATTGCACGAGCGTGCTCTCCGCCGCGCAACTCGACTCCCTGTTTCCCGGCGGGTGGAGAACTGAGGCCGAATCCCGCGATGCGCAGGGGCTCCCGTCCTACCCTGATATCCGGGCGACGTCGGTGGGCACTCTCGGTGGAATCGAGTGCGAGTGGCACAACGCCGCCGCCTCGTCCGACGGCAGCGAGGCCTATTCGCTCGCAATCGTCGTTCTTCCCCAGGATCAGGTGCCCACCGCCTTCGTCGAGGACTTCGCCATCGCGCGATGCGATCCCTCCTACGACGCTCAGGGATGCCGCGTCGCCAGATCGGCGGGAGAGTACTGGGTCATGTCCCGGACGTACGGCTCCCAGGAAGCGTCGTCGTCGTTGCTCGAAGCTGCAGCGGACGCGGCCGTGAGCACGATCGGCGACTCCTTCGACGGGGTGCCCGCGGACGACCGAGACGGTTGGTTCACCCCCCTTGAATGCGAAGACCTCGCAGAGGAGATCAGCATCGGCGATGTGATCGGTGCGGGGTACGTGAATGGCTACTGGGAGGGATCGACACAGCCTGAGGAGATCCTGCTGTCCGAAGGAGGCGTCGGGTTCACCTGCCCCTGGTACAGCGTCGACGGGAGCGCGCCGGGCGGGCGGAGCTACATCATCCAAGCAACGGTCGCGTCCGGTGGGGCCTGGGACTGGGACCGGATCGCGACTCGGGAAACAGCGACCCCCGTACCCGTCGAGGGGGCCGTTGCCGCGGTCACCTACCCCGTCAACGGCGACAGCGTGTGGCTGTATGCGACAGACGGTATCAACGTCGTCGAGTTGACCAACGGCGACGTCGGGGGCCTCGGAGAGCTTGCCGGCCGGATGCTCGCTCTGAACGGCTGACCATCAGTCCCAGAGGCGGTGGTACGCATTGATCGCCGGCTGCCCGCCGAGATGCGCATACAGCACCGTCGAGTCCTTCGGGATGTCGCCGGAACTCACGAGGTCGATCAGGCCGGCCAGCGACTTGCCCTCGTACACGGGATCGGTGATCATCGCCTCGAGCTGCGCGCCGAGCGCCATCGCCTCCATCGTCGACTCGACCGGGATGCCGTAGAGGTCGCCCGCCCAGCCTTCGAGGACCTGGATCTCGTCGTCCCGTACGTCGCGCCCGAGTTCGATCAGCGCTGCGGTGCTCCGGGCGATGCGCGCGACCTGATCGCGCGTCTTGTCGATCGTGGCGGAGGCATCGATCCCGAGGACGCGGCGCTTCACCCCCGTGAGCTCCTCGAGGGCGGCGAATCCGGCGATCATGCCGGCGTGCGTCGAGCCCGTGACCGTGCAGACCACGATCGTGTCGAAGAAGACCCCGTGCTGCTTCTCCTGCTCGGCGACCTCGAACGCCCAGTTCGCGAAGCCGAGTCCGCCCAGCGGGTGCTCCGACGCGCCGGCCGGGATCGGGTAGGGGGTGCCGCCGGATGCCTCGACCTCGGCCAGCGCGTTCTTCCAGGAGTCGCGGATGCCGATGTCGAAGCCGGCGTCATCCAGGCGCGAGTCAGCCCCCATCATTCGCGACAGCAGGATGTTGCCGACCTTGTCGCCAATCGGGTCCTCCCAGGGCACCCACTTCTCCTGCACCAGGCGGGCCTTGAGGCCGAGGTGCGCCGCCACGGCCGCCACCTGGCGGGTGTGGTTGGACTGGTAGCCGCCGATCGACACGAGGGTGTCGGCGCCCGAGGCGAGCACGTCGGGGACGATGTACTCGAGCTTGCGCACCTTGTTGCCGCCGTAGGCCAGACCGCTCGACACGTCCTCGCGCTTGGCCCACACCTGCGCGCCGCCGAGGTGCTGAGTCAGCCTCTTCAGGTGCTGGAGCGGACTCGGCCCGAAGGTGAGCGGGTAGCGGGGGAACTGGTCGAGCTTCACGGGGTCTCCTCGCGCGCGGAACGGTCTCGATATGCAATATATTGCGCGCGAGCCGCGAAAGCGAATCGATGTTCTCGGTCCTCAATGCAGAGTGCCCGCGGGGATGTCCGCGTCTGTCTCGGTGGCAAGCGTCGCGCGGACAGCGATCTCGACGGCCTGCGCGATCTTGCGCAGGGGCAGGGTCGCGGCATCCGGATCCGGCGCGTGCTCGGATGACCACGGCACGTGGATGAATCCGGCGCGGGTGCCCGAGGGAGCGGCGTCCAGCGCGGTGAAGAACACGTGGTTGCACACGAAGGTCCCGGCCGAGTACGACACCTCGGCCGGCAGCCCGGCTTCGCCGATCGCCTGCGCGATCGCCTTGACCGGGAGCGTGGAGAACGCTGCCGCCGGTGCGCCCGCGACGCTCGGCTCGTCCACCGGCTGCGCGCCGTCGTTGTCGGGGATGCGCGCGTCGAGGAGGTTCACCGCGATGCGCTCCACTCCGATAGCCGCGCGTCCGCCCGAGAGCCCGACGCAGATCACGACGTCCGGCCGGTGCTCGACGATCAGCTCGCGCAGCCGCCGGGCGGCGCCACCGAAGGTGACGGGCAGCACCGCGGAGACGAGCACCTCCGGCCCGACCCAGTGCGCAGCGACGGCGTGCACTGCTTCACCGGACGGGTTGGAGACGTCGCCGGCGAAGGGCTCGAAGCCCGTCAGCAGGACAGTGGTCACCGAACCAGGCTACGGGGCAGTGTCGCCGCCCGCCCTAGACTTGACCCTCGTGGTCACCCGTCTGTCGCACTTCTTCCTCCGCACGCTCCGTGAGGACCCGGCCGATGCCGAGGTCACGAGCCACCGTCTGCTCGTCCGCGCGGGCTACATCCGCCGCGCTGCGCCGGGCATCTTCACGTGGCTCCCGCTCGGCCTTCGGGTCAAGGCGAAGATCGAGGGCATCATCCGCGATGAGATGACGAACGCCGGGGCGTACGAAGTGCACTTCCCGGCGCTCCTGCCGCGCGAGCCCTACGAGCAGTCCGGCCGGTGGACGTCCTACGGCGACGGCATCTTCCGCCTCCACGACCGCAAGGGTGCCGACTACCTGCTCGCGCCCACCCACGAGGAGATGTTCACCCTTCTCGTCAAGGATCTCTACTCGTCCTACAAGGACCTTCCGCTGTCGATCTACCAGATCCAGGACAAGTACCGCGACGAGGCGCGCCCCCGCGCCGGGCTCCTGCGCGGGCGCGAGTTCACGATGAAGGATGCCTACTCGTTCGACTACACCGACGAGGGGCAGGATGCCTCGTACCAGGCGCAGCGCGACGCCTACGAGCGCATCTTCCAGCGGCTCGGGCTCGAATACGTCATCGTCGCGGCCGACAACGGGCTCATGGGCGGGGCACGGTCCGAGGAGTTCCTCCACCCGATCGCCGTCGGCGAGGACACCTTCGTGCGGTCCGAGGGAGGGTACGCCGCGAACGTCGAGGCGTATACGACCACGGCTCCCGGTGCGATCCCGTTCGACGGAATAGGCGCCCCCGTGATCTTCGATTCGCCCGACACACCGACGATCCAGACGCTCGTCGACCACGCCAACACGCACCTCGCCGCTCCCGCGTCCGGCATCGCCGGCCCCGCGACCGACGGCGCGACCGAGTGGACGGCCGCGCACACGCTGAAGAACGTCGTCCTCGCGCTCACCCACCTCGACGGCACGCGCGAACTCGTGATCGTCGGCCTCCCGGGTGACCGCGACGTCGACGACAAGCGCGCCGAAGTCGCCTTCGCCCCGGCCGCCGTCGAAGCGGCGACCGAGCAGGACTTCGAGAACCACCCGCTGCTGGTGAAGGGCTACATCGGGCCGTGGTCCGAGAGCGGCCCCGTGCTGGGGGAGGAGTCGGCCACCGGCATCCGCTACCTGCTCGACCCGCGCGTCGTCGACGGCACGGCGTGGATCACGGGCGCGAACATCGACGAGAAGCACGTGCACACGCTCGTCGCCGGTCGAGACTTCACGGGCGACGGATTCGTCGAGGTCGCGAACGTCCGCGCCGGCGATCCCGCCCCGGACGGGTCGGGGCCCGTCGAGCTCGCGCGCGGAATGGAGATCGGCCACGTCTTCCAGCTCGGCCGGTTCTTCGCCGAGACGCTGGGCCTGAAGGTGCTCGACGAGAACGGAAAGCTCGTCACCGTGACGATGGGCTCGTACGGGATCGGCGTGACCCGCATCCTCGCGATCCTCGCCGAGCTCAACAACGACGAGCGCGGGCTGGTGTGGCCCGCGTCCGTCGCGCCGTTCGACGTGCACGTGGTCGCGACCGGCAAGGACGCCGTGGCGTTCGAGCTGGCGGAACGCGTATCGGCCGAGCTCGAGGCATCCGGTCTCGACGTGCTCTACGACGATCGGCCCAAGGTCTCGCCCGGCGTCAAGTTCGGCGATGCCGAGCTCGTCGGCGTGCCGCGGATCGTCATCGTCGGACGCGGTGCCGCCGACGGCCAGGTCGAGCTGTGGGACCGCCGCTCGGGCGAGCGAGAGGTCGTCTCGGTCGAAGACGCGGTCGCGCGGCTGCGCGGCTGAGCCGCACACCCGCCTTCGCCCTCCGCTGACGTGGCAGGGTGGAGGCATGTCGCGTGACACGTCCGTCTCGGCCGCCGTCACGGCCGACCTGCGTGCGGTGATCGCCGACGCGGGCATCACCGAGAACACCGACCTGATCGCGCGCATCCTGGCGACGGGAGTCGGCCTCGGGCTCGACGGCGCCAGTCGGCTGGACCTCAAGATCACGACGGCCGCCCTCGCCGAGATGCGAGCAGCGTTCCGGCATTTCGCGCCGTACGCCGGCGTGCCGAAAGTGACGATCTTCGGCTCTGCGCGCACGCGGCCGGACGACCCCGTCTACCGCGCCGCCTCCGAGGTGGCCGCTGCGCTCGCCGAGCGGGGATGGATGGTCGTGACCGGCGCCGGGCCGGGCATCATGCAGGCGGCCGCCGAGGGCGCGGGGTCCGAGCGATCGCTCGGGGTGTCGATCCGGCTGCCCTTCGAGGAGCGCCCCAACGCTGTCATCGCCGAGAACTCGCGCAACGTCGCGATGAAGTACTTCTTCACGCGCAAACTGATGCTCGTCAAGGAGTCCCACGGCTTCGTGTGCGTGCCCGGAGGTTTCGGCACGCTGGACGAGCTGTTCGAGCTGCTCACCCTGCAGCAGACCGGCAAGGCCGAGCCGACACCCATCGTCCTCCTCGATCGGCCGGGAGGAACGTTCTGGCGCGGGCTCGAGCGTTTCGCCGACGAGCAGCTCGCGGCATCCGGCCTCATCTCGCCCGACGACTTCGACCGGCTTCTGCTGACCGACTCGGTCGAGGATGCGGCTGCGGAGATCACCGGGTTCTGGCGCAACTACGACTCGCTGCGGTGGGTCGGCGACCGCCTCGTGCTGCGCCTGCGTGCCGAGCCGACGGATGCCGAGGTCGCCCGTCTGAACGAGCAATTCGGCTCTCTGCTCACGTCGGGCCGGATCGAGCGCTCGTCGGCGCTTCCCGCGGAGGCCGACGACGAGGCGCGCGCGGGGATGCCGCGGCTGGTGCTGCGCCTGGCCCCGGTGCAGGTCGGATCGCTCCATCGGCTGATCCGCGCCGTCAACGCACTCGGCAGCGCCCCCGGCGGTGAACCCCGCGCGGTCTGACCGCGTGTGGTCGCCCGGGTTCACCGCGGCTGAGCCCGCTCCGGATCCGCGCCGTCAGCAGCTCACGCGGCCGTGCCGCATGGTGTCGTCGGGAGTGTCCTTCGTGACGAGTGCCTTGAGCATCCCCGCGGCGGTGACGAGCTTGCCGTGCGCGGGCTCCCAGAACTCGCACTCCACCGGGGTCACCCGAAGGAGGGCGATGTCGGGGGTGTCCAGGCCGTTCTCGAACCAGATGTCGAGGTCGGGGGAGTAGAGCTCCTCCATCTTCGCGCGGTCGCGCACGACGGAGGCGCGTCCGGCCACCGACACGTAGCGGTGGTCCTTCGCGTCGAGGTACGACAGGCCGACGTCGTGCTGGGGATCGCTCTCGGCCTCGTCCACCTTCTTCGTGTGCTCCAGGGTGAAGAACCAGATGTCGCCCGAGTCGTCCATCTGCCGCGTGCTCATCGGCCGGCTGACGAGGTTGCCCGCGGCATCCGTCGTCGTGAGCATCGTGAAGTCGATGTCCTCGACGAGCTCCTTGACGCGCGCGATGGCCTCGGTGCCGCCGATCTCGTTGGGTGTGGTCTCTGCCATGATCCGACGCTCCTCCCGCGAGCGCGCGGCGGCAAGGCATTGACAGGACGGATGCTGCGCCCTACGTCACATCCGCGCGAACCGCGCCCGGAAGACGGTGAAGACACCGTAGGCGAGCAGCCCCGCCCCGACGACCCCCGCCAGGAGCGGTCCCAGGGCGAGCTCCAGGAGCGCGTCGATGGCGCCGTCCATGCCCCCGGCGGTCTCGGCATCCGTGCGCACGGCGGCGATCACGAGGAGGATGCCGACGATCAGGAGCGCGGCGCCCTTCGCGACGAAGCCCACGACGCCGGCGATCTCGACAGCCCGCCCGGCGGTGCCGTCGGGGATGTCCATGCGCTTCCGGAAGCTCCGCAGCACCCCCATCACGACGAACGACACGCCGCCCGCGCCGACCCCGACTCCCACGAGCGCGAGCACGATCGAACCGCCGGGGACGTCGAGCAGCCCGCGACTGGCGAGTTCGGCGGTCGCCTCGGCGTCGGGGCGGGCGCCGAGCGCGACAGCGGCGGCGATGACGCCGAGGGCGACGAAGACGAGCGCCTGTCCCCACTCGGCGGCGCGGCGTCCCCACTTGCGGGCGGCGCCCTGGACGTCGTCCGAGCGATCGCGCGCGAGGACTCCTTCGGCCAGATGCCAGAGCCCGAGCGCCCACAGCGCGACGGCACAGAGCCCGAGCAGCACGAAGCCCAGCGGAGCCGCCGCGAGCGCCTTCATCGCCCCGGCCTGATCGCCCTCGGCCTCGCCGCCGAACGCCAGGACCAGCACGAGGACCCCGATGAGGATGTGGACGATGCCGTTGGCGGCGTAGCCCGCTCGCGCCAGGACCTCGAACGCCGCGCTCGACTCGGCCTCCCGCGCCGCCGTCCTCGCGGCGGATCGGGGTGTGGATGCGGCCATCGGATCAGACTACGGCGGACCCGGGTGGCCGCGCGTGGCCAGCGGCTTCCCAGCGTCGCGGGCCGCGGCATCCGGTAACGTAGGAGGGTTCCGGCGGCTGGATGCGCCGGTGAGAGCTGAATACGGAGGCCAGAGTGGACATCGATCTCGGATTGCTGCGGACCGTCGAGCGTGAGAAGGAGATCCCCTTCGACGAACTCGTGCGGATCATCGAGCAGGCCATCCTGACCGCGTACGCCAAGCACACGTCGCCCACGGGCGAGCTTCCGGAGGGCGCACGCGCCGAGCTCGACCGAAAGACGGGGCACGTGTCGGTGTTCGTCCCCGTGCTCGACGACGAGGGCCTCATCATCGGCGAAGAGGAATCGACTCCCGAGGACTTCGGTCGCATCGCCGCGTTCGCCGCCAAGCAGGTCATCAGCCAGCGGCTGCGCGACATCGCCGACGACGCGGTGCTCGGGGAGTTCCGCGGCAAGGAGGGCGACATCGTCGCCGGCGTCGTCCAGCAGGGACCCAACCCGCGAATGGTGCACGTCGATCTTGGAACGGTCGAGGCCATCCTCCCTCCCGAGGAGCAGGTCGCCGGCGAGGAGTACGCGCACGGCTCGCGCCTGCGGGTGTACGTCACGTCGGTCTCGAAGGGGACGAAGGGGCCGCAGATCACCGTGTCGCGCACGCACCCGGGCCTCGTCCGCAAGCTCTTCGCCCTCGAGGTCCCCGAGATCGCGGCGGGCCTCGTCGAGATCGTGTCCCTCGCGCGTGAGGCCGGGCACCGCAGCAAGATCGCCGTCAAGGCCAACGACCCGACCATCAACGCCAAGGGGGCGTGCATCGGTGAGCTCGGACGACGCGTCCGCGCGGTCACGGAGGAGCTCGGCGGCGAGAAGATCGACATCGTCGACTACGACCCGGAGCTGGCCAAGTTCGTCGCGAACGCGCTGTCGCCCGCGAAGGTCACCTCCAGCTTCGTTCTGGACGCCTCGAGCAAGGCCGTGCGCGCGCTCGTGCCGGACTACCAGCTCTCGCTGGCTATCGGCAAGGAGGGCCAGAACGCCCGCCTCGCCGCCAAGCTCACGGGCGCCAAGATCGACATCCAGCCCGACAGCATCCTGGAGGATGCCTGACCGGTCGCCGACGTTGTCGGCGTGCGATCGGACGCTGGGTGTCGGAGAGGGGGTCCGGGGGATCGTCCCTCGGGGTATGGGAGAGGGGGTCCGGGGGATCATCCCTCGGGGTATGGGAGAGGGGGTCCGGGGGATCGTCCCTCGGGGTATAGAATGGAATCAGTACGAACGTGCGTCGGATGCCGCACACGTGCCTCCCGCTCCGCCCTCCTGAGGGTGGTCGCCATCGACTCCGTCCTCGTCCCCGACGAGCGAGCGGTGCTGCCGGGGAGGGGCGCGTGGGTGCACGAGACGAGCGAATGCGTGGATGCCGCACTCCGGCGCCGGGCGTTCGTACGGGCATTGCGTGTGTCAGGCCCGCTTGACACGCAGACCATCGAACAGCACATCCAGCGAAAAGGCTGAACGGCTATGGAAACAAAGTGAACGGCTCGAAATGAGACCCGTCCGCAACTAGCGGTCTGCCCTGTCTGGGTGGACCCCAGACAGGAGAATTGTGGCAAACGCCAAACCACGCGTGCACGAGATCGCTTCCGAACTCGGTGTCGACAGCAAGGTCGCCCTCGCCAAGCTCAAGGAGCTCGGCGAGTTCGTGAAGAGCCCCTCGTCGACCATCGAACCCCCCGTGGCCCGCAAGCTGCGTGCTGCCCTCGAGGCTGACGGTGTCGCCGCGCCCGCAGCAGGCGCCAAGCCCGCCGCACCCGCGCGACCCGCGGCACGTCCCGGCCCCGCCCGCCCGGCGGCTCCGGCGGCCCCCGCTCCCGCTCCGGCGTCGAGCACGCCCGCGCCCGCGACCCCGGCCGCTCCGGCAGCCGAAGCGAAGACCCCGGCCGCTCCCGAGGCGCAGGCGAAGCCCGCACCCGCCGCGGAGAGCGCCGCTCCCGCCGCCGGCGGTCCGAAGCCCGGCGCGCCGACCCCCGGCGCTCCTCGCCCCGGCGGTGCACCTCGCCCGGGCAACAACCCCTTCGCGTCCGCGCAGGGCATGGGCCAGCGTCCGGCCGGTCCGCGCCCGGGCAACAACCCCTTCGCGTCCGCGCAGGGCATGGGCCAGCGTCCCACGCCCGGCAACATCCCGCGTCCTCAGGCTCCGCGCCCCGGCGCCCCGCGTCCCGGCGCCCCGCGTCCGGGCGGCGCGGGTCGTCCCGGCGGCGGCGGTCGTCCCGGTGCGCCCTTCCAGCAGCGTCCCGGCGGCCCCGGCCGTCCCGGCGGCGCGGGCGGTGGCTTCCAGCGTCCCGGCGCACCCGGCGGCGCACCCGGCGGCTTCGCCGGTCGTCCCGGCGGCGGCGGTGGCCGTGGTCGTGGTCCCGGCGGCGGTACCGCGGGTGCCTTCGGAAAGGGCGGCGGCAAGTCGAAGCAGCGCAAGTCGCGTCGCGCGAAGCGGCAGGAATTCGAGATGCGGTCGGCGCCCGTCGTCGGCGGTGTCAACGTCCAGAAGGGCAACGGCGAGATCATCCGCCTGCGCCGCGGCGCATCCATCGCCGACTTCGCCGACAAGCTCGAGGCTCTGAACGGCTACACCGTCCAGCCCGGCACGCTCGTCACCATCCTCTTCAACCTCGGTGAGATGGCCACAGCCACGGAGTCCCTCGACGAGGCCACCTTCGAGGTGCTCGGCGAAGAGCTCGGTTACAAGATCCAGATGGTGTCGCCCGAGGATGAGGACAAAGAGCTCCTCGAGGGCTTCGGTCTCGACCTCGAGGCCGAGCTGGAGGCAGAGAGCGAAGAGGATCTCGAGATCCGGCCCCCGGTGGTAACCGTCATGGGCCACGTCGACCACGGTAAGACGCGACTGCTCGACGCGATCCGGCAGACCAACGTCGTCGCGGGCGAGGCCGGCGGCATCACCCAGCACATCGGTGCCTACCAGGTGTGGACTGAGCACGAGGGCATCGAGCGCGCGATCACCTTCATCGACACCCCCGGTCACGAGGCGTTCACCGCCATGCGTGCCCGCGGTGCCCAGGTGACCGACCTCGCGATCCTCGTCGTCGCGGCCGACGACGGCATCATGCCGCAGACGGTCGAGGCCCTGAACCACGCGCAGGCCGCCAACGTGCCGATCGTGGTCGCCGTCAACAAGGTCGACAAGCCCGAGGCGAACCCGGCCAAGGTGCGCCAGCAGCTGACCGAGTACGGCCTGGTCGCCGAGGAGTACGGCGGTGACGTGATGTTCGTGGATGTCTCGGCCCGCCAGGGCACCGGCATCCAGGAGCTGCTGGACGCGGTGCTCCTCACCGCCGACGCCGGCCTGGACCTCACCGCCAACCCGAACAAGGACGCCCGTGGCGTCGCGATCGAGGCGAAGCTCGACAAGGGCCGCGGCTCGGTGGCCACGGTGCTCATCCAGTCCGGAACGCTGCGCGTCGGCGACGCGATCGTCGCGGGCACAGCCTACGGCCGCGTGCGCGCCATGATCGACGAGAACGGCGACGCGGTCGACGAGGCCTACCCCTCGCGTCCGGTCCAGGTGCAGGGTCTGAACTCGGTGCCGCGGGCCGGCGACACGTTCATCGTGACCGAGGAGGACCGCACGGCGCGTCAGATCGCCGAGAAGCGCGAGGCCGCCGAGCGGAACGCGCAGCTGGCGAAGGCCCGCAAGCGCATCTCGCTCGAGGACTTCACCCGCGCTCTCGAAGAGGGCAAGGTCGAGTCGCTCAACCTCATCATCAAGGGCGACGTGTCGGGTGCCGTCGAGGCGCTCGAGGAGTCGCTCCTCAAGATCGAGGTCGACGACTCGGTCCAGCTGCGCATCATTCACCGCGGCGTCGGTGCGATCACCGAGTCCGACATCAACCTGGCCACGATCGACAACGCGATCGTGATCGGCTTCAACGTGCGCCCCGACACCAAGGCACGCGAGCGCGCCGCCCGCGAGGGCGTGGACGTCCGGTTCTACTCGGTCATCTACAACGCGATCGACGATGTCGAGCAGTCGCTCAAGGGTCTGCTCAAGCCGGAGTACGAAGAGGTCCAGTCGGGTGTCGCCGAGATCCGCGAGGTGTTCCGCTCCTCGAAGTTCGGCAACATCGCCGGTGTCATCGTGCGCTCGGGGACGATCACGCGCAACGCCAAGGCGCGCGTCATCCGCGACGGCGTGGTCATCGCCGACGGCCTGGCGATCGAGTCGCTGCGCCGCTTCAAGGACGACGTCACCGAGGTCCGCACGGACTTCGAGGCCGGTATCGGCCTGGGCAAGTACAACGACATCCAGGTGGGCGACGAGATCGAGACCACCGAGATGGTCGAGAAGCCTCGCGGCTGATCGCAAACGGTGAGGGGCGCCACGCGGCGCCCCTCACCTGTCGAAAGGAACGAACATGGCCGGAGAACGTCAGGCACGACTGGGCGACCGGATCCGCGTGATCCTCGCCGAGCGGCTCGAGAAGGGTCTGCGCGACCCGCGGCTCGGCTTCGTGACGATCACCGACGTCCGGGTGACCGGCGACCTCCAGCACGCCTCGGTGTTCTACACCGTGCTCGGCACCGAAGAGGAGCGCACCGCGTCGGCGCAGGCGCTCGCGTCGGCGACCGGGATGCTGCGCTCGGAGCTCGGCAAGCATCTCAACGTCCGCCTCACGCCGTCGCTGGAGTTCATCCCCGACGCCATCCCCGAGAACGCCGACCACATCGCCGACCTGCTGCGCGAAGCGCGCGAGCGCGACGCGGCTGTCGCGGGGCTGGCTTCGTCGGCGACGTACGCGGGTGACGCCGACCCGTACGTCAAGCCGCGCGAGGACGACGAGGACTGACGCTCACGTCGGCAGGCTCAGGTATCCCTCGGACGCCTCGGCCAGGCCATCGGCGATGAGCGAGTCGATCGCGCGATCGCGCTGAAGGGCGTCCGGCCAGTCCGCGGCGACGTCGGTCAGCGCCACCCGGTGAGCCGGAGCATCCCTCAACGCCCTCAGCACCGCGCCGCGCGCCTGCCGATCACTGCCCTCGTACCGGGCCTGACGCCTCCGGTTGTCCCCCGTGTCCGGGTACCCCGCGGCGCGCCACGCGCAGCGGTCGGAGATCGGGCACACGTCGCAGCGCGGCGAGCGGGCGACGCATACGGTTGCGCCGAGCTCCATCGCCGCCGCATTCATCACCGCCGCGTCGGCGTCTGCTTCGGGGAGCACCGCCTCCATCGCGGCCAGGTCCCGCCGCGCCGGAGGCGCGGGCTGCGCTCGCGCCTCGACCGCGCGGGCGAGCACGCGACGTGTGTTGGTGTCGACGACAGGGTGCCGATCGCCGTACGCGAAGACCGCCACGGCCCGGGCTGTGTAGTCGCCGATCCCGGTGAGCGCGAGGAGTGCGTCGACGTCGCGCGGGACGACGCCGCCGTGGCGGTCGCGGATCTCCACGGCCGCGCGATGCAGCCACAGGGCGCGTCGCGGGTAGCCGAGGTTCGCCCACTGGCGCACGGCCTCGGCCGGAGCATCCGCCGCCAGCGCCGAGGGTGTGGGCCACCGCTCGAGCCACGCCTCGAGGTGAGGCACAACGCGGCTGACGGGCGTCTGCTGCAGCATGAACTCGCTGACGAGCGTGCCCCATGCTCCGAATCCGGGGCGACGCCAGGGGAGGTCGCGGGCGTTCTCTCGATACCACGCGATGAGCGGCGTGGCGAGGTCGGGCATGGAGTTCAGCCTAGGCGCGCGCGACCGAGAGGGTCCGTCGCGCGGCTCTAGGCTGGGAGCATGCGCCTGCCCATCACCCCCGTCACCACACTGTGGCGCGAACTGCGCGATGAGGTGCGCCGGCAGTATCCCGGCGGGCGCGTGATCGTCGCCGTCGACGGTGTCGACGGGGCGGGGAAGACCACGTTCGCGGACGGTCTGGCCGAGACCTTCGCCGAGACCGGCGCGGCGGTCTACCGGGCCGGCATCGACGGGTTCCACCGCCCGCGCGCAGAGCGGTACCTCCGCGGTCGGCACAGCCCCGAGGGCTTCTACCGCGACTCCTACGACTACGCGACCTTCCGCCGCGTGCTCATCGACCCGTTCCGGGACGGCGCGCAGACTTCCGGCGCGACCGGCTTCCAGCTCGCCGCGTTCGACGCCGCCCGCGACGCGCCCGTCGAGGCGCAGTGGGTGACCGCGCCGCGCGATGCGGTGCTCGTGGTCGACGGCATCTTCCTCCACCGGCCGGAGCTTCGCGACCTGTGGGACTGGTCGGTCTGGCTCGACGTGACCCCCGCGGTGGCGGCTCGCCGTCTCGCGCAGCGCGACGGCAGCGATCCCGACCCCGAAGCGCCCTCGAACGCCCGGTACCGTCAGGGACAGGCGCTCTACCTCCGCGAGGCGGATCCGGTGGCCGCGGCATCCGCCGTCGTCGACAACGCCGACCTCGCCCATCCCCGCCGCGTGGATCGGGCGCCGCGTTGACCGTCGCTGCCGGCATCGGCCTCGTCGACAAGGCGGGCGGCATGACGTCGCATGACGTCGTGGCCCGCGCGCGCCGCGCGCTCGGCACCCGCAAGGTGGGGCACGCGGGCACCCTCGACCCGATGGCGACCGGTCTGCTCGTCCTCGGGGTGGAAGGCGCGACGCGCCTGCTCACGTTCATCGTGGGCCTCGACAAGACCTACGAGGCGACAATCCGGCTCGGCGTCTCCACCGACACCGACGATGCCGACGGGCAGGTGGTGGCGCAGACGGATGCTTCGTCCCTCGACGATCGTGACGTCCGGACGGCGGTGGCGGCCCTCACCGGGCGCATCGCCCAGGTGCCGAGCACCTATTCGGCGATCAAGGTGGACGGCCGCCGCGCGTACGATCTCGCGCGCGCGGGCGAGGAAGTCCGGTTGAAGGCGCGGGAGGTGACGGTGTCGCGGTTCGACATCCTCGCCGAGCGCCGCGAGGGCGCGGTCGTCGATCTCGACGTGGTCGTGGACTGCTCCAGCGGCACCTACATCCGCTCGCTTGCGCGCGACCTCGGCGACGCCCTCGGGACCGGCGGTCATCTCACCGCCCTCCGGCGCACCCGCATCGGTCCCTTCGCGGTCGACGACGCGGTGCCCGTCGACGCGGTCGGCGGGCGGCCGCTCGTGAGCCCGGCGTCCGCCGCGGCCGCGGTTCTCGGGCGCTTGGATGTGACCGCCGAGGAAGCGCGCGACCTCCGCCACGGCAAACGCCTCACCGGCGCGGCCCCCCGCCTGTCGGTCGAGCCCGCCGCGGCGATCGATCCCGACGGGAGACTCGTGGGTGTGGTCGGGTCGAGGGGAGCGGACGTCAAGAGCGTCATGAACATGCCCGAGGAGGCTTCCGGATGATCCTGTGGTTCACCCTCGTTCAGGTGGGAGTCGCCGTCGCTGCCGGACTGCTCTGCGTGATCGCCGGACTGGCCGGCCGCCGCCCCAGCGACCTCACGGTCGGCTCGCTTGCGCTGCTCGAGCTGCTCCTCATCGTGCAGATCGTCGTCGCGATCATCGCTCCGTTCGTCGGCAATCCCCCGACGGGCAGCGCGCTCGAGTTCTGGGTCTACCTCGTCTCCGCCGCGCTCCTGCCGATCGCGGGCGCCGCATGGGCGCTGCTCGAGCGCAGCCGGTGGAGCACGGTCATCATGGGGATCGCCGCGCTCGCCGTCGCCGTCATGGTGTGGCGCATGCACGTGATCTGGACCGTCCAGATCGCGTGAGGATCAGCGCTTGACGAGGTAGGCCGAGTGCACCCAGCCGGTCTTGCCGGAGTAGGTCACCTGGCGCCAGACCCCCTTGGCAGCCGCGACAGTGCCGACGTTCGCGCCACTGGGGAGGAGAAGGATCCGCGGCGCGCTCGTCGAAGGCTCCGTGCGGAGATTGGCCCGTGCGGTCGTCTGGTACGTCCCAGCCGGGGGTGTCGTGGTCGGCGGGGTAGCCGGGGGTGGAGTCGGTGCGGGCGGAGGCGTTGCCGGCTTCGTGGGAGTGACCAGAGAGATCGAGACCCACCCCGACTGCGTGCCGACCTTCACAGGGATGAAACCGTTGTTCAGCTGGCCCGGCACGTGCACCACCGCGGTGCCCAGCGGGAGCATGCGGATGATCGAGTGGCTGGTCGAGGGGCCGGTACGGAAGTTGACTCCGCCCACCGTGTAATACGTGCAGGTCGCGGGCGTGGGCTTGGCCCAGATGCCGGTCGCGGACCCGAGCAGGTCGACGCCTCGGGGCTTCAGGGCCGCCGCGGGGTCTTCGGCGACGAATCCCGCGGAGGTCTGGCGCCACAGTTCGAGGTGCAGGTGATTTCCGGTCGATGCACCGCTGCTGCCCACCTCGCTGATCCGTTGGCCGGCACTGACGGTCTGCCCCACTTTCACGCGCGTCGTCGAATTCCAGATGTGCATGTAGACCGACTTGTACTCCACCCCGCCGATGTTGTGGCGCAGCGAGATGTAGCCCTCGCGAGACGAGGTGCCGTCGACGGTGGCCGTCACGACGCCTGCCGCGATCGCATAGATCGGCGAGCCACCGGCCGTGGCCATGTCCAGCCCCCGGTGCACGGTCCCTCCGTTCTGGATGGGAATGCAGCGCGGACCGAAGAAGGACGAGATGCCGTACGTCTTCGCGGCGAGAGGCAGCCGGAATGTGGTCGCCGCGGGGACGGAAGACGTGGAGGCCTGCGCCGGACGCACGGACGGCGCGGTGACGGCGCCCTGGAGAGCGCTGGCGGTCGGGGAGATGGCGCCGACGACGAGCGCCGCGGCGGCGGCGCCCGCGACCAGGAGAGTGCGGATCGATCGCATGGTGTGCTCTTCGCAGGGGAGGCGGACGGGGGAGGACGGTCGGTCCGTGCTGTGAATATTGTCACTTATCGGTGTGTCTGTCTATTGATGTGGTCAAAGTGACTTATGTGACTCGGCAAGAACCGAGCGCACGACGCCGCAACTAGGATTGACGCGCAATGACTACGCCCGCCCGACCCCGCCCCCGCATGACCGGAATCGGCCGCGTGCTCGTCGTCGTCTACGCGATCATGGCGCTCGCAGCCACGGGCCGGTCCTTCGTCCAGATCGTGCAGCGCTTCGACGAGGCGCCCCTCGCCTACACGCTCTCGGCCGTGTCCGCCCTCGTCTACATCGTGGCCACTCTCGCGCTCGTCTTCGCGGGATCGCGACCGTGGTATATCGTCGCCTGGATCGCGATCGTGTTCGAGCTGGTCGGGGTGCTCGTGGTCGGCGCGCTCAGTCTCGCGCTGCCCGATCTGTTCGCGCACCCGAGCGTCTGGTCCTGGTTCGGGCTGGGTTATCTGTTCGTGCCGCTCGTGCTTCCCTTCTTCGGTCTGTGGTGGCTCATGACCCACCGGCCAGGGGCCCGGCAGAAGACTGAGCGGGCTGCCGCGGTGGCCTCGTGATCGTCTTCCGCCACCCCGCGGAGGTGCCGGACGACTTCGGTCCGTCTGTCGTCGCCATCGGCAAGTTCGACGGCGTGCACTCGGGTCATCGGGCGGTGATCGACCGGGCGAGAGTGGATGCCGAAGCCGCCGGCGCGCGGGTCGTGGCCGTGACCTTCGACAGGAACCCGCTCGCGCTGCTTCGGCCGGAGATCTGCCCCGACAGCCTGGTGGGGGTCGAGCAGAAGCTCGACCTGCTCGCCCAGGCGGGCGTGGACGCGAGCCTCCTCCTCACCTTCGACCGCGAACTGGCGGATCTCGACGCCCGCGCGTTCGTCGAGCACGTCCTCGTCGGCGCGCTGGGTGTGACGATCGTCATGGTCGGCGGTGACTTCCGCTTCGGGCGCGGCGGTGCCGGCACCCCGGATCTCCTGCGCGAACTCGGCGTCGAACTCGGATTCGAGGTCGACGTCGTCGACGACGTGCGAGCGATCGAGGCGGGCCGCCGCGTGTCGTCGACCTGGGTGCGCGAGCTCCTCAGCGCGGGAGACGTCTCGGGCGCCTCGCGGCTGCTCGGCCGACCGCACGCGGTGCGCGGCGAAGTCGTGCACGGGCTCAAGCGAGGTCGCGAGCTCGGCTATCCCACCGCCAACCTCTCGCGCGATCTCGAGGGGTTCGTGCCCGCCGAGGGCGTCTACGCCGGCTGGCTCGTCGACCGTGGTGCGCACACCTCGGACAGCGGGGGAGACCCGCGCCGCAGCATCCGGTACCCGGCTGCGATCAGCGTGGGGACCAACCCGACGTTCGACGACGTCGCGGTGCCACAGGTCGAGGCCTACGTCCTCGACGAGACCGACCTCGATCTCTACGGCCGCACCGTGGAGGTCGAGTTCGTCGCGCGCATCCGCGGTATGGTCGCGTTCGAGGGGATCGGACCCCTCATCGAGCAGATGGCCGACGACGTGGTCAAGGTGCGTGAGGAGCTGACATGACGGAGGCCGCCCCGACGACGATGCCCCGCGCGAGCGTTCTGCGTCGGGTGATCGTCGGCGTCATCATCGTCTCCTTCGGCCTCGCGGCGCTCGGGGGGATCGTCGTCCTCCTCGGCGCGTCGCTGGGCGACCCGGCCTGGAAGGTGCTGGCGACGACCGCGATCGTCGGAGCGTTCAGCGTCGCGGTGCTGTGCTGTGCCGCACTGCTCGGCCGCCGTCTTCAGACGGTCGGCATCATCGGCGCCGTGGTCTCGGTCCTCGCCGCCGCACTCTCCATCGTCGCGGTGTGGTGGCAGCCCGACTTCCGCGCCGAGCTCTACTGGGATCTGCTGTGGACGTTCATCGCGGCATCCGTCGCGCTGTCGTTCGCCAGCCTCCTGCTCCTGCTCGCTGATCGGCGCCAGCGCGCCGTGCGCGTCGGTCTCGTGGTCACCCTCGCTCTGTTCGCTCTGCTGTTCGCGCTCGTGGTCTACCCCATCTGGGTGAACCTGTCCGGGGGAGAGGCGTACTCTCGCGCCGTCGGGATCACCGCGATCCTCGCGGCGCTGGGAGCCATCGTCGTCCCCGTGCTGTCGCTCCTGCTGCGCGATCGCCAGGTCGTCGCCGACCAGGCGACGGGGCCGCTCTCTGCCTCCACCATCGCCCAGCTCGAAACCGAGGCCGCCCGGCGAGGGGTCACGCCGGACGAGCTCGTCGCAGATCTCCTCCGCACCGGCGACGCCTCGGCGTCGGGTGCGGCCGAGCCGTAGACCGGCCCCGCCTCGCGCGCCTACGATCGAGCCGTGCACGGCATCGATCCCGCGACGCGGGTAAGCTGGAAGTTCGCGCAAATCCGGGGCGCGAGGGCGGTCGACGGCATCGCAGCGGAGCCGCGTTACGGGCCCGCCGCCGGGCGCGGGATCTCGTGAGCCGTCCCACCCGCACCGACATTCGACAGAGGGAGCACCATGAGCCGCACCGATCTGCAGACGCTGCCCGAACGGGCCGTCGCGCTGCTCGGAGGGGAACCCGACGACACGACGCTCCGACGCTACCTGCACGGCCTTCCCGGCGTGGACGCCGTCGGTCTCGAGCAGCGCGCCGCCGGACTCGGCACGCGGTCGATCAAGACGTCGTCGAAGGCGTGGGCGCTCGACAAGATCATCGAGCTGATCGACCTCACCACGCTCGAGGGCGCCGACACCCCCGGCAAGGTCCGCTCGCTCGTCGCGAAGGCGCTGAACCCGGATGCTTCGGATCCGACCTGCCCGCGCGTGGCTGCGGTGTGCGTCTACGGCGACATGGTCCCCTACGCGGTCGAGGCCCTGGGCTCGGCCCACGGTGACCCGGATCAGGGCGGCGTGAGCGTGGCGGCCGTGGCCACGGCGTTCCCCAGCGGCCGTTCCTCGCTGGAGATCAAGCTGGCCGACACTGCCGAGGCCGTCGCACACGGCGCGGACGAGATCGACATGGTCATCGACCGCGGCGCGTTCCTGGCCGGCCGGTACGGACTCGTGTTCGATCAGATCGCGCGGGTCAAGGAGGCCTGCCGCCGTGAGGACGGCACATACGCCTCCCTCAAGGTCATCCTCGAGACCGGCGAGCTCAACACCTACGACAACGTCAAGCGCGCATCGTGGCTGTCCATCCTCGCGGGCGGCGACTTCATCAAGACCTCGACGGGCAAGGTGCAGCCGGCGGCGACCCTCCCGGTCACCCTGCTGATGCTGGAGGTCGTGCGGGACTGGCACCGCGCGACCGGCGAGAAGGTCGGGGTCAAGCCCGCCGGCGGCATCCGCACATCGAAGGACGCCATCAAGTACCTCGTCACCGTCGCCGAGACCGTGGGTGAGGAATGGCTGCAGCCGCATCTGTTCCGCTACGGGGCGTCCAGCCTGCTCAACGACGTCCTCCTGCAGCGCCAGAAGCTGAAGTCCGGGCACTACTCGGGCTCCGACTACGTGACGATCGACTGAGACACCGGGAAGAAGAGAATGAGTTTCCTCGAATACGCCCCCGCACCCGAGTCCCGCGCGATCCTGAACCTGCGCGATGAGTACGGGCTGTTCATCGACGGCGAGTTCCGCCCGGGCGCGGGCGAGTCCTTCGCCACCATCTCGCCGGCCGACGAGAAGCACATCGCCACCATCGCCACCGCGAGCGAAGCGGATGTCGACGCCGCCGTCGCCGCCGCGCGCCGCGCCTACGACAGGACGTGGTCGAAGATGAGCGGACGCGACCGCGGCAAGTACCTGTTCCGCATCGCCCGCCTCGTGCAGGAGCGCGCCCGCGAGCTCGCGGTCGCCGAGAGCCTCGACAACGGCAAGCCGATCAAGGAGAGCCGCGACGTCGACGTCCCGCTGGTCGCCGCGTGGTTCTTCTACTACGCCGGGTGGGCCGACAAGCTCGACTACGCCGGCCTCGGCCCGAACCCGCGCGCGCTCGGCGTCGCGGGTCAGGTGATCCCCTGGAACTTCCCGCTGCTCATGCTGGCGTGGAAGATCGCTCCGGCGCTCGCCGCCGGCAACACGGTCGTCATCAAGCCGGCCGAGACCACGCCGCTGTCGGCGCTCATCTTCGCCGAGATCCTCCAGCAGGCCGACCTGCCCCCGGGTGTCGTGAACATCGTGACCGGCGCGGGCGCCACCGGTGCCGCCCTGGTGCGGCATCCCGACGTGAACAAGGTCGCGTTCACCGGATCGACCCCGGTCGGTCGGGAGATCGCCAAGGCGGTCGCCGGCACCGACAAGAAGCTCACGCTCGAGCTGGGGGGGAAGGCCGCGAACATCGTCTTCGAGGACGCCCCGATCGACCAGGCCATCGAGGGCATCGTCAACGGCATCTTCTTCAATCAGGGTCACGTGTGCTGCGCCGGCAGCCGCCTGCTGGTGCAGGAGTCGATCCACGACGAGGTCGTCGATCGACTGAAGACGCGACTGTCCACGCTGCGGCTCGGAGACCCCCTCGACAAGAACACCGACATCGGCGCGATCAACTCGCGCGAGCAGCTGGACCGCATCCGCGAGCTGAGCCGCATCGGCGAGGAGGAGGGCGCCGAGCGCTGGAGCGCCGACTGCGCCATCCCCGACAGCGGTTTCTGGTTCGCCCCGACGATCTTCACGAACGTCCAGGCATCCCACCGCATCGCGCGCGACGAGATCTTCGGCCCCGTCCTCTCGGTGCTGACCTTCCGCACGCCGTCGGAGGCGATCGAGAAGGCGAACAACACGCCGTACGGGCTCTCCGCGGGGATCTGGAGCGACAAGGGCTCGCGCATCCTCGCCGTGGCCGACCGCCTGCGCGCGGGCGTGATCTGGGCGAACACGTTCAACCGATTCGACCCGTCCTCGCCGTTCGGCGGATACAAGGAGTCCGGCTACGGCCGGGAGGGTGGCCGTCATGGCCTCCTGGCGTACCTGAAGGGAGCAGCGGCGTGAGCAAGCGACTGACCGTGCCCAAGACCTACAAGCTGTTCATCGGCGGGGCCTTCCCGCGCAGCGAGTCCGGCCGCACGTACGAGGTCCTCTCGACGAAGGGTGACTTCCTCGCCAATGCCGCCCTGGCCTCGCGCAAGGACGCTCGCGACGCGGTGCTCGCCGCGCGCGGCGCCGTCAAGGGCTGGTCGGGAGCGACGGCCTACAACCGCGGTCAGGTGCTCTACCGGGTGGCCGAGCTCCTCGAGGGCCGACGGGCGCAGTTCGTCGACGAGATCGTGCAGCAGACCGGGGTGTCCGGCTCGGCCGCGCAGGCCGAGGTCGACGAGGCGATCGACCGCTGGGTCTGGTACGCGGGCTGGTGCGACAAGTTCGGGCAGGTCGCCGGCAACGGCAACCCCGTCGCCGGACCGTACTTCAACATCTCCGTGCCGGAGCCGACGGGCGTCGTGGCCGTGATCGCCCCGCAGGAAACCGCCCTGGTCGGCCTGGTCTCCACGATCGCCCCGGCGCTCGTATCGGGCAACACCGTGGTCGTCGTGGCCTCGCAGCGGTTCCCGCTGTCGGCGATCAGCCTCGCCGAGGTGCTGGCGACCTCGGACGTCCCCGGCGGTGTCGTGAACGTGCTCACCGGCTCGCCGGCCGAGCTCGCCCCGTGGCTTGCGTCTCATCCCGACGTGCACGGGCTCGACCTCGTGGGCGCCGGCGACATCGAGTGGGTCGACCTGCAGATCGCGGCGGCCGAGACCCTCACGCGCGTGCTGCCGCCCGAGCAGGGCAAGGATGCCGCCGCCCCGAGCCTCGACCGGATCGCCGCGTTCACCGAGACCAAGACCGTCTGGCACACGAAGAGCCTCGTGTAGCCTCGCGAGCTTCGCAGAATCGCTCCGATCTCGCGGCATCGCCGCGCCATCCTGCGAGTCTCGTGCGATCCTGCGAGTGCGAGGCGAGGTCAGACGAGCTCGAGGCCGCCCCAGCGGCCGGGCCTGTCGAGTTCGCCGTAGTGCACGTCCACCCCGTCGGGTGAGATCGAGGCGACGCACGCCAGCAGCGACTGCGTCGGATACCCGTGAGGGCGGTTGTCGCGGATGATGGCCTCGTCGTCGGTCGGCTCGAGTTCGGCCGAGCGGCGGAGCACCTCGACCCACGGCATCCACCAATCCCCGTCGGCAGACGGCTCGGCGGCACGGAACTCGGGCAGCCACCGTGCGATGCGCGGCGTGCCGGCGTCGTCGGCGTCGTCGTGCGCGATCATGTGGGTTCCCGGCTCGAGCGCCGTGGTGCGCAGCCGCTCGCCGTCCCACGTCAGCACACGCGCGCCGGCAGGATCGACGTCGACGAGGTTGAAGCCGTGCGTCGCCGGCTCGCCTTCAGGCAGGCGGCCCGCGACGGCGTCGAGCACGATCCCCCCGCGGGAGACCAGTTCGTCCTCGGGCCGGGTCGAGACGTCCGCACGATTGAGCAGGACCGCGAGGCGCCGCGACTCCGCGTCGGCCGCGAGCCAGGCCCCGCCGGCGCGCGCGTCGCGCACGCCGACCACGCCCGCGTGCGGCTCCGGCCACCACGCGCCGAGCGGGTTCCACGGGCGCGCGGGATCCTCGTCGCGGACCGCGAGCAGCCGCGTCGGCGCGTCCGGGTCTGCGGGAACGCGGATGACGACGGTGCACATGGGTCTTCTCCTGTCTGCGCCGATCGGGGTCGTGCCAAGATCGGAGGATGTTCGTCGTGGTCGGAGTGACGGGCGGGATCGCCGCCTACAAGACGGTGCACGTCGTGCGCCTCCTCGTCAAGGAGGGCCACGACGTGCACGTCGTGCCGACGGCGGACGCCGTGCGGTTCGTCGGACTGCCCACCTGGGAGGCGATCAGCCGCAATCCGGTCACGACCTCCGTCCACGAGGACGTGGCCCGCGTGCGCCACGTTGCGCTCGGCCAGTCGGCCGACCTGGTCATCGTGGCGCCCGCGACCGCGAACACGCTGGCGAAGATGGCGACAGGGCTTGCGGACGATCTCCTGGGCACGACCCTACTCGCCACCACGGCGCCGGTCGTCGCCGCCCCGGCGATGCACACCGAGATGTGGCGGCACCCCGCGACCGTGCGCAACGTCGAGACCCTGCGCGAGCGGGGCGTGGTCCTGGTGGGCCCCGACGACGGTGCGCTCACCGGCGGCGACAGCGGCCCAGGACGGATGTCGGAGCCCGAGGCGATCGTCGCCGCGGCGCTGGCCGTGGTGGCCGGCCCGCCGGCCGACCTGTCGGGACTGCGCGTGGTCGTCACGGCCGGCGGCACGCGCGAGCCCATCGATCCGGTGCGCTTCATCGGCAATCGCTCCAGCGGCAAGCAGGGGATCGCGGTGGCGCTCGCGGCCGCGGACCGCGGGGCCGAGGTCGCGCTGATCGCGGCTCACGTCGACGAGGGCGTGCTGGCTGCGGCATCCGCTCACCCGCGGGTCGGCGTGACGCGCGCCGGAACCGCCGCGGAACTGGCCGAAGCGGTCGGCGAACGGGCGGCGTCGGCGGATGTCGTGGTCATGGCCGCGGCGGTCGCCGACTACCGGGTGGCCGAGGTCTCCGACGCCAAGCTGTCGAAGGACGCCGCGGACGGAACCCGCCTCACGCTGGACCTCGTCGAGAACGACGACATCCTCGCGCGGCTCGTGCGCGAACGGCCGGAGGGCCAGACCGTCGTGGGGTTCGCCGCCGAGACGCCGGTCGACGGTGAGACCCTCCTCGATCGCGGTCGCCGCAAGGCTGCGCGCAAGGGCGCCGATGTTCTCGCCGTCAACCGGGTGGGCTGGTCGGAGGGCTTCGAGTCCGACGGCAACGAGGTCGTCCTGCTCGCCGCCGCGGGAGACGTGATCGCCACCGCCGCGGGCAGCAAGCGCGAGGTCGCCGACGCGCTGTGGGACGCCGTGCTCGGCATCCGGTCCGAAGCCGTGTGACCGGGCCGCGGTCGCGCGGCGTGGTTCTCGGTCTCGGGCGCCCGACGAATTACTCTCGAAGGCGTCCCCACGACCACGGAGGTTCCCGATGACGATCGACCGTCGACGGATCGTGTTCCACGGCGCCGGCGCGCTCGCCGTTCTCGTGGTCACCGCCGCGCTCGCGGTGGGCTGCGCCCCTGAGCCGGGTCCGGGGGGGAGCCCCAGCGCGACGCCGTCGGTGTCGCCGCGTCCAGGCGGGCCGACGCCCTCGCCGATCGAGACCGAGCTGCCGGACGCCGGATTCGAGGTGCCCGGCGAGTGCGCCGAGATCTACTCGCCGGCGATGCTCTCCAGCCTCGAGGCCGACAACCCGCCGCTCAACGACCCCGGCGTGACCATGCTGTCGACCCAGGTCGCGAGCCTCTCCCAGATCATCGACGAGTCGCCCGCGACGCTCCGCTGCTCGTGGGGAGCGCCCGGCGAGTACGGCCTCGCGACCAACGTCACCGCGGTCGACTCCGCGCAGGCCGAGCTCATCGGGGACGAGCTCGTCGCCCAGGGGATGGCCTGCGAGCCGCTCGCCGAGGGCACCATCTGCCGATTCGAGGAGAAGGGCATCACGCTCGACGACGCGGAGTACGCCACCGGCGAGACGCACTACCTCGGCGGGGGTGCGTGGGTGGCGACCTCGTGGATCAACTTCTCGCCCGTGGGCTACACGGAAGACATCGTCGCCACGCTCTGGGGCTAGCGCTCCCCGGTCCGCTAGACTGTGCCGCAGGGGATTCCGTCCGTCGAAGCCGCAGCTCGCTGAAGCGAGTGCCCGCGACCGCCGGCGAGAGCACCCGTCCCGCGTTCGCGACGGCGTCCGCGCCGCCCGCGGGAGCATCGCAGCAGTCTCGGCCCTCGCGCCGATCGCCGCCGGTCCGCCGGCACACACGCTCAGGAGGAGCATGCCGCCCACGGCACCCGCCCAGACGTCCGCTCAGCGACGCCGGAAGTCGTCTTCCGCCCGCCGCGACGACGAGGCGCCCATCATCCCGATCCTCGCTCGCAAGGTCCGCGAGGTCGAGGCCAAGGCCCAGCGCGGCAAGCTCGGGCCCACCAACCGCGTCAAGTTCCAGGTGATCGCCTTCCTCGTGCGCGAGGAGCGCGCGCGTGTGAAGGCCGACACGTCCGTGACGGATGCCGCGCGCGCCGAGCTGCTCAAGCGGCTCGACGGCGTCGCCACGATCCTCGCCAAGACGGCCGCGCGCGACACCTCCCTCATCCAGCTGCTCGAGGTCGACCAGGCCGCCTCGCCGGTCGCACGTCGGATGCGCCGGGACTGGCTGCTCGAATCGGGCGCCGAGCTGCCGCCCGACGAACTCATCATCACCGACCTCCCCCCGCTCGCGGCGCCCGTCGTGCCGGCCGCGCTGGCCGAGCGCCAGGTCGTGCCGCCGCAGGTCGAGGCTCGCCGTGAGGCCCATCCTTTCCTCGCACCCGACCTCTCGCTGCGCACGCCCAAGGAGACGCCGCGACGCCGGCTGGACGGCTGGGAGCTCATGGGGCCCCTGTACAAGGCGTTCGAGACGGGCGCCGGCGGCGGCGCGGCGACGATGGAGCTGCCCGGCGTGCCCGAGTTCGACCGCCTCTCGCCGAAGGGCCTCGAGGTCATGCCGCACCAGTCGCGGTTCCTCGAGGCGGTCCGACGCGGACACCGCACCTTCCTGCTCGCCGATGAGCCGGGTCTCGGGAAGACCGCGGAGTCGGTGCTCGCAGCATCCGTCGCCGGTGCGTACCCGCTGCTGGCCGTCGTCCCCAACGTCGTGAAGATGAACTGGGCACGCGAGGTCGAGCGCTGGACTCCGCAGCGCCGCGCGACCGTCATCCACGGTGACGGCGAGGGCATCGACGCGTTCGCCGACGTGTTCATCGTGAACTACGAGGTGCTCGACCGGCACCTGTCGTGGCTCGGCGACCTCGGCCTCAAGGGCATGGTCGTCGACGAGGCCCACTTCATCAAGAACCTCACCTCGCAGCGCTCGCAGAACGTGCTGGCGCTCGCGACCCGCATCCGCGAGCAGGTGCGCGACCCGCTCCTGCTCGCGCTCACGGGTACGCCGCTCATCAACGACGTCGAGGACTTCGACGCGATCTGGCGGTTCCTGGGCTGGACGACCGGCGAGAAGCCCGGGCCCGCGCTCATGGAGAAGCTCGACGAGACCGGCCTCACGCCGGCCGACAAGGCGTTCTATCCCGAGGCGCGCGACGCCGTGATCTCGATGGGCATCGTGCGGCGCAAGAAGAAGGATGTCGCCGCCGACCTGCCCGACAAGCTCATCGCCGACCTGCCGGTGGAGCTGGACGACGAGTTCGGCCGCTCGATCCGCCAGGCCGAGCGCGAGCTGGGCGAGCGGCTCGCCGCCCGCTACCGCCGGATCATCGAGGCCCGCGGCGACCGCGGCCTCGCCCCGGGAGAGGTCGACTCCGACATCGTGCGCCTCGTCGCCCAGAACGAGCTCGACGAGTCCAAGGCGGCCGGCACCGGTTCCGAGAACGTCTTCACGATGGTCCGCAAGATCGGCCAGGCCAAGGCGCTGCTCGCGGCCGACTACGCCGTGCAGCTCCAGCGGTCGGTGGGCAAGGTCGTCTTCTTCGCCAAGCACATCGACGTGATGGATGCTGCGGAGAACCACTTCGCCGGCGCCGGGCTGCGGACGGTGTCGATCCGCGGCGACCAGACCACGCCGGTGCGCCAGCAGGCCATCGACGACTTCAACAACGACCCCGCGGTGGGGATCGCGGTGTGCTCGCTGACGGCGGCCGGCGTCGGACTGAACATGCAGGCGGCGTCGAACGTGGTGCTCGCGGAGCTGTCGTGGACGGCGGCGGAGCAGACGCAGGCGATCGACCGCGTCCACCGCATCGGACAGGACGAGCCCGTGACGGCGTGGCGCATCATCGCGGCGCACACCATCGACACGAAGATCGCCGAGCTGATCGACTCCAAGCAGGGCCTCGCCCAGCGGGCGCTCGACGGCCAGGCCGTCGACCCGCAGTCCAGCGACTCGGTGCAGCTCTCGGCCCTGATGCACCTCACCCGTCAGGCGCTCGGCGCCGAGTGAGCGGACGCCGCGGTCGCCGTGTGGCAGGCCGCGGCATCCGGCACTAATGTCAGGTGAGGCAGCGTCGCCGACTCTCTTGTCCCGACAGCGAGGAACACAGCTATGAAGATCGGCATCCTGACGAGCGGCGGCGATTGTCCCGGGCTCAACGCGGTCATCCGCGGCGTCGTGCTGAAGGGCACGACGGCGTACGACCTCGAGTTCGTGGGCATCCGCGACGGCTGGCGCGGGGTGGTCGACGGCGACTTCTTCCCCCTCACGCGGCACGAGGTGAAGGGTCTGTCGAAGGTCGGCGGCACGATCCTCGGCACCAGCCGCACCAACCCCTACGAGGGCCCGCGCGGCGGCGCCGAGAACATCGCGAAGACGATGTACGGCCATCGCCTCGACGGCATCATCGCGATCGGCGGCGAAGGGACCCTCGCGGCGGCGAACCGGCTCGCGAACGACGGCATCAACGTGATCGGTGTCCCGAAGACGATCGACAACGACCTGCGCGCGACGGACTACTCCTTCGGCTTCGACACCGCGGTGAACATCGCGACGGATGCGATGGATCGTCTGCGCACCACCGGCGACTCGCATCAGCGGTGCATGGTCGCCGAGGTGATGGGCCGGCACGTCGGCTGGATCGCGCTGCACGCGGGCATGGCCGCGGGCGCGCACGCGATCTGCATCCCCGAGGTGCCGATGTCGATCGACGAGATCGCCGCGCTCGTGTCCCGCGCGCACGATCGCGGCCGCGCGCCGCTGATCGTGGTGTCGGAAGGATTCAAGCTCAAGGGGCAGGACGAGGCGTATTCCGACAAGGGCCTCGACGCGTTCAACCGTCCGCGGCTCGGCGGCATCAGCGAGGTGCTGGCCCCCGAGATCGAGCGGATCACCGGCATCGAGACGCGTGCCACCGTGCTCGGCCACATCCAGCGCGGCGGTTCGCCCTCGGGCTTCGACCGCGTCCTCGCGACGCGGCTCGGCCTGCACGCGGCCGACGCCGTGGTCGCCGGCGCCTGGGGGCAGATGGTCGCGATGCGCGGCACCGACATCGTGCGCGTGCCCTTCGCCGACGCCCTCGGCGAGCTGAACACGGTTCCGCTGCACCGCTACGAAGAGGCCGCCGCCCTCTTCGGCTGAGCTTCGTGGATGCCTCGGCCCGAGGCATCCCTTTCCGCGCCCTCGTCAGGAGTTCTGCCCGAGTCAGGACGAGATCTCGGGGTTTGGTCCTGACAGGGGGAGATCTCCTGAGTCCGGCTGCGGTCACCGAGGGCGGTGGAGGCCCTGTGCCATCGCGGTCAGGATTGTCGCTGTCACGTGACCGGGATCGAAGAGGACTTGCTGATAGTCGAACCGCAAGACGTGGAATCCCCTGAGCAGGAGCCGGGCGTCGGCTGCGATGTCGCGCCTGCGATCAGCAGCGCGATGGTGCGCGAAGCCGTCGAGCTGGATGGCGAGGCGGTCGCCGATCAGCCCGTCGAGCGGATGCCCGTCCACCCATACCTGCTGGCGCACTGCCACGCCGGCCGCACGCATGAGTTCGATGAAGTGGGTCTCGACGCCGGAGTCGGAGAGGATGCCCGCGACGTCGGCGAGCGCGCGTGCCGAGGGAGAGGTCCACGGCACGGCGGCGAGCAGCAGCGGATCTGTGAGCTTGCGGCTGAGCGCGGACTCCCACACGGCCAAGGCGCTCGCTCGGGGGAGGCACCGAGCAACCTGTAAGAGGACATTCAGGAGTGGCTCGTCCGCGGCCGTTCGGGGAAGCGGCACGGGACCCACTGCCCAGTGGACGACCATTCCGCTGGCGTCGAACCGCGACGCATGAGGTGGCAGCGATACATGGGGCTCGTCATGATCGGGCGTCCACAATCCCATGAGGCGGGTGGCGCTCACACAGGTCGCGCGACCCCCGACCTCGGCAGCCGCACGGCGCTCCGGATCGCAGTCGGGGGTGGTGAGCCAGGATCGGCGAACCCGCTGGAGGTGCCCGGACTCTACCGCTTTGAGCGCATCATGGCGAGAGTAGCCGCCTCGTCGCGCGATCGACGAGTGGACGACGCCGCCGTGACGGCGGACCCAGTTGGCGATGTCGCGGGGCACCTGCCAAGCATGCGGCTGCGCCCCACTGGTGACGCGGCTCCGGCGCTCAGCTGTGGAGATTTGCCTTCGGGCCGCCGGCTGGGGAGGGGGCGTCCCGAATCAGGAGATCCGCGCCAGGCAGGAGCATTCGCGGGCTGTAGGTCCTGAGCCGGGCAGATCTCCTGCCGGCGGCCGCGGGCACGGGAGGGGATGCCTCGGCCGAGGCATCCCGCCGCGTCAGGCGTCGGCGACGCCGAGGACGTCGAGGAGCCACGCGAGTTCGAACGCCCGCTCCCGCCACGCGTTGTAGCGGCCGGAGACGCCGCCGTGGCCGGCGACCATCTCGCACTTCAGCAGAGCGTCCGCGCCGACCTCGCGCAGTCGCGCGACCCACTTGGCGGGCTCGACGTACAGCACGCGCGTGTCATTGAGCGAGGTGACGGCGAGGATCTTCGGGTACGCGGCATCCGTCCGCACGTTCTCGTACGGCGAGTACGACTTCATGTAGGCATAGACGTCGGCGTCGTGCAGCGGGTCGCCCCACTCGTCCCACTCGATCACCGTGAGGGGGAGCGACGGGTCGAGGATCGTCGTCAGGGCGTCCACGAACGGCACGTCCGCGAGCACGCCGGCGAAGAGCTCGGGCGCGAGGTTCGCCACGGCGCCCATGAGGAGTCCACCGGCCGATCCGCCCTCGGCGACCATGCGGTCCGGCGTCGTGTAGCCCGCGTCGACGAGGTGGCGCGCGCAGTCGACGAAGTCGGTGAATGTGTTGCGCTTCGCGAGCAGCTTGCCGTCCTCGTACCACTGCCGGCCCATCTCGCCCCCGCCGCGCACGTGGGCGACGGCGAACACGACGCCGCGGTCGAGCTCCGACAGGCGCGGCACCGAGAACCCCGGTTCGATCGAGTGCTCGTACGACCCGTAGCCGTAGAGGTGGAGAGGGCGCGGCTCGGCGCCGGCCTCGCCGAAGGAACGCTTCCAGACGAGCGAGATCGGAATCCGGGTGCCGTCGGTGGCGGGCGCCCACACGCGTGCCTGGGCGTAGTCGGCGGGGTCGTAGCCGCCGAGCACCGGCTGGCGCTTCCGCAGGAGCAGCTCGCCCGTCGCGATCTCGTAGTCGTAGACGGTTCCGGGCGTGATGAACGACCCGTAGCCGATCCGAAGCAGCGGCGGCGCCCACTCGGGGTTGCCGCCCGATCCGACCGCGTACAGCGGCTCATCGAACTCGAGCTCTTCCACGGCGCCGGATGCGTAGTCGAGCAGTCCGAGTCGGGCGAGCCCGCCGCGGCGGTAGCCCACCACGCCCCAGTCGCGGAACGTCGACACGCCGAGCAGCCGGTGTCCGGGACGGTGCTCGATCACGACCGTCCGCTCTCCGGAGGGGTCGGATGCCGCGACCCGCACGAGTTCGAAGTCCAGGGCGCCGTCATTGTGGAGAACGAACAGCACGTCCTCGCCGCCGACGACCGCGTGCGACGACTCGTACTCGACGCCCTCCGAGCGCGGCCACACCACGCGCGGCTCGGCGCGGAGGTCCGCGGCATCCAGGATCCACTCCTCGGACGTGATCGACGAGCCCACCTCGATCATGAGGAACCGGTCGCTGCGGGTGAACCCCGCGCCGACCCAGTAGCGCTCGTCGGGCTCGTGGAAGAGCTTCGCGTCCGCCTCGACCGGTGTCCCGAGCTCGTGCAGCCAGACGGTGTCGGGTCGCCAGGCGTCGTCGACGGTGGTGTAGACGATGAAGCGCCCGTCGGGGGAGAACGTCGCGCCGGCGAACGTGCCGGGGATCTCGTCGGGCAGCTGCTCGCCGCTGATGACGTCGCGGACCCGCACGGTGTAGCGCTCGTCGCCCGCGACGTCGACGCCGTAGAGCATGAGCCGTCCGTCGGTGGAGATCTCGAAGCTGCCGAGGGAGAAGAACTCGTGGCCCTCGGCCTCCACGTTGCCGTCGAGGAGGATCTGCTCGCCGGGGACTTCGGCGTCGGGCGACAGCTCCGGCGGCGTCCAGTCGTCGGGGGACGCGAGCGGGGCACGGCACTGGATGCCGTACTGCTTTCCCTCCACGGTGCGGCCGTAGTACCACCAGTCGCCGCGCCGCGTGGGCACGGACAGGTCGGTCTCGAGCGTGCGGGCCTTGATCTCGTCGAAGACGCGTCCGCGCAGGGCTTCCAGGTGCGCGGTGCGCTGCTGGGTGTAGGCGTTCTCGGCCTCGAGGTGGGCGATGACGGCCGCGTCGTCCTTCGCGCGAAGCCACTCGTAGCGGTCCTCGACGTCGTCGCCGTGATGGCTGCGGACGACGGGACGAGGCTCGGCGACGGGGACGGATGCTGCGGCGGAGGCGTCGGGATGAGTCACGCTTCCACGCTAGCCGGGTCGGGCCGTCGTGCGGTCGCTGAGAGTGCGCCCCTCCAAGTTGACCCGGCGCCGAGGCGGTGTAAGGATTCTCCTGGCCGGTTGCCGGTTCCTGAACTCTGGGTGAACTGTTCGTTCGTCACGCCGATCTCGTCGGCACCACATCCACATCCCTTTACGGAAAGCGAACGGTGGAAACCGCAACCATCATCGTCGTCGTGCTGACGATCGCACTGGCGCTGTTCTTCGACTTCACGAACGGCTTCCACGACACCGCCAACGCGATGGCCACGCCCATCGCCACCGGCGCCCTCAAGCCGAAGGTCGCGGTTCTGCTGGCGGCGGTGCTGAACCTCGTCGGCGCCTTCCTGTCCACGGAGGTCGCCAAGACGATCTCGGGCGGGATCATCAACGAGGGCGACATCGCCTCGTCGATTCTTCCGGCGGTGATCTTCGCCGGACTCATCGGGGCGATCACGTGGAACATGATCACGTGGCTCCTGGGCCTGCCATCCAGCTCGTCCCACGCGCTGTTCGGCGGTCTCATCGGGGCCACCATCGTCGGCGTCGGCGCGACGGCGGTCAACTTCAGCGTCGTGGTCTCGAAGGTCATCCTTCCGGCGGTCATCGCCCCGCTCACGGCCGGCATCATCGCCTTCACGGCCACGAAGCTCGCCTACGCCATCACCCGGCGCTACGACAGCAAACCCGACGGGCGCGACGGATTCCGCGTCGGACAGATCTTCACGTCCTCGCTGGTCGCCCTCGCGCACGGCACGAACGACGCGCAGAAGACGATGGGCGTCATCACGCTCCTCCTCATCACGGTGGGCCTGCAGACCAGCTCCGAGCCGCAGCTGTGGGTCATCGTCGCGTGCGCCGTGACCATCGCCCTCGGCACGTACATGGGCGGGTGGCGCATCATCCGCACGCTCGGCAAGGGTCTGACCGACGTCAAGCCCGCGCAGGGCTTCGCCGCCGAGAGCTCGACGGCCTCGACGATCCTCGCCTCGAGCGCCCTCGGCTTCGCGCTCTCCACCACTCAGGTCGCGTCGGGGTCGGTGATCGGCTCGGGTCTCGGTCGCCGCGGATCCCAGGTGCGGTGGCGCACCGCGGGACGCATCATGGTCGGCTGGATCCTGACGCTTCCCGCCGCCGGGGCAGTGGGCGCATTCGCCTCCCTGCTCGTCGTCTGGTTCGGGTTCTGGGGGATCGCGATCGACGCGGTGCTGGCCGTCGTGATCATCCTCGGGCTCTTCCTGCGCTCGCGGCGCGACCAGGTGAACGCCTCCAACGCCATGAGCGAGGTCGCCGACTCCGGCAAGGCGGTCAAGGTGAAGCGCAATCCCCCTCCGACACGGCGCCAGCGCGCCCTCGCCCGCAAGGAGGCACGACGCCTCGCCGCGGACGACGCGGCGGCCAAGCGTGAGGCCAAGGCGGCGGAGCGATCCGCGCGCGGCCCGAAGAGCGGGGGCCGCCCGTGATCGTCATCGACTGGCTCGCCTTCGTGCAGGTCTTCGTCGCCGCCTTCCTCGCGGCGACCGTCGTCGTCACGGCGTACTCGACCGGTCTCCGGCTCCTCGTGCGGGCAGGCCGCTCGCCCGTGGTCGCTCCCGCCGAATTCACCGACGCCATCACGGTCATCTCCGAGAAGGAGGCCCGCCGGGCCGAGAAGGCGGCGGCGAAGGCGGCGAAGAAGAGCCCGCTCACCGAGGGGCAGAAGCGGCTCGCACTCGTGGGCGCCTATCTCTCCTTCGCCGTCGCGGGGGCCGCGGTGCTGGGCGGCCTGCTGCTCATCGTCTTCAACCACTGAGCGCGGTCGGAGACCGGTCGTAGGCTGTGGGCATGGTCGCCACGCCCTCCGCCGACGCCGCCGGCGCGGCATCCGCCTCCTTCGGCCAGTACCCTCCCGCGCGTCGCACGCTGCTGCACCTGAGCGACACCCACCTGCTCGCGGCGAACCGTGCGCTGGCGGGCCGGTTCGACACCGCAGCCAACCTCGCGCGCACCCTCGAGGCGGTCGAGGCCACCGGCGTGCGGCCCGATGCGATCGTGTTCACCGGAGACCTCACCGACCTCGGCGAGCCCGAGGCCTATGCGGCGCTGCGCACGGCGGTCGAGCCCGTCGCGGCCCGGCTCGACGCGCCGGTGGCGTGGGTGGCCGGCAATCATGACGAGCGCGCCGCCCTCCGTAGCGGACTGCTCGGCCTCGCGCCGACCGAGGAGCCCGTGACGGTGGTGTGGGACCTCGACGGGCTGCGGCTGATCGCGCTGGACACGACCGTTCCCGGATGGCATCACGGCGACCTCGACGCCGCACAGCTCGCGTGGCTCGCCGGAGTGCTCGCCGTGCCCGCACCGCTGGGCACGCTGCTCGCGCTGCACCATCCGCCGCTCCCGTCGCACATCCCGCTGTTCGACATCCTCGAACTGCGCGACCAGGGCCGGCTTGCCGACGTGATCGCCGGCACCGACGTACGGGGGATCCTCGCGGGGCACCTGCACTACTCGACGAGCGGCACGTTCGCCGGAGTTCCGGTGAGCGTCGCCGCAGCGACCTGCTACACGATGAACCTCGCGCGTCCCGCCGTCGAGGTCAACGGCATGGACGCCGGTCAGTCGTTCCACCTCGTCCACGTCTACGACTCCACGATCACGCACTCCGTCGTGCCCGTCGTCGACGCGCCGACGGGCGACTACTTCTCAGCGGACTGGGTGGAGCGGATGTCGAAGCTCACCCCGGACGAACGCCTCGAGGCCTTCTCCCGCAAGCCCGGCCGATAGACCCGATGTACATGTCGACGTCACCGCTGTACCCGGCGTACACCGTGCGGCGCGGCGCGCCCGCGTAGGGTTGAGGCATCCCACACCGCCGTGACCAACCCACGAGGATCATCACCATGGCTTTGGACGCAATGACGCGCACCCGCACCGAGACCGACTCCCTCGGATCCCTCGAGATCCCCGCCGACGCGTACTGGGGCATCCACACCGCTCGGGCGCTCGAGAACTTCCCGATCTCGAAGCGACCGATCTCGGTGTACAAGGATCTGGTCCGGGCGCTCGCGATGGTCAAGCAGGCATCTGCGCGCGCGAACCGCGACATCGGCGTGCTCAGCGCCGAGAAGGCCGACCTGATCGATCGTGCCGCGCAGCTCGTCATCGACGGGCAGTTCCACGAGCAGTTCGTGGTGGGGGTGATCCAGGGCGGCGCCGGGACCTCGACGAACATGAACGCGAACGAGGTCATCACCAACATCGCCCTCGAGCTCGCCGGCCGGGAGAAGGGCGACTACGCCTACCTGTCTCCCATCGACCACACCAACCGCAGTCAGTCGACGAACGACGTGTATCCGACGGCGATCAAGGTCGGTCTCGGGCTCGACCTGCAGACACTGCTGGAGGAGCTCGACCTGCTCCGCCGGGCGTTCCTGGAGAAGGCGGTCGAGTTCCACGACGTGCTCAAGGTCGGCCGGACGCAGCTGCAGGACGCCGTGCCGATGACGCTGGGGCAGGAGTTCCACGGGTTCGCCACGACCCTCGGCGAGGACTACAGCCGACTCAACGAGAACGCCTACCTGCTCTATGAGATCAACATGGGCGCGACCGCGATCGGCACCGGAATCACCACGCACCCCGACTACAGCAAGGCGGTGCTGGGACACCTTCGCGACATCACCGGCCTCGATCTGGACCTGGCCACCGACCTGGTGGAGTCCACGAGCGACACGGGTGCGTTCATGTCGTTCTCGTCCTCGCTCAAGCGCAACGCGATCAAGCTCTCCAAGATCTGCAACGACCTGCGGCTGCTGTCGTCGGGCCCGCAGGCGGGGCTCGGGGAGATCAACCTTCCTGCACGTCAGGCGGGGTCGAGCATCATGCCCGGCAAGGTCAACCCCGTCATTCCTGAGGTCGTCAACCAGATCGCTTTCGCCGTCGCGGGCGCCGACCTGACCGTGACGATGGCCGTCGAGGGCGGCCAGCTCCAGCTCAACGCGTTCGAGCCCGTGATCGCCCACTCGATCTTCCAGTCGATCACGTGGATGCGTCGTGGCATGCACACCCTGCGCGTGAATTGCGTCGAGGGCATCACCGCGAACCGGGAGCGTCTCGGGGCGATGGTCGGGGCATCCGTCGGTGTCATCACGGCCCTCACGCCCTTCATCGGCTACTCGGCGGCGGCGGCGCTGGCGAAGACGGCGCTGCTCACCGGGCGCAACGTCGCCGACCTTGTCGTCGAGGCGGGGCTGATGTCGCGCGATGAAGTGACCAAGCAGCTCTCGCCGGCCCGGCTTTCGGGGCTCGAGGCGATCACCGCGGCGATCCCCATCGTCCCGCAGCGGGAGGAACCCCTCGTCGACGACCCGCAGATCTGATCCGCGACGCGCCGCGACGTCGCGGTGATTGCCCGTGCCGCGCGCGGGCCGATACGGTCGTTCCCAGCGCTACGCGAGAGGAAACCCATGACCGACCCGCAGAACCCCAACGACCCGTCGAACGTCCCGCCCGCACCGCCCGCCTACGGGCAGGCACCCGGCGCACAGCCGCAGTACGCCGCCGCACCGCCGCCCGCCGCGGCGCCGCCGGCGAACGCCGCGATCCCCGGGCGGACGATGGGCATCGTCGCGTTCATCCTGTCGTTCTTCGTGCAGCTCATCGCGCTGATCCTCGGCATCGTCGCCCTCGTGCAGAGCCGCAAGGCCGGCCACAAGAACGGATGGGCGGTCGCCGCGATCATCATCAGCATCGTGCTGATGGTGCTGGGACTGATCCTCGTGTTCGCGGTCGTCGTCCCGCTCGTGACGCTCTCGGGCGAGGTCTTCCAGGCATGTCAGGCCGTCGGCTTCGACGGCACGGTCGAGGTGCGCGGCGTCCCCGTGGACTGCGGCACCATCAACCGCTGAGCGTTCTTCCTGTGACGGCGGCATCCCTTCGGGGGTGCCGCCGTCTCGTCGTCAGCCGACGATGCGGCAGTGCGTGGTGAGCTCGCCGATCCCGTCGATGCCGACGGTGACCGTCGAATGGTCCCGAAGGAAGACCTGCGGGTCGCGGGAGTAGCCCGCGCCGCCGGGTGATCCGGTGGAGATGAGCGTTCCGGGAAGCAGCGTCGCCGACTTCGACAGATGCGCGATGAGGGTCGACACCGGGCGCACCATCTGGGCGGTCGAGGCATCCTGCATCGTGTGTCCGTCCAGGACGGTCCAGATGTGCAGATCCTGCGGGTCGGGGACCTCGTCCTTCGTCACCACGAACGGGCCGGTCGGCGTGAAGCCGTCGAACGACTTGCAGCGGGACCACTGCGCCTCGGAGTACTGGATGTCGCGCGCCGTGATGTCGTTGACGACCGTGTAGCCCCACACGTGGTCGAGCGCGTGGTCGGCCGAGACGTCCTTCGCGGGCGTGCCGATGATGACGCCGAGCTCCGCCTCGTAGTCCACCGACTCGCTCAGCGTGCGGGGCCAGGTCGTGGTCGCATCGTGCCCCGTGAGCGAGTTCGGCCACAGCACGAACACGGTCGGCGTCGAGTCGGTCTTGAGGCCCAGTTCGCTCGAGTGGGCGGCGTAGTTGAGGCCGATCGCGAGGATGACGGGCGGGTCCAGCAGCGCCGAGGCGAACCGCCGTCCGGCGAGCGGATGCCGCGTCCCCGCGCCGGCGGCCTCGCGCACGCGCTGAAGCAGGGGGTCGCCGCCGGCGATGAGCGCCTCGAGCCGGCTCGGGGCCTCGTCCCACAGTTCATCGACGAACACGCCGTCATCACCGTCGACGAGGACGAGCCGAGGGTCGTCCGACCCCGCCGGGAGCACGTGGGCGAAACGCATTCCTCCAACCTACCGGCCGCGCGGGACGCGATCGCAGCCGTCGCGAGGGGCCGTAGGCTGAGCGCATGACGCACGCGCCCGGCGACGGCCGGCCCTCGCTGGTGCCGCCCGACTTCCCGTCCGCCCTCGCCCAGCCGCGCCACGGCGCCCCGGCCGCGATCCCGACCACCACCGCCGCGCTCGCGGGTGTGCCCGTGCCGGCGCGCCGCGGGCGCACCGCGCCCGTCTGGATCGCCGGCATCCTCGTCATCGTCCTCGTGGTCCTGGTCGGGTACTTCCTCCAGGCGATCGGACCCGTCGCGTCGCTCATCGGAATGGTGCTCGCCCTCGTGCCCCTCGCCGGCGTGCTGCTCGCGGTGCGCCTCGTCGACCGGTGGGAGCCCGAACCGCTCAACCTCGTGATCTTCGCGGTCGCGTGGGGCGCGATCGCCGCGGTCGGGATCGCCCTCGGCGTCGATGCTCTGCTCGCGCTGGCGTTCGGCTCGTCGTCCGCGCCCGCGGCAGAGGTGATGTCGGCCGTCGTGCAGGCGCCGATCGTGGAGGAGTTCGGCAAGGGGCTCGGCGTCTACATCATCTTCCTCGCCGCCAGGCGCGCGTTCGACGGCCCGGTGGACGGCATCGTGTACGGCGCACTCGTCGGCGCGGGCTTCGCCTTCACCGAGAACATCCAGTACTTCGCGGTGAGCTTCCTGGAAGGCGGCGCGGCCGACGCCACCGCGACGTTCTTCGTGCGCGGCATCCTCTCGCCGTTCGCGCACGTCATGTTCACCAGCGTCACGGGATTCGCGCTCGGCCTGGCCGCCCGGCGGGGAGCGAGCGCCGGACGGGCGCTCGGCCCCTGGATCGCCGGCATGGCCGGCGCGACCGTCCTCCACGCGATCTGGAACGCCTCGGCCGTCCTCGGCGACTTCTGGAGCCTCTACTGGACGCTCCAGGTGCCACTCTTCGTCGGTTTCATCCTGGGCATCATCGCTCTGCGTCGCGAGGAGTCGCGCCTGACACGACGCCGACTCGGCGAGTACGCGAGCGCCGGATGGTTCACGCCGCAGGAGGCCGACATGCTCGCAACGGGGGCGGGCCGCAGGGCGGGGCTGGCGTGGGCCTCGACGCTGCGCGGCGACCGCACGGCGCTGATGAAGAGGTTCATCGCCGACGCCACTGCGCTCGCGGCGGCGCGGCAGCGGGCGATCAGCGGGCGCGATCCGCACGCCGCGGAGGACGAGGCCGTGCTGCTTCAGAGGGCGGTGGCGGCGCGCGCCGCTCTGTTCGCTCCGTAGCAGCGGTCGCCGGCCGGGGTCTTGACACCTTCGCACCCGCCCCGGCATCCTGATGGCAGGCCAACTCAGCGCTCGGTCGTCACGCAGGCATCGCCGCGGCACCGGGCGCTGAGTCTTGTCACGGGTGGTGTCGTTTGACCCGGGCTACCGCCTCGGGTTGGATGGACGCATGACTGCTGACCGCACCAAGCCCGAGTTCGACGCCCCCGAAGGACCGGCTCCGAGCGAGCTCGTGATCCGCGACCTCATCGTCGGAGACGGCGCCGAGGCCAAGCCCGGCGACACCGTGACCGTCCACTACGCGGGCGTCGAGTACGAGTCCGGCGAGGAGTTCGACTCGTCCTGGAACCGCGGCGAGAGCATCCAGTTCCCCCTCCGCGGGCTCATCCAGGGCTGGCAGGACGGCATCCCCGGCATGAAGGTCGGCGGTCGCCGCGAACTTGTCATCCCGCCGCACCTGGCGTACGGCCCCGCCGGCGGCCACTTCCTCGGCGGCAAGACGCTCGTCTTCATCATCGACCTCATCGCCGTCGGCTGATCCGACGCAGGTCGCACGAGAGAGGGACGGATGCCGCGGCATCCGTCCCTCTCTCGTGCGAACGGGTGCTCATCCAGACACCGAAACGGTCTCCGCGATCATCTCCGGCCGCTCGACGAGGTCGGCGTGCACTTGAGCGACCGCGCGTCGGGCGACTCGGCGCAGGCGGGTGGTGCCGTCGGTGGAGGTGAAGTGCTCCGACGACTCGTCGTCGGTGAGGTACACCGGCTGGACGATCGTCCAGTCGAGGTCGGATCCGCGCAGCAGCATCTCCTGCAGCTCGGTGTCGAAGATCTGCGGCTTGATGAGCAGCGAGAAGAGTGCGCGGTCGACGAATCCGAGCTGATCGCGCGTCTGTCCGACGCCGTACGACGACTGGACGACGACGCGTCGCACTCCGGCCGCGCGGGCGGCGCGGATCAGCTGCTCGGTCGCCCGCGACCGCACGTCGTCGGGCGTCCCCTTCGCCCCTCGCAGCCGCACTCGGAGCACCGGTTCGGAGATTCCGAGCGTCACCACGACGGCGTCGTGACCGGGAAGGATTCGATCGAGCGTCTCCCTGCGGGTCGCATCGCCGTCGACGGGCTCCAGACCATGTCGGACCGGGAGGGTGGACGCACGCCGCGCGAGGGCCGTCACGCGGTGCCCGCGGTCGAGCAGGGCGTCGCAGACGGCGCGGCCGGACCCGCCGGTGGCGCCGATCACCAGGATGTTCATCAGGATCTCCGTTCGATCGTCAACTCGTGAACGAGTCGACTCTGGCATCGCAGGTTCGGATGATCTATCGTCAGCGATACAGATTTCTTGATCGATCGTCCAAGGAGCCCCCATGACCGCTCCGATGCCGTGGGACAACGACAGCCCGCTCACCGACGCGCTCTACCGGTTGCGCATGCGCGGTGCCTTCTACTCCTGGACCGAAGCGTCCGGCTCGGGCTCTCTCGAGATGCCCCAGTTCCCCGACACCCTCAGCTTCCACATCGTCTCGCGCGGCACCGCCTTTCTCGAGGTCGACGGCGAGCCCCCTCGTCGGCTGGAGGAAGGGATGCTGGCGCTCGTGCCGCGGGGCATCGGGCACCGGGTCGCGACCGAGCCGGGGGCCCGCGTCCTGGGTCGCGCCGATGAGCTGCCCCAGACGATGCTCGGCGACGCCTTCTCCGTCCTGCGCGTCGGCCCGGCCGACCGTCCTGCCGACCTCGCGATCCTGTGCGGCGTCGTGGCGTTCGACTCGCCGGCGGTGCACGACATGCTCGCCGTGCTCCCGGCGGTCGTCGGGGTCGACTCGTCGCGGCATCCGGTGATGGCGGCGCTCCTTCCCCTGCTCGCCGGCGAATTGCGGGACCCGAGGCCAGGCGGAGAGGCGATCGCGACGCGGCTCGCGGACGTCCTGGTGGTGGAGACCGTTCGCGCGTGGCTGGAGGACGAGCCGGATGCCGCGAGCGGCTGGCTGGCCGCGCTCCGCGACCCGCAGCTCGGGGCCGCGATCGCCGCGGTCCACCGCGATGCCGGGTATCCGTGGACGCTGGGCGAGCTCGCGCGGCGTGCGACGATGTCGCGGTCGAGCTTCGCGGCCCGGTTCACCGCCGTCGTCGGGATGCCGCCGATGACCTACGTCGCCGCGTCGCGCATGCGCAACGCGCACGCCATGCTCTCCGCCGGCGAGACGGTCGCGGCCGTCGCCACTGCGCACGGCTACGGCTCCGAGGCTGCCTTCAGCCGGGCCTTCGCGCGGATGACGGGCCAGACGCCAGGTCGGGTCAGACGCACGGTCGCGGTCTGAGCGAAGCATCCATCTCTCTTTGCATTCACGGGAATAGAGTTCGGCGTCTCGTGTTGGACCTGTCATGCCTGCCGCAGACCGCGGCGACCGACACGAAGGAAGACCATGACTGACACCACCTCGACGATCGACATCCCCGGCTACAAGACGGGCACCTGGGTGCTCGACCCCGCGCACAGCGAGGTGACCTTCAGCGTCCGCCACATGATGATCTCGAAGGTGCGCGGCACGTTCGGCATGAAGAGCGCCACACTCGTGGCCCCGGAGAACCCGCTCGAGGCCACCGTCGAGGCCAGCGTCGACGTGAGCTCGGTGGACACGAAGGACGAGGGACGCGACAACCACCTCCGCTCGGGCGACTTCTTCGACGTCGAGAACCACCCGACCATGGAGTTCCGCTCCACCGGCGCGCGCATCGAGGACGGCGACTACCTCATCGACGGCGACCTGACGATCCGCGGCGTCACCAAGCCCGTCACGTTCGACTTCGAGTTCGGGGGCTTCGGCACCGACCCGTGGGGCAACTACAAGGCCGGAGCGACGGCGAAGACCGTGATCAACCGCGAGGAGTTCGGCCTCACCTGGAACGCCGCCCTCGAGACCGGCGGCGTGCTCGTCGGCAAGGACATCACCATTACGCTCGACCTGCAGGGCGCCCTGCAGCAGGACTGAGCCCGCCCGCAGCGGCAGGGGAGGGGACGGGGGCATCGGCCGCCGTCCCCTCGTCTTTGCGGCGGCGCACCTGGAGGCGGTCCTGTGCGAGCAGGATGCCGAGGAACACGACCAGCGCGCCGACGGGCTCGTTCCACGTGATCGTCTCGCCGAGAATGAGGATGCCGAGCCCCACGCCGACCACCGGTGTGATGTAGGTCACCGTCGAGGCCCGCGTCGGCCCCCAAGCCCGTACCGTGTTCTGGTTCCAGACGTACGCGATGCCGGTGCCCAGGCAGCCGAGGAGGACGAGACTCACCACGATCGGCGCGTCGAGCCGCACGGGCGTGAGCACGAGGAACGGCGTCAGGATCGCCATGACGACCCCGGCCATGGCGACATAGCCGAACGTGAAGGCCAGGGCAGACATCCCGGTGTGGGAGACGAACCGCCGCATGTAGGCGAGGCTGAAGCCGTAGCTCGCGGTCGCGCCGAGGATGGCGATCTCGGCGACGAGGCTGCCGTCGAACGACATGCCCTGCCACGGCGCGATGATGACCATGATCCCGAGGATGCCGACGCCGATGCCGATCACCTGCAGCACCTTGAGCTTCTCGACGCGGAACACCAGCCAGGCCATGATCGCGGTCATGATCGGCGTCGTCGCGTTGAAGATGCTGGCGACGCCGGAGGTCACGTGCTGCTGAGCCCACGAGAACAGCAGGAACGGGATGACGCAGAAGGTGAGGCCGAGCACCAGGAGGTGCGCCCAGACCCGCACGCTGCGCGAGAGCACCTCGCGGCGGAACAGGACGAGGGCGCCGAGCGTGAGCGCCCCGAGGATGATGCGGGTCCACGCGACCTGGGCCGGAGAGATGCCGGTGAGCGCGACCTTCATGAAGAGGAAGCTCGCGCCCCACACGACCCCCGCCAGGATGAACTGCGTCGTGACCCACCCGGACGACGTGACACTGTCGCGCGGGAGCGTCGGAAGGACGGGGGTGGTCGGCACCCGGCGACTCTACGCCGAGCGTCCGACGTGCGGCCGGGCGTGGGAGCGCGACGTCCGAAATCCGCTGGAATGCGGCGGTCCGGCTACGGTCCGGTCGGGTTCCGCACGCGTCTTCAGGGCTGGTAGACTCTCGAGGTTGCCGTTTGATCGGCCGCGGATAAAGAGAGCTCGCGCATCAGGCGTCGGGCACCGCGCAACGACGAGGAAGGGGATCACTTTATGGCACTGGAAGCAGACGTCAAGAAGGCGATCATCGAAGAGTACGCGACGCACCCCGGTGACACCGGATCCCCCGAGGTGCAGGTCGCGATGCTGACGCAGCGCATCAAGGACCTCACCGAGCACCTCAAGGAGCACAAGCACGACCACCACTCGCGTCGTGGGCTGTTCCTGCTCGTCGGTCAGCGCCGCCGCCTCCTGGGTTACCTCCAGGACATCGACATCAACCGTTACCGCTCGCTCATCGAGCGTCTCGGACTCCGTCGCTGAGCATCATCGACTGAGCGTTCAATCGCGCAGAACATTCTTGTGAAGGCCTCCCCACGGTGTGGGGAGGCCTTCTTCGTGCGTCGGGACGCGGCATCCGCAGTCAGGAGATATGCACGGCTCAGGACGCGTAGCCGCGGTTGTGTCCTGAGGTCGGCAGATCTCCTGAATGACGAAGACGGACGCCGCGGCTACTGCGCGGTGGCGGCTCGGGCGGCGACGAGGTCGGGGTGGTGGATCGCCGCGACGTCGGGGTGCGCACGGAGGCGCGACTTCAGCGCGTTCTCGCCGTACAGCGCATGGATGGGGTTCGACGGATCCTGCGTCACCCCGCGCGCCTCGGCGGCGAGTTCTTCGGGGAGCTGGATGAGCGGCAGCCGCTTGTCGAGGGCGGGGTTGAAGAAGAACGGGACCGAGATGCGGTCGTCCGGGTAGCGCGGCGAGATCACCCGGTGGTTCGTGGCGACGAGGTACCCCTGCGTCGCATACTCGAGCAGCTCGCCGATGTTCACGACGAATGCGCCGGGGACCGGGGGAGCGTCGACCCACTCACCGTCGCGCTCGACCTGCAGCCCGCCCTTTCCCGGCTCGACCCACAGCAGCGTCAGCACGCCGGAGTCCTTGTGCGCACCCACCCCCTGCTGCGGCGTCGGATCCTCCTTGCCCGGGTAGCGCACGATCTTGATCAGGGTCGACGGCTCTCCGAAGTGCTCGTCGAAGTAGCTCTCCGACGCCCCGAGCGACAGCGCCCACGCGCGCAGCAGCTTGCGTGCGACGCCGGAGAGGTGGTCGTGCCACTCCGACACGACGTCCCGCAGCTCCGGCTGGGCGGCGGGCCAGAGGTTCGGCCCGACGAGGCGGAAGAAGTCCGCTGCATCGGGGTCGGTGATCGCCTCGCGCTCGGGGCCGATGTCGATCTGCTCCCGCCAATCGACCTTGCCCTGGGTACGCTCGCCGCCGATGCGCGTGTATCCGCGGAAGTGCGGGCTGTTGACGTTCTCGATGGCGAGCTTGTCCGCCTCGGGGAGCGCGAAGAAGTCGCGGGCCGCACGGTGGAGCCGCGCCTCGAGCTCGGCGGTGACCCCCGTGCCGGTGAGGTAGAAGAAGCCGACCCGGTGCGCAGCGTCGCGCAGGTCGCGACGGAACCGCGCCGCCTGTTCGGGGCCCCGGTCGAGCTGCGAGAGGTCGAGGATCGGCAGGTTGAGGTCGGTCATGCAGCGAGAGTAGGCGGATGCCGCGGCATCCGCCCGTGTGTTACCGAGGGTTACCCGCCCGACGCGACGAGGATCCCCGTCAGCCGTTCTGACGGGGATCGGCGTGGATCTTCGCACGCTCGGGCGGACGGCGCGAACCGGTGGGATCGCTGCGCCTGCCCTCCTTGGCTGCGAGAGTGCGGTCGGCGAAGAGCCACGTGGGCCGCGGCTCGACGAGTGGCCGGAAGACGCGACGCACCGGTCTGGTCGCCAGAGCGAGCGCGATCAGCACCGAGAGGACCACGACGATCGGCAGCCACAGCCAGGTCGGATCGAGGTTGCGCAGGACCCCGGACTCGCGGAACGGGTACAGCACGAACGAGTGCAGCAGGTAGACGTACATCGTGTACTGGCCGAAGTGGGTCCACCAGTGCGTGGAGCGGGGGACGAGGGCGAAGAACGCCGTGCTGAGCACGATCGCGACGAGCATGAGCGCCAGCCGCACTCCGCCCGCCCACCACTGCGTACCGCCGATCGCGGCGTAGTTCTCGTCGTAGAAGAGCCAGTCGCGCAGACTCATCGCGCGCCACTCGTCGACGAAGAACCACGCCGTCCAGCCGGCGACCGCGAACGCGGCCAGCCCGCCGGCGAAGACCCACCACGCCCGGGAGCGCAGCAGACCGAGGCGTTCGACGATGTCGTGCTCCCGCAGCCACCAGCCGAGGGTGAAGAACGGGAGCAGCCCGAGGGTCCGCGACAGCGAGAACGTCGAGTCGATATTGGGGAGGTAGCCGGCGCCGATCGAGATGAGGACCGTCCACAGGAGCGGCCAGCGCAGCAGCGCGAGATAGGGCAGCACGAGGCGGAAGATCCCGAGGGCGAGCAGGAACCACAGGGTCCACGCCGGCTGCGTGAGGTTCGGATCCGCGCGCCCCTCCACGAGCCACTTCGTCAGCGCCCACAAGCCCTCGAAGATGAGGTACGGCAGCAGGATGTCGGTGATCACGCGCGCCATCTGCCGGCGGTTGGGGGAATCGGACTTCGAGAAGTAGCCCGAGATGATCGCGAAGGCCGGCATGTGGAAGGCGTACACGAGCAGATACAGCCCGAGCGCGATGTCGGAGTCGTAGGTCAGGCGCTGCACGGCGTGGCCGAGGACCACGAGCACGATGCACGCGAAGCGCGCGTTGTCCCAGAACGGCACACGGCGCTTCGGCCGCGCGATCGCGCCGGTCGGAGTCGCTCCCGTCGACGGGGCGCCGTTGTCGGTCATGTGCTCCCTCTCGCCCGCCGGTGACCAGACTAGCCCGGTGCGGCCCCACGCCGGGAGCAGCGACGGAGGTGCGCGGGGGTGGGGGTAGTCTGTCCGCGTCATGACGACGATCGACGACGCACTCTCCCGGGACCGCGCCCTCACCGACATCGACTGGCGCGTCTTCCCGGCCGGCACCGAGCGCGATCTGTTCGACGCGCCCAGCGGCCCGCTCGCGCGCGTGCGGCTCGGCGATCCGAACGGGCAGCGCGTGGTGCTCGTCTCCGGGGTCGCCGGCTCGAAGGAGGACTTCGTCCTGCTGTTCCCGCTCTTTGCCCAGGCGGGATACCGCGTCGAGTCGTTCGACCTGGCCGGCCACTACGGTTCGATCGGCGCAGGCCCGCACCGGCTCGATCCGCCGCGAGAGCACTTCGACTACCCGCTCTTCGTCGACGACCTGGTGGCCGTCCTCGAGGACGGCCGGACACCCGCGCACGTCCTCGGCTACAGCTTCGCCGGCCTCGTCGCCGAGCTCGCCCTCGAGGCCCGCCCCGACCTCTTCGCCAGCCTCACGCTCATGTCGGCGCCGCCCGCCACCGGGCAGGTGTTCCGCGGGGTGAAGCACATCGGGCCGATCTCCGACATGCCGCCCCACCGTGCGGCGGGACTGATCCTGTGGGGAATCCGCTACAACCTCAACCGAACGCCGCCGGGCCGCATCGCGTTCGTGCGGGAGCGCATGGCGGTCACGCCTCGCGCGTGCATCGACGACGTCGTCGCGCTCATGATGGAGACGCCCGACATGACTGGTGCGGTCGCTGCCGCGGCGATTCCCAAGCTCATCGCGGTGGGCGAGCAGGATCTGTGGCCCGCGGATCAGCACGCCGCGTACGCCGAGCGCATCGGTGCGCAGGTGGCGACCTATCCGACCGGCCACGCTCCGTGCGAGAGCGCGCCTCACCAGCTCGCGCGCGACATGCTCGCGCTGTTCGAGACGGGCTGACCGCGGGGGTGGACGGGCCGCGGCATCCGCCCGGGAATATCCTTGGAGCGCACGCGTTCTACGAGATACATTCATTTGCATAGATTCGCCCGCGACGGAGATCCCGCACGGCGAAGGAGCGGAGAAGCGATCGTGAACGACAGCACGACGTGGCAGGGCATGCAGTTCGGCATCTTCACGGTGAGCGACATCACCGAGGACCCCACGAACGGGAAGACGCCCAGCGAGGCGGAGAAGATCCGCAACACCATCACCGTGGCCAAGCACGCGGAGGACGTCGGTCTCGACGTCTTCGCGCTGGGCGAGCACCACAACCCGCCGTTCTGGTCGTCTTCCCCCACGACGACCCTCGCCTACATCGCCGGACAGACCGAGCGCCTTGTCCTTTCGACGGCGACGACCCTCATCACCACGAACGACCCGGTCAAGCTGGCCGAGGACTACGCGATGCTCCAGCACGTGTCCGGCGGCCGTGCCGACCTCATGCTCGGCCGCGGCAACACGGGCCCGGTGTACCCCTGGTTCGGCAAGGACATCCGTCAGGGCCTGCCGCTCGCGATCGAGAACTACAACCTGCTGCACCGTCTGTGGCGCGAGGACGTCGTGGACTGGGAGGGGCAGTTCCGGACCCCGCTGCAGGGGTTCACCTCGACACCGCGACCCCTGGACGGCGTGGCGCCGTTCGTTTGGCACGGCTCGATCCGCACTCCCGAGATCGCGGAGCAGGCGGCGTACTACGGTGACGGCTTCTTCGCCAACAACATCTTCTGGCCCAAGGAGCACTACCAGCGCCTGATCACTCTCTACCGTCAGCGGTACGCGCACTACGGACACGGTTCGCCGGAGCAGGCGATCGTGGGCCTGGGCGGACAGGTGTTCATGGCCAAGAACTCCCAGGACGCGGTCTCGACGTTCCGGCCGTACTTCGACAATGCACCGGTCTACGGCCACGGTCCCTCGCTCGAGGACTTCAGCGAGATGACGCCGCTCACGGTCGGCTCGCCCCAGCAGGTGATCGACCGCTACGCCGCCATGCGTGAGACCTACGGCGACTACCAGCGCCAGCTGTTCCTGATCGATCACGCCGGCCTGCCCCTCAAGACGGTGCTCGAGCAGCTCGACATCCTCGGCGGCGAGGTCGTCCCCGCGCTTCGTCGCGAGCTGCAGCAGGGCCGGCCCGCGGAGGTCCCCGACGCCCCGACGCACGCGAACCGGGTGGCGGCCGCCTACGGCGACGCCGCGCCGCGCCAGGCGGTGCCTGGCGCCAACCGCGGCGACAACCTCGTGGGCGGGTCGCCCTACCAGGACGCACCGGTTGCGGCGGGTTCCGCGTTCGGCGCGGCCGCGACCCGGACGGGAGCCTGAGATGAGCACCCGTCGCATCGCGGTCCTGTCGGCCGGACTCTCCAACCCCTCCTCGACCCGCATGCTCGCCGACCGCCTCGCGGCGGCGACGGCCAAGCACCTCGGGGAGCGCGACATCGCGGTGGAGGTCGACGTGTTCGAGCTGCGTGACTACGCCCACGACATCACCAACAACCTCCTGACCGGATTCGCGCCGCCGGCGCTGGAGTCGATGATCAACGCCGTCGTGTCGGCCGACGCCGTGATCGCGGTGACGCCGATCTTCTCGACCAGCTACTCGGGGCTGTTCAAGTCGTTCATCGATGTGCTCGACCCCGACGCGCTGAGCGGCAAGCCGGTGCTCATCGGTGCGAACGCCGGGACCGCGCGGCACTCCCTCGCGATCGACTACGCGATCCGTCCGCTCTTCACGTACCTTCACGCCGAGCCCGTCTCGACGGGAGTGTTCGCCGCATCGAGCGACTGGGGCGCGTCCGGCGACCAGGTCGCCCCTCTGGGCGAGCGCATCGAGCGCGGCGCACGAGAGCTGGCCGAGGCGATCGCCCGCCGCGAGCCCGCGCGGAACGAAGACCCGTTCGATCCCGCGAACTACCTCGGCGAGGGGCGGTCCTTCGGCCACCTCCTCGGCGGGCTCGCGGGCGAGTAGGACTCAGCCCAGCACGATGTCCTCGGGTGCGCGCAGGAGCCGCCAGGCCTCTGCGCGCACCGGCGTTCCGCCGAGCACGTCGGCGTCGACGAGAGGGCCGAGGTCGACCCCGGCCAAGGCCTCGATCTCCGCGACGGGCACCTGGAACGTGCGGTATGCGCCGAGCGGTGCCACTCCGAGCGCCCCGTCTTCGCGCGGGTCGATCAGCTCGGACTGATCCAGGACGAACCCCGCCGACTGCAGCCTCCCGCCGGGCGGGACCCAAGCGGCGGCCTTGAAGAACCGGCGGGGGATGCCGACACCCCGGTACGGCGGATCGTCGGGCGCGAGCACGGGAGCGGTGAAGACGCTGATCCGCTGATCGGTGGCGTCGGCGTACGTGAGGACATGGTCCTCGAGCCCGAGCCACAGCTCCTTCGACTGGTTGAAGGCTCCCGCCTGCGGTGCGGCGTTGGTGTAGAAGAACGTGGCCTCGGTCGCGGCGCGGGCTTCGGCCTCGGTACCCCAGCCGGGGTCCCGCCGCCGGACGAGGTGGCCGCGGTCGAGGTCGTTGGCGGCGTACACGGCAGGACCGGTCTGCTCCGACGCAGGCGCGCGGTCGTCGAGTCGCCACTCGCCCGTGCGCGGGAGGTCGAGCAGGGATGCGCCGTCGATGTTGACCGCCGTCACCGCCGCGAGCCGTCGCACGGTGTCGAGCACGACCGTGAACCGCGGGTAGAGGAGTTCGCGCGTCGGCGAATCGCCGAGTGGGAGCGGGAGAGGGACCGCGCTCTCGAGGAAACCGTCGTCGTATCCCGTCGCATCCGTCACGCCCACCATCCTGCCCCGTCCCCCCGGGGCTCAGGTGCGACGGGGCTCAGGTGCGGCGCAGGCGCCGGGCCAGGACGGCGTCGATCGCGAGGCCGATGCCGACCGCCAGCACGATCGAGACGATGACGGCCAGCACCGGGCCGCCCGGGAGGAGCGCCGCGACGACCGCGCCGATGAAGGACTGGTAGACCGCCCACGCGAGCGCCGCGCACGCCGCGATCGCGAGATAGCGAGGCGCGGGGATGCGAGCCGCTCCGGCGGTGAGATTGACCGCCAGCCGTGCGAACGGGATGAAGCGCGCCGTGAAGAGGACGAGCGCCGCGCGTCGCTCCAGCCGTGCGCGCGACCACGCGAACGCCGTCCGCACGCGCGGCGTCCGCATCCACCGCCAGCGCTCCAGTCCGATCGTGCGGCCGACCACGTAGCACGCCGCGTCGCCGAGCGTCGCGGCCACGGCGGCGACACCGACCACGGCCCACAGGGGCGGCTCGCCCTGCGACACGGCGAGCGCGCCGAACGCCGTGACCGCGGCCTCGCCGGGCACGACGACGAGGAACGCGTCGCCGAGGACGAGCGCGAACAGCAGCGGCAGAGCCCACGGGCTCGCGGCGACGGCGGTCAGCAGATCGTCGAGCACACCTCCGTCGTACCGGCCGCCGGTGAACGGCGACGGAACGGCGCACGTCCGGTGACCGGGGTCGGTGCATCCGGTGAACTCTCGCGGAAGGCGGCCGGGTCGAGGCATCCGTCCCCGCCGAGTGCCACCACGCTGGAACCGTGAGAGTCGCACTCCTCGCCGAATCGTTCCTGCCCCACATGAACGGGGTCACGGGGTCGGTCCTCCATGTGCTCCGCCATCTGGCTGCGCAGGGCCACGAGACCCTGGTGATCGCGCCGCGCTCCGGGGAGCTCACCGGCGATCTGCACGGTGCGCGCACCGAGCTGCTGCGGTCCGTCCCCCTCCCCAGCTACCCCGAGGTGCGCGTGGTGTTCGCGCGGGCCGCACGACTGGCCGCCATCCTCGACCGCTTCGCGCCCGACGTGGTCCACCTCGCGTCCCCGTTCGTCCTCGGCTGGCAGGGGGTGGCCGCGGCCGACTCCCTGCGGGTCCCCGCCGTCGCGGTCTACCAGACCGATGTCGCGGCGTACGCGGAGAAGTACGGCGTTCCCGGTGCCGCCCCGCTCGCCGCCCGCCACATCGCGCGGCTGCATCGCCGCGCCACCCTCACCCTGGCCCCCTCGACCGCGTCGCTGCGGCAGCTCGGGGATCTCGGCGTCGATCGGCTGCGGCGCTGGGGGCGTGGAGTGGACACCGCGCAGTTCTCGCCCGAGCGTCGGAGCGACGCGTGGCGGGCGCGCGTCGCGCCGGGCGAGACGGTGATCGGGTACGTCGGCCGGCTCGCCCCCGAGAAGCAGGTCGAGGATCTCGCCGCGCTCGCCGGGCTGCCGGGAACCCGTCTCGTCATCGTCGGCGACGGACCGTCGAGGCCCCTGCTGGAACGCGCGCTTCCCCACGCCGTCTTCACCGGGCACCTTCGGGGCGCGGAGCTCGGCGAGGCGCTTGCGAGCTTCGATGTGTTCGTGCACCCCGGGGAGACCGAGACCTTCGGGCAGACGATCCAGGAGGCGCTCGCGAGCGGCGTGCCCGTCGTGGCGACGGGCGTCGGCGGACCGGTCGACCTCGTGCGGTCGAGCGTCGACGGCTGGCTGTATCGCCCCGGCGATCTCGAGGAGCTGCGCGCACGGGTCGCGGATCTCGCGGGCGACGCCGGCAAGCGGCGGGCGTTCGCCGAAGCCGCCCACGCGTCCGTGCGCGATCGATCGTGGGATGCCGTGTGCCGCCGTCTCGTCGAGCACTACGACGAGGCGCGGATGCTGCGTCCCATCGACGACGCACTGCGCCAGCGCGCTGCAACCCGGCCTTCGGCGCCCGTCCGCGAGCTGCGCGCGCGTCCGCGATGGACGCGGTACGTCGCGCTGGGGGACTCTCTCACCGAGGGACTGTGCGACACATCCCGCATGCCTCACGGACAGCACCGCGGCTGGGCCGACCGCCTGGCCCAGTTGCTCGCGCACGAGGGCACCGGAGCGGAGCCGTTCCGGTACGCCAACCTCGCGGTCCGCAGCCGGCGGGTGCGCGATCTCACCGCAGAACAGCTTCCGCGCGCGGTGGCGCTGCGCCCGGACCTCGTGTCCATCCTCATCGGCGCCAACGACCTCGTCGGTCGGCGGGTGAACGTCGCCCTGCTCGCCCGCGAGCTCGAAGCGGCAGTCCGTACCGTGCGCGCGACGGGCGCGGACGTGCTCCTGGTGACGCCGTTCCTGCCCCGGCGACGGGCGGCGGCGCTGTTCGCCCGCCCGTTCGCGGCGTTCGCGTCCGAGGTCCGGCGCATCGCCGAGTCCACGGGAGCTCTGCTGCTCGACCTCGAGGCGCTGCCCCGCATCGGTGATCTGGATCTGTGGGCCGACGACAAGGTGCACCTGCGCTCGCGGGGGCATCGATTCCTGGCTTACCGGGCCGCGGAGGTCCTCGGCGTGCCGGATGCCGAGGCGCTCGGCGGTCTCGACGAGGCGCTGCACGCCGACGACGATCCCGTGATGACCGGCACGTGGCTGCGGCGCGACGCCCTGCCGTGGGTGTGGCGCCGGCTGCGCGGGCGGACGGCGGGCGACGGGGTCGCGGCGAAGCACTCGGGGTACGTCGTGATCCGCGGCCGGGGCGACGTCCGGGCGCCGGTCGCGCCCTAGCGACTCAGCGCCCGCCGGTACTCCGACTCCGGACGCCCGGGAGTGCCGTACCGGGGTGAGCGCACCACGGCGCCGGACGACACGAGGTGCTCGAGGTACCGGCGCACCGCGACACGCGACATCCCGAGGCGCCCGGCGGCCTCGACCGCCGATACCGGCTCGTGCGCCCGCAGGTCGGCGGTGACGCGTTCGAGCGTCTCGGGTGACAGTCCCTTCGGCAGAGCGGGGGCGGTCGCGGGGCGCAGCGCCCCCAGGAGCGCGTCGATCTCCGCCTGGGTCGTCGCGGACCCTGCCGTCTCGCGCGCCCGCCGGCGGTACTCGACGTACTGCTCGAGACGCTCGCGGAACGTCGAGAACGCGAACGGCTTGACGAGGTACTGCGCGACGCCCAGACCGACCATCTGCCGCACGACGTCGGCCTCGCGCACGCCGGTGATCGCGATCACGTCGACGTCCGCGCCGCGCGCCCGCACGTGGCGGAGCACGTCGAGACCGGTGCCGTCGGGCATCGTGACGTCCAGCAGCACGAGGTCCACGGCCTCGCCGTGCTCCAGGATCGCCGACACCGCGGCGCGCGCTCCCGTGGCCTCCGCGACGACCTCGAAACCGCCCATGCGGTCGAGGTAGGACCGGTGCAGCTCCAGCGTGAGCGCGTCGTCGTCGACGAGGAGGACCCCGATCACCGATCCCTCCCGGGGAGGACGACCGTGAAGACGGTCGGGTCGGACGCATGGTCGACAGACCCGCCGGCGCCCTCCACGATCGAGCGCACCAGCGACAGGCCCACCCCGCGTCCGGCGGCTTCGGCGGGCTTCGTGGAGAAGCCGTGCTCGAACACGCGGTCCGCGAGGTCGGGCGGCACGCCGTCTCCGCTGTCGGAGACGTCGATGCGCAGCATCCGCTCGCCCGCCGAAGTGAAGCGCACGCGCACCCACCGCGGGGCCGATCCCGCGGCGGCCGCGTCGAGGGCGTTGTCGATGAGGTTGCCCACCACCGACACCGCGTCGACGGGGGAGAGGCTGCTGCGGGGCGCGTCCGCGGCGATGTCCGCGGTCCACTCGACGCCGCGCTCGCGAGCCTGCGCCGCTTTGCCGAGGAGGAGCGCCCCGACGGTCGGGTCGCCGTCCCGCCGGGCGGCCACCTGGTCCACCAGAGCCTGGCTCTGGCGGGAGGTCTCGGTGAGGATCTCGATCGCCTCGCGCGTGCGGCCGAGCTCGAGAAGCGAGACCGCTGTGTGCATGCGGTTCCCGTGCTCGTGGGTCTGCGCCCGCAGCGCCTCGCCGAGCGTGCGGACGGACTCATACGACGAGACGGCGTCGCGGATGGTTCCTGCGGGAAGGTCGCCGGCAACCTGCCGCGTCGTCCGCTGGGCGAGGTAGGCGCCCACGAAGCCCGCCGCCAGCACCGCGCTTGCGATGGCGAGAACCCCGGGAAGCCGGGGCACGATGTCGGAGGCGATGCTCCCCACCGTGAGGCCGACCGACACCCAGCCGACGAGGTCGCCGTCCGCGGCGATGACCGGCGTGATCGTGCGGATGCTCGGCCCGAGCGTCCCCGTGAACTCCTCGGTCGCGGCGACGGGCCGTGCGGGGATGGTGCCGAGGTACGGGCGGCCGATCTCCTCTCGCTCGCGGTGCGTCACCCGGATTCCGTCCGGGGTCATGATCGTGACGAAGTCCACGCTCGCGTCCGCCATGACCGACTCGGCGAACGGCTGGAGATCCGCCGGCGCGCTGCCGTCGAGCGCGCCCACGACGGCGGGGGTCACCGCGAGCGCGGACGACACCGCGTGCGTGACCTCCTCGGCCTCGGCGCGTGCCGCCCGCTGCGCGTCGAGCACGAGGAGGCCGGACAGGAGCAGCACCAGCGCCATGACGGCGACGGCGACCACGACGAAGACGCGCGAGGCGGCGCTGCCCCGACGTGCGCGCTCGACCATGTGCTCACCCTTCGCGTTGCGCCGGAGACTCCATCCTCACCCCTGGGGGATCGCGCGGCGCGAGAGCATCGCGGCCACGAAGAAGCACACGGCGCCGATCGCCGTGCCCCCGTTGGCCCACGCCTCGTTCGCGAGGTCCCCGGTCGCCGGCAGGACGTAGGCGCCGACGGCGGACACCCCGAACGCCACGGACCCGACGAAGTTCAGGATCGTCCCATGCCACGTGCGCGCGTCCCGGTCCCACAGCTCGCCCCGGTCCTTCGTGGCGACGATCGCGAGGAAGCTCGAGATCAGGAAGGCCGCCGACCCCCACGCGTCGGGCTTCCACCCGGCGCCCACGGCATCGGGGTCCCTCACGGCCGCGATGAGGGCGGCGACGGTGGAGACGTTGAACAGCAGCGTGCCGGCGAACTGGATCGCCGCGGCCCACCAGTCGACGCGGTCGGGAGTCGGCATCTCCCGCCTCGGGACGGATCGGCCGCTCAGCGCCAGCTGGATCAGCGCCGCGAGTGTGAAGAAGACCGAACCGACGAAGAAGGTGACGTTCGTCCCGATCAGTCCCGCCCACGCCGCGTAGAAGGGCAGCGCTCCCGCCAGGAAGCACAGGGATCCGATCATGAATCCCCACGCCTCGCGACGGAGACGACGGGCGACGGGGGGCGGGGCCATGGCAACCTCCGGCGGGGACGAGGGGCGGATGACGGGGGCCGCGGCATCCGTGTCGCGACCAATACGACCACAACTCGGCGCTGCGCGCACGGCGGCGCACGCTGGTTTCATGCCGGCGATACCCGGCGATCGGCGGACAGCGACTTGTCCATCCTTTGGAGGCGATGATGGCTCTTTCGACGCGGACGACTTCGTTCACACTTCCCGGCTTCAACTGGCGCCGGGGCAAGCGGGCGTGGGACAAGCACACGTGGCTGTACATGGCGGTGATCGCCGCCGTGGTCCTCGGCGCGATCGTCGGCCTCGTCTGGCCGGACGTGGGCGTCGCACTCAAACCGCTCGGCGAGGCGTTCGTGGGGCTGATCAAGATGATGATCGCCCCGATCATCTTCTGCACGATCGTCGTCGGAGTGGGCTCGATCGCCAAGGCGGCCACCGTCGGCAAGATCGGCGGGCTCGCGCTGCTGTACTTCATGGTGATGTCGACGTTCGCCCTCGCGATCGGCCTCGTCGTCGGCAACCTGCTCCACCCGGGCGAAGGTCTCAACATGGCGAACTCGACCTACGAGGCGACGGGGGAGGCCAAGACCACCCAGGAGTTCCTCCTCGGGATCATTCCCACCACGTTCTTCTCGGCCTTCACCGGCGAGAGTGTGCTCCAGGTGCTCTTCATCGCGCTGCTGGTCGGCTTCGCGCTGCAGCAGATGGGCACCAAGGGACAGCCCATCATGAACGCGGTGAAGCACCTTCAGGCGCTCGTGTTCCGCATCCTCGGCATGATCCTGTGGCTCGCGCCCATCGGCGCGTTCGGCGCGATCGCGGCCGTCGTGGGCAACACCGGCGTCGCCGCCATCTGGGCGCTCGGGACGCTGATGGTCGCCTTCTACATCACGTGCATCCTGTTCATCGTCGGGATCCTGGGCACGCTCCTCTATGCCGTCACGCGCATCAACATCTTCCGTCTCGTGAAGTACCTCGCCCGCGAGTACCTGCTCATCGTCGGCACGTCCTCGTCGGAGTCCGCGCTGCCGCGGCTCATCGCGAAGATGGAGCACCTGGGCGTCTCTAAGCCGGTCGTGGGCATCACGGTGCCGACGGGGTACTCGTTCAATCTCGACGGAACCGCGATCTACCTGACGATGGCCTCGCTGTTCATCGCGAGCGGCATGGGAGCGCCGATGTCGATCGGCGAGCAGATCGGACTCCTCGTCTTCATGATCATCGCGTCCAAGGGAGCAGCGGGCGTGACCGGCGCCGGCCTGGCCACCCTCGCCGGCGGGTTGCAGGCGTATCGCCCCGACCTGGTGAACGGCGTGGGAGTGATCGTCGGCATCGACCGCTTCATGTCGGAGGGGCGTGCGCTGACGAACTTCACCGGAAACGCCGTCGCGACCGTCCTCATCGGTGCCTGGACGAAGGAGCTCGACGCGCAGCGAGCTCGCGATGTGCTCGCCGGCGAGCTGCCGTTCGACGAGACCACGATGGCGGGTGACGACCACGACGGCATGTCGGACGCGCCCGACGCCGTCGGCGTCGCGGGGCTCGAGGAGGCCGCCATCGCCGAGGCCGAGGCGAAGGAGCGGCGCGCGCAGGAGCGCGAGTCCGTCCTCAGTCGCTGACACGCCCCTGAGCCGGGTCCGTCCGCTTCCCGCGGGCGGACCCGCCGCGCGCGGTCAGCTGCCGGGGTCGATCTCGCCCGATTCGATCGCGGCTTCACGTTCTTCGAGGTCGAGTTCGTCCATCTGCTCTTCGACCGACTCCATCGGGTCGAGCGTGGCGGGCGGCAGCTCGAACTCCACTTCGTCGTCCAGCGGGACGTCGCGCTCCTCGTCGGGGATCCGCTCGTGGAAGTCGCTCATGGTGCGATGCCTCAGCCGCTCTTGCGGCGGAACTCTCGCTTGGTGACCGCACCGTGCGTGCCGTGGATGGCCGAATCGGCATCCAGGTGGGCCTCGCCCTCGCGGTGCTGGGAGTTCTTCTTGTCGAGTGCTTCCTTGAACTTGCGCTTCATCTCATCGGATGCCGCGCCCGCCGGCTTCTCGTCGGTGCTCATGCCCCCACCCTAGGCATGGGCGACGACGCGCGCCAGGGAAGCGGCCGGATGCCTCGGCGCGACGGCCTCACTGGTAGGATCGCAAAGGTTGCCCTCGTGGCATCCGCTCAATTCAACATGAGCTCACGGAGCAGGCCGGCAGCTAGCTGGTCCCCTGTGGTGGTCTCCTCTCCTCGGAGGGTGGATTTCCACTGGTGGCCAGTGCTGGCGCGAATCCGCGGCATCCGCCGCGCGCCGAGATCTGCCTGTTCCTGCTCCTTCGATCGCACTCGCGCGCCATACGGGCGCGCGAGTCAAAACAAAGAAGGAGAGACCTCTTGGAAGGTCCTGAAATCACCGCCGCTGAAGCCGTTCTCGACAACGGCCGCTTCGGCACCCGCACCGTCCGGTTCGAGACCGGGCGACTCGCGCAGCAGGCACAGGGTGCCGTCGCCGCGTACCTCGACGAGGAGACGATGCTCCTCTCGGCCACCAGCGCCGGAAAGCACCCGCGCGAAGGCTTCGACTTCTTCCCGCTCACCGTGGACGTGGAGGAGCGCTCCTACGCCGCCGGCAAGATCCCCGGGTCGTTCTTCCGCCGCGAGGGCCGCCCCTCGACCGAGGCGATCCTCGTCTGCCGTCTCATCGACCGCCCGCTGCGCCCGTCGTTCGTCGACGGCCTCCGCAACGAGGTGCAGATCGTCGTGACCGTCCTGTCGATCGCGCCGGGCGAGTTCTACGACGCGCTCGCGATCAACGCCGCGTCGCTGTCGACCCAGATCTCGGGTCTGCCGTTCTCGGGTCCGATCGCCGGCGTGCGCCTGGCGCTCATCCCCGGCCACGGCGAGCACGGCGACCAGTGGATCGCCTTCCCGACCGTCAGCCAGCTCGAGGAGGCCGTGTTCGACCTCATCGTGGCCGGCCGCGTGCTGCCCGACGGCGACGTCGCGATCATGATGGTCGAGGCCGAGGCCACCGAGCACAGCTGGAACCTCATCAAGGCCGGCGCGACCAAGCCGAACGAGGAGATCGTGGCCCAGGGCCTCGAAGCCTCGAAGCCCTTCATCAAGCAGCTGGTCGAGGCGCAGAACGTCGTCGCGAACACCGCGGCGAAGGAGGTCAAGGAGTTCCCGGTCTTCCTGCCCTACAGCCAGCAGACCTACGACTTCGTGGCCGGTCGCGCCTACGACAAGCTCGTGCCGATCTACCAGATCGCCGACAAGCAGGAGCGCCAGAACGCCGATGACGAGCTCAAGGAAGCCGTCAAGGCGGAGCTCCTGGCGGCCGTCGAGTCCGGCGAGCTCCCCGCCGTCGCGACGCTGGAGTTCAGCGCCGCCTACAAGTCGGTGACGAAGACGATCGTGCGCGGTCGCATCCTCGCCGAGGGCGTCCGCATGGACGGCCGGGGCCTTGCCGACATCCGTCCGCTCGACGCCGAGGTGCAGGTCATCCCGCGCGTCCACGGCTCGGCGATCTTCCAGCGCGGCGAGACCCAGATCCTGGGCGTCACCACGCTGAACATGCTCAAGATGGAGCAGCAGATCGACTCGCTGTCGCCGGTGACGAGCAAGCGCTACATGCACCACTACAACTTCCCGCCCTACTCGACCGGTGAGACCGGTCGTGTCGGCAGCCCCAAGCGGCGCGAGATCGGGCACGGCTTCCTGGCCGAGCGCGCGCTCGTGCCGGTGCTGCCCAGCCGCGAGGAGTTCCCGTACGCGATCCGTCAGGTCTCCGAGGCCCTCGGCTCGAACGGCTCGACCTCGATGGGCTCGGTCTGCGCGTCGACCCTGTCACTGCTGAACGCCGCTGTGCCCCTGCGCGCGCCGGTCGCCGGCATCGCGATGGGCCTCGTGTCCGACGAGGTGGACGGCCAGACCCGCTACGCGGCGCTGACCGACATCCTCGGCGCCGAGGACGCCCTCGGCGACATGGACTTCAAGGTCGCCGGCACGAGCGAGTTCGTCACGGCCATCCAGCTCGACACGAAGCTCGACGGCATCCCGTCGTCGGTGCTCGCGGCCGCGCTGACGCAGGCCAAGGAGGCCCGTCTCACGATCCTCGGCGTCCTCAACGCCGCGATCGACGGCCCCGACGAGATGGCCCCGACCGCCCCGCGCGTCATCAGCGTGCAGATCCCGGTCGACAAGATCGGCGAGCTGATCGGGCCCAAGGGCAAGACGATCAACGCGATCCAGGACGAGACCGGCGCCCAGATCTCCATCGAGGAGGACGGCACCGTCTACATCGGCGCGACAGACGGGCCGTCGGCCGAGGCCGCCCGCGCCCAGGTGAACGCGATCGCCAACCCCACCAACCCGGAGGTCGGCGAGCAGTTCCTCGGAACTGTCGTCAAGATCGCGACGTTCGGGGCGTTCATCTCGCTCCTGCCCGGCAAGGACGGCCTGCTGCACGTCAGCGAGGTCCGCAAGCTCGCCGGCGGCAAGCGCGTCGAGAACGTCGAGGACGTGCTCGGTGTCGGCCAGAAGCTGCTGGTGCGCATCACCAAGATCGACGACCGCGGCAAGCTGTCGCTCGAGCCGGTGCTCGAGGAGGCCGCCGACCAGGAGGGCTCCGCTGCTGCCAGCGAGGGTCCGGGAGACGCTCCCGCCGAGGGCTGATCCTTCGATCTCCTTCCGGATGCCCGTCCTCTCCGTTGCGGAGGGGCGGGCATCCGTCGTCGAGGTGGATGCCTCTTCCCGCGCCTCCTCGTGATGAAAGCGTTATGCAATGTTTACCGATCGGACGCGTCCCTGACCGGTCGTGTCCCCGGTCTGGCCTACCCTCGAAGTACGCGCCGGGGGGTGCGGAATCGGTGATCACGGCGACACCCGCGGGCGTCGCCGTGAGGGGGTGACTCATGGCTGTCTTCGGCGTTGGCTCGGCGCTCTCCTCGCCGAGCGCGCAGAACCCCGCGCCCGGTCACGTCCATCCCTCCGCGCCCATTCCCGTGCAGGGTCCGTCGATCGGCTCACAGGTGCGCGTCCCGCTCGGTGAGAGCGGCTTCGACGTGTTCCCGCTGATCCTCGGCGGCGCGGAGTTCGGGTGGAACGTCGACCTCGAGTCGAGCCACGCCATCCTCGACACGTACGCCGAGCTGGGGGGCAACGTCGTCCACACGTCCGACAGCTACTCCGCCGGCCGCAGCGAGCACATCGTCGGGCAGTGGATCCATTCGCGCGGCCTGCGCGAAGACGTCGTCCTCGCGGTGCGCGTGGGCGGTCACGCCGACAACCCGGGCCTCGGGCCGGTGAACCTCATCCGTGCGGTCGAGGCCTCCCTCACGCGGCTGCGCACCGACCGCATCGATGTGCTCTACCTCGACGCCACCACCGATACGGCGTCCGCGCTCGAAGACACGCTCGCCACCGCGGAGTGGCTCGTCGAGACAGGCAAGGTCCGTGCGATCGGCGCTGTCGGCTACACGCCCGCTCAACTGGTCGAGGCGCGCATCTTCTCGTCCGCCGGATTCCCGCGCATCACCGTGCTCGACGTGCCGTTCAACGTTCTTCGTCGCCACGAGTTCGACGCCGACCTCCGACTCGTCGCGGGGGCGCAGAGTATGGCCGTCACGCCCTCCCACGCCCTCGAGCATGGGTTCCTCGCCGGTCGCCAGCGCACGCGCCTGCGCGGCACGCTCTCGGTGCGCGGCGCGCAGCTGGCCGCCAACCTGAACCGCCGCGGCAGCCGCACGCTGCGCGCGCTCGACGCGGTAGGCGGCGAACTCGGCGTCCCCGACGCCGCCGTCGCGGTCGCCTGGCTGCTCGCGCAGCGCCTCGTCACCGCCCCGATCGTGAATGCCTACGCGCCCGAGCACGTCGAGGAGCTCGTGCAGGGGGTCGGGGTCCGCCTGAGCAGGGCGCAGCTCGCCGACATCGCCCGCGCCTCCGAGTAGACGCGCGGGAGCGGCATCCCACGGCTGTTCACCCGCGCCGCGCCGCACCGGCACCCGAGGGGCCACGCCGCCCGTGACGTAGGGTGGAAGAGGTGTCCGTTGTGGGCACGCGAACCCCGACGGAGTGAGCTGCGTGACGCACTACATCTACCTCGTGCGGCATGGTGAGCATCAGGATGCCGAGCACGGTCTCGTCGACGGTCCACTGTCTCCGCGCGGGCGCCGCCAGGCCGGATTCCTCGCAGACAGGCTCTCGGGCGTGCCGTTCGACGCGGTGTGGCACTCCCCGTTGGAGCGCGCGAGCCAGACGGCCCGTGCCGTGCAGGAGCGCATGCCGTCCCTGCGGCCGGAGCCGTCGGCGCTGCTGTTCGACTGCGTTCCGACGGGCATGACCGAGGAGACGCCGTCCGCGTTCGAGCCGTTCTTCGGCTCCGTCACGGAGGCCGAGGTCGAGGCCGGTCGCGCGCAGATGGCCGACGCCGTGAGCGAGTACCTCACACGCAAGCGCGGCGAGGTCCACGAGCTCCTCATCACCCACAACTTCGTTATCGCGTGGTTCGTGCGGGAGGTCCTCCAGGCACCGGACTGGCGCTGGATGACCCTCAACCAGGCGCACTGCGGGCTGACCGTGATCGCACAGAAGCAGGGCCGGCCCTGGACGCTGCTGTCCCACAACGACATGGCGCACCTGCCGGTCGAGCTCCGCACGGGCCTCCCCGAGGTCTACCCGGTCTGATCAGGCGCCGTCGAGCACCTTCGCGTACCACCGCGACGCGTTGGGGTTGTCGTTGTAGGGCTCGATCTCGACGAAGCCCGAGCGGGCGTACAGCGCCCCGGCGGCCTCCAGCGAGTGATGCGTGTCCAGCACGAGTTCGCGCGCCCCGAGCTCCCGCGCGCGCTCCTCGAGACCGTCGAGCAGCAGTCGCCCCCAGCCTCGCCCACGCGTCTCGGGCCTCAGGTAGAGGTGCTTGACCTCGTAGCGGGTGCCGCGCTCGCCGTCGGCGATGTGACGGATGCCACCGCATCCGACCGCCCGCCCGGCGTCGTCGTGGACCAGCAGGAAGACCCCGGCCGGCGGGACGAACGCCGCGGGCAGCGGAAATGTCGTCGTGTACGCGACGCCCTGAGCGCCGAATCCCTCCGTGCGGTCCTGGAAGTACTCGGCGAGAAGCTCGCGGGCCTCGGGGGAGTCGACGGGGGATTCGCGCAGTGCAGCCACCCCCACAGCGTATTCGGCGCGGGCGAGGCCTGAGGCGGGCGCACCTAGGATGGAGCGCATGACGACGCGCGTGGCCATCGTGGGAGGAACCGGCAAACTGGGCGGGATCATCCGCGACGTGATCGAGCGCGAACCGGAGTACGACGTCGTCGCGGTCCTGTCGTCGAGGTCGGATCTGGCCGAGCTCGACGGTGCGGACCTGGTGGTGGATGCCTCGACCCCCGCGGTGTCGATCGACGTGGTCCGCGCGGCGGTCGAGCGCGGCATCAATGTGCTGGTCGGGACGTCGGGCTGGTCGGCCGAGCGCATCGCGCTCGTGCGTCCGCTGGTCGACGCCGCGGGCACCGGCGCGGTGTTCATCCCCAACTTCTCGCTCGGCTCGGTCATCGGCTCGGCGCTGGCTGCGACCGCGGCGCCGTTCTTCCCCTCGATCGAGATCGTCGAGGCGCACCGCGAGACGAAGGTCGACTCGCCGAGCGGGACGGCGGTGCGAACGGCCGAGCTCATCGCCGCGGCTCGCAGCGACGCGGGGCCGGTCGAGTCCCCGCACGTCGACCAGCGCGCCCGGGGTCAGCAGGTCGCGAGCGTCCCGATCCATTCGCTGCGCCGCCCGGGCGTCGTGGCGCGACAGGAGACCGTCCTGTCGGGTGCCGGCGAATCCCTCACGATCGTCCACGACACCGTCGAGCCGGCGCTCGCGTACGGTCCCGGCATCCGGCTGGCGCTCGCCGCCGCGAAGGATGCGACCGGCGTGATCGTCGGCCTCGACAGCTTCCTCGACATCGGCGTGCGACACCCGCGCCGGCGGTCGGCCGACGGCCCCGTCGACGAGGGGGGAGTCCCCGGTCAGGTCGCGCAGGTCACGAGCACATGAGTGCACGCATCGGCGTCGCCGTCATGGCGGTGCTGCTGGGGCTGTACATCGTGCTCGTCGCCCAGCGCGCGTGGCTCCTGCTCATCAGCGGTGATCCGATCGGGGTCGCCATGGGCGTCGCCCTCGTGGTTCTTCCCGTGATCGCCGCGTGGGCGCTCGGGCGTGAGCTGTGGTTCGGCGTGCGCGCCGAACAGCTCGGTCGCCGCCTCGCGGCCGAGGGAGCCCTGCCGTCAGAGGAGATCACGGTGCGCCCGAGCGGGCGGGCCGTGCGGGCCGAGGCCGACGCGCTCTTTCCCGCCTATCGGGCCGACGTCGAGGCGAACCCCGAGGACTGGCGCGCGTGGTACCGGCTCGGCCTCGCCTACGACGCGTCCGGCGATCGCAGACGTGCCCGGGAGGCGGTGCGCCGCGCCATTCGGCTGGAACGCGCCGGGCCGGGTCGCTGAGCGGTCATCCCGCCGGCGGGACCGCTGCCGCGACCGCCTCCTCCACCGTGGGGTGGTGGAACGTGAAGCCCGACTCTTCGAGCACCCTCGGCGCCACGTCCGCATCGGTCGTGAGCAGCGCCTCCACGGCGTCCGAGCCGAGAGCCGCCTTCATCGCCCACACCGGCGCGCGAAGCACGAAGGGCCTGTTGAGGCGCCGCGCGAGCGCGAACCCGAGGTCGTTCGCGGTGGCGCGGGTCGGGCCGGTGAGGTTGACCGGGCCGGTGATGCCGGCGTCGATCACGTGCCGGATGGCCCGGATCTCGTCGTCGAGCGAGATCCACGGCCATACCTGCGTGCCCCGCCCTATCGGGCCGCTGACCCCCAGCTTCGTCAGCAGGAGAAGCGGTTTGAGAACGCCCCGCTCGTGGATGATCGGTGCCGTCCGCAGCATCGAGACCCGCGCATTCTCGCCGGCCGTCTGCGCCGCGGCCTCCCATTCCCCGCAGACGTCGGCGAGGAACGAGTCGCCGCGCGGCGACGTCTCGTCGAGGTGTGCACCCGGCGCGGAGCCGTAGTAGCCCACCGCCGATGCCGAGACGAAGGCCGGAGCGTCCGTCCCCAGCTCGCGCACCGCCCGCGCCAGCGCCTGCGTCGGCGTCACGCGCGACCAGAGCAGCGTGTGCCGGTAGCCCGCGGTCCACGGGAACCGGCCGATGCTCGCGCCGTTCAGACCCACGACCGCCTCCGCGCCCGCCAGAACGTCCGGGTTCAGCGGCGCATCGTCCACGAGCCACGTCACCTCGTCGGAGGCCTGCGCCTCGTGGCGGACGAGCCGGGTGACCTCCACGCCGTCGGCGCGGAGGTCGTCGACCAGGGCGGATCCGATGAGGCCGGAGGCGCCGGCCACGACGACGCGCCGGCCGGACTCCCGCCGCGCCGGATCAGGCAAGCGTGGCCTCGAGGGTGATCTCGATGCCCGCGAGCGCCTGCGACACCGGGCAGCCCGCCTTCGCCTCGTTCGCGAGCCGCTCGAAGTCCTCGGGGTCGAGCCCCGGCACGACGGCATTGACGTTGAGGTGGCTGCCGGTGATCCCCGTGCCGGGTTTGAAGGTGACGGATGCCGTGGTGTCGATCGACTCCGGGGGCGTGCCGTTCTCGGCGAGGGCGAGCGAGAAGGCCATGCTGAAGCACGACGAGTGGGCCGCGGCGATGAGCTCCTCGGGCGTGGTGACCGAGGTCGAGCCCTCGCTGCGGGCCTTCCAGTTCACGTCGTAGGTGCCCAGTCCCGACGAGACGAAGGTCACCTCGCCGGAGCCGTCGAACAGGCCGCCCTTCCAGGCGGTGGTGGCTTCGCTCGTGACCGTCATGGGTGCCTCCCGTCGCTGCGCCCGACGTCCGGGCGTCTCGCGGTCAGCCTAACGTTGGGCCTGAGGCGGCGCGACGGGTTGACGACGAATGCTCAGGCCGAGGCGGTCCGCGTACGGCCGACGACGCCGAGCCGCTGCAGGAGCAGGTACAGCTGGCACCCGAGGCACAGGCCGAAGGCCGCGTTGAGGAAGGCCGCAACGAAGGCCATCGCCGCAGCGATCACGAGCGCCCACGGCACGCCGGCGAGGTGAAGCGCCAGGCCGGCCGCGGTGACGACGAGACCCACCCCCTGCGCGAAGCGCGGAGGACGAGGGTCCTCGCGCTCGGTCGGCGGAGCCAGGCGCGGAGCGACCGCCGTGCGGTACAGCGCCGCCCACGGCGCGGTGCGAGGGGACAGCACGCCCCACAGGAAGAGCAGCGCGATCAGGAGCAGCAGCACGAATGCGGGATCCTGCGCGCGCTCGGCCGGCGTCGCGGCGGTGATGGCCCACCCCGATGCGCTCTGCGCGGCAGAGACGCCGATGAGCCCGAGGAAGACGTCGATCAGGAGCAGCAGCGAAGTGATGCCGGCGACGAACCGGGGACCTCGGGGGTCGATGCCGCCTCCGGCCGGCGCATCCTCGACGTCAGACATGGGCGCCCTCCGCTGTCAGGCGCTGGAGCTCGAGCTCGAGGACATCGCGGCTCGGGGTTCCGCCGAAGCGGGTGCGGACGACGCCGTCGCGATCGAGGACCAGTGTGGTCGGGGTCTGCAGCACGTGGAAGTGCCGGGCGATGTCGGGGCGATGCGTGAGATCGACGTCGAGGTGGCGCACGCCCTCGTGGGCGTCGGCGATCGCCGACAGCGTCCGGTGGACGCCGGGGCAGCGGGCGCACAGCTCGGTGCTGAACTGCAGCAGCGTGGCCGTCTCGCCGAGGCCGTCGGCGCCCAGGCGCTCCGGCTCGACGACCTCGTGCGGCACGTGCCGTCGCGGCCGCGACTGCACCCAGCGCAGATACAGGCCGGCGCCGATCGTCAACGCCAAGAGGACGGCGATGCCGACGAGCGCGGGGACGAGGTTCACAACACATGAGGGTATCTCTGTTCAACTGAATGGAACCCGGATGCCTCGAATGTGACGCTCCGGACGTAACGAAGCCGCGTGGGGGAGGGCGCGGGTATCGTGGCAGCCGTGACCGGCGCGATCCCGACCCCCTACGAAGACCTGCTGCGAGACGTCCTGGAGCACGGCACCCACAAGGACGACCGCACCGGCACCGGGACGACGAGCGCCTTCGGGCGTCAGATCCGGTTCGATCTGTCTCAGGGCTTCCCGCTGGTGACGACCAAACGCGTGCACTTCAAGTCCATCGCCTACGAACTCCTGTGGTTCCTGCGCGGCGAGTCCAACGTCAAGTGGCTCCAGGACAACGGCGTCACCATCTGGGACGAGTGGGCCGACGCCGAGGGCGAACTCGGTCCGGTCTACGGCGTGCAGTGGCGCTCGTGGCCCACCCCCGACGGTGCCCACATCGATCAGATCTCCCAGGTCGTCGAGCAGATCCGCACGAACCCCGACTCGCGCCGCCTCCTCGTCTCCGCGTGGAATCCCGCCGACATCCCCGACATGGCGCTCGCCCCGTGCCACGCGATGTTCCAGTTCTACGTCGCCGACAGTCGGCTGTCGTGCCAGCTGTATCAGCGCAGCGCCGACCTCTTCCTCGGCGTGCCCTTCAACATCGCCTCGTACGCGCTGCTGACGCTGATGGTCGCCCAGCAGACCGGTCTCGAACCGGGCGACTTCGTCTGGACCGGTGGCGACTGCCACATCTACGACAACCACGTCGCGCAGGTCCGTGAGCAGCTCACCCGCGAGCCTTTCCCGTACCCGACCCTCCGCTTCGCCCGCACGCCGGAGTCGATCTTCGACTATCGGTACGAGGACTTCGTCGTCGAGGACTACCAGCACCACCCCGCGATCCGCGCCGCGGTCGCCGTATGACGGTACCCATCGGCCTCGTGTGGGCGGAGGCCGCGGCCGGCGTGATCGGCGCCGACGGCGGCATGCCATGGCACGTGCCCGAAGATCTGGCGCACTTCAAGGAGGTCACCGCCGGGTCGCCGGTCGTGATGGGACGACGCACCTGGGAGTCTCTTCCTCCTCGATTCCGTCCCCTGCCCGGCAGGCGCAACATCGTCGTCACGCGCGCCGCCGACTGGTCGGCGGACGGTGCGGAGCGCGCGGCGTCGCTCGCCGCCGCCCTTGAGGCGGCGGAGAGCTCCGACCCCCAGCGGGTCTGGGTCATCGGCGGTGGCGAGCTCTTCCGAGAGGCGATCGGGCACGCCGACAGACTCGAGGTGACCGAGCTCGACCTCGAGGTGAGGGGCGACACCTTCGCCCCCGATCGCTCGGGCTGGCAGGTCGTCGCCGCCGACCCGCACGAGGGATGGCACACCTCGGGCAGCGGCATCCGGTATCGATTCCTGCGGTACGAGCGACCGGCTTAGGCTTTCGGGCATGGCGAAGACGGCGGTCATCACGGGCGCGAGCTCGGGTCTCGGTGCGGAGTATGCGCGGCAGCTGGCCGCGCGCGGGGCCGATCTGGTGCTGGTGGCCCGCGACCGCGAGGCGCTCGAGCGTCTCGCCGGAGAGCTCACCGCGCGCCACCGCGTCGATGCCGAGGTGATGGACCTCGACCTGCTCGTCCCGCGCCAGCTGCGACGGCTCGAGCGACGCCTCGCCGATGCAGGGCGCCCGGTCGAGATGCTCGTCAACAACGCAGGCTTCGGGCTGCCGCTCGCCTTCGAACGGAACGACGTCGACGACGAGGTGCGCCACCTCGAGCTTCACGTCGAGGTCCCGATGCGACTCACCCACGCTGCGCTCGGTCCCATGCTCGCCCGAGGCCGGGGGCGCATCGTCAACATCGCCTCCGTGGCCGGATTCACGCCGCGCTCCACGTACGGCGCCTGCAAGGGGTGGCTCATCAGCTTCAGCCGATGGGCCAACGGCGCCTACGCGCCACGGGGCGTCACGGTGACCGCGGTCTGCCCGGGGTTCACGCACACGAACTTCCACGAGCGCGCGGGCCTGCCCCCCGGGCAGGAGGGGATCCCCGGCTGGATGTGGCTCGACGCCCCGACCGTCGTCAGCGAGTCGCTGCGCGACATCGCCCGAGGACGCGCCGTGTCGATCCCGTCCGCCAAGTACAAGGCGCTCGTGACCCTCGCCCGCTTCGTCCCGTCGTCGGTCGTCGCCCGTGCCGCCGCGAGAGGCCGCTGAGCGGCATCCGGTTCGCCATCTCGCGAGCCGTCTTCTCGTCACACGGCGGACTGCGCGGCGGGAAGGGGAGAGGCGGCGGGGAGCGGCATCCCGATAACCTGAAGGCATGACGCATACGGGCAACCCCTTCGGACAGGTGCTCGTCGCGCTCGTCACACCGATGACGGCCGACGGCGAGGTGGATTGGCCCGCGGTCGAGAAGCACATCGACGACGTCATCGCCGCGGGCGCCGACGGGATCGTCGTGACCGGGACGACGGGCGAGACCTCGACGCTGACCGATGCCGAGAAGATCCGGCTCGTCGAGGTCGGCAAGGATGTCGCGGCCGGCCGCGCCAAGATCATCACCGGCGGAGGCTCCAACGAGACCGCCCACGCGATCGAGCTCTACAAGGCGAGCGAGAAGGTCGGCGCTGACGGCATCATGATCGTCACGCCGTACTACAACAAGCCGACACAGGCGGGGATCCTCACGCACTTCCGGCTCGTGGCCGACGCGACCGAGCTGCCGGTCATCCTCTACGACATCCCCGGTCGCACCGGCGTGCCGATCCGCTACGAGACGATCCTGCGGCTGGCGAAGCATCCCAACATCCTCGCCATCAAGGACGCCAAGGGAGACTTCAGCGAGGTCAGCCGCGTGCTCAACCAGACCGACCTCATGTACTTCTCCGGCGACGACGCGAACGTGCTGCCGCACCTGTCGATCGGGGCTACCGGCCTCATCGGCGTGACGGCGAACATCGCTCCCGCCCCGTACCGGACGATCGTCGACGCCGTCAACGCGGGCGACCTGACCACGGCGACGGCCGCTCACCGCCGGCTGGAGCCGCTCGTGCGGGCGGTCATGACCCACGTTCCCGGCACGGTCTCGGCGAAGTACATCCTGCACGGACTCGGGCGCATCGGCAGTCCGCGAGTGCGATTGCCGCTGGTGGGTCCCGAAGAGTGGGAGGCGGCGATGATCGAGGACGAACTCGCCCTCGTCACCGGCGTCGCGGGCGCCGACTTCTCGAACTTCCGGCCCGATCGCAACGCAGCCGCCGGCGGCGCGCTGCCCAAGGTCTCGGGGACGACCCGATGAGCCCTCTCACCGCACCCTTCGACCCGCCCGCGCTCGAGTCGGGGACGCTGAGGATCACCCCCCTCGGCGGCCTGGGCGAAGTCGGGCGCAACATGACCGTGTTCGAGTACGGCGGAAAGCTCCTGGTCGTCGACTGCGGCGTGCTCTTCCCCGAAGAGCATCAACCGGGCGTCGACCTCATCCTCCCCGACTTCGAGCCGCTCAAGGGGCGCCTCGACGACATCGTCGGGGTCGTGCTCACCCACGGACACGAGGACCACATCGGCGCGGTGCCCTACCTGCTCAAGCTCAAGAGCGACATCCCCATCGTCGGATCGGGCCTCACTCTGGCCCTCACCGAGGCGAAGCTCAAAGAGCACCGGATCAAGCCGTACAGCCTGACCGTCGCCGAGGGCCAGCGCGAGAACCTCGGCCCGTTCGAGCTCGAGTTCATCGCGGTCAACCACTCGATCCCCGACGCCCTCGCCGTCGCGATCCGCACGCCCGCCGGGCTCGTGCTCGCGACCGGCGACTTCAAGATGGACCAGCTGCCCCTCGACGGGCGCCTCACGGATCTGCGCGCCTTCGCCCGCCTGGGCGAGGAGGGCGTCGACCTCTTCCTGGTCGACTCGACCAACGCGGACGTCCCGGGGTTCACGCCCCTCGAGCGCGAGATCGGTCCCGTGCTCGACCAGGTGATCGGGAAGTCTCCGCGACGCGTGATCGTGGCGAGCTTCTCCAGCCATGTCCATCGCGTTCAGCAGGTGCTGGATGCCGCGGCCGCTCACGGCCGCCGGGTGGCGCTCCTCGGCCGGAGCATGCTGCGCAACATGACGATCGCCGAGGATCTGGGCTACCTCAACGTTCCCGAGGGCGTCCTCATCGACTACAAGAAGGCGCGGGATCTGCCCGAGGACCAGATCGTCTACATGTCGACGGGGTCGCAGGGCGAGCCGATGGCGGTGCTGAGCCGCATGGCCAACCTCGACCACGCCATCGAGCCCGGTCCGGGCGACACGGTGATCCTCGCGTCGAGCCTCATCCCCGGCAACGAGAACGCCGTGTACCGGGTGATCGACGGACTCACGAAGCTCGGCGCGAACGTCGTCCACAAGGGCAACGCGAAGGTGCACGTCTCCGGTCACGCCGCAGCCGGCGAGCTCCTCTACTGCTACAACATCCTCCGTCCGCGCAACGTCCTGCCGGTGCACGGCGAGTACCGCCACCTCATGGCCAACGCGCGCCTCGCACAGGACACCGGAATCGACGCCGAGCGCACGATCCTCGCCGAGAACGGGACGGTCATCGACCTCTCGGACGGCGTGGCGCGGGCGGTCGGCCAGCTCGACCTCGGATTCGTCTACGTCGACGGATCCACCGTCGGCGAGATCACCGACGCAGACCTCAAAGATCGCCGCATCCTCGGCGAGGAGGGCTTCATCTCGGTCATCGTGGTGGTCGACGCCTCGACCGGCAAGGTGATCTCCGGGCCGGAGATCCACGCCCGCGGTTTCGCGGAGGACGACGCGGTTTTCGATGACGTCAAGCCGAAGATCGCGGCGGCGCTCGCCGATGCGGCGAAGTCCGGAGTGCGCGACCAGCACGCCCTCTCGCAGGTGGTGCGTCGCACGATCGGACGCTGGGTGAACCAGTCGCTGCGCCGGCGGCCGATGATCGTTCCGCTCGTCATCGAGGCGTGAGGACGGAGCCGTCCCGCGACACGCGGGACGGCGCATCCCTCGTCGTCGCTAAAATCACCGCATGCCCCCCGCCTTCTCCGTGCGCGCCGCCACCCAGGCGGACGGTGTGTTCCTGGCGGACATGGTGGTCGAGGCCGCCAACTGGCGCCCGGGGGGCGGGCGCCCGAAGCACGAGCTGATCGCGGACTCCGAGCACAGCCGGTACGTTTCGGGGTGGATGCGTCCCGGCGATGCGGGCTTCGTCGCCGAGGCCCCCCACGCAGAGCCCATCGGCGCGGCGTGGTACCGGATGCTGCCCCGCACCGAGCCCGGGTTCGGCTACGTGGGGACGGGGGTCCCCGAGCTCATCATCGGGGTGCGGCCCATCTGGCGGGCGCACGGCGTGGGGCGTGCCCTGCTGCAGCGGCTGTGCGAGCACGCTCGGTCGCAGGGGTTCGGTCGCATCAGCCTGAGCGTCGAGCGCGGGAACTTCGCCGCCACGCTGTACCGGAGCGAGGGATTCGCGGTCGTCGAGGCCGGCCACGGCCGGGACACGATGGTCAAGCGGCTCCGCTGAGTCCCGCGCCAGGCTGCGGGGGCTCGAAAGCGCCGCGCGGCTCCCCGGAAAAGTCGGAGGTCCCGCTTACCGTGGGGGGATGGCCAGGAGCTCCAGCCCGACCAAGAGCGGTCGCGCGCCCTCACGCACGCAGGCGTCCTCGTCGCGCGCCAAGAAGCCCGCACCGGCACCGAAGCGCTATGTCGGAGAGCAGGAGAAGCCTCCCGTGATCGTTCGGGCGTGGCTCGGGCTCGCGCACGCGACGGGCGCCCTCTTCCGGGCTTTCGGGCCCGAGACCCTCGAGAAGGACCAACGCCGCGACGGCTTCCCGTTCCTGCTCGTGCTCCTGGCGGTCGCGGGCGCCGTCAACGAGTGGTTCTTCATCGGCAACGAGGTCGCCGGCACCGTGAGCGCCTTCACCGTGGGCGCGCTCATCGGCCGTGAGGCCTTCATCCTGCCCGTGCTCCTCCTCGTCCTCGCCGGCTGGATGTTCCGCCATCCGTCGTCGGTGCACGACAACGGCCGGGTCGGCATCGGGTTCGGTCTCCTCATCTGGACGATCGCGGGCTTCTGCCACGTCGCGGGGGGCCGACCGCAACCCAGCCAGGGCCTCCCGGCGCTCAGCGAGGCCGGGGGCCTGTCGGGCTGGATGATCGGCGAGCCGCTCGCCCTCGTGCTCACCGACGTCGGCGCCTACATCGTGCTGTCGGTGCTGGCCGTGCTCAGCATCCTGATCATCACGAAGACGCCGCCCAATCGCATCGGGCGGCGCCTGGGCGAGCTGTACGCGTGGATGTTCGGCGCCGAGCCCCGCACCGAACAGACGTCGACGGATGCCGCGGCCGACGAGTCCGGCGACGAGCCGTCGCTGCCGTGGTGGCGCCGCAACAAGACCGGCCGCGAAGAGGATCCCGACGACGGGGTCCTGGGCTCGGACGACCTGACCGCACTGCTCACCCCCGGCGCGACGCAGGGCGGGTTCGACCAGGTGCTCGAGCCGGCGCCCGCGCCCGACGCCGTGCCGACCGACGCCCTGACCGAGATCATCGACCCGGCCGTGCTGTCGGCGGCCAAGGGGTCGAAGGCATCGGGGACGTCGCTGCGCGACGACAGCGCGGATCCGCTCGAGGACGACCTTCTGCCCGGTCTTTCGGGGATCGGCACCGATGCCCCCGCGGCGACCACCGCCCCGTACCGCCTGCCCTCCGTCAACGCCCTCGCCGCCGGGACGCCCCACGTGGCCCGCTCACAGGCGAACGACGACACCGTGAAGGCGATCACGAGCGTTCTCGAGCAGTTCTCCGTCGACGCGCGCGTGACGGGCTTCTCGCGCGGTCCGACCGTGACGCAGTACGAGATCTCGCTCGGTCCCGGCGTGAAGGTGGAGCGGATCACCGCCCTCACCAACAACATCGCCTACGCCGTCGCCTCGAACGAGGTGCGCATCCTCGCGCCGATCCCCGGCAAGAGCGCCATCGGCGTCGAGATCCCCAACACCGACCGCGAGATCGTCACGCTCGGCGACGTGCTGCGATCCCACAACGCCCAGCAGTCGACGCACCCGATGACCATCGGCGTCGGCAAGGACGTCGGCGGCGGCTACGTCGTGGCCAATCTCGCGAAGATGCCGCACCTGCTCGTCGCGGGGTCGACCGGGTCGGGCAAGTCGAGCTTCGTGAACTCGATGATCACGAGCCTCCTCATGCGCGCCAAGCCGGCCGACGTGCGAATGGTGCTGATCGATCCCAAGCGGGTCGAGCTCACGTCCTACGCGGGCGTGCCCCACCTCATCACGCCCATCATCACGAACCCGAAGAAGGCGGCCGAGGCGCTGCAGTGGGTCGTGAAGGAGATGGACATGCGGTACGACGACCTCGCGTCGTTCGGCTTCCGCCACATCGACGACTTCAACAAGGCCGTGGTCGCGGGAGAGATCACGCTTCCCGCAGGTAGCGAGCGCGTGCTCAAGCCCTATCCGTATCTCCTCGTGGTCGTCGACGAGCTCGCCGACCTGATGATGGTGGCGCCCCGCGATGTCGAGGACTCGATCGTGCGCATCACGCAGCTCGCACGCGCGAGCGGCATCCACCTCGTGCTGGCGACCCAGCGGCCTTCGGTCGACGTCGTCACCGGCCTCATCAAGGCCAACGTGCCCTCGCGCCTCGCGTTCGCGGTGACGAGCGTGACGGATTCGCGCGTCATCCTCGACCAGCCGGGAGCGGATCGCCTGATCGGTCAGGGCGACGGACTCTTCCTGCCCATGGGGGCTTCCAAGGCTCTGCGCGTGCAGGGCGCGTGGGTCAGCGAGCAGGAGATCGAGAAGGTCGTGAAGCACGTGACCGCGCAGGCGCGGCCGGAGTACCGGTCCGACGTGCAGGCGGCCGCCGAGAAGAAGGAGATCGACGCCGACATCGGCGACGACCTCGAGCTGCTGCTGGCAGCGGCGGAGCAGATCATCTCGACGCAGTTCGGATCGACGTCGATGCTCCAGCGCAAGCTGCGCGTCGGATTCGCCAAGGCCGGGCGCCTGATGGACCTGCTCGAGTCGCGCGAGATCGTCGGCCCCTCCGAGGGTTCGAAGGCGCGCGATGTGCTCGTCGCTCCCGACCAGCTCCCGGCGGTGCTCGCACGGCTGCGCGGTGAAGACGTTCCGGCCGCCCCGGCCGCGGCATCCGATCCCTACGGGGCCGACGCCGTCGACGCGCAGTACGACGGTCTTCCGACCGTCGACGGCGATGAAGGCTCCGAGGACGCGTGGGGCCTGACCGGCCGCGATTGACCGTACGACGACGGGGATAGGCTCGGCGCATGGCGATTCCGCGGCAGCTTCCGAACGCGATCACGATCGTGCGCATCCTGTGCGCTCCGGTGTTCCTGTGGATGCTGCTCGCCGACGGCGGTGCCGACTGTCCGCTGCGCTGGTGGGCGGCGGTGCTCTTCATCGTCGCGATCGCCACCGACGGCATCGACGGCTACCTCGCCCGGAAGCATCACATCGTCACAGATCTGGGCAAGCTCCTGGATCCGATCGCCGACAAGGTGCTCACCGGATTCGCCTTCATCGGCCTGTCGATTCTGGCCGAGCTGCCGTGGTGGATCACGATCATCGTTCTCGTGCGAGAGATCGGCATCACCGTGCATCGACTGATCGTCGCAAGCGACCACGTGGTCGCGGCCGCGTGGATGGGCAAGCTGAAGACGCTCGCCCAGGGCGTCGCCCTCTCGCTCGCCCTGCTGCCGCTGTGGACGGTCGTCGGAGACTGGATCTTCTGGGTCAACGGCGCGACCATGACGATCGCCGTCGTGCTCACGGTGGCGAGCGGTGTCGACTACGTGATCACCGAGGTGCGCGGTGCGCGTCGTGCCAAGGGCGCGGCGTGACGCACGCGGCCGACCTGCTCGCCGCACTCGGCGCCCGAGGATGGACGGTGGCGGTTGCCGAGTCGCTCACGGGCGGCCTTCTCGCCTCCGCGCTCGTCGACGTGCCGGGCGCTTCGGTGTCTGTGCGCGGGGGAGTGGTCGCCTACGCGACGGACGTGAAGCGCGACGTGCTGGGGGTCGATCCTGCCCTCCTGGATTCCGTCGGGGCGGTCGATGAGGCGGTGGCGTCGCAGATGGCCGCGGGGGTGCGCCGCCTCCTCCGGGCTGATGTGGGGATCGCCACGACGGGCGTCGCCGGTCCCGAGCCCCAGGACGGCAGGCCGGTCGGCGCGGTGTGCATCGCGGTGACCACTCCGCAAGGAGGCACGACGACTTCGTTCCTCCTCGAGGGCGACCGTGCGCAGATTCGCGCGGCGGCGGTCGAGAAGGCGCTCACGACGGCCCTGGGCCGCCTCTGATCATGCCGTTCCGGCGAATCCGCGGTTGCGGGAACAGGGCGTGTTTCTTCTCGGTTACATTCGGTGATTCCCACCCATTCCCCAGTTCGCGGGATTAGATTGGCACCATCGGGTGATGTACTGTTGTCCACCCCGGACATGCGGAATCAGAAGTGAGGAGGGGGCCCACCATGATCCTGGTTCGTCAAGAAATCGGCGAAGTGCTTCGTGATTTCCGCCAGCAGAAGGGACGCACCCTCCGGCAGGTCGCCAGTCGTGCCAGTGTGGCACTCGGCTACCTGAGCGAGGTGGAGCGCGGCCAGAAGGAAGCGTCCAGCGAGATCCTCGCCTCCGTGGCCGAGGCCCTGGATGTCCCGATCTCGACGATCATGCGCGAGGTCGGCGACCGCATCTCGGTCCTCGAGGGCCTCCAGACCTTCCCCGACGTCGTCCCCGACGAGCTCGTCGCGTCCGTCGACGCCGAGCTCTCGCTGCGCTGACGTTTCGCGTCTCGATCCTCCGGAGTCGCACGCCTCATGCGCCGCAGTGAGTTCAATCGCGCCGTGAGCGACGAGTTCGGTCTGCGCGGTGATGCCTTGGTCGTCGATCTCGTCCTGCCCGCCGTGGGTGGGCAAACCGCCGCCGAAGCAATGAAGGCGGGCGTGCCTCCACGCGAGGTGTGGCTGGCGCTGTGCGCCGAGACGGACGTCCCCCTGGAGCGTCGCTACGGCGCGGGCCGGCTCGAGCCCAAGCGTTGACCCGGCGCCGGCGCGCGGCGTGTCGTCGCCCTTCGATACGGAGCGCGGTGCGCTCCTACTCAGGGGCCTTGCGGCGCCGCTGCGCGGCGTGTCGTCGAAGAAGTGTTCGATAGCCGCGTAGGCTCCTGCACAGCAGGCATCGAGGACGTGTTTGTCCACACGAGTGGGGGAGCGAAGGCGGATGTCGGAGCCCCTCTCTAGCGTGGACCACGTCGAACGACACCTCACGCCTTGTCGCAGCATCCATCCCACCGGGGTGGAGCGCGACAGCCTACAGGCGACGGAACGCGAGCAAATAGGAGCACGTCATGCCCTCAGCAGTTGACCGCGAGAAGGCCCTCGAGTCGGCCCTCGCCCAGATCGACCGGCAGTTCGGAAAGGGCTCGGTCATGCGGCTGGGCAGTGACGAGCGTGCTCCCGTCGAGGTGGTTCCCACCGGGTCCATCGCCCTCGATGTCGCGCTGGGCATCGGAGGCCTTCCTCGGGGCCGTATCATCGAGATCTACGGTCCGGAGTCGTCGGGTAAGACGACACTCACCCTCCACGCGATCGCCAACGTGCAGCGCGCGGGCGGCATCGCCGCGTTCATCGACGCCGAGCACGCGCTCGACCCGGATTACGCACAGAAGCTCGGTGTCGACATCGACTCGCTGCTCGTGTCGCAGCCCGACACCGGGGAGCAAGCCCTCGAGATCGCCGACATGCTGGTGCGCTCCGGTGCCATCGACCTCGTCGTGATCGACTCCGTCGCCGCGCTCGTTCCGAAGGCCGAGATCGAGGGCGAGATGGGTGACTCGCACGTGGGTCTTCAGGCTCGCCTCATGTCACAGGCTCTGCGCAAGCTGACCGGTGGGCTCAACCAGACGAACACCACCATGATCTTCATCAACCAGCTGCGCGAGAAGATCGGTGTGTTCTTCGGGTCTCCCGAAACCACCGCCGGTGGAAAGGCGCTGAAGTTCTATGCGTCCGTGCGTCTCGACATCCGCCGAATCGAGACCCTCAAGGACGGCACGGACGCGGTGGGCAACCGCACTCGCGTCAAGGTCGTGAAGAACAAGATGGCTCCGCCGTTCAAGCAAGCCGAGTTCGACATCCTGTACGGCGTCGGCATCTCGCGTGAGGGCAGTCTCATCGACTTCGGCGTGGAGCACGGCATCGTCAAGAAGTCCGGTGCGTGGTACACGTACGACGGCGAGCAGCTCGGCCAGGGTAAGGAGAACGCCCGCAACTTCCTCATCAAGAACGAGGATGTCGCGGCCGAGATCGAGTCGAAGATCAAGGCGAAGCTCGGCATCGGCGTGCCCAAGTCGGTCGAGGCGTCAGCCCAGGACGAGCTGGCCGCACGCCGACCTGCATAGTGTTCCGGCAGTCATCCGTGTTTCGAGGTCGCTCGACGACCGGGGAGAGCTGTGGATAGCGGGCACGGGGGCGACGACCTCGCCCCCGTGATCCCGCTCTTCGGAGGGCGAACTGAGCGGCGCGATACCGCCGGCGGCGCGCTCCGGGGTGACGCGGGTGCCCGAGGCGACGAGCTCGGCCACGACGTCGACTCGGGTGGCGACGAGCTCCACGGCGAGGCTGACGCCCCCTCGACCCTCCTCGCGTGGCACCCGACGTGGACCGCCGACGGATCGGTCGCAGAGGACGAGGGTCGCGTGAACGACGATCGAGCGGACAGCGACGAGGATTCTCGGCGCGATCTCGCCGAGAAGGCTCTCATCAAGAGACTGCGGACACGGTCGGTTTCCGTCGCGGAAGCCCGCGGGATGCTGCGGGAGCACGACCTCGATGAGGCTTCGATCGAAACGGTGATCGTGTCGCTGACCGGCTACGGCTACCTGGATGATGCGGCGCTTGCAGAACAGCTCGTCCACGTGGGCGTCGATCGCAAGGGCCAGGGCAGGCGGCTGATCGCGCAGACGCTCGCGAAGCGGGGAGTTCCGCGGGACGTCGCCGACTCGGCCCTCCAGGCGCTGCCCGACGACGATCTCGAGCGGGCGCTGGAGTATGCGAGAGGCAAGGCGCGGGCGCTTCGATCGCTCGATCGTGAGACCGCGCTGCGACGGCTGTCCGGCCAACTCGCTCGTCGCGGCTACAGCGGCTCGCTCGCCATGAACGCCGCGCGAACGGCGCTCGACGAATCCACCGGCGAGGGGAGCGGCGTGAGGTTCCGCTGAGCCGCGCGATGTCGCGCGAGAATCCCGCCCGCCCGATGGCCCGAGCGCCCTCGACGAGGTGCGAGACTGGCACAACGTCGACTCGAGGAGGAACATGGCGATCCGCGTGGAGGGCCTGACCAAGCGCTTCCGTACGACCACCGCCGTCGACAACCTCACCTTCTCGGTGCCGGACTCGTCCGTCTTCGCCTTCCTCGGTGCCAACGGTGCCGGCAAGTCGACCACGATCAATTGCCTGACCACGGTCCTGCCCTTCGACGAAGGAGCGGTCCAGGTCGCCGGCCACGACGTCGTCGCCCATGGCGAGCGGGTGCGCGAGCGCATCGGCGTGGTCTTCCAGGACTCGGTTCTCGACCCGATGCTCACCGTGCGCGAGAACCTCCGTCTGCGCGCCACGCTCGCCAAAGTGCCGCACACGCGCGCCGATGAGCGGATCGCCGCGCTCGCTTCGCTCATCGAGCTGGAAGCCTTCCTCGACCGCCGGTACGGCGCGCTCTCGGGCGGTCAGCGTCGGCGCGTCGACATCGCCCGCGCTCTCCTCCACGAGCCCGCGATCCTGTTCCTCGACGAGCCGACGGCGGGCCTCGACCCCCGCAGCCGGGCGATCCTGTGGCGGACGGTGCACGGCCTGCGGTACGAGACCGGTCTCACCGTCTTCCTCACCACGCACTACATGGAGGAGACCGAGGAGGCCGACCGCGTGTGCATCATCGACCGCGGAAGCATCGTCGCCGACGGCACGCCCGCCGCGCTGCGGGCCGAGCACAGTCACAGCATCCTGACCGTCACCACGCGCGACCCGGGGGCCCTCATCGGCCTCGCGTCCGCACACGGCGGAGACGCGTCGGTAGACGGCGAGCTGGTCGAGATCGCCGTCCCGGATGCCGCGACGGCACGAGCCCTCCTGACCGCCCACGGCGAGGACGTGCGCGACTTCGAGTTCCGCCACGGACGGATGGACGATGTCTTCCTTGCCCTCACCGGCCGCGCCGCGGCCGACGCCGACGAGACCACGACCGACGACGGGGCCGCTCCCGACGCCGGGACGAAGGCCGGTCCGGCGGGCCGTCGCTCATGACCGTCGTCCTGGCCATCGTGCGGCGCAACCTGCGCCTGTTCTTCCGCGACCGCATGAACGTCTTCTTCTCGCTCCTCGGCGCGCTCATCCTGTTCGTGCTCTACACGCTCTTCCTGGCGCGCCTGCAGATCGACGGGCTGCAGGAGACCTTCCCGCAGGCGTCGGAGGACGACATCCGCGTGTTCGTCGACACATGGATGTTCGCCGGAATCGTGATGCTGTCGACGATCACGACCGGCCTCGGAGCGCTCGTGACCCTCGTCGACGACGGCGAGTCCGGCCGATTCCGCGACTTCCTCGTGTCTCCGGTGCGTCGCACTCAGCTCGTCCTCGGCTATCTGATCTCGGCCATCACCGTCGCGATCATCATGTCGATGATCGTCCTGACGCTGAGCGTGCTCTATCTCGGCCTCGTCGACTCGACCTGGCTCCCGCCGCTGACGGTCGTCCGCATCGCCGGAATCACGCTGCTCTGCTGCGCCGGGTTCACCGCGCTGTCCGCTCTCATCGTCTCCTTCATCCGCACAGGCGCCGCCTTCTCGGGGTTCGCCACCGTCATCGGCACGGTGCTCGGATTCATCGCGGGCGCCTACATCCCCGTCGGCTCGCTGCCAGGCGCCGTCGCCACGACCATCAACGCACTTCCCTTCGCTCAGGGGGCGATGCTGCTGCGGCGGGAGTTCACCGCAGACTCCCTCTCGACGATGGTGGGCGACAACGCCGACGCAGCCGACGCGGTCAAGGAGTTCTACGGCATCGACGCCTACGTCGGTGATCTCATCGTGCCCGCCACGATCGCGTTCGGCGTCCTCGTCGCCATGGCATTCGGATTCACTGCTCTGTCCGCAGGGCGGATCCGCGCGCGCATCCGCTGACCCGCCGGTCCGACCGGCTCGGCCGCCGCACATCCGGCCGCCGACCGAGGGCTCGTAGAATGGCAGGCATCATGACCACCCCCTCCACCTCTCCGACGCTCATCGCGCCCTCCGACGCCGCCCGCGCCGCCGACGGCCGCGCGCGCACCTACGAGGTCCGCACCTTCGGCTGCCAGATGAACGTCCACGACTCCGAGCGGCTCTCCGGCTCGCTCGAGAGCGCCGGCTACGTGCGCGCCGAGGTCGGCGAAGAAGCCGACGTCGTCGTCATCAACACCTGCGCCGTCCGCGACAACGCCGCCGGCAAGCTCTACGGCACCCTCGGCCACCTCAAGTCCCGCAAGGACCGCCACGAGGGGATGCAGATCGCCGTCGGCGGCTGCCTCGCGCAGATGGACAAGGACGCCGTCCAGCAGAAGGCGCCCTGGGTGGACGTGGTGTTCGGCACCCACAACATGGGCTCGCTGCCGGGGCTGCTGGAGCGGGCGCGCCACAACGGCGAGGCCGAACTCGAGATCCTCGAGTCCCTCGATGTCTTTCCGTCGACGCTGCCGACCAAGCGCGACAGCGTCTACAGCGGCTGGGTGTCGATCTCTGTCGGCTGCAACAACACGTGCACGTTCTGCATCGTTCCGAGCCTCCGGGGCAAGGAGAAGGACCGCCGTCCCGGCGACATCCTCAACGAGATCCGCCTGCTCGTCGAAGACGGCGCGATGGAGGTCACGCTGCTCGGCCAGAACGTCAACTCGTACGGCGTCGAGTTCGGCGATCGCCGGGCCTTCGGCAAGCTGCTGCGCGCAGCCGGCGAGATCCCCGGCCTCGAGCGGATCCGCTTCACGAGCCCTCACCCCGCCGCGTTCACCGACGACGTCATCGACGCCATGGCCGAGACGCCCGCCGTCATGCCGCAGCTGCACATGCCGCTGCAGTCGGGGAGCGACCGCATCCTCAAGGCGATGCGTCGCTCGTACCGCAGCGAGCGATTCCTCGGCATCCTCGACCGCGTGCGCGCCCAGATGCCCGACGCGGCCATCTCGACCGACATCATCGTCGGCTTCCCCGGCGAGACCGACGAAGACTTCGAAGACACCCTGCGGGTCGTCGAGCAGGCGCGCTTCGCGAGCGCGTTCACCTTCCAGTACTCCATCCGCGAGGGGACTCCCGCCGCGACGATGCCCGATCAGGTTCCCAAGGAGGTCGTGCAGCACCGCTACGAGCGCCTCGTCGCCCTTCAGGAGCGCATCTCGCTCGAAGAGAACCAGAAGCAGCTCGGTCGTGAAGTGCAGGTGCTCGTCTCGACGGGCGAGGGCAAGAAGGATGCCGAGACCCACCGCCTGACCGGACGCGCCGAGGACAACCGCCTCGTCCACTTCGAGGTCCCCGAGGGCTCCGGCATCCCGCGCCCGGGCGACGTGGTCTCGGTGGTGGTGACGCACGCCGCTCCGTTCCACCTGCTCGCCGACTCGGTCGACGGCGCGCCGCTGCGCATCCGCCGCACCCGCTCCGGCGACGCATGGGACCGCACGCAGGCCGAGTCGTGCGGCGTGCCCGCTCCGGAGGGTGCCGCGGGGGCCCCGCGCGCCGTGTCGCTCGGGCTCCCGACGCTGCGCCTCGGCGGGTGACAGCCGCCGCGCGCACCCCGAGACTGTGGGCGATCGTCGGGGCGACGGGCACCGGCAAGACCGCCCTCTCCCTCGACCTCGCTCATGCACTGGGGGAGCACGGGATCGCCGCCGAGGTCGTCAACGCCGACGCGATGCAGCTCTACCGGGGCATGGACGTCGGCACCGCGAAGCTCCCCGAGGCGGAGCGCCGCGGCATCCCTCATCACCTCTTCGACGTGCTCGAGGTCACGACCGAGGCGGCCGTCGCCTGGTATCAGGATGCCGCGCGCACCGTGATCGGCGGAATCCACGACCGCGGAGCCGACGCGATCCTCGTGGGCGGTTCGGGGCTGTACGTCTCGAGCGTGGTGTTCGACTTCCGCTTCCCGCCCCACGATCCCGAGGTGCGCGCCGCGCTGGAGGCCGAACTCGACGCACACGGTCCCGGCGTGCTGTTCGCGCGGCTGCGGGACGCCGACCCGATGACGGCCGCACGGGTGGATCCGAAGAACGGCCGGCGCATCGTCCGCGCGCTCGAGGTGCTCGCGCAGGGTGCCGACACGCACGGCGCCGCGCTCCCCGATCGCCCCGTCCTCTGGCGCGAGCCCACCACCCTCGTCGGGGTGTCCGTGCCGCGCGAGGATCTCGTCCGCCGGCTCGATGCCCGGGTCGAGGCGATGTGGCGGGACGGGCTTCTCGACGAGGTCGCGCAGCTGCGCGAGGTCGGTCTCGACGACGGCGTCACCGCTCGCCGGGCGATCGGCTACGCGCAGGCACTCGCCCAGCTCGACGGCCGTCTGACGCGCGAGGAGGCCATCGCCGAGACCCAGGCGCTCACGCGTCGCTACGCACGCCGCCAGGTGTCGTGGTTCGCCCGCTACCCGGGCATCAGCTGGGTGGAACCGGGAGCGGATGCCTCGACCCTGGCAGACTCGGTGTCATGAGCATCGCGATCCGAGCGTTCGAACTCCCCGACACCGAAGCGGTCGTCTCCCTGTGGCAGGCGACGAGGCTCACCCGGCCCTGGAACAACCCGTACCAGGACATCAGCCGGAAGATGAAGGTCCAGCCCGAGCTGTTCCTCGTCGCCGTGGACGGGACGCAGATCGTCGGATCGGTGATGGCCGGATACGACGGTCACCGCGGATGGCTCTATTACCTCGCGAGCGATCCGGCCCGTCGTGGAGAGGGCATCGCGCGAGATCTGGTCGAGCACGCCGAGCAGCTCCTCCTCGACATGGGCTGCCCGAAGGTGCAGCTGATGGTGCGCCCCGACAACGAGATCGCGAAGGGGTTCTACGAGGCTCTGGGTTTCGAGGCCTTCGAGACGTGGGCCACGGGCAAGCGCCTCATCGCCGACTGAGCGCGCACGCGACGCCCCTAGACTTGTCCTATGCCGCAGATCTCGTTCACCAAGGGTCACGGCACGGGCAACGACTTCGTCATCATTCCCGATCCCGACGGCGCGCTCGAGCTGTCCGACGATCAGATCGCCGTGCTGTGCGACCGTCGATTCGGCATCGGCGGCGACGGCATCCTGCGGGTCGTGCGCTCCTCGGCCCTCGAAGACGGGACGGAGGCCGCGGCATCCGGAGCCGAGTGGTTCATGGACTACCGCAACGCCGACGGATCGAAGGCCGAGATGTGCGGCAACGGCGTCCGCGTCTTCGTCCGCTACCTGACGGAGGTGGGGTGGGCATCGGTCGACGACGGACCGCTCGCCATCGGCACCCGCGCGGGCGTGAAGGCGGTCACCCGCAGCGACCTCGGCCTCGAAGTCGACCTCGGACCCTGGCGCGTCGAGCCCGACGAGGTGCTCGTCCGTGCGCGCGGGATCGGCGCGCCCCGGCCGGGCCTGGGCATCGACGTGGGCAACCCGCACGTCGTCGTTGCGCTGCCCGACCATCGCGAGCTCGAGGGACTCGATCTGACCGTCCTCCCGCAACTCCAGCCGGATCCTCCGCACGGGACGAACGTCGAGTTCGTGGTGCCGAGCGACCCGCTCGTGCGCGACGGCGTCGGCTCGATCCGCATGCGGGTCTTCGAGCGCGGGGTGGGCGAGACGCTCAGCTGCGGCACCGGCGTCGCGGCGGCCGCGCTCGCCGTGCGCCACTGGGCCGGCCCGGCCGCACCCGACCACTGGACGGTCGACGTGCCCGGCGGCACGCTCGGGGTGCGCATGCCCTACGTCGGCGACGAGCAGCACGTTCTGCTGTCCGGCCCCGCCACCCTGGTGTACTCCGGCGAGGTCGCACTCGCCTGACCGCGAGTCCGTCGCGGCGCTGTGGTCAGGGCAGCTCGATGCCGGCGGTCGGCGTCGCGCCGTGGCGGCGCACCTTGATCACCCGGAATCCTCGTCCCGTCGCGGCGCGGTGCACGCTGTATCCTCGCTCGAACGTCGCGGCCAGCCACCGCTGCAGCGAATCCGAGCCGAGGTTGCGCTGCACCACGAGCCACGCGTCGGCGCGTTCGTCGAGCCGCGGGATCCATCGCTCGAGCAGGCCGTGGAGCTCGTTCTTGCCCACGCGGATCGGGGGATTGGACCGGATGCTGCGGAACGCGACGTCGTCGGGAACATCGTCGGGCAGCACGGCGTTGACGTTGTGGAGGCCGAGCGCCTCGGCATTGCGGCGCACGAGGTCCAGCGCCCGCTCGTTGACGTCGACCGCCCACACCGTGGCGTGCGGGGCATCCAGCGCCAGCGAGAGGGCGATCGGACCCCATCCCGCCCCGAGGTCGAGCAGGTTGCCGCCGGGCGGCGGCGGGGGCGTGTTGGAGAGCAGCACCTCGGTACCCGAGTCCACGTGATCGGGACTGAAGACTCCGCCGGCGGTCGTCACCTCGACGTCGCGTCCGGCGAGCGTGACCCGGATGCGGCGGAGGTTCTCGGGACTGGCGGGCGATGCACTGAAGTAGTGGTCGCTCCCCATGACCGACGAGCCTAGCGGAGGACCTCCCCGAGGCGGGAGGCTAGACTTCACGGATGCCTCGAACAGGCCGATGAGGCCGCGAAAGCATCATCTCGAGAGGAACGAATGACGGATACGACAACCCCCCGCAGCACGGACGAGACGCCGGTGGACCCGGTGGATCGGGTGCTGTCGCGCGCCGACGCGCGGTCCGGGGTGCGTGTGTTCGGAGCCGCTCAGGCGCTGCAGGACGAGGCGACGATCGGCCGTACCGACACCGATGGCGAGCAGTGGGATCGCGAGGAGCGGGCGGCGCTGCGGCGTGTGCCGGGACTCTCGACGGAGCTCGAGGACGTCACCGAGGTCGAGTACCGGCAGCTGCGCCTCGAGAACGTCGTGCTGGTGGGCGTGCACCCACAGGGAGAGCAGGAGGACGCCGAGAACTCGCTGCGCGAACTCGCCGCCCTCGCCGAGACCGCCGGTGCCGTTGTGCTCGACGGGGTGCTTCAGCGCCGGCCCCACCCCGACCCGGCGACCTACGTCGGGCGCGGCAAGGCCGAGGAGCTGCGCGACATCGTCGCCGCCGTCGGCGCAGACACCGTGATCGCCGACACCGAGCTCGCGCCCAGTCAGCGGCGTGCGCTCGAAGACGTGGTGAAGGTCAAGGTGATCGACCGGACCACCGTGATCCTCGACATCTTCAGTCAGCACGCCAAGAGCCGCGAGGGCAAGGCGCAGGTCGAGCTCGCGCAGCTCGAGTACCTGCTTCCCCGGCTCCGAGGCTGGGGTGACTCGATGAGCCGCCAGGCCGGTGGTCAGGTCGGTGCGGGCGGTGCCGGCATGGGCTCTCGCGGACCCGGTGAGACCAAGATCGAGCTCGACCGCCGCCGCATCCGCACCCGGATGGCGCAGCTTCGTCGCCAGATCCGCGACTTCGCGCCCGCGCGCGACGCCAAGCGCGCCGAGCGCAAGCGCCACACGATCCCGTCCGTCGCCATCGCCGGGTACACCAACGCGGGCAAGTCGAGTCTTCTCAATCGCCTCACGAGCGCCGGCGTGCTCGTCGAGAACGCCCTCTTCGCCACGCTGGATGCCACGGTCCGCCGCTCCGAGACGACCGACGGTCGCATCTACACGCTGACCGACACGGTCGGCTTCGTGCGCAACCTGCCGCACCAGCTCGTCGAGGCTTTCCGCTCCACGCTCGAAGAGGTCGGCGGGTCCGACGTGATCGTGCACGTCGTCGACGGATCGCACCCCGACCCGGCGGCGCAGCTCGCGACGGTCCGCGATGTGATCGGCGATGTGGGAGGTCGCGACATCCCCGAGATCGTGGTCTTCAACAAGGCCGATCTCGTCGACGAGGACACGCGCCTCGTGCTGCGCGGACTGGAGCCGAAGGCGCTCTTCGCCTCGTCGCGCACAGGGGAGGGGATCGACGCGCTGCGGGCAGCCGTCGAGGCCGCTCTGCCGCTTCCCGCGGTCGAGCTGGACGTCCTGGTGCCCTACGACCGCGGCGAGCTGGTCTCGGCCATCCACGAGCAGGGCATGATCCTGTCGCAGGCGCACGAGGAGGGAGGCACCGCGGTGCACGCCCGGGTCGGTGAGCACCTCGCGGCGCGCCTCGCGCCGTTCGTGCGCCCGAACTAGTCCAGTTCGAGCGGCGCGACGCCGTCGGGCTCGAATCCGAGGATGCGGCCGAGGAACGCGATCTCGGCCTCGAGCTGCCGCACGACGGTCTCCGCGCGCCGGAACCCGTGCCCTTCGCCCTCGAACGCCAGGTAGGCGTGGGGCACGCCGTTGGCGGCGAGCGCATCGCGCACGGCTTCGGACTGCGACGGCGGGACCACCGCGTCCTCGAGCCCCTGCTCGATGAGCATCGGCGTGCGGAGGCGGTCGAGGTGCGACAGCGGGGAGCGTTCGATGTAGAGCTGTTCGGCGGCCGGGAGCGGACCGACCATCGAGTCGAGATAGCGCGCTTCGAAGTCGTGCGTGTCCGCAGCGAGTCGACGCAGATCCGCGACGCCGTAGCGGCTGATGCCGGCGGCGAACGCCTCCCCCCGGGTCAGAGCGCACAAGACGGTCCAGCCGCCGGCCGAGCCGCCGGCCACCGCAAGCCGGCGGGGATCGCCGAAGCCCGCGTCGCCTACCCCCGAGGCGGCGGCGAGGACGTCGTCGACGTCGACGACCCCCCACTGTCCGAGCAGGCGCTCGCGGTATGCGCGGCCGTAGCCGGTCGATCCTCCGTAGTTGACGTCCAGGACCCCGATCCCGCGACTGGTGAAGAAGGCGATCTTGCTCGACGGCGCACCACCGACATGGGTCGTGGGGCCGCCGTGCACGAACACCACGTAGGGCGGGCGCTCGCCGTCGGGACCGATGGCGTGCGGATTCGTGGGCGGGAAGTCGAATGCATGCACCGGTCCGCGCGGGCCGTCGAACGTGACGGCGCGGGCCCGCGGCATCCACTCGACGCCCCAGGGTGATCCGCCGCCCGCCACGCGCACGGCCGAGGCGGGGTCGTCGACGTCGAGATCCCACAGCGCCGTGCCTTCTGCGCCGGACCCGCTCACGAGCACACGCGTTCCGCGGGCGTCCTCGACGCACAGACCCGCGATGGCGTCGATCGCGAGCGGCTGGACGGTATCGCCGTCGATGAGCACGAGCTCGTCGGAACCGTGGGTGCGCACCGCCACCACCCGGCCGTCCTCGAGCACGGTGAACCAGCGCTGTCCGAGCGCCCACAGCGGTCCGCCCGTGTCGGCATCGGCGGGAGCGATCGGCCGATGCGCGAGATCGGCCGTGAGTCGGAGCCGCCAGAGGTTCCAGCGTCCGGTGGGGTCATCGGCGTAGAGCAGGTCGTCGTCGTCGAGCCACTCGGGCTGGAGCGGAGCGCTCCCGCCCCCGGCGACCGTCGTCCACTCGGCCACGACGCCGTCCTCGAGGCGGCCGACACGCAGTTCCGTGCGGTCCCACGGCATCGCGGGATGGTCCCACGCGATCCAGGCGAGGTGGGAGCCGTCCGGCGACAGCGCCGGATGCGCCAGGAAGTGGCTGTCCTCGACGAGCGACGTCAGGGACGAGGCATCCCGCGCCGCGCTGCCGTCCAGGGGGATCTCGACGATGTCGCGGTGCGGAACCGCCGATCCGCCGTGGGTCTCGCGCACGGCGAGGAGTCGTCCGCCCTCCCACGTCAGTCCGCCGAACCGCACGTCGCCGCCGTCGGGCGTGAGCGGATGCGGTGCCGCGGCGCCGTCGGACATCCAGACGCGCTGGTCCGCCTTCTCGACGAACACCAGACGCTTCCCGTCCACCGCGGTCCAGGCGCCGCCGCCGTACTCGTGCACCCGCGAGCGCGCACTCCACGGCGGAGGGATCAGGTCGGAGACAGCACCGGATGCCGCACGCCGGCGCACCGCGGTGCGGCCCGCCTCCTCGGCCACCGTCTCGCCCCACCACACCTCGTCACCCACGTAGCGGGCGCCTTCGATGCGCGCGGACGCCGCCGAGACCGCCCGGGCGGACAGCGGGGAGGGCCAGGTGCCGTAGGGCCGGGGAGTGCTCACGAGACCACGCTAGGCGAAACAGTCCGGGTGAGCCTGTCGAAACAGTTCTGTTGAGCCTGTCGAAACAGTTCTGTTGAGCCTGTCGAAACACAAGGTCACAGGGAGAGCCCGCCCGCCGCCACTGGGCTAGCTTGGTCCCATCGTCGCCCGGGCCATCCCGGGCAGGGAGCGACAGCCGAGCCCGGCACCCGCCCGCGATGACCACCGCGCCACCGGACTCCGGCGGCGCGACCGTCCGCGGCCGTCCGGCCCTTCGTCCCTCCGAGAGCACGCCATGTCGATCGACCTCAGCACCCCTCCGGTGCCGTTCTCGTTCGAGGTATACCCGCCGAAGTCCGATGCCGGGGTCCTCGCCCTGCACGAGACGATCCGTCGGCTCGCCGCCGCGGGTCCGCGATTCATCTCGGTCACCTACGGCGCGGGCGGCTCCACCGGCGGGCGGTCTCTCGATCTGCTCCGTCACATCCTCACCGAGACATCGGTGGCTCCTCTCGCGCACCTCACGTGCGTCGGCAACACCTACGCCGGCGCGAACGCCCTGATCCGCGAGTTCCTGGACGCCGGCATCACCGGTTTCCTCGCGCTGCGCGGCGACCCGCCGGCCGGTGCGGAGGAGGGTGAGGAGTTCCTCGGCGACCTGGAGAGCTCGGCTCAGCTGGTGCAGCTCATCGACCGCGTCCAGGCCGAGCGCGCGCCCTACACGGAGCGCCCGATCCCCGGTGTCCCCGGCGCGGCGCGGGTCGAACCGCGGCAGAAGGTCGACATCGCGGTCGCAGCGTTCCCCAACGGGCACCCGCGGTCGCGGCATCCCCGCGAGCACATCGACGCGCTGCTGGCGAAGCAGGCGGCCGGAGCGACGCTCGCCATCACCCAGCTGTTCTTCCACGCCGACGACTATCTCGCCTTCGCGCAGCGGTCGCGCGAAGCCGGCGTCACCATCCCGATCCTGCCCGGCATCATGCCGATCACGTCTCCGGCACGGCTCCGGCGCGTCCTCGAGCTGACCGGCGAGGACCTGCCGTCCGAGCTCGCGATACCGCTCGAGGTCGAGCCCACCGCCGAGGGGCAGCGCGCGGTGGGGATCGCCCACGCCGCCGGCCTCGCCCGAGACGTGGTGGCCGGCGGTGCGCCGGGCGTCCACCTCTACGCCTTCAACAGCCATGACACGGTGCTCGCGGTGCTCCGCGACGCCGGCATCCTCACCCACCCCCTCGAACAGGAGGCCGCACGATGACCGACCCCACTCCCGCCTTCCCCCGCGGAACGATCCTCGGATACCCGCGGATCGGCCGCCGCCGCGAGCTCAAGCGCGCCGTCGAGTCCCACTGGAAGGGCGCGATCGACGAGGCCGCGCTCGAGCAGACCGCGGCAGACCTGCGACGTGCCACGCGCGAGCGCCTGGCCGAGCTCGGGCTGGGCCGCGACGACTCCTCGATCCCCGAGTCGTTCTCCTACTACGACCAGGTGCTGGATGCCGCGGCCGCGGTGGGCGCCCTGCCTGAGCGATTCGCCGGCCTGCGCGAAGCCGACGGCACGGTCGGCCTCGCCGCGTACTTCACCGCGGCGCGCGGCGAGGGGGAGAACGCGCCCCTCGAGATGACCAAGTGGTTCGACACCAACTACCACTACCTCGTGCCCGAGATCGGCCCCGAGACGTCCTTCGCCCTCTCGAGCGACCGCTTCGCCCGCCAGGTGGCGGAGGCGAAGGCCGACGGCTTCACCGTCCGCCCGGTCGTCGTGGGCCCCGTGACGCTGCTCGCGCTCGCGAAGGCGACGGATGCCTCGCCCGACGGCTTCGATCCCCTCCGTCGCCTCGACGACCTCCTCCCGGTCTACGCGGAGCTGCTCGCGTCGCTCCGGGCGGTCGGCGCCGAATGGGTTCAGCTGGACGAGCCGGCGCTCGTGAGCGAGAGCCTTCCCGCGTCCGCGGACGCGCTCGCTGCGGCGGCGGAGCGCGCGTATGCGATGCTCGGCGGGTCCGCCGACCGCCCGGCCATCCTCGTGACGGCCGGTTACGCGCAGCTCTCGACCGAGGCGTGGACCGTGCTCGCCGCGGCGCCCGTCGAGGCGCTCGCGATCGACCTCACGCGCGGCGCCGTCCCCGCCCCCGCTGCCGGCCTGGACGGAAAGGTCCTCGTGGGAGGGGTCATCGACGGGCGCAACATCTGGCGCGGCGACCTCGCGGGCGCCTGGGCCACGCTCGAGGATCTCGGCAGGCTGGGCGCCGCGCAGATCTCCGCCGGCACCTCGACGTCCCTGCAGCACGTCCCGCACGACGTCGCCGACGAGTCCGCGCTCGACCCGCGCCTGGTGTCGTGGCTCGCGTTCGCCGACCAGAAGACGGCTCAGGTGGTGACGCTCGCGCGCGGGCTCTCCGAGGGAGCCGATGCCATCGCCGGGGAGGTGGCCGAGGCATCCGCCGCCCTCGCCGACCGTCGCAGCGCCCCCGGTGTGCGCGACGGCGCCGTCCGCGAGCGCGCCGCCGCCCTCACGCAGGCGGACTTCTCGCGGGTCGATTATGCCGCGCGCGTGGCCGCACAGCAGGAGGCGCTCGGCCTGCCCGTGCTCCCGACGACGACGATCGGCTCGTTCCCGCAGACCGGCGACATCCGCCGTGCCCGCGCGCGCCATGGGAAGGGCGAGATCACGACGGAGGAGTACGAGCAGTTCCTCCGCGACGAGATCGCCCGCGTGGTGACGCTCCAGGAGGACCTCGGTCTCGACGTCCTCGTGCACGGCGAGGCGGAGCGCAACGACATGGTGCAGTACTTCGCCGAGAACCTCGACGGGTTCGAAGTGACCCAGAACGGCTGGGTGCAGTCGTACGGCTCCCGCGCCACCCGGCCGTCGATCCTGTGGGGCGATGTGTCGCGTCCGGCGCCCATCACGGTGGCCTGGTCGGCCTTCGCGCAGTCGCTGACCGAGAAGCCGATGAAGGGGATGCTCACCGGACCGGTCACGATCCTGGCGTGGTCGTTCGTGCGCGACGACCAGCCGCTCGCCGACACGGCGAACCAGGTGGCGCTCGCCCTGCGCGACGAGATCGCCGACCTGGAGGCCGCCGGAATCGGCGTGATCCAGGTCGACGAGCCCGCACTCCGCGAGCTGCTGCCGCTGAAGCGGAACGACCAGCCGTCGTACCTCGAGTGGTCGGTCGGCTCGTTCCGTCTCGCCACCGCCGGGGCGGCGGAGTCCACCCAGGTCCACACCCACCTGTGCTACTCCGAGTTCGACGTCGTCATCGACGCGATCGCGGCTCTCGACGCCGATGTGACGTCGATCGAGGCGGCCCGAAGCCGCGGAGAGGTCATCGGGGACATCGCCGCGTCCGGGTTCACGCACGGTGTCGGCCCGGGTGTGTACGACATCCACTCGCCGCGCGTGCCGTCGGTCGCCGAGGTCGCGGATCTGCTGGACCGCGCCGCCACCGAGCTCCCCCTCCGGCAGGTGTGGGTCAACCCGGACTGCGGGCTCAAGACGCGCGGCTACGACGAGACCGTCGCGTCGCTGCGCAACATCATCGAGGCGACGCGGTCGATCCGCGACAAGGTCGGGGCGACCGTCTAGCGCTTCGGGCCCTTCTTCGCGGGGGCGGATGCCGCGGCCCCGGTGGCCGCGGCATCCGGCGTTCCGGCGGGCACGACCTCGTCTGCGGCCACCGTCTCGCCGGCGAGCACGAGGGCGTCCGCGTCGTCCGTGTCGACGATCTCGGACGCCTCCGCCTCGGCGCGCTCCTCCGCGCGTCGCTGCAGGATCTCCAGCAGCCACGCGACCACGAAGGCCACCACGATCACGAGCACCAGGTCGCCGAAGGACAGCGGGCGCAGAGCGAAGAGCCACAGCACGGCCAGCACGGCGATCACGGTGCGCACGAGCACCTTGTAGCGGGCGAGCCACGCACCGAATCCGCCGGTGTCCATGCCGCGAGCGGCCAGCTGCCGGCGCGCCGAGGCGTTGAGGCCGCCGACCGCGTCGCGGGTGGTCCGGGCGGCCGTCGACCTGCCCATGGCCCAGCCGAGCAGGGCGATGAAGACGCCGAGGACGCACAGCACGACGGCGGTGTGGGTCATGGCCCCGACCAGCTGGCTGTAGATCACGTCGAGCGCTGACGGGGAGAGCCCGAGGTCTCCCGCGACGATCCCCATCGCGGTGCTGCCGATGGAGAGGGTCGCGGCGAGCGCTCCCGCGCCGACCGCGATGCCCAGGCCGGTGCCCAGGACGGCGACGCTGCGGCGGCGGGCGAGCGCGATGCCGAGGCCGAACAGCGCGAGGGTGATGACGGGAATCCACCAGCCGAGAGTGGTGGCGAGCGCGTACGCGGTCCGGATGGCGGCGAGGTTGTCGCCCTCGCCGATGATCACGACGCGATCGATGGCCGGGATCAGCTGGGCGGCGCTGATCCCGCGGTCCACCAGTCGCTGCTTCACGTTGTCGACGATGGCACCCAGCTGGATGCCGACACCCTCGTCCGTGCGGACGACGAGACCGCCGCCGTCGGACGTCGCGGCCGTGGTGAGGGCGCGGTGCGCCGCGCGCGTCGCCGTCGCCCAGACGTCGGCGAAGGCATCCGATTCCACCACCCGCGTGACCGCGCCGCTCACGAGGTTCTCCAGGCCGTCGGCGGCCGGCTGCTGCAGGAGCGCGAGGGCCTGGGCGGCGCGCGGCGGGAAGCCGTCGATCGAGGTGATGCCGTCGAAGACGTTGGCGGTTAGCTGATCGAAGTCCACCTGGGCCGAGATCGCCTCCATCGTCTCGTCGATGATCATCGCCTGGACGGCGGTGTCGTCTACGAGGGGTGCGAGCGTGGAGACGAACGCGTCCTCCTCGACGAGCTGGACCCGCGCCCACGCCGACACGATCGACACGGGCACCAGGATCGCCGCCACGACGATGCAGATCGCGGAGACCGCCGCTCGCCAGCGTCCCCCGGTGACCGGTGGTGTCTGCGCGGGGGCGGCTCCGGCGGACAGCCGGGCATTCTCTGACTCCAGCTCGCGGATACGCGCGGCGAGGGCATGGGCGTCCTGGGTGTCGATGTCGCTCATGGCGACATTCTGCCCATCTTGCGTACGCGCGCGGGAAGATTCACCCGCGGCGGGTGATCGCCCGTGCCGTTCAGACGGCGCGGAGAACGGCGACCACCTTGCCCAGCACGACGGCCTCGTCGCCGAGGATCGGCTCGAAGGCGGAGTTGCGGGGCAGGAGCCACGTGTGACCGTCGCGCTGGCGGAAGGTCTTGACGGTCGCCTCGCCGTCGAGCATCGCCGCGACGATCTCGCCGTTCTGGGCGTCGGGCTGCGAGCGGACGACGACCCAGTCGCCGTCGCAGATGGCGGCGTCGATCATCGAGTCGCCCGACACCTTGAGCATGAACAGGTCGCCTTTCCCGACGAGCTGACGGGGGAGGGGGAAGATCTCCTCCACCTGCTGCTCGGCGGTGATGGGCACGCCTGCGGCGATCCTTCCGACGAGGGGCACCAGAGCTGCGTCGCCCACCGACGGGGCGGAGTCCGCCGGGCTCTCCGTCGCCACCCCCGGGAGATCGATGAGCACCTCCATCGCACGCGTCTTTCCCGCGTCGCGCCGGAGATACCCGCTCAGCTCGAGCTGATTGAGCTGGTGCGTCACGCTCGACAGCGACTTGAGGCCGACGGCATCGCCGATCTCGCGCATGCTCGGCGGATAGCCGTGACGGACGATCGAGCGCTGGATGACCTCGAGGATCGCGCGCTGCTTGTCGCTCAGGCTCTTGCGGCGACGCGTCTGCGGTCGCTCGCGCCCGGGGGCGTCGCTCATGTCCGGCTCCTGTCTCGCCGCCTCCCGGCGGCGCGGGGAGTGCAGCGGTCTTCGAATGTCGGAGGCCCGTGGTGGGGTACTCGTATCGAAACCGTATCCGGCTTCGTGGTCCGAACGGGGCAGCTTCACCGCGTGTCGCGTTCGACGATCACTCACCGTATCCGGCTGTTGACATCGTAGAACATCGAAGATAACTTCGGTACAGAGGTTCGCATCCCCCGCTCCCGGCCGAGCGGCGGATGCGAACCTCCCCCCACCAGGAGGAGCAGAAATGACCGCGATCGGCATCACGACCCCGTCGTTCGGCACCCGCGCATTCGCAGGGGAGCGTCATCGCACGCGCCTGCGCCTGACCGTGCGCGGACGCCGCGTCCTGGCGTCGCTCGCCGCGCTGCCGGCGGTCATCGCGATCGCCCTCGCCCTCGTCTCCGGCGGCACGGCGCTCGCTTCGCGCGAAGACGGTGCGGTAGCGGGGAGCTTCGAGACCGTGACGGTGTCCCACGGCGATTCGCTGTGGTCGATCGCCGAAGCGGTGGCGCCCCAGGCCGATCCGCGCGACGTCGTCGATGCGATCGTCCGTCTCAACGCACTCGACGGAGTGACGGTGCAGGCGGGTCAGAGCATCGCGATCCCCGCGGAGTACGCGTCGCAGCGCTGACGACGCGCTCTACCATGGGAGGGGTGAGTCCCCGCCTCGAAGACCTGCCCTTACGCGACGATCTCCGCGGAATGACGCCGTACGGCGCACCGCAGGCTCCGCTTCCGGTCGCCCTGAACGTGAACGAGAACACCCATCCCGTTCCGCAGGACGTCGCCGACGACATCCTGGACGCCGTCGCACTCGCCCTGCGCGAGGTGAACCGCTACCCCGACCGCGAGTTCACGGAGCTCCGCGAAGGATTCGCCGCCTACCTCGGGCACGGCCTGACGCGTGACCAGATCTGGGCGGCGAACGGCTCGAACGAGGTCCTCCAGCATGTGCTCCAGGCGTTCGGCGGTCCGGGGCGCACGGCGTTCGGCTTCGCGCCCACCTATTCGATGTACCCCCTGCTGACCCGCGCGACCGGGGCCGAATGGATCGCCGGCGGGCGGGGGGTGGACTACACGATCCGGGCCGACGACGCGGCGGCGCAGGTGGCGGATGCCGCGCCCGACGTCGTGTTCCTGTGCTCTCCGAACAACCCCACCGGCACGCCCCTCGGCCTCGACGTCATCGAGGCGGTCTACGACGCCGCGCCGGGCGTCGTCGTGGTCGACGAGGCGTACTTCGAGTTCGCGCCCCGTGACGAGCGGTCGGCCCTCACGATGCTCCCCGGCCGGGAGCGCCTCGTCGTGTCGCGCACGATGAGCAAGGCCTTCGCGTTCGCCGGTGCCCGCGTGGGGTATCTCGCCGCCGATCCGGCGCTCATCGACGCGCTGCGCCTCGTGCGCCTGCCCTATCACCTGAGCGCGCTCACGCAGGCTGCGGCATCCGCTGCCCTTCGCCACGCCCCCACGATGCTGCGCATGGTCGATGAGATCGTCGGCCAGCGGGATCGCATCTCGGCCACCGTGGAGGCCCTGGGATACACCCCCCACGAGTCCTGGACGAACTTCGTCCTCTTCGGGGGCGTCGACAACCCGTCGTCGACGTGGCAGGCCCTCTACGACCGAGGAGTGCTCATCCGCGACGTCGGCATCCCGCACCACCTGCGCGTGACCGCGGGCACCGAGGACGAGACGACGGCGTTCCTGGACGCGCTCGCCTCGATAGGATCGGACGCATGAGCGCCGCCCCGCGTACCGCGTCCCTCCGCCGGGCGACGAGCGAATCGACCGTCGAGCTCGAGCTCGACCTCGACGGAGCGGGTCGGAGCCGCATCGACACGACGGTTCCCTTCTTCGACCACATGCTGACGGCGTTCGCGAAGCACTCGCTGACCGATCTCACGGTCCGCGCCTCGGGCGACACCGACATCGACGCGCACCACACCGTCGAGGACATCTCGATCGTCCTGGGCCAGGCGATCCGCGAGGCGCTCGGCGACAAATCCGGCATCTCGCGGTACGGCGACGCGCTGGTCCCGCTGGACGAAGCGCTCGCGCAGGCCGTGGTCGACATCAGCGGTCGGCCGTACCTCGTCCACACCGGTGAGCCCGCAGGCTTCGAGCACCACCTGATCGGCGGCCACTTCACGGGGTCGCTCGTGCGACACACCTTCGAGGCCATCTCGTTCCACGCGGCGCTCACCGTGCACGTGCGGCTGCTCGCCGGTCGTGATCCGCACCACATCGCCGAAGCGGAGTACAAGGCGTTCGCGCGCGCCTTCCGGAAGGCGAAGGCGCTCGATCCGCTCGTCGACGGCATCCCCAGCACGAAGGGCGCTCTGTGAGCTCCAGACCCGTCGTCGCCGTCCTGGATTACGGGTCCGGCAACGTCCACTCGGCGGTCAAAGCCCTCGACGCCGCGGGTGCCGATGCGCGGCTGACCTCCGATCGCACGCTCATCCGAGATGCCGATGGTCTCGTCGTCCCGGGGGTCGGGGCGTTCCGCGCCGTCATGGAGTCGCTGCGGTCCATCCGCGGCGGCGAGCTCATCGGACGCCGGCTGGCCGGCGGACGCCCGGTGCTCGGGATCTGCGTCGGCATGCAGGTCCTGTTCGAGCGCGGCGTCGAGCGGGGTGTCGACACGGAGGGACTGGCGGAGTGGCCGGGCGCCGTCACCGAACTCGACGCTCCGGTTCTGCCTCACATGGGCTGGAACACCGTCGAGCCGGGTGAGGGGTCCCGCCTGTTCCGAGGCCTCGAGCACGAGCGCTTCTACTTCGTCCACTCGTTCGGAGCGCAGCAGTGGGCCCTCGACGTCCAGGCCCCGTTCCCGCAGCCCGTTCTCACGTGGTGCACCTACGGGCAGCCTTTCCTCGCTGCCGTCGAGAACGGGCCTCTCTCCGCGACGCAGTTCCACCCCGAGAAGTCGGGGGATGCCGGCATCCGACTTCTCGCGAATTGGATCGACGGCCTCGCCGGGGATACCCTCTGAGATCGTGCCGTCGGCGGGAGCGCCGTCCCGAGACCTTTCCGCACGAGGAGCCATGAACGATTTCGCCTCAACGCCCGAACTGATCCTGCTTCCCGCGGTCGACGTCGCCGACGGCAAGGCCGTCCGCCTCACCCAGGGAGAGGCCGGAACCGAGACGAGCTACGGCGACCCCGTCGACGCGGCACTGGACTTCGCGCGGCAGGGCGCCCGGTGGATCCACCTCGTCGACCTCGACGCGGCGTTCGGCCGCGGCTCGAACGCGGGCATCATGCGCAAGGTCATCAAGCAGGTCCGCGGGGTCCAGGTGGAGCTGTCCGGCGGCATCCGCGACGATCGCACGCTCCAGGCCGCGCTCGAGAGCGGTGCCGCGCGCATCAACCTCGGCACCGCCGCGCTCGAGAACCCGGAGTGGGCCGCCGACGTGATCGGCCGCTACGGCGACGTGATCGCCGTGGGGCTGGACGTGCGCGGCACGACTTTGGCCGCGCGCGGATGGACCCGCGAAGGCGGCGATCTGTGGACCGTGCTCGACCGCCTGGAGTCGGCGGGCTGCAGCCGCTACGTCGTCACCGACGTGACCAAGGACGGCACGCTCCAGGGTCCCAACGTCGAGCTGCTCCGCGAGATGACCGCCCGCACTCCCAAGCCGATCGTCGCCTCGGGCGGCGTGTCGAGCCTGGATGACATCGCGGCGCTGCGCGAGCTCGTGCCGCTCGGCGTCGAGGGCGCGATCGTGGGCAAGGCCCTCTATGCGGGCGCCTTCACGCTCGCCGAGGCACTGGATGTCGCCGGACACTGATCCCGGCTCCGACTCGGCCGGAGTGCCGTGGGAGGGGCGCAGCTTCCACGCCAATCCGCACGCCGGCGATGACGGGTCGGCCGACCCCGCGCTCCTGGCGGCCCTCACGCGGTTCCGGGCGGGGGAGGGCAGCCAGGTCGAGGTCGTCGAGGCCTATCGGTCCGCGCGCCTGCTCATCCCGCTCCTCGCCGAGAAGGGCGACGAAGGCGTCGGCGCCCACGGGCTCGCGGTCGACAAGACCCAGGAGCTGTCGATCGTGACCGTCGCGGCGCCCGACGGACGACGGGTCCTCCCGGTTTTCACGTCGGTGGACGCCATGCAGCGATGGGATGCCTCGGCCCGTCCGGTTCCGGCCGAGGGCGTGCGCACGGCGGCCGCGGCATCCGCCGACGACACCGATCTCATCGTCATCGATCCGGGGTCTCCCACCGAGTTCGTGCTCCGGCGGCCCGCGCTGTGGGCGATGGCCCAGGGGCAGCCGTGGGAGCCGAGCTTCCTCTCGCCTGACGTGTTCGCCGGGCTCCAGGCGAGCATCGGCGGCGAGCTGGCGGTGATCGATCTCTCCGTCGAGGCGGGGGACCCGGATGCGCGCCTGCGGGGGCCGGAGCTCGTCGTCCGCCTCCAGCTGATCCACGGCCTCGCGCAGGCGGAGCTCGACGCCGTCCTGTCGCGGCTGGCCACGCGCTGGGCGGCGGACGACCGTATCGCGGTGCTCGTCGACTCGCTCGCCGTCAAGCTCCTGCGCGCCTGACACGTATTCCGCGGCGGCTCCCGCCCCTCGTGTGGTGCAGGCCGCAGATCGCCCGGCGGCCTCTTGCCCGAGTCCGCGCGGAGGCGGAGGATCACCACGGTGGAGGGGGAGTCATGGACACCGCGATGAAGCAGCAGTACCGCGACGCGCTCGAGGTCGCGCACCGCCACGCCCTCGAGTGGATCGAGTCGCTCGACGAGCGCCCGATCCGTCCCGAGCTCGATGTCGACGGGGTTCTCGCGCGCCTGCGACCTGAGCTCCCGGACACCGAATCGGATGCCGCGGCCGTGGTGGAGGAACTGGCCGAGGCATCCGCGCCCGGTCTCATGGCGATGGGCTCCTCGCGCTTCTACGGCTTCGTGATCGGCGGTGCGCACCCCGCGTCGCTCGGTGCCGACTGGCTGGTGTCGGCGTGGGACCAGAACACAGGCTCCCGTCAGCCGACGCCGGCGACCGCCGCGCTCGAGGAGGTGGCGGCGCAGTGGCTGCTCGCCATCCTGGGGCTGCCGAACGCAAGTGGCGTGGGGTTCGCGACCGGCGCGACGATGGCCAACACGTCGTGTCTCATCGTGGCGCGTGATGCGCTGCTGCGGCGAGCGGGCGCCGATCCGCTCGCGGGTCTCCAGGCGGGTCCGCCGCTGCGCTTCCTCGCGGGCGACGCCGTCCACACCTCCGTCGTGCTGGGCGGACGACTGGCGGGCCTCGGTGAGCCGCGGACCGTCGGCGCGGACGACCAGGGGCGCATCGACCTCGCCGGGCTCCAGCGCACCCTCGCGGCGGAGGACACCCCGGCGATCGTCGCGCTGCAGGCGGGCGACGTGCACTCGGGTGCTTTCGACGACTTCGGCGCCGCGATCGCCGTCGCGCACGATGCCGGCGCGTGGGTGCACGTCGACGGGGCGTTCGGGCTGTGGGCCGCGGCGAGCCCGCGGCTGCGCCACCTCACGACAGGCGTCGACGCCGCCGATTCGTGGGCGACCGACGCGCACAAGACTCTCAACGTGCCGTACGACTGCGGCGTGGCGATCGTGCGGGACGAAGCGGCGATGACCGCGGCACTCGGCGCTCACGCCGCGTACCTTCCGTCGGTCGAGGCGGTCTCGGACCCCTATGACCGCGTGGTCGAGCTGTCGCGGCGGGCGCGAGGGGTGCCGGTGTGGGCGGCGCTGCGGGCGCTCGGGCGCTCCGGGGTCGCGCGGCTGGTCGAAGGGCTGGCGGATGCCGCGACCGCTCTCGCCGAAGGCTTCCGGGCGATTCCGGGGCTCGAGGTCGTCAACGATGTCGTCTTCACACAGGTCTGCCTGGCCGCGCGTGATGGTGTCGAGACGGCGGCTCTCGGCGACTGGCTGCGTGCGGAGGGCACGGTGTGGGCGTCGTCATCGACCTGGCGCGGCCGCACGGTGGTGCGCTTCGCCGTGAGCAACTTCGCCACGGACGCCGAGGCCGTGCGCCGGACGGTCGACGCCGTGGCTCGCGGCGCGGCCGCGCTCGGCATCCGCGACGCGGTCTCCTAGGTGACCGGTCCTGTCCACTTCTCACCGGGGCCCTTGCCGATCGGGTCGGGAATGACCGACGCCTCGCGGAAGGCCAGCTGAAGCGACCGGAGCCCATCGCGGAGCGAGCGGGCGTGCATGTCGCTGATCTCGGGCGCGCCCGCCGTGATCAGCCCCGCGAGGGCGTTGATGAGCTTGCGCGCCTCATCGAGATCGGTCTGCGTGGCGGGGTCGTCCGCCAGGCCCACCTTGACCGCGGCGGCGCTCATGAGGTGGACTGCGGAGGTCGTGATGACCTCGACCGCGGGGACGTCGGCGATGTCGCGGCTCGCCGCCGCGGCGGCGCGCTCCTGCTCCTCCCAGCGGGCGTGGCGGTCGTCGTCGGCGGGCGGAATCGTGGTCACGCGCATCTCTCTGCTAGACTTGTGCGGATTCCGGTGCGATCTGTGCCGGACCGAAAGAGGATTACATCCCACCCGCGCTTGCCGCTCCAGGCTACCGGGTCACGCACTCCGCCCCGTCCGCTCTGCGGCCGGGGTAGCCGCTGAAGAGCGGGAACCGGGTGCACGAGCCGGCGCTCGAAAGCCCGGCCGGGTGGAATGAATGCTCTTCCGCCCGCGATGCTCCCGTGTCGCGGTGATCACCAGCCGCAACCCAAGGAGTTCCGCATCAGCGATCCCCGCACCAACGACCGCATCCGCGTCCCCGAGGTCCGCCTCGTCGGACCCGCGGGTGAGCAGGTCGGCGTCGTCCGCATCGAGGTGGCGCTGCGCCTGGCCCAGGAGGCCGACCTCGATCTCGTCGAGGTGGCCCCCAACTCGAAGCCTCCCGTGGTCAAGATCATGGACTACGGCAAGTTCAAGTACGAGGCTGCGCAGAAGGCCAAGGAAGCGCGTCGCAATCAGGCGAACACCGTCCTCAAGGAGGTCCGGTTCCGTCTGAAGATCGAGGCCCACGACTACATCACCAAGCTCAAGCGCGCCGAGGGATTCCTCAAGGCGGGCGACAAGGTCAAGGCGATGATCCTCTTCCGCGGTCGCGAGCAGTCGCGTCCCGAGCAGGGTGTTCGCCTCCTCCGCAAGTTCGCCGAGGACGTCGCCGAGTTCGGCACCGTCGAGTCGAACCCGACGATCGACGGACGCAACATGGTCATGGTGGTCGCCCCGCACAAGAACAAGTCCGAGGTGAAGACCGAGCAGAACGCTCAGCGCGCCGCGAACAAGGAGGCCGCGCGATCCGCCCGCACCGGGGCGGCTCCCGAAGCCGAGGCAGAGCCGGCATCCGCCGAGTAAGCCCCCACAGACTCCCGCACCGCGGGACACCGACTCCCGCCTGAGCGGGATGTGAAACGAAGGAAGAAGAGATGCCGAAGCAGAAGACCCACTCGGGCGCCAAGAAGCGCTTCAAGGTCACCGGCAGCGGAAAGCTCATGAAGCAGCAGGCGAACCTTCGCCACAACTTCGAGGGCAAGTCCAGCCGCCGTACCCGCCGCCTGTCGCAGGAGCAGGTCCTCGCCCCGGGCGACGCCAAGGTCGCGAAGAAGCTCCTCGGCCGCTGACGCGAGCCGACGCAAGTTAGGAACACCAAGAAATGGCTAGAGTCAAGCGGGCCGTCAACGCCCACAAGAAGCGTCGCGTCATCCTCGAGCGCGCCTCCGGTTACCGGGGCCAGCGCTCGCGTCTGTACCGCAAGGCGAAGGAGCAGGTCACCCACTCGCTCGTCTACGCGTACCGCGACCGCCGCAAGCGCAAGGGCGACTTCCGTCGCCTGTGGATCCAGCGCATCAACGCTGCGAGCCGCCAGAACGGCATCACGTACAACCGGTTCATCCAGGGCCTCGGCCTCGCGGGCGTTCAGGTCGACCGTCGTATGCTCGCGGAGCTCGCCGTGAACGAGCCCGCCGTCTTCGCCTCGCTCGTCCAGACGGCCAAGGCCGCGCTGCCCGAGAACGTCAACGCTCCCAAGAGCGCCTGAGACGCAGCATCCCGAAAGGGGCGTCCTCCACGCGGAGGGCGCCCCTTTCGCCGTGCCGCAAAGCCGGGATCCGGATGCCGCGACCCTAGACTGATCCCGTGCTCGAGAACCCTCGCTCTCCGCGCGTTCGCGCCGTCGCGAAGCTGACCAAGCGCAGCGCGCGTCAGGAGACCGGACTGTTCCTCCTCGAGGGTCCGCAGGCCGCGCGAGAGGCGCTCGGACATCGCCCCGACACGCTGGTGGAGCTTTTCGCCACACCGACGGCGCTCGAACGTCATGTCGACGTCCGGGATGCCGCGCGGGAGGCGGGCGTCGAGGTGGTGTTCACGACCGAAGACGTGCTGGCCGCGATGGCCGACACCGTCACTCCGCAGGGGATCGTCGCCGTCGCACGCCAGTCGCCCACGTCCGTGCGCGACGTGTTCGCGGCATCCCCCCGTCTGGTCGCGATCTGCGAGGAGGTGCGCGACCCGGGGAACCTCGGCACGATCATCCGGGCAGCGGATGCCGCGGGCGCCGACGCCGTCGTCCTCACGGGCCGCACGGTCGATCCGTACAACCCCAAGGTGGTCCGCGCCACGACCGGCTCGCTCTTCCACGTCCCGGTCGCGGTCGGCGTCGACCTGGCCTCCGCCGTCGAGAAGGCCCATGCCGCCGGGGTGCGCGTCATCGCCGCGGACGTCGGCGGCGGAGACTTCCTCCGCTCGCGCGAGCTGCTCGCCGAGCCGACGGCGTGGCTGTTCGGCAACGAGGCGCGAGGACTCGACGAGTCCGCCCTCGCCCTTGCGGATGTCGCGCTGAGGCTGCCGATCTACGGGGCGGCGGAGTCGCTCAACCTCGCGACCGCCGCCAGTGTCTGCCTCTACGAGACGGCCTTCGCGCAGCGGGCGGGGTGAGCCGTCCGGCTGTTACAACACGGTTAAGACGCGGTTCAACCCCTGGTAGACCGTCTGTGCCGGGTCCTAGGGTCGAAGCATGACGATCGATGACACCACTGCACCGAAGACGTCGAACATCTCGGTTCGCCGTGGTGACCCCCTCGTCCAGATCGCCGACGTCCAGAAGCACTACGGCGAGTTCCAGGCCCTGAAGGACATCGACCTCACCGTCAACCGTGGCGAGGTGGTGGTCGTGATCGGTCCGTCCGGCTCCGGCAAATCGACGCTGTGCCGCACGATCAACCGTCTCGAGACCATCACGAGCGGCACGATCACGATCGACGGCAAGGAGCTCCCGAAAGAGGGGAAGGAGCTCGCCGCGCTCCGGGCCGACGTGGGCATGGTCTTCCAGTCGTTCAACCTCTTCGCGCACCTGACGATCCTCGACAACGTCACTCTCGGGCCGATCAAGGTCAAGGGCATGAAGAAGTCCGACGCCGAGAAGCTCGGCACGCAGCTGCTCGACCGAGTGGGCGTCGCCCACCAGGCGTCGAAGCTGCCCGCCCAGCTCTCCGGCGGCCAGCAGCAGCGTGTCGCGATCGCGCGCGCGCTGGCGATGCAGCCGAAGGTCATGCTCTTCGACGAGCCGACCAGTGCTCTCGACCCCGAGATGATCAACGAGGTCCTCGATGTGATGGTCGGCCTCGCGGCCGACGGCATGACGATGATCGTCGTCACCCACGAGATGGGATTCGCCCGCAAGGCGGCAGACCGCGTGGTCTTCATGTCGGACGGCCAGATCGTCGAGGAAGCCACGCCGGAAGAGTTCTTCACGAATCCGAAGAGCGACCGCGCGAAGGACTTCCTCTCCAAGCTGCTCACCCACTGATCCGGGCGGACGCAGCGAGCAAGGAGGCGACGCACCAGACCACACGCAGGAGCACTCCGAACGGACCCGAAACGTCGGATATACGGAACCAGCACGCATACACAGCAACCAGGAGGAGACATGCGTAAATCACGGATCATCACAGGGATCGGAATCTCGGCGATCGCGATGCTCGCGCTCACCGCGTGCAACAGCGGCACGCCGGGCGCGGAGCCCGGAGACGGCGGGGACGGCGGTGACGGCGGCACGGAGGCGCTCTGGGAGGTCGCGAGCGACGTGACCCTCGAGGGAAGCCCGACGTTCGACGCGATGACCGAGCGCGACGGTGTCGTCATCGGTGTCAAGAACGACCAGCCCGGCCTCGGCTATGAGGATGCGGCGTCGGGAGAGCGCACCGGCTTCGACGTCGACATCGCACGTTGGATCGCAGCCTCGCTCGGCTTCGCCGAGGACCAGATCGAGTACGTGACGATCCCGTCGGCCAACCGCGAGCAGGCGCTGGTGAACGGCGACATCGACTACTACGTCGGCACCTACTCGATCACCGACACCCGCAAGGAGCTCATCGACTTCGCGGGACCGTACTTCATCACCGGTCAGGGACTCCTCGTCGCCGCCGACAACGAAGACATCAACGGCCCCGACGACCTCGAGGGAAAGATCGTGTGCTCCGTCACAGGATCGACTCCGCTCCAGCGGATCCGCGACGAGTACAGCCCGGGAGACACCGTCGAGTACGACACGTACTCGCAGTGCGTGGAGCAGCTGAAGGCCGGATCGGTCGATGCGATCACGACCGACGAGGCGATCCTCGCCGGTTACGTGGCGCAGGAGCCCGACGCGCTCAAGATCGCCGGTGAGCCCTTCAGCGAGGAGCGCTACGGCGTCGGCGTCGCCAAGGGCGACACGGTGCTGGTCGAGCACATCAACACGCTGTTCACCGACGGCGGAGACGTGTGGACGGCGCTCTTCGACGAGCACCTGGCACCGGCGGGAATCACGGGCACGCAGCCCGAGGTCGACCCCGTCTCGTGATGAGGCCGGGGGGCGGCGCGCCTGCGCGTCGTCCCCCGCTTCACCGCGGATTCACATGAGAGGAGCGGACAGCTGAACGTCATCACCGACAACTGGGACGTGTGGGCCGAAGGTCTGGTCGGAACGCTGATCCTGTTCTTCGCGGGCGGGCTGCTCGCGCTCCTCCTGGGGATCATCGTGGGCGCGATGCGCGTCTCGCCGATCCCGGTCGCGCGCACGGTGGGGTCGCTCTACGTGAACACCATTCGCAACACGCCGCTGACCCTCGTCTTCTTCGCCTTCGCGTTCGCACTCCCGCCGCTGCTGGGACTGCGACTGACCTCCGAGGTGTCCCTCACGCTCGCGATCTGCGCACTCGGGATCTACACGGCGACGTATGTCGCCGAGACGATCCGGTCGGGGATAAACACGGTCCCCGTCGGTCAAGCCGAGGCCGCCAGGGCCGTCGGCCTCACGTTCGGGCAGGTGATGACCCTCGTCGTGATGCCGCAGGCATTCCGTTCCGTCATCCCGCCGATGATGAGCGTGTTCATCGCGCTCCTCAAGAACACGACCGTGGCCGCCGGCTTCGGTGTGGTGAACCTGGGCGCGGCGCGGAACTACCTCAGTGAGCGCGGGGCGAACCAGATGCTCGTGATCATCTGGGTCATGGTCATCTTCGTCGTCCTGGTGCTTCTGCTCTCCTGGGCGCAGCGAGCGCTCGAGAACAAGTGGAGGGTTGCCCGATGACCTCCGTCCTGTACGACGTCCCCGGTCCCCGCGCGATCGTCCGCAACCGCATCCTGGGCGTCATCACGGTCATCGTGGTGGGCGCCATCCTCGGCTTCTTCCTGTGGCGCCTGATCGACACCGGCCAGTTCACCGCTGAGAAGTGGCAGGCCTTCACCTACACCAACGTGTGGGTCCAGATCGGGCTCGCCACCCTCCGTACTCTCGCCGCGTTCGGCGTCGCCGCCGTCGGTGCGCTGATCCTGGGGTTCGCTCTCGCGATCGGCAGGATGTCCGACCACGCATGGATCCGTGTGCCCGTCGGCGCGGTCGTCGAGTTCCTGCGTGCCGTGCCCGTGCTGGTCTTCATGTTCCTGCTCTACTACGGCTTGCCGGTCATCGGCGTGCGCATGGCACCGTACTGGGCCGTCGTCATCGCTCTGATCGCGTACAACGGGTCCGTCCTCGCGGAGGTCATCCGCGCGGGGGTGGAATCGCTGCCACGTGGGCAGAAGGAGGCCGGGTACGCGATCGGTCTCCGCAAGGCCGGGGTCATGCGACTCGTCCTGCTGCCTCAGGCGATCCGCGCCATGATGCCGGTCATCATCGCCCAGCTGGTCGTGACGCTGAAGGACACGGCGCTCGGGTTCATCATCACGTACCCCGAACTCCTCTTCTACGCGCGCTACATCGGGTCGCAGTCCAGCCTGGACTCGCCGATCGTCCCCGCGACCATCATCGTGGGCGCGATCTACATCGGCCTGTGCCTCATCCTGTCTTTCGTCGCGAACACCGTGGAGAAGCGGTTGCGGCGATCCTCGCCCGGTGAGCGCATCGCGCATGCCGAGCAGCCGACGCAGGAGGTCACCGACACCGAGCTCATCGCGGCGCAGAAGGGCGCGGGCAAGTACGACCCGGGCAACCTCGCCTGACCGCGCGCGGGGCGAGGCATCCGCCCTCGGTAGACTCGGTTCTCGTGTCTGATGCTCATGAGATCACGCCCGAGGCGGTGGAGACCGCCGTGCAGTCGGCGCTCGATGCCGTCGCCGCGGCCGGCGACACCGCCGCCCTCAAGGCCGCTCGTTCGGCCCACAGCGCCGAGGGCTCGCCGCTCGCACGGCTCAACGCGCGCCTGCGCGACGTACCGAGCGACAAGAAGGCGGAGTTCGGCAAGCTCGTGGGCCAGGCCCGCGGGCGCGTGAACCAGGCCTTCGCAGCGCGCGAGCAGGAACTCGCCGAGGCCGAGACGGCCGCGCGGCTCGAGGCGGAGCGCGTCGACGTGACCGCGCTCGCGCAGCGTGCGCGGGTGGGGGCGCGGCATCCGATCTCCCTGCTCCAGGAGCAGATCTCCGACATCTTCGTCGGCATGGGGTGGGAGATCGCCGAGGGTCCCGAGCTCGAGCACGAGTGGTACAACTTCGACGCCCTGAACTTCGACGAGGACCACCCGGCCCGTCAGATGCAGGACACCTTCTTCGTCGAGCCCGTCGAGCGCCACCTCGTGATGCGCACGCACACGAGCCCCGTTCAGGTGCGCTCGATGCTCGAGCGCGACCTTCCGCTCTATGTCCTGTGCCCCGGCCGCGTCTACCGCACCGACGAGTTCGACGCGACTCACCTTCCCGTCTTCACGCAGTTCGAGGGCATCGTGGTCGACAAGGGCATCACCATGGCCCACCTCAAGGGCACGCTCGACCACGCCGCAAAGGTGCTGTTCGGCGCCGAGGCGAAGACGCGATTCCGCGCGAACTACTTCCCGTTCACCGAGCCGTCCGCCGAACTCGATCTGTGGCATCCGACCTTCAAGGGCGGAGCGCGGTGGATCGAGTGGGGCGGCTGCGGGATGATCAACCCCAACGTGCTGCGCGCGGCGGGGATCGACCCCGAGGAGTACTCGGGCTTCGCGTTCGGGATGGGCGTCGAGCGCACGCTCATGTTCCGCAGCGACGTCCAGGACATGCGCGACATGGCCGAGGGCGATGTGCGCTTCAGCGAGCAGTTCGGAATGGTGGTCTGATGCGCATCCCGCTCTCATGGCTTCGTGAGTTCGTCGACGTCCCGAAGGATGCGACGCCCGAGGACGTCCTCGCGGCGCTGGTCTCGGTCGGCTTCGAAGAGGAGGACGTCTTCCGCTTCGAGCTGCAGGGGCCCATCGTCGTCGGCGAGGTGCTCGAGTTCGTCGAGGAGCCGCAGTCCAACGGGAAGACGATCCGCTGGTGCCAGGTGCGCGTCGCGCCCGACGCGCAGGCGGCCGCCGACGGCGGCGACGCGGTGCACGGCATCGTGTGCGGCGCCCGCAACTTCTTCGTCGGCGACAAGGTCGTCGTGACCCTGCCGGGCTCGGTGCTGCCCGGACCGTTCCCGATCGCCGCGCGCAAGACCTACGGCCACGTCTCCGACGGCATGATCGCGTCGGCGAAGGAACTCGGCCTGGGCGACGAGCACAGCGGCATCCTCCGGCTGGTGGAGCTGGGCATCGATGCGCCCGTCGGCACCGATGCGATCGCGCTCCTCGGCCTCGACGACGTCGCCGTCGACATCAACGTCACGCCCGATCGCGGCTATGCGCTGTCGATCCGCGGTGTCGCGCGCGAGTACTCGCACGCGACCGGGGCGGCCTTCCGCGATCCCGGTCTCCGCCCCTGGGGCGACCTGCAGCAGCCGACCGAGGGCTTCGCGGTCGCAGTCGACGACGCCGCGCCGATCCGCGGCCGCGCCGGAGCGTCGGAGTTCGTGGCGCGCATCGTGCGCGACGTCGACCCGACCAAGCCCACGCCCGCCTGGATGGTCGCGCGGCTGACGCTGGCCGGCATCCGGTCCCTCGGCATCCTCATCGACATCACCAACTACGTGATGGTCGAGCTGGGGCAGCCGATCCACGGCTACGACCTCGACAAGCTCACCGGCGGCATCACCGTCCGCCGCGCGTCGGCGGGGGAGAAGCTCGAGACCCTCGACGGCAAGGTGCGCGCGCTCGACCCCGAAGACCTCCTGATCACCGACGACTCCGGCCCGATCGGCCTCGCCGGAGTCATGGGCGGCGGCACGACCGAGATGAGCGATGCGACGCGCAACGTGCTGATCGAGGCGGCGACCTTCGACACGGTCTCGATCGCCCGCACCGCCCGTCGCCACAAGCTGCCCAGCGAGGCGTCGCGGCGCTTCGAGCGCGGCGTCGACCCCCTGATCCCGTTCGTCGCGGCGCGCCGTGTCGCCGACCTCATGGTCGAGTACGCCGGCGGAACGCTCGACGTCGAGGTCGGAGGCGCGCTGTTCGCCACCGTCGAGCAGCGCGCGATCAGCCTGCCGAAGGCGTTCGTGCCGGCTCTGATCGGCGTCGACTACACCGAGGCAGAGATCGTCGCGGCGCTCGAGATGGTCGGCACCGAGGTCAGCGACGCGGGCGACCAGGCCGACGGTCCGCACTGGTGGGTCACTCCGCCGTCGTGGCGCCCCGACCTCACCGACAAGTGGACGCTCGCCGAGGAGGTCGCCCGCATCGAGGGGTACGACCGCATCCCCTCGGTGCTTCCGCTGCCCCCGTCGGGACGCGGACTCACCGCCGCGCAGGAGGGCCGTCGCCGCGTCGCCAACGCGCTCGCCGCGGCGGGCTACGTCGAGACGCCGTCATTCGCGTTCACGACCGAGGAGCTCAACGACCTGCACGGCTCCGCCTCCGGCGAGCACCTGCCCAGCGTCAAGCTCGCCAATCCGCTCGACGGCCAGGCGCCGTTCCTGCGTCGCTCGCTCGTGCCGAACCTGCTGCAGGTCGCGCACCGCAACGTGTCGCGCGGACTCACCGACCTCTCGCTCTTCGAGACCGGCGCCGTGTTCGTTCCCGAGCCGGGCATCGTCTACGGCACGTCGCACGTCCCGCCGCTGGCGGTGCGGCCCGATGCCGCGACCCTCGCCGAGCTCGACGCGTCGATCCCGCCGCAGCACCGCCATGTGGCCGTGCTCCTGACGGGCAGCCTCGTCGCGAAGCAGCCGGGTCTCGCCCCGGTGGTCGCCGAACTCGCCGATGCCGTGGACGCGGTGCGCACGATCGCCGCCGCCGCGGGCGTCTCGGTCGAGATCGCCCAGGGTCAGCGCGCGGCGCTGCACCCGGGTCGCACCGGCGTGCTGTCGGTGGCGGGCACCGAGGTCGGATACGTCGGCGAGCTGCTGCCGGCCGTGGCCGAGGCATCCGATCTTCCCGGTCGCGTGATCGTCGCCGAGCTCGACCTCGACCTGATGCTCTCGCTCGCCGGCGAGAAGGTCGTCGCCGCGTCGCTGTCAGGATTCCCGGCGGCCACGCAGGACGTCTCGCTCGTGCTCGGAGCCGACGTGCCCGCGGGCGACGTGCGTGCCGCGCTCGTCGAGGGTGCGGGGGAGCTGCTCGAATCGCTCCGCCTCGTCGACGACTACCGTGGCCCCGGCGTGCCCGAAGGCGCCAAGAGCCTCACGTTCGCGCTGCGCTTCCGTGCGGCGGACCGCACTCTCACGGCGGCCGAGGCGACCGAGGCGAAGCTCGCGGGCGTCGCGGCCGCGGCCGGGCGCTTCGGCGCGACCCTGCGCGAGTAGCGGCGCTCGGTCACCGCGCGGCCCAGTGCCACCCGGGCCGGTCGAGCGCGCCTTGACCCGCGACCCGCGTGCCGTCGGGGTGCGCCTCGAGCCGGTGGGTGAGCCCGCCCGCGCGCTCGAGCGCGCCCGAGAGACGCTCGGCATGGGTGACGACGACGACCTGGGAGCGGGTGGATGCGTCGGCGACGAGCTCACCGAGAGGCTCGAGCAGATCGGGATGCAGGCTCGCCTCGGGCTCGTTGAGCACGATCAGCGGCGCCGGTCGGGCCGGAAGGAGCGCCGCGCACAGCAGGAGGAAGCGCAGCGTGCCGTCGGAGAGCTCGGTGGTCTCGAGCGGGCGCAGCAGACCGGTCTGGTGCATGACGAGCCGGAACCGGCCGTCGGTGGCCTCGATCGCAACGCGCGACCCCGGGAAGGCGCGGGACACCGCGGTGTCGAGGGATCGGCCGTGCCCGGCATCCTGGATCGTCGCCCAGACCGCCGCCAGATTCTCGCCGCCGTGCGCGAGGGTCTGCGTGCGGGTGCCGACCTGGGGCTGGCGTGCGGGGGCGTCGGCGTCGACGCGGAAGTGGTCGTAGAACCGCCAGCCTCCGAGCGTGCGCCGCAGCGACAGCAGCTCCGGCGCGGTGTCGCCGTCGGCCAGATCGGTGACGATGCTCTCGTACGGCGCGAGCTGCTGGTCGAGCGAGACCCAGGAGCCGTCGCGCACCCGGGTGCCGCCGCGCAGGCGGTCGATGAGCAGTGTCGCGGGCTTCGCCAGCGGTCCGGCGAACACCTGCTCCCGCTTGATCTCGGGATCGCGGGCGAACAGGCTAGCCTGGTCGACCTGCGGGATGCCGAGGTCGACCAGATACCCGAGCTCGTCCGAGGCGAATCCGAGCCGGACCGCGACGGGTCCTTTGCGGACGGTCCCCTGGTCGCCCCCGAACTCGGGCCCGGCCCACAGCAGCGACGGGAGGCCGCCCTCGCGCGCGATCGCCCCGACGAGCGACCCCGCGGCGGCGTGGGACAGCAGCCGCAGTGCGCGGTAGAGGTTCGACTTGCCCGAGCCGTTGGCGCCGGTGACGACGGTGAGACCTGCGAGCGGGAGCACGACGTCGCGCAGCGACCGGTAGCCCGAGACGGCGACGGTGGTGAGCATGCCGTCATCCTGTCAGCCGGGTCCGACGCGGTGAGCGCCGCTGACGGCAGAACCGGATGCCGACGCCCGGCCGGGTCTGGTTGGGTGGAGCCATGACCGACGTCCTGATCCTGGGTGGCACCGGCTGGCTGAGCGGCCGCGTGGCCGAGCGATGGGCGGATGCCGGGGCATCCGTCACCTGCCTCGCCCGCGGCGGCCGCGACGCGCCGTACGGGACGGCTCTGGTGATCGGGGACCGCGACGACCGCGCCGCGTACGACGCGGTCGCGACCCGCGAGTGGGACGAGGTCGTCGACATCTCGTCCACCCCCGCGCACGTGGCCGCGGCGACCGGCGCGCTGGGGGAGCGGGCGAAGCACTGGACCTACGTGTCCACGGTGTCGGTGTACGCGGCGAACGACGAGCCGGGGGCCGACGAGTCGGCCGAGCTCCTGGTGCCCCTCGGCCCGGACGACGAGCCGGACTACGGGCGGGCGAAGGCCGCGGCCGAGGCATCCGTCCGCGCCGCACTCGGTCATCGCGCGGCGATCGTGCGCCCGGGGCTCATCGTCGGACCGGGTGACCCGACGGACCGGTTCGGGTACTGGGTCGGGCGGTTCGCGCTCGCCGGCGACGATGATGTGCTCGTACCCGGGACCGGTGACCGCGGCGCCCAGGTGATCGACGTGGACGACCTCGCCGACTTCCTCGTCGCCGTCGGACGCGAGCGCTGGACCGGCGTCGCGAACGGCGTCGGCGATCCGGTTCCTCTCGACCGGCTGCTGCGCGAAGCGGCGGACGTCGCGGGATTCACGGGCTCGACGCGCGAGGCGGACGACGCGTGGCTCGAAGCCCACGACGTCGCGTACTGGATGGGACCGCGGTCGCTCCCGCTGTGGCTCCCCGCCGGCATGCCCGGGTTCTGGACGCGCTCGAACGCCGTCTACCGGCTCCTCGGCGGTCGCGTCCGACCACTCTCCGAGACCCTCGCACGGACGCTCGCCGACGAGCGCGAGCGAGGTCTCGACCGCGAGAGGCGGTCGGGGCTGTCCCGCTCGGACGAGCGTCGGCTCCTCGAGGAGCTGTGACGACCCGCGTCGCCGCCGATTTGCGGATGCCGCGGCCCGGCCGCTATCGTCGCGGCATGCTTCCGGCGCCCCAGGGACCCTCGACGCTCGCTTCGAGCGCCGCTCCCGCGCGCCGACGCCGTCTGGGCGAGCGCCGACTGTAGGCGACCCCGCACGCGGTCCTGTCATGGATCCGGCGGGCGTCGCCGTCTCCGGCCCCGCACCCCCAGACCCTAAGGTGGAATCCATGACATATTCGGTCGCCGTCTCCGGCGCATCCGGCTATGCGGGCGGCGAGATCCTGCGGATCCTCGCCGCACATCCCGACGTCGCGATCCGCACCGTCACCGCGCACTCCAACGCGGGACAGCCGCTCATCCAGCACCAGCCGCACCTGAGGTCCCTCGCCGGGCTCACCCTGCAGGAGACCACGCCCGAGATCCTCGCGGGGCACGACGTCGTCTTCCTCGCGCTCCCGCACGGTCAGTCGGGCCGGTACACCGATGCGCTCGCCGAGACGCCGCTCGTCATCGACGCGGGCGCCGACCATCGACTCGAGTCCGCCGATGACTGGGCGGCGTTCTACGAGGGGGCGTTCCGTGATCCGTGGACGTACGGCGTCCCCGAACTGCCCGTCGACGGTGCGAAGCAGCGGGACCGCCTCGTCGGCGCCTCCCGTATCGCCGCTCCCGGCTGCAACGCCTCGACGGTCTCCCTGTCGCTGGCGCCGGGTGTCGCCGCCGGCGTCATCGACCCGTCCGACATCGTCAGCGTGCTCGCCGTCGGCCCGTCGGGCGCGGGCCGGAGCCTCAAGACGAACCTCCTGGCGAGCGAGATCCTCGGCACCGCGAACCCGTATGCCGTGGGCGGCACGCACCGTCACATCCCCGAGATCCGGCAGGCGCTGCGCGCGGCGGGCGCGACCGGCGACGTGCGGATCTCCTTCACCCCCGTGCTGGTGCCGATGGCCCGCGGCATCCTCGCCACGTCGACGGCTCCGATCGCGCCCGGAACCACGGATGCCGAGATCCGCGCCGCCTGGCAGTCCGCGTACGAGGACGAGACGTTCGTCCAGCTCCTCCCCGCGGGCGAGTTCCCCCGCACCGCCGACGTGCTCGGCGCCAACACCGCGCTGATCGGGCTCGCGATCGACCGCGCCGCGAACCGGGTGGTGGTCGTCGCGGCCGTGGACAACCTGGTCAAGGGCACGGCGGGGGCCGCCGTGCAGTCGATGAACATCGCACTCGGCCTCGCCGAAGACACCGCACTGACCGTGAACGGGATCGCACCGTGATCGCGGTGAGCCGTGGCGGAGACCTCGGCATGCGAGGCGAGAAGGGAACCACGCCGTGAGCGTCACCGCGCCCCAGGGATTCGAGGCGGCCGGGGTCGCCGTCGGATTGAAGTCGACCGGCAAGCCCGACGTGGCGGTGGTGGTCAACCGCGGCCCGCTCAAGGTCGGAGCCGCCGTCTTCACGTCCAACCGCGCCAAGGCCAACCCGATCATCTGGTCGCAGCAGGCCGTGCAGGACGGCGTCGTCGAGGCCATCGTGCTCAACTCCGGGGGAGCGAACTGCTTCACGGGGTCGTTCGGATTCCAGACAACCCACCAGACCGCCGAGAAGGCGGCGGAGCTCCTCGGCGTGAGCGCGGGCGACGTGCTCGTCTGCTCGACGGGACTCATCGGCACGGGCGATCAGGTGTTCCGCGGCAAGGTCCTCGCCGGCACCGAGCAGGGGATCGCCGAACTGTCCGCCGACGGCGGGGAGGCGGCATCCCTCGCCATCATGACCACCGACTCGCGTCCGAAGCGGGCCGTGCACACCGGCGAGGGCTGGACGATCGGCGGCATGGCGAAGGGGGCGGGGATGCTGGCGCCCGGCCTCGCCACGATGCTCGTCGTGGTCACGACCGACGCGGTCCTCACCGCGGAGCAGGCCGACGCCCACCTTCGCCACGCGACCGCAGTGAGCTTCGACCGGCTCGACTCGGACGGCTGCATGTCCACGAACGACCAGGTGACCCTCCTGGCCAGCGGCGCCTCGGGCATCGCGCCCGACGCGGCAGGATTCCGCGCGGCGCTCGCCGCGGTGTGCCTCGATCTGGCGGAGCAGCTCCAGGGCGACGCCGAGGGTGCGAGCCACGACATCCGGATCGTCGTGAAGAACGCGGCATCCGAGGACGACGCCGTCGAGGTGGGTCGGTCGGTCGCCCGCAACAATCTCTTCAAGGCGGCGATCTTCGGCAACGACCCCAACTGGGGCCGCGTGCTCGCGGCGATCGGCACGACCGAAGCGCAGTTCGACCCGTACGACGTCGACGTCTGGATGAACGGCGTGCGCGTCTGCACGGCGGGCGGCCCGGACGCCCCGCGCGAGGCCGTCGACCTGACGCCCCGCGCGACCGAGGTCGTCATCGACCTGAAGGTCGGCGACGCCGTCGCGACCATCCTCACGAACGATCTCACCCACGACTACGTCCACGAGAACAGCGCGTACTCCTCATGACCGAGCTCCAGGACACCGATCCCGACGAGGCCAGCCGCAAGGCGGCGACGCTCATCGAATCCCTGCCATGGCTCCAGCGCTTCCGCGACCAGGTGATCGTCATCAAGTACGGCGGCAACGCGATGGTCTCCGAGGAGCTGCAGGATGCCTTCGCCGCCGACATCGCCTACCTCCGCTACGTCGGGGTCAAGCCGGTGGTGGTGCACGGCGGCGGCCCGCAGATCTCCTCGATGCTCGACCGGCTCTCGATCCCGAGCGAGTTCAAGGGCGGGTACCGTTTCACCTCCACCGAGGCCATCTCGGTGGTGCGCATGGTGCTCACCGGTCAGATCAACCCGCAGCTCGTGGCGAAGATCAACACGTACGGGCCCCACGCAGCGGGGCTCAGCGGCGAGGACGCGGGCCTGTTCGGCGGCCGCCGCCGTGGCGTCATGATCGAGGGCGTCGAGCACGACCTCGGCAGCGTCGGCGACGTCGTCGAGGTGGATCCGAGCGCGGTGCTCGATCAGCTGGCCGCCGGGCGGATCCCTGTGGTCTCGAGCATCGCCCCCGACCTGGATCACCCGGGACACTCGTTGAACGTCAACGCGGATGCCGCGGCATCCGCTCTCGCCGTCGCCCTGGGCGCGGCGAAGCTGGTGGTCCTCACCGACGTGCCCGGGCTCTACGCCGATTGGCCGAACCGAGACTCCCTCGTCTCGCATCTGACCTCGACCGAACTGCGGGCGATGCTGCCCTCGCTCGAGTCCGGCATGATCCCGAAGATGAAGGCGTGCCTGGATGCCGTCGAGGGCGGCGTCGACACCGCCGCGATCATCGACGGGCGGGTGCCGCACTCGGTGCTCGTGGAGGTCTTCACCAGCAAGGGAATCGGAACAGAGGTGGTGCGCGGATGACGTGGCAGGAAGATGCGGGGCGCGACCTCGTGCGAAGCTTCGGCGAGCGGATGGCGATGTTCGTGCGCGGCGAGGGCTCGCACCTGTGGGACGCCGACGGCAAGCGCTACCTCGACTTCCTCGCGGGCATCGCGGTCGACTCGCTCGGTCACGCGCATCCGGTGTTCGTGGCCGCGCTCGCGAATCAGGCCGCGACGCTCGCCCACGTCTCGAACTACTTCGCGACGCCGCCCCAGCTCGAGCTCGCCGCCCGACTCAAGCGCCTGGCCGGGACGGGGGAGTCCGGACGCGTCTACTTCGGCAACTCGGGGGCCGAGGCCAACGAGGCCGCGTTCAAGCTGGCGCGGCTGCACGGCGGCGCGGGGCGCCCGCGCATCCTCGCCCTCAAAGACGCGTTCCACGGCCGCACGATGGGAACCCTCGCGCTGACCGGAAAGCCCTGGATGCAGGAGCCGTTCCTGCCGATGACGCCGGGCGTGGAGTTCATCGACTCGACGGCCGAGGCACTCGAAGCGGCGCTCGACGACCGTGTCGCCGCGCTGTTCGTGGAGCCCGTGAAGGGCGAGGCGGGCGTCATCGACCTGCCCGACGGCTACCTCCAGGCGGCACGTGAGCTCACGGCGCGCCATGGCGCGCTGCTCATCGTCGACGAGATCCAGACGGGCGCCGGCCGCACGGGGGAGTGGTTCGCCTTCCAGCACGCCGGCATCACCCCCGACGCGATCACGGTCGCCAAGGGGGTCGGCGGCGGATTCCCGATCGGCGCGCTCATCACGTTCGGCGCCGCCAGCGACCTTTTCTACCCCGGCACCCACGGCTCGACGTTCGGGGGGAACGCGCTGGGAACGGCTGTCGCCGGCGCCGTGCTCGGCGAGATCGAGCGCGCCGATCTCGTCCGCAACGCGGCCGAGCGGGGGGAGCAGCTGCGCACCGCGATCCTCGGCATCGAGTCGGACCTCATCGGCGGGGTGCGCGGCCGCGGACTCCTGCTCGGCGTCGCGCTCACCCATCCGGTCGCCAAGGCCGTGGTCGCAGCGGCGCAGGAGCACGGCCTCGTGATCAACGCGCCCAACGACGAGACGCTGCGGCTCGTGCCGGCCCTCACGATCGGCGACGTCGAGATCGACGAGTTCATCGAGCTGCTGACGGCATCGGTGCGCACCGTCGAGGACGCGCTCCTGCTCGAGGCCCACTCGGACACCCACACGGAGGCTCACGCATGACCAGACACCTGCTGCGCGATGACGATCTGACACAGCACGAGCAGAACGAGATCCTGGAGCTCGCCGTCGCGCTCAAGAAGGACCGGTGGAAGCTCAAGACACTCGAGGGTCCCCAGACCGTCGCGGTGATATTCGACAAGTCCTCCACGCGCACGCGCGTGTCCTTCGCCGTCGGGATCGCCGACCTCGGCGGGTCGCCCCTGATCATCTCCACGGCGAACAGCCAGCTCGGTGGCAAGGAGACCCCCGCCGACACGGCGCGCGTCCTCGAGCGCCAGGTTGCGGCGATCGTGTGGCGCACCTACGCGCAGTCGGGACTGGAGCAGATGGCCGAGGGAACCCGTGTTCCGGTCGTCAACGCCCTCAGCGACGACTTCCATCCCTGTCAGCTCCTGGCCGACCTGCTCACGATCAAGGAGCACAAGGGGGAGCTCGCGGGGCTCACCCTCGCCTTCTTCGGAGACGGGATGTCGAACATGGCGCACTCCTACGTGCTGGCCGGCGTCACCGCAGGGATGCACGTTCGTGTGGCGTCGCCCGAGGCGTACGCGCCGCGGGAGGACGTCGTGGCCGACGCCGACCGGCGCGCCGCGGAGACGGGTGGATCGGTCACCCTCTACACCGACCCGAACGAGGCGGCGGCGGGCGCCGACGTCATCGTGACCGACACGTGGGTGTCGATGGGCAAAGAGGAGGAGAAGCTCGCGCGCCTGCGCGACCTCGGCGGGTACAAAGTCACGACGGAGCTGATGAGCCTTGCTCGGCCGGAGGCGATCTTCATCCACTGCCTTCCTGCGGATCGCGGGTACGAGGTGGACGCCGAGGTGATCGACGGTCCGCAGAGCGTCGTCTGGGACGAGGCCGAGAACCGGCTCCACGCGCAGAAGGCCCTGCTCGTGTGGCTGCTCCGGCAGGACTGACGGCGGGCGTGCGGGCGTGAGCGGACCGGTCCCCGCGACGGAGCCGGGCTGGCTCGGGACGCGCTGGACGCGCCTGAACGGCCCGGGCCGCGTGGCGGGCGTCGACCTCGCACGCGGCCTGGCCGTGCTCGGGATGTTCGCGGCTCACCTGCTGTGGATCCGCGAGCCCTTCACCTGGACGGATGCCTCCACCTGGGTCGCCGTCGTGGACGGGCGGTCCTCCATCCTCTTCGCGATTCTCGCCGGGGTGTCGATCGGACTCGCCACCGGCGGGCGCACGCCGCTCGGGGGTGAGTCCTTGCGCACGGCGAGGGTGAAGCTCATCGTGCGGGCGGCTCTCCTGTGGGTCATCGGCATCCTGCTCATCCTCACGGGCGTCCCCGTCTACGTGATCCTCCCGGCCTACGCTCTTCTCTTCCTCCTCACGGTGCCGCTGATCGCGTTGGATTCGCGCACCCTCCTCGTCCTTGCGGGCACCCTCGCGGCGGTCATGCCGGTGGCCCAGGTCGCGCTCGACGACCTCCCGCTGTGGCGGACGACGTCGGGAAGCCTGCTGTCGGCCGTGATCGGCTGGCACTACCCCTTCACGACCTGGATCGCATTCGTCCTCGCCGGACTCGGGGTTGCGCGGGCGGGTATCGGCCGCATCGAGGTACAGCTGCGGATGCTCGGCGTCGGGGTGATCCTCGCCGCGGTCGCGTACGGGCTGGATGCCGCCACCGGCGTCGCCGAGGCGGACGAGCGGAGCTCGTACCTCGCGGCGCTGTGGACCGGCCGCGCGCACTCGACGGGGCTGCTCGAGGTGCTCGGGTCGGGCGGATTCGCGCTCGCCGTCATCGCCGCTTGTCTCCTTCTCTGCCGCACCGTCGCGGTGTGGGTCGTCCTCCCGCTGCGGGCGGTGGGCGCCATGCCGCTCACGGCCTACGTCGGCCAGCTCCTCGTGTGGGCGGTGGTCGCGTCGGCCGTTCTCGGACGGCCGGGCGATCTCGCAGGCTTCCGCGAACTCGATCCCTTGGCGCCGTTCGTGCTGTGGACGGTCGCGTTGTGCACCGCGTGGGCGCTCCTGATCGGCCGTGGGCCGCTCGAGTGGATCCTCGACCGGTCCTCGCGCCTCGTCGCCACCGCGTCGGTCGGTAGGGTGGAGCGGTGAGCGAGAGCAAGGGCGACGGGACCAACGAGGGCGCACTCTGGGGGGCCCGATTCGCGACCGGACCGTCACCGGAACTGGCCGAGCTGAGTCGTTCGACGCACTTCGACTGGGAGCTGGCTCCCTACGACATCGCCGGGTCGCACGCCCACGCGAAGGCGCTCGCCGCGGCCGGATACCTCTCGCCGGACGAGGAGGCCGCCATGCATGAGGGCCTCGACGCCCTCGCGCGCGGCGTGGCCGACGGCACGCTGCGGGCCGCTCCGTCAGATGAGGACGTCCACGGCGCCCTCGAGCAGGCCCTCATCGGCATCGTCGGTCCCGAGCTCGGCGGCAAGCTCCGCGCGGGACGAAGCCGCAACGACCAGATCGCCACGCTCGTGCGCATGTACCTGCTCGACCACTCGCGCACCATCGCCCGCGAGGTGCTCCGTCTCGTGGACGCGCTCGTCGCCCAGGCCGAGGCGCACCCGGACGCCGTGATGCCCGGCCGCACGCACCTTCAGCATGCGCAGCCCGTCCTCCTCGCCCATCACCTCCAGGCGCACGCGTGGCCGCTCGTGCGCGACCTCGAACGCCTGCGCGACTGGTCGACCCGTGCCTCGGTGTCGCCCTACGGCGGCGGTGCGCTCGCGGGATCAACGCTCGGACTGGATCCCCAGCTGATCGCGCGCGAGCTGGGGCTGGACCGGCCGGCCGAGAACTCGATGGACGGGACCGCCGCCCGAGACGTGGTCGCCGAGTTCGCCTTCATCGCGGCGATGATCGGCGTCGACGTGTCGAGGCTGGCGGAGGAGATCATCCTCTGGAACACCCGCGAGTTCGGCTTCGTCACGCTCGACGACGGTTACTCGACCGGATCGAGCATCATGCCGCAGAAGAAGAATCCGGACATCGCCGAGCTGGCGCGAGGGAAGTCCGGACGACTCATCGGCAATCTCACGGGGCTGCTCGCCACCCTCAAGGCCCTGCCCCTCGCGTACAACCGCGACCTTCAGGAGGACAAGGAGCCCGTCTTCGATTCCGTGCGGACGATCGAGACGGTTCTGCCGGCGTTCGCGGGCATGATCGCGACCATCCGCTTCAACACGGACCGCATGGCCGAGCTCGCCCCGCAGGGCTTCTCGCTCGCGACCGATGTGGCGGAGTGGCTCGTCAAGCAGGGAGTTCCCTTCCGCGACGCGCACGAGATCTCGGGACATCTCGTCCGCGTCTGCGAGGAGGAGGGGATCGAGCTGCACGACGTCTCAGACGATCAGCTCAGGTCGGTGTCGCCGTCGCTGACGCCTGACGTGCGCGAGGTGCTCACGGTCGAGGGATCGGTCGCGAGTCGATCGGGAGCGGGCGGGACCGCGCCGGTCCGCGTCAGAGAGCAGCGGGCGGAACTCATCGAACGCGTCCAGACCGCCGTGCACGCCCTCGGTCTCTGAGCCCGACGCGGCCGCCGGGCCTCAGGCGATCGCGAGCCGGACGACACCCGCGACGACGCATGCCCACAGCAGGCTGGCGAGCGTGCCGGTGATGAAGCGCTCACGGGCCTCAGCGGCGGCGAGCTCCGAGAACCGGCCGATGCCCTTCACCGCCACGACGACGGCGATCGCTTCGGGGAATCCGACGATGATCGCCAGTGCGACACCGAGGCGCTCGAGGTAGCCGATCGTCGTTCCGCCGCGCAGGACCTCCCGCGCGGGGGCGTCGTCGGGGACGATGCCGGGGATCGCGGCAGGGCGCAGCAGGATGCCGCCGTTCTCGCCGTCGGGAACCCTGCCGTGCGTCGCGACGTCGAGGATGCGCTTGGTGACCGGGCTGCCGCCGACCGCGGCGAGGGCGACGCCGAGCATCGCGATCACGATCGCGCCGACGAGGTGGACCGCCACCGGAACGATCAGCACCACGACCAGGGAGAGCACGACGAGTGCGCCGGCGATGAAGAGAGGGATCTCGCGCGGACGCCGGGTGCTCACCACGACGAGCACGAGCGCGGCGCCGAGGGCGAGGAACAGGAGCGTCGAGGCGACGAGCGAGTGCAGATCCGGGGGCGTGATCATGGCGTCAGTCTGTCACGGGCCGGCGACGCCGGCCGAGGCATCCCTCTCCGTCGCCGCCGCGGCGTCGTCGGCGCGACGCAGCAGCCGCTCGAGCGCGGGAAGCGCGCCCTCCTCGGTGCGCAGTCCGGCGTTGCGTGCGCGCTGGCTCACCGCGCCTTCGGTGATCCCGAGGCGTGCGGCTGCGTCGCGCTGCGTGAGTCCCTCGGCGAGGAGATCGCACAGCTCCCACCCCTCTTCCGTGCGGCGGTCGCGCAGTTCGACCAGGAGGCGCAGGAGGGCTTCGGCATCCGATCCCTCCTCGCCGCCGACGATCGATATGCGCGTGGGAGTCTTCTTCGCACGCTCGACCCCCTCCCTCGCGTTCAGGAACGCCGTGCCACGCGCGGCGCGCACGTCGTCGGGAAGGGGCTGCTCGACCGGGCCGACCCCGATCCCCACGCTCCACTCGTGCGTGCGGGAGAGGTGCAGCGCCACGTCGATGACCGCCCGCGCGTCCGGAACCGCGACCTGGACCTCGTCTCCGGCGGTGCGTGCCGGGGCGAGTGCGAGGCGGCTGCCGGCGAGGCTGCCGATGGCCTGGAGCCCGGCCGGCACGAGGTCGGCGCGGGCGCGGCTCCCTCGCTGATCTGCGGTCACAACGAACATGCGTAAACCCTTCAGTCTGCAAACTGCATTATCATAAGTTTAGCTCACGAGCTATACCTACATAAGGTCCTATGCTGAATTCTCTGAGATGAAGGTGAGGAACTGAAGTACGGAGGTGTGAGCGCGGCGAAGGCGTGAAGGCGCCCGCTGATAGCCTGAAGCGCGTGTCTGAAACCGTCGTGAGCGCGACCGCGCCCGCCAACGACCCCACGTTCGAGAACGTCTGGGACGAGATCGTCTGGCGCGGACTCGTGCATGTGTCCACCGACCAGGAAACGCTTCGCGCCCTTCTCGCCGACGGTCCGATCACGTATTACTGCGGCTTCGACCCGACAGCGCCGAGCCTGCACCTGGGTAATCTCGTGCAGCTGCTCCTGATGCGGCGCCTCCAGCTGGCCGGGCACAAGCCGCTGGGCCTCGTCGGCGGCTCGACGGGTCTCGTCGGCGACCCCGGCGGCCGCGACGCGGAGCGCGTGCTCAACCCGGTCGAAACGGTCGAGGAATGGGTCGGCTACCTGCGCGCACAGGTCGAGCGATTCTTGAGCTTCGAGGGTGACAACGCCGCCCGCATCGTCAACAACCTCGACTGGACGGCCCCCCTGAGCGCGATCGACTTCCTCCGCGGGATCGGCAAGCACTTCCGCGTCGGGACGATGATCAAGAAGGACGCCGTCGCCGCGCGCCTCAACTCCGAGGCGGGCATCAGCTACACCGAGTTCAGCTACCAGATCCTCCAGGGCCTGGACTACCTCGAACTGCACCGCCGGTACGGGTGCGTCCTTCAGACCGGGGGCAGCGACCAGTGGGGGAACCTCACCAGCGGCACCGACCTCATCCACCGCGTCGAGGGCGTCTCGGTCCACGCGATCGGCACCCCGCTGATCACCAACAGCGACGGCACCAAGTTCGGCAAGAGCGCGGGCAACGCCATCTGGCTCGACCCCGAGATGTGCAGCCCGTACCGCATGTACCAGTTCTGGCTCAACACCGACGACGCCGATGTCATCACGCGGCTCAAGGTGTTCACCTTCCTGACACGCGCCGAGATCGAGAGGTACGAGCAACTCGTGGCCGACGAGCCGTTCCGGCGCGCCGCGCAGAAGTGTCTCGCTCTCGAGGTGACCACCTTCGTGCACGGAGCGGATGCCACGGCCGCCGCGGTCGCGGCATCCGAGGCCCTCTTCGGACAGGGCGATCTGGCGAGCCTCGACGCGGCAACGCTGCGGCAGGCCCTCGAGGAGCTGCCGAACGCCTCGATGACCTCCGGGACGCCCGTCGTGCAGGCGCTCGTGGAGACCGGTCTGGCCGCAAGCCTGTCGGAGGCGCGGCGCTCGATCGCCCAGGGCGGCGTGTCGCTCGATGGCGCGAGGGTCGACGATGAGACGGCCGTCGTCACCGGTTCGCTGCCAGGCGCCGTTTCGGTCCTGCGCCGCGGCAAGAAGACGCTCGCGGGAGTGTTCGTCCAGCGCTGATCCCGTCCCGACCGTCTCGATCGCGGAGGTCTGATGCCGTTCACGCCGAGCCACGCGGTCGTGGCGCTTCCGTTCGTGCGGACACCGCTCGTACCCGCGGCCATCGCGGTGGGCGCGATGGCGCCCGACCTTCCGCTGTTCGTCCGCGGCCTCCCGTTCCACTACGGGCGCACGCACGACCTCGCGTGGCTCCCGGCGACGGTGGGGCTCGCCCTCGTCCTGCTTCTGATCTGGCGCGCCGTTCTTCGCCCGGGTGTGCGCGACCTCTCTCCCGAGTGGCTCGCGGTCCGGCTCCCGCGCGAGTGGGATGCGCCCGCGCCGCGGGCGCTGCGGGAGACACTCGCGATCACCGGCTCCCCCGAGGGGAGCGGGCGCCGGCGCGTGTCCGTGAGGGGGATGCTGCTCCTCGTCGTGTCCCTGCTGATCGGGGTGGTCAGCCACATCGTGTGGGACCTCTTCACCCACGAGGGCCGCTGGGGTGTGCAGACGGTTCCGGGACTCGAGTCCGAGTGGGGTCCGCTGCCGGGCTTCACGTGGCTCCAGCACGGGTCCAGTGCCCTGGGACTGGCGATCATCGGGGTGTGGGCGCTCGTGTGGCTGGCGCGTCGCCCGGTCGGGCCCGCGGTCGATCGCGTGCTGCCGCGCGCCGTGCGGTGGATCTGGTGGGTGTCTCTGCCGCTGGTGCTGGCAGCGGCGTGGTTCGGCGGGCTGGCGGTGCTGGGTCCGCTCGACGCGGAGTTCACGGTCGCGCACCTCGCGTACCGCGTGCTGCCTCCGGCGTGTGCACTCTGGGGGGCGATGACGGTGGCCGTGTGCGTCGTCGTGCAAGCGGTGCGGGCGTCGCGACGCCGCGTCGAACGTGCGCGATCACGCCGTGCGGTGAAGATGCCGCTGGCGCTGGACCACACCGAAGGCGAGAGAGCGCGGGGGACTGCGGAGCACGACACGCCCGGGATGCACGCCGGATTCGACGAGCACCGCGACGTCACGTAATGTTCTTGTTGTTCGCCCCAAAGGGAAGAGCGGAGAGGCCGAAGGCCCCGCCCCCTCAAGCGGAAAACACCCCCTCCTGAAGCCTCTCCCGAGAGGCGCGATCCACGGGTCCGTGGAGGGGACATCCTCTTCGGATGCGCGGTCGATGGCCGTGGTCGCGGTCCTCGGACTGCCGCCTCGCCGGTTTGACGAGCGGGCCGAAGTCGGATAAGGTTGTGAAGTTGCCCTGCTGTGCTGGCCTTGGTGGTTGGTGGGTGGGTGCGTCCGATCCTTGAGAACTCAACAGCGTGCACTTGTCAAATGCCAAATAACCTCGTCGGTCAGTTTT